>NZ_RCVT01000002.1 GCF_016107325.1 Sphingomonas sp. MA1305
CGACGCCCTGTCCTACCCTCTTTGTGGAGGGCGACCTTGGCGCCTGATTTTCGGTGACCGTAGAAGCGAACCGTGTGGCCCGTCGCTGCGGTGACACCCCTCTAGGCGGGGTGTTCCGAACGGTCAAACACTTTTTTGCATTTTTCTTTCAGATTGTCCGCAAACCCGCAGAAAAGCTGCGCTTTACCGGTTGTGAAGCCCTCTCCGTCTAGCCCGCAGCGGATGGACGCCGCGACGAATCACGCCCCTGCCGCCGCAGAATCGCTCGGGAATCAGATTCGCCGGGCGGTTATCTGGCGTTCCGGCAGCCAGATCGTCGCCCAAATCCTGCAATGGGCTGCCACCTTCCTGGTCATCCGCATCCTCGATCCGCGCGATTATGGCCTCTACGCCATGACCGGGGTGGTGCTGGTCTTCCTCAACATGCTCAACGGCTATGGGCTGGCGAGCGGACTGATCCAGCGCGAGGCGGTGACACCGCGTCAGATTCGCCAGCTGTTCGGCATGCTCATCGCGCTCAACGTTGTGCTCGCCGTCGCGCAGCTTTCGATCGCGCCGCTCGCAGCGGCCTATTATGGCCAGCCGGCGGTCGCCCGGCTGCTGCGTGTCCAGGCGCTGATCTATCTGATCACCCCGTTCGCCGCCCTGCCTTATGCCCTGCTCAGCCGGACGATGGATTTCCGGCGGCAGGCGACCGCCAATATCGCCGCCTCGATCACCGGGGCGCTGACCGCGCTTGCCGCGGCGCTGGCGGGCTGGGGCGTCTGGGCGCTCGTCGCGGCGCCGATCGCTCTCTATGCGATGCGGGCATTGGTGCTGACCTGGGGCGCGCGCTCGCTGATGTGGCCGAGCTTCGACTTCCGTGGCGCGGGCCACCTTGCCCGCTTCGGCGGGATCATGGCGGCCGGCCAGTTCTTCTGGTTCCTGCAGAGCCAGGCGGACGTGTTCATCGCCGGGCGTCACCTCACCGCGCACGCGCTCGGCATCTACACCACCGCGCTCTTCCTGGCGCAGATCTTCGTCTCCAAATTCGTGCCGCCACTCAACGAGGTGGCGTTCAGCGCCTATGCGCGGATGCAGGACGATCCCGGCGCGATCCCGCGCGGCTTCCTGCGCGCGGTGCGCATCATCATGCTGGTCGCCCTGCCCTTCTACGCCGGACTGGCCGTCACCGCAGTGCCGCTGGTGCTGACCGCGCTCGACCGCAAATGGGCAGAGGTCGTCCCGGTCGTCCGCCTGCTCGCGCTGGCGATGCCGTTCATGACGGTGCAGGTGCTCTACAGTCCCGCCTGCGACGCGCGGGGGCGGCCCGGCATCGGCGCACGCAACGGCGCCTTCGGTGCGTTGGTGCTCGCCGCCGCCTTCCTGGTCGGCGTGCGCTGGGGCGGCATCGGCCTCGCGTGGAGCTGGGTCGCCGCCTATCCCATCTATTTGGCGGTGAGCAGCTGGCGCTCGCTACCGGTGATCGGGGTGAGGGCACGCGACCTGCTCGCGGCGATCCTGCCGAGCGCGCTGGCCGCCCTCGGCATGGCGCTCGTCGTGCTTGCCGTCGACCGCGCCCTGCCGCCGCTGGCGCCGGCGCCGCGGCTCGCCGCCCTCGTCGCGGTCGGCGTGCTCACCTATGGCGGCACGCTCGTCCTGTTCGCCCGCACCACGTTGCGCGAGTTGATCGCCATCGTCCGCAAGCGGCCGCTGCCGGCCTGAGCTACTGGCGGATATAGTCGCGCATCGACTGCGCCTCCGCCTCGATCCGGTCGATGCGATATTTGACCAAGTCGCCGATCGACACGAAACCGATCATCCGGCCGCCGTCGACGACGGGCAGATGGCGGATCCGACGCCGCGTCATCAGCGACAGCGCCGCGATCACCGGCTGGTCGGGCGCAACCTGCTCGACCGGGCTGGTCATCACCGCCGACAGCGGCTGGTCCAGCGCCGCCGCGCCGTCGCGCGCCACCGAATAGACGAGGTCGCGTTCTGAGAAGATACCCGCCACCGAGTCGCCGTCCATCACCGGCACCGCACCGATCCGCCGCTCGGCGAGCAACGCCACCGCCTCGGCGACGTGGGCATGCGCCGGCAACGACGCGACATCGTCGCCCTTCGTTAGCAGGATTGCCGCGATCGTCATCCTCTCCTCCTTCTCGCTGCGGCCGGTGCGTGCCGGCCTGCTTCAGGTCATTGAGGAGATCACGATTTGCCGTCACATGCAAAAGGTATGACGCACCACGGCCTCGACGATCCCTTGCTCGCCGCCCATGCCTGGGGTCGCTTCCGCACGATCATGGCGTGGATGACGCTGCTTGCCGCGATCGTCAGCGCCGGTGCGATCGCCGCGCTCGCCTGGGTCCAGGGCCCGCTGCATCTGGTGACGATGCTGGCGGTGATCGGCGGCGTCGGCGGATCGATCGTCATGGCGGGAGCGCTGATGGGGCTGGTCTTCCTCAGTTCGGGCACCGGCCATGACGAGGAGGTCGAGCGGTTCGACCGGCCGGACTGAGGCCCGCCGCCACCGCCAGGCGAAGCCAACACGAAAAAGCCGACCGTCCCGCGGGGGACGACCGGCTTTTTCGCTTATCGGATCGGCCGGATCACTCCGCCGCCGGCGCCTCGGCGGCCGGGGTGCGGGTGGTGCGGCGACGGCGCGGCTTCGGCGCATCGTCGGCATCGTTCGCGACCAGCGTCAGCGACGGCGGCAGGCGATCGGCGTCGACGCCGTTGCTCTCCGGCTCGGCGGCCGGGGCCTCGACCTGCGCGTCGCGACGCGGGCGACCGCGGCGACGCGGCGCCGGCGCATCGGCCTCGATCACCGCTTCGGCCCGTGCCTCGAGCGATTCCCCTTCGCCAATCGTGTCGGCGCGGTGCTGGCCGGCGACCTCGACCGGCTGCTCGACATCGGTACGGCGCGGCCGGCGCTCTTCCCAGTTGCGCGGCTGGCGCGGCTCGCCATCGGCGTTGCGCTGCTCGTTGCCGCGCTCGCGCCGGCGCTGCTGGCGACCGTCGTCCTGCGCATCCGGCCGGCGCATTTCGCTCTGGCGCATTTCACCGCCGTCCTGCTCGCCCGCGCGGATCGGTTCACCCTCGTCGCCGTAATCGTCGTCGTCGTTGAGGTCGAAGGGTTGCTGGCGGCGCGGCTGCTGGTCGTCGAACCGGCCGCGCTGATCGGCGATCACGCGGAAATAATGGTCTGCGAACTGCAGATAATATTCGGTGTTGATCCGGTCGCCCTGGCGCTGCGCATCCGCGGCGAGGTTCTTGTACTTTTCGAGCAGCTGGTTGGCGTTGCCGCGTGCGCGACTGTCGATCCGGTTGCCGTTGTCGGGACGCCCCTGGCCGCCGCCCTGGCGCGGACCATTGTTGTTGCCGCCACCGCCACGGCCGCGACGACGACCGTTCTGCCGATTGTTTATCAAGCTACTGTCCTATGATCCGAGTATGTGGTCCATGAAACCAAACTGGCCCAAGCTCCTGCCCACCAAGGGCTTTCCCGACCCGATGGCGCAAACTTCCGGCGCCCGCGCGCGGTTCACCGCGACACGTGGGCCCTGCCATGGCCGCTTCCCCAGCGGCTGTCATGACGAAGGATGCGGGCCATCGCCCTGCGATCAACCACATAACGGTGATGATGCGTGCCCCGTCGCTGCAATAGCGGTCGCGGGGGCGGTCCTACAAGCGAAATATGTGGCGTTGACCACGATCTTTCAAGGCGTAGCGAGCAGGCAGCGATCGCGCCCGCCGAGATCGCGATGCACGCTGGTCCTCAGGCCCGCCGCCGCGAACAGCGCCGAAACCGCCTCCGCCTGCGTGTGGCCGATCTCCACCGCGGCGCAGCCGCCCGGCGCGATCAGGCGCGGCAATTGGGTCGCGAGCTGGCGGTAATCGTCCAGTCCGTCGTCGCCCGCGAACAAGGCGGCGGCCGGCTCGTAGGTCCGCACCTCGTCGGGCAGCCATTCGTCCGTCCCGATATAGGGCGGATTGGCGAGGATCAGGTCGAAGCGCCCGTCGACCGCGGCCGCCCAGTCGCCCTGCACGAAGTGCGCCCGCTTCGCCATGCCGAGCGTCGCCGCGTTGCGCCGCGCATAGGCCAGCGCCGACGCCGACCGATCGACGCCCAGCCCCGCCGCCGGCCATTCGTCCAGTGCGGCGAGCAGCAGGGTGCCGGGCCCGGTGCCGAGATCGAGCACGGTCGACGGCGCGCGCCCGGCGAAGTGTGCGCCGGCCGCGACCAGCACCGTCTCGCTGTCGGCGCGGGGCACGAGTGCGCCCGGCCCGACCTCGAGGTCGATCGTCCAGAAGCCGCGGGAGCCGGTGATATAGGCGACCGGCTCGTGCCGCTCGCGCCGCGCGACGAGGTCCCAGAAGGCTGCCGGCACCTCGCGCTGCGGGTCGAGCAGCAAGGCGTTGCGCTCGATGCCGAGCGCATGAGCGAGCAGCAGTTCGGCATCGAGCCGGGGCGTCTGTGAAAAGGCGAAACGGGCGGCGGCGTCCGCGAGGGCGGCGCTGACCGCGTGAGACGCACTCACCTCCATTCGTCATCCCGGCGGAAGCCGGGACCCATGGTCGCGAGCGGCCGATGGCGTGCGATGCCGCTAGCCGCACCGAGTCCATGGGTCCCGGCTTCCGCCGGGATGACGAGGGAGGAAGGCGCGCCGCTGGCCTTCACCCGTCGCCCACGCTCACGCATCCAGCGCCGCCAGCCGCTCCGCCTCGTCCTGCGCGATCAGCGCGCCGATCAGCTCGCCCATCTCGCCCTCGATGATCTCGGGCAGGCGATGCAGCGTCAAATTGATGCGATGGTCGGTCACGCGGCCCTGCGGAAAATTGTAGGTGCGGATGCGCTCCGACCGGTCGCCCGATCCGACCATCGCGCGCCGCGTGCCGGATCGTTCCGCCGCCAGCCGCTCGCGCTCGGCCTCGTAAAGCCGAGTGCGCAGCACCTTCAGCGCCTTGGCCTTGTTCTTGTGCTGCGACTTCTCGTCCTGCTGGATGACGACGAGACCGGTCGGCAGGTGGGTGATGCGCACCGCGCTGTCGGTGGTGTTGACCGACTGGCCGCCCGGTCCCGACGAGCGATAGACGTCGATGCGCAGGTCCCTGTCATCGATCTGCACGTCCACCTCCTCCGCCTCTGGCAGCACCGCCACCGTCGCCGCGGAGGTGTGGATGCGGCCGCCGCTCTCCGTCGCCGGCACGCGCTGGACGCGATGGACCCCGCTTTCGAACTTGAGCCGGGCGAACACGCCCTGCCCCGTCACCGAGGCGACGACCTCCTTGTAGCCGCCCGCGTCCGAACTCGATGCGCTGATCAGCTCGACGCGCCAGCCCTGCGATTCCGCATAGCGCTGGTACATGCGGAACAGGTCGCCGGCGAACAGCGCCGCCTCGTCGCCGCCCGTGCCGGCGCGGATTTCGAGCATCGCGGCGCGGCTGTCGGCGGCGTCGCGCGGCAGCAGCGCCAGCGCGAGGCCGCGGTCCGCCGTCTCCAGCGCCGCCTTGTTGGCATGCAGCTCTTCGGCGGCGAGCGCGCGCAATTCCTCGTCGCCGTCCTCCGCCATGAAGGCGAGGCTGTCCGCCTCCTGGCGCAGCCGTCGCACCTCCGCCGCGGCGCGCGCAACGGGTTCCAGCTCGGCATATTCCTTGGAGACCTGCACGAACCGGTCGGACGGCAGGTCGCCGGTCGCCATCAGCGCCTGCAATTCGTCCCGCCGCGCCTCGATCTGCGCGATCCGTTCGGGGGAGATGGTGGTCATGCGCGCGGCGCTCCCACCCCGTCATTCCCGCACAGGCTGGAATCCAGACACGCAGGCGGCGTGGCCCTTGCGATCCGGCAGAGGTTCTGGATCTCCGCCTGCGCGGGGATGACGGCTATGGTCACCGCAGCGCCTCCGCCACATCGCCGAGCGCCACCTGCCGCTGCTCCCCGCTCGCCAGCGTCTTCACCTGCACGACGCCCGCCGCCAGCTCGTCGTCGCCGAGGATCAGCGCATGGCGCGCGCCCAATGCATCGGCCTTCGCCAGCCGCTGCTTCATCTTGCCCTTGTATGCCATGTCAACCGCAAGGCCCGCGCGGCGCAGCGCCGCCAGCAACCCGGTCGCGCGCGTCTCCGCCGGCGCACCCATCGGTACGATCACCGCGTCGATCGTCGGCAGCGCCGGCTCCTCCAGCAGCATCGCCAGCCGCTCGACCCCCGCCGCCCAGCCGACACCCGGCGTCGGCGCGCCGCCCAGGCTCTCGATCAGCCCGTCGTAGCGGCCGCCCGCCAGCACCGTGCCCTGCGCGCCGAGCCGGTCGGTGACGAACTCGAACGCAGTGTGGCGGTAATAATCGAGGCCCCGCACCAGCCGCGGGTTGCGCGTCCATGCCACCCCGGCCGCGTCCAGTCCGGCGGTGACCGCGTCGAAGAAGGCGCGCCCCTCGTCGGTCAGGAAGGCGTCGATGTCGGGTGCCGCATCGGCGATGCCGCGGTCGCGCGGGTCCTTGGAATCGAGGATGCGCATCGGATTCTTGTCGAGCCGGACCAGGCTGTCCTCCGACAGATCGCCGCGATGTCCCTCGAAATGCGCGACCAATGCCGCGCGCCACGCGTCGCGCGTCGCGGCATCGCCGAGCGTGTTGAGCTGCAGCGTCACCCCGTCCGCGATGCCGAGCTCGCGCAGCAGCTGGTCCGCCATCACCAGCAATTCGACGTCGGCGGCCGGCTCGGCCGCACCCAGGATCTCCGCATCGATCTGGTGGAACTGGCGATAGCGTCCCTTCTGCGGCCGTTCGTAGCGGAACACCGCGCCGCTGGTCGCCAGCTTGAGCGGCGCATGTTGCTGCCACCCTTCGGTCAGGAAGGCGCGCGCGATGCCGGCGGTGAACTCCGGGCGCAGCGTCAGCGAATCGCCGCCACGATCGGGAAACGTGTACATCTCCTTCGACACGACGTCGGTCGTCTCGCCGATCGAGCGCGCGAACACCGCCGTGTCCTCGAACACCGGCACCTCGACCCGGCCGAAGCAATAGAGGCGCCGCACCCGGTCGAACGTGTCGAGCACATGCCCGAACCGCCGCTGCTCCTCGCCGAAGATGTCCTGGGTGCCGCGCACCCGGCGCGGAGTTTCGATACGGGCCATAATCGCCGGGTATCTAGGCGAGCCGCCGACGAATCGCTAGCGCTGCGATATGACCGAACAACAACGTTGGTGGGGAATCGGCAAACGGGTGGCGCCGCCGCGCTTCGCCCTGTTCGCGCTCCTGTTCGTCGCCGGCCTGGCGCTGCTCATCCCGGCGATCGGCAAGGGGCGCGGCACGATGGTGGCCTTCGACGGCGCCAGCCTGATCTTCCTGCTGTCGCTGATCCCGCTGTTCCGCCGCGGCGATATCGACCACATGCGTCGCGCGGCGCGCGACAACGACGCCAATCGCGCCGTCCTGCTCGGCATCACCGGCGCGACGATGCTGGTGATCCTGGTCGCGGTCGCCGGCGAGCTGAAGGGCAAGAACGACACCTATGCGATCGTGCTGGTGATCGTGACGCTGGTGCTCGCCTGGCTGTTCTCGAACATGGTCTATGCGCTGCACTATGCGCATCTGTTCTACAGCGCCGCCGACAAGGGCGGGAAGGATGCCGGTGGGCTGTGCTTCCCGGATTGCGACCAGCCCGATTATTGGGACTTCCTCTATTTCAGCTACACGCTCGGCATGACCTTCCAGACGTCGGACGTGTCGATCGCCTCGCGACGCCTGCGCCGCGTCGCGATCGGCCAGTGCCTCGCCGCCTTCGTCTTCAATCTCGGTGTCGTCGCCTTCTCGATCAACGTGCTGGGCGGCGGCGGCAACTGAATCGCCCTTCTGCCGGCGCCGATGTGAAGGGACTGGACGGCTGACGTTTCAGCCGCCTAACATCCCGCCATTCCTTCAGCCGCAAAGGCCTTCCATGCACGCCAAGCTTCTCGTCGCTGCCCTGCTCGCGTCCGCCGTCGCCGTTCCGGCGCTGGCCCAGGTTCCCGCCGGCAACACCGCGCCCCAGCCGGTCCCCTTCGTCGACACCATTCCCGACGCGGTCGATACGCCCTATCCCGGCGTCATCAAGCTCGATGTCGACGCGACCGACACGGAGCGCGGCATCTTCCGGGTTAAGGAGACGATCCCGGTCGCCAAGAGCGGCCCGGTCGCGCTGCTCTACCCGAAGTGGCTGCCCGGCAACCACGCCCCGCGCGGCGAGATCGAGAAGCTCGCCGGCCTGGTGATCCGCGCCAACGGCCGTATCCTGCCTTGGACGCGCGATCCGGTCGACGTCTACGCCTTCCACATCGACGTGCCCGCCGGCGCCAAGACGCTGGACGTCGAATTCCAGTTCATCTCCGCGACGCAGGGCAATCAGGGCCGCGTCGTCGCGACGCCGGCGCTGATCAGCCTGCAGCCCAATTCGGTCAGCCTCTATCCGGCCGGCTATTTCACCCGTCAGATCCCGATCCAGATGACCGCGCGCTTCCCCGCAGGCTGGACCGCGGCGGGCGCGGTGCCGTCGAAGGCCGCGGGGTCGGTCTATGCCTATCAGCAGACCAATTACGAGATCCTGGTCGATTCGCCGGTGCTCGCCGGCCGCTACGGCAAGACCTGGCCGCTATCGCCGCGCGTCAACCTCAACGTCTTCGCCGATTCGCCCGATCTGCTCGCCGCCAAGCCCGAGCAGATCGAGGCGCACAAGCGGCTCGTCGACCAGGCGGTGAAGACCTTCGGCGCGCAGCATTACGACCATTACGAATTCCTGGTCTCGCTCAGCGACCAGCTCGGCGGCATCGGCCTCGAACATCACCGGTCGTCGGAGGACGGCACCGCCAAGACCTATTTCACCGAATGGGATTCCAACGTCGCGGCGCGCAATCTGCTGCCGCATGAATTCACCCACAGCTGGGACGGCAAGTTCCGCCGCGGCGCCGATCTGTGGACGCCCGATTTCCGTACGCCGATGCGCGATTCGCTGCTCTGGGTGTACGAAGGCCAGACGCAATTCTGGGGCTATGTGCTGCAGGCGCGCTCCGGCCTAGTCAGCAAGCAGGACACGCTCGACGCTTATGCGGCGATCGCCGGCAGTTACGACCTCGCGCCCGGCCGCCAGTGGCGCGACCTGGTCGACACGACCAACGATCCGATCATCTCCGCGCGCCGGCCGAAGGGCTGGACCAGCTGGCAGCGCAGCGAGGATTATTACAACGAAGGCCTGATGGTCTGGATGGAGGTCGATGCGATGCTCCGCCAGAAGTCGGGTGGCACCAAGTCGATCGACGATTTCGCCCGCGCCTTCTTCGGCATCCGCGACGGTGATTATGGCGAGGTCACCTATACGTTCGACGACGTCGCCAAGACGCTGAACGGCATCGTCCCCTACGACTGGGCCGGCTTCCTCAACCAGCGGCTGACCGAGACGGGCAAGCCCGCGCCGGTCAACGGCTTCGCGATGAACGGCTACAAGCTCGTCTACACCGATACGCCGACCAAATACTTCAGCAGGCTGGAGAAGAGTCGCGGCACCGATGTCACCTATTCGATCGGCCTCAACGTCGGCCCGGACGGCAACGTCAACGGCGTGATCTGGGATTCGCCAGCGTTCAAGGCGGGTCTCGACGTCGGCACGCAGATCCAGGCGATCGGCGGCGAGGCGTATAGCGGCGATCGCCTGAAAGCCGCGATCGTCGCGGCCAAGACGTCGAAGGAGCCGATCCAGCTACTGGTCAAGAATGGGCCACGGTTCCGTAACGTCGCCATCGACTATCATGGCGGTCCCCGCTATCCGCGCCTCGAGAAGGTCGGCACCGGCGAAGGCGGGCTCGATCGTCTTCTGGCCCCGCGCTGAGGGAAAGCGCGGTTTCTTACAAGGGAATTGCATGCGTATCGATCTGATCCCGGTCGGCAAGAGTCCGCCCGACGACCTCAATGTGATCATCGAGGTGCCGACCGGCGGCGAGCCCGTGAAATATGAATTCGACAAGGCGTCGGGCGCCCTGTTCGTCGACCGCATCCTGCACACGCCGATGCGCTATCCGGCGAACTATGGCTTCGTGCCGCATACGCTGTCGCCCGACGGCGACCCGCTCGACGCGCTGGTGATCGCGCGCTCGCCGTTCATCCCCGGCTGCGTCGTGCGCGCCCGGCCGATCGCGGTGCTCAATCTCGAGGACGAGGCCGGCGGCGACGAAAAGCTGGTCTGCGTGCCGGTCGACCAGGTCTTCCCCTATTACAGCAACGTCGGCGAGCGGGCGGACGTGCCGGAGATCGTCTTCGAGCAGATCGAACACTTCTTCACCCACTATAAGGACCTGGAGAAGAAGAAGTGGGTGCGCGTCGGCACCTGGGGCGACGCCGCCGAGGCGCGCCGCATCACCGTCGAGGCGATCGATCGCTACAATGAGGCCAAGGCCAAGGGCGAGGAACCGCACGACCACGACGTCCCCGGCCGCGACGGCTGAATGACCCATGCCTCCCCGCCTCGCGGGGAGGCGTCAGCCCGCAACGGCTGACAGGGGGCTGACGGGGGGGGCTGACGGCAGAACGCCGCGCCGCCCCCCTCCACCCTCCTTTGGGCAGGTCCCCATCCCGCGCCGGGAAACTTTACCCCAGCGCGCGGTCGAGCAGCTTCGCCAGCCGGAGGCCGCCCCGCTCCACTTCCAGCCGCGCGACCGGCACGATCTTCTCGATCGTCGCCTCGTCCAGCGTCACCTTGGCCGGGCTGGGTCCGCACGGATCGCCCTTCAACGCGCTGGCGTAGACGACGTCATGCGCGACCTGCCACGATTCGCGGCTCCAATCGTCGACATCGCCCCTGGCGATCCGCGCCTTCTCCGCCGGCGAATAGCGTCGCACCAGGCTCGGTCCGCTGGTGATCGCGCGCTCGGCGAGCGTGCCGTCCCAGATCGAATGGAGGTTGAACCGCCGCGGGCTGTATTCGCCATAGGCCGCGGCGACGTCGTTGCCGCCCTTGTCGCCCTTCTCACCGGCATGCAGCGGCTGGTGCAGGTCGCCGACGAAGTGGATCAGGAAGACCAGCGCCTGCGCCTTGTCCTTGCCGCTCGCATGATGGTCGCGCAGCACCGCTACGTCGCGCTTGATCTGTGCCGACACGCAATTGCCGTCCTTGCACGCCTCTTCCAGGCTGAACGGCGCGCAGATGTTCACGTCCTGGAAGTGCCAGTTATAGGCATAGCCGAAGCGCGGCTTGCCGTCGGCGTTCTTGAGCGGCTTGACGCAATCGGCCCAGGTGCTGGCGCCCTCGATCGTCGTCGCCGGGCAGGTGGGCGTGTCGAGCTGGGGCGTCTGCGCCAGCAGGCGGCGGATCGCCGCCCGCGTCTTCGGCGTGACATTGGCATAGGCGATCTGCGCGACCGTCTGATGGCCATATTCCCAATAAGCATGGGCGGGCGCGGTGAGGGCCAGAGCCGGAATCGCGGCGAGACAAAAGCGAAGCGTTTTCATGAGGAAACGCTGTAGCCGCGGAACGCATCCGACAGAAGCGTCAGGATTGCTGATCGTCAGCGCGCGCCGGCCGATCACGCCTCCCCGTACAGCGCCACCTCGCGCAGTCCGGCGGAGGTCGCCCGCGCGCGGTACATGCCCGGGGTGATGAAGCGCCAGATCGCCTCGCCCGCGGGGGTCACGACGATCACGCCGCCAGTGCCGCCGAGCGCGCGCACCTCCGCCAGCGCCGCCTCGGCCGCCGCGCCCGCATCCTCGCCGGCCAGGCGGATGCGCGCGGCGATCTCGTGGCCGACGCCGACGCGGACGAATTGTTCGCCCGATCCGGTGCACGACACCGCGCACGCCCGATCGTCGGCATAGGTGCCCGCGCCGATCAGCGGCGAATCGCCAATCCGGCCCCAGCGCTTCCCCGTGACGCCGCCGGTCGAGGTCGCCGCGGCGAGGTGCCCCTGCCGGTCGCGGGCGACCGCGCCGACCGTGCCGTATTTCATGTCGACGTCGAAGGCGTCGCCGCCCCGCGCCAGCAGCTCGTCGAGCTGGCGGCGGCGCTCGGCGACCGCGAACCAGGCGGGATCGACCGTCTCGACACCCTGGCCCGCCGCGAACTCCTCCGCCCCGGCGCCGGCGAGCAGCACGTGCGGGCTCGCCTCCATCACCCGCCGGGCCAGCGACACCGGGTTGCGCACCCGGGTCAGCCCCGCGACCGATCCCGCCGCCCGGTCGGTGCCGCGCATGATCGCCGCGTCGAGCTCGTTGGTGCCGGCCCGGGTAAAGGCGGCGCCGCGCCCGGCGTTGAAATGCGGATCGTCCTCCAGCACGCGCACCGCCGCCTCGACCGCGTCGAGCGCCGCGCCACCGGCGTCGAGGATCGCCGAGCCGGCATCGAGCGCGCGCGCCAGCGCCTCGCCCGCGCCAGCCTCCGCCCCCGCGCCGATTCGTTCCGGCGTGATCGTCCCCGCACCGCCGTGCAGGACCAGGCTCCAACCATCCGTCATGTCGTAGCTACCCTATGCGAAGAAACGCGGCGCAGCCCGATCAGCGGCCGCAGCGGCCCGATCTGGCGGCCGATCAGATAGAAGGCCATCGATCCGACGATCGTCGCCACCACCAGGATGGCGCATTCCACGCCGCCGGTGAGCCCCGCCGGCATCAGCCAATAGGCGGTCAGCACGATGATCGTCTGGTGGACGAGATAGCAGGGAAAGACCGCTTCGGTCAGCAGGCCGCGCCAACGGTGGTCGCGGTTCCAGCGCCGCTCGGCATGGCCGATCAGCGCCACGATCGCCCCCCATTGCTGCACGGCATGCGCCGCTCCGTAACCGGGGTAAAGCCAGCGCGGCGGATCGCCGTCCGGCATCAGCTCGATCGCCAGGATCACCCCATAGGCCGCGATGGCGGCGACGCCCGCCAGCCAGCGATAGCGGACGCAGGCTGCCAGCACCCGCGGCGCGGCGGCGAGCGCGAAGCCGAACAGAAAGGCGGGCAGGTAGATCATGTGCGCCATCGGATCGTGCAGCGGATCCTGCGTCTCATAGCCCATCGGAAACCACCAGGCGTGGATGCAGACCAGCCACGTACCGGGCAGGATCAGCAGCAGCGGCCCGCCGAACAGGCGATCGAATAGCGCCTGCGCGCCCGGCCAGCGCGGCAGCGCGACGAGCAACGCCAGCACGACGGTGTAGAGCCACAGGTAGAGGACGAACCACAGATGGTTGAGCGCCGGCAGGCCGATCCCCGCCAGCCGCGCGAAGCGGAAATAATCGTGGCTCCAGAAGGTCGCAAAGCCGCCGCGATAGCCGTGCTGGGTGACCAGTTCGACCCAGGGCTGCGGCGGCACGACCACCGCGACCCCGAACGCCAGCGGCACCAGCAGCCGCCACGTCCGCTGCGTCAGGAACGCCCCCGGCCCCCGCGCCCGGCTGAGCAGCGCGCGGCTGGCATAGCCCGACACGACGAACAGCAGGGTGAGGCGCCACGCGTTGACCGCCAGCATCGGCAGCACCGCCCAGTCGGCGCCATGCGGGCTCTTGGCGTGGAAGCCCCAGGGCACGAACACCATCCCGACGTGATAGAGGATCAGGATGGCGAAGGCGGCGACGCGCAGCCAGTCGAGACCGTAATGCCGCGGGATCGGTGATGTGGGGGAAACGCGCGCCATGGCAGGGGCCCTCCCCTACAGCAGCGTCTTTGAACCGCAACCCGCGCGCTGTATATGGGGGGCATGTCAGTACGTCCGTGGCGCGACATCGTCCGCCGTCCGAGCCGCCAGATCATGGTCGGCAATGTCCCCGTCGGCGGCGATGCGCCGGTCACCGTGCAGACGATGACCAATACGCCCACGCCCGACATCCGCGGCACGGTGGACCAGATCCGCCGCTGCGAGGAGGCGGGCGTCGACATCATCCGCGTCTCCTGCCCGGACGTCGAATCGACCGCGGCGCTGAAGCAGATCGTCCGCGCGGCGCATGTGCCGATCGTCGCCGACATCCATTTCCACTACAAGCGCGCCCTCGAAGCGGCGGACGCCGGCGCGGCATGCCTGCGCATCAACCCCGGCAACATCGGCAGCAACGAACGCGTCGCCGAGGTGGTGCGCGCCGCCAAGGCGAACGGCTGCGCGATCCGCATCGGCGTCAACGCCGGCAGCCTCGAGAAGGACCTGCTGGAAAAATATGGCGAGCCCTGCCCCGACGCGCTGGTCGAAAGCGCGCTCGATCATATCAAGCTGCTCCAGGACCACGACTTCCACGAATATAAGGTGGCGGTGAAGGCGTCGGACGTGTTCCTCGCCGTCGCCGCCTATCAGGGGCTGGCGGAGGCGACCGATTGCCCGCTCCACCTCGGCATCACCGAGGCGGGCGGCCTGATCGGCGGCACCGTCAAATCGTCGATCGGCATCGGCAGCCTGCTCTGGTTCGGCATCGGCGACACGATCCGCGTCTCGCTGTCGGCCGAGCCCGAGGAAGAGGTTCGTGTCGGCTTCGAGATCCTGAAGGCGCTCGGCATCCGCAACCGCGGCGTCCGCGTCGTCTCCTGCCCGTCGTGCGCGCGCCAGGGCTTCGACGTCATCCGTACCGTCCAGGCGCTGGAGGAACGGCTGCAGCATATCCGCACGCCGATGAGCCTGTCCGTGCTCGGCTGCGTCGTCAACGGCCCCGGCGAGGCGCGCGAGACGGACATCGGCATCACCGGCGGCGGCAACGGCAAGCACATGGTCTATCTGTCGGGCGTCACCGACCATCACGTCCAGGACGCCGATATGATCGACCATATCGTCCGGCTGGTCGAGGCGAAGGCGGCGGAGATCGAGGCGGCGACGCCCGCGGTGGAGCCGGTGGCGGCGGAATGATCCTGACGCGCTCCGGTACCTATGCTATAAGGTGGGTACTGGAGATCGACACATGACCTATCATGCCAAAGTAATCGCCGGCGGCAAGGTGGTGATCCCTGCCGACATCCGTCGTGACCTCGGCATCAAGGACGGCGATTCGCTGGTCGTCGATCGGACGGACGACGGCGGCGTGCGGTTGATGACCTTTGAACAGTCTGTACGCAATGCGAAGGCCAGGGCGCGCGCGATCTTCGGGGACGACTATACGGTCGACACCTTTCTCAAAGAACGCCGCGCCGACTGGGGCGAGGAATGACCGCAGTCGTCGACGCGTCAGCGATAATGGCGCTGATGCTCGGCGAGTCCGGCGCGGAACTAGTGGCTACCATCGTGCGCGGCAGCCTGATGTCCACCGTCAACATCTCCGAATGCTGTGCGCGTGGCGTAGAACGTGGGGCCAGTGCAGAAGCGGTGCTGTCGATCCTCGACGTCTACGAGATCACGACTGTTCCGTTCGATCTTCCTCTCGCACTCAAGGCGGCAAGCCTACGCGAGCCGACACGCGCGCTGGGCGCCTCGCTTGGCGACCGTGCGTGTCTCGCCCTGGCGATGGCACACGCGCTGCCGGTCTATACCGGCGACCGGCGTCTGGCGGAAATCGACCTCTCCCTCGGGCTCGACATCCGGCTGATCCGGTGAGTCGTCCCGCCTCCAGCCTGACCGCCTTCGGCGTCGCCGCGGGCGGGATCGCCGTCTATGCGGCGATGGATTCGATCATCAAGGGCCTGTCGATCGCCAGCGGCGCCTACAATGCGGTGATGTGGCGGTCGATCGCCGGCGTGGCGCTGATGCTGCCGGTGTTCCTGATCCGCCGCCGGCCATGGCCCGCGCCTGCCTCGCTGCGCCTGCATCTGGCGCGCGGCGGCGTCGCCGGCATATCGGTGCTGCTGTTCTTCTGGGGGTTGGTCCGCGTGCCGATGGCGCAGGGCGTCGCGCTCACCTTTCTTGCCCCGCTGATCGCGACGTTTCTCGCCGCCCTGACGCTCGGCGAACGCATTCGCCGCGCCGCGATCGGCGGGTCGCTGGTCGCCAGCCTCGGCGTGATCGTCATCGCGCTCGGCCAGGTCAGTGCCCGCGCATCGGAACAGGCGGTGCTCGGCAGCCTCGCCGTGGTCGCGGCCAGCGTCTTCTACGCGGGCAGCCTGATCCTGCTGCGCCGCCAGGCGCAGGTCGCCGACCCGCTGGAGGTGGCGCTGTTCACCAGCCTCGTACTGAGCGGCCTGCTCCTCCTCGGCGCGCCCTGGTTCGGCGGCCTGCCCGCCGTTCGCCAACTGCCCGCGATCCTCGCCGCGGCGATCCTCGGCTCGGGGTCCGCGCTCGCCCTCGCCTGGGCCTATGCCCGCGCCGAGGCGCAGACGCTCGCGCCGGTCGAATATACCGCCTTTGTCTGGTCGGCGCTGTTCGGCTGGCTGGTCTTCGCCGAGCGCGTGTCGCTCTGGACGGTGGCGGGCGCCATGCTGATCATCGCCGGCTGCCTGCTGGCGATCCGCCGTCCCTTTCCCGCTCCGCAAACGGAAGCCGCCGCATGATCCGACCCGCCACCCCCGCCGATGTCCCGACCATCCTCGCTCTGGTGCGCGAACTCGCCGCCTTCGAGCGCGAGCCCGATGCGGTGGTCGCGACCGAAGCGGATCTGGCGGAGGCGCTGTTCGGCGACCGGCCGGCGGCGGAGGCGGTGATCGCGGAAGACGCCGGCGAGCCGCTCGGCTTCGCTCTGTTCTTCCACAATTTCTCGACCTGGACCGGCAAGCGCGGCCTGTATCTGGAGGATCTGTACGTCACCCCGGCGGCCCGCGGGCGCGGCGTCGGCACCGGGCTGCTCCGCCATCTCGCCGGCATCGCGCTCGACCGGGGTTGCGGCCGCTTCGAATGGTCGGTGCTCGACTGGAATGCCGATGCGATCGCCTTCTATCGCGCAATGGGCGCGGTCGGCATGGACGAATGGACGATCCAGCGCGTCACGGGCGAAGCGCTGCAACGCCTCGCCCGCGGCTGAGATCAGCCGACGACGACGGTCACCGCGCGGCGGTTCTGCGCCCAGCTCGCCTCGTCCGAGCCGAGCGCCACCGGGCGCTCCTTGCCGTAGCTGATCGTGGTCAGCCGCGACGGATCGATGCCCTTGGCGACCAGATAATTCTTGGCCGCATTGGCGCGGCGATCGCCGAGCGCGAGATTGTATTCGCGGGTGCCGCGCTCGTCGCAATGGCCCTCGATCGTCGCGCGGACATTGGGGTGGCTGGCCAGCCATTGCGCCTGCGTGTCGAGGATCGCGCGCGCTTCCGGATCGATGTCATAGGTGTCGAGGCCGAACAGCACCGTGTTCGAGCTCACCGAGCGGCGGAAGTCCGCATCCGACCCCGGAACGACGGTATTGCCGTACTGGCCATTGCCGTTCGACGGCGGCACCTGGTTGTTCAGGCCCCCGGTATTGTCGACCGGCGGCGGCGGCAGCTGCTTGGGCTTGTGCGCGCAGGCGGCGAGCGACAGCACGGCCGCCGCGATCATCAGGGTGGTGGAAAGCTTCGCCATCATCGTGTCTCCCATGGGGAACGGAAATCTTACGGCCGCAGCGGGCCCCAGGCCGGGTCCGACCCGTCGAGCGGCGTCGGAATCTTGCGTTCGACCTGGCCGGTCAGGTCGACCATCCACAGGTCGGCCTTGCCCTGCCCGCCCTGGCTCGAGCGGAAGAAGGTGATCGCGCGGCCGTTGGGCGACCAGCTCGGCCCCTCGTCCTGCCAGGCGTTGGTGAGCAGTTTCTCGCCGCTGCCGTTCGGGCTCATGATGCCGATGCGGAACGCGCCGCCCAATTTGGTGAAGGCGATCAGGTCGCCGCGCGGGCTCCACACCGGCGTGCCGTAGCGGCCGCCGCCGAAGCTGATCCGTTGCTGGTTCGATCCGTCGGCGTTCATCACGTACAATTGCTGGCCGCCCGAACGGTCGCTTTCGAACACGATCTTCGATCCGTCGGGCGAATAGCTGCCGCCGGTGTCGATGCCGGGCGAGGTGGTCAGCCGCTGCGGGCTGCCGCCGCTCGCCGGCACGCGATAGATGTCGGTGTTGCCGCCCTGCGCCATCGAGAACAGGATCCACCGCCCGTCGGGCGAGAAGCGCGGCGCGAAGGTCAGCGACACGTTCTGCACGATCCGCCGCGGCCGGCCCGAGCCGAGGTCGTAGACGTAGATCGCCGGCCGATTGTCCTCATAGCTCATGTAGACGATCGACTGCTGGTTGGGCGCGAAGCGCGGGGTCAGCACGATCGCCTGGCCGTTGGTCAGGAAGCGGTGGTTGGCCCCGTCCTGGTCCATGATCGCGAGGCGCTTGATCCGCTTGCCCTTCGGCCCCGTCTCCGAGACGTAGACGATGCGGCTGTCGAAATAGGGGCCCTCGCCGGTCAGCCGCGTATAGACCATGTCGGCGCATTTGTGGCCGGCGCGGCGCCAGTCGGACGGCGGCACGACGAAGCCCTGCCGGGTCAGCTCGACCTTGGAAAAGACGTCGTAGAGATAGCAGCCGACGGTCAGGTTGCCGTCGGCACCGGCGCGGACGAAGCCCTGCACCAGCGCCTGCGCGCCGGTGCCGCCCCAATAGTCGAACGCCGGCGCATTGACCTCCTGGAAGCCGACGGGGCGCAGCTTGCCGGGCGACAGCGGCGTGAACAGACCGGAATTCTTCAGGTCGTTGGCGACGATGTCGGCGAGCTGGCGGCCCAGCGCGTCGGTCGGCCCGGCCGGCGTCTGCACCACCTGCGCGGTCGGCATCACGGGAATCGCGATCGGCATCGGCTCGCTGACGCCGCCGGTGACCGACACTTCGAGCGGCGCGCCGCTCTGGTCCTGCGGCTGGCCGGCCGGCTGCTGCTGCGTCGGCGGCGCGGTCTGCGCCGCGGCGGCCGTGGTCATGGCCGACAGGGCGACGGTAGCGGTCAGCGCCGCGAGGATTTTTCCGATCATGCGCATGTTCCCGGCCCCTCGATTGTCATCTCGTCACCCCGGACGTGTTCCGGGGTCCACCGTTCCGCGCATCCGATCCGCCGCGCATTTGCGGCGCCGTGGATGCCGGAACAAGTCCGGCATGACGGATTACCCGTCATGCGAAAGGATATACCAACCCGCGTCACTTCAGCTTCCAATTGTACGCAAGGTGGCTCCAGCCACCCGGCACCGCATAATATTCCGCCGGGAGCTTGAGCGGCGAACAGCCCTTGAACGCGGCGATGCCGAGGTCGACGACGCGCTGCTTGTAGCGTTCGTTCTCGTCCGTGACACCCGACTGGCGGATCATGCGCGGCGTCGCGGCGAGCGAGCCGTCCTCGTTCAGCCTGATGTCGAGCACCGTCAGGATCTCGTTGGCGCCGGGGCCCGGATTGACCTGGCGATCCGCGCACGGCTGGATCTGGCGCTCGATCGCACCCTTGATCCCGGCGGCGACGCGGGCGTCGATCTTCGCCGCCTTGGGCGCGGTCGAGGTGCTGGTCGACGGCTCGCTGGTCAGACCCTTGAGGAAATCACTGCCCAGCCGCGATCCGCGCGGCCGCTCCGCCTTGCTCGCGCTGTCGCTGCCGTTGCCGCGGCTGGCGGCAGGCTTGGCGGCGCTGCTCGGCTTGCTCGCCGGCTTGGCCGGGGCGGGCCGCTCGGCCGGCTTGGCCTCCGCCTTGGCGGGCTTGGCCGGCGCCTTGCTCGGCTTCTCGACCGGCTTGGCCGGCTTTTCCGCCACCGGCTTCGGCTTGGGCTGGGGCTTGGGCTCCGCCTTCGGCGCGGGCTTTGGCTTGGGCTGCGGCTTGGCGGGCTCGGGCTTGGGTTCGGGTTTCGGTTGGGGCTTGGGCTGAGGCTTGGGCTGAGGCTTGGGCGGTGCCGGCTTGGGTTCGGGCGGCGCCGGCTCGGGCTCCACCGCCGGCTCCGGTTCGGCGGCGGCGGGCGGCGCGGCATCCTCCGGGTCCCCGGCGTCGGGCGCCTTGGACTGGGCGGGCGCCTGCTCCGCCTTGGGCGCGCTCGCCTCCGGCGCGACGTCCTTGACCAGGCTGATCTCGACCGGCGTCGCCTTCAGCTTCTCGGGATTGGGCGTGGACAGGAAGCCGACCGACAGCAGGCCGAAGAGCACGACATGCCCTGCAACCGCGACGCCGAGGCCGATCCGTTCCGCCCGATCCATCAGCGCGTCCCAGCGCCCCCGGCGGCGGCGTCGCCGGCGCCCTCGACCGTGACCAGCGCGACGCGGTTGAGCCCGGCGCGGTTGAGCTCGCCCATCACCCGCATCACCCGGCCATAGTCGAGGCCGCGGTCGGCGCGCAGGAACACCTGCGGCGGCTGGCCGCCGGCGGGGGCGGCGGCGATCCGCTCAAGCCGCGCGGGCAGGGCGTCCTCAGCGATCTCCTCGTCGTCGAGGAACAGCTTGCCGGCCGAATCGAGCGACAGCTGCACCGGCTTCTGGTCCTGGTCGAGCGCCTTGGCGCGGCTGTCGGGCAGATTGACCGGCACGCCGGCGGTGAGCAGCGGCGCGGTGACCATGAAGATGATCAGCAGCACCAGCATCACGTCGACCAGCGGCGTGACGTTGATGTCGGCGACCGGCGCACGGCGACCCCGCCCGCGCTGCGAGGGAAGGTTCATCGCCATCAGATCCTCCCCGGAACGGGGAGGTGGCACGGCGAAGCCGTGACGGAGGGGCGGCTCCACGCTGCGCAGCGCTTGAGGATAGCCCCCTCCACCATGCTGCGCATGGTCCCCAGCATCGGGTTGAACATGCCCCGCATGTTCAAGGATCGTCCGGGGGACGATCCAACCCGATGCTCCGTGCCGGGGAGGATAGCGGTGAGGCGCCTCACCGGCCCGAATCCAGCTGGCGGCTGAGCGTGGTGTGGAAGCCGTCGGCGAAGCGGCCCAGCGCCGCCTCGATCCGGTTCACGCCGTGGCTGAAGCGATTGTAGGCGATCACCGCGGGGATCGCCGCGAACAGGCCGATCGCGGTGGCGAACAGCGCTTCGGCGATGCCCGGCGCGACCACCGCGAGGCTCGAATTCTGCGCCTGGGCGATGCCGGTGAAGCTGCGCATGATGCCCCACACCGTGCCGAACAGGCCGACGAACGGCGCCACCGACCCGATCGTCGCCAGGATGTTGAGCTTGTCGCTGATCCGGTCGATCTCGCCCGCCGCCGCCGCGCCCATCGCGGTGGCAAGCCGCTCGCGCGTGCCACCCTTGTCGATGCTGCCGCCCGCGGTCGATCGGCGCCATTCCTTGACGCCCGCCGCGAACACCTTGGCCGACGGCAGATCCTGATCCGCCTCCGCCTTGTAGAAGGCGTCGATGTCCTCCGCCTTCCAGAAGTCGCGTTCGAACCGCGCCATGCCCTTGCGGATGCGGCCCAGCCGCCGGCCGAAGGCGACGATCAGCGTCCAGGTCCAGATGCTGGCGAGCAGCAGCCCCGCCATCACCACCTTCACGACGATGTCGGCCTGAAGGAACAGCGCGACCGGCGACAAGGTCGCCGCATCCATGTTGAACACCGGATTCATTCGTTGGTCCCCTGCCACACCAGGCGTTGGTAGATATCGGTCCACGCGGCCGGCTGGCGCCGGGGACGGCCGTTGCCGGCGACCAAGGCCGCCGTCACCTCCGCCTCGGTCAGAACAAGCGGACCGCGCCTGACTGTTTGATGAATGACGACGCTCGCCGCGCGCACGATGCCGACGCGGCTGACCACCAGCAGCGCATCGTCGAGCCGCGCCGGCGCGCGGTAGCGGATGGCGAGGTCCGCGACGGCATAGGCGCCCTCGCCCGCCTCGAACACGGCGCGCTGGTCGATCCCCGCCAGTCGCAGCATCGCCGATCGCGCCCGCTCCATGAAGCGCAGATAATTCGCATGGTAGACGACGCCCGACAGGTCGGTGTCCTCGAAATAGACGCGCACCGGGAACAGGTGCTCGCGCCCCTCGAACCGTCCTGCCGTGGGCTGGTCGATGTCCTCCCGCATAGGCAAGCGCCGTTAACCCAACCGGACGGGCCGCGAAACCCCGTAGGCGCCACCGCGCTCAGAAAGCGCTTGACCGATGTAACGCATGGGTTACATGTAACCCACAGGTTACAGGAGGATGCAATGGACACGATCGAACTGGCGGAACGCAAGAGCCGTGCCTGGGCGCTGATGCTCTATGTTTTGGGGGCGGTGCTGCTGCTGTCGCAGCTGGCCGGCATGACGGTGATGCGCCGCGACTTCGTCGACGGCTTCTGGCTCGGCGTTGCCCTGGTCTGTGCGCTGACGCTGCTGCCGTGGCGGCGCTGGCTGAAGCCGGACAGCGCGCTCAACCGGCTGATGGAGGACGAGGTGGTGCGCGAACACCGGCGGATGAGCTGCACCGCCGGCTTCTGGGCCAGCCTCGCCGCCGCGCTGGCGACCGCCCCCTTCGCGCATGACGCGATGCTGGCCAGCTACGACGTGTCGCGGGTGGTGGCGACCGCCGGCCTGTTTGCGGCGATGATCAGCTTCGCCACGCTCGAGCTGCGCGCTGCGCGATGAGCGAGCTGCACAACAGCCTCAAGGAGGAGCGCGAGCGGCTCGGCCTGACTCAGGCCGCACTCGCCGAACGGGCCGGGGTCAGTCGCAAGACGATCAACACGGTGGAGAACGGCGTCTTCATCCCCTCCACCGTGCTCGCGCTGCGGCTGGCGAAGGTGATCGGCCGACCGGTCGAGGCGCTGTTCCGCCTCGCCGAGGATCATTGAGCGACGGCGGTGTCCATCAGCGCGCGCGTGTCGAGCTCCAGCCGCGGCCGCGCCGAGACCGGCTCCGCCGCCGGCACCGCCTGCACCGTGCGGACGCCGGCCGGCACCACGACGTTGGCCATCGCCAGCTGGTTCAACCGCAGGCGATCCGTGCGCCATGCATCGTAAGCGGCGTAGAAATTGGTGAACGGCTTTTCCAGCACCGCCAGCCGCCCGGCGGCGAAGGCCGGCAGTTCCGCCGCGGTGACGCCCTGCACGTCGGCCAGCGTCGCCGCCGCCGCGGCGCAGAAGCCCTCGCGCGCCGGAGCCTGGCTGAAGAAATTGTAGAGCCGCGTCATCGCGTCGTCGTATCGTTCCTGCCAGTCGCCGCCCGCCGCCTTGTACTCCGCGGCATATTGCGTCTGCGCGGCCGCCAATGCGCTCTTCTGGCTGGTTAGCAACCCGTTGTATTCGCTGACGATCGTCGCGGCATTGTCGCCGCGGCAGGCGAGCGCCGCGACGTTGAGCGCGGCGCGCAGGTGCCACAGCGTCGCCGCCGGCGTCAGGCCGCGGTTGGGCGTGGCATACAGGCCGTCGGCCAGCCGTGCCGGTACCGGCATGCCCGGATAGGCACCCCTCGGCAGCGGCACCGCGACCGGCGCGGGCGCGGGCACGGTCGCCACGACCGTCGGCGCCTGCACCGCACGGCGGGTCGCGCAACCAGCGGTCAGGGCCAGCATCGTCATGGAAATGGCAATCGAGCGGCGCATCGCGTCTGTCCTTCCGGCCCCCCGGCGTCGGCAAGGATCATCGCAGCCTATGGTTAACGCGACGTAACCGTCTTGCGGCCCCTCGTCCGGCCGCCAAAGCGCTGTCCTACAACGTCCGTCGGGGTTAGACCGGATGACATCGGATCGAGCTCGATCGACAGAATGTCGTCAGCGTCCGACGCCGGCCGACCGCCACGCTGCTTCTCATCGTCGATTGCATGGATCGCCCCGCTCGCCTGCGACGGGTGCGACCTTTGCGACCTTTCACGCTAGTAATGCCGATCGACCGGCCGGCGGCGGCGAAGCCGACCCGCCCGTCGCGATCGGCGGGGCGCACCGCCGGTCCGACCGCGCACGGGTGAGACTTTCGAGACGTTCCGCGCGGCGGCCGCTCAGGCCGCCCGCGCGTCCAGCGCCGCCGCGGCCTCGGCCATCAGCGTCGCGATGATGTCGGCGATCGGCTCTTCCTTGGTCACCATGCCGACCGACTGGCCGGCCATCACGCTGCCATGCTCGACGTCGCCGTCGATCACCGCGCGGCGCAGCGCACCCGCCCAATAATGTTCGATCTGCAGCTGCGCTTCGACCATCGCGACCTTGCCCTCGTCGAGCGACTGGGCGACCTCGCGCTGCTTGGCGGTGAACAGCTCGCCGCCGGCATTCTTCAGCGCGCGCACCGGGATCACGGGGAGGCGCGGGTCGATCTGGACGCTGGCGATCGCGTCGCGGGCCGAGGCGCGGATGAACGCCTTCTTGAAATTGGGATGGGCGATCGATTCGGTCGCGCAGACGAAGCGGGTGCCAAGCTGGACGCCCGCCGCCCCCATGTCGAGATAACCGGCGATCGCCTCGCCGCGGCCGATCCCGCCGGCGACGAACACCGGCACCGCATCGGCGATCTCGGGCAGCATCTCCTGCGCCAGCACGCTGGTCGAGACGGGACCGATATGGCCGCCCGCCTCCATCCCCTCGATCACCAGCGCGTCAACGCCCGAACGGATCAGCTTCTTGGCCAGCGCCAGCGTCGGTGCGAAGCAGATCACCTTCGCGCCCGACTCCTTGATCGCCTCCAGGCTGCCCTTGGGCGGCAGGCCGCCGGCGAGCACGACATGGCCGACGCCGTGCTTCGCGCAGACCGCGATCAGATCGAACAGATCGGGGTGCATGGTGATCAGATTGACGCCGAACGGCTTGTCGGTCAGCGCCTTGGTCCCGGCGATCTCGGCGTCGAGCAGCGCCGGTGTCATCGCGCCGCAGGCGATCACGCCGAAGCCGCCGGCATTGGACATGGCGGCGACGAGATTACGCTCGCTGACCCACGACATGGCGCCGGCCATGATGGCGACGTCGCTGCCAAGGAACGCCGCGCCCCGCGCCATGCGACGCTGCAGCCGCTCCTGTCCGATGCTCATGCCGCGACCTCGGCGTCGAGACCGTAGGCGGTGTGCAGCACGCGCACCGCGAGCTCGGTCTCGTCCTCGTGGATCAGCACGCTGACCTTGATCTCGCTGGTCGAGATCGCCTGGATGTTGATGCCGCGCTGGCCGAGCACGCTGAACATCGTGCTGGCGACGCCGGCATGGCTGCGCATGCCGACGCCGACCACGGAGACCTTGGCGACGCGCGTGTCGTGGACCAGCTCGCCGAAGCCGATCGCCTCGCGCCCCTGGTTCAGCGTCTCGATCGATCGCGCCAGGTCGGCGGACGGCACGGTGAAGGTGACGTCGGTCGAGCCATGATTGTGGGCGATGTTCTGGATGATCATGTCGACGTTGATGTTGGCATTGGCCAGCGGCTCGAAGATGCTCGCCACCGCGCCGGGCTTGTCCGGCACGCCGGTCAGCGTGATCTTCGCCTCGTTCTTGTCGTGCGCGATGCCGGTGATCAGCTGGCGTTCCACGTCGTCAATCTCCTCTTCGCCGACGATCATCGTCCCCGGCAGTGTATCCGCCATCGGCGCGTCCGGCCCGGTGAAGGACGACAGCACCTGGACGCGGACCTGTTCCTTCATCGCGAGGCCCACCGACCGGGTCTGCAGCACCTTCGCGCCGACCGATGCCAGTTCCAGCATCTCCTCGTAGGTCACCTTGGCGAGCTTGCGCGCCCGCGGCACGATGCGCGGATCGGTGGTGTAGACGCCGTCGACGTCGGTGTAGATGTCGCAGCGGTCCGCCTTCACCGCTGCCGCCACCGCCACCGCCGACGTGTCGGAACCGCCGCGGCCCAGCGTGGTGATCCTGCCGTCGTCGGACACGCCCTGGAAGCCGGGGATCACCGCCACCTCGCCCGCCGCCATGCTGGCGATCAGCGCGTCCGTCTCGATCGTGCCGATCCGCGCCTTGGCATAAGCGTCGTCGGTGTGGATCGGCAATTGCCAGCCGAGCCAGCTGCGCGCCTTCACCCCCGCCGCCTGCAAGGCGATGGCAAGCAGCCCGCTGGTCACCTGCTCGCCGCTCGACACGACGACGTCATATTCCCGCGGGTCGTAGAGCGACGACGCCTCGCGACAAAAGCCGACCAGCCGGTCGGTGTCGCCCGCCATCGCCGACACGACGACGGCGACCTGATTGCCCGCCTCCACCTCGCGTTTGACGCGCGCGGCAACGCTCCGGATGCGCTCGATCCCGGCCATCGAGGTGCCGCCGAACTTCATCACGATCCGCGCCATCGCTGTCTTTTCAAACTCCTTGGGGGAAAGGGTGCGCCCTGATAGGTAGCCGCCATGGCAAGCGCAAGCAGCACGAACCCTTCCGCCGGCGGCGGCACGATCGACTCCCGCGAGGCGGCGCATTTCGGCGGCATGGCGCAGGACTGGTGGGACCCCAAGGGCTCGTCGGCGATGCTGCACAAGCTCAACCCGGTCCGCCTGCGCTACATCCGCGCCGCGGTGGACCTGCATTGGGACGGCGACGACACCAGTTTCACGCCGCTCGCCGGCAAGACCGTGCTCGACGTCGGCTGTGGCGCCGGCCTGCTCGCCGAACCGCTCGCCCGGCTCGGCGGCACGGTGACCGGGCTGGACGCGGCGGCGGAGAACATCGCGGTGGCCGCCGCCCACGCGGCACAGGCGGGCCTGTCGATCACCTACCGCGCACACGGCATCGAGGACGAGGGCGGTCGCTACGACCTCGTCACCTGCCTCGAGGTGATCGAGCATGTCCGCGACCCGGCGGGCTTCGTCCGCGGCCTTTCCGGCGCACTGGCGGACGGCGGCCTGCTGATCATGTCGACGCCCAATCGCACGCCGCTGTCGCGCCTCGCGCTGATCGGCCTTGCGGAAGGAACGGGCCGCATCCCGCGCGGCACCCACGATTGGGACAAGTTCCTGACCCCAGACGAGCTCACCGCGCTGCTCGTCGACGCCGGGCTGACCGTGACCGACGTCACCGGCCTCGCCTTCTCGCCCGCCAAGGGCTTCGACCTGTCGAGCTCGACCGCACTCGATTATCTGCTCACCGCCCGCCGCGCCGCTGCAACATCCGGACACTGAACTTCATTTGGCAAGCGGTAGCGCCGCCGCTACCGGACCGGCCATGGCGGCCCTGACGAACCCGCGCGCCCGGCTCGCGATCCTGATCCTCGTCGCCATCGCGGCGCGATTGCTGACGTTTGGCAATCCGGTCGTCCACGTCGACGAGGAATTCTATTATTTCACCGGCACCGCGCTGTGGCACGGGCAACTGCCCTTCGTCGACGTGTGGGATCGGAAGCCGCTCGGCCTGTTCCTGCTCTACGCGGTCCCGGCAAGGCTCGGCTTTCCCGCCGGCATCTGGGCCTATCAGGCGCTCGCGCTCGCCGCGGCCGTGTGGGGCGCATGGCAGGTCGCGAGGCTCGCCGACCGCGCCGGCTTCGCCACCGGCGCCACTGCGGCGGGCATCGCCTATCTCCTCTGGCTCGACCTGCTCGGTGGCCAGGGCGGCCAGTCGCCCGTCTTCTACAACCCGCTGGTCGCCGCGGCCGCGCTGCTGATCCTGCGCTCCGCCACGTCCCGCCACCGACGCTTCCTCGGCGCGGCGGCGATCGCGCTGGTCGGCATCGCGCTGCAGATCAAATATTCGGCGCTGCTGGAGGGCGTGTTCTTCGGCCTGTGGCTGCTCGCCGGCGAATGGCAGGCGACCCGCCGCATCGCGCCGCTGATCGGCTATGCGCTCGGCCTCGTCGCGCTGGCGCTGCTGCCGACCGCGCTCGCCGCCGCTGCCTATGCCGCGATCGGCCAGTGGGATGCCTTCCTGTTCGCCAATTTCCTGTCGGTCTTCCACCGCAATCCCGATCCGCTCGGCGAACTCGCCGGCAATCTGGGGCAGATCGTCCTGATCATCTCGCCGCTGGTGACGCTCGCGGTGCTGGCGCTGAAACGCGGCGAAGGCGATCCCGTCCGGCTGTTCCTCGCCTGGTGGCTGGGCGTCGCCTGCGTCAGCGTGCTGCTGTTCCGGCCGTGGTTCGACCATTACAGCCTGCCGATCCTGCTGCCCGCCTGCGCCGCCGCGGCCGGCGTGCTGGGACGTGAGGCCTGGCAGCGCTGGCGGACGCCCGCGCTGCTGCTGCTTGCCGCCTTGGCCGGGCAGATCGTCGTTCTCGCCCTTCGCGCCGAACGCGGCGAAGCACGCCAGTTCGCCGCCCTGACCCGGGCGGTCGGGCAGGGCCCCGGCTGCCTCTACGTCTATTCGGGCAGCACGATGCTCTATGTCGCGACGCGGCGCTGTGCCCTGTCGCGCTACATCGTCCCCGCCCATCTGGGCCGCGCGCGCGAGGCCGGCGCAACGGGCGTCGATCAGGATGAAGAGATCCGCCGCATCCTCGCCCGGCGGCCGGCCGTGGTGGTGATGCGGCCGCCCTATTCCGGCGAGCGCCCCGCCGCCCATGCGTTCGTCACCAGCGCGCTGAACCACGGCTATCGGCTCACCGCCGCGCTGCCGATGGGCAATGAGACGATCCGCGTCTATAAGCGCCTGCGATGAAACGCCTGCTCGCCTCGATCCACGACGTCTCGCCCCGCTTCGAGAGCGAGGTCGACCGGTTACTCGACCATCTCGCCCCCCATGTCGGCCGGCGGCTGGCGATGCTGGTGGTGCCGGACCATTGGGGCGGCGCGCCGATCACGCCGGCGTTCGCGGCGCGGCTGCGCGGCTGGGCGGACGAGGGCGTCGAAATGTTCGTCCACGGCTGGTTCCACCGCGACGACACGCCGCATCAGGGCAGGGTCGCGGCCCTCAAGGGTAAGCACATGACCGCTGGCGAGGGCGAATTCCTCGGCCTCAGCCGCGACGACGCGCTCGACCGGATGCGCCGCGGCAAGGCGCTGGTCGAGGATATCACCGGTCGTCCCGCCGCGGGCTTCATCGCCCCGGCCTGGCTCTATTCCGACGGAGCGAAGGCCGCGCTCGCCGACGCCGGCTTCGCGCTGGCGGAAGATCACGCCCGCGTCTGGGTGCCGGCGAACGGTCGCGCCCTCGCCAAGGGGCCGGTGATCACCTGGGCCAGCCGGTCGCGCCCGCGCCAGCTGTCGTCGCTTGCCGCCGCCGCGGTGCTGCGCCCGCTACTCCAGCCGCTGTCGACGGTGCGGATCGCGGTGCACCCCGGCGACGTCCGCGTGCCGCAACTGCTGACCAGCATCACGCGCACCTTCGCCGCCTTCCGCCGGCACACGCCGGCGCGTTACGCGGACCTTCTCGCCGCCTGATCCAGCCCCGCCTTGGTGGCGATCACCGCCTCGTAATGGGCGACGAGCTCGGCGGCATGTTCCTCGTCGGTGCGCACCTTGCCCGACGCCACCGCCGCCGCACGACGCACGATCGCCGGATCGCGAGCGCACATGCGCAGGATGGCATCGGCGCAGGACACCGCGTCCCGCTCCTTGAAGCTCTCGGTATAGAGCGGGTTGGCCAGTTCTGCCGCGCCGCCGCCGTCCGGCAGGATCAGCGGCGCACCACAGGCCAGCGCCTCCGCCGGCACCAGCCCGAACGTCTCCGTACCGCAGCCGTGGACATAGGCATCGCAGCTCGCCATGATCTTGGCGAGGCGCGCCCGGTCGTAGACCGGGTGGAACAGGCGGATGTGCGGGCTGTCGCCGATGTGACGCTCCAGCGTCTTGGTGTCCATGCCCTGGCCGAGGATGACGAGGCCGACCGGCACGCGCGCACCGGCGCGCTGCGCCGCGTCGATGACCATCGGCCAGCGCTTCTCGGGATGGTGGCGCCCGACGCCGAGCAGCAGATGCGCGTCCGGCGGCAGGTCGCATTGCGCGAGCAGGGCGGCGCGCAGCTGCTCATCGCGCAAGGCCGGGGAGAAGGGCGTCCGCTCGATGCCGAGCGGCACGGTGATGTCGACACGCACGCCGCGCGCGGTCAGCTGGCGGGTGAGCGCCGGCCCGTTGGTGACCACCGTGTCGAATTGGCGCAGGAAGCGCTCCAGATAGCGGTCGTACCAGGAAAAGGCCCGCTCGATACGCTGCTCCGACGCCAGCCGGTTGAACCAGCGCTTGGCATAGGCCTCGAGATTATCGTTGTGCATGAAGAAGGAGCGGATCGCCCGCCCCTTCCAATTGAGCACGATCCACGCCGAGCGCCACGGCGAGCAATTCTCCACCACGTCGGGGTCCAGCGCATCGAGCCGGGCATGGATGGGCGCCGGATCCCAGAACAGGCCGTAGTTGGAATCGAACGGCATGCCGCGCGACTTGATGTAGTGGATCGCACCGCCGCCGGGGCGGTGCTCGATCCGGTCTTCCTTGCCGGGGGCGAGCACGATCAGCTCGTGCCCCATACTGGCGAGCACGCTGATCTTGCGGTCGATATACGTCCGCACCCCGCCGCCGGTCGGCGAATAGATCTCGTTGACGTCGACGATCCGCATCTCAGTTGCCTTTGATCGGCCCGAAACCGCCGAGCCCGCGCAAATATTGCATGCGGATATTGGTGGTCGCGACGCCATTGCCAACGTCGATGATCGCCTGGGGCAGCTTGGGCCGCGACATGCCGAGCCGTGCGCCACCCGGGAAACCGGCGCCATCCTGGAAGAAGTTGAACTTGTTCTTGCCGTCGCGATCGTGCGTCGCGAACAGGGCGTAGCGACCCGGCCGCGGCACGCGAATGCAGATCTCGACCGATCCCGACGACGGCGTCTGCACCCAGACGCGCCGGAACGTCTTGCCCTCGGCGACCAGGTCGCGGTCGTCCTTGAGGAAATCGTCCTCGTTCGCCGGATACAATTCCAGCTTCAGCCGGCCCTTGCGATCCTTGAGGCCGGTGAGGTTCGCGAGGATCGCGGGACCTTCGCGCCCGGTGCAGGCGGCGGCATCCATGCCGATCACTTCGGCCGTGGCCGGCGCGACGGCCAAGGTCGTGCCGGCTGCGGCGGCCAATATCGCGAGCGGGGCCATCCATGCCGTCTTCATGCCTGACGCTTCCTCCTCACCAACGACTCGATCGCGAAACCGACGATCAGGATCGCATGCACCAGCAGCACGGCAGCGGCGGTGAACGCGATCAATTCCGACAATTGTTGATCCTGCCCGATCATCAGGATCGCAAAATTGGCGAAAAGCAGGTCCTTGTTGGGCAAAAGCGGCAATCGTGAGAACAGCATCCGCCCGGCGGTCAGGAAGATCCACGTCCCCACCGACACGGTCGGCATCGCCAGTGCCCAGGCGATCGCCAGGAACAGCGCACCGAAGATCAGCCGGCCGCAATGCACCACGAAGACGAACCACAGGTCGCGGCGTGACAGCGAGAAGACCCGCTTCGAGAAGATCAGGAAGGGCAGCGACGTGCCGAAGATCACCGCCAGCGAGCCGTAGACGTAGCGGATCATCTCCGGCGGGATCAGTTCGCGTCCGACCGGCAGGGCCATGGCGATCACCGCCAGCGTCACCGCATTGCCGGCGATCGCAGACAGGATCGACACATCCTTGACCGCGCCGAACGGCGCCGCGACCAGATGCGTCCGTGCCCGCGCCCAAGCGTAGAAATATGCCTCGCCCGAATAGCCGAGCACCACATCGTTGGCGATTCGCTTCTTGATCAATGCGATCAGGCCGGCGGCAGGAATGCCCCACAAGCGGCGGAAGATCAGAAAGTCGGCCAGTGGGGGAATGAAATACAGCGCGATGAACGTCACGTAGAACAACGGGTTGCGGGGTACCGATTGCTCCAGCCCGTGCAGGCCCGAGCCAAGCAGCTCGTGGGCAAGCCCGCCTAGCATCGCCAGCGTGAACAGGCCGCCGATGATCGTCGGCCACCGGCGCTTGATGGAAGAGAGGGGTTCCAGTCCCGCGATCGGCGAACCGGGAGGGCCTATGTCGGCGTCGGAACGCTGTGTACGCTGATCGATCTGCAACCCGGATGGTCCGCACGTGGTGATGGGGGCCCATAGCCATAACCTACCCGGCGTGCACATGAAAACAGCGTAACTATCGCGTCAGGTCAGGCTGTGGCAGGAAGCGCGCGCCAATGACCGCCCGCCACATCCTTACCTATGCTTGTGATTTGTCGGGCGGTGGCGTCGAACGGGCGCAGCTGCGCCTGGCGCGGGGCTGGCTGGCGGCGGGCCGACGCGTCACCCTGGTGATCGGCGACACGGCCGGACCGCTCGCGGCGGAGATGCCGGCGGGGCTCGACCTCATCGAGCTCGGCACGCCGAACTATCTGGCGCAGTTCCGCCTGCCCGGCATCGTGCGCGACCGCCGACCGGACGTCATCTTTTGCGCCGGCAATTTCTATACCAGCATCGCCGCCTGGACGCGGTTGCGGCTTGGTCGCGACTGCCCGCCGATCGTCGGCAAGATGTCCAACGCCGCGGCGCGGGGCGACCATGGCCCGATCCTCGACCTCGCACATCGAATCTGGCTGACCCAGCACCGCTGGTTCCTCGACCATATGGTGGCGATGACGCCGGCCACCGCGGCGGAGGCTGGACGGATGACGCGCATGCGGTCGCGCACCAGCGTCATTCCCAATCCGCCCGCCCCGCCCGTCGAGGGTGCGCCGCTCCCCGCGCTGCCTCGCGGCCGCTTCGTACTCGGCGTCGGCCGGCTGGTTCCGCAGAAACGCTGGGACCGGCTGATCGCCGCCCTGCCCGCGCTGCCCGACGATGTCGCGCTGGCGATCCTGGGTGAAGGCGAGCTGCGGCCTGTGCTCGAACGGCAGGTGGCCGCGCTCGGTCTGCAGCGGCGGGTGCAGTTGCTCGGCCATACCGCCGACCCCCTGCCGGCGATGGCGCGTGCCGCGCTGCTGGCGCTACCGTCCGATTACGAGGGTGTACCCGGCGTGCTGCGCGAGGCCCTGTCGGTCGGCACGCCGGTCGTCACCACCGACTGCAGCCCCGCGGTGGCGGAGATTGTCGCTGACCATCGCTTCGGTAGCATCGTCCAGCGTGACGATGCCGGCGGGCTCGCGGCCGCACTGACCCACTGGCTGGCCGCGCCCCGGCCCGATCCGGTGCCGCAGCCCGGCACCGATTCCGCTGCGCGTTACCTGAGGCTGTTCGACTCGCTGGTCTGAGCGTCGGCGTCGATCGCCTCCGACTCACGTTCGGCACGGCATTTCAGCGCGGTCTTGACCATCGCCGTCATCGGATCGGCCAGCGCCAGGCCGAGGATGCCGAACAGCGCGCTCGCCATGATCTGCGTCCCCAGCGTCAATGCCGGCGGCAGATCGACGGTGCGCTTGGCGACCATCGGCACCACGACATAGCCGTCGATCGTCTGCACCACGACATAGGTGGCGATCGCCCACAGGCCGGTATGCGTACCGCCGCTGAAGCCGACCGCAACCATCAGCACGCCGGTGATGATCGCGCCCAAATTGGGGATGAAGGCGAGAATGCCTGCGATGATGCCGAGCAACATCGCCATAGGCACTCCGCCGATCGCCAGCACCAGTCCCGTGAACACGCCCTCGAACGCCATGCCGAGCAGACGCCCGGCGAGCAGCTTGCGCAGCGTCTCGCCCATCCGCTGCGTGGTGCGCGCGAACTCGGGACGCGCGTCGCTCGGCACCAGCCACTGCAGCCCGCGCTCGTAGAGATTGGGCTCCATCGCCAGGAACAGGCCGAGCACCAGCATCATGAACAGGCTGGTGATCGCACCGATTGCGGTGCCGACCCAGGACGTCACGCGCCCGACCGAACCGAGCGCCTGTTTGACGATGCCGTTGACGTCGGACGCACCGGGCATCAGCCCCTGCGCGCTGAGGAAGCCGGTGACGCGGTTCGCCTGCACCTCCAGCGTCGAGCGAAGCTGCATGACCTGCTGCGACACCTGCACGCCGGTCAGGTAGAAAGTACCAAGCAGGAAGGCGACGACGAGCAGCACGACGATCAGCAGCCGCCAGCCGCGGCCGATCGGCAGCACCTTGCCGAGCAGCCTGACCCCGCCATCGAGCAGCGCGGCAAAGACGATGCCGGCAAGGATGATCAGCAGCGGCTGGACCAGCAGCACGACCAATGCGATCGCGCCGATCAGGCCGAGCCAGACGGAGGCGCGCTTCAATTCCTGGCGGACGAAGGGATCGCGCAGCTCATTGGGGCTCGGATCCGTTACGAGCGTCGTCTTCGTCTGCGCCATGCCGGCCCCCTTATTGACCACCCTCGGCCGGGTGGAGCGAAATTCCCGCCCGATGCGAGCGCAGCGATCCCCACCAGGTGAGCGGGTTGAGCGTCGCGTCGCCATCGAGGCTGAAGGTGATGAACTCCGCACGACCGCCAAGGTTCTCATAGGGCACCGGCCCGCCGAGGCCGAGCTGGCTGAGCGGAAAGCGGCTGTCCGCCGACCGGTCACGATTGTCGCCCATCAGGAAGACGTGATCGGCCGGGATGCGGATCGGCCCGTAATTGTCGCCCGGGCTGTCCGGCTCCAGATCGACCGTATCGTAACGGCGGCCGTTGGGCAGCGTCTCTGTGACGATCGGCAGGTGGCAGACGAAGCCGCCGCCGGGCGCTGGCCGCTTGGCGCCATAATAGTCGCTCTCGCTGCACGGGCTGTTGGTGTCGACGGGCAGATCGACATAGTGCAGCGGGCCGCGCTGCACCGGCTTGCCGTTCAGGATCACCGTACCGCCGCGCACCTCCAGCGTGTCGCCCGGCAGGCCGATGACCCGCTTGATGTAATCGTTGCGCGTGCCCGGCGGAGTGACGATGACGACGTCGCCGCGCTTGGGCAGGCGACCGAGCAGCCGGCCGTGGATGAACGGCAGGCCGACGCTCCAGCTTTCCTCCGGCTTGCGCAGCACCACCGATTCGAAGATCGCGACGGGGTTGGGGATCGTCGGCGACACGAAGGACCAACCATAGGTGAATTTGGATACCACCAGCCGGTCGCCGATGCGCAGGCCCGGCAGCATCGATTCGGACGGGATGTAGAAAGGCTTGGCGATGAAGCTGTGGAAGCCCAGTACGATCAGTACCAGCCAGAAGATGCCCTTGATCTCGCCCCACCAATCGGTGCCGCCGGCCTTCTTGTCCGCCTCGGGTCCGGCCGGCGCCGGCGATCCGCCGCCCGTGGCCTGATCACGCGCCTCGCTGCCGTCCAACACCGCTTCCTTCATGCCTTGGGGTCCGGGATCGCCTCGATCACGACAAAGGCCTGGGCCCAGGGATGATCATCGGTCAGGGTCAAGTGGATGCGCGCGACGTGGCCCTCGGGGATCATCGCGTCAAGGCGTTCCTTGGCTCCGCCGGTCAGCGCCAGCGTCGGTGCGCCCGATGGCGCGTTGACGACGCCGATGTCCTTCATGAACACGCCGCGCTTGAAGCCGGTGCCGACCGCCTTGGAAAAGGCCTCCTTGGCGGCGAAGCGCTTGGCCAGCGTTCCGGCCTTGGTGAACGGCCGCCGCGCGGCGCGCGCCAGTTCCTGGTCGGTGAACACGCGGCTCTCGAACCGCCCGCCGAACCGGTCCAGCGACGCCTGAATCCGCTCGATGTTGCACAGGTCAGAGCCGAGGCCGACGATCATCGCCCGTCGCTCACCGCGCGGCATCCATTTCGGCACGCATCCGCCGCACGGCCTCGTCCAGCCCGACGAACAGCGCCTCGCCGATCAAGAAATGACCGATGTTGAGTTCGCGGACCTGTGGGATCGCCGCGACCGGCCCGACATTGTCATAGGTCAGGCCATGACCCGCATGCACCTCGATCCCATTCTTGGCGGCGAGTGCGGCGGCGTCGGAGAGGCGGCGCAGTTCCAGCGTCCGCGCCTCGCCGTCCAGTTCGGCATAACGCCCGGTGTGCAGTTCCACGACCGGGGCGCCGAGGCGGATCGCCGCGTCGATTTGCGCCGCCTCGGGTTCGATGAAGAGCGAAACGCGCACCCCCGCCTCGCCGAGCGCGGCGACCATCGGAGCGAGGTGATCGAACTGGCCCGCCGCATCCAGCCCGCCCTCGGTGGTGCGTTCCTCGCGCTTTTCGGGCACGATGCACGCCGCATGCGGGCGATGACGCAACGCGATGCGCAGCATCTCCTCGGTCGCCGCCATCTCTAGGTTGAGCGGGATGGTCAGCGCTTCGGACAGCCGCGCTATGTCGTTGTCAGTGATATGCCGACGATCCTCGCGCAGATGTGCGGTGATCCCGTCCGCCCCGGCTTTCGCCGCCAGCAAGGCCGCACGCACCGGGTCGGGATAACCGCTGCCGCGCGCGTTGCGTACCGTCGCGACGTGATCGATGTTGACGCCGAGGCGAAGATCGCCGCTCACGCCGCGCGGCTTCCCGGCTTGAGCGCGGGGAGTGCCGCCAGTTCGGGCGGCAGCGCATCGGCTTCATAGGTCGGCACGTCGAGGCGGATCAGCGGATAGAAGGGCACGCCGATGTCCGCACCGCCATTCGAGCGGTCGACCAGTGCCGCTCCCGCAATCACCCGGCCGCCCGCCGCTTCGATTGCCTTGATCGCCTCGCGGGAGCTGAGCCCGGTAGTGACGACGTCCTCCATCATCAGCACCTCCTGCCCGTCTTCCAGACGAAAACCGCGGCGGAGCTCGAAGGTGCCGGTCGGCCGCTCGACGAACATCGCCTCGACGCCGAGCGCCCGCGCCATCTCGTGACCGGCGATGACGCCGCCCATCGCCGGCGACACTACCGCGCTGATCCGAGCCTTGAGGTCCGTCGGCAGCCGAGCTGCTAGCGCCTCCGCCAGCCGCGCACCGCGGCGCGGGTCCATCAACACACGGGCGCATTGCAGATAGCGCGACGAGCGCAGTCCCGACGACAGGATGAAATGTCCCTCGAGCAAGGCGTTCGCGGCACGGAACTCGGCGAGCACGTCGTCGTCGGTCATCGGATCGTCCTTTCTCGTCGCCCGCCGTTTCGTCGTCGGGCCTCGTCCCGCCGGTCCATAGGACCGCGCCGGCCGCGCGCCAAGCCGCGCGATCCGCGCTATTTTGCACGCGCGTGGCTTGATGGGGGGTCTAGTCGCCGCGTATAGGCCATGGCAAAAGGGGCGCGAAAGGCGTGCCGCAACGGCCGGACGGCCACAGGTTCCGCGGGTTTCGGCCCCGGCCGCTAGGACGAGGGCACTGAACGGGGTGACGACACTGATGGGCAAGACGATGAGGGGCATCGCACTGGCCGCCGGGCTGGTGCTGGCCGGAATGGGGATCGCCCCTGCCACCGCGCAGAATGCCGCGACGCCAGCACCGCAGGCGGCCGGTGCCCAGGCGCCGCAAGCTGCGGCCGCTCCCGGCGGTGTCTCCAACATCGCACCGACCACCGCCAAGGCGGCGGCGCCGGCGCAACCGAATTCGCCGGTGCTGGCGATGGACGGCGCCCCGGCGATGACCGCCGCCGCCGACGTTGGCCATCCGGTCGCCGGCCGCATCGGCCTGCAGCCGCAGGTCACGACCAACGGCCAGTTCGCGCATTGGATGCACGACAAGGTGCTGTTCCCGCTGATCTCGGTAGTGTCGCTGTTCGTGCTGGCGCTGCTGGTGATCGTGGTGGTCCGCTTCCGCCGTGCCGCCAATCCGATCCCGTCCAAGACCAGCCACAACACCTTCATCGAAGTGGTGTGGACCGCCGCCCCGGTGATCATCCTAGCGCTGATCGCGATCCCCTCGATCGGCCTGCTGCAGGCGCAGTTCAAGCCCGCGCCGGCCGGCGCCGTGACGCTGAAGGCGATCGGCAACCAATGGTATTGGAGCTACCAATATCCGGACAATGGCGGCTTCGAGATAACCGCCAACATGCTCAAGGAAAAGGGCGATCCGACGCTCGCGCCGGGAGCCCGCTTCCGCACCGACGCCGACGGTCCGCGCCTGCTCGCCGCCGACAACCGCATCGTGCTGCCGGTCGGCGTGCCGATCCGCCTGATCACCACCTCGCAGGACGTGATCCACAGCTGGGCGGTGCCCGCCTTCTGGATCAAGCTCGACGCGGTACCGGGCCGGCTCAACGAGACCAGCTTCACGATCAAGCAGCCGGGCCTCTACTTCGGCCAGTGCTCCGAATTGTGCGGCGCGCGCCACGCCTTCATGCCGATCGCGGTGGAAGCGGTGCCGCCGGCGCAGTTCGCCGCCTGGGTGAAGGCGAAGGGCGGCACGATGCCGGGCGGCAAGGCGCCGTCCGACAAGGTGATCCCGCAGCCCGGCGCCGACGGCTCCGCGGCCAAGCAGGCGGACGCCAAGGCCGCCGACGCGGCGACCGGCCCGACCGAAAACGTCACCACCGCCGCCCCCACCACCTCGCAGGGTGCGACCGGCAATCCGGCCACCGGCAACGCGGGACAGTAAGATGACCGATACCGCCCTCCACGCACCGCACGGCGCGGCGTTCGTCGCCCACGACGATCACGCGCATCATGACGCGGACCACAAGCCGGGCTTCTTCGCCCGCTGGTTCATGTCGACCAATCATAAGGACATCGGGACGCTGTACCTGATCTTCGCGATCATCGCGGGGATCATCGGCGGCGCGATCTCCGGCCTGATGCGCGCCGAGCTCGCCCAGCCCGGCATCCAATATCTGGTCGGCTGGGCCAATTTCCTGCCCGGCGGTGACGGCGGCCTGGATCACGCACTTCACCTGTGGAACGTGCTGATCACCGCTCACGGCCTGATCATGGTGTTCTTCATGGTCATGCCGGCGATGATCGGCGGCTTCGGCAACTGGTTCGTGCCGATCATGATCGGCGCGCCCGACATGGCCTTCCCGCGGATGAACAACGTCAGCTTCTGGCTGCTCATCCCGGCCTTCACCCTGCTGCTCGCCTCGCCCTTCTTCGGCGGCGCCGGCACCGGCTGGACGGTCTATGCCCCGCTCTCGACCTATGGCGAGCCCGGGCCGTCGGTGGACATGGCGATTCTGTCGCTCCATCTTGCCGGCGCCAGCTCGATCCTCGGCGCGATCAACTTCATCACCACCATCTTTAACATGCGCGCGCCCGGCATGACGCTGCACAAGATGCCGCTGTTCGTCTGGTCGGTGCTGGTCACCGCCTTCCTGCTGCTGCTCGCGCTGCCGGTGCTTGCCGCGGCGATCACCATGCTGCTCACCGACCGCAATTTCGGTACGACCTTCTTCGACCCGGCCGGCGGCGGCGATCCGATCCTCTACCAGCATCTGTTCTGGTTCTTCGGTCACCCCGAAGTGTACATCATGATCCTGCCGGGCTTCGGCATCGTCAGCCAGATCATCGCGACCTTCAGCCGCAAGCCCGTCTTCGGCTATCTCGGCATGGCCTATGCCATGGTCGCGATCGGGGTGGTCGGTTTCGTCGTCTGGGCGCACCACATGTTCGTCACCGGCCTCAGCGTGAACGTGAAGATGTACTTCACCGCCGCGACGATGGTCATCGCAGTGCCGACCGGCATCAAGATCTTCAGCTGGATCGCCACCATGTGGGGCGGCTCGCTGAGCTTCAAGACGCCGATGGTCTGGGCGATCGGCTTCATCTTCATGTTCACGGTCGGCGGCGTCACCGGCGTCGTGCTCGCCAACGGCGGCATCGACGATTACATGCAGGACACCTATTACGTCGTCGCGCACTTCCACTACGTGCTCAGCCTCGGCGCGGTGTTCGGCCTGTTCGCCGGCTTCTACTATTGGTTCCCGAAGATGTTCGGGAAGATGTATAGCGAGCTGCTCGGCCAGCTGCACTTCTGGGTGTTCTTCGTCGGCGTAAACCTGCTGTTCTTCCCGATGCATTTCCTCGGCCTGCAGGGCATGCCGCGGCGCTACCCGGACTATCCCGATGCCTATGCGCACTGGAATGCGTTGGCGAGCCACGGCTATGAGATCATGGCCGCCGGCATGGTGATCTTCTTCGTCAACGTGATCTGGTCGCTGATCGCCGGCAAGAAGGCACCCGACAATCCCTGGGGCGAAGGTGCGACGACGCTGGAATGGACCCTGTCCTCGCCGCCGCCCTACCACCAGTTCGAGACGCTGCCGAAGATCGACTGAGGCACGCTACCGACCTGAAGACGCGAAACGCCCCGGCCTCTCCGCCGGGGCGTTTTGCTTACAGGCTGTCGCTGTCGATCACCGCGACCTTCGACGCCAGGGCGCGCAGCGCGATCCGGTGGACCTGTTCGGTCGGCGCGGTGCACCAATCGCCGATGACCCGTACGTCATAGCCGGCCGCCGCATGCGACAGTGCGGTGAAGACGACGCAATTCTGGGTCATCATCCCGCACAGCAACAGCGTGTCGACGCCATCGAGGTGAGACGCCAGGTCGGTATCCTGGAAGGCATCCGGCACCGATTTCGGCACGATGGCCGCATCGCCTGCCGCCGCCAGGATCGCAGACCGGATCGCCACCCCGGCGCCGCCGATCGCGAACGGGCCGCCACTCTCGATCGCGACATGGCGGATCAGGAGCACGCGATCTCCCGCTTGCCGCACGCGCGCCAAACCCGCGACGATCCGTGCCTCGACCGCCTCGGGCTGCCACAACGGCATCAGCCCACCGGGAAAATATTCTTCCTGTACGTCGATCACGATCAAGGCCCGCGTCATGCCGCGCCACTCCCGTGCAGCTGCCATCCCATCGTATACGAGACGAAGCCAAGAGGCGGAGGCACCCGTTACTCATTTCGTTGCGGCTACGACCAAACCGGGCCTTTTCGCGCCGGACCGTTCCGCGTTAATCTTCTTCGTTAAATCCGCGACGGGTATGTCGTTGAGTATCTTCGAGGCGCCGGCAGGTGGGTGTCGGCGTGCGGAGCGGGGATCAATACAACAATGCTGGATGCGGACGGTGGAGGCGCGGGGGCGCTTTCCGGGGAGGCCGAGACGCCCATCGGGAGCGCCGTGCCTGCGATAAAGACCGGTGGTGCGATCGGCGCCGCGCTTCTGCTCGCCGCCTGCGGGGGCGGCGACGGCAGCGGCACCACGGCGGCGGCACCGAGCGCACCGGTGACCGTGGCGCCGGCGGCGATCACCACGGCGCAGGCCAGCCGCTTCCTAGCGCAGGCGACGATGGGCGCGACCCGCGCGATGATCGATGCGGTCGTCAGCCGCCGCTACGAAGGCTGGATCGACGACCAGTTCGCGCTGCCGCGGGCGACCGCGCACTGGGACTGGCTGGTCGCCAACGGCTACAACGTCGCCGCCAACATCAATGCCGAGATCGGCTTTGACGTCACCATGTGGCGGCAGCTGATCGCGGAACCCGACCAGCTGCGCCAGCGCATCGGCATGGCGCTGCTCGACATGCTGGTCGTCGGCATCGGCGGCGTGAACCTCAACTGGAAGCAGTTCGCCACCGCCGCTTATGTCGACGTGCTGCTCGACAATGCGTTCGGCAATTACCGCGCGCTGATGGACGCGATCACCACCAATGCGGCGATGGGGTCGTTCCTCACCTTCCTCAACAACCGCAAGGCCAACGCGACGACGGGCGCGCAGCCGGACGAGAATTACGCGCGCGAGTTGATGCAGCTGTTCACGCTCGGCCTCTACCAGCTCAACATGGACGGCAGCGTCAAGACGGGTGCCAGCGGCGCACCGATGGAAACCTATACCCAGGCCGACGTCGCCGGGCTGGCGCGCGTCTTCACCGGGCTCAGCCTTGCTTCCAGCGTCTCGACGACGCCCGATCGTTACCGCCAGCCGCTGGTGATGAACGCCGCGATCAACGAGACCGGCACCGCCACCTTCCTCGGCACCTCGACGACGGGCGGCGGCATGGCCGCGATCAAGGTCGCGCTCGACACCATCTTCAACCACCCTAATCTGCCGCCGTTCGTGTCGAAGCAGCTGATCCAGCGCCTGGTCACCAGCAATCCCTCGCCCGCCTATGTCGGCCGCGTCGCGGCGACCTTTGCCGACAATGGATCGGGCGTGCGCGGCGACATGAAGGCGGTGATCAAGGCGATCCTGCTCGACAGCGAGGCGCGCAGCGATGCTGCGCTGACCAGCACCACCGCGGGCAAGTTGCGCGAGCCGGTGATGCGCCTGACCGCCTGGGCCCGCGCATTTGGCGCGACCTCGCCGTCCAACGCCTGGGCGATCGGCGACACGTCCAACCAGTCCACCCGGCTGGCGCAGTCGATGGGGCGCAGCCAGACCGTCTTCAACTTCTTCCGCCCCGCCTACACGCCACCGGCGACGGGCATCGCGAGCGCCGGCCTGGTCGCGCCCGAGTTCCAGATCACCAACGAACAAAGCGTCGTCGCCTACGTCAACTACATGCAGGCGCTGGTGCTGAACGGGACCGGCGATGTGAAGGCCGATTATAGCGCGATCCTGACCAAGGCGGCGGACAGCGCCGCGCTGGTCGACGAGGTCAATCTGGTGCTCGCCGCCGGCCAGCTGAGCAGTGCGACGGTGACCGCGATCCGCACGGCCGTTGACAGCGTCGCCGCCACCGCCAGCAATGGACCGCAGACCCGCGTCAACATCGCGATCCTGCTGACCCTCGCCTCCCCCGAATTCATCATGGTGCGCTGAGATGGACCACGATTGCGCCTCGCTCGACCAGTCTCGCCGCGCCTTTCTGAAGCGAGGTGCCGCGCTCGGGCTTGCCGGGGTGGCGATGCCCTTTGTCACCAGCCTTGCCGCGATCGGCGAGGCGGCGGCGACGACTGCCACCGATTACAAGGCGATGGTCTGCATCTTCCTGTACGGCGGCAACGACTATGCCAACACGCTGCCGCCCTATGACGCCGACAGCTACGCCAAATATCTGGCCGCCCGGTCGAACATCGCGCTGACCCGCGACTCGCTGGCCAATACGGTGCTCAGTCCGGCGACCGCGCTCGCCGGCGGGCGGCAATATGCGCTGGCGCCGACGATGAGTTCGCTGATGCCGCTGTTCAATCAGGGCAAGCTGGCAGTGGCGCTCAACGTCGGCACGTTGGTGCAGCCGACCACCAAGGCGCAATATCAGGCGAGCAGCGTCAAGCTGCCGCCGAAACTGTTCAGCCACAACGACCAGCAGAGCTATTTCCAGGCCTCCAATCCAGAGGGCGCGACCTCCGGCTGGGGCGGCCGCATCGGTGACCTGTTCCAGAGCGGCAACGGCGCCTCGGCGCTGACCTGCATCAACGCCAGCGGCAATGCGGTCTATCTGACCGGCAAGTCGGCGGTGCAATATGCGGTCGGCACCGGCGGTCCGGTCGCGCTGCTCAACAACGCCTCGACGCTCTACGGCTCGACCACCGCTGCCGCGACGTTGCGCAGCCTAATGACCGGCAGCAACGGCCATGTCCTTGCCGGCGAACATGCCCGCGTGTCGAAGCGCGCGCTCGACACCTATGCGCAGGTGTCGGGCGCGCTCGCCAATGCGCCGGCCTCTGGCTTCACCCTCTTCCCCAGCGGCAATGCCCTCGCCGACCAGCTCAAGATGGTGGCGCGGATGATCTCCGTGTCGTCCGAGCTGGGGGCAAAGCGGCAGGTGTTCTTCGTGTCGATCGGCGGCTTCGACCTGCACGACAATCTCGTCGCGCAACACCCCGGGTTGATCGGCAAGGTGGCGGATGCGATGCGCGCTTTCTACGATACAACCGTCGCGCTGGGCGTCGCCGACAAGGTGACGAGCTTCACCGCCTCCGACTTCGGCCGCACCCTGCAATCGAACGACGACGGCTCGGACCATGGCTGGGGCAGCCACCATTTCGTCATGGGCGGCGCGGTGCGCGGCCAGCGTTTCTATGGCACGCCACCGGCGATCGGCAACGGCACCGCCAACGACGTCGGTCAGGGGCGGCTGCTACCGACGATCTCCGTCGACCAATATGCCGCGACGCTGGCGAGTTGGTTCGGCGTCGGCAATGGCGACCTCGCGACGGTCCTGCCAAACATGGGCAATTACAACCAGTCGAGCTGGAACTTGGGGTTCGTTTGATCCCGGAGACTGTGCGAGCGATCCTTCAGTTCGCGCGAAGACGCGAAGCCGCGAAGAAGATGGCTTCGCGCGGAGGCGCGGAGGACGCAGAGGTGTCGCGCTTGCCGCGCCAGCGGCTTTATCTCCTTGTTGGAAGAATGAGCGGCTTCGCCGAGGAGTCACCGCTCCGCGTCCCCCGCGCCTCCGCGCGAACAAAGCCATTCTTCTTCGCGTCTTTGCGCGAATCGATTTCCCAACTCCGCCCCTGAAGGATGGAGGGCTCAACCCGCCCCGTTGGCCCTGAAAACTACCCCATCAACACCGCGCGATACGCCGCGAAGCAGCGTTCGCCGCACTTCAGCCGGATCAGCGCGCCCTCCGCCATGGCGGTCGCGCGGCGGGGGTCCTCCTCGACGGCAGGGCGGATCGCCTCGCGGTTCCAGTCCTCGGAGTGTTTGACGTCGAGCACCGCATGCAGGTCGAAATAGCGGCGCTCCTTGTTGGTGAAGCCGAGTCGCTTCAGCCCGCGCGCCGTCGCCGCCGACCGATCCGGCGCGGTCAGTTCAATCACACCGAGCGCACCGACCGATTGCCAGGTGTAGCGCCGGCTGGTCGCCATCGCGGTCATCGCATTGGCCAGGCACAGGCTCTGCCACAGCGTCTTCTCGATCACGGGGCAGACCTGAAGCGTCTCGGCCAAGGCATGGAGCATCGGCCCGTGCATCCCCGCCGCCTGGCCGCGCCCCATCTCGTCCCAATAGTTGCGCGCGAGTTCAAGTTTGGGAAGGGTCGGCAGCTTGACCTGGGTCATCGCGACCAGATCGTCGAAGCCCGCCTCGCCCGCCGCTTCCTGCTCGAAAAACCAGCGGAGCTGATCGAGGTTCGCTTGCTCCGCCAACCACGGAAACAGCGGGTCGTGCTGACCGGGGCCGCTCTGCTTCAGCGCCTCGAACCAGGCAATGAACCCGTCGACGTCGGTCGGTGCCGCCGCGGCCTCGTCCGCCACCTCATCGCGCAACTCCTCGAGGAAGCCGCCCTCGAGCCGCTGCATGCGCACGTCGCGGTCGAGCGTGCGCTGCCAATCAGCATCGGGAAAGCCAGGCTCCAGCCGTTCGCGGTTCCAATGCGCCAGCCCCCGCTGGAAGCTGTCGGTCAGGAATTGCGAGCCGCGAACAGGTGCCTCGGCGATACGCGTGGCCATCATGATCCTCCCTTAAGAGCCCGGCCAACCCGTTCAAAACACGATCGTTCCCGCCCGACTCGGGCGGCTTGACCTGGATCAGCACGATCGTTGGTCGGGCGCGCCCGCCCTTTCCCAGGGGCCTCACGACGCGTATAGCCGCCGCCATGACGACGGCCGCGACGCCCATCCTGCCCCCCGCCGACTGGCGTGATTTCCTGGCGCTGACCAAGCCGCGGGTGATGACGCTGGTCGTCTTCACCGGCCTGTGCGGCATGCTCGCCGCGCCGGTCGGCATCCATCCGGTGCTCGGCTTCACCGCCATCCTGTGCATCGCGCTGGGCGCGGGCGCGGCCGGCGCGCTCAACCAATGGTATGAAGCCGACCTCGACGCCGCGATGCGCCGGACGCAGCAGCGCCCGCTGCCCGCCGGCCGCATGGAGCGGCAGTCGGCGCTGCATTTCGGCGTCGGCCTTGGCGCCTTCTCGGTGATTCTGATGGGGCTGGCGGTCAACGTCGCCGCCGCCGCGATCCTGACCGTGTCGATCCTGTTTTACGTACTGATCTACACCGTCTGGCTGAAGCGGCGTACGCCGCAGAACATCGTGATCGGCGGGGCCGCCGGCGCCTTTCCGCCGCTGATCGGCTGGGCAGCGGCGACGGGCGACGTCGCGATCCTGCCGCTGCTGCTGTTCGGCCTCGTCTTCCTGTGGACGCCGCCGCATTTCTGGGCGCTCGCGCTGTTCGTGAAGACCGATTACGCCAATGCCGGCGTGCCGATGCTGCCGGTGGTCGCCGGCGAACGGGTAACGCGGCGCCAGATCGGCCTCTACACCATTCCGATGGCGATCGCCGCGGTGGCGCCCTGGCCGCTCGGGCTGACCGGCGCGATCTACGGCGTCCTCGCCACCGCGACCACCGCGCTGTTCGCCTTGCTGGCGCTGCGGGTCGCGACACGGCATACGCAGCCCGACGACCGCATGAAGCCGGAGAAGCGCTTGTTCAGCTATTCGATCCTCTACCTCTTCGTGATCTTCGGCGCGCTGGTCGTCGACCGCTGGGTGCTGGCATGACTCCCGACGACCAGGATCTGATCCGCCGCCGCCAGAAGTCGCGCGCGATCGTCACTGCGGTGCTGCTCGGCGCCTTCGTCATCCTCGTCTTCGCAATTGCCCTCACCAAGATCCGCCAGGGTATGGCATGAGCGGCGCGGCGGACCTGAACAGCCGCCGCCAGTTGCGCACCGCGCTGTTCGCGGTGCTCGGCATCTGCCTGATGACCGGCGTCGCCTGGGCGAGCGTGCCGCTGTACCGCCTGTTCTGCCAGGTGACCGGGCTGAACGGTACGACCCAACGCGGGCTGCAGGCGCCGGGTGCGGTGAACCACAAGATCCGCATCGATTTCGACACCAACGTCGCGCCGCACATGCCGTGGCGGTTCCGGCCGGAGAATCCATCCGACACGGTCGACGTCGGTGCACGCGACATGGCGTTCTTCCTCGCCACCAACACCAGCGACCATCCGATCACCGGCACCGCGACATTCAACGTCACGCCCGGCCAGGCCGGCAAATATTTCACCAAGATCCAGTGCTTCTGCTTCACCCAACAGACGCTGCAGCCGGGCGAGACGGCGCGCATGCCAGTGATCTTCTTCGTCGACCCGAAGATCCTCAAGGACCCGGACGCCGCCGACGTCGAGACGATCACCCTGTCCTACACATTTTATCCGGTAGATTCCGGCAAGACGCCAAGCTAGGGTCGGACCCCGAGAGGGTATAACAGGGACACCGCAATGGCCGGCGCCAAGAACCACGACTATCACATTCTGCCACCGAGCATCTGGCCGTTGTTCGGCTCGCTGTCGGCGCTGGTGATGGCCTCCGGCGCGATCATGTGGATGCATGGCGGCCATCTGGCGGCGGACAAGGCGAACGGCGGCGGCTGGATCTTCTTCGCCGGGCTCGCCGGTGTCCTGTTCACCATGTACAGCTGGTGGGCGGACGTGGTGCGCGAGGCGCATCACGGCGATCACACCCCGGTCGTCCAGCTGCACTTCCGCTACGGCATGATCCTGTTCATCGCCTCGGAAGTCATGTTCTTCGTCGGCTGGTTCTGGGCCTTCTTCGACTTCAGCCTGTTCCCGACCGCGATGAGCTTCGTCGACGGCCAGGTCGAGCGCGCGGCGGAAGGCGCGACGGCGATTGCCGCGCAATGGCCGCCCAAGGGGCTGGAGGTGATCAACGCCTTCGAATTCCCGCTGCTCAACACGCTGATCCTGCTGACCAGCGGCACCACCGTCACCTGGGCCCACCATGCGCTGATCCACAACCAGCGCGGCGGCGCGAAGACCGGCCTGTGGGGCCTGCTTGGCGTGGGCAATCGTGACGGCGTGCTCAAGGGCCTGTGGCTGACCGTGGTGCTGGGCATCCTGTTCAGCAGCATCCAGGCCTATGAATACATGCACGCGCCCTTCCCCTTCAAGGGACTGAACTATGGCGCGTCCTTCTTCATGGCGACGGGCTTCCACGGCTTCCACGTACTGATCGGCACGATCTTCCTGATCGTCTGCCTGATCCGCGCCTACAAGGGCGACTTCACCCCGCGCCAGCATTTCGGCTTCGAGGCGGCCGCCTGGTACTGGCATTTCGTCGACGTCGTCTGGCTGTTCCTGTTCGTCACCATCTACGTCTGGGGCGGCTGGGGCGCGCCGGTTCACGGCGGCTGACCGATGAACGGGTGACGGCCTGATGGACGAACCGTCACCCGCGCCTGCGCCCGGCGCAGAGCCCGAGAGCGCGACTCGTGCGATCCTTGATGCCGGCCTCAAGGGCCTGTGCCCGCGCTGCGGCCAGCCCGCCATCTTCGACGGCTGGATCAAATTCGCCCCGGCCTGCCGCGCCTGCGGCCTGGACCTTTCCCAGTTCAACGTCGGCGACGGGCCGGCGGCGTTCCTGACCCTGATCCTCGGCGCGATCGTCACCGCGCTGGCGGTGGTCACCGAAGTGAAGCTGCATCCCCCGATCTGGGTGCACCTGCTGCTCTGGATTCCGCTGACCATCGCCGGCGTGATCGTCAGCCTGCGCATCGCCAAGGCGGCGCTGCTCGCGGCGGAATACCGCAACGCCGCGCGCGAAGGGCGTATCGACCCCCGCCCATGAAGCGCCTACCCCTGATCCCCACAATCGTCGTCGCGCTGGCGGTGGCGGCGATGATCGGCCTAGGCCTGTGGCAGTTGCTCGACCGACTGCCGAAGAAGGAGGCCTATCTTGCCCAGTTGGCGACCAACCCGGCCAAGCCGCCGGTCGCCTTCCCGCGCCTGCCCGACGACCGGCTGCTGTTCCGCCGCAGCAGCGCGATGTGCCTGGAGCCGGTCAGCCAGCGCCTGTTCGGCGCCGGGGCCGCCGGCTATCGGGTGATCGCCACCTGCCGCGACGGGGTGGAGGGCCCCGGCTTCCAGGTCCAGCTCGGCACCACGCGCGATCCGCGCTATCGCTCGACCTGGCGGGGCGGTGCGGTCCGCGGCACGATCAGCCATGCGCCCGATGCGCGCCCTTTACTGGCGACGCTGTTCGACCATCGGCCGCAAACGATGCTGCTCGTCGCCGATACGCCGCCGCCGGGGCTTGCCCCCAATGCGCGACCCGACCTATCGAGCGTGCCGAACAACCATCTCTCCTATGCGGTGCAATGGTTCTTCTTCGCAGCCATCGCCGCGGTGATCTACGGGATCGCGGTCAGCCGACGCCGGAGCCGTTGATGCGTTACCATTCCACCCGCGGGTCCGCCCCCGTGCTCAATTTCCGCGAGGTCACGCTCACCGGCCTTGCCAGCGACGGCGGCCTCTACGTGCCGGAGGCGTGGCCGACCTTCAACCGCGACGCGATCGCCGCGCTGCAGGGGCTGTCCTACGTCGACACCGCGGTGGCGGTCATGGCGCCCTTCGTCGCCGGCAGCCTGACCGAGGACGAACTGCGCGAATTGTGCACCGCCGCCTACGGCCGCTTCGCCCATGCCGCGGTGACGCCGCTCGTCCAGCTCGACCACGACCAATGGCTGCTCGAGCTGTTCCACGGCCCGACGCTGGCGTTCAAGGACGTCGCGCTGCAATTGCTCGGCCAGCTGTTCGAACGCTTCCTGACCGGCAGCGACGCGCATCTGACCATCGTCGGCGCGACCAGCGGCGACACCGGCTCCGCCGCGATCGACGCGGTCGCCGGGCGGCAGGGCGTCGACATCTTCATGCTCCACCCCGCCGGCCGGGTGTCGGAGGTGCAGCGGCGCCAGATGACGACGGTGCTCGCCCCCAACGTCCACAACATCGCGATCGACGGCGACTTCGACACTGCCCAGGCCCTGGTCAAGGCGATGTTCAACGACCCGGCCTTCGCCGGGCGATTCCAGCTGTCCGCGGTCAATTCGATCAACTGGGCGCGGCTGATGGCGCAGGTGGTCTATTATTTCTACGCCGCCGTCCGGCTCGGCGCGCCCGACCGACGCATCGCCTTTTCGGTGCCGACGGGCAATTTCGGCGACGTCTTCGCCGGCTATGTCGCGGCGCGGATGGGCCTGCCGGTCGAGCGGCTGATCGTCGCCACCAACGTCAACGACATCCTCTACCGCGCGCTGTCGGCCGCCGACTATAGCCGCGGCACGACGGTGCCGACCGCGACGCCGTCGATGGACATCCAGGTCTCGTCCAATTTCGAGCGGCTGCTGTTCGACGCCGGCGGCCGCGACGGCGCGGCGCTGGCGGCGCAGATGGGGGGGTTCGAGACGAGCGGCGCGATGCGGCTGACCAATGCGCAGGCCGATTTCGCGCGCCACCTGTTCACGCCGGCCCGGATCGACGCCGACGGCATGGCGCTGGCGATGCGCTGGGCGAGCGAGCATGCCGGCGAGACGATCGACCCGCATACCGCGGTCGCGCTCGCCGCGGCGCGTGCCGCCGATCTCGACGTGCCCGTGGTGACGCTGGCGACCGCCCACCCCGCCAAGTTCCGCGACGCGGTCGAACGCGCCACCGGCAGCCGCCCGTCGCTGCCGGCGCGGCTCGGCGACCTGTTCGCGCGCGAGGAGCGGTTCGCCACCTTGCCCGGCACGTTCGAGGCGGTCACCGGCTTCATCGCCGAACGGGCCCGGCCGCGCGCATGACGCTCGACACGCTGATCGGCGAACCCTGGGCGGATTACGGGCTGATCGATTCGGGCCATGGCCGGAAGCTCGAACGCTACGGCCGCTTCCGCTTCATCCGCCCGGAGCCGCAGGCGATGTGGGCGCCGGCGACCGAGAATTGGCGCGCGCAGGGCGAGTTCGTCCCCGGCTCCGACGAGGACGGCGGCGGCCGCTGGCTGTTCAACGAGCCGGTGCCGCGCGAGGGCTGGCCGCTGAGATGGGAAGAGGTGCGCTTCACCGCGCAGACGACGCCGTTCCGCCACCTTGGCTTCTTCCCCGACATGGCGCCGGTGTGGCGCTGGATGCGTAGCAGGGTCGAGGGGCTCGACGCGCCCGAATGCATGAACCTGTTCGGCTATACCGGCGTCGGCACGCTGGCGATGGCGAGCATCGGCGCGAAGATGGTCCATGTCGACGCCTCCAAGAAATCGGTCGAGGCCGCGCGCGGCAATGCGGCGTTGTCGGGGCTGAGCGACGCGCCGGTGCGCTGGATCATCGACGATGCCGCAAAATTCGTCGCGCGCGAGGTGCGGCGCGGCCGGCGCTATGACGGGATCCTGCTCGACCCGCCCAAATACGGCCGCGGGCCGGAGGGCGAGGTGTGGCGGCTGGAGGAGGACCTGCCGAAACTGATCGCCGACTGCCGGCGGCTGCTCGACGAGCAATCGCGCTTCCTGTTCCTCACCGTCTATGCGGTGCGGATGAGCGCGCTCGCGCTGCGCGAGCTGCTGGCGCAGGTCTTCGCCGATCTGCCCGGTACGGTCGAGGCGGGCGAGCTCGGCGTGCGCGAGGAAGCGCGCGGGCTGGTGCTGCCGACCGCGATCTGGGCACGCTGGTCACGCTGACCGAAAGTCGCACTGCGGCGGTATCCCCACCGTAGAGGTTTCAGAGGCTTGGCGGCTGGAAGGTCGCAGTCGAACCGCAGCCCCGGCTGGCCGCCACACTCGGAAAGTCTCAAAGGTCGCACCGACGACCGATGTACGCCGCGCAACACGGACGCGGCGTCACGGACTGGATCGACGATAAGAATCAGCGCCTCAAGCCTAGCCGGGTCCGCGCTTGTAGGACAGCTCAGTCCATACCGGCCCGGATCGCCGACGCCGCGACGAAGGGCGCACCGGCGATGAGCAACAGGCTGACCGCGGCGAGCAGCTTCAATGCCCCGGCACCCTCGCCGATCGCCCCCGCGCCGAAGATCAGCAGCGGTACCGCGAGCGGCAGCATCACCAGCCCCGCCACCGCGCCGGCGCCGCGCAGCCCCGCGACCAGCGCACCGGTGGCGAGACCGAGCGCGGCCAGCCCGGGCGTGCCGATCAGCAGCCCGAGCTCGACCCGCGCCAGCACCGCCGCCGGCAGGTCGAGCAGCCCCGCCGCCAGCACCGCCGCGAGCATCAGCGGGGGCGCGAAGCCCAGCCAATGGCCGGCGAGCTTGGCCGCGGCGACCAGTGGCAGCGGCACGCCACGCACGGCGAGCTGGTCGATGACGCCGGCGTCGAGATCGGGCGCGACCAACCGCTCGACCGGCAGCAGGGCGGCGAGCAAGGCCGCCGCCCAGATCACGCCGCCGCCGATCCGGCCGAGCAGCGCCGTGTCGGGTCCGACCGCAAAGGGGAAGAGGATCGCGACGAGCAGGAAGAAGGCGACCGGCCACAGGGCGCCGCCGCCGGCCCAGGCGCGGCGCAGCTCGCGGACGATCAGGGCGGCCGCGGTCATGCGCGCGCCTCCGCGGCATCGGCGGCGGCATGATGACGGGTCAGGTCGAGCGCCACGGCGCCCGGCAGGGCGAGCGGGACATGGGTCGCGACCAGCGCGATGCCGCCCGCCGCGCGATGCGCCGCCACCAATTGCTCCAGCAGCGCCAGCCCGGCGGCATCGAGCCCGTTGGCCGGTTCGTCGAGCAGCCACAACGGCACCGCGCTGCCGAGCACGCGGGCGAGCGCGGCGCGGCGGCGCTGGCCGGTCGACAGCAGCCGGACCGGGATCGTCGCGAGGTGGGACAGTGCCAGCGCATCGAGCGCCGCCGCGACCTGCGCCGTGCCGATCCAGAAGCCCAGCGCCTGCGCCAGCGGCCGCTCCGGGTCGAGCGCATGCGCCTCGCCGAGCAGCGCCAGCCCGCCGCGGCGCGTCACCTGCCCGGCCGCGGGGCGCAGCAGGCCGGCGGCGATCCGCACCAGGCTCGACTTGCCGATGCCATTGGGCCCGGTGACCAGCGCCGCGTCGCCGGCGTGCAGCGCAAGGTCGACGCCCGCGAACAGCCGTCGTCCGCCGCGCGCGGCTGCCACCCCCGCCAGCGTCAGTTCGGCGCTCAATCCGCCACCGCGTCTTCCAGCGCGTGCATGTCATCGTCGGACAGGCCGAAATGGTGGCCGATCTCATGGATGGTGACATGGCGGACGAGGTCGTCGAGCCGCACCCCGGTCTCCACCCATTCGTCGAGGATTGCCCGCCGATAGAGGTGGATACGATCGGGCAGCGGGGCGCTGTCGAAGGCCGATTTCTCGCCGACCGGGCGGCCGTGGTAGAGGCCGGTGAGGTCGAGCGGATGCTCGATGCCGAGCGCGGCGAGCGTCTCCTCGTCGGCGAATTCCTCGACGATCAATACGACGTCGCCCAAATGCGCGCGGAATTCGCCCGGCAGTCGCGCGATCGTGTCGCGGGCGATCCGCTCGATCGCGTCGGCGTCCGGCGCCTGCCCCAAGACCTCTTGCCCGCTCATGGCGTCCGCCATACCCCGTCATCCTCAATCGCAGCAAGGAAGACGCATGACCGAGGCCGCCCCGATCGAAGCATTGAGCGAGGCGGAGCGCGCCGATGCGCTCGATGGCCTGCCCGAATGGGATTATGACGAGGCGCGCGACGCGATCACCCGCAGCCTGGTCTTCGCCGACTTCGTCGAGGCGTTCGGCTTCATGACCCAGGTCGCCCTGATGGCGGAAAAGGCCGATCACCATCCCGAGTGGCGCAATGTCTACAACCGGGTCGAGATCCTGCTGACCACGCACGACGCCGGCGGCCTGTCGAGCCGCGACATCGAGATGGCCGAGGCGATCGATGCGATCGTGGACGAGTGAGGCAAGCGGGTCACCCTCACCCTTCCCACCCGGCTGCCGCCGGGCGGGCCCCTTCCCTCTCCCACTGGGAGAGGGAGGGAGGCGCGAAGCGCCGGAAGGGTGAGGGTGTCTAGCGCAGCGAGCGGCGCATCTGCTTCCTAAGCTGGCCCGGCAGCCAGCGCGCGGCGAAGCGCAGCCGTTCGGCGGTCTTGCCGACATAGGTGTGGACCTTGTCGCCGTGGACGGCGCGCCACGCCGCCTCCGCCACCGCGTCGACCGGGGTGAGTTCCAGTCCTGCCCCGGTCACGCTTTCGCGGTTCGTGCGGTTGCTGCCGCCCGCGACGCCGTCGAGCAGCGGCGTCTCGATGAAGCTCGGCAGCAGGCAGCGGACCTTGATCCCCTCGCGATACCATTCGCCGTCGAGCGCCTCGCTCAGGCCGCGCACCGCGAATTTGGTCGCCGAATAGGTGGCGAGGCCGGACGATCCGTAGATGCCCGACGCCGAGGAGGTGTTGAGCAGCACCGACCCCGGTGTCTTCGCCAGATAGGCGTGGCCGATACGCGCGCCGTTGAGCACGCCGGTGAAGTTGATCGCGACGGTGCGGTCGATATCCTCGAAGCTGGCGTCCGCCAGCGGCCCGCCGGTGCCGATCCCCGCATTGTTGAACAGGACGTCGAGCCGGCCGCCGCTCTTGCCGGTGAAATCGTCGAGGCAGGCACGCCAGGCGTCGCGATCGCGCACGTCCATGACATAATGTTCGATCATCCCGCGGGGCAGCTGCGCCGCGGTGTCGGCGAGCAGCGCAGCGTTGACGTCGGCCAGGCCGACGCGCCAGCCGCGACTGGCGAACAGGCGCCCGACCGCCCGGCCGATCCCCGACGCGCCGCCGGTGATGAAGATCGCGCGCACCTCGCTCATCATCCTCTCCTTATTTGCCTTTCCCCCCGGCATCCCCCATCCTTCGCGGCGATGCCAGCAGAAAAGCTCCGCCTCGACGGCGTCACCAAGCGGTTCGGCGCCACGATCGCGGTCGACCATGTCTCGCTTGCCGTCGCGACCGGCAGCTTCGTCGCGCTGGTCGGCGCCTCGGGATCGGGCAAGTCGACGCTGCTGCAGACGATCAACCGCCTCGTCGTGCCCGACGACGGGCGGGTGCTGATCGACGGGGCGGATATCGCCGCCGGCCCCGCCCCGATGGTGCGACGGCGGATCGGCTATGTCTTCCAGGGAATAGGCCTGTTCCCGCACATGAGCGTCGCCGACAATATCACGATCGGCCCGCGCATCGCCGGGTCGCCGCGGCCAGACGTCGCCGCGCTGCTCGATCTGGTCGCGCTGCCCGCCGCACTGGCGACGCGCCTGCCGCACGAACTGTCGGGCGGCCAGCGCCAGCGCGTCGCGATCGCCCGCGCGCTCGCCCCCGGTGCGACGCTGCTGCTGCTCGACGAGGCCTTGGGCGCGCTCGACCCGGTGACGCGCGACGCGCTGGGGCAGGAGATCCGTTCGCTGCACGACCGGCTGGGGCTGACGACGATCCTGGTGACGCACGACATGGCCGAAGCGCTGCTGCTCGCGACGCGGGTGCTGGTGATGGAGGACGGACGGATCGTCGCCGACGAGACGCCCGCCGGCCTGCTCGCCGGGCGCGGCGGGGCGGCGGCGCAGGCGCTGGTCGCGGTGCCGCGCGACCAGGCGGCGCGGTTGCAGGCGATCGGCGCATGAGCGGCTTTCGCGACGCGCTGGCGCAGGTGCCGCCGCTGCTCGCCAGCCATGTGCTGCTCGCCGGGGCGGCGCTGCTCGCGGCGCTGGCGATCGGCCTGCCGCTGGCGGTGGTCGCGGCGCGACGGCCGGCGGTCGGGCGGGTCGTGCTCGGCGCCGCCAGCCTGATCCAGACCATCCCCGGCCTTGCCCTGCTCGCGCTCTTCTATCCGATCCTGCTGTGGCTGTCGGCGCGGGTCGGCGGCGGCATCCCCGCGCTCGGTTTCCTGCCGGCGCTGCTCGCGCTGACCCTCTATGCGCTGCTGCCGATCATCCGCAACGGCGTGGCCGGGCTGCAGGGCATCGATCCGGCGGTGCGCCAGGCGGCCGATGCGGTCGGCATGACCCAGGCGCAGAAATTGCGATTGGTCGAGGCGCCGCTGGCGCTGCCGGTGCTCGTCGCCGGCATCCGCACCGCCGCGGTGTGGACGATCGGCGCGGCGACGCTGTCGACGACGGTCGGCTGCCCGAGCCTGGGCGACATGATCTTCGCCGGCCTGCAGACGCAGAATTGGGCGCTGGTGCTGGCCGGCTGTTGCGCCGCCGCGGCGCTGGCGATGGCCGCCGACGCGCTGATCGCCTTGCTCGAGCGCGGGCTGGCGACACGGCGGCCGCTGTGGATCGCGGCGGTGGCGCTGCTCGCCGCCGGCACGCTCGCCGCGACCGCGCCGCTGTGGCCGCGGCCGGGCGGCGCGCGCACGGTGACGATCGGTGCCAAGAACTTCTCCGAACAATATATTCTGGCGCGGCTGATCGGCGACCGGCTGACTCGTGCCGGCTATACCGTTCGCTATCGCGACGGGCTGGGATCGGCAGTGATCTATCGCGCGCTCGCCGGTGGCGACGTCGACGTCTACGTCGATTATGCCGGGACGCTGTGGAACGGCGCGATGCACCGCACCGACATGCCGCCACGCGCGGCGATGGTCCGTGCGATCGGCGCCTGGGCGGCGAGGACCGACGGCGTGCGGCTGGTCGGGCCGCTCGGCTTCGAGAATGCCTATGCCTTCGCGATGCGCGGCGCCGAGGCACGGTCGCGGGGCATCGCCGACCTCGACGCGCTCGGCCGCGCGGCGCCCGGGCTCAAGCTCGGCAGCGATCTCGAATTCCTGTCGCGACCAGAATGGGCGGCGGTGCGCGACGCCTATCGGCTGCGCTTCGCCAGCGCGACGCCGTACAGTCCGACCTTCATGTATCGCGCGCTGGCGAGCGGGCGGGCGGACGTCATTTCCGCCTTCTCGTCGGACGGGCGGATCGCGGCGGACGGGCTGACCGTGCTCGCCGATCCGCGCCATGCCATCCCGAGCTACGACGCGCTGCTGCTGGTCGCGCCGAGCCACACCCGCGATGCGCGGCTGCTGGCGGCACTACGGCCGCTGGTTGGCCGCATTCCGGTGACGGCAATGCGCGAGGCCAATTATCGGGTCGACCGCGACGCCGACAAGGACAGCCCCGACGCCGCCGCGCGCTGGCTGGCGCGGCGGCTGGGGCTGTAGACCGGATCAGCTGCCGAACCGGCGCCCCTGGAAATTGGGCAGCGGGCTGAACAGCTTGCGGATCGTCAGGCTGACCGTGCGGCCGAGCGGGTCCTGATAGTCGGGCTGGTAGCTGACCGGCGTCACGCCATTGGCGTCACGCACCCGCTGGCGGCTGTTGAGCAGATTGGTGACGCCCAACGACAGCCGCAGCCCGCGCACCCAGGGATGCGCCTTGAGCAGCGGCAGCTGCTGCTGCAGATCGGCGAAGACGCGCAGGTTGAGCGTCGCCAGCCCGCCGAAGTTGAGCGTCTGCGGCTGGGCGGCGGTGCCGCCGTTGACGCGCGTGCCGGTCTGATAATTGCCCTCCAGCCGGGTGCCGATGCCGTTGTTGGTATAGCCTGCCTGCAGCTGGAAATTGTGGCGCGCGATGCCGCCGCCCTGGCCGATCGTGTCGCCGTTGAGCAGGTCGAGGCTGGGTCCGCCGTTGGCGACCAGCACGCGGTTGGTGAAGTTCCATGTATGGTAGAAGGCGAACTGGATGCGGCCACCGCCGCCGCCCCGGCCGCCGCCGAAGCCACCGCCGCCACGTCCGCCGAAGCCGCCGCCACCCGGCCCGCGACCACCGCCGAAGCCGCCCGGGCCGTCACCGCCGGCTGCCGGCGCAGCGGGCTGGCCGCCCGGCTGCTGCCCGCCGGCAGCGGCCTCCTGCCCCGGCGGCGGCGGCGGCGTCTGGTCGGCGCCCGGCTGGCCATCGCCCCGCCGCTCGCCATCGCCGCCGCCACGGCGACCACCGCCACCCGGAAAGCCGGGGAAGTTCATGCCGGCGAACGGATTGGGGCCGGTGCCGGCGCGGAACGCCTCGATCTCCTTCTGGATGCGCGACTTGATCGGCTTGGAAAAGCTGACGCCCCAGCGCAGCGAGGACGAATCGGCGCTGGCGAAATTGACGCCGCGCGTGTCGACCCGCGTCAGATTGCCGTTGGCGTCGCGGATGAAGCGATCGGGGAAGGCCGCCGCGATCGCCGCGGTCGCCGAGGCGAAGCTTTCGATCGGGTTGCGCACGTGCGTGTTGGTATAGCCCGCCGTGAAGGTCAGGTCGGTCTCGCTCCACGGCTTCAGATTGAGGCCGAGCCGGGTGACGCGCCGATTGCCGGCGATCAGATCGGGATTGCCGCCGCTGATCGTCGTCACCGTCACGGTCTGGCCGGTGACATAGTCGAAGACGCGGACGTTCGGCGTGATGATCGTCGGGTTGCCGAGCTGCGCGGCGCTCGGCGCCTGGTCCTGGTGGCTGACCGATCCGATCAGCCGCACGCCCTCGAACGGCGACCAGTTGGCGCCATAGCCATAGGTATAGAGCGTGCCGAAGTCCGACAGGTGGTCGACCGCGGCATTGCCGTTGACCGACAGATTGCCGAGGAACTTCAGCACGTCCTTCGACCGGCTGGCGATCGGCAGGTCGATGTTGGCGCGGCCGTTGACGATGTCGCGCGACACCTGGCCGGTGGTGGTCAGCCCGGCGCGATAGGAGGTGCTGTCGAGGCTGCTGGTCTGCGCGCCGATGCGCAGCGCGGTGTTCACCCCGCCCGCCGGCAACTGGAACAGCTGGCCGTTGACCAGCGCCTCGACCTCGCCGGTGTTGGAGATCGAGCGGCCGCGGTTGGCGATGCCCGGCGCGATGTCCGCCGCGGTCAGCACGCCGCGTGGGTCGGCGGTGGGATCGTTGGCCTTTATCCGCGCCTGGAAGGCGGAGGCGTCGATGCCGGTTTCGGTGAAGGTCCGCGTGTCGGCGCGATCGTAGGTGCCGGTCACCGTCCACAGCCACTTCTGGCTGAAGCGGCCGTTGAGCGAGGTGCCGAGGTGGCCGGTCAGGCTCTGGTTGCGCTGCGACAGCGGCAGGAAGTCGCCGCCCGACAAGGTGTTGCCGACGACGCTCGCGACGCCGCCGGTGGCGAAGGGATTGCCCGCCGGCACGATCAGCGTCGCGGTCGGCAGCCCGAACAGGCCGGTGCCGTCGCTGGTCGCGATCTCGCCGTTGATTGTCGCCGACACGCCGCCCAAAGGTCGCGCATAGACCATGTTGGTCGAGAGGGTGCGGCTTGACGGCAGCAGCGTGCGATACGGCCGCTGGTCGAAGCCGACGGTGCCGTTCTCGGTGGCCGTCGGCGCGATGTTGCGCTCCGATTCGGTCAGCGCCGAGCTGTCCTGATAATTGGTGTTGATGTTCAGCCGGCCGCCGTTGCGGATGCTGAGCAGGCCGAGCTGGCCCTGCACGCTGTTGCGGCCGCCCTCGGTCGGCACGGTGTCGCCGAGCTGCACCGTCGTCGAGCGGAAGCGGCGGCGCAGGACGATGTTCACCACCTTCTGGTCGGCGGTATAGCCGTATTTCAGCGCCACCTCTTCGGGCAGGATGTCGACCCGGGCGATCGCCTCGGTCGGGATGTCGCGGATCTCCTGGAAGCCGGCGATGCGCTTGCCGTCGAGCAGCACCACCGGCGGGCCGCCGACACCGCTGGTCGTCTGGGGGCTGAGTTCGGTGAGCAGGTCGGACACCGAGTTGACGCCATAGGCGCGGATGTCCGCCGGCCCGAGCTGCTGTTCGGGCGGGATGTCGCCGACCACCGATCCGGGCAGGTTGCGCGTGCCGCGGACGATGATGTCGGGCTCGTCGCTGACCTCTTCCTGCGTCGCGGGCTTGGTCGCCGGCGCGGCGGGCGCGGGGGTCGCCTGCGCGGCAGCCTGCCCGGTCGCCTTCGCCTGCTGCGCCGCCGCCATCGCCGGCCAACTCGCCGCCGCCATCATCACTGCCAGCCCCACGCGCATGCTATACTCCGTCCCTGAAGACGGCGGCAGCTACAGCCGAAATGTCGCAAGAATGTGCCTGAGCACCCTATATTTCGTAATCCCGTGCCACATTCTCGATGCGGTGGAGCATGTCGGTGAACTGCGCGACCTCCGCCGGGTCGAAATGGGCGAAGATCTGCGCCTCCAGATCGAGCGCCTTGGGCGCGACGGCGGCATAGAGGTCGCGGCCCGCGCCGGTCAGGTCGAGCAAATGGCTGCGCCGGTCGTCGCGATTCGCCTGGCGCGCGAGCAGGCCGCGTTCGACCAGGGCGATGGCGGCCCGGCTGACCGTCACCTTGTCCATCCGCGTCCGTGCGCCGATCGCCTGCTGCGTCGTCGCGCCGCCCTCGGCGATCACCGTGACCAGTCGCCATTCGGGAATCGAGAGGCCGAACAGCGACTGATAGGCGCGCGCGATCAGGCCGCTGACCAGGTTCGACGTCACCGACAAGCGGAACGGCAGGAATTCGTCGAGAACGAGGCGCGGCTCAGCCATGGGACAATTGGTATCAGTTGACACCTTTTTGGCAATGGCGCAGGAAAATGGTATCAGGCGATACCAAATCCGGATCGCGACAGGAGCGGTTGCCATGGACCATATCGACGTCAATCCGATGGGCCTCGACGGGTTCGAATTCTGCGAATTCACCTCGCCGGACCCGCAAGCGCTCGCCGCGCAGTTCGAGGCGATGGGCTTCGTCGCCGCCTCGACTCATCCAACCCGCGCGATCACCCGCTACAAGCAGGGCCGGATCAATCTGCTGATCAACCGGGAGGACAGCGGCCATGCCGCCGACTTCCGCGCCGCCCACGGCCCGTCGGCGAGCGCGATGGGCTTTCGCGTCCACAATGCGCGCGAGGCCTATGACGCGGCGATCGCGCGCGGTGCCAAGCCCGCCCCCGCCGGCCAGGCGCTGGACGACATCCCGGCGCTGGAGGGGATCGGCGGATCTTTGCTGTATCTGGTTGATCGGCACGGCGCCGCCGGCTCGATCTACGACGATTGGGACCAGGTGCCCGGCGCCGCCGAGGCGGAGGCGCAGAACAACGTCGGGCTCGACCTGCTCGACCACCTCACCCACAACGTCCGTCGCGGCCAGATGCGGGTTTGGGCCGAATTCTACGGCCAGATCTTCGGCTTCGAAGAGCAGAAGTATTTCGACATCAAGGGCAAGGCGACCGGCCTGTTCAGCCAGGCGATGATTGCGCCGGACCGCGCGATCCGCATCCCGCTGAACGAGAGCCAGGACGACAAGAGCCAGATCGAGGAGTTCATCCGCGATTATAACGGCGAGGGCATCCAGCATCTCGCGCTGACCACCGACAATATCTACGAGACGGTCGAGAAGCTGCGCAATCGCGGCGTCAAGCTGCAGGACACGATCGAGACCTATTACGAGCTGGTCGACAAGCGCGTGCCGAACCATGGCGAGGATCTGGAACGGCTGCGCCGCAACCGCATCCTGATCGACGGCAATGTCGGCGAGGAAGGGCTGCTGCTGCAGATCTTCACCGAGACGATGGTCGGGCCGATCTTCTTCGAGATCATCCAGCGCAAGGGCAACGAAGGCTTCGGCAACGGCAATTTCCAGGCGTTGTACGAGTCGATCGAGCTGGACCAGATCCGGCGCGGCGTCATCACGGTCGACGCGTGATCGGGAAGTTGAACCCTATCCCGTAACCGTCATCCCCGCGAAGGCGGGGATCCAGACGCGCTAACGCCGGCGATGGAGCCGCACCGTCAGCCAGTCTAGATTCCCGCCTGCGCGGGGATGACGGAGCAGGAGCGGGGTACAATGACGGGGTGGTGGAAGCAGGAGAGGAAGCCAAAACAATGACCGACCACCACCCCATGACCGATTACATCCCCGGCTTCGGCAACCACGTCTCGACCGAGGCGGTGGCCGGCGCGCTGCCGGTCGGGCGCAATTCGCCGCAGCGGCCCGCCTTCGGCCTCTATGCCGAGCAACTGTCCGGCACCGCCTTCACCGCGCCGCGCCACGAGAATCGCCGCTCGTGGCTGTACCGCATGCGTCCCACCGCGGAGCATCCGCCCTATCAGCGCTATCAGGGCGCCGGATTGTTCGCCCCCGGCACCGTCGATGCGCCGCTCGCACCCAACCGGCTGCGCTGGGACCCGGCGGCACTGCCGAGCGATCCGACCGATTTCGTCGACGGCCTGGTGACGATGATGGCGAACCGCGATCCGGCCGAGCTGGAGGGCGTCGCGCTCCACGTCTATGCCGCGACCCGCGACATGACCGACCGCGTCTTCATGGATGCCGACGGCGAATTGCTGTTCATCCCCGAACACGGGCCGATCACCCTGTTCACCGAGCTCGGCCGGATCGACGTCGCGCCGGGGCAGATCGCGCTGGTGCCGCGCGGCGTCCGCTTCCGCGTCACGCTGCCCGACGGCGCGGCGCGCGGCTATCTGGCGGAAAATCACGGTGCACTGTTCCGCCTGCCCGATCTCGGCCCGATCGGCGCCAACGGCCTCGCCAATCCGCGCGATTTCGAGACACCGGTCGCCTGGTTCGAGGATCGCGACGCGCCGACCGAGGTGATCCAGAAATATCTCGGTAGCCTGTGGACGACGACGCTCGACCACAGCCCGCTCGACGTCGTCGCCTGGCACGGCAATCTCGCGCCGTGGCGCTACGACCTGGCGCGGTTCAACACGATCAACACGGTCAGCTTCGACCATCCCGATCCATCGATCTTCACCGTGCTGACCTCGCCGTCCGACGTGCCGGGCCGCGCCAACGCCGATTTCGTCATCTTCCCGCCGCGCTGGATGGTCGCCGAGGGCACGTTCCGGCCACCCTGGTTCCACCGCAACGTGATGAGCGAGGCGATGGGCCTGATCACCGGCGCCTATGACGCCAAGGCGGAAGGCTTCCAGCCCGGCGGCATCAGCCTGCACAATATGATGGCGGGCCACGGTCCCGACCTCGCCAGCTGGCAGGGCGCGTCGGCGGCGGAGTTGAAGCCGCACAAGATCGACGGCACGATGGCGTTCATGCTCGAAAGCTGCTGGCCCTATGTCCCCACCGCGCACGCGCTGAGCCACGCGCAGCTCGATTACGATGCGGTGTGGAAGGACTTTCCCAAGGCCAAATTGCCGTGATCCTGCACGGATATTGGCGCTCCGGCGCGGCCTATCGCGTGCGCATCGCGCTGGCGCTGAAGGGCGTCGGCTACGATCAGGTCAATCACGATCTGCGCACCGGCGCGCAGAAGGCGGCGGACTATGCCAAGCTCAATCCGCTCAAGCTGGTGCCGGCGCTGGAGGTCGACGGGCAGGTGCTGACCCAGTCGAGCGCGATCATCGAATGGCTCGACGAGCGCTTTCCGCACCCGCCGCTGCTGCCCGCCGATGCCTTCGGTCGCGCCGCGGTGCGCGCGCTGGTCGCGACGATCGCGGGCGACACCCATCCGCTGCACAATCTGCGTGTCCACCAGGCGCTGCGCGAGCGTTTCGGGGCGGACGAGGCGGCGATCGCCGACTGGAACCGCCACTGGATCGCCACCGGCCTTGCCGCGGTCGAGGCGGCGGTGGCGCGCGACGGGCGCGGCTTCGCCTATGGCGACGCGCCGACGATCGCCGATTGCTACACCGTTCCCGCGCTCTATTCGGCCCATCGCTTCGGCGTCGATCTCGCCCCCTATCCCGCGCTGGTCGCGGCGGGCGATGCGGCGGCGGCGCTGCCCGCGGTGCAGGCGGCGCATCCGTCGCGGCAGCCCGACGCCGATCCGCAATGACCGCCGACACGCGGCTGTCGGCGACGCCGGCGGGCGTCGCGCTCGGCCCGCTCGATGCGATCCCGGACGGCAAAGCACGCAATTACGTGGTGCAGCTGCGCGCCGGCCGCTTCCACGGCTTCGTCGTCCGCCGCGGCGACAGCGCCGTCGGCTATGTCGACCGCTGCCCGCATGCCGGTGTGCCGCTGGCGCAGCGGCTCGACGACTATCTGACCCCGTCGGGCACGATGATCGCATGCAGCTGGCACGGCGCGCTGTTTCGCATCGACGACGGGCGATGCGTCGGCGGTCCCTGCGTCGGCCAGAGCCTGACCGGCTGGCCGGTGACCATCATCGATGGAACGATCGTCACCGCCTGAGTCTTTCGCAGGTGCAGCATTGGCCGCTATGATAAGCGGATCGTCGCGCGGAGAACGTCATGCCCCCTGGTGATCGGCCCAATCTCGCTTCGCTGTTCGGCGGCGCGCTGGCGGCATCCGGCTTCGGCCTCGCCGGCTATTCCGAATGGGTCGCGCGCGAGGCGGAGCGGCTGGTGCCGGCGGACGGCGTGTTCCGCGAGGTCGCCGGCGCCAGAATCCATTATGTCGACCTCGGCGATTCCGCCAAGCCGCCGATCGTGATGATCCACGGCCTTGGCGGCCAGCTGCGCAACTTCTCCTATGCGATGGCGGAGCGGCTGACCGCGGATCATCGCGTGCTCCTCGTCGACCGGCCGGGCTCGGGCTATTCGATCGCCCATGGCGGTGCGCAGCCGCGGATCGCCGAACAGGCGGCGATCGTGGCGCGCTGGATCGCCGCGCTCGGCCTGACGCGGCCGCTGGTCGTCGGCCATTCGCTCGGCGGTGCCGTGGCGCTGGCGCTGGCGACCACCGAGCCGGCGACGATCGGCGGCCTCGCCCTGGTTGCGCCGCTCACCCAGCATCAACAGGAGGTGCCCGACGCCTTCCGCGCGCTTGCCGCCATCCCGCCGGGCTTCCGCCGGCTGATCGCGCAGACGGTCGGCACGCCGATGAGCCGGCTGGTCGCCGAGCGGACGCTGCGCGAGGTGTTCGCGCCCGAACCCGCGCCGGCCGATTTCGCCACCCGCGGCGGCGGCGCGCTGTCGCAGCGGCCGGGCAATATCGCCGCCGCCGCCGCCGACCTCGAGTCGGGCGGGCGCGACATGCCGGAGATCGTCGCACGCTATCCCGACGTGGCGATGCCGGTCGGCATCTTGTTCGGCCGCGGCGACACGATCCTTGCTCCTGCGCTGCACGGCCAAGCCACCGCCGCGGCGATCCCCGGCGCGACCCTGACGCTGGTCGACGGCGGTCACATGCTGCCGGTGAGCCAGCCGGACGTCACCGCCGATTTCGTCCGGACCGTCGCCGCCCGGCTCTAATCGCTCAGGCCCTCACGGTAGCGGCGGGCGTTTGCGACATAGGTGGCGGCGGACAGGCGCAGCCCCGCCACCTCGCTATCGGTCAAGGTCCGGGCGACCCGCGCGGGCGACCCGATGATCAGCGATCGCGGCGGGAAGACCTTGCCCTCGGTCACCAGCGCGCCCGCGCCGACCAGACAATCGGCACCGATCACCGCGCGGTTGAGCACGATCGCCCCCATCCCGATCAGGCTGCGGTCGCCGATCGTCGCGCCATGGACGATCGCCCGGTGGCCCACCGTCACCTCGCTGCCGATCGTCGTCGGTGCGCCGGGATCGGCATGCACCACTGCGCCGTCCTGCACGTTGCTGTCCGCGCCGATCACAATCGGGTCGTTGTCGCCGCGGATCACCGCATTGAACCAGACCGACGCGCGCGCGCCGAGCTTAACCGCGCCGATCAACCGTGCTCCCGGCGCCACATAGGCATCGCTCGCTACCACGGGCCGACGATCGTCCAGGCTGTGCACCGTCATGTCAGCGATCCAACCACTATAATGAAATCGCGGTGCGGTTTCGCACCAATTCAAGGTTAGTCATCAAATCGGCCATGATTAACCCGATCTTCAAGTGTTTCGTCCAAAGCGGACTTAGAGACCAGAGGCGGGACGGAGAGACCCCCATGCATCGCCGACGGTACCGTCCCGCTCCAACCCCGAGGACCTGACGATGTTTGCATGGTTTGAGAAAGTCGCGCCAATCCGGCTGAAGTTCAAGGTGCTGCTGATAATCCACGGTCTCGTGGCGGCATGCGGCATCGCCACCACCTATCTCGCCGCCAAAGCGGATAGCAACCAGTGGATCTATTATGTCGGGATCGAGGCTGCGCTGTTCGTGCTGACCATCGCGACCGTCCTGATCAGCGGCAAGCTGATCAGCACGCCCTACGTCAACACCGTCGTGCGGATGGAAGGGCTCGCCAGCGGCGATCTCGCTTCGCCGATCCACTATGCGGATTACCAGGATTGCATCGGCCGCATGGCCAAGGCGATGGACGTGTTCCGCCGCAATGCCGAGGCGGTCCGCGATGCCGCCACCGCGCAGAAGGTGGTGGTCGGCGCGCTCGGCGAGGGGCTCGACCGGCTTGCCGGCAACGACCTGACCTTCCGCATCGATCAGGCCTTCCCGTCCGAATACGAACGGCTGCGCAGCGACTATAATCGCGCGCTCGAGGCGGTGACCCAGGCGATGACCGCGGTGACCGAGGCGACCAGCGGCATCAACAGCGGCGCGAGCGACATCCGCCAGGCCTCCGACGATCTGTCGCAGCGCACCGAGCAACAGGCGGCCAGCCTGGAAGAAACCGCTGCGGCGATGGACGAGATCACCGCCACCGTACGCCAGACGGCGGCCGGCGCGGTCAAGGCGAACAGTGTCGTCGAGGCGACCCGCGTCGAAGCGGAACAGTCCGGCGTCGTGGTGTCGCGGGCGGTGCAGGCGATGAACGGCATCGAGCGCGCGTCGAGCGAGATCGGCGAGATCATCTCGGTGATCGACGGCATCGCCTTCCAGACCAATTTGCTTGCGCTCAACGCAGGCGTCGAGGCGGCGCGCGCCGGCGACGCCGGCAAGGGCTTTGCGGTCGTCGCCTCGGAGGTTCGCGCACTCGCCCAGCGCTCCGCCGATGCCGCCAAGGACGTCAAGACCAAGATCATGGCGTCGACCGAACAGGTCGAATCGGGCGTGCAGCTGGTCAGCGAAACCGGCGAAGCGCTGAACCGCATCATCGCCCAGATCGTCGAGATCAGCACCCTGGTCGGCCAGATCGCCAGCGCCGCCGAACAGCAGGCAACCGGCCTGCAGCAGATCAACACCGCGGTCGGCGAGATGGACGGCGTCACCCAGCAGAATGCCGCGATGGTCGAGGAAGCCACCGCCGCCGCGCGTAGCCTGTCCGCCGAAGCCGACGAGCTCGCCCGCCAGGTCGCCCGGTTCAAGATCGGCGGTGATCGCGCCGTCGCACCCGCCGCGCCCGTCCACCAGCTCCAGCAGCGTGCCGCCGAGGCCGGCCGGCGCATCGCCCGCTCCGCCGCGGGGGGCCGCCGTGGCGGCGCCGCGGTGGCGGTTGCCGAGGACGATTGGTCGGAATTCTGATCCGTCGTTCCGAATCGACTCCGTACGTTCCGTCAGGATACGGCCATGATCCGATACACCAATATTGATCGGCAATTTCGGATCGCCCCGGCCCTTCCTGGTGGAGCGCCGCGGCAGCCCCGCCGCGCCGCACCGCGCCGCAACGCGCGGAGTTGGTCGACCAACTACCCGATTACACTCGATTTGGTTGCTCAACGGGTCGTTAAGCAAAGCCCGCAATTTTCCCCCGCTCATGGCCTGTCGGCATCGTGCCGCCGGCCGCGGAGCGAGGAGGCAGGGATGTTGGGGTGGTTCGAACAGCACGCGCCGATCCGGGTGAAATTCCGGACCATCGGGCTGGTGCAAACGGCGCTGGGGGCGGCGGCGGTCGCGGTGACGGCGGGGATCGCGACGGGGGCGATCCACAGTTCGCCGTTGATCGAAATCGGCGTCTCCGCGCTCACCGTCGCCGCGATGGTCGCCACGACCCTGTTCGCCGGCCGCGTCATCTGTCGCCCCTATGTCGACACGGTGGTGCGCATGGAGGCGCTCGCCGCCGGGGATCTGCACAGCCCGATCGCCTATACCGACAATCGCGACTGCGTCGGCCGGATGACCACGGCGATGGCGATCTTCCGCCGCAACATGGAAGAGGCGAACACCGCCGAGGCGCAGCGCCACATGGCCGAAGGCCTCGGCCAGGGTCTCGGTGAGCTGGCGCAGGGCAATCTCGCCTATCGCATCGACGCGCCCTTCCCTACGCAATTCGAGCCGCTGCGCCTCAATTTCAACACCGCCATGGCGGCGATCTTCGAGGCGATGGGGGCGGTCAGCGCCGCCGCGACCGGCATCCACAATGGGTCCAGCGACATTCTGCAGGCGTCGGACGACCTGTCGCAGCGCACCGAGCAACAGGCGGCCAGCCTGGAGGAAACCGCCGCGGCGATGGACGAGATCACCTCGACCGTCCGCCAGACCGCCGCCGGCGCCACCAAGGCGAATGGCGTCGTCGAGGCGGCCCGCGCCGAGGCGGAACAGTCGGGCAGCGTCGTCGCTCGCGCGGTCGAGGCGATGAACGGCATCGAGCGCGCAGCGGGCGAGATCGGCGAGATTATTTCGGTGATCGACGGCATCGCCTTCCAGACCAATTTGCTCGCGCTCAACGCCGGCGTCGAGGCGGCGCGCGCCGGCGACGCCGGCAAGGGCTTTGCGGTCGTCGCCAGCGAGGTGCGGGCGCTAGCCCAGCGTTCCGCCGATGCCGCGAAAGACGTCAAGACCAAGATCATGGCCTCGACGCAGCAGGTCGAATCGGGCGTGCAGCTGGTCAGCGAGACCGGCGACGCACTGACCCGGATCATCGCGCGGATCGGCGAGATCAGCACCCTGGTCGGCCAGATCGCCACCGCCGCGGAACAACAGGCGACCGGCCTGCAACAGGTCAACACCGCGGTCGGCGAGATGGACGGCGTCACCCAGCAGAATGCCGCCATGGTCGAGCAGGCCACCGCCGCCGCGCGCAGCCTGTCCGCCGAAGCGGACGAGCTTGCCCGCCAGGTCGGCCGCTTCAAGCTCGGCGACGCTGCTGCGCTCGCGACCACCGCCAGCCCGGTGCATCGCCTGCAGCAGCGCGCCGCCGACGCCGGCCGCCGCATCGCACTGGCGGCCGGTGGCGGTCGCCGCGGGGGCGCCGCGGTCGCGCTCGCCGGCGACGACTGGTCCGAATTCTAACCACCCGTCAGCACACGAAAGCCCACCATGCCCGTGCATCCGCTTCCCGCCTCGCTCGACACGTCCGCCGCCGGTCCGCTGCGTCACGACCTGATCGCCCGTATCGAGCGGGGCGAGGCGCTGCATCTCGGCGGCAGCGAGGTGACACGGGTCGGGCAGGCCTGCCTGCAGGTGCTCGCGGCGGCACGCGCCTGTGCGATCGACCGCGGCCTCGGCTTCCGCATCGACGACGCCAGCGAGACGCTGGACCGGATGATCGCCCTCGCGCGGCTCGACGCCGCCCTCGCCCCGTCCGCCTGAAGGAAGACACGGCCATGAATCTCGACGAGATCCAGCAAATCTTCTTCCAGGAGTGCGAGGAAGGGCTCGCCACGATGGAGGGCAATTTTGCCGCCGTCCGCCAGGGCGCCTACGATCCGGAGACGATCAACACGATCTTCCGCGCGGTCCATTCGATCAAGGGCGGCGCGGGCGCCTTCGGCCACGAGCGGCTGCAGGGCTTCACCCACGAATATGAGACGCTGCTCGACCTGGTCCGCAACGGCACGCTGGTGCTGACGCCGGCGCTGCTTGGCACGATCGTCTCCGCCTTCGACATGCTGAGCGACCATGTCGCCGCGGCGCGCGACGGCACCACGCCACCCAATGACGCAGCGATGCGGACCCGCCTGGTCGAGGCGTCGCATGCCCCCGAGCCCGCCGTCGCAGCGGAGCCGGAGCCCGTGTTCGAGCCGGTCGCCGTGGACGTGGAAAGCGCCGACGGCGATTTTACCCCAGTCGCTGCGGCGCTGGACGATTTCGACGACCTGTTCGCCCTGTGCGAGACTCCGGCGCCCGCGGCCGGGGCGGCAGACGACGGCTGGCAGTTGCACTTCACTCCCGGACCCGGCGCGCTCGATCACGGCGGCGAACCGTTGCTGCTGCTGCGCGAGCTCGCCGCCCTCGGCGGGGAGGTGGTCGCGGTTGACCTGTCGGCGCTGCCGCCGCTCGGCGAATTGCATCCGGAACGCAGCTACCTCGGCTGGCAGCTGCACATTCCGGGCTCCGTCGCCGAAGACGACATCCGCGGCATCTTCGAATTCATGGACGATGTCGCGCTGACTCTGACCCGTGCGGACGCGGCGCCGGCGGACGACATCGACGATGCGCCGCTGGTCGACCTGCTCGACGAGCCGGCCCCCACTCCGGTTGCCACGCCCGCCCCGGTCCCGATCGCCTCGGCCGTGCCGGCGGCCGAGCCCGCCGCCGTCGTGGCGGCGCCGGACGCCGCCACGCCGCGCAGCGCCGCGACCGCGCCGGTGCAGACGATCCGCGTCGATCTCGACAAGCTCGACCGGCTGGTCAACCTGGTCGGCGAACTGGTCATCACCCAGGCGATGCTGGCGCAGCGCCTGTCGGAGCATCAGCTCGGCGGCATTTCGGAACTGACCGATCTCGATCACCTGACGCGCGAGATGCAGGAATCGACCATGGCGATCCGCGCCCAGCCGATGAAGACGGTGTTCAGCCGCGTGCCGCGCATCATCCGCGAGCTCGAGGTCGAAACCGGCAAGCGCGTTCGCCTGGAGATCGAGGGCGAGATGACCGAGGTCGACAAGACCGTGGTCGAGCGCATCGGCGAGCCGCTGACCCATCTGATCCGCAACGCGGTCGACCATGGCCTCGAAACCCCCGCCGAGCGGCTGGCGGCGGGCAAGGACGAAGAGGGCGTGGTGACGCTGTCCGCCGCGCATCATTCCGGCCGCATCGTCATCACCGTCGCCGACGACGGCCGCGGCATCGACCGCAAGCGCGTCCGCGCCAAGGCGGTGGAGCGCGGCATCATCGCCGCCGACGCGATCCTGACCGAGGAAGAGATCGACAATCTGATCTTCGCCCCCGGCTTCTCGACCGCCGCCACCGTGTCCAATATTTCCGGTCGGGGCGTCGGCATGGACGTGGTGCGCAAGAACGTGCAGGCGCTGGGCGGCCGCATCGGCATCAATTCGCATCTCGGCCACGGCTCCAGCTTCGCACTGTCGCTGCCGCTGACGCTGGCGGTGCTGGACGGCATGATCGTCACGGTCGGCGACCAGACCTTCGTCATCCCGCTCGGCCATATCGTCGAGAGCCTGCGTCCGGACGGCGACGGCGTGAAGGTGCTCGGCCCGACCGCCTCGCTGCTCGACGTGCGCGGTTCCTACGTCCCCGTCCACCGTATCGCCGAACAGCTCGGCATTGCCGGCGCGGTGCAGGACCCGACCGACGCGGTGCTGATCGTGGTCGAATCCGACCATGGCCAGGCGGTGCTGATGGTCGATTCGATCCAGGACCAGCGCCAGGTCGTGGTGAAAAGCCTGGAGGCCAATTACCAGGCGATCCCCGGTCTCGCCGGCGCCACCATCCTGGGCGACGGGCGTGTCGCGCTGATCCTCGACGTCGATGCGCTGATCTCGCGCTGGCGGCGTGAGCCGCGTCACGGCGCGCCGGCGCCGGGCCTCGCCGCATGAGCGCGCTCGCCGCCCGACCGGGCTCGGCGACGATGCCGGCCGGCCGCCCGACAGAATTCGCGTTCAGCGCCGACGACCATCGCCGCATCGCGGACTTCGTCTATGGCGAGGCGGGGATCCTGATGCCCCCGGGCAAGGCGCAGCTTGTCTATGGGCGGCTGGCGCCGCGCGTCCGCGCCTGCCGGTTGACCAGCTTCGCTGACTATATCGCGCGCATCGATCGCGACGCCGAGGAGCGCCAGCGGGCGATCGACGCGCTGACCACCAACCACACCAGCTTCTTCCGCGAGGCGCACCATTTCGACCATTTCCTCGAACATGCCTGGCCTGCGCTCGACGGCCGGCTGGCGGATCGCGGCCGGGTGCGGATCTGGTCGGCGGCCTGTTCGAGCGGCGAGGAGCCCTATACCCTGCTGATGGCGATGTGCGGGACACAGCGCGGGGTCGGCCAGCGACTGGCGCGCAGCGATTTCCGCCTGCTCGCCACCGATTTGTCGACCGAGATCCTCGCCGCCGCCGCTGCCGGCCGCTATGCGCCCGACACCGCCAAGACCGTGCCGGAGCCGCTGCGCCGCACCTGGATGCGCGACGTCGATCATCAGGTCGAGGTCGATCCGTTGCTTCGCGAGCTGTGCGCCTTCCGCAAGCTCAACCTGCTCGAGGATTGGCCGATGCGCGGCACGTTCGATGCGATCTTCTGCCGCAACGTCATGATCTATTTCGACGAACCGACCAAGGAGCGGCTGCAGACGCGGCTTGCCGACCGGCTCGCCCCCGGCGGGTTCCTCTACATCGGCCATTCGGAACGGCTCAGCCCCAGCGTCGCGCCGCGCTTCACCTGCGTCGGCCGCACCACCTTCCAGAAGGTGGCGGCATGACGATCCGCGCCCTCGTCGTCGACGATTCCCCGACGATGCGCGCGATGATCGCGCACAGCCTGTCGCAGGATGCCGAGATCGAAGTGGTCGGCACCGCCGACGGGCCCGCCACCGCGCGTGAAATGATCAAGGCGCTCAACCCCGACGTGATCACGCTCGACGTTGAGATGCCGGGGATGAACGGGCTCGAATTCCTCGACAAGATCATGCGGCTGCGGCCGATGCCGGTGGTCATGCTGTCGACGCTGACCGGCCAGGGCGCGGAAGCGACGATCCGCGCGCTCGAGCTGGGCGCGTTCGATTGCTACGAAAAGCCCAGCCGCGCCTTCGGCAATCAGCTCGGCGAGGGGCTGAACGCGCTGGTCAAGGCGGCGGCACGGAGCCGCCGGCGCAGCCGGGCGGTCGCGCCCGCCACGCCGCGAGTCGCCACCGACTTCACCCCGCGCGACGGGGCGGTGATCGCGGTCGGATCGTCGACGGGCGGGGTCGAGGCGCTGATCGAGCTGCTCTCCGGCTTTCCGGCCAATTGTCCGCCGACGCTGATCGTCCAGCATATGCCGGAACCCTATGTGCCGACCTTCGCGGCGCGGCTGGACCGATTGTCCGCGCCGACCGTCTCGGTCGCGCGGTCGGGAGCGCCGCTCGCCGTCGGCCAGGTCTATGTCGCCCCCGGCGGGGCGCAGCATCTCGAACTGACCGGTGGCAGCCTGCCGCGCTGCCGCCTGGTCGAGGGACCGAAGATGAGCGGCCACCGCCCGTCGGTCGACCGTCTGTTCCATTCGGTCGCCAAGACGCACGGCCGCGACGCCGTGGCGGCGATCCTGACCGGCATGGGCGCCGACGGGGCGGAAGGGATCAAGGCGATCCGCGACGCCGGCGGTCGCACCATCGGCCAGGACGAGGACAGCTGCGTGGTCTATGGCATGCCGCAGGCCGCCTGGCTGGCCGGCGGGATCGAGGTGCAGCTGTCGCTGCCACGCATCGCCGCGCGGCTGATGACGGAGTGCAAGGCATGAGCGGCCTGCCCCGCCCCGCCGACGGGCTGGTCCGCATCACCGTGATGCAGGGCGAGACGCGCGTCTCCGACGATCCGCAGGCGGTGCTGACCACCGTGCTCGGCAGCTGCATCGCCGCCTGCCTGTACGATCCCGTGGTCAAGGTCGGCGGCCTCAACCACTTCCTGCTCGCCGAGCCGGGCGGCGGCGAGACCGACATGCGTTCCCTGCAACGCTACGGCGTCTATGCGATGGAGGTGCTGATCAACGCGATGCTCGCGATGGGCGCGACGCGCAGCAATTTGAAGGCGCGGCTATACGGCGGCGCCTCGCTACGCGACGGCTTCCGCGACATCGGCGCGGCCAATGCGCTGTTCGCCCGCCGCTTCCTGCGCGACGAGCGGATCGCCCTGGTCGGCGAGGATGTCGGCGGCCATGGCGCGCGCCGCGTCGAATTCCGCCCAACGCTGGGCCTCGCCCGCTGCCGCGTCGCCAGCGAGCGGCCGGTCGAACGCCCGCGTCTCGTCATCCCGGCCCCCGCCGCGCCCGCCGACCTCGGCGACGTGGAGTTCTTCTGATGGCCACCAACTTCCCCAGCAAAGGACCAGCTGTGACCAGCACGATCATGACCGTCGACGATTCGCCCAGCATGCGGATGCTGCTGCGCGCGGCTCTGTCCGACCTAGGCTATCAGGTGCTGGAGGCCGAGGACGGCGTCCAGGCGCTCGAGCGGCTGGACGGCGCCACCCCGGACCTGCTCATCACCGACATCAACATGCCCCGACTCGACGGCTTCGGCTTGATCGAGCGGGTGCGCGAGCAGGACCAGCATCGCAATCTGCCGATCCTGGTGCTGACCACGGAAAGCTCCGACGAGAAGAAGCAGCGCGCCCGGGCCGCCGGCGCGACGGGCTGGATCGTCAAGCCCTTCCATCCCGAAAAGCTCGCCGCGGCGATCCGCCGCGTGCTGCACTGACCTTCCGCCTTCGAGGAGCCTTTCATGCCCCGCCAGCTCATTACCTTCCAGATCGGCGACCAGGTGCTCGGCGTCGACATTATGGCGATCCGCGAGATCCGCGCCTGGTCGCCGGCGACGCCGCTGCCGAACGTGCCGGCGCATGTCCGCGGCGTCGTCAATCTGCGCGGCGTCGTCCTGCCGGTGCTCGACCTCAGCCACCGGCTGGGTTGGGGCGTGACCGATCCGTCGTCGCGCCACGTCATCATCGTCGTAAAAATCGGTGAGCAATTACAGGGTCTTATCGTCGACGCCGTTAACGACATCGTGACTGTTCCCGACGACGGTATGCAACCGCTGCCCGATCTCGGCGACACGCCGGCGGCAAGCTATCTGGAGGGGCTGGCGACGATCGACCAGCGGCTGATCCTGGTGCTTGCGCTGGAACGCCTGATCGACAGCAGCACCGATTATGCCGAGTTCGCCTGACCTCTTACCGTACGTGTGAAGGAACACCCTCGTCATGGCCGCCGCCACCAAGGTTCTCGTCGTCGATGATTCGCTGACGATGCGGGCGCTTCTCTCCGGGGCGCTGGAGCGCATCCCCAACGTCGTCGTGGTCGGTTCGGCCGACGGCGCCGACGAAGCGCGCCAGATGGTCGAGAACCTGCGCCCCGACGTGATGACGCTCGACGTCGAGATGCCCGGCATGAGCGGCCTCGAATATCTGGCGGAGATCATGGAAAAGCGGCCGATGCCGGTGATCATGTTCTCGACCCGTACCGAGGCGGGGGCAGAGGCGTCGATCCAGGCGCTGCGCCTGGGCGCGATCGACTGTTTCCCCAAGCCCAAGGTCGCCGTCGCCGCGGAGTTCGACAAGATCCTCGCCAAGCTTGGCAAGCGGATCAAGGCCGCCAAGGGCGCCGCGGTCCGTTCCGCCGCCGCCAAGGCGCCGCCGGCGCCGCCGCTCGACTGGAACGGCCGGCTGGTCGCGATCGGCGCCGAGGCATCGAGCACCCAGGCGATGTTCGACCTGTTCGGGACCTTCCCCGCCAATTGCCCGCCAACGATCGTCGTCCAGCATCTCGGCAACGGCCTCGCCGCGACGCTGATCGACAAATTGGGGGCGGAGATCGCGCCCAGGATCGTGCTGGCGGAAGACGGCATGGCGATCGAGCAGGGCACCATCTACCTCGCCGCACCGGGCGATACGCATGTCGTCGTCGATGGCTGGCCGAACGGCAAGCTGCGCCTGCTGCCCCGCGATCCGGTCGCCGGCGAGCGGCCGTCGATCTCGATCCTGTTCGCGTCGGTCGCCAAGGCGTGCGGCACGGAAGCGATCGGACTGGTGCTCGGCGCCGACGGCGAGGACGGCGACGCCGGCGTCCGCGCGCTGCAGGGCGGCGGCAGCTACAGCATCATCCCGGCCGAGAACCGCGCCGACGGTTTCACGCTGCAGCGCAAGCTCGCGAGCCAGCCGGTGCCCGCCGACCAGCTGTCGAAGAGCATCCTCAAACTGTGCCAGCGCTGACCGTGGCCACTGCCTGGCCCAATCCCGCCCCGGCGGCAGCGGCAGCGGCAGCGGCAGCCGTGGCGCCGATCGACGGCGTCGAGCCGGCGCTGGCGCTGGCGCTGGCCGACGGGCTGGTGGAGCTGACGCAATCGCTGTCCGACCTCGCCTTCGACCTGGGCGGGGACCCAGACACGCTGCGCCGGCATATGCACAGCCTGCAGGCGTTCGATCGCATCACCCAGGCCCAATTAGCAATCGCCGACGTGCTGCGCTCCACCGCGCCGGCCGAACAGCGCGTTGCCGCGATCACTTTGGAAAGCTTGGCGTACGACCTCACAGCAAAGTTGCAGGCATATCGCGATCGGCAGGCAGAAGATTCCGGCAGCATCACTGACGACCCTTGATTTCGTTGCTTCGCTGCGTATGGCCTGTGCGGGGAGGCCAAAAACAATGGGCGTGAGCGAAAGCAGCTATCTTGCCGCCGCGAAGGGGCGGGACACCGGTAGCATCGACGGGGTCAACGGTGCCGATCTGAACGACGAGGACAACCGTCTCGTTGAACTCGCCGGGGGTATCCTCGCCTCGCGGCGCAAATTGGCGACGCGCTTCGATCCCGCGCTGTTCGCCAATCCCGGCATGGACATCATGCTGTTCCTGTTCGCCAGCGGCATCCATGGCGCGACGGTGACGACCAATGCCTGCTCCGCCGCGGCCGGCGTGCCGCGGACCACGGCGCTGCGCTGGATCAAGCTGCTGCAGGACCGCGGCCTGGTTGAGGGCAGCGACGACGCCGCCGACCGGCGGGTAACGATGCTGGCGCTGACCGGGACGGGTCGCGACACGCTGCGCGACTGGCTCAACGAAATCATCGAGGCGCATCCGACCGTCGCGGCGATGCGCGGCTGAACACCGGCGGCGTGTCCCGGACGCAGCCGCCATCCACCGCTGCGCATCACCCTGACGCGTGCCGCCTCGCGCGCCAGCGATACCGGTCCGGCCTTGCCCTCCTGTAGTTCGGTGGCAGGAGGATGAGGCCACCGTCGATCGTCGCAATGTTCAGCCGGTCACCACCGGATGCCGCGCGCGCAGCGTGTCGGCGACGCGCTCCACCTCACCCGTCGCGGCCGCCGATCCGGACGGCGTCACGCTCCAGTTGCAATGCGGATGGGTGTCGAGCGGATAGACCTTCACGTCGCCGACGACGAGTCGCCAGTGACGGCGCGTACCGCCCGCCTCCTTGACGAGGGTCGAGAGGAACAGGTCGTGGAGATCGCCGCTGGTCATGCCGCGCCAGATAGGGCGGCGGCGGCGAAAGTCACCCCGCGCCTATCCCAGACCATGGCTCCGCGCCCAGGCGACGAACAATTCGGGCCAGATCGCCGCGGGCTTCCCCGCCGCGCCGCGTAGGCCGAAGCCATGACCGCCCTGCTCGAACAGATGCGTCTCGACGGGCACCCCCGCCGCCTTCAGCGCCGCGCGCATCCGCACGCTATTCTCCACCGGCACGGTCTGGTCGTCCTCGGCATGGACCAGGAACGTCGGCGGCGTTTGCGCCGAGACGTTGTTGGCGGTGCTGTGCGCCGCCTCCAGCGCCGGGCTCGCGTCCTTGCCGAGCAACAGCTCGCGCGAACCGGCATGCGCCAGCGGCAGCGTCATCGACTGGACGGCATAGATGGGCGCGGCGATGTCGGGCCGCGCACTGCCGCGGTCGGCGGTATCGACCGGCGCATAGACCTGTGCAGCGAAGCGAGTCGCGAGATCGCCGCACAGATGCCCACCCGCCGAAAAGCCCATTGCGCCGACCCGGTCAGACCGAATGCCATAACGATCCGCCCGCGCGCGGATCAGCCGCATCGCGCGCTGCGCATCGGCCAGCGGCACGTCCTGACGGTTTGCCCAGCCCTCGCCCGGCAGGCGGTAGAAAAGGACGAAGACCGTCCAGCCGCGCGCGGCCAGCAGCCGGCCGATCTCATAGCCTTCCTTGTCGATCGCCATGCGCGCATAGCCGCCGCCGGGCATCACCAGCAGCGCCAATCCGTTCGCCGTCGCCGGTCGGAACACGGCGAGGCGCGGCCGGGTGACGCCCATCACCATCCGGTCGTGGAAGGCGGGATCCTTGCTCCGCTCCGTCGTCACCTCGGTCGGCGGATTGGCCGGCAGGCCCGGCGCCGTGCCGGGCCAGAGGTCGATCGTCTCGGACGGATCGCCCGCCATCGGCCCGGCCGGTGCGCGTGGCGCCGGGGTCTGCGCGACCGCCCGCCCCGCCAGGCCTGCGGCCAGTGTCGCGATCAGGGCCTGGCGGCGGTCGAGCATCCTCGTGTCCCTTACATCTTGAAGCGCGCACCCATCAGGAACGTGCGGCCGAAGTGGTTGTACTCGTAATTGCGGTTCGCATACAGGTCGGTGTACCGGCTGCGATAATTGTCGGTGAGGTTGGTGCCTTCCAGCGACAGTTCGAAGTTCTGCGTGATCTTGTAGCGGAACGAGGCGTCGACGTTGATCGTCTCGTTATAGCCTTCGAACAGGTTGCCCGTCGCCGATGCGCCGTCGATATAGGGGCTGCGATAGCTGACCGAGCCGCGCGCCGAGAAGCGCTTGTCCTCATAATAGAGCGTGCCGTTATAGGCGCGCTTCGACAGGCCGTAGAGAGTCTCGGTCCGCGTCGTGTTGGGCAAAGCACCCAACGCCCCGCTCGGCCGGGTGATGCCCGTCGCCGGCCCGCCCTGCGTATAGGTCGCGCTCGAATCGACGAAGGTCGCATTGGCAAGGAAGCCGAAGTTGCGCAGGAAGCCCGGCAGGAAGCGGAAGGTCGACTGCAGTGCGATCTCGATGCCCTTCAGCGACGCACCCGTGCCGTTGACCGGCGAGGTGATCTGCCACAGCTGCCCTTCCGGATTGAGCGCCGCCGGCGAGCTCGCCGGGATGACGCCGAGCGGCAGGCCCGTCGAAGCGAAGGTGCCGCTACGCGTCGCCGACACCGGGAAGCTCTGGATGTTCTTCTTGAACAGCGCGACCGAGAAGATCGACTGCGGCGCGAAATACCATTCGCCCGACAGGTCGAAGGCGGTGGCGCGGAACGGGTCGAGCTGCGGGTTGCCGAAGTTGACGCGATAGTTGAACCCGTCGACCGACCCGCCCGGGGTCAGGCTGCCCAGGCTCGGCCGGGTGATCACCTTGGCGATCGCACCGCGGATGATGACGTCCTTGGCCGGGAAGAAGGCGACGTTCATCGCCGGCAGCCAGTCGTCATAGGTCCGCTCGATCGTCACCGGCGTGTTGGTGGTGACGCCATTGGCGGTGGTCGAGGTCAGGCCGGTCGACTTCTGCAGCGTGTGGACATAGCGCATGCCGGCATTGGCGGCATAGCGCAGGCCCAGGATGTCGCCCTTGACGTCGAATTCGGCATAGCCGCCGCTGACCTCTTCCGACACGCTGCGCGTATCGCCGACGGTGACGGTCGGCGTGCGGCTGTACAGGCCGGTATATTGCGCGGCCGCGCCGATGTTGGGGATCAGGAACTGCGTCGTGGTGCCGTTCGGCTGGCCGGCGTCGGGCAGGGTGAACAGCTCGCCCAGATTGGTCGCCGGAAAGCCGTAGACACCAGTCGGGCCGATGTTGGTGTTGGGCGTGCAGGTGATCGTGCCGAGCACGACGTCACGGCCGCCGGCGTTCGGGCAGACCACGGCGTCGCGCGCGAACGCCTTGGTGTTGAACGAGAACCGCCGCCACAGCGCGCCCGACTTGATCTGGAAGCCGTCGGTGACGTCCCATTCGGTGCGCAGCTGCGCGGTGCGGAAGTCGTTGACCGTCTCCGACGGCCGGTCGCGGATTTCGGCGAGCTGGAAGTTGGCCGGATCGGTGACGCTGGTGCCGAAGCTGATCAGCGGCTGCTTCATGTTGGTATAGTCGTAGCGGAAGTTCTGCGCGTCGCGGTCGTCGAATACGAACGTTGTCTCGACCGGGATCGTCGCGTCCGACTTGGAATAGCCGCCGAGCAGCGTGAACCGGAACTTGTCCGTCACGTCCTGATCCCAGCTGCCGCCGATCTGGTAGAATTCGGTCTGCGACTGGCGCAGATAATGTTCGGTGCGGACATAGGCGTCGTTGATCGTCGCCGCGACCAGATTGTTGTTGGCGTCGATGGTGTAGTTGCTGATATCCATCTGCCGCTCGTTGGAGCGCAGCAGCACCTCGCCCCACTTCTCTTCACGCGTCTCCTTGAAGCGCGAATAGAGGCCGTCGATCGAGATCTTGGTGGAATCGGTGGGCGCGAACTGGATGCTGCCGGTCAGGCCCAGCCGCTCGCGGTCGTGCCGCACCGAACCGTAGCGCGGGATGCGCGGATGGAAGGCGAGCGCGACCTGGTCGCAGGCGCTGCCCACTGCCGCCGTATAGGTGCCGCCGCGATTCGGCGCGCTGAAGCACGGCGTGCCGTTGACCGAATCGAACACGCCCTGCGCCCAGCGCGTCGTGTTGTTGCCGAGCTCGAAATTGTTGGTCTTCTGATAGGCCGCCGACACCGACACGCCGAACGTGCCGGCATCGTTCTTGTACGACAGCAGCCCGGCAAGGCGCGGCCCCCAGTTCTTCGACAGGTCGTTGTAGCTCGCCTGTCCGGACAGCACGCCGGTGAAGCCGGTCTTGCCACCCAGCGGATTGCCGGTGTTGAGATCGACCACCGCGCCCAGCGACCCTTCGTCGAGGCTCGCCTCGGCGGTCTTGTGGACGACGATCGAGTTGAACAGCTCGGACGCGAAGACGTTGAAGTCGAAGGCGCGATCGCGGTTCGACGAGGCGCCGTCGGTCGACGTCGCGACCGTCTCCAGTCCGTTGACGCGGACCCGCGTGAATTGGGCGCCGAGGCCGCGGACGGTGATCGCACGACCTTCACCGGCGTCGCGCTGGATCGAGATGCCCGGGATGCGCTGCAGCGATTCGGCGAGATTCTGGTCGGGGAATTTGGCGATGTCCTCGGCGACGATCGCATCGACCGATCCGACCGCCTCGCGCTTGACGTTGAGCGCGGCGTCGAGCGAGCGGCGGAAGCCGGTGACGACGATGTCCGGGCCGCTGTCGGCGGCGGCCTGCGGCGCATCGGCGGGAGTGCCGTCGGGGTTGCGCACATCGGCGCCGGTATCCTGCGGCGCGTCACCGGGCACCACCGCGGTCTGCGCCGGGGCCGGATCGACGTGCGGCGGCTGGCCCGGCGTCGCCGTCTGCGGGATCTGCGCCGCCTGCGCGAAGGCGGCGGCGGGCAGCAGCATCGCCAGCGTCAGCGCGCCGGCCGATACGCCGGCGAGGCGCGCCAGGCGGCGGCTCGAAATCTTGGTCATCGCATCCACTCCCCATCGACCCTGTGGGCCGCTGTTTTCCGTTCCTGACACCGGTTCCGCTGTGCGGACCCCGGCGGTTTGCGGTTTGGGGGGAGAATGGGCCCGGCAGAGCCCCTGTCCAGCAATCCTCCCCGTCGGCGTGGCCGGTTCTGACCGGTCCGCGACCGGCTCCCACTGCTTCAGGGTAACCGGTGTCAGCAGGATGTCGTGGTCGCTGCCGCCTGTCAACACCGTATCGCTCCGGGGCCGAGCCGAACCCACTGGCGCGGCAGCGTCACTTGCGTCAGGTTAGTGAAGTTTGACGGGGAGAGGGCCGCGATGACGACACGGATGCGGCCGCTGACAATGGTGCTCGCGCTTGGCCTCGCCATGCCGGTCGCTGCGATCCCCGCCATGCCGCAATCCGATCCGGTCACGACCGCACCGCGCGACGACGACATCATCGTCAACGGCCAGCGCATCCGGATCGACGGCGGCTTGTGGCGGTTCAGCAGCACCCGGGTGCTCGACGCGACCCGCCGCGGCGGGAGCGCGCGGGCATGGGCGCGCTGCATCGCGGCCGGGGACAGGACGGCCGTGCTGATGCAGCTCATCGATCGCCTTCCCGTAGCGAACGCCAGCGGCGCGTCGGCCGAGATCTGTGGTCCGCTGCGCTTCGCCCTGACGGGCGCGAGGCTGCGCGGCCGGCAGAGCTGCATGCGCTCGGCCGGTGGCCTGACCCCGAAGGTACAGACCAGCGTGCTGCGCGTCCGCGCTGACCTTGGGGATAATGCCGTGTCGATCCGCTACTACCGCAAGAGCGAGATCGCCCAGCGCGGCATCGCCCTGGCGCAGGACCATGGGGTTGAGGCCATACGCATCGGCGACTGCGCCCTCTCCCCTGAAGGCGCCCGGACCGTCGCCCTGCCCGCCCCGCCGCAATCAGCAGCGGCACCGGGCCAGCAGCTGTCGCCCAAGTCCCGCGCCGAAGCCGAGATCGTCCGCGAAGCCGCCGAGGCGCCGTCCGAACAGTCCAACCTCCCGCCACTGCCGGTGCCGAAGGTCGAAGGCGACCCGGACGACATCGTCGTGATCGCCCGGCGTTTGCGGCTGATGCGGCTGCACTATGCGTCGAGCGGTCGCATCCTCGCCTGGTGCCATGCCGACGTCTCCAGCGGCGACAAAAGGGTCGACCGGATCGGCTGCGCGATGCTGCGCGCCTGCGTCCGCGAGGGCAATGAGACGCGCGACACCGCCCTCACCTGCCTGCGCCGCAAGATCGATGAGGTCGCCGCCGACGCCGACGACGCCGCCCGCCCGCGCGGGTGACGGCACGCGACGGCAACCTGCCGTTGCCGGTTCGAAAGCAAGCCTCGGGTTGCGGCCCCGCCCCCGACGCGCCATCCCAGCATCATCATGGGGGACCGTTCTTCGACGCGCGCCGGACTGCTGTTCGGCATCGGCGCCTATACCGCCTGGGGCCTGCTGCCCTTCTACCTCCATCTGCTCGCGGCGGTGCCGCCGCTGCAGGTTCTGGCGCACCGCATCCTGTGGTCGCTGCTGCTGCTCGTCGCCATCCTGATCGTGACCGGACGCTGGCGCGCGGTGCTGGCCGCGGCACGGGGCCGCACGCTCTTCGCATTGGCCGGGAGCGCGGCGCTGATCGGGGTCAATTGGTTCGTCTACATCTGGTCGGTCGACAATGCCCATCTGGTCGAGGCCAGCCTCGGCTATTTCATCAACCCGTTGCTCAACGTCCTGCTCGGCGTGCTGGTGCTCGGCGAACGGCTGGGGCGGGTACAGGCGCTGGCGGTCGGCATCGCCGCGGCCGGGGTGCTGGTGCTGGCGATCAGCGGCGGCGGGGCGCTGTGGATCAGCCTCGCGCTGGCGCTGAGCTTCGGCTTCTACGGCCTGATCCGGAAGGTGGTGGCGATTGATGCGCTCGGTGGGCTGACGGTGGAAACCGCGCTGCTCGCGCCGCTCGCCGCGGGCGTGCTGCTCTTCGCGGCGGGAGGGGGGCATGGCGCCTTCGGCCACGACCCGCAGCTCAGCTGGCTGCTGGTCCTCGCCGGCCCGGTCACGGCGGCGCCGCTGCTGATGTTCGCCGCCGGGGCGCGGCGGCTGCGCTACACGACGATGGGTCTGCTGCAATATATCGCGCCGACGCTGCAGTTCCTCGAGGCGCTGCTCGTCTATGGCGAGCCGGTGCGGCCGGCGCAGCTCGTGACCTTCGCCGCAGTCTGGACCGGCTGCGCCCTCTATGCCTGGAGCAGCATCACCGCCGCGCGCCGCGCTCAGGTACCGGGCTGAATATAGGGCACTCGCGCGAACAGTTCGCGTTGCCAGGCGCGTGGGTCATTCTCGACATGCGTGCGGACGTCGAACACCATCGTCGCGCGGGTCGGCAGCGTGTAGTGCGGCCAGCGCGGCAGCCCGGCGTGATTGGGATCACCGGTCTGGGCGAAGGCGACGAAGCTCTCCTGCATCGCCGTGCTCGCGGCGCGGGCGTCGGCGCCAGTGCCCGTCTCCGAACCCTTCGCGCCCAAGGTGCCGAAGACGAGCGGGATGTCCATCGTGTGGAAGGCACCGCGGCGCGGCTCGATCCGCGAAGTGAAGTCGACCTGGTAGACGAAACCAGGTGCACCGGCCTTCGCCCGCTCCTCCGCCTCGATCACCTGCCCGCGCCAGCTCCGCCCCGCGGTGGTCGCCGCATAGAAGACGTCGGTCGGGCTCCAATCGGGGTAGCGGGTCCGATATTCGCGCACGACCCATTCGGGCAGGATGTCGATGCGCAGCTCCGGCGCCATCCGCTCGGCGACATTGTCCCAGGTCAGGCCGCGGACGCGGGGTGAGTCGATGCCGATAAAGGCGCGCGTCTCATCGTGGACGTTGCCCAGCATCATCGGAATCGACAAGCCCTGCGGGTTGGCGTCGGGCCAGAACGGGTGGCGGGTCAGCCACGTCATGTCGAGCACCGGCCCGAAATAGACCCCGCCGCCGAGGATCGGATCGGTCGCGTCGAGCGCCTCGACCAGCCGCGCCGTGGGCAGCGTGAGCAGCGGCGACAGGTCGCTTGTCGCGACGCCCAGCTTCGCAAGATAGGCGCGCGCACGCGCCGTCGCGTTGAGCGGCCCCGAGGCGGTGACCTGCTGTCCGCTCATCGTTGCGGCGCGCTGGAACAGGCCGCGGGCGGCGGGCATGCCCATCATCGTCGCGATCTTGGCGCCCCCCCCCGACTGGCCGAACACCATGACCCGCGACGGATCGCCGCCAAAGGCCGCGATATTGTCGCGCACCCAGCGCAGCGCGAGGATCAGGTCGAGTTGCCCGGCATTGCCGCTGTCCGGGAAGCGCGGGTCGAGCCGGGCGAGATACAGATAGCCAAAGGCGTTGAGCCGGTGGTTGACCGTGACCACGACCACGTCGCCGCGCGCCGCCAGCGCCTGCCCGTCGTTGAGCGGATCGGTGACGCTGCCGTTGGAATAGGCGCCGCCGTGGATGTACAGCATCACCGGCTTGTTGGCGCCGGCCCGCGGTTCGGCCGACCAGACGTTGAGGAACAGGCAATCCTCGTCCTGTGGTCCGTACGGTCCCTTCTGCGGGCAGACCGGGCCGAAGGCGCGGGCGGCGACCACGGTCCGCGCGGGCGGCTCGGCGACCGGCGCACGGAAGCGGGCAGCGCGACCATAGCGGATGCCCTTCCAGCTGCCGACGCCGTCGACCACGCTGCCGGCGAAGGCTCCGGCGCGGCAACGGACCAGTGCCGCCGGCGCAATCGCCGCTTTCGCCCCGGCGGCGATCAGCGCGGCGCCGGCACCCAGGGCGCCGCGACGCGTCCAGCCCTCAGCGGCGGACATCGAGGCCTCCGGCGAGATAGGCGTCGATATCGGCCTGTCGGAACAGCGCCGCGTCACCGGGCAGCGAATGTTTGAGCGCGGTCAGCGCAAGGCCGGTCGCCGCTGCCTGGGCGATGTCGCCGCCGCTGCGCAGACCGTGCAGCACGCCGGCCGCGAAGGCGTCGCCGCCGCCGATCCGGTCGACGATGCCGGCCAGCACCACCTCCTCGGTCTGCGCATGCGCGTCGCGCGTGTCGATCCGCGCGGACAGGCGGTTGAGGTCGACATGCTCGACATGCCGCGCGGTCGAGGCGATCGTCTGCAACTTGGGGAAGGCGGCAAAGGCGGCATCGCATGCCTCGCGCCGGCGATCCTCGCCCTCGCCGGAGAAGTCGCGGCCGAGCAGCAGCGCAATATCGCGATGATTGCCGAACATCAGATCGGCATGGGCGACGAGGCGGGTCAGGATGCCGCGCGGATCGGACTCCCACCGCTCCCACAATTTGCCGCGCCAATTGCCGTCGAACGAGACGGGAATGCCGCGCGTGCTGGCGGCTTCGGCGGCGGCGATGGCACTTTCGGCCGGGACGGGGCCGAGCGCGGGTGTGATGCCCGACAGGTGGAGCCGGTCGACGCCGACGAGCAGCGTGTCCCAGTCCCAGGCGTCGACGGGCGCCTCCGCGAAGGACGATCCGGCGCGATCGTAGATCACCTCGGTGGCGCGCATTCCCGCGCCCGAGGTGACGAAGTAGAGACCCATCCGGTCGCCGCCGAACTGGATGGCGGCGGTGTCGACGCCATGGCCGCGCAGCGTCGTGATCGCGCTACGGCCCAAATCGTTATCAGGCACGCGGCTCGCGATGCCGACGTCATGGCCAAGCTTGGCGAGAGCGGTGACGACGTTCGCCTCCGCGCCCGCGACCCAGACGTCGAAGCGCGGACTCTGGAGCAGCAATTCGCGCCCCGGCGGTGACAGGCGCAGCATGATCTCGCCGAATGCCAGCAACTTGCCCATGCTGTCCTACCTCCCCTTGCCCCTGCTCCGCGCGGCCTTGGGCTCAGCGCGCCAGCCAGCCGCCGTCGACCGCCAGGATATGCCCGTTGACATAGGCCGCCGCATCGCTCGCCAGGAACACGGCGGCGCCACCCAGATCGGCCGGATCGCCCCAGCGGCCGGCGGGAATCCGCTCCATGATCGAGCGGTTGCGCGCCTCATCCGCCTGCAAGGCCGCGGTGTTGTTGGTCGCGATATAGCCCGGCGCGATCGCGTTGACGCTGATCCCCTTGGCCGCCCATTCGTTGGCGAGCAGCTTGGTCAGGCCGCCGATGCCGCTTTTCGACGCAGTATAGCTCGGCACGCGGATGCCGCCCTGGAAGGTCAGCATCGAGGCGATGTTGATGATCCGCCCCTTGCCCTGGCCGATCATGTGCCGCCCGGCGGCCTGGCTGAGGAAGAACACTGACTTCAGGTTGGTGTCGACCACCGCATCCCAGTCCTCTTCGGTGAAGTCCACCGCATCGGCGCGGCGGATGATGCCGGCATTGTTGACCAGGATGTCGAGTCCACCGAGCTTCTCGACCGTTTCGTCGACGACGCGCTGAACCGGCTCGATCGTCGACAGATCGGCGGAGACGATCTCGGCGCGGCGGCCGAGCTGGCGGGCCTTGGCCACCGTTTCTTCCGCCGGCGTACGGCCGACGCAGGCGACATCCGCGCCTGCGGCCGCGAGCGCCAGCGCGATCGCCTGGCCGATCCCGGTGTTGGCGCCGGTGACGACCGCGACGCGGCCGGTGAGATCGAAGGGGTTGGTCATATCAGCTCCAGATTCCCCTCCCGCTGGCGGGAGGGGTTAGGGGAGGGCAGGTCGCGACAGTCCGGCCAGGGGCATGGCGCAACCGCCCTCCCCCAGCCCCTCCCGCAAGCGGGAGGGGAGTTTTACGCGAGCTGACAGATGTCCAGCACGTTCATGTCGGTATAGTCCTGGTTCTCGCCCGCCATCGCCCATATGAAGGCATAGGATTTGGTCCCCGCGCCCATGTGGATCGACCAGGGCGGGCTGATCACCGCTTCCTCATTCTGCATGACGATGTGGCGGGTCGCCTCGCCTTCACCCATGAAGTGCATGACGCGGTCGGTATCGAGATTGTCGAGCTCGAAGTAGAAGTAGATCTCACTGCGGCGCTCGTGGATGTGCGGCGGCATCGTGTTCCACACGCTGCCCGGCTTCAGCACGGTCAGGCCCATGACCAGCTGCGCGCTGTCGCAGACGCCGGGGATGACGAGCTGGAAGATCGTCCGCTCGTTCGATTCCTCGAGGCTGCCGCGCTCGAGCGCATTGGCGTCGGCGATGCCAAGCAGGCGCGTCTGGAACGCCTTATGCGCCGGGCAGGAGGCGAGATAGAAGCGCGCGCCCTCGCCGGAGAATTGCACGTCCTTGGCGCCCATCGTGACGTACAGGCAATCCTTGTTGCCGAGCGTGAAGCTCTCGCCGTCGACGGTGACGGTGCCCTCGACCTTGCCGACGTTGACGATCGCCAGCTCGCGACGCTCGAGGAAGGGGTGGCCGGCGGCCGACTTGGGTTCGGTCTGATCGGGCAGCTTGACCGAAGCGCCCGCCACCGCGACACCGCCGATCACGAACCGCTCGGCATGGGTGTAGACGAGCACGCACTCGCCCTCGCGGAACAGATTCTGGATCAGATAGCGGTCGCGCAGCTCGTCATTGGAGACGCATTCCATCATGTCGGGATGCGTGGCGTAATAGGTGCGGTCGAACATGAAAGTCTCCGAAAGGCTCAGGCGGCGACGCTGTCGCACATTTTGAAATCACTTCCCATAGGGGAAGACGACGGCGCATCGACCCGATAGGCGCGGCGGACCAATCCGCTGGTCAGTTCCTGCGCCAGTTCCGCCGCCTCCCAATCCTGCAGCCGATGCTCGGCGACGAGGCGGGCGAGGAAACCGCAGTCGACCCGGCGGGCGACGTCGTGGCGCGCCGGGATCGACAGGAAGGCGCGGGTGTCATCGTTGAAGCCGACGGTGTTGTAGAAGCCCGCCGTCTCCGTAGTCATCTCGCGGAAGCGGCGCATCCCCTCCGGCGAATCGTGGAACCACCAGGCCGGCCCCAAGCGCAGGCACGGATAATGGCCTGCGAGCGGCGCCAGCTCGCGCGCATAGACGCTTTCGTCGAGCGTGAAGAGGATGATCGTCAGGTCGCGCTCGTTGCCGACGACGTCGAGCATCGGCCTGAGCGCATGGACATAGTCGGTGCGCGTCGGAATGTCGGCACCCTTGTCGCGGCCGTGGCTGGCGAACAGAGCGGCGTTATGGTTGCGATAGGCGCCGGGATGCAGTTGCATCACCATGCCGTCGGCGACGCTCATCCGCGCCATCTCGGTCAGCATCTGCGCGCGAAACAGCTCGGCATCGGCGGGCGTCCAGTCGCCGCCGACGATGCGCGCGAACAGCGCCTCGCACTCGGCGGTCGACAAATTCGCGGTCTGCGCGGTTGGGTGGCCGTGGTCGGTGGCGGTCGCGCCGGCGGCGCGGAAGTCGGCGCGGCGCTTGGCATGCGCCGCCAGATAGCCGCGCCAGCTGTAGACGTCCTCGCCGGTCAGTTCGGCGAAGCGCTGCATCGCCGGCACGAACGCCTCATGCTCGACGTCGATGACGCCGTCGGGGCGGTAGGTGGTGACCACCCGCCCCTGCCAGCCCGATGCCTGGATACGATGATGTGCGTCGAGACCGTCCTGCGCGCCCTCGGTGGTGGCGAGGAAGTCGATGCGGAAGCGGTCGAACAGCGCGCGCGGGCGGAAGGCGTCGCTGGCGAGCTTTTCGCCGATCGTGTCGAAATAGCGGTCGGCGGTGGCGCTCTCCAATGCGACGTCCATCCCGAACACCTCGGCGAAGACATGGTCGAGCCACAGCTGCGACGGCGTACCGCGGAACAGGTGATAATGGTCGGCGAACAGCCGCCATGCCGCGCGCGGATCGGTCGCCGGCGTGCCGCCACGATGCGGAATGGCGAGCGCATCCAGATCGACGCCCTGGCTGTAGAGCATGCGGAAGATGTAATGATCGGGCGCGAGCAGCAACTGCGTCGCGTCCGACCAGGCCGCATTGTCCGCGAACCAGCGCGGATCGGTGTGCCCGTGCGGGCTGACGATCGGCAGGTCGGCCACTTCGGCGTACAAGGCCCGCGCGATGCCGCGCGTCGTCGGGTCGGCCGGCAGCAGCCGGTCGGGGTGCAATGCGAGCGCCCGGGTCATGACGATTCCTCTCCTCTTGACGATCTGGTAACCGGTGTCAGAGCCATGCGCAACCCGGTCAGGCTGGTGGCGACGCCACCGACCCGCGCCGGATCAGCGTCGACAGGAACAGCGACGGCTCCTCGACCGGTTCGGCCTCGTCATCGTCGCCGCCGATCAGCTTGAGCGCGGCGGACCGCGCCATCGACGCGATCGGCCACCGCACCGTGGTCAGCGGCGGCCAGACATGGGCGGCGATCGGTGTGTCGTCGAAGCCGATGATCGACAGGTCGCGCGGGATATCGAGGCCGCGCTGGCGGGCGGCATGGATGACGCCGGCCGCCATCTCGTCGTTGCTGGAGAAGATCGCCGTCGGCCGCGGGATCACGTCGAGCAACCGCTCGGCAGCGACCAGCCCCGATTCGAACGTGTAATTGCCGTCCGCGACCATCGATCGCGGCAGCGCGATCCCCGCCTGCGCCAGCGCCTCCTCGAACCCGAGCCGCCGCTCGCGCGCCGAACGGAAGCCGTGCGGACCGGCGACCAGGCCGATGCGGCGATGCCCCTGCGCGATCAGATAGTCGGTGGCGATGCGCACCGCCTCGCGATCGTTCGAGGCGACCATGCGCTCCGACGTATCCAGGGCCGCCGATCCCATGCGGACGTAGCGGCAGCCGATATCGGTGCACAATTGCGCCACCGAGTCATTCTCGCTGACCGGCGGCATCAACAGCACGCCGAACAACCGCTGTCGTTCAAGGAAATGGCGCAGGTCTTCGAGCATCGTCGCCGAACCGCGATCGAGCGGCCGCACCACCATTTCGAATTCGGTGCCGTGCAGCGCCTCCAGCATGCCCTGCTGGACGTTCATCACTGTCTGCGCATTGGGATTGTCGTGGACCAGGCCGATCAGGAAGTTGCGGCGCAGCGCCAGCGCCCGCGCCTGCGGATTGGGAATATAGCCCAGGCCGCCGATCACCTCCTCGACCCGCCGCCGCGTCTCCTCGCCGAGCAACGGCGACCGGTTGATGACGCGGCTGACCGTCTTCTTGGAGACGCCGGCGATGCGGGCGACGTCGTTGATCGTGGGCTGGCCGCTTTTACGCATGACGCACGCTAGCGTGACTCCGAAAGGCGGACCAGTCTTGTGCTGGCGCCATTTTTGACCCACTATCTGACACCGGTTTCCGATGAACACCCGTGACAGTGAGAGGATGATGGCCAGAGCGCTGCAAATCGACGCGCGCGACACCGTCGCGACGCTGCTGGAGGATGGCCGCGTCGGCGACGTCGCGATGGGCGTGACGCTGGCGGCGGACGTGCCGCGTGGCCACAAGGTCGCGCTGGCGCCGGTCGCCCCCGGCGAACCGGTCCTCAAATTCGGCTATCCGATCGGTCGCGCCACGCGCCCGATCGTTCCCGGCGAGCATGTCCATAGCGACAATGTGGCGACCGCTTTGGAGGGGAGCGGCGCCTATCGCTACGATCTCCAGCCCCAAGCCCAAATCGCAACGGCGTCGACCGCGACATTCGAAGGCTATGTGCGCGCCGACGGACGGGTGGCGACGCGCAACGAGATTTGGGTGCTGCCGACGGTCGGCTGCGTCGCCCGCACCGCCGAGCGCATCGCACGGGAGGCGGGCGCCAAGCTCGCGGGCATCGTCGACGGTGTCCATGCCTTCACGCATCCGCACGGCTGTTCGCAGCTCGGTCAGGATCTGGACGGCGTCCGCGCGATCCTCGCCGGCCTCGCCTGCCATCCCAATGCCGGCGGCGTGCTGCTCGTTGGGCTCGGCTGCGAAGAGAATCAGGTTGCCGAACTGCTTGCCGCCATCCCGTCGGAGCGTCATCCGATGGTCCGCTCCCTGGCCGCGCAATTCAGTGCCGACGAGGTCGGCGAAGGCGTCGCGTTGGTCGAGGAACTCGCCGCGCTCGCCCGGGCGCCGCGGCAGCGGGTCGGGATCGACCGGCTGGTGCTGGGCGTCAAATGCGGCGGCTCGGACGGCCTCTCGGGCCTGACCGCCAATCCGCTGGTCGGGCGGATCAGCGACGCGGTGGCAGGCGCCGGCGGGCGCGTCGTGCTGACCGAGATACCGGAAATCTTCGGCGCCGAGCAGATGCTGATGGATCGCGCCGCCGACCGGGACGTGTTCGAGGCGATGGTCGGCGTGATCGGCGGATTCCGCCAATATTTCATCGATCACGGCGAGCCGATCTCCGAAAATCCGTCGCCGGGCAATGTCGCGGGCGGCATCACCACGCTGGAGGAAAAGTCGCTGGGTGCGGTACAGAAGGGCGGCCGGGCGACCGTCACCGACGTCATTGCCTATGGCGCGCGGGCGCGCACCGACGGACTCACCCTGCTCGAAGCGCCGGGCAATGACGCGGTGTCGTCGACCGCGCTCGCCGCGGCGGGGGCGACGGTGATCCTGTTCACCACCGGGCGCGGCACGCCGCTCGGCTTTCCGGTGCCCACGATCAAGATCGCATCCAATTCGACGCTCGCCGCGCGCAAGCCGGGGTGGATCGACTTCGATGCCGGCCTCGTCCTCGACGAGGGGTTCGAGGCGGCGGAGATCGCGCTGCTCGACCGCATCTGCGCGATCGCATCGGGAGAGGAGACCGCGGCCGAGCGCAACGACGAACGCGAGATCGCGATCTGGAAACGCGGGGTGACGCTGTGACCCGCCTGTCCCGCGCGACGCTGTCGACCTTGCCCGGCGAGATCGCCGCGCCGCGCAGCCGGCCGCCCATCGGCACCGGCATCGTGCATTTCGGTCCCGGCGCCTTCCACCGCGCGCATCAGGCCGCCTATATCGACACGCTGCTCGATGCGGACCCGCGCTGGGGTATCGCCGCCGTGTCGATGCGCAGCCGCGGCACGGTCGCGGCGCTGGCGGAGCAGGACGGCCTCTACACGCTCGCCATCCTTGATACGCAACCGGCGATGCGCGTCATCGGCGCGCACACGCGCTTCCTCGCGCCCGACGCGGCGGCGGAGACGCTGGCGCTGCTCGCCGATCCGGCCGTCACGTTGGTCACCACCACCGTGACCGAGAAGGGCTATTGCCTGAACGCGGACGGCACGCTCGACCGCGATCACCCGGACATCGTCCACGATCTTGCGGACGGCGGCGCGGTACCGCGCAGCGTCGTTGGCTGGATCGTCGCCGGCCTGGCGGCGCGGCGTGCCGACGGCGCCGCTCCGTTCGTGCCGATGCCGTGCGACAATCTCGCGTCGAACGGCGCCAAGCTGCACGCCGCGCTGGTCGCCTTCGCCGGCGGCCGCGATCCTGCTCTCGCGGACTGGATCGCGGGCGAGGTCCGCGTGCCGTCCACCATGGTCGATTCGATCACCCCTGCCGCCGACGATGCGCTCTATGCCGCAGTCGCGGAGGCGATCGGTGTCGAGGATCACGCCGCCGTCCAGCGCGAGGCCTTTGCGCAATGGGTGATCGAGGATGTCGGCGTGCCGCTCGGCCCGGATCTCGCCGCCGCGGGCGCCACCCTGACCTCCGACGTCGCGGGCTATGAGAAGGCGAAGCTGCGCATCCTCAACGGCGCGCATTCGACGCTTGCATATCTGGGATTGCTGCGTGGCCATGCCAGCGTCGCCGAGGCGATGCAGGATGGGCCGCTGGCGCAGTTCGTCGACGCGATGATCCGTGACGACATCATCCCGCAATTGCCGGCGGTGCCGGGCCTCGACCTCGATGCCTATCGCGCCGCCGTGCTGGCCCGCTTCCGCAATCCCGCGATCGTCCACCGGCTCGACCAGATCGCGATCGATGGTTCACAGAAGCTGCCCTACCGGCTCGGCGACACGCTGGCGGCAAACCGTGCCGCCGGTCGATTGCCGCACCGGGTGGCGATCGCGCTCGGGGGCTGGGTCGCTTTCCTGATTATGCGATCGCGGCAGGGCGTGTCCATCGCCGATCCGCACGGCTCCGCCCTTGCCGCCGCGGCTGCGGATGGCGACGCGGGCGCGGTCGTCGGACGGCTCGTCGAGGCCGGTTTGGGCCTGCCGCCGACGATCGCCGGCGACGATGCGCTGCAGCGCGCGATCATCGCCTCGGCGGAGGCTTTAGGCGCCGGCCGATGGGACGAACTGTTGCGATAGCGCCGGTCGGGCGCTTGCCATTGACACCGGTTTCCCATAGCGTCGCGGCCAACGAGAATAGATCAGAGAGAGGGGGGCCAGTGCAGCCCGACGTGACCACCGACAACAGCCGCAGCATCGCGGACGCCTTCGTCGCGGCGCGGCGCGACGGCATTGCACTGCTCGATTATCCGGGCGACGTGCCGGCGACGCTGGCCGACGCCTATCGCGTGCAGGATCATGCGCTCAGCCTGGCGAGCGGCACGGTTGCGGGCTGGAAGGTCGGCCGGATCAATCCCCCCATCGACGGCATCGATCGCCTGTCGGGCCCGATCTTCGCCGATCAGGTGATCGACGCGCAGAACGGCGACACCGTTGCCATGCCGATCTTCGCCGAGGGCTTCGGCGCTGCGGAGGCGGAATTCCTGCTGCGCATCGGCACGGCGCCCGACCCCGCCAAGACGACCTATACGATCGACGAGGCGCGGGCGCTGATCGACGCGGTGCATGTCGGCATCGAGATCGCCTCCTCCCCCTTCCCCGGCATCAACGCGCTGGGTGCGACGGTGACGATCAGCGACTTCGGCAACAACAACGGCCTGGTCGTCGGCGCCGAGGCGGAGGGCTGGCGCGAGGGCGACCTCAACGACTGGCGGGTGACGCTGTCGGTCAACGGCGATCAGATCGGCGACGCGACGACCGCGACGATGCTCGACGGTCCGTTCGGCGCGGCCCGCTTCCTGTTCGAACATATGGCGGCGCGCGGGATCGCACTGGCCGCCGGTCAATGGATTTCGACCGGTGCGGTCACCGGCGTCCATCCGGTCGCGGTCGGCGACCGGGTCGACACGAGCTTCGACGGCCGGTTCGCCGTCGCCTGCACGATCAAGGCCCGCTGAGAGGCCCCAAGACCAGGAGAGCGAGAGGATGGCAACCACAGTCCACGAGGGAGCCCCGCCCGCCGGCGTCGGTCGCTATCGCTGGGTGATCTGCGGCCTGTTGTTCGCGGCGACCGCGATCAACTATGTCGACCGGCAGATGATCGGCGTGCTCAAGCCGACGATCTCCGCCGAACTGGGCTGGTCGGAAACGACCTATGCCGACGTCATCTTCTGGTTCCAGGCCGCATACGCGATCGGCTATCTCAGCTTCGGGCGGATCGTCGATCTGGTCGGTGCGCGCATCGGCTATTCGATCGCCTTCGTGATCTGGACGCTCGGCCACACGCTGTGCGGCTTCGTCAACTCCGCCTTCCAGTTCTCGATCGCGCGCTTCATCCTGGGCGTCGGTGAGAGCGGCAACTTCCCGGCCGGCATCAAGGCGGTGACCGAATGGTTCCCGGCCAAGGAGCGGGCGCTCGCCACCGGCGTCTTCAACGCGGGCGCCAATGTCGGCGCAGTGGTGACGCCTTTGGTCGTGCCGGCGATCACCCTCGCCTTCGGCTGGCGGATGGCGTTCATCGTCACCGGCATCGCCAGCTGCCTGTGGCTGGTCGCCTGGATCGCGGTCTATCGCCGCCCGCGCGAGACGGCCAAGGTGTCGGCAAGCGAGCTTGCCTATATCGAGAGCGATCCCGCCGACCCCGTCCAGCCGATCGGCTGGGGCCGCATCCTGCGCTATCGCGAGACCTGGGCCTATGCGCTGGGCAAGTTCCTGATCGATCCGATCTGGTGGCTGTTCCTGTTCTGGACGCCCGACTTCCTGGCCAAGACCTACAATCTCGACCTCAAGAGCTTCGGTCCGCCGCTGGTCGTCATCTACCTGATCTCCGACCTGGGCAGCGTCGCGGGCGGCTGGTCGTCGTCGCGGCTGATGAAGCGCGGGTTCAGCGCCAATGCCGCGCGCAAGATCACCATGCTGGTCTGCGCCTTCCTGGTCATGCCGATCTTCGCGGCGCAGTACATCAGCAGCCTGTGGCTGGCAGTCGCCGTCGTCGGCCTAGCCACCGCGGCGCACCAGGCCTTCTCGGCCAACCTCTACACGCTGCCGTCGGACATGTTCCCGCGCGCTGCGGTCGGATCGGTGGTCGGCATCGGCGGCACGGTCGGCGCGATCGGCGGCATGATGATGGCCAAGTTCACTGGCTACATCCTGCAGACGACGGGCAGCTATACGCCGATCTTCGCCGTCGCCGGCTCGACCTATCTGATCGCCGTGATCGTCATCCATCTGCTCAGCCCGCGACTGGCGCGGGTCGACGCCGCCTGATCTACCCGAGACAGAGCGGCAGCAAGCCGCCGGTCACGTAAGCACGAACCGCCCTCACCCTTCCTGCCCGGCTGCGTCGGGAGGCGAGAAGCGCCGGAAGGATGAGGGTGACGCCACGGAGAGGCTCCATGCATTACTCGCTCCTAGCATTGGCGACCGCCCTTGCCGCCGCCACGCCGGCCGCGGCGCAGACCGATGGGCTGCTGTTCCGCATGTCCGCCGACAAGGATCTGACCGCCGAGGTCGCGGGCGGGGCGGCGGTGCCCAATTTCCGCAGCAACGTCGGCGTCGTGCCGGACGGCGCGATCGGCGGCGCGGCGCGCTGGGCGGACGACGGCTATGTCGCCTGGTCCGCGCCGGGCAACATGATCGCGCAGCGCGGCACCTTGTCCTTCTTCTGGCGGCCGCGCGCGCCGCTCGGCGAGGCGCCCTTCGTCATCTTCCGCGCCGGCTTCGCCGATCATACCAGCTGGGACATGGCGTTCCTGCGCATCGACTGGAACGGTCACGGCTTCGACGCCTTCGTCACTGACGCCAATCTGTCGCGCGTCCGCGTGTCGTGGCGGATCGACCAGATCCCCAGCCCCGACCAGTGGCGGCACCTCGCCTTCGCTTGGGACGAGGCGAACGGGGTGGAGCTGTTCGTCGACGGCAAGCCGGTCGCCAAGCTCGACCAGCGTGCCGACCTCGATTCCGGCCTCGACCAGTTCGGCCTGGCCGGGCGGGTGATGTCGCCGCATCAGGTGCAGAGCCGCTACAATTTCATGCGCGGGTCCGATCTTGACGAACTTCGCGTATATGACCGGATGCTGGGCGCCAGCGACGTCGCCGCGCTGGCCGCCAAGGGCGAGCCCGCCCCGCAGCCTGTCAGCCAGGATAGGTCAGCATGGCTGCACCGTTTCGGCTGGGACAAGACATCGCCGCCGCTGCTGACCGACCCGGTGACGCGCATCCGCAAAATCGAATTCGCCGACGCCAAGGATCTGAAGGAGTGGATGTACAAGGGCGTCGACGGCATCGCCGAGACGACCTGGCCCGGCGTCTACAACCGGTCGAAGCTGCCGGGGCGCGACGATTATTTCGAGCTGCCCGACTGGAACGTCTATGTCGAGGGCGGCAAGCGCTACGATTTGACGGTGCCCGCCGGCGAGACGTTCAACCGCGTCGAGATCCGCGGTGCCGCTTATGGCCACCTGTCCTGGACGGACGCCGGCGGCAAGGATCAGACCCTCGCCACCCGCGCCAAGGGCGTCGTGCGCAGCGTCGATGCGGTGAAGCCCCGTACCGGCGGCACGCTGCATTTTACCAACGTGATGCAGGAACAGCCGATCCAGGAGCTCTGGGCCTATGACGTCGGCGCCGGCGCGGTGCCGAAGGGCAGCGTCACGCTGAGCTACACGGTCGATGCCGCCGCCTCGCCTCGGCTGGCGGCGCTGGCGCCGCTGAACGCCTATATCGCCGGCCGTTTCGCGCCGGAGGAGCGCAGCACCGTGGTGGCGATGCCGTCGGCGGGGATGAAGGTGGCGGTGGGCGCGGGCGCCGCCGGCGCATCGGCCAATGCGGTGCGCCGCGCCGCCGGCCGGCCGATCGTCCATGTGCTGATCCCGGCGAGCTTCGGCGATGCCTTCCCGGACCAGCCGCTGGCGCGCGCCTGGGACTATGGCTGGCAGAATCTGCACGACGGGCTGGACGGGATCGCCATCGACCTGCCCGCCCTGAAGGGCAGCGGCGGGTCCGGGGGCACGATCCCGCTCAACATCCGCGTCCACGATCCGCTGTGGCCCGGGCGCGACATGATCGACGTGTCCGTCTCCGTCCGTGCGGGCGAGGCGCGCACGCTGTGGCTCGATCTGCGCGACCGCATCCTGCCGAACGACAGCCTGTTCCTGACGCTCGCCTCCGCCGATGCCGGCTTCGACGCCGACAGTGTGAACGGCGCGAAGATCCGGCTGGTGTTCAAGCCGCGCGCCGAGGCGCTGAAGGAGCATGTCGCCGACCGGTTCGCGCAGGTGAAGGACAATTGGGGCTTCCTGGTCGAGGAGCATACCGCCTCGCAGCGCGCCGGCCTGTACCGCCGCGTCTATGCCGACATCACCGACCTGCTGCGCGTCGCGCCCGACCATGAACAGGCACGCGCCTATTGGGCGGACATCAACTACCGGCCGGGAAACCTGCCGCCGGTGGCGCTGCCCCCTGCCCCCGCCGGCGTGCCGCTATGGGCGACGCGGCAGCTCGACGACCTGAAGATCACCCGCGACTTCGTGCTATGGTGGATCGACCATCGCCAAGTGCCCTATGGCGATTTCGGCGGCGGCATTTCGGACGACGTCGACCTGACCCAGCAATGGCCGGGCCTGGCGCTGATGGGCGTCGAGCCGGACAAGGTGAACGCCTCGCTGCGCGCATTGTCCGACGCGGTGTACAAGAACGGCATGCGGGTCAACGGGCTCGGCTACATCACCACCGACGAGCTCCACGCCTATGAGGAGGGGCTGAACAGCGACGCCGAGCGGCTCTATCTCAACTGGGGCGAGCCCAAGGCGGTCGAGCGGCTGATGGACACGGTGCGTGCGCTGCAGGGCGTGATCCTCAAGAACCCTGCCGGCCATATGCATTTCGCGTCCAACTGGTATGGCGGGCGCAAGATGTACCGCGAGGGGCCGTGGGAATGGCAGAAGCCGTACAGCTTCACCGTTCTGCATGGGCCGATCCTGATCGGCCTGTACAACGGTAATTCGGCGGCGCGCGGCCTCGTCACCGGCGTGATCGACGGCTGGATGGCGCATGGCAAGCAGAATGCCGACGGCAGCTGGAGCTACCCCAACGAGATCAACTGGCGCACCGATGCGACCCGGGTCGGTGACGGCGGCGGCGTGACGACGCCGTTGCAGGGTGCCTGGGCGGCGTGGCGCTTCACCGGCGACGATAGGTATCTGCGCCCGGTGCAGGCGCGGGTCGGCAAGGCGCCGGGCGGGCTCAATGAATTCGCCGAGAATGCCTTCGACACGATGCCGGGCGGCGCGGAATTGCGTGCGAAGCTGGCCAAGACGGCGGGCGAGGATCCGTTCGCGGCCTATGCGCGCTGGGCGGCGACCGGCGATCTGGCGGGGCTGGCGTCGCTGCACGAGGCGGCGTGGACCGACAAGGCGCAGCATCAATATATGTACACGGAGGGCCATTGGTGGTCCGACCGCGTCGACCAGCCCAATGACATCCTGCAGCGCGAGCGGCTGGGTGGCATCGCACTCCGGCGCAACATGACCTGGCCGGGCAACACCGTCAGCTGGCGGTTTGCGACGCCGGGCGCGGCGGAGCAGGTCGCGATCCTGGTGCCCGGCGCGACGCGCGCGAGATTCCGCGTCATCGCCTACAACACCAGCGGCGTCGCGCAGAGCGCGCGCATGTCGACGTGGAACGTCGCCGCCGGCACCTGGCGGCTGCGCGTCGCGACCAGTAAAGATGAGGGCAAGACACTGACCGGCGGAGACACGCGCGAGGTCACGCTGGAGCGCAGCGCCGGCACCGACGTCACCTTCGCGCCGGGTACCACGACGGTGATCGAGGCGGAACTGATCCGGGCCGGCACGCCGGTCGAGGCGCGTCCCGATCTCGGCATCGGCGCGGACGATGTGACAGTGAAGGGGCGACAGGTGACGCTGACCGTGCACAGCCTGGGCTCGGTCGCGACCGGGGCCGGCGTCGCAACGCTGATGGCGGCGGACGGCCGTGAGCTCGCCCGCGCGGCGATCCCGCCGATCGAAGCGCCGGTCGACCTCAAGCCAAGGACGGTACAGGTGCGGATGACGCTGTCGGCCGATGCGAGCGCGGGCGTGACGGCACGCGTTGCGCTGGCGGGCGACGCGCCGGAGGTGACGCTGCTCAACAATGCGGTGGTGGTGGCGCGGTGAGAGAGCTTGGCGGGACGCCCCCGTCCCCCTCCCGCTTGCGGGAGGGGCTAGGGGAGGGAATTCTCGCAAGTAACGACTTGTGGCCACTGCCCTTCCCCAGCCCCTCCCGCAAGCGGGAGGGGAGCTCAGAAGTCGACCGCCGCTCGTTCCTCGCCGGTGCGCTCGCCCTGCCGCTGCTGCCCTCCACCACCGACACCCGCGCTGCGCTTGACGAAGCCGCCGCCCTTCCGCCGGCGGAGGCGCTGGTCCGCCTCGCCGCCATCGACACCCGCCGTCTGGCGACCCGCGAGCGGCTCGACGTCGAGGCGGCGCGCGCCGGGCTGGCGATCGATCGCGACCTCGCCCGCTTCGGCGGCAGCGCGAAGCAGGGCTACCGCCCGGAGCCCGGCAGCATGGCGCGGCTGCCGCAGGGGGCAGACTGGTACCGGCTGCTGCTCGGCCGCAGCCTCGGGACGGTCGAGCCACGCGCCGCCCAGGCGCGGCTGGCGCAAGCGATGACGGCGTTGCAGGCCCGGGCCGACCGCGGCTTCCGCGCGATCGGCCTGACGCGGGGCAGCGTCGCCGACCGCTATCGCGCGCTGTGGCAGGACGAGCGTTTCCTGTTCGCCGACGACGATGCCGGCCGCGCCGCGGCGGTGGCGGCGATGACGCGCGAACTCGATGCCGCGCGCGGCCGCGTCCCCGTGCAGGTCGGCGCGGTGCCGGCCTGGGCCGCGGCCTGTTCGGTGCGGGCGCTGTCGCCCGCCGAGATCGCCGCGGGCAAGAACGGCTATCGCATCGTGCCGACGCCGACGGCGCCGGGCGCCTATATCGTCGATCTGCGCGCGGTGCGGCGGCGGCCGGCGTGGACGCTGCCCAGCGTCGTCGCGCACGAACTGCTGCCGGGCCATATGAGCCAGCTCGGGCTGGAGGGCACGGCGCCGCCGCATCCACTGCGCATCACCTATGCCGCGGCGTTCGTCGAAGGCTGGGGCATCCAGGCGGAAACGGTGGCGCCCTATGCCGATCCGCATGCGCGACTAGGGCATCTCCACTGGCTGATCTTCCGCGTCGGGCGGGCGCTCGCCGACATCGGCTTCCACCACGACGGCTGGAGCGCGGACGAGACGCGCGCGCGGCTGGTCGGCTGGCAGGGCGAGCCCGCCTATTTCGCGCCGTTCGACGTCGAGCTGGCGCGCATCCCGCGCGAACCGGCGAGCCGCGCGGCGGAGGCGCTGGCGTGGCTCGGCATCGCGGACGGTGCGCGGCGCTCCAGCGTGGCAGGGGCGCGGGGCTATTACCAGCGGCTGCTCGCCGACGGACGACGGCGGACGGAGCAACTGGCAGGCTGACCGGGCGGAGTGGTCGGGCGCCCCTAGCCCTCGCCGCGCAGCCGATAGCCGACGCCGAGTTCGTTGGCGATGACGCTGCCGACCGGCAACGGCGCCTCCAGCTTGCCGCGCAAATTGCGCACGACGATGCGCAGATATTCGATGCGCGGGTCCTCGTCCCCGCCCCAGGCGGCGGCGATGATGCGATCGTGGGTGACGACGCGGCCGACGTGCTGGGCGAGCAGCGCGAGCACGTCATATTCCTTGCGCGTCAGGTGCAGCTCCTCGCCGGCGCGGGTGACGCGGCGGCGGTCGAGGTCGATCGCCAGCTCGCCGGCATGGACGATCGGCGCCGCCGCGCTGCCGCTGCCGCGATGGCGCAACGCAACGCGCAGGCGGGCGAGCAGTTCGTCGGTGTCGAACGGCTTGGTGACGTAATCGTCGGCGCCGAGGTCGAGCGCGGCGACCTTTTCCTCGGTGGCGTCGCGCGCCGAGACGACCAGCAATACCCGCTGCCCGTCGCCCCGGAGCAGCGGCACCAGCCCCAGGCCGTCGCGATCGGGCAGGCCGAGGTCGAGCAGCACCGCGTCGGGATGCTCGGCCGCCGCGAGGGCGAGCGCGTCGCGGCCGTCGCGCGCCTCCACCACCTGATGGCCGGCGCGTTCCAGCGTGTTGCGCAGCAGGCGGCGGATCGCGACCTCGTCGTCGACGATGAGGACCTTGGCGGCCATCTACAGCCCGCCGCCGCCATCGCGCACGATCAGCGCGTGCGGGAAGATCAGGGTGAAGGCGGCGCCGCGCTCGTCCGTCCGGTTGCTCGCCTCGACGCTCATCCCCATGCTTTCCGCGAACGCCTTGACGATGGCAAGGCCGAGGCCGGTGCCGTGGATCGCGCGATCCGACCCTTCGAGCCGGCGGAACGTCTCGAACACCTCCGCCTCGCGGCCCGGCGGCAGGCCGGGGCCACGGTCAAGCACCGCGAGGCGCAGGCTCCCATGGCGGTGGCGCCCCTCGACGACGATCTCCGTGTTCGGATCGGCATAGCGGCCGGCATTGTCGAGCAGGTTGAGCAGGCAATGGTGGAGCAATTGCGGATCGGCGCGGACCAAAGGTAGGTCGGGCGGCACGTCGAGGCGCACTGCATGCCCCTCCAGCGCGCGGCGCGCATCGTGGGCGGCGCCGGTGACCGCATCGCTGAGGTCGATCGCCTCGACCTTGAGCTTGAGCGCCCCCGCCTCGACCCGCGCCATGTCGAGCAGATTGGCGACGAAGCGGTTGAGCCGCGCCGCCTCGCCCTCGATCGTCGCGACCAGTTCGCCCTGCTGGTCGGCGGCGCCGCCGCGGCGCAGTTCGGCGGCCGCAGCCATCACCGCGGTCAGCGGCGTGCGCAGGTCGTGGCTGACCGAGGACAGTAAGGCCGCACGCAGCCGGTCGCGGGTGCGCACCGCGTCGACGTCGCGGATCTCCGCCTCCAGCCGCAGCCGCTCGAGCACCAGCGCCGCCTGGTCGATCAGGCCAGTGAGCAGGGGCAGCCGGTCGGCGCGGACCGGATCGCCGCCGCTCTCGCTGGCGAGGCCGAGCACCGCCAGCGTCCGCTCGCCGGCTTTCAGCGGCTGGAACAGCCATTCCGAGGCAGCGAGCGTCGCCGATCCCTTGCCCGCCGGATTGCCGGTGTCGAACGCCCAATTGGCGGCGGCCATGTCCATCGTCTGCAGGCTGTAGTCGGCGCGGGTCGCCGCCTGCACTGCGACGCCGCCGCCCGGTGCCGGGGCGAGCAGCACGACCTGCACGTCGAACAGGCGGCGGATGTCCTCGCAGATCACCCGCGCCGCCTCCGCCGGGTCGTTGATCCCGCCCAGGCGGTGGAGGAAGCCGGCGAGCGTCGCATTGGCGCGCGCGCTCGCCGCCGCCAGATCGGCCTGCGCGCGCACCCGCGCGGTCAGCTGGCTGGTGGCGATGGCGACGCCGAGCAGCACGAAGATCGACACGACATTCTCGGGATTGCTGACGCTGAGCGTGCCGACCGGCGGCAGGAAGAAGAAATTATAGGCGAGGCTGGAGGCGAGGCCGGCGAACAGGCCGGTGCGCAGGCCGTAGAGGCTCGCCGCCGCCATCACCGGCAGCAGGTAGAGCAAGGCGACATTGCCAAGGTTGAGGACGTGGAACAGCGCGCTCGCCGCCGCGGTGACCGCCGCGACCAGCGCCAGCGTCGCGAGATAGCCGGTCGGCGAGCCCCAGGCGCCGCGCCTGGCGACGCGTTCGCGCGGTGCCTGTGCCTCCTCGACGGGCAGGACGTGGACGGTGACGCCCGGCGTCTCGCGGACCAGCCGGTCGACCACCGAGCCGTGGCGCAGCTCGAACCAGCGCGAGCGTTTGGACTTGCCGACGACCAGTTGCGTGGCGCGCGCATCGGCGAGGAAGCCGCGGATTCCCTCGACGACATTGGGTGCCGGCACCGTCGCCACCGCCGCACCGAGCTGCGTCGCCAGCGTCATCGTCTGGGCGAGGCGGCGGTGCTGCCCCTCGCCGAATTGCGCGGTGCGCGGCGTGTCGATGAACAGTGCCGTCCAGGGTGCGCGCAGCGCGTCGGCGGCGCGCTTCGCGGCGCGGACCAGTTCGTCGGCACCGGGGAATTCGCTGACCGCGACGACCAGCCGCTCGCCGCCTGCCCAGGTGCCGCCGACGCCGAGCGAGCGGACATGGTCGAGCATCTGCGCGTCGACCGCCTGCGCGGCGCGGCGCAGCGCCAGTTCGCGCAACGCCGACAGATTGGACTTGGAGAAGAAATGCGACAGCGCCCGCGTCGCTTCCTGCGGCAGATAGACCTTGCCCGCCTTCAGCCGCTCGATCAGCTCGTCGGGCGGGATGTCGACGACCTCGATCTCCGCCGCCTCGAGGATGCGGTCGGGCACCGTCTCGCGGACGCGGACGCGGGTGAAGCTGGCGACGACGTCGTTGAGGCTCTCGACGTGCTGGATGTTGACCGTGGTATAGACGTCGATCCCGGCGGCGAGCAGTTCCTCGACATCCTGATAGCGTTTGGGATGACGGCTGCCGGGCGCATTGGTGTGCGCCAGCTCGTCGACCAGCGCCAGCCGGGGGCTGCGGGCGAGGACGGCGTCGAGGTCCATCTCGTGCAGCGTGCGCCCCTCATAGGGGACGGCGCGGCGCGGCAGCACCTCCTGGCCGCGGACCAGCGCCTCGGTCTCGACGCGGCCGTGCGTCTCGACCACCGCGACGACGACATCCACGCCGTCGCGCCGCCGCGCCGCGCCTTCGGACAGCATCTCGAACGTCTTGCCGACCCCCGGCGCGGCGCCGAGGAAGATCTTCAGCCGGCCGCGCCCCTCCTGCGCGGCGGCGCGCAGTAGGGCATCGGGATCGGGACGCTCGCCCGTGGTCATCGGCGCGCGGCAGCGTCCAGCGCGCGATTGAGGGCAAGGACGTTGACGTGGGGGTCGCCGAACACCGAATCCTCGGTCGCGCGCGTGACAAGGCCGCGGACGGTCGCGACCGGCAGGCCGCGGACGCGGGCGATGCGGGGTGCCTGCGCCAGTGCGGCCTCCGGCGACAGATCGGGGTCGAGACCCGAACCGCTGGCGGTGACGAGATCGGCGGGCAGCGGCCCGGTCACGCCCTCGGCCCGGCGTTTCGCGACGTCCGCCTTGACCCGGTCGATCAGCGCGCGCGCGGTCGGGCCGAGGTTGGAGCCCGACGAGGCGAGGCCGTCATAGCCCTTGCCGGCCGCGGACGGCCGCGTCTGGAAATAGCGCTCGCTCGCGAAGGCCTGGCCGACGACCGTCGAGCCGATCACGCGGCCGGACGCATCGCGCACCAGGCTACCGTTCGCCTGGGCGGGAAAGATCGCCTGTCCGATGCCGGTCATGGCCAAGGGATAGACCAGTCCGAGCAGGATCGCGAACAGGATCGTCATGACGATCGCGGGCCGCAGGGCGGAGGTGATGTCTTGGTTCATGGTATTGCTTCCTTGAGGAATAAGGCCGCGATCCTTCGTCTCGCCGGTCGATGGGGAGGATGGTGACGTCATTGCTCTTTCGTCATGCCGGACTTGTTCCGGCATCCACCGTTCCGCGTGGGCATCGGCGGCGGTGTTCGCGGAGCGGTGGACCCCGGAACAAGTCCGGGGTGACGAAATCCGACGAACCGGTCACGCCAGGCCGAGGCCGGTGACCGCGACGTCGATGATCTTGATCCCGACGAACGGAGCGACGAGGCCACCGAGGCCGTAGATGGCGAGGTTGCGCGCGAGCAGCGGCCCCGCCCCCATCGGCTTGTAGGCGACACCCTTCAGCGCCAGCGGCACGAGCAAGGGGATGATCAGCGCATTGAAGATGATCGCGCTGAGGATCGCCGACTGCGGCGTGCCGAGCCCCATCACGTTGAGCACGCCGAGGCCCGGATAGAGCGCGACGAACATCGCCGGGATGATTGCGAAATATTTGGCGACGTCGTTGGCGACCGAGAAGGTGGTCAGCGCACCGCGGGTCATCAGCAGCTGCTTGCCGAGGCCGACGACCTCGATCAGCTTGGTCGGATCGCTGTCGAGATCGACCATGTTGCCCGCCTCGCGCGCCGCCTGCGTGCCGGTGTTCATCGCCACGCCGACGTCGGCCTGGGCCAGAGCGGGCGCGTCGTTGGTGCCGTCGCCGCACATCGCGACCAGCTTGCCGCCCTGCTGCTCCGACCGGATCAGCGCCAGCTTGTCCTCCGGCGTCGCCTGGGCGAGGAAATCGTCGACCCCCGCCTCCGCCGCGATCGCCGCCGCGGTCAGCGGGTTGTCGCCGGTGATCATCACCGTGCGGATGCCCATCCGACGCAGTTCGCCGAACCGTTCGCGGATCCCCGCCTTGACCACGTCCTTGAGGAAGATCGCGCCCAAGAGCCGGCCATCCTCCGCCACCGCCAGCGGCGTGCCGCCGGCACGGGCAATCTCGTCGGTGATGCGCCGGAGTTCGGTCGCCGCCGCCGTCTCGCCGACGCCCGGATTGGCGCGCAGGATCGAATCGACCGCGCCCTTCTGGATCAGCCGGTCGCCGATGCGGACGCCCGAGATGCGGGTCTGTGCGGTGAACGGGATCACCTCCGCCCCCTCCGGCAGACGCGTAATGGCGGCACCGAACCGGTCGCGGGCAAGCGCGACGATCGAGCGGCCCTCCGGCGTCTCGTCGGCGAGGCTGGCCATCAGCGCGGCATCGGCCAGCGCATCGGGGGTGGCGCCGCCGACGCTGCGGAATTCGCTCGCCTGACGATCGCCGATCGTGATCGTGCCGGTCTTGTCGAGCAGCAGCACGTCGACGTCGCCCGCCGCCTCGACCGCACGGCCCGATTTGGCGAGCACGTTGAACCGCACCAGCCGGTCCATGCCGGCGATGCCGATCGCCGACAGCAACGCCGCGATCGTCGTCGGGATCAGCGTGATCAGCAGCGCCGCGAGGATCGCGACCGGGATGCTGCCGCCGGCATAGGTGGCGAAGGCGGGGATGGTGCCGACCGCGATCAGGAAGATGATCGTCAGCCCGACGAGCAGGATGGTCAGCGCGATTTCGTTCGGCGTCTTCTGCCGCTCGGCGCCTTCGACCAGCGCGATCATCCGGTCGAGAAAGCCCTGACCCGGATTGACCGTCACCTGCACCCGGATCGAGTCGGAGATGACGCGGGTGCCGGCGGTGACCGCCGAGCGGTCGCCACCCGCCTCGCGGATCACCGGCGCGCTTTCGCCGGTGATCGCCGCCTCGTTGACGCTCGCGACGCCGGCGATCACCTCGCCGTCGGACGGAATCAGGTCGCCGGTCTCGACCAGCACCACGTTGCCCTTGGCGAGGCGGGCGGCGGGGACGAGTTCCCAGGTGTCGCCGACTCCGGTCAGCAGCTTGGCGCGCAATTCCGCCTTGGTGTCGCGCAGACTCGCCGCCTGCGCCTTGCCGCGGCCTTCCGCCAGCGCCTCGGCGAAGGTGCCGAACAGCACGGTCAGCCACAGCCAGACGACGAGCTGCAGCTTGAAGCCGACGCCCAGGCCGTCGTGGCCGACGACCAGCAGCACGGTGAGCAGCGCGGCGACGCTGGCGGTCACGAACATCACCGGGTTGCGGATCAGTTCGCGCGGGGAGAGCTTGAGGAACGAGGCCTTGATCGCCGGAACCATCAGGTCCGCGGTGAACAGGGATTTGGATGCGGTCTGAGCCATCAGCGCGCGACTCCGAAGGACCCGTCACCCCGGACTCGTTCCGGGGTCCGCCGTGCGACGGGCGACGGCGGTGCGGGTGGAAGGGTGGACCCCGGAACACGTCCGGGGTGACGAATGAGGTTGCTGGCGGACATCAGAACAACTGCCCCTTCACCATCGCGAGATGATCGGCGATGGGACCGAGCGCGAGGCTCGGCAGGAAGGTGAGGCCGCCCAGCACCAGCACGATGCCGACGAGCAGGCCGACCCACAGGCCGCCGGTGGTCGGGAACGAGCCCGCCGAGGCCGGCGTGTGCTTCTTCGCCGCCAGGCTGCCGGCGATCGCCAGCATCGGCACGATGATGAAGAAGCGGCCGACCCACATCGCGACCCCGAGCAGGCCGTCGTACCAGGGCGTGCTGGCGGTCAGGCCGGCGAAGGCCGAACCGTTGTTGGCGACCGCGGAGGTGAAGGCGTAGAGGATCTCGCCGAAGCCGTGCGGCCCCTTGTTGAGCGGCCCGGCCAGCCCCTGCGCCGTCACCGACGACAAAGCGGTGAGGCCGAGGATCATCAGCGGCAGCACCGCGATGGCGAGGACGGCGAGCTTGACCTCCCTGCTCTCGATCTTCTTGCCGACATATTCCGGCGTGCGCCCGACCATCAGGCCGGCGACGAACACGGCGAGGATGGCGAACAGCAGGAAGCCGTAGATGCCCGCGCCGACGCCGCCGATGACGACCTCGCCCAATTGCATGTTGAACAGCGGGATCAGGCCGCCCAGCGCGGTGAAGCTGTCGTGCATGGCGTTGACCGCGCCACACGAGGCCGCGGTGGTGACCGCCGCGAACAGCGCGCTGGCGGCGACGCCGAAGCGCACCTCCTTGCCCTCCATGTTGCCGCCGGCGACGCCGAGGTGATGGAGCATCGGATTGCCCGCGGCTTCGGCGCCATAGGCGACACCCGCGCCGAGCAGGAACAGGATCACCATCGCCGCCAGGATCGCCCAGCCCTGGCGCGTGTTGCCGACCGCCTTGCCGAAACACCAGGTCAGGCCGAAGCCGATCAGGAAGATCGACAGCATCTGGATGAAATCGGTGAGGGCGGTCGGGTTTTCGAACGGATGCGCGCTGTTGGCGTTGAAGAAGCCGCCACCGTTGGTGCCGAGCATCTTGATCGCCTCCTGGCTGGCGACGGGGCCGAGCAGGATCGACTGGCGTGCCCCCTCCAGCGTCTGGACGTTGACCACGCCCGCCATCGTCTGCGGCACGCCGCTGGCGATCAGGAAGACGGCATAGACGATCGACAGCGGCAGCAGCAGGTAGAGCGTCACCCGCGTCATGTCGGCCCAGAAATTGCCGATCGCCTTGCTCTCGCGCCGCGCGAAGCCGCGGAAGAAGGCGAAGGCGAGCGCGATGCCGGTCGATGCCGACAGGAAGTTGTGGATGGTCAGGCCGAACATCTGGCTGAAGTTCGACATCGTCGATTCGCCGCCATAGCTTTGCCAGTTGGTATTGGTGGTGAAGCTGATCGCGGTGTTGAACGCGAGATGCGGGCTCAAGCCCGCCAGCCCCTGCGGATTGCCGGGCAGCATGCCCTGCAGGCGCAGCACCGCATAGGTCAGCACCATCAACGCGACGTTGAACAGCAGCATGTGCAGCGCGTAGCGGCGCCAGCCCTGCTCGGCATTCGGGTCGATGCCGGCGAGTGCGTAGAAGCCGCGCTCGACCGGCGACAGCACGGCGTGGAGCGGCGTGCGCCGCCCCTCGTACAGCGCGAACAGCCACGCGCCGACCGGTTTGGTCAGCGCGAGCAGGATCGCGACGAAGCCCAGGATCAGGGCCCATCCTTGCAGCGTCATGATGCCGCCCCCTCTAGAAACGTTCGGGGCGGATCAGCACCGCCACCAGATAGACGAGCAGGCCGAGCGCGGTCAGCGCCGCCAGCCACAGGTCGATGGTCATTGCTGCCTCCTCAGGCCGCATCGCAGAGCCGGGCATAGGCGAGCGTCGCCGCCACCAGCCCGACCATTACGAGGATCCAGATCAGATCGTCCATGCGTGTCGCTCCTGTCGTCAGAAGGCCGCGGTCAGCGACACGAGCAGGCGGCTGCCGGCGATGCTGCCGCTGCCGTCCTGGCCCTTGCTGAAGCTCGGCTGGAGATAGGCGCTGCGCCGCTGGCTGATGTCGGTGTCGACCCAGGCGAGGCCGAGCGTCAGATTGCGGTAGGTCGTGTCCGCGCCCAGCGACCAGTCCCAATAGCTCCCCGTCGGCGTCACCGCGGTGGCATTGGGGCCGAGGCCATTCTGCCCCCAGCTGTGACCGACATGCGCCTTGGCGGTGAACGGCGTGCCGGCGATCGCATAGGCGCCGTCGCCCCACAAATAGAGGTTGTCGCCCTTCGCGCCCGGATGGTCGTAGACGCCGGCCGCCGCGCTGGCGCCGATGTCGTACCATTTGCCGATCGCCTGCTGCTTCGGCGCATAGGCGACGCCGGCGAGCAGGCTCGCCGGGCCGATCGTGCCGGACAGCTTGGCATAGGGTTCGGCGAAGTCGGTCTTGTTGGCGCCGCCCGGATAGACGTACCAGGTCAGGCCGACGTCGAGCGTGCCGGTCGGGCTGACCCTGGTCTTGTAGCCGCCGATCAGGTCGAGCTCCATGTTGGCGCCGCCGAACGTACCCCAGCCGGCGAGGTTCGACGCCCAAGTACCGACGTACAGGCCGCTCGCGTGCGCCACGGTGATGCCCGCCTGCACCGCGGGATGGTCGTCGCTCTGCGACACGCCGCGGAAGCGATAATCGGAAACGATCGCCGCCGAACCGCTGACGGTGACGGGCGGCGGCGGTGCGGTGTCGCTCTGGGCTGCGGCGGCGGCCGGCAGGATCGCCAGCAAGGCGGCGGCGACGGGAAGAATCGGTGTCATCATGGCCCCATGGTCGGAGCGCGCATCCACCATCGGACGGCGCCTCCAGGGCCAGCCGATTAGGCCTGGGCCGCGTAGCAATGCGAGGGCGAAACGCCGCTTTCGCATATAGATGGCATAGTGAAACGGCCGGCGAGCGGTTTATGGTGGCGGCCACTGCCCTCCAGCGGGGACGCCGCGGCCATGCTTCGAATCGACGACGATATGCCCCGCAAGCCGGTCGACTCGATCGACATCACCGCCGAACTGGCGGAGCGGCCGCACCGCGCGCCCGACCATGCAGGCGAGAATGCCGCGCTCGCCGAACTCGCCGCGGCGATGACCAGCGCGCCCGACACCGTGCTCGACCGGCTGGCGCAGGCGGCGATGCGGCTGACTGGCGCCGCGTCGGCGGGGATCAGCCTGCTCGAGCCGGGCGGGCGCTACGGCCAGTTCCGCTGGGTCGCCACCGCCGGCGCGCTGGACGCCGCCGAGGGCAGCCTGCTGCCGCGCGAGGACAGCCCGTGCGGCGAGGTGATCGCGCGGCGCACGACCTTGCTGCTGCGCGATCCCGCGCGCGTCTACCAGTCCGGCGCGACGCCGGGCGCGCAGGTATGCGAAGGCCTGCTCGCGCCGTTCGAGCACGAAGGGCGGCCGATCGGTACGGTCTGGGCGATCCATCACGATCCCGCCGGCCGCTTCGACGGCGAGGACGCACGGCTGCTCGCCAGCCTCGCCCGCTTCGCCTCGGTCGCGCATCAGGTCGTGGTCTCGCTCGACCGCGCGCATCAGCAGTCGCTGGCGCTCAAGGCGAGCCGCGACCGCGTCCAGGCGACGCTGGACGCCTCGATGGACATGATCCAGCTGTTCGAAACGGTGCGGGACGATAGCGGCGCGATCGTCGACTTCCGCTGGGTGCTCAACAACCGCACCGCGGACGCTTATTACGGCGCAGACATGGTCGGCCACCACCTGCTCGTCTGCAACCCCGGCGTGGCGGCGGAAGGCATCTTCGACGCCTTCCGCCGGGTGGTCGAAACCGGCGTGCCCGACCGTTCCGAGCGACGCTACAAGCATGAACAGTTCGACGGCTGGTTCTATCAGTCGGTGGTCAAGCTGGGCGACGGCGTCGCCACCACGACCACCGACATCACCGAGTTGAAACGCGCCGAGCACCAGGTCGCCGAACTGCGCGACGCGATCGCCGCGTCGCGGCTGGACCAGAGCGAACAGCGCTTCCGCGGGCTGGTCGAGGGCCATGCCCAGGCGGTGTGGGAAACCGATCCCGCCGGCGTCGTCGTTGCCGACAGCCCGAGCTGGCGCGCCTATACCGGCCAGAGCCGCGAGGCGTGGCTGGGCTATGGCTGGCTCGACGCGATCCATCCGGACGATCGCAGCTATGCCGAGCGGCAGTGGCGCGAAGCCATGCACGTTGGCAAGTTTAACGCCGAATTCCGCTTATGGTCCGCCGCAGAGGGCCGCTGGCGCTGGACCAACGTGCGCGCGGTGCCGCTGATCGCGCGCGACGGCGCGATCCTGAAATGGGTCGGCATGAACATCGACGTCGACGAACGCCGCCGCGCCGAGGAGATCCTGCGCGACAGCCAGGAACGACAGGCCTTTCTGTTGCGGCTGAGCGACGGGCTGGCGTCGATCGCCGACGCCACCGACCTGCTGCGCTATGCGGCGCGGCTGCTCGGCGAGCAGATGGCGGTCGACCGCACCTTCTACAGCGAGATCGACGGCCCGGCGGGCGCGCGCACCGCGGTGATCCGCGCCCAGCACGTCCGCCGCGGCGCGGCGCTGCCCGACCGGGTCGACTATGACCGGCGCGCCGGCGGCTGGATCAGCGACTGGCTGCGCCGCGGCGAGCGCGTGGTGATCGCCGACGTCGCCGGCGATCCGCGGCTCGACGAGCGCAGCCGCGCCTTGCTGATCGCCAGCGGCGCCCGTGCCATGATCCTGGTGTCGCTGCTGCGCGATGGCGAGGAGACGGTCAATTTCGGCGTTCAGCACGGGGCGCCGCGATCCTGGACCGCCGCCGATATACAGCTGGTCAACGAGGTGGCGGAGCGGACCTGGGCGGCGGCGGCGCGGGTGCGGACGGAATCGGCGCTGGCCAAGAGCGAGGAACGGCTGCGCAGCGCGGTCGAGGTCGGTCAGGTTGGCCTGTGGGACTGGGACGTCACCACCGGTGCGATCCACTGGTCCGACGAGCATTTCCGCATGGAAGGCTATGCCGTCGGCGAGGTGACGCCGAGCTACCAGACCTGGTCGCAGCGGCTGCATCCCGACGACCGCGCCGCGACCGAGGCCGCGCTGCATCAGGCGATGGCGAGCGGCGAGGAATATGTCCATGAATTCCGCGTCGTCCATCCCGACGGCACGGTGCGCTGGATGGCGGCACGCGGCCAGTTCGTCTACGACGCCGCGGGCGCGGCGGTGCGCATGGTCGGCGCAATGGTCGACACCACCGAGCGGCGCGATCTGGAGAACCGTCAGACCGCATTGGTCGGCGAGCTTCAGCATCGCACCCGCAATTTGATGGGGGTGATCCGATCGATCGCGCACAAGGCGATGGACGCCAGTCGCGACCTCGCCGATTTCCACGCTCGCTTCGAAGACCGGATGACCGCGCTGAGCCGCGTCCACGGCCTGCTGTCGCGGCTGGGCGAGCACGATCGGATCGGCTTCGACCAGCTGATCCGCGGCGAGATGGAGGCGATGAGCGGCGATCCCGCCCGCGTCACGCTTGACGGCCCTGCGGGGATCCGGCTGCGCTCGTCGACGGTGCAGATGCTCGCGCTGGCGCTGCACGAGCTGGCGACCAATGCGGTCAAATATGGCGCGCTCGGCCAGCCGGGGGCGCGGCTGACGATCCGCTGGCATTGGACGCCACCGGAAGCCGACGGTCGGCCGTGGCTGACGATCGACTGGCGGGAGCAGGGGGTGACGATGCCGCCGCCCGGACAGGGCGGCGCCGGCCAGGGTCGCGACCTGATCGAGCGCGCCCTGCCCTATCAGCTCGACGCCGACACGCGCTTCACGCTGACCGCCGACGGCGTGCACTGCATCATCGCGCTGCCGGTATCGGAGACGACCGCGGTCTGATCGTCCGTCACCGGCCCGCCGGTCACGGCAGCGCCTGCCCCATGCCCGCCTGCAGCACCGCATACCATTCCGCCCGCGTCCAGCGGACGGCATAGGCGCCGGCGGCGGCGGCGATCCGGGCCGGCTGCTGCGACCCGACGATCGGGATGACGCGCGCCGGATGCGCCATCACCCAGGCAAGCGCCGCCGTCGCCGCGTCGACGCCGAAGCGGGTGCCATGATCGGCGAGCAGCGCCGCCGCCGGCAGCGTCGCATCCGCCAGCCGGCCGCCGCCGAGCGGCGACCAGGCGAGCACCGCAATGTCGCGCGCCATCGCCTGGTCGAGCGTACCGTCGAACAGTGGTACGCTGTGCAGCGCGCTGAATTCCGGCTGGGTGCTGACGATCGGCTGGCCGAGGAACGCCTGCAGCGCATCGAGTTCGGCCGCACTGTGGTTCGACACGCCGATGCTGCGCACCTTGCCACTCGCCACCATGGCATCGAGCGCCGCCGCCACTTCCTGCGGATGCGCCAGCAGGTCGCGGCGGTGGATCTGGTAGAGGTCGACCTGGTCGATGCCCATCCGCGCCAGCGATGCGTCGAGCGCCTCGGCCAGGTAAGTGGCGCTGGAATTATAAGGAATGCCGGGGCGGATGCCGCCCTTGGTGGCGATCGTCATCGTGTCGCGCAGCGCCGGCGCCTCGGCGAGCGCACGGCCGAACAGGATTTCCGCCGAACCGAAGCCGGCCGGCTGATCCGCGCCATAGATGTCGGCGGTATCGAACAGCGTGATTCCCGCGCCCAGCGCCGCATCGATCGCCGCGCGCACCGCCTTGGTATCGTCGCCCGCCAGCCGCCACATGCCCCAGGCGATCGGCGAGACAAGCATGCCGCTGCGGCCGAGCGGACGGGGAGCGGAGGACAGCGCGATATCGGTCATCTGCAAGGCCATGCCACGCGCGACGGTGCAGCGATAGCCGCGGCGCGATGATCACGATCAAGGGGGCGACCAAGTCGCTCCGTCCGGGCCTGCTACAGCGAGACGCCGATCGACGGAGCGACTTGGATGGTGGGCGTGGCAAGGATTGAACTTGCGACCCCTGCGATGTCAACGAAGGCGGTAGCGCGGTTTTCCGCCGGTTTCTGACTTCCGTCGCCCTCGTTGACCTCGTGAAACCTCGCGGAAAACCGTGCGTGATTTTGGCGAACGCCGAACTCGCGCCGAAGCCCCCCACCGACATTTAGGCGCTCCGCACGCCAACGCCATCACGTAAGCGGGCGGCTGAACACAGCGATTCAGCCGGCGCTTCCGTGCGCCCATCGACTCCGCACGGGAGCCGACACGATGTCATTTACCTCTACGTCTGACGCAGCACCGATCGCCCGCCAGACACGCCAGCTCATCAAGCAAGCCACTGCCGGCATGACCGGAAAGACCCGTGGGCCTGACCCCCACGTCCGCCGCGACAGCTACGACGTCGACGACAGCCGCGCCCAGGTGTGGCGCAAGATCGAGGATGGCACGAAGAAGGGCGGCCTCGCCTTCGCGGACGCGCTGTTGAAGACGGCCGAGGAATTCGACGTCGTCCACAAGCAAAAGGGGTCGCGCGGACCGCTACAGGCGAACGGCATACGAGTGCTCAAGGCCATCGTACGCAAGGCCCTGGACTTCAAGACCGGCCGATCAGAGCCCGAGCTGCTAACGATCATGAAGTGGACGGGTCTATCTAAACCGGCCGTGGTGGGCGCGTTGAAACGGCTGCGGGAGCACGGCTTCCTGGATTGGGTCCGGAGAAGTGTCCGCGCAGGTGCAAAGGGGCAAGCCGGTCCCCAGCGAAAGCAGACGTCGAACGCCTATTTCTTCAGCTTTGCACGCATGCGCGATCGCCACAAAGCGTTTGGATGCGGTTCCGCGACCTCCTAGCGCGCAAGAAGGCAAATGCCGCCGCCAAGGCCGCCCCCCCACCCGACAGCCCTCCACCGCCCCCTGCAGCATCCTTGACGCCCCTGGGAATGGCTCTCGCCTCCCTGTACTCCCGGATCGAGAGCGCGAGTTCATGAAGCGGTCTGTATCCCTCCTAAGGGGTGAGATTAAAAGGAATGGACCCGCTTAGGCGGGCCCATGCGCTGTGAGAATGGATCTGCGCCGGCAGATCCGTGCGTTCCTCGTGCTCCCCCCTGCCGAAACGGCACACCCCACTCACCCGACCGCTTAGGCGCGGCTGTCGGAGCGTGGCGGCTTGCGCCGCCCCGGGGCTGCCTGGGGGGAGTGAGCAGGAAATGTGCCGGACCAAAGCAAACTTCCTCTTGTAGGTTGGCGTTACCTAGTATTTGGCTCCTGCACTTCCGGTCGAGCAGCGTTCATGACGCCTGTCGCAATGAAAGTTTTTGGATAAATACCTTTCACTTCCGTTAGAATTTCTAATTCCTCAAGCTTGTCTATAGTCTTCTTAGCAGCTGCGTAGGTCACGCCAAGGCGCTCAGCAGCGCCTGTCACTGTCACAGCGGGCCGCTCGAAGAGGCTATCAACCAAGGAGATCGCACTTGCGGACCGAACAGCAGCGCTAGCAAGCTGCCTATATTTGTCTTGCAGATCGATAAGGCGGTCAATGGTAGCAACGGTATCCTGGCAAGCAGCCACGACCTTCTTAAAAAAGAAATTCAGCCATGCTGTCCATTCCCCCCGCGCCGATACAGCGAAGAGCAGATCAATATACTCGTCTTTGTCATGCTCAAGAGCCGGGCTAACATAGAGAACCGGGAGATCAAGCAGCCCACTCTTTACCGCCATGATCGATATCAGCATGCGCCCTACACGGCCGTTGCCGTCAGCAAATGGGTGTATCGTTTCGAGCTGATAGTGCACCAGCGCCAAGTCCATCAAAGGAGTCGGAAAGTTGTCAAGCTCCCGGTTTATGTATGCCTCGACCTCATTCATGCAGGTCTGCGTCTCCTGAGGAGGAGGAGGAACAAAGCGGGCGTTTTCGATGAGCCGGCCGCCGATCCAATTTTGGTCAACCTTATATTCGCCCGGACGCTTTTGCGCGCCACGAGCGCTACTTAGGCCACTTAAGAGGATTTCGTGCGCAGAAGTAATGACACGATGACAGATGGGCAGCTCGTCAAGCATGCCCAACGAGTGATTGAGGGCACGGAGGTAATTGCGCACCTCTCGAGTTGAGTCATCATGATCGCGCTCGATACCCACCTCGGCAAGCGCAAGATCGTCGGCGGTGGTGAACGTGCCCTCCATAGCGGACGACGTAAGAGCCTCACGTCGCTGAAGCGGGCTAATCAAGATATATGGATTGCTGAGGCGGCGACATGCGCCCTTCAATTCGCCAATGGCCTGCATGGCTTCCGCCATAGGGATAGCGATCGCATTGAGGTCGATTTTCGGGGGAAGCGCGTCTGGCACGAAAGCTAGCTGCTGGGCGATAGTCGGCACGAGACGCCCAGGCGCTTCAGCAGAAAAATCGGTACTGCGCATTTTAACTCCGGTACAAAGCTGCGCTAAGTTTTATACCGAAAGGCCCCTTGAGTACAAAGCGTCAAAGGCGCTTTATACCGGCGGTCAAGGACGAAAACGGCTATCTTGTGGTTAACCCCACCCCAAGCCCAATCCGTCGTTGTCAAGCGCCAATACCGCCGCCCCAAACTTTTTGCTCCAGAAGAATGCTCGCTGCATACGGCGCCACTGCGCGGTGTCCGGCCCAGCCGGCAGCAGGCTTTTGACCCCGCCCCCCGATCAGCCGTCGAGCTGGTCCGCCCAGGCCTGGAACAGATCGCGCCGACGGCCGAGCAGCTCGGCGCGATTGTACGCCGCCTCAACCTTGTCCTTCAACGAATGCGCCAGCGCCCGGTCGATTGCCGCCCGATCCTCCGGACGCAGCTCGTTCAACACCGTGGCGAAGGTCGCGCGCCAGCCGTGCGGGACATGGCGGCCGGTGAAGCCGGCGCGGTTGTAGAGCGCGCCGATCGCGCCCTCGGGCAGTGGACTATCCCCGCAGGCAACGCCGAAAACTAGCCCACCCGCATCTGCACCATGCATATTTGCATCGCTCGGATGCATATTCGCCTCGGCCACGCGCATAGTGCGCAGCAGCACGGCGGCCTGGCGCGACAATGGCACGAGGTGATCGTTCGCCGCGTCGTCCTTCTTCGCCCGCGCCAGCTTCATCCGGGCGGCCGGCACGCGCCACAGCGGCGCGTCGCCGTCCAGGTCCTCGATCTCGTTCCAGCGGGCGCCACGCACCGCCGCCAGGCGCACCGCCGTCAGGGCGAGGAAGCGCGACGCGGCCTTGGCAACGTTTGAGCCGCTCAGCTGGTCGACCGCTTCCAGCAGCTCGCGCGCCTCGCTTGCGGTCAGGAGCGCCGGCTGCCGCCGCGCCGGCCGTGGCGGCATGAGCGCGCGGCCGACGTGCTGAGCAGGGTCGCTGTCGACGATCCCCTCGGCGATCGCGAACCGGAAGACGGCCGAGATCCTCTGGCAAATCCGGGGAGCGGTTTCGCGGCGGCCGCGCTGCTCGACCGAACGCATGGCGTTCAGCACCACAGGCGGCGTGATGGCGCCGATCGGCATGGCGCCGATCGCGGGGAAGACGTTGCGCTCGAGGCTGGCGATGACGTCGCCGGCGTGCACCGCGGTCCACCGAGGCAGCATGTGCTGGTACCAGCGCCGGGAGAGCTGTTCGAACGTCCGCAAGCGATCGCCATTACCGGCCGCACCGATGGCACGCGGAGACTCGCCCCGCGCCCGCGCGGCGGCCGCGTCTTCGCGAAGCGCCCGCGCCTGGTCGAGCGTGATGTCAGGATAGCTGCCAATCGTCAGCAGCTGCTCGCGGCCATCTTTCCGGTACCGCCAGCGGAAGGATCGCAACCCGGTCGGCGCCACGTAAAGGTGCAGCCCGCCGCCATCGGTGAGCTTGTAGGCGGCCGCGCGCGGCCGTGCGGCTTTCACCGCGGTGTTTGTCAGCATAGGGTGCCTCGATCTAGGGAGTTCGACGATGTTGTTGATGAAAAATGCCGGCGAAAGTGGTGTCGCAGTTCCGCTCACGACGATGGCCGCAGCTGAAGAGCTGTCGGATGTCGTTGGCGAGTGACCACAGCAACGGGCGATCATTTTATCTATTCAAAAGGTGACTGGTTGATCGCAGCCATGACGCCAAAGGTGACCTGGCCCGCGTTGCCGGGTACCTATCTTGTATCCGCCAATATCGACGGGGAAGAACCTCATTTTTGGCGTTCAAACGTTCTCGGCTGGGCGATTTGCATGGATGGGCTGGTCCGCCCAATCATCATCGATCCTAACGGCCTCATGGAGACTTGGACGGTGCTGCATCCCGACGGCCGCGTTGAAAAGAGCAACGGCGATGAGTTCGAGGATACTGCCGCGTGGTTGGAGGTGGCAGTCCCCGGCAGGTGATAATGCGGCGGAGACATCCTCCGCCGCCTTTAAGCGACCTCAGATGAAGTGCTTCGGTCCTGGCAACGCATCAAGCGCTTCGGCGATCTGAGCTGCGACATGTGTCAGGTCGCTATCCTCGGCGAGCTTCAGGGCCTCCTGCAGCTTCAGCTCGAGCAGCTCGCGTTGATCAGAGTTATTGCCCGAGGTCACCATCGCTGATCCCTCATATTGAGACCAGCGCATATGCAATGGTGCAGAACGACCAGAAATAAAAAGTCGCATCAAATCGGGCCACCCACGGCGGAGACGTCCTCCGCCCTCCCCTCGCTTTTCAGCCGCTCATCAGCTGCTGGGTACCCGCTCGCACTCGTCCGATACCCGATGTCCGCTATCGCCCAATTGCGGACACTCCGCACATCTGGAATGTTCACGCAGATGACGGATGCTGATCGCTGCTGGGGTCTTTCAAATCCCGGTCCTGACACACTCTATGTCTGGCTTGAGCCGTGGGCAGACGAAATTGAGGTTCCCGCTCGATCGGCTATCACCCTCGACCCATCAGGCGGGCCCGACGACTGCCCGCTGGGTCAGGTGGAGTGGTCCACCGATCACCTAGTCGTTTGGGCGACCGCCCAGAGGATAGCCGTTTCCGTAGATGGCGTGCTTCAGCGCTCTGTCTCAGCTTCGGTCCCTGCTCCTGTCGGCCTGACAAAGGGGATGCTTGGCATCATGTTCGCGGATAGACCCGCGACACGCCTCGGTGGCGCTCCATTGGATTTGATTGGGCGACCATCTTGGTGGCAGCTGATAAAACGCCGTGTGGGCTTATAAAAGGACGGGCGGGGGATGGCCTTAAACGTCCGCTTTATCCGAGAGGCGGACATTCCGCTTGCGCCCATCTCTTGCCGTTCCGGCGTCGCCATCGATCTCGCAAAAGTTGTCGCCCGTTCAGAGGCCTATCGAAGGAGTCACGAGATTCATACGTTCGCTTAAAACATCCCGCTTCCTCGCGTCGCTAATTGTTTGACGATCTGCTGGTTTTTAATGGAAAGGCCGTATAAGGAAGATCGTCTCGATCGTAACGGTAGTATGTCCGCCCTCTACGATCATGGTAAAATGATAACGAGTAGGGCTTTTCGTCCTTTCTAGTTACGTAATTGTGATAAGTAATTACGATTTTGTTTGAAAGCACTTCATATCTACCATTGGCGTTCCCCCATCCACCATACCTGGTGGCGCGCCCGTCCGGGTAGAAGCACAGTGGACCGGCGTCGGCGGGATATGTCCCCTCGTCCAGGCATCCGTTCGCCAGTTTTCTGACATCATCCGCTTTCATCGGAATGAGACGAGCCACCGAGACGCTGTCATAACGCCCCTTTGCTGCTGGCCTTGGCTGCGGAGAAGTCATGTTTTGCGACGCTGGAACGATGATGACTGCGGCCAACAACAACATGTATTTCTCCTGCTACCCTCACCAACGTAAGCAGCGCGAACCCCTCAATTTGCTTCAAATGCGGACTGACCGCTACCCCCCCCCCAAATGGGACATCCCCACTGCAGCGATTGCCCGCCGCGCCCGTGTATGTGCTACGCCGATTGGTGCGCTTGATACCCTTTCAAAAGACACTCGAAGCTTTCGGTTAACCATGCAGGTGAACCAGCTTCTAAGCTGTTAGCAGGCAAGGGGTTTTGGTTCGCGATAGGGAACGCGAACTGAAAAGGGGCTTGAATGCTGAAGCGCACGCTAGCGTTGCTAGCCGCCGGTTGCTCGACCATGGCACTGGCTGGAGAGCCGGGCTGGACGATCAGTGAGGCGAGCGGCCCGGTCCGTATCGCCCATGCCGGCATCACCAAGGTGGCGGCGCGCGGAACCGCCGTCGCTGCTGGCGATGTCGTCACCACGGGGTCGGGCGCGCGCGCGGTGCTGGTCCGCGGCAGCGAATTTATGATGGTCGCCCCCGCTTCACAGCTGCGCTTGCCGGTCGAGGTACAGGCGAGCGGCCTGACTCAGGTGGTGCAGGACTTCGGCAACGTCGTCTTCATGATCAAGAAGAAGCTGACACCGCATTTCGAGGTGAAAACACCTTATCTGGCCGCGGTCGTGAAGGGCACAACGTTCTCTGTAGGCGTCAGCCCGCAAGGGTCTTCGGTGCAGGTACTGGAGGGTGCAGTTGACGTCGCGACAGGCGATGGCGGCGCACACGATCTCCTGCGCCCCGGTATGGTGGCGCAGGTCGGATCGGCCAATGTTTTCCAGATGCAGATCCAGTCCGCCAATTCCCGGCGAACGATCGAATCTCCGGCAAAGCCCGCGACCGGCAGCACCGCGGGACCGGTGATCACCGCGCCCCCGGGGACTGAGACGTCAACCAAAGAGCAAGGCGTCCCGTCCGTCGCTCCCGCGGTTGGATCTGCGGCGTCGCCGGTCACATCGGTCGGCGTTACCACCGCGATCTTCGAAGCACCAGTTTCCCTGAGCAAGACGACGGGGGGCCTAGTTTCGGGCGAGCTTGGTCGAAACGCAGAGCTTGCAGAGGTCGCAACCGCAACCAAGATCGCGACGGAGGCGACTGTCACGACGACGAAGGCTGTTGAGGTTGCCCAAGCAACGGCGATTGCTGCCGCAAAGGAGCAGGAGGCAACTGCCGCAGCAGCCAAGCAGGCCGAAACTGCAGCCGCGGCAGCCGAAGCGAAGCGAGCCGCCGAGCAATCCAACCTTGATGCCGCCGCCGCGGCTCAGCGCGCGGCTGACGCCGCCAATGAGGCAGCGGCCGATAAGGCTCGCAGTGACGCTGCAAAAGCCGCCGCCGCTGCGCAGGCCGATGCAGCGGCGAGGGCTGCCGCTGACGCCGCGGCCGCCGCGGCAAAGGCCGAAGCTGACGCTGCTGCCAAAGCTGCCATGCAGGCTCAGGCTCAGGCAGAGGCCGCCCGCGCCGCCAAAGCTGCCGAGGACGCAGCCAAGGCATCAGCGCAAGCCGCCGCAGACAACGCCGCTAAAGCGGCTGCGGCCCAAGCGGCGCAGATGGAACGTGACGCGGCTGCCGCTGCCACGCGCGCTGCTGCTGAGGCGGCACAGGCTGCTGCGGACAAGGCCGCGAGGGATGCCGCCACCGCAGCCGCAGCTAGCGATAGTGACAAGGCTGCAAAGGACGCTGCGGCCGCAGCTGCATCGGCAGCGCAAGCACAGGCCGATGCCTTGGCCAAAAGCGCAGCACAGGCGGCTGCCGACGCTGATGCAGCACGCGCCGCCAAAGCCGCTCAGGATGCAGCCAAGGCAGCGGCAGATGACGCTTCGCAGGCCGCGGCCGCGCAGGCTGCCAAAGCCGCGCAAGATGCTGCCGCGGCCGCAAATCGCGCCGCCGATCAGGCTGCCCAAGCTGCGGCCGACAAAGCTGCGAAGGATGCAGCCAAGGCGGCATCAGACGCGGATGCCCAAAAGGCGGCGAATGACGCGGCAAAGGCCGCTGCCGATGCGGACAAGCTTGCAAAAGACAAAGCAGCCGCGGATGCCGAAAAGGCAGCCAAGGATGCGGCCAAAGATGCCGCTAAGGCCGCCGCCGATGCTGCAAAGCAGCAGGAGGATGCTGCTAAGGCAGCTCAAAAGGCGGCAGAGGATATAGCTAAGGCCGCAGCAGATGCCGCAGCCAAGGCAGTCAAGGACGTCACCAAGGCTTCCGACGACATCCTCAAGAAGCTGAAGCTGTAAGCCTGTCATGCGTGGCGCCGCACAATCCTCCCGCAACGCTGCCGGTGATCAACGTGAGGTACGGCGGAACAAGGTCTTTAGCCCGGCGCAATTGATTGTCGATGGTGTCTCGCACCGCGCGCACGTGCTGAATGTGTCTGCCCACGGCGCACGCATTCATACGGCGATAGCACCGCAGGTCGGCCAACCGGCAGACCTATACCTTTCTGACGATCCATACAGGGCCTTGGTAATTTGGTCGCATGGTGTCCATTCCGGCCTTCGCTTTGAACCGCCGCTTACGGCGGATCAGGTGCACCGAATCTTTGAGGCCTGACCATACTGAGGCGGGGTCCCTTCGCGGCCGCCTGACGATGCTTATGTTGCAAAGGGCGCGCTCCCCTATTGGGAACCGCTTTATACTCGTCCGCTTTCGCCCAATAGCAGACATTGCGCTCCCGCCGCCTACCCGCAGCCAAGTCGCCTACCAATCGATGACTGTGGACAAAGCATATTTGACTAAAAGATTCGCGGCCTGCGTGAACTGTATCGACCGAATGATCTACCATTGCACACGAGCGTTCAACTCATCTTCCTTCTACCCGGATATCTACCATTATGGATTGGGCGACATTACGGACCGTTTCGTCACTGACCCGGTAAATTTGGATAATGGGATCGCCTGCTTTTTTGCTGTAAAGCACTCTTGGACATATATTCGCCAGCATCACATCGCGAGGTTGATCCCCTTGGCTGAGCGGCGGAACATCGTATCTGCAGGGTAATACCGCGTGTGCGCCCCTAAGCTCGGCGATTGCGTTGAGCGCTTCAGCTGAATTGCGAGGATGAGAGGTTACCCTGCCTTCAAACAGCTTAAACGGGATGAATGAAGGTTCATCATTTCCATGGAGAAGCCCTCTTGGGCTTATGATGAGTATTCCTCGTGATCCAAGGTCAAGCTTAAAGGACGAGGCCTTGAAGCTTGTATTGGGGCTTGGTGTCAGCTTCACGAGTGCGGCTCGGCCCTCCGTTCGCCAAAGAGCGCTTGCACTGCTCGTCTTGCCATCGGACTTAGCTGTCACCGTGACACGAAACTGCGTGCTTCCGAAACGTTCCCCTGAACAGGCAGCGAGGGCCATAGCGACAGGGATGATCCACAACGTCCAATTCATAGGCGCGTAATCTTGCCCGACGCTCAGCTGGCAACTCGTTCTGATCCAACCGCGCCAGGAGTGTCGCTCGTGCACCTTGCCCCCTTGCCAGTCGCGGCTTAGCCAATTCCCGCAAATTGGTGCATTGATATTTTATCGCTGCACCACGCCCCTACGGTTGCGGGCTATTCGCGATGCGCTCGCATGGCAGATATCGTATGATCGAACCGTTGGGATACAAGGTTTTTTATGTGACCGGTCGTAAACGTCCGGCCCCCCCCCAAAAGCGGCCGTTCCGCTTCCACCCCACAAGTGGACGTTAAGACCGTCCTGTCCGCCTCCCAGCTTCGGTCGTTCGTTCATGCTTTAAAGATTAAAATTAGACCGCCGATAAGTATAAGTATTGTAAATGCCATTGCGCATCCGAATAATGCCGGATTTTTGGATTTTTCAACTGAAAAATTACCTAGCGATGCCTCACCAGTCACACATCCATATATAATAACGATCGCCGAAATCGCTACTATCACTACTCCTCTAGTATTTAATGTCATTTAGGAATCCTTACGGGCGGTCGTATGCAAAATCAGAATTACCATTAATCGTTTAGTCAAAGAAATCATCAACGGCATTCGTTAGCGACTTCGATGATCCTGGCGCATCGAATCGGCGGCGGAGACCTCCTCCGCCCTGCGCACGCGTTTCTGCGGCTTTGCGGCTTTGCGGCTTTGCGGCTTTGCGGCGCGTCGATACCCGGTCGATCGCGCCGCGATACCCGCAAATCCTCGTGCTATGACTCGGAACACCGTTGTCGCCGGCCATGCTAGGCCTTGAAGCCCACCGCGAGGATCATGGTGTTGCCATAGTCGTCGGACTTGATGTGGTAGGTATCGCTGGCGGTGGTGGTGATCCAGTACCAGCCGTCGCCCATGTCGCGGGCGAGCGTGTAGCCCGTCGGCAGCGTGCAGTCGGCGGTGCCGTTGTAATACAGGATGACCGCCAGACCCGACGTCGGGATGGCGATCGCCTGGCCGACTGCCTGGTCGTCGTCGCCGCGGTACTGGTAGCCGAGCGAGGCCGTGCCGACGATCGGATTACCGGCCGCAGCGTTCGTGATCGCACCGGCGTGCATGATCGCAGCGTTGAACGCCTTGTCCGGATTGCCGGTGGTCACCTTCACGTCATAGCTGCCGGCAGCGAGCACCGCCGCGCCGAGCGCCACCAGGCGCCCGCCATCGCTGATCACGACCTGGGCCGCCGCTCCGTTCATCTGGACGCTGAAGGGTGCCTGCCCGCCGTTCATTTCGAGCAGCACCAGCGGGCGGCCTGCCGGGAACGGCACCGCGGTATAGGTATGGGCCGTGTCGAAGTTGTGGTTCGACGTGAAGGGAACCGACGACGTCGCCAGCGTCACCTGATTGCCGGCGGCCGCCTGCGTCGTCAGCGTCCAGGTGTCGGACGTCGCGCCGAACGACAGCACAACGTCGGTCGCGGTGCCGCTGGTCGCGGCCGTGGTCGCCCGCAGCCGGGCGGCATCGCCGTTGACCATGCCGGCGACGTTGGCCGCGCCGAAGGCGCCCTGCCGCGCCTGCATCGTGCCGCCGGCGACGGAGGCGGTGACGGTGACGGTCACCGCCGGACCGAGGCCTTGATCGTGGTCAGCCACCACCACAGAGTATATTCGCCGAGGCCAGAGCCCAGCAGCGCGATATCGACGTCGCCCCCGCCGCTGCCGCCACCGGTGCGTGTCTCCCAGCTCGCTGTCCGCACCGGGGCGTCGGCCGTCACCGCACGAGAGGTGGTCGCGATCCTGTCGGCGGCGGCAAGCTGGTCGGCGTCGATCGCGCGCGAGGCGTAGAGGCGGGCGATCGCGCCCGATCGGTGCTGCCGGCGCTCAAGCTGCGCGATCGTCTCGCACGTGCCCTGTCGACCACCATAGGCTTCGATCAGCTGGACGCGCTCCTCGACGCCGGGCAGCAGCTCCCTGCCCTGAGCGCAGAGGCGCGCCTTCTCCGCGCGCCATTCCTGCTTGGACAGACCCTTCGGCTTCGGCCCGACGGTCGGCGCCGGCCTCGGTCGGCCGAGCACGAGGTTTTGGATGCGCTGCGCCTCGCGCTCGCTGGTCTGCATGATCGTGGGTCCGGACTAGTCGACGTCCGGGAGATGCTCGAATGGCGGCAGCATCGGTAGCCGCTCATGTGTGCGGGGTTGCTCGAGGTCGCCGAGCGGGACGGCATCAGCCCAGCCGAGGCGGTTGAGCACCTCGACCAGGATGTTGCGCGATCCCGAAACGTCACGGACGCGGAAGCTTCGCTGCTTGCCCAGGGGGCGTTCAACCAGGCCTTCGTCGATCAGCTGGTCGACCAGCTCGCGCGTTCGCGTTTTGAGAATGCCGAGCTGGTCGGCGATCTCGTCGTAGCTGGGGCTGGTCCCCGTCTGGACGATCCGCTCGATGATGTACGCCAGCGCTTCGTATCGCCGCGAGATTCCCGCAACGGCCCCCTGCATTCCCATCCATGACACCCCTGTCATGGATTATGGGTCAAATCACAACATGACGCTAGCACTCCTTCTCAGCAACTCGTAACGACGAGCATCCTAGATTTGAGTGATGGTGACCGCTGCCGCAGTAGGAGGAACTGCTTCTTCAAGCTCAGGAAGCCTACCTCGGAGCGAAGCCAATGTATATTGGCTTACGTCAGTCATGATATCGAACTGCCGCAATATGACAGCACAATATTCCTTGAAATTTGTTGCGCCAAGCGCCTTCGCAGCCTCATTAGGAAGGCCGGTCCTTTTAATAGGTAGGTCTTGTAGTATAGCTTCGTAATTCTCAGTTCCAATTATGGCGTCAATCTCGCTGGACACCTGATTTACTATGGCATTTACATCGATAGTGACACTGCTTATACTACCTACCCTTATCTCAGCCGGAGAGAGCTTCGAAGCGCTAAGTCGCCGTTCCAAGACCCACGCCGCACGCAAAGCAACAATCTCGTTACGATCCCGACGCGCGATCATCAGCACGCGTTCCGACAGAGTGGCCAACCGATCAGCCAATGGGGCACCGCCCACAAAGCCCGTGTCAGCTTCAACATAGAGCTCAATCATCTCTTTGAAGAAGAAGACGTTTTCGATAGTCGGCTTTGGCAAAACAAAAATGCCCCTGCGTCGCAACGCCTCGCGTTCTTGAGCATTCCGTCCGTCTCCATCTATGAGGCCGTACGGGTGCAGCCAGTGAGCCTCGGTCATACCTCGGAGGGTTGTGACCGCCTCGACAACCTTTTCGCATCCGCCACGGGGGGATACCTTCATTCCTGGGTATACGTAACCGTAAAGCGCAAGATCGTAAGACCCAAGCTCACCCTCGACAAAGACTATCTTCGATCTCGATCCAAGAAGCTCGGTTCGAATATCCTCTGGGAGACTGGATGTATTACGAAGCACCTCCGCTTCAAACGTCCGTCGCTCTGGTGACATACCTATTACGGTTGAATTCCGAATGTGTATCACCTGACCCGCTTCAAGCCGTTCGATAAGGTGCACATCATGTGACGCAACAACGAGGATCAAATCCGGACGCGCACGCAAGGACGCCTCCAAAAGCAAGCTTGTGATACTAGGATGTAGGTGCTTCTCTGGTTCGTCGATCAAAACTACGTTGTTTTCTGGCTGAGAGACCATAGCGGCAGCTATGAAGAAAGCCGCCCTTTCCCCATCCGACATGGCATCGATACTATATACTTGACCCTCACGCTCAGCCGAAATTCCTGCCGTCGTCAATTTAAATCTAACAGGCAATAAAGCCGATTCGAAAATGATGTTGAGGGTATCCACGGGACTGAGTCGCGCTCTAGCTGCTTCTGGCGTGTCGTATGCACCTTCCGCAAAGCCTTTACGGAATTCACGATTGTATGCCGCTTCGGCATTCAGCAAGGTACGGATGATAGATTTGAATTGATCTTCCGCCCAAGCTCCCTTGTATCTGTTAAAAGCGTCATGATGTTGGAATAGATTTGTTATGAGCTGCTCCGCGTTTTGGTTGAGAGTCTCCCAGCTATTATTAAAGTTGATTTGACGATGGCCGGGGAAGTAGGTTGCAGACCCTTTTGGTAGTGACCGGTAAAGAGCAACTAGAAGGGCTGATTTACCAACGCCATTTGGACCCGCCACTAGCGTGATGCTACCAGAGCTGACTGGCAGACTCACGGCCCCCGAGGCTGATAGGTAGCTAAGCTGATAAGTTACGGGCATGTTCGGCACCTTCTCAAATGATGAATTAATATCGCGCCTCTGTAGCGCCCTTTCCTTTACGCGACTTTTTTCACCGTTTCGTCGACGGCGCCGTACGTACTAGTATTTTCGTCTTTAAGATGCAGCAGGAGCCCCCTTGCCCCCATATTCACCCAAAGTGCGAATCCGATCGAAATTGCTATTACAAGCATGTTAGGCCGCGTCGGATTTTTTGCGATCTCCGATATTGCGAGAACGGATACAGAAGCTGCCGCAACAGTATTCATCATTGTTGCTAAAAGTTTTACTTGTTCATTGAGTCTTTTTGCATCCAGCGCGTCTATAGGACTATAATTATCGATTACTCGCTGAATGCCAGATAGCAGGCGCCATCCAGGCACCGATAAAACCCCCGTCAGTATTAGAGAGGCATTCGGGCCAAGTAACTCAGTCGGCGGAAAAGCAATTGCATACGCTAGAAGGAGGTAACCGCAAGTCAGAGCGATATTGATACGTAATTGTAGAATTCCCAAACTGGATGTCGAAAATGCAGGTAGCGCCATTATACCCTCGGATTTTTGTTGTGCATGGCGGAGATGCCCTCCGCCATGGTTGGCCCAGAGCGCGGAAACACGCGGCTTTTGGGTGAAGCTGTGGGGGAAGTACCCGCGCGATACCCGCATCGCCGCGCGGCCGGCGCCATCATCAACCGACCGAGATAGGTCAGCATTGCCCCGGTATACTGCCCCGTAATTTTGCGCAGGTAGCGGCGCGGCGGTGCTGTCGGCGGCCGCGTTTCAATGAGTTCTCACGTTGCCGTCACTTTTCGAGATCATCCGTTCGAGAGAGGCGTCCATCAACTCCGCCCCGGATGCCGTCAGACAGATACGGCCAGCCAAAGGATGATCGGGGTCACTGCTTTCCAACAACCCGTGCCGATCAACCAGCGGACGTAGGTGGCTGCCGTAGCTTCCTCCACGTCGGCCGAGGCCAGGATCGGGCCGGTCTCGATGGTGATCCCGCCATAATGGCCGATATAGAGGGCCAGCAGGATGTCCCATGCCGGCTCCCCAAAACCGTCTGCCAGGTCGCCGAATATCTGATTGCGGTCGCGGCGCTGATCGTAGAGCTGCTTGGCCATATAGGCCCTCGAACGCGGGCTCATGTCCGCCCCCTGGTCAGATCAGTTGCGGTTTCCAGCTCGGATCGGGCGAGCCCTCCTGCAGCCGGCGCTGATGTCGCCACGCGCCGATCGCGGTGGCGAGCAGCATCGGATAGGCCCAGATCTGTGCCTGGATGGCGTAGCCGGTCGACTGCATCGTCGGATCGATCAGCTTTGCCATGTGGGCGATTACCGCGGCGAATTGCCACGCTGCCACCCATAGCGGCCAGAACCGCGTCGATCGCCATGCCAGCACGATCAGGCCGAGCAGCAGCGCGACGTCGACCAGCGCAGTCGCCGATACCGCTTCCCGGTACTCCGATCGCTCGATCGCCAAATGCAGCGGCAGGCCGAGCGCAAACGCCGCGATCTGTGCGCCGGCGGAGATCCGCTCCGGTGCTCCGCCCCGCCACAATGCGTAAGCGCAGCACAGGAACATCACGGCCAGGAAGACGATCAGGCTCACAGCTGCTTCCGTCCCCCCTGCGCATACCTGCCGTCAAGGTCGACCTGTTAAGCCGCTGCATCGACAAGGGTAAGCACCGGCGCTGCCTCGGCCCCGCCCATCGGCACGGTTTCACGCGGCGTGTCGCCATAGTCGCCATAGCTGATCGGGCCGACGCGCATGTCGTCCTGCACGGCACGGAACGTCAGGTGGGCATCATGGATCGCCTTCCGCACGGCGATCAGGGCCGGCATAGCGCCCGCGAGCTGCTCGAGCGCTTCCTGCCCGGTGTGCAGCGGCAGCTTGGCAGCGCGGCGGCCGGCGATCGCCGTGCTCTGGACCGCGGCCAACCCCACCAGGGCACCGTCGACCAGCTCCTCGAGCGCGATAAGCTCGGTACCAACGTTGCGGGCAAGTTCACGGCGAGTGTTCAGCATGCGGGTCCCCTTTGCGGGGCGCGCCCCGCGGCTAGTGCGTCAGCCGATCGAAAGCGTGCAGCACCGGGAGCGCGACAGACGGCAGCCCGTTGCCGACCGCCATCGCCAACGCCAGCGCTGCGATCGAGCCAACCGCGATGATCGCGATCCATCCGAGCGTCTGCGCCAACGTGAACGTGTTGAAGGGGCGATCCCGCGTCCGCCAGGGCCGGGCCGCCGACCTTGCTTCCGTCGACGCCGCAACCGTTGGCGGATTGGAAGCCGGGCCGGAAACCCGTGCTGGATCACCCCCTGATCCCGCACGGGGCGTTTCAGAGAAGACCATCGCCGCTGCCGATCGTCGGTCGCGCGCGCCGAGCAGCTCCACCGCCTCGGCGATGTATCCGTCGACCGTCGTCTTCCCGATCCCCAGCTCGGCCGCGATCTCCTTCGATGTCGCTTGCCGTTCCCAGACGAGCTGCAGGCATGCTCGCTGGCGTGGGCTCAACTTGGCTGCGGCCGCGTCCATCAGCCGGCGGTCACAATGATGGGCAAGAAATATCTGCTCGCATCGCCGGCATGCTCGCGGTCATGCCGCGAATGCGACCCGAAGTGCGCGGTCATCGTCGCGGTTCGAGATCAGCTGTGGCGCGAGCTGCACCGATTGATGCTGACCCCGCGGAGCGGGCCGGGAGCGTCGCCGACGCGATCCGCAGATCTTGAAGCTGCGACAACCCGATGGGAAGCCGCTGCGCGAGCTGCAGAGCGAGATCAGCCGCCGGACCATGCTGATCGGCAGTTGCCAGCAGACCCTCGAACATCGCGGCCAGCGCCTCCACTGGCGGGAGCGCGACCGGCAGCATGACGAACTGGATGGGCGCCGGCGGGGGTGCGTCTTTCGCGACGTCATCCGTTTCACCGGTCAGATATGCAGGCGTTGTTCCTAATTCGCGCGCGATTCGATGAAGATGCGTCGACGAACGCGAAGCGCCGCGGATCAGCGAGTTGATCGCTGGTTGGCTTAGCCCCACGCGACGAGCCAGTTCAGCCTGGCTCATCTCAAGGACACCGAGCCGCTCCTTGATGCGCTCACCGATCGTCATAGCGGCCGCAATCTATAAGATGTCGAATAGCACGCCATGCAAGGATTCAAATTAACGATTTATCGATGTTCTTATAGCCAGTGCAAAAGGGCATCGAATCACGCCTCGACACAACGCTCGCCAACGCCGTCCGCAAGGTTGGCTCGCAGTCTGCGTTCGCGCGACTGACCGGCCGCAGCCAGTGGTCAGCCAAGTAGCCGGTCGTGTGGCGCAACAAGGCCGGCGCCATCACCGCCTCGCGGCCGCGCGCAGCTGCGACGACCGAGGAGTCGGTGCTGCAGGTGGCGGCCGCGCTCAACCATGCCGCTGATGCGGATCCGCCGCGCTCGGAACGCCGGCCGATCTACAAGCCGCTGCCACGCAAGCAGGTGTCGCGGCCGCGCAAGGTGCGAATCGACGTGCCGGCGATCGCCGATAGGCTCGCCTATGCCGCCGAGCCGGGGAAGAAGCGCGCCTCGCTGCATGCCTTCCTGGTCGGCTCGATCTGCACGATGGCGCGGCCGGACAGCGTCGTGGACATCTGCGTCGCGCCTGAGCGGGAGCAGTGGTACCCGGGATCGTTGACGCTCGATCTGAATCCCTTCGGCCGAGCCCAGACCAATAAGTATCGGCCCGTGATACCGGTCCTGCCGGTGCTGGCGGATTGGCTGGCAGCCGAACTGGCGGCCTATGAGCGCCTCGATCGCACCGCGCGGAAGGGCGCAGGCTTCCTGGTCAACTATTACGGCCGCTCGGTCCTGGACGTCGACACGTCCTGGCGGACCATGCTGCGCTAGCTGAAGCTGCCGTCCGGCCGAGAATGGAAGCCGTACCTGCTGCGCCACAGCCTTGCGACGATCGTCCGCAATCGGCCTGGCGTGGCCAAGTGGGACCTCGAGGGCTTCCTCGGTCACGATTCGAACAGCATGACCGAGGTCTATGCGATCGGCCATTTCAAGACCGTCGCGACCGCGCTCAGTGACATTGTCGGGGAGATTGAGCTTCGTGCGCCAGGTGCTCTGCGCCGAAACTGCGCCGAAGTCAGGCTATCCGGTTCTCTCGCCGAGGAGGCAAAAATGACCGGATAGCCGTAACTTTGGTGGTGGGCGTGGCAAGGATTGAACTTGCGACCCCTGCGATGTCAACACAGTGCTCTACCACTGAGCTACACGCCCACAAGGGAGTGGCGCCATTAGCCGGGCGCTTGCGGGGATGCAAGCGTCAATTGATGCCGCTGGCATTTCCCCGTTCGAACACGCGATCGACCTCCGCCACCAGGTCGCGCAGGTGGAACGGCTTGGACAGGACGCGGGCATTGGGCATCTCGCGCCCTGCCTTCAGCGTCACCGCGGCAAAGCCGGTGATGAACATCACGCGCAGCCCCTCGACCATCTCGCTGGCACGGCGCGCCAGCTCGATGCCGTCCATTTCGGGCATGACGATATCGGTGAGCAGCAGATCGAAGCGCTCGTTGACGAGCAGCGGCAGCGCCGCCGTGCCGCGGTCGACCGCCGCGACGGTATAGCCCGCACGTTCCAGCGCGCGCGTCAGATATTCGCGCATCACCTGGTCGTCTTCTGCCAGCAGAATACGGATCATCGGCCCTTCCTGAGTCTTCGCGCCTCTATGCGGCGGGTGCGGACAGATTTCCAGCGCATGGACGCCCCAAAGCGGATAAGACGTGCCATTGATGGACGCTTCGTTCGACCTGCTTGGCACCGAGCCTCCCGCCAGCCCCGTAGTGCTGTCGGTGCCGCACGCCGGACGCGCCTATCCACCGGCGCTGGTCGCGGCGCTGCGCGTGCCGGTGACCGCGCTGGCGCTGCTGGAGGATCGCCACATCGATCAGGTCGCGGCGGCGGCGCGGGGGGTCGAGACGATGCTGGTGCAGCGCCGGCCGCGCGCCTGGATCGACCTCAACCGCAGCGAGGAGGAGCGCGACGCCAAGGTCGACGAGGGCGTCCGGCCGCAGGGTCAGCCGGCGCTGTCGGCGAAGCTGCGCAGCGGCCTGGGGCTGATCCCGCGCCGTGCCGGGGCGGCCGGCGACCTGTGGCGGCGCCGGTTCACCGCCGCGGAGGTGGCAGCGCGGATCGCCGCCGATCACCGCCCCTACCATGCGATGCTGGCCGGACGGCTGGCGGCGGCGCGATCGCACTTCGGGGTCGCGGTGCTGCTCGACATCCATTCGATGCCGTCGCTGGGCAATGCGACGCGGATCGTCATCGGCGACCGGTTCGGCAAATCGGCGGCGCCGCGCTTCGTCGCGCGGCTCGAGGCGGAAGCGATGCGGGTCGGCATCGGCGTCGCGCTCAACACTCCTTATGCCGGCGGGCACATCCTGGCGCGGCACGCCGATCCTGCGCGGGGCGTGCATGCGATCCAGATCGAATTCGATCGCGCGCTCTATCTCGACGCCGCGCTCGACGAGCTCGGATCGGGGTTCGCACAGACGGTTGCGCTGCTCCGCCGGATGATCGCCGCGGTCGAGGACGAGGCGTCGGGCGGCACGCTGCCGCTGGCGGCGGAATAAAAAAACCACCTCGTGCTGAGCACGAGGTGGCCAAGGTTCAGGGAGGAGACACACCCGAAGGTGTGTCATACGGCCTCGCGAAAGGGGGGACACGAGAACCGTACGCTGTTACAAATAAGTCACGGCGCGATTGGTTCAACCCCTGCGGCCGAACGGTGCGAATTTTTTAACGATCAGTGCCGATCGAACGCCGGCGCCATCCGGATCAGGATCGAATCGCGACGGATGTAATGGTGGCGCAGCGCCGCCGCGACGTGCAGCACGAGCAAGGCGACCATCATCCAGCCGAGCACGCCGTGCGCCTCGTGCCCGAGGCCGGAGGCGGCGCCGGAGACGGGCAGGAGCGGCACGTTGAACAGGCCGAACCAGCTCAATGGCCGGCGGGCCTCGGGTCCGGAGACCATCATCCATCCGGTCACCGGCAGCGCGACCATCAGCAGGTACAGCGTCCAGTGGCTGGCATGGGCGACACCCTTTTCCCAGGACGGCATCGCCGCGGGATAGGCCGGCGGACGATGGCCCAGCCGCCAGACGAGGCGCAGGGCGGTCAGCACCAACACGGTGATGCCGATCGCCATATGGGCGCCCATCAGCCGGCGCAGCGCGGGAATGCCGTCGTGACCGATGCCGATGATCAGATTGGCGACGATCAGCACCGCGATCGTCCAGTGGAACCAGATGGCGACGCGGGAATAGCGCTCGTCGCGCGGCAGTCGGCTCATCGTCGGTTCTTTCTCTGGGTTAGGAACCGTACCGTTGCGCCGTGCAGGCCCGAGGTCAAGACCGGCCTGTCGCAGTGTGGTTCCTTGCAGCCCCAGTCGTCACCCCGCTGCTGCGGCGGGGATGACGACGGTCACGGGGGACTATCGGTACTTACCCCAGCTGCGGCTGCGGGGCCTTGCCCTGGTCCATCTGGCGCCCGAACACCTCGCGCATCAGCGCCAGCGAGAACAGATGCGCATAGAGCAGCGGCAGCATGCCCGACTGGCTCATCTTGCGCAGCTGATCGCCGCGCAGGTTGCTGAGCTTTTCCTCGTTGATCATCTGGAAGCCGCGATAGACGAACGGCTGCTGGTTCTGGTCGACCTGAATGGTGACCTCGCCCTCCATCAGCAGCTCCTGCTCGCGCAGCTCGTTCATGAACGCCTGGGTACGAGCGCCGGCCTGTTCGAACTGTTCGGCGAAGCCGAGGATGTTCTTGGTGAATTCGGTCGGCTGGCCACCCTCGAACAGCGCCTCGCCCTCCGCGAAGTCGCCGATCGTCTCCGACGTCGGGTCGAAGCACAGCGACAGCTCCTCGCTGTCGGGACGCAGCCGGGCGAGCATATAGGGATAGCGGCGGACATAGGCCGGAACGTAGAAATTGCTCTCGGTCAGCTTGCCGTCGTCGCCGACGAAGACGTTGACGCCCTCGTTCAGGCCCATCAGCGCGAGCGGGATGGCATCGTCGCCGCTCGAGAAGACGATCGGCATGAAGCGCTGCACCAGCGGGAATTCGTCGGTGGTGATCGGGATCGCATGCTGGCCGATCAGAAACGGCGCGCTGTCCGCCGGCTTGACGCGCCAGGTCGCATGCATCTCGCTCGAAAGCGGCTCGAGGCCGTTGTAGAACAGGGGAAGCGGCGCACTGGCCATGGGAACTCTCTCCGTATCCGTGAGTTTTGGCGCGGCCCGCGCGCCGGTAACCGGCGGCTGCTCTATTGCGCGGCGGCGGGGGGCGCAAGCGCGACGAGCTTGCCGGGGTTGAGAATGCCGAGCGGGTCCATCGCCGCCTTGACCGCGCGCAGCGCGGTCAACCGGGCCGGCGACGACAGGCGGGCGAGCTCGGCGACCTTCATCTGGCCGATGCCGTGTTCCGCCGCGATCGACCCGCCCGCCGCGACGACCAGATCGTCGACGAAGCGCGTCACCACCGGTACGTCCTCGGCATACCAGCGCGCCGGATCGGTGCCGGGCGCGGCGCGGACGTGGAAATGGATGTTGCCGTCGCCCAGATGACCGAAGCCGCTCGCATGGGTGCCGGGGAAGCGCGCCTCGCACGCCGCCGCCGCCTCGATCATGAAGCGTGGCATGATCGCGACCGGTACGGAGATGTCGTGCTGCGACGCGGGGCCGAGCGCGCGCTCGGCATCGGAGATCGACTCGCGCATCCGCCAGAACGCCTGCGCCTGCGCCTCGCTGGCCGCGATCGTCGCATCGGCGATCAGCCCGTCATCCAGTCCCGCCGCCAGCTCGCGCTCCAGCACGGCGGGCGCGTCGGCGCCGGTCAGCTCGATCAGCAGATGCCAGGGATGGTCGCCGGCAAGCGGCGCGCGCGCGGTCGGCAGATGCGCGAGCACCGCGGCCAGAGATTCGCGCGGCAGGATCTCGAAACTCTCCACCGCGTCGCTGGCATGCTGGAAGCGGCGCAATAGCTTCAGCGCCGCTGCCGGGTCGTGCGTCGCCGCCCAGGCGGTCGCGCGCGCCGCGGGCAGCGGCACCAGCCGCAGCGCGGCGGCGGTGACGATGCCCAGCGTCCCCTCGCCGCCGATGAGCAATTGGGTCAGGTCGTAGCCGCGATTGTCCTTCTTCAGCGCGGCGAGCCCGTCGTGGATCGATCCGTCGGCAAGCACCGCCTCCACCCCCGCGACCAGCCCGCGCATCGAACCGAAGCGCAGCACCTGCGTGCCGCCGGCATTGGTCGAGACGAGGCCGCCGATCGTCGCATTGCCCTTGGCGCCCAGGGTCAGCGGAAAGCGGCGATCCACCGCCAGCGCGGCATCGTGCAGGTCGGCAAGGATCACCCCCGCCTCCGCCACCGCCAGCCCCGCCTCCGCATCGACGGTGCGGATCGTCTTCAGGCGGCGCAGCGACAGGATCAGCGCCGATCCGTCCGCCGGCGGCGTCGCGCCGCCGACCATCGAGCTGTTGCCGCCCTGCGGCACCAGCGGCACGCGATGCGCGGCGGCGGCGGCGACGACGGCGGCGACCTCCGCCGTGTCGGCGGGGGCGAGGATCGCGGGGGCGTGGCCGTGGAAACGGCGGCGCCAGTCGATTTCCCAGGGCGCGATCAGGTCGCGGTCGGTGACGATCGCCTGACGGCCCAGCCGGGGGGCGAGCGCCTCGAGCATCGCGGTCTGCGCGGGAGTCATGCCGTTGGCGCTAGGCCAAGTTCATCCCGTGTTCAACGATGCGGACTAGGAGTCGCCGATCTCGTCATGACCGATCCCGCATGATCCATCCCGCGATTCCCGTTTCGCTGCTGGCGCTCGCCGCTCCGGCCGTCGCCGCCGTGGGCGACGATCTCGGCGGCCTTCAGCTAGCGCAGGTGACGATCCACGAGCGCATCGTGATCCGTGTCGGCCCGTCGGCCCCGCCGCCCCGCGCCGTCACGGTGACGCCGATCCGCTGGAAGGAAAAGAAGGGGCCGAAATGCATCGCCATCGCCGATCTCGGCGGTGCGCTGGTCAGCGGGGCCGGCATGCTCGACCTGGCGCTCACCGGCAACCGGCGGATCCGGGCCAAGCTCGGCGACGATTGCCGGCCGATGGATTTCTACGCGCGCTTCTACCTGAAGCCGGCGGCGGACGGCCAGGTCTGCGCCGGCCGCGACGTGCTCAGCATGCGATCCGGGCTGACCTGCGAGATCAAGGCGTTCCGCAAACTGGTCGCCGTGCGGTGAGTGCAGCACGGGGTCGTGAACGAGCGTCCGGCTGTGGGGGGAAGCGGAACAGCGGCTTCTGGCAGGCTGGTTGCGACAGAAGACATCGTCGGCTCGCTGCCCTCGCTAGAAAGGGGCGGGCAGTGGAAAAAAGTCCTGCTGGTCTCTTAGCCGACCGGCCGCTGCATCAATTCTACCGTGATATGATCGGGGCCTGAAACATAGGCCACAAGCGTTCCTTTGCGTGGACCACCGGCGATCGGCAGGGGACTGCCCTTGGCCTTCCATCCGGCTGCCTCGACTTGGGAAATGGCCACATGGATATCCTTTACGGTCAGTGCCAAATGTGCCGCTCCGATCGAAGCCGCGCTGGATGGCACCACCCCGTTCCGGCGGCCGTTTGAATATTCCAACAACTCAACCACGAAACCGTCTGGCGCTCTGACAATCGCCGTCTTTACACTGGGATCATCGACGCCTGTCACCTGATGCAGGAACTCGCCCCCCATTTCTGATTGCCGCTCTAGCGTGAAACCGAGCGCTCCCGTCCAAAACCGGATGGCTTCGCTCAAGGACGACACGGCGACGCCCGTGTGGTCGACGGCAATCACGTTTGCGGCGACATTCATGGCTGTCCTTCCAATGGGTCGTTCTTGCGCTGTCTGGGCCTGCGCCCCGGCTGCGACCGCCACCAGCAGCCCGGCGAACATGATCTTCATGGTGACGTTCCATGCCCCAAATCTACTGTTGAGGAGAAATTTGCCGCGGGGAGCTAGCTCTAACCACCGCGCGCAACGAGCGACTACTGTCTGGAAAGGAGATCGCTCAGCCTGAGCATCCGCCTCGGGCGCAAGCGGCCTGTCCACTTCTGCCATTCAGCAACCGGCGTTTTCACGGAGTTACCGGGCTTGCACTACATCCCCCATCAGGTTGCCCTTGATCCTTGCCGTTGCGTTGCCCTCCAATACGACATCGCCCATTACGTTGCCGCGAAGCTCGAGCCGACAGCCAGGACGCACGGTGACATCGCCCATGACGTTGCCCCGCAGCACCGTATCGGCCTCTAGGGTTATCGGACCTTCGACGTTGCCACGGACGACCTGCATCTTGATGCCCCTTGCTGCCCCGCTCCTCGATGGAACGCTTGGTGCACTCAATCGACGCCGACGACTTTGTTTCCAAAGCTGGGGTCGGACACGCACTGTTGGCTTACCGGCATTTCAAGGTCAGCCCTCAGCCGTAAGATCTGCTCCAGGCCAAACGCGAATGCCTGCCGTTGGGCGTTGGCGCGCATCCCGGGCCTTGCAACACGACGTAACGTTATCGCGTAGCACGCCGCACTGTCCTACATGGCCCGGCTCTGTCATCACCCCTGATCGCCCATCGAATCGACCGCGAGTTCTCATGACGAAGAGCAAGAGCCCGCACCGCAACCTACCCGCGCAACGAAGTTGCATGGCGAAGATCGTTTTCGTCCGTTTCAGGTGTCAATTGTGTCAAGACTCGCGGGCGACGCCGAGCCTCGTCTTCGGCCGAACGCCGGGTTTCCTTGACTTTTACGCCCAAATCCGCAAGCGCGCGGGGGCGACGTTGCAGCGCGGCGGCCACCCCTTTGTCTGGCGCGCCCTTATCCGGACATTTGCATGAGCTTTGCCGATCTCGGCCTTTCCGACGAACTCCTGAAGGCGGTCAACGAGGCCGGCTATTCGGAGCCGACCCCGATCCAGGCGAGCGCCATTCCGTCCGTGCTGATGATGCGCGACCTGATCGGCATCGCCCAGACGGGGACGGGCAAGACCGCCGCCTTCGTGCTGCCGATGATCGACATCCTCGCCCACGGCCGCAGCCGCGCCCGCATGCCGCGCTCGCTGATCCTCGAGCCGACGCGCGAACTCGCCGCGCAGGTCGCCGAGAATTTTGAGAAATACGGCGCCGGCCACAAGCTCTCCATGGCCCTGCTGATCGGCGGCGTGTCGATGGGCGATCAGATCAAGGCGCTGGAAAAGGGCGTCGACGTGCTGATCGCGACGCCGGGCCGGCTGATGGACCTGTTCGGCCGCGGCAACATCCTGCTGACCGGCTGTTCGATGCTGGTCATCGACGAGGCGGACCGGATGCTCGACATGGGGTTCATCCCCGATATCGAGGAGATCTGCACTAAGCTGCCCAAGCAGCGCCAGACGCTGCTCTTCTCCGCGACGATGCCGCCGCCGATCAAGAAGCTGGCGGACAAGTTCCTCGACAATCCGAAGACGATCGAGGTCGCGCGGCCGGCGACGACCAACACCAATATCAAGCAGTTCCTGGTGTCGGTGCCGGGATCGTCGTTCAAGAAGCGCGACGCGCTGCGCCAGCTGCTGCGCCGTGACGATGTCACCAACGCGATCATCTTCTGCAACCGCAAGACGACGGTGCGCGAGCTGAACAAGAGCCTGAAGAAGCACGGCTTTCGCTCGGGTGAGATCCATGGTGACATGGAACAGCCGCAGCGGCTCGCCGAGCTCGACCTGTTCAAGAAGGGCGAGATCAACATCCTCGTCGCGTCCGACGTCGCGGCGCGTGGGCTCGACATCAAGGGCGTCAGCCACGTCTTCAACTTCGACGCGCCCTGGCATCCCGACGATTACGTCCACCGGATCGGCCGCACCGGCCGCGGTGGCGCGACCGGCACCGCCTACACGCTGATCACCGCCGAGGATGCGGAGAATATCGAGAATATCGAGAAGCTGACCGGGCAGAAGATCGACCGGCTGGCGCTCGATACCGGTGACGACGCTGACGACGAGGCGCCCCGCGCCCGGGCCCCGCGTGATGGCGAGCGTGGTGGCAACCGGAGCGAGCGCGGTGCGCGGCGTGGTGGCCGCGCTGCCGAAGCGACTCCCCGCCCCGCCGAGGCGCGGCGGGACGAGCGTCCGCGCGGCAACGATCGTCGCCCGCGCCGCGAGTCCCACGACGACAACAACGATTCGGATTGGAACGGCGGCTGGAACGGGCCGATCCCCGACTTCCTGTCGGTGTCGCTCGCGGTCGGCGCGCCGGTCGAGGACTGAGGCTGGGGCGCGATGATCGAACTGGTTCCGGCCGAGCCGATCAGCCTCGCCTCGCCCTGCGTCAACATCTGCACGCTGGACGCCGCCACCGGCTGGTGCCGCGGCTGCGGCCGGACGATCGGCGAGATCTCGAACTGGAGCGCCAAACCGGCCGAGGAGCGCCGGGCGATCCTCGCCGCGCTGCCGGCGCGCATGCGGACGCTCGGCCAGCCCAACCTTTAGCCGGTCGGCAACCGGACCCTCCGCCGCTCGTTACGCTGGCGAAAGGGAGAAGGCATGATGAAAGCGCGCTGGCTGATCGCACCGCTCGCAATCTGGGCGAGCCAGGCGCAGGCGGAAAAGGATTTTTGCGCCGACCGGCCCGGCAAGAGCAATCCGACCTGTACGCTCGATGCGGGCAAGGTGCAGGCCGAAGCGAGCCTGATCGACTGGTCGCACAGCCGTGACAGCGACACGATCGAGGACGAGACGCTCGTCGGCGACCTGCTCGTCCGTTACGGCCTGACGCGCAGCACCGAATTGCGCGCCGGCTTCACCAGCTACGGCATCGACCGGACGCGCGACCGCCATTCCGGCGAGATCGACCGGCAGACGGGCAGCGGCGACCTGACCTTGGGCGTGCGCCAGAGCCTGCGCGACGGCGGTCCGTCGCGCGGCGCGGCGATCAGCCTGCAACCGTTCGTGACGCTGCCGGTCGGGCGGACGCCGATCGGCGCCGGCACCTGGGGCGCCGGGGTGATCGTGCCGGCGCAGGTCTTCCTGTCCAAGGCCTGGTCGATCACCGTCGATCCCGAAGTCGATGCCGCGCCGAACGAGGACGGCGCCGGCCGCCATCTCGCTTATGCGATGGTCGCCAATCTGCGCTGGAAAGCCACCCAGTCGCTGCAGCTGGCCGGCGAGACCTATGTGCGGCGCGACGACGATCCCGGCGGCCACGAGACCAAGGCCTCGTTCGATGCGACCGCCGCCTATCAGCTCGGCAAGAACGCCCAGATCGATGTCGCCGCCTATGCCGGGCTCAATCCCGCCACCCCGCGCTGGCAATTGCTGCTCGGCGTCGCGCAGCGGTTCTGACGCGCGGTCAGGCGGTCGCCGGCGCCGACGCCTGGGCCGCGGCGATCAGCCCGTCGTCGATCTCCGCCGCGCGGCGATAGGCGGGCCGCTCGGCGAGACGGGCGATATAGCCGGTCATCGCCTCGGTCTTCGGCAACAGGCCGAATTGCGTGTACCACATCGCCGCGGACCCGACGAAGACGTCCGCCGCGGTGAACCGATCACCGGCGATATAGGGATGGCGCGCCAACGCCCCGTCGAACACGGTCGCAGCCAGATCGAAATGGCCGTAGCCCGCCATCCGTTGCTGGTCGCTGTTCGGCTCGAAGTTCATCGAGCGGTTGGTCACCGCCGCCTCCAGTGGGCCCGCCGCGAAGAACAGCCAGCGGTAATAATCGGCGAGCTCGTCCGGCTGCGGCGCCAGATCGGCCTCCGGAAAGGCCGCCGCCAGATACGCGCAGATCGCCGCTCCCTCGGTCACCACCTTGTCGCCATGACGGATGGCCGGCACCTTCATCATCGGGTTGATCGCGCGATAGGCGTCGGCCTTCATGCTCGACGCATAATCGAGCACCACCGTGTCATAGGGCGCGCCGACCTCTTCCAGCATCCAGCGGGCGATCCGCCCGCGCGACTGCGGATTGGTGTAGAAGGTCAGCGCCGCCATCGTTCGTCTCCCAGCGATTCGTTTGCGAACGAATGTGGAACATTCCCAAGCCGGCGCGTCAATCCCGAAGCAATGCAAAAGCTTGCGTCAGAGCGTCCGCTTGAACAGGTCGAGCATCCGGCCCCAGGCGCGCTCCGCCTGCGCCTGATTGTAGACGCGGCTGTCGATCACGCACCAGCCGTGCATCGCCCCCTTGTAAACCTCGATCTCCGCCGGGCGCTTGGCCGCGGCGAAGGCGGCACGCAACGCTTCCTTGTCGCCGGGGCTGCGCGCATCGTCATTCTCCGCAATGGCGATCAGATAGCTGCCGCGCAGCTTTGGCGCGAGGCGGTGCGGACTGTCCGGCGTATCGGTGACCAGCTGGGCCCCGTGGAAGGAGGCGCCGGCGTGGACCCGCGCCGGTTCCGCCGCGGCGGTGCGCAGGACGAAGGGGCCACCCATGCAATAGCCTGCCGTGCCGAGCGGCCGCTTGGTATCGACGCCGGGCTGGCGATCGATGAACGCGACGAAGGCATGCGCGTCGGCCGTCACTGCTGCCGGCGTCAGCTTCTCGCGCCACGGCATGATCCGGTCGCGCACCTGCGGCTGATCGAACGATTCGCCTTCCTTCAGGAACGGCGCCTTGGTCGAACGGTAGAATTGGTTGACGACGAGCACGGCATAGCCGCTCTGCGCCAGCCGGTCCGCCATCTGCCTGAAGGCGGGACGCAGGCCCATGATGTCCGGCCACATCACCACGCCCGGGTGACGACCGCTTGTCGGCGCGGTGAAATAGGCGTCGCACTCGCCGTCGGGCGTCGCGATCGTCACGTCGCGGCCCTTCGCCGGCAGCGCATCGGCAGCGACCGGCAGCATCATCGCCAGGCCGACGACGCCGGCCGCCGCGCCGAACTGGCGGCGCGACAGATGATGGTCGTTATCCTCGGCGGTCCATTCGTCGCACATCGCGCCTCTCCCGATCGGTTGCGGCGCGAGGCTATCTCAGGACAGGGGCGACGCCTAGCTCTTCCGGCTCAGCGGTCGCCGAACAGCGCCCGCGCCTCTGCCTGCGCGTCGGTCTCGCCCTCGACACCGCCGCGGGCGGCCGCCTCGCGCTCGGCACGGAGCGACGCGATCAGCGCCTCGCGATCGCCCTCCAGCCGGGTATCCTGCGGCGCCGGCTCGGTACCCGCCGCCTTGGCGGCCTTGGCCACCGCCGCGTCGAGCTCGCGCTGCGACGTCAGGCCGAGCGTCACCGGGTCCTTCGGCGTGATGTTGGCGATGTTCCAGTGGCTGCGGTCGCGGATCGCAGCGATCGTCGTGCGCGTCGTGCCGATCAGATTGCTGATCGCGCCGTCGCTGATTTCCGGATGGTTGCGGATGATCCAGGCGATGCCGTCCGGCTTGTCCTGGCGCTTGGACACCGGCGTGTAGCGCGGCCCCTTGGTTCGGCGCACCTGCTCCGGCCCCTTGGTCATCTTCAGGCGGTACGCCGGATCGGCCTGCCCCTTGTCGATCTCGTCCTGGGTCACCTCATGGGCGCGGACGGGATCGCGACCGGTCAGCTTGGTGCCGGCGGTGTCGTCGGCGATCGCCTGGACTTCGAGGATGTGCAGCCCGCAGAAGTCGGCGATCTGATCGAACGACAGCGAGGTGTTGTCGACCAGCCAGGAAGCGGTCGCATGAGGCATGAGCGGCTGGGCCACGGGATTTACTCCGTCGGAAATAAATAGGGCCGCCCCATCACGGAGCGGCCGTCACAATGGCCCGATGTACTGTGCGTGTGGCCGAATGGCAACTGGCGTACGATTTGCGGCACCTGCGTTGACCGAACTGTCACAATTCTCGACTATGCGACGCTCGATCACCGCATATCGTGTTCAGGGAGTTTGATAAAATGACCGTCCTCAAGGGCCTGCTTGCCGCCGTTGCCGGCACTGCGCTTCTCGCCGCACCGGTGGCCGCTTCGGCCGCGCCGACGACCGGCAACCCGGCCGCCAGCCTCTCGGTCGCGCGCGCCGCGGCGCCGGCCGCCGGCAAGAGCAAGATCGGCGCATCGGTGCCGACCGCGACCCTCGTCAGCATCGGCGTGCTCGCCGCACTGGTCGCGGTCGTGCTGGTCGCGACGGATGGCGGCGACAATTCCGCCAGCAACTAATCGTTAACGCCATCACGGCGTGGAACGGGCCTCGCGGCGTCGCTTTGCGGGGCCCTTTTCTTTGCCTGGGTGCCCGCCGGCTCTAGCGATCCGGCAGGCGGCCCAGCGGCAGCAGTTGAGAGGCGAGCTTGCGGGTCGCGGCGGGATCGTCGCTGCGCAGCGATGCCAATATCGCCACCGCCCCGCGCTGCATCAGCCGGTCGAGCGGCGTCACCACGCCGGCGCGCGCCGCCACTTCCGCCAACTGTCGCCCGCGCGGGTCGGCAGGGTCGGCCTGTAGCCGCAGCAACGCGGCCAGTCCCGGGAACAGGGCGCGATCGCCCCCCAGCGCCACCGCCCGGTCGAGCGCGGCAAAGGCCACCGGCTTCTGCGCGCCCAGCAAGGCACGGCCGACCATCCGGCCGACCTTGGCGATCGCCCCCATATGCCAGGCACCGAAACCCAATTGCGCCTCTGCATTGCGGGGATCGCGAGCGACCAATGCCTCAAACGCGTGGCGTGCGCCCACCGCGTCGGTGCGGCTGCCGGTCAGCTTGGCGCGATACCCCAGCGCCGTCGCCTGCATCAGCAGCGCTTCGCGATCGCCCGGGTCGCGGCGTAGCTGCGCGGCGGTCAGCGCCTGCGCCTGCACGACCTTCTTGAGCGCATCGTCGGGATCGCGATCGGCGAAGGATGCCTGGGTCAGGATCTCGCGCGCGCTTTGCGCGGCGCAGGGGCAGGATACCGCCATCGCGACCAGAGTCGCGCCCAACCGCCAGGGCCGCATCCCCTCTCCTCTTCTTGAACCGCCCGTCAACGCACCGCACCACGGTTCGATCCGGTCGCGAAATGACCTGGTGCCGATCCGGTCAGAGCGTCAGCACGATCTTGCCGACATGGTCGCCCGCTTCCATCCGGGCATGGGCCGCCGCCGCCTCGCCGAGCGGATAGATCTGGTCGATCACCGGGCGCAGCCGCCCCGCCTCGACATGCGGCCAGACGTGGCGGTGGATCTCGTCGGCGACCAGCGACTTGAACGCCGCATCGCGGGGACGCAGGGTCGATCCGGTCAGCGTCAACCGGCGGCGCATGATCTCGAACAACGGCACGGTGGCGTGGGCGCCGCGCTGCACCGCGATCGACACCTGCCGGCCGTCCTCGGCAAGGCAGGCGATATTGCGCGGGACATAATCGCCGCCGACCATGTCGAGCACGATGGCGACACCCCGCCCGTCGGTGATCCGGCGCACCTCCTCGACGAAATCCTGCTCGCGATAGTCGATCGCATGGTCCGCGCCCAGTTCCAGCGCCCGCGCGCATTTGCGGGCGTCGCCGCAGGTGACGATGACGGTCAGGCCGAACAGTTTGCCGAGGGCGATCGCGGTGGTGCCGATGCCGCTGGTACCACCATGGACCAGCACCGTGTCGCCCTGGCTGGCGAAGGCGCGTTCGAACAAATTGGTCCAGACAGTGAACAATGTCTCCGGCAGCGCGGCCGCCTCATACATCTCCAGTCCGTCGGGAACCGGTAGGCACTGGCCCGCCGCGACAGTGGCGAATTCGGCATAGCCGCCGCCGGCGAGCAGGGCGCAGACGGGCTGGCCGACCGCAAGCGTGTCCACCCCTTCACCCAATGCCGCGATCGTGCCGGCGACCTCCAGCCCGGGGATCGACGGCGCGCCCGGCGGCGGCGGATAGTTGCCCTGGCGCTGCAGCACATCGGGCCGGTTGACCCCCGCCGCGGCGACGCGGATCAGCACCTCGCCCGCGCCCGGTTGCGGCACCGGCCGCTCGACCAGCCGCAACACCTCCGGCCCGCCGGGCTCGGCCGGATCGATCGCCTGCATCGTCTGGGGAAGATCGCTCATCCGGTCGCATCCTATTGGTGGGGCGGCCTTCAGCTTATTGACATCGCACGGCCGCGGGTCAACGTTGCCGGGATCATGGAACTGGACGACCGCCCTTCTCGTCCCAATGACGCGCTGGCCGAACTGCACCGGCAGGATCTCGATCCGCTGTCGGTCGCCGAGCTGGAGGCGCGGATCGCCGCGCTGTCCGTGGAGATCGAGCGGACCCGGACGCATATGCAACGCGCCGTCGACCACCGCGCAAGCGCCGACGCCTTATTCCGGCGATGACGCAGCCGGGTATCGCCCCCGCCGGTCGCAACCGGCATCGGCCCGCTACCCGGATGGTTGATGGAACGCCCCATAATACCGACATTGGTGGAAAGGGCCCGGCGATCCACCGTGGCCCGACTGGAGTAAGCTGAATGCCATCCTTCGCCCCCGCGCTCGAGACCACGCTGCACAAGGCGCTCGAGGCCGCGTCGTCCCGCCGCCACGAATATGCGACGCTGGAGCATCTGCTCCTGGCGCTGATCGGCGACGAACATGCGTCGAAAGTGATGGAGGCCTGCAACGTCGACCTCGGCGATCTGAAGACCACCGTTGCTCATTATCTCGATACCGAACTCGATGCGCTGAAGGTCGATGCCGCGACCGACCCGTCGCCGACCAGCGGGTTCCAGCGCGTCGTCCAGCGCGCCATCCTGCACGTCCAGTCGTCCGGCCGCGACGAGGTGACCGGCGCCAACGTGCTCGTCGCTCTGTTCAGCGAGCGGGAGAGCTATGCCGTCTATTTCCTGCAGCAGCAGGACATGAGCCGTCTCGATGCGGTCAGCTTCATCAGCCACGGCGTCGGCAAGGGCGCCCAGGCCAACGAGGCGACGCCCCCCAAGGGTGCCGAGGAGGAAAAGCCGAAGGTCGCCGCCGACAAGGGCAAGGGCGAAAGCGCGCTCAAGCAGTTCACCGTCGATCTCAACGAGAAGGCGAAGATCGGCAAGGTCGATCCGCTGATCGGCCGCGGGCCGGAGGTCGACCGCACGATCCAGATCCTCTGCCGCCGCAGCAAGAACAACCCGCTCTATGTCGGTGATCCCGGCGTCGGCAAGACCGCGATCGCCGAAGGGCTGGCGCGCAAGATCGTCGAGGGCGAGGTGCCCGACGTACTCAAGGAGGCGGTGATCTACAGCCTCGACATGGGCGCGCTGCTCGCCGGCACCCGCTACCGCGGCGATTTCGAGGAGCGGCTGAAGGCGGTCGTCAACGAGTTGGAGAAGCTGCCGCACGCGGTCCTGTTCATCGACGAGATCCACACCGTGATCGGTGCCGGCGCGACCAGCGGCGGTGCGATGGACGCGTCCAACCTGCTCAAGCCGGCGCTGTCGGGCGGCACGATCCGCTGCATCGGCTCGACGACCTACAAGGAGTTCCGCAACCACTTCGAGAAGGATCGCGCGCTGCTGCGCCGCTTCCAGAAGATCGACGTCAACGAACCGACGATCGAGGATACGATCAAGATCCTCGCCGGCTTGCGCTCGGCGTTCGAGGAGCATCACAGCGTCAAATACACCCCCGACGCGATCAAGTCGGCGGTGGAGCTGTCGGCGCGCTACATCAACGACCGCAAGCTGCCCGACAAGGCGATCGATGTGATCGACGAGGTCGGCGCGATGCAGATGCTGGTGCCGCAGAACAAGCGCAAGAAGACGATCACGGCGCGCGAGATCGAGGCGGTGATCGCTACGATGGCGCGCATCCCGCCGAAGTCGGTCAGCACGGACGACAAGAAGGCGCTGGAGACGCTGGAAACCGATCTGAAGCGCGTGGTGTTCGGTCAGAACGGGGCGATCGAGAAGCTCGCCGCCGCAATTAAACTGTCCCGTGCGGGTCTGCGCGATCCGGAAAAGCCGATCGGCAACTATCTGTTCACCGGCCCGACCGGCGTCGGCAAGACGGAGGTCGCCAAGCAGCTGTCGGCGATTCTCGGCATCCCGCTCCAGCGGTTCGACATGTCCGAATATATGGAGCGGCATTCGGTCAGTCGGTTGATCGGTGCGCCTCCCGGCTATGTCGGCTTCGACCAGGGCGGGCTGCTGACCGACGCGGTCGATCAGAACCCGCATTGCGTGCTGCTGCTCGACGAGATCGAGAAGGCGCACCCGGACCTGTTCAACATCCTGTTACAGGTGATGGACAACGGGCGCCTGACCGACCAGCACGGCAAGACGGTCGACTTCCGCAACGTCATCCTGATCATGACGACCAATGCCGGCGCCGCCGACATGGCGCGCGAGACGGTCGGCTTCGGCAACCTCACCCGCGAGGGCGAGGACGAGCAGGCGGTGCAGCGGATGTTCTCGCCGGAATTCCGCAATCGCCTCGATGCGATCGTGCCGTTCGGCTATCTGCCGACCGAGGTCGTGGCGCGGGTGGTGGACAAGTTCATCCTCCAGCTCGAGCTGCAGCTGGCGGATCGGCAGGTCCATATCAACCTGGATGATGCGGCCAAGGCGTGGCTGACTGAAAAGGGCTATGACAAATTGTACGGTGCCCGCCCGATGGGCCGTTTGATCCAAGAGAAGATCAAGCAGCCGCTCGCCGAGGAATTGCTGTTCGGCAAGCTGGTCCACGGCGGCGAGGTGACGGTGAAGATGAAGGACGGCGCCTTGTCCTTCGCGATCGAGCCGGCCGCGCCGAAGAAGCCGCGCAAGAAGGGCAAGCCCGAGGCGGTCGACGCCAAGTAAGGCGCTCTTCCCACAGGCTGATGGCGAAGCGGATCGGATTCGATGGAGTCCGATCCGTTTTCGTTTCCGCGGCACTCGTCCCCGCCGTGGAAGAGGGGGCGATACAGCTTTGCCTTAGACGATTAACCAGTCGGCGGACATGACGCCATCATGCCCCTCAGGCGCCAAGGCAGTGCGCAGGGCCTCCAGCAGGGCTGGAAGCGCCTGGGTGAAGGCATAGGGCGGGTTGATGATGAAGAGCCCCGCGCCGTTGTAGATGCCGGGCTGATCCTCGTCGTACAACCAATGCTCGACCATCAGAAACTTGGGGATGCCGAGCTTCCGCAACTGTTCTTTCCACCGCAAATGCGTCGCGCGGTCTTTCAGCGGATACCAGATCACCGTCACGCCGTGCCCCCATTTGCGGTGCGCCATGCCCAGCGTGGCCGCGATGCGGGCGCGTTCGTCCGTTTGCTCATAGGGCGGGTCGACCACCACCACGCCGCGTGCGGTCCGCGGCGGCACCATCGCCAGCCAAAATTCATAGGCGTCCCGCTCGTGCACGGCGGCGGGTGTGCCGCGCATCTCCCTGCGCAGGGTATCGGCGTCTTCGGGATGTTTTTCATTGAGGATCAAAAGATCCTGCGGGCGCAGAAGCTGCGCCAGCACACGCGGCGACCCCGGGTAGAGACGCGGCTCGGCCGCGTCATTCACCGCCCGCACGGCAGCGCGATATTCGTCCAGCAATGGATTGGGGTCAGCAGCCGCCCGTACGACGCCGTGGATCGATTCACCCGTGCGCTGGGCAGCCTCGCCGTAGAGGTCATACAGCCCGCAACCGGCATGCGTATCGATGAGGGTGAGCGCACCCTGTTTCAGTTGCAGGGCACGCACCAGCGCGATCAGCAGGGCGTGCTTGACGACGTCGGCGCTGTTGCCGGCGTGGAAGGAATGGCGATAGTTCACTGCAATCTCAAATCCCGTTGCTCCGCCTGATACGCTGGCAGCGATCGATGCGGGCGCCCCCGCCGGCCTGGAATCACCGACACGGGGCGAGCGCCGCTAGCAGGCCAAGTCCTCCAAGGCATTGTCGCGTTCGGCCATTGCGCGACTTCACTTCCACGTCCGACGTTCACAGTCCAAGGGGTCACCTCAATTGCCGTCGGCATCGACCGTGAACACCACCGGCTTACCGCGGGACGTCGGCTCCCAACCCGCCGACAAGGCGGCGCGCACGCACCGTGCGATGGTCGCATCGTCGAGTTGCAGGCGGCCGCGTGGCAGGCCTTTCAAAAGCCGCTTGGGCGGCGGAAATTCGACCCAGGCTTCGCGCTGTGCGTCGCGTTCGAGGAGGGCGATCGTCATGCCCTTCCAGCCCTCGTCATCGGACTGATGCGGTTCGCGTTGCAGGTGCCACTCATAGGCGGCGCCATCGACATCGACGGTTCCGCCGTTGCTATGTGATTTCGACATATCGCCGCCCCTAGCACGCCAGGCTGGTCAGGGCACGGCTTCGCCACGGTCAGACCGACCGATGGGCGAGCCGGGCCGCGCCGCCGCTAGGCGAGAAAAGACCCGTTCGCTGCAGGAGCGCATCGGTCACCGCCTGTGCACCGCCTGACCGCCAGTAGCGCGCGCGTGCGTTGCGGCACAGCATCCCCTCCGAACGCCCTCGCCACCGTGCGGCAGCCACTTTTCCCACTGTTAACCAATGTTTGGGGAAACCGGTTTAGCGGGTTGAATATGCCGAACGGGGGTCTGCGACGAACATGGGCGATGGCCATCGCGTTGCTGTTCGCCGTGCTCGCGACGCCTGCCACTGCAGCGATCGGCACCGCCCTCGACACCTGCATCGCGCGGGTCCAGCCGCACGACACGCCCGCCACGATGTTCGGCGTGCGCGACCGGTTCGATTGTCGCCGCCGGCAGAGCAGTTACGGCTCGGGCGATTTCTGGATCCGGTCGCGGCCTTTCGTCGCACCAGGCACGATGACCGCCGTCCGATTCGCCAGCACCTGGCAGGATCGCGTCACGCTCTACGTGCTCCATGCCGACGGGCATATCACCCGCCACGGCTTCGACAGCGGCCATGCGGGCAACAACCTGATGCTCGGCGCGACCTTCCAGTTCATGCTGCCGCCCCGCGCCGCGCCGCCGGTGCAGATCCTGTGGCGGGTCGAACGCTCGCTCAATCTGCGCGGCGTGATCAGCGGCGCGCGCATCGCCGACCACCACCAGGCGGCGGGTAGTGAACTCGGCATGGCGGCGCTCTATGCCGCCTTCGCCGGTATGTGCCTGGCGTTGCTGATCTACAATCTCGCCCTGTGGGCGGCGCTGCGCCAGGCGTTCCAGCCGGCCTATTGCCTGATGGTGCTGTGCCTGCTCGGCTATGCCTTCTCGTCGTCGGGCCTGCTCGGCCAGATCACCGACATCGACAACAACGACCGGATGCGGATCAACTATCTGTTGCTCGCGGCATCGGCGGTAGCCGCGCTGACCTTCGCCCGCGCCTTCTTCGAACGGCGCGTGTTCGACGGCTGGCTTCGTCCGGCGAGCAGTGCCGTCGCCGGTGCGGTGATCGTCACCACCATCGGCTTCGCGCTGTTCGCACCGCATTTCGCTCGGCCGATCGATGCCGCCGTCAATCTTTCCTACCTGCTGCTGCTCGGCCTCGTACCGGCGATCCTGTGGCGGGCATGGCGGTTGCGCAGCAATCATCTTTGGATCTTCGCGCTCGCCTGGGGCGGGCCGGTCTTCCTGGCGGGCGTGCGCATCCTCGCGGCGATGAACGTCATCGCCTGGCATTGGTGGATCGACCAGTCGACGCTGCTCGCCATGGCGATGGAGGCGGCATTGTCGTCACTCGGCGTCGCCTACCGGATCCGCCTGCTCAGCGTCGAGCGCGACGAGGCACGCGAACAGGAGATCGCGGCGCGGCTGCTCGCCGCGACCGATCCGCTGACCGGCCTGCTCAACCGCCGCGCCTTTCTGGAACAGGCGATCGGGCGGGAGGGCGAGCAGCGGCTGATCCTGGCCGACATCGACCACTTCAAGACGGTCAACGAGACGATCGGCCACGATGGCGGCGACGAGGTGCTGCGCGTCGTCGCCCGCGCGCTGCAGGCGGCGGTACCGGCCGAGGGGCTGGTGGCGCGGGTCGGCGGCGAGGAATTCGCCCTGATCGTTCCGGCCGGCGTGCCGTTCGACGCGGAGGGCGTGCTCGACCGGCTGCGTGCCGAGCGCATGCCCTTCGACATGACCGTCACGGCCAGCGTCGGCACCTGCGTCGGGCCGCTGCTGCGCGAGATCGATTGGAAGGCGCTGTACCGCTGCGCCGACCGCGCCCTCTTCGAGGCCAAGGCGGCGGGACGCGATCGCGTTCGCGATGCCGCGCCGCTGTTCCGCGCCGCCTGACCGGCTGGCACCGGGGGCGCATCTCTGCTATTATTCGCCGTGGAGGCAAGCGCATGGGCGATCGGCGGAAAGTTGCGATAGGCGCCGGCCTGGTGCTGGCGGTACTGTGCATGCGTCACCCGACCGCCGACATCCGGCTGATCACCCATGACGTCGGTGACCCGGCCCCGCGGCGGATGCAGGCGGCGATCGACCTGGGGCTGGTCGGCGTGTCGGTCCTCTACACCTGGACACAGCACCTGCGCTGACCGTCGCCGGATCGCCGCACGGTTCAGCCGAACACCGTCTTCAGGTTCATGAATTCGTGCAGGCCGTAGGGGCCGAGTTCGCGACCATGGCCGGAGCGCTTGATGCCGCCGAACGGCGCCTCGGGTGACGAGGCCAGCATCGCGTTGACCGCGGTCATCCCTGCCTCGATATCGCGCTCGAACCGTTCGCGCTCGGCAGGATCGTTGGTCCACACCGACGAGCCGAGCCCGAAGGGGATGTCGTTGGCGAGCGCGATCGCCGCATCGATGTCGGCGGCCCTGAAGACCATCGCCACCGGCCCGAACAGCTCTTCCTGCGCCGCCGGATCATCGATCGGCACGTCGACCAGCACGCCGGCGGACATATAGGCGCCCTTGCCGGGCAGCGCTTCGCCGCCGAACAGCAGGCGGCCGCCGGCGCGTTGGATCGCATCGAGCTGGTCGAGCGTGGTCTGCCGCTGCTCCTCGCTCGACAGCGGCCCCATGTCGGTATCCGCCGCCATCGGATCCCCGGCCTTGACCGCGCGCATCGCCGCCGAAAATCGGTCCAGGAAGGCGTCGTACACATCGGCGTGGACGATCATCCGCTTGGCGCAGATACACGATTGCCCGGTGTTCTGGGTGCGCGCCTTGACCGCCTGTTCAACCGCTTTGTCGAGATCGGCGGAGGGCATGACGATGAACGGGTCGGAGCCACCCAATTCCAGCACGACCTTCTTCAGCTGCCGGCCCGCCGCCTCGGCAACCTTGATCCCCGCGCCCTCGCTGCCGGTCAGCGTGACTGCGACGATGCGCGGATCGGCGATCAGCGCGTCGACCTTGTCAGAGCGGATGGCGAGGTTCTGGAACAGACCGGCCGGGGCGCCGGCGGCGATGATCGTCGCCTCGATCGCGGCGCCGCAGCCCTGCGTGATCGAGGCATGTTTAAGCAGCCCGACATTGCCCGCCATGATCGTCGGCGCGACGAAGCGGATCACCTGCCAATAGGGGAAGTTCCAAGGCATCACCGCCAGTACCGGCCCCATCGGCAGCCAGCGCGCCTTGGCCGGGCCGGAGGCGGTGTCGAAGGTCGCCGGGGCCAGCATCGCCGGTCCCTGTTGCGCATAATGGCGGAAGGCGGCGGCGCATTTCTCGACTTCGGCGATCGCCGACTTCAGCGTCTTGCCCATTTCCCGCGTCGCGATTTCGGCGAGGCGGCGCTTGTCCGCCTCGAACGCTTCGGCGATCCGTTCCAAAAGCGCCGTGCGCTCGTCGTAGGAGGTCAGCCGCCAGGCGGCATAGGCGGCGGCGGCGCAGGCGAGCCGTTGCTCGATCTGATCGGCGGTGAGTTCCGGGATCGGGGTGCCGGCCTCGCCGGTGGCGGGATTGATGCTGGTGAACATGGCGGACCGAACGCGCGGGGGCGCTTGCCCGATCCGGCGCCCTGCCGCATAGCGCCATGTTATGGATACGCCGATCGAAAACCTGTCGTTCGAGGATGCGCTGAAGGAGCTGGAGCGGATCGTGTCGCGGCTGGAAAGCGGCGAAGCGACGCTGGACGAGTCGATCGCGCTCTACGAACGCGGCGACCGCCTGCGCCAGCGCTGCGCGGAGCGGCTCGATGCGGCGCAGGCGCGGATCGAGGCGATCCGGCTGGACGCCGAGGGCAAGCCGGCGGGAACGCGTCCCTTTGCCGCAGGCTGACATGATCCCGCCGGTGCTCGCCACCGCCCTCAGCGACGTCGCCGCCGACATCGACGCGCGCTTCGACCGGCTGCTCGCCGTCCCCGACGATGCCCGCGCCGACCTGTACCGGGCGATGCGCCACGCCGCGATCGGCGGCGGCAAGCGGCTGCGACCGCTGCTGGTCTGTGCCACCGCCGATCTGTTGGGCGTGTCGCGCGACTGTTCGGGCGAGGTCGCGGCGGCGATCGAGGCGATCCACGTCTATTCGCTGATCCACGACGACCTGCCGGCGATGGACGACGACGACATGCGTCGCGGCAAGCCGACGGTGCACAAGGCGTTCGACGAGGCGACGGCGATCCTGGCCGGCGACTGCCTGCATGCGCTGGCGTTCGAGGTGCTGGCCGATCCGGCGACGCACGCCGACCCGTTCGTCCGCGCCGAACTGGTGATGGCGGTCGCCCATGCCTCCGGCCCGACCGGCATGGCGGGCGGCCAGATGATGGACCTGGTCGCCGAACGATCGCGCTTCGACCTGCCGACGGTGACCCGGCTGCAGCAGATGAAGACCGGCGCCCTGATCGGTGTGTCGGTCGAGGCGGGCGCGATCCTTGGCCGGGTGCCGCCGGAGGGCCGCACCGCGCTGCGCGGCTATGCGCACGACCTCGGCCTCGCCTTCCAGATCGCCGACGATCTGCTCGACGCAGAGGGTGACGAGGCGGTGGCCGGCAAGCGGCTGCGCAAGGACGACGGCGCGGGCAAGGAGACGTTCCTGACCCTGCTCGGCATCGAGCGCGCGCGCGAGCAATGCCGCATGTTGGTCGACCAGGCGGTCGAGCACCTCAAGGGCTTCGGCGCGGAGGCGGACGTGCTGCGCGCCCTCGCCCGCTACGTCGTGACGCGCGACCGCTAAGGGGAGCCCTGCACCATGACGACCCGCATCGGCGTCTATCCCGGCACGTTCGACCCGATCACGCTCGGCCATATGGACATCATCCGCCGCGGCGCGAAGCTGGTCGACAAATTGGTGATCGGGGTGACCACCAATCCGTCCAAGTCGCCGATGTTCACGCTCGACGAGCGGATGGCGATCGTGCGGCGCGAGGTGGCGGGCATCGCCGGGGCGATCGAGGTCGTCGCGTTCGATTCGCTGCTGATGGACTTTGCCGAGCGCGAGGGGGCCAGGGTCATCGTCCGGGGCCTGCGCGCGGTCGCCGACTTCGAATACGAATATCAGATGGCGGGCATGAACCAGCAGATCAATCCGCGGCTCGAGACCGTCTTCCTGATGGCCGATGTCGCGCTGCAGCCGATCGCCAGCCGGCTGGTCAAGGAGATCGCGCTGTTCGGCGGGCCGATCGGCAAGTTCGTCACGCCGCAGGTGTGCGAAGAGGTGATCGCGCGGGTCGAGGCGATCGGCCGCAAGGGCAGCTAGTCCCGCCCGCCGGCGGGACGCGGCAAACCCCTGGCAATGTTCAGTTTGGCGCAAGCCCGGTTCTGGTCTAAGCCCGCGCCATCTTCGGGATAGGAAGTCCATGCGTTCGTTTGCCCGTTTTCTGACGCTTTCCCTGTTTCTGGCGACCAGTCCGGTGGCCGCGCAGGTCATCGAGGCCAATGTCCCCGGCCGGGCGACACCGCCGGCGATCACCGACAAGGAGAATCAGTGGCTGCTCGACCTGTCCGACGGCGGCCGGGTCACGATCTGGCTGCGCCCGGATGTCGCGCCGAAGATGGTCGAGCGGATCAAGACGCTGACCCGCCAGCATTTCTATGACGGCCTCGCCTTCCACCGGGTGATCGACGGCTTCATGGCGCAGGGCGGCGATCCGAAGGGCGACGGCACCGGCGGTTCGACGCTGCCCAACGTCGCGTCCGAGTTCAACTATCTGCCCCACGTCCGCGGCGCGGTGGCGGCGGCGCGGGCCGACGATCCGAACAGCGCCAACAGCCAGTTCTTCATCGTCTTCCAGCCCAGGCTCAGCCTCGACAAGAAGTACACCGTGTTCGGCCGCGTCATCGACGGCATGCAATATGTCGACGCGATCGAGCGTGGCGAGCCGCCGTCGGACCCGACCAAGATCGTCCACGCCTATATCGCCGCGGACAATCCCCCGCCCTATGCCAACATGCCGGCGCCCGCGCCGGTGACGTTGGGCGCGCCGGTGACGCTGCCCGGTGCGGGCAAGGGCACCCCCCGCCCCGCCGGCAAGGCGGCCCCCAAGAAGGTGGCACCGCAGGCCAAGTGAGGGTCGAGCTCTTCGACTTCGCGCTGCCGCCCGAGAATATCGCGCTGCGCCCCGCCAGCCCACGCGATTCGGCGCGGATGCTGGTGCTCGACGGCGACGCGACCGGCGACGCGCAGGTCCGCGACCTGCCAGACCTGCTGCGCGCCGGCGACTGCCTGGTGTTCAACGACACCAAGGTGATCCCGGCGCAGTTGGAGGGACGCCGGGGCGATGCCAGCATCGGCGCGACGCTGCACAAGCGCGAGGGGCCACGGCGGTGGCGCGCCTTCATCCGCAATGCCAAGCGGCTGCGCGAGGGCGATGCGATCGACTTCGGCCAGGGCGTCACCGCGACCGCGTCCGACCGAGCCGAGGACGGCAGCTTCGCGCTGGATTTCGCCGGCGACGAGCCGGTCGAGTTGCTGCTCGAACGCGCCGGGCGGATGCCGCTGCCACCCTATATCGCCGCCAAGCGACCGACCGACGCGCGCGACGCCGACGATTACCAGACGATGTTCGCCGCGGAGGCGGGCGCGGTCGCCGCGCCGACGGCGGCGCTGCATTTCACGCCCGAGCTGATGGCGCGACTGGCGGCGGCGGGGATCCTGCACGAGACGCTGACGCTGCACGTCGGCGCCGGCACCTTCCTCCCCGTCAAGGCGGAGGACACCGATGCGCACCGCATGCATGCCGAATGGGGGCGGATCGACGCCGCCACCGCCGACCGGCTGAACGCGGTGCGCGCCCGCGGCGGGCGGGTGATCGCGGTTGGCACCACCTCGCTGCGGCTGCTGGAAAGCGCCGCGCAGGGCGGCGACGGCATCGCGCCGTTCGAAGGCGACACGTCGATCTTCATCACGCCGGGCTACCGCTTCCGCGCGATCGACGGGCTGATGACCAATTTTCACCTGCCCAAGTCGACGCTGTTCATGCTGGTCAGCGCGCTGATGGGGCTGGAGCGGATGCAGGCCGCCTATGCCCGCGCGATCGCGTCCGGCTATCGCTTCTACAGTTACGGGGATTCCTCGCTCCTCCTGCCATCACGGTGATGCTTATGCTGATCGCGCTGCTGCTTCAGGTCGCACCCGTGCCGACGGCGCCGCCGACCCAGGCACAGCCGCCCGCGACCTTCGTCGTCGCGCCGGCGGCGATGGCGATCGCCGCCTGGGACGCCGACGGCGACGGCCGCACGACCCGCGCCGAGCTGCAGGCCGGCGTGCGGCGCAGCTTCGCGACCGCCGACGGCGCGAGCGGCGGATCGATCGGCTATATCGCCTTCGCCGATTGGGCGGAGCGCTGGCTGGGCGACCGCAACGCCCTGCCGAGCCCGTTCGAGGTCGATGCCGATGGCGACAACCGGATCACGCTCACCGAGCTGGACGCGGCGTTCGGGCGGATCTTCGACCGGCTCGACAAGGACAAGGACGGCACGGTGACCCGCAAGGAAACGCTGACGATCCGCGCCAATGCCGGGATGGCGACGGGGCCGATGCCGGGGCGCGGGCGGCGGCGGTAAGGCCGACGGGTTGCGGAAGGTCTCAAAGGTCTCACCTGTCAGGGGGCGGCGGTGCGGTGGAAAGTCGCAAAGGTCGCACCCGCGGCAGGCGTCCCGAGACCTTGGATGATGGATCGGACGCTGCTCGAGCCCCACTCCACCGTCATTCCCGCGGAGGCGGGAATCCAGAGACGCTGACGTGGCGGTTCCTACGATGACCTGCGCGTCTGGATCCCCGCCTTCGCGGGGATGACGGTGGCGCGAGGGCCGCCCTTTGTCCCCCGGTCATCCCGGCGAAAGCCGGGACCCATGGACTGAGCGCCAGCGGCGTGACGCGCGACGTTCGACCGCTCGCCTCCGTGGGTCCCGGCTTTCGCCGGGATGACGGCCAAGAGGCCGGGCTTTCCTTCCAAGGACATAGGGGAGGGGAAGGCCGGTCATCTGTCCCATCGTCATTCCCGCGGAGGCGGGAATCCAGAGGCGCTGACGTGGCGGCGCTGTCGATGACCTGCGCGTCTGGATCCCCGCCTGCGCGGGGATGACGGTGGCGCGAGGGCCGCCCTTTCCCCCTTCGTCATCCCGGCGGACGCCGGGACCCATGGACTGCGCGCCAGTGGCGTGATGCGCGACGTTCGGCCGCTCGCCTCCGTGGGTCCCGGCTTTCGCCGGGATGACGGCCAAGAGGCTGGGCTTCCGTTCCAAGGATATAGGGGAACGAGGGGCGGGTCATCTGTCTCCATCGTCATTCCCGCGGAGGTGCGAATCCATAGGCGCTGACGTGGCGGCCCCCATGACGACCTGCGCGTCTGGATCCCCGCCTGCGCGGGGATGACGGCTGGGGGGACGCAGCCCTTTCTCCCCCGGTCATCCCGGCGAAAGCCGGGACCCATGGACAGTGCGCCAGCGGCGTGATGCGCGACGTCCGACCGCTCGCCTCCATGGGTCCCGGCTTTCGCCGGGATGACGAAGGGGGATGGGTGCCGGGATGGGGCCTGCTAAGCCCCTAGCTTGCATGCATATTCTCGCGAGTCTTGACAGAATTGACGCCTGAACGCCGTTTCTTCCGGTCCTTTGCGCAAGCGCTCGAGACGGGCATGATTGGCCGATGCGAAAGAGCGGTGGAGCGATCCCCACCCATTACCCCACCTGCACCTTTGTAGGACAGCGGTTTCAGCCGCCGCCGATCCCTTCGATCACCACGCCGCTGCCGTCGCAATTCGGGCAAGGACCGCCGTCGAGCCGGCCGCTGCCGTTGCAGCGCGGGCAGACGTTCTCGCCGGTGCCGGGGGTGCCGGGCGCGGCCTGATCGCCGGGGGCCATGTCGGGGTCGGTCATGCTATCCTCCTGTCTCACCGGCCCCAACGCACGAGGGGCACGCTCGACACCGGACGCCGCTTTCGTCATGAGCCCTGCCCCATGACCGAACGTTTCGCCTTCTCCATCGCGGCCACCGACGGCCGCGCGCGCACCGGCACGATCCGGATGCAGCGCGGCACGATCCGCACCCCCGCCTTCATGCCGGTCGGCACCGCCGCCACCGTCAAAGCGATGAAGCCGGGTGACGTCGCCGCCGCCGGCGCGGACATCATCCTCGGCAACACCTATCACCTGATGCTGCGGCCGGGCGCGGAGCGGGTCGCGCGGCTGGGCGGGCTGCACGATTTCATGGGCTGGTCGAAGCCGATCCTGACCGACTCGGGCGGCTATCAGGTGATGAGCCTCGCCGATCTGACCAAAAGGTCGGAGGAGGGCGTGTCGTTCAAGTCGCACCTCGACGGCACGCGCCACCTGCTCAGCCCGGAGCGCTCGATCGAGATCCAGCGGCTGCTCGGCAGCAACATCGTCATGGCGTTCGACGAACTGGTGCCGACGACCTCGACGCGCGAGGTGCAGGCGGCGGCGATGGAGCGGTCGATGCGCTGGGCGAAGCGCAGCCGTGACGCCTTCGACGGCGGCGGCGAACATGGCGCCAACAACGCGATCTTCGGCATTCAGCAGGGCGCGCTCGACGAGGGATTGCGCAGGGCGAGCGCCGATGCGCTGATCGACATCGGCTTCGACGGCTATGCGGTCGGCGGCCTCGCGGTCGGCGAAGGGCAGGAGGCGATGTTCGGCTGCCTCGACTTCGCGCCCGGCCAGCTGCCCGCCGACAAGCCCCGCTATCTGATGGGCGTCGGCAAGCCCGACGACATCGTCGGCGCGGTGGAGCGCGGCATCGACATGTTCGATTGCGTGCTGCCGACCCGGTCCGGGCGGACCGGCCAGGCGTTTACGCGGGGCGGGCCGATCAACCTGCGCAACGCCAAATTCGCCGAGGATACCGGCCCGCTCGACCCGTCGTGCGGCTGCCCGGTGTGCACGACCTGGAGCCGCGCCTATCTGCACCATCTGGTCCGCGCCGGCGAGATCCTCGGCGCGATGCTGATGACCGAGCACAATATTCGCTTCTATCAGGACTTGATGGCGGACCTGCGCGGGGCCATTGCGAGCGGCACGTTGACCGCATTCGCCAGTTCGTTTCGTGCCCGGTACCGGCGCGAACAGGGAGAGTAAGATGGCAGACCAGTCCGCCGACCAGCCCAACGAGATCCTCGCCGCCGCCGCCGCCGCCAAGGCCTCTGGCAGCGCCGCCCAGGCGCATACCGCGGACCCGGCGAAAAAGGGCCATTGGCCGATGCGGATCATCGGCGTCGGCATCGGTTCGGCGGCGGTCGCCGCGGCGGTGCTGTTCGCCAATTCGGGCAAGGGTCAGAAGGGCAAGAAGAAGGGGTGACGCCGTCTAGGTCCTTCCCGCTTTGCGGGGAGGGGGACCAGCGAAGCTGGTGGAGGGGGGCTTCCACGCAGCGCACCGTTTGCGGATAGCCCCTCCGTCAGCACTGCGTGCTGCCACCTCCCCGTGCCGGGGAGGATGATTGACACCGACCTGCGCGCCCTGCCACGCTCGCCGCTCCCATCATGTCGGAGCCTGACTCGATGCGCCTCGTTCGTGCCGCCCTGCTTCTGGGCGCCGCCCTGCTGCCGCTTGCCGCCACCGCCCAGCCCCGTCCCGCCGCCACTGCATCGGCGGTGAAGCCGATCGCCTTTACCGAGCGCACCCTCGCCAACGGCCTGCGCGTCTATGCGCTGCGCGACACCTCGACGCCCAACGTCGCGGTGCAGGTCTGGTACGATGTCGGTTCGAAGGACGATCCGAAGGGGCGTTCCGGCTTCGCGCACATGTTCGAACATCTGATGTTCAAGGCGACGCGCAATCTCGTCTCCGAACAGATGGACCGGCTGACCGAGGATGTCGGCGGCTACAACAATGCGTCGACCAACGACGACTATACCAATTACTATGAGGTGATCCCGGCCAATCACCTGCAGCGGCTGCTGTTCGCGGAAGCCGACCGGATGGCGGCGCTGGTCGTCGAGCCGAAGAGCTTCGCCTCGGAGCGCGACGTGGTGAAGGAGGAACTGCGCCAGTCGACGCTGGCGCGGCCCTACGGCAAGCTCTTCTCCACCTATCTGTCGGCGGCGGCCTATACGACGCATCCCTATGCCCGTTCGACGATCGGCAGCATCGAGAATCTGGAGGCCGCGTCCATCGACGACGTGCGCGCCTTCCACGCGACCTATTACCGGCCGGACAATGCGATCCTGGTGGTGTCGGGCAATTTCGATCCGGCGCAGCTCGACCGCTGGGTCGACCAGTATTTCGCCGGCATCGCCAGGCCCGCGGGCGCCATCCCACGCGTGACGGTGCAGGAGCCGGCGCGGACCAGGGCGGTGAGCTACACCGTCTACGAGCCCAATACGCCGCTGCCCGCGGTGCTGATGAGCTGGCACGTGCCGGCCGATCGCAGCGCCGACATCCCGGCGCTGACCGTGCTCAACACCATATTGTCGACCGGCGAAAGCAGCCGGATGTACGAAAGCCTGGTCTATCGCGACCAGTTGGCGCAGGACGCGTCGAGCTTCCTCGACAGCAAGCAGGGCACGGGCAATCTCGTCGCCTATGCAATCCTGGCGGGCGGCAAGACGGTCGACCAAGGCGAGGCGGCGCTGAAGCGCGAGATCGCCCGCTTCCGCGACGCGCCGGTGTCGGCGGCGGAACTGGCCGAGGCGAAGAACGAAATCCTGACCGCGGCGATCAGAAGCCGCGAGACCGCCGAGGGCAAGGCGCGCATCCTCGCCTCCTCCGTCATCATCGACGGCGATCCGCGCGCCGCCGACCGCCAGCTGGCGGAGATCGCCCGGGTGACCGCGGCCGACGTACAGCGGGTGGCGCGTGCCTATCTTCGGGACGACCAGTCGGCGACGATCCGTTATCTGCCGGACAGCGCCAAGCCGGCCGGCCGCAGCGGCGACACGATCGCGGTCGCCGCGACGGTGCAGACCGCGCCGCTGACCCCGCCGGCGCAGATCGCGGTGGTGACGCCCGCGCCCGAGGGGCAGCGCATCCTGCCGCCGCCACCGGGGGCGCCGGTCACGGCCAATCTGCCGCAGCCGGTGGAGACGCGACTGGCCAACGGGCTGCGCGTCATCACGGTCGAGAAGTACGACCTGCCGATCGCCACCGCCTATCTGGTCGCGACCGGTGGCGAGGCGCTCGATCCGGCCGGCCGGTCGGGCGTCAGCCAGCTCGCCGCCGATCTGATGACCAAGGGCACGACGACCCGCTCCGCGACGGAGATCGCGCGGCAGATCGAAAGCCTGGGCGCGTCGATCGGCGCCGACGCCGCCAGCGAGGGCGGCTCGGTCGCGGTGACGGTCAAGTCCGACCAGCTCGCCCCGGCGATGACGATCCTTGCCGATGTCGCGCAGCATCCGGTGTTCGCGCCGCAGGAGCTGGAACGGGCGCGCGCGCAGCAGATCGACGGGGTCACCGTCGCGCTCAAGAACCCGGCGCAGCTCGCCGCGCTGGTCGCCGATCGCGCCACCTTCGGCGCCTCGCCCTATGGCGCGCCGGGCAACGGTACCCCCGCATCGCTCAAGGCGATCACGCGGGCCGACGTGGTCGGTGCCTATGGCCGCACCTGGCGACCGGACCAGGCGGCGCTGATCCTGGTCGGCGACGTGACGCCGGCACAGGCGAAGACGCTGGCGGAATCGCAGCTCGGCGGCTGGCGCGCCGGTGGCACCGCCCAGACGCTGCCGCCGCCGCCGGCGCTGCCCGCACCGCGCGTCGTCGCGGTCGACATGCCGGGCGCGGGACAGGCGGGCGTCGTCGTCGAACGGCCGGCGATCGCGCGGGCCGATCCGCGCTATTACCCGCTGGCGGTCGCCAACACCGTGCTGGGCGGCGGCTTCTCGTCGCGGATCAACCAGGAGGTGCGGATCAAGCGCGGCCTCGCTTACGGCGCGTCGAGCGGCGTCGATGCGGCCCGAACGATCGGCAGCGTCGCGGCGCGGACGCAGACCAAGAACCCGACCGCGGCGGAAGTGGTGACGCTGATGACCGCGGAAATGGCGAAGATGGGCAGCGCGCCGGTGCCCGAGGCGGAGCTGGCGACGCGCAAGGCGGTGCTGGTCGGCAATTTCGGCCGCGGCATCGAGACCACCGACGGCGTCGCCGGCATATTGGGCGAATATGTCCTCGACGGCGTGTCGCTCGGCGAGCTGCAGCTTTACACGCGGAAGGTCGAGGCAGTGACCCCGGCCGAGGTGCAGGCGGCGTCGGCGGCGCTGCTCGATCCCAAGGCGGCGAGCATCGCCGTGGTCGGCGACGCCAAGCAGTTCATCGCCCCGCTGCGCGCCGCCTATCCGCAGGTCGAGACGATCGGCGAGACGCAGCTGAACCTGGACAGCGCGACGCTGAAGTGAGCCCCCCCCTCCCCGCGCGGGAGGGGGACGGCCCGTCCCGCCGCGGGACGGGCCGGCGATGGTGACGGACTGGCAACCCCTATCCGGCTATGGCCGGGCGATGCGGGTGCGGGCACGGACCATAAGAACGATGACGCGGGCGTGGCTGGCGCTGGTCGCGCTGGCGGCTTCGGTGCTCGTCGCGCTGGCGGTGCGGGCGGCGTGGCTGGCGATCGCCGCCCATGCCGGCGCGGTGCCGCCGCTGCCGCAGGCCACCGGCTATGAGGCGGAAGCGCATTTCCCCGGCGCCGCCCTGCTCTACGCCGCGGCGGACCGGACGGACGCGCCGGTCGCCGAACAGGCGGCGCCGGCGGTCGGCGTCACCGGGACGATCGCGCTGCCGCCGCTGCCCGCCGCCGTGGCCCGCGCCGCGCTCGGCCCATCGACGCAGGCGGGCGCCGCCCCCTTCTCGACCCGGGCGGCGACCGCGATCGACCGCGGCCGCGCACTCCAATGCCTGACCGCCGCGGTCTATTACGAGGCGGCGTCCGAATCGGACGCCGGCCAGGCGGCGGTGGCGCAGGTCGTCCTCAACCGCGTCCGCCATCCCGCCTTTCCGGCGACGGTGTGCGGCGTCGTCTACCAGGGATCGGAGCATGCCGGCTGCCAGTTCAGCTTCGCCTGCGACGGAGCGATGGCGCGGGTGCCGTCGCGCAGCGGCTGGGCGCGGGCGGCGCGTAGCGCGGCCAAGGCGCTCGCCGGCTATGTCTATGCGCCGGTCGGGCTGGCGACGCATTACCACACCTATGCGGTGACGCCGGCGTGGAACCGGACCTTGGTGCTGACCGACGTGGTCGGCGCGCATTTGTTCCACCGCTGGAAGGGGCCGTGGGGGACGGCGGCGGCATTCGGCCGCCCCTATCGCGGCGGCGAGCCGCTGCCCGGGCCGCATGCACCGCCGCTGTCGCCGGTCACGCCCGCCGCGCCGGCGCTGATCGCCGCCGCCGCCCCGGTGCCGGTCGCGCCGGTGACGCCCGCGTCGGAGGTGCGCGCGCCCTATGCCGACAGCGGCCGCGCGCTGGCGGCCGTCGCGGCGGCCGGCGAGGACCATCTGCCGCCGGCATCGACCGTGCTCGACAAGTGGAAGGATTCGGGCAAGCCGCTACGCTGACCCCTGTCGCTTGCGGCGAAGCGGCAGCGCGCGGGCGCCGAGGGAAGGTACCGCCGACGACGATACCGCCCGCGGAACAGTCCCTCCATCGGCTTCGCTGGCCTCCGCCCCGCGGCGCGGGGCAGGACGGCGCCTATTTCGCCGCCTTCACGTAGGTGTCGTACCAGGCGATCGCGCGCTTGGTGACGTCGCGGGACTGTTCCGGCGCCGGGACGCAATGGCCGGCATCGGGATAGATCACCAGGCTGACCGGCACGTTGTTGTCCTTCAGCGCATGCCACCATTCGATCGACTGGGTCGGCGGCACCTCGATGTCGCGTTCGCCGACGTAGATGAAGGTCGGCGTCTTCGCCTTCTTCGCCTGATAAATCGCCGACACGTCCTCGTACGCCTTCATGTCGTCGTACATCGACTTGCCGAAGAACGGCAGCATCCACTGATCGATGCCGTTGGTGCCGTAATAGCTGACCCAGTTGGACAGGCCGGCGCCGGCGACGATCGCCTTGAAGCGGTTGGTCTGGGTATTCGCCCACATCGCCATGAAGCCGCCGTAGCTGCAGCCACCGAGGCCGAGGCGGTTGTCGTCGATCGGCGCGACCTTCTCGACGGCATCGATGCCGGCGAGGATGTCGCGCAGGTCGCCGCCGCCGAAATCGCGCCTGTTGGCGGCGGTAAACGCCTCGCCCTGGCCGTAGCTGCCGCGCGGATTGGGGTAGAAGACGTAATAGCCCGCGCCGATCAGCTGCGCGACCATGCTGGCCGGCGTGTAGAAATTGGGCGTCGACGCCGCGGACGGGCCGCCGTGGACCATCGTGATCATCGGCGCCTTGGCGGTCGGCGCGGTGCGCGGGCCGAGCAGCCAGCCCTGCACGTCGAAGCCCTCGTTCTTCCAGGTGACGCTGCGCGCGCTGGCGATCGGCTGGATCGCGTCATTGTCGTGCGTCACCTGCCGCAGCGCCGCGACCGGGCCGGCGTAGATGGCCGGGGCATGTTCGTAATCCTGCACCACCGCAGCGGCGATACGCCCATCGGCGGAGAAGACGGCGCGGCCGTCGCCCGCGGTCGCGCTCGCCGCCTTGGCGAAGCCGGGCGCGACCGGCCGGCCGGGCACCAACGTGCCGAGCCGCACCTGGTCGCCCGCCAGGCTGACGGTGCGCAGGCCGCCGCGCGTCCAGTCGATCGTCGTCACCGTCTCGCGGGCGCTCTGCGTGATGTTGCGCGGCGTGCCGCCGGCGAGCGGCACGGTGAAGACGTCGCCGCCGATCGAGCCGAAGTCGCTCATCAACCCGCCGATATAGGCGACGGTCTTGCCGTCGGGCGAGACGCGCGGCTGGTTGAGCTGCGTCGCCGGCTTGGCGATCTGGCGCACCGCGCCGCTCTGCGCATCGATCGCGTCGAGCGTCGCCACCCACCAATTGTTGTCGCCATTGCCCAGCGCGGTGGTCGCGACGAAGCCGCGGCCGTCGGGCGTCCAGTCATATTCGTAGATGTAGCGGCCCTGCGGCGACACCGGCGTGACGGCGGTGACGTTGCTGCCGGCGATGTCGAACACGGCGAGCCGCTGCTCGTCATTCTGCTCGCCGATCTCGCCGATCATCCGCACGCCCGCCTGGGTCGCGCCCGATTCCTTGTTGGCGCCGAGCGTGACGAGCAGCGCCACGCGCTTGCCGTCGGGCGAGACGCGTGGTGTCTGCGCGATGCCGCGGATCGTCGCCAGCGTGCGCACCGCCCCCCTGGCGTCGGCATGATCCAGCGCGACGGTGCCGGCCTTGTAATCGCGGGCGAGGAAGACGAGGCCGCCGTCGGGCGCGAAGGTCAGGCCGGCATAGCCGCAGCTCGGGCACGGATCGAGCGTGCCGAGGATGCGGCCGTCGGCGACGCTGCGCAGCGTGACGACGCCGCGATTGCCCTGCGCCTCGATCGTCGCGGTCCGGTCGCCGGCGGGGCTGAGCGCGAGGCCGCCGTAGCCGTGGATCGCAGGGGCCGTCTGGGTCGCGCCGGGCGCGGCGGCAAGGAGAATGGCAGCGGATGCAAAAGCGGCGGATTTCAGACGCATGACGGCTCCGGAACGGGCGATGGACCGGGGCAGCTTAGCGGCCATGCGTCGCCCCGCAAGGGGAACGGGTCCGCCGCCCGGACCGTTGGCGGGGGACGAGAGGAGCCATGGACATGAAGGACGATCTGAAGCCGACCGGGGTGACGCGCGACCCCAATCTGTCGACGGAGCACCAGCAGCCGGGCGACGCGCGCCGGCCGAGCGAGACGCTCGACAAGGGCCAGCCGCAGGGCGAGACGATCCCGCGCAAATCCTCGCTGACCAGGAACGCGTGAGCCCATCCTCCCCGGCACGGGGAGGTGGCAGGCCGCAGGCCTGACGGAGGGAGGTATCGGCCGACGCAGCGCTGCGTGGAAGCCCCCCTCCACCGCCGTCGGCGGTCCCCCTCCCCGTGCCGGGGAGGATCTGGTTACGCCGTCGCCGGTTCTCTGACCGGCAGCGCCTTGCCCGTCTCGCGATCGAGGCCCAGGGCGGTGGCCACGTCGAGCGCGGTGACCGCGGCGACGAACGCCAGCGCGCCCCAGACCAGCCGGTTGCCGGGCGATTTGCGCGCGGTGGCGCCAAGCGCGGTCAGGTCCATCGCGTCGCCGAGCACGCGGTTCCAAACGGCGGTGGAATGGCCCGGCGCCTGCAGGATCGCGGCACCCGCGGCGATCTCCCGCCCGCCGAAGCCCTTGACCAGCCCCTCGTGCCCCTCGGCCGACAGGCCCTTGGCGATGCGCCGGGGGGCGAACAGTTCGACAGCGCCCAAGGCCAGGCTGAACACCCCGAGCCCCAAGCTAAGCTTCTTATAATCCATAATATTTCTCCGACCGGAAACGGCCCCGGCGCAACGGGCAGGACCGGGGCGCGTTCCGGGCGGATCAGGTCAGTCCTTGAGGCCCGCGGGCACGGCACCGCCATTCTGCGACAGCTGCTGCATCACCGCCTTGTGCAGCCAGATGTTCATCTCCGCGGAGCCGTCCTTGGCGCCGGTATAGCCGAGCTCGGTCGCCAGCTGCTTGCGGTTGTCGAGACTGGAATCGAGGTCGAGCAGCTTCATCAGGTCGACGATCGAATGGCGCCAGTCGAGATTGGGATTGCCCTTCGCTTCCGCGATCCGCGCGATCGCCGCTTCGGCGTCGACCGGCTGCGCGGCAGGTGCCGCGGCCTGCGGGGCGGCCTGCGGAGCGGCGGCCGGTGCGGGAGCGGCAGGCGCCGGCGCGGGCGATGCCGGGCGCTGCGGCTCGGCATCGGTGGTCTGGGCATGGCCGCTGGCGGTATCCGCCTTCTGGCCGGAGAATTGGCCGCCGAGCGGCCCCTTGTCGCCGAAGATCGCGTGCTTGATCGCGCCGAAAATGCTCATCGGTAAAGCTCCTGTACGGGGAAAAGGGAATCAGGCGGCGCCGGCGCCTTCGCTGAAGCCGCTGCCGCGGTCGGCGACCAGGGTCGGCGCGGGGCCGGTGGCGGGGCGCAGCGCCTCCTTCTCGGCGTCGGTCGGCACGGCGGTGGGATCGGGGCGGAAGGCGTCGGGCGCGCGGGCATCGTTGCCGGGGTGGGTGTCGCCCATCAGATCGGTCGGGACATGCTCCGCGGCCGGGTTGCCGGGCTGCTCCTCGAAATGCTTCTCCTCCTCGGCGCGGCCGACCGGCGCGGCGGCCATGGTCGCGGGGCGCGGGGTGATCGGCGAGGTGGTGCTGTCGCCGGGTACCGCGCCGACGCCATCGTCGAGCGGATCGGAGGCGCGATCGTTGGCGGCGTCACCGCGGCGGCCGGGCTTCCGTCCGGGCTGCGGACCGAAAGCGGCAGCGCCCGCGGTCCACGCCGCCGCGCCCGCCGCAAAGGCGCCGAGGCCGAAGGCGATCTTCTTGTAAACCATGGAGAATGTCCTTTCGCCGGTCGGGATACCTGCGCCCAACGGGTCAAGGCACGGCGGCGTTCCGTGGCGACGAGCATGCGCCCACCGGCTCCGCCCCTGCCCTCGCCCTGCGGCCACCTCCGCCGCACCGCATCCCCAGCCCAGCCCCAGCATCGTGAGTCTTGACAGAATTGACGCCTGAACGGCCAATCTCCGCCCTCCCGGCGCTCAGTCATCCAGCGGGGGGAAGAGCGCGTCGGGCTGCGGGAACAGATCGCCCCAGCGCGAACGGGTGCGACCGCCCGTCTCGTCCGCCGACGCGAGCAGCGCGGCCTGCGCCGCGGCGTGAACGGTGATGGGGTCGGGCAATACCGCGTCGATGCGGGCGAGCAGCTGCGGCAGCGACCCCGCCGCCTCGTAATCGGTGAGCGCGGGATGCGCGGGCGCGCGCTTGTGGGCGAGGAGGAAGGCGATCAGCCGGTCGTTGAAGACGCGGCGGGTGCCGACCTGTTCGCCCCGGTACCAGACGGCGACCTCACGCCCCTCGATCGCATGTTCGAGCGCGATGTCGAGCAGGCGCTTGCGGCCGAGATCGATCGCGACGTCCCAGGCCAGCGCGAAGATCGAGCGCGGCGCGCGGTTGCGCAGCGCATAGGCACTCTGGCGCGAGCGGCCGACGGCGGCGGCGGCGTGGCTGACGCAGCCGGTTTCCGCCAGCGCGACGATGAACGCGCGCTGCTTCGCGGTCGACCAGCCGGCGACGCGCAGTCGCGTCGGCTGGAGCCGCGCCTCGAGGTCGCGCAGGCGATCGCATTCGTCGTCGGCGGGCGGCTCGAGCGTCGCCGGGTCGGACGTGTCGCCGCCGGCGGTCCCGCGGCCGGCGTTCCAGGCCGCGGCCTTCTCCTGCCATTGCGCCTCGCTGATCGGCCGCGTCGCCTCGATCGCCGCGCCGGGGTCCTCGCCCCGCTGGGTCGCCTCGATCCCGGCCAGGATCGCGCGGTCGGTCGCCTCGCGCTGCGCCTCGCCGCGCATCCAGAAGAACTCGCTTTCGGTCTTGGTCCAGGTGCGTTGCTGCTTGCTCATCCTACCCTCCGTCGCTCGGTCGATGACGATGAGGCTGGCAGATCGGCACGATGTAGGACAGCGCTTTGTTCTTGGTTTGATCTGTTACGTCGATTATGAACATCACGGTGCTTGACCGAAGAATTCTGTAACTCCATAAAGGAAGAGCGATGGAGATCAGCTTCGATCCCGACAAGCGCGCGCTGACGCTTGTGGATCGCGGTCTCGATTTTCTCGACGCCGTTCGTGTGTTCGACGGACCAGTGTATGAGATCGAGGATCGCCGCTTCGATTATCCCGAACCGCGCTTCTCGACGATCGGTCTGCTCGACGACCGGATGGTGGTGGTAATCTGGACAGCGACGCCGAACGGACGACGCGTCATATCGATGAGGAAGGCCAATGAGCGTGAACAAGCCCGATTCCGCCATCGGCTCGCTTGATCCGGCCGATGACGCGCCGGAGTGGACCGAGGCCATGTTCGACACGGCGGAGATCGCGATCGGCGGAACGGTGATCAGACCGGCGCGGGGATTTCTCGGCCCCAACGGCGTCGTTCGCGGCCGCCCTCCCCTCGGCGCGGCGGCGAAGCAGCAGGTGACGTTGCGGCTCGACCCGGATGTGATCGAGCGGTTTCGCGCCGACGGGCCGGGCTGGCAGGCGCGGATGAACGCGGCGCTGCGCAAGGCGGCGGGGCTTTAGCGGGCGTTCGCGGTGGGAAGACCGCGGCGAGAAAGAACAAGGATGATGTTCGCGCGGAGGTGCGGAGGACGCGGAGGGCTTCCAAGCATGGCGCGTAATCGCTCCGGCCTTAGGGGAGTGACGGATCAGCGAGGCTAACGGACGCCTCCGTTCTCCGTGCCTCTGCGCGAAATCGACTGCTGGCTTCGGCAGCGCGCACGACGGTGGCGAACATCAGAGCTTTCCGCGCCCATCAGTATTTGCCCGCATCTCTGCCATCATCTGACCATGCGGAATTTTGGATGCCGTGGAGGCCATCGCTCGCTCCACCTTGGCGCGGAACCACGCGTCATGCGCGGCGGCTTCCTCGCTGGTCGCGAAGTCCGACTTGAGGGGGGGGGTAGGTCGGTCGCGTGTGAAATTGTAGCGGATCATTGTGAGCAGTGGGAGAGAATTGTGACGTTATTTTCCGACATAGGCTGAGTGATTTTTTTAGGAAGATATGTCGCGTTGGCAGGAGAAGGGAATAGGCGCAGTGCGCCGCACTGAAGAATGCAGTTGACCAATCTTTTGTGCTAGCACACCAACCCAAATTAGCGAGGGAGAGAAGAGTGGCTAGTGAGAAGCAAACAGGCGACCCAGTCGAGGATTCACCAAAGCCGAAGGTAAGGCGCAAAAAGGCGGAGTCGTCTCAGTCTGAAACGTCATACCCTGACAATCAGGCGTCGCAGGAAGCTCCTTCATCCTCCCCTAAGCCACGGCGCGGCCGATCTGCCCGACCTTTCCCGGCAGGTCCATTCGAAGAAGCACTGCAGTTCTCGAAGGAAATTTATGATTTTGGAAGCGGGCAGCCGGTCCGGCGGCTCTCTTTATTTGACCACCTGCAGCGAATGCCCGACAGCGGCACCAGCCGCCAGTTGATAACAAACTCTAATAAGTACGGCTTAGTCAAGGGGAATTTCAACAGCGATCAACTCGAACTTTCGGAGGACGGCCGTCGTATATGCGACGACATGACCTCCCCTCGCGAGAAAGCAAAACTTAGAGCAAAACTCGCAATAAACGATATTCAGCCTTTCGATGCTATCTATCGAAAATTGGTAAATTCTAAACTTCCTGCTAGAGCCGCTTTGATCGATGGCATGAAGGACAACGGCGTCGAAGGCGAATATCTTGAAGAAGGCGTAGACACCTTCATTGTGAATATGAAGGCTTCTGGCCTTCTGCAAACCCTATCGGGTGCCGAACGTGTAGTACCAATCGAACACCTTCTCGATACACTTCCAGGTACTACGATCCACGCCTCAGTTGCGCAGACCTCTGCAAACCCGTTGGCCACCAGTCTTGTTACGCAAGAGCAGGCGGGATTTGATACCACTTGCTTTTATGTGACACCAATTGGCGAAGCCGAATCTGAACAGCGCAAGCATTCCAATCTGTTTTTGGAAAACATTGTCGAGCCCGCGATACGGACACTCGGGTTGAGTGTCGTCCGAGCAGACCAGATCGATAAGCCAGGCATGATCGGCCGCCAAATCATGGAATACCTCTTTCGGTCGAGATTGGTAGTGGCGGATTTATCGTTTCACAATGCTAACGTGTTCTATGAATTGGCTTTGCGCCACCTTGCCAGGCTACCAATTGTTCAAGTTATCAGGTACGGCGATCCAATACCTTTCGACATTAATCAGATGAGGACGGTGGTTTTGGACAACCGTGATATATATTCCCTGTTACCAAACGTCGATCTTTATAGATCAGAAATTGCTAGTCAGGCAAGAAGGGCCATGGAGGCAGGTTCGGAAGTTGACACCCCAATATCTATATACTTCCCCCAGGCCAAGCTTATGCTATGATAAAGTGGAGAGATATGCGTATCATTACCGATGTAGCAACGGCGCCAAATACTTCCCCGTATAACTCCGCGGCTCCTTCACCACCTCTTCCGGCGTGCCGGTGGCGACGATCTCGCCGCCCTTGACGCCGCCTTCCGGGCCCAGGTCGATGATCCAGTCGGCGGTCTTGATGACGTCGAGATTGTGCTCGATCACCACCACGGTGTTGCCCTGCTCGACCAATTGGTGGAGCACCTCGAGCAGCTTGCGCACGTCCTCGAAATGGAGCCCGGTGGTGGGCTCGTCGAGGATGTAGAGCGTGTTGCCGGTGGCGCGGCGCGACAGTTCCTTGGCGAGCTTGACGCGCTGCGCCTCGCCGCCGGACAGCGTCGTCGCCTGCTGGCCGACCTTGACGTAGCCGAGGCCGACCTCGACCAGCATTTCCATCTTGTCGCGAATCGGCGGCACCGCCTTGAAGAATTCGGCGGCATCCTCGACCGTCATGTCGAGCACGTCGGCGATGCTCTTGCCCTTGAACTTCACCTCCAGCGTCTCGCGATTGTAGCGCGCGCCGTGGCAGATGTCGCAGGTGACGTAGACGTCGGGCAGGAAGTGCATCTCGATCTTGAGCACGCCGTCGCCCTGGCACGCCTCGCACCGGCCGCCCTTGACGTTGAAGCTGAACCGGCCGGGCTTGTAGCCGCGCGCCTGCGCCTCCGGCAGGCCGGCGAACCAGTCGCGGATCTGCGTGAAGCTGCCGGTGTAGGTCGCCGGGTTGGAGCGCGGGGTGCGGCCGATCGGCGACTGGTCGATGTCGATCACCTTGTCGAGGTGCTGGAGCCCGGTCACCTTGTCATGCTTGCCGGCGAGGATGCGCGCGCCGTTCAATTGGCGCGCGGCGGCGGCGAAGAGCGTGTCGATGGTGAAGCTCGACTTGCCCGACCCGCTGACGCCGGTGATGCAGGTGAAGGTGCCGAGCGGCACGCTCGCGGTGACGCCGGTGAGGTTGTTGGCGCGGGCGTTGTGGACGGTCAGCTTCTTGCCATTGCCCTTGCGGCGCTGCTCGGGGACCGGCACCTCGCGCACGCCGTTCAGATAGTCGGCGGTGACGCTGGTCTTGCTCTTCAGCAATTGCTTGAGCGTGCCCTTGGCGACGACCTGGCCGCCGTGAACGCCGGCGCCCGGGCCCATGTCGATGACATAGTCGGCGGTGCGGATCGCATCCTCGTCATGCTCGACCACGAGCACGGTGTTGCCGAGGTCGCGCAGCCGGCGGAGCGTCGCGAGCAGCATGTCGTTGTCGCGCTGGTGCAGGCCGATCGACGGTTCGTCGAGCACGTAGAGCACGCCCGACAGGCCGCTGCCGATCTGGCTGGCGAGGCGGATGCGCTGGCTTTCGCCGCCCGACAATGTGCCGCTGGTGCGGTCGAGGTTGAGATAGTCGAGCCCGACGTTGTTGAGGAAGCCGAGGCGCTCGACGATCTCCTTGAGGATGCGTTCGGCGATCGCGCGCTGCTGGTCCGACAGCGTGTCCGGCATGGCGGTGAAGAAGGTTAGCGCGTCGACCACCGACAGATGCGTCGCGTGGGCGATGTCCTGGCCGGCGATCTTGACCGCCAGCGCCTCCGGCTTGAGGCGCGCGCCGTGGCACACCTCGCACGGGCGGCTCGACTGGTAGCGCGACAGTTCCTCGCGCATCCACGCGCTCTCGGTCTGCAGCATGCGGCGGTTGAGGTTGCCGATGACGCCCTCGAACGGCTTCTTGACGTCGTAGCGCTTCTTGCCGTCGATGAAGGTCAACGTGACCGGCGTCTTGCCGGTGCCGAACAGGATCTTGTCCTGCACCTCCGGGTGGAGGTCCTTCCACGGCGTGTCGAGGTCGAACTTGAGCTCGCGCGCGAGGGAGCCGAGCACCTGCATGTAATACGGTGACGGCGGATTGGACTTGGCCCAGGGCACGACCGCGCCCTTCTTGATGGAAAGGTCGTGATTGGGGACGACGAGATCCTCGTCGAACAGCAGTTTCTCGCCGAGCCCGTCGCACGCCGGACAGGCGCCCTGCGGCGCGTTGAACGAGAACAGCCGCGGCTCGATCTCGGGAATGGTGAAGCCGCTGATCGGGCAGGCGAACTTCTCGCTGAACACGATGCGGCCCGGCGGCGCGTGATCGCCGAGCACCGCCGACTTGGGCGTGTGCGGGGTATATTCGTCGGTCGCCGGATCGGCCGGGTCGACATAGGCGAGGCCGTCGGCGAGCGCGAGCGCGGTCTCGAAGCTCTCGGCGAGACGGGTGGTGATGTCCTCGCGGATCACCAGCCGGTCGACGACCACCTCGATGTCGTGCTTGAACTTCTTGTCGAGCGCGGGCGCCTCGTCGATCTCGTGGATCTGGCCGTCGATGCGGACGCGGGTGAAGCCCGCCTTCTGCCACTCCGCCAGCTCCTTGCGATATTCGCCCTTGCGGCCGCGCACGACGGGGGCGAGCAGATAGAGGCGCGTCCCCTCCGGCAGGGTCATGACGCGGTCGACCATCTGGCTGACCGTCTGCGCCGCGATCGGCTCGCCGGTCGCCGGGCTGTAGGGGATGCCGACGCGCGCCCAGAGCAGGCGCATGTAATCGTAGATCTCGGTGACCGTCGCCACCGTCGAGCGGGGATTGCGGCTGGTCGTCTTCTGCTCGATCGAGATCGCCGGCGACAGGCCCTCGATATGATCGACGTCCGGCTTCTGCATCAGTTCGAGGAACTGGCGCGCATAGGCCGACAGGCTCTCGACATAGCGGCGCTGCCCCTCGGCATAGATGGTGTCGAAGGCGAGGCTCGACTTGCCCGAGCCGCTGAGGCCGGTGATCACCGTCAGCGTGTCGCGGGGGATGTCGACGTCGACGTCCTTGAGATTGTGCTCGCGCGCGCCGCGGACGGAGATGGTGGTGAGGCTCATGCTCGCGGTTCTACTTCTGTTCCGGGGATTATGCTAGGTTGGCCAGATAGGAACGCGCGAACCGGCCTGCCAGCACCCGTTGATTTGATGCGGGCGTGTATTACCTAGCTGTAGCACAGCGAAGAGGCGGTCATGAGCAAGAAGAGCGGCGACAAGAAGAAGACCAAGAAAGCGAAGCTGCCCAAGGAGGTGATGGGCATCCGCCTGCCCAAGGAGGTGCGCGAGATCGGCGGTGCGGTGCTGGAGAAGGCCAACACGCCGCAGGGGCGCGAGATGCTCGCCGCCGGGCTGACGATGGCCGCCGCCGCGGCGAGCGCCGCCGTCGCCAAGGGCCGGGCCAAGCGCGAGGCTGCGGCCGCGCCGGTGCCGCCCGTACCGCCGACGCCCGCCGGTCCCGATGCGCCGCCCGCGCCCCCCGCCCCGCCCCACGCTCCGCCGACGCCGCCGCAGGGCACGCAGGGCGACCCCGATCCGGCGGCGATGCTGGCGATGGTCGGCACGGTTGCGGAAAGCGTGCTGGGAAAATTGTTCGGCAAGAAGGCCTGAGATCGGCCATCCATCGGGACGTTCCGCGCGTCCCGCTGTCGACGGCGGCTCAGACCGCCTGTGCAGCCCGTCGGCTGCGGCGGGCGGCGCGGCCGTGATCAGGCGAGGCGCGGATTGGCCGGTGCGATTACCCGTGGCGAGGGCTCGGCCGCGCGTTGCGGCCACAAGGGGCGCGGCTCGATCTCGGGCAGTTGGTCGGCCGGGGCCCATTCGGAAAAGCGGAACTGTTCGACCTGACCCGTCATCACCTGCGTTTCGTCGACCAGCTTGCGCGCGGCGGCGCTCTGCTCCTCCGCGGTGGCCGCATTCTGCTGGGTGACATTGTCGAGGTCGGCGACTGCACCGCTGATCTGCTGCATGGCGAGCGACTGCTGTTCGACATGGTCGGCGATATCGGCGGTCAGCGTCGCGACGTTGGCAACCCGCTTGATCACCCGTGCCAGCACCGCCTCGGCATCCTCGACCGACCGCACGCCAACGCCGATCTGTTCGGCAGACCGACCGATCCGCGTCTTGACGTCCTCCGCGGCCTGCGCCGAACGGCCGGCCAGCGCGCGCACCTCGCTGGCGACGACGGCGAAGCCCTTGCCCGCCTCGCCGGCGCGCGCCGCCTCCACCCCCGCGTTGAGCGCGAGCAGGTTGGTCTGAAAGGCGATCCGGTCGATGACGCCCAGAATATCGCCGATCTCGCCGGAAAATTCCTTCAGCCGCGTGATCGCGGCAACAGCGTGGCGGAGCAGCGCGCCGGAGCGTTCGACGTCGACATGGGCCTGTGCCACCGTGCTGCGCACCTGCGCCGCCGTCTGTGAGGACAGGCTCAGCGCGGCGGTGAGCTGTTGCAAGGATCCGGCGACTTCCTCGAGATTGGCCGCCTGACGTTCGGTCCGCAGCGAATGATCGGAGGAGGATTGCATCAGTTCGGCGGCGCCGGTGGCGATGTCGGTGGCACTGCGCCGGATCGAGGCCAGGGCCGCGGCGAGCGCCTCGGCAGCATGATTGAAGTCCCGCTTGAGCTTGGCGAACTCCCCGGCAAGCGCGCCGTCGACGCGCGCCGTCAGATCCCCGCCGGCAAGCTTGTGCAGGCCGTTGCCGAGCGAGCGCACGATCATCCGCGTATGGCCGCGCCGAACCATCTCAGTCAGCAGGCCGGCCGCCAGCCCGAGCAGGCTGAGAAAGCTTACCGCAACGAACAACATGCGGTTGGCGGCGTCCTGCGCAGCCTGCGCCGACTGGCGCAGCGTCGCGACCCGGGCGGTCATCGTCTCGATCTCCCCGTCGGCGACCTTGGACGCGGCCCGCTCCGCCGGACGCACCGTGCCGCGGAACAGGCGCAAGGCGGCACTGCGGTCGCCATGTACCGCCGCCTCGGCCACGTCCGTCAGGGCGTTCAGCACGTCGTAGGAGCGACGGAAATAATCGACGGGCAGCAATCGCCGGGCGCGGCCGGTTTCGAGATCGCGGAGCAATCGACGCATTTGTTGCGAGCGATCATCCACTTTGCCGACGATGATCGACCGTTCGGCAGGATCGGTTTCGGTGATCAGGTTCAGCGCGTCACGCTGCAGTGACCGACTGATCGATCGCACCTCGGCGACCCTATGCATATGTTCCTGCGCATCGATGGCGCCGCGATACGCCGCCTCGACGGCAACGTCCTCGCGATAGGTGATGCCGGCCAGCAGCCACAGCAGCAGGATCGCGCCAACGAGCGGCAGGAGCACGCGAATGCGATAGCCGTGCACCACCTGTCCCCTTGCTCGCCGGCGACGGCTTCTATCCTAACGCTTCCATCATAGCTGGCCGCGGCGGCAGGCCCGCAGACCCCATCGCGGCCTGCGGCAGGACGTGCCGTTTCGCCGACAGAACGAAAAAGGGAGCGGCCTCGCGGCCACTCCCTCCGTCGTCCTGCTCGCGGTGCGGATCAGAAGCCGATGCGCACGCCGGCATAATAGCGACGGCCGAGCGGGTCGTAGGTGCCCGCATCGGTGTCCTGGCCCGCGGAGCTGCCGATATCGGCGAGGTACGGCGGCTTGTTGTCGAGCAGGTTGTCGCCACCGACGAAGAACTCGAAATTGTCGCGGGTGCGGAAGCGCAGCTGCGAGTCGAGGTAGAATTGCGGACGGACGCGGTACAGCGGGTTGCTGCCCGGACGTGCGCCAGTCAGCTGATCGTCAAGGCTCGCCTGGCTGAGCCAGGTGCCGGTGACGGTCAGGCCGACGCCGTCGAGATCATACGAGCTGTTGATCGTGAACTTGTCACGCGACGCGCCGATCTCGCCAGCAAAATAGTCGCGTGCCGACCCCTGCGTGGGGATGCTGTAGCCGCTGATCAGATGCGTATACGAACCACGCAGGCCGAGCGTACCGTCCAGCCCCCAGTTGGCGAGGTTCTGACGCCAGGTCACCGTCGTGTCGATGCCCGACGTCTTCACGCCGCCGCTGTTGAGCGGGCTGGAATTGACCTCGTCAAGCGAGCCGGCGCTGTTCGGCCCGAGCGCCGCCGGGCGACGCACGATCAGATCGCAATAGCTCTGGATCGACGCCGAATAGCACTGGTTGAGGATGAACTGCAGCGGCGTCGTGACGATCGCATCCTTGATCCGGATGTTGAAGTAATCGACCGTGATAACGAGGTTGCGCAGCGCGTTCACCGAACGCGGGTTGATGACCACGCCCGCCGTGAAGCTGTCGCCCTTTTCTTCCTGCAGGTTCGGGTTGCCGCCGGCGAAGCTGGTGATGCCCTGAAGGTCAGCCTGGTTGTTGGTGAACGCGCCGTTGGCCGCGATGTTCGCCGCCACGCCCGCGGCCGCACGGCAGTTGGTCGCCACCGTACCGGTGGTCGTCGCCGTCACGCCCAGACAGGGGTCCTGCAGACCCGACGGGAAGTCCTGCTGCGCCGGCTGGTACAGTTCGTTGATGTTCGGCGCACGCACCGACCGCGCCTTGATGACGCGGAAGCGGATGTCCTCCACGGGCGCCCATTCACCGCCGTAATTGTAGCTGAAGGTGGTCCCGACGGTCGAGTAATCCGACACGCGCACCGCCCCGCGCAGCGACAGCGAATGGAAGAACGGCTTGTCCTGAACGATCGGCACGATCGCCTCGGCGAAGCCTTCCCACAGGTGGAAGCTGCCCGACGTGGACGGCAGCGCATTGTTACCGTTCAGGCCCTGCTGCGTGAGGATGTCGAACGTGTTGCTGCTGGTCTCGCGCCGATATTCGGTACCGATGTTGACGCCGATTGGGTCGGCGCCGAACAGCGAGAACAGCTTGCCGGTGACGTTGCCGCCGAACACGGTCTGCGTGATCTTGGCATCCAGCGTCGTCGGCACGGCAAGGTACGGCGCCGCCGCGGCGAGCGTGCCGATGCCGTAGATGTTGGCCGGGATGCAGCCCGCCGCACGCGCCGCGGGGTCGGCGCAGACGATCTGGCCGGTGGCGGGATCACGGTACGAATTCAGCGCCTGAAGGAAATTGGTGCTGTTGAACTGGCCGCTACCGGTCTGATGCTCCTTGCTCTCACCGTAGATACCATAAAGCTCGTAGCTCCAGCGATTGCCCGCGAAGCTGCCGTTGAGGCCAGCGGCGATCCGGTACAGGTCGCGATCGGCCGAGCTGGTACGCGGCCCGAAATCGGCGAGGCGACGATCGAAATAGATATCCTTCAGCCCGTCGCCGTCCGTGTCGGTCGCCGCATTGAAGATCGCGTCAGGCACGAACGGGTTGCGATAGGTCACGCCGCCGACGCGCGTCTGGATCGGCACCTGGCCGCCGCTCGCGATCGCGACCAGGTCGGAACTGAGCGGGAAGGGCTCGATGACGGTGTTGACCTTAGTCTTGGCGTAATTGCCCTCGACCCACAGATTGGCCGCCGGTGAGACTTCGAAATTGGCACGGCCGGCAGCGGTGTAGCGCTCGACCGGCACCGCGAGATAACGGGAGTCGGACCGGTTGAAGCCACCACAGCTGACCCCGGTGCAATTGACCAGCGAGCCGGTATTGTAGCTGAAGGTCTGATCGCCGGCGTAGAAGCGGCCGCCTGGCGTGAAGCCGGACAGCAACACCTGCTGCTTGAACAGGTCCGCATCGTTGCCGTTCTGCGCACCCAGGCTGGTGGTGTCGATTGCGCTCGAACCGGCCTCGGTCGAACGGTCGCGCTTCAGCACCGTCCCCTGCTTGGAATAGCTGCCGAACAGCATGATGTTGCCGCGGCCGTCGGCGAAGTTCTTGCCGCCGAGCAGGCTGACCTGGCGGTCGGCGCCGTCGCCGCGCTCGGAAATGCCCATTTGGCCGTCGAGCTGCAGGCCCTCGTAATTCTTCTTGTAGATGATGTTGACGACGCCGGCGACCGCGTCCGAACCGTAGACGGCGGAAGCGCCGCCGGTCAGCACGTCGATGCGGTCGATGAACTGGGTCGGGATGACGTTGAGGTCGACCGCCTGGCTGCCCGGCTGGCCCGACACGAAGCGGCGGCCGTTGACCAGCACCAGCGTGCGGTCCTCACCGAGGTTGCGCAGGTTGACGGTGGCGGCGCCGGCGCCCTGGGTCGCGAAGGACGAATTGGTGCGGCTGATGCCCGGCGTACCGAAGGCCGGATTGAGCTGCAGCACTTCTTGGACGTTGATCGCGCCCTGCTGCTGGATCTGCTCGGCGCCGATCACCTGCAGCGGCGAGGCGCTGGCGGCGGCGGGCGAGGCGATGCGCGAGCCGGTGACGACGATGTCGCCGCCGGGGGTCGGCGCCTGGGTCGAGGTGGCGTCATCGCCGGCGGGGGTCACGCCGGTCGCGGCCGGGCTGGCGGCCTGATCGTTGGTGGTGTCGGCGGGGGTGGTCTGCGCCGGGGTGATCTGGTCGGTACCGGCCTGCTGCTGCGCGAGCGCGGGGGTGGCGAGCAGGCTCGCGCCGACGAGAAGTGAGGTCGCGAGCAACTGGCGACGGTACGCTACGGTCATGTCCCTGGTCCTATGATTATGCGGCCGGCGGATTAGGACAGTTTATCTGTCCAGAGGACCGGCGCCCCTAGAGCGCTGGAAATGGCTAAGCTACTGAATTGGTTGTCGTCCCACTTTGATTTTTTCGCCCTGTTGCAGCCGTGCAACACTTCGAAATATGCGAAAAATAGCAATGTTGCTGTCTTAGCGACGATAGCACATCATTCTGCTGCGAAGGGCTGGCGGGCCGCATCAATGATGCGCTGACGCGGACCTGCGCGGGGCGGTTGAGATCGCCGCATGGCCGCGTAGACTCGCGGTATGAATCGACGCCAATTGATCGCCGCCGGTCTCGCCGCCACGGCCGCCCCGCTCCCCGCCGCCACCCCACGGGAGGATTGGCAGGCCCTGGCCGGCGAGGTGAAGGCCGCGATGCGCTTCGCCTTTGCCGCCTATCGCCAGATCGCCTGGGGGCAGGACGAGGTGAAGCCGGTGTCGGGCGGCGGCCAGTCGTTCCTGATCCCCGGCGCCAGCGTCGGCCTGTCGATCGTCGAGGCGCTCGATACGCTGTGGCTGATGGGACTGGACGCCGAGCTGGAGGACGCGGTGCGCTGGATCCACCAGCGGCTGACCTTCGACCTCGACGGCGATGCACAGGTGTTCGAGGCGTCGATCCGACTGGTCGGCGGCCTGCTCTCCGGCCATCTCGCCACCGGCGATGCCAGATTGCTCGAATTGGCGCACGATCTGGCCAGCCGGATGATGCCCTGTTTCGAGACGCCGACGGGCATGCCGATGCGCTACGTCAATCTGCGCACCGGCAAGACCCGCGACGGACAATCCTTCCCGGCGGAGATCGGCGGCGGCATGGCACCCGAATATGTCACGCTGTCGCGGCTGACCGGCGAGCGACGGTTCGCCGACAAGGCGGTCGCCGCGATGCTGGCGCTGCATGCACGGCGATCGAAGATCGGGCTGGTCGGCGACACGATCGACGTCACCACCGGACAATGGGTCGGTCGCCGCGCCACGGTGGGGCCGCCGACCGACAGCTATCTCGAATATCTGTGGGACACGTGGCGGCTGACCGGCGACGTCCGCTGCCGCGACGCCTATCGTGTCGAAACGGCAGCGATCCTGGCGCGGATGGCGGACCGGACGACGGGCGACCTGTGGTTCGCCAACGTCGATTTCGAGACGGGGGCGAAGCTGAGCCTGCGGCAGAGCGAGCTGTCGGCCTATTACGGCGGCCTGTTGTCGGAGGGCGGCGACCATGACGCCGGGGTCGCGGCGATGACGGGGTGGATCGCGGCGCAGGACCGCTATGGCGTGCTGCCCGAGGCGTTCGATCCGACCGACTGGCGCGTGCTGGCGCCGACCAACGCGCTGCGTCCCGAACTCGCCGACGGTGCCTTCACCTTGTGGCTGCACGACCGCGACGAACGCTGGCGGCATGTCGTCGCCAAACATTTCCGGCTGATGATCGCCAAGAACAAGGCGCCGCACGGCTTTTCCGGGCTCAAGGACGTGCGCACCGGCGCGCAGGACGATGCCTGCCCCGGCTATTGGTGGTCGGAGCAGATGAAATATTACTGGCTGATCTTCAGCGACACCAAGCGCTTCGACTACAAGGACAATTACTTGTCGACCGAGGGCAATGTGCTGAAGGGCCTGCGGCGGTGACGGGTGCGCGGCGCAGCGTGCTGTTCCTGCCCGCGTCCAATCCGCGGGCGATCGCCAAGCTCGACACGCTGGCGTGCGACGCGGCGATCCTTGACCTCGAGGATGCGGTCGCGCCCGAGATGAAGGCGAGCGCACGGGATGCCGCGGCGGCGGTGGCGCGGACGCGGCCGGTCGCGATCCGCATCAATGCGCTCGACACGCCCTGGGGCGCGGCCGACGCGACGGTGGTGGGCAAGGCGTTGGCGGTGGTGCTGCCCAAGGTGGCGCGGGCCGACGATCTGCACGCCGCCCGCGCGGCGATCGGCGGCGATGGCCCGCCGCTCTGGGCGATGATCGAAACCTGCGGCGCGATCCTCCGCCTGGCCGAGATCGTCGCGGCCGCGGCGGCGACGCGCTGCGAGCTGCTGATCGCGGGCACCAACGATCTCGCCAAGGAGATGCGCTGCCGACCAAGGCCAGACCGGATGCCGCTGCTGCCGGCGCTGTCGCAGCTGGTGATCGCCGGCCGCGCCGCCGGGCTGACCGTGCTGGACGGCGTGTGCAACGCGATCGGCGACGCGGAGCGGCTGGCCGCCGAATGCGCGCAGGGGGCGATGCTCGGCTTCGACGGCAAGACCCTGATCCACCCCAGCCAGATCGATGCCGCCAATGCCGCGTTCGCGCCCGATGCGCAGCAGGTCGCCTGGGCGCGCCAGGTCGTGGCAGCCTTCGCGACGCCGGAGGCCGCCGACAAGGGGGCGATCCGGCTCGACGGCGCGATGGTCGAGCGGCTGCACCTGGCCGAGGCGGAGCGGATCCTGGCGTCGACCCGCTGATCCCCCGGCGGCGGGAAGGTCTAGGCGTCCAGCATCGCGGCGATGCGGTCGGCGATGACGTCCATCGCGAAGGGCTTGGTGACCAGCGCCATGTTGGGCGCGAGCGGGCCGTTGCCGATCACCGCATTTTCCGCATAGCCGGTGATGAACAGCACCTTCAGCCCCGGCCGCTGCTCCAGCACCGCATCGGCGAGCTGGCGACCGTTCATCTGCCCCGGCAGGCCGACGTCGGTGACCAGCAGGTCGACATGCGCCCCGGTCGCGAACAGCCGCATCGCCGCCGCCGCGTCGCCCGCCTCCAGCACGGTATGGCCCATCTCGTCGAGCACCTCGGTGACGAGCATGCGGATCGTCGGTTCGTCGTCGACGACCATCACCGTCGCCTGCCCCTCGGACACGGTCACCGCTTCGCTGGTGTCGACCAAGATGTCGCCCTCGGCGTCGCCGTAATGGCGCGGCAGGTAGATGCACATGGTCGTACCCTGCCCGACCTCCGAATAGATGCGGACCTGCCCGCCCGACTGGCGCGCGAAGCCGTAGATCATCGACAGGCCGAGGCCCGTGCCCTCGCCCATCGGCTTGGTGGTGTAGAAGGGATCGAAGGCGCGCGCCTGCACCTCCGGCGTCATGCCGGTGCCGGTGTCGGTGACGCAGAGCGACAGATATTGGCCGGGCTCGAGGTCGCGCTCGCGCGCGGTGCGCTGGTCGAGCCAGCGGTTGGCGGTCTCGATCGTGATGCGGCCACCGTCGGGCATCGCGTCGCGCGCATTGATGCACAGGTTGAGCAGCGCATTCTCGAGCTGGTTGGGATCGACCATCGCCGGCCATAGCCCGGCGGCACCGACCACCTCGACCTCGATGCCCGGGCCGACGGTACGCTGGATCAGATCGTGCAGGTCGCGCACCAGCCGGTTGATGTCGGTCGGCTTGGGATCGAGCGTCTGGCGTCGCGAAAAGGCGAGCAGGCGGTGGGTCAGCGCCGCCGCGCGCCGCGCCGCCCCCTGCGCCGCGGTGACATAGCGTTCGAGGTCGCCGATCCGCCCCTGGCGGATGCGCACCTGCATCATCTCCAGCGCGCCGGAGATGCCGGTGAGCATGTTGTTGAAATCATGGGCGAGGCCGCCGGTGAGCTGGCCGACCGCCTCCATCTTCTGCGCCTGCCGCAGATGCTCTTCCGCCGCCATCAGCTCGGCGGTGCGCGCCTCGACCTGCTCCTCGAGCGACACGGTCAGCGCGGCCAGCTCCTGTTCGGCCCGGCGGCGCTCGACCGCGTCGCGGGTCCGCTCGGCGACGTCGCGGACGAAGGCGACCTCTTCCGGCTGCCAGGCCCGCGGCACCGCGTGATTGAGGTAGAGCAAGGCGACGAAGCCGCCCTGTTCGGTCACCGGCATGTTGATGAAGGACAGCGCCGCCAGGCCCTTCAGCCCCTCTGCCGTGTCGCGGGTGCGCGGGTCGTCGTAGACGTTGCCGATGGCGACGGTGTCGCCGCGCTTCAGATCCTCGATATACGAGCCATAGTCGCGAAAATGGAGGATGCCGGGCAATGGCAGGATGCCCGGCGCGCACCAGGCGCGTTCGGTGACGATCGTCTCCGCCGCCCGGTCGATCGTGCCGTAGCCGACGCGGCTGACCTCGAACAGGCGGCCGAGGATCTCCGCCGCGGCGAAGGCGAGATCGGCGGCATCGCCGGGCTCGCGCAGGCGATCGTTGAGTTCGAGCAGCGCGGCGAGCCGCATCTCCGCCCGCTTGCGCGCATCGATGTCGAAACTGATCCCCGGAAACCGCTGCGGTCGGCCCGCCTCATCGACGATGCAGCGCCCCTTGGCCATCACCCACAGGCTGCGCCCGTCGGGCTGGAGCAGGCGGTATTCGCTGCTGAAATCGCCACCGGTCGCCATGGTCTGCGCCACCTCCGCCTGGACGCGGGGCGCATCGTCGGGGTGGATGCCGGCGAAGAATCCGCTGATCGCGACCCCGCGCTCCGCCTCCTGCGCATCGACGCCGTAGAGCGCCGCGAAGCCGGGGTCGGCGGTGACGCGATCGTTGGGAATGTCCCAGTCCCAGCTGCCGACGCTGCTCTGCACTTCGTCTGTCACGTTCGGGTCCGGCATAGGTGGTCATGGTCGAAAGTGGGAGGGGATGGGGCGGCGGAACGTCCGGGCACGGGAGTCGATCCGTTCGGGCCGGTCGGGTCCTTCATGGCCGGCGCACGGCGTCGATGTCGTCGCGGCTCCAGCCGCCGCCCATCGCCTGATAGAGGGAGACATAGGCGTTGAGCCGGTCGGCACGCGCCTGCACCAGCGAGAGCTGCGCGGTCAGCAGGCCACGCTGCGCATCGAGCTGCTCGATATAGCTGCTGTAGCCGGCGCGGTAGCGGTTGCGCGCATTGTTGAGCGCGGCGGCGAGCGCGTCGACCTGGCCGCCAAGCGCGACCGCCTGCTCGCCCGAGCGCCGCACCCCGGCGAGCGCGTCGTCGACCTCGCGGAACGCGCCGAGCGCGGTGCGGCGATAGGTGTAGGCGGCCTGGTCGCGGCGGGCGGTTGCGACGTCGCTTTGCGCGCGCAACCGGCCGCCGTCGAAGATCGGCGACAGGATGCTGGCGCCGATGGTGAACACGCCGATCGGGTTGGCGAGCGCGGTCGACAGTGTCACGCCGGCGGTGCCGGTCAGCGCGAGGTTGGGCAGCATCGCCGCGCGCGCGCTGTCGAGCGTGCGGTCGGCGGCGACCAAGGTCTGTTCCGCCTGGAACAGATCGGGACGGCGGCGCAACAGGTCGGATGGCAGGCCGTCGGGGATCGGCGGCGGCGCCAGCCGGTCGAGCGGCAGGCCGCGCGGGATCGCCGCCGGCGCTGCGCCGAGCAGCAGGCTGAGCGCATTCTCCTGCCGCGTCACGGCAAGTTCGGCGGCGGGGATCAATTGTTCGGTGGCGCGATATTCCGCCTCCGCCTGATGCAGTTCGAGGTTGGAGGTATAGCCGGTCTCGGCACGGCGACGGGCGATGCGCAGCCCTTCGGCGCGGGCGGCGAGCGTCTGGCGCGCCACCGCGAGCCGCTGGTCGAGGCTGCGCAGGGTGATGTAGCCGGTGGCGACGCCGCTCGCGACGGCGAGGCGGACGGTGTCGCGGGCACCTTCGCTGGCCAGTTCCTGCGCCCGCGCGGCGCGGCTCGCCTGGCGGAGGCGGCCGAACAGGTCGAGGTCGTAGCTGGCGGCGACGGCGGGCGCGGCGCCGATCGCGTCGCTGGGGGTGCCGAGCGGGCTGACCGTCTGGCCGCTGGTCGACGGCACCTGCCCGCCGAGTTGCGGCGATTGCTGGGCGCGGGCGAGGCGGAAGGCGGCGCGCGCCTCCTCGACCCGCGCGGCGGCGGTGGCGATGTCGACGTTGTTGGCGAGCGCGCGGTCGACGAGATCGGTCAGCACCGGATCGCCGAAGGCGTTCCACCAGTCCGCGCGGATCGGCGTGGCCGGACCGAGTGCGGTGCGCCAGCCGGGCGGCGGCACGACCGCGCTGGCGGCGGGCGGTGCGGGGCGCGGGCCGATGCACGCGGCGAGGCTGGTGCTCGCGGCAAGCACAGTGACGATGCGCGCGACGACGCGAAGACGTGAAAGGTGAATGCCTCCCCTCCCCTTCAGGGGAGGGGTCGGGGGTGGGGCGCTGCCGCAGACGCCTTCCTTGGGGCGATGCCCCACCCCAACCCCTCCCCTGAAGGGGAGGGGCTCGGCGCGACTGTGCGCAATGTCGGGGATTGCCGCCAACGGTGTGACGTCGCATCCAAGCCGTATCGCCCCCTGCATCAACGCACCGCCGGGCCGGAGGAGGTGTCGACCCGTGCCTGCACCGACATGCCCGGGCGCAGGCGCTGCGCCAGCGACTGGCCCGGATCGATGCGGATGCGCACCGCGATACGCTGCGGCACCTTGGTGAAATTGCCCGTCGCATTGTCCGCCTTGAGCACCGCGAATTCGGAGCCGGCAGCGGGCGAAATGCGCTCGACCCGGCCGGTCAGCCGCGCATTGGCGAGGCCGTCGACGGTGAAGCTCGCCGGCTGGCCGACCATCATGCGGGCGGTCTGCGCCTCCTTGAAGTTGGCGATCACCCAGGTTTCCGGCGGCACCAGGAACATCAGCTGCGACCCCGCGGTGACATACTGGCCGACGCGCACGCCGACCTCCGACAGCCGGCCCGCCTCCGGTGCGCGGATCACGGTGTTGGCGAGGTCGATCTGCGCCAGCCGCTGCGCCGCCTCCGCGCCGGAGACGCCGGCACGCTGGCCGCCGCGACCGACCTGCACGGTACGGATATCCTGGCGGGCGATCTCGCGCGCCGCGGTCGCCTGCTGCACCGCTGCCTGGGCCTGGCGCAACGCGGCGAGCGTCTGGTCGCGTTCGCGCAAGCTGACCGATCCGTCCTTCACCAGATCGTTGACGCGCGCCATGTCCGCCTCCGCCCGCATCAGCTGCGCCTGCGCATTGGCGACCGCGGCATTCTGCGCGGCGAGGCTCGCCTCGCGGCTGCGTTCCGATTGCTGCGCATTGGCAAGCGTCGCCGCCTGGGCGGACACCTGCGCCGCCGCCTGGTCGACGCGCTGGCGGTAGATGCGGTCGTCGATCCGCACCAACGGCTGGCCGGCCTGGACCTGCTCGAAGTCGCGGACCAGCACCTGCGTCACATAGCCCGACACCTGCGGTGCGATCACCGTGGTGCGGCCGCGGACATAGGCATTGTCAGTCGATTCATAGGCGGTGGCGAAGGGCGGCAGCCGCCAGGCGGCGAGCACCGCGAGCACGCCGGCGATGGCGATCACCGTCAGCACGATCACCGCCGTCCGGCTCGGCGGCGCCGGCGTCCAGCCCGAGCTGGCGGGGGCGGCCGCCCCCGTTTGCGCCTCCGCCTGCGCTTCTTCGGTGGCGGGGGCGGAGTCGACGGGATTGGTGGCGGCGGGGCTGCGGGTGTCGGTCATGCGGGAGCTCCTGCCAGCGCAGCGCGGCGGGCACGATAGGCGCGGCGGATCAAGAGGAAGAGGAGGTAGAGGAAGGTCGCGGCGGCGAGGATCGCGACGAGGCGGAAGGTGTCGTCATAGGCGAGCACGTTCGCCTCGCGCGTCGCGGTCTGCGACAGCAGCGCGCCGCCCTCCGCGCTGCGCAGCGCCGGGTCGCCGACGACCCGCGCCACCGACGATCCGCCTGCCTGCAGCCGCTGCGTGACGATCGGGTCGGTCGGGTCGATGCCCTGGACGATGCCGGCGCTGTTCGCCTTCTCGCGGACGATCTGATAGGTGCCGAGCAGCGCCGATCCGGCGAGGCCGCCGATGCCGTTGACGATGCCGAACACCGCGATGAAGCTGATCACGTGGCCGGCGCCCTGCTGCAGCGCGCGCAGCATGCCGAACAGCAGCGCCGGTCCCAGGAAATAGGTGCCGGCGAAGGCGATCAGCGCCTGCGTCACGTACATCTGCGGCGCGCGGGTCAGGCTGGTCGAATAGCTGTCGAGCCAGGCGGCGACCGCGACCAGCCCGACCGCCAGCATGATCGGATGCGCCGATCGCTCGGTGTCCAGCGTCAGCGCGCTCAAGGCTACGCCGGCGGCGGAGGCGAAGAAGATGATCAGGAAGAAGGTGCCGAGCTGGTCGTTGTTCTGGCCGAGCACGGTGAGCAGGCCGACGGACGCGAAGGTCTGCTCGGACAGGACGATCCGCGCCATGATCGTCACCACCGCGAAGCGAATGATGTCGCCGCTGCCCAGCCAGCGCGTGTTGAGCAGCGGATTGACGCGGTGATGCTCGACGATCAGCGCCGCGGCGAGCATCGGTATGGCGACGATCAGCGCCCAGCCGATCCAGGCGGCGTTGGTCCACCAGACGTAGCGGCCGAGCCCGAGCACCGCGGCGATCAGCGCGAGCGCGCCGCCGAACAGGACGAAGGTGACGAAGTCCAGTTTCTCGAACGCCTTGGACCGGGTGGTCGGCGGCAGGCGGAGCAGGGCGACGGCGGCGAAGCTAAGCAACGACAGGCCGAGCTCGAACAGATAGAGCGTCCGCCATTGCGACATGGCGAGCAATTCGGGCGAGAACAGCCGGGCGAGCGGCGTCGCGCATTGCGGCACGCCGATGCCGAGCACGATCGCCTTCAGCCGCCATTTCAGCGGCAGCGCCTGCATCATGTAATAGAGGCACAGGCTGGACAGGGGCGCGCCGGCCATGCCGCTGACCGCGCGCACCAGCACCGCCGTCTGGAATTCGCGCACGAACAGATGGCCGAGCGTCACCAGGCAATAGAGGCCGAGGAAGATCAGCGCGAAGGGCCGCAGCCCGAACTGGGCGCGGAACTTGATCAGCAGCAGATTGATGCTGACGTTGGTCATCACATAGACGGTCGGCAGCCACGCGATCTGGGCCGGATCGAGGCCGAGCGCCCCTTGCAACGTATAGGTGTTGGCGGAGATCAGCGCATTGCCGAAACCGCCGGTCATGCCGAGCAGCACCGCGATCACGCCATAGGCGATGCGGGTGCGCGTCGCATGCTCCACCGAGCCGGGCGAGCCGGGCAGCGCCGGCCGCTCGTGCGGCAGGAACTCCCAATGTTCCTCGGTCAGGAAGCGGCGCAACCGGCTCAGCATGGGGACGCTATACGCGCCAAACGCCCTGCCCGTTCAAGCACCTATTATGCTGCGGTAGAGGGCGATGTAGCGATCGGCCATGCGCTCGACTGTGAAGCGCGCGGCCACCGCCGCGCGGCAGGCGGCACGGTCGATCTCGCCCAGCCGGCCGACCGCTTCGATCGCCGCATCGACGCTGTCGACCAGGAAGCCGGTGACGCCGTGCTCGATCAGTTCGGGCATCGAGCCGCGGTTGATCGCGATCACCGGCGTGCCACAGGCCATCGCCTCGATCACCGACAGGCCGAACGGCTCGTCGAAGTTGATCAGGTGCAGCAGCGCCGCCGCGCCGCCCAGCGCGCGCGTCCGCTCGGCGCCGCCAACCGCGCCGGGATGGCGGATGCGCGTGCCGTCGAGATGCGGCGCGACGGCACCGTCGTAATAGCCCTGGTCCTGGACGATGCCGTACATGGCGACATTGCGGCCGGTCGCCTGCGCGACGCGGATCGCCTCGGCGGCGCCTTTGTCGGGGTGCATCCGGCCGAAGAACAGCAGATCGTCGCTGCCCTGCGCGTCGAAGGGGAAATCGTCGAGGACGATGCCATGGTGGATCGTCGCGGCATAGTGGAGCTCGGGCGAACGGTCGGCGTTGCTGATCGCGACATAATGGACGCGATCCTCATAGGGCTTGTACATCGGCAGGATACGGTCCGACGAAAAGCCGTGGATCGTCGTCACCATCGGCGTCGCGACGAGGTTGGCGAAAGCGTGGGCGGGGAAATCCGCTTGGTTGTGGATCAGGTCGAATTCGCCGGCGCGTTCGAAGACATGGGCGAGGTGGCGATATTCCCACACCTTCGCGTCGATCGACGGGTCTTCCGAATAGGGCGCCGGGACGACACCGGCGAGGGTGCCCGCGGTCAGGCTGTCCTGCGTCGCGAACAAAGTGACGTCGACCCCGCGCGCGACCAGCGCCTCGGTCAGCAGGCTGGTGACGAGTTCCCACGGGCCATAATGGCGCGGCGGCGTGCGCCAGGAAATCGGGGCGAGCATCGCGATCTTCATGGTGTGGGGTGGGTCCTCGTCATTGGCGCCCCGCCTCCTCCGTCATCCCCGCGCAGGCGGGGATTCAGACGCACGGGTCCGGGGTGGAAGCGAAACGGCAGCGTCTCTGGATCCCCACCTCCGCGGGGATGACGAATAGGGATGGTCATGGACGGGTCAGGACGACGACGCCCTCGTCGCCGCGCAGCGTGCCCGGCTGGGGCTCTCCACCGAGCGTGCTCGCCAGCACCTCACCCTCCGGGATGACGAACGGCTGCGGCTCCGCACTCAGGTTCAGCGCCACGACGATCCGCTCGTCGCCCTGCCAGCGTTCGTAGGCGAGCACGTCGCCCTCCGCCTCCAGCAACCGGAAGTCGCCCGTCGCCAAGGCCGCATGCTTGCGCCTGAGGTGCAGCAGCCGCTTGTACAGCACGAGCACCGAGGCGTCGTCCACACCCTGCGCAGCCACGTTGCGCGTCCGCCAGTCGGGCCCGAGCGGCAGCCACGGTTCGCCGGTAGTGAAACCGGCGTTTTCGCTGTCGTTCCACGGCATCGGCGTGCGCACCGGATCGCGGCCGAGGCCGAGGCCGGGCTCGCGCAATTCGCGCGGGTCCTGCACCCGATCCGCGGGGATCGCGACATCGGCCAAGCCGATCTCGTCCCCATAATAGATCGTCGGCGTGCCGCGCAGCGTCAGCAGCAGCATCGCGGCGACCCGCGCCTGCGCCTCGCCGACACGCGTCGCAATGCGCGGCCGGTCGTGGTTGCCGAGCACCCAGTTCGGCCAGCCGCCGGGGGGCAACGCCGCCTCATAGTCGCCGATCAATCGCGCGAGCCGGCGCGCCTGCCATGGCGCATCGATCAGCTGGAAGTTGAAGGGCAGATGCACCTCCGGCGCGTCGAGGCCGTAATAGTGCATCAGCCGTTCGACCGGCAGGTAGATCTCGCCGATCAGCACCCGGTCGCCTGGGTAGGAATCGGCGATGCTGCGCATCTCGGCGGCGATGCCGTGCACCTCCGGCTGGTCGGTCGAGTGAAGCTGATGGACGGCATGCATCTCGCCCATCTCCGGCCGGTAATCCGGATTGGCCGGGTTGTCGGGAAAGTCGGCGTGCTTGACCATGTGCCACAGCACGTCGATGCGGAAGCCGTCGACGCCGCGGTCGAACCAGAAGCGCAGCACGTCCATCATCGCGCGCCTGAGATCGGGGTTGCGCCAGTTGAGGTCCGGCTGTTCCTTCAGAAAGGCGTGGTAATAATATTGGCCGGTGGCCTCGTCCCACGCCCAGGCCGATCCGCCGAAATCGCTGATCCAGTTGTTCGGCGGCCCGCCGTCGGGCCCAGGGTCGCGCCAGATGTACCAATCGCGCTTCGGATTGTCGCGCGATGACCGGCTCTGGCGGAACCAGGGATGTTCGCTCGACGAATGGTTGGGGACGAAGTCGAGCAGCAGTTTGAGGCCCCGCTCGTGCGCGGCGGCGAGCAGCGCGTCGAAATCGGCGAGCGTGCCGAAGCGCGGATCGATGCCGCAATAATCGGCGACGTCATAGCCGAAGTCGGCCATCGGCGAGGGGAAGATCGGCGAGATCCACACGGCGTCGACGCCGAGTGCGACGAGATGGTCGAGCCGCGCGGCAATGCCGTTGAGGTCGCCGATGCCGTCGCCGTCGCTATCCTGGAACGAGCGCGGATAGACCTGATAGATCGCGCCCGATTGCCACCACGGTGTCATTGCTGCCCCTTACGCACGCTCGAACGGTATCGCTCCCGCCAAGTTCCGTCATGCCGGACTTGTTCCGGCATCCACGGCTCGGCATGCGCCGGGACTAGGAGGTGTGCGGCACGGTGGATGCCGGAACGAGTCCGGCATGACAGGGGCTCAGGCGAAGCGCGCCCTGGCGATGCGCGTCATCCGGCAGGCGAGATCCGCCTCGCCGCTGGCGACCAAGTAGTCGTCGCCGTCCTCGACGAGTCCCGTCGAGAAGACGACCGGCGTCGGCAGATACATCTGGTGCGCGATCGGCGCGGTCAGCATCGGGTCGGCCTCGATCAGCGGCGTCTCGTCCTCGATGCGCAGGATGCGGCTGGGATCGTCGCGGTCGAGCAGCGCCCAGAAACTGCGATAGATGCCAACCGTCTCCTGTGCCTCGACACCGTGATAGATCATCATCCACCCGTCCGGCGTCAGCACCGGCTGCGTCCCGCCGCCGATCTTCATCGCCGAGGTCGAGCCTTTCCGCGCACGCAATCCCGGCGCGTCGAGCGGCTTCCAGTGCAGGGCGTCGGGGCTCTGGGCGAAGTTGATCGACGGCCCGCCGACCCAGGGGCTGTCGGGCGGATAGGCGAAATAGACCTCGCCGAGCGGGCGGGTCAGCGCGAGGAACTTGTCGGCCACCTTGCCCTCGAACAGGATCATGTCCTTGTTCTGATGATCGAGGACGATCCCGTCGAGCCGATAGTGCAGGCCGTCGGTCGAGGTGTGGAGCGTGGTGCAATGCCGCTCGGCGCCGACCGAGCAGGTCGTCATGTACCACATGTCGCCGACGCGCGTGATCCGCGCATCCTCGACGCCATAGCATTGATAGGAGGCGGCGGGCTCGATCGCCTGGTCGTAATGGATCGCGACGATCCGCTGGCCGGTCGGATCGAGTTCGACGGGCAGCAGCCAGGACAGCGAAGTGAGGCCGAGGATGCGATGCTTGTGCGCGCGGATCGCGAACTGGCGCGGGTCGGTCATGTCGACCTGGTCGAGCGGCCAGGGATCGAGCACATAGCCGTCCGGCGTCCAGCGGATCGCCCGGACGTGATCGTCGCGCACCGGCTCCGACAGCGCCTCGGCGACGCGGACCATCAGCAGCAGATTGCCGCTCGGCAGCCGGGTGAAGCCGGGATTGAACGCGCCGAGCACGAAGGTCGGCTCGGCGATGCCACGGCGCAGCGGCGAGCGGCGGAGGTCGACCTGGTCGGGGGTGAAGATCAGCGTGTCGGCATGGATCATGCGGCGTGAATGGCGGGCGGCCCGATGGGTTCCGCGCAGCCAGTCCTCCCCGGCACGGGGAGGGGGACCGCCGCAGGCGGTGGAGGGGGCTCGCCACCAGCGCTGTGCTGCGAGGCAGCCCCCCCTCCACCAGCTTCGCTGGTCCCCTCCCCCGCGCAGCGGGGAGGATTTAGAACGCCGCGCTGACCGAGAATACCACCTGCGCGCCCGCGATCGGGCCGCCGTCCTTGGTCGAGGAAAAGTTCGGCAGCAGATAGGCCGATTCGCGCTGGCTGATGTCGGTGTCGACATAGGCGACGCCCAGCGTCAGCGGCGTGCCCTTCACCGCCAGATCGGCGCCGAGCATCCAGTCCCAATATTTCCCCGTCGGCGCCACCGAGGTACCGTTGGGGCCGAGGCCGGGGTTGCCGTCCGAATAGCCGATATGCGCCTTGGCGGTCAGCGGCGTGGTCGGCACCGCCGCGGCGAAATCGCCCCAGAGATAGAGGTTGTCCTGCTTGTCGCCCGGCTTGGTATAGACGCCCGATTGCGCCGCCGCGCCGGTCGCGTACCAATTGCCCAGCGCCTCCTGCTTGGGCGCATAGGCGACGCCGGCGAGCAGGCTGGCGGGCCCGATCGTGCCCGACAGCTTCACATAGGGTTCGGCGAAGTCGGTCTTCGACGCGCCGCCGGGATACATATACCAGGTCAGGCCGACGTCGAGCGTGCCGCCGCCACCGACCGGCATCTTGTATCCGCCGATCAGGTCGAGTTCCATATTGGCGCCGCCGAACGTGCCCCAACCGGCGAGGTTCGATGCCCAGGTGCCGACGTAGAGGCCGCTTTCATGCGCTACGGTCAGGCCGCCCTGGATCGCCATCTCTTCGTCCGACTGCGACACGCCGCGGAAGCGGTAATCGGACACGAGCGCAACACTGCCGGTGACGGTGATGGGCTTGGGCGGCGCGGTCTCCTGCGCGGCGGCAGGAACGGCGGACAGCGCGGCGCCGGCTGCGGCGAGAATCGGAAGAACTTTCATGGGACCCCTTTCACACGAACGACGGTGAGGTCCCTCCTGCGCCCGGACCCGCCGGCACACTCGTCTCGGAGGAGGATGAGACGGCGCGCCGGTCGTGCCCGGGCACGGTCCTCGCTAAGGCAGCAACGCTGCCCGCGGGTTGCTTGAACGTGACGAAATGTTGCTCGTCGTCACGTCGGTCCGAATGGTGCGGGTTCCGTCACCCCCGGTCCACGGGGATGACGAATGCGGATAGGCGAGGATCAGTGCGCCAGCGCCGCCACCTTGCCGCGGGCGCCGAACAGTTCCACCGCATCGCCGGCGGCGCGGCGGCGCTGGAACCAGTCCTTGATCAGCTCGGCACAAGTATGGTCGACGGTGTTGAGATCGCTGACGTCGAGCCGCACCGGCCCCTTGGGCGCACGGTCGAGCGTGTCGGACAGCTTGGGCAGCGAGACGAAGGTCGCCGCGCCAGCCAGGCCGATCGCATGCGCGCCCGCCGCTTCGCCTTCCGACACCTTGAGCTTGAGCCGCAGCAGATTGGGGACGAGTTCGAGCAGCGACAGGCCGATGCCGACCAGCACGCCGGTGAGCAGGTCCGCGCCGACCACCGTGACCAGCGTCGCCGCCCAGATCAGCGCGGGCAGCGGGCCATAATGCGTGAACAGATGGCGGGCGTGGCTGATGCTGACCAGGCGGAAACCGGTGACGACCAGGATCGCACCCAATGCCGCCATCGGGATCTCGCGCAGCACGAACGGCAGCAGTGCGACGAAGCCGAGGATCCAGACGCCGTGCATCATCGTCGAGGCCCGCGTCTTCGCGCCCGCCTGGACGTTGGCGGAGGAGCGGACGATGACGCCGGTCATCGGCAGCGCGCCGGCCAGGCCGCACAGCATGTTGCCGATGCCCTGCGCGCGCAGTTCCTTGTTGTAGTTGGTACGCACGCCGTCGTGCATCCGGTCGACCGCCGCCGCCGACAGCAACGTCTCGGCGCTGGCGATGAAGGCGATGGCGAGCGCGGCGGCGAGGATCGACGGGTCCATGAACCGCGCGACCAGGTCGTTGCCGGGCAGCGTCACTGCCGCGGTGATCGATTCGGGCACGTTGACGCGGGCGACGTCGAGCCCGAACGCCATGGCGGTGAAGGTGCCGGCGAGCACCCCGACCAGTGCGCCGGGCACCAGCTTGAGCGACGCCGGGCGCAGCTTTTCCCAGCCGATCATGCAGGCGATGGTGAGCAGGCCGATGCCGAAGGCGAGTTCGGTCGCCTGGATGTTGACGGGCGACAGGCCGAACAGGCGGCCGGGCATCGCGGCAAGGTTCTTGAGGCCGCTGGGCAGCGGCTTGGCGTCGAACAGCACGTGGAACTGGCCGACGACGATCAATACGCCGATGCCGGCGAGCATGCCGTGCACCACCGCCGGGCTGATCGCGCGGAACCAGCCGCCGAGACGGGCAACGCCGGCGATCACCTGGATCAGGCCGGCGACGATCAGGATCGGGCCGAGCGCGGAGATGCCGTGGTCGCGGACCAATTCGAACACCACCACCGCCAGGCCGGCGGCGGGGCCGCTGACCTGCAGCGGCGACCCCGCCAACGCGCCGACGACGATGCCGCCGATGATGCCGGTGATCAGCCCCTTCTCCGGCGGCACGCCGGAGGCGACGGCAATGCCCATGCACAGCGGCATCGCCACCAGGAAGACGACGATCGACGCGGTGAAGTCACGCGTCAGCACCGCCGTGGAGGGTAGCCTGAAGGCTGGCATCACTCGGCCGCCTGGGCGAATTCGACGTCGCTGGCGCGACGTTCGGCGGCGGGCAGCGCGACCGGGAACGCCTGATCCTCGCGGATCACGACGAACTTGCCGGTGTTGCCGTCCAGACCCAGCACATTGCCTTCGTGGATGTCGACGAACCAGCCGTGCAGCGAGATCTCGCCGCGGGCGATGCCGGCCGCGACCGACGGATGGGTGCGCAGATTGGCGATCTGGGCGACGACATTCTCCAGGCTGAGCGCGCGGATGCGCTCGCCATTGGTCAGTTCCGGATAGCTGCGGTCGACGACCTGGCGCGCGGCGGCACCGTGGCGCAGCCACTGCGCGACATTGGGTACGGAGGCGAGGTCGGCGGGATCGCCCGACAGGCCCTTCATGGCGCCGCAGTCGGAATGGCCGCAGACGATGATGTCGCGCACGCCGAGCACCGAGATCGCATATTCGACCGTCGCGGTGGTGCCGCCGGCCGGCTGGGCGAAGGGTGGCACGATGTTGCCGGCGTTGCGGCAGACGAACAGGTCGCCCGGCTGCGCCTGCATGATGTGTTCCGGCACGATGCGCGAATCGGAACAGGAGATGATCAGCGCCTTGGGGCTCTGCCCGTGGCGGGCGAGCGTCGAATAGAGCGCATGCTGATCCTGGAACACCTTCTTCTCGAAGGCGAGGACGCGGCCGATCACTTCGTTGTTCATGGGTTTCTCTCCTCCTCGACGAGGGGCCGCGCCGATGCGCCGCCCCAACGGAGGATCCATACCGCCCGCATTTTGCTGCGACGCCGCGTCGCTGTGAGAAAGTGTTGCCGCACAACTCTTCCCGCACACCGGCCGTCATCCCCGCGCAGGCGGGGATCCAGACGCGCAGGTCGTCGCAGGAGCCGCCAGGTCAGCCAGTCTGGATTCCCGCCTACGCGGGAATGACGGCGGCGCCGCGTTAACGCGGCAGGAAGATCGTCGCGCGCAGGCCGCCTTCGGGACGATTGCCCAGCGTCAGCGTGCCGCCCTCGCCCTGGACGATCTTGGCGACGATCGGCAGGCCGAGGCCGAAACCGATCGTGTCGCGCGGCCGCGCGCTATCGAGGCGGACGAACGGTTCGAGCACGCGGCGCAACTGTTCCTCCGGAATGCCCGGCCCGTCGTCTTCGACGGCGATCCTCACGCCCTCCGCCTTGCTGTCGAGCCGCAGCACGACGTTGCCGGCATAATGGAGCGCATTGTCGACCAGATTGCCGAGCGCGCGCTTGAACGCGACCGGGCGCACGCGCACCTCGCAATGCGCCGGCCCGTCGTAGACGCCGGGCAGGTCGCGATCCTCGACATCGTCGATCAGCGTCGCGCAGACCACCGCAATGTCGGTCAGCACCGGCTTTTCGGGATCGCTGTCGCCGCCCAGGAAGGCGAGCAGCGAGGCGATCATCGCCTCCATCTCCCCCAGGTCGCGGCCGATCGCGTCGCGCACCGCGGCATCCTCGACCCCGTCGGCGCGCAGCCGCAGCCGGGCGAGGGGCGTGCGCAGATCGTGGCCGACGGCGGCAAGCGCCTGGGTGCGGTCGGCGATCAGTCGCTGGATCCGCGCCGCCATGCGGTTGAAGGCGCCGATCACGCGCCGGACCTCGCCCGGCCCGTCCTCCGGCACCGGCGCGTGAACGCCGTCGCCGAAACTGTCCGCCGCGCTGGCGAGGCGACGCATCGGGCGGAGCGCCTGGCGGATCAGCAGCCCGCCGAGGATCATCAGCGCCAGCGCCGGGATCAGCGCGAGCAGGATGCGTTCGGTCGCGAGATTGAGGTTCTGGATCGGCTCCAGCGTGCGGAAATACAGCCAGCTGCCGTCGGGCAGTTGCAGCCCGCCGGTCACCACCGAGCTGCGCCCGGGCGAGCTCAGCCGCAGCCGAAGGTCGCTGTGCCGCAGCGACGGCTCCCACTCGACGACCTGGTGCCGCATGTTGTCGAGCGCGGGCGCGATCGGCGGCGGCGCGGGCAGCGACTGCTGCCAGTGCATCGCATAGCGTTCGGTGGTCAGGTCCTCCGCCATCTCGGCCCGGCGGGAGGGCGGCTGTTCGGCGACCAGGCGCCGCGCGATCACCAGATGTTCGGCGAGCCGCCGCGCCTCGTCGTCACGGACCGAGAATTGGCTGGCGCGCTCGTAGAGCAGCGTCGACACGCCGAATTCGATCACCATGGTGAGCAGCAGGATCGCGACGATCTGCCCGATCAGGCCGACCGACGGGCGGATCAACCGCCTCAACGGCGCGTCACCTCGGTGTTGAACATATAGCCGACGCCGCGCACGGTGATGATCGGCGCGTCCTGGCCGGCGTTGGACAGCTTGCGCCGCAGCCGGCTGATCAGCACGTCGATGCTGCGGTCCGAACTGTCGCCGAGGCGGGTGCGCGACAGCTCGATCAGCCGCTCGCGCGCGATCACCCGCCCGGCATGTTCGGCGAGCGCGACGAGCAGGTCGAATTCGGCGCCGGTCAGGTCGACGACCGCGCCGGTCGGCGAGGTCAGCTCGCGCCGCGGCAGCGTCACCGTCCAGCCGTCGAAGCTGAGCACGCCGTCCTCGCGCTCGCCGGAACGCCGTTCGAGCTGGCCACGGCGCAGCACCGCGCGCACGCGGGCGATCAGCTCGCGCGTGCCGAACGGCTTGGGCAGATAATCGTCGGCGCCGAGCTCCAGCCCGACGACGCGATCCATCTCGCTGCCCTTGGCGCTGATGAAGATGATCGGCACCTCGCTCTTCTGGCGCAAGGCCCGGCACAGATCGATGCCGCTGGTACCGGGCAGCATGATGTCGAGCAGGACCAGGTCGACCGGCCCGGCCTCCAGCGCCAGCCACATCTCGGGCGCGGCGGAGGCGGGGCGGACGACATAGCCGTTCTCCTGCAGCGCGCGGGTGGTGAGCGTGCGCAGGGCGGGATCGTCCTCGACCAGGAGGATGGTGGGGGCGGTCATGGCCATGAGGTAGGCGGGTGGACCGGACCGGTCAACCAAGCCCGCCGCGGACACATTTCCTTACGCTTGGCGGGTCGGGCGGGACGCGGTCGGCCGGTCATGAACGAGCGCGACTAATTCCCATTTTCATTATGTTCGTTTTCGACCTATTATGGGGGTGGCCGGCGGGCCTCGCGTTCCTTGACCCCATGCGGGGTCCGCCGCCACCCTCGGGTTCAATCGGCCGCCACCGGGCCGCTCGGCGGCGCCGGTCGCCGGGTGAACCAGACCACCACCGTCATCACCGCGCACAGATAGGCGGACAGCCGGAACAGGTCGGTCGAGGCGAGCAGATACGCCTGGCCGACCATCTGGCGGGTGATCGCCGCCGCAGCCTGGGTCGAGCTCGCGCCCAGATGCTGTAGCTGCTCCGATGCGGCGCGAAAGGCGCTCCCCTGCCCCACGGCATCCGCCAGCCGCGTCTGGTGCAGCGCCTCGCGCCGGTCCCAAGCGGTGGTGATGATCGAGGCCGCGAACGATCCGGCGACGATCCGGGCGAAGTTGGAGATGCCGGTCGCCGACGGGATGCGCGGCGGCGCGATGCCGTCGAGCAGGATCGTCACCATCGCCAGAAAGAAGATGCTCATGCCGATCCCCTGCACCAGCAACGGCAGCATGAAGTCGACGAAGCTCGCATCGGTGACGAAGCCCGCGCGCATCCAGTAGGAGATGCCGAAGGCGACGAACGAGATGCTGGCGAGGATGCGCGCATCGATCTTGCCGGACAGTCGCGCCGCCAGCGGCGAAGCGATCACCGCGACCAGGCCGCTGGGCGCGGCGATCAGGCCCGCCCAGGTCGCCGTATAGCCGAGCTGGGTCTGCAGCCACAGCGGCAGGATCAGCGTGTTGGCGAAGAAGATCGCATAGCCGATGCAGAAGACGATTGTGCCGATTGCGAAATTGCGATTGGCGAACAGCGTCAGGTCGACGGCGGGGTTGGCGTCGGTCAGTTCCCAGATCATCCAGGCGACGAAGCCGACCGCGGCGATCACCGCCATGACGCAGATCGTCGTGTCGTTGAACCAGTCGGCGTTCTTGCCGAGATCGAGCATCATCTGCAGCGCGCCGACCCAGACGACCAGCAGGCCGAGCCCGACCGTGTCGATCGGCAGCTTGCGCGTCGGCGTCTCGCGCATCTTCAACCCGTTCCAGCAGGTCAGCGCGCAGAAGATGCCGACCGGCAGGTTGATTAGGAAGATCCAGCTCCAATGGTAATTGTCGCTGATCCAGCCGCCGAGGATCGGCCCCATCACCGGCCCGACCAACGTCGTCATCGACCAGACGCCGAGCGCCGTGGAACGCTTGTCGGGCGGGAAGATCGAGATCAGCAGCGCCTGGCTGCCCGGCATCATCGGCCCCGAACAGGCACCCTGCAGGATGCGGAAGAGGATCAGCGACTGCAGGTTCCAGGCGATGCCGCACAGGAAGGAGGCGAAGGTGAAGGCGGCGACCGCGACGCAGAAGGTCCGCACCACGCCGAACCGGCCCATCAACCAGCCGGTCAGCGGCACCGCGACGCCGTTGGCGACCGCGAAGGCGGTGATGATCCAGGTCGAATTGTCGCTCGACACGCCGAGATTGCCGGCGATCGTCGGCAGCGAGACGTTGGCGATGGTGCTGTCGAGCACCATCATGAAGGTGCCGAGCGCCAGCGCGAAGGCGAGCAGCGCGCGGCGCCCGCCTTCGAGCGGCGGCAGCCCGGCGGCAGCGGGAGGACCAGCCACGACCGCGCGCCTTACCGGTTCGCCGCGATGATCTGGCGGATGCGCGCCTCGACCGCGGGGTCGCGCCCATCCGTCGGCTGGCCGCTATACGCCTGCCGCGCCGGCTGACCGAGCCGCGCGCCCGACTCGTTGGCGGTGTCGACGGTGGCATTGACCGACAGGCCGACGCGCAGCGGATTGCGCTGCAGCTCATTGGGGTCGAGCGCGATGCGCACCGGCAGCCGCTGGACGATCTTGATCCAATTGCCGCTGGCGTTCTGCGGCGGCAGCAACGCGAAGGCGTTGCCCGATCCCGCCCCCAGGCCGACGACGCGGCCGTGGAACACCACGTCCTTGCCGTACATGTCGGCGGTCACCGTCGCCGGCTGGCCGACCCGCAGATCCTTGAGCTGCGTCTCGCGGAAATTGGCGTCGACCCAGACGCGGGTCAGCGGCACCACCGCCATCAGCGGCGTCCCGGCCGGCACCTGCTGGCCGATCTGCACGGTGCGCTGGGCGATCACGCCGTCGATCGGCGCGGTCAGATGCATGTGGCTGCGGCTGATCGCGGCCCGGCGATAGGCAGCGATCGCGGCGAGCACCGCCGGGTTGGTATCGACGTCCGTGCCCTGCACCGCGGACCGGGCCTGCTGCTGCTGGCTGGTCGCAAGATTGAGGTTGGCGCGGGCCACCTTCACCGCATCGGCGGCATGGGCCAGCTCTTCGCCCGAGATCGCACCCTGCGCCGCCGCGCCCTGGCGGCGGGCGTAGTCGGCCGTGGCGGCGGACAGCTGCGCGCGCGCCTGCACCACCGAGGCGCCGCTCTCCGACACCTTGGAGAAATCGGCGCGGGTGGCGCGAACCGCGCGGGCCAGCTCGGCCGCGGCGCTGGCCAGATTGACGTCGGCGGTCGCCGGGTCGAGGTCGAGCAGCGGCTGGCCCGCCTTCACCGTCTGGGTGTTGTCGGCATGGATCGCGACGATCTGGCCCGGATCGCGCGCGGTGACCGCGACGACGTCACCGGCGACATAGGCGTCGTCGGTCTCCTCCTCGGGCTTGGCGAGCAGGAAGTGCATCACCGCCCAGATCGCCAGGCCGACGACCACGATCACGGCGAGGATCAGGAAGCCGGTGCGGCGCGCCCGCGGGCGGCCCGGCTCCTTCTGGACGAGCGGCTCGGGCCGCTGGATTTCCGCGTCGGGGCCGGCGGCGCCGGTATCGGGACGGGTGCGGGTATCGGTCATCGTGCGGTTTCCTGCGCAGGCGAAAAGCCGCCGCCGAGCGCCAGCACCAGCGCGACGCGCTGGCGGGCCGCATCGGCGGCAAGGTTGGTGGTGGCGAGACGTGCGTCGAGCAGCCGGATATCGTTGTCGACCAGGTCGAGCTTGCTATCGAGGCCGCTGGAAACGCGGATCGCGTTGAGGCGGTTGGTTTCGGACAGGCCGCGGACGACCTCGGCCGCGCGCTGGCGCTGCGCGGTGAGATTGTCGATGAGCGCCAGCGCGTCCGCCGCGTCGCGGACCGCGCCGACGACGCGGTCGTTGTAATCGGCCGTGGCGATGTCGACCGCGGCGGTGGCACCGGCAAGGTCCGCCTTCAGGCGGCCGTTGTCGAACAGCGGCAGATGGATCGCCGGCCCGGCGCCGACCGCGCTGCTGTCGAGATCGACGAGGTTGCCGAGCCCGATCGCCTGCAGCCCGATGAAGGCGGCCAGGTTGATGTTGGGGTAGAAGGCGCGGCGGGCGACCTGGCGGCCGGCGGCGGCGGCCTCGATGCGCGCCTGCGCCGCGGCGATATCCGGCCGGCGGGCGAGCAGGTCGGCGGGCAAGGTCTTTGGCAGGGTCAGCGCGGTGTCGAGGTTCAGCGTCGTCGGCGCGATGCCCAACGCATAATCATGCCCCTTGCCGGCCAGCGCGGCGAGCGCGTTGGCGGCAATGGCGCGCGCACCCTCGGCGCGCACTGCGGCCTCGCGCGCCTGGGCCAGCAACGTCCCCGCCGCCTCGGCCTGCAGATTGCTGGCGAGACGGTTGCGGATGCGCGTCTGCACCAGCCGCAGCGACTGTTCGCGCGTCGTCACCGTTTGCTGCGCGAGCCGCGCCTGCGCCTCGGCACGGGCGAGGTCGATATAGGTCTGCACCACCGAACCGGCGATCGCCAGCCGTGCCGCCGCGACGTCGAGCGCCGCCGCACGGGCGGAGGCGCGCGCGCCTTCGATCGCGGCGCGCTGACGACCGAACAGGTCGAGATTCCACGACAGATTGCCCTGCACCTGGCCGATCGTGCGGACGGTGCCGCCATAAGGCGGCGGGATGATGTAGCGGCCCGACAGGCGCTGCGGTTGCACCGAACCGTCAAGGGTCACGTTCGGACCGTCGTCGGCACGGCGGCTGGCGAGCACAGCCTCCGCCTGCCGCACGCGGGCGAGCGCGGCGTCGAGCGTCGGATTGCCGGCGGTGGCGTCGGTGACGATCCGGTCGAGCTGCGGATCGCCGAACCCGCGCCACCAATCGTCCGCGATCAGCGGCGCGGCGGCGGTGCCGAGGCCGAGTGCGGCCGGGGCGACCGGCGCCACGACCGGCGGGCTATGCGGCACGGCGCAGCCGGCGAGCAGCGCGGCGACGAGGATCGGGGCGAAACGGGTCATGCTTTGGCCTCTTCGGGGCGAACGGTGACGAAACCGGGCAGGCCGACCGTACCATCGGCGACCGCCTGCATCCGGTCGCGCAGGCGCTGCAGCTGGCCGATCAGGGTCGCGACCTCCTCCTGCGACCAGCCGTCCAGCCAGCCGTTGAGCAGCTGCATAGACTGGTGGAGCAGCCGCGTGGCGACGTCCGTACCGGCGGGGGTCAGCGCGAGGTTGATGCAGCGCCGATCGTCCGGTGCGCGGGTGCGTACGACGAAGCCGCGCTCTTCCAGCGTGTCGATCAGGCGGGTGGTCGCGCCCTTGTCATGGGCGATGTCACGGGCAATCGCCGCGCAGCTGGTCGCACGGCCGAATTGGATCGACATCATCGCCGACCATTGCGCATGCGTCAGTCCTTCCGACGCGAAGATCGGATCGAGCAAGGCCGTGTTCAGCTGGTGGATGCGGCGGACCAGATAGCCCAGCGACTGTTCCGGCGTATAATTCGATTCGTCATAAAACGGCATATCGTTGCCTTGGCAACCATTGCCGGAGCAATCAATTGACATTTTTGTCATACTGCGTGCGTTGCCTGCATTCCCTAACGATAACTGGTTCTTAGGACCGCCCACGTACGACGGCGCATCGTGTCACAGGACCGCGCCCGATGAATTTCCCGCTGATCGCTCCCCGCCCGCCCCGCCTGTCGACGATGCGCGACGGGCTCGAGCGTATCGAGGCATCGGGCGTGTTCAGCAACAACGGGCCCGAAGTCCGTGCATTCGAGGCGGAGGTTACCGAACAGCTGTTCGGCGGCACCGGCGCCAGCCTGGCGGTGGCCAATGCGACGCTGGGCCTGATGGTGGCGATGCGACAGGCGGCAGGGATGCAGCCGCGGCCCGGTACGCTGGCGCTGATGCCGGCGATGACCTTCGCCGCGACGGCGCAGGCGGCGATCTGGGCCGGTCTGACCCCGCTGATCGTCGATGTCGATGCGGACGGCTGGAGCGCCGATCCGGCGGCGGAGGAGCGGATGCTCGCCCGCCACGGCAAACGGATCGGCGTCATCGTCCCCTATGCGACCTTCGGCACGGCGATCGACCTCGACCGCTACGCCTGGCTCGCGCGGCATTATGACGTCGGCGTGGTGATCGATGCCGCCGCCTCGCTCGGTACGCTCGACGCGGCCGGCCGCGGCTTCGGCAGCGGCGCGCCCTTCACCCTCGTCTATTCGATGCACGCCACCAAGACCTTCTCGGTGGCGGAGGGCGGGCTGATCTACAGCGGCGACGTCGCCCGGATCGACCAATTGCGCAGCATGATCAACTTCGGCTTCGAACAGGGGCGCAGCGCCACCTTGCCCGGCATCAATGCCAAGCTGCCCGAGGTGCTGGCGCTGATGGCCCGCGCCAAGCTGGCGGAGATCGACGCGATCTGCACCGCGCGCGCGGCGATCGACGCCGCCTATCGCGCGGCCCTGCCCGGATTCACCTTCCAGCGTGCGCAGGGTCGCCGCCAGGCGACGCAATTCATGCCCGTGCTGCTGCCGGCCGCCCTCGCCGCGCATCGTGACGCGATCACCTGCGCGCTTGCCGAGGACGGTGTGGCGATTGGCCGGTATTTCAGTCCTCATCTCGGCGAACAGCCGCTGTTCCAGGGCGTCGCGCTGATCGAGCCGACCCCCGTCGCCGACGATCTGTCGGCGCGCATGCTCAGCCTGCCGATCACCGATGCGATGGACGCCGCCGATGCCGGGACCATCGCCGAGCGGCTGATCGGCGCGATCGATCGCGTCGCCGAGGCCGCGGCGCGGACGCTGGGAGACGAGATGGACGCGACGACGCGCGGCTGTCTGGTGATCGGCGGCGGCCCCGCCGGCACCGCGATGCTGACCGCGGCGAGCAAGCAGGGCAAGCTGGCCCCGCTCGCCCGCGACGGCCTCACCCTGGTCGAACGGGGCCAGCGGATCGGCCCCGGCAATCTCGGCGGCTACGCGATCCGGTCCGACACGACCGCGGAAACCTTCCTGTCCGCGGTAAGAAACAACCCCCATCCCGAACTCGCCGCCCTCGAACATCATCCCGCCGGGCGCCTGATGGAGGGCTATTGCGGCCAGCTCGGCGCGCCGCTCGCCGATACCGCGCCCCTGCTTGCCGTCACGGCGGAGCGGCTGCGCGACATCCTCGTCGCCGAGGGCGGCACGGTGCTGACCGGCACCGAGGCGCTCGGCACGCGTCAGACCGGCGACGGCCGCTGGCGCACCACGCTGCGTGGCCCGGGCGGCGAGCGCGAGCTGCTGTCGCGCAGCATCGTCGTCGCGACCGGCGGCTATCAGACCGACGCGCAGGTCGCCGCCACCGTCGTCGCCGGCGCGCCGCTGGCGCAGACCGCGGGCATGCGACTGCTCCGGTCGGACGCCTTGCTGCGGATCGGCGGCGTCGAGCAGGTCGTCGCGCGGCTTGCCGGCGTGCCCGCACCGCGGATCGCGATCGTCGGCGCCTCGACCAGCGCGCTCGCCGCGGCGGTGCTGCTGCTCAAGTCACCGGACCTCGCCTTCGGCGCGGGCGGCATCACCCTGCTCGTCCGCAACCACCCCAAGCCTTTCTATCCGACGATCGCCGCTGCCCATGCCGACGGCTTCACCGATTTCGACGCGGACGACATCTGCCCGGTCAGCGGCTTCGTCCTGCGCCTCGCCGGCTTGCGGCTCGAATCGCGCGAGCTGGTGCTGCGCATGCTCGGACTCGGCGGCCGCGTGCCCGATCCGCGCGTCGCCGTGCATGTCATCACCGGCGACGACGATCCCGCCGCGCGCGGGATCCTGACAGAGGCGCATCTGGTCGTCGGCGCGCTCGGCTATCGCCCGCGCGCGCTGCCGATGTTCGATGCCGAAGGTGCACCGATCGCACTCGCCCATCACAGCGGGCGGCCGATGGTCGATCGCCATTGCCGGATCCTCGACGCGCGCGGCCGGCCGGTGCCCGGCGCCTATGGCATTGGTCTGTCCGCCGGCTTCGTCCCCTGGGGCCGGCTGGGCGGCGAGAAGAGCTTCCGCGGCCAGGCCAACGGCCTGTGGCTGTGGCAGAACGACGTCGGCCAGATGATCGTCGACCAGTTGCTCGGCGCGCCGGTCGAGGACGAGGCAGACGTGCCCGGCCTGTCGCAGGCGGATCGCGCCGCGGCATGATCGACGCCGCAGCCCCGCCGATCGTCAGCGTCGTCATCCCCGGCTACAATGGCGCCGCGCTGATCGGCGAGACGCTGGACAGCCTGACGCGGCAGACGCTGACCGCCTGGGAAGCCCTGGTCGTCGACGACTGTTCCGCCGACGATACGCGCGCGCTGGTGCGCAACTGGCCCGACCCGCGCGTCCGGCTGATCGAGAATGAGGTGAACAGCGGCCCGGTGCGCACCCGCAACCGCGGCTTCGCGGCGGCACGCGGTCGCTATTGGGCGGGACTCGACCAGGACGATCTATGCCGGCCGGAGCGGCTGGCGAAGCAGGTCGCCTATCTCGACGCGCATGCGGACGTCGCCCTGCTCGGTACTCAGGCAGAGCAATTGCTCGACGGTCGGGTCCGGCCGATGGCCTATGCGCCGCACACCACGCCGGCGCTGATCCATTGGCTGAGCTGGATCGAAAATCCCCTGGTCTGGTCGACGGTGATGGTCCGCGCCGAGGCGGCGCGACGGCTCGTCCCCTTCACGCGGCCGGAGATCCTCTATGCGGAGGACTTCGACCTCTACCATCGTATGGCGCGGATCGGCCGGATCGCCCGCCTCGACGAACCGCTGCTGGTCTATCGTCAGCATGCCGGTGGCGCGTCGAAGCGCTTCACCGAGACGATGCGGGCGAGCGCGACCCGCGTGCTGGCCGAGGCACACGGCGACGTGTTCGGCGACGCGGCGGAAGCGATCGCGCGGCTGCTCGTCGTGCACAATATGGGCGGGGAGCCGGTCACCGACCGGGCGACCTTGCGCCGGCTGGGCGAGGCGATGACGCGGCTGCAAAGCGAATTCTGCGCACGCCATGCACCCGACCGAGAGAGCCGCAAGCTGATCCGCTGGGAAACGGCAAGGCGCTGGGGCGCGGTCGGGCGGGCCGCGCTGCGGTGCGGCTCGTTGTCGCTCCGCGACCTCGTCGCCACCCGGCCCGCGCATCTCGGCCTGGGCTATGCCGGCCTCGACGTGCTGCTGATGTCGGGCGGCATCGGTGCCGCCCGCCGGTTCAAGCAGGCACGATCCCCTCAGATCTTCGCCGAATAGATCATCCGGCCCGGCCCGAGCGCCGCGAACACCTTCGCCAGTTCGCCCTCGCCGACCGCGAAACAGCCCTGGCTGCGGCCGAGCATGCCGTGGCTGCGGATCATGTCCGCATTGGCGTACCAGGCCGAATGGACGACGATCGCACGGGCCAACGCATTGTCGTTGGTGGCGTCAAGGCCGATCAGCCGCTGCGAATTGCCGTGCTTGCCGACATAATAGTCTGACGTCAGGAATGCGCCCTCACAGCTCGCATTTGAGCCCGGATCGTTCGAGAAACGCTTCAGATAGCCGGTGTGCGAGGGGTCCGACCCGCTGCCGTGCGCGACGAGGAACGACTGGCTGCGCCCGCTGGCGAGGTCGACGATGTGAAAGCGCGGCTGGGCCGACGGCGCCGCCATGTCGGCGATCGCGATCCGGTCGCGGTTGGCGACGCGGCTGCCGTGGGTATCCAGCGCAGCCATCGCGCGGCGCAGCAGCTCCGGCCGCACCACGCGCGGCGAGGTGACCGGCTGCGCTGCCACGACCCGCCCTGCCGACGCCGGCACCGGTGGCTCGGCCAGCGGACGCAGGTCGGCCTGCGTCAGCTTGCGCTGCGCCGCCGACACCGCACCCGGAACGGCGAGCGTCGCGCCAAGCACCAAACCGTTCTTCAGGAAGGCGCGCCGACCGCGCACCGCGTCGTCATTCTGGTCGATCATGAAAGGTGACAAGCCCCGGTCATCTATCCCGCTTACTCACCCCATATAGCGGATCGGCGTTTAATTTTCTGCTGCGGTTCCCGCGACTTGGCCTCTTGCACGCACAGTTCGGCGTAGACGGATGAAACTGATTTTCTCACTTGACACGGCACGATTTGCCGAAGCGCGCGTTGAAACCGGCGAAGGGGGAGAGACGAAAGGGACCCGAAATGAAGGACATGCTCGCCCTTGCTGGCGCCGTACTTCTGGCCCTCGCCCCGGGCCAGGCGTTTGCGTCGAACGGCGCCGCCCTCGCGAACGAGGCTGCCGTACTCGCACCAAACCGCTTCGTGTGGAGCGACGATTTGACCGCCCCGTCGATGGCGACGCAGCCGCTCAGCATCGTCATCTCGATCGCCGATCAGAAGGCCTATGTCTATCGCGGCGAGACGCTGGTCGCGGCATCGGCCGTTTCCACGGGCAAGGATGGCAAGGAGACGCCGGTCGGCACCTTCACCATCCTGCAGAAGGCGGAGACGCACAAGTCCAACCTGTACAACGCCGCACCCATGCCATTCATGCAGCGGCTGACCTGGGACGGCGTCGCGATCCACGCCGGCAACAACCCCGGCTTTCCCGCGTCGCACGGCTGCATCCGGGTGCCGACCGCCTTCGCCAAGAAATTGTTCAGCGTGACCAGCGTCGGCACGCCCGTGTTGGTCACCGACGCGAGCGCGGATGAGGGTTGGACTCCGCCGACCGCCTATGACGCCCAGGCGATGGCGGCGGAGACCGCCAGCGCCAATACGGGCCAGCTGCAGCAGGTCGCAGCGCAGTAAACGGCTTCGATGAACGTCGCCCCGGCGCAAGCCGGGTCGACGACCGGAATCACAGTGTCTTGATGATGCCCGAAAAGTCGGTGCCGCCCTGCCCGTCGGCGACGAACGCCTCGTACAATTCCGCCGCCCGCGCGCCCATCGGCGTCGCGGCGCCGGCGTCGCCGGCCGCCTGCATCGCCAGGCGCAGATCCTTGAGCATCAGCGCCGCGGCGAAGCCGCCCTGATAGTCGCGATCCGCCGGCGTCTCAGGCCCGACCCCCGGCACCGGGCAATAGGCGGTCATCGACCAGCTCTGCCCCGAGCTGACCGACGAAATGTCGTAGAAGGTCTGCAGGTCGAGACCGAGCCGCTCGGCGAGTTTGAACGCCTCGCAGGTCGCGACCATCGTCGCGCCGAGCAGCATGTTGTTGCACATCTTCGCCGCCTGGCCCGCGCCGCTGGCACCGGCATGGATCACCGTCTTCCCCATGTCGGCGAGGAACGGCTGCGCCCGCTCGAAGCCTTCCGCACTGCCGCCGACCATGAAGGTCAATGTCCCCGCCGCCGCGGCCGCGATGCCACCGGACACGGGCGCGTCCACCGCCGCCAAACCGTGCGCGCGCGCTTGCTCGGCCAGCCGCCGCGCGGTCGCGACGTCGATCGTCGAACAATCGATCAGGATCGCCGACGGCGCGGCGCGGCCGAACACCGCATCGGCATAGACGCTTTCGACATGCGCGCCGGCGGGCAGCATGGTGACGACCGCCTCCGCGCCCTCGACCGCAGCGGCGGCACTGTCGACGGGCAAGCAGCCTGCCACCTTCGCCTTGTCCAGCGCCTCAGCGCTGAGGTCGAAGGCGCGTACGTCATGCCCCTTCTTCGCCAGATTGGCGGCCATACCGCCGCCCATATTGCCCAGCCCGATGAACGCGACCCGTGCCATGTCAGTATCCTCTGTCGTTTTCGTCGATGCGAGCGCAGCGAAGCAATCCAGCGTACCGCACGCCGCCCTGGATTGCTTCGCTGCGCTCGCAATGACGCGCAGAGGGGGCGCGGCGTCGAGCTTACTGTCGCGTCAGGTCGCGCCCGACGATCATCCGCATCACCTGGTTCGTCCCCTCGAGGATCGAATGGACGCGCAGGTCGCGCCAGAAGCGCTCGATCGGATAATCCTTCAGATAGCCGTAGCCGCCATGCAGCTGCATTGCGCGATCGACGATCGCCGACCCATTGTCCGTCGCCAGCCGCTTCGCCATCGCCGAAAAGCGCGACTTGTCGGGCGCATCCGCGCCGACCTTAGCCGCCGCCAGATAGAGCAGGGCGCGCGCCGCCTCCAGATCGGTCGCCATGTCGGCGAGCATGAACTGGGTGTTCTGGAAGTCGGCGATCGGCTGGCCGAACTGCTGGCGTTCGCGGGTGTAGCGGATAGACTCGTCGAGGCAGCGCTGCGCTCCGCCCAGCGAGCAGGCGCCGATGTTGAGCCGCCCGCCGTCCAGCCCTGCCATCGCGATGCGGAAGCCCTCGCCCTCGCCGCCGAGCAGATTCGCGACGGGTACGCGGCAATCCTCGAAGATCACCTGCGCGGTCGGGCTGGCGTTCCAGCCGAGCTTCTTCTCAGGTGCGCCGAACGACAGGCCGGGCGTGCCCTTCTCGACGACGATCGCGCTGATCCCGCGGCTTTTCTCCTCCCCGGTCCGCACCATGCAGACATAGACGTCGTTGTAGCCGGCCCCTGAGATGAACTGCTTCGTCCCGTTCACGATAAAATGGTCGCCATCGCGTCGCGCCGTCGTCTTCAGCGCCGCCGCGTCGGAGCCGGATCCGGGCTCGGTCAGGCAATAGCTGCCGATCGTCTCCATCGTGACGAGGCCGGGCAGGTAGCGTTGCTTGAGGTCCGCCGAACCGAAGCGGTCGATCATCCAGGCCGCCATATTGTGGATCGAGATGAACGCCGACGTGGCGGGACAGCCATAGGCCATCGCCTCCATCACCAGTGCCGCCTCGAGCCGGCCGAGCGCGATGCCGCCCGAGTCCTCGCTGACGTAGATCGCGCCGAAGCCGAGCTCGCCCGCCGCCTTCCACACGTCGACGGGATAATGGTGCTTCTCGTCCCACTCGCCCGCGAACGGCGTGATCCGGTCGGCGGTGAAGCGGCGCGCGAGTTCCTGAATCTCGCGCTGATCGTCGGTGAGGTCGAACTGGTTCGTCATGCCGGGCACTTCTGGTAGCGGTTGGAGCCGGCGCGGTCGGCCGGGCCGGTGGTTTCGCGGATCAGCGTTCGACCGTCGCCTTCCAGCGTCAGCACGGTCGGTTCGGACCAGGTCATGCCCTCGCCGCTCATCGGCAGGTCGAAGGCGATGCGGTTGCGCCCGGTCGTACGGATCTTGGCGGCATCGCCGCGCGATTCGTAGAAAGACAAATGGTTGCCGGCGATCGTCAGCAGCCCCTTGTTGTCCGCGCGTGCCGGGTCGCAATCGTTGGCGACCATGCCCCAGCGCCCCTGGAAGGCGGTGGGAATGGCGGCGATTGGACTGGGCGACGGCGGCGTGATCGGCACCATCATGTTCTGCGGATCGTCGGTCAGATTGGCGGACACCTGCTCCTGAATCGTCGCGGCCTGCTGGCTGTTGTTGCCGGCGCCCTCCTTGCCGCCGCCACCACAGGCGGCAAGCGGCAGGGCGAGGGCGGCGAGGACAAGACTGCGCATGGTCGTTACCCCATCGTCGGGATGACAAAGGCGTCCTGGATGCGGCTCGGGCCGCCATCCTCGCTGCCGCCGGGCAGGGCGGAGCCGTCGGGCCAGCGCTGCGTCACCGTCTTGACCTTGGTCCAGAAGCGCACGCCTTCGGTGCCGTGCTGGTTAACGTCGCCGAACGCGCTGCGCTTCCAGCCGCCGAAGGTGTGATAGGCGACCGGCACCGGGATCGGCACGTTGATGCCGACCATGCCGACATTGACGCGCGCGGCGAACTCGCGCGCGGCATGGCCGTTGCGCGTGAAGATCGCAACGCCATTGCCATATTGGTGCTCGCTCGGCAGGCGCACCGCCGTTTCGAAATCGGGCGCGCGGACGATCTGCAAGACCGGGCCGAAGATCTCTTCCTGATAGGATTGCATCTGCGGCGTGACGCGATCGAGCAGGGTCGGGCCGACGAAGAAGCCCTGCTCATGCCCCTGCAACGTGAAGCCACGGCCGTCGACGACCAGTTCCGCACCCTCGTCGACCGCGGTGCCGATCCAGTTCTCGACGCGCTGCTTGTGCGCGGCGTTGACCACTGGGCCGTAATGCGCCTCCGCATCGGTCGACACGCCGACGCGTAAGGCGCGGATCGCGGGCACCAATTTGTCGCGCAGCGCGTCCGCGGTCCGCTCGCCGACCGGCACCACGACGGGCAGCGCCATGCAGCGCTCGCCCGCCGAGCCGAACGCCGCACCGGCGAGGTCCGCGACGACCTGATCGAGGTCGGCGTCGGGCATGACGATGCCGTGGTTCTTCGCCCCGCCCATCGCCTGGACGCGCTTGCCCGCGTCGACGCCGCGGCGATAGACATAATGGGCGATGTCGCTCGATCCGACGAAGCTCACCGCGCTGATCGCCGGGTGATCGAGGATCGCGTCGACCATCTCCTTGTCGCCATGGACGACCTGCAGGATACCCTCCGGCGCGCCCGCCTCCAGCATCAGTTCGGCGAGGCGCACCGGCACGCTGGGATCGCGCTCCGACGGCTTGAGGATGAAGGCGTTGCCGCAGGCGATGGCGACGCCGAACATCCACATCGGGATCATCGCCGGGAAGTTGAACGGGGTGATGCCCGCGCCGATGCCGAGCGGCTGGCGCATCGAATAGACGTCGATGCCGGGACCGGCGCCCTGCGTGTATTCGCCCTTCAGCACGTGCGGGATGCCGCAGGCGAATTCGATCACCTCCAGCCCGCGCTGGATGTCGCCCTTGGCGTCGGCGATCACCTTGCCGTGTTCGGACGACAGCACATGCGCGAGGCTGTCCATCTCGCGTTCGACCAGTTCCTTGAAGCGGAACATGACGCGCGCACGCCGCTGCGGATTGGTCGCCGCCCAGCCCGGCTGCGCGGACTGCGCGGCGGCGATCGCACGGTCGAGATCGGCCTGCGTGCCGAGCGTGACGCGCGCCTGAACCTGGCCGGTATTGGGGTCGAACACATCGCCGCTACGGGCCACGGAGCCGCTCGCTCCGCCCGCACCTGCCCCGACGATCAGATGATCGATGGTATGCATCCTCTATCCTCCTTGCCGCTCTGTCGCAGCTCTTGCCTGTCCGTTCGCAGGCTGGGCGGCGGCGCGCAAGAGGATAACGGCGGGGCGATCGATTGTTGCGCCGGGCTTGGACGACGCGTGGGTCGCGGTAGTGGGTCGGCTGGACGGATCGGAAAGGCCCTCCCCGCGCGAGCGAGGAGGGCCCAGGCAGAATTCAGAAGTGATAGGCCGCCGACAGCTGGAGGATTGGAAAGACTTTGTACTTATGAAGATCGTCCTGAAGACTCTTGCGCTCGTCTTCCAAATCCTGGGGATCGATCAACGTGCCGGTATAGCTGATCGGCTCGACCCGCGCCGAGCCCTGAAGCATCGCTCCGGCTTCGATGCCGATCTTGAACCCCTTGGTCAGGTGTCCCGAATAGCCGAGCGACGCCACCGGCGCGATGGGCGTGAAATCGGCGCGCGCCTTGAGCGTACCGACTTGCGCCGGCGTATATTCGCCGTCGCCGATGGTGACCGCGTCGGTCGGCGTGGCCGTGGCGCGTGCCTTGTTTTTGTTGAGACGGGCGCCGGCCGACAGGAAGAAGCCGCTGCCGGCAACGTGATAGTCGAGCATCAGCCCAGCGGAGCCGAATTCCGCCTGGCCGTCGTAATGAACGTCGTCCGAGTCGAAGTCATGCGACAGAGTGAAGAAGGTGGCGTTGCCGCGCACAACGAACGCCGGGCTGAGCGCGAAACTGGCTTCCGGGCCGACGCCAAGTGTGCCGGCGGTCACGCCGACGGCAATCTTCGCCGGCTCGCCGCGTGCCAACGCCGGCGACGCCGCAGAGACGGCACCGAGCGCGAGCAGACCGGACACGATCCGGATATGCATACGAAACATCTAAATTCCCCAAATTGCGACCGCGCCACCGTGAATCGAAGCGCTGACGCGAAAGCTTGACCCCACGGGGTCATTCGAGGGCGGGGAGGAACTTGAAGAAGTGAAGCTCGGCGAAAACACAGCCGGCGCGAACGTCCACTGGGGCCGTCGCAATCGCTGACGCCCAGCTGCGGAACCACCCAGATACGATCGGAGAAGCCAGCTTTCGCTGGAATGACAAGCCGTATGGCTTACCGCGCCGGCCGCAGCGTCGCCGAGGCCAGGTGCCAGCTACGCTGTGACGCGGTCGAACCCGGCACGTCGTTGACCCGGCGGAGCGTGTAGCTGCCGACGAAGCGCTGCGCCGCACCCGACTTCAGCGTTGCATACACACGCACAGGCACGGTGATGTACGACGAGCCGGCCGCGCCCTCCTGGTCGAAGGGCGTGCCCGCGACCACCCGGCTATGGGCGGTGCGGGCGAAGCCGCGGACGAAGGTGGCATAGCTTTGCCCGCTTGCCTGCCCGCCCCGATCCCACAGCGCATAGGCGCTACGATACGCCCCGCGATCGATCGCCGCATAATAACGCTGCACCACCGCCCGCGCATCGGCGGGTGTCCGGTCGATGGCGCCGGCCGGCATCGCGACCGCAACGACGGGAAGGGCGAGCATCCAACGCATCGACACACCTGAACAGACAGATCCAGGCGGTGCCAACGCATCAGGCGGCGGCCAGGCTCCGTCGTCGACCGTAGGCGAAGTAGAACACCAGTCCGGCGAAATTCCAGATGACGAAGCGCACCAGCGTCGCCGACGGCAGGCTAGTCAGCAGATAGAGGCAGCCAAGGATCGCCAGCGTGCCGACCAGATAGGGTGCCGGGCAGCGGAACAGCCGCGGCTGGTCGGGCGCGGTCTTGCGCAGCACCATTAGACAGGCGCCGACCGCAATGAAGGCGAGCAAGGTACCGGCATTGGCAAGTTCGGCGATCTCGTCGAGGCGGAAGATGCCGGCGACCAGGGCGATCGACACGCCGGTTAGCACGGTGATCCGCGTCGGCGCACCGGTGCGCTGACTGACTGTGGCAAGGGCGCGTGGCAGCAGGCCGTCGCGCGCCATGACGAAGAAGATGCGGCTCTGGCCGTACATCATCACCAGGATCACCGACGGCAGCGCGATCACCGCGGCGAGCGCGATCAGATGGCCGGCGGCGGGCTGGCCCAGGCTGCGCAGCACCAAAGCGAGCGGCTCGGGCGAATTGGCGAGTTGCTGGAACGGCAGCGCGCCGATCGCGGCGACCGCCACCGCCATATAGATCAACGTGCAGACCAGCATCGACCCGACGATGCCGATCGTCAGGTCGCGCCCCGGCCGCTTCGCTTCCTCGGCGGAAGTCGCGACTGCGTCGAAGCCGTAGAAGGCGAAGAAGACGATCGCCGCCGCCGCCATCACGCCGCGCTTCTCGCCGCCATTCTCCACCGAGGCGAAACCATAGGGCATGAACGGGTGCAGATTGTCGGCGTTGAACGCCGGCAGCGCGAAGGCGATGAAGATGCCGAGCGCCACCAGCTTGATGATGACGAGGACGATGTTGAGCGTCGCGCTCTCGCGCGTGCCGGCGACCAGCATCCCCATCACCGCCAGCGCGACCAGGACCGCCGGCAGGTTGACCAGGCCACCGTCGTGCGGCCCGGTCAGCAGCAGATGCGGCAGATGGATTCCCGCCGACTGGATCCAGCCGACCAGATACCCCGACCAGCCGACCGCGACGGTCGAGCAGGCGAGCGAATATTCGAGGATCAGGCTCCAGCCGACCACCCAGGCGATGGTTTCGCCCAGCGCGGCGTAGCTGAAGGTATAGGCGCTGCCTGCCGCCGGGATCATCGTGGCGAGCTCAGCGTAGGCCAGCGCGGCACAGGCGCAGACCGCGCCGGCGATCGCAAACGCCAGGATCACCGCCGGGCCGGCGCGCTCCGCCCCCACGCCGGTCAGCGTGTAGATGCCGGTGCCGACGATCGCGCCGACCCCCAGCGCGATCAGATGCGGCCAGGACAGCGTCTTGGCCAGCGCCTTGCCGGCTTCGTGCTGCGTCACCGCGTCGAGGCTCTTCCTCGGTCCGAACATTCGCCCTCCCTCATTCCGCAACGCCTCCCCGCACGCCGGGAGGGGACCATACGCAGGATGGTAGAGGGGCGTGAATGCCCCCCTCCGTCAGCCCTGCGGACTGCCACCCCTTTCTTTGCGGTGAGGCGTTGCCTGGCCTACTTCACCTGGAACCCCTCCCAGAAAATATCCGCGCGGTCGATCCATATCGTATTGAAGCCGGTCGCGACCGCCGATCCCTCGATCGACGGCACGATTCCCTGCACACCGCCGAGGGTCGTTTCCGCCTCGACCCGGCCGATGAAGCGGCTGCCGATATAGCTTTCGTGGACGAAGCGGTCACCGACCTTCAGCGTGCCGCGGTCGGCGAGATGCGCCAACCGCGCCGAGGTGCCGGTGCCGCAAGGGCTGCGGTCGATCGCCTTGTCGCCGTAGAAGACCGCGTTGCGGCCGTCGGCATCGTTGGCGCGCGGCTTGTCCGCCCACAGGATATGGCTGACGCCACGGATCGTCGGATCGAGCGGATGCACCGGCTCGCACTTGGCACGCACCGCCTCGCGGATACGGCCGGACAGCTCGACCAGCCGGCCCGCACCCATCGCGTCGAGCCCGGTATATTGCCCCTGCGGCTCGATGATCGCGTAATAATTGCCGCCATAGGACACGTCGATGCGGAGTGGCCCGATGCCCTCGACATCGACCTCGACGCCCTTCGCCGCGACATAGGCGGGGACGTTGGTGATGCGCACCGCGGTCACCTTGGGCCCATCGACCTCATAAGCGATGTCGATCACGCCCGCCGGCACCTCGACCTTCAAGCGCCCCGGCGTCGCGGGCTGGATCAGCCCGTGCTCCAGCCCGAAGGTCACCATGCCGATCGTGCCGTGCCCGCACATCGGCAGGCAGCCGCTGGTCTCGATGAACAGGATGCCGATATCGGCGTCGGGCGTCGTCGGCGGGTAGAGGAAGCCGCCCGACATCATGTCGTGCCCGCGCGGTTCGAAACAGAGCCCGGTGCGGATCCAGTCGAAGCGACTGAGGAAATCCTGCCGCCGCTCCGACATCGACGCGCCCTTGAGCAGCGGCGCCCCGCCCGCCACCAGGCGAACGGGGTTACCGGCGGTGTGGCCGTCGATGCAGAAGAAGGTGTGGCGCATCAGGCGGCGATCAGATCCTCGGTGGTGCCGAGCGTCGGCCGGGTCGCCGCGGCCTTCTCGACCATCGCGATCACCTCGGCGCGGCGTGCGCCCTCCAGCACGTAGCGCGGCGGCAGCACGCGCTCCGAACCGCGGCCCATCACCTGCTCGGCGAGCTTGATCGACTGGACCAGGTCATGCTCGGCGTCGAGGTGGAGCAGCGGCATGAACCAGCGATAGATTTCCATCGCCTTGGCATGGTCGCCACGCTCGAACGCGCGGACCAGCTCGACCGATTCCTTCGGAAAGGCGTTGGTCAGGCCCGACACCCAACCCTGCGCGCCGAGGTACAGGCCCTCGAGCGCGACGTCGTCCAGCCCGGCGAACAGCACGTAGCGGTCGCCGAAGGCATTGCGGAAGTCGGTGAAGCGGCGGGTGTCCGGCGCGCTTTCCTTGACCGCGACGATGTTCTTCACGTCGACCAGCGCGGCGAGCACCTCCTGGTCGATCACTGTCCGGTACGCCGGCGGATTGTTGTAGAGCATGATCGGCAGGCCGGTCTGCTCCGCGACACCCTTGAAATGGTTCACCAGCTCGTGCGCCTTGGGCACATAGACCATCGGCGGCAGCAGCATCAGGCCGTCGGCGCCGGCCTTCTCCGCCGCCTGCGCATAGCGCACCGCGCGGCGCGTGTCATATTCCGACACGCCGGTGACGACGGGCACGCGGCCGTCGACCGCCTCGACGATCGCCGACAGCACGGTGACCTTCTCGTCGTAATCGAGCGAGTTGTTCTCGCCGACCGTGCCGAGCGCGATCACGCCGGTGACGCCGTCGCGGATCAGGTCGTCGACGACGCGCTGCGTATCGGCGAGGTCGATCGTCATGTCTTCGCGAACCTGCGTGGTCACCGCAGGAAACACGCCCTTCCAGGCCACCGTCATGTCAGCATTCCTTCCAATTACGCCAAATCGTATACGTTTGTTTATCGTGCTGCACAAGGGGGCACTGACACCGGTGACGGAACGGGCGTCACGACATGCATCGTCGGCGTCAACGCCTCCCATTCCTCGACCGCGACGGCGGCGCTGCCCTTCGCATCGTATGAGGCATCGAACACGGCACGCAGGCAGCGGGTGGTGATCGTCGGGAAGGTGACGGTTTCGAACCCGTCGCGCTCCGCCGCTTCATGCCGCAGGCCGGGTACCGTTTGCCAGCCACCGTCGCGCCAATAATCCAACCGCCACGCCGCTGGTGGTGCGACCCCCTCCGTCGCGCCGGCGGGATGGTCGGCGAAGAAGCGGATGCGGCTGGCATTCAGCGTCACCGGCGCTGGCCAGCGATACGCGATCCACGCCTGCCTCGGCGTATCGGCGCCGCGCCATGTGCCCCACATGTCGGGGGGCAACGGCGCAGCGCGTACCTTGCCGTCGTTGAGCGCGCCCAGCCAGAATTGCACCGGCACCGGCTGGTTCGATGCGGAAGCCACGGCGGCGGGCGCGACGTTGCGGCTCGGCCGTACCGGCTGGGGCGCACGGGTCGGCACCACCGGGCGGATCGCGGCCGGGGTGACGCTATCGTCCCACGCCATCCGGTCGATCGCCACGGAGCGGCGGAAATGGCCGCCGCCCTTCGCATCGGCGGTGTGATAGGCGAGATACCATTGGCCTTTGAACTCCGCCGCGCCCGCATGCGACGTGGTCGAGGACACCGGCGGCAGGATCACGCCACGATAGGTCCAAGGCCCCAGCGGCGACGGCGCGGAGGCAAAGGCCTGGCACGCATAATAGACCGCCGGCGTGCACGGGCTGTCCGGCCCGGCGGTGTTGGCGGCGTAGATCAGATAATAGGTGCCGCGCCGCTCCATCAGCCACGGCGCCTCGAAGAAGCCGGTGGCGCCGGTCAGCGTCACCTCCGGCCCCACCGGCGTCACCATGTCGGGCGCCAGCGTCATGCCGCGTAGCTGGCCGAACGTGCCCCAGATGATCGTCACCTTGCGCCCCTCGACCAACACGGTCGGGTCGATGTTCTGAATGCGATTGGCGACCGGCACGGTCTGCGAGATGATCGGCCCGGCCGGATGTGCGTCGCGCCACGGCCCGCGCACGTCGTCCGCCACCGCGACGCCGATCGCGAACTTGTCGTCGGCATCGGACACGCGCTGCATCACCGGAGCATAGAGGTAGAAACGGCCGTCCGGCCCGCGCACGATCTGCCCGGCATAAGCACGGCCCTTGTCGGCCCAGGCGAACACCGCTTCCGGCCGGGCGACGGCGGGATAATGCTGCCAGCGGCCCGACGCTGGGTCCTTGGTCGACAGCAATTGCCATTCGTTCATGATGAAGTCGTTGACGCCATCCGGCGCCTCGTCGCGCCCGGCGAGAATGTAGAGCGTGTCGCCGACGACGATCGGCGCCGGGTCGGTCGAATAATAGCGGCCGTCCGCCAGGATCGGATTGCCCGGCCGCGTGACCGTTTCCGGTGCGGCCTGACCCATCGTGGCGAGCCCCGCCAGCGCGAGCAACCGCCTCACCGTTCCTCGTCCGGATACGGCCCCTTGCCGCCGTCGCGGATCAGCTGGTCGGTGCGTGCGTCGATCACCGACACCGGCACCGAGCCGAGCGACAGGATCGCATCGTGAAACGCGCGCACGTTGAACTTCGCCCCCAGCGCCGCCTCCGCCCGCGCTCGCGCGCGCTGGATCGCGAGTTCGCCGGTATAATAGCTCAGCGCCTGACCCGGCCAGGCGATGTAGCGATCGACCTCCGTCTCGATCTCGTGGTCGGCAAGCGCGGTATTGTCGTGCAGGTATCGCTGCGCCTGTTCGCGGCTCCAGCCCTTGGCGTGGATGCCGGTATCGACGACCAGCCGCGACGCACGCCACGCCTGGTAGCTGAGCATGCCGAATAGGTCATAGGGCGTGTCGTACATCCCCATCTCCTCGCCCAACGCCTCGCAATAGAGCGCCCAGCCCTCGCCATAGACCGACAGATAGCCGTCGCGCCGGAACGCCGGCAGGTCATTGTTCTCCGCCGCCAGCGGCATCTGGAAGGCATGGCCCGGCGCGCTTTCGTGCAGCGTCAGCGCGGGCAGCGAATAGAGCGGCCGCGCCGGCAGATTATAGGTGTTGACCAGATAGATGCCCGGCCCGCCGCGCCCGCCGGTGTAGAAGGGCGCAAGGTCCGCCGGCACAGGCTTGATCGCGAAGCGCGCGCGCGGCAGCCGGCCGAAATATTGGCTCGCCTTGCCGTCGAACGTCTTGGCGATCCAGGCGGCGCGATCGAGCAGATCCTGCGGCGTCTTGGCATAGAAGCGCGGATCGCTGCGCAGGAAGGCGAGGAAGGCGGGCAGATCGCCTTTGAACCCGACTTGCGTCATCACCCCCTGCATCCGCGCGCGGATCTTCGCCATCTCGGCAAGGCCGATGCGGTGGATCTCCTCGGGCGATTGGTCGAGCGTGGTGAACTCCGCGACCTTGGACCGGTAATAGGCCTTGCCGTCCGGCAGGTCGTAGGCGGCGAGCGTCCGCCGCGCGCCCGGGATATATTCGGTGCGCAGGAAGGCGAGCAGCTTCGCATGCGCCGGCACCACCGCCTCGCGGATCGCCGCGGCGGCCTGCGCCTTCAACGCGCTTTGCGTCGCCGCCGGGATCATCGCGGGAAATTTCAGGAAGGGCGCATAATAAAGCGATTCTTCGGGGCTGCGCGCGTCGACGACCTGCGCGACGCCGATGTCGCGGCCCTTCAGCGTCACCTGCGCCGGCGTGAAGCCACGCTTGAGGCCGGCGCGCATATTGGCGATCTGCTGGTCGAAATAGCGCGGCATCTCGCGCAGCATCGCCAAATAGTCGCGATAATCCTGTTCGCGCACGAAGCTGCCGCGCGACGCCTCGGCGACATCGCCCCAGAAGCTGGTGTCCGAATTGAGCGGCTTCTCATATTCGCGAAACCGCTGCTCGGCGAGCAGCGCGTCGATCTGCCCCTTGTAGACGAGATAGTTGGTCCGCTCCGCCGGCGACAGGTCGTCCGGCCGGATTGCGGCGAGCGCCGCCGCGGTGCGCGTCCAGCGCGCCAGCTTTTCCGCCTGCGCCGCCGGGCCGACATCCGGCAGGTGCCGCGCCTCGCCGCCCGGATTGGCGTCGCCGGCGGCGAGCATTGTTCTCCGCCAGTCGTATTCCTGCGTATACAGTGCCTTGAGGCGCGCATCCGCGCTCCCCGGCACCGCCGCCGGCGCCGCCAGCAACAGGGCGGCCACAATCAGGCTCATGCGCCGATCCTCATGATGTCGTCATACAAGGCCTGCGGAATCGTCACCCCTTGCGCCAGGCTGCGCGCCCGCGCGGCGTAGCGCCGGCTCGACGGCAAGCGCGCGCCCTGCCCCTCGATGCTCGCGAACATCGCCTCGGCGCGCGCGAGATGCTCGGCCACCGCCTCGCCCAGGAAGCCGGCGGGATCGACCGCGATCACCAGTTCGCCGCCGATCGGCGATCCGCCACGCCCGCCGTCCGCGGCGATCGAGTCCGCGCTGGTCATGTCGCCGATCAGCGGCCCCGCGACCAGCTCGACCATCGCCGCCAGCGCCGATCCCTTGTGCCCGCCAAAGGTGCGCATCGCGCCGGCGAGCACCTTCTCCGCCTCCGTCGTCGGCAGCCCGTCCGCGTCATAGCCCCAGTCGTCGGGCACCGGCTTGCCGGCGCGCCGGTGCAGTTCGATCTCGCCGCGCGCCACCGCGCTGGTCGCGAAGTCGAACACGAACGGGTCGCGCCCCGGCCTTGGCCAGCCGAAGGCGATCGGGTTGGTGCCGAACACCGGCTTGGTACCGCCCGCCGGCGCAACCCAGGCGTGGCTGGGGGTGAAGGCGAGCGCGACCAGGCCCTCGCTCGCCAGCGCCTCCACCTCGGGCCACAGGGCTGCAAAATGCACGACATGGTTGAGCGCCAGCGCGGCGATGCCGAACGCCCTGGCCTTGTCGACCAGCAGCGGCCGCCCGCGCTCGAACGCCAGTTGCGCGAAACCGCCGCCGCCGTCCACCCGCACCAGCGCGCGCGCGGGCTCGCTGACCACCGGCACCGCATCGGGCACCACCACGCCCTTGGCGATGCTGTTGGCCGCGACCAGCAGGCGGTAGATGCCATGGCTGGCGCAACCGTCGCGCTCGCCGGCGACCATCGTCTCCGCCACCGCCGCGGCGTGATCGGGCGCGAGGCCGACCGCGACCAACTTGCTGCGCGCCAAGGTGCGCAGGGCATCCAGCGTCAGGTGGACGCCATCACTCATGCCACGGATCCCGACGTGCCCGCCGCCTTCGCCGTGTACAGCCGCACGCCGAAGATCGGCCCGGCGCTGCTGCGGTCATGCGGCACGATCCGTACACGCACGCTCGCCTTGCCGCGGGTCAGCGCTTCCGGCAGCGGATAATCGACGTCGAAGAATTTGCCCGGCCGGTCGTTGTCCAGCCGCTGCGTCGCAACTTTCACGTTGTCGACCAGGATGTCGAAGTCGCGCCCACGCTCGCTGCCCCAATAGGTCGCCTGCAACAGCAAGGGGCCCGGGCGCGTCTTCATGTCGAATTCGATGAAACCGCCCGACCTTGCATCACGACCCTGCCGGCCGCGATAGGTGGTCGGATAGGACAATTCGCTGGTCAGCTTGTGGTCGCGCTCCGGCTGCATTTCGCCCAGATGCATGACGTCGACCGAGCGCGCGGCGATGTCCTTCAGCCGCGCCTGTTCGGCGGTATAGGCGGCCTCTTCCGCGGCCCAGGCGCTGTAGGAGAAGCGCTTGAAATAGACCGCGCTCTGCCGCCGATACTGACGATAGAAGGGCACGAAGTCGAGATCGCCCGGCCGTACCACGCCACGCGTCGCATAGCGGCCAGCCGCCGCGTCGCGCGCGGCGAACCCGCCCACCAGGTCGGCACCAACCAAAGCGGGATCGGCCTTGTCCCATTTGGCGTCCGCCGCGCCCAGATCGGCGGCGAGCACCATCGGCCCACGCAGCACGGCGACCGTGCTGTCATCGCCGGGTGTCGATTCGAGCCGCAGGTCGAGCGGCAGCGTGATCGCGACGCGGTCGCCCGCCTTCCAGTCGCGCGTCACCACGGCATAGCCGCGTGCCGTCGCCGGCTGCACCGGCGCGTCGTTGACGGTCACCACCGCCTTGCTCGTCGCCCAGCCGGGCACGCGCAGCGCTACCGGGAAGCGGCCGCCGCGTACCTTGGTGAAGGTCAGCGTCGACGTTCCCTCGAACGGATAGCGCGTGTCGAGCGTCACCGCCGCCCGCCGCCGCGCCCATTGCGCGTCCGCCGGAATGTAGAGGTTGACGTAGAAGGTGCCGTCGTCACTGTCGGCGAAGATGCTCTCGCCGTGTTTGGCGTGGCTCTCCATCCCCGACCCGACGCAGCACCAGAAGGCATCGTCCGCGGTGGTGGAATAGTCACGCGGAGCCCCGCTCATCAGCGGCGTCATATAGGTGAAGCCGCCGGTCGCCGGATCCTGCGCGCTCATCACGTGATTGAGATGCGCGCGCTCGTAATAGTCGAACAAAGCGCCGTCCGGCTGCCACGACCACAGATGCCGGGTCAGCTTGAGCATGTTGTAGGTGTTGCAATGTTCGCACGTCTGTTCGGTGATGTGCTGCGCGATGCTGTCCGGCTCGCTGAAATATTCGCGGTCGGCGTTGCCGCCGATGACGTAGCTGTGGTGCCGCGTCACCGCCTCCCAGAAGAAGCGGGCCGCCTTCGCCTTGTCCGGCGCGCCGCCGGACACTTCGTGGATGCGGGCGAGGCCGATCAGCTTGGGCACCTGCGTGTTGGCATGGAAGTTGGCGAGCTTGTCCTCGCCGCGTGCCAGCGGATCGAGCACGCGATTGTCGTAGAGCGTGTTCGCCATCTTCAGCCAGCGCGGGTCGTGCGTGCGGCCGTACAACTCGGCATAGCTTTCGTTGAGCCCGCCATATTCGCAGCCCAGCACCGTCTGCACCTGCTCCGGCGTCAGCGCGGCGAAGACGCGCTCGAAATAACCGGCGAGACCCTCGACGACCTTCAGCGCCTGCGCATTGCCCCAGGCGGCATGGACGTCGAGCAGGCCGGCAAACAGCTTGTGTACCGTATAGAGTGGCGACCAGCTGCCATTGAGGTCGAACCCGCCGGAGCGGATGTCGCCCTTCATGACCTCGGGGAAGATCTCCTCCCCGTCGACGATCGTCCCGTCCTTGCGCTTGCGGCCCAGCGCGCCGACGTAGCCGGTGCCGCGCTTCGCCTGGCAGGCGGCGAGTTCGCCGACGATATAATCGGCGCGACGCCGCATCTCGGCATCGCCGGTTTGCTGCCAGGTGAGCACCAGCGCCGACAGATAGTGGCCGAGCGTATGCCCGGAGATCGTGTCACTTTCCCATCCGCCGTAGATCTCGCCCTTCGGCTCCAGCCCGGCATATTTGCGGAAATTGTGCAGCAGCCGATCGGGCTGCAACCGCAGGAGATAGGTGCGGTTGACCTCCACCGCACGCTGATAGTCCGACGGCCGCAGTCGTACTGCCGACAGGGGAAGCGGGCAGGCGGTGGCGCGCGCACTATTCGAGATGGCGGCGATCGACCTGCGCGGAAAACCCACGAACGCCATCGCCGCGCCACTCGCCAGGGCTGCCCGCCGGCTGATCGTCACCACATTCTGTCTCCTTCGGATCGTATACAATCTAAAAAAGACGTCATGTCAACAACTCCGCAGTTGACCTAATACCGTATATGGTATTGATCTATCGACTTCCGGGGGGCCGATGTAATTTTATTGCTCTGGGGGTGACATGAAGAAAACGACATTCCGCCTTGCTCAATCCGCCTGCCTGATGGCAGTGGCGATTGGGTTGACCGCTGCCGCCGCGCAGGCGCAGACCACGTCGTCCCAATCGTCGCAGGAAACCGCCGCGCCCGGTGACCAGACGATCGCGACGAACGTTCCGGTGTCCCAATCGGGCGGGGATGACGTCGTCGTCACCGGCACCCGTATCCGTCGGGCGGATCTCGTCAGCAACAGCCCGCTGACCAGCGTCGGCGCCCAGGAACTGACGTGGCAAGGCACCAACAACATCGAGAACGCGCTGAACCGCCTGCCGCAGTTCACGCCAGACGCGAACGAGAACGTGTCGAACGGATCGGACGGCACGGCCAACATCAACCTGCGCAATCTCGGTTCCAACCGCGTCCTGACGCTGATCAACGGTCAGCGGATGCTACCGACGCAGGCGATGGACGTGAACTTCATCCCCTCGGCGATCGTCGAACGGGTCGATGTGGTGACCGGCGGCGCATCTGCGGTGTACGGCTCGGATGCCCTCTCCGGCGTCGTCAACTTCATCCTGCGCGACCACCTCGACGGCTTCCGCCTCGACGCCCAGTCGAGCATCGCTGATCACACCAACGACAACAGCTTCGTTCGATCGATCGTCTCGGCGCGTGGCTATCAGACGGCGCCGCCGCACACGTTCGACGGTGCCAAGCAGGACATCAACGCCTCGTTCGGCAAGACGATGCTCGACGGCCGGCTCAACATCACCGTCTACGGTGGCTATCGCCACACCGATCCGGTGCTGCAGTCGACCCGCGACGTCTCCGCCTGCGCTCTCAACAGCGCGACCACGACCTTTTCGTGCGGCGGTTCGAGCAACACGCCGTACGGCACCTTCACCCCGCTTGCCGGTCCCGACGCCGGCATGAAGCTGACCAACAGCGTCGACGGCAGCAAGACCTGGGTCCCCTACGTCTCCTCGGTCTACGCCTATAATTATGCCCCGGCCAACTACATCCAGCGTTCCGACGAGCGCTACAATGCCGGCGGCTTCCTGCACCTGAAGATCGCGCCGCAGGCCGAGATCTACGGCAGCTTCATGTACATGAAGGACAACAGCTTCTCGCAGGTGGCGCCCTCGGCACTCTATTTCGGCCAGACCTACGCCGTCACCTGCAACAATCCGCTGCTCAGCGCCAGTCAGGCGCAGGCGCTGTGCGGCACCGCCGCCGGCACCGCGACGACGCAGAACACGCTGATCGGCTACCGGCTCAGCGGCAGTGGCGCGCTGCCCCGCCGCGACAGCCTGCAGCATGAGGATTTCCGCTCGATGGTCGGCGTCCGCGGCGATCTCGGCAGCGGCTTCAGCTACGACGTCAGCGTGCTGCGCTCCGCCGCGCATTACGACGAGACCTATCTTAACGACGTCAGCGTCGCCAAGGCGCAACGCGCCCTGCTCGCGGTGCCGGACGGCAATGGCGGCGCGGTCTGCCAATCGGTGCTCGACGGCACCGACAAATCCTGCGTTCCGGTCAACGTGTTCCAGGCGAATGCGATCACCACCGCCGCGGCCAATTATCTTTACGCTCCCAAGTCAACGCGCGGACGCTACGGGCTCAACGTCATTTCGGGCAGCGTGACCGGCGATCTCGGCAAGCTCGGCATCACCAGCCCATTCGCCCGCGACGGCGTCGGCATCGTGCTGGGCGGCGAGCATCGCCGCGAGACCTTGCTGTTCACCGGCGACGCGCAGGCGCTGGAGGCGGGCACGCAGAATTCGGATGGCATCATCGCGGTGACCGAAGGCTTCGGCGAGATCGAGGTGCCGCTGGTCCAAGACAAGCCGTTCTTCCGGTCGCTGACGGTCAACGGCGGCTTCCGCTACTCCGACTACAAGAACCGGCAGGATTCGACCGGCTTCCGCTCCGGCTACAACGCCTTTACCTACAAGGGCGAATTGAGCTGGCAGGTCGCCGAGCCGCTGCGCTTGCGGGCCAGCTACAATCGCGCGATCCGCGCGCCGAACATCTCCGAGCTCTTCTCCAACCTGTCGCTGGGCAACGTCAACGCGACCGATCCGTGTGCCGGGGCCAGCCCGACCGCATCGCTCGCCGCCTGCCAGCTGACCGGCGTCACGGCGGCGCAGTACAACAACCGTCTCGTCATCGAATGCCCCGCCGACCAATGCACCGGCCAGTTCGGCGGCAACCGCGGCCTCAAGCCCGAAAAGGCTGATACCTACACCGCCGGCATCGTGCTGGCGCCCCGCGGCGGACGCAATCTGTCGCTGTCGGTCGATTACTTCCACATCAAGGTGAAGGACTATATCGGCAGCATCGATCCGAATACGACGATCAGCCAATGCTTCTCGACCGGCAGCCCCTATTTCTGTGGACTGTTCCATCGCGATCCGCTGACTGGATCGATCTTCGGCACCGGCTATGTCGTGTCGACGACGCTCAACACCGGCTATCTGCAGACGTCGGGGCTCGATCTGGCCGCCAATGCCACCGTTCCGGTCGGCCGTTTCGGCAAGGTCAATCTCGACTTCATCGGCACCTATCTGTTCGAACAGGCGACGCAGCCGCTGCCCGGCGGCGACTCCTATGACTGCAAGGGCCTGTTCGGCTATTCCTGTGGCCAGCCCAACCCAGTGTGGCGCCACAATCTGCGCCTGACCTGGCAGCCGGACGAGATCGCCAGCCTGTCGTTCAACTGGCGATTCATCAACAAAACCAAATTGTCGACGACGTCGAGCAACAGCTATCTGACCGGCGCGCCTGATCCGATCGACGAGCGTATCGCGCCGTACAGCTACTTCGATCTGACCGCGGCGGTGGCCGTCAACAGCAATCTCACCCTTCGCCTTGGCGCCAACAATCTGCTCGACAAGAGCCCGCCGGCGCTCGCTTCGGGCGTGCTCAACCTGTTCGGCAACGGCAATACCTATCCGGGTGTCTACGACGTGCTCGGCCGCCGGATCTTCGCCGGCGCGACCGTCAAATTCTGAACTGTATACGGATCAGGCAAATCGCGTAACAATGTGGCCCCCGTTCTAATCGAACGGGGGCCGTTCCTGGGGACCCGTGATGACCGACGCTCGACGCTGCGCCGCCCTTCTCCTGCTTGCCGCGCCCGCGTTGATCGCCGCAGACGCCCAGCAATCCGCCAAGCCGCAATATGCGCCCATCGCGACCCGCGACTTTGCGGTCGGACCGTTTCGCTTGGCCTTGCGCAGCGACACGCAGACGCTCGCGCGCCTGTCGCCGGCCGCGGAACCGGGGTTCAGCTTCGTGCCGACCGACCGTGAAGCGGAGCGTGCTGGCGATGGCTACAACCATATCGGCGACATCCACCTGCGCGTGCGGGCGCCGGGCAGCGCATGGCGCGACCTCGATTCGGCGGCGGCGCGGCGGCCGATCCGCGCCCTGCCCGCCGCCAAAACCGTGATCGCCGCCGCGGACATCACCGCAAGCCTGGGTACGGACAGCCCGCTGTCGGTCGAGCGCCGCTGGGTCGACGAGCACGGTCAGCTCGCGCTGCGCTTCACGCTCCGCAACGTCTCGGCGACGCCGGTGGAAATCGGTGTGCTCGGGCTGCCGATGGTGTTCGACAACATCATCACCGACCGCACGCTCGATCAGGCCCATGCGCAGGCGAGCTTCACCGACCCCTATATCGGCCGGGACGCCGGCTATCTGCAGGTTACGCGCCTGAACGGCAAGGGGCCGGCGCTGCTCGTTCTTCCGGAACGCGGCACGCCGCTCGAAGCCTATGTGCCGCTGCTCGGCCCACATGAGCGTGACGGGGCGAGCAGCTTCGCCGACAAGAGCCCGCGCGGGCAGACGTCGGAAGGCTTCTACGACTGGACTGTCCATTCCGCCGGTTACGTGGAGCGCGAATGGAAGAAGGGTGGCGAACCGTGGAACGCGCCGACCGCCCGCACGCTCGCGCCAGGCGAGACGCTGACCGTCGGCGTGCATCTGACCCCGGCACCGACGATTCGCGCGATCGAGATGACATTGGCCGCCGCCGGCCGTCCAGTCGCCGTCGGCATCCCTGGCTATGTCGTACCGACCGACACGAATGCGACCCTCTTCGTCAAGGCGCCGACGCCGATCGTGCGGATCGATAGCTGGCCGGCCGGTGCCATCACCGCGACGCCTGCCGGCACCGTCAAGGGCTGGACCCGTCTGTCGATCCGCGGCGCGCAATGGGGCCGCGCCCGCCTGACGCTGACCTATGCCGATGGCCAGGCGCAGACGGTCAGCTACGTCGTCACCAAGCCGCTCGATCAGACGATGGCCGACCTCGGCCGCTTCGCCACCACCCGCCAATGGTATGAAGGCATGGGCGACCCGTTCGGCCGCAGCCCGGCGATCCTGACCTACGACGATGAGGCTAAGAAGATCGTCGACGTCGAACCGCGCGTCTGGATCGCGGGCATGAGCGACGAGGGCGGCGGTGGCAGCTGGGTCGCGGCGGTGATGAAACAGCTCGACAATCCCGACGCGGGTGAGATCGCCAAGCTGGAGCGCCTGATCGACGCTACCGTCGTCGGCAATCTTCAGGTCGCCGACGGCCCGCATGCCGGCGCGGTCAAGAAGAGTCTCTTCTACTACGACCCCGCCAAATTCCCCCATCTCTACACTGGCGATCCGCGGCAATGGCAGAGCTGGACGTCCTGGAAGGAGAAGGACGCCAACGACCTCGGCCGTGCCTACAACTACCCGCATGTCGCGATCGGTCATTGGGTGCTCTACCGCACCGCACGCAATCACCCCGACCTGGTCACGCGGCATGATTGGCGCTGGTACCTGGACCATGCGTACCTCACCGTCGTGGCGATGATGCGGGACGCGCCTTACTATACCGAATTCGGCCTGATGGAGGGCGACGTATTCGTCGACATCCTCAAGGATCTCCAGCGCGAGGGGATGACCACGCAGGCGACCGAGATGGAACGGTTGATGCGCCACCGCGCCGACCATTGGCGCAGCCTGAAATATCCCTTCGGTTCTGAAATGGCGTGGGATTCGACCGGTCAGCCGGAGGTCTATGCCTGGATGCGCTATTTCGGTTTCCAGCCGCAGGCGGACATCACGCGCGAGGTGATCCTCGGCTACGATCCGACGATCCCGAGCTGGGGCTATAACGGCAATGCTCGCCGGTATTGGGACTTTCTGTACGGCGGCAAATATCCGCGTATCGAGCGGCAGATCCACCATTACGGCTCGGCGCTCAATGCCGTGCCGCTGTTCGACGCCTATCGTGCCAATCCGGCCGACCTGCACCTGTTGCGCGTCGCCTATGGCGGGATGATGGGCGGCATCACCAATATCGATCAGGACGGCTTTTCCTCCGCCGCCTTCCATAGCGCGCCCGACATGATGCGCTGGGATCCATATAGCGGCGACTATGGGATGGGCTTCTTCGGCCATGCCTATGCAGCGGGCAGCTATCTGGCGAACGATCCGACCTTCGGCTGGATTGGCTTCGGCGGCGACGTGCGCGAGGAGCGCGGCACGGTATCGATCGTACCAAAGGACGGTGCGCGATCGCGGCTGTTCGTCGCGCCGGCCGGACAATGGATCGAGCTGGAGGCCAGCAAGATCGCCAAGGCGGTCTACACCCCGGCAAGCGGCCACATCGCGCTGACGCTCGATCCGGCCAGCCGCGGCACGACATCGGCACGGCTGTTTGTCACCCGCACCACGGGTGCCGGTGCGGCCTACCGGCCATCGACAGGCCGGCTGGAGCGGGGTGGCTACACCATCCCGCTCGGAGCCGCTCCGGTAGAGGTCGATCTCACAGGCAGGTGACGCTGCGGCGCGCCGTCGCATCCGACCTGCCTTGCCCGATCGCGCGGAATGACGCGGCCAGCAAGGCACTTCCGCCCGAAGCGGACGCACTCTAAGGATCGGGCCACATCACGGAGCCCGGACACGACGATGGACCTGCTGCTGGTCGAGGACGACACCGCTTATGCCGAGACGCTGGCCGCGGAATTGCGCGCGCTCGATCATGCGGTGACCATCGCGCCAACGGGGATTTCCGCCCTCGAAGCAGTGGCGCGGGCCCGTTTCGACGCGATGATCCTCGACCGCATGCTGCCGCAGCTGGAGGGCACATCCGTGCTGCAGCGGTTGCGCGAGGCGGGCAACACCCTGCCCGTCGTGATGCTGAGCGCGCTCGGCCGGTCGGTCGAGAAGGTCGAGGGGCTGGACGCAGGCGCCGACGATTACGTCGTCAAGCCAACGCCCGCGATCGAATTGGATGCACGGCTGAAGGCGCTCGCCAGGGCGCGCGGCTGGACCGCGGGCGGCAGCGGCGGCGATACGTTGCGCGCCGGCGATATCACCGTCAGCCCGACGCAATTGCGCGCCTGGCGCAACGATCAGCCGCTCGACCTCACCAAGCTCGAACTGGGCCTGCTGACCGAACTCGCCCGCCAGCCGGGGACGATCCTGACCCGGGCGATGCTGCTCGAACGCGTCTGGGGCTATGATTTCGAACCCGCGACCAACATCGTCGATGCGCAGGTGCGGATGCTGCGACGGAAGCTGATCGCGGCGGGCGACGATGACCCGATCGTCACCAAGCGCGGTCTGGGCTATATGCTGCGCGGATGACGGCGCCGCGCGTCCTGACCTATCGGCCGCGTTGGTGGCGGTCATTGTCGCTGCGCGCGCTGACCACAATCTTCCTGTTGCTGTTTCTCGGCACGACGCTGACCACCGGTTATGCCACTTTCGCTGCCTCGCGCGCGGCGGTCGCGCATCTCGTCGATCGGCGTATCGCGACGGTCAGCGACGAGATCGACGACGATGTTCGCCCCGGGGACGCCGCCGCGGTCCTGGCGCGGATCGATCGGCTCAGCCACCAGCGCGATACGGGCGATATCGGGCTCGAGCTGCGCGATGCATCGGGCCATCGCCTCGGCGGCAATATCATGCTCAAACGGCCGCTGCCGCCGGGGTTCTCAACGGTCCGCCACCATGACCGGATCACCGGCCTGTCCGCCGGCCGAGCGCTGGTCCGTCCGCTCGGTGGCGGATTATGGCTGACCACCGTCGGCGAAACCGAACCGTTCGACGATTATGCGTCGTTGCGGCTGCGCAATTATCTGTTCGGTTTCGGGGCGATCGTCGTCGTCGTGCTGACCGGCACCGCGTTGCTAGCATTCCTGATCGGCCGCCGGATTGCCGCGGTGCGCGACACGGCCGAAGCGATTATCGACGGCGATCTGCGCGCACGCCTGCCCGTCGCGGCGGGCGGTGGCGCCTTCGCGCGCGAGGCGGCGACGTTCAATCGTATGCTCGACCGGATCGAGCGGCTGATGGCCGAGGTCGCCGGGGTCAGCAACGACATCGCCCACGATCTGCGCATGCCGCTTGCCCGGCTGCGCGGCCAGCTCGCGCTGATCGCCGCCCGCGCGCCAAGCCCCGCGTGGCGAACGGAGCTCGACCACGCTTTGCAGCAGTGCGATGCTCTGCTCGCGATGTTCGCTGCAACGTTGCGGATCAGCGAGGTCGAGGCAGGCCGCCGCCGCGCCGGCTTCGCCCGGCTCGATTTGGGCGCGCTGGCGGCGGAGATCGGCGAGACGATGGCGGAGGTCGCCACCGACACCGGCCATCGCCTCAGCGTCGACGCAGGCATCGCGCTGCCGGTGGAGGGTGACCGGCAATTGCTGGCCCAGGCGTTGATCAACCTGATCGAGAATGCCTTCCGCCACACGCCGGCGGGTACGTCGGTCACGCTGCACGTGGCCCGCAACGGCGACATCGCCTGCGTCACCATACGGGATCGCGGCCCCGGCATCGCCGTCGCGGACCGCGGCACCGCATTGCGCCGCTTCGGGCGGCTCGACACGAGCCGACACAGCGAGGGACATGGCCTGGGCCTGCCGCTGGTCGACGCGATCGCGCGGTTACACCGCGGTACGCTGATCCTGGGAGATGCCGAGCCGGGGCTCAGCGTGACGCTCGCTTTGCCCTGTGCCGGGAACAGCGCCTGATCGCGGCATCCAGCCCTCCTAGCCCTTTGCCCGCCCCCCGTTTTGGCAATGGGAGCGGCGCAAGACGGAGACCCCCGTCTGATCCGGAGCCAGCGACATTCCGCAGAAACGGAAACGCCCGGCCCCGGGGGACCAGGCGTTTGTCGTCGGCCGTGACCGGGGATCAGAAGCGCATCGTCGCTTCCACACCCCAGGTCCGTGGCGGATTGAAGTTGGCGTAATCGCCGAGGATGCCGCCATAGCTGGTCGAGATCAGCTGACCGGTGGCGCCGTAATTGTACACCGGCACCGAGTTCGCCGACGAGCGACGATAGATGTAGGTCGTATCGAGCAGGTTGCGCACCCAGAAGGCAAACGTCACCTTGTTGGTCGGCGACACCGCGATGTCGGCGAGCGACAGGCGGCCGTTCATGATGAAGCTGGCGTCGGTCTTGGTCGGCTCGAGCTGGAAGCTATACTGGCTGCTCGCGTAATTGCCGTCGAGGTGCAGGCGGACGCTGGCATCGCCGACGTTGATCGGAACGGCGTAATCGATCGCCGCCGATGCCGCATTACGCGGCGTGTAGACGATGTAGAGCTGCTGCGCCGGAGCGCCCGGGGTCAGCGGGTTCACCGCCGAGGGCGCCTTCCAATAGGTGTAGGCGTAGGAACCGGTCAGCGTCAGCCCCTGCACCGGTGCGACCGTCAGATCGGCCTCGATGCCGCGGATCTTGCTCTTGCCGGCGTTGATCGTCTGTTCGATGTGGCTGCCGTTGGTTGGGCTCGATCCGTTGGTGTCGAAATAGTCGAAGTCGAACTGCGTGTTCGACCGGTTCATGATGTAGCCGGCGAGGTTCAGCCGCGCCTTGTGGTTCCAGAAGTCCATCTTCGAGCCGATTTCATACGACTTGACGGCTTCCGGACCAAAGGCGTTGAACTGCAGCGAACGGTCGTTGGCGCCGCCGGCGCGGAAGCCAGTGGCATACTTGGCATAGAGGTGCACGTCCGGCGTCGCATCGAACGCGACGTTGACCATCGGGTCGAAGCGGCTGATGCTGTTGCGGAAGCCGAATGGCGAGACGGTGCCGGCGGTGACCAGATCGGCGCGATTGTTGACCACGTACAGCGTACCGTGACGCTTGTCCTTGGTCCAGCGGCCACCGGCGGTAATGTGCAACACGTCGCCCAACGCCGACGGCGTGAAGGTCAGATTGCCGAACAGCGAGTAATTGTGGTCGCTCGCCTGGCTGGCGCGGGTGATGAACTGGCAGCTGTTGGCGAATTGCGGCACCGTCGTCGCCAGCGTGTTGTTGCACGACGGATCGTACTGCTGATAGCCCGAATTGGCGCTGGTGATCGCATTCGCATTGCCCGGGATCGGGCTGCGAATGGTGTAGGCCGTGCCGTCCGCGTTCCACAGGTTGCTCAGCGGCGTCGCCGCATATTCAGTGGCGTGTTCGGTGAAATAATAAGCGCCGACGACATAGTCGAGCTGGTCGGCGCTACCGACCGCCTGGAATTCCTGGCTGAACTGGTGCTGACGCAGGAACGACAGGCTGTAGCGGCTGAAGTTCGAGTTGGGCGCGAAGCTGCTCCGCTCCGGACCGCCCGAATTGTCCCACTGGTCCGTGCTGACGCCGCGCCAAGCGGTGATCGACCGCAATTCGACCGCCGGAGCGACCTGATAGCGCAGATTGGACGAGAAGCCGTGCGTGATGTCGACGCTGGGCTGCTGCGGCACGCCGACGTCGGCGACCTTCTGCCGATCCGGATGCACGCCGACCAGCGGCGCCTTGGGCGCGATGCAGACGGGGCGGCCGGCGGCCGCCTGCGCTGCGGTGATCGTGCCGCCGCAATTCACGCCATTCAGCTGGAGGACGCCGCTGCTGTTGAACGTGCCGACCGGATAGTTGTTGGGGTTGTAGCTGATCAGCTGACTGAACTGCGGCGTATTGTCGTCCTTCGCATAATCATAGGCGAAGTCGGCGGTGAAGCCGTCGACCGGCTTCCAGCGCGCGGCGACGCGGCCGCCCTTGCGGTCGTAATAATTCCAGCCAGTCGAACCCGTCAGCGGGTCCTTCACCGTCGGATCCTGATGCTGGTAGACGCCGTCGAACTTCAGCGAGATGTCGTAGAAGGCCGGCAGGTCGAGGTGCACGTCCGCGTTGCGGCTGCCGTAATTGCCGACGCCCGCGGTCATGCGGCCGCCGAACACGCCGGTCGGCGCGCGCGAGACCAGCGACAGCGCGCCGCCTTCGGTGTTGCGGCCGAACAACGTGCCCTGCGGACCCTTGAGCACCTCGATCCGCTCGATGTCGAACAGCGCAGCGTTGAGGCCCTGCGTCTTACCCAGAGCGACGCCGTCGATGTAGACGCCGACGCCGCCGTCACGCGCGGTCTGGTTCTGGTCGTAGGGGACGATGCCGCGGATGCCGATCGTCAATGCCGACTGGCGCGCCTCGAAAGTGGCGACGCGCAGGGACGGAATCGTGCCGTCGGCGAGGTTGAACAGGCTGAGGACGTGGCGGTCGGCGAGCGCCTGCGTGTTGAGCACGCTGATCGAGATCGGCGTCTTCTGCAAATTGGTTTCGCGCCGCGTCGCGGTGACGACGATGTCGCCGAGTTGCGAGCCGCCCTCTTCCGTCGCGGGCTGATCGGCAGTGGTCGCCTGCGCATCGGCGGTCGCCTGCGTCTGCGCCGGCTTGGCCGTGTCGTTGGTCGTCTTCGCCTCGGCCGCGCCCGACGCCACGAGCAGAGCGGCGCCCGCGAGCAGACGCAACCGCATACGCGAATGGATCGACATGTCGTAAAGTCCCCTTGATCAGCCACTTCGGCTTCTCGGGGCGCGTTATCCGCGAGTCGGGACGGTGCCGTGACAGATCAAAGACAGAAAAATCCCACAAAACTCATCCTGATTTCATATTAGGCGAACCGACGCAGGAAGTCGGCATGGCTCGGCACGGTCTGCAAGCGGTGGCGGATGCCGGCGTCGAGCCCACCGAGCGCCCGTTGCAGGTCCTGCGCCGGCAGCATCCGTGCAAGATGGTGGTAATCGCGCGGCTCCAGTCCCTGACCGAGCATCACCTGCACCCAGGAATCGATGCGGAAGATCTGATCCTGGTCCTGGAACGCCGCCGCCTGCTCGCGGAACAGCGCGATCCGCGCCGCCAGCGTGTCCGGCACCTCCATCGCCGCCATCCGGCGCCAGAACGGCTCCGCCCGGTCGTTCAGATGATAGTGGAGGATGACGAAGTCGCGGACATGCTCCCACTCCGCCCGCGTGCGCGCGTTGAAGCGATCGGCGAGCGCGCCGTCGTCGCCGGCGAAGGGGAAGCTCTGCACGAAACGCGTCACCGCGATCATGACCAGATGGATGCTGGTCGATTCGAGCGGCTCGATAAACCCGCTCGCCAATCCGAGCGCCAGGCAATTGCGGTGCCAGGCACGCTTCCGCATGCCGGTGGTAAAGCGAATCGGTCGTGGATCGAACAGCGGCGTGCCCTCGATCCCGTCGAGCAGGGTCGCGCGCGCTTCCTCCTCCGTCATGTCGCGGCTGGAAAAGACGATGCCGTTGCCGACCCGATGCTGCAGCGGGATGCGCCAGCGCCAGCCTGCGCAGTGCGCGATCGCGCGGGTATAGGGCATCGGCGGCCCGACGCTGTCCGTCTGCACCGCCAGCGCGGTATCGGTCGGCAGCCAGTGGCTCCAATCGTCATAGCCGGTCGTCAGCGCATCCTCGATCAGCAGCGCGCGAAAGCCGGTGCAATCGATGAAAAAGTCGCCGTCGATCACCGCGCCGGAGGCGAGCCGCAAGGCACGCAGATCGCCCGTCTCCCCGTCCCGATCGACGGCGACGATACGCCCTTCGATGCGGCGGGCGCCCGCCGCCTCGGCATGGCCGCGCAGGAAGGCGGCATAGGCGGTGGCATCAAGATGATAGGCATAGGCGAGGCCGGCGGCCGGATCGGTCGAGAAGCGCCCCTCCGCCGCGGCGCGCAATTCCGCCGAATAGTCGCCATAGGCGCCGCCGAAACCCTGCCGCCGCGCCTCCAGCCAGAAATGCTGGAAGTCGGCGACGAACATCGACCGGCCGACCGATCCGAAGGCGTGGAAGTAGCGCGCGCCTTCGCGCAGCCAGTGTTCGAAGCTGATGCCGAGCTTGAACGTCGCCCCCGTCGCGCGGACGAAGGCATCCTCGTCGACGCCGATGAAGTCGTGGAAGGTGCGGATCGTCGGGATCGTCGATTCACCGACGCCGACGGTGCCGATCGCATCAGATTCGATCAGCACCACCTCGATCAACGGCGACAGCTGGCGAACCAGCGCCGCCGCGGCGAGCCAGCCGGCGGTACCGCCGCCCGCGACGACGACGCGTCGCACCTGCCTCATCGATTGAGCCGGTGCGCGACCGCACCGCGCAGGCGCCGGGCGAGATCGGCGTCGATCGGGCCGAGCGGTCCCTGCATCGCCGGCGGCAGATGCGCCGCCGCGGCATCGGCCGGGCCGAAGACATAATAGTCGAACAGCGCCTGCCAGCCCCGCTTCTCATGCGCCGGCCGATCGCGCAGCGCCAGCAAGGCGTGGAGCAACGTCGTCATCGGCGTATCGTGATGGTCGGCGACCCGGTTCCACCAGAAATTGACCAGCACGTTGAAGGGGTCCAGCGCCTCCACCTGATGCCACCACAGGGCCGGATAGACGAGCAGGTCGCCCGGTTCGAGCTCGGCGATCTCTCCCGCCGCCACCGCCTCCGCGAAACGCGGATAAAGGTCGAGATCGGGAGCGGCAAAATCGACCATCGTCACCGCCTGGCCACCCGGCGTCGGTTCGAGCGGTCCGGGATAGAGGTTGGCGATCTGCTCGGGCGGAAAGAGCGTGAAGCGGCGCCGACCGACGGCGCAGGCGGCGGCATTGTCCGACATGTCGTGATGCGCGGCGGCGACGGTGCGATTGCCGATCCAGATGCTGGCGAGCGGCGGATGGGCGACAAAGAGATCGTCTGCAGGCGCGAGTGGATTGTCGAGCCGCAGGCCGGGGAAGAAATGGTCGAGGTCGGTCGAACCGACGTAGAGCGCGGCGCCGTCATCGCTTCGCTGCCCCTCCGCCAGCCGCGCCATGACCATCGGCAGCGGCAGGCGTTCGGTGCGGAAGTTCATGCCGGTGCTGGCGCGATCGTAATGGAAGCGCCCGCGGATCGCCGGGCCGCCGAGATAGGCGACGAGCGGTCGCCCGCCATCGAAGCGGGCGAGATAGTCGGCGACCGCTTCGGGCCCGTCACGTCCGGCGGCGACGAGCGGCCAGTGCGCCACCGCGCCACGCAGGATCGTCGGCACGCCGGCCTCGACGATCGCCGCGAGATCGGGCGCCATACCACGTCCGTCGATCTCGCGGGTGCGGCGGGTCACGCGCAACGGCGACGCATCGTCACGCGCCACGGCGCACCGCCCGTTCGGCGAGCCACGGCAATGTGCCGAGCGACGAGGCCGCCCAGATCGCCGGTCGCAGGAAATCGTCGTGGTGCAGCGCGGCAAGGGCGGTGGCATCCAGCGCCGCCAGCCGGGCCTCTGCGACGACATGGCAGTCGGGCACGCGGAAGGAGGCGCCGCCGGCGGTCTCGACCTGGAGTTCGACCGGTTCGAGCAGATCGTGGCGCAGCAAGGCCGCGGACAGATGCGGCGCGATCTGCGTCCCGGCATAGATCCGCCGCAACACGCCGCCGATCCGATCGAGCAGCGGCGCCTGGCCGCCGTGCGGCAGGAAGATCGGCGCGCCTTCCGCGGTACTGACCCGCGGATGCGCGGGGTCGATATGGATCGTCGGCGCGCCGCCGTCGGCCGGCACGCCGATCGAAAAGGGGCCCCGCTGCAACAGGGCGGGGATGTAATGCGCGTCCCAGCGATCGCCGTCGAGGAACAGATTCTGGTCGCGCGCGAAGCCGAGCAGCGCGACCGCGTCATAGCCGCCATCCGCCCTGGCGCGGAACACGATCGGATATTCGCGGGCGACGTCCTCGAATTCGGTGGCGAACACCGCGACCTGATTGACCGCATCGCCAAAGCCGACGCCGCGTTCCAGCCGCACGCGCAGCCCCGCATGATCGACATTGTTGAGCGGCTGGGGCGTGGAGGCCGTCATATCAGCAACATACCGTAAGAACGTCACGGGGGAAGGCCGCGCCGTACGGCCCGGCCCTCCCCTCGCGATCAGAAGCGCAGCCGCGCGCCGACCAGATAGCGGGCGGTACCCTCCGTTTGGTACCACGTGTTGATATAGTCCCGGCCGTAGGTCCGCACTCCCTCCTCCAGCAGGTTGATGCCTTCGAAGGTCACCGCGAGGTGCGGCGTGACATCGTAACTGATGTTGAGGTCGAGTTGGCTGTACGGCGCGGTGAACACCGGATTGTGGTAGGTGTCGCGGTTCAGCTGGCTGAGGAACTTCGCCCGCCAATTGTATGCCAGCCGTGCCGACAGGCCGTATTTGTCGTAGATCAGCGTCGCATTTGCGGTGTCCGACAGGCCGACCAGAGCGAACTGGTCGACGTTCGGATCGGCCGCCGTGTCGATGCCGACATTGCCCCGCACAAGGGTATAGCTCGCCGCGACGCCGAAGCCGGTGTCGCCGAGGAAATACTGACCCGCGACCTCGAAGCCGTAGATCTCCGCTTCCTTGTTGTTGATCGGCGTGTTGACCGAGAAATTGAACAAGGGATCATTGGCGTCCGCGGTGATGTCGACGGCAGCCAGCGTCTGATCGACGAAGCCCTGATCGAGGGATCGCGTCTGCGTGTTGTAATGGGCGGCGAACTGCGCATTGGCGGCGGCGACGTTGCCGCTGTTCTGCTGCAACAGCGCGGTATAGGTGAACAGATTGACGTCGGTGATGTCCGCCGCGAAGGTGTTGGTCAGCTGCGTCTTCGCCGTCCCCGATCGCGTCCCCGCCTGGCCCGAGGTCGGATCGCGCAGGCCGAACAGCTGGCGATTGACCAACGTGTTGCCGATGAAGTTCTTCACCCGCTTGTCGAAGAAGCCGAGCGACAGATAGACGTCCTTGCGCGGATACCATTCCAGCGACACGTCGAAATTGTCGGAATTGAGCGGATCGAGATCGGTGTTGTTGGCATAACCGGTGGCGACGCCGCCGATCGCGGTCGGACGCGGCGGCGCCTGGCTGACGCCGCTGGACGCGAACAGGCTGCCATAGGGTGCGCGCGCGATCGTCTTGCTGTACGATAGGCGCCCCTTCAGCGTCCGCGTCAGGTCGACCGAGAAGTCCATCGCCGGCAGCAGATTGTTATAGCGCCCCTTCGACGTCACCGCCTGACGATCGGTCGAGTTGAGGACCGTGAAGTCGTTGTCCGCCTGCCAGACGATCGCCAGCGGGATCGGCTGCAGCGAGGTCGCGTTGACGCGGGTGCTTTCGAACCGCGCCCCGGCGACCAATTGCGCGTTCATGTTGCCGAGCTGACCGTTCCAGGTGACCTGGCCGTAGACCGCCCAGATCTTTTCCTGGACGCGATTGTCGTTGTTCGCGTCGATGTTGTTCTGGTGGTTCACCCCGTCGTTGGTGATGCCGATGTAGTAATTGTACAGCGAGTTGTAGAGCTTGGTCGCATCCTCGGTGCGGAAGGCGATCTTGGTGTTGGCGTCCGGGTTCGGGCTGTTGTGCGTGAACTGGCAGACGGTGCAGAACTGGAAGACCTGGCCCGGTGCGACCGTGGCGATCTCCGGCGGCAGCGAATTGCCCCAGTCGCCGAGCACCTGCCGCGTATTGTACTGCGTCTGGCGGGTGTCGGTCTCGCGATAGTCGCCGCCGAAGTCGAAGCGGCTGCCGCCGCCCAGATCGTAGCCGCCATCGAGCCGCAATTCCTTGATCCGCTGCGTCTGCGTTGAGGCGAACTGGCGCTGCACCGCGCCCGACAGGTCGCCGACGTCGATGATCCCGTTGTTGTTGCCCTTGATGAAGGACTGGCCCGTCGGCGTCACGCTGCGCGTGCCGTCGTTGATCGACAGCGTCTGGCGCGGGAAGCCGTCGGTGCCCCAGTCCACCGAATGGGCGGTGACCACCGGCGCGTTGAACGCCACCGTGGTCGACGTCTGGCCGTTCGGATTGTCGGGCAGGCTCTCCGCCTTGCCGATATGGCCGTCGAGGGCGAGCTTGAACCGGTCGGTCACCTGCCAGGCGATGTTGCCGCCGAAGTCGTACAGGCGGTTCTTCTGCGCGCGATAGGCCTGTTCGAAGGCCTCGTCCTTCACGCCGTTGATCGTTTCGTGCAGGTAGCGCGTCGTCGCGATGCCGTCGGCGGCGCTGTCGAAGGTCACCTCGTCGAACGGCCGGTTGAACCAGTTGGACTGGGTCGAGCGGCGCTCGGATTCGCGCAGCTGCGCGTAGAGCGCGTCGGCGGTGATGGTCAGATTGTCGACCGGCCTGAACTGGATGATGCCTTGGCCATTGAGCCGCTCGCGGCTCGCCTCGGAGAAATGGTAGCGGCTGTCGTTGGGTACCGAAACCAGGGTGCTGCCGTTCGCCGGCGCGTTGTTGATCTTGGTCGCCTGATTCACGAAGCCATTGGCGGGATTGAGGAAATCCGACAGCGTCCGGATATTCCAATCGTCGTTGGCCTGGCTGGCATAGCTGTAGTTGCGCTTCTGGTAGCTGCCGAACAGCGACACGCCGAACTTCTGGTCGGGATCGCTCCAGCTGGCGACGCCCGACACTTCCGGCGTCACATGGCTGCCGCAGCTGATGCAGGCGTCGGCGCCATTGTCATAGCTCGCCTTGGCGCCGATCGAGCCGGTCAGGCCGCTTTGCCGCGCGTCGAGCGGGCGGCGGCTGACGATGTTGACGGTTGCGCCGATGCCGCCCGACGGCACCGCGGCACGGCCGGTCTTGTAGACCTCGAGCGTCTTGACGCCTTCGGACGCAAGATTGGCGAAATCGAACGAGCGGCCGAAGCCGCCGGCGCCGTCGCCGCCCTGATCGCCGCCGACCGCGACGATGTCCGACGTCGCCAGCTGGCGGCCGTTGAGCGTGACGAGATTGTATTGCGCGCCGAAGCCGCGGACCGTGACGGTCGAGCCTTCGCCATTGACCCGGTCGATCGACACGCCGGTGATCCGCTGCAGCGATTCGGCGAGGTTGGTGTTGGGGAATTTGCCGATATCCTCGGCGCTGATCGCATCGACGATGCCGCTCGAATCGCGCTTGATCGCGATCGACCGTTCCAGCGAGGCACGGACGCCGGTGACGACGATGTCGTCGCCCGCCTGCGTGTCGGGCACGGGATTGGTCGCGGTGGCGCCGCCTTCGGTGACCGGTGCGCCGCGTGCCGTATCGGCCTGCGGCGTGCCCGCCTGCGGATCTGCCGCCGGCGCGGTCTGTGCCAGGGCCGCCACCGGCATCGCCATGGCGCCGGCCAGAGCCAGCGTCGACGCGGAACGCGCCAGCACACGGGCGAGATCGATCCCCCTCATATCATCCTCCTCCACTGCCGGCGGAAGGCCGGCCAACCTGAACCTGGCGATGTCGTCTCGCCATGATGTGGTTCTACCGTAGCCGACAACGATGTCAATGGCAGTCATGCTGACGGTCGCGGCGACGGCGGAGGTTGGTGTCGCAGAAGCACGATCGTATGGCAGCGCCGCTCAGGGCCGCGTTCGGCAAAAAAAAACGGCTGCCGCGCCTTACGCGGCAGCCGTGAGACCAGTCGGCACCGCCGGCCGGTTGGGGAACGGTACGAACCGGACGAGCTGAGACCAAGATGTGGTGGATGGTCAGCCTGCCGCTTCCCATCGCTGTCGCAGTCCGCCCGCGCTTGACAAAGGATCATCAATTCCGACAACGGTGTCAACACCGGCGCGACCGGAATTGAAAGGGAGGGGTTATGCGTCGGTCTCGGATGATGGCGATTCTTGCAGTTGCGACGGTCGGCACGGCGACGGTCGGAGTCGCGCAAGTGGCTCCCCCGACCCCGTCGACGCCGGCGAATACCGCCCATCCCGATCGTTGGCCGGCGCTTCGCTCGCCCGTCCGCCCCGATCCGGCGATGGAGCGCAAGATCGACCAGCTGATCGCCCGCATGTCGGTGGAGCAGAAGGTCGGCCAGGTCGTGCAGGGCGACATCGCCTCGATCACGCCCGACGACGTGCGCCGCTACCATCTCGGTTCGGTGTTCAACGGCGGCAATTCGGATCCGGGCGGTCGCTACAACGCCCCGGCGAAGGACTGGCTGGCGCTGGCCGATGCCTTCTGGGACGCATCGACCAGCGACGATCCCAAGCTGCCGCGCATTCCGGCGATCTGGGGAATCGACGCGGTGCACGGCCACAGCAATATCGTCGGCGCGACGCTGTTCCCGCACAATGTCGGCCTCGCCGCGATGCGCGATCCCGAGCTGATGCGGCGGATCGGCGCGGCGACGGCGGTGGAGATGCGCGTCACCGGCATCGACTGGACCTTCGCGCCGACGATCGCGGTGGTGCGCGACGACCGCTGGGGCCGCACCTATGAAGGATTCGGCGAGACGCCCGCGATCGCCGCGAGCTACGCCGGTCCGCTGATCGAGGGGCTGCAGGGCCGGATCGGCGACCGTGACTGGCTGAAAGGGCCGCATGTCATCGCCACCGCCAAGCACTTCCTGGGCGACGGCGGCACCAGGAACGGCCGCGACCAGGGCGATGCGCAGATCGGCGAGGACCAGCTGCGCGACCTCTTCGCCCCGCCCTATGAAGCCGCGATCAACGCCGGCGTGCAGTCGATCATGGTCAGCTTCTCGAGCTGGAACGGCCGCAAGATGACGGGCAACGACAGCCTGCTGACTGGGGTCGTCAAGCGGCGTTGGGGCTTCGATGGATTCCTGGTCGGCGACTGGAACGCCCATGGCCAAGTCGAGGGTTGCTCGACCACCGACTGCCCGCAGGCGATCAACGCCGGTCTCGACATCTATATGGCGCCGGACAGTTGGAAGGGGATCTGGCAGTCGACGCTGCGCGAGGTGCAGTCGGGCGCGATCCCGATGGCCCGGCTCGACGATGCGGTGCGGCGGGTGCTGCGGGTAAAGTTCCGGGCCGGGATCTTCGAGGCCGGGCGGCCGTCGTCGCGTCCCTTCGCCGGCCGCTACGACATGCTCGGGTCGCCGGAGCATCGCGCCATTGCACGCCAGGCGGTCGCCGAATCGCTGGTGCTGCTCAAGAATGCGGGCGGCCTGCTGCCGCTGAAGCCGGGCGCGCGCATCCTGGTCGCCGGCGACGGCGCGGACGACGTCGCCAAACAATCCGGCGGTTGGACCCTGTCGTGGCAGGGCACGGGGACGAAGCCTGCCGATTTTCCCGGCGCGACGACGATCTGGCAGGGGATCGACGCGGCGGTGCGCGCCGCCGGCGGCACCGCGACCCACGCCGCCGACGGCGCCTTCTCCGCCCGACCCGACGCCGCGATCGTGGTGTTCGGCGAGAATCCCTATGCCGAGTTCCAGGGCGACCGTAGCGACGTCGCTTTCGACGATCCCGCCACGACGGACAATCTGGCAACGATGAAGCGGCTGCGCGCGGCCGGCGTGCCGGTCGTCGCGGTCTTCCTGTCGGGGCGGCCCCTGTGGGTGAACCCCTATCTCAATGCCGCCGACGCCTTTGTCGCCGCCTGGCTGCCGGGGTCGGAAGGCGCGGGGGTCGCCGACGCGCTGTTCGGCGCGCGGCCCTTCCGTGGCACTCTGCCCTATAGCTGGCCGAAGCGCTCCGACCAGAGCCCGCTCAACGTCGGCGACGCCGGCTACGACCCGCTCTTCGCCTACGGCTTCGGCCTGAAGACCGGGCAGCCGGGCGAGCTGCCGCGGCTCGACGAGCGGCGGGCCGATGGGGGAGGCGATCGCAACACGCTGTTCGCGCGCGGCAAGGCCACCGGCGGGCGGCGGCTGCTGATCGGCGCGCCCGGCCAGCTCGCCGCCAATCCCAGTCCCGAACGGATCAGCCAGCGTCCCGCCGACCGGCGCGCGCAGGAGGATTCGGTCCGCCTTGCCTGGACCGGTGCGGGCGAGGCGACGGCGGCACTGGTCGGTGCGCCGGTCGACCTGACCCGCGAGGCGAATGGCGATGTCGCGCTGATCATCGAGCTTCGCGTCGATGCCGGGCCGGCGGCGCCGGTGACGCTGGACGGCGTCGCGGTCACACCGCGCCTCGCCGCTTTGGCGAACGCCAAGACGTGGGGTGAAATCGCCGTGCCACTGCGCTGCCTCGCGAAGACCGATCTCGGCAAGGTGACGGCGCCGTTCGCGCTGACCACCGCGGGGACGCTGGACGTGACGATTTCCGCCATCCGCTTCGGTTCGCCGGGTGAGGGGCTGGTCGACTGCCGCTGACCGACCCGCCGTTGCGCAGGCAGGGCAAGCGGTTAAGGTCGGGTGGTGACGCAGACCCTGCCCACCGCCGACTCCGCACGCGCGCGCCGCCTGTTCCGGCGGTCGACTCGGCGCCGGTCGCTGCGCGCGGAGCCTGTTGCGCCGCCCCGTTATCCGGTCGCCGCAGCCCGGCCGCCTGCCGTGCCGACTCGACGACGAGGAACGGCATGACGATCATCACGATCAAGGACGTCGCGACGCGGGCCGGCGTCTCGCCCAAGACGGTGTCGCGGGTAATCAACGACGAGGCGCATGTCCGTGCCGAGGTGCGCGAGGCGGTGCTGCGCGTCGTCGCCGAGCTCGGCTATCGCCCCAATGCCTTCGCGCGCGGGCTGTCGAGCGCGCGGTCGTTCCTGGTCGGGCTGTTCTTCGACGATCCCGCGTCCAGCTATGCCGGCGATGTGCAACGCGGTGCGCTGGAACGATGTCGCGAGGTCGCGCACCACCTGCTGATCGAACAGGTCGACCGCGCGCAGCCGGATTGGATGGCACGACTCGACTCGGCGCTGCGCGCGGTGCGGCTGGCGGGCGCGATCCTGACCCCGCCGATCGGCGACTGGCCCGAATTGCTCGATCTGTTCGCCGCGCATGACGTGCGCGTCGTGCGGATCGCGCCCGGCGAGGCGCTGGATCGCACGCCACAGGTGCGAATGGACGACCGCGCTGCTGCACGCGAACTGACCGAGCGGTTGATCGCGCTCGGCCATCGCGACATCGCCTTCATCAAGGGCAATCCGATGCACGAGGCGAGCGCGCGACGCTGGCACGGGTTCAGCGATGCGATGGCGGCAGCGGGGATCGCGGTGCCGACGGCGCGCGTGCTGCAGGGCGACTTCACCTTCCGGTCCGGCCTCGCCGCGGCGGAGGCGATCCTGGCGGCGGCGCATCGGCCGAGCGCGGTGTTCGCCAGCAACGACGAAATGGCCTTCGCGGTGCTGGTCGTGGCGATGCGACACGGGCTGACGGTGCCGGGCGACCTGTCGCTGGTCGGCTTCGACGATGCCGCGATCGCGCGTATGGCCTGGCCGCCGCTGATGACGATCCGCCAGCCCAACGCGGAAATGGCGGCGGCGGCGGTCGACCTGCTGATCGGTCCGGGTGCGGCCCGCGATGGCGAGGCGCCGTGCATCGAATTGCCCTATGCCCTGATCGAACGGCCTAGCGTTGCGCGCGTCGGCGGCTGAACCGATCCGGAAAGTCGCAAAGGTCGCACTCATCGCACCTGTTCATCCCGCGGGGCGCGACGCGGCGATCGAGCGGCGCCCCGTAGCAAGGCTAAGCGTGACAGCCGTTGTAGGACAGCGGAAACCGCCTCGGCCGGGTCAGCCCGCGGCGGGCAGGTCGAGGACGAAGCTCGCCCCCCCTTCCGCGGCGGCGAGGGCGATCGTCGCGCCATGGGCGTCGAGCAGCGAGCGGGCGATCGTCAGGCCGAGGCCGGTGCCGCCCTCCGCGCGACGGGTGGTGAAGAACGGCTCGAACAGCCGCGCCGCATCCGCCTCGGCGATGCCGGGTCCGTCGTCGGCGACGCGGAGCAGCACACGGCCGTTCGCAGCCTCGCCACCGATCGTCACCCGGCCGGCACCGGCACGGCGGCTGTTGTCGACCAAGGTCGCGATCACCGTCTCGAGCGCGGCGGCCGGCAGGGCGACCGGTGGCAGTGCGGGGGCAAGACCGACCTCCACCACGATCCGCTGCTGCGCATCGGCGATACGGCCGAGGATGGGCCCGATCGCCGCCGCCGCGCTGGGCGTCGCGGCGGTCATGTCGGCACGGGCGAGATCGAGCAGGCGGGTGACGAGCTGCGCCAGCCGCCCGGCATCGCCATCGATATGGGCGAGGAAACGGGCGCGCTCCGCCGCGGTCATCGTCGGCCCATGGTCCTGCAGCAGCTCGATCGCGCCGCGGATGCCGGCGAGCGGCGTCTTGAATTCGTGGCTGACCGCATAGGCGACGTCGCGCAGGTAGCGCGAGCGACGCTCGATCGCGGCGGCCATGGTGGCGAAATCGGCGTAGAGGCCCTGGATCTCGATCGCCGCGGTTGGCGGCACCTCCGGCACGCTGCCATGGCCGCCGGCGACCGCGCGGGTGGCGGCGCCGAGCCGCTCGATTGGCCGCGTGATGCCGCGCGAGATGACGCCGCTGAGCAGCACGAGCAGACCGAAGATGACGAGGATGCCGAACGCGATCTTGCCGCGATCCTCGTACAGCCCCTTGAACAGGGCACGCGCCGATCGCGACAGCAGCAGCACGCCGACGACGCGGCCGTCGACGACGATCGGCCGGGCATGGTGGATGCGGATCGCCGCGGCGCGCGACAGCCATTCGAAGCGATAGACCGCCTGATAGCCACCGTTGCGGCGCAGCACGGTGCGTGGGATTCCGGCCCGCGCCGCGGCGACCTCCGGCAGGGCGGCATAACTGCCCGCCGGGGCACGGCCGGCGACGAGGCGGCCGTTGCGGTCGAGCAGCAGGATCGACGCCAGCGTGGTCGCGCCGGTCTGTGCGAGGACGGGCGTGAGACGGCGACCGGCGGCCTGCGCGTCCGGTGCGGGTGGCGGGGCCGGCGCGGGGGCGGGCCGTTCGGGCAGGATGGTGGCGGTGGACAGGTCGACTTCGGCGGGGTCGGTGCGATTGGCGGCCATTGTCCCGCATGCGGTCCTGCGCAGGCAGGAACCCGGAACCCCGGGCGGCACCTTCTGTGATGCTGGGCTCCGGCGTCTGCAGGAGCACGGCGACGCGGCGGGTGCGGCCGGCCAGTCCACCGCCGCGGCCGCCGCCAGCGCCGCACCCTGGGCGACCAGCTCCGCCTCGGTCTGGCGGACCAGCGTGTTCTCGTAGACGCGCAGGAAGATCGCGCCGAACCCGGGCAGCGCCGCGACCAGGAACAGGGTCGCGAACAGGATGGTGCGCAGGTGCAGGCGCGGCCAATGGCGCTTCACCCTGTCCTTGAGCGCGGCGATCATCCGGGCGCACCGGCGCACGGCCCGAGGCGATAGCCGATGCCGGGCCGAGTCTCGACCACGTCGCCGCCGCCGACGCCAGCGAACTTGGCGCGCAGGTTGCGGACGTGGCTGTCGATCGTGCGATCGGTGATCGCAAAGCCGGGGCCGTGCAGCCGGTCGATGATCGCGTCGCGGCCGAACACCTTAGCCGGCATCGCGGCGAGCGTGCGCAGGATCGAGAATTCGCTGACGGTCAGCGGCACCTCAATCCCGTCCCAGCAGGCGCGCCAGCCGTCGAGATCAAGGCTGAGCCGGCCGTGGCGGATCGGTCCGGCGGCGCCCGCCACGGCGGGGGGACGCGCGGCGGTGCGGCGCAGGATCGCCATGACGCGCGCCACCACTTCGCGCGGGGAAAAGGGTTTGACGACATAATCGTCGGCGCCGAGCTCGATGCCGAGGATGCGGTCGATCTCGTCGTCGCGGCTCGACAGGAACAGGATCGGCACCTCGCCCCCGGTGCTGCGCAGGCGGCGGCACACCTCCAGTCCGTCGAGGCGCGGCATGTTGATGTCGAGCACGACGAGATCGGGCGCGGGCACCGACGCCGCGGCGGCGAGCGCCGCCTCGCCATCCGCCGCCTCGACCGTGTCGAGCCCCGCCTTGGCGAGCGCGAAGACCAGCAGGTGACGGATGTGCGGATCGTCATCGACGACCAGGATGGTACGGGGCATGGGACAGGGGATCATCCGAACGCTCCCTTCCGTCAATTGCCGCAATCGCGGCCGAGCGGCGCCGGCGGCGCATCGCGACCGATCGCGGCGCGCGCGGCGGCGAGGCGGCGGGCGCCGCGCCAGGTCCAACGATGCCAGTCGGCCTGGCGGCAGGCCAGCGTCGCCACCGCCCGGTCGCGCAGGGCGATCACCTGCGGCCGCAGCCGCGGACCGGCGCGCCGTTCGAGGACAAGAAGTGGCGCCAATGCCGAGGGGCCGAGATCGTGGAGATAGGCGAGGTCGACCTGGTCGGCGCGGGTGGCGTGGCGGACGGTCCAGCCGGCGGCGAGCTCGCCGTAGTCGACCAGGGTGGAGGCGGCGAGCACGAGCAGCGCGGCGAGCGCATTGGCATTGACCAGCCAGCCGAGCGAGCGTCGCGCCAGCCACTGCCAGGCGATCAGGCCGACGCCGCACGCGACCAGCGCCATCCACACCAAGGCGGCGAGGCGCAGCGTGGTGAGCATATAGGCATCGACATAGTCGAGCAGGCGCAGGATGCTGGACGCGACGAGCAGCAGGGTCTGGGCGAGCCAGAGCAGCACCAGCCGCCGGATCGCGGGGCTGGCCGCGGCGGCGCTGCCCGGCCGCAGCGCGCCGGTGACGAAGGCGGCGGCGAGCAGCGCGACGAGGATCAGCGTATAGGCGCCCTGATGCGCATAGCCGGCCAGGGTGACGCCGGCCGGCAGCGGCGCCCCGCTCCACAGGAACAGCAGGTCGAGCGCATTCTGGATCGCGAAGACCAGGTTGAACACCGCCAGCGAGACGGTGAGCGTGGCCAGCGGCAATGCCAGGTCCAGAGGGCGCGCGCGGCCGCTGCCGACCCAGCGCAGGCTGCGCGGGCGCAGCGTCGCCCAGGCGAGCGTCGCGATCGCGGCTAGCGTCACCGCATGGCCGACCAGCCGGTCGATCGCGGGCGGCTGGATCGCCTCCAGTGCGGCACCGATCAGCGGATTGGCGAGCGCGAAGAGCAGCAGGAAGACGGCGCCGCCGGCCAGCGGCAGGACGATCAGCGACATCGGCAGCGGCGCGCGGCCGCTACGCCCCGCCTGCGCCCGCGCCGCATCGTGCAGCGGCGCCGGGACGGCGAAGACGAGCTGGCTGGCGAGCCGGGTCGCCCAGCGCGCGGCATCGTCGAAGCGATGACGCGGCAGCAGCGCCGCGCTGGCAAGCGCGATCCAGAACAGGCACCAGGCGATCGGCCCCGGTGCGTTGACCAGCACCAGCGCCATCGCGCCGGCGATCGCCAGCGCCATCAACGGCACGCCGCGTCGCAGCGCCGGGATGCAGGCGGCGGCGAGCAGGCACCAGGCGAGCGCGAAGCCGCCGAGCGTCGCGCCGAAGCCGCGATCGAAGAACACAAGGTCGAAGGCGAGCGCCAGCGCGCCGGCGGCGGCGATCTTGGCGAGGAAGGCGCCGCGCGCGGCGATGGGACGGGATTGGGGCAAGGCACGATGCTCCGTCAAAGAGGCGGGATCGTGCGGTGATGAAGGCGCGGCGTTCAGGGCGTGCCGGTGACGGCGTCACCGGTCGATGGGGATGATGTGCAGGATCCGTGCAGGAGAGCGTACGGCCGGTTACATTGCACGCCCGCCGAGGGTGTCCTTCGCCACGCCTCCGCGCCTCCGCGCGAACCGATCTCCGCCCTCTTGGACCAGCGGCAGGTACCTCAATCCCGCCCGGGCTGCACCCGCGTCATCGCCAGCGCGGCGAGCAGCAGCGCGCCGGCGGCGAAGACCAGGGTCCAGATCGGCGCGGTCGGGAAGAAGTGCTTGGTGATCGAGCCCATCACCGTCGCGACCAGCAATTGCGGCACGACGACGAAGACGTTGAACAGGCCCATGTAGATGCCGAGCTTGCGCTGCGGCAGGCTGGAGGCGAGGATCGCATAGGGCATGGCGAGGATCGACGCCCAGGCGATGCCGATGCCGATCTCGCTGGCCAGCAGCCATTTGGGGTCGGTCACCAGAAAGAAGCTGGCGAAGCCGGCGGCGCCGCACAGCAAGCCGACGATATGGGTGCGCGCCTGGCCGATCCGCCGCGACAGCAGCGGCAGCAGGGTCAGCGCGGCGACCGCGGCGATGCCGTTATAGGCGGCGAACAGCACGTCGACCCAATTGGCGCCTTCCTGATAGAGCGGGCTCGCCGCATCGGGCGCGCCGAAGAAGCGGCCGGCGACGATCGGCGTGGTGTTGATCCACATGATGAACAGCGCCGACCAGCTGAAGAACTGCGCCACCGCCAGCCGCTTCATCAGCACCGGCATGCCGGCGAAATCGCCGACGATATGGCCGAGCAGGCCGGGGCTGCGCCCCGCCTTCGCGCGCGCCACCGCGATCATGCCGGCAAGGCCGTAGGCGACGAACAGGCCGCCGAGGACATAGACCTCCTTCTCGAGCCGCTGCGTCGCGACGATCGCGACGATCAGGACGCCGGCGGCGATCCAGCGCAGGCTGGCGAGCGGATTGCGCGCGGCGAGGATGCGGACGACATGATCCGCCTCGTCGGGATCGGCGGCGCCATGGAAGCGCGCCATCTCCTCGGGGGCATATTCGCGGGTGGTCAGCACCGTCCACAGCACCGCCAGGACCAGCGCCGCGCCGCCGAACCAGAAGGCGAAGCGCACCGTGTCGGGGATGCCGCCCGCCGCCGCCTGGTTGGAGACGCCGAGATGTTCGAGCAACCAGGGGAAGATCGAGCCGAACACCGCGCCCGCGCCGATGAAGGCGGTCTGCACCGCATAGCCGGCGGCGTGCTGATCGCGGTCGAGCATGTCGCCGACGAAGGCGCGGAACGGCTCCATCGAGATGTTGAGCGAGGCGTCGAGCACCCACAGCATCAGCGCCGCGACGAGCAGCGACGGGCTTTCCGGCATGACGAACAGCGCGAGGCCGGCGAGCAGCGCGCCGGCGAGGAAATAGGGCCGCCGCCGGCCGAGCCGGCCGAGCCAGGTCCGGTCGCTCAGATGGCCGATGATCGGCTGGACGAGCAGGCCGGTCAGCGGTGCGGCGATCCACAGCGCCGGCAGATCGTCGAGGCTGGTGCCGAGCGACTGGAAGATGCGGCTCATGTTGGCGTTCTGCAGCGCGAACCCGATCTGGATGCCGAAGAAGCCGAACGAGATGTTGAACAGCCCCGCCCAGCTCTGGCGCGGGCGGCGGGCGAACGTATCGGTCATGCAAGGTCCTTCAGCGCCGCCGCATGCGGCGGGAAATTGAGCAGGCAGCCGTCGAGCAGCGCGTCGATCGCGGCGAGGTCGGCGACCGGCGCCGCGGCGCGCAGGCGGCCGGCGGGCGGGAAGGTGCCATAGCCGGCGAACAGCACCTCCCACGACATCGGCGCATAATAGCCGGCGAGATCGCGGCTCTCGACCAGGGCGGCGACATCGCGACCGGTGAACCAGGCGGTCATGATCGCCTTGAGATCGTCGGACAATCGGTCATGCCCGGCATTGTCGCGCCAATAGGGCGTGTCGGTGCGGCGGTTGAGACGGTAATGCGCGACGATATAGTCGCGGATTCCCTCGTAGCGGCGGGCGATGCGCGCGTTGAAGCCGTCGCGATCGCGCGGCGAGCGGCCGCCCGCGTCATAGGCACGGATAAAGCCTTCCACCGTCGCCTGGACGAGGTGCAGCGCGGTCGCCTCGAGCGGCTCGATGAAGCCCTGCGCCAAGCCGATGGCGAGGCAATTGCCCGCCCAGCTGCGCTCGACGCGGCCGACCTTCATCGTCAGGTGGCGCGCCGGCGTCGGATCGTCGAGCCGGCCGAGGTGACGGCGCAACTCCATCTCCGCCGCGTCCGGCGACAGGTAGGAGGAGGCATAGACATAGCCGTTGCCGGTGCGCGCGGTCAGCGGGATCGCCCAGGCCCAGCCGGCCGACAGCGCGGTGGCGCTGGTATGGGCGTCGAGCGTTGCGCCGCGTGGGGTCGGCATGACCACGGCACGGTCGTTGAACAGATTCTCGGCGAAGGGGCGGAAGGGCACGCCCAAGGCCTGCTGCAGCAACAGGCCGCGAAAGCCGCTGGCGTCGACGAACAGATCGGCGGCGAGCGGATCTTGGTCGCGCAGGGTCAGGCTGGCGATGTCGCCCGTGTCGGCGACGACCACGGCTTCCACGTGCGCGCGGACATGGCGGACGCCACGGCGGATCGCCTCGGCGCGCAGCACCTCGCCGACCTTGTGCGCGTCGAAATGGTAGCCGTAGCCGACCGGGAACGGGAAGTTCGGCGGCGCGACGGGCGCGCGGCCCGCGGCGGCGAGGCGGCTGTTGAGGAAGAAGCGATCGGGATGCGCGGGCACGTCGGCACCGGTGCGGCGGGCGTGCGCGCTGGCGTGGAAGGCGGCCTGGGTGTGGAGGTCGACCGCGCCGGCGAAGGGATGGAAGTAGGCGCTGCCCGGCTCGCCCCAGCCGTGGAAGGCGATGCCGACCTTGTAGGTCGCATCCGCGGCCGGCATCCAGTCGGCCTCTGCGATGCCGAGCCCGTCGAACAATGCCTTGAGTTGCGGGGTCGAGCCCTCGCCGACGCCGACGATGCCGACGTCGGGGGATTCGACCAGGGTGATGGCGGCGTCGGGCCAGGCCTTGGCCATCAAGCACGCCGCCATCCAGCCGGCGGTGCCGCCGCCGACGATCGCGATGGTCGGCGCGGAGGTGGCGGCCGCGCCGGTCACCCCTGCCCTCCCAGGTCATTCCCGCCCAGGCGAAAATCCAGAGAGGCTGCGGTTGCGCTTCCAGCCGTGACCGCCGCGCGTCTGGATCCCCGCCGGCGCGGGGACGACGGTGCCGGTAGGTCCCCTGCCTTCGTCACCCCGGACTCGTTAAGGGGTCCACCGTGTCGCAGACGCCACGCGCGTTGCGAGCGTGGCGGGGTGGATGCCGGAACGAGTCCGGCATGACGAAAGAATATGGGGCGGGCGAGCGCGATTCCCCGCCGCGCTCGAGGAAGAGGCACGGGATGCCTCCCGCTCACCTCTTCCCCTTGCCGGCCGCGACGAAGCGGATCGCCTGGCCGCCTCCGGGAGCGAGGGTGAGGGTCAGCGTGTCGCCCTTCTTCACCGGCCGCTTCTCGATGGCAATCGCGTGGCGCGCCTCGGTGCGATAGTCCGCGCCGTCGCCGTCGCGATAGATTTCTGCGGTGTAGCTCCTGCCGCCGTCGAGGAAGTCGAGCGGCACGGTCAGCGTCCGGCCGGCCTCGTTGGTGATGCTGCCGAGATACCAGTCGTTGCTTGCACTGTCCTTGCGCGCCACCGTGACATAGTCGCCGACCTCGCCGTTCAGCACGCGCGTGTCCGACCAGTCGACCGGCACGTCGCGGATGAACTGGAAGGCGTTCATGTGCTGCGCGTAATTCTCCGGGGTGTCGGCCGCCATCTGCACCGGCGAATAGATGACGACGTAGAGCGCCAGCTGCTTGGCTTCGGTCGACATCAGCGTGCTGCCGCCCTGGCCGGTCAGGCTGAGCATGCCGGGGGTGAAGTCCATCGGCCCGCCGAGCCATTGCGTGAAGAACATATTGGCTTCGTGGTTGGGCGGGTTCTTGCCCGGCCAGGCGTTATATTCCATGCCGCGGCCGCCCTCGCGGCTCAGCCAATTGGGATAGGTGCGGCGCAGGCCGGTGTCCTTGACCGGCTCGTGGCTGTCGATGCCGACCTTGTACTTGGCGGCGGTCTGCACGACGCGCAGATAGTGGTTCACCATCCACTGGCCCTCGTGCCATTCGCGCTTCTTGGTGCCGTCCGCATCGACGCGCTCGATCTGGCCGGCGTCGGTGACGTAGCCGGTCTTGACCACCGGGATGTCGTGGTCGCGCGCGAAGGCAAAGGCGCGATCGAGCTGCGCGTCATAATGGCTCACCGAACCGCCGGTCTCGTTATGGCCGACCAGGTGGACGCCCTTCGCCTTTGCGTAGCGGGTCAGCTCCGCCGCGTCGAAATCCGGCGTCGGCGTGTCGAACTGCATGTCGTTGCCGTTGCCCAGCCAATCGCCGTCCCAGCCGACGTTCCAGCCCTCGACCAGCACGCCAGGAATCCTGTTGGCGGCGGCGAAGTCGATGTACGTCTTGACGTTGGCGGTGGTCGCGCCGTGCTTGGGCCCGGTCGCCCAGGTCCAGTCGCCCTTGATCATCTTCCACCATACGCCGACGAACTTGGCCGGCTTGATCCAGCTGACGTCGCCCAATTTGTTGGGCTCGTTGAGGTTGAGTTCGATGTGGCTCATGTACAGGCCGGGCGCGTCGTCCGACAGGATCATCGTCCGCCATGGCGAGGCGAAGGGCGCGGTGCGCGTCACCTTGGGCGCGCCGGCGCCGGGGGTCAGCGAGGCCTTCAGCGTGTTGCCTTCCGACCGGGCGAGATTCATCGCCGCATAGTCGACCAGTGCCGCCTCGTGCAGCGCGGCATGGGTGCCGTCGGCGAGCTTGACCGTCATCACCGTCTGCGCGGTGCCGACCGCATCGAGCGGCGTCTTGTTGTAGAGATATTCCTCGCGGTTCCACTGGTACGCCGGCTTCCACCACGCCGTGCCACCCTGCGCGAAGGCGAATTCGGTCAGTTCGTCGGCGATGTTGGCGGTGTGCAGGTTGGGCTGGTCGGGGAAGCTGTAGCGGAAGCCGATGCCGTCATCGAACAGGCGGAAGACGACGTCCATTTCACGCTTGAGGCCGGTCTTCTCGCGGAAACGCAGCGTCAGCTCGTTGTGGCGGTCGCGGATCGTCTTCCACTCGCCATAGGGCTGGTTCCAGCTGCTGTCCGACGACGCCTTGGACTGGCCGATCAGTTCGACGTTGCGCTCGATCTTCGGCGCGTCGGTGAACATGATGCCGAGCCGGCTGGGATTGAGGATCGGCTTGCCGTTACGGGTCACGGCATAGGTCGGGCGCCCATCGTTGTCGAAGGCGATGGCCAGCGCGATGCGACCGTTCGGCGAAGTGGCGGTGGCGACCGGCTTCAGCTGGCCATTCGGATTCTGCGCAACGACGCTGGTATCGGTCTGGGCATGACCCGCCGTGGCGGCCAGTGCCAGCGCCATCGCGGCGCCGAGTGTCCAGGGGTTCATCGTGCCTCTCCAATGCTTTGCGCGATCAATGCGCCATATCCGTCGAAATGCCAGCCCTGTGTCGCGGACTCGCGCAGCGGGCGCCAGCGATCGGGGTCGGCCGGCGCCCAGCGCTGCGGTTCGGGCGACAGGTTGAAGACGCAGAGCAAGGTCTCGCCCTCGCCGCGCCGCTCCAGCACGAGCATCGCCTCGCCCGCCTCGACGACGCGAATGTCACCGGTGAGCAGCGCGGGATGCGCCTTGCGGAAGGCGAGCACGTCCCGCGTCCAGTGCAGCAGCGCATGCGGGTCGCGCTCCTGCCGGTCGACCGCGAGGCCGGCGTGATCCGAACCGATCGGCAGCCACGGCGTCGCGGTGGAAAAGCCGAGGCCGGGCGCATCGGCGGCCCAGGGCATCGGCGTGCGCGCGCCGTCGCGCGACAGGGTGCGCGGCCAGTTGGCGATCGCCTCCGGATCCTGCAGCTGCTCGAACGGCACGTCGACCTGGGTCAGGCCGAGCTCTTCGCCGTAATAGAGGAAGATGTTGCCGCGCAGCGAGGCGAGCAGCAGCATCTTCATGCGCGCGAAGGCATGCGCCTGCTCCGGCGCCGTCCAGCGCGAGATGGCGCGCGGCGCGTCGTGGTTCTCGAACGCCCAGCTCGGCCAGCCCTGGCCGTCGGCCTCCGGCCATTTCGCCACCGCCTCGGCGACGACCGTCGGGGTCAGCGCCTCGGCATAGAGGAAGTCGAAGCCATAGGCGCTGTTGAGCCGGCGTCCCTCCGCCGTGAACAGCTTCATCTCGCGATCGCTGTCGGCGCCGCCGACCTCGGCCACGGTGAAGCGCGCGTCATAGCTGTCGAACAGCGCCCGGATCCGTTCGAGAAAGCCGGGGATGGCGTCGTGGCTCTGGTTGTAGACGTGGAGCTGGAAGTCAAACGGACGGGTGCGGACCTTGCCGTCGTCGGGCGCCGGCGGATTGTCGCGCAGGTCAGGGTCGAACATCATGAAGTTGATCGCGTCGAGGCGGAAGCCGTCGACGCCGCGCTCCAGCCAGAAGCGCGCGATGTCCAGGAAGGCCTGCTGCACGTCCGGATGGTGGCCGTTGACCTGCGGCTGCTCCTTCAGGAAATTGTGCATGTAATATTGGCCGCGGCGCGCGTCCCAGGTCCAGGCCGGCCCGCCGAACACCGATTGCCAGTTGTTGGGCGGCGAGCCTTCCGGCTTGGCGTCGCGCCACACGTACCAGTCCGCCTTGGGATTGTCGCGGCTGGCGCGGCTTTCGGCGAACCAGGGATGCTGGTCGCTGGTGTGCGCCCAGACCTGATCGACGATCACCTTCAACCCCAGCGCATGCGCGCGGGCGACGAGCGCGTCGAAATCGGCGAGCGTGCCGAACACCGGATCGACGTCGCAATAATCGGACACGTCATAGCCGAAATCGGCCATCGGCGAGCGGAAGAAAGGCGACAGCCAGACCGCCTCGACGCCCAGGCCGGCGACGTGATCAAGATGCGCGGTGATGCCGGCGAGATCGCCGATGCCGTCGCCATTGGCATCGGCGAAGCTGCGCGGATAGATCTGGTAGATGGTCGCGCCGCGCCACCAGGGTCTGGTATCGGTCATCGGTCGGCCTTCAGCGCGCAGATCGCATAAGAGAGGGGGGCAAGGGTGACGGACAGGCTGCCCGGCGCGGACACGCGCGCGGCGCAGCCGCCGCCGGCGAGCACGCTCGCACCGGTGGCGGCGGTGCCGACCTCGACCTCGCGGGTCAGGGGCTTGGTCGCGGTGTTGAAGGCGAGCAGCACTTCCGCGCCCGTCGCCGGATCGATCCGCGACAGCGCGACGAGGCCGGGCTGGTCGCTGCGCGCACGGAGCGTTTCGGTGCCGCGGGTGAGCGCCGGTGTCGCGGTGCGCAGCTTCGCGAGCGCGGCGATCTCACGATAGAGGGGATGGTCGCGGCCGAAATGCGGCGTCGCGGTGGTGGTGGTCGTGCCGAGCAGGTGGTTGTCGTTGTAGCTGGCGGTCTTGCTGCCGAACTGATCCTCGCGCGCGTCCTGGTCGTTGCCGTCGCCGACGAAGCCCTGTTCGTCGCCGGCATAGATGGTCGGCACGCCGCGCAGTGTGAGCAGCATGGCGTGTGCCAGCCGGACGCGCTGCAGCAGTTCGTCGTCGCTGATCAGCGGCATGACGCTGCGGATCGCCATCGCCAGCCGGCCGGCATCGTGGTTGCTGACGAAGGTCGGCAGCTGCACCGCGGTGTCGTAGCCGTGCGCGTAGAGCGCGTCGCCCAGAGTCAGTTTGTCCCAGGCGCCCGGCTCCTGCTTGCCGGTGACGCTTTCCAGGATCGCCTGACGCGTCGCGAAGTCGAGCACGCCGGGCAACTGGTCGACCACGGTGTGGCGGGCGAGCAGGCCGACGTCGAGCGTCTCGTACGCGACCTCCCCGAAAATGTGGAAATTGGGGATGCCCTTCGCCTTGGCGCGCGCCTGCATCGCCGGCACGAACGCCTGCCAGAAGGCCGGCTCGACGTGGCGGGCGGTGTCGATGCGGAAGCCGTCGATGCCGAACCGGTCGATCCAGCCGCCGTAGATGTCGATCATCCCGGCGAGCACGCGCGGGTTCTCGGTCATCAGGTCGTCGAGCCCGCTGAAATCGCCCATCGTCGCGCTTTCGTCGGCGAAGGTCGTGTTGCCGCGATTGTGGTAGTAGATCGGATCGTTGAGCCAGGCGGGCACCTTCACGGCCTTCTCTGCCTCGGGCACGAAGGGGGTGTAGGCGTAGCTTGGGTCGGTCAGGTGCGCGAAATTGGCCGGGCTGCGATCCTGGTCGCCCGCGAAGCCGGCATTGATCGCTGGGCCGGTGACGCCGCCGCGGCGCTGATACGGGTAGTCGGCGCGGCTGCGGTAGGGGCAGTCGTTCTTGCCCACGCATTCGCGGTACTGGATCACGTCGGCGGTGTGGTTGACGACGATGTCCATATAGACCTTCATGCCCCGCTTGTGCGCGGCGGCGACGAGGTCGGCGAAATCCTGGTTGGTGCCGAAATGCGGATCGACCTGGGTGAAGTCGGTGATCCAATAGCCGTGATAGCCGGCGGATTGCTGGCCGGGGCCGCCCTGCACCGCCTTGTTCTTGAAGATCGGCGCGACCCAGATCGCGGTGGCGCCCAGCCCCTGGATATAGTCGAGCCGGCGCGTCACGCCCTTCAGGTCGCCTCCGTGATACCAGCCCTTGGCGGTCGGGTCGTAGCCGGTGACGCTGCGGTCGCCCGTCAGGCCGCCGCGGTCGTTGGACGGATCGGCATTGTCGAACCGGTCGGGGAGCAGGAAATAGATCACCTCGTCCTGCGGCAGGCGGGCGCGAAAGTCGGTCGCGGCCTGTTGCGCGGCGGCGGGTGCGGCGAGGCCGGTCATCGCCAGCAGCGCGGCGGCCAGCGCGGCGTAAGATTTCGCCGATCGGCGCATGTCATTCCCCTCCCGGTGGTCTTCCCAGTCGGCGCGGTCCATGCCGCGCTTGGTCGACGCCTTCTGGGAAAGCGGCGCGCACAAGCCAAGCGCAGGGCATACGTATTCACATGCGGCACACCCCCTGCCCTTCCGCCGCGCATCCCCTTGGTCTATTGCACCATCATGACGGCCAGGACGCGCAGCAGGGGGGCAGGCGACAAGCCGACGTCGTTCGACATCGCCGCGCTGGCCGGCGTCTCGCAGCCGACGGTCAGCCGCGCGCTGCGCGGCGACCCGACGGTCAGCGATGCGACGCGGATGCGGATCGAGGCGATCGCGCACCAGCTCAACTACAAGGTCGACAAGAACGCCTCGTCGCTGCGCCGCGGCCAGGCGATGACCATCGCCCTGCTGTTCTTCGAAGACCCGATGCCGGACGGCACCTACATCAACCCGTTCTTCCTTTCGATGCTCGGGTCGATCCTGCGCACCTGCGCGGCGCGTGGCTACGACCTGCTGACCTCGTTCCAGGACCTGTCCGCCGACTGGCACAAGGATTATGAGGACAGCCGCAAGGCGGACGGGATCATCCTGCTCGGCTATGGCGATTACGAGGTGTATAAGGCGCGGCTGGAGGCGCTGCGCGCGCAGGGCACGCATTTCGTGCGCTGGGGCTCGGTCGATCCCGACGGGCTGGCGACGACGATCGGCAGCGACAATCTGGCCGGCGGTCGCGCCGCAGGCGAGCATCTGATCGCGCGCGGCCGGCGGCGGATCGCCTTCATCGGCCAGGCCGACGACCATTATCCCGAATTCCGCGACCGCTATCAGGGATTGCAGACCGCGTTGCGCGCGGCGGAGCTGCCGGTGCATCCGGGGCTGCACGCCGATGCGCTGTCGGTCGAACAGGGCGGCTATGAGGCGATGCAGCGGCTGATGGCACGCGACATCCCCTTCGACGGGCTGTTCGCCGCCTCCGACCTGATCGCGCTCGGCGCGATGCGGGCGCTGGCGGAGGCGGGGATCAAGGTGCCCGATGACGTGTCGGTGGTTGGTTTCGACGACATCCCCGCCGCCGCGACGACGCAGCCGCCGCTGACCACGGTGGCGCAGGACTATCGCCGCGCCGGCGAGGTGCTGGTCGACACGCTGCTGCGCCGCATCGCGGACCAGACGACGCAGGCCGCGCTGCTGCAGCCGCGGCTGGTGGTGCGCGGCTCGAGCTAGCCCCGCGGCCTACCGCCGCATCGCGCAATGCTGCGCAACATAGGCGCCATGCTGCGGCAGCGCGCCCGCCTCGCGACGGTAGAGCAGGGGCAGCGTCTCCATATATTCCGCCAGATCGGCATCGGGAATCGCATCGGCGAGCGGATGGTGCGCGCGCGCCGTGACCCCCTGCCCGACCAGCACCTGCAGCCAGCCGTCCTCGGTGAACAGTTCCTCATGCTCGCGGGTGATGACGCCCGCTTCGCGCCACAGGTCGATCTTCGCCTGCAGCGTGTCGGGCAGTGCCATCGCGCGGCATGCTTGCCAGAAGGGCTCGTCGCGACCGTTGGCCCAATAATGGAGGATCAGGAAGTCGCGGATCCGCTCCATTTCGAAATCGGCCTGGCGGTTGTATTCGCGGCGCAGCGCATCGGCGACGGGCATGGCGGGGAGCAGCTTGACCAGCCGCGCGATCGCCGACTGGATCAGGTGGATGCTGGTCGATTCCAACGGTTCGAGAAAGCCGCTGGCAAGGCCGAGCGCGACGACATTGTGGCGCCACGCCTGGCGCCGGCGGCCGGTGACGAAGCGCAAGGGCCGCGGATCGCCGGTCGCCTCGCCGTCGAGATTGGCGGCGAGCGTCGCCGCCGCCTCGTCGTCGCTGGTGAAGGCGCTGCAATAGACATGGCCGTTGCCGGTGCGATGCTGCAGCGGGATGCGCCATTGCCAGCCCGCCGCGCGCGCGATCGCCCGCGTATAGGGGAGCGGCGCGCCGCTCCCGGTGCTCGGTTGCGCGACGGCGCGGTCGCAGGGCAGCCAGCGCGACCAATCCTCATAGCCCGTCGCCAGCGCGCCCTCGATCAACAGGCCGCGGAAACCGGTACAGTCGAGGAACAGGTCGCCCGCGACGCGCCGGCCGTCGTCGAGCAGCAATGCCGTAACGTCGCCGCTGTCGCCGTCGCGTTCGACCGTGGCGATCACCCCCTCGATCCCCTCGACGCCGCGGTTGCGCGCGAAGCGGGCGAGATAGGCGGCGTAGAGGTTGGCGTCGAAGTGAAAGGCGTAAGGGATCGGCGGGATGGTGCGCGCGGTGAGCGGCGGGCCGCGATGGACCTTGCCGGCGCGGGCCGCGACCTCGTTCATGCAATAGTCGCCGAGGGGGCCGGCGACACCGGCGGCGCGGGCGCGCAGCCAGTAATGCTGGAACGGCACCGGTCCGACGTCGCGGCCGACATCACCGAAGGCGTGCATGTAGCTGTGCCCCGGCGCGGTCCAGCCGTCGAAGGCGATGCCGAGCTTGAAGGTGCCGCCGGTGGCGCGCAGGAAGGCATCCTCGTCGAGACCGAGCGCCTGGTTGAACAGGCGGATCTGCGGGATCGTCGCCTCGCCGACGCCGACCGTGCCGATCGCTTCGGACTCGACCAGGCGGATGGTGACATGCTCGCCGAGCAGATGGCCGAGTGCCGCCGCCGCCATCCATCCTGCGGTGCCGCCGCCGGCGATGACGATCGTGGTGGGGGTCATGGGTGGCATCCTCTGGTTTGCCGGTCGTCATGCCGGACTGGTTCCGGCATCCACGGTGTCGCGCACGCAGCGGCCGGCCATTTTGCGGAACGGTGGCCCCCGGAACAAGTCCGGGGTGACGGTGGTCGCAACAAAAAGGGCTGCCGCCGGGTCGCGGCGACAGCCCTTATAGGCGGGGAGGAAAGGATCAGAACTTGTAGCTGATACCGATGTAATAATCGCGACCGTAGCGCTGGTAGTCGATCACCTGGCGCGGATCGTTGTTCTGATAGGTGATGAACGGACGATCGGTCAGGTTCTTGCCCTGCGCGAGGATCGAGAAGCCCTTCAGGAAGCCGCTCTGGCACTCGTAGCCGATCTGGGCATCGAGGATGCCCTCGCTCTTCGCCGTGCGGTAGGTCGGGCTAGCCGACAGACCCGCGACCTCGGCGAGGAAGCTCGACCGGTAACGATAGTTGGCGCGCGCCTGGAAGCCCCACTTTTCGAAGTAGAGCGTGCCGCTCGCCGTCCAGTCCGACAGACCAGGCAGCGTGATCGTCGTGTTGTTGGCATATTTGATCGAGGAGTCGGTGTAATTGCCGGTGACGAACACGCCGAAACCGTCGAGCGTGCTGGTGATCGCCTTGAACGGCAGCGAGATCGTACCCTCGACGCCGAGCACCTCGCCGCGCCCGGTGTTGGCGGGGGCCGAGACCGGGCCCGTCGTGCCGCCGATCTGCGTGACGATCGCCTGCTGCGCCGGCGTCAGGCCCGGCAGCAGCGACGAGAAGTCATAGGCGTAGCTGTTGTTCGGATCGACGAAGTCGGTCAGGTGCTTGAAATAGCCCGACAGCGCGACATAGCCGCCACCGGCGAAATACTTCTCGAACGACAGATCGATGTTGGTCGACTGATAGGGCCGCAGCGCGACATTGCCGCCCGACGAGCTGAACACCGGGTTGAGCGCGACATTGGGGTTGTTGGCGACGATGTTGGCCACGTTGACCGACACGTCCTGCGTCACGCGCTCCTGGTCGAGGCGCGGCCGGACCATGGTCTGCGAGGCGCCCATCTTGATGTAGCCGCTCGGAATCAGCTCGACCGCCAGCGTCGCGCTGGGCAGGAAGTTGGTGTAGTTCACCTTCTGGTCGGCCGGCGCGATGGTCACGACGCCGTTGTTGACCGACGCGATCTGACCGGTGCCGCGCTGCTCGCTATGCACGACCTGCGCACCCAGCGACCCCTTGACGTTCTTGCCGCCGAGCTGGCCGTCGATGTTGATCTTGGCATAGCCGGTCCAGACGTTCTCGGTGACGACATTGTCGCGCACCAGCGAGCTCGGCCGGTTGTCGTAATAGCTGTTGTAGGCGTTGTTGTAGAGATACAGCGGGTTGAGCGCGAGCATCGCCGGCACGCCGAGATAGGCGAGCGGCACGTTCTCGCCGAGCAGCGCCTCTGCCGGGATCGCCGCTGAGGTCGGCGTGCCGCTCGTCACGGTGCAGTTGCTGCCGGCACCCTTCGGGCAAAGGAAGTAGGACTGATAGGCGCTGGTCTTCTGACGGCGGCTGTAGTTGGCGCCGACTTCCCAGCCGCGGACCAGCGAGCCCTCGAATTCGCCGTTCAGGCTGGCGCGCAGCGACTTCAGGTCGTCCTTGAAGCTCGGCTGGTTGAGGAAGCCCGCCTGCACCACCGCCTGCGTGCCGTTATAGCCCCAACCCTGCGGGTCGGTCAGGCGCAGGATGCTGGTGTTGGTGTAATCCAGCGTCGGCACGATTGAATAGGTGCCGTTGCTGTTCTGCGACACGCGCACGGTGTCCGCCGGGCCGGAGCCGCCGTAGCCGGTGCCGGTATAGGTCTCGAGCAGGAAGTCGGTGCGCTTGGCGTGGCTCCAGCTCGCATCGACGTTGAGGTGGATGCTGTCGCTGAGCTTCAGGTCGTTGTTCCAGCCGAGCGAGAAATTGTCCGCCTTGCGCTGATTGTAGTCGTTGCGCTGGATCGCGTGGACGCCGGTGAAGGTCGCGCTGGTCGCAAAGCCGTTGCTGACGCCGCCGATCGCCTGGTTCGCCGCCGACACGTTGCCCGCCAGCGGGAATTCGATGCCGCGCAGATGCTGCGTTTCCTCGAAGTGCGAATAGAGGCCGTCGAAGGTCGAGTGGAAGTTCTCGGACGGCTGCCATTCGATCGTCGCGACGCCGCCGTAGCGCTTCAGCTCGTTCGACTGGACATAGGGCTTGGCGCCGCTGAGCACATAGGGGCTCGCCGCGGTGCCGGCGCCGTTATAGCCCCAGGCGTTGTAGCGTTCGTCCTGCGACGGGGTCTGCGTCGCCGAGACGCCGAGCGCGATGCCGAGCGTGTCGCCGGCGAACTTGTCGACATAGGTCGCCGAGGCGCGATAGCCGTAGCGCGACGAATCCGGGTTGAGGCTGTCGATGCCGTTCATCTGGCCGCGCGCGTTGATCGCGAAGACGCGGCCCGGCTGGTCGAGCGGGCGCAGCATGCGCAGATCGACGGTGCCCGAGATGCCGGCCGCGATCAGCGAAGCGTCGGCCGACTTGTAGACGTTGACGTTGCGGAAGAATTCCGACGGATACTGGTCATATTCGACGCCGCGGTTGTCGCCGACCGTCACCTGCTCGCGGCCGTTGAGCAGCGTGGTCGAGAAATCGGGACCGAGGCCGCGGATCGACAGGCGCTGGTCGCGGCCCTCGAGGCGCTGGGCGGTGACGCCCGGCAGACGGGCGAGCGAGTCGGCGATCGACACGTCGGGCAGCTTGCCGACGTCTTCGGCCGAGACGCTGTCGACGATCAGCGTCGAGTCGCGCTTGATCTTGGCGGAGCTCGCCAGGCTGGCGCGGATGCCGGTGACGACGATGTCCGAGCCGCCGTCGTCCTGCGTCGCATTGGCGACGGTCTGCGCCTGCTCGGCGTCCTGGTTCGGGGTCGGCTCGGCGGCCGGCGCCGGCGCCTGCACCGTCGCGGCGGCGGGCGGGTTGGCGTTGGGCGACTGCGGGTTGGGGACTTCCTGCGCGAAGGCGGCGCCGCCGGTTACCAGGAACAGGCTGCCGAGGCCGACGGTGGTGGAGCGGAGCGCGCAGCGGGTGCGCAGCGAAAACGACGGAACGGAACGGGACACGAGAAGAATCCTCCCCCTTGGGTGCTGCCATGCCCCCGCCCCCTGGCTTGGGAGGACGATCGGCCGGCGTGATGCTCGCGCTTGTGAACAAAGGGAGATTATGTGCCAACGCGGCCACATACGTATTCATGCGGCGTCGCAGCCGCGTTGCATTCCGGCAACAGAGCGACCGCGTCAGCCGGCGGCGTCGAGGAAGGTGTTGACGGTCAGCCGCCCGCTCAACGGATCGTCGCTCAACGCCATATCGGGCGGAATGAAGGCGCAATGCAGCGTGTTCGAGCGGTAGAGGATGGCGCGGTTGAAGCGGCCGCGATGCACCGCCAGCTGGTCGAAGACGGGCGTGTCGCCGGCGATGTAGCTGGCGTCGGGCAGGCCGTGGCGGGCGAGATCGGCATCGAGCGCCGCGCGATAGGCGGGCAGGCGCGCGGCATCGACCGATTCGAAGCCGGTGCTGCGCTGGCGGTAGAAGGCGGTGCCGCTCGATTCGTCGGGCGACAGGAAGTGGAGCAGCGCGAGCCGGTTCGGCGACACTTCGTCGAAATGCGGCAGCCGCTGGATCGGGGCGAGCCGGGCGGGCGGCGTGGTGACGAGCGAATAGAAGGCATCGACCACCTCGGTCGCGGCGATGCCGAACACGTCCGCGACGACCGGTGCGATCGTCGCCAGCATCGGCCGCAGGATCGCTGGTGCGACGCGGGCGCGGACGCCGGGATAATGTTCGCCGATCGGCGCGAAGGACAGGAAGCCGGCATCGTCGCGCAGCATTTCGGCATCGGCGAAATCGTCGAAGACGACGACCGGCTGACGCTCCGCGCCGTGATGGGTGACGGTGATGCTGGCGGTCATGCGCCGGTGCACCCTGCGAGTCTTGACAGAATTGACGCCTGAACGCGCAATCTTCGACCCCAATCCCGGACGCACCAGTCACGGACGAAAGAGAGGATCGCGGTCATGGGAAGACCCGTAGCAGCGCACCGCCGTGTAGGACAGCGCAAGACGCTACAGCGGGGCGACCCGGCTGAGCGTCGAGACGCCATTCTCGTCGAAGGCCTCGACCGCGACGTAATAACGCTGGCCCACCGTCAGCGCGCGCAACGGCAATGCCGCTGCCCGTCCACCGGCGACGCGGTCGGCGAACAGCTGGTAGGTCAGCGCCAGCCGATCGGGCCGGATGCCCCAGCGCACGTTGTAGCCGACCGCGCTCGGCACGCGCGTCCAGCGGATCGTCGCGTTGCGGGTGTCGCGGTCGCGCGTCGCGGCGAGCAGCGTGGGTGGGGGCGGCGCGGCACCCCCGGCGGTGCCGAACACGCGCAGGTCGCTGATCGCGAGATGCGCACCCCCGACATGGCCGTGGACGTAGCGGACGAAGCGCGCCCGCACCGGCCGCGGCAGTTCGAAATAGGCGTTGGGGCGGTCGCGACGCGGCGGCTCGGTACGGGCGAGCGGCCGCCACGCCTGGCCGTCGAGCGACGATTCGAGGCGGAATTCGGTGTAGATGTCGGGCGCATCGCCGAACCGCCCCGCCTGATAATCGGCGAAATTGACCTGCACCGCACGCAGCGTCTTTGCCGCGCCGAGGTCGATCGTCAGCGTCGCGCCCGGCGCCTTGCTCGGCGACAGCCAGAAGCTGCGCGGATTTTCATCGGTCGTATCGCTCGCCGGGTGCCCGTCGACGCTGCCGCTCGCCGTCGCCGCCTTGCGATAGGAGAGCAGCATCCAGCCGGTGAACAGCGAATCCGGGTCGGTGAAGCGCGTCGTCGGCATGCGCTGCGGGAAGTCGCCGAAGCGGGTCGAGACGCGCATCTGCCCGTCGGCGTCGAACACCGTCGGCCACATCCCGATCCGCCGCTCGAACGTCCAGTTATAGCCGATCCACGGCGTGCCGGTGTTCCACCAATTGCCGTGGAGATCGCGGAAGGTGTTGCCGTGCCCCGCCCCCTGCACGAAGCCGCCGGGCTTGTAGCCGACCGGATTGTAGGGCGCGTAGGTGAACGGCCCCATCGGCGAACTGCCGACATAGGTGCCGGTGGCGTAGGCGTTATATTCGGTGCCCGGCGCGCCATATTGCAGATAATAGCGCCCTCCGACCTTGGTCATCCACGCGCCCTCCATGAAGGGCTTGATCGGCGTGCCATTGGGCAAAGTGCCGCTGTGATCCTGGCCGAACCGTTCCCAGCCGTGACGGTCGGGGTCGAGCAGGATGAAGGACTTGCGCGGGCTGCCGTAGGTCATCCTGCCGTCGGCGAACGACACCGGCGCGCCGTAGATCGGGAAGACGTTGGACGAATTCCAATAGAGGTACCAGCGCTTGTCGTCGTCCTGGAACAGGTCCGGGTCCCACGGACCGGGCGGCACCTGATCGCCCTTGATCGTATCCTCGAACCCCGACTTCACCGCGCCGGGCAGGACGGGCATGCGGCGTACATAATAGTCGATGCGGCCACTTGCCGGATCGGAGGTGCCGTAGATCGCCCCCTGCCCGGTCATTGACGGCATGATCAGCAGCCGCTCGCCGTCGGAGGAGACGGCCGGCGCGACGATGCCCTCCGCCGGCCAGCGGCTGGGCGTGACGAAGCGCCACGTCACCAGATCGGTCGAGCGCCAATAGCCGTCGGCGAGGGTGAGGAAGAGGTAATAGGCGCCCTTGAACGGCACGATCACCGGATCGGCGCCGGTGCGGTAGGAGACGCCCTCGTTGACCTGCTCAAAATTGTAGCGGTAATCGAGGTCGACCGGATTGGCATAGGTGTGCGGCGCGGCCGTGGCCTGGGCCGCGGCGGCGAGTACGAGGCTTGCGATCATCGGTGCGCCTGGATGAAGAGGTTGGTGGTCAGCCGCCCCGCGCGCGGATCGATGCTGCGCAGCATATCGTGCGGAATGATACCCGAATGGAGCAGGCAGCCCTGGTAGAGGACGACGCGGTCGCGCTTGCCCTCGACCAGGCCGATCCGTTCGAAGGCGGCGTTGCTGGCATTGGTATAGCCGCTGAGCTGCGCGCCGTCGCGACGGGCGGCGGCGATGAAGGCGTCGCGGTTGCCGGCGTCGACCCGCTCGATCCCGGTCGCCTGCTGGCGGTAGAAAGCGGTGCCGGGGGTGTCGGCGAGATAATGGAGCACCGCGAGATAGCCGGGATCGACCGAATCGAAATGCGGAATGCGCTGTGCCGGCGACAGCGTGTCCGGCGCGGCGGTGACCATCGAGAAGCTGCCCTCGATCCAGTCGAAGCCGTCGACCTCGAAGGCGCCGCCGATGAACGGCGCGAGCGCCTGGAGCAGCCCGGTGGCATAGTCATGCGCGGGTCCGTCGGCGGCGGTGAGCACGCGACGGACACCGGGGTAATAGCTGCGCGCGACGTTCGGAAAGGGCGCCAGCGCGGCGGCGAGATCGACGATGCGGTCGACGTCGCCGGTGGCACCGTCGACGATGACGACCGGACTCTGGCTGCGGCCAATGCGGATCAGGCTGGGGGTCACCGAAGCTTAGCGACGCATTTAACGCTCATTAACTGCATGCAATCCCGCCCGCTTTTATCGGCAGGGGGTTCTTTAACGTCACGTTTACTGAACATTCCACCTCCAACATTCCCGTGGCGGAAAATATTCCGATCGACTACTATCAAGTAGTCGAGTATGATGCTTCATCAGCCAGTGCTGCACATAGAAGCCCAAATTCAAGTCAACTTGTTGGGGAGTGTTCTACATGCGCATCCTATCGATCGCTATCGCTGTCGGCCTCACCATGTCCTTGCCGCAACCAACAATAGCCCAAGTGACCCCAGGATCACACACCTACACTATACTTTCAAATTTTACGAGGCTGACCCATGATGAATGGGTGACGCTAGTTCAACAGCAAATTGATGCCGGATATATTTTCTACGTGAACAGCGAAAACGTAAACAGTTGGGGTGCGGAGCGAATAGTGAACACCTTAGGCTCATATTACATGTATGTTTATGGACCGAATCATCACGAAGTTCCGGCTTACACCGGAAGTCAGCGTTGCGAATATGTTTTCAACACGAACAGCTCTTCCCCATATTATGGAGAAGCCCTTCTTCTGTGCCTCCCGGCATACGGAGCACATTGACCGTATACGGTCTGAAGCTTGAGACCGCGTGGATGGTAACTAGGCTCAGAGGCGCTGTGAAGAATGCGCCTCTGAGCCAATCCCATCAGAACTTGTAGCGCGCGCCGACCTGGAACGAGCGCGGCACGCCGGTGGTGTCATTCTCGCGCTTGGTCGGGTTGAGGCCGGAGCCGGCGCCCCAGGCCGTATAGGTCCGGTTGACCGAATCGAACAGGTTGAAGGCGGCGAAGTTGATCTCGAGATCATGCCCCCACGGCATGCGAAAGTTCTTCGAGATGCGCGCGTCGACCGAGGCATAGCCGACGATCTGGTCCGGCCAGAACACGCCGCCGAAATTGCCGTAGGTGCCGCTCGGACTGCCGAATTCGGGCGGACCGGGGCGCGTGATGACTTGGCCGAAGGACGGGCCGGAGCTGAACGTGCCGGTGACCGAGATCTTCGTGTCCCACGGGCCGCGGGCGATACCGGTGCCGACGAAGCGCCACTTCTCCACGCCCGCGACATAGTTGATGCCATAGGCATCGACGCGCGGACCGTTGTAGAATTCGTCGCCCTGCAGTTCCTGCGCGACGTTCGACCGCGCGCGCTGCAACGTCAGCGTCGAGGTGAAGCCCCAGGTCGAGCCGGTGACGAACGGCTTTTCGGCGGTGACGTAGACGGCGGTGTAATAGGCCTTGCCGTCGTTCGAACCGATGTTCAGCTTGCCGCTATAGCCGGGCAGGATGCCCTGAGCCGGGAAATTGTCCTCGATGAACTGGTCGCCCAGGCTGGTGTACTGGCCGTTGAGCAGGCGGTTGCCACGCACGTACTTGAAGATGTTGTGGCTGCGGATGTGGCTGAGCGTCACCGATGTCTGAATTGCGCCCAGCCGCTTGCGGACGCCGACGTTGAACTGGTCCGAATAGGGCAGCTTCGTATCGTTGTTGAGCAGCCACACCTCGCCGCCGACACCTGTCGCGGTCGCGGCGGCGCGCAGCGCGTCGACGTTCTTGTAATTGGCGTTCCAGACCAAGGTCGTTTGCGGAAGCACGCCATTGTTGCCGGGCTGCGCGCGTACGTCAGCACAGGTCGGCTGCGTCGGACCATCGCAGAAGTTGAGCGTGACGGTGCGCTGATACAGCGCCTTCACGGTCTCGATGCCCGCGGTGATGAACAGCGGCCGGTCGTAATAGCGGCCGGCACCGGCGAACAGCACCAGGTCGCGGTCGCCCTTGACGTCGTACGACACGCCGAGACGCGGCTGGAACGCCTTCCAATAGGGCTTACGGTTGTTGCCGGTGGAGATGTAATCCTCCGGATTGATGCCGGCGGCCTTCCACGGCTGGTAATTGCGCAGCGCCGTCGCGATCGCCGCCGGGGTGACGAAATTGTCGTTCTTGGCGTTGGTCTCATAGTCCCAGCGAAGGCCGGCGTTGATCGTCAGATGCTCGTTGACCGTCCAGTCGTCCTGAATGAACAGGCCGATCTGCGTATCCTTGGCCTTGGCCGGCTGCACGGGTACCAGCGAAACGCTGCCCTGGATCGGCGTGGACGCGTCGAACGTCGTGTAGTTCGCCGGCGTGAAGATATACTGGCCGTTGCTGAGATTGTCTTCCTCGCGCGACAGATCGTTGAGCGCGACCTTGACGCCCGCCTTCACGACATGACCGGAACCGTAGAAGGTGACGTTGTCCTTGAACGTCCAGGTCTTTTGATTATCGGCCTGTTCGAAGCCGTTGGTGCCGAGCGAGGCGACGATGGCACCGGGCGTGCCGAGCAGGATCTCCGGGCCGCTGCTGACGCGCGGCGTGCCGTTGAACACGGTGTTGTAGGCGACGGTGGCCTCGTTCAGCCAATTGTCGCCGCGATGGTTCCACTCGAGCTGGTACAGGTCGATTTTCGACTGCAACAAATGGCCGTGCGACGGGACGGACGTGCCGCCGAAATCGGCCAGGTTGCTTTCGCGACGGAAAAAGCCGCTGAAGTTGACCGTATCGGCATTGCTGACGAAGGCGGTCAGTTTGCCGAAGTACAGCTTCTGGTTGAAAGCCTGCGGATAGCTGCCATTATACTGGTTGACGATCGCCTGCGGGACGATCTGGTCGGTCTGCCTGTCGGGATTGTTGTTGCCCAACAACACGGCGCTGGACGGCGCGCTCTGGTCGGTCGCCTCGAACGCGCCGTAGAAGTGCAGCACGTCCTTGATGATCGGGCCGCCCAGGTCGCCGCCGTATTGCTTGCGGTCGTAGTCGCCCTGCTTGTTCGATCCGTCGCGGTTGTTGGCATTGCCCGGCCGGTCGAAATATTTGGTGCCGTAGAAGGAGCTCGGCTGCCATTCGCCGAACAGAGTGCCGTGGAACGACGTGCCGCCCGACTTGGTCACCGCGGTGATGATCGCGGAGCCGGCCTGTTCGTACTCGGCCTTGAAGTTCTGCGTATCGACCTTGAACTCCTGCACCGCGAGCTGCGGGAACGGGTTGCCCTGGCTGAAGTTCTGGCCGGCGACGCCGCCGTGGTTGACCTGGTTCTTGAGGCTGAGGCCATCGATGAAGACGTTGACGTTGTCGGCGCTGACGCCGCCTGCCTGGACCTGGCGGTTGCTGCGGCCGGGGGTAACCGCGACGCCCGGGGCGAGCGCGGCGAAGTTCAGGAAGTTGCGGTCGCTCTGCGGCAGGCTCTCGATCTGCTGCTGCGAGACGTTGGTCGCGACCTCGGCGGTGCGCACTTCCTGGGTGCGACGGCCGGTGACGACGATGTCGCTGCCCGAACCGTTGCCGGCGTCGGCCGACGTCGTCGTGCTGGTGGCAGCGGCGGCTTCCGCATTGGCGGCGGGGGTGCCGATGTCGAGCGTGATCGTCTGGCCGACGGGGACGACGACCTGCTCCGGCCGCTGACCAGCCACGTCGACGCGATAGGTGCTCGGGCGGATGCCGGGGATGGTATAGTCACCGGTCGCATTGGTGCGGCCGTTGATCACCTGGCCGGTGGTCAGATCGGTGATGACGACGGTGGTCCCTGCCGCCGCGCCCTCGATATGGCCGCGCAGGGTGGAGGTCGCCTGCGCAAAGGCCGGCGTACCGATGACCAGCGCCGCGGCCAGCGCCGCCGCCGAAATGCCGCGAACAGTGCGCGCGCGATGAATCCTGGATGCCATTTCAAACCCCTCCACGGTCGTCCCTTGCCCCGTCTTTGCTCCCGACGCGCCGACGACAGGAGTCGGCCCGCGGATCGCGAGAGGCGTGTGGAACCGGTTACTCGCCCGCGTAACCGGTTACAACGGCATGGATCAGCCTTGCGTCACTATGCTGCGAACTGTTGCAGCCGGGTCACACTCCGCCCGGACCGGCCGGCGCGGCGGTGGCGCGGTTCAGGCGATCGGCGGCGCCGCGCAATGTCTGGCGATGAACGCCTCGTGGGTCGGCAGGCCGGCGGCGACATCGGCGATCACCTCTTCGACATCCTTGAGGAAGGCGGTGGCCTGATCGGCCGGGATCATGTCGACCATCGGGTCGTAATGCGCCTGCAGCCCCTGGCCGAGCAGCACCTGCACCCAGCTTTCCTCGCGGAACAGCTCGGCCTTGCCGTGCATGAAGAAGCGGGCCGAGGCGCGGAACAGGTCGAGCCGTTCGGTCAGGCTGTCGGGCACGTCCATATGCTTGACGTAACGCCAGAAATCCGTGTCCTCGCGCTCCGTCACCTTGTAATGGGCGATGATGAAGTCGCGCACGTCGCGATATTCGAAATCGGTCTGGCGATTGTATTCGGCCATGTCGGCGGCGTTGAAGCCGCGCCCGGGGAAGAGCGCGATCAGGCGCAGGATGCCGGTCTGTATCAAATGGATGCTGGTCGATTCGAGCGGCTCGAGGAAACCGCCGGCAAGGCCGAGCGCGACGACGTTCTTCTCCCACGCCTTGGTCCGCTTGCCCGGACGGAAGCGCACCGCGCGCGGATCGGCGAGCGCCGGCGTGTCGAGATGGGCGAGCAGGGTGTCCGCCGCGTCCGTGTCGCTGGTGAAGCGGCTGGCATAGACATGGCCGTTGCCGGTGCGGTGCTGGAGCGGGATGCGCCATTGCCAGCCGGCGTCGTGCGCGGTCGATCGCGTATAGGGGGTCAATGGCCCCGTCCCGCGCGCGGTCGGCACCGCCAGCGCGCGGTCGCAGAGCAGCCACTGGCTCCAATCCTCGTAGCCGACGCCCATCGCGTCGCCGATCAGCAGGCCGCGCATCCCCGAACAGTCGACGAACAGGTCGCCGTCGACGCGGCGCCCGTCGGCGAGCACGACATGGTCGAGGAAGCCGTCGCTGCCGCGGCGGTTGGCGGCGACGATCCGCCCCTCGATCCGCTCCACCCCCGCCGCCTCCGCCCGCCCGCGCAGGAAGCGCGCGAACAGCGAGGCGTCGAAATGATAGGCATAGTCGAGATCCGCCATCGGCGAATGGGGATTGGACGGATCGGGCATGGCGAAGCGGTTCATCCGCGCCGCCAGCGTGTTGAGGGCATACAGATCGAGATGCTTGGCGCGCCCCGCCGCCTGTTCCTTCAGCCAGAACTGGTGGCAGTGCAGCCAGTAGAGGTCCTGGCCGATCTTGCCGAAGCCGTGGATGTAGCTGTGGCCGGGCGCGCGCCAGTGGCGGAATTCGATGCCGAGCTTGAACGTCGCCTGCGTGGCGCGGACGAATTCGAATTCGTCGATGCCGGCCAGCCCGATGAAGCTGCGCAGCGCCGGGATCGTCGCCTCGCCGACCCCGATCGTGCCGATCTCGTCCGATTCGATCAGGCGGATCGTATAGGCACCGAGGAACAGGCGCGACAGCAGCGCCGCGGTCATCCAGCCCGCGGTGCCGCCGCCGACGATGGTGATCGTCTTGATCGGGGGGTTGGGGTGCGGGTCGGTCATGGCACAGCCTCCGTCATGCCGGACTCGTTCCGGCATCCACGGTGCCGCAGACGATCACGCCGGCGCGTGCGCGGAAGGGTGGATGCCGGAACGAGTCCGGCATGACGGGAGGGTCGGACCATCACCCCAACCATCCGCCCGTGAACCCGGCACGCTGCAGGCCGCGGCGGATCGTCGGCGAGCGGCGCATGACGCGCCACACGCCCTCGTCGCGGGTGTTGGCGATCGCGCCGATGATCGCGCCCTGGTCGATGCCGAGATAGTCGCCGTCGACCCAGCCCGACTTGGGATCGACCGATCCGTTCTCCAGCTTGACGTCGGCATAGCGGAACGACGGGTTGAAACTGTCGAGGAAGCCATAGCGGCCGTAGAGCTTCGGCCAGGCCTTCATCGCGTTTGCCGCCGGCACGACGATCTCCGGCGCAAAGGCGAGGCTGCCAAGCGCGGCGGTCGGCGCCAGCGTGCCGTCGTCGCGCTCGTCGGGCTGGCCAAGCGGCCCGCGCGCCGAATAGCCGAAGAATTCGGCGGTGCGCCCCTTGAACGGCAATTGGACATTGCCCGGCCCGTCGCAGGCGGTCAGGCCCCAGATGTCGCGGCCATAGCCATCCCACTGCATCGGATTGGCGATGCAATAGGCGCGATTGGCATAGGTCGCGCGGCGGCTGTTCTCGAAATAATCGAACCCCGCCTGCCGCATCGTCGCATCGCGGATGCCGCGGAAGTCGATCCACATCTGGCTGTACTGGTGACCGAACAGCGGCGCGAAGGCGAGGTGACGGGTCGCCCCCTGCCCGCGCCAGAAGCCGGGATAGGTCCTCGTCCACGCATCCCAGGCCCCGTCGGCGAGCGGTTTGCCGCGGCTGCCGAGGCCGACGACATAGACCATCATCCCCTCGTTATACCCCTCCCACGGCCGCTCGATGAAGCCCTGGCCGGGATGCCAGCCCATCGACACGCTGCCGCGGGCGTTGGTGAACCACGGCCAGTCGGCGCGATCGGTGATCGTCTGCGCCAGCCGGCGGATCTCCGCCTCCGCCGGGTCGGCGCGGTCGTACCAGGCGCCGGCGAACAGGATGCCGAGGAAGAGCAGGGTGGTGTCGACGCTGGAAAGTTCGGTGTCGCGGAAGCGCGCGCCGGTCTTCATGTCCAGGAAATGGTAGAAGAACCCCTTGTGCCCGCTCATTCCGGCCGGCGCGTCGCCCTGCGGCGCCGTGGCGAAGAAGCGCAGGGTGGTCAGCGTCAGGTCGCGCGCCTCGGCCCGCGTGATCCAGCCGCGCTCGACTCCGATCGGATAGGCGGTCAGGGCGAAGCCAACCGCCGCGATGCTGGCGAAGGACGGCGTCGGCCAGCGGTCCGGCACGAGGCCGTTGTCGTGATTGGCGAGATCCCAGAAGAAGCGGAAGGTGCGCTGTTCGAGGTCGTCGAACCAGCCCGGCAGTTTGGTCGCCGCCGGCGCGGCCACGGCCGCCTGCGGCAGGCCGGCGGCGGCCGCGGCGACGAGCGGCGCGCGCGCCAGCAGGGTGCGGCGATCGAGCGGAAACGGCGAAAAGGTCATGATGCTCCGGCGGCTGTGGTCAGGCGGGGGATGAATTCGGTCGGCACGGTCTGCGTCTCGGGCGTCAGCGTCGCGCCCTCCAGCGCGTCGATCAGCCGGGCGACGGCGCGCGCGCCCATCTCCGCCAGCGGCACGCGTACCGTGGTCAGGCCGAGATAGCGGGACAGTGGAATGTCGTCGAAACCGGCGATGGCGACCTCGCCCGGCACCGCCGTGCCGGCGTCGCGCAAGGCGGTCAGCGCGCCCAGCGCCATCTGGTCGTTGGCGGCGACGATCGCGTCGAAGGCGATTCCGCGTGCGCGCAGCATCGCCACCGCCGCGCCGCCCGATTCTTCGTGGAAGTCGCCGACGACCACGGTCGGCTGCACGCCGGGCAGATGCCGCGCGCAGGCGGCGAGGAAGGCGTCGCGCCGCTCCTGCGCATCGATATTGCCGTCCGGGCCGGCGATATGGACGAGCGCGCGGCGCCCGGTGGCGACGACATGCGCGACGACCGCCGCCATTCCGGCGCCATTGTCGATGCGGAAGGCGGCATGGCCGGCGCCGTCGTGCGAATTGACCAGCACCGCGGGCACGTCGCGTGGCAAGGCATCGTCGAGGCCGGCGGCATCGAGCTGTGGTGCCATCACCACCAGCCCGTCGACGCGTCCGCGCATCGACCGCACCGCCTGCGCCGCCAGCGCCGCATCGGCATGCATGTTGGACAGCAGCAGGTGGTAACCGCGCGCCGTCACCTCGCGGTCCATGCCGCGGACGATCTCCGAAAAGAATTCGCCGTGCAGATCGGGCAGGACGACGCCGATCGCGTGGCTGCGCGCCAGCGACAGGCTGCGCGCGCCTGCATGCGGCACATAGCCCAGCGACTTGGCGGCGGCGAGCACGCGGGCCCGCGTGTCGGGATGGACGCTGCTGTGTCCGTTGAGCGCGCGCGACACGGAGGCGACCGATACGTCGGCCTCGCGCGCCACGTCGCGGATCGTGGCGGATGCCTGTCTCACGTCCCTCCCCTCCCAGTCGAGCCGGCGCTGCTATACCGGCGGCATCGCGGCTTGTGCGATCCCTATCGGCTGTGTAACCGGTTACAACAACGCGTCAACGCGAAAAGCCGGATGGTCCGACGACGGATCGCGGGTACACGGCGGACGCGAGCGTGAGGGGAGTTTCGTTAGCTATGACCGACATCACCATTTCGCGGCGTGCGGCGCTGATGGGCGCGGGCGCGATCGTCGCCTGGGCGTCCAGCCCGGCGCGCGCGCTGCTCGCCCAGGCGGACCCGCAGGCGCTGCCCGCGCGCATCGAAGCGATCGTCCAGCGCATGACGCTGGAGGAGAAGGCCGGGCAGCTGCAGCTCAACGCCGCGGCATGGAGCGGCGGCATCGCCACCGGCCTCAACCCGCCGTCGAACGGCCCGAGCTTCGAAGGCCAGGTCGCGGATGCGGTGGCGGGCAAGCTGACCGGCGTGTTCAACGGCAATGGCGCGGAAATGGCGCGGCGGATGCAGGATGCGGTGATGCGCCAGTCGCGGCTCAAGATCCCGCTGATCTTCGCCGCCGACGTGATCCACGGCCATCGCACCATCTTCCCGGTGCCGGTCGCCGAGGCGGCGAGCTTCGACCCCGATCTCGCGATGCGCACTGCGCGCATGGCGGCCTATGAAGCCGCGGCGGCGGGCATCGACTGGACCTTCTTCCCGATGGTCGACATCGCCCGCGACCAGCGCTGGGGCCGGACTATGGAAGGCGCCGGCGAGGACCCGTTGCTCGGCCAGCTGTTCGCCGCCGCGCGCGTCAAGGGCTTCCAGGGCAGGAACCTCGCCGATGCCGATGCGGTGATGGCCTGCGTCAAGCATTTCGCGGCCTATGGCGCGGCGGAAAGCGGGCTCGACTATAACAGCGTCGACCTGTCCGAACGGACGCTGCGCGAGGTCTATCTGCCGCCGTACAAGGCCGGGTTCGATGCCGGCGCGATGAGCGGCATGGCCTCGTTCAACGAGATCAACGGCATCCCCTCGCACGGCAATCCGTGGCTGCTGCGCAAGGTGTTGCGCGACGAATGGCGGTTCCCCGGCTTCATCGTCGGCGACTATACCGGCGACGAGGAGATGATCGCGGCCGGCTTCGCCAAGGACGGCAAGGATGCCGCGCGCATCGCCTTGCTGGCGGGCGTCGATATGTCGATGCAGTCCAACCTCTATGCGCAGCATCTGCCGGCGCTGGTGCGCGAGGGCGCGGTGCCGCAGGCGGTGCTGGACGAATCGGTGCGGCGCGTGCTGGCGGTGAAGCACCAGCTCGGCCTGTTCGACGACCCGTTCCGCCGCATCGACACCAAGCGCGAAACCGCGCGGTCGCGCACCAAGCCGGCGCTCGCCCTGTCGCGCGAGGCGGCGCAGAAGGCGATGGTGCTGCTGAAGAACGACGGCGACCTGCTGCCGCTCGACCCGTCACGCAGGATCGCGCTGATCGGCCCGTTCGCCAGCGGCCAGCACGACCTCAACGGCCCGTGGGTGGTCTATGGCGACAACAACCGAGCGATCGACCTGGCGACCGGCGTCAAGGCGGCGGGCGCGCGCAACGTCTCGGTGACGCCGGGCTCGGGTGTCGAGGAGCCGCTGGCCGGCGGCATCGACGCGGCGGTCGCGGCGGCGCGGGCGGCGGACGTGGTCGTGCTGGCGATCGGCGAGAGCGAGACGATGTCGGGCGAGGCGCAGTCGCGCACCGCGATCACCGTGCCCGCGCCGCAGATGGCGCTGGCCGAGGCGGTGGCGGCGACCGGCAAGCCGATCGTCGTGCTGCTCAAGAACGGCCGCGGCCTCGCGCTGGAGGGCGCGGTCAAGGACGCGCCGGCGATCCTCGTCACTTGGTTCCTCGGTTCGGAGACCGGCCATGCCATCGCCGACGTCCTGTTCGGCAGGGTCGGTCCCTCCGGCCGCCTGCCGCTGAGCTTCCCGCACGAAAGCGGACAGGAGCCCTATTATTACGCGCACAAGGCGACCGGGCGGCCGGCACCGGACGGACCGCGACAGCCCTACAAGGCGCAGTGGCGCACCTCGCCCAACGCCGCCCTCTATCCGTTCGGCCACGGCCTGACCTACGGCAAGGTGAGCTATGCCGCGCCGGTGGTGCCCGCGACATTGCCCTGGGACGGGCGGATCGAGGTGGCGGCGACCGTCACCAACAGCGGCACGCGGCCGTGCGAGGAGCTGGTGCAGCTCTATATCCGCGACCGCGTCGCCAGCATCACCCGGCCGGTCCGCGAGATGAAGGCGTTCCGCAAGGTCGCGCTGGCGCCCGGCAAGAGCGAGCGCGTCGCCTTCACCCTGACCCGCGAGCAATTGCAGTTCCTCGGCAAGGACCTGCAGCCGACCGTCGAGCCGGGTACGTTCGACGTGTGGATCGCCCCATCGGCGCAGGCGGATGGCGTGCACGGCACCTTCGACCTGGTGCGATAAGGTGTGCGGTCGGGCCGCTCGTGACCCGGCATCCGGGCGACGACGGGAGGCGCTTGGTACCGCCACGGCAGACGGCCGGCGGCCTCGACCGCGGTGGCGAGATGGCGCCATGCCGCTGCGGCGGCTGACGCCACTCGCCGTGCTGGTGCTGGCCGGTTGCGCAGGCGGCTATCGCCCGGTCAGCGACACGCCGGTACAGATCGGCCGGCCTTATAGCGTGCGCGGCCATCGCTATGTGCCCGCGCCCGCGCCCGATTACGACATGCTGGGCTATGCCAGCTGGTATGGCGGGGAATCGGGACATCGTACCGCGCTCGGCGAGAAGTTCAGGGCACGCTGGCTGACCGGCGCGCATCGCACCTTGCCGCTGCCGACCTATGTCGAGGTCACTTCGCTCGCCACCGGCCGTCGCATCCTGGTGCGGATCAACGATCGCGGACCATTCGCCGGGGGCGACAGCCGGATCATCGACCTGGCGCAGGGCGCGGCGAACGAACTGGGGCTGACGGGCAGCCCGGCGGCCGTGCGCGTGCGGGTCGTCACGCCGGACGAGGGCGATCGGGCCCGGCTGCGGCGCGGCAAGGCGGCGACTCCGCTTCCCCCGGTTGCGGAGGACGTACTGCAAAGCTTTCGGGCGCAACTGGCGGCATCGCACCACTGAACGGTCCTGCAGGTGTGTTGCATCAGCCTGTAACACTGGCGCGCGATCGGTCGCCCTCCACAGCACCGGTCGCCCGTCATGATCTTCCTCCTTGCCGTCGCTCTAGCCTCTACCCCGGTCGCCAGCCGGCTCGTTCCCGAACGGGTCGTCATGCTCATGCGCCACGGCGTCCGCGCGCCGATCGACGGCGAGGCCCCTGCCGACACGCGCAGCGCCGCGCCGTGGCCGCACTGGCCGGTGGCGGCGGAACAGATGACGCCGCACGGGCTCGCTGCGCTGCGTATCCGCGGTCGGGACGATCGCGCGTGGCTGGCGGCGGCGGGGCTGCTGTCTCGGCGTGGCTGCCCCGCCGATGGCGAGGTGCGCGTGCACAGCAACGTCAGCCAGCGCACGATCGACAGCGCCGCTGCCTTTCTGGCCGGCTTCGCGCCCGGCTGTCCGATCGCGGTCGAGCATCAGCGCGAGGGGACCGTCGACCCCTTGTTCGAAGCGTTGCGCGCCGGGGCCACCGACTTCGATGCCGCGACGGCGGTCCGGGCGATCGAGCGGCATACCGGCGGCATCGCCCGGCTGGCGGCGCGCCATCGCGGCGAACTGACGCTGCTCGACCACGTCCTCGCCTGCCCGGGCACCCACGATTGTACGCCGCCCGCGCCGGAGACCGTCGGCGCCACGCCCGACGGCCGCGGCATCGAATTGAGCGGCGCGATCCGCAAGGCGTCGGGCACGGCGCAGGTGCTGCTGCTCGAATATGCGCAAGGACTGCCGATGCGCGAGGTCGGCTGGGGCCGCGCCGATGCGGCGACGATCCGGCGGCTCGGCCGGCTGCACGCCGCGCTGTTCGACGTCTTCACCCGGCCGCCCTATATGGCCGCGCATCAGGCCGGGCCGATCGGCCGCGCGATCATCGCCGACCTGACCGCCCCGCACGGATCAGCCCTGTCCCTCTATGTCGGCCATGACACCAACGTCACGGCGCTCGCCGCGGCGCTCGGCGTGCCGCTGCGCACGCCCGATTATGCCGATGGCGACGTCGCGCCGGGCGGCGCGCTGGCGCTGACGCTGCTGCGCGATCCGGTCACCGGCGCCAGCTACGTCCGCATCCGCTACCGCACGCAACCGCTGGCGGCGCTGCGCCATCTGACGCCCGGGGTGACCAGCACGACGATACGCATGCCGGGCTGTGCGACGCTGTGCCCGTTGCCCCGCTTCGTCGCTCTGCTGTCCCGCCGCCTCGCGCCGGCGCGCTAGAGCCGATCGCCATTCGGCATGGCCGGCCATGGTTCGTCATTCCCGTGGAGGCGGGGATCCAGACCCTCTGACGTCACAGCTCTACAAGCCGCCTCCGCGCGTCTGGATGTCCGCCTTCGCGGAATGACGGAAGGGCGCTTCCAAAGCCTGCGATGCTGAATGGCGATCGGTCCTAGGGTCTGATCCACCGTCGTAGACGTGGCAGCGGCCCACGCTCCCACCCGATCGCCCGAAGCGTGACCTGATTGGGCGGTCGGGCGGGGCGTTGGCCCGCTCCGACCCCGATCCGGCTTTGCCGGTCCAAACACGAGTATACTTTTTACGACAGCGATGCTGCCGATACGGACACAAAGGTTTGTAACATAGTTTTGCCCGCACCCAGCCCAGATTGAGGTGCCCGATGGCGACCACAGCAGCGACCTTGACGGGGGCGGCACCGCCGCGCCCCGATGACACGAAGCGCGCGCGCAAGGCCTTGCAGTCGCTCAATTTCTTCATGGCGGACATGCAGGCGGGCATCGGCCCCTTTCTTGGCGTCTTCCTGCAGCAGCGCGGCTGGCACACGGGGCCGATCGGCACGGTGATGACCGCCGGTGGCGTTGCCGGCATGGTGATGACGGTGCCCGCCGGCGCCTTCATCGACCATACTCCGCACAAGCGCTGGGTGGTGATCGTCACCGGCATCTGCACGGTGCTCGCCTCGTTCCTGATCCTGTGGTCGCAGACCGGACTGGTCGTCACGGTCAGCCAGGTCGCCACCGCGATCGCCGGCGCGGCGATCGGCCCGGCGGTGACCGGCATGACGCTCGGCATCGTCCGGCAGAAGGGCTTCAACGCCCAGAACGGCCGCAACCAGGCGTGGAACCATGCCGGCAACATGATCGGTGCGGGTCTGTCCGGCTGGCTCGGCTGGAAGTTCGGCATGCCGGCGATCTTCTATCTCGCCGCCGCCTTCGGCGTGCTGGCGATCATCAGCGTGCTGATGATCCCGGAACGCGCGATCGACCACCGCGCCGCGCGCGGGCTGGAGGGCGACAAAGGCAAGGACGAGGATCAGGGCGGCCAGGCGGAGGGCTTCAAGACGCTGCTCCGGAACAAGCCGATGCTGATCCTCGCCGCCTGCCTTGCCTGTTTCCACCTCGGCAATGGCGCGATGCTGCCGCTCTACGGCCTCGCCGTCGTCGGCGCCGGCAAGGGCAATGCGGCGATGTTCACCGCCACCACCGTCGTCGTCGCGCAGGCGGTGATGATCGTCACCAGCCTGATCGCGATGAAGGTCGCGGCCGGGCGCGGCTATTGGCTGGTGCTGCTGATCTCGTTCGCGGCATTGCCGGTGCGCGGGCTGATCGCGGGCAGCGTCATCGAACATTGGGGCGTGTGGCCGGTGCAGGCGCTCGATGGCATCGGCGCCGGGCTGCAAAGCGTGGCGGTACCGGGTCTCGTCGCCTGCCTGCTCAACGGCACCGGCCGGGTCAATGTCGGCCAGGGCGCGGTGATGACGATCCAAGGCGTCGGCGCCAGTCTGTCGCCGGCGATCGGCGGCTGGCTGGCGCAGCTGCTCGGTTACAAGGCGGCCTTCTTCATCCTTGGCAGCTTCGCGCTGGTCAGCCTGGCGCTGTGGATCGGCTTCGCCGCCACCCTGCGCCCCGCCTGCAGCGGCACGCACGACACCGACGACACGACGGAGCAGGCGGCATGAGCGACGCGACGATCGCCTGGGTCCATGTCGGCGACCTGCATCTGGAAGACGCCGACGGCTGGGAAAGCCTTGCGCGGTTCGAGGCGATCATCGCCGAGGTGACCGAGCATCTGGCCGGTCAGGTCGACTTCGTCTTCCTGCCCGGCGACAATGCCAATCACGGCACGCCGGACCAATATGCCGCGATGCGCCGCGCGCTCGCCGGCCTGCCCGCCGACCTGCCGTGGCGGATCATCCCCGGTGACCACGATTATGAGCCCGGCGACCTCACCGCCTATGAGGAAGCGGTGCCGCCCGCCAACCGGCCGGAGGGGGAGACGATCGCCGGCCATCGCTGCATCTTCCTCGACATCGTCTCCGCCGGCGCCGGCGGTCCCGACTTCCGCCTGACCATGCATCACCGCAACCGGCTGCGCGAGGAACTGGCCACCGCGGCGGCGCGCGGCGAGGTGCCGCTGGTGTTCATGCACGCCTTTCCCGAGGACCTCGCCGCCGATGGTGCCGAGGTCGCCGAGGCCTTCGCCCGCGCCGGCGTCGCCTTCGTCGACACCGGGCATACGCATTACAACGACATCCTCAACGACGGCGCGGTCGTCTACGGCGCGACGCGCTCGACCGGCCAGATCGAGGAGGACGACGGCCAGCCTGGCTATACGATCGTCGCGGTCCACGACCGCGTGCCGAGCTGGCGTTTCCGCCGCACCGGTGCGCCCTTTCCGCACGTCCAGATCGTCAGCCCCTGCGATCTGCGGCTGGTGACGCGGCCGTACGATCCGGTGCAGGTGCCACGGCCCGGATCGGTCGACATCGTCGCGCGCGTCTTCGGCCACAGCGACGCGCCGGTCCGCGTCTCGGTCGACGACGGCGCGGAGACGCTGATGACCCGCGACGGCGACGGCCAGTGGCGCGCGCGCCTCGTGCTGACCGCCGGCCATCGCCGGATCCGTGTCGTCTGCGACGCGGGGGAGGATCGGATCGACCTGCTCGTCCGCCCCGCCGATCAGGTGCCGAAGCGGGGGCCGCTGGTCGCCGGCGGCCACAGCTGCCACAGCGTCGGCGCATGGCCCGCGGCGGGGATCGCGGGCACGCAATTGGGGCCGAACAGGAACGGGGGCAAATGGTGAGCTTCGCGACGGGCGCGACCTGGGCGGTGGCGGGATTGGCCACCGCCGGCGTGATCGCGCGGCCGATGCGCTGGCCGGAATGGATCTGGGCGGTGGCGGGCGCTGTGGTGCTGGTCGTCGCCGGGCTGGTGCCGCTGTCCGCGGCGGGCGGTGCCGTCGCCAAGGGGCGCGACGTCTATCTGTTCCTGATCGGCATGATGCTGCTCAGCGAGACGGCACGCGCGCACGGCGTGTTCGACTGGGTCGCGGCGACTGCGGTCAACCGCGCCAAGGGATCGACGACGCGGCTGTTCGGCCTCGTCTATCTGACCGGCGTCGTGGTCACCAGCTTCATGTCCAACGATGCCACCGCGGTGGTGCTGACCCCGGCGGTGTTCGCGGTGGCGCGCCGCGCCAAGGCGGACCCGCTGCCGCTGCTGCTCGCCTGCGCGCTGATCGCCAATGCGGCGAGCTTCGTGCTGCCCATCTCCAACCCCGCCAATCTCGTGCTGTACGGCGGCCACATGCCGCCGCTCGGCCAGTGGCTCGGCTCGTTCGCGCTGCCGTCGCTCGCCTCGATCGTCGCCACCTATCTGGTGCTGCGCTGGGTCGAGCGTGCCCGGCTCGGCGGCGAGTGCGAATGCGACGTCGACGCGCCCAGCCTGTCGCACGCCGGCCGCGCGGCGCTCGCCGGCATCATCGCCACCGCGGTGCTGCTGACCGTCGTCTCCGCGCTCGACCGGGAACTCGGCTTGCCGACCGCGATCGCCGGCATCGCCACCGCGGTGATCGTCTCCGCCATCGCGCGCCGCTCGCCGCTCGGGCTGGCGAAGGACGTGTCGTGGGGCGTGCTGCCGCTGGTCGCGGGGCTGTTCGTGCTGGTCGAGGCGCTCGACCGGACCGGCGTGATCGCCTGGGTCGCCGGCTTGCTGCGCGGCGCGGCGGCGCAGCCGGTCAGCGGCGCCGCCTGGGCGGGGACGATCCTCGCCTTCGGGTCCAACCTGATGAACAACCTGCCCGCCGGCCTGATCGCCAGCACGGCGGTGGCGCAGGCGCACCCGCCGCGGATCATGGTCGACGCGCTGCTGATCGGCGTCGACCTCGGTCCAAACCTGTCCGTAACCGGCTCGCTGGCGACGATTCTGTGGCTGCAGGCGATCCGCCGCGAGGGCGAAGACGTCGGCTTCTTGCGCTTCCTCAAAGTCGGCGCGCTGGCGATGCCGATCGCGCTCGCGGCGGCGCTGGGGGTGCGGCTGGCGCTCGGCTGAGCCGCGCCGCGCGATGTCCTACGCCAGCCGTGCGAAAACCTGGCGCTGGCCCGGCACGTCGACGCGGAAGGCAAAGACGTTGCCCGCCTGCGGCTGGGCGGCGCGCGCCTCATCGGTCAGGCCGATGCTGGCGCTGGTCGCATATGCGGTCATCAGGTCCGGCCCGCCGAGCGCGACCTTGGTGATGTTGGCGGCGGGCAGCGCGACCTCGAGCGACAGCGTGCCGTCCGGGGCATAGCGGCGCGCGCAAAAGCCGCCCCACAGCCCAACCCAGACGTTGCCGGCGGCATCGACCGAGACGCCATCGGGATTGCCATGGGCCGGATCGATCCGCGCGAAATCGCGCGGCGTGCCGGTGCTGCCGTCGGCAGCGATCGGCACCGCGTGGATGATGCCGCCGATCGTGTCGACGTGGTACAGCGTCCTGCCGTCGGGCGCGATGCCGGGACCGTTGGTGATGCAGACCGCAGGGATGTCGGTGGTCGTCACGACGCCGCCGTCGAAGCGGTGGACCCGGCCGCTCAGATGGCTTTCGCCGTCGTCCATCGTGCCGAACCAGACCGTGCCGTCCGGCCCGACCGTCGCATCGTTGAGGCGGTTGCCCGGAAAGTCGGGCTCGGGATCGTGGAGATGGTCGAATCGGCCACTGGCCGGATCGAAGCGCGCGACGCCGGTCTGCAGGCCGGCGAGCAGCGTGCCGTCCGCGGCGGGCAGCACCCAGCCGATCTGCGCCGGCGCGTCCCAGCGCTCCGCCGGCTGCCCCTCCGTCAGACGATAGACATGCTGCCGCTTGATATCGACGAACCACAGGCAATCGCGCGACGCATCCCAGACCGGCCCCTCGCCCAGCGCGGCCTGGCCATCCCAAACGGTGCGGATGTCGGTCATCGGATCGTCCTCTCTGTCGGTTGCATTGTTGTGGTTCGGCGCGCGCCTACCTATAGGGCCCCTATACCGCAAAATAAGTCAGACAGAAGTGGAGACCGTCGTGAGTGAAGCCGATCCGCAGCAGAGCTTCCGGGGCATCGAGGCCGCGACCGGTACGCCGCTCGACCCCGCCTATCCGGTCAGCACGCTCGCCGATGTCGACGCCGCCTGCGCCGCCGCGGCGGCCGCATTCGACGCCTATCGCGCCACCGATGCCGAGGCCCGCGCTGGCTTTCTGGAGGCGATCGGCGAGGAGATCATGAACCTGGGCGATGCGCTGATCGAGCGCGCGTCGAAGGAAAGCGGCCTGCCCGTCGCACGACTGACCGGCGAGCGCGGGCGCACCGTCGGCCAGCTCAAGCTGTTTGCCGACGTCGTCCGTGCCGGCCGCTGGCGCGGGGTACGCATCGACACTGCGCAGCCCGACCGGCAGCCGCTGCCCAAGCCCGACCTGCGCCTGCGCATGATCCCGGTCGGCCCGGTCGCGGTGTTCGGCGCATCCAACTTCCCGCTCGCCTTCTCGACCGCGGGCGGCGACACGGCCAGCGCGCTCGCCGCCGGCTGCCCGGTGGTGGTGAAGGGCCATCCGGCGCATCCCGGCACCGATGCGATGGTCGCCGATGCGATCCGCGCCGCCGCCAAGCGGACCGGCATGCCCGAGGGGGTGTTCGGCCATGTCCGCGGGCCGGCGAACGAGTTGGGCGCGGCGCTGGTCGCCGATCCGCGCATCGCCGCGGTCGGCTTCACCGGCTCGCGCGCCGGCGGCCTGGCGCTGGTTCGCATCGCGCAAAGCCGCGACGTGCCGATCCCTGTCTATGCCGAGATGTCGAGCATCAACCCGGTGATCCTGATGCCGGAGGCGCTCGCCAACCGTGGCGCGGCGCTCGGCACCGCCTTCGTCGGCTCGCTCACGATGGGCGCGGGTCAGTTCTGCACCAATCCCGGCCTGCTGCTCGCGATCGAGGGCCCCGGCCTCGACGCCTTCGTCGAGGCGGCGAAGCAGGCGATCGCGGCGCACGAGCCGCAGCCGATGCTGACCGGCGGCATCCGCCAGGCGTTCGCGCACGGCACCGCCGCGCTCGCCGCCAATCCCAAGGTCGAGGAGGTCGCCGCCGGCCGCACCGGTGACGGCGTCGCGCGCGAAACCGCGCGCTTCTTCTCCACCACGTCCGACGCCTTCCTCGCCGATGCGGCGATGGGGCATGAGGTGTTCGGCGCCTCGTCGCTGCTGGTGCGCTGCACCGACCTCGACGCGCTCGCCCGCGTGCTCGAGGCGGCGGAAGGCCAGCTGACCGCGACGCTGCATCTCGACGCCGGCGACCGTGCCGATGCCGCCAAGCTGGTGCCGATCCTCGAGCGCAAGGCCGGGCGCATCCTCGCCAATGGCTGGCCGACCGGTGTCGAGGTCGCGCATGCGATGGTGCATGGCGGCCCCTTCCCGGCGACGTCCGACGGCCGCACCACCTCGGTCGGCTCGCTGGCGATCGACCGTTACCTGCGCCCGGTCTGCTACCAGGACCTGCCCGCGGAACTGCTTCCCGCCGAGCTGCAGGACGGCGCGCAGGGGCCGAAGCTGGTCGACGGCCAGGCGGCGTAGCACGCCCCTCACCCTCCCGCCGGCGCGGGAGGGCAGCCCCTTGACCCAACGCCAATCTGAGATATTGTCCAACAAATACAGGAGAGGAATGCCAGTGCGACGCGGACCGCGAGACGGACGTCGATGAGCGACGGCTGCATCGCCATCGATTGGGGGACGACCAACCGCCGCGCCTATCGGCTCGACGCCGACGGCGGCGTGGTGGAGACGGTCCGCGACGATCGCGGCGTGCTGGCGATGGCGGCGGACGAATATCCGCGCGACATCGCCGCCTATCGGACGCGCTGGGGTTCCTTGCCGGTGATCGCGGTCGGCATGGTCGGATCGACCCGCGGCTGGCGTGAGGCCGCCTATGTCCCTGCCCCGGCCGGGCTTGCCGATCTCGCCGCCGCCTGCCTGCGCCTGGAAGACGACGTCACCATCGTGCCCGGGGTCGCGGTAGCCGGGGCGCGGCACGACGTGATGCGCGGCGAGGAGGTGCAGGCTCTGGGCGCCGTCGCCGCCGGGCTCGTGCCGCCCGACGCGCTGCTCGCCCAACCGGGCACGCACAACAAATGGATCGCGCTCGCCGACGGGCGCATCGCCGACGTCACCACCGCGATGACGGGCGAATTGTTCGCGCTGCTCAAGGGGCATGGCATCCTCGCCGGGATGCTCGACGGACCGGTCGGCGACGGCGACGCCTTCCGCGCCGGGCTGCGCCGTGGCGCGGGTGCACGCGACCTGCCCGCCGCACTGTTCGAGATCCGCGCCTCGGTGCTGCTCGGCGCGCGAGCGCCCGAGGATGCCGCGGCCTTCGCCAGTGGCCTGCTGATCGGCGCGGATGTCGGCGCGCGCGACGACGTCGCCGGCCGTACCGTCCACCTGCTCGCCAACGGTGCGCTGGCCGATCTCTATGCGGTGGCGATCCGCCAGCGCGGCGGCGAGGCGCTGCCGATCGACAGCCACGCTGCCTTCGTCGCGGGCGTCCATGCCCTTCAGGAGCTGATCCGATGACCGATCTCGCGCAGCGCTATGCCGCCGCCTTTGCCGCCTGTCCCCTCGTCGCGATCCTGCGCGGGCTGACCCCGGAGGAGGCGCCGGCGGTCGGCGACGCGCTGGTCGAGGCCGGCATCACCCTGATCGAAGTGCCGCTCAACTCGCCGCGGCCGCTCGACAGCATCCGCCTGCTCGTCGACCGGCTCGGTGACCGCGCCTTAATCGGTGCCGGCACCGTGCTGATTGAGGCGGCAGTCGCCGACGTCGCCGCGGCGGGCGGCCAGCTGATCGTCTCCCCCAACACCGATGTCGCCGTGATCCGTGCCAGCGTCGGCGCCGGCCTGATCTCGCTACCCGGCTATTTCACCCCGAGCGAAGCGTTCGCCGCGCTCGCCGCCGGCGCCACCGCGCTCAAGCTGTTTCCGGCGGAGGGCGCGAGCCCGGCGACGCTCAAGGCGCAACGCGCCGTGCTGCCGCGCGACATCGCGGTACTCGCCGTCGGCGGCGTCTCGCCCGAGAATATTCCGACCTGGCGCGCCGCCGGCGCCGACGGGTTCGGCTTGGGTTCCAACCTCTATCGCGCGGGCAAGTCCGCCGCCGACGTGGCGGCGGATGCGGCGCGTTTCGTTTCGGCCATCAAGGATCCGGCATGACCACGACCCGACTTCTTCAGCATCGCGGCCCTGACGGCCGCCGCCGCGTGATCCTGAGCGAGGAGGGCGACAGCCGCTTTCTCGCCGATGTTGCGACGACGCTGGCGCTCGCCCGTGCTGCGATCGCCGACGGGACCAGTCTCGCCGAAGCGGCGCGCGCCCGGCGGACGGACGAGACGGTCGACGTCGCCGCGGAGCTGAGCGCCGGCCGCATCCTGCCGGCGATCGACCATGACGATCCCGCTCGGCTGACCTTGGCCGGCACCGGCCTCACCCATCTCGGCTCGGCGGAAGGCCGCGACGCGATGCACAAGGCGGCGGCGAGCGCGGACAAGCCGACCGACTCGATGCGCATGTTCCTCGAGGGCGTCGAGGGCGGCAAGCCCGCCGCCGGCGTTGTCGGCCAGCAACCCGAATGGTTTTACAAGGGCGACGGCCAGTCGCTCGTCGGCCCCGAACAGCCCCTGACCTCCCCCGCCTTCGCGCAGGACGGCGGCGAGGAGCCGGAACTCGCCGGCATCTATCTGATCGGTGACGACGGCACGCCCTATCGGCTGGGCGTCGCGCTCGCCAACGAGTTCAGCGACCATGTCACCGAGCGGCACAATTACCTGTGGCTGGCCCATTCGAAGCTGCGCCAGGCGGCCCTCGGGCCCGAATTGCTGATCGGCGACGTGCCGGGCGACATCCGCGGCACCAGCCGCATCGTCCGCGACGGCCGGACGCTGTGGGAAAAGCCCTTCCTGACCGGCGAGGACAATATGTCGCACAGCCTCGCCAATCTGGAGGGGCATCACTTCAAATATCCCAATTTCCGCCGGCCTGGCGACGTCCATGTCCATTTCTTCGGCACCGCCACCCTGTCCTTCTCGGATCAGGTGGCGACCCGGGCCGGCGACGTCTTCGAGATCGAGGCCGCGCCGTTCACCTTGCCGCTGCGCAACCCGCTGGCGATCGCCGAGCCGGCCACGGTCGCGGTGCGCGCGCTGTGAGCACGCCGATCCGCCTTGCGCTCGTCGGCATGGGCAAAATCGCGCGCGACCAGCATCTGCCCGCGATCGCCGGCAATCCGGCCTTCAAACTGGTCGCGACGGTCAGCCGCCACGGCGGGCCGGAGGGCGGCCTGCCGTTCTTCCAGGACATCCAGGCGCTCGCCGCCAGCGACGTGACGGTCGACGCGGTCGCCCTGTGCACGCCGCCGCAGGTCCGTCGTGCCATCGCCGAGACGGCGATCGCCGCGGGCTGGCACGTCTTTCTCGAAAAGCCGCCCGGCGCGACGCTGGCCGAGGTGGAGGCGCTGCGCACCGCCGCGGACGCCAAGGGGATCAGCCTGTTCGCCAGTTGGCATTCGCGCTACGCGCCCGGCGTCGAACCGGCGCGCGCCTGGCTCGCCGATCGGACGATCCGCGCGGTGACGATCACCTGGCGCGAGGATGTGCGGGTGTGGCATCCGGGGCAGGCCTGGATCTGGGAGCCGGGCGGCTTCGGCGTCTTCGATCCCGGTATCAACGCCCTGTCGATCGCGACGCGTATCCTGCCGCGGCCGTTCTTCGTCGAGTCGGCGGAGCTGGACGTGCCGTCCAACTGCGCCGCGCCGATCGCCGCGCGCATCGCCTTCCGCGATGCCGCCGACGTGCCGATCGCGATGGACCTCGATTTTCGTCAGGAGGGGCCGCAAAGCTGGGACATCATCGTCGAGACCGACAACGGCACGCTGACGCTCGCCAAGGGCGGGTCGGAGCTGTCGATCGGCGGCGGCGAGGTGCCGGTCGCCGAGGATGCGCTGCACGGCGAATATCCCGGCCTTTATGCCCGTTTCGCCGAGATCGTGCGGGCGGGCACATCGGACGTCGACGTCGCACCGCTGCGCCATGTCGCCGATGCCTTTCTACGCGGCCGGCACGTCAGCGTCGAACCGTTCGTCGAATGACGGCATGAGCGTCGCCCCGGCTACCGCCGGGGCGTCACTCGACCAGCCATTCCCAGGCGGCGCCGCCGTCGGGGAAGGTCAGGCGCAGAAAGCGCGCGCTGGCCGGATGCGGCACGACGATCGGCGATCCCTGCCGTTCCGCGATCGGCGCGACGCTCCGCCAGTGGTGGCCGTCGTCCGACGCCTCGACCCCGAAGCGATAGGATCGGGTCGGAAACTCGGGCAGCAGCCGCGATGCGGTGACCGCGCGGCGCTCGCCGAGATCGGCGACCAGCGTCTCCCCCCGCCATAGCGTCGCATAATTGTCGTCGCCGGCCTTGGCGCTTTCCGCATCGGCCGCCCGCCAACGCAGGCCGGCATGGCGCGCCGTGGCAAAGCCGCGCACCGGCCCGCCATGCGACGGCACCACCGGCGCGATCGTGCCGTCGGTGCCCAGCACCAGCGGATCGACCGCCACCTGGCGCAGCACCGCATCCCCTGACTGCGGCCAGGGCAGCGCCTGGCGGTGGTAGAGGATGTACGCCTGCCCGCCCGACCGGAACACGGCATGGTGGCCGGGGCTGATCACGTCGCGCGCCCGATCCGTCTGCAGGATCGGACTGTTCGGCCCCTCGGTGAACGGGCCGAACGGCGTGTCGCCGACGGCATAGCGCACCTTATACGTATCCTTGGTCGTGTTGCCGTCGCTGTAGGTGAGCAGGTACTTGCGCCCCGCCTTCACCATGAACGGCCCCTCGAAATAATGGCTGGGGGTGACGTCGCGTGGCGTGCCGTCGAAGCTGACCATATCGGGCTTCAGCCGCACCGCGAAGCAATGGCCATTGGTCCAGTTGAGCCCCGAGCCCCAGTAGAGATAGGCTCGGCCGTCGTCGTCGACGAAGGCCTCAGCGTCGATCATGTGATAGGCGGGCGCGAAGTCGCGGCGGATCAGTGGCGTGCCGCCATGCGCGTCGCGCCACGGCCCGGCGGGCGACGGCGCGCTGCCGACCCACACCTCGCTGCCGACCGAGACGTACATGTACCAGCGGCCGTTCGGCGCCCGGACCACCGACGGCGCCCAGACCTTGGCATCGCCGGAGGTTGGGCTGGTCGCCGCCTGCTTGGTCGGCCAGTCCGGCGTCGAGAAGCGCCAGTCGCGGCCGTTGTCGCTGGTCCACATGCCGAGCCGGTCGCCGCCCCAGGGGTCGATCGTCGCGTAGATGTACCAGCGGCCACCGTCATGGACGATCGACGGGTCGGCGAAATAGCCGGGCAGCAGCGGATTGCCGTCACCCGGCGTATCCCAGCGCGGCGCCGGCGCATCCGCGGCGACGATCGCCGTCGCGGCGAGCGCGAGCAGTAGGGGACGTATCGCCATCACTCCGCTCCCGTCGCGCTGGCGGGCTGGGCCTTGTCGGGGGTTGTCCGGGCACCGGCGAACGGCGTCAGGGTGAAGGCGACGCGCGTCGGCCCCGCCTTGGTGCGATATTGCGGCAGGGGCTGGCCGACGAGGCTCCATTGCGTGTCGCCGCCGACGCCCCATTGCGCCGAATCGACCTGCAACGTCACTTGGCCGTGCGGAACGATGTCGGTGGATTTCCAGCTGCCCGGCGGATGCCGATCGAGATCGGCATAGGGGAAGGCGAGCGCGTTCATCATCAGCGGCGCGGTGCCCTGCACCCGCAGGCCGCGACCAGCGCCGGACAGTTCCAGCCAGCGCACGTCGACCTTGTTGCCCGTCTCCTGCGGCCGGATGAAGTCGTGGTTCTGCGCCGCGATCGGGCCGCGCCACAGGCCGATCGGCGCCGAGGTCTTGCGATCGACATAGCTTTCGTGCGGGCCGCGACCATACCATTCGATTTCGGTCACGTCGGTCGGCAGCGCGAAGGCAAAGCCGACGCGGAATGGCGGCGGCAGGTCGGGCTTGACCGGCGTCAGCTCGCCGGAGATCGCGACGCTGCCGTCGGCCGCCATCGCATAGCGGGTGGTGAAGGTCGCGGCGCCATCGCCCAGATCATAGTCCACCGTCACCGTATTGCCCGCGGCGCGGATCGCGCGGACGCGGCGGGTCTCGCTCATCGTCTTCCACATCGCGAGCTGGCGATCGGTACCGATGCCGATGTCGTTGTCGGTGACCGCGCGCCAGAAATGCGGTTCGGCGCCGGTCGCGATCGGCCGGCCCTGTGCGGCGTAGCGGCGGATCAGACCGGTGCCGCGATCGATCTGCAACTCGGCGCCCGCCGCGGCGAGAAGGAAGGCGCCGTCGCGCTGGACGATCTTGACCATGCCCCTGGGACGCGCAGCGGGCTCACTCGGCAGTCCTGATAGCGCGAACTGTTCGAAGCCGACCAGCGTGCCGGCCGCGACGCCGGGCACGGCACCGTCCCTGGTGCGGACGTTGACCGTGACGAAATATTCGCGGCCCGGCTGCAGCGTCCGGCCGGCGAGCGGCAGCGTGACCGTTGCCGCCCCGCGCGCCGGGGTGGCGAGCGGCGCCAGATCGCCGTGCGCGACCGGCACCCCATCCTCTGCCAGCACCCAATCGAAGGCGAAGCCCGAAAGGTCACGAAAGTCATGCCGGTTGCGCACCGTCACCCGGCCGGTGGCGGGATCGAAGCCGTCGAACTGCACTGGCGCATAGACCTTGCGCAATTCGTAGAGCTGCGGATTGGGCGTCCGGTCGGATTGCAGCAGCCCGTCGCCGAATTCGATATCCCCGCCCGGATTGGGGCCGTATTCGCCGCCGTCACCCCAATAGCGGCGCCCGTCCTTGGTATAGCGGTACATCGATTGGTCGACCCAATCCCAGACGAAGCCGCCCTGCAGACGGTCGGGATGGGCGTAGATCGTGTCCCAATACTCCTTCAGGTCGCCGCCCGACTGGCCCATCATATGGGCGTATTCGCATTCGATCAGCGGCTGCCTGAAGGGCGCATGCTCCGCATAATCGGCCAGCTTGACCGCCGGATCGTACATCGGCGCATAGATGTCGGCATAGGCGTTGGGGCGATAGTCGCCGATCCCGCCCAGCGTCCCCCAGCCGAGATAGCTGACCAGCCGGCCGGGATCGCGCGCCTTGGCCGCGGCGGCCGCCGCCTCGAAATTGGGGCCGATCCCCGCCTCGTTGCCGAGCGACCAGAAGATCACCGAGGGATGGTTCTTGTCGCGCTCGACCATGTTGGCGACGCGGCTGACATGCGCGTCCTTCCAGGCCGGATCGAAGCCGATCTGCCATTGGGCGCGCTCCGCCGGGTGACGGTTGCCCTGCTCCATATAGGCGTGGCTCTCAATGTCCGCCTCGTCCATCACATACAGGCCGTAGCGGTCCGCCAGTTCGTAGAGGACCGGATCGTTGGGATAGTGCGAGGTGCGCAACGCATTGATATTGTTGCGCTTCATCAGCTTGATGTCGCGCTCCATCGATTCGCGGCTGACGACGTGGAAGGTCTCCGGATCGTGTTCGTGGCGATTGACGCCACGGATCGTGATCGGCTTGCCGTTGACGGTGACGCGGCCGTTCAGAATCGCGACGGTGCGGAAGCCGATCCGCGCATAGGTCGACTGGATGATCGCGCCCTTGGCGTCGTACAGCTCGACCAGCAGCATGTAGAGGTCGGGCGTCTCGGCAGTCCACGGCTTCACGCCGGGCACGCTGCCGGTCAGCGTCACCGTGCGCTCGGCCGTGCCGGCCGGCACCGCCGCCTGCCCCTGCTGCACGATCCGATCGCCGTCCATCAGCACATAACGCGCGCTGGTCGCGGCGCCGGGCGTCACCGCCAGATCGACCGCCAGCCGGCCGTCGCGATAGCGGTCGTCGAGCCCGGCATGGACGAAGAAGTCGCGGATCCGCGTCTTCGGTGCTGCCATCAGGAACACCTCGCGCTCGATCCCCGACACGCGCCAGAAATCCTGGTCCTCCAGATAGCTGCCGTCGGACCAGCGGTGGATCTGGATCGCCACCGTGTTGCGGCCCGCATGGACGAAGCGGCTGACGTTGAATTCGCTCGGCAGCTTGGAGTCTTCCGAATAGCCGACCTTCCGGCCGTTGACCCAGACGTCATAGGCCGATCCGGCCGCGCCGATGTGGAGGATGATGTCGCTGCCCTGCCAGCCGGCCGGCACGTCGACGTCGCGGCGGTACGAACCGACCGGATTGGTCGCGTGCGGGATCAGCGGCCGGTTGGCGGGGAAAGGATAGGTGATGTTGTTGTAGCGCGGCTGGTCGAACCCTTCCGCCTGCCAGTCGGCGGGAACCTTGATGTCCTTCCAGGCCGACACGTCATAGTCCGGGCGCTCGAAGCCCGCGGGAGTCTTGTCGGCATCGGGCGAGAGCGCGAATTTCCAGGTGCCGCTGAGCAGCAGGAAGCGCGACGATTTGGTGCGATGCCCGGCCAGCGCGCGCTCGCGAGTTTCGAACGGAAAGCCGGTGGCGCGCGCCGGCTCCTTGCCGCGGGCGAAGACCGCCGGGTTTTCCCAATCGGGGCGCGACGGATCGACCTGCACCGGCTGCACCCGGGGTGCATCATCCTGTGCCGCCGCGCCCGTGGCGGACGCCAATGCCGCCAGCGTCACACCGGCGCCCATCCAAGCCCGCATTTCGATCCTCCCGCTACACGATCATTCCGTCAGTCTTGTCCGACAATAAACGGGGTGGTTCAGCGCGCAATCCCCGCCGCACCGTGGCGCGCGATAAAGGCCTGATGCGCGGGCATGTGACCGACCGCCGCCTGCGTCACCGCCGCGATCCGCTCCAGCCGGGCGCGCGCCGCCTCGACCGGCATGCCGGCGGCGATCGGATCGAAGCCGCGCGCGCGCAGTCCCTGCCCGTCCATCACCGCCAGCCAGCTGGTCCGCGTGAACAGTTCGTCCGCCTCGCGATAGACGCGGCCGGTCGCACGGTAGATCGCCATCCGTTCGGCAAGGCTGTCGGGGATCGGCATCGCCGCCAGATCGCGCCAATAATCGCTGTCGTCGCGTTCGCTGGCGTGGAAATGCAGGATCAGGAAGTCGCGAATGCTTTCGAACTCCGCCACCATCAGCCGATTGTAGCGACGGATGTCGGCCGGCTCGAAGCCGCGCGTCGGCAGCATCTCCAGCAGCCGCGCGATCCCCGCCTGGACGAGGTGGATGCTAGTCGATTCGAGCGGCTCCATGAAGCCGCTGGCGAGGCCAAGGCCGACGCAATTGCGCACCCAGAAGGCGTCGCGCCGCCCGGTGCGGAAGCGCAGCAGCCGCGGCTCGGCCAGCGGCGCGCCATCCAGCGACGCGAGCAGCTGCGCCGCGGCCTCGTCGTCGGACAAATGCGCGCTGGCATAGACATAGCCGTTGCCGATGCGATGCTGCAGCGGGATGCGCCATTGCCAGCCGGCGGCGCGGGCGGTCGAGCGGGTATAGGGCACCGGCGGGCCGGACGGCGCGCTTGGCACCGCGACCGCGCGGTCGTTGGGCAGCCAATGCGCCCAATCCTCGAACCCCGTCTCCAGCGCTTGGCCGAGTAGCAGCGCGCGGAACCCCGAACAGTCGACGAACAGATCGGCGGCGATCCGCGTGCCGTCCGCCAGCGTCACCGCCTCGATCGCACCGCTGTCGCCATGCAGCACGACGTCGACGACCTTGCCCTCGACCCGCCGTACTCCCGCCGCCTCGGCATGACCACGCAGGAAGCGGGCGTAGAGACCTGCATCGAAATGGAAGGCATAGCCGATCTGCGCCAGCGGCGTGTTGCCCGCCTGCGGCCGCATGAAGCGGCCGGCGGCGGCGGCGGCCGCACAGATCGAATAGGCGTCGAGCGGCGCCGCGCCGCCTTCGTGTCGCAGCCGCTGCCAGATCGCCTCGAACGGCACCGCGCCGGCATCGACGCCGTAGGTGCCGAAGGGGTGGAAATAGCGATGCCCCTGCCGCCACCAATCGACGAATTCGATGCCGAGCTTGTAGGTGCCGCCGGTGGCACGGACGAAATCGTCCTCGGCGATCCCGAGCAGCGCATTGAAGGCCTGGATCGGCGGGATGGTCGCCTCCCCGACGCCGACCGTGCCGATCTCCTCCGATTCGACCAGGGTGATCGCCGGTCCCTGCGGGCCGAGCACGCGGGCCAGCGCCGCCGCCGCCATCCAGCCGGCGGTGCCGCCGCCGACGATCGCGATGCTGGCGAGCGGCCGGTCGTCGCTCATGCCGCCGCCGTGCGGCATTGCAGGAAGAGATTGCCGGTCAGCCGGCCGGCGCGCGGATCGGCGGCGTCGCGCGGCAGTCGGGAGATGAGGCCGCTGTGCAGCAAGGCGGCGCGATAGAGGATCAGCCGGTCGGGCTTCGCCGCGACGGCCGCGGTGCGCACGAACCGCGCATCGTCCTCATCCATATAGCCGCCGGCCGGCAAGGCGGCGAGTTCGGCGTCGAGGGCGGCGCGATAGGCGGGCAGCCGATCGGGATCGATCGTCTCATAGCCAGTCGCCCGGTGGCGGAAGAAGCCGGTGCCATCTGGCGAATCCGACAGATAGTGCACCGCGGCGAATTGCATCCGGTCGGCAGCATCGACATGCGGCACCCGCTGTTCCGCGCTCAGCGCTTCGCCTGGCAGCGTCACCAACGAAAAATTGCCCCGTGCGCGGGCCGGCATCACCGCCCCCGTGCCGAAATGCGCGGCGATCAGTGGCAGGGCGAAGCGGACCAGACCGTCGAGATAGGCGACCGGCGCCGGTGCGAGCAGGCCGGGATAATGGCTGCCGATGGTGTCGGCGGCGGCGAAGGCCGCGCTGGCGGCGGCGTCGCGGAGCCGGTCGAGCCACCCGGTGGCACGGTCGACGACGACGACGGGCTCGCGTTCCTCGCCGACGGCCATCACCGCGATCTGTGGGCTGGTGGTGAAGGGCGTGGAGTGCCGCGGTTCGGCGGGCATCAGCATCCCTCCCCGAGAAAAATGGCCGGCATGGCGAGGATCAGACCATGCCGGCCAGGGAGGATCAATAGGTGGCGCGCAGCGAGAAGCCGAAGCGCCGGTCGTTGAGCGTGTATTGCAGCGGCTGGCTGAGCGTGTTGATGTACGTCAGGTTCATCCGGTTGGTCAGGTTTACCGCATCGACCGACAGCGCGAGATGCGCGCTGAAATTGTAGCTGATCGACGCGTCGAGCGACGCATAGGGCTTCTGGAACTGCACCTGGTTGTTGGCGCCGCTACCCTGCGTCGTGTCGAAATATTTGCCGCGCCAGCTCCACGCCAGACGTGCGGTCACCGGACCCTTTTCGTACAGGCCGACGAGATTGTAGCTGTGCTTGGACAGCTTCTCGAGCGGCACCGTCGTCGGCACGTTCGACCCGGCCGTCGCGAACGGATTGGTCACGCTGCTGTCGACATAGGTGTAGTTCGCCTGCACGCCCAGGCCGCTGAGCAGGCCGGGCAGGAAGTCGAAGAACTGCTGATAGGCCGCTTCGACGCCCTTGACCGTGCCCCTGCCGGTGTTGACCGTCGTGCCGATCGCATAGGTCACGCCGTTGAACGGCAGGAAGGTGGTGCCGCCGGCCAGGAAACCGTCGACCTTCTTGTAGAAGGCGCCGAACGTCACCGATCCGGTCGGTGCGAAATACCATTCGGTCGTCAGGTCGAAATTGTCGGAGGTGATCGGCCGCAGATAGGGATTGCCCGACGATCCGGTCGGATATTGGGCAATCACGTTGCCATTGGCGTCGCGCTGCGTGAAGCCGATGATGTTTGGCGCGTTGAGCGAGACGTTGGTCGCCATCTGGTCGAAGTTCGGCCGGGCGAACGACTTGGAATAGGCGAAGCGCGACTGCAGCGTATCGGTCAGGCGGGCGCGGATGTTGAAGCTGGGCAGCGCCTTGACGTATTCGCGCTGGACGTTGATCGGTGCTTGCGTGCCGTCGCTGTTGAAGATCGTCCCGGCCGAACCGGTGCGCGTCCGCACCACGCGGACGCCGGCATTGCCGTCGATGCGGATGCCACCGATCGTGCCGGCATAATCGGCGGTCAGATAGGTCGCCAGCGTCCGCTCGGTCTGATGGTTGAGATCACCGGGCGAGAAGCTGCTCTTCGGCGTCGCCCCGAACTTCGCCTCGGTCTTGACCAGGCTGTCCCACAGGCTGCTGCCCGGTTCGAAATTCGGATAGAGGATGCCGCCCGGCAGGGTGCGGCCGTCGAAGAAGTTGGGCGTTGGCCCCTTCAGCGCCAATTCGGGGAATTGCGACAGGCGGACGAAGGGCAGGCCATTGGCGGACGAACAGCTTGGGTTCGGCCCCGACGGCAGCAGGCAGAAGCCGTTCCACGTGCCGCGCAGGTCGATCGTGCTGTCGGCATAGCGCAGGCCGCCACGCAGCTTCTGCAGGAAGCCGCCCTCGACGTCATATTCCAGGTCGTATTTCAGCGCCAATTGGTCCGCGTCGTTGCGCGTGATCGAATCGGCCATGTAGGTGAAGGCATAGTTGTTCGGGTCCGACAGCAGCGCCGGGTTGCGGACGTTCCATACCGGCCGCGATCCGCGCAGATCGAAGTCGACGATGCTCTGGTTCTTCGCCGTATAGGGCGTCTGCCCGGTCTGGTCGTAGAGCGAGATGACGAAGCCGTTGCGATCGGCATTGTAGGACGACTTGAGATATTGCGCGTCGAACACCGCATGCAGGCGGTCGGTCACGTCCCATTTCGCCGACAGCGTGTAATTGCCGGTGGTGTTGGTCAGATCCTGGTCGAAGCGCGCCGATTCGAACACCTGGTTGGCCAGCGAGCCCGACGTCGCATAACCGGCACTGTCGAAGGTGAAGTTGGCGCCGTTCAGCGGCGTCGTCGTCGCATTGCCGTTATTATTGTAATAATAATATTTGCCCTGGCGGAAGAACTTGTAGCGGGAATAGAGCGCCTGCGCGGTGACCAGCAGATTGGGCGCCGCCTGCCACTGCCACGCACCGGCAATTCCGAGCCGCTTGCGGTCGCCGCCATCGTCGTAGATCTGCTCGCCATAGGGCACCTGCGCATTGGCGGGGGCGCCGGGGATGGTGATACCGGCGGGGATCGGCCCGAAGGCGCCGATCAGGATCGCGTCCTGGCGATAGGAGCTCTTGGCGTAGCTGCCGTTGAGCAGGAAGCCCATCTCGCCGATGCCGGTCTCGAAGCGGTTGCTGTACAGGCCCGACACCGATCCGCCGAACTTGTCGGCGCGATCGTAGTAATTGCCCTTGAAGGTCGCGCTGATCAGCTGACCCGGCTGGTCGAAGGGCAGGCGGGTGCGGATGTTGACGACACCGGCGACGTCGCCCTCGATCGTGCTGGCCGGCGGGTTCTTGAACACGTCGATGCCGGCGAGCAGTTCGGGCGGCACCGCTTCGAGATCGAGCGTACGGCCGCCGGAGGCGGAGATGGCGGCGCGGCCGTCGATGAAGTTGCTGACCTGGGTCAGGCCGCGCACGGTGATCGCCGGGGTGGTACGGTGGTCGAAGTCGGTCGCGCCCTCGCCATAGCGACGCTGGATCTGCACGCCGGTGATCCGCTGCAGCGCCTCGACGGTATTGGCGTCGGGCAGCTTGCCAATGTCCTGCGCATTGACCGAATCGACGATCTGGTTGGCGTTGCGCTTGATCGCCTGCGCCGAGCGCAACGATTCACGCACGCCGGTGACGACGATGTCCTGTTCGCTGGGGGTAGTGGCCGCCTGATCGGCGGTCTGCGCCGCGACCTGCGCCGCGGCGGCGATCGTGCTGCTCGGCGGCGCGGTCTGGGCGTCCGCCGTGGTCGCCAGGCCAAGACTCATCGCCACGGCCGATGCGCCACCCAGCAGGCGCAGGTGTCCCGTCTTCATACATCCTCCCCGTCAGAGCCGCTTCCCGGCCGTATGTCGGACATAATACCGGATGATTTGTGCAGACAAATGAAATCGGCGTCAGGCGGGATTTGATGGATGTCAAAGTCGAAGAAAGACATCCGATGTGGCCTTAATGTCACTCAGATGAGGATGATGTCCCACATTTCGTAATTTTTCCTCATATAGTTGATTTATTGTTGCGCAACTTGGCGTAGGAAGCGCCGATCGCTGGACGTATTGGACTCGTCCGCAGCGGAGCCCGCACGAAAAAACCGGGGCCGCATGGCGACCCCGGTTCCCTTGTCGGCGCAAAGCCGCGTCAGTGATTGTCGCGCGGCAGTCCCATTGTCTGCGCAATGCGCTGGTATTTTTCCGCGCCTTCCAAAATGGCGCCCGTGTTCATCTGGCCCACGACGCTGCGCTGGATCTCCTGCCAGGGCGTCTGCGACGCCGGATAGGCATAGCCGCCCGCCGCCTCGAGCGCATGGCGCCGCTCGGCGAGTTCCGCGTCCGGGATCAGTACGTCGACCGTGCCCTTGTTGAGGTCGATGCGAACGCGATCGCCGGTACGCAGCAAGGCCAGCCCGCCCATCGCCGCCGCTTCGGGCGAGGCGTTGAGGATCGACGGCGACCCGCTCGTCCCCGACTGGCGGCCGTCGCCGACGCACGGCAGCGCGTGGACGCCCTCGGTGATCAGATAGGCGGGCGGCCGCATGTTGACCACTTCCGCCGCGCCCGGATAGCCGATCGGCCCGGCGCCACGCATGAACATCAGCGTTTGCGGTGTGATGCCGAGCGACGGATCGTCGATCCGGTGATGGTAATCCTCCGGTCCGTCGAACACCACCGCCGGTCCCTCGAACGCATCGGGATCGTCGGGGTTGGACAGATAGCGGTCACGGAACTCGTCGGAGATCACGCTGGTCTTCATGATCGCCGCATCGAACAGATTGCCGGACAGGACGATGAAGCCCGCCCGCTCCTTCAGCGGCCGATCATACGGGCGGATCACCGCCTCGTCCTCGATCGTCGCATCGCGGCAATTGTCGCCGATCGTGCGGCCGTTGACCGTCGGCGCATCCTCATGGATCAGCCCCTGGCCCATCAGCTGGTTGACCACCGCGGGCACGCCGCCGGCCCGGTAATAATCCTCGCCGAGATACTCGCCCGCCGGCTGCAGGTTGACGAGCAGCGGCACGTCATGCCCCTGCTCCTGCCAGTCGGTCAGCGGCAGATCGACACCGACATGGCGCGCCAGCGCGGCGAGGTGGATCGGCGCGTTGGTCGACCCGCCGATCGCCGAATTGACGCGGATCGCATTGTGGAAGGCCTCCTTGGTCAGGATGTCGGACGGCTTCAGGTCCTCGGCGACCATCTCGACGATCCGCTTGCCGGTGCGGTACGACACTTCCTGGCGGTCGCGATACGGCGCGGGAATCGCGGCGGAGCCGGGCAGGCTCATGCCCAGCGCCTCGGCCAGGCTGTTCATCGTCGTCGCCGTGCCCATCGTGTTGCAATAGCCGGTCGACGGCGCCGACGAGGCGACGAGGCGGATGAACTCCTTGTCGTCGATCTCGCCCGCGGCGAGCATCTGCCGCGCCTTCCAGACGATCGTGCCCGATCCGGTGCGCTCGCCCTTGTGCCAGCCGTTGAGCATCGGCCCGACGGACAGCGCGATCGCCGGAATGTTCACCGTCGCCGCCGCCATCAGGCAGGCCGGCGTCGTCTTGTCGCAGCCGATGGTCAGCACCACGCCGTCGAGCGGATAGCCGTACAGCACCTCGACCAGCCCGAGATACGACAGGTTGCGGTCGAGCCCCGCGGTCGGCCGCTTGCCCGTCTCCTGGATCGGGTGGACGGGGAATTCGATCGCGATGCCGCCCGCCTCGCGAATGCCCTCACGCACCCGCTCGGCAAGGACGAGATGATGGCGGTTGCAGGGCGACAGGTCGCTGCCGGTCTGGGCGATGCCGATGATCGGCTTGCCCGATTGCAGTTCCTCCAGGCTCAGACCGAAGTTGAGATAGCGCTCCAGATAAAGCGCGGTCATGTCGATGTTGGCGGGATTGTCGAACCATGCGCGGCTGCGCAGTTTGCCCGTCGGGGCTTCGCTCGTCATGGGGAAGGCTCCGGTCAGCGTGTCGTCGACACGCGGTAGATCATGCGGTGGTGATAGGTCTGGCCGGGGTTGAGCCGCGCCGACCCGAAGGCGGGATGGTTGGGCGTGTCCGGGAACACCTGCGGCTCCAACGCGAAGGCGTCGCCCATGCGATAGACATGGCCCTGTTTGCCGGCGATCGTCCCGTCCAGGAAATTGCCGGAATAGAATTGCACGCCCGGTTCGGTGCTCAGCACTTCGAGCACGCGACCGGACGCCGGATCCTCCACCCGCGCGGCGAGCTGCGGTTCGGCGGTACGGCCCTTGTCGAGCACGAAATTATGGTCGTAGCCGCGACCGATCGCGATCTGCGGATCACGGCCGTCGCGGATATCCTGGCCGATCGCCCGCCCCCGGGTGAAGTCGAACACCGTTCCCGCCACCGGCTTCAGCTCGCCGGTCGGGATCAGCGTCGCGTCGACCGGCGTGTAGCGCGCCGCGGGCACCGTCATGCGCTGCGCATAGATGCCGCCTGCCGATCCCTCGCCCGCCAGGTTGAACAGCGCGTGGTTGGTCAAATTGACGATCGTCGGCGCGTCGGTCTTCGCCTGCATGTCGATGGTCAGCGCGCCCTTGTCGTCCAGCGCATAGGTGACGGTGACGTCGAGCTTGCCGGGATAGCCCTGATCGCCCGCCGGGCTGGTCAGCGCCATCGTCACGCTCGCTTGCGGCCCCTGATTGACCGACACGATCCGCCACACCGCCTTGTCGAAGCCGGTGGTGCCGCCGTGCAGCGAATTGGTCTTGTCGTTGAGGGGCAGCTGGTAGGTCTTGCCGTCCAGCGCGAACTTGCCGCCGGCGATGCGATTGGCATAGCGGCCGACGGTCTGGCCCCAGAAATTGGGCTTGGTGACATAGCTGGCGGCATCGTCGTGGCCGAGCGCGATGTCGGCGACCGTTCCGTTGCGGTCCGGCGCGCGGAACGACTGCAGCGTCGCGCCCAGCGTCATGATCCGCGCCGTGACGCCATTGGCGCCGGTCAGCGTCACCGCCTCGATCCGCGTGCCGTCGGGCAGCGCACCGAATGCTTCGCGCTTGGCCGTCGAGGCCGCGGCCGGCGCGGCAAGGCCGAGCGCCGCGACTACGACCGGCGCGATCATCGTGGAAGGCTTGGGCATCGTTCTCCTCCGGGACCGGTCGTTTCCGATTGACCGTATCACGGACGGCTTATAGTCAGACATATAAGAGCGCAAGCCGTTCTGCCGGGCGGGGAGCGATCGGTGGGGCACGGCGGCGCCGTGAAGGAGAGGGTTCGATGGCCGGAGGATTCGTCAACACATCCGCGGGTACGCCCGTCGGGGGGGCTTCCGCCTCCTACCGGCCCGCGCTCGCGCTGCTCGCCTCGCTGTTCTTCATGTGGGGCTTCATCACCGTCATCAACAACACGCTGCTGCCGCATCTGCGCAGCGTGTTCGAGCTCAACTATTTCCAGACCGGGCTGATCGAGTCCGTATGGTTCATCGGCTATCTGCTCGCCTCGATCCCGGCGGCGAAGCTGATCGAGCGGATCGGCTATCAACGCGCCCTGACGACGGGCCTCGGCGTGATGACGCTCGGCTCGCTCGGCATGATCCTGGCGGCATCGATGGTATCCTACGGCGTCACCGTCGCCTCGCTGTTCGTCGTGTCGTGCGGCATCGCGCTGCTGCAGGTGGCGGCCAATCCCTATGTCGCGGTGATCGGACCGCCGGAGAGCGCCGAGGGACGGCTGACGCTGGTCCAGGCGTTCAACACCACCGGTGACGTACTCGCGATCATCTTCGGCAAATATCTGATTCTCGCCCGGACCACCGCCGGCACCGCGGCGCACGGTACGCAGCTGACCGAGGCGCAGCGGATGGCCGATGCGCAGGCGACCGAACTGCCCTATCTCATCGTCGCGATCGTGCTGGCGCTGCTCGCGGTGCTGATCGCCCGCGCAAAACTGCCCGCGCTCGGCGCTGCCACCCAGCGCGCCAATGCGGAGGATCGCCGCGGCCTGTCGCTGTGGAACCACCGCAACCTGATCCTCGGCTGCGTCGGCATCGCGCTCTGCGTGCTCGGCGAGATCGGCGTCAGCAGCTATTTCATCAACTTCGTGTCGCAGCCCGACATCGCCAATCTGACGCAGGAGCATGCCGCCTCCTACCTCCTCTTCTTCTGGGGCGGGATGATGGTCGGCCGCTTCGCCGGCGCCGCGCTGATGCGCAAGATCGCCGCCCAGCATGTGCTGGCGCTCTTCTCGCTGATCGCGCTGGCGGGGACGCTGACCGCCGCCTTTGTGACCGGGCCGGTGGCGATGTACGGCCTGATCGTCTCGGGCCTCGGCATCTCGATCATGTTCCCGGCGATCTTCGCGCTGGCGATCCGCGGCCTCGGCCCGCTGACTGAGGAAGGTTCGGGTCTGCTGATCATGTCGATCGCCGGCGGCGCGCTCGCCTCGATCCAGGGCAAGATCGGCGACAATTTCGGCCTGCACTGGGGCTTCCTGATCCCGGCGGGCTGCGCGCTCTACGTGCTGTTCTACGCGCTGGTCGGGTCCAGGCCGACCAGCGCGCTGCCCGATCAGCAGGCGGCGGTCTGACGTCAGGGCGGGGGCGGCCGGCCGCCCCCGCAGCGCTGGCCTATCGTTGCAACTGGCGGCCAGACCGGGCGCTGCCCGATCCCGCCGCCTTATCCGGGGGGATACGACATGACGACGGACGACACCCGCGCGGGCGGGGTATCGCGGCGCACCTTGATCGCCGGAGCGGCGGCCGTGCCGATGCTGCCGGCCCTCGCCGGCCCCGCCGCCGCGGCGAGCGGCGGCCCGCTCGCCCCGACCCCGCCGATGGGCTGGAACAGCTGGAACAGCTTCGCCGTCACCATCACCGAGGCGCAGGCGCGCGAGACCGCCGACATCATGGCGCGCGTGCTGAAGCCGGCGGGCTACGACATCTTCACGGTCGACCACCAATGGTACGATCCACGCGCCAAGGGCTATACCTACAACAGCGACATCCAGCCGGTGATGGACGGCTACGGCCGGTTCCAGCCGGATCCGGTGCGGTTCCCGTCGGCCGCCGGCGGCAAGGGGTTCGCGGGGCTCGCCGGCTATGTCCATGGCCTCGGCCTGCGCTTCGGCATCCACCGGATGCGCGGCATCCCGCGCGCCGCGGTGAAGGTCAATCTGCCGGTGTTCGGCACCCGATACCGGGCGCAGGATATCGCGGATACGTCGAGCATCTGTTCGTGGAACGTCGACATGTACGGCGTCGACATGAGCAAGCCCGGCGCGCAGGACTATTATGACGGCGTCTTCGCCGAATATGCGCGCTGGGGCGTCGATTTCGTCAAGGTCGACGACCTCAGCCGCCCCTATGACGCGCATGCCGCGGAGATCGAGGCGATCCACCGCGCCATCCAACGCTGCGGCCGGCCGATGATCCTCAGCATGTCGCCGGGCGAAACGCCGGTGATCCGCGGCGACCATGCCCGCCGCCATGCCGAGATGTGGCGCATCTCCGACGACTTCTGGGACGATTGGGGCCTGCTGGCGGCGCAGTTCACCCGGCTGGAGAATTGGAACCCCTATATGGGCGACGGCCGCTGGCCGGACGCCGACATGCTGCCGCTGGGCAGGCTGGCGATGGGACAGCGCGACACCAAATTCACGCCCGACGAACAGCGCACGCTGATGACCCTGTGGTCGATCGCCCGTTCGCCGCTGATCATGGGCGGCGACCTGCGCCATCTCGACGCGCCGACCACGGCGCTGCTGACCAACCCCGAAGTCATCGCGGTCAACCAGGCCTCCACCGGCAACCGTCCCCATTTCGTCGCGGACGGCACGCGTATCTGGTCGGCGAGAGCGGCGAATGGTGACGCCTATCTGGCGCTGTTCAACACCAGCGACGGCGCGCGCGAAATCGGCCTGCCGCTGGCGATGCTGGACCTCGACGGCGTCGTCGCGGTGCGCGACCTATGGGCGAGAGCGGCCGATGGCCGGGCCAGCGGCCGGATTGCCCGCACCCTGCCGCCGCATGGCGCGGGCCTCTATCGTCTGTCGCGCGCGTGATCCGTCCGGCGCTCGCCGCGCTGCTGCTCGCAGCGACGCCCGCATCCGCCCGGCAATCCGCCGGCACCACGCCCGTGGTGTCGGTGGCGCTGCACCCGGCGATGGATCGCCCGACGACCCGCTTCGAGGGCTGGGGCACTGCGCTTGCCTGGTTCGCGGAGGTTACCGGCGGCTGGCCCGATGCGGAGCGCAACCGGCTTGCCGACCTGTTCTACGGCCGTCAGGGGCTGGGCTGGACAATCGCGCGCTACAATATCGGCGGCGGCAATGCGGCGACGGTGAAGCCCTATCTGCGCCCCGGCGCGGCGGTGCCGGGTTTCTGGCGGCTGCCCGCCGGCGACGCCGCCCGCTGGCGCGCCGACGATCCCGCCGCCTGGGACTGGTCGCAGGACGCGCGCCAGCGCTGGTGGCTCGACGCGGTCAAGGCGCGGGTACGTGCGCCGATCTTCGAGGCCTTCTCCAACTCGCCGCCCTGGTTCATGACCGTGTCGGGCCGCGTCTCAGGCGCGGTCAAGGCGACCGACGACAACCTCCGCCCCGGTCAGGAGGCGCGGTTCGCCGGCTATCTCGCCTCTGCGGTGGACGCGTTGCAGCGGCGTCACGGCATCGTGTTCCGCACCCTTTCGCCGGTGAACGAACCCAACACCGATTATTGGTATGCCGCCAATACGCAGGAAGGCGCACATTGGAGCCCGGCGCGTCAGGCGGCGATGATCGACGCGACCGACGCGGCGCTGCGCGCGCGCGGCCTCGCCACCGTGGTCGCCGCGCCGGACGAGACCAATTCGCACACCTTCCTGGTCGATTGGGCCGGCTATCCCGCCGCGACCCGTGCCAGGATCGGGCAGCTCAACGTCCATAGCTACGGCACCGTGCATCAGACCGGCGTCCGCGACGTCGCGCGGGCGAGCGGCATCCGCCTGTGGATGAGCGAGGACGACACGCCATTGCCGGGTGATCCGGAGGATTTCGAGGGGATGACGAGCCCCCTCGCCTTTGCCGAGCATGTCGTCGCCGACCTCAAGCGGCTCGAGCCGGCCGCCTGGGTCTTCTGGCAGGCAGTCGAGAATCTCAGCGCACGCGACGGCAAGCCGGGCTCCAATTGGGGACTGGTCAAGGCCGATCTGGCGGCGCCCGCCAGTAACCCGCACGCCATTCACGTGACCCGCAAATATTGGGCAATGGCGCAGTTCAGCCGCTTCATCCGCCCCGGCGATCGGCTGGTCCCGGTCGACGACATGGACACGGCGGGCGCACTGTCGCCCGACGGCACGCGCCTGGTGCTCGTCCACGTCAATCCGGCGCCGGTCTCGCGACGGCTGCTCGTGCCGTCGGGCTGGTCCGTGCAGATGGTGCTGACCGATGCCACCCACCGCGCCGCGTGCGAGGCCGGCACGGTCGCGCCGCCGCGATCGGTGGTGACGCTGGTGCTGACCAAGGGGCGGGCCGCGGCTGCATGCCCGACGTTCAAGCGCTGATACCGCGGCGGTCCCGATGGCGCGCCGGGGCCAAGACGGGACGATAGGAGCCGCCCCATCGCCTGCGAGGATTATCCCTTGGCGGCCTTGCGCAAGGCCAGCCGCACCAGGGCATCCAGCGTCGCGCCCGGTCCCAGCTCCTCTTCCGCCGCGCCGACCGCGCTCGCTGCCTCGGCCGGGCGGAAGCCGAGATTGAGCAGCGCCGAGACCGCGTCCGCCCCCGCCCCGACCGGTGCGACCTGTGCGGCCGCTGCCGGCCCCAGCGTCGCCACCGCGCCGACCTTGTCCTTCAGCTCGCGCACGATCCGCTCGGCGAGCTTCGGTCCGACGCCATTGGCGCGGGCGACCATCGCCTTGTCCTGCGCCGCGACCGCACGGGACAGCTCGCCCGGCTCCAGCGCCGACAGGATCGCCAGCGCGACGCGCGCGCCGACGCCCTGGACGCCGGTCAGCAACCGGAACCAGTCGCGCTCGCCGGCGGTGGCGAAGCCGACCAGGCGCAGGAAATCCTCGCCGACCAGCATCTCGGTGAACAGCGTCGCCGCCTCGCCGACCGGCCCGATCGCCGCCAGCGTGCGCGACGATGCGCCGACGAGATAGCCGACGCCGCCCACATCGATCACCGCATGGTCGATTCCCGTCGAATCCAGCCGACCCTTGAGATGTGCGATCATGCGGTAATCCTCGCCCTGCGCGCCATGCCCTGCGCACTCGCCAGATGATGCGCGTGGGTGATCGCCACCGCCAATGCGTCGGCGGCGTCGGGGCCGGCCAGTTTGGCGCCGGGCAGCAGCACCGCCATCATCGCCTGAATCTGGCGCTTTTCCGCGCCGCCGGTGCCGACCACCGCCTTCTTGACCGTCGAGGGATGATATTCGCCGACCAGCAGTCCGGCATTGGCCGCGGTCAGCAGCACGACGCCGCGCGCCTGACCCAGCTTCAGGGTCGATTGCGCATTGGTGTTGCCCAGCACCTCCTCGACCGCCGCGCTCTCGGGACGCTCGGCGAGGATGACGTCAGTCAGCGCGGCGTTGAGGTTGGCGAGTCGACGTGGCAGCGGCATTGACGGATCGGTCTTGATCTGCCCGTTGGCGATATGGCGCAGCCGGTTGCCGTCGGCATGGATCACCCCCCAGCCGGTGGTGCCGAGCCCGGGGTCGAGGCCGATGATGATCATGTGGCAAGATCCTCCCCGCCGCGCGGGAAGGGTGACCAGCCGCAGGCTGGTGGAGGGGGGGCTTCCCAAGCACAGCGCTCGTGGACAGCCGCCTCCACCACGCCGCTTCGCGTCGCGGTCCCCCTCCCCGTGCCGGGGAGGACAAGGCTCATCAACCCAGCTTCTCCATCACCTCGTCGGAGACTTCGTAATTGCCCCAGACGGTCTGCACGTCGTCGTCGTCGTCGAGCGCGTCGATCAGCTTGAACAAAGTCGCCGCATCGCCCTCGTCGACCGACACCATCGTCTGCGGCCGCCACGCGAGCTTGGCGCCCTCCGCCTCGCCGAGCACGGGCTCCAGCGCCTTGGCGACCTCGTGCAGGTCGCCCTGCGCCGTCCAGATCTCATGGCCCTCGTCGGACGAGGTGACGTCCTCGGCGCCCGCTTCCAGCGCCGCCTCGAACACCTTCTCGGCATCGCCGGCGCCCGCCGGATAATTGATCAGGCCCATGCGGTCGAAGCCGTGGCTGACCGATCCGCTCGCGCCCAGATTGCCGCCGTTCTTCGACACCGCGGTGCGCACATTGGTCGCGGTGCGGTTGCGATTGTCGGTGAGCGCCTCGATGATCAGCGATACGCCGCCCGGCCCGAAGCCCTCGTAGCGGATTTCCTCGTAGCTTTCGGCATCGCCGCGCGACGCCTTGTCGATCGAACGCTGGATATTGTCCTTGGGCATCGACTGCGCCTTGGCCGCGGCGATCGCGGCGCGCAGGCGCGGGTTCATGTCGGGGTCGGGCAGCCCCATCTTCGCCGCCACGGTGATTTCGCGGCTGAGCTTGGAGAACATGCTCGAGCGCTTCTTATCCTGCGCGCCCTTGCGGTGCATGATGTTCTTGAACTTGGAATGGCCTGCCATGATCGCCTCTGACGGATAATCGTCGGCCTTTAAGCCGCCGGACCCGTCTTCGCCAAGCGGTCGATTTTCGCCTCCAGTCCCGCCAGCCGGTCCGCGACGAGCAGATCGAGCTTCTCGTGCAGCCGTAGGATCTCCAACTCGGCGCGCAGATTGGTCTCATAGTCGAGACTCGCCGCCAGCCGGTCCTTCGCGGCCTGGCGGTTCTGGCTCATCATGATCACCGGCGCCTGGATCGCGGCGAGCGTCGACAGCATCAGGTTGAGGAAGATGTAGGGATAGGGATCGAAGACCAGGCCGAAATGGCCGAGCACGTCGGAATTGAGGATCATCCACCCGAGCAGCACCAGGGTGAAGGCGATGATGAAGCCCCACGAGCCACCGACCGCGGCAACGCGATCGGCGAGCCGATCGCCGACGCTTGCGCGCAAGTCCGCCTCGTCCGCCGCGTCGCGGCTGACCAGCGTGCCCGCATCGATGCTGGCGAGCACGCGCTGTTCCTCGGGATCGAGCGCGTGACTCGGCTTCTTCAGCAGCCGCAGGGCAATGTCGGCGAAGGGAGGACGCTGGGCCATGACGCGTATCTTCCGGAGGAAAGGTCCGGCCGCGCCCCTAGCCGGCCGCGCCCTCGCCGCCAACCCGCCGCAAAGCGCTTGCCCGCACACCCCCAGATCGGCCAAACGCTGATCCGATCATGACCGTCAGCGTAGACATGGGCAGCGACGAACGCGGCGCGCCCGTGACCATGGACCTCGAAGAACTGCTCGCCACCCGATTGCTCGTCCAGGGCAATTCCGGGTCGGGCAAGTCGCACCTGCTGCGCCGCATGCTGGAACGCTCGGCCGGCCAGGTGCAGCAGGTGGTGATTGATCCCGAGGGCGATTTCGTCACGCTGTCCGACGCCTATGGCCATGTCGTGGTCGAGGCGGCGGACTATTCGGAGCGCGAGATCGCGCGCATCGCCGGCCGTCTGCGCGAACACCGTGCCAGCGTCGTGCTCAGCCTGGAAGGGCTGGAGGCGGAGGGACAGATGCGCTGCGCCGCCGCCTTCCTCTCGGCGCTGTTCGATGCGCCACGCGAACATTGGTATCCCGCGCTGGTCGTCGTCGACGAGGCGCAATTGTTTGCGCCGACCACCGGCGGCGAGGTGGCCGAAGAGGTACGCCGCGCCTCCTTGTCGGCGATGACCAATTTGATGTGCCGTGGCCGCAAGCGCGGTCTCGCCGGCGTGATCGCGACGCAGCGGCTGGCCAAGCTCGCCAAGAACGTCGCAGCCGAGGCGTCCAACTTCCTGATGGGGCGTACCTTCCTCGACATCGACATGGCCCGTGCCGCCGACCTGCTCGGCATGGAGCGCCGCCAGGCCGAATCGATCCGCGACTTGGCGCGCGGCACCTTCCTGGCGCTGGGACCGGCGGTGTCGCGGCGGCCGATCACCGTGAAGATCGGCGCAGTCGAGACCTCGGCACGCTCCGGCAGCCCGAAGCTGACGCCGCTGCCTTCCGCGCCGGTCGAGAATCTCCAGCAGTTGATCTTCGCGCCGCCGCCGGAAACGGCGCCGCAGCTGCCGATGACCTTCGACCCCCGGCCGCGGCGGGTGCCGACGGACGAATTGCTCGACACGATCGAACGGCCGACGCCGACGCAGCCCAGCCTGGCGCCCTTGCCCGACAAGTCGGACGAGGAGGTGGAAACGATCTACGCCGACGTGCTGCGCGCGATCGTCGCCGATGGCGAGGCGGCGTTGCGGCCGCCGTCGGTGCTGTTCCAGGATTTCCAGGTCCGCTGCCGCATGGCGGGACTGGCCAAGCCGCCGCTCGACCTTGCCGGCTTCACCCGGCGGCTGTCGGCGGCGCGCGCCGGCATCTTCGACATCACCGATCCCGAATGGGCGGAGGCGATGGCGCTCGCCGATACGCTGCCAGAGGACATGATCGGGCCATTCCTGCTCGTCGCGCGCGCCGCGCGCGAAGGCGAGCCCTGCCCGTCCGACGTCGCCCTGGCGGAGACCTATGGCACCAGCTCGCTTGGCCGCGTTCGCCGCCTGGTCGGCTATATCGAAAGCCGCGAATTGTTCGTGCTGCGCACCGACCTGTCCGGCAAGCGCTCGATCACGATTCCGCGGCTAGGCTGGACGACCGCCGCGGCGGAGGCCGCCTAGTCGTTCCGATCCTCATGGCGCGAGGCGGCGCATTTCCGTCATCGATTAGGGATACCGGTATATTGCGCGGAGGCGAGCTGCCATCCGGCGCCGGCCTTCACCGCGACGTAGCGCACGCGCAGCGACCGCGTCACCGTGGTGCCATCGGGCTTGGCCATGTCGAACGACACCCGCTCGGTCACCAGCGCCCAATCGCGGTGTAGCGCAACGCTGCGCTCGCTCGACGTCATCGTCGGCACCGGCTTGCGTTGATCGGCGCGGTAGAAGCCGATCACCTGGTCGCGGCTGTCGACATCGCCGACCGGGGAGATTTCCTGGAAATCGGGCGCGAGCGTCGCTGCCAGACTCCGATCGTCGAACGCCGTCCGTGCGGCATTGAACCGATCGACCAATTGGCCGACATCCGTTGCGAGAGATGCGGGAGCCGCCGCGAGCAAGGCGGCGGCCAAGAAGACGGGCATCGGCTAAACCTTTCGATCGATAGCGTATTATGTGAATAACACGCCAAGCCGATCGGTCAACCCGTGCCCATCCGGATCACAGCATGCCGAGCGCCTGCATATAGACCTCGAGGATCGCTTCCTCTTCCTGATATTCTTCCCGCTTCTTCTTGCGGATCGACATGATCTTCTTGATCGCCTTGGGATCGTAGCCGCGGCCCTTGGCCTCGGCGAAGACGTCCTTGATGTCGTCCTGGATGCCCTTCTTCTCTTCTTCCAGACGCTCGGCGCGCTCGATCAGCAGGCGCAGCTCGTCCGCCGCAACCTGCCCGCCGCCCATGCCTTCGCCACGTTCTTCGGCCATATGTCCCACCCGCCGCGAACCGGTCGCGGCCCTTCCTGAAATGATTCGCTGATGCACCGGCAGCGCCGGCAGGGCAGCGCGTCTAGGCGTTTACCACGACGCGCTCAAGCCCGGCTGCGATCAGCGCCCCGGCTCGGTCATCGCCGGCGGATCGCTGGCCGGAAACGATTCGTCGAGTGCCTCGTCCAGCGCCCCGTCCACTGCGTCGTCACGCCGGTTCTTGGCGACGCTGGCATCCATGCGGGCGATCTGCTCGGGCGTCGCCTCGGTCTGGTAGCGGCGCTTCCACTCCGCCTGCGGCATGCCGTAGATCGTCTCGCGCGCCTGATCCTTGGACAGGCCGCCTGCCTCTTCCACCCAGTCGGACAGACAATTGCGGCAGAAGCCGGCGAGGCCCATCAGGTCGATGTTTTGCGCGTCGGTGCGGTGGCGAAGATGGCGGACGAGGCGGCGGAACGCCGCCGCCGCGACGGCATCGTCGAGCGTGTCGAGGGGATCGGTCATCACGTAACGGCCTTCCAACAGGTTGATCCCGACCCAATAGGAGCTAGAGGAGGCCGCGGCCATTCCCCAGGAGCCTATTCATGACCACTGCCATCGCGCCCCGATCGCGGAAAGTACGCGTGCTCGCGACGCTCGGTCCCGCGAGCAACAGTCCCGAGATGATCGCCAACCTGTTCCAGGCGGGCGCCGACGCTTTCCGCGTCAACATGAGCCACGGCGACCAGCAATCGAAGATCCCCGTCATCCAGGCGATCCGCGCGCTGGAGAAGGAATTCGGCCGGCCGACGACGATCCTCGCCGATCTGCAGGGCCCGAAGCTGCGCGTCGGCAAGTTCGACGGCGGCAAGGTGGTGCTCGAACACGGCAGCACCTTCGTCCTCGACCGCGATCCGACGCCAGGCGACGCGACCCGGGTCGAACTGCCGCACCGCGAGATCTTCGAGGCGATCGAGCCGGGCGCGCGCCTGTTGCTCGACGACGGCAAATTGGTGCTGCGGGTCAGCGATCACGACGCGGAGCGGATCGTCACCACGGTCGAGGTCGGCGGCCCGTTGTCGAACAACAAGGGTCTCAACGTCCCCGACGTCGTGCTGCCGATGGCAGCGCTGACCGAAAAGGATCGCAGCGACCTCGCCTTCGCGGTCGAACAGGGCGTCGATTGGATCGCACTCAGCTTCGTGCAGCGGCCCGAGGATCTGTGGGAGGCGCGCAAACTGATCGGCGGTCAGGCGGCTTTGCTCGCCAAGATCGAGAAGCCGCAGGCGATCGACCGGCTCGAGGAGATCGTCGAGGCGTGCGACGGCGTCATGGTCGCCCGCGGCGACCTGGGCGTCGAACTGCCGCCGCAGTCCGTGCCGCCGCTGCAGAAGCGCATCGTCGAGACCGCGCGCCGGCTCGGCCGGCCGGTGGTGGTCGCGACGCAGATGCTCGAATCGATGATTCAGAGTCCCTCGCCGACGCGCGCCGAGGTGTCCGACGTCGCCACCGCGATCTACGACGGGGCCGACGCGATCATGCTGTCCGCGGAGAGCGCCGCGGGTGCCTGGCCGATCGAATCGGTCGCGATGATGAACGCGATCGGCATCTCCGTGGAGGGCGATCCCGGCCACGGTGACCGCATCCACTTCACCGTGACGCGCCCCGACCCGACCACCGCCGACGCGCTGGCGGAGGCCGCCAAATCGATCGCCAAGACGACCGGGGCGACGGCGATCATCTGCTTCACCACCTCGGGCTCGACTGCCCGCCGCGTCGCGCGCGAGCGGCCGCCGGTGCCGATCCTGACGCTGACGCCCAACAAGGACACCGCGCGCCGACTCGGTCTGTTGTGGGGCACGCATGCGGTGTTCACCCGCGACGTCGAATCGTTCGAGGACATGGTCGGCAAGTCGAAGCGGATGGCGCTGCGTACCGGCATCGCCAAGGCGGGCGACCGCGTCATCGTCATGGCCGGCGTGCCGTTCCGCACGCCAGGGTCGACCAACGTCATCCACGTCGTCCGCATCATCGGCGATGAGCTGAAGGATTATAGCTGATCCGGCTCCCCTCCCGCTCGCGGAAGGGGCTGGGGGAGGGCAGTCGTGGCGCTGTCCGCTGAGGGAAGCCCCTCCCCTGACCCCTCCCGCAAGCGGGAGGGGAATTTTTTAAAGCAGCCCCAGTTCCACCAGCTCGCGCCGCAACTTGGGTTCGCCGGTGAAGTGCAGCGCGATCAGGCCGACGCTCTTCGCGCCCGCGATATTCGCCGCATTGTCGTCGATGAACACCGTCTCCGCCGCCGTCAGCCCGAAGCGGTCGAGCGCGAGGGCGTAGATCGCCGGATCCGGCTTCACCATCTTCTCCTCGCCCGAGACGACGACGTCGCGGAAGCGGTCGAACATCGTCGCCTCGCGCGCGCGGAACGGCGGCCAGAATTCATGGCTGAAGTTGGTGATCGCATATAGCGGCGTGCCGCGGTCGTGCAGATCGTCGACCAGGCCGTGCATGCCCGGCATCGGATCGCCGATACTCTCCAGGAACCGCGGTCCCCAGGCGGCGATCAGCTCGGCATGCTCAGGATAGAGGGCGACCAGCTCCGCCGACGTGTCGGCGAAGTCGCGTCCGGCGTCGTGCTGGAAATGCCATTCGTGTGTGACGACGTCGCGCACAAACGCATCGAGCGCCCGATCGTCGTCGATCAGGCGCCGATACAGGAACCGTGGGTCCCAGTCGTACAAGACCCGCCCGACGTCGAAGATGACGGCGGTCGGAATGCTCAAGGCGAATTAGCCCTGGCGCGCCTTGAAGCGACGGTTGGTCTTGTTGATGACATAGGTGCGGCCGCGACGACGGATCACGCGGTTGTCGCGATGACGGTCCTTGAGCGACTTCAGGCTGTTGCGGATCTTCATGATCGATTCGCTTCTTTTCGAATTAGAATGTGTTCTGGAAAGCGCGAGCGCCTAGGCACAAGCGCTGCAATAGTCAAGCAACGTGGGCGGCGTTAGAGCGTTTCCCATGCGCAACAGTCATAGGATTCGCGTACCCATGTCCCTTCGTCCGTTCCTGGCGCTCGGCGCCGTCGCCGCCGCGCTCGCCGGTTGCGCCACCACCCAGCCGCTGCCGCCGACGGAGGTGATCCGCTACCATCTCGATCGCCCGATCGCGCGCGGCACGATCGCGGTCCAGCCGCTCGATGCGTCGAGCGCGAGCATCGAGTTCAAGACCTATTCCGCCGCGGTCGAGGGCGAATTGCTGAAGGCCGGCTACAGCCTGCCCGCGCAGGGCGCCCGCCCCGATTACGTCGCCACCGTCAACTTCACCCGCACCACGCAGGAAGGACCGCCCCGCCCCTCGCCGTTCAGCATCGGCATCGGCGGCGGCTCGTTCAGCGGCGGCCGCCGCGGCGGCGTCGGCCTAGGCGGCGGCATCGGCTTTCCGATCGGCAAGAGCCGGCCGACCAATCTGCTGGTCGCCGAACTGGCGGTGACGATCAAGGACGCGCGCGACCAGTCGCCGGTCTGGGAGGGCCGCGCCCAGGGGATCAGCGACATCAAGCGCGCCGACGAACAGGCGCCGCGCCTCGCCCATGCGCTGTTCACGGGGTTCCCCGGCGAGTCCGGTCGCACTATCGAGGTCCGATGACCATCCACATCAACGCCGCCTTCGATGGCGGCAACATCCGCCTCGTCGCCATCGAAGGCGACCGTGTCGACCTGGAGATCGTCCGCGATCGCGAATCGGACTTCTTCCAATGGTTCTACTTCCGCGTCGCCGGCGCGCGCGGGCGGCAGCTGACCTTCCGCATCGTCAACGCCGGCGAATCGGCCTATCCGTTCGGCTGGCCGGGCTACAAGACGCGCGCCAGCACCGACCGGCAGGCGTGGCGGATGATCGACACCCGATACGAAGGCGGTGTGCTGTCGTTCGACTATCGGGTCGACACCGAACTCGCCTGGTTCGCCTATTTTGCGCCCTATACGATGGAGATGCACGACGCCCTGGTGGCGCGCACCGCGCTGGCGCCGGGCGTCGTCCATCGCCAGCTCGGCACCTCGCTCGATGGCCAGGCGATCGACTATTTCCGCATCGGTTCGGGCGACAAGCCGGTGTGGCTCTATGCGCGCCAGCATCCCGGCGAGTCGATGGCCGAATGGTGGATGGACGGCGCGCTCGCTTGGTTGACCAGCGAGGCCGCCACGCCGCTGCTCGCCAAGGCGACCGTCCACGTCGTGCCCAACATGAATCCCGATGGCACGCGCCGCGGGCATTTGCGTACCAACGCCGCAGGCGTGAATCTCAACCGCGAATGGCACGCGCCGAGCGCCGAGCGCAGCCCGGAAGTGCTGTGCGTCCGCAATGCGATGGACGAGACCGGCGTCGCCTTCGCGATCGATGTGCACGGTGACGAGGCGATCCCGGCGAACTTCATCGCCGGCTATGAGGGCATCCCAAACTGGACCGACGATCACGGCGCGAAATTCTATGAATTCGGCCGTCGCCTCGCCGCGCATACGCGGGATTTCCAGGTCGAAAAGGGCTATGAGAAGGCCAGCGCGGGCAATGCCAACCTGTCGATGTCGACGAACCAGCTGGCGCAGCGGTTCGGCGCGGTATCGGTGACCTTGGAGATGCCGTTCAAGGACCATGATCCGAACGCCGACGCCGAATTCGGCTGGTCGCCGGAACGCAGCCAAGCGCTGGCCGTGGCGTGCCTGGAGGTGCTGACCGGGATGATCGACGAACTGTGATCGAGGTTCGACGCGACGATCCGCTGTCACCGGCGGTGGCGGGGCTGATCGACGAGCATCTCGCCTTCGCCAAGGCGAACACCGATTCCGCCTTCCGCTTCGCGCTGGGCGCGCAGAAGCTCGCCCAGCCGGGCACGGCCTTCTTCACCGCCTGGCAGGGCGAGACGCTGGTCGGCATGGGCGCGGTGAAGCGGCTGGACGAGACGCACGCCGAGCTCAAATCGATGCGCACCGCCGACGGCCATCGCGGCAAGGGCGTCGGCGCGGCGATGCTGACGGCGCTGATCGCCCATGCCCGCCACGAAGGGATCGTGCGGCTCAGCCTGGAGACGGGCACCGACGACGATTTCATACCCGCCCATGCGCTCTACCGCCGCTTCGGCTTCGTCGACTGCGCCGCCTTCGCCGATTATCCGGCGGACAGTCCCAAGAACCGCTACATGACATTGACGCTGGAGGTTTGATTGCCGCAACTCGTCCTGATCCGCCACGGCCAGTCGGCCTGGAACCTCGAGAACCGCTTCACCGGCTGGTGGGACGTCGACGTCACCGACAAGGGCGCTGCCGAAGCGCGCGCGGCCGGCGAGTTGATGGCCGCCAAGGGCCTCGACTTCGACATGACCTTCACCTCGCTGCAGACGCGGGCGATCAAGACGCTCAACCTGGCGCTGGAGGCGATGGGGCGGCTGTGGCTGCCGGTGGAGAAGGACTGGCGGCTCAACGAGCGGCATTATGGCGGCCTGACCGGGCTCGACAAGGCGGAGACCGCGGCACGGCACGGCGACGAACAGGTGCATATCTGGCGCCGCAGCTTCGACGTGCCGCCGCCGCCGCTCGAGCCGGGCAGCGCCTACGATCTGTCGCAGGACCGCCGCTATGCCGGCATCGCCATCCCGCAGACCGAGAGCCTGAAGGACACGATCGCCCGCGTCCTGCCCTATTGGGACGCGCGCATCGCGCCGGCGCTGAAGCAGGGCCAGCGCGTGCTGATCTCCGCCCATGGCAATTCGCTGCGCGCGCTGGTCAAGCATCTGTCGGGCATCTCGGACGAGGAGATCACCGGGCTGGAGATCCCGACCGGTCAGCCGATCGTCTACGAGCTGGACGACCAGCTCAACGCGACGGATCGCTACTACCTCAGCGAGCGCTGACCGTACCATCTCTCGTCATCCCGGCGAAAGCCGGGACCCATGGAGGTGATCGGCGAAGGCAGCGCATCACCGCCAGTGGCGCGCTGTCCATAGATCCCGGCGTCCGCCGGGATGACGAGAGGGGGGTGAGCGCCGCGGACCCATCGCCGTCATCCCCGCGCAGGCGGGGATCCAGACGCGCGGGTATTCGTAAAGGCCGCCACGTCAGCGTCTCTGGATTCCCGCCTGCGCGGGAATGACGAACAAGCGCGGAAGCCCTCTTTACCCACCCAAAACATTGCCCTCCCCCCGACCATTGGCTAGGCAACGTCTCCCTCGCGAGGAGCAGTGCGTGACAGACCCGTTGGTCGGCATCATCATGGGATCGACGTCCGACTGGGACACGATGCGCCACGCCGCCGCCGTTCTCGACGAGCTCGCCGTGCCGCACGAGACCAAGGTCGTTTCCGCGCACCGCACCCCCGACCGCCTGTACGACTACGCCAAGTCCGCCGCCGCCCGCGGCCTCAAGGTCGTCATCGCCGGCGCCGGCGGCGCGGCGCATCTGCCCGGCATGGCGGCGGCGATGACGCATCTGCCCGTGCTCGGCGTACCGGTGGAGAGCAAGGCACTGAAGGGGCAGGACAGCCTGTTGTCGATCGTGCAGATGCCCGGTGGCATCCCGGTCGGGACGCTCGCCATCGGCAAGCCGGGCGCGATCAACGCCGGCCTGCTCGCCGCGGCGATCCTCGCCACCGCCGACGATGCGCTGTCGCAGCGGTTGCAGGACTGGCGCCGGCGCCAGACCGACGGTGTCGCGGTGGATCCGGCATGAGGCTCGATCCCGGCGCGACGATCGGTATCCTCGGCGGCGGCCAGCTCGGCCGCATGCTTGCGGTCGCCGCGGCGCAGCTTGGCTATCGCACCCACGTCCTTGCACCGGATCGCGAGAGCGTTGCTGCGCAGACCGCGTCGAGCCTGACCCGCGCCGACTACCACAACCGGATCGTACTCGCCGATTTCGCCGCCGCCTGCGACGTCGTCACCTACGAATTCGAGAATATCGACGTCACGCCGGTCGAATGGCTCGCCGGCCGCGTCCCCGTTCATCCCGCCCCGGCCGCGCTGCGCGTGGCGCAGGATCGCATTGCCGAAAAGCGCTTCGTCGAACAGGTCGGCGGCCGGCCTGCGCCCTGGGCTGCGGTCGACAGCCGTGCCGACCTTGACGCCGCTTTGGCGCGGATCGGCTGTCCGGCGATCCTGAAGACGACGCGCTTCGGCTATGACGGCAAGGGGCAGGCGGTTATTGCCAGTCCCGACGACGCAGCGCAGGTGTGGGACACGATCGGTGGCCCCGCGGTGCTGGAGGGGTTCATCCGCTTCAGTCACGAATTTTCCATTCTGATCGCGCGCGGTCACGACGGTGCCGCGGTCCGCTACGATCCGCCGCACAATGTCCATCAGGACGCGATCCTGCGCCGCTCCACCGTACCCGCACCGGCAGCGGTGCTGGCGCAGGCAGCGGAGGCGACGGCCTTGGCCTGCCGCATCGCCGATGCGCTCGGCTATGTCGGCGTGCTCGCTTGCGAATTCTTCGCCACTGCGGACGGCCCGGTGTTCAACGAGATGGCGCCGCGCGTCCACAATTCCGGTCACTGGACGATCGAGGGTGCCGAGACCTCGCAGTTCGAGAATCATATCCGCGCGATCTGCGGCCTGCCGCTGGGCTCGACGACGCCGACCGGGCAGGTCGAGATGCGCAATCTGATCGGCGACGATCCCTGGGCGCCGGCGCTGACGGAGCCCGGCGCGCACCTCCACCTCTACGGCAAGGGCGAGGCGCGTCCCGGCCGCAAGATGGGTCACGTCACGGTCGTGAGCCGCTGAACCGCGACGCGGTGCGCTTCACCGCGAAGTGCAGCGGCACGATGACGGGAAGATCGGTGACGAGCCCGTTGCGCGTCACCGGCCGGATGCGGAAGTCCGGCACCATCGCCAGCGCGGCCCGGCCGAACCCGATCCCTTGCGGCTGTTCGCTCAACACCCAGCAACGGCGTGGCGGCCCCGGTTTGGGAACGGCGCAGCCCAGATAGACCGTGCCGTCGATCCGTTGCCGCAGCGAGCGGTCGGGCCAGTGACGCACCATCTCGTCGTTGGTGGGCATGCGGATCCATTCCGCGCGCCCGTAGCCTATGCCATCGCCGCCCGATCCGACGCCGTCACCGCGGCCCTGACCGGTGCCGCGGCCGTCGCCACCCTGACCGGCCAGTTGGTCGGGGACTCCGTCGGCGGCAAAGGGCGACGGAACCGTTGCAGACAGGGTCGACGGTGGGGCCGAAGGCTCCGGCGTCGTGTCAGCGGCAAGCGGCGGCGGGCGGGGCGAACCTCCGGACGGCGCCGACGCGTGACGCGCGATCGGTCGGATCGCTGCCTTCGCCGGTGGCGGCTCAGGCGGGGGCGGCGGCGGCGGTGGCGGCGTGACGTCGAACACCGCCAGGGCAGGGGCCTCCTCCCGTACGGGCGGTGGCGCCGCCCTTTGCATCAGCAGCATTGCCAGCAGCATCCCGTGCAGTGCGATGGCGAGCGCCAGCGCGCGGCGATCGGGTGCTGCCGGCTCGGTCATCTGCGGAGGTCCAACTGCGGACCGGCCGCCGTTACTTCACCACCGGAAGCGCGATGAAGCTTTCGTCCGGTCCCGCCACCGTCACCTTCTGCGTCGCCTTGACGTAATCGGCGGGCTGGGCGCGGAAGATGTTGGGCACGAAGGTCTGCGGATTGCGATCGTAAAGCGGGAACCAGCTCGACTGGACCTGCACCATGATCCGGTGCCCCGGCTGGAAGACATGATTCACCATCGGCAGCGCGAATTGATAGCCGAGCGGGACATTGGGGGTCAGCGCCTTGGCCTGGGACAGGCTCTCGCGATAGCGGCCGCGGAAGATGTCCATCGACACCGCCAGCTGATAGCCGCCCATGGTCGTGTCGGCCTTCAGCCCTTCCGGATAGACGTCGATCAGCTTGACTACCCAGTCGCTGTCGGTGCCGCTGGTCGAGGCGTTCAGATGCACCTCCGGCACGCCGGCGACGGTGACCGCCTGGGTCAGCGGCTCGGTTTCGAAGGTGATCACGTCGGGTCGGCCCGACACCGCGCGCTGATCGTCGACCAGCCACTGCCGCCAGGTCGAGCCGGGGGCATAGGTCGGCTTGTTGGGCCGGACGCGGAAGCTGACCGGCGCCGCCGGGTCGGAGACATAGTCGACCGTCTGCGCGGTGCCGTCGGCCGGCGTGAAGCCCAATACGCCGCCCGGCTTCAGGTACAGCCGCGTGGCCGATGCCGCGGCGACCGTCGGCCAGGATTGCAGCCGCTGCCATTCGTTGGTGCCGGTGCGGAAGATGGTCACCGGCGCGACGTCCATCGCCGGCTGATCGCTCTTCAGATAATGCGCGAGGAACGGCGCCAGCACGTTGCGGCGCCACCATTTGGCGGTGTCGCTGTCCCATTTGATCGCGCCCAGCGCGTCGCCGTTGCCCGCCTCCTGGCCATGGAACCACGGGCCGGCCGACAGGAAGACCATGTCGCCGCGCGTATCCTTGGGCTTGAGCGCACGATAGACCGCGGGCGCGCCGTAGATGTCCTCCTGGTCCCATAGGCCGTCGACCAGCATCACCGGTACCTTGAGCGGCTGGCCGGCGAGCACCTTGTCCATCGCCTGGCTCTGCCAATAGCTGTCATAGGTGGGGTGTTCGAGGATCTTCTGGAAGAAGCCCATCTTGTCGACGCCGGTCGCGGCGGCGATCGCGCCCGCCGATCCGCCCTTGAGGTAATATTCGTAATCGTCCGAATAGCCGGTGCGGAACGGCGTGTCCGCCGCTGCGGTCGCCTGCTGGCTGAGGATATAGGGCATCATCGTCTGGCGGAAGGCGCCGTTGTGGAACCAGTCGTCGCCGCGCCAGCCGTCGACCATCGGGTTCATCGGCACCGCCACCTTCAGCGCCGGATGCGGGTTGATCAGCGGCATCAGCGACAGGAAGCCGTCGTAGCTGATGCCGGTGATGCCGACCCGCCCGTTCGATTCCTTCACATTCTTCACCAGCCAGTCGATCGTGTCGTATGTGTCGGTCGAATCGTCGACCTTGCTGGGGTTGAACGGCGTGCCGACCGGGGCCGGATTCATGACATAGCCGCCCTGCGACTTGTGCATGCCGCGAACGTCCTGGAAGACGCGGATATAGCCGCCGGCGGTGATCGGATCGGCGCCGGTGGTGCCGTCGTCGGTCGGCGCGGCATAGCCGCTGGGGTTGGCGCCGAGCGCGCTTTCCGCGTCATAGGGCGTGCGCGTCATCAGGATGCCGAGGTCGCGGCCGCCCTTGGGAATGGCGATCACGGTGTGCAGCTTGATCCCGTCGCGCATCGGGATGTCGACGACGCGGCGGGTATAGCCGTACGCGTCGGGCACCACCGGCGGCGTGGCGGGCCGTTCGGTCCAGGTCACCGGCTTGACCCGCTGCTGCGCCGGGGCGGCGCCGGCAGTGGCCAACAGGGCGAAAGCGCTGGCGAGCAGCAGCGGGCGGTTCATCGACATCCTCCTCAAGACGACGAGCCCGTCACCATGACGGGCGGTGCAACGAAAAAGGCCCGCCCCGCTGCCACCACCGGTGGAGCGGGACGGGCCCGGTATTTCATCGTGGGGCGATCCTCACGCGGTGCGGGTCCCCGACAGCGGGAAGCTGCCGAAGGCGCCGGCGCCGACCGATCCGGTCAGCGTGTCGCCGTCCGCAGTCGCCTCGATGTCGAGCGTCATCGGCATCGGCGAGGTCATCTGCTGCTTCCAGGTGATCGTATTGCCGGCGGCATCGCCGCTGATGTCGCTCGATCCCATCGCGCCCGACGCGGTGCCGGTGAAGCTGCCCCCGTCGGTGGCGATGGTCAGCGTCATGTTCTGGTCGCCCAGCGGCGACTTGACCGTGCAGTCCCAGGTGCCGTCGATTTCGGCCATCATCACTCTCCGAGAAACAAAGGGTTACTTCGCGACCGGCGCCGCGCCGGCAGGAGTGCCGGCGACCGCGCTCGCCGGTACGACCTCGACCGGCAGCCCCAGGGTGTCAAGCTGCGGCTTCACCTTGGCGGCATCGCCGACGACGATCCAGATCGTCCGCTTGGGATCGAGCGCGCCCTGAATGGCGGCGTTGAGCTGCGGCAGCGTGAAGCCGCGCAGCCGGGTCGCCAGCGTCATCTGGTAATCGTCGGGGCGCTTGTAGGTGTCGTTGCCCTGGATCGCCGCGAGCACCGCATCCGACGTCTCGTAGCTGCCGGGCAGCGCATTGATCCCGCCCTTGATCGCGCGATCGAACTCCTCCTGCGTCATCGGCTGCTTGCCGAGGAAGCCGATCACGTCCTCCCGCGCCGAAGCGAGCGACGGGCCGGTCTGGTTGGCCTGCACCGGCGCGCTGATCACATAGGGCGCGGCCTCGACCGCAGTCTGGAAGCGGCCATTGGCGCCATAGGACCAATGGCGCGTCTCGCGCAGGTCCATGTTGAGCCGGCTGAGGAAGCTGCCGCCCAGCGCGTCGTTGGCGGTGGTCAGCGGCAGCGTATCCTGCGTCCCCTTCAGCGCGGTCGGGATCGCGCCGACGATCACCGACTGCGGGCTGTCCGGCCGGTCGACCAGCACGATCTTCGGCGCGGACGGCTGCGGCGGCGCGGAGAAATCCTTGACGCCCGCCGCCCCGGTCGGCTGCCAGTCGCCGAAGCGCGCGTCGAGCGCGGCCTTGACCTCGGCGAGCGGCCGATCGCTGACCACGAACACCTTCGCCTTGTCGGGCCGCAGCCACGCCTGCTGGAAGGCGATCAGGTCGGCGCGGGTCAGGCTGGCGACCGCGCGCGGATCCCCCGCCCCCTGCGCCTTGGCGTAGGGATAGGTCGGGCCGTAGACGAGCGGCGGCACCACGCGGCCGACCAGGCCGTTCGGGCTGGTCAGTTCCTGCGCGATGCCGGCGAGCGTCTGCTGCTTGACGCGGGCCAGTTCGGCGTCGGGAAAGGTCGGCGCGCGGGCGATCTTGCTGAACAGGTCGAGCGCGGGCACGAGATTGGCGCTCGGCACTTCCAGTTGCAGGAGCGTGCGATCGGTGCTGCTGCCGGCACCGATCGTCGCGCCCAGCCGCTCCTTGGCCTCGGCGAGCTGGATCGAATTGAGGCCCTCGATGCCCTCGTCCATCATCGCCAGCGTCACGCCCTGCGTACCGAGCTTGCCCGGCACGTCGGCGGCGGTGCCGGCGTCGAACGACAGCGCCATCTGGGTCACCGGCACCGCATTGCGCTGCGCATAGACCAGTTCGATGCCGTTCTTCAGGCGCGCGCGCTGCACCGTCGGGAAGCTGAGCGCGGCGACTTGGCCGACCGCGGGCAGCGGCCCACGGGTGCCCTTCACCGGCGTGTCGGGCGCGGCGACGACCGGCGTCTGTGCCGGCACCCGCGCCTCCTCATAGGCGGAACGCGGCCCCTGCTCGACGGTCAGCGCATAGACCGGACGGGTCAGCCACTTGTCCGCCGCCGCCTTGACGCTGGCGGGGGTCTGCGCGGCCAGCGCCGCCAGCCGCTTCTTGTAATAGCCGGGATCGTCGTAGAACAGCGCGCCCTGCGCCAGCGCGACCGCCTTGCCGCCGAATCCGCCGACCGATTCCAGTCCCTCGATCGTCCCGGCCGCCCGGGTGGTGACGACGCGGTTGACCTCGTCCGCGGTCGGACCGTTCTTCAGGAAATCGGCGAGAATCGCATCGATCCGCTGCCCGACCAGCGCCGGGTCGACGCCCGGCCGCACGATCGCGCGGATCGAGAAGGTGCCGACCTGCGCGCCAGGGCTCGCCCCCGCCGACACGTTGACCGCCAATTTCTCCTGCTTGACCAGAATGTTGTCGAGGCGGCTCGAGGCCAGCCCACCGAGCACCGAACCGGCGACCTCGAGCGCGGCCGAATCGGGATCGTTGCCACCCGGAATGGTCCAGAAGCGGCTGACCATCACGGCGGCGACCCGATCCTTGATCGTCTCCGCCTTGGGCGCGGCGAGCGTGGGAACGGGTGCATTCGGCCGGACGCTCTTCGGCCCCGGCTTGATCGCCCCGAAATACTTCTCGACCAGCGGTTTCGCCGTGGCGACATCAATGTCGCCGGCGAGCACCAGCACCGCATTGTTGGGGCCGTAATGGTCGCGGAACCAGTTCTTGACCGTATCGACGCTCGCCGCGTCCAGATCGGCCATCGAACCGATCGTGGTATGGCCGTACGGATGTGTCGCGGGATACAGGCCCTCGGTGACCTTGTACTGCACCAGTCCATAGGGCTGGTTGTCGTTCTGGCGCTTCTCGTTCTGGACGACGCCACGCTGCTCGTCGAGCTTCGCCTGCGTGATCGCGCCGAGCAGATAGCCCATGCGATCCGACTCGAGGTACAGGGCGCGGTCGAGGCCCGCGGTCGGCACCGTCTCGAAATAATTGGTGCGGTCGAGATTGGTGGTGCCGTTGAAGTCGGTCGCGCCAACCTGCTTCAGCGGCTCGAAGAAGTCGCCCGGCGCGTTTTCCGATCCGTTGAACATCAGATGCTCGAACAGATGCGCGAAGCCGGTCGAACCCTTCGGCTCGTGTTTCGCGCCGACATCGTACCAGACGCTGACCGCAACGACCGGCGCCTTGCGATCGGTATGGACGATGACGCGCAATCCGTTGGCGAGGGTGAACTGCTGATAGGGGATGTTAACCTGACGGACCAGTTCCGCGGCAGGGACCGGCTTGGCGGTCTGCGCGGAAAGCGGTGTGGCAAGCGCAGTCAATGCCGCGCCCGCGAGCCAAAGCGTCTTCATTCGGAGTCTCCCCATCCGGTGTTTGAGGGGAGCATAACGGTCGATAACGACCGTGCAATAGTGTTGGGGCTTGTCGACCCTACACTGTCGCTTGACGAACGGTGCCCGGCGCCGCGATCTTCTCGACGCGATCTGCCACCCCCTTGTGTTGCTCAAATGCAACACCATCTGACACCCGAAGGAAACAGGGCCTCCAGATGAACCTCGAAAAATTCACCGACCGCGCGAAGGGCTTCCTGCAATCCGCGCAGACCGTCGCGATCCGCATGAACCACCAGCAGATCGCGCCCGAACATGTGCTCAAGGCGTTGCTCGAAGACGAGCAGGGCATGGCGGCCGGATTGATCCAGTCCGCGGGCGGCGACGCCCGTCGAGCCGCGACCGAAATCGACGCCGCCTTGGCGAAAATCCCCGCCGTCTCCGGCTCGGGGGCGCAGAATTCGCCCGGCCTGTCCAACGACGCAGTCCGCGTGCTCGACCAGGCCGAGCAGATCGCGCAAAAGGCGGGCGACAGTTACGTCACCGTCGAACGGCTGCTGGTCGCGCTCGCGCTCAGCCTCAACACCGCGGCCGGCAAGGCACTGCAGGCGGCGGGCGTCCGCGCCGAGGCGCTCAACGCCGCGATCAACCAGCTGCGTGGCGGCCGTACCGCGGATACCGCGAGCGCCGAGGATCGCTACGATGCGCTCAAGAAGTTCGCGCGCGACCTGACCGAGGCGGCGCGCGACGGCAAGCTCGATCCCGTCATCGGCCGCGACGAGGAAATCCGCCGTACGATCCAGGTGCTGGCGCGCCGCACCAAGAACAATCCCGTGCTGATCGGCGAACCCGGCGTCGGCAAGACCGCGATCGTCGAAGGCCTCGCGCTGCGCATCGCCAACGGCGACGTACCCGACGGGCTCAAGGACAAGACGCTGATGGCGCTCGACATGGGCGCGCTGATCGCGGGCGCGAAATATCGCGGCGAGTTCGAGGAGCGGCTGAAGGGCGTCATCGACGAGGTCAAGGGCGCCGAGGGCCAGATCGTGCTGTTCATCGACGAGATGCACACGCTGATCGGTGCGGGTAAATCCGAAGGCGCGATGGACGCCGGCAATCTGCTCAAGCCTGCGCTCGCCCGCGGCGAACTGCATTGCGTCGGCGCGACCACGCTCGACGAATATCGCAAGCACGTCGAAAAGGACCCGGCATTGCAGCGGCGGTTCCAGCCCGTCTTCGTCGGCGAACCGACGGTCGAGGACACGATCTCGATCCTGCGCGGGCTTAAGGAGAAGTATGAGCTGCACCATGGCGTGCGGATCACCGACGGCGCGCTCGTATCGGCGGCGACGCTCAGCAACCGCTACATCACCGACCGCTTCCTGCCCGACAAGGCGATCGACCTGATGGACGAGGCCGCCAGCCGTATCCGCATGGAGGTGGAGAGCAAGCCCGAGGAGATCGAGGCGCTCGACCGCCGCATCCTGCGCCTCAAGATCGAGCGCGAGGGGCTGCGCCGCGAGACCGACGCCGCCAGCATTGACCGGCTGGAGACGCTGGAGGACGAACTCGCCAATCTCGAACAGCAGTCGGCGGAACTAACCGCGCGCTGGCAGGCCGAGAAGGACAAGATCGCGGGCGAGGCCAAGCTCAAGGAACAGCTCGACGCCGCCCGGCTCGAGCTGGAGCAGGCGCAGCGCCAGGGCGATCTCGCCAAGGCGGGCGAGCTGTCCTACGGCCGCATTCCCGCGCTGGAGAAGCAGCTGGCGGAGGCGGCGGGTGCGACCAAGGGGGCGATGCTGCGCGAGGAGGTCACCGCCGACGATATCGCCGGCGTCGTCAGCCGCTGGACCGGCGTGCCGGTCGACCGAATGCTGGAAGGCGAGCGCGACAAATTGCTCAAGATGGAGCAGGTGCTCGGCCAGCGCGTCATCGGCCAGGCCGACGCGGTCCGCGCCGTGTCGACGGCGGTACGGCGCGCCCGTGCGGGTCTTCAGGATCCCAACCGGCCGCTCGGCTCGTTCCTGTTCCTCGGGCCGACGGGTGTCGGCAAGACCGAACTGACCAAGGCGCTCGCTGAATTTCTGTTCGACGATGCGAGCGCGATGGTGCGCATCGACATGAGCGAGTTTATGGAGAAGCACGCCGTCGCCCGCCTGATCGGCGCGCCTCCCGGCTACGTCGGCTATGAGGAAGGCGGCGTGCTGACCGAGGCGGTGCGGCGCCGGCCCTATCAGGTCGTGCTGTTCGATGAGGTCGAGAAGGCGCATGGCGACGTGTTCAACGTGCTGCTGCAGGTGCTCGACGACGGCCGGCTGACCGATGGCCAGGGCCGCACCGTCGATTTCAGCAACACGCTGATCATCCTGACCAGCAACCTCGGCAGCCAGTATCTCGCCAATCTGGAGGAGGGGCAGCCGGTCGAGACCGTCGAGCCGCAGGTGATGGAGATCGTCCGCGCGCATTTCCGGCCGGAATTCCTCAACCGACTGGACGAGGTGATCCTGTTCCACCGGCTGGGTCAGGGCCATATGGGGCCGATCGTCGACATCCAGGTCGCGCGCGTCGGCAAGTTGCTCGCCGACCGCAAGGTGACGCTGGATCTGACCGACGCGGCGCGGGCGTGGCTCGGCCGGGTCGGCTACGATCCCGTCTATGGTGCGCGGCCGCTGAAGCGGGCGGTGCAGCGCTATCTGCAGGACCCGCTCGCCGAGGCGATCCTGCGCGGCGAGGTCAAGGACGGGTCGACGGTGCACGTCGACGAAGGCGAAGGGAAGCTGGCGCTTCAGATCGACTGAGCCGCCTCATATTCCCGGAGAAAGGGCTCCAGGTGTCGCCGATAGGGTTCGGCGACACCGACGCCGCGGCGGCTGAGCGGCTGGCGCACCTGCCACACGCTCGACGTCAGCACCGGGCGGGTGTTGTGATGGGGCGCGAGCGTCGCCTCGTCGTGATCGAGCCCGACATGTTCTTCCATTCGCCGGATCTGGGTGGTCGGGTCCGCGGTCAGCGCCTCATAGTCGACGACGAGCAGCCGGTCGCCGAGCCGCTCCCGCCAGAAGGACAATAGCATCTCCTCGATCCGGATATGGCGGGCGATCGACTGCTGGTCCCAGCTCCACGGCACACCTTGCGCGAAATAGGTGCGCAGGCATGACCAGGCGAGGTCGAGCGGCGCGCGGCGCATCCAGATCAACCGTGCACCGGGCAGCACGGTCAACGCCTGGCCCAGGCGGCGTCCGAGATCGAGCGTCTTGTCGGCGACACGATCGTTCCACGTCAGCCGCTCGCCGACCAAGCGGCGATACTCGTCAGCGGTCGCGTCGACATCGCCGCGGTCGGGCGGCCGATCGCCGAGCAGGATGGGTAGAACATTGAGCTCGCCGCCCGCCGCAACACGCGGATGGCTGCTCAAAATCTGCTCGGCCAGCGTACTTCCCGACCGCGGCAGGCCGGTAATAAGGATGGTCTCTGCACCGCCATCCCCACCCGGCAGCGCGCGCGAACGCCAGCCGGCGATGGCGGCCTCCGCTTCGCGGCGGTCCGTGTGCGCATCATAGGGGCGTTCCTTCGCGACGATGCGCGCGCCGGCGATGAAATCGGCAAAGGCCCGATCGAACTCCCCGACATCATGCCACGCCTTGCCAAGCGCATAGTGCAGGGGCACCGCCGGCGCCTTCCCGGATATGTCACGCATCTGAGCGAACAGCGGATCATCCAAGGTGAAAGTATGGATCGCCGCCAGCTCCAGCCATGTCTGTCCGGACGCCGGGAACCGAGCCAAAGCCCGCCGGAAATGATCTTCGGCCGCGTCGAAACGGCCGTCTTCGGATGCAAGCGCGCCGGCGAAATGGTGGAGAACGGCGTCGTCCGGCGCCTGCGTCAGCAGCCTTTCGAGGGCGGCGCGCGCCGCATCGTGTCGCCCGCTACGCGCGAGCACCGCGGCCAGCGCCAGCCGCCGGGCGCGATCGTTCGGGACAGAGCTGACAGCCCGTTCACTTGCCCGGATCGCCAGCGTCCATTCCCCATGCATGGCCAGGACATCGGCCATCATCGGCCACCGATCGCCGATGTTCGCGTCCCGATCGAGAAGCTCATACAGGATGGCGTTGATCGTCCGGCGATCCCGCCGTCCGAAGGCGGTCTGCAGAGCGGCCAATGCGGCGGAAGGCGACGTCATTAGTCATGACCTAAGCGGGGGCGGGCGCCACGGGCAACAAAAAAGGGGCCGGTTTCCCCGGCCCCTAGGTGAGTCATGCTGATCGTGACGCTTAGAAGCGAAGCGCCAGCGTGACACGCCCGTAACGGGGCGCCTGATACTGGGTCGGCAGCTTGTAATTGTTCGCCGCCGAAAGCGTCGAGTCGTCGACGCCGCCGAATTCGTTGCGCTTCAGCACCGCCTTGGAGTTCAGGACGTTGAAGACCTCGAAGCGCAGCGAGCCGTTGATCGCATCGGTCGGCAGGACCAACTGCGCGGTCAGATCGAGGCTGGTCTGCCAGTCGGACTGGAAGGCTGAGCCGCGCTGCACCAGCACGATCGGATTGGCGTTGCTGACCGAGCCGTTGGCGTAGCGGCAATAGTTACCGGCAACGCCATAGGCCGCTGCGTACGGGTCGATGCTAGTCGGCACGACACCGATACAACCGAACTTACGCGGCGACACCACCTGCAGGTTGGCACCGACCGAGAAGAAGTCGGAGATTGCGTACGACCCATACAGCTTGATGTTATGGCGGTGATGGTTCGGCAGATAACCGTATGCGCCATAAGTGAAGCCGGGCTGGTCGAAGTCCTGGGTCAGGCCCGTATCGGCCTGACCGATGTCGGACTTCACGCCGCCTTCGTAGTTACCGACGTTCGATGCCAGCGTGTACGAACCCGAGATGCTCCACTTGCCGTCGAACTCACGATCAACAGTGAAGGTCATCGCCTTGTAGGTGCGCGTCGCCTTCGGGTAGCCGAGCAGTGCCGGGGTCAACGTCGCCTTGGTGCCGTCGAGCAGCGTGACATCGAGCGACTCGCCCGGATTGTTCAGCACGTACTGGCTGAACCCCGAGTAGAGGCTGGCGCAGCCGAGATTGTTGGCGTTGCAGTATTTGATCGCCGCCTGGTCGATCGCCGAATCTTCCAGCGCGCGGTTCAGGTTGCGATACGTGAAGAAGGTACCGAACTTCCAATACTGACCGAGGCGAAATTCACCGCCGAGGATGTATTCGTCCACCGACTGCGGCTTCAGATTGGTACCGACCGTCGTATCTGTGGACGGCACGACACCATTGCCGGTGATGCTGCAGTTGCGGTTCGTGTTACGGATGCAGAGCGAGCGCGTGTTGATCGGCGCGCCGAGGATCGGCTGACCGTTTGCACCGATGCCGCTGAGCAGGAAGTAGTCCGACACGTCGTATTGCGCGCCCGCCAAGCGGATGTTCGTATTCGCTGCGATCGGCAGGAAGTAGCGGCCGAACGAACCATAGATTTTGCTGCGGCCGTTACCGATCGGATCGAAGGTGAAGCCGAGACGCGGCCCCCACTGATTGCCCGACTTGTAGAAGGTCGTGCCGACGGGGTTCTTGTTCTCGAAGCGATCGTTGCGGATGCCGAGGTTCAACGATAGGCGGTTGCCGAACAGCGACCACTGATCTTCAGCATAATAAGCGGTGTTTTCGGACGTGAACGAGCCACCGTTCTCAAACTGGCGGCGAATGACGTAATCGCCCAGCGTCGCCGAGCTATAGATGCGATAATATGCGCCGCCGGTATAGTTTGTGGTGCCGATCGTGGTCAGGTTCTCACGATCGTAACCGAAGCGGAAGTGATGCGACCCGAGGAACTTGGCATAGATGTCCACGTCGCCGCGATAGAATTCGCGCTTGTCCTCGTTGCGCGTTTGCGTCGTGACGGCATTCGATCCCGGGACCAGAACACCCGCCGCATTGTTCACGCCGGGCGTACCGGAGCGATAGTCGATCGCCGTCGCAAGGTTCGGTGTGCTGGAGATCGTGTTCTGACGGTCGTTGCTGCGGCCATAAGCGGCCGATACGGTCAGCCACTTTGCGAACGTGCCGGTATAGCGACCGACGTAATTGTCGCCGCCGTATTGGCTGATGTTGTTCGACTGATAAGCACCGATACGGTTCGTGGTCGGATCGTAGGTCGAATAGACGTTGGTCGATTCACCGGTGGTACGGAAATAGGTGAATTCAAGCCGCTGCCCGTCGGTGATGATCGCGTCGACCTTGCCAGCGAAGAAAGGCGAAGTGGTCTTCGTGTCGGTGAATGTCTTGCTGATCAGGCCGCCCGAGCCCGACTTGACGTAGCGGTTCTCATAAAGGCCGTAGAAGAACAGGTGATCCTTGATGATCGGACCCGACAGATAGAAGTCGGCGCGCGTGTCTTCCGAATAAGCCGAATCGTTGTCGGCAGTTTGGGTGTTCGGCGACGTGTCGCGCAGATCGCGGGGTGCCCAGATGAACAACGCGCCGGCGTGGAAGGTGTTCGAACCCGACTTGGTCGTCGCGTTGACGAAGCCGCCGGTCGCGCGACCGAATTCCGCCGGATAGCCGCCGTTCTTGACATCGACCGTATCGTAGAATTCGAACGGCACGGCATTGGCGCCGAGGAAGTTGCGGAAGTTGGTGATGTTCAGGCCGTTGACGAAGAACTGGTTCTCGCCGACCGACGAACCCGAGACCGACGCCAGATTGCCGAACGCGGAATCGCCCTGCGCGGTGCCCGGCGACAGCTGGATGATCGAGTTGATGTCGCGCGCGACGGGAACGCGGTTGGCGAGGTCGGACACGTTAATGACCGCACCGGTCGTTGTCTGGTTGAAGTCGGCGACGCGCTGGCGACCGGCAGTGACGACGATATCGCCCGAATTGGCCGCGGAGCCCGCGCTGGCCAGCGTGAACTGGTTGGCGGCGCCCGACTGCGTCAGCGGAATGGCGGCTTCGGTATAGGTGTCATAGCCGTCGGCCGTGATGGTGAAGGTGTACGTACCGGCAGGGATCTGCGGCACTTGGAAGCCGCCGTTGGCGTCGGTGGTGACGGTGCGGCTGAAGCCCTGCCGATCCGACCGCAGTTCGACGGTCGCATTGGCGATCGGCCGCCCCTCGGTCGACTGCACGCGGCCCGATGCGGTGACGTTGGTGTAATCCTGCGCACTGGCCGGAGCGGCCAGCGCAACCAGCCCGACGCCGGCGCCCATCAGCGCCAGCGCCTGGAACGCCGTGCCGGCGCGCAACGCGCGGCGCGCGAAGTTCAGAGTTTCGATCATGTGTTTCCCTCGCTTGGCCCGAGGGGGTGTGTCGGCCCGCTTATACGGTGCCGCCCCCGGGCTGTGCCAAGCCCCCTTTAAGCTGCTGACGCAGCCCCCAAGAGACATGACCCGGAAGAAAGCAGACCTGCGTCGGCACTGTAAAGGTGGCGTTCATCGGAACATGAAGCTTTCATGACCAATGTGCCGAAAAAGCCACACAACGGCAGGCTTTGGCCGGTTTCGCGACGCAAAATTGCTAGTTTGCTGAGCAGACACAGCAAAAATGCTGCATCCGCGTGCAGGCGTTATCGCGTCGGCATCGGTCCGGCGACCAGCATCGGGTCGAGCCGCGCGTCCAGCCAGCGTAAGCCCCAATGCAGGTGCGGCCCCGTCGCGCGTCCCGTAGCGCCGACCTCGCCAATCACCTGCCCCTGCCGCACGGTGTCGCCGACACGCACGTCGATCCGCGATAGATGTAGGAAGGCGCTGGACAGGCCCATGCCGTGGTCGACCATCAGCAGATGGCCTTCGAGCGTAAAGGGCGTTTCGGCGGCGAGCACCACCATCCCGTCCGCCGGCGCCCGGACCGGCGTGCCGGTCGGCAGCGCGACGTCGGTGCCGCCGTGGTAGCTGCCCGGCTCGCCGCGATAGACACGCTGCGCCCCGAACAGACCGGAGATACGCCCGGTCGCCGGCCAGAGGAAGCTTTGGCGCCAGCCTTGCGCTTCAGTGCGACGATGCCGCGCGGCGTCGATCTGGGCGAGTTCGGGCGGGCGCAATTGCGCAAAGACGGGATCGGGGGCGGGGAAGCGCGGCAGCGTATCGAGCCGCTCGATCCGCCACGCGCGCGGCGCGACGGCGATATGCTGGCTGACGCTGCGACCGTCGGCAAGGGTCGCGGTCAGCACCGCATCGGGACCGGCATCGCGATCGAAGCCGATCAGGCCGTCGCGGCCGGCGAGCGGCACCGCTACGCCATCCAGAGTCAGTGTCGTCGTGCCGATCGGCGCAATGATATGGATCAGGCCGCCCTGGCTCGCGGTACCGCTCCAGCGGAACAGCGCATCTGCGGCTTGGCCGGCGACCGGTTCTGCCTGCCGCGCCAAGGTCGGCGCGGCGGCCAGCGCGAGCAGCGCCGCGGCGGCCCATCGCCTCATTGCGGGCGCAGGGCCTCGCTCGCCTGATCGGCGCCGGCATAGGCCTCCTGCCGCGTCACGCTCCAATAGCGCAGCAGGTCGAGCGGGATACGCGCGCCGGTCACCGCGCAGGTGACATGGTCGCCGGGGCTGAGCACACGGAAGCCGTTGGCCATATAGTGCAGCCGCGCAGGCCGGTCGGAATTGGAAACGAGCATGCGAGATCCTGTCAGAGCAGCGTCGGCTGATCGGGCTTGGCGGCAACATAGGGGCGCGCCCGCTTTGCCTCAACCTTGCCGGTCGGCACGGTCGGGCCGTCGACCACGACGTCGAGCGGGGCGTCGCGGAAGCGCAGCGTCAGCGCCCCCGCCTCGCGCGCCGCGGCGGCGCTGATCAGCGTATCGCCGGTCCGCGTCGTCACCCGGGCATAGCCGCGGTCGAGCACCGCGTCGGGATTGAGCGACGCCGCCAGCCGCCAGGTCGCCGCCAGCCGATCGCGCTGTCGCTCCCATTGCCGCTGCAGCAGCGCCGGGCGTACCGCGCCCCCCGCCCGGTTGAGCTGGCTGCGGGCGCTGGCGACGCGCCGCTCGAGGCCGCGGTCGAGCCGCTGCCCGGCCTCGTCGGCGCGTTGGCGCTGCGGACCGAGCAGCGCGTCGCGCTTCGGCAACAACCGCGCCATCGCCGTCAGTCGTTCGCGCCCGCGCTCGACATAGCGGCTGGCGCAACGCAGCGTCCGCGCGGCATGGCTCTGCACCGTCAGGCGCAGGTCGGCGAGCACCGGCACGGCCAGCTCCGCCGCCGCGGTCGGCGTCGGCGCGCGCAGGTCGGCGGCATAATCGCACAGGCTGGTGTCGGTCTCGTGCCCGACCGCGGAAATGATCGGGATGGTGCAGGCGGCAACCGCCCGCACCACCGCCTCCTCGTTGAACGCCCACAAATCCTCGATCGAACCGCCGCCGCGGGCGACGATGACGAGATCGGGCCGCGGCACCGGCCCGTCCGCCGGCAGGGCGTCGAAGCCGCGGATCGCGGCTGCGACCTCGTCGGCCGCGCCCTGACCCTGCACCTTGACCGGCCAGACGATGACGTGCGTCGGGCAACGGTCCTCCAGCCGGTGGAGGATGTCGCGGATCACCGCGCCGGTTGGCGAGGTGACGACGCCGATCGTGCGCGGCAGATAGGGCAGGCGCCGCTTGCGCGCCGGATCGAACAGCCCCTCGCCGGCGAGGCTGGCCTTCAGCTTTTCGAACAGCGCCATCAGCGCGCCGGCGCCCGCCAGCTCCATCCGTTCGATGACGATCTGATATTTCGACCGGCCCGGATAGGTGGTCAGCTTGCCCGTCGCGATCACCTCGACGCCGTCCTGCGGCGCGAAGGCCAGGCCGGCCATCTGCCCCTTCCACATCACGCCGTCGATCACCGCCTGATCGTCCTTCAGGCAGAGATAGGCATGGCCCGAGGCGGCGCGCTTGTAGCCGGAAATCTCGCCGCGCAGCCGGACATGGCTGAATTCGCCCTCGACCATGCGCTTGAGCTTGAAGCTGAGCTCGCCGACCGACAGCGCGAGCGCGTTGTCGCCGGGGCGCGGCTCGGCTAGCAGCCGCGGATCGTCATCGAGAAAGGGATCGGGCATGAACGTCCTGTTGGTCGGCTCCGGCGGCCGCGAACACGCATTGGCGTGGAGGCTGGCACAGTCGCCGACCCTCGATACGCTCTATGCCACGCCTGGCAACCCCGGCATTGCGCAGCATGCGACCTGCGTCGCCCTCGATGCGACGGATCACGGGCACGTCATTGCGTTCGTGCGCGATCATGCGATCGGCCTGGTCATCATCGGTCCCGAGGCGCCGCTCGTCGACGGCCTGGGCGACAGCCTGCGCGCGGCGGGCATAGCGGTATTCGGCCCCAACAAGGCGGCGGCGCAGCTGGAGGGATCCAAGGGGTTCACTAAGGATCTGTGCCGCCGCGCCGACATCCCGACCGCCGGCTATGTCCGCGTCGGCAATCGCGCCGAGGCGGAGGCCGCGCTGGCCACGACGTTCGGCTATCCGGTCGTGATCAAGGCGGACGGCCTCGCCGCGGGCAAGGGCGTGGTGATCGCCACCAGCGAGGCGGAGGCGACGGCGGCGTTCGACGCGATGTTCGCGGCCGGCGACGCCCCGGTGGTGATCGAGGAATTCCTGACCGGAGAGGAGGCGAGTCTGTTCGTGCTGACCGACGGCACGACGCTGATGCCGTTCGGCAGCGCACAGGATCACAAGCGCGTCGGCGAGGGCGACACCGGCCCCAACACCGGCGGCATGGGTGCCTACAGCCCCGCCCCGGTACTATCCCCCGCGCTGGAACGCCGCGCGATCGACGAGATCGTCGCGCCGACAGTCAGGACGATGGCGGCGGACGGCATGCCGTTCAGCGGCGTGCTCTACGCCGGGCTGATGCTGACGCCGACCGGGCCGAAGCTGATCGAATATAATGCGCGGTTCGGCGATCCCGAATGCCAGGTGCTGATGCTGCGGTTCCGCGGCGACCTCGTCGCCCTGTTGCTCGCCGTGGCGGAGGGGCGGCTGGATACGGCCGCGCCCGCGGCGTTCACCGACGATGTCGCGATGACGGTGGTGCTGGCCACGCGCGGCTATCCGGGAACGCCCGCCGCGGGTGGCACGGTCGCGGGGATCGACGCGGCGGAGGAGACGGGCGCGACGGTCTTCCAGGCCGGCACGCGCCAAGACGGCGACCGTCTCGTCGCCGCCGGCGGCCGGGTGCTCGCCGTCACCGCGGCGGGGCCGGACATCCGCGCCGCGCGCGACGCCGCCTATCGAGGGATCGATGCGATCCGCTTTCCCGACGGCTTCTGCCGCCGCGACATCGGCTGGCGGGAACTGGCGCGCTGACCGACCGTCTTGCGACGACAATCTTTGCCGACCGACGCAGCGACGTTAGGATGATCGCATGAACGACAGCGCCACTTCGGCTCCCGGCAGCAGCCTGTTGCCCGACACCACCACGCTTTTCACCACCGCCCATCTGGTGGTGATCGGCATCTTCGCGCTCCTGGCGATCCTTGGCCTGGTCTGGGGGGCTCGACTGAAGGCACGGCGCAAGGCCGCCGAGCGGCAGATCGTCGCGCATAACGAGGAGGTGCGTCGCGACACGCCCGCGGCGACGGCAACAACCGAACCGTCCGCGTCGGCCCCGACGCATCAGGACGTCGAAATGCCCGCGACGGTTCAGCCGCCGATACGTCCGGCGCCCCCCCCGGCGGATGCCGATCCCGCCGCGACGCAGCCACTCGCCGACGAACCGATCGCCGCCAATGCCCCCCTCACGGCCGCGCCGCAGCAGGAAGCCATCTCGGCTCCGTCGACGGACAGCGCCGGCGACCCCAACGATGCGTCGGTGACGCAGTTGAAGGGCCTCGGCCCCAAGGTCGCGACGCGGCTTGCCGAACTCGGCATCACCCGCGTCGGTCAGTTGGCGGTGCTGAGCGATGACGAGGCTGCGGCGCTGGATGCGGAACTCGGCACCTTCCGCGGCCGACTGAGCCGTGACCGCTGGGTCGAACAAGCGCGGCTGCTCGCGGCCGGCGACGTGAAGGGTTTCGAGGCGGTCTTCGGCCGACTGTGAGCCGCACTTTCCCATTGCTTGCCGCAGCAGCGGCAGCGTTCACCGGCGTTGCCGTCATGGCCGCTCATGCCGAGACGGGCGCCGTGGTCCGCCCAGCCGCGATCGTGCTGAGCGAGTTTATCGACCCGGCCCCGCCCTATCCGCAGGCGCATGCGTCGACGATCGTCGAGCTGGCCGATGGTGCGCTCGCCGCCGCCTGGTTCGGCGGCAGCGGCGAGGGCCGACCGGACGTCACCATCTGGTTCGCGCGCCGCGATCCGCGTCATGGCTGGGCGCGGCCGATCGTGGTCGCCGACGGCGTCACGCCGGGCCAGCCCCGTTATCCGACCTGGAATCCCGTATTGTTCCAATCGCCGGGCGGCCCGCTGTTGCTGTTCTACAAGGTCGGACCGAACCCGCGCGCATGGTGGGGCATGGTGCGCCGTTCCACCGACGGGGGGCGCCATTGGGGTGCGGCCGAACGGCTGCCCGACGGCATCCTCGGCCCGATCAAGAACAAGATGGCGGTCGCGTCCGACGGCGCCTGGATCGCGCCGTCCAGCCGCGAGGAGGGCACGCCCGAACGCAATCGTTGGTTCGTCCGCATGGAACGCTCGACCGACCGCGGCATCCACTGGACAGCGCTGCCGCCGATCGCGTCGCCGATGGGAATCGAGGCGATCCAGCCGAGCGTGCTGCACTATCCGGACGGGCGGCTGGAGATTGTCGCGCGCACCCGCCAGGGCGCGCTGGCGATGAGCTGGTCGCGCGACGCGGGACGCAGCTGGTCGCCGCTCGCCGCGATCGACCTGCCCAACCCCAATGCCGGCACCGATGCGGTGACGCTGGCGGACGGGCGACAGCTGATCGTTTACAATCACGCTGGTCATTGGCCCGACCGGCCCGGCGACGGCCCGCGTTGGCCGCTCAACGTCGCGCTGTCCGACGACGGCGTGCGCTGGCGCCCCGTACTGACGCTCGAATCGGCGCCGATGCCCGACGGCTATGCCTATCCCGCGGTGATCCAGACCCACGACGGGCTGGTCCATGTCACCTACACCTGGAATCGGACGCGCATCCGCCACGTCGTTATCGACCCGCGGCGGTTGAAGTAGACGGTTCCGCCCCGGCAGGACCAGATCAGACCTGGCTGACGAGCAGCTTGTCGATCCGGCGGCCGTCGAGGTCGACGACCTCAAACCGCCAGCCCTGTTCCTCGAAATGCTCGCCCTCGCCCGGTAGATGGCGGAAGGCGGCCAGGGCGAAGCCGGCCATGGTCGCATAATCGCGGTCTTCGGGCAGGTCGATGCCGAGCCGTTCGGCCAAGGCATCGGCCGCCATCGTACCGGCGACCAGCAACGAGCCATCGTCTCGCTCGACCAACGACGGCGCGTCGTCGGGATCGGCGTCCGAGACGAATTCGCCGGCGATCGCTGCCAGCAGGTCGGACGGGGTTACGATCCCTTCGAAATGGCCGTATTCGTCGTGAATCAGTGCCATCGGCACCTCGGCCTGGCGCAGTTCGATCAGCGCGTCCATCGCATCGATCCGGTCGATCACCACCGGCGCTTTGCGCATTAGCTGTGCCAGATCGAGCGGCTTGCCGAGGAACAGGGCGCCGGCGATGTCGCGGGCTTGAACCACGCCGACCACCGCGTCGATCGACCCCTCCGCCACCGGCAGCCGGGTATGCGGGGACGCCAGCAGCGCGTCGCGCACCTCGTCGGCACTGGCGTTGACGTCGAGCCAGTCGACCTCGGTCCGCGGTGTCATCACCTCGCGCACCGGCCGGTCGGCAAGACGGACGACACCGGAGATGATCGTGCGCTCGTGCTCCTCGATCACGCCGGACTTGGATGCTTCCGCGACGATTAGATGCAGCTCCTCGGCAGTCACCTGGTCTTCCGATTCGCGATTGAGGCCGATCAGGCGAAAGACCAGCGCGCTCGACGAATCGAGCAGCCAGACCAGCGGCGCGCAGCCGATCGCGATCCAGCGCATCGGCACCGCGACCAGCGCCGCAACCGTTTCCGGCTTGCGCAGGGCGAACTGCTTGGGAACGAGTTCGCCGATGATCAACGAGGCATAGGTCGTCAGGCCGATGACCAGCGCAAAGCCGGCGGTCTCCGCGCTATGCTGTGACAGGCCCAGGGCCTGCAGCCGTGCGGCGGTCGGCCCGCCGAGGCTCGATCCCGAATAGGCGCCGGCGAGGATGCCGATCAGGGTGATGCCGATCTGCACCGTCGACAGGAACTTGCCGGGATCGGCGGCCAGCGTCACCGCGGTTGCGGCGCCGCTGCGCCCGCTGCGCGCCATCGCCTCCAGCCGCGCCTTGCGCGACGAGACGATCGCCAGCTCGCTCATCGCGAAGACGCCGTTGAGGGCGACCAGCGCGAGGATGATGAGGACGTCGATCCAGGGGAAGGGCGGGAGCGGAGCCATCGGCGTGTCGACGCTCTTTGCCCGACATCGGCGACAACGACAATGGCCTGCGTCCGGTGCGTGCCGGAAAGCTTGCCTGCCACGGCGGCCGCGTCATGGCCGGTTCAGATCGCAGGCGGAACAAGCCGCTTCGGACCTGTGTTCTAAGGACCGATCAGGAAAGGGACGATATGAAGAGCAACATCCTCGCCGCCGCCGCGCTGACCGCGCTGGTCGCGACCAGCGCCTGCACCACCGACCCGGAAACGGGCGAGCGGCGCCTGTCGAAGACGGCGATCGGCGGGATCGGCGGCGCGCTGGGCGGCTATGTGCTCGGCGACCTCGTCGGCGGGCGGCGCGACCGCACCGAGAAGATCCTCGGCGCCGGAATCGGCGGCCTCGCCGGCGCGGGCATCGGCGCTTATATGGATAAGCAGGAGCGCGACCTGCGGGCGCGGACACGCGGCACCGACGTGCAGGTGGTGCGCGAGGGCGACAATCTGCTGCTCAACATCCCGTCGGGCATCACCTTCGCCTATGACAGCGCGGCGGTGCAGCCGCAGTTCCAGCGGACGCTGGACCAGGTCGCCGATACGTTGGCCCAGTACAACCAGACCTATATCGACGTGTACGGCCACACCGATTCGACCGGCTCCGACGCCTACAACCAGCAATTGTCGGAACGCCGTGCGGTCGCCGTCGCCGATTATCTATCGAGCCGCGGCGTCCAGCCGGCGCGTATCGGCACGCGTGGCTTCGGCGAGAGCCAGCCGATCGCATCGAACGACACCGATGCCGGCCGCGCGGCGAATCGCCGGGTCGAGATCAAGATCGTGCCGATCAACCAGAGCGACCTGCGCCAGTAAGCGGCGGCTTGTCCCTAGCCCCCTCCCACCGGCGGGAGGGGGCCGGCGCTAGCGTCGCGCGGCGAAGAAATCGCGCAACAGCGTCGACGCCTCGCCCTCGCCGATCCCGGCATAGACGTCGGGACGGTGGTGGCAGGTCGGCTGGCCGAACAAACGTGGGCCGTGTTCGACCGCCCCGCCCTTGGGATCGCTTGCCGCATAATAGAGGCGGCCGATGCGGGCATGGGCGATCGCGCCGGCGCACATCGCGCACGGCTCCAGCGTCACCCACAATTCCGCCTGTTCGAGGCGATCCCGGCACAAGGTCGCCGCCGCGGCGCGAATCACGCGCATCTCCGCATGCGCCGTCGGGTCGGAGAGGGCTCGCGGCGCGTTTGCTGCGACCGCGATCACCGCGCCCTGCCAGACCAAAGCCGCACCGACCGGCACCTCCCCCTGATCCGCCGCCTCGCGGGCGGCATCGAGCGCCTGGCGCATCGGGGGCGGCAACGGGATCATGGTTCCGCCGCTGTGCCGACCCGATAGTCGGGGGTAAAGATCAGTTCGCCGGCTTCTGGACGTCGACGGTCGGCACGGCGACGGTCTTATTCTCGGTACCGACGCTGACCCGCGCGACGTCCGCCTTGAACTGCGGCGCCTGGACCACGGCCGGGCGGGTCTGGTCGATGTTGATGAAGCCGAAGTACATCAGTGCGATCACCACCAGCGCGATGATCCCGACCAGAGCGAGCAACGTACGCATTCCGGCACCCCTTCCCTAAAATGGTTCACGGGCGTAACAACGAGTCCGTCCGACGCCGGTTGCATCGCACGTCGCCATGACCGCAACGCGACGGCCAGGTTGACGAAATGCCCATCAACCGCTATCGGCGCCGACTTTCCGGGCAACCGGAACCCGAAGCGAAATTCAGGATCAAAGCGATGTCGCGCATTTGCGAGCTGACCGGCAAGGGCCGGCAGGTGGGTCACAACGTTTCCCACGCCAACAACAAGACCAAGCGGACGTTTCTGCCCAACCTGCAGAACGTGACGCTGATCTCGGACGCGCTGGAGAAGAGCGTGCGCCTGCGCGTCTCGACGCATGGCCTGCGTTCGGTCGAGCACAATGGCGGCCTCGACAACTGGCTGGTCAAGACCAATGACGACAAGCTGTCGCTGCGCTGCCGCCGTCTGAAGCGCGACATCGTCAAGAAGCTGTCCGCCGCTCAGGCGGCCTAAGCCTCCTTTCGACCGACACGCCCGATCGGCCCGCCGTTCAACACCGGAACGGCGGGCTGTCGGCGTTTGCGGCAAGCTCGACGACTAGCGCGGATCGAGCCGGAACTTGAGCAGCAGCGTGCGCTGCAGCAGCGACTGATTGTCATCGGAGACGATCCAGATGATCGTCGCCCCGCCCTCGCGGCTCACCGCGATGCCTTCGAAATTGTCGTGGATCAGCGGCGCATCGAGATAGGCGAGCGTGCGACCCCGGGCGATCGCCCCGGCATGGATCTGCGCGGCGGATATCAGCGCCAGCCGATTGTGAAAGCGGTAGGGCAAACGGAAGTCGCGTTCGAGCACCAACAGGTCGCCGTTGGGCAGCGCGGTGGCATCGGCCGGATCGAACCTCCCCTCCGGTGCATAGGCGAAGAAGGACGGCGCACTGCCAAGCGTCGGATCGCCGGCGAAGATCAACGCATCGCGGGTGCGCAGCCGGTCGCGACGCGAACCATGCCAGCGACTCGGCGGCACATGCCCGGTCTCGCTGATCGTGACGAATCGTCCGTCGGGTAGGCGGGCGAGCGATTCGGGACCACCGTTGACCGGCCAATTCTTCATCGCCGGCGGGTTGCGCCAGCGCTCTGCGCGCGCGAAGCCAGGGGCATAGCGCCAGATCGCATTGTAATTCTCATAGCCGATCCACGACCGGCCGGTCGCCGGATCGAGCACCAGCGATTCGGTGTCGCGGTCGCGCTTGTCCCAGCCGATACCCGGACCGGCTGGCAGGTTGCGGAATGCCAGCGCCCGCGGGCGCCAGTCTCCCCCCATCGTGAAGGCGACGACATTGCCGCCGTCGCTCAGCAGGGTGAAACGGTCACCCACCACCGCCAGCGACGAATAGCCGCCGAACGCCGGATCGAGGCTGCGCAGGACGACACCGCCCAGATAGGTCAGCGCTCCGAGGCGGGTGCGGCTCGGATCATGCGGGTCGAGCGCGACCCTGCTCGCGATCAGCTGGGGACGGTCGCCGAGCAAGGCCAGCCGCGGCTCGCCGGTCCAGCCGGGTACGACCAGCGATACCGCCAGGATCACGAACAGGATGCGTACCACCGCCCTCATAGGCCAGCCTCATAGGCAGCCGGGCGCGGGGCGAAAGCCTGAACGCGCGATAACGCACGCATTCAGGGTCGGCTCAACGCGAATCGAGCAAAAGCGCATCATCGACGACGGAATGGCGCCTTGGCCCGACCCGCCGCCGAAGTCGAAACGAACACGGGAGAAGACCCATGCTGAAGACCCTGAGCCTCGCCGCTGCCGCGCTGACCATGACCGCCGGCGCGATCGTTCCCGCCGCCCCCGCTGCCGCGCAGCGTTACTATGGCGACCGTTATTACGACCGCGGCTATGGCGACAACCGCGGCTATTATCAGGACCGCGTCTATCGCGGCGACCGCGGCTATTATCGCGATCGGGGCGACCGTCGCTGCAACAGCGGCACGACCGGCACCATCGTCGGCGCGATCGCCGGTGGCCTGCTCGGTCGCACGATCGATACCCGCGGTGACCGCACGCTCGGCACGGTGCTCGGCGCCGGTGCCGGTGCCCTCGCCGGCCGCGCGGTCGAGCGCTCGGATCGTCCCGGATACTGCCGCTGAACCGGCAGTCAAAGTCTCCCGCGTAGCGTAACGGGGGCGGGGGTCGGCTCGCGAGAGCCGGCCCCTTTGTGTGACGGCGGTGTCGCCGTCAGTACATGTGCTGGCCGCCGTTGATGCTGAGCGTCGATCCGGTGACGAAGCCTGCCTCTTCCGAGCAGAGGAAGGCGACGCCGCGCGCGATTTCGCTGGCCTGACCGAGCCGACCGACCGGGATGCGCGCGACGATCTTTTCCAGCACGTCGCCCGGCACCGCAGCGACCATGTCGGTGTCGATATAGCCCGGCGCGATCGCGTTGACCGTCACACCGAACCGTGCGCCCTCCTGCGCCAGCGCCTTGGTGAAGCCGTGGATGCCGGATTTGGCGGCGGCGTAATTGACCTGGCCGTACTGCCCGGCCTGACCGTTGATCGAGCCGATGTTGACGATCCGCCCCCATTTGCGCTCGCGCATGCCGGCGAACACCGCCTTGGCCATGTTGAAGCAGCCGCCGAGATTGGTGTCGATCACCTCTTTCCACGCCTGATAGTCCATCTTCAGGATCGTGCCGTCACGGGTGATGCCGGCGTTGTTGACGACGATGTCGATTGGGCCGACCTCTGCCGCGACGCGCGCGCAGCCGTCCTGGCAGGCGTCGTAGTCGGCGACGTCCCAGCGATAGGCGGCGATGCCGGTGCGATCGGTGAAGGCCTTGGCGCGCTCCTCGTTGCCCGCATAATTGGCGACGACGGTCGCGCCGGCGTCCTTGAGCGCCAGGCTGATCGCCTCGCCGATCCCGCGCGTTCCACCCGTGACGATCGCCACCCGTGCCATCAGAACCTCTCCCGTATCGGTGCTATCCTGACGCTACGGCCGCCGTGGCTAAACGGCAATGGCGCGGGCCGTAACTTTCGATGTCCGACGCGAGGTTTACGCCCAGCCCATCAATTCGCGGGCGAGCAGCGCCTGCAGCATCGCCAGGCCGACCGCGCTGTCGTTGAGGCAGGGCAGATAGGCGAAGCGCTCGCCGCCCGCCGCCTCGAAGCTCTCGCGGCCGCGGATCGCCAGTTCCTCCAGCGTCTCGATGCAATCGGCGGAGAAGCCCGGCGCGACCACCGCGACCCGCCTCACGCCCTTGCCCGGCAGCGCCGACAGCGTCTCGTCGGTCGCCGGCCCGAGCCACTTGGCGCGGCCGAAGCGCGACTGGAAGGCGACGACCACCTCGCGCCCCAGCGCCGCGCCGAGCAGCCGGCCGGTCTTCTGGCAATGGCAATGATAGGGATCGCCGAGCTCGAGCGTCCGCTGCGGCATGCCGTGGAAGCTGACCAGCAGCGCGTCCGGCGTGAAGTCGAGGGCGGCGAGCTGCGCCTCGACCGACGCCTTGAGCGCGTCGATATAGGCGGGGTCGTCATAATAGGGCGGCAGCGTCCGGATCGCCGGCTGCCAGCGCATCTCGGCGAGCGCGGCGAAGGCCTTGTCATTGGCGGTGGCGGTCGTCGCGGCACAATATTGCGGGTAGAGCGGGGCGAGCAGGATACGCTCGCAGCCCTGCGCCTTGAGCGCGGCGAGCCGGTCGGCGATCGCCGGATTGCCGTAGCGCATCGCCCAATCGACGACGACGTTCGATCCGAACGCACCGGCCAGCCCGGCGGCCTGGGCGCGGGTGATCGCTGCGAGCGGCGAGCCGTCCTCGCGCCAGACCAGGCCGTAAGCGTGGGCGCTCTTCTTCGGCCGGGTGGTCAGGATGGCGCCGCGCAGGATCGGTTGCCAGAGCAGCTGCGGGATCTCCACCACCCGCGAATCCGACAGGAATTCCGCCAGATAGCGCTTCACCGACTTGGCGTCGGGGCCGTCGGGCGTACCGAGGTTGATCAGCAGCACGCCGACCTTGCGCGGCGGAATGGCGGGGTGGTCGGCGGGGGGCAGCATGACCACGCCTATACGCGCCGGCGCCCGGCTTGATCCAGCGTCGCGGCGCTCAGGCGCGCAGCGGCAGGTGGCGCCAGCGCCGGCCGGTGGCGGAGAAGAGCGCATTGGCCACCGCCGGCGCGACCGGCGGCACCGCCAGCTCGGCGACGCCGCCCGCCTCTTCGTCGGAGCGGATCAGCTCGACGTTGATATCCGGCGAATCGGCGAGCCGCGGCAGGCCAAGCGCGCCGAGCCGGCGGTGCGTCGGCAGGCCGGCAGCGATCGGGCACGACGCGCCGAGCGCCATCGCCAGCCCGTCGAGCAGCCCGCCCTCGATCTGCTGCAGCACCAGATCCGGGTTGACCATCCGCCCGCAGTCCACGGCGGCGACGAGCCGGCCGACACGCGGCCGTCCTTCGGCCAGTTCCGCCTCCGCCAGCACCGCGACGAAGCTGCCGCGGAAGGCATGGCAGGCAATGCCCTGGCCGCTGCCCGGTCCACCGCCGTCCCAGCCGCCCAGCGCCGCCACCGTCGACAGGCAGCGCGCCAGCCGCGCATTGCCGCCGAGCATGCCGATCCGGTAGGACAGGGGTTCGGAATTGGCGGCGCGGGCGAGCTCGTCGAGGAAGCTTTCGGTGAAGAAGCAGGTGTAGCCGTGGGCGCCGCCGCGGACGTGGCCGGTGCGCAGGGCGAGCTCGGCCGGATGATGGTCGATCGCCACCGCCGGGATCGCATAGGGCGGCATCGCGCCGGCCACCGCATAGCGATCGGCATGGCCGGCGCCGCTCGCCGCGGTGACGAAGCCCGACGGCAGCAGTCGCGCCGCCAGCGCGCGGCCGGTCGCCGGTGCGGCGATCTTCGCGCCCCAGGCGGCGATGGTGCCGTTCGCCGCCAGCCGTGCCGACAGCCTGGCGCGGGCCGGGGCGCGCATCGTGTCCTGCACGATCTCCTCGCCGCGCGACCAGCTGAGGCAGACCGGCCGCTTCAGCCGCATCGTCAGCAGCGCCGCCTGCTCCGCCACCCGCGGGTCAAAGGTCGCCGCGGAGCGCCCGCCGGCGAGCGTGACGTGGACGACCACCGCCCCCTCCGACAGGCCCGCCGCCCGCGCCGCCGCGGCGCGCGCCACCGCCGGCGCGCCGGTCGCCAGCCACAGTTCCAGCCGGCCGTCGCGATAGGCGGCGGTGGCGCTCGGCGTCTCCGGCGCGGCGTGGAGCGCGGGAGCGGCGGCATAATCGGCGGTGATCACGCCGCCCCCCTGCAGCCGGTCGCCGACCGTGCCGATCCGGCCGAGCGCCGCGCCCTGCCGCGCCAGCGCCGCGTCGAGCGCGGCGGCGATCCCGGCATCGTCGACCGCCGGCCCCGGCGTCGCGAAGCGTGGATGGATCGCGGCCAGCGCCCGCTCCGCCGCCCACCAGGTCGTCGCCGCGACCGCCACCCAGCGCGGATTCTCGACCACCGCCAACACGCCGCGGATACGGTCCGCCGCGGCGCGATCGAGCCCGACCAGCCGGCTGTCGCCGATCGGTCCCTGGCGGATCGCGGCATGGACCATGTCGGGCAGGCGGATGTCGCCGGCGAAGCCGGCCGAGCCGTCGACCTTGGCGGGCACGTCGAGCCGCGGCACCGCCCGCCCCGCCAGCCGCCCCGCGCCCTGCACCCCGAGCGGCAGCGGTTCGGGCAGGCTCTCGGCCGCCGCCGCCGCGGCGAGCTCGGCGAAGCGCAGCCGCTGGGTGCCGTGACGGACGAAGCCGCCCTCGGCGACGCAATCCGACCAGCCGACGTTCCAGCGCGCCGCCGCCGCCTTGCAGAGCAGCGCCCGCGCCGCCGCCCCCGCCTCGCGCGCGCCCTCCTCGAACATGCGGATCGAGGTGGAGCCGCCGGTCAGCATCAGCGTCGCGCGCTCCGCCAGCGTGTCGCGCAGCCGCTGCGGCACGCGGTCGAACTGCCCCTCGAACAGCTCGGTCAGCGCGAGCGGATTGGCGTAGAGCGGGTTGAGCGGCGCCGGCTCGACCGCGATCGTCCGCCAATCGGCGCCGAGCTCGTCGGCGACCAGCTGCGGCAGCGCGGTGTAGACGCCCTGGCCGTGCTCCAGCTGCGGCACCGCGACGGTGACATGGCCGTCGTCGCCGATCTTCAGCCACGCGCCGAACAGGCTCTCGCCCGGCGCGGCGGCGAGATTGGGCTGGTAGCGGCGCGGCCATAGCGCCCAGGCGACGACGAGCCCGACGCCCGCGCCGCCGCCGACGATCACCCCGCGCCTGCTGATCACTGCCATGCCCGCGGCTCTACCGGTGTGCGGCGGTGGTGGGAAGGCGTTGCGGGAGCATGGCTTTGCGGCGAGTCTTGACAGATTTGACGCCTGACGCGGATGGTTTCGCTCCCGGTCGCGAACGATTGTTACACGGAGACCCGAAAAGTCTCAAAGGTCGCACCTCTACGCGAGGGCGCGACAGAAGAAATCTGGACGATCAAAAGAGCGGTCGAAATCGGCTGAGTCTAGCGACGGCCCTGTTTGTAGGACAGCGATAATTGAGGACCGGCTGCGTCTGTAGCCTGCCCTCGCCCCTAACACGCGGGCCTGAGTAGTTACCCTTCGTCCAGCATGATCCTTCCCGCTTCCCCCTCCCCGACCTTTAGTTTTGAGAGAATGCAACCAGGAATAGGTTTTTGGAAGCACGCCGTCAGGATCGACGTGGCTGAGCCGGCCTTGCCGGCTTCCCCACGAAACCTTTGTTTTCGGGAAGCCGCAAACGTGAAAGTCGTGTAACCGAACGGTATGCCAAATCTGCCCAACATGTAGCCCATATCACCGCGTGACTAATTGGGAATGGACCTAATGAATGATGCCTCTGTGGTTGAGCGTTTCAATTGCGCCGAACGCATCCCGCGGCACCGCTTTCAAATTAACGATTGGGACTTGTCGATCCAAGAGTTAACAACGGGGTTGCGTCCTAGCATCACATACCTCCGGGACTACACAAAGTTTGCAATTTCTAGCGAGGATGGCAGAAATATATTCTCCAGCTGCTGCTCTTGGCGAATGGGGGACCTCACCTCAGAAGAGGAGAAGCGCTACGCCGATTTAGATATCGTCGCGGCAATAACTTGGTCCACAGGGTGGTCAACACTTTTTGAGTCGAAGCGGCCGCACGCCGGACTGACAAAGGACTTCATTATTGACTTCTTCCATTTTTACAAGCGCATCGTGGGTAAGGGGAAGAGGGTTGGCGACTCTTGGAAGGATATTTTAGTTTACGTGGAACTATCGAGAAACGATTAGCTGCAGCCGGCGAGGCGTCGGCTTTCGCGAAACACCGTCGTATTGGGAAAGCAGGCCGCACGCGATCCGCTCCCTTCCAACCCACGGCCCGACAGGCTCCCCTCAGGCCGCCGCCGCCAGCGCCCGGTACGTGTTGCGTAGCGACACCTTGTCGATCTTCTCCGTGCCCAGCCGCGGCAGCGCGACGGCGGAGAGCCAGATGCGCGTCGGCACCTTGAAGGCGGCGATGTGTTCGCCGAGGAAGGCGCGGAGCGCCGCCTCGTCGACGCCCCCACCCGCTCCTTCCCCCTCGCGCAGGTGGACGACCGCGCCCGGCACCTCGCCATAGCGTTCGTCGGCGAGGCCGAACACCGCCGCCTCCGCCACCGCGGGGTGGGCGTAGAGCGCGGCCTCGACCTCCTGGCAGGCGATGTTCTCGCCGCCGCGGATGACGATGTCCTTGGCGCGGTCGACGATGAAGACATAGCCGTCGTCGTCGAGATAGCCGAGGTCGCCGGTGCGAAAGAAGCCGTCGGCGGTGATGCAGGCCGCGGTCGCCTCCGGATTGTTCCAATAGCCGCGGAAGTTGCAGATCGAGCGGATCGCGATCTCGCCCCGTCCGCCCTGCGGCAGGCGCGCGCCGGCCTCGTCGAGGATGGCGATCTCGACCAGCGGCGCCGACGGGCGGCCGGTGCTCGCCGGCTTGTTGAGATAGTTGGAGCGCCAATTGCCCGCGCCGACGGCGTTGGTCTCGGTCAGGCCATAGCCGATGAGGGGGGCGGGCCCGCCCAGCTCCTCGTTGAGGCGGCGGACGTGTTCCACCGGGCGCGGCGCGCCGCCGGCGGCGAAGTCGGTGACGGTGCTGAGGTCGAAGCGGTGGCGCTCGGGATGGGTGAGAATCTCGAAGCTCATCAGCGGCACGCCGACGAAATAGGTGACCTGTTCCGCCTCGATCAGGCGCATCGCCTCCAGCGCATCCCATTTCGGCATCAGCACCAGCTTGCGGCCCATGGCGAAGCTCTGCAGCATCACCGTCACCTCGGCGGTGACGTGGAACAGCGGCAGGGTGAGCAGCGTCGCCGGCTGGATGGTCGGCGCATTGCCGTCGGCGGTGGCGATGGCGAGCATCATCAGCGCCTGCGACAGGAAGCTGAAGGTGCCTTGCACCACGGCGCGATGCTGCGACACCGCGCCCTTCGACTTGCCGGTCGAGCCGGAGGTGAACAGGATCGTCGCATCGTCCTCCGCCCCGACCGCGGGCAGAGCGGTGTCGGCGACGTCGCGGGCGATCACCGGCTCCAGGGCCTGGGCGAGCGGCAGCCGGTCCTCGATCGTCACCATCGCCGGCTTGACGCCGGGGGCGGCGGCGATCCGCTCGGCGCGCGGCCCGTCGGCGACGACCAGGGCGCAATCGACCGCAACGATCGCCTCGCCCAGTTCCTCCGCCTGCCACCAGCCGTTGAGCAGGGTGGCGACGCCGCCCGCCATGACGATGCCCATGTAGAGGACGATCCACGACGGCGAGTTGCGCATCGCGATGCCGACCCGGTCGCCCTTGCCGATGCCATAGCCGGCGACGAGGGCGCGGGCGACGCGCTGCGCCAGCGCATAAGTTTCGGCGAAGCTCAGCCGCTCCGCGCCGGCGACGATCAGCGTCTTGTCGGCATGTTCGGCGCAATAATGGGCGAAATAGAGCGGCAGGCTGGGCGGTGCCGCGGCGATCGCGGGCAGGCTGCCCCAGGGGCGCTCCACCTTCGTCAGCGCCAGCATGCCGCCGGGCGCGGTCAGCGCGGCCATGGTCGCATCCATCCGCTGGTCGAGTTCGGTCCGCATCAAACCTCTCCGCTTGGTCTTATCTGTTTGCGCCACTATGCAGACGGCAAAGCCCTGGGGGAAGCCCGTGATCCTGTCCGTCCTCGCCGCCGCTGCCGCACCCGCGGCCGGCCACATCCGTTTCGACGACCTCGGGCTGCACCCCGACGTCTTCTCGATCGGCGTCTTCACGCTGCGCTGGTACAGCCTCGCCTATATCGCCGGCATCCTGATCGGCTGGTGGTATCTGTTGAAGCTGCTCGCCCAGCCGGGCGCGCCGATGGCGCGGCGCCATGCCGACGACCTCGTCTTCTACGCGACGCTCGGCATCATCCTCGGCGGGCGGATCGGCTATGTGATCTTCTACGCGCCGGAGATGATCCTGCACCCGATCCGCATCCTCAGGCTGTGGGACGGCGGCATGAGCTTCCATGGCGGGGTGATCGGCACCTCGATCGGGCTGATCCTGTTCGCGCGCAAACACGGGCTCAACTGGCTGCGCGTGCACGACTATATCGCCTGCTGCGTGCCCTTCGGCCTGTTCTTCGGGCGGCTCGCCAATTTCGTGAACGGCGAATTGTGGGGCAAGCCGGCGAACGTGCCTTGGGCGATCGTCTTCGACCGGACCGTGCCGTTCGGCGTGCCCGAGCCGGCGCGCCACCCGAGCCAGCTGTACGAGGCGGCGCTGGAGGGCGTGCTGCTGTTCGCGGTGCTCGCCTTCGCCTTCTGGCGGACCAAGGCGCGCTACCAGCCGGGGCGGCTCACCGGCCTGTTCGTACTCGGCTATGGCATCGCACGCTTCACGGTGGAATTCTTCCGCGAGCCGGACGCGCAGTTCCGCGGCACCTTCATCGAGGCGACGCACATCCATATGGGCCAGTGGCTGTGCGTGCCGATGATCGCCGGCGGCCTGTACCTGATGCTGACCGCGCCGAAGCGCCGCGTACGGGTGGAGCCGACCTGGGGGACGGAGAGCGTGGCTTAGGGGGGGCTCGCCCGCGCTCGAAAGACCGAGGGCGCCTACGCTCCCAAACGTCATCCCGGCGGAAGCCGGGACCCATGGTGGCGATGGCCTCGCGGGTTAGTGCGCTACGGCAGCCGCGCCGGGTCCATGGGTCCCGGCTTCCGCCGGGATGACGAATGGGTGGGCTCCTCCCGGCTCACTTCCGTCCTTCCCGCGCAGGCGGGAGGCCGGAGGCGCGGCCGGTGCGACCCAAGCGGGGACCTGTGCGTCTGGATCCCCGCCTGCGCGGGGATGACGGTAGCGGCGGGAGTGAGAGTGCCCTTGCGCCGCGCCCCCTGCGCCGTCATTTCGTCGCGCGTGACGCTTTCTTCTCCCCCCGACGACGGCCCCCTGCCCGAGCGACTCGCGCGCGCGATCGCGCTCGCCGGGCCGATGCCGGTGTCGCAGTTCATGGCGGCGGCCAATGCGCATTATTATGCGACGCGCGATCCGCTCGGGCCGGGCGGCGATTTCGTCACCGCGCCGGAGATCAGCCAGATGTTCGGCGAGCTGGTCGGCCTGTGGTGCGCCGATTTGTGGGACCGCGCCGGCCGGCCGGAGATCGCCTGGGTCGAGCTGGGGCCGGGCCGCGGCACGCTTGCCGCCGATGCGCGCCGGGCGATGGCGCGTGCCGGGCTGACGCCGCCGGTCCATCTGGTCGAGACGAGCCCGACGCTGCGCGCGGCGCAGGCGGAGCGACTCGCCGACGCGCACTGGCATGATTCGGTCGAGACGCTGCCGACCGACCGGCCGCTGATCGTCGTCGCCAACGAATTCTTCGACGCGCTGCCGATCCGCCAGCTGATCCGGCGCAGCGATGCGTGGCACGAGCGGCTGGTCGCCTGCCAGGATACGTTGTTCCTGCCGATCGCTGGCAAGCCGGTGCCGGGCGAGCTGCTGCCCGAGCGGCTGCGCGACGCCCCCGCCGGTGCGATCCTGGAAACGTCGCCGGCGGCGGTCGGCATCGTCCGCACGCTCGCCGGCCGGATCGCCGGCCAGGGCGGCGCGCTGCTCGGAATCGACTATGGCTATGAAGGGCCGGCGCTGGGCGACACGCTGCAGGCGGTGCGCGGCCACGGCTTCGCCAATCCCTTCGACACGCCGGGCGAGGTCGACCTCAGCGCCCACGTCGATTTCGCCACGCTCGCCGCCGCGGCACAGGCAGCGGGCGCGGTCGCCTGGGGACCGGTCAGCCAGCGCGACCTGCTCGGCCAGCTCGGCATCGACGCGCGGACCAGCGCGCTGGCGCGGGCGACGCCGGAGCGGCAGGGGCAAGTGCTCGCCGACCGCAACCGGCTGATGGGCGAGATGGGCGAGCTGTTCCGCGCGCTGGCGCTGACGCAGCGCGACTGGCCGGTGCCGGCGGGATTCGGCGCATGAGCGCGACCTTGCGCCCGGCGCGCGCCGCCGACGCGCCGGCGGTCGCCGCGCTGATGCGCGACTGTTTCACCGCGACCTTCGGGCATCTCTATGCGCCGGAAGATCTTGCCGCCTTCCTCGACGGGCTGACGCTGGAACGCTGGCGCGCCGAGATCGCGGACGCCGCCTTCGCCTTCCTGCTCGCCGAGGAGAATGGCCGGCTGGTCGGTTTCGCCAAGCTCGGGCCCCATTCGCTTCCCGTGACTCCGACGGGCCCGATGATCGAGCTGCGGCAATTGTACCTCGCCGCCGACCAGCATGGCCGCGGCCTGGCGCAGGCGATGATGGATTGGGTGATCGCCACCGCGCGGCAGCGCGGCGCGGGCGAGCTGTTCCTGTCGGTCTATGTCGACAATCACCGTGCCCGGCGCTTCTACGAACGCTACGGGTTCGAGACGGTCGGCCGCTACGACTTCATGGTCGGCAACCATCGCGACGAGGACGATCTGATGCGGCTGGCGCTGTGACCGCGAGCGATTCGAACGGGGTGGAGGTGATCCGCGCCCGCGCGCTTGGCGCGGTGCCGCACGGCTTCCTCGGGCGGCGCGGCGGCGTGTCGGAGGGCGCCACGGCGGGCCTCAACGTCGGGTTGGGGTCCGCCGACGATCCGGCGGCGGTGGCGGAGAACCGGCGTCGCGCCGCGGCCGCAGTGCTGCCCGGCGCGACGCTGGTCACGCCCTATCAGGTCCATTCCGCCGATGCGCTGGTGGTGACCGCGCCCTGGGACGAGGCGGCGCGGCCGCGCGCCGATGCGCTGGTCAGCGACCGGCCCGGACTGCTGCTCGGCATCCTGACCGCGGATTGCGCGCCGGTGCTGTTCGCCGATCCCGCCGCCGGCGTAGTCGGCGCGGCGCATGCGGGGTGGAAGGGGGCGCTGGCCGGCGTCACCGATGCGACGCTGACCGCGATGGAGACGCTCGGCGCCGACCGCGGCCGGATCGTCGCCGCGATCGGGCCTTGCATCGCGCGGGCGAGCTACGAGGTCGACGATGCGTTCCTCGCGCGCTTCGCCGCCGCCGATCCGGCCAACGAGCGCTTCTTCGTCGATGGCCGGGCGGGGCATCACCAGTTCGACCTCGAGGCCTATGTGGCGCATCGTCTCGCCGCGGCGGGGGTTGTGCGGGTCGAGGCGCTGGGGCTCGACACCTATGCCGACGAGGATCGGTTCTTCAGCTTCCGCCGTGCGACGCATCGGAGGGAGGCGGATTACGGGCGGCAGATCAGCGTGATCGGGGTCGCGAATTAGGTTCGCGCGAAGACGCGAAGACGCGAAGAAGAAGGATGTTGGCGCGGAGGACGCGGAGGTGTCCCGCGTTGGGAGCGGCACCGATTCATCAATCTGGCGAAGGAGGGGCCGCTGTCGCGGCAAGCGCATCATCTCTGCGTCCTCCGCGCCTCCGCGCGAACCAAAATCTTCGCGTCTTCGCGTAAACTGCGATGTCAGCCCACCTCGCCCGACACCGGCTTACGCCGGGACGACGAGCGGACGAGGACGGACCGCGCGGCAAACTGGTATCCTCCGTTACGATCCGGCGTTATGCTCCCGCATCACAAGGAGATGACGATGCCGAACCGCGAGACCGAAGCCGACATGACCGGCGTGCCCGCGCCCGACGCCGGCCCGACCACGCCGAAGACGATCGCCGGCCGCAAGCTGAAGCCCTCGACGCTGATGATGGGCCATGGCTTCGACCCGGCGCTGTCGGAAGGATCGCTCAAGCCGCCGATCTTCCTCACCTCGACCTTCGTCTTCCCCAATGCCGCCGCCGGCAAGCGCCATTTCGAAGGCGTCACCGGCAAGCGGCCGGGCGGTGCCGAGGGCCTCGTCTATTCGCGCTTCAACGGCCCCAATCAGGAGATTCTCGAGGATCGCCTGTCGGTGTGGGAAGAGGCGGAGGACGCGCTCGCCTTTTCCAGCGGCATGGCGGCGATCGCCACGTTGTTCCTGTCGATGGTCAAGCCGGGTGACACGATCGTGCATTCGGGTCCGCTCTATGCGGCGACCGAGACGCTGATCGCGCGCATCCTCGGCCGGTTCGGGGTGCATTGGCTCGACTTTCCGGCGGGCGCGACGCGCGCCGAGATCGACGCGGTGCTGGGCAAGGCGGCGAGCGGCAACGTCGCGCTGATCTATCTGGAAAGCCCCGCCAATCCGACCAATGCCCTGGTCGACGTCGAGGCGGTGCGCGCCAGCCGCGATGCGATCTTCGCCAACAGCCCGGCCAAGCCGCCGATCGCGATCGACAACACCTTCCTCGGGCCGCTCTGGTCGAAGCCGCTGCAGCACGGCGCCGACATCGTCGTCTACAGTCTGACCAAATATGCCGGCGGCCATTCCGACCTGGTCGCCGGCGGCGTGCTCGGCAGCAAGGAGCACATCAACACGATCCGGTCGATGCGCAACACGATCGGCACGATCTGCGATCCCAATACGGCATGGATGCTGCTGCGGTCGCTGGAAACGCTGGAGCTGCGCATGAGCCGCGCGGGCGAGAATGCCGCCAAGGTCTGCGCCTTCCTGCGCCAGCATCCCAAGGTCGACAGCATGGGCTATCTCGGCTTCATCGAGGATGCGCGCCAGAAGGACATCTACGACCGCCATTGCAGCGGCGCCGGCTCGACCTTCTCGCTGCTGGTCAAGGGCGGCGAGGCGGAGGCGTTCCGCTTCCTCGACGCGCTGAAGATCGCCAAGCTGGCGGTCAGCCTGGGCGGCACGGAGACGCTGGCGTCGCATCCCGCGGCGATGACGCATCTGTCGGTGCCGGAGGCGCGCAAGCAGGCGCTGGGCATCACCGACAATCTGGTGCGCATCTCGATCGGCGTCGAGGATGCCGACGACCTGATCGCCGATTTCGACCAGGCGCTGGCGGCGATCTAAGGGCCACGCCCCGGCCAGCCGCGTCACCCTCACCCTTCCCATCGCCGCTGGCGATGGGCCCCTTCCCTCTCCCATCGGGAGAGGGAGGGAGGCGCGTCGCGCCGGAAGGGTGAGGGTGATCCCGCGGGAAGAACCTTGCCCATCCGCCGCACCGCAGCGATGATGGCGCGGATGACCGATCTCGCGACCTTCTGCACCGGCCTGCCCAAGGCCGAACTCCATCTGCACATCGAGGGCAGCCTCGAGCCCGAGCTGATGGTCGCGCTCGCCCGGCGCAATCGCGTCGCCATCCCCTTCGCCAGCGTCGAGGAGGTGCGCGCCGCCTATCGCTTCACCGACCTGCAGAGCTTCCTCGACATCTATTACGCCGGCGCGGCGGTGCTGCTCACGGAAGAGGATTTCCGCGACCTCGCCGTCGCCTATTTCGATCGCGCCGCCGCCGACGGCGTCACCCACGCCGAGATCTTCTTCGATCCGCAGACGCATACCCACCGCGGCGTCGCCTTCGACACGGTGATGCGCGGTCTCACCGCCGGCATCGCCGAGGCGGAGGCGCGGCACGGGATGAGCGTGGGGCTGATCATGAGCTATCTGCGCCATCTCGACGAGGAGGATGCGCTGACGACGCTGCGCCTCGCCGAGCCGTGGCTCGATCGTTTCGTCGGCGTCGGTCTCGATTCCTCCGAGCTCGGCAACCCGCCCGCCAAATTCGCCCGCGTCTTCGCCGCCAGCCGCGAGCGCGGGTTGAAATTGTGCTGCCATGCCGGCGAGGAGGGGCCGCCCGACTATGTCCGCGAGGCGCTGGACGTACTCCAGGTCGACCGGATCGATCATGGCAACCGCAGCCTGGAGGATCCCGCGCTGGTCGCGCGGCTGGTCGCCGAGCGGATGACGCTGACCGTCTGCCCGCTGTCCAACGTCGCCTTGCGCAACGTCGATCGGCTGGCGGCGCATCCGATCGACCGGATGCTCGATCTCGGCCTGCGCGCGACGATCCATTCCGACGACCCGGCCTATTTCGGCGGCTATATCGCCGAGAATTTCCGCGCGACGGCGGCGGCGCGCGACCTGTCGCACGCGCAGTTGGCGACGCTGGCGCGCAACAGCTTCCTGGGATCGTTCCTGCCGGCGGATACGATCGCGCGCCACGTCGCGGCGGTCGACGCCTATGTGGAAGGGGCTGCCTGATGCCGGTGTTCACCCCGATCGGCCATGACGCCTTCGTCGCCGACGTGCGCGCACTCGCGGCCGCGCTGGGCGCCGACGCCGGCTGGCGGGCGGATTACCTGATCGGCATCGGGCGCGGCGGGCTGGTGCCGGCGGTGTACCTCAGCCACGCCACCGGCCTCGCGACGCTGTCGTGCGACCTGTCGAGCAACGTCAAGGATTTCGCCGACGACGTGCTGGTCCGGCTGGCGACGCGGGCGGGCGCCGGCGAGCGCCTGCTGTTCGTCGACGACATCAACGATTCGGGCCGGACGATCGGACTGCTGCGCGACAAGCTCGCCGCGGCCGGGGCGCCGGCGGCGCATATCCGCTTCGCGACGCTGATCGACAATGTCGTCTCCGCGCAGCGCGTCGACTATCGCGCCCGCACGATCGACCGCACCACGACCAAGGACTGGTACGTCTTCCCCTGGGAAGCGGTCGCGCCGCAGGCGGCGATCGAAGACGATGCGGCCGAGGTGCCCGACCGCATCGCCTGACGCATCAGCCGTCGCTGACGCGTTCGATGTCGGCGCCGACCGCGGACAGTTTCTCTTCCAGCCGCTCGTAACCGCGGTCGAGATGGTAAACGCGGCTGACCGCGGTTTCACCCTCGGCGACAAGCCCAGCGAGGATCAGGCTCATCGACGCGCGCAGGTCGGTCGCCATCACCGGTGCGCCGACCAGCGCGCTCTTTCCCTTCACCACCGCGGTACGGCCGTGCACCTGGATGTCGGCGCCCATCCGCGCCAGTTCGGGCACGTGCATGTAGCGGTTCTCGAAGATCGTCTCGGTCAGCACGCTGGCACCGTCCGCCTGGGTCAGCATCGCCATGAACTGCGCCTGCATGTCGGTCGCGAAGCCCGGGAAGGGCGCGGTCGACAGCGTCACGGGCGTAAGCGGCGCGTCGGCGGCGACCTTGATCCCGTCGCGCGTCTCGGTGACGGTCACCCCCGCTTCGCGCAGCGCGTCGACCGTCGCCTGCATGTCGCTGGCGCGCGCGCCGACCAGTTCCAGCTCGCCGCCGGTGATCGCCGCGGCGCAGGCGTAGCTGCCCGCCTCGATCCGGTCGGGCATCACCGCATAGGTGGCGCCGTGCAGCCGGTCGACGCCCTCGATCTCCAGCGTCTCGGTGCCGATGCCGTCGATCCGCGCGCCCATCGCGACCAGCAGGTTGCACAGGTCGACGATCTCCGGCTCGCGCGCCGCATTCTCGATGACGCTGGTGCCGCGCGCCGTCGCCGCGGCCATCAGCACATTCTCCGTCGCGCCGACCGAGACGACCGGGAAGCGGTAGCGGCCGCCGGACAGCCGCCCGCCCGGCGCGGTCGCGGTGACATAGCCCGCCGCCATCTCCAGCTCGGCGCCGATCGCCTCCAGCGCCTTGAGGTGGAGGTCGATCGGCCGGTTGCCGATCGCGCAGCCGCCGGGCAGCGACACCCGCGCCTGGCCGGCGCGCGCCAGCACCGGGCCGAGCACCAGGATCGAGGCGCGCATCTTGCGCACGATGTCATAGGGTGCCTCGGTGCTGGTCAGCATGCCGGCACGGATCGTCATCACTCGGCCGAAATCCTCCGGCCGCGTGCCCTGGATCGCGGTCGAGGCGCCGAGCTGGTTGAGCAGATGGCCGAAGCCGTCGACGTCGGCGAGCCGCGGCAGGTTGCGCAACGTCACCGGTTCGTCGGTGAGCAGGGCGCAGGGCATCAGCGTCAGCGCGGCGTTTTTGGCGCCGGAGATGGGCAGGCGGCCGGACAGGCGATGGCCGCCGCGGATAAGGATACGGTCCATCGGATGGCGTCTAGGCGCTCCCCCGCGCACTCGCAACAGACCCGAGCGGTTCCTTCGCCGGTACGAGTGCGAAATGACCCTTGATCGATTTTAATGCAGCAATCTTGGCCATTTGCTTTGTGCGGTCGGCAAGGTTTTGGGGGTTCCAACAGCGTGGCCAGCTGCCTCGCCGCACGTGTCGGCGAACTGATCGACTTGTCCGAGAGCGAGACGGCGGCGCTCGACCGGCTGGAACAGCGCGAACGGCAATTGCGCCGTGGCGCGGTGCTGCTGCGCGAGCACGACCGGCTGAGCGAATTGTTCGTGGTCAAGCGCGGGACGATGATGAGCTATGTCATCCTGCCCGACGGCAGCCGCCAGATCCTGCGCTTCCTGTTCCCCGGCGATCTGATCGCCATGGCCAGCCTGGTCTATCGCAGCTCGCCGGAGACGGTGATGGCGCTGACCGAATGCGCGGTCGCCCCGCTCGAGCGCGGCCTGATCGCCGAAGTGATCGGCCAGCATCCGCGGCTCGCCGCCCTGCTGATCGCGCTCGACCAGATGGAGCGGGTGGCGCTGACCGACCGCCTCGCCGGCCTTGGTCGCACCTCGGCCAAGGCGCGCGTCGCGGCGCTGCTGATCGAGATCCGCAACCGGCTGCGCGTGCGCGACGGCCGGGTCGACGATGCCTTCGTCCTCGGCCTGACGCAGGAGGAGATCGGCGACGCCACCGGTCTGACCGCGGTCCATGTCAACCGGATGCTGCGCCAGCTGGAGGACGAAGGGCTGATCGCACGCGATGGCGGGCGCTTCACCTTCGTCAACGAGAACGGGCTGATGCGCGCCGCCAACCATGTCGAGCGCGGCGCGGGGGTCGACCTCGCCTGGCTGCCCGCCGGGCGCTAGAGCCTCGTCCCCGCCCTATCGGCGGGAGCGGGCATTCATGCCTTTTCCAGCGTGCACTGCAGCGGATGCTGGTTCTGCCGCGCGAAGTCGATGACCTGGCCGACCTTGGTCTCCGCGACCTCGTAGGAGAAGATGCCGCAGACGCCGACGCCCTTCTGGTGGACGTGCAGCATCACCCGCGTCGCCTCCTCCATGTTCATGCGGAAGAAGCGCTGCAGGCACAGGACGACGAATTCCATCGGCGTGTAATCGTCGTTGAGCATCAGCACGCGATACGGCGTCGGCTGCTTGGTCCGCGTACGCGTCTTGGTGGCGAGGCCGGTGCCCGTGCCATCGTCCTGACCATCGTCGCGGCGCTGCGCCATGTGGATCGGTTCGGCTGTCATGATGAAGCGTCGAAATATGGCACGCCGGTGCGCCGGGGCAAGGCCCTGTCGCCGCAAAAAGGGCGACCGCATCGCTGCGGCCGCCCCTTTCGTCCCATAATCGGGAAGGCCGTGCGTCAGGCAGCGACCTTGATCTTCTCCGCGGCGAGCGCGACGCGGTTGGAGATCGGCTGCGCGATCTCGCCAGCGAGCTTCAGCACCGCCTCGGCGCGCGCCGAGCTTTCCGCCACCAGCGAGTCGAACGCGTTGCGCGTATAGTCGCTGTGCAGCTTGAGGAATTCGGTCGGCGACTTGACGCTGGCGAGCTGCTTGGCGGCGGCGGTCGCCTCCTCGAACGCCTTCTTGGCGTAAGCGACGCTGTCCTGGCTCAGCGTCTCGAGGCCGCGGGCGGCGACGCGCGACGATTCGACCAAAGCCTCCAGATTGCCGCGGCCGAAGTCGGCGGCGTCCTCGAAATACTTCTGGCCCTTTTCCATCGCGCCCTTGGCGCGGTCGCCGGCCTCGTTGAACAGGGTCTCGGCCTTGGCCGTGGCGTTGTCGACGGTGCTCCTGGCGGTATCGATCGTGTCCATGCTGATGTCCTTCGCTGCGGGTGCGGCAGGCGCGACGGGCGCTGCGGCGGGGGTGGGACGCACGGGCGGTGTCGCCGCGCGCGGGGCCGGCTGTGCGCCGGTCGGCTTGATCGGTTCGGGCTGCGCCGCGACCGGCGCCTCGTGCGGGGCGGCGGGGGCGGCGAGTGCGGGCGGGATCGCCGGTGCGGCGGCGAGCGTCTGCTGCACCACATCGGCGGCACGGGCGATGGCAGCGGATGGCTTGCCGGCCTTCGCCGACTTGCGGGCGGGCTTGGGGGGCGAGTCTGCCATGGTCCTGCTCCAGCGTTTTGCTGCACTGCACAATAAGGCCTGATTCGGCCGGATGCAAGAGAAAACGCTACGAAATCCGCTCTTCAGCGGGCGCGGACATAGTCCCCCGGTGCGTCGGCAAGCGCGGGTAGCGCGCCCTCCCCCGGCCGGCGTGCGCCGTCGGCCGGCACGGTCGCCTCGCCGTGGCCACGCAGCCAGGCCGCCCAGTCCGGCCACCAACTGCCGCGCGTCTCGGTCGCGCTGGCGACGAACTCGTCGAGCGAGTCAGCGGCGTGATCGTTGGTCCAATATTGATATTTGCCCGCCGCCGGCGGATTGACGACCCCGGCGATATGGCCCGACCCGGCGAGCACGAAGCGCAGCGGTCCGGTGAACAAATGCGTGATCTTCCACACGCTTTCCGGCGGCGCGATATGATCTTCGCGGCCCGCCTGGACATAGGCTGGCGTCGCCACCTTGGTCAGGTCGAGCGGCACCCCCGCCACCGACAGCGCGCCGGGCCGCACCAGCAGGTTGTCGCGGTACAGATCGGTCAAATAGGACAGATGCCATTTCGCCGGCAGGTTGGTGACGTCGCCGTTCCAGTGGAGCAGGTCGAAGGGCGCATGATCCTTGCCGAGCAGATAGTTGCTGGTGACGTAGCTCCAGATCAGGTCGCGCCCGCGCAACAGGTTGAAGGTCGCGGCCAGGTAGCGCCCGTCGAGGAACCCCTGCGGCGACAGCGCGCCGATCAGCGCGAGCTGCTCGTCATCGACGAAATGGGTGAGGTCGCCCGCCGCGGCGAAATCGACCTGCGCGGTCAGGAAGGTGGCGGAGGCGACCTTGTCCGCCGCGCCGCAGGCCGAGAGCAGCGCCAGCGTCGCCGCCAGCGTCGTGCCCGCCACGCAATAGCCGATCGCATGCACCGAGGGCACGTCGAGCAGGCCGCGGACGGTGTCGATCGCATCGACCTGCGCACCGACATAATCGTCCCAGATCACGTCCTTCATCGTCGCGTCGGCCGACTTCCACGACACCATGAAGACGGTGAGGCCCTGGTCCACCGCCCAACGGATGAAGCTCTTCTCCGGCGTCAGGTCGAGGATGTAGAAGCGGTTGATCCACGGCGGGAAGATCACCACCGGCGTGGCCAGCACCTGCTCCGTGGTCGGCGCATATTGGATCAGTTCGTACAGCGGCGTGCGCTTCACCACCTTGCCCGGCGTCGTCGCCAGGTCGCGGCCGATCTCGAACGCGCCCGCCGGGCTGTGCGTCATCTGCCCCTTGCCGATGTCCGCGAGCATGTGCTGCAGCCCGTCGAGCAGGTTCTGGCCGCGCGTTTCGATCGTCTTGGCCATCACCTCCGGGTTGGTCGCCGGAAAGTTGGACGGGCTGATCGCATCGACGAAGCCCTTGGCGGCGAAGCGGAGCTGCTGCTTCTGCTTGTCGTCCAGCCCCTCAAGCTGGTCGACGCCGCGCAGCATATGATCGGCGACCAGATTGTAGCTGCGCCGCAGCCAGTCGAACCAGGGATCGTCGCGCCACGCCGGATCCTTGAACCGCTTGTCGCGTGCGTCGCCGTCCGAGGCGGCGGGCGGCGGCGGCGCGGCGGCGGGATCGAGGAAACGCTGCCACAGCGTCAGGCTGTCGGTCCAGAAATCGCGCACCTGGGCCGCGGCGGGCGTGTCGGTGACGCCCGGCAGCCGGGCGGCGTCGAACCAGTCGAGCCCCTGCTCCATCGCCATCTGCTGCGCGCGACCCATCACCCAGGTCCAATGCTGCAGTTCGGCGAGATCAGGCGTCGAACGGGGATCCTTCGGGTCGGCCATGGCGCTTCCTCTCCGCCGGCCGGCATAGCGGCTTCGCGCCACGCGGGGAACCGGCATTGCCGCCGAGTCCGGCAGAGGGCGGGAAATGCGCTTGCTCCGGCGCGACGAACCGGCCTAGCTCCCTGAAACAGCGAAGGAAGAGCGGGAATGGTGCGGATCGACAGGCGGACCTATGTGAGGATGATGGGCGGCGCCGCCGCGGCGGCGCTGGTGCCGGCGCCGTTGCTCGCAGAGGCCGTGGCGCCCGCCGCCGGGCCGGACGATGCCGCGCTGCTCGCCTTTCTCGATGCGGCGTTTGACGCGCAGCTTGCGCTCAGCCCGCAGGGCCAGACCAGCCTCGGCCTCAAGACCAACAACGACAAGCTCGACGATTATACCGACGCCGCCGCGCAGAAGAGCCTGGCACTGGAGCAAAGCCAGCTCGCCGAGATGAAGCGCCGCTTCCCGCTCGCGCGGCTGGGGGCGCAGGCGAAGCTGAGCTATCGGCTGTTCGAGGATCAGGTCGCGACCGACGCGCGCCAGTTCCGGTTCCGCGACTATGCCTTCCCCGTCTCGACCAACGGCAGCCCGGCGGGCGAGATCCCGGTCTTCCTGATCAACGAGCATCGCGTCGACAGCGTCGCCGATGCGCGCGCCTATATCGCGCGGCTGCGCGACACCCGCCGCGTGATGCAGGAGGTGGCGGCGAAAATGCGCGCCCAGGCGGCCAAGGGCATCGTCCCGCCCCAGATGGTGTTCGCGCCGGCGCGCGGCGACGCGCGCAAGGTGATCACCGGCGCGCCGTTCGACGGCGGCGCCGGCAGCACCGTGCTGGCCGATTTCAAGGCCAAGGTCGGCAAGCTCGACGCACCCGCCGCCACCAAGACGCAGCTGGTCGCCGACGCCACCGCGGCACTGACCGGCCCGTTCCGCCAGGGCTTCGACGTGCTGTTCGCCGCGCTCGATGCGATCGAGCCGCTGGCCAAGGGCAATGACGGCGCCTGGAGCCTGCCCGGCGGCGATGCTTACTATCAGGCGCGACTGGCCTATTACACCACCACCGACCTGACCGCCGATCAGATCCACCAGCTCGGCCTCGACCAGGTCAAGGCGATCCATGGCGAGATGCAGGCGGTGATGACGCGCATCGGCTATACGGGCACGCTGCAACAGCTGTTCGCCGAGCTGCGCACCAGTCCCCGCTTCAAATATTCCAACGACGAGTCGGGGCGGCAGCACTATCTGGCCGACGCGCGCGCCGCGATCGCCCAGACCATGGCGGCGGCGCCGCGCTTCTTCCGCCGCCTGCCTAAGGCGGCGCTGGAGGTTCGCGCGGTCGAGCCGTGGCGGCAGGAGACGGCGGCGGTCGCCTTCTACAACCAGCCCGCGCCCGACGGCTCGCGCCCCGGCATCTTCTACGTCAACCTGGCCGACATGACCCAGGTGCAGAAGCCGCAGGTCGAGGGCATCGCCCATCACGAGGGCGCGCCGGGCCATCATTTCCAGATCGCCCGCGCGCAGGAGCTGACCGGCGTGCCCAAGTTCCGCCGCTTCGGCTATTACGGCGCCTATACCGAAGGCTGGGGCCTCTATTCGGAGCGGCTGGCAAAGGAGATGGGCGCCTATGCCGATCCCTATGCCGAGCTCGGCATGCTGTCGCTGCAGGTCTGGCGCGCGTGCCGGCTGGTGCTCGACACCGGCGTCCATGCCAAGCGCTGGAGCCGCGACCAGGCGATCGCCTATTTCACCGCCAATGCGCCGCTGTCGCAGCGCGACGTGGTCAAGGAAGTCGACCGCTACATCAACAACCCCGGCCAGGCGACCAGCTACATGGTCGGCCAGCTGCGCATCGCCGCGCTGCGCCGCAAGGCAGAGGCCGCGCTCGGCAGCCGCTTCCAGCTGCCCGACTTCCACGAGGTCGTCCTTGCCAGCGGCGCGCTGCCGCTCGGCGTGCTCGAGGAGCAGGTCGACGCTTGGATAGGCGCGGCCAAGGGCTGAGCGCTTTCCCCTACCGAGGTTCGCAGAGTGTGAGGGGCCGTCCGACCGTCGGGTCTGGCGGCCTTTTGCTACAACAGGTTGAGCCAGAAGACATTTTTTGCGGCTGAGAGCGCACCGCACGCAACATACGGTCTTGACAGCACCATCTTCGCATAACGTATACCCTGACAAATAAGCTGAGCAGATTCAGCAGAAACAGGGGAAATGGCATGGCACGGGGAGCATTGCTGACTTCGGGGGCGGTTGCGGCGTTGATGATCGGCACTGCCGCTTATGCGCAGGATCGACCCGTACCGCCCGTCATCACCGATCAGGATGCGACGACACCACAACCCGCCGACGAGGACGTGATCGTCGTCGGCCTGCGTGAAAGCGTGAAAAAGGCCGTCGACCGCAAGCGTCGGTCGAAGCAGATCGTCGATTCGGTGGTTGCAGAGGATGTCGGCAAGTTGCCCGACAACAATGTTCCGGAAGCGCTCTCTCGCGTCTCTGGCGTGCAGATCGACCGTGCGCGCGGGGAAGGGCAGAATGTCACGATCCGCGGCCTCTCCGACGTGCAGACCACGATCAACGGCAACGAGGCCGGAACGGCCGGCACACGGGCGCTCAACCTGGCCGACATTCCGGCCGAGCTGTTGAAGTCGGTCGACGTCTACAAGACGCGAAGCGCCGACCAGGTTGAAGGCGGCATCGCCGGCACGGTCAACGTCGAACTGCGCCGGCCGCTCGACCTGGTGAAGGGACTGACGCTCGCCGGCAGCTTCCGCGAAACCTTCTCGGACCTCGGCGACACCAAGAGCCCCTATGCCAGCCTGCTGGTCGCCGAGCGGTTCGACACGCCGATCGGCGAGATGGGCTTCCTGGTCAATGGCTCCTACACGAAGAACAATTACTTCGAGAACTATATCGTCAGTGAATCGCCGCAGCAGATCGGCTTCTTCACCGGCAGCGGTTCAAATTCGCGTCTTCCGGTATCACAGCAGAACACGATCATCCCCTATGCGATCAATTACGGGGTCGAAACCGGATCGGTCGAACGGCCGTCACTGAACGTCGCTTATCAATGGCGCGCTAACAGCAGGCTCGATTTCGTCTTGGAAGGTTCGTACTTCGGCGTCCGGTCGACCGACAAACGGAACAATATCCGGATCCAGACCAACAGTGACCAGGGATCGTACAGCAATCTGGTCGCCAACAGCGATGGCACCATCCGGTCGGTGACGATCACGAACAACGGCAACGAAGGCGTTCCGGGCGGGCCGCTGGCCATCTACCAGAAGACGAAGTCGGACACCTACAACACCAATTTCGAAACGCATTGGAACTCGGACAAGGTACAGATCAACCTCGGCGCCCAGTACAACTGGACCGATGTCTACCAGTATTTCGACCAGACGCAGTATCGCCTGACCGGTGGCAATGTCATCAATGTCGATTTCAATTCGCCGCTGGTGCCGGGCGGCGGCCCGTATGTCACCTATCCAAATAGCGACCTCGGCAACCCGGCCAATTACAAGCTGTATCAGGTCCATGATCAGCGCGGCGACAATCAGGACACGCTGTTCGCCGCGAAATTCGACGTGACGGTGCAGGCGAGCCCGACCGGGCTGGTTCGCTCGCTGCAGTTCGGATCACGCTTCTCGAAGCGGACCGCCTATCGCGACTATGGGTATCGCGACGCCTTCTACTTCAATACGGCGGCCGCACCGACGCTGGGCGCCGTCTCGTCCGCGACGGGCATCGGTATCTCGTCGGTGACACCGCAGATCGCCAACGCGCCGACCTGGTACCAGCTGAGCGGAGCGGGCACGTATGATCGCTTCGGCGCGTTGCGCACCTACATCATCAACAACGGTGCCGATTTGACCGGGCGCGATTGGACCCTCCCGGTACCCGCCACCACCGATCCCGGCGAAAGCTTCCAGGAACACGAACGGACCTTCGCCTTCTATGGCCAGATGAACTACGCGTTCACAGCCGGCTTTCCCGTCGATGGCGAATTGGGCCTCCGGTACGTCAACACCTGGGGCAATGCGGTCAGTTCGCGCTATCAGTGGCGTGCATTTCTGCCGAACGGCACACCGGATTACGGTCAGGGGGTCATTTACACGCCGATTGGCAGCAAGGCCAATTATGTCGACCTGATTCCGAGTGCGACCGCGAGGCTGCATCTCACGCCCAAGCTACAATTGCGCTTGTCGTACACGCACAACGTGCAGCGTCCGGACTTCTACAGCATGCGGTCGGCTGTGAACATCCTCGATGCCACCACGGCGGGACGGGTCTATTCCGGCAACCCCGATCTCAAGCCAGTGCAGGAAAACAATTACGATGCATCGCTCGAATATTACTGGGGCCAGGGCGGCCTCGTGTCGGTGGGCGCGTTCCTAAAGAATCAGACCGGCTTTATCTATTATACCGAACAGCGCGAAGCAGTAGCGGGGCTCGCTCCGAACCCTAACGCCGCAGACGGGCTCTATATCGTCGGAAAGCCGCGCAACGCTGGACCCGGCAAGATCTTCGGCATCGAGTCGCAGCTGAACACCTTCTTCGATTTCCTGCCCGGCTTCGCTCGCCACTTCGGCGTCAACGCGAACTTCACCTACATTCCGACAGCGTCGCTGCAATTGGGTTATGCCGACACTGTAGCCGATACACAGGGTCTCTACGACGCTCCGTTCACATCGAAGTACAGCGGCAATGCGGCGCTGATTTACGAAACCCCGGTGTTCAGCGCGCGCCTCGCCTATAATTTCCGTTCGAAATACAAGACGGGGATTGACTATGTGAACCCTGGCTACTCCGTCTACAATCGGGGTACGTCGCGCCTAGACGCCGCGATCAACGTCACGCCGGTCAGATATGCGACCTTCAGCCTGGAGGCGACCAACCTGCTGCACGACAATACGCCATCGTACTTCGGCGCCTATAATGCGCTGCCGGTCGGCATCCGGGTGCAGGCGCGCACCATCCAGACCAGTGTGCGCTTCCGGTTCTGACCGACGCATGGTCATGTCCGCCGCGGCATGGCCATGCACCGACCAAGAGCTGGCGCTCCTGATAGAGTGATCGCTCCATTTCGCCCCGGACTGGCCTCGCCGCGTCACGACGGGTAAGACTCGGCACACCTTCCCACCACAAGGTGCCCCATGTCCGACGACTTCTACCGCATCAAACGCCTGCCGCCCTATATCATCGCCGAGGTCAATGCGATGCGGGCGGCGGCGCGCAGTGGTGGCGAGGACATCATCGACCTGGGCATGGGCAATCCCGACCTGCCGCCGCCGCCGCACGTGATCGAGAAGCTGGTCGAGGTCGCACAAAAGCCGTCGGCGCATGGCTATTCGCAGTCCAAGGGCATCCCCGGCCTGCGCCGCGCCCAGGCGAATTATTACGGCCGCCGCTTCGGGGTAGACGTCGATCCGGAGACGGAGGTCGTCGTCACCATGGGGTCGAAGGAGGGGCTGGCCAGCCTCGCCACTGCGATCACCGCGCCCGGCGACGTCATCCTCGCGCCCAATCCGTCCTATCCGATCCACACCTTCGGCTTCATCATCGCCGGCGCGACGATCCGCGCGGTGCCGACGACGCCCGACGAAGCCTATTTCCAGAGCCTGCAGCGCGCGATGGAATTCACCATCCCGCGCCCGTCGGTGCTGGTCGTCAACTATCCGTCCAATCCGACCGCGGAGACGGTCGACCTCGCCTTCTACGAACGGCTGGTCGCCTGGGCGAAGGAGAACCAGGTCTGGATCATCTCCGACCTCGCCTATTCGGAGCTCTATTATGACGGCAAGCCGACCGTCTCGATATTGCAGGTAAAGGGCGCCAAGGACGTCGCGATCGAATTCACCTCGCTCAGCAAGACCTATTCGATGGCCGGCTGGCGGATCGGCTTCGCGGTCGGCAACCGGAAGCTGATCGCGGCGATGACGCGGGTGAAATCCTATCTCGATTATGGCGCCTTCACCCCGATCCAGGCGGCGGCCTGTGCCGCGCTCAACGGCCCGCAGGACATCGTCGAGGCGAACCGCCAGCTCTATCACAAGCGTCGCGACGTGCTGGTCGAAAGCTTCGGCCGCGCCGGCTGGGACATTCCCGCGCCGCCCGCCTCGATGTTCGCCTGGGCCCCCCTGCCGCCCGCGCTGAAGCACTTAGGCAGCCTTGAGTTCTCCAAACAATTGCTGACTCACGCCCAGGTCGCGGTTGCGCCAGGGGTTGGCTACGGCGAGAATGGGGAGGGCTTCGTGCGCATCGCGATGGTGGAAAATGAACAGCGGCTGCGCCAGGCGGCGCGCAACGTGAAGCGCTACCTCGCCAGCATGGGCGTCAACACGCCGAGCCGGAACGCGGGTTGAGCCCTTCACCCAGCGCGCATTCGGGTTCCCGCCCGTGCAGGAGTCCAGAGCCGCCGACCATGCGCCTTGAGACGATGAACGACGGCGTCCGCGCCCGCAGCGCCGACGCCGACCGGATGGCCGCCGAATGACGATCGAGCCGCTCTACTCGCTGGCCGGTGTGCTGGTCGGCGTGCTCGTCGGGCTGACCGGGGTCGGCGGCGGATCGCTGATGACGCCGATCCTGGTGCTCGCCTTCGGCTTCCACCCAGCGACCGCGGTCGGTACCGACCTGCTCTACGCCGCGGCGACCAAGACGGTCGGCACCACCGTCCACGGCTGGCGCGGCACGCTCGACTGGCGGATCGTCGGGCGACTGGCGACCGGCAGCGTGCCGGCAACGATCGTGACGCTGCTGCTGCTCGGCCGCGCCAGCGAACATTCGCCGGCGACCGAGCATCTGCTGGCAACCTTGCTCGGCATCGTCCTCGTCGTCTCCGCCGTGGCGACGCTGCTCCGCCACCGGATCGTTGCGGCGCTGACGCCGCGGCTCGGCGAACGCGAGGGGCGGCGGCCGGGGCTGCTCACGATCCTGCTCGGCGCGATCCTCGGCGTGCTCGTCTCGCTGACGTCGGTCGGCGCCGGCGCGCTCGGCATGACCGCCCTGCTCGTCCTCTATCCGCGCCATCCGCTGAAAAGCCTGGTCGGTGCCGACATCGCGCATGCGGTGCCGCTCACCCTGCTCGCCGGCGCCGGCCATTGGCTGCTCGGCTCAGTCGACCTCGGCCTGCTGGGGTCGCTGCTGATCGGCTCGATCCCCGGCATCGTCGTCGGCAGCGTGCTCGCCGGATCGATGCGCGAGAGCGTGCTGCGCCCGATCCTGGCGACGGTGCTCGCCATCGTCGGGGTCAAGCTGCTGTTCTGAGACCCGTCGGCCGGACGGAGCGGCCTGAATGCGACGGGATCACGTCCGGTTGCCGGCCGCTTCGCTCCGGCAATAGCGAACGTCAGCGTGACCCGACGCCGCCGTGTGTCCGGCATCATGACGGTATCGCGCCGGGCCGCCTGCGACCGTGATGGAGAGCGTGCCGCGATCCATGGCCGCATGTCGCGCTACGGAGGGAGGCGTGGAGCGGGCCTCCCCATGATCGGCCGCACAACCCGCCTCGGACAGCTATATTGCTATTGCGAGTCTGTCGCATCTCCGAGTAGAGGCACCAGCCATGCCGACCAACGCCCATGCCCTGACGCGTGTGCTGCTTGAAGAACGCGGCGCTTTGCTGCGCCTCGCGCGGCGCATCGTCCGTACGATGGCGGCGGCGGAGGATGTGACGCAGAGCCTGTGGCTGCGCATCCAGCAGGTCGACCGGTCGGTGCGGATCGCCGATCCGCGTGCCTATCTGATCACATTGACGCGCCATCTCGCGTTCGATCAGCGACGCGCCGAGCAGCGTCGGCAGGCGCTGCTCGCGTCCGACACGGACGGCCAAGAGATCGCCGATGCCGCGCCGCCCGCCGACCGTATACTCCTCGACCGCGAGCGGCTGGAAGCGGTACGTGCGGCGCTGCGCGATCTGTCGCCACGCTGTCGCGAGATCCTCTACCTGCGCCGCATCGAGGGGCTGACCGCGAGTGAGATCGCGGCGCGGCTCGGCATTAGTCGTCAGATGGTCAACCGTTATGTTGCGCAGGCCGTCCGTCATTGCCTCGGTCGGATCGAGCCCGACGGGTGAGTGCCCTCGGCCCGCGCCGCTGCGGTTTCCATTCGCCGGCGTCGATCGTCCTCGATGATGGAGACGCGCGCCGAGGCGCAGCGACGGCGAACAAGGAGAGCGGCCGATCCGCGATAGAATGAACGAGCAGGCGGCGCAATGGCTGGCGGATCGCGAAACCGGCAGCTGGACAGCCGCGGACGCGGCGCGGCTGACGGCGTGGCGCAGCGCCGATCCGCGCCACGACCGCGCCTTCGCGCGTGCCGAGCGTCTCTGGCACGCGCTCGACGGCACGATGATCGCGCCACCCGCGATGCCGCGCCGGCGTATCGCCACGCCGCGGCGGATCGGCGCGACGGTCGCCGCCGCGCTCGTGGTTGTGATGGCGGTCGCGGCGGACCTGCCGCTTCGCTGGCGCGCCGATGCGATGACGGCGACGGGCGAGATCCGCCGCGTCCCCCTGCCCGACGGCTCAGTCGCGACGCTCGACACCGCCTCGGCGATCGCGATCGCGGCGGATGGCCGCACCATCCGGCTGCTGCGCGGCGCGGCGGCCTTCCAGGTCGCGGCGCGGCACGGCCAGGCATTCCGCGTCGATGCCGGCGCGGGACGCAGCGTCGCGCTGGGCACGCGTTTCCTCGTCGCGCGCACGGCGGCCGGCGCGCGTGTGATCGTTACCGAACATCGCGTCGCCGTCGCAATTGCCGGCCACCAGGTGGTGCTGAGCGCGGGCGAGGCGGTGGACTATGACGGCGAAGGCCTCGGCCCGCCCCGCCCTGTCGCGATCGCCGATGTCGAGGCGTGGACGCATCGCCGCCTGCGCGTGGTCGACCGGCCGCTGGGCGAGGTGGTGGCGACGATCGCACGCTATCATCGCGGCTATCTCGGCATCGCCGGGTCGGCGCTCGCACGGCGGCGGATCAGCGGCACGTTCGATATCGGCGATCCGCTGCGCGCGATCGACCTGATCGAGCGGACTTTAGCGATACGGTCGATCCGACTGACATCGCACGTCATTATCCTCCACGCCTGATCGCCGCGGCAAAAAAGTCAGCGCTGCGGGTTTCCAGCCGCGATCCTCGACCGTCCAGCGTTATTGAGGACGCCTCGCATTAGCGTCGCGTCCGGGGGTAACAGCTGGGGGAGTGTGAGACGTGACGACCTATCACCGCCGGGGGGCGGATCATCGCAGAACGGGGCCGACGCGGCTGATGCTGCTCGCCACCGCCGCAGCCATATGGGCAGCACCCGCCGCGCGCGCGCAGACGGCGAGCTATCACATACCCGCCGGCTCGCTCGCCGAGGCGATCAACACGCTCGCCGAGCAGAGTGGTGCGCAGATCGTCTACGACGGCGCGCTCGCCAGCGGTCAGCATGCACAGGCGCTCGACGGCCGATTCGATGCCGCGGACGCCCTGTCGCGCCTACTCGCCGGATCGGGCCTGACCTATCGCCGCACCGGCGACCGCAGCTTCACGCTCGAACGTCTGCCGCAGACCGGCGACGACGGCGTCCAGCTCGGCGCACTCCGCGTCGAGGCGCGCGCAGGCACCGGCGGCGATGCGCAGACCGCGGCGCCACGGCAGGCCGGTGATCGTGCCGCCGCCGATCGCCCCTATCGGAGCCCCGGTGCGAGCGATTACATCAGCCGCGAGCAGATCGCGCGCGTGCCGGTGACCTCGACCGGCGACCTGTTCAAGCTGGCGGCCGGCGTGATCTCCAGCGGCAATCGCAACGGCGATTCGGTCGACATCAACATCCGCGGCATGCAGGGCTATAGCCGCGTCGCCATGCTGGTCGACGGTGCGCCGTCGGACAGTTCGGATTATCGCGGTTACAACGGCAGCCGCAGCCGCCTGTCGGTCGAACCCGCGTTCCTCGCCGGAATCGCGATCGACAAGGGACCGAGCGGCGGCCCGGGCGGCGCGGGCTATAGCGCCGGCGCGGTCGATGCCCGCACGCTGACCGCGCTCGACGTGCTGCGGCCGGGGCGGACGTTCGGCATCCGCTGGCAGGCGAGCCTGGGCGACAATGCAGCGGCCCCGCCACCCCCGCCCGAAGGCTGGAAGACCTATTCGCGCGAGGAGACGCCCGACGACTGGCACGAACATCATCCCGGCACGACCGACCGGCCCGGCTTCCTGACCAGCCGCCGCTTCCAGGGCAATGTCGTCGCCGCCTGGGCGAACGAACGGTTCGAGCTGCTCGCCGGCTACGCGCACACTGCCAACGGCAATTATTTTTCCGGCCGGCACGCCAACGGCTATGACCGTGTGGTCGGCGAAGAGGGCTATCCCCCGCATTATGCCGATGCCGCCTATGCGCCGGGCTATCAGGTCTACAACACCTCGCGCTACGCAGATTCGGTGCTGCTCAAGGCCGGCGCGACCGTCGGCGCGCATGCGCTCAAGCTCAGCTACATGCTGTATGACAGCCGCTTCGGCGAGCATGACTCGGAATCGGTGATGCCCAACGCCGCACCCGATTATCCGGTGATGCCAACCGAACAGCCGCCGATGACGATCCACAGCGATACGGTCACCGCCCGCTATACGCTCGCGCCCGCCAATGGCGCGGTCAACCTCCACCTCGATCTCTGGTCCGTCGCCAAGAAGGAGCGGTTCTGGAACGACGAGAAGGCGGGTCTCTTCTCCGACGATCCGATCCCGCAATATTTCCGGCAGCACAATATCGGCGGTGCCCTGTACAACGACTGGCATGCCGCAGGGGGCTGGGGCGACCTCCGCGTCCGCGCCGGGCTGAGCTATGCCGAAGAGCGCGGTCGCAACGACCCCGTCGAATGCGACGGCACCCGGATCGCAGAGACCAAGAACGCCCCCTTCTGTCATGCGCGCACGAGCTTCTTCAATCCGGAAGGCGAGCGCGACATCTTCAGCGTCTATGCGCAGACCGTCTATACGCCGGTGCGCTGGCTGATCTTCAACGGCGACCTGCGCTACGACACCTACCACGTCGCGGCGGTCGATCCGCGCAACGACCGCGACGGCCGCCGCCTCAACCCGAAGGCAGCGATCACGCTCGAACCGGTCACCGGCGTGCAGCTGTTCGCGCAGCAGGCCTATGGCTGGCGGCCGCCGAGCCTGCGCGAGATGACGATGACCTTCAACGTCACGCCCAATCCCGATCTCAGGCCCGAACGCGTCGACAATCGCGAATATGGCATCAACCTGCTGCGCGACACGCTGTTCGGCCGGCCGATCAGCCTGCGTGCGAAACTAAGCTATTTTGACAATCAGACGCGCGATTACGTCATCCGCATCCGCCCGCGTCGCGGCGCCAAGACCTGGTCGAACATCGACGAGGCGCGGCATCGCGGCTGGGACGCGAGCGTCAAGATCGATGCCGGCCGCGTATTCGGCGACCTCGCCTATATGCGCTATGACGAGATCCTCTATTGCCAGACGCCGGACAGCTGCAAAGCGGACGTCAACCGCTTCGCCGGGCTGCCGACGGACTATCAGGCGAATTACGTACCGCCGCGCGACAATGGCAGCGTCACGATCGGCGGGCGCCTGCTCCACGAGCGGGCGCTGACGATCGGCGCCCGCGCCGATTTCAACGGCGCGATCTTTTTCGAAACGGGCGAGAATGGCGCACGGCAGACGCAGCCGCAGACGATCTGGTCGAGCTTCGTCAACTGGCGGAAGAACGACCGGCTCGATCTGAACCTCAGCGGCGAGAATCTGACCGACGAATATTATTACGACCCGATGATCGTCGGCCGAGTGCCGTCGCCCGGCCGGACGATCAAGGCGACGGTCACGCTCCACCTGTGACGCTGGCCTTCGCTTTCGCATGGGCGCGGCGGTGAGCGGGATGCGTTCCGTTACGCGCCGCCCGGCGCGGTACAGCGATCGGCCCGCTGGGTGGCGCGCGCGCGGTGTCGGGCTCGCCGGCACCGCGATGCTGGCCGGCTGCGGCGCGATGGCTGCGCTGCTCGACTGGCATGGCACGCCGCCGGCACCGCCCCCCGCGCCGGCACCATTGGTGATCGGCCTCGTCGCACCCGCCTCCCCGCCGGAGGTCACGCCGCGTGCCCATAAGGCGCCGGCACCGGTCGACCATCATCGCACCGCCGCGGCACCACCACCGGATTCGCCGCCGCCGCCAAGTCCGACCCTGCCTGCCATCGCCGCCGCCGCAGCGTCCGCGTCGCCCGTTGCGGCGGAGGCCGAGCCGCTGCCGCCGTCGCCGGATGCCGCGCCGGACACGATCGCCGCCCCGCCCGCACCGCAACTCGCCGGTCATGGCCCCGACACCTGGGAGGCGCAGATCATGGCGCGGCTGCAAAGGGTGCGCCGCTACCCCGAAGCGGCGCGGCGGGCGGGGCAGCAGGGCGAGGTCGTGCTGCGCTTCCGCCTGACCCGCGACGGCCATGTCCATGCGGCGGCGATCGTCCGCGGCTCGGGCTGCGCGGCACTCGACCGCGCCGCCGAGGAGACGCTAGCGCGCGCCGATCCGCTGCCGCCGATCCCGCCGGACCGGCCCGATGCGATCACTTTGACCGTCGCGATCCAGTTTGCGGTGCGCAGCCGCTGACCCGACGCAAAGGATCGCCGCACCGGTGCGGAACCTGGACCTCACGCAGCACCTCTCTCCCGATGACCCTCGGTTCACAAGCGCCCGAAAACGCCAGCGATCGCCTTACTCCAGCGCCAATGCATCGTGTCCGCTCGACAATCGCAGACGATCGCCGGCCCCTAGCCGCCGTTGCTATGATCGATCCCTGTTCTCGAATTTCTGCCCCACGCCGGGCGTTGCCGTGCTGCAACAGTCGCCGAGAAAGCGGTTACATGATCGTGGCATCGATTGTCGCCAGTCCGTTGCGGCCATAAAAAGGGATCAGGGCGTCGGACGAACCGCGCCTTTGGGTGATCTCGGGAGAGGATAGTGTTGTCCATTTCGCGTCGCAGCCTTCGGGTTGCGCTTCTGCTCGGCGCTGCCGCGCTGCCCCTGGCTCCGGCCGCAGCCCAGACGGTGGCGAACGACACGCCCCCGGCGACCGGCCAGACCGATCCGAACACCGCCCCCGCGCAGAGCAACGAGGATCTCGGCGACATCGTCGTCACCGGCACGACCTCGCGCGATCGGCCGCTGATCAGCGCGTCCGCCGACATCACTTATGCCAATCGTGACGCGATCGACCGTCGCGCGCCGCGCTCGACCGCGGACATGCTCGAGCTGGTCCCCGGTATCTTCGTCGAGGGTACCGCCGGCCAGGTCTCGAACAATTACTCGGTCCGTGGCCTGCAGGGCGGCGGCCAGCGCTTCATCCAGCTCGAAGAGGACGGCATGCCGATCCTCTACGGTGGCGGCGGCGCCGACTTCTTCTTCGATCAGGATCTGACCATCGACCGGCTCGAAGCGGTCAAGGGCGGATCGTCGGGTGTGTTGACGGTCAACGGCGCCGGCGCGACGATCAACTTCATCTCCAAACGGCCGAACTTCGACCACGCCGAGGGCCAGGCGCGCGTCACCGCATACAATTACGGCATGAAGCGCGGCGACTTCTATTATTCCGCGCCGATCAGCGACAAGCTGGCGTTCAACGTCGGCGGCTACATCCAGTCGAGCCCGGGTGTCCGCGACAATCCCTTCGACTATGCCGGCTGGCGCCTGAAGGGCATGCTGGAATACAAGTTCGACGGTGGCGGCTTCATCCGCCTGTCGGCCAAGGGTGGCGACGTCGAGAACGCCTATTACGCCGACCAGCCGTACAGCTTCACCAACAACAAGCCCGGCGGCATCCCCGGCCTCGACACGCAGTTCGGCAATGTCGGCGGCGACGCCTTCTCGAACATCGCGGTGCCGGTTTCGACCTTCGCCCACCCCAGCGGCTTCCGCGAATTCCGCTATCGCGACGGCATCAAGGCGAAGACGGCGCAAATCCGGCTCGACGTCGAAAAGCCGGTGTCGGACACGATCGATCTGTTCGCCCACGCCCGCTATCTGAAGTATTCGTACGACTTCAATGGTCTGTTCCCCGGCTCGGGTACGGGCAATGCGGGGCTGACCAGCGCGGTCAACTATCTGACGCCGGGCGCGACCTCGCCGATCAACGATCTGCTGACGGCCGGCGCGGCCGCCTATCCGACCGCAGCGCGGTTCGGCATCCAGAATCTGCGCACCGGCGTGGTGCTCGGCGCCAACCAGACCGCGGCCCTCAATGCGCTGAACGGCAACGGCTTTCTGCAGCGCACGACGCTCAACCACGACTATATCGACGGCCGCGACCTCGGCATCAACGCCGGTGGCCGCTGGGAGATCGACACCGGCGGCATCAAAAATTCGCTGACCGCCGGCGTCATGTACTATAACGTCAAGCGGTCGCAGGATCAGTCGGCGACCGCCAGCGTCGTCAACGACGTCAAGACCAACAGCGACATCTACGATATCGTCGCGCTCAACGCGAACAACCAGGTGGTCGGCGTGCTGTCCGACAATGGCCTGGTGTCCTATGGCGACTGGGGTGCGGGCATCCGCGAGCGGCTCGACAGCACCGTCTCGCTCTATGCCAATGACGAATTCGCGATCGGCGACCTGCGCATCGACGGCGGCGTTCGGTGGGAGAGCGACAAGGCGACGGCGCGCGACGGCAATGCGCTGGCCACCAACCAGGCGGTGCAGCCCGGCGTGGTCGGTGTCGTCCGCAATGTCGGTTCGAGCTTCGACGGCACCTTCACCGAAACCAAGCGACTGCGCCAGAAGGCGGCGTACACGATTGGCGCCAACTATCTGTTCACACCGAACTTCTCGATCTACGCCCGCTACGCCAACGGTTTCCAGACCAACACCACCGATCCGATCACCACGATCGAGCTGTACGAGGCGGGCGTCCGCTATCAATACGGCAAGCTGTTCTCCGGATCGGCGACGGTGTTCCGCACCAACTTCCGCAACCAGAACTATAATTTCTCCGACCCGAACAATCCGTCGCAGCAGGTCAATCTGAACGCCAATTTGCGCACGATCGGTGTCGAACTCGATTTTGTGGTCCGGCCGATCGATTGGTTCGCCGTCGATTTCCAGGGTGTTTTCCAAGACCCGAAGCTGCTCAACCTGCAGCTCAACGGCGTCGACGCGGGATCGCAATATGAGGGCAACCGACCGGAACGCACGCCGGCACAGCTGTTCACGATCAGCCCGACCGTGCAGCTGCCCCACGGCCTCGGCGAGGTCTACGGCCGCTACAAATATATCGGCAAGATCTACGCCGATAACGGCAACGGCATCGCCCTGCCGAGCTATGGCGTGACCGGCGTCGGCGTCAATTTCAACGTCAGCGATCGGGTCCAGCTGAACCTGAACGCCGACAATATCTTCGACGTCGTCGGACTGACCGAAGGCAACCCGCGCCAGGGCCAGACGCAGGCGGTGACCAACGGCTATTTCTACGCCCGCGGCATCGTCGGCGCGACCTATGGCGGTTCGCTGACGTTCAAATTCTGATCGGCGACGATTGCGTTGCGAGCCTTGGCTTGCCCTGTGAGGCGCGGCGGCTATCCAGCTTGCCGCGCCTCTGTTTCGTCGGGAGAATGGCAATGACGCGGATCGTGATGACGCTGCTCGCCGGGGCGGCGATGGCGGCGGGCCTGGCGGCACAGGGACAGCGGCCGCAGCACGGCGACGTGCCTGAGCTCGCCTATCAGGTCACTGAAGGACAGAATCTCAACGCCTTCGTGCGCGACGGTGAAGTGGCCGCACATCTGTTGCTGCGCAACGGCATCGACCCGCGCATCCTGATCGCTTTCCCGGCCGGCAATAGCGGCGTCGGCTTGTGGTTCGAATCGCTCCCTCGCCCCGCGACGTGGACGCTCGACGCGGCTCCGCGACCGATCACGCTGCAGGACGACAAGGGCCGCCCGCTGCACGGCATCATGACCGAGACGACCATCACGGTGCCGCGCCTGGCGTTCAAGCAGGCGGTGCTTTCCAACGTCCGCTTCCTGCGCGACTATCAGTCGGTCGGCCATTTCCCGCCCGAGGTGGCGACCCGGCCGCAGGTGGCTGCCGACCGGATCGTCTGGCGGCGCGACCGGCTCGACGGCGCGCCCGGCTATCGGCTCGAACTGCGCGTGATCGAGGGGCGTCTCTCGGCATCCGGCATTGAAGCGGGTGCGGGCGGTAGAATACGGATCGCGATCGTCGCGGCGACGGGCGAGACGCCGCTCCACGGCATCCCGCTCGACCAGCTGCTCGACGCACGCGCGGCGAACGACGCAGGCGCCCGGAACGCGTTGCGCTTCCTCAGCTATCAGGAAAAATTCAACGCCGGGTCGTGGCGTTTCAACACCTATTTCGGCCGCGACACGTTGATGTCGCTGCGCTTGCTGATGCCGGCGTTGCGCCCACCGGCGATCGAGGCCGGGCTAGGTGCCGTCCTCGCGCGTCTCGGGCCGCAAGGCGACGTCGCTCATGAGGAGGGGATCGGCGAGTTCGCCGTGGTCGAACATCGCAAGGACGGCCGTGGCGGCGACGGGGCCACGCTGGACTATGGCATGGTCGACGACGATTACATGCTGGCGCCGGTCGCTGCGCCCTATCTGCTCGGCGACCCGGCCGCCGCACGCCGCTTCCTGGCCCGGCCGATCGCCAGCGTAGCGCATCCCGGCGCTTCCGAAAGCGCGGGTGCCGGCCTGGTGCGCAACCTGCGCTTCGTGGTGGCGCAGGCCCAACGCTTTGCCGCCGCGCCGCGGGCGACCAACCTCGTCGGCATCGACGATGGCCGCCTGACCGGTGAATGGCGCGACAGCGAAGAAGGGCTGGGGCGAGGCAAATATGCCTATGACGTCAATGCCGTTTTGGTGCCGGCTGCGCTGGAGGCAGGGGCACGGCTGCTCGCCGCCGGGCTGCTCGATCCGTATCTGAGCCGAGCCGATCGCCAGGCATTGGCCACCGCCGGAACCATGGCGGCGACCTGGCGGGCAAAGGCACCGGATCTGTTCCGCATGTCATTGCCGGCCGCCGAGGCCGGGCCGCTGATCCGCCGCTATGCTGCCAGCGTCGGGGTCCCCGCCGAGCCCGCCCTCGCAGCATTGGGCACGGCGCCGCTGACTTATCATGCCATCGCCCTCGATGCGCAGGGACGGCCGGTGCCGATCATCAATTCCGACGAGGGATTTGCGTTGCTGTTCGGCACCCCCGACCCGGCCGCGCTCGGCACCTACGTCACCGCGTTGATGCGGCCGTTTCCCGCCGGCCTGATGACCGACGTCGGCCTGCTCGTTGCCAATGCCGCGCTCGCCCCAGCGGAGGTGCAAGCGCGCTTCACCCCGGCCGCCTATCACGGCGCGGTTGTCTGGTCCTGGCAGCAGGCGCTTTTCGCCGCAGGGCTGCAAAAGCAGCTCGCGCGAAGCGACCTGCCGCCGACGACGCGGCGGACGCTGCTCGCGGCACAGGCGACGCTGTGGCGCGCGATCGAGGCGACGAGGGCGACGCAGAGTTCCGAGCTTTGGTCCTGGACCTATCAGGGCGGGCGCTATCGGGTCGTGCCGTTCGGGGCGGGCAAGCTGGATGTCGACGAGTCCAATGCCGCGCAATTGTGGAGCACCGTCTATCTCGCGGTGCAGCCGCCCCGCTCGCGGCGCTGATCAGCGCGTCCGGCGATCGCGCCTGATGCCACTCGCACCGCGATCAGCTTCGGCTAGGACGTCCCGAGCTGCAGGAAGGCGGTGACGGTCAGCCGCCCGTGCGCGGGATCGGCGCTCAACAGCGTATCGGGGGCGATGGCTCCGCTGTGCAGCATCGCGCTCCGGTACACGACCGCGCGATTGTAATCGCCGGAGACGCCATCTATCCGTTCGAACAGCGGCGTGTCACCGGCGATATAGGCCTGCGCCGGCGGTGTCGCCGCGATCTCCCGCGCCAGCCGCTCGCTATAATGGGGCCCGCGCGACGCATCGATCGTTTCGAAACCCGTGCTGCGATGCCGAAAGAAAGCGGTGCCGTCGCCGCCTGCCGGACTGAGATAGTGGACTAGCGCGATCCGGTCCGCGTCAAGCGCGTCGACATGCGGAATGCGCTGCGGGATGGTCAGCGCATCCGCCGATGTGGTGACGATCGCGAAGCTCGCGTCGATCAGCGCAATACCACCGCCGGCGCCGAATACCTCACGCAATACCAAGGTCAGCGCCGGGCGAACGCGCGCGAAATAATCCGCCGGCAACGGCGCGCGCAGGCCGGGGTAATGGTGGCGCCCGGGTTCGAAACGCGCGGTGACCGCAACGTCGCGAAGGGCATCGGGATCGGGGTGGAAGCCGTCGACGATCGCGATCGGCTGCTGCTCGACACCGACCCGCCGGGCGCTGATCCGCGCGGTCATACCGTCCCGCCGATCAGGGCGGCGAGCGCGGCGTCATGCTTGGGCAAGGTCGGTGCGGCACGGGCGATCAAGTCGGCAATCTGTCGCACCTGTGCGCAATTGGTCGCCGCGTCGATCGTATCGGCGAGCGGATTATAGTCGTCTGCGCCGATCCCCTGCCCGTCGAGCACCGCCAGCCAGCTCGCCTCGCGGAAAAGATCGTCGCTGCCGACCATCAACCGGCCGGCCCGGCGGTAATGATCGATCCGCATCGCCAGGCTTTCCGGTATCGCCATCGCGCGCGCCGCCCGCCACAGCGGTTCGTCGCGCGTTGTCGCCCGATAATGGAGGATCAGGAAGTCCTTGATATTGTCCATATCGGCCGCGAGCAGCGCATCGTAACGCGCCGCCAAGGCCGGATCCATGTCGCGGTCCGGGAATAGTGTCAGCAGCTTGGCGATACCGCTCTGGATCAGATGGATGCTGGTCGATTCGAGCGGCTCGAGGAAACCCGAGGACAGGCCGATCGCGACGACGTTGCCGATCCAGCTGCGCCGGCGCCGCCCGGCGAGGAAACGCAGGAAGCGCGGTTCGGCCATGGCTTCACCATCCAGACGCGCGAGCAGCGTCGCCGCCGCCTCGTCGTCGGACAGGTGCGCGCTGGCATAGACATAGCCGTTGCCGGTACGATGTTGGAGCGGGATGCGCCATTGCCAGCCGGCCGCACAGGCGGTGGAACGGGTATAGGGCGTGGTTTCCGCGACGCGCGCGCACGGCACCGCCACCGCGCGGTCACAGGGTAGCCAGTGCGACCAGTCCTCATAGCCGGCCCGCATCGCCCCCTCGATCAGCAGCGCCCGAAATCCAGAGCAGTCGATGAACAGGTCGCCATCGAGCCGCTCGCCCCGCTCGGTGACGAGCGCGGCGACATGGCCGGTCTGTCCATCGCGCTCGACATGGTCGAGCTTGCCCTCCACGCGTCGCACCCCCGCCGCTTCGGCAAGGTCGCGGAGGTGGCGGGCATAGAGGCCGGCATCGAAGTGATAGGCATAGCCCAGGGTAGACAGGATCGACCGCGGATCGGCGACCGGCTTGGCGAAGCGGTTGTCTGCCGCCAGCTGTTGCGCCAGCGAAAAGGCGGCCAGAGGCCTGTCGAGCCCATCCTGTCGGGCCTTCAACCAGCGCTGGTGAAAGGCGACGCCGGGAAGCGGTACGCCATAATGGCCGAACGGATGGAAGTAGCGGTGTCCCGGCCCGCGCCAGTCGACGAATTCGATACCCAGCTTGAAGGTCGCCTTGGTGGCGCGGAGAAAGGCCGCCTCGTCCAGCCCGATCAGCTCGTTGAACCAATGGATCGTCGGGATCGTCGCCTCGCCGACGCCGACGGTGCCGATCTCATCCGATTCCAGCAGGGTGATCGCGACCCGGCGGCCAAAGCTGCGCGACAGCGCCGCGGCGGTCATCCATCCCGCGGTGCCGCCGCCCAGCACCACGACCCGCGCGACGCGACGCGCCCCTGCTTGCTCCGTCTCTGGCATCGATCCGCGTGTAGCGACAGCACCGCCTGCTGACGAGGGCCGATCGGGGTCGCGCGCGGCCGCAACACGCCGACGATCGCCCGAGCGGTACGTATTGGAACCGATCGAAGTCATCCCGACGTGCTTGAACAGCGCAATGATCCCGTCCGCTGCGGCGGTCGGAATGCCAAACCGGGCCAGGGGCGCCGTGGTCGCTCCGCCACCCGTGGGCGACACGTCCGGATCGCTCACCGGCCAGTCGCCGCCGAGGGACTTAGCGAGCTTGCTACGCTCGTAATTTGCGGATCTACATCCTGCTGCGCAGGGAGGGCTGGCCGGTGAACCACAAGCGGGGCTACCGGCCGTATCGAGACGATGGATCGAGCTTCGGCTCGGCGTCCTCGTCGCAAGGTCAGCGCGGCGAACCGCGAACGCCAGCCTGCAGCCTCGCCCCCCGACGAGATGTGGCCGATAGCTGCGGGCGTTGACGGTGGTCGACGCGTTCACCCACGAGGCGCTGGCGATCGACGTCGATCAGGCAATTCGCGGCAAACAGGTCGCCTCGGCGGTGACGCGCAGCGCGTCGGTGCGTGGGGGGCCGAAGGCCATTCGGTTCGACAACGTTCCGGAGTTCATCTCGAACGTGCTTGACCGGTGGGCGTACGAGAACGGCCTCACGCGGTGCTTGGCTGGCTGACGCCAGCCGAATATCCTGCATCCTTCGGAGTTAACCGAAGGATGCAGGCCAGAAGCTCGCATCGTGCCAGATGAGAAACCGGGGGGACCGTCAGATACCGATCGATCTCTGCTCGCAGCTGGATGAAAGACTGGGTCACGTCAGGGTATTCGACCATCGATCCGGACAATACCGCTACCGTTCATGCGGCTCGTGATGAGCGGAAAGCCGCGGTAGTTGCGCGCGATTGCGCAGCGATCGACCGATGAGCGGCGCAACACCGATGGCGTCGCAACAGCGGCCCGCGTGTGGGTCGTGGCGCACACTGGGAAGTGCCTTCGAACGCTAAGGTGGGAAAGCCGGATAGAAGCTGGTCGGACACGCAGAAGGCGGCGCAGAGCGCGGATTTGAGGTTACACCGTTGGGAAGGCCGGACAAGCCCTTCCGCGTTGAAGCTGCCAGCGGCAAATCGTGCAACACGCGCCGGCGTTGAGGCAAAATATTTTCTAGCGGGGCCTGCTCTTTACTATCAACCGCTTGCTGGATGCACTGCAATCAGCGGCTGTGATCCACAGCGCGGTCCGCGTTGACGGTCCTATTCGGACTGCTAGCTATGGAGCGATATCGACCGTCCGGGGCCCTGCCATGATGACTGAATCCAGCCGCCCGCGTCCGTCGCGTCGCCGCATATTGGCTGGCGTGGGACAGGCTGCTCTGGTGACGGGGCCTGCCACCCTGCTGCCGCGTTCAGTCAGCGCCGTTGTACCACCCGCGCCAGGCGAAAGTAGCATCACCGTCGCCAAGACGCGCCCGTTCGACCTCGCCGATGTGACACTTGCCGACAGCCCCTTCCTGCACGCGCAACGCCTGACCGAGGCCTATATCCTCGGTCTCGATCCCGACCGGCTGCTGCACAATTTCCGCGTAAACGCGGGATTGCCGCCGCGCGCGCCCGCCTATGGCGGATGGGAGAGCGAGCCCGAATGGGCGGACATCAACTGCCACGGCCACACGCTGGGCCATTATCTGTCAGCCTGCGCGCTCGCCTATCGCTCGACGCGCGACTCGCGGTTCCGCGCGCGCATCGAGCATGTCGCGGCCGAGCTCGCAGCGTGCCAGGCGGCGTCGGGCAGCGGACTGGTCTGCGCCTTCCCCAAGGGGCCTGCGCTGGTCGCGGCGCATCTGCGCGGCGAGCCAATCACCGGCGTGCCCTGGTACACGCTGCACAAAGTCTTTGCGGGGCTGCGCGATTCTGCCGCGCTTGCCGACAGCGAGACGTCGCGCGCGGTGCTGCTGCGGCTGGCCGACTGGGCGGTGGTGGCGACGCGCCCGCTCAACGACACGCAGTTCGAGACGATGCTCGAGACAGAGCATGGCGGCATGAACGAGGTGTTAGCCGACCTCTATGCGATGACCGGCAAGCCCGACTATCGCACCGTCGCCGAACGCTTTTCGCATAAAGCGATCCTGACGCCGCTAGCGCAGGAGCGCGATCATCTCGACGGTCTGCACGCCAACACGCAAATCCCGAAGATCGTCGGCTTCCAGCGCGTCGCCGAGGTGACGGGAGACGAACGCTACCACAATGCGGCGCGCTTCTTCTGGCGCACGGTGGTGCTCACCCGCTCGTTCGCTCCGGGCGGGCACGGCGACAACGAGCATTTCTTCCCCGTCGCCGATTTTGGCGCGCACGTCTTCTCGGCCAAGGGATCGGAGACGTGCTGTCAGCACAACATGCTCAAGCTCACCCGCGCGCTATTCCTCCAGGACCCGCGCCCGGAATATGCCGATTATTACGAGCGCACGCTGTTCAACGGCATCCTTGCCTCGCAGGACCCGGACAGCGGCATGGCGACGTATTTTCAAGGCGCGCGCCCCGGCTACATGAAGCTGTACCACACGCCCGACCGCTCCTTCTGGTGCTGCACCGGCACGGGCATGGAGAACCACGTCAAATATCGCGACTCGATCTACTTCCACGACGACGACGCGCTGACGGTGAACCTGTTCTTGCCCTCCTCGGTGGCGTGGCGCGCCAAGGGTGCGGTGCTGACGCAGACGACCAATTTCCCCGACGAGCCCTCCACCACGCTGCGCTGGACGCTGCGTGAACCCACCGCGCTGACGCTGCGGCTGCGCCATCCGGGCTGGAGCCGCACCGCCCGCGTGCTGGTCAATGGCGAGGAGACGGTGCGCTCGTCCAAACCAGGCCGCTATCTGGAGGTGGCGCGCACCTGGCGCACGGGCGATCGCGTCGAGCTGCGGATGGAGATGCACGCCGCAGTGAACCGCTCCCCCGCCGCGCCCGAGATCGTCGCCTTCACCTACGGCCCGCTGGTGCTGGCGGGTGCGCTGGGTCGCGAGGGGCTGGCGCCCGGCGCGGACATCGTGGTGAGCGAGCGCAAATACGGCGTCTACAACGATGCGCCGATCGCCGTGCCGACGCTCGCGGGCGATCCCGCCACCGTGGCCGAACGGCTGCGCCCCGGCGACCGCCCGTTGGAGTTCACGCTCGCCGCGACCGACGGCCGTCCGGTCCGGCTGGTCCCCTATCACCGCATCGCGCACGAGCGCTATGCCACCTATTGGCCCCTGGCACCCGCGGTGGCGTGGGGGCACGACCGCGGCGAGGGATCTGCTGGGTAGGCGTCTGGAGGCCGCATCCCGGTCGCTGCTGTTATTCTCGCCCTGATGCTTAGACTGAGAGGAGACGATATGGACGTTGATCGCCGGTCGTTGCTGGCCTCCCTTGGGGGTGTCGCCGGATCTTCGCTCATGCCGCGTCCGCTCCACGCAGCACGGCGGTTGGCCTTTGAGCCGAACTGGCCGTCGCTGATCGCCGGTTATCAAGCGCCGGACTGGTTCCGCGATGCCAAGTTCGGCATCTGGGCCCATTGGTCCGCGCAATGCGTGCCCGAGCAAGGCGACTGGTATGCACGCGAGATGTATCTTCAGGGCTCGCGTGCCTATCGGCATCATGTCGCGCAGTACGGCCACCCCTCGCAGGTCGGCTTCATGGAAATGTATCCGCGCTGGACGGCACAGCGCTGGGATCCGGCCCGGCTGCTCGATCTCTACCAACGGGCCGGCGCGCGCTATTTCATGGCGCTCGCCAACCATCACGACAATTTCGACAGCTACGCCTCCACCTATCATCCGTGGAACAGCACGCGCATCGGGCCCAAGCGCGACATCGTCGGTGAATGGAGCCGGCTGGCGCGGCAGCGGGGACTGCGCTTCGGCGTGTCCAACCACTCCGCGCATAGCTGGCACTGGCTCCAGCCGGCCTATGGCTATGATCCGGAAGGGCCGCTTGCCGGGCGCCGCTACGATGCGGCCTGGCTGACCAAGGCGCAGGGCCGCGGCACGTGGTGGGATGGGCTGGATCCCCAGCAGCTCTATGCCGGCCCGACCATGAAGATGCCGGACGGCATCCGCTCAATCGCCGCGGCCAACGACTGGCACGAAAAGAACGACCGGGTCTGGAACGAGAACCCGCCCGCCGCCAATTCGAGCTTCACGCGCAACTGGTTCCTGCGCTGCCGGGAGCTGATCGACCGTTATCGGCCGGACATGCTGTATTTCGACAATTTCGCGCTGCCACTGGGGCAGGCCGGCCTCGACATCACCGCGCATTTCTACAACCAGTCGATTGGCTGGCACGGCCGTAACGACGCGGTGGTGACCGCCAAGGGCACCCCGGCCGACCGGCGGCCGGGCATTGTCGACGATGTCGAGCGCGGGGTGCATGATGGCATTCAGCCTTATCCGTTCCAGACCGACACGTGCCTGGGCCAATGGCACTACGACCGCAGCGTCTACGAGGGGAACGGCTACAAGACGCCGGCGAAGGTGATCCATACGCTGTGCGACGTGGCGGCCAAGAACGGCAATCTGATGCTGTCCGTTCCCATGCGCGGCGACGGTACGATCGACGACAAGGAAGAGGCGATCGTGGAGGCGATCGGCGTGTGGATGGGGCGATATGGCGCGGCCATCTACGGCACGCGTCCCTGGCATCTGTTCGGCGAGGGGCCGACCAAGGCGAGCGGCGGCGACTTCAACGAGGGCGGACGGAACTCGCCTTTTACCGCCAGAGACATACGTTATGTCCGCAAGGGCGATGCGGTCCATGCCCTGGTGCTCGGCTGGCCCGAGGACGGCGTCGTGCGGCTGCCCGCGCTCGCGAGCCGCGGCACGGTGACGCGCGTGACGATCCCGAACGACGCCGCGCCGCTCGTCTTCCGACGCACCGCCGACGCGCTGGAGGTCGAGCTGCCGGCCGCGCTGCGCAACGCGATCGGCGTGGCATTGGTCGTCAACGGGGCGGGGTTGGCTTAGCCGCCTTCCCGCAGCGACTATTCCGCATGAGGTCGCGCGGTGACTGTCGCGATTCACCCGTCGTCAGGTCGACGAAGCCAGCGCGGTGAACGTCGCCTTCCCGCAACTTGCGTCATTAGGCAGCATTTGCCGTTCATTACATGGCGCCAATCAGATAGGCACGTTGTGGGGATCGACGCTGGTAAAACCATACGTCCGGTAGCGGCTTTGCACGGTACGGCCGGTGACGCTAATCTCCGTATACCCTTCCGGCGTGCCAAGAAATGACCCACGCCAATCGGCACCCGCAACGGCCCCCGTCGTGATGAAGGAAATGCCGTTCAGCTCGATCCGCTCGTAGCTGTGGCTATGTGCCTGCAATACCGCCAGCACGTCATGTCCTTGGAAAAGGCGAAGTATCTCGCGGCCATTGACCGCATACGTCCAATTATGCGGCGTATCGAGCCAAGATGCCGGTTCATAGCATTGCAGCGCCGACAGGATCGGGATGTGCGCGACGGCGATGATCCGTCTGTCCTTGGGTTGCGCCGCCAGGTCGGCGCGCAGCCACGCGAGCTGTTCGGCATCGACGCGCCCCTCATAGCTCCGGTCTGTGGTCAGGCCGACCGTGTCGAGCACGACGAAATGCACGCCCTTGTGGTCGAAGGCGTAGTAGCGTGGGCCGAAGCGCTCGATATAGAATTGCTTGCCATAGTCCGCCGCGGTGGGGTCGATCCCGCTCTTTGGAAAGACGCCGAGGCAGTCGTGGTTGCCAAGAACGTGATACACTTTCTTGCGAAGGTGGGCCCGCTCGGTGCGCTGATAGAGGTCCATCAGCATCGTCGCGCGCCCGCGTCCGGTTTCGAGCGCGTCCTCGATATGGTCACCGCCCTGGATGACGAAATCGCAGTCCGAAGCCGAGACCTGCTCAAAGCACATCGCACAGGCCCGTGCGGCATCGAGTTCGGGTCGGATATGGCAGTCTCCCATGAAGACAAAGCTGAATGCCTGATCCCGCCGCGACGGTGTGCCGGGCGCCACGGACCCGGCGGCCGGCATGAGAGGTGCGCCCACCGCGAGCGCCAGGAGTGTACGACGATCCATACCATACCTGTTGTGGAAGGGGCCGAAGCGGCGGGAAGGTGAGTGGCTTCCCGCCCCGTCACATCAGAAGTGCGCGCGCGCCGTCACGAAAACCTGGCGTGGGGCCGCCGCCTGCAGGGTCGTGTACGTACCACCGGGGTCGGAGGTCACAAACCCGGCTGTGCCGGTCGAGGCGATGTAATGCGCATCGAACAGGTTGAGCACGTTGGCTTGAAGCTCGAACCTGCGGTTGATCCGGTAGCCAGCCGTCAGGTTGACGTTGACCGCGCCAGGCAGAATGGCGTCGTTGAGGTACGTATAGTATCGCCGGCTGCGATAATGCGCCGAGACACCGCCCCATAATGTCCCGTCGTCGTAATTCAGTTCGGCATTGCCGACATTCTTCGGCGACGCCACAACCTGCTTGCCCTTGGTCGCGACGACGGCGCCGCCGAGTGGCTGGACGTTGTCGTCATAGGTCGCATCATTATAGGCCCAGCTGCCGTACGCCGACCAGGTTGAGCTGATCCGCCAGTTCGCCGCGGCCTCGACGCCGCGTGACGAGACGCTGCCGACGTTCTGCAACACGTTCTGGTTGCCGACGATTGTCGCGCTGATCGACGAGGCGAGAAGGCGATTGGTGAACTTGACGTAATAGCCGGTCAGCGACAGCTGCAACGCGCGGTCGTGGAAGCGATAGCCGGCTTCGAACGTGTTGGTCATCTCGGGCTTCAGGCTGCCGCGGATGTAATTGAAACCGGCCTGCGAGCTGCTCGAGAACGGCCCGGCCGACGTCGAGGCGACGAACGCCGCCATATTTCGGGTATAGTCACCGAAGAATTCGTTGTGCGCGTCCATCGTGTAGAGGCCGCCCAAAGTCGGCAGGAACCAGTTTTCGGCTTTGATCGATCCGTCGATCGGCTTGCGACTGACGATGCTGTGCGCGGTGTTCGTGGAGGAAACGCCCTTGATGCCGGCGTTGAGACGAAGCTGGTCGGTAGCCTGCCACGTGTCGCTGATGTCGAGTTGCACGGTGTCGGTGCGGTATTGGTTCGAATAGGTCGTCTGAAACGGATTGGTGTAAAAGTGCTGGAAGTTGCGCGGGGCCACGCCAGCTTGGAGGCCATAGAGGTAGTTCGCCTGGTCGAAGGCGTTATGCTCGTACCACAGGCCACCTGTGATCTGGTGAGTTCTCGCCCGCAGCGTCAGGCGCGAAATGACGCCTTTGCGATCGATGGAATATCGATTGGCCGACACCGAGAGGGGAGAGCCGCCGAACGCCGCTGGGGTCGGGTCGTAGGGGTCGGCATACGTACCGATGCCCTTGTCGAGATGGATATAGCCGGTCGTGAAGCCGCTAATGTTGGGCGAGAGCTCGTAGGCGAGCTTCTCATAGCCAAGCAGGTCGCGCCGTACTCCGCCACCCTGGTAGACGCTGTCGTCGGCACTCACATAGGGCGCAGGCGGCGTCCCGCCATTCTGCGTCAGCGTCGCCAATTGTTCGGCAAGCGCGAAGGTCGGAATATTGTCGAACTGCCAACCATAGACCCGCAGTTTTGCGAGCGAGGTGTCGAGATAATCGTCCTCGCGTCGATCGATGAGGTCGATGAAGGTAGTGGATGTCACGCCTTCACCGATCGTCTGGATATATTTGGCGTTGACCTGGTCTTGGACCTGCTTGCCCCAGCCTTTCCACTTCCCTTGTCGATCGTGCGCGTAAGACAGCGCGAGCCGACCGCCCCACGGAAGGTCGCCGGTGTTGACGCGCACGAATCCTCGCCACGAATCAGCGCTGCCGTAACTTCCTTCGAGATCGACACCGAATCGTGTAGCCGGATCGATCGAGGTGAAGTCGACGGTGCCGCCGATATTGCTGGTCGACGCCGTCCCCAATGCGCCACTGCCCTGCGCGAGCGTCGCGGTACCATTGTTTTCGGTCAGCAGCGCCCGGTTGATCGAAAGACCGTTGTTGTTGCGATATTGCATATTGCCGAGCGGAACGCCGTCCAGCGTATATCCCATCTGATCGGTCAGGAAGCCGCGGATCGACAGCTGCGTCGCCGCCTCATAGGTCCCGCGCGCGTCCGACGAATCGAAATTCACGCCGGGTAACCGTCCGAGCGCGCGCAGCGGCGAGGCGCCGGGGGTCAGCTTTTTCATCGCCCGAGGCGACACGCTTTGCACCTGGCGCGACTGTCCCTGCCCCAGCACGATGATATCCTGCGTCGCGGCACTCGCCGCGTCATTTGGTGCCTCGACGGGCGCGACTTTCAGCGAGATCATCGAAGGCGTCTGCTCGGCGATCACCAACCCCTGCCCCGCGATCAGTCGGCGCAGCGCCTCCTCGCGGCTGAACATCCCGCGCAAGGCCGTAACCCGGCGCGTGGCGACCGCGTCATAGGGGAAGACGACATGGACGCCGGCCTGCCGCGCGAACCTGTTCAGCGCGCTTGCGGTATCTGACGCCTTGATGTCGAACCGTATGCGTGCGGATGGCGATTGCGCCGTAGCGATCGAAGGCAACGCGATGGCGAACGCCGGCAACGCGACCGCGACGAGGGCCGTCGTCGTGAGAAACTTGAACATGGAAAATCCCCGCTTGGCACGAATGTCGATGCAGGGATGGATGGGCGCGGAAAAACCGCTACCCGGTTTGCAAAAAAACTCAGGCGCGGGTGAGAATGACCTCGCCGTTGCCGATCCGGGTGGCGCGCACGTTGAACGAGGTACGCAACGCCTGCAGGAATTCCGCCGGGTCGGTCGTCGCGAACGTGCCGCCCAGTCGCAGCCGGGACAGAAGCGGATCGCCGATCACAATCTTGTTCGGCAGGTAGCGGTTCACTTCCGACAGGGCATAATCAAGGCTTTCCCCGTTCAGCACGAGCGTGTTGCGCTGCCAAGCGGTGACGCGGCCGAGGTCGTCGCCGTCATGCGAGCGGGTGCTGACCATCCCGCCGTTGACGAACGCCGTGTCGCCGGCCCGCATGTGCAGATCGCCCTCACCCGATAGCCCCCCCTCGACTACCGCCAGCTCGCATCCCACGCCGCGCAGCCGCGCATTGTAGGTGCCTGGCAGCAGCTGGAACCGTCCGGCGGGTGTCATCAGCTGTGCCTGCCGATCCGCCGCCAAGGCGATCGCGATTTCGCCGCGGTCCAGCCAGAGCCGCATCGGCACGCCGTCTTTCCAGTAGATGCGGCTATCGGTGTTGAGATCGAGCGACACGCCCGCCGCCGCCGCCAGCGATTTGCGCTGCCCCACCGCAGTCGTCGCCATCTCGCGTGCCTGCGCACGATACGCCACGCCACCACCGACAGCGGCAATCGCGGCGACCGATGCGGCGATGCGAAGGACCTGACGGCGTGTGCGCGCGGTCGGTGCCGAAGAGATCGGATCGCCCCTCCCCGGCCGATCGCCGTCTGCGTGACGGAGCCGGTCCATATCCCGCCATGCTCCTGCCACCTCGGCGAAGGCGACAGCATGACGAATATCCGCCGCCCGCCACGCCTCGAACGCCGTCACGTCTGCAGACCCGGCATCGAGTGCAGCCAGCCAACAGGCGGCTTCGTCCGTCAGGTTAGCGTGATGCTGCGAAGATTCGAAGCGATCGGACAAACTTCCTCCACGCAGCGCGCGTGATCGCGACGCGCCTTCGTTACGAGGGCCAGTCCTTTAGCGATATGCTTTTCGACGGTCGAGACGGAGAGTGACAGTGTCTCGGCGATCGCCGCGGGCGCCATGCCCTGGACTTTGCGCATACGAAGGACCCGCGCGCATTGCGGCGGCAAGCCATCGATCAGCTGCAGGAGTTGCTGCATGTCCGATCGGCCTGATGAGACCGCAAAGGCGTCGGGTGCAGGATCCGCGACATCCAATGCCTCCAGCGACGCGAGCAGATCGATCCGTACGACGCTTGCCCGACGCAACCGCTCCAATGCCAGGTTGTGGATGATCGCCAGGACAAAGGCGCGCGGGGTAGTGATCGCCCGATAGTCCGATGCGTTCAACACGCGGGCATAAGCTTCCTGGACCAGATCGTCCGCGTCGTCGCGCCCACAGAAATGCGCCGCTTTCGCTCGATAGGCCGCAGCGTGCGGCAACACATCCGCCACGAACCACCGATCGATGTCGCGAAGCCAACTCACATCACGCCCCCATGTTGGGGCCGCGCCTAATCGCGCTTTCTTACAACGATGGGACAGCTTGAGGCCGTCACCACTGACCGGCCGCTTTCGCTGCTAGCGTCGTGCAGCAGCTTCAACGAAGCGCCGCGATCCCCCTCGTACGAGTTCATCGACAGGACCCAAATGCAGTCGCTCGCCACGTGGTAGGGCGCTCCCCAAAGGGGGTCTTTCGTTCATCGCCAGCAGTGCGTCGTCTGAGTAAACCAGCGTTTGGATGCGGGCAGCTAATCCTTTCCAATCGTCAGAATGCCATCCAAGCCGTCGGCCTTGCCGACCATGCCGGGCACCTCATCCAGCTGGCGCAGGTCGGTGAAGCCGCCCCGATCTTCCCGGTAGCGTACAATCTCAAAGCCATGGCCCTTGAGCGCCGGTATGGCGTCGATTTCGTCAGCCGTAGCAATGTTGACATCGATGGCCTGCTGGCTGCTCATAGGTTTGCCTGCTCCTCGCGAGGCAGTTCGGCGTCTGGGCCATAGTAGAGCTCTGCGCACTCGGCACGCAAACACCCGCCCTCGATGACGATATCGTCCCGATAGGCGTCGGCAATGAACGACAGCGTGTCGATGTGCCTGGCCTCGAAATACATGCGATGAACGTCGTCGCGACCGGCACCGTACACTACGCGCCCGACCTTCGACCAGATCGACGCCATGGTGCACATGCCGCACGGCTGCAGCGTTGAGTAGAGCGTCGCTCCCCTCAGCTCCAGCTCGCCCAGGCTTTCGCAGGCGCGGCGGATCGCCATCATCTCGGCATGCGCGGTCGCGTCGGGCAGCTCATGCGTCTGGTTGCGCTCGGCGGAAATTTCCCGCCCCTCGAGCACGATGACGCTACCCAGCGGCGAAGTGGACGGGTCGGCCCCCTTTGCTCGGGCAATCTCTATCGCGCGCCGCATCCAGCGCTCATCCTCACTCTCGGCCACGCCCTTCTCCTTGTCGGACGTGCAACCTGTGTCAGTCGCAAAGGATGCCTGTTCTGCGGCCGCCGTTGAAATTGTGCTGGTACCGTACTCGACCAGTCATCGATCCGACCGCGCTTTGATCAATCGTATTGATCCAGATCATCTCCGCCCCCGACCGTCATGTTGGTTCGTTCTACCTCCATATCCCAGGGAGCTAACATGGCCGAGACAGTCTCACATACCGCCGGTTCGGGCGGCGAAACGCATCAAACCGCCGGCGAAAACTATCCGGTGCTCACCACCAATCACGGCACGCCGATCGCCGACAACCAGAACCAGCTCAAGGCGGGGCCGCGTGGCCCAGTGCTGCTGGAAGACGAAATCTACCGTGAGAAGATCAACCACTTCGATCACGAGCGGATTCCTGAACGCATCGTCCACGCGCGCGGATCTGCCGCACACGGCTATTTCGAATGCACCGAGAGTCTGGCCGACATCACCGTCGCCGACCTGTTTCAGAAAAAGGGCCAGCGGACCGAGGTCTTCACCCGCTTCTCGACGGTCGCCGGGGGCGCGGGGTCGGTCGACACCCCGCGCGACGTGCGCGGCTTCGCGGTCAAATTCTATACCCGCCAGGGCAATTGGGACCTGGTCGGCAACAACATCCCCGTCTTCTTCATCCAGGATGCGATCAAATTCCCCGATCTGATCCATGCCGCCAAGATGGAGGCGGATCGCGGCTATCCGCAGGCAGCGACCGCGCACGACACCTTCTGGGACTTCATCAGCCTGATGCCGGAATCGACCCACATGATCATGTGGGCGATGTCGGATCGCACATTGCCGCGGACCTTCGCCAATATGGAGGGGTTTGGCGTCCATACCTTCCGCTTCATCAACGAGGAGGGCAAGAGCACCTTCGTCAAGTTCCACTGGAAGCCCAAGGCGGGCCTCGCTTCGACGATCTGGGACGAGACGGTGAAAATCGCCGGTGCCGATCCCGATTTCCAGCGTCGCAACCTGTTCGAGAGCATCGACCGCGGTGACTTTCCGACGTGGGACCTGGGCGTCCAGTTGTTCGACCAGGAATTCGCCGACAGCCAGCCCTATGACGTGCTCGATGCAACCAAGATCATTCCTGAAGAGGTGCTGCCGGTCCGCATCGTGGGGCGCATGGTACTCGACCGCTATCCCGACAATTTCTTCGCCGAAACCGAACAGGCGGCGTTCGTGCCGAGCCACGTCGTTCCGGGGATCGGCTTCAGCAACGATCCGCTGCTGCAGGGGCGGCTGTTCAGCTATACCGATACGCAGCTGTCTCGACTGGGCTCGGTCAATTTCCACCAGTTGCCGATCAATGCCGCCAAGGGCCGCGCCGCCGCGGCGGGCTGCCCGTTCATGAACCAGCAGCGCGACGGTCACATGCAAATGGCGGTGCCCAAGGGCCGCGCCAATTACGAGCCCAACAGCCTGGCGCAGGCGGGTGAGGAAGCCGGCGCGCGCGAGGACCCGGACGGCGGCTACACGACCTTCCCGTCGGGCGAGCAGGGCCAGAAGCTGCGCATTCGCCCGGAGAGCTTCGCCGACCATTACAGCCAGGCGCGCTTGTTCTTCCGATCGATGGACCCGGCGGAACAGGCGCATATCGCCTCGGCGCTGGTATTCGAGCTGAGCAAGGTCAGCCTGGAGCATATCCGCATCGCGATGATGGCCAATTTGCGCAACGTCGACGAGGATCTGGCGCAACGCGTCGCCGACGGTCTCGCCATGGACCTGCCACAGCCGTCGAAGACCGCCGCACCGGTGCTCGACATGGACATCTCGCCCGCGCTGCGGATCATCCGCGGTCCCCTGGAAAAGCATACGCTGCAGGGCCGCACGGTCGGCATTCTGATTGCCGAAGGAACGGACGCCGGCGAACTCAAGGCGGTTCAGGAAGCGGTAAAGGCCGCCGGCGGCACGCCGATGACGATCGCGCCCAAAGTCGGCAAGGTACCGCTGTCCGACGGCAGCACGATCGCCGCGGACGCGCAGCTGTTCGGCCAGCCATCGGTGACGGTCGATGCCTGCGCCGTGATCCTGGCGGACGCCGCCTGCGCCAAGCTCGTCAAGGAAGGTGCCGCGGTGCAGTGGGTGATGGATGCCTTCGGGCACCTGAAGGCGATCGGGCACAATGCGGCGGCCAAGCCGCTGCTCGACAAGGCCGGCGTCGAGCCTGATCCAGGGATTACCGATCTGTCCGGGTTCGTGGAGGCGGCCAAGAAGCGTTACTGGGACCGCGAGCCGAGCGTGCGCACGTTAGCATAAACGCTGTGGTGGCTGGCCAGGGCGTCTGGCCAGCCACCGTGACCCATTTCCGGCCATTCAACTGGATCACGGTGGAGCCCAAAAGCAGATGCCTGCTCCTCTCGTGCTGGGCCTAGCTCGGCGATGGTAGCGGGCTCGGCTTCGAAGGGGTGCGCGTGACGAGCAACAGCACAAGAAGCCCTGCGGCGGATGTGCTTGCGCCGGCAAGCGCCACGGCGGGGTAGCCGAAGCCCGCGGCAATGACGCCGCCACCAAGCGCCGCGCCAATGGCATTGCCGAGATTGAACGCCCCGATGTTCACCGCCGAGGCGAGGTTCGGCGCTTCGGCAGCAGCGGACATGACCCGCACCTGCAACGGCGGCACCAGTGCAAAGCTCGCCGTGCCCCACAGGAAGATCAGCACCGCGCTCGGGCCGGCATGCGGCATCAGCACGGCAAAGGCGACCAGGATGGTCGACAGCGACGCGAGCGTCACGATCAACGTACGATCGACGGACCGATCGGCAAAGCGCCCGCCGAGCCAATTGCCGGCGGTCAGTCCCAAACCATAGGTCACCAGCATCGCGGTAACGAAGCCCAGCGAGGCCTGCGTCACCTCCCGCAGGATCGGCACGATATAGGTGAAAACGGTGAACATCGCGCTCGATCCGACGACCGTGAGGCCCAATGCTGCCAGCACGGGGCCACGGGTCAGTACGCGCAATTCCGCCAGCGCACTCTCTCCACTCGTCGCGGGCAGCGGCGGCAAGGTCAGCCGTAGCGATGCCATCATCGCGACGCCCAGCGCCGCAATACCCCAGAAGGAGGCACGCCAGCCAAGATGTTCGCCGGCCCAGGTCGCCACGGGCACTCCCACGACATTGGCGATCGTCAGCCCCATGAACATCGCCGCCACCGCGCTGGCGCGCCTCTCGGGCGCGACCAGACTGGCGGCCACGACCGAACCGACACCGAAGAAGGCGCCATGGTTGAACGCGGTCAGGACCCGCGCGGCGAGCAGGATGGCATAGCTGTTCGATATCGCCGCCAGCAGGTTGCCCGCCGTGAAGATAGCGGCCAATCCGATCAGCAATGTGCGCCGCGGCACGCGCCCGGTGGTCAGCGTCATCACCGGTGCGCCGATCAGAACGCCCAAGGCGTAGGCGCTGATGAGCAGCCCCGCGGCCGGGATCGAGACGTGAAGGTCATGTGCAATTACCGGCAGCAGCCCCATGGGGGCGAACTCGGTCACGCCGATGCCGAACGCGCCGATGGCCAGGGCCAGCAAGCCTGGGTTGATCTTCATCTCTGGATCCTCACACAAGAGCCGGCGCGAGGCGGGCGAAGCCCTCCTGCTGGCGGTAGGGCGTATGGGGATAGGGCGGCAGCACGGCGCTGGCCTCGTCCAGCGCCGCAATCTGTTCCCTCGTCAGCGCCCAGCCCACTGCACCCAGGTTCTGACGAAGCTGCTCCTCGTTCCGCGCGCCGATGATGACGGACGACACGGTTGGCCGTCGCAGTAGCCAATTGATCGCAACCTGCGGCAGGGTTTTGCCCGTCTCTGCGGCGACGACCTCCAGCGCATCGATGACGCGATACAGGTGCTCGGGCGCGACGGGAGGGGCAAATTGCTCAGTCTCGTGCAGGCGGCTGGATTCTGGCAACGGACGATCTCGGCCGATCTTGCCGGTCAGCCTACCCCAGCCAAGCGGGCTCCACACCAGCGCACCGATACCCTGGTCCGCTGCAAGAGGCATCAGGTCGGCCTCATAGGCGCGGCCGATCAGCGAATAATAGACTTGATGCGCAACGAGGCGCGGCCAGCCGTGTCGATCGGCAAGGCCTTGTGCCTTCATCAACTGCCAGCCCGGATAGTTGGAAACGCCGGCATAGCGGACCTTGCCCGACGCGATCAGCGCGGCCAGCGTTTCCATCACCTCTTCGGTCGGCGTCGCGGCATCGAAGGCGTGGAGCTGCAAGAGGTCGATACGATCGGTGGCCAGCCGGCGCAGCGCGGCATCCACGGCGCGGATCAGCCGAGAGCGCGACGCGCCCCAATCCTGCGGTCCGTCCCCCATCGGCAAGCCCGTCTTCGTGGAGATCAACACCTCGTCCCGCCGACCGCGGATCGCCTGCCCCAGGATCTCCTCGGAAGCGCCGGCGGAATAAACATCCGCCGTGTCGAACAGGGTGACACCCGCTTCGAGGCAGATGTCGATCAGCCGTCGTGCCTCGGCGGAGTCGCTCTGACCCCAGGCGCTGAACAGCGGCCCCTTGCCGCCGAATGTGCCCGTCCCGAAGCTGAGCGCGGGCACGCGAAGGCCCGAGCGGCCGAGTTGCCGATACTCCATGTCTCATCCCTTATGCTGTCGTGGCGCATAGATGGACGCTCGCAGCGGGTCATAATAGGACGTGCACGAGCAGAGGATCTTTGCCATGAACGCAAAGTTGACGGGCGGCACCGATCGCGCACGTGCACTGGCGCTATTCGCGACCGTGGTGGAGCAGCGAAGCTTTTCGGCTGCCGGGCGCGTGCTCGACATGAGCCCATCGGCAGTGGCCCGCGCTGTCGACAGGATCGAGGCCCGCCTTGGCGTGCGCCTGCTGCTGCGCTCGACCCGCGCGCTGTCGCTGACCGCCGAGGGGCAAAGCTACCTTCAGGCGGCGCGGCGTATCCTTGCCGACCTTGACGATGCAGAGCAGCTGATCGCCGATCAGGGTGCGCCGCGCGGCAGGCTGCGCGTTAGCGCCGCATTGTCGCACGGGCGACTCTGCGTCGTGCCGCTGCTCGGCCGTTTCGTGGAGCTGTACCCCGACATCGTCGTCGACATCGCCCTGTCCGACACGCTGGTCGACCTTGCGGCGGGCCAGGCTGATGTGGCGGTGCGCTTCGGTCCGCTTCCCGACAGCGCGCTGACCGCGCGCAAGTTGGGCGAAACCCGTCGCGTGATCATCGCATCGCCAGCCTATCTCGCGCGGCATGGCGTGCCGGAGGAGCCGGAGGACTTGCTCCGGCACAATTGCCTGAACTTCAACTTCCGCCGCGCCGAGCCGGTCTGGCCGTTCCAACGCAACGGTGACGACTTCAGCCTGTCTGTACGCGGAAGCATCGAGGCCAATAACGGCGAGACATTGGCACAGCTTGCCACGGCCGGCGTCGGCATTGCCCGGGTGGGCGCGTTCAGCGCCGCTCACGAGGTGACGACAGGCGCGCTCGTGCCTCTTCTCGAAAGCTTCAATCCCGGCGACGTCGAGCAGATCCATGCGGTCTTCGTCGGTGGCAGCAACGTGCCCGCCCGAGTGCGGGTATTTGTGGACTTTCTGGCGCGCAATCTGCGTTAAGATCCAATCACGGCCATTCGAGGCTGCTAGATCGTTCCCCTCCGCTGTTACAGCTTCGACACCTCACCTTGCGGGTCTGCTACGATACCCGCGATCCAGATCGTGTGAATGTCTTCGGCCCGACGAGCGCCGCTTTTTGGTGTTTCCTCTGAACGATCGTACCGGTCTATATGCTGTGGCTATCGCACGAATTGGCCCCCCAACTCGCTGACGCGACATTGGGGTTGGCCAACGGATATGCCTTGCTCGTTCACTAGCTTTGCTGGCGCGCGGGAATGCCCGCAATTGGGCAACACCGTCCACCTTCTATGACCAAATGTGGCCCTTAGCGGCTGCTCCGCCCTTCCGTCATGACGACTCGGAAGCGTTCGCTCAGCGTGTTCTGCTCAGCTCCTCCCCCCTGCCGCCCGTTCATCTTGTAATCGGCAGCCATCTCTATTTCGGCGCCATTCGTCAGGATGCCACGATTTCTGCTCGCCTATCGATTTCCGGCATCGAATAGCCAAGCGTCGGAGCCACACGCCGGACGAGCAACTCCCAATCGCTGCGCGCGGCAACATATGCTTTCGCGCCGTTCGGCGACGTCGCGATCTCCGCCTCCGCAAGGATTCTGGTCGCAGCATTATAGCTCTGGCGGAACTGCCAGGCTTCCGCAGAAGGATCATTGCGGGCGCTGCCAGTCGGAAAATGAGAGTCGAGGGTTTCTAGCAGCAATCGAGCGCCGCGGCGGATCGCCGCGACAGGCGCAGAAGCTGAGACGGCGCCATAGCGGTCCTGATCGAGCGCGGTGTCGATCAGCGTCATCGCGTCAAGGAGAACAAAGCTGAACCTGGACACCGCATACAGCGGCTGTTCGAAGCGAAAGTAGAAGAGCAGGGGATAGAAGTGATGCGCCTCCTTGGTCGCCGCGAGCGACCGGGCGAGATTGCCGAGCTCGCTGGTCGCGTCACCTGCCTTGCCTCGGGGCATAAGCCTGACCAGCATCACCGCCGCGTCACCCGTGCCGTCGCTCATCAGGTCGATCGCGAGCGCCAGCGCGTTGCGCTCGCGAAGAGCCGAATAGACTTGAACCAGATAACTGAGCACCAGCGACAGCACCGACGTGCCGATCAGCGAATTGAGCAGAAAAAATAGCCGTGCGCCCGTTGTATGGGGCGAATAGTCGCCGCCGCCGACGATCGATAGGCTATTGCCCGCTACGAGGAGCGCGGTGGCGAAGTCAGTGGAGGATGCGCCGCTAGACGGGCGGATGGCGGTGCCGAGCTCGGGCCGAATGATCAGCGCGGCACCGAGCACCAAACCGATCGCCCAGAAGCCGATCAGCGAGACGACGATGAGCGAACCGGCAAACGTGAGAACAGTGCTGTCGCGCCTGCCGGCCAGCTTGGAGACGCCGCGAAGCAGCGCCCATATTCCGCGGTTCCAGTGCGGCGCGAGCAGTCCGGTGCCGGCGCGGGCGTATAAGACGGTCAGGAAGACGTCGGCGAGAAACAGTAGCATCAGCGCCGCTCCGACACCCTGTCCTACGGTCATGTTCGGCTCCTCGTCTCAAGCTTCCGGTCGCCGACCGCCCGGCCGACGATACGCGTGGCGCCAGCAGGTTGGTGGCCGATCGGGTTACAGCGCGGGAAGCCGGCGCGGATTGGCGTCGCGCGCAAACGCCGCGCCGATCCGGGCGAGGTCGTTCCGGTCATCCCCACATCCATGCCCCGACGAAGCGCCACCACCGCAGACGACCGGTGCGCCTCGTCGATATACCAGCTGCCCCGGCCGACGACCGAGACCCTATGCGCGCCAGTACCGAAAGGGCGCCTTCCACCCCTCGCGGCGACCACGCCGACATCAATCGGCCGACCGCTACGCGTGGCCGGACCGCGCCCGGCCGAACAGCGCGATCATCTCGCGATTGAACGCCGGAATGTCGTCCGGCTTGCGGCTGGTGACCAGATTGCCGTCCACTACCACCGGCTCGTCCACCCATTGTGCGCCCGCGTTTTCGACGTCGGTCTGGAGCGACGGCCAGGATGCGAGCCGCCGGCCGCGCAATCTGCCGGTTTCGATGAGCGTCCAGGGTCCGTGACAAATGGAAGCGACCGGTTTGCCGGCATCGATATAGGCCTGGGCGAAGACGACGGCGTCCTCGTTCATCCGCAACGTGTCGGGATTGATGACGCCGCCGGGCAGCAGGATCGCGTCGAAGGCGTCAGGACTAGCCTCGGCCAGCGGCAGGTCGACGGGGAAGGTATCGCCCCAATCCGTCAACTGCCACGCCTTGACCTGATCGGTGTTCGGCGACACGAGCCGGGTGTCAGCGCCGGCCGCGTCGAGCGCCTTGCGCGGTTCGGTCATCTCGACCTGTTCGAAGCCATCCGTCACCAGGATCGCGACCTTCATGCCCTTCAGCGTGTCGTCCGGCATTTTCCATCTCCTATGATTAGGTTACGCGGCGGCGGGGACGTGCGCTTAGGTCGGCGCCTTCTCCGCGACGACATCGAGCTCTTCGATGCTGGGCGTTTCGAAAAGCACGCCTGTATTCTCAGTCAGCGCGGTCGCGACCGCACCCGACAGGTGGGCCTGGCGCCCGTCATCGTCAGGAAAGGCATCGAAAATCCCGAACGACGAGGGACCGAACTGAAGACCGAACCACCTGACTGTCTTAGGCTCCCCGTCGACGATCGACTGGCCCCGGTTCAGAAAGTCGCGAACCTCATCCTCCCTGCCGGGCAATGCTTCGAGGCGAACCAGAAGTGCCCTGCTGACCTGCGTCGCCATTGTGAGTCTCCGTTGTTTCACCGGTATCGTGAAGACATTGGCCCGCGGCGGCCCTAGGGCGCGAACACCGCGCGCAGGCAGCCGTCCTCCTTGTGCTTGAACATGTGATAGCCGGTCGGGCTTTCCTCGAGCGAGAAGCGGTGCGTAGCCAGCGCCGCGGGCTTCAGTTCGCCGCGTTGCGCATGTTCGAGCAGCCGCGGGACATAGGCCTGGCCGTGTTGCTGCGCGGTGCGCACGGTCACCCCCTTGTTCATCAGCAGCCCGAGCGGAAACTTATCCATCAGCCCGTAAACACCGAGGATTGACAACGTGCCGCCCTTGCGCACGGCGAGCATCGCCTGGCGCAACGCCGTGCCGCGGTCCGTTTCCATATACAGCGCCTGTTTCACCCGGTCATAGGCGCCCTGAAGTCCGGTGCCCGCCGCCTCCATGCCAACGGCATCGATGCACGCGTCAGGGCCGCGCCCGCCGGTCAATTCCTTCAACGCATCGACCGCGTCCACTTTGGTGAAGTCGATCGGGATCGCGCCGAAGGACTCAGCCTTGGCGAGCCGTTCGGGATATTGGTCGATGGCGATCACGCGTTCGGCGCCGAGGATCATCGCGCTCTGCTGCGCCATCAGGCCGACGCCGCCGCAGCCCCAGACCGCGATCACGTCGCCGCGCTGGATGTTGCAGAAGTCCGCGCCCATGAACCCCGTCGGAGCGGCGTCCGAAATGAACAGCGCGTCCTCGTCGGCCAAGCCATCGGGCACGAGGAAGCAGTCGGTATCGGCGAAGGGCACGCGGACATATTCGGCGTGGCTGCCCGCATAGCCGCCAAAGGCGTGCGAATAGGCGTAGATGCCCGCCGTCGGATAGCCGAGCAGAGGCTCCTGCAGCTCCGGCTTGGGATGGCTGGTGTCGCACAGCGAATAGAGGTCGTGCGCGCAATACCAGCACTGCCCGCAGGCGATGAACGAGGGGGCGACGACGCGATCGCCGCGCTGCACCCTGGTCACGTCGCGCCCAACATCGACGATCTCGCCCATGAACTCGTGCCCGAGGACGTCGCCCTCGCGCATCGTCGGGATCAGGCCGTCGATGAGATGCAGGTCCGACCCGCAGGTGGTGGTCAGGCGGACCTTGAGGATCACGTCCTTCGGGTTGAGGATTTCGGGGTCGGCCACCGTCTCGACCCGCAGATCATTGATGCCGTTCCAGCAGAGTGCGCGCATCGGCCTGGCTCCTAGCGGTCGGTGCCGCCGCGGCGGGCGGCGGGCTGGGGTTCGGTGGTCGGAATCTCGCCGGTCAGGGCGAGCGCGCGAAACTTGTAGAGCGCCTTGCGCACGATCTCGGCGGGAGCGATGTGGAAGAGCTTGCCGATCGCCGCTCCGACGGCCCCGCCGGGAGGATCGAAGTGCACGTCCAGGTGGAGCTCGGTGCCGCGGTCGCCCGGTGCCGGCCGGAAGACCAGCGATCCGATATTCGGCATGTCAGCGCCATTCACGGCAGACCATCGAATATCGCTCGAGTTCGGGTCGGCGACCTTGGTCTGCCACCGATACTCGCCGCCTGCCGGCCCGCGCGCGACCCAGTCGGCCGTGCGATCGTCGAGCGGGGTCACGTCGGCGAAATGCGTCCAGATGCGAGATTGTGTAGCGGGATCGAGCCAGAGCGGGCGGAGCTCGTCGGCGGGTCTGCCGATCGTCACCGCCGCACGGGCGGAACCGTCGAGTTCCGCTTCTGCGGCGGGGGCGCTCATGACGCGACCACCGGCAGCGCGGCTGCGACCGTGCCTTCGGCGCGATAATCGGGTGGAATGTCGAAGTCCTTGCGCGCGAGACCGCGCGACGCCTGAGCGCCTCGCGGCAGGCCCGACCGATCGAAATAATCGCGCGCGCTGCCCGACGAGCGACGGTGCGCGGCCTTTACGCCGGTATACGCAGCCACGTCGAGCAAGGTGATGCCGAGGACCAGGGCGGTGGCGATCGCGGCATTGTGGCGCTTGGGGTTGTCACGCCCCAGCGCCGTGGCGAGCGTCGCGAGGTCGAGCGCATCGCCGCCGATGCGCGCGCCCAGCCCGATTGGCTTGTCGACCGACAGCGTGGGCACCGCGCTCGCCAGTTCGCGCGCGCCATAGGCGCGGATCAGCCCCTCCTTGCCCTCGAGGCCGAGGGTGCGGGCAAGCCGCCCCGGTGCCACCAGCTCGGTGACGCCGAGCCCGATGGAGAACCAGCCCAGCGCGCGAGACAGACGGTCGGCGCCGCTCAAGGAGCTCGGCCCCTTGCGCTCGACGCGAGGGTCGCCCTCGGACCGGGCGACGCCGGTGATGTTGGTGAGTGACATGGCAAGCGTCCTTCAGGGCTGGAGCATGACCTTGATGCAGCCATCCGCCTTGTCGCGGAACGTCGCATACATCTCGGGACCTTTGGACAGGTCGACCTTGTGGGTGATCACGAACGAGGGATCGATCTGCCCGTCCTCGATCCGGCGCAGCAGATCGCCGGTCCAGCGGGGCACGTGCGCCTGCGCCATGCGGAAGGTCAGGCCCTTGTTCATCGCCTGTCCCATCGGGATCTTGTCGACCAGGCCCAGATAGACGCCGATGATCGAGATGACGCCGCCGGGCCGGCAGACATAGATCATCTCGCGCAGCACGTGCGGCCGGTCGTTCTCCGCCATCAGCATCTGCTTGGCGCGGTCGAGCACCGTATCGGGCTGGCCGAAATTGACGTGGCTTTCGGTGCCGACCGCGTCGATGCACTTGTGCGGCCCCTTGCCGGCGGTCAGCTCGTTGAGCCGCTCGACGACGCTCTCCTCCTCAAAGTTGATCGTGATCGCCCCGGCCGCAGCCGCCATCGACAGGCGTTCGGGCAGATGATCGATCGCCACCACCTGTTCGGCGCCAAGCAGGATCGCCGAGCGGATCGCCATCTGGCCCACCGGGCCGCAGCCCCAGATCGCGACCGTGTCGCCGGGCTGGATATCGGCCTGTACCGCGGCCTGCCAGCCGGTCGGCAAGATGTCCGACAGGAACAGCAGCTTCTCGTCCTCGATCCCGCCGGGCACCTTGATATGGGTCGTGTCGGCGAAGGGCACGCGCAGATATTCGGCCTGTCCGCCGGGATAGCCGCCGGTCAGATGGGTGTAGCCGAACAGCCCGGCGGTGGCATGGCCGAACGCCTTGTCGCCCAGCTCCTTCTTGCGGTTGGTGCGCTCGCACACCGAGAAGTTGCCGCGGCGGCACTGGTCGCACTCGCCGCACTGGATGGTGAAGGGGATGACGACCCGGTCGCCCTTCTTCAGGCTGCCCTTGGCGTCGCTGCCAACCTCGACCACCTCGCCCATGGTCTCGTGCCCCATGATGTCGCCGGGCAGCATCGCGGGAACGAGGTTATGGAAAAGGTGGAGATCTGAACCACATATCGCGCAGCTGGTAACCTTGATTATGGCGTCGCGGGGATGCTCGATCACAGGGTCGGACACCGTGTCGTATCGGATGTCCTCCTTGCCGTGCCAGACTAAGGCTTTCATGCCGGTCTCCTTGAAGGGATGCCGTCGAACTGCCGCATGGCTCGGTTCATCCCCATACGGACGATCCCTAGGGAACCTTACCCAGCCGAAAGAGCTTGCCGGCACGCCGGCAAATCACCTGCGGGAGTGCCGGCAAGATGCCGCAAGATCGGCTGTCTAACGAAATCGCACTCGAATCAGCGATCTTGCGAGAGGTCGAGCGAGCGCTACGGGACGAGCGCCTGCTGCTCGCCTCGGTCCTCGAGAATCTCCCGCTTGGCATCGGCGTCTATGACGCCGACGGCAATGTCACCCTCTCCAACCGATGCCTTCGGGCTTATGGGCATCTCGACCGCCTGCCGTCGCGCCAGCCGGCTGAAGCCCGCCGATGGCGCGCTTACGACGCCGATGGCCGGCCGGTACAGCCTGGCGACTACCCAGGCTCGCGCGCGCTGCGTGGGGAGCGCGTGATGCCCGGCACCGACTTCCTCTACGATCCCGGTAATGCGCCGGAACGCTGGATGCGGATCAGCGCCGTACCCTTCCATCGCGAGAACGCCGACCATGCAGAGGCGATCGTGGTGGTGCAGGATGTCGATGATTTGAAGCGCGCCGGCGAGGAGATCGAGGTGGCAGCCGCGAAACTCGCGAGCCAGTCCCGCTTCGTGGAAGCGACACTGTCCTCCATCCCGGATTATGTCTACGCCTTCGATGCCGAGCGGAGGTTCGTCTATGCCAACCCGGTCATGCTGGGCCTGTTCGGCCTTACCAGTGCCGAAATGTTGGGGCGGACCTTCGCCGATCTCGATTATCCGACCGCCCTGGCAGCCCACCTCAACGATCAAATCGACCGGATCTTCAGGGACGCCGTGACGATCGAAGACGAGGTATTCTACGAGAGCCCCACCGGTCACGCTGCCTATTTCAGCTATCTGTGGGGACCGGTCCGCAACGAGGAGGGCACCGTCGAACTCGTCGTCGGCGTATCGCGCGACACCAGCGAGCGGCGCGCCTTCGAGGAGAAGGTCAAGCGCAACGAGGCGCGGTTGCGGGCCGCCACCGAGCTGGCGGACTTGGGGATCTACGCTTGGGATCCCGTCACCGGAGCGCTCGACTGGGATGACCGCTTACGCGCGATGTGGGGCCTTCCGCCTGGCTCGCCGGTCGACACGGCGGTGTACGAGAATGGAATCCATCCCGAAGACCTGCCGCGGGTGCGCGATGCGATCGCCGCTTGCGTCGACCCGGCGGGCGATGGTCGCTATTCGATCGAATATCGGGTGATCGGACGCGACGACGGCGTCCTGCGCCACATCGCCACCTTCGGCCGCACCACATTCGAGCACGGCCGCCCCACAGCCTTCATCGGCGCGGCTGTCGACGTGTCCAAGCAGCGGCGGAACGAGGCCGCCGTGCGGGCGAGCGAGGCGCAGTTCCGCGGGTTCGCGGAGAACAGCAGCAACCTGCTGTGGATCGTCGATCCCGCCGCAGGCCAGATCGTCTATCGCAGCGCCGCCTTCGAGCGCATATGGGGTATCCCCTGTGACGAGGCGCCGACCACGGTTGAGGCATGGATGGAAAATGTCCACGCTGACGATCGATCCGCCGTTGCCCGGGCGATGGAAACGGTCACGGCCGGCGAGGTCGTACAACATGAGTATCGCATTGTCAGGCCGAGGGATGGCGGGGTGCGGTGGCTACGCGACACGAGTTTCCCGATCCGGGATGACGACGGTGCGATCATGCGCATCGGCGGCATCGCCGAGAATTTGACGCAGGAGGATAGCCGGCAGGTCTATATCATCAGCGCCAGGGCATCGGAGGCGCGTCGCCTGGCCCGGTTGGTACGAACGATCGACTATCAGGCCCGCCTCTTCGACAGCGCGGACGCCTTTCTCGACATCGCTCCGGTTTTGGCGCCCGGTTGCGTTCTGGTCGACCTTCGCAAAGCGCGGGAGGACGGCCTTACTGTTCCGCGCGAACTCAAGGCGAGGTCGATCGCATTGCCGGCCGTTGCGCTGGACGAACCGGAGGCTGGTGCAGAAGCAGCGGTCGCCGCGATGAAGGCCGGGGCGATCGACTACGTCCTGTGCGAAAAGGAGGAGGTGCTGCGAGAGACGTTGGCCACGGCCCTGGCGGAGTGCCACGCGACAACAGGGTCGTCGTCGCGGGACGAAGCAGTCAATGCCCAAATCGGACGATTGACGCCACGCGAGCGTGAGGTGCTCGTCGGATTGATCGACGGCGGGACGAACAAGGTCATTGCGCAAACGCTCGGCATCAGTCCGCGGACCGTCGAACTGCATCGTGCACAGGTGATGAGCAAGCTGGGAGCAGGCAGCCTCACCGAACTCGGCCAGATCGCGCTCGCCGCCGGGCTGTCGTCGTCAAAGGCGGCGGGGAAGGCCCGGAAGCCTACCTAGGGACTATCCCTATGCCGCCGTCGCCCGCGGCGCACGAGCATAGCCTCACCTAAATGGAGTGACGCTATGACACATCTCCAGACCGAAACTCCGCTCACCGGCGCGTTCAACCGGGCAGCCCTTCGCACCAAGAAATTGAGCAGGGCTCGAGATGAGGATGTCTCGAATCTGATCATCAGGGCCTTTTCTCGCTATGACATCGGCAATCGGTACGATGTGTCGAATATTGTCAATCACGTGACCCACATCCATGAGGTTGAGACCAAGCACCCGTTTCCGGCACGTCCGTCCTCCAGAACCGCGCACGTCCTTGTCACTGGATGGGGCTTCCGGTCGCAGATCTTGCGGAACGGGGCGAGACAGATAACCGATGTGATCATCCCAGGAGATTTTTGCGTCATCGCCGACCTGGAGCGAGAGACCTCATCCTATGTCGAAGCCTGTGGTCCGGCTCGCGTTGCCGCGCTGGACACGGACGCGATGTCGGATCGCTCTCGCAGTCTGGTCGAGCATGCGCGGCGGGCGCAGCAAGGTGAAGTGCTATTTCGCCTCCGCGCCCGCCTGGTCAGCCTTGGGCGCCGCAATGCGCGGGAGCGCCTGGCCTATCTGGTGGCCGAAACGCACGCACGTCTCGGGGCTATGGGGCTCACGCAGAACGATACGTTCGATTGGCCGTTCACGCAGGAACAGCTCGGCGATATGCTCGGTCTGACGCCCGTCCATATCAATCGGGTGCTGGGCCGGCTGCGTGACGAAGGCCTGCTCGTCGTAAGAGGCCGCCAGATAGTGATCCTCGATCTGGCCAATCTGCATCGGGTCGGAGAATTTTGAGCCTCCAGCCTTCCGAGCGGCGGTCCTTCGTTCACACACCCTAAAGGCCGATCCTACTTTTCTTTCCATCATCGGTTTACCCCACCGGCGCGATCTCAACTGCTCACGTCAGTGTGATGGAGACGGGTGGTGGGCCAATCTTCGATGGATCCTGCCTTTCTTGAAGTTCGTCCTTGGAACGAGGGTCGATTGGCCGGTGCCAAACGCGCCCTGAAACAACAGCAGGTCTGAGCCATTCGCTTGTGGCTCGACCAGCATAGGCGTTTGCGCGATCGAACCCTGTTCAACTTCGCCATCGACAGCAAGCTACGCGGCTGTGACGTGGTCAGGACGCGGATTGGGGAAGCAGCAGACGGTGCGTTCCAGCGATGTTTTGGCGGCTTTTGGCTGTTATGCAGCCTTTGACGTGTATTTCTGCATAGCACGAATTGCCTCCTGCCCGAAGACTGAACCATTCTCGGATAAGGTCGACCCGTGTCTCCGACTATCATCGGATACGCCTTCCGCTTGGCCCTAAATGGCAAAAAGTCATCGCCGGTATCCAGCGGACGTGAGGTCAACCCGGCGAGGCCCGGCATGCTAGATGCGCTCGCTGGCCATCCGATGCCTCAGCATGTCAACGAACATTCTAGTCCGGACCGGCATGGCGGCGTTCTCCAGCCACAAGGCGTGAACCGGAATGGGGGGCGGTTCATGATCGGGGAGCAGAACCTCCAGCAGGCCCTGGTCGATCTCCGATCGGACCTGCCAGAGCGGTGCCAGACCCACGCCGGCACCCTGGAGGACGGCGGCATTGGCACCGGCGGCATCGTTGCAGCGGAAGCGTCCCTTGACGGCGACCTTCGTCACCGCAGCCCCCTCCGTCACGGGCCAGCTATCTCCCTCCGGTCCGAACGTCCGCACCACGCAGCTATGCTCTCGAAGGTCGGCCGGCGTCGATGGGCGGCCATGGCGCGCGAGGTACTGCGGTGCCGCGACCACTACGCGCCTGAGTTTGCCGAGCAGGCGCGACTTCAGCGACGAGGAGGCGGGTTCGCCGATCCGCACGACGACGTCTAGCCTGTGTTCGATCAGGTTCATCAGGGCGTCGGACAGGATCAGATCGACCTCCACGCCGGGATACCGGTCGACGAAGGCGGTCGTCGTGGGAACCACATAACGTGGAGCGAACTGGACCGAGGCGCCCACCCGGAACAGACCGGCGATCTCCGACGCGCCGCGCATCACATCGCTTCTGGCCTCATCGATCTCACGCAAAGCGATCCGGATGCGTTCGTAGAAGGCCGTCCCGGCCGGTGTCGGCTGGAGCCGGCGGGTCGTCCGGTGGACCAGCTTCGCGCCTATCTCCGCTTCAAGACCGATCAGCGATCGGCTTACGGTCTGAAGCGAGCAATCGAGTCGGCGCGCCGCGGCGGTGAGGCTGCCCGCCTCGATGATCGCGACGAACGTGCGATAGTGCTCGAGTCCCGCCATTCTCAGCGTGTCCGTGATTCTGCTTCCCGTTCATCTCCCATTATCGCCATCCACGATCAAGATAATGTGCTGCCCTCTGATGTTAGACGGAGGAACGGCGTTGAGAACTGGAGCTGCTCGCGAACCCGGATCTGCCAGCCAAGGCGCCGGGTCGCCGCCAACCGCGCTCTTCGCGCTGGCGGTCGGCGTCGTGGTGCTGGCGCTCTACGCCTCGCAGCCCCTGGTCGGGATCATCGGACCTGAGCTTGGTCTGTCGCCCGTCACGTCCGGCCTCGCCACCACGTTGACGCTGCTCGGCTACGCGACGGGCCTGTTTCTGCTGGTCCCGCTGACCGATCTCGTTGAAAACCGACAGCTCATCCTTACGACGCTCGCCGCCAATGTCTGTGCTCTGCTGATGCTGGCGGCGGCGCCGACGGCGGCTGCCTTCCTGATCGCGTCCTTCCTCGTCGGACTGTCGACGAGCGCGATCCAGATGCTCGTGCCGGTCGCTGCATCGCTGAGTTCCGAAAGCAGCCGAGGACGGACAGTCGGCAACGTGATGAGCGGCCTGATGCTCGGCATCCTCTTCTCACGCCCACTCGCCAGCCTCGTAACGGAGGCCGCCGGCTGGCGGTCGCTCTATACCGCCCTGGGTGTCGCCGTCGCCGCACTGGCGCTCGGGCTTGCCCGCTTTATTCCAAGAATACGGCCCAACGGCCAAACGGGCTATCCGCAACTGATCGGATCGCTGGGATCAATCCTCCGGGAGGAGCCGACACTCAGGCAGCGCGCGGCGACGCAGGCCATGTGCATGGGCGCCTTCGGCGTGTTCTGGACGGCTATCGCGCTCCGCCTCGCCCAGCCGCCGATCGCACTGGGCCAGACCGGGATCGCTCTTTTCGCCTTGGCGGGCGCCGCCGGGGCGATCATCTCTCCGATCGCCGGGCGCGCCGGGGATCGGGGCGCGACGCGGCCCGCGACAATGCTGGCTCATGCCGCGGTCGCCACCGCCATGATCCTCGCTTATTTCGGAGGTGAGGTTTTCGCGGGCAGCCGGGACACGTCGCTCGCGTTCCTTCTGAGCGCGGCGATCGTCCTCGATCTTGGCGTCATCGCTGACCAAACGCTTGGACGACGTGCGATCAATCTCATTCGGCCTGAGGCACGCGGCCGGATCAACGGCCTCTTCACCGGTCTGTTCTTCCTCGGCGGTGCCGCCGGATCCGCCCTGTCGGGCGTTGTCTGGAGTGCCTGGGGCTGGCGCGGCGTCTGCGCGACGGGGCTGGCGTTCGGGATCGGCGCGATCGTCATCTTCCTGACGAGACGTCGTGTTTTCAAGGCTGGATCATGAGCAGTTCGGGCGTTCGGAACGGAGTGTGACAGCCGGTCTGTCTCTACACCGTTCGCAACCATGCGCGCACAGCCTGTACGTCGGCGCAGGCCATGTTCGCGGCAGCAGCATCAAAATGATGCGCCTCGCAACGCCAATGCCGCCCTTCGTCCTGCCGCCACGTCCTTTCCGCTTCGCTGCCGAACGACCCGCGGCGATGTCGGCCTGAAGGTTTTCAATGTCGCGGCGCGTCAGGCCGGCGACCAGCCGATGACCGATGATCGGCGGACGTGAGTATCGATGCGGCTTCGGTCCATCTTCAGCGTCGTCGCTTCGATCGGGCGCCGGCTGCAGCCGAGGATGCGGCACGCCGCCGCTTCCGTCAGATGCCGTCGCATACGTCCGAGACGGTCATGCCCGCGCGAGCTGCGTGCCGGTCCTCGGACGGATCTTCCCCGTCGGCGACCGCCGCGAGTTTCCGGCGGGCGATGTCTCGCGCCCCGTCCCGCGCCAGAGCCCCGTATTGCCCCAGCACCAGCCGACGGGGCGGCCCTCCGGGTTGCGGTACTGGATCAGGAAGCTCTTCGTGCCGGACGGCTTCACGCGAACGCCGAAGCCTTTCAACTCGCTGTCCCAGGCGAACACGTCAGCCTTATCGCTCGGCTTCAGCGCGTCGACGACGCGCTTGGTGATCTTGGCCATGCTCAACTCCTCAAATTTCTCGATGTCCTGCTCGTTCTCCGATCTGCTTCCCCGGCGGTCGGGGAAACTTGGGGGAAGCAGAAGGGCGGAAATCGGCGGGTCGGCGCAGGAGATGGAGGGGATGGTCTGCGTCCAGATTATCCTTGTCGTGGAAGGGGCTTAGCGGGTCGTAACGTGCAAATGGAAACCTTGGCGAAAAGTGCCCGGTGTCTTTGCCAAGCTGGGGGTCGAGGGATCGAATCCCTTCGCCCGCTCCAGTCTTCCACACAATGTGATGCGATCGGCGGTCCTGCGGGGTCGCCTTTCCGCCTACGTTCGTGACGCCGGGCAGACGGCATCACGCCGATGCAGGTCGTCCGTGTCCGGCGGCGGACGGCCGCCCGCGAAATAGCGGACCCGCAGGTTCAGCACGGTTCTGCGACGACGGTTCGGCCGCCGCCTCGCTGCGCTGCTTAGATGCCGCCCGTCTAGGTGGTCGTCGGCTCCTCGGCCGGGGCAGCCGCCGCGGGCGCGGTCGCTGCCGGTGGCGTCACGGCCGGTGCGGCGGGGACGCTGAGGGCCGTGGTCTCGATCCGGTCGAGCGCCTGGCGCGCGCCGATATAGCGGTCCGCCGCGGCGAGCCAATTGCCGGCGTGGCGAGCGCCGGGCAGGCGCAGCACCTCGGCCCGCGCCGCCTCGACCTGCCCCGCATCAAGGAAGTGGCGCGCGCGCGACAGTCGCTCGACCGGCCGCGACGACGGCGTGTCGGCGCGGCGCAGCACGATCAGACCGCCCAGTTCCTGGCGCAGGCTGGTCCACCAGTCGCCGCCGCTGACCGTCTGGATGTCGGGCGCGATCGCCTCCAGCCCCTGGCGCAGGCTTTCCAGCGTCGCCGACTGGCGGCCGGCGGCGATCACGTCGGCGACCGCCTTGGGTTGGGTCGCGCCAAAGCGGTTGCGCAATTGCTCCTCGAGATAGCCGAGCGGCGTGCCGCGATCGAGCGCGCGGCGCGCCGCCGCGACGACCAGCAGCCCCTCGGCGCGGGTCGCCTGCGTGCCCGCCGCCGCGGCATCGGCACCGATCGTCGCGGTGCGCGTCTCGAGCGCCGCAAGCTGCGCCGCCAGCGCCGCCTCACGCGTGGCGAGCACCGTCGCATCGGGCGCCTCGCCATTGGCATTGAGCGGCTGCGCCGGCGAGAAGCCGGTCGGCTCGACCGGGGTCGGCGAGGGCGCTGCGGCAGGCGTGCCGTGCAGCCAGCTGATCCGCTTCATCGCCAATGCCGTCAGTCCGACGCCCGCGACAAAGGCCAACAGGGTCAGGACGATGATCAGACCGGCTCGTGGGGCGCGCGGGCGCGTCGCGACGATCGGTTCAAATTCGCTCATGGCCCTTTATCCCCGCCCGGTCCGGCACGGTCAATCGCCTGCGCAAGAACACACAGTTTCCCGTCGTCGGGCACGGCGCTCGCCGCCGCCCTCCCCCACCCCGCGCCGGCGGCGGCGAGCACGGCCGGGCTGATCGCGGCGAGCGCGACGGCGCCGCGTCGGGCCGGCGGGATCAAGGCGGCGACCCGAGACGCGGCGCGGGCGGAATGGAGCAGCACGACGGCGCCATCCGCGGCGGCGGCGAAGGCGCGGGCGTCGACCGGCACCGCATCACTGGCATAGACGACGATCGTCGGGCATCCCGTCGTGACATGATCGCGGCCGGCGAGGTGCAGCGGCCGGATCAGCCCGCCGGCCCGGCCCGCCGCGAGCGCCGCGACCGCATCCCCCTCCCCCATCGCCGCGACGCGCAGCCCCGCCGCGCGCGCCGCCGCCGCGCTCGCCGGGCCGACCGCGATCACCGGCAGGGCGGCGAGGCGCGCGAGACCGGGACCGGCGTGGCGGATCGCCTGCGCGCTGGTCACCAGCAGCGAATCGAAGTCCGCGGGGTCCGGCGGCAGCCAGCCGACCGGCGCGACCGCGAACAGCGGCCAGCCCTGCGCCTCCACGCCCAGCGTGCGCAGTCGCGCGACGGTCGCCGCATTGCCGGGCTCGGGCCGCACGACCAGGGCGCGCGTCATCCGCCGAACAGCCGCCGCACCGCCGCGGGCGCCCGCGCGAGCAGATCGGTGGCGAGCGCCCGCGCCACCGCCTCGCCATCCGGCCCCTCCGCGCTGCCCTCGACATGGGCGCTGCCATCCTCGGCGAGCAGCTCGGCACGCAGGCTGAGCGTCTCGCCCGACACCGCGGCGAGCGCCGCCACCGGCGAATGGCAGTCCGCCTGCAGCGCCGCGAGCAGGGCGCGTTCCGCACGCACGCAGCGGCTGGTCAGCGGGTCGTCGATCGCCGCCACCCAGCCATGCGCCCGCGCATCGTCGGCGCGCACCTCGATACCGACGGCGCCCTGCGCCGGCGCGGGCAGCATGTCGCCGGTCGGGATCGCCGCCCCGACCGCGTCGCGGCCGAGCCGATCGAGCCCGGCGGCGGCGAGCAGGGTGGCGTCCGCCTCGCCCGCCGCCAGCTTGGCGAGCCGCGTGTCGACGTTGCCGCGGAACAGCACGATGCGCAGATCCGGCCGCAACCGCCGCAGTTGCGCGCCGCGGCGCGGGCTGCTGGTGCCGACCACCGCCCCCTGCGGCAGCGCGGCGACGGTGGCGGCGCCGATCAGCCGGTCGCGCACGTCGGCGCGCGGCAGCATCGCGGCAATGGCGATCGCCGCCGGACGGATCGTCTCGACATCCTTCATCGAATGGACGGCGGCGTCGATCTCGCCGGCAAGCAGCGCCCGGTCGAGCTCCTTGGTCCATAGCGCCTTGCCGCCAATTTCTGCCAGCGCGCGATCCTGCACGCGATCGCCGGTGGTGCGGATCACGACCAGCTCGACCGTATCGACCGGCCAGCCGTGCGCCGCGCACAGCGCATCGCGCACCATGTTCGCCTGGGTCAGCGCCAGCGGCGATCCGCGCGTGCCGAGCTTGAAGGGGACGGTCATCGATACTCCACCCACACCCTTCCCACGGCCTCCGGCCGCGGGCCCCTTCCCTCGCCCGGCGGGAGAGGGAGGGAGCGGCGAAGCCGCGGAAGGGTGAGGGCAGTCCAATTCCGATGCCGTCCATGGCCGATATCCGCCCCCTTCGACAACCTTCCTCAACCCGTTTAGAGGGAGCGCCATGTCCGCGCCCGTCATCCTCGGCCTCGAATCCTCCTGCGACGAAACCGCCGCGGCGCTGGTCACCGGCGACCGGCAGGTGCTGGCACACCGGCTCGCCGGGCAGGAGGCGCATCATGCCCCGTTCGGCGGCGTCGTGCCGGAGATCGCGGCGCGCGCCCATGTCGAGGCGCTGGAGCCGCTGATCGCGGCGGCGCTCGCCGACGCGGGCCTCCGCCTCGACCAGGTCGACGCGATCGCCGCCACCGCCGGGCCGGGGCTGATCGGCGGAGTGATGGTCGGCCTCGTCACCGGCAAGGCGATCGCGCATGCGGTCGGCAAGCCGCTGATCGCGGTCAATCATCTCGAAGGTCACGCACTCAGCCCGCGCCTGTCCGATCCCGACCTTGCCTTTCCCTATCTGCTGCTGCTCGTCTCCGGCGGCCATTGCCAGCTGCTGCTGGTCGAGGGGGTCGGCCGCTATCGCCGGCTGGCGACGACGATCGACGATGCCGCGGGCGAGGCGTTCGACAAGACCGCCAAGCTGCTCGGCCTCGGCTTTCCCGGTGGCCCGGCGGTGGAACGTGCCGCCGCGCAGGGGCGGCCGATCGTACCGCTGCCGCGACCGTTAAGCGGTTCGAAAGAGCCGCATTTTTCCTTCGCCGGGCTGAAGAGCGCGGTGGCGCGTGCGGTCGGTCAGCACGCGCCGGAGGATATCGCCGCCTCGTTCCAGGCCGCCGTCGTCGATTGCCTGATCGACCGCACCACGCGCGGCATCGCCGGGATCGAGGCGACCGCGCTGGTCGTCGCCGGCGGCGTCGCGGCGAACGGCGCCGTGCGCGGCGCGTTACAGGAACTGGCGGACGCGCACCACCTGCGCTTCGTCGCGCCGCCGCTCTGGCTGTGCACCGACAATGCGGCGATGATCGCCTGGGCCGGGGCGGAGCGGTTCGCCACCGGGTTGACCGATCCGCTCGACACGCCGGCGCGGGCGCGCTGGCCGCTCGATCCGACCGCGGAGGCGGTGCGCGGGGCAGGAGTGAAGGCATGAAGATCGGCGTGATCGGGGGCGGCGCCTGGGGCACCGCGCTGGCGCAGGTGGCGGCGCACCGTGGCGAGCCGGTGCTGCTCTGGGCGCGCGAGCCGGAGGTGGTGGCGGGGATCAACGCCAACCATGAGAACGGCCTGTTCCTGGCGGGCGTGCCGCTGTCGCCGGCGATCCGTGCGACCGGCAGCCTCGGCGATCTCGCCGGGGTCGACGCGTTGCTGGTCGTCGCGCCGGCGCAGCACGTCCGCAGCGTCCTGGCCGAGACGGCGGTCGGCACCACGCCGCTGGTGCTGTGCGCCAAGGGGATCGAGGCGGGGACGCGGATGCTGGTCGGCGAGGTCGCGCGCGCCGTCCACCCGCAGGCGCCGGTTGCCGTCCTGTCCGGCCCGACCTTCGCGCATGAGGTTGCGGCCGGCCTGCCGACCGCGGTGACGCTGGCGGTGCGCGACGCGGCACTGGGCGAGGCGCTCGCCGCCCGCCTCGCCGCGCCGCACTTCCGCCCCTATGCCAGCGACGACGTGATCGGCGCGGAGATCGGCGGCGCGGTCAAGAACGTGCTCGCCATCGCCTGCGGCGTCGTCGAAGGCGCCGGCCTCGGCCAGAACGCCCGTGCGGCGCTGATCGCGCGCGGTTTCGCCGAGATGACGCGCTTCGGCCTGGCGCGCGGCGCGCGGGCGGAGACGCTCGCCGGCCTGTCGGGGCTGGGCGACCTGGTGCTGACCTGTTCGTCGACCAGCAGCCGCAACTTTTCGCTCGGCGTCGGGCTCGGTCGCGGCCGGGCGGCGGCGGACCTGCTCGCCGACCGTCGCACCGTCGCGGAAGGCGCCTTCACCGCGCCGGTGCTGCGCGAGGCCGCGGCGATCGCCGGGGTCGAGATGCCGGTGACCGACGCGGTGTGCCGCCTGCTCGCCGGCGAGCCGGTCGACGGCGTGATCGGCGCGCTGCTTGCCCGACCGCTCCGGCGCGAGGGCGAATGAGCCTGCTGCTGCTCGCCTCGCAGAGCGCGTCGCGGCGCGCGATGCTGACCGCCGCGGGCGTGCCGTTCGACGCGACCGTGGCCGGCGTCGACGAGGAGGCCATCAAGGCGGCGATGGCCGGCGCCCGGCCACGCGACCTTGCCGATGCGCTCGCCGAGCTGAAGGCGGTCAAGGTGTCGACGCGCGCGCCCGAGCGGCTGGTGCTGGGCAGCGACAGCGTCGTCGCGCTCGCCGACGGCAGCCTGCTCGACAAGCCGGAGAGCCGCGACCAGGCCGCCGAGCATCTGGCGCGGATGAGCGGCAGCGTGCACCATCTGTGGAGCGCGGCGGTGATCGCCGAGGCTGGTCGCCCGGTATGGCGCCATGTCGAGGCGGCCAGGATGCACGTCCGCCCGCTCTCCCCTGCCTTTATCGACCGCTATCTCGACCAGGAATGGCCGGCGATCGGCGGCTGCGTCGGCTGCTACCGGATCGAGGGGCCGGGCGTGCAGCTGTTTACGCGGATCGAGGGCAGCCAGTTCACCGTGCTCGGCCTGCCGCTGCTTAACGTCCTCGACTATTTGCGCGTGCGCGGGGTGATGCCGGCGTGAGCGGCGAGCGCGGTGCGGCGATCGTCCTGGCGATTTTGGCGGGACTCGGCCTGCCGGTCGGCGGCCTTGCGCTGTTCATCAGCCCGATGCTGTTCGATGCGCCGGCGGCGGGAGGCTGGCCGGTCAATCTGTTATTCGCCGGCTGTGTCGCGTGGGTGCCGTGCTTCCTTGTCGCGCTGATCCTCGCCATCGCCGCCGCGACCGGCAAGCGGGCGACCGCGCGCCACCTGCTGCTGCGCCTGGCCCTCGTCGCCCTGTTGCTGCCGATCGTGCTGATCGGCAGCGGTTACGTCGCCGTCCAGACCGTGTGCGGCGGCCAGTTCGCCTGCAAGGGAGCCGCCGGATGACCATCTATGCCGAAGTGATCGGCGACCCGATCGCGCAATCCAAATCGCCGATCATCCATGGCTTCTGGCTTGATGCGCTCGGCATCGACGCCGAATACCGCCGCACCCTCGTCTCCGCCGACGATCTGCCCGGCTATTTCGCCAGCCGCCGCGCCGACCCGGACTGGCGCGGGTGCAACATCACCATGCCGCACAAGATCGCCGCGCTCGATCACGTCGAGGATCGCGGCGACGTGCGCCATACGATCGGCGCGATCAACACCGTGGTGCGGGCGGAGGACGGCACGCCGATCGGCACCAACACCGATGCCGGCGGCTTCTATGCGCCGCTCGCCGGCTTCGACCTTTCCGGCAAACCGGTGACGGTGGTGGGGGCGGGCGGTGCAGCGCGGGCGGTGCTGTTCGCGCTGGCGCGGATGAACGTTGGCCCGGTGACGCTGATGAACCGCAACGTGCTGAAGGGCGGCGCGCTGCTCGCCGCCTTCGGCCTCAAGGGACAGGCCAGGCCCCTCGCCCAGCCGCTTGCCCCCGACACCGGGCTGTTGGTCAATGCCAGCACGCTCGGCATGGCGGGCCAGCCGCCGCTCGAGCTCGACCTGTCGCCGCTCGGCGAGCAGGCGATCGTCTACGACATCGTCTATGCGCCGCTCGAGACGCCGCTGCTCGCCGCCGCCAATGCGCGCGGGCTGGAGACGGTCGACGGGCTGGAAATGCTGGTCGGCCAGGCGGCGCTGGCGTTCGAACTGTTCTTCGGCGTCGCACCGCCCCGCGACCGCGACGACGACGTGCGCGACCTGCTGATCGCATGAGGCCGGTCCTGCTCGGGCTGACGGGATCGATCGGCATGGGCAAATCGACGGTGGCCGCCATGTTCGCCGAGCAAGGCGTGCCGGTGTTCGACGCCGACGCGGCGGTCCACCGCCTGCAGGCGAAGGGCGGATCGGTGGTCGCTGCGATCGAATCGGCCTTTCCGGGGACCACCGATGCGAACGGCGTCGATCGCCAGGCGCTCGGCCGCGCCGTGCTGGGGGATGATGCGGCGATGAAACGGCTGGAGGCGATCGTCCATCCCGCCGTCGCCGCCGAGCGCGCCGCCTTCCTCGCCGCCCATGCCGACGCGCCGGTCGTGCTGCTCGACATTCCGCTGCTGTTCGAGACCGGGGGCGATGCAGGGGTCGATGCCGTGGCGGTGGTCAGCGCCGCCGCCGAGGTGCAGCGCACCCGCGTCCTCGCCCGTCCCGGCATGACCGCGGCGAAGCTCGACGCGATCCTCGCCCGCCAGCTTCCCGATGCCGACAAGCGCGCCCGCGCCGACTTCGTCATTCCCACCGACGTGCCGCTCGACCGGACCCGCGAGGCGGTTCGTCACGTCCTCGCTTGCGTGACGGCGCGCGCGGGCGGATAACGTCTCGCATGCGTGAAATCGTGTTCGACACCGAAACCACCGGCCTCAGCTTCGCCGGCGGCGACCGACTCGTCGAGATCGGCTGCGTCGAGTTGATCAACCGGGTCGAGACCGGCGTCACCTTCCACGCTTATTACCATCCCGAACGGGCGATGCCGGCGGAGGCGCAGGCGGTGCACGGCATCTCCGACGCCTTCCTCGCCGACAAGCCGCTGTTCGCCGCGGTGGTGCACGAGCTGCTCGACTTCATCGGCGATTCGCCGCTGATCGCGCACAATGCCGGTTTCGACTTCTCCTTCATCAACGGCGAGCTCGGCCGCTGCGGCCGCGAGCTGGTCGCGATGCACCGGATGGTCGATACGCTGGCGATCGCGCGGCAGAAGCATCCCGGCGCCAAGCATACGCTGGACGCGCTCTGCTCGCGCTACGGCATCGACCGGTCGCATCGCGTGCTGCACGGCGCCCTGCTCGACGCGCAATTGCTCGCCCAGGTCTATGTCGAGCTGATGGGCGGGCGGCAGATCGGCCTCGGCCTGGTCAGCGACATCGCCGTCGCCACCGCCAGCCCGCTGGCGACGCGCCGGCCCAGCATCGTCCGGCCGCCGCGCAGCTTCCGTGCGCATGACGCGGAACTTGCCGCCCACGCAGCCTTTGTTGCTACCCTGGACAATCCGCTTTGGGAGGTCGGATCGCCCAACTGACGATCACCCGGGTAAGGTCAACAGGCCCGCCCCAACCATGGAGAAGACGATGGATATCCGGATTTCTGGTCACCAGGTCGCGACCGGCGACGCGCTCAAGGATCATGTGAGCGACCGACTTCAGGGTATCGCCACCAAATATTTCAGTCGCGCCATCTCGTCCGAAGTGACGTTTGGCAAGGGGCCGCACGACGTCGGCTTCAAATGCGACATCGTCATGCACGTGACGCGCGGCCTGGTGCTGAAGGGCCGGCACGAGGCGCAGGATGCCCATCTCGCCTTCGACGGCGCCGCCGAGAAGATCGACAAGCAGCTGCGCCGCTATTCGCGCCGGCTGAAGGACCGCAATGCCGGCGAGGTCGTCCAGCTGCAGGAGGACAGCGGCTATGACAACAACGCCGGCTATACGCTGTTCCAGGAACATGCCGAGGACGAGGCGGGCGAGGCGCCGCTGATCGTCGCCGAGACGCGCGTCGACATTCCCGACGCCAGCGTGTCGGACGCGGTGATGATGCTCGACCTGCGCAACACCGCCGCCCTGCTGTTCCGCAATGCCGGCACCGGCGCCTACAACATGGTCTATCGCCGCGGCGACGGCACGATCGGCTGGGTCGAACCGCAGCGGGTACAGGCCGGCAGCTGACCTTTCCCGCCCCCGCCGGACTCGCTAAGGGCCCGGCGGGGGCCCTTCGAGTTTCGCATGACCGATTTCAGTGACCTGCTGCGGCCGGACGCCGTCTTCAAGGACGTGGCCGTCGCCAATAAGAAGACGCTGTTCGCCCAGCTCGCCGCGGCCGCGGAGGCGCAGGGGATCGACGCGCGCCTCGTCGCCGAGCGGCTTGCCGCGCGCGAGAAGCTGGGCTCGACCGGCTTCGGCGGCGGCGTCGCCATCCCCCATGCGCGCCTGGACGGGCTCGATGCGGTCTCCGGCGTGTTCATGCGCCTTGCCCATCCGATCGAATTCGACGCGGTCGACGACCTGCCGGTCGACCTCGTCTTCCTGCTGCTGTCGCCGGTCGATGCCGGCGCGGAGCATCTGAAGGCGCTGGCGCGGGTGTCGCGGCGGCTGCGTGATCGCGCCTTTCTCGCCAAATTGCGCGGCGCCGGTTCGCCCGATGCGCTTTACGCGCTGTTCACCGCCGAACTCGCGCATGACGCCGCCTGACGCGCCGGTCGCCGGCGAGGCGGAAACGGCGCATTTCCGCGCGCTCGAATCGCTCTATGCCGCCGCGCCGATCAACCGATTGTTCGATTCGCGGCTGGAGATCCCCGGCCCCGGCATCGCCCGCATCCACTTCACCCTCGACGAACGCCACTTCCACGCCGCCGGCGCGGTACACGGGACGAGCTATTTCAAGATGCTCGACGACGCCGCCTTCTACGCGTGCAACAGCCTGGTCAGCGATCGCTTCCTGCTGACCACCGCGTTCAACCTGCTGCTCACCCGGCCGCTGCGCAGCGGCCCGGTGGTCGCGGAGGGCCGCTGGATCAGCGGCAAGCGCCGCGTCTATGTCGGCGATGCGCGACTGGTCGATGCCGAGGGCGAGGAGGCGGCGCGCGGCACCGGCACCTTCATGCGCTCGCAGATCCCCTTGTCGGGCCTGCCCGGCTATCGCGCGGCATGACCGCGCGGCTGCCGACCCACCTCGTCGTCGGAGCGCTGCTGCGCCGGGTCAACGATGCGGGGGGCCTCGCGGTGGTGCGGGCGCGGGGCGAGGCGCAGGACGGCGGGCTGTTGATCGCGCTGGTCGACCGGGACGGCGCATCGCGGCTGCTGGAGCGCTCGCGCGACCTGAATGGGTCAGTGACACTGATAGATTCGACTCCATCCGGACCTATCGACGACTATTGGCGGCGACGGCGCGAACGCGACCCCGATCTGTGGGTGATCGAACTGGATATCGCGCAAGCCGAACGGTTCGCCGCTGAAACGATCCTGAACGATTGACGGTGACAGTCGTGTGACGCAACGCCCCGCGCACGTTGCAAGCGCGTTGTGCCGCGTCCGTGTGCGATACGGATCGGTGACGCAGTCGGGGGGAAGCCCGGACGATGCCAGTTCCTTCGGGAAGGACGCGTCGGGTCCGTGATCTCACCGCATATTGACTAGTTGAATGACCGTTCTTCAGCGCGCCGCCACCATCGCGGCGATGACTTTCTCTCTCGCCGGGCTGATCAGCACCAGTTCGCCCGGCCGCGCCTCCGACCTCGATCGCAAGGTCGTGACGGCCACCCAGACGGCGACTCCGTCTGACTCCAACACCCTCTCCCCCGTCATCGTTCCCGCTCCCAGCGCGCAGACCGCCGTCGTGCAGCCGCTCCCGCAGCAGGACGACCAGGACGACCAAGACGAATTCGACACGCTGGCCCAGGCCGTCGCCGCGCAGGACGCGGGCAAGGTCTCCGACGCACAGCGCTGCCTCGCCGGCGCCGTCTATTTCGAGGCCAAGGGCGAACCGCTCGCCGGCCAGCTCGCCGTCGCCAACGTCATCATCAACCGGTCGAAGTCGGGCCGCTTCCCCTCCGACGTCTGCGGCGTCGTCAAGCAACGCGGCCAGTTCTCCTTCGTCCGCGGCGGCGCCATCCCGTCGATCGACGAGAGCCGCGCCACCTATCGCACCGCCCTGGCCGTCGCCAAGATCGCGCTCGACGCCGCCTGGGACAGCCCGGCCCCGCAGGCGCTGTACTTCAACACGCCGAACCGCCGCCCGGGCGGCAATGTCATCCGCATCGCGTCGATCGGCAACCACGTCTTCTATCGCTGATTTCGCGATCCGGGGCTTGCCCCGTTCGTGAAATGTTCTAAACCGGGGTCATGCTCGACATGGCCCCGGCTTCGTGTTTGGACGGCGGCGATCCCGCGATCTGCGCCGCCGACGTGGCGCGCGGCGTGACGCGGATGCTGCTGCGCCACGACCTCGCCGCTATCCCCGAAGTGCCGCTCGACGGCGGCCGCCGCGCCGACCTGATGGCGCTCGACGCGCGTGGCCAGTTGGTCATCGTCGAGATCAAGGTGTCGCGGGCCGACCTGCTCGGCGACGGCAAATGGCCCGACTATCTGGCGCATTGCGACCGCTATTATTGGGCAGTGCCGGCCGGTTTCGACCTCGCGCCGCTCGACGGCGTCGCCTTCCTGCCGGAACGCACCGGTGTGATCGTCGCCGACCGCTACGATGCCGCGATCGTGCGCGAGGCGCATACCCATCCCCTGCCCGCGCATGTCCGCAAACGCTGCACCCTGTCGTTCGCGCGCCGCGCCGCCCGGCGGCTGACCGGTCTGATCGATCCAGACGCCTTCGCCGACTGATCCGTGACGGGGTGCTAGCGGCTCCCCTCCCCTGACCCTCCCGTCAGCGGAAGCGGGATCAGAGCTGGTGCCCGGTGCGGTCGCGCTTCGTCGCCAGATAACGCTCGTTATGGGGATTGGGCGGCAGCTTGTGCGGCACGCGCTCGACCACCGTCATCCCCGCCGCCTCCAGCCCCGCCACCTTGGCCGGATTGTTGGTCAGCAGCCGCACCGAACGCTGCCCCAGCAGCTGCAGCATCCGCGCCGCCACGCCGAAGTCGCGCGCATCGACGGCGAAGCCCAGCCGCGTATTGGCATCGACCGTGTCGAAGCCCTGGTCCTGCAGCGCATAGGCGCGCAGCTTGTTGACCAGCCCGATCCCCCGCCCCTCCTGGCGCAGATAGAGCAGGATGCCCCAGCCGCTCGCCTGGATGGCACGGATCGCGGCGTGGAGCTGCGGCCCGCAATCGCACTTCAGGCTGCCGAGCACGTCGCCGGTCAGGCATTCGCTGTGCAGCCGCACCAGCGGCGGCCGGCCGTCGGGCTGGCCGATCAGCAGCGCGACATGCTCGTCGGCGCTTTCCGGCGAGCGGAAGGCGGCGATCTCCGCATCCTCCGCCCCCTCGACCGGCAGCCGTGCCCGCGTCGCCAGTGTCAGGCGGCGGGCATCCTCATGCGCATCGATATCCGCAGGGCTGATCGTCACCTCCGGATCGCCGCCGCCGACGAAAAAGGCCGGCAGCAACCCGGCGATCCGCGCCAGCCGCAGCGCCGCCGCAGCCGCGACCGGCCGGTCCAATGTCACCGTCCGCCACGGCCCCTTGAGCGGGGTCGCCAGGTCGAGGCTCGGGTCGGCCAGCGCCGTCGCGGCGGCGAAATCGAGCCACGGCGCGCGCTCGATCAGCACCGGCGCATCGGGATCGGCGGCCGCGAGCTGATTGGCGAGCTTCAGCGTCACCGCCCGGCCGGACGAGATCAGCACCCCCGCCCCGCCCGCCGGATCGAACGCCGCCAGCCGGTCGGCATCCGCCGTCTCGACCGCGAGCAGGGTCAGCCCGTCGATCGCGATCGGCCAGCCCCGCCGCAACGCGTCGACCGCCCGCGCCGCGGCACGCGGATCGCTTGGACGTTGCGCGTCGTGGGGGTGCCGGTCGTTCAAAAGGCGAACTCGGTCATGATCGGCACATGATCCGACGGCTTCAGCCAGCTGCGGCAATCCTCGAACACGGTATGGCCGATCGCTTGGCGCGCGACGTCGCCGGTCGCCCACATATGGTCGAGCCGGCGGCCGCGATCGTTCTTGGTCCAGTCGGGCGAGCGATAGCTCCACCAGGTGTGCAGCCGCGCCGGCGCCGGATAGAAATGCCGGCCGAGGTCGACCCAGTCGTTCGATGCCTGCAGGCCGTCGAGCGCCGCCACCTCGATCGGCGTATGGCTGACCGTCTTGAGCAGCGCCTTGTGGCTCCAGACGTCGCTGGGCAGCGGCGCGATGTTGAAATCGCCAGTCAGGATCGTCGGGCAGGCAAGGCTGCGCGACCATTCGGTCATCCGCGCCAGGAAATCGAGCTTCTGCCCGAACTTCGGATTGACCTCGCGGTCCGGCTCGTCGCCGCCGGCGGGGACGTAGACGTTCTCGAGCCGGACGCCGCCCGGCAGCCGGATACCGACGTGCCGCGCCTCCTGATTGGCCTGCCAGTCGAACCGGTCGTCCGCCTCGATCGGCATGCGGCTGACGATCGCGACGCCATGGTGCATCCGTTGGCCGTGGATCACGCGATGGACGTAGCCGAGTCGGTCGAACAGGTCGTGCGGGAAGTCGGCGTCGACGACCTTGGTTTCCTGCAGGCAGAGGACGTCGGGGGCCGCTTCGGTCAGGAACTGCTCGACGATGGCGGAGCGGAAGCGGACCGAGTTGATGTTCCAGGAGGCGATCTTCACGTCGCCGCATCTAGGCGGCGGGGGAAGGGGGAGCAAGGTGGCGGCGGGTTTCAACGATCGTCACTACGGCGGCAGCGCCCAAGTCCCGCTTCGGGCGCGTCACGAGCAAAGCCCGTGCCGTCGGACGGGCAGGGCCCGCCGGCCGCGCGTTCGCGGCTTGCGCCATGATGGCGCATACTACGAACGCGAAAGGCCCCCGCTCCGGGGGCATGGAGCGAGGGCCGACACAGCGTTCGTCACGCAGGGCGGGAAGTGGTCGGTACCGTTCGGGCAACAGGGGGAAAAATCCCGAACGCCCCACATCCGCGGGTGTCTGTTTAGGGCTGCAAACCTGTCGCTTGCATGAATGGAACCGGATATTTTGTTCAGCTTCGCCCGCCGGTCTTCCGCGGGTCGTTCCAGCGGAACGTTCCGTCGCTCACCGGCACACCAAACTTCTGATTCGTCAGCCGAATCGTCGTGCGGTTGTTCTGACTGTCGATCATCACCCAGCCTTGCAGCATCAGTCCGGCCGGGCCGGCGGGATCGCGCATGAAGATCAGGGTGATCCGGCCGATCTCCGGATGCTTGGGGTCGCTCGCCTCGACCGAGATGACCTGCGCGTTCGACGTCGCCGACAGCTTGGCCATCTTGGTGATGTCGCGGCTCGGGTCGAGCAGGATGCCGAGCGGTGTGTTGCGGATCGGGTAGCGCTGCACCTGGCCCACCGAATAGTCGATAAAGGTCAGCGCCCCGCCATCGGCGACGATCAGCAGCGGCACGCCCTTCTGATATTGGAAGCGCAGCTTGCCCGGCCGCTTCAGCGTGAAGGTGCCGGTCAGCACCCGGCCGTTGCGGTCGGTCTGACTGAAATCGGCGGTCATGGTGGTGACCGCCTGGAGATGGCGCTGCACCGCGGCGAGGTCGCCGGTCGCCTGGGCGTGAACGGCGACGGGCGCCGCCAGCGCGGCGGCGAGAGCGAAAGCGTGTCGGATCATGCGGGTCCTGGTGCCGGAAAAGCGTTGAATAGCCGCTTAACCGGCGAAGGGGGCGATGGCTCCCCCATTCCCGACCCTCAGATCGCGTGGCCTTCCGCGTCGCGGAGCACTTCGCGGCGGCCGACATGGTCGGGGCGGCCGACGATGCCGTCCTTCTCCATCCGCTCGATCAGCCGCGCGGCGGAATTATAGCCGATGCGCAGCTGGCGCTGCAGCCAGCTGGTCGACGCCTTCTGCGATTCGCAGACCAGCTGGATCGCCTGGCGGTACTGCTGGTCCTCCGCCGAATCCTCGCCGATCGGCGCGCCTTCCAGCGTGTAGCTCTCCTCCGGCTCCTCGGTGACCGAGCTGATGTAATCGGGCTGGCCTTGCCCCCGCCAATGGTCGGCGACGCCGCGTACCTCGTCGTCGCTGACGAAGGGGCCGTGGACGCGGACGATGCCCTTGCCGCCCGGCATATAGAGCATGTCGCCGCGGCCGAGCAGCTGCTCCGCGCCCTGCTCGCCAAGGATGGTGCGCGAATCGATCTTGCTGGTGACGTGGAAGCTGATCCGCGTCGGCAAATTGGCCTTGATCACGCCGGTGATGACGTCGACCGACGGCCGCTGCGTCGCCATGATCAGATGGATGCCCGCCGCGCGCGCCTTCTGCGCGAGGCGCTGGATCAGGAACTCGACCTCCTTGCCCGCGGTCATCATCAGGTCGGCGAGCTCGTCGACGATGACGACGATCTGCGGCAGCGGCTCATAGTCGAGCTGCTCTTCCTCATAGACCGGTTGGCCGGTGTCGGGGTGATAGCCGGTCTGCACGCGCCGGCCGAGCCGCTGGCCCTTGGCCTTCGCCGCGCGCACCTTGTCGTTGAAGCCGGCGAGGCTGCGCACGCCGACCGACGACATCTGGCGGTAGCGGTCCTCCATCGTCTCCACCGCCCATTTCAGCGCGCGCACCGCCTTGGCAGGATCGGTGACGACGGGGGAGAGGAGGTGGGGAATGTCGTCATAGACGCTGAGCTCCAGCATCTTCGGATCGATCATGATCATTCGGCACTGTTCCGGCGTCAGCCGGTAGAGCAGCGACATGATCATGCAGTTGAGGCCGACCGACTTGCCCGAGCCGGTGGTACCGGCGACCAGCAGGTGCGGCATCGGCGCGAGATCGGCGATGACCGGATCGCCGGCGATGTTCTTGCCGAGGATGATCGGCAGCTGCGCCGCCTGATCCTCGAACGTCTGGCTGCCGACCAGCTCGTGCAGCGAGACCATCTCGCGCTTCTGGTTGGGCAGCTCGATGCCGATCACGTTGCGCCCCGGGATCACCGCGACGCGCGCCGACACCGCCGACATGTTGCGCGCGATGTCGTCGGCCAGCGCGATGACGCGGCTCGCCTTGATGCCCGGCGCCGGCTCCAGCTCGTACATCGTCACGACCGGGCCGGGGCGCACTTCGGTGATCGCGCCCTGCACCTTGAAATCGTCGAGCACATTCTCGAGCAGCCGCGCGTTCCGCTCGAGCGACGCCTTGTCGATCGCCGCCTTGGGCGCGGGCGGGGAGGGGGTGAGCAGGTCGAGGCCCGGCAGCGTGTAGCTGTGATCGAGTGCGAGCTGCGTCTGTTGCGGCTTGGGCCGCGCCTGCGACGGCGCGACGGTTCGGTCGGCGATCACCGGGGCGGGGCGCGGATCGGGGGTGGCGAGCGCGCGCGGCTCGATCGCCTTGCGCTTCAGGTCGAGCGGTTCCTCCTCGTCCTCCGCATCATCGTCATAGGCGTCGAACGGCAGGTCGTCGGCGCCGTCGTCCGTCGATCGGCTGCGCCGCAGGCGGAAGCGCCGCTCGCCCAGTTCGATCTCCAGGCTCTTCGCCCAGACGATGATGCCCGCGACACCGGCGGCGAGGCCGATCGCGCGCGCCGCCCAGCGCTCGGCATTGGGCGCGCCGACGAAGCTCAGTCCCCATTCGGCGAGATGCTGGATGCCGAGGCCGACGACGCCGCCCCAGCCGGCGGGCAGCGCCAGCACCGCGGCGTCGGAGACGAAGGCGAGCGCCGCCGCCATCAGCGCGACACCGATCACGGCGCCGCGCAGCATGCGCAGCCAGCGACCGGCCGGCTGGTCGCGCCACAACCGCATCGCGACGATCGGCCCGATCGGCAGCAGCAGCGCGATCGCCGGGCCGAACACCGTCAGCGCGAGGTCGGCGAACCATGCCCCCGGTGGCCCGGCGAGATTGCGGATCGGACTGCCCGAGGCGGTGTTGAGCGCGGCGTCGCCGGCATGGTAGCTGGCCAGCGCCAGCACCATCAGCGCGGTGGCCAGGAAGACGGCCAGCGCGGCGACCAGGGCGCCGCCCCGTACTGCCCCAGCCTTCACCGTCTCACGCCACAAGCCTGGCTGCGCACGGCTCGCCATCGCCCCAAATCCCTTCGATGTCCGAGAATGTCCTGTGGAAAACCATCGGACCAAAACGGGTACGGCGTCAAGGCGTAGGCGACGGACCGGGCCGCACCGTCGCCGCGGCACCCGCGTGGCGCCAAGCGCGTTGGCACCCGTGATGCGGACGCGTAGAGAGGCGGCATGGACAAGCAAGCAGACGTCATCATCCTGGGCGGCGGTTTGGTCGGCGCGACACTGGCCCTCGCGCTCGACGCGCACGGGCTGACCAGCATCGTCGTCGACCCGGCCGATCCGGCGGTGACGCTCGCCCCCGGTTTCGATGGCCGCGCCTCCGCCGTCGCCAGCGCGAGCGGGCGGATGCTCGACGCGATCGGCATCGGCGCGTCGCTGGCGGGGCAGGGCTGTGCGATCCGCCAGATCCGCGTCAGCGACGGGCTGGCGCCGGGCAAGCTCGACTTCGTCCCCGATGCCGACGACGGCGCGCTCGGCACGATGTACGAGAACAAGCTGCTCCGCCGCGTCCTGTTCGAGGCGGCGAGTGCGGCGGCGGGCGTCGACTTGCGCATGCAGACCCGCGCCGTCGACGTGCGGCGCGAGCCGGCGCGCGTCACCGCGACCCTGTCCGACGGCAGCACGGTGACCGCGCCGCTGCTGGTCGCGGCGGAAGGGCGCCAGTCGCCGACGCGCGCGGCGGCGGGGATCACCGTCGCACGCTGGCACTACGACCATGCCGCGATCGTCGGCGCCTTCCACCACGAGCGCGACCATGACAGCGTCGCCTATGAGATCTTCTACCCCGCCGGCCCGTTCGCGCTGCTGCCGCTGCCCGACGACGCCATCGGCCACCGGTCCGCGATCGTCTGGTCGGTGCATGCCAAGGACGGCGCCGGGCTGGTCAAACTGTCCGACCGCGCCTTCCTCGCCGAGGCGGAGAAACGGATGGGCGGCTTCCTCGGCACGCTGTCCGATGCCAGCCCACGCGCCAGCTACCCGCTCGGCTTCCACCATGCCGCGCGCATCACCGCGGAGCGGCTGGTGCTGGTCGGCGACGCGGGCCACGGCATCCATCCGATCGCGGGGCAGGGGCTCAACCTCGGCTTCCGCGACGTCGCGACGCTGGCGGAGGTGCTGGTCGAGGGCAAACGGCTCGGGCTCGACCTCGGCGACGCCGCCCTGCTCGACCGCTACCAGCGCTGGCGCGGGCTCGACACCTTCATGGTCGCCGCCGCCACCGACACGCTGACGCGCCTGTTCGGCATCCCCGGCAAGGCGGCGAGCGCCATCCGCCGCTTCGGCATCAGCGCGGTCGACCGGCTGCCGCCGCTCAAGAACCGCTTCATGGCGGAAGCGCGCGGCGAATCGGGCGATCTGCCCAAGCTGCTGCAGGGCCTGTCGATCTGATCCGATGATGTGGGTCGCGCTGCTCGCGATCCTGGCGGCATGGAGCGCCGCAATCGTCTGGGCCTTGTGGCGGGCGCGGTGGATCGGCGGCGCGGTGTCGGAACTGAGCGCGGCGGTGGTCATCATCCTGGTGGCGCGGTCTCTCGGGCCGCCGCAGCCGGTTGCTTATGGGTTGGCACTCGGCCTGTCGATCTTCCTCGCTGCCGTGATGACCATGATGGGAGTGATCGCCGCGATCATGCGGTGGCTGGCGTCGCGCGACTAGCCGCCAGCACCAGCGGGAACAATCGTGATCCCCCGACCTTGCTGCGATGCAGCATCGGCAGCTAGGACAGCGTTCATGACATTCCGCCAGACCGCCGCCGCGCATCCCGGCATCGTCCACCTCGCGCTGGCGGTCGGGGGGTTCGCGATCGGCACCACCGAATTCGCGGCAATGAGCCTCGAACCCGACCTCGCCCGCGGGCTGGGCGTCGATGCGCCGACCGCCGGCCACGTGATCAGTGCCTATGCGCTCGGCGTGGTGGTCGGGGCGCCGACCATCGCCGTGCTGTCCGCCAAGCTGCCGCGGCGGTGGCTGCTGGTCGCGCTGATGACGCTGTTCGCGATCGGCAACGGCCTGTCGGCGCTGGCGCCGACCTATGGCTGGATGCTGGCCTTCCGCTTTCTCGCCGGCCTGCCGCACGGCGCCTATTTCGGCATCGCCTCGCTGGTCGCCGCCTCGCTGGTGCCGCCGGCGCGACGGACGCAGGCGGTCGGGCGGATCATGCTGGGGCTGACCGTCGCCACCATCGTCGGCGTGCCGCTGGCGACCTGGCTCGGCCAGATCGCGAGCTGGCGCTGGGTGTTCGCGATCGTCGCCGGCCTCGCCCTGTTCACCGCCGCCCTGGTCGGCACGCTGGCGCCGCGCGACCGCGCCGCCGCCGACGCCAGCGCCTTGCGCGAACTCGGTGCGCTGCGCCGGCCGCAGGTCTGGCTGACGCTCGCCACCGGAGCGATCGGCTTCGGCGGCCTGTTCGCGGTCTACACCTATCTCGCCGCGACGTTGGTCGCGGTGACCGGCGTGCCGCGCAGCACCGTGCCGCTGGTCCTTGCCGCCTTCGGGGTCGGCATGACGCTCGGCAATCTGGTCGTGCCGCGCTTCGCCGATCGCGCGCTGATGCCGACCGCGGGCGTGTTGCTGGTCTGGTCGGCGGCGTGGCTGGCGCTGTTCCCGGTCGCCGCGCACCATCTGACCTTCGTCATCGTCGACGTGCTCGCGATCGGCTTCGGCGGGGCGCTCGCCACCGTGTTGCAGACGCGGCTGATGGATGTCGCCGGCGATGCGCAGGGCCTCGCCGCCGCGCTCAACCACAGCGCGTTCAACGTCGCCAATGCGCTTGGCCCCTGGCTTGGCGGCCTGGCCATCGCCGCCGGCTATGGCTGGACCGCGACCGGCTGGGTCGGCAGCAGCCTCGCGCTCGGCGGATTGCTGCTCTGGGCGCTGTCGCTGGCGCAGGCTGGTGGGTTGCGCTTGCGCGGCGAGCGGGAGGGGTTAGGCCAGCGGGCATGAGCCTGCTGCCCCGACGCGCGCGATCGGCGCTGCGCACCTTCCTGTCCAGCGAGGCGGCGGGCGGCATCGTGCTGATCGCCGCGGCGCTGGTCGCACTGGTCGCCGCCAACACCGCCGCCACCGCCGGCGCCTATGATGCGCTGTTGCACCTCGAGACCGGTCCCGTGCTGTCGCCGGAACTCGGGCCGATGACGGTGCATCTGTGGATCAACGACGGCCTGATGGCCCTGTTCTTCCTGCTCGTCGGGCTGGAGATCAAGCGCGAGCTGGTCGACGGCCGCCTCGCCAGCCCCGACGATCGCCGCCTGCCGTTCGTCGCCGCGAGCGCGGGCATGGTGGTGCCCGCCCTGGTCTTCCTCGCGGTGGCCGGCAGCGCGCGCGCCTTGCAGCCGGGATGGGCGATCCCCGCCGCGACCGACATCGCCTTCGCGATCGGCGTGCTCGCCCTGCTCGGCAAGCGCGTGCCGCCGCAGCTCAAGCTGCTGCTGGCGACGATCGCGATCGTCGACGACATGGGCGCGGTGGCGATCATCGCGGTCGCCTATACCGAACAGATCCACGTCGTGGCGCTGGCGATCGCGGCGCTGCTGCTCGCCGGGCTGTACGTGCTCAACCGGCGAAGCGTCATGCGCCTGTGGCCCTATCTGCTGGGCTTTGCCGCACTGTGGCTGGCGATCCTCGTCTCCGGCATCCATGCGACGATCGCCGGCGTCGCCACCGCCGCGCTGATCCCGCTGAAGCCCTCGCCGGGCGCACCCGAGCACCACGACTCGCCGCTGCACCGGCTGGAACACGGCCTCGCGCCTTGGGTCGCCTTCGTGATCGTGCCGCTGTTCGGCTTCGCCAATGCCGGCGTGTCGCTGGCGGGGGTCAGTTTCGCGACGCTCGCCGAACCGCTGGTGCTCGGCATCGCGCTCGGCCTGTTCCTCGGCAAGCAGGCCGGGATCTTCGCCAGCCTGTGGGCCGCCGACCGGCTCGGCATCGCACGCCGGCCGCATGGCGTGTCATGGCGTCAGCTCTATGGCATGGCGCTGGTCGCCGGGATCGGCTTCACCATGAGCCTGTTCATCGGCGGCCTCGCCTTCGCCGACCCGGCGCTGCTCGACCGGGTCAAGATCGGCGTGCTGGCCGGGTCGCTGCTGTCGGGGATCACGGGGCTGGCGATATTGGCACGGGCAGGTAGGCGCATGGCATGAGAATCTTCTACCATCCGGACCAGGCGACCCATGCGCCGGTTCACGAATTCCACAATGGCGCGCTGGCCCCGCATGCGGAGGTCGCCGGGCGCATCGCCCATATCCTCGCCGCGGTCGGTCCGACGGAACGGCCGACGGACGCGGGCATGGCGCCGATCCACGCCGTCCATCCGCCCGGCTATTGCGCGATGCTGCAGCAGGTGCCGCAGCTCTGGCGCGAGGCGGGGCGGCCGGGGGAGGCGATCCCCTATGCCTTCCCGGTGGCGCGTCGCCGGCCACTGAAGCTGATGCGGGTCGACGCGCTGCTCGGCGCGCATGCGATGGATACGGTGACGCCGATCACCGCGGAGGCATGGACCGCATCCTATTGGAGCAGCCAGGCGGCGATCGCGGCGACGCGGACGGTGCTGGCGGGGGAGGGGAGCGCCTTCGCGCTCTGCCGCCCGCCCGGCCACCATGCCGGCGCGGATTATTGCGGCGGCTATTGCTACCTCAACCATGCCGCGGTCGCGGCGCAGGCGGCGCGCGACGCGGGCGTGGCGCGCGTCGCGATCCTCGATATCGACTATCACCATGGCAACGGCACGCAGGAAATCTTCTGGGATCGCGGCGACGTCTTCTACGCCTCGCTGCACGCCGATCCGGCGACGGATTTCCCCTTCTACTGGGGCCATGCCGACGAGACGGGCGAGGGGGCAGGGCAGGGGACGACGTTCAACCGGCCGTTGCCGCGCGGCACCGACGGCGACGACTTCCGGCGTGCGCAGGGCGAGGCACTCGCCAGGATCGCGCGCTTCGACCCCGGCCTGCTGGTCGTCAGCTTCGGTGCTGATACCTGGGAAGGCGATCCGATCTCCGCCTTCCGCGTCGCCACGCCGGATTATCGCCGGATCGCCGCGGACATCGCCGCGTTCGGCTGGCCGACGGCGATCATCATGGAGGGCGGTTATGCCGTCGACGCGCTCGGCGACAATGTCGCCGGCTTCCTTTCCGGTTTCTGACCTCCACCGCCAGGGCAGCGCGGCCTATCGCCGGCTGACGCTGGCGATGCTGTTCGCCGGCTTTTCGACCTTCTCGTTGCTCTATGCGGTGCAGCCGCTGCTGCCGCTGTTCGCGCGCGATTTCCGACTGAGTGCAGAGGGGGCGTCGCTCGCCGTGTCGCTGGCGACCGGGCCGCTGGCGATCGGCATATTGGGCGCGGGCATGCTCAGCGACCGGATCGGGCGACGGCCGATGATGGTGGCGGCGATGTTCGCCGCCGGCGCGCTGACCCTCGCCGCGGCGATCGTGCCGGGCTGGGGCGGGCTGCTGACCCTGCGGCTGCTCACCGGCGTCGCGCTTGCCGGCGTGCCCGCGGTGGCGATGGCCTATGTGTCGGAGGAAGTGCACGCCGATTCGGTCGGCGCGGCGATGGGCCTGTATATCGCCGGCAGCGCGATCGGCGGCATGGGCGGCCGGCTCGTCGCCAGCCTGGTCGCCGATCGCGCCGGCTGGCATTGGGCGCTCGCCACCGTCGGCGTCGCCGGGCTGGTCATGGCGGAGGCGTTCCGCCGCCTCGCCCCCGCGTCGCGCGGCTTCGTTCCCGGCGCGCGCACCGCCGGCGGGCTCGCCGCCTTGCTCCGCGATCGCGCGCTGCCGGTGCTCTATGGCGAGGCCTTCGTGCTGATGGGCATCTTCGTCACCGTCTACAATTATGCCGGCTTCCGCCTGCTCGCGCCGCCTTACGGGCTCAGCCAGGCGGCGGTCGGCGCGGTGTTCCTGCTCTACATCCTCGGCTCGGCAAGTTCGGCCTGGTTCGGCGGGCTGGCCGGACGGATCGGCCGCCACCGCATCTTCTGGCTGCCCGTGCTGGTGCTGATCGCCGGACTCGGTATCGGTGCGGCGCGGCCGCTCGCGCTGGTGATCGGCGGCATCGCCCTGGTCACGATCGGCTTCTTCGGCGCGCATTCGATCGCCAGCGCCTGGGTCGGGCGCCGGGCGCGGACCAATCGTGGCCAGGCGGCGGCGCTGTACCTGTTCTTCTATTATCTCGGCTCGAGCGTGCTCGGCTCCGCCGGCGGCATCGCCTGGAGCCGCGGCAGCTGGCCGAGCGTCACTCTCTTCTGCGCCGCGCTGGCGGCGCTGGCGCTGGCCGGCGCCGCCTGGCTTGCCCGCGTCCCGCCGCTGCCCGATCCGGAGCTCACCCCGGTGACGGCGGCCGAGGCCTGAGCCCGTGCCGCCAGCGGGGCGCTCCCGATCAGTGGCGGAAGTGACGCATGCCGGTGAAGACCATCGCCAGACCGGCGGCGTCCGCCGCGGCGATCACCTCCTCGTCGCGGATCGATCCGCCCGGCTGGATCACCGCCGTCGCCCCCGCCTCGACCGCGGCGAGCAGCCCGTCGGCGAAGGGGAAGAAGGCGTCCGACGCCACCGCCGAACCGATCGTCCGAGGGCTCGTCCAGCCGGCCTTGTCGGCGGCGTCCTTTGCCTTCCACGCCGCGATCCGCGCCGATTCGAGCCGGTTCATCTGGCCCGCGCCGACGCCGGCGGTCGCGCCGTCCTTGGCATAGACGATCGCATTCGACTTGACGTGCTTGGCCACCGTCCAGGCGAAGCGGCAATCGGCGAGTTCCTGCGCGGTCGGCTGGCGCTTGGTGACGACCTTGAGATCGCCCGGCACGCCCGCGTCGCGATCCTGCACCAGCCAGCCGCCGGCGATCGCCTTGGCGAACAGCCCGGCGCGATGCGGATCGGGCAACTCGCCGGTGAGCAGCAGGCGGAGGTTCTTCTTGGCCGCGAAGGCGGCGAGCGCCTCCTCGTCGGCATCGGGGGCGACGACGACTTCGGTGAAGATGCCGGCGATCGCCCGCGCGGTCGCGCCGTCGAGCGGGCGGTTGACCGCGATGATGCCGCCGAACGCCGACACGGTATCGCAGGCGAAGGCCTCCGCATAGGCGGCTTCCAGGGTGTCGGCGGTGGCGACGCCACAGGGATTGGCGTGCTTGACGATGACGCAGGTCGGCGCGGCGTCGCGGAATTCGGCGACCAGTTCGAGCGCGGCGTCGGCGTCGTTGAGGTTGTTGTAAGAAAGCTCCTTGCCCTGCACCTGCCGCGCCTGGCCGATGCCGCGCACGCCGTCATTGGCGGTGTAGAAGGCGGCGGACTGGTGTGGGTTCTCGCCGTAGCGCAGGGCGGCGGCACGCGTCAGCGTCAGCGGCAGCACCCGCGGGAAGACCTCGCCCTGGTCGACCGTGCCGAACCAGCGCGCGATCGCGCCGTCATAGGCGGCGGTGGCGGCGAAGGCCTTGGCGGCGAAGCCACGGCGCTGGTCGAGCGTCGTCTCGCCGCTGGCGAGGCTCGCGTAATCGGCGGGATCGGTGACGATCGCGACATAGGCGTGGTTCTTGGCGGCGGAGCGGACCATCGACGGACCGCCGATGTCGATATTCTCGATCACCGTATCGCGATCGGCGCCGCGCGCGACAGTCGCCTCGAACGGATAGAGGTTGACGACGACGAGGTCGATCGCGCCGATGCCGTGCTCCTGCATCGCCGCGGCATGGTCAGCATCGTCGCGCACCGCGAGCAGCCCGCCGTGCACCATCGGGTGCAGCGTCTTGACGCGGCCGTCCATCATCTCGGGAAAGCCGGTGAGGTCGCTGACGTCGCGAACGGTCAGCCCCGCCTCGCGCAAGGCCTTGGCGGTGCCGCCGGTCGAGACGAGTTCGACGCCCTTCGCGGCGAGATCGCGCGCAAGATCGACGACGCCGGTCTTGTCGGAGACGGACAACAGGGCACGGCGGATGGGAATCGTCGTCATGGGGGTCCTTCGGGAAGGGTAATCGCGCGCGCGTTCCCTAGCGGCGGATGGCGTGCGGGAACAGGTCCGAGTTGCGAAGGCGGTCCCTCATCACACTACCGTCATCCCCGCGCAGGCGGGGATCCAGACTGGCTGGCCTCACGGCTCGATCCGCAGCGTCAATGTATCTGGATCCCCGCCTGCGCGGGGATGACGTCATGCTGCTTGAATCAGATCGCGCGCTTCAGCGCCCAGCTGACATTGGCACCGCCGGCCGGCGCCTCGCCGGTGACGACCAGTTGCTGCGTCGCGACCGGGCGACCCTCGCCGTCGATCCACAGCGACTCTTCGATCGCCAGCGCGCCGCCGCGGCAGCGGAACTGCCACAGCGCGCCGCCCGGCAGGCGGAGGATCGCCGCCAGCCCGTCTGCGGTCGCCGACGCCTCGACCCCGACGCCGAGGTGGAAGCGGATCGCGAAGCCGGTGCTGCCGCTGCGCCGCTTGCGACCCTGCGGCAGCAGCGCATCCTCGCCGCGCAGCTCGCGCCCGTCGCCGGTCAGCATCAGCTGGCGCCGGTGGACGAAGCCCCAGCGGCGGACATAGCCGTCGTGGCTCGCCTCGATCCGGCTCGCGGCGTCGGATTCCTGCCGGCTCAGCTCGACCTCGACGACGCCGCGGCCCACCGTGCCGTCGGGATGGATCGCGGTGGAGTTGGAATCGCCGACGGTCAGCGTCGAATGCGCCGCGGTGGTGCGCAACCCTTCGGCGAGGCTCTGTGGCAAGGCGGCCAGCGCGGCGCGCGCGCCACCGCAATTGACGACGATCCGCGCCGGCCCGTCGGAGAATTCGAAGGCGAGGGTGGAGGCACAGCCGCCCTCGACCAGCTTGGCCACCGGCGGCGGCGCGGCATCGACGATCAGCACCGCCGTCCCCGCCGCCAACCGCTGATAGCCCCAGTCGCGCGCCTGGCGCAGCGGACGGGTACGCACGCCGCTCGCCTCGATCACCGCGGCGATCTGATCGGCCATACCAGGGCCGCTGCCCTGCCAGCTCGAACAGGCGCGATCGGGGTGCATGACGCCGAGCAGCGCCGCGACCATCCGCCCCAGCGCCTCCTGCGCCGGCGCGAACAGTTCCTCGCGCCGCGCCGCATAGACTTCGCGCAGCATGGTGATCAGCTGGATCGTGTCGAGCAGCATCGCCGGGCTGCGCGAAACCGAGCCGCCATCGTCGGTCAGACCGGTCTGCAACGCGCGCGCCAGTCCCGCCTCGCCGAAGTCCTTGCGCGGCTCGCCGCCGGGGATCAGCAGCCCCGCCGTGACCACCCCACACCAGGCGGCGATGCGCGGCGCGCCGGGTGCGGCCTTGTCCGCCCCGCGATCGAGATGCCGGCTGCCGCGGGCCAGCGTGTTGAGCACGCTCGACCGGTAGACCAGATCGGTCGACGACAGGATCAGCGGCGCATGCGCGGTCCACGCCAGGATGCGCCGCCCCCACAGGTCCGGCCGCCAGGCGAGCGCATCGACCTTGTCGGCATAGTCGGCCAGCCAGCGCGCCATCAGATATTCGGCGATCGGGGCGCCCTGCGCCCGCGTCGCCACCGTCGACAGGTCGCGCAGCCAGCCGAAGCCATGGACGTGGTCGGCGAACGGCCGTGTCCAGTCGCGGCTGCGGAAATCGAGCCCTTCGATCGGATGCGCTTCGCCGCGAAAGGCGATCTCGCCGCGCAGCAGCGCCTGGCCGCGCCGGGCGTCACCGATCAGCGGGTCGTCGGGCACCGCGATCAGCTTGAGCGGATAGCGCCCCTTCAACCGCATGCTATGGATCGGCGTCCGCCAGGTCAGGCGGTGGAACCGTTCGCTCAGCCGCTCCGCCAGGCTCAGCCCGCGGTCGCCGCCGACGCGCATCAGCCGCCGGCCTTCCTCGATACCATCCGGGGCGAGATTGGGCGGCAGGTCGTCGATCATCCCCGCAGGGCCGCGATATTGGCGGCATAAGCGTCGGGGCCGCCACGGAACACCGCGGTGCCCGCGACCAGCGCGTCGGCCCCCGCCTCGACGCACCGGCGCGCATGGCCGGCGTCGACGCCGCCGTCGACCTCCAGGTCGATGGCGCGGCCGGTGGCGTCGATCATCTTGCGGATCGCGGCGATCTTCTTGAGCTGGCTGTCGATGAAGCTCTGCCCGCCGAAGCCGGGATTGACGCTCATCACCAGCACGAGGTCGACCATGTCGATCAGATAGTCGAGCATCTTGGCCGGGGTTGCCGGGTTCAACACGACGCCGGCGCGCTTGCCCAGCGACTTGATGTGCTGGACGCTGCGGTGGACGTGCGGCCCCGCCTCCGGATGGACGGTCAGCGTGTCGGCGCCCGCTTCGGCAAAGGCGTCGAGATAGGTGTCGACCGGCGAGATCATCAGATGGACGTCGAACGGCTTGTCGGTATGCGGGCGCAGCGCCTTCACCACCGCCGGACCGATCGTGATGTTGGGGACGAAATGCCCGTCCATGACGTCGATATGGATCCAGTCGGCCCCCGCCGCATCGATCGCACGGACCTCCTCCCCCAATTTGGCGAAGTCGGCGGAAAGGATCGATGGGGCGATGCGAACCGGCTGCATGGGTGTTCTCTAATCGTCGGGGTGGCGATTACAACCGTTACTCCCCTAGCGCGGGCGGGCGGGCAATCAGATCCGCCGCAACCGCGCGATGAAGAATCCGTCGCAGCCGCCCCGGTCGGCCAGCATCCCCGGCAGGGTGCGGACATAGCCGCCTTCCGCCACCGGCACGCCGTCGGGCAGCGAAGACGCCTCAGGTGGGTCGATCGCATAATCCGGCCGCTTGGCGAGGAAGGCGGCAAGCTGGTCCTCGCCCTCCGCGCGTTCCAGGCTGCACGTCGCATAGACGAGATGGCCGCCCGGCTTCACCCAATCCGCCGCACGCGCGAAGATGCGCGTCTGCAATTGCGCCATCTCCGCGATCACCCGGTCATGGGCGCGATACAGTACGTCGGGATGGCGGCGGAAGATGCCGGTCGCGCTGCACGGCGCGTCGATCAGCACGGCGTCGACCGGCGCCTCCGGCGCCCAGAGCAGCACATCGCCGGCGATCACCTCCGCCTTCAGCCGGGTGCGGAAGAGGTTCTCGCGCAGCCGCTTGATCCGTGCCGGCGAGACGTCGACCGCCGCGACCTGCATCCCGGCGGCGGCGAGCTGCAACGTCTTGCCGCCGGGAGCGGCGCAGAGATCGACGGCCCGTGCCCCCCCGCGCGCGGCGAGCAGCCGGGCGGGCAGCGACGCGGCGATGTCCTGCACCCACCAGCGCCCCTCGGCATAGCCGGGGAGATCGGCGACCGGCGCGGGATCGATCAGCCGGACATGGCCGGGCATCAGGCTGACGCCGCCGAGCGTCTCCGCCCAATGCGCCGTCTCCGCCGGATCGGCGAGCGTCAGGTCGAGCGGCGGCGGCGCGGCGATCGCCGCCTCCGCACCCTCGACCATCGCGTCGCCCCAGGCCTGCTGCCAGCGCGCCTCGACCGGGGAGGGCAACGCCGGCCGCTCGGGCAGCAACACGCCCGAACGCATGATCGCCCCGAACACGCCATGGACCAATTTGCGCGGGCCGCCGTCGACCAGCGGCAGCGCCGTGGCGATCGCGGCATGCTGCGGCGTGCCGAGCACCAGCGCTTGGACCAGCGCGATACGCAGCGCCATCCGCGCCTTGGCATCGTCGGGCAGCGGACGTTCGGTGACGCTGTCGATCAGCGCGTCGAGATCGGGCAGCCGCCGCAGCACCTCCGCCGCGATGGCATGGGCAAGGCCGCGATCGGGTCCGTAGACGTGCCGCGTCGCGCTGACCAAGGCCGATTCCAGCGGCTCGCCGCGGCGGAGCACCGCATCGAGCAGCCGCAGCGCGGCGCGTCGGGTCGCGGTGCCGAGCGGTTCGGCGGTCTTGCCGTGGGTCGGGGCCTTGGGAGATGCGGGTCGCGCCAAACTTGCGTTCCTGATCGAAATACCGATGTAAGGCTCTGCCCTTAGACCGGAGACGCCCGATGGGCCAACGCCCCGCGCATGTGAAGCCGCCCGCCTATCTGTCGAAAAGCCCGCCGCTCCCCAAGCCGGAAGCGTCGAAGCGGCCGGAGAGCGATCCGCTGGGGCAGGACCCGACGCGCTACGGCGATTGGGAGCTCAAGGGCATCGCCATCGATTTTTGAGGCGCTCCGCGCTGCGGGGGGCGGACCCTGTCCGCCAGCGCTCCGTGCGGCTGCCGGCCGTGCCGAAAGACGTTCAGGCCGGTTTTGCCGATCGTCGCTCGTTCGCCAGTGCGATGATCGCCGCCGCCGTCTCCTCGATCGAACGACGGGTCACGTCGATCACCGGCCAGCCGTTGTTGGCGAACAGCCGGCGCGCATAGGCGATCTCGCGCGTCACCGCCTGTTCCTCGACATATGGTGTGTCGGGCTGCTGGTTGAGCGACAGCAGCCGGTTGCGGCGGATCTGGATGAGCCGGTCGGCGCTGGTCGTCAGCCCGACCACCAGCGGCCGCTGCAACGCGAACAGCAGCGGCGGCGGCGGGCTTTCGACGACGATCGGAATATTGGCGGTCTTCCAGCCGCGGTTGGCGAGATAGATCGACGTCGGCGTCTTCGACGATCGCGATACGCCGGCGAGGACGATGTCCGCCTCTTCCCAATCCTCGTGCGCGATGCCGTCGTCGTGCGCGATCGTCCATTGGATCGCATCGACGCGCGCGAAATAGGCGGCGTCGAGCGCGTGCTGGCGACCGGGCCGTGCCTTGGCCTGCTGGCCGAGCAGCCCGGACAAGGCATCATTGACCGGATCGAGCGGCGCCACCGCCGGCAGGCCGAGCGCCAGGCAACGCTGCTCCAGGTTGCGGCGCGTCATCGGGTTGACCAACGTGTAGATGACCAGCCCGGGGTTCTGGGCGATCTCCTGCAGGATGCGCTCGAGATGCGCCTCGGTCCGCACCATCGGCCAGAAATGCCGCACGGTCTCGACGTCGTCATATTGGGCGAGCGCGGCCTTGGCGATGTTCTCCAGCGTCTCGCCGGTGGAGTCCGACAGCAGGTGGAGGTGGAGGCGCATCATCGGTGCAGTGCCTCGAAAGGTGGGCAGCGCTCCGCCACCTTCGTCATTCCCGCGCAGGCGGGGATCCAGACGCGCGGCCGTCGCGCTTCTTTCCCGACCGTCAGCGTGTCTGGATTCCCGCCTGCGCGGGAATGACGGGCGATAGGATGGCGATGCCGATCGCCGGACCGGCACCGATCTGTGGACAACATGGGGAGAACGGATAGGGCAACTCGCCGACCCCGCCAAGCGCCGCTCGCCCCGTGGACAACGCGCATTCCATCCACACCCGCATCCACAAGGCATGGAATTATCCACAGCCTGTGGAAAGCGGGGTCGGCCGATCCGAATCGCACGGGAATCCGCGATCCTTGCCGGTCAAGCTGTGGGTGATTACGGGACGAAACGGCTTATCCCGTTACCCACGTGCCAACCACTTCATCATCCTTTCTTTGAATCTTCTTATATAGGAAGAAAGCCCTGACCGACGTTGTGAACAAGCCGCTGCTGGCGGCGCTGAAGGGCGTTCGACAGCCCGTGCCGCCGATCTGGCTGATGCGTCAGGCGGGCCGGTATCTGCCCGAATATCGTGCGCTGCGGGCGGAGAAGGGCGGCTTCCTCGCGCTCGCCACCGATCCCGTCGCAGCGGCCGAGGTGACGGTGCAGCCGATCCGCCGTTTCGGCTTCGACGGCGCCATCCTCTTTTCCGACATCCTCATGGTGCCCTGGGCGCTCGGCCAGGATCTGACGTTCGGCCCGGGGGAGGGACCGCGGCTGATGCCGCCGCTGGTCGACCATGCCGTCGATGCCCTGGTGCGCACGCCGGCGCGGCTCGACCCGGTCTATGCCACCGTCGCACGCGTCGCGGCCGCATTGCCGCCGACGACCACCTTCCTGGGCTTCGCCGGCTCGCCGTGGACGGTCGCGACCTATATGGTGGCGGGCCAGGGTTCGAAGGACCAGAGCGAGACGCGTGCCTTCGCCTATCGCGATCCGGCCGCATTCGGCGCGATCATCGATGCGATCGTCGCGACCACGATCGACTATCTCGCCCGGCAGATCGAGGCCGGGGTGGAGGCGGTGCAGCTGTTCGACAGCTGGGCGGGCAGCTTGAGCCCGGCGCAGTTCGAACGCTGGGTGATCGCGCCCAATGCCGCGATCGTCGCCGGTCTGCGCGCCCGCTGCCCCGGCGCCTGCATCATCGGCTTTCCCAAGGGGATCGGCGGCAAGCTGCCGGCCTATGCCCGCGAGACGGGGGTGGATGCGATCGGACTGGACGAGACGGTCGATCCCGCCTGGGCCGATGCGGTGTTGCCGGAGGGCATGCCGGTACAGGGCAATCTCGATCCGCTGGCGCTGTTTGCCGGCGGCGCGGCCTTGGACGACGGGATCGATCGCGTTCTGGCCGCCTTTCCGGACCGTCCGCACGTCTTCAATCTGGGCCACGGCATCGGCCAGCACACGCCGATCGCCCATGTCGAGCAGCTGCTCGCGCGGGTGAGGGGGGCCTGAACGTCCCGCCCCATCGTCATGCCGGACTTGTTCCGGCATCCACCGCACCGCATACACCGGGCCCGCCGCGTGCGCGGAGGCGTGGATGCCGGAACGGGTCCGGCATGACGATCAGGGAACATGATCAATGGACTGGCTACAGGCGCATTACCTCTGGCTCGTCGCCGCGCATGTCATCGTCGTGATCTTCTGGATGGCGGGCATGTTCATGCTGCCGCGCTACCTCGTCTATCACCAGGAGGCGCTGGTCGCCGGTCATGCCGATGAGGCGGGCCTGTGGGTGGACCGCGAGGGCAAGTTGCGGCGGATCATCCTGACACCGGCGATGATCGCGGTCTGGGTACTCGGCCTGACCCTCGCCACCGTCGGCCAGCATTGGGGCGGCGGCTGGTTGCATGCCAAGCTGCTGCTGGTGATCCTGCTCTCCGGCTATCATGGCTGGGCGGTCGGCTATGCCCGGCGCCTGGCCAGGGGCGAGATGCGGCTGAGCGGCAGGACGCTGCGCATGCTCAACGAAGTGCCGGCGCTGCTCGCCATCGTGATCGTCGCGCTCGCCTTCGTGAAGCCATTCTGATTTTGCGCTGTCCTACAACGAGGGGCGTCGCTACGATCACACGCGACAAGGTCTTTCTCATCGTTGGAATTTTATTACAAAAGGAGAGCGGTCTCTAGCGCATTCAGGCGTCACTTCTGTCAAGACTCATCGACTTCTGCTCGTTCATCAATGACGTAGCTAAGCCGTCACGACGGCGCTTGACGCACTCGCCGGACGCTCTTACCTCGTAAATCACGCATCACACGGCGTCCTGCCGTGGCGATGCGGTCTCCCCTCAAGCTTCGGCACGTTTTCGCGGTTCCATCGCCCTCGCCAAGCTTCTCTCCCCCTGCCTACGCATCCGGAAAATTTTCCATGCATCTCAAAGATTTGAAGAAAAAGACCCCCGCCGAGCTGGTCAGCATGGCCGAGGAATTGGGGGTCGAGAGCGCCTCCACCCTGCGCAAACAGGATCTGCTGTTCGCGATCCTCAAGGTCCAGGCCGAGAATGGCGACCAGATCATGGGCCTCGGCACGATCGAAGTACTGCCCGACGGCTTCGGCTTCCTGCGCTCGCCCGAGGCGAACTACCTCGCCGGTCCCGACGACATCTATGTCTCGCCCAATCAGGTCCGCAAATGGGGTCTGCGCACTGGTGATACGGTCGAGGGCGAAATCCGCGCGCCGAAGGACGGCGAGCGCTATTTCGCCATCACCCGGCTGACCAGCGTCAATTTCGACGATCCGGACGCCGTCCGCCACCGCGTCAATTTCGACAATCTGACGCCGCTCTATCCCGAAAAGAAGCTGACGCTAGATCCTGCCGATCCGACGCAGAAGGACAAGTCGGCGCGCGTCATCGACATCGTCTCGCCGCAGGGCAAGGGCCAGCGCACGCTGATCGTCGCGCCGCCGCGCGTCGGCAAGACGGTGATGCTGCAGAACATCGCCAAGGCGATTACCGACAATCATCCCGAGGTGTTCCTGCTCGTGCTGCTGATCGACGAGCGGCCCGAGGAAGTCACCGACATGCAGCGCAGCGTGAAGGGCGAGGTCGTTTCCTCGACCTTCGACGAGCCCGCGCAGCGTCACGTCCAGGTCGCCGAAATGGTGATCGAAAAGGCCAAGCGCCTCGTCGAGCACAAGAAGGACGTGGTGATCCTGCTCGACTCGATCACGCGCCTCGGTCGTGCCTACAACACCGTGGTGCCGTCGTCGGGCAAGGTGCTGACCGGCGGTGTCGACGCCAATGCGCTGCAGCGGCCGAAGCGCTTCTTCGGTGCGGCACGCAATATCGAGGAGGGCGGCTCGCTGTCGATCATCGCCACCGCGCTGATCGATACCGGCAGCCGCATGGACGAGGTGATCTTCGAAGAGTTCAAGGGCACCGGCAATTCGGAAATCGTCCTCGACCGCAAGGTCGCCGACAAGCGCGTCTTCCCGGCACTCGACGTCGGTAAGTCCGGCACCCGCAAGGAGGAACTGCTGGTCGACAAGGACAAGCTCAGCAAGCAGTGGGTGCTGCGCCGCATCCTGATGCAGATGGGCACGATCGACGCGATGGAATTCCTGCTCGACAAGATGAAGAATTCGAAGACCAACGAGGATTTCTTCGACAGCATGAACCAATAGCCGACTGCGTCCTGCCGCACGCTGCGGCAGGACTCGCACCGGCCCGGCCGGCGGGTGCCCTTGGGCAACCCGACCGACGACGCGGGCTTCGCCCGCGTCCGCCCGGCACGATCACATCCGGCGCGTGGAGGCTGCATAGCTTTCGCGCGCCGCTTCGTTCATGGAGCACTCATCAACCGGGAGTGAACCAGTGTCCGTCATTGCCATGCTGAGCGCCGCCGCCGCGGCCGCCGGGCCGGGGTCGCCCGGCGAGATCTGGCAGCACATCGTCAACGATTTCTCCAACATCACCTCGCCCGCCGCGCTCGCCGCGTTCGTGCAGGTGCTGATGATCGACGTGGTGCTGGCGGGCGACAATGCGATCGTCGTCGGCGCTCTTGCCGCGGGGCTTCCGGCCGAACAGCGCAAGAAGGTCATCCTGATCGGCATCATCGCGGCACTGGTGCTGCGCATCGCCTTCGCCTTGGTGGTCAGCTGGCTGCTCGGCCTGATCGGCCTGATCTTCGCCGGCGGCGTGCTGCTGCTGTGGGTGGCGTGGAAGATGTGGCGCGAACTGCGTCAGCCGGCCGATCATGACGCGGAAGCCGCCGGGGTGCGCCCGGTCAAGAGCTTCGTCGGCGCCGCCTGGGCCGTCGCCGTCGCCGACGTGTCGATGAGCCTCGACAACGTCCTTGCGGTGGCCGGCGCGGCACGCGAGCATCCCGGCATATTGATCATCGGGCTGCTGCTGTCGGTGGCGTTGATGGGCATCGCGGCCAATCTGATCGCCAAATATATCGAGCGCTACCGCTGGATCGCCTATATCGGCTTGGCGGTGATCGTCTACGTCGCTGGCAAGATGATTTACGAGGGCGTGGTCGATCCGAATGTCGGACTGACCACGCTGTTCCGATGATCCGATAAGGTAAGGGGGGCCGCGGCCCCCCTTTTTATATCAGCCAAGATGGTCGGCGAAGAAGCGGGCGGTGCGCTCGTCCGCCTGCTTGGCCGAGGCGTCGGAGCGGCGCTGACCGAACTCCGTGGCGAAGCCGTGATCCTCGCCGGGATAGTCGTAGAGCGTCACCTTCGGGTGATCGTCCAGCCCTTCGTGCATACGCGCCTGCGCATCCTTGTCGACGAAATGATCCTCCTGCGGCACGTGCAGCAGCACCGGCTTGGCGATCGCATGCTTCTCGGCGAGCAGGCCGTCGATGCCGACGCCATAATAGCCGACGCTGGCGTCGATGTCGGTGCGCGCCGCGGTCATGAAGGCGAGGCGGCCGCCCAGGCAATAGCCGACCGCGCCGACCTTGCCGCCATCGGGCAGCAGCCCGCGGGCGGTGCGGATCGTCGCCTCGATGTCGCGGATCCCCGCATCCTGATCGAACTTGCCCATAAGTTCGAGCGCCTGCTGCATCTCGTGCGGCACGTCGGGATCGAGTTCGACGCCCGGGGCGAAGCGCCAGAACAGTTCCGGTGCGATCGCCAGATAGCCGGCCTCTGCCAGCGTGTCGGCCTTGCGTCGAATGCCGGCATTGATGCCGAAGATTTCCTGAATGACGATGATCGCGGCCTTGGGCGTGCCCTCCGGCTCGGCGACATAGGCCGGGAAATGGCCGTCGTGGTCGAGTGTCTCGATCTGGATGGTCTTGGTCATGGGGTCCTCTCGCGCGGATGGTCCTGGGCGGCTATGCAGAGCCGACGACGGCAGCTCAAGCAGGATCGATGGAGGCACGACGATGAAGGTGACGGTGGACATCGACCTGACTCCGGAAGAGGCACGCCGTGCCTTGGGCCTGCCCGACCTGACGCCGTTGCATGACCGCTATGTCGCGATGCTGCTCGACACGATGAACGGTCAGGTGAAGCCGGAATTGCTCGAAGGCATGATGAAGAGCTGGGCACCGATGGGGGAGGCGGGTCTGTCGATGTGGCGGCAATTGTTCGATCAGGCGAGTGGTGCAGGGCGCAAGGCGGGCGGGTGACCTCAAACCTGACGATCTTCGCGCTATCGAGCGGTGCGCCACCGGCCGGCATCGCGGTCATCCGGGTCAGTGGACCGGCAGCCTTTGCGGCCGTGACGGCACTGGCCGGGACCCTGCCGCCGGCGCGGACCGCGCGGCTGCGATCGCTCCGGGATGACAAGGGCGCCTTGCTCGATCGGGCACTGATCTTGTGTTTTCCCGGACCGGCCAGTGCGACGGGCGAGGATCTGGTCGAGCTGCACTGCCACGGCGGGCGCGCAGTGGTTGCGGCAGTGCTGGCGGCATTGGGCCGGCAATTGAATGTACGACCGGCGCAGCCAGGCGAGTTCACTCGCCGCGCACTGAGTAACGGGCGGATCGATTTGGCGGAAGCGCGCGGCTTGGCCGATCTGTTGAGCGCCGAAACCGAACGTCAGCGCGTCGCGGCGATCTCGGCTGCGGAGGGGGTGGTCAGCCGACAGGTTCGTGCCTGGCTGACGCGACTTAGCGCGCTCGCCGCGCGGGTCGAGGCGCAGCTCGACTTCGCCGATGAGGACGATGTCGCAGGGGATGATGCGGCATTGGTAGCCGTCATCGAGGGGATGAGGACGCTCGCCGACGAATGGCGGACCGTCATCGCCGAACCGCCAGTGGAGCGCTTGCGCGACGGCCTGTTGGTGGTGCTGGCCGGGCCGCCGAACAGCGGCAAATCGACGCTAATCAATCTGCTCAGCCAGCGCGACGTCGCGATCGTCAGCGATATCGCGGGCACAACGCGCGATCGGATCGAGGTGGCGCTGGTCAGAGATGGGCTGGCCTATCGGCTAACGGACACGGCGGGACTGACCGAGACCGTCGATCCCATAGAGCGGATCGGCGTGACGCGGGCGGGCGATGCGATCGAGCAGGCGGACATTCTGTTGTGGCTGGGCGACGACGCCCCGCCACGCGCCGACGCTGTCCGTGTTTATGCACGGGCGGATCAACCGGGTCGTGTGGAAATGCCAGCCGATCGTGATGTTGCGGTGCGGCAGGATCAACCGGCCACGATCAATGCATTGTGGTCGATCATCCATACGCGGGCCGAAGCCTTGGTACCGCGGATCGATGCGATCTCCTTCCGGGCTCAGGAGCGGACGGCACTGCAACAGGCGTTCGAAGCGATGGCGACACCGGAAGACGATACGGTGCTGGTCGCCGAGCAGTTGCGGGTCGCCAGCCGGTTGCTCGCCACCATCCTCGGTGTCGATGCGACGGAGGCAATGCTCGACTCGCTATTCGGTCAATTCTGCGTCGGAAAGTGATGTTCCACGTGGAACACTTTTGACGTGATCCGGTGCGTCGCTTAGGCGCATTGCATCATGTTCGATGTCATAATTGTCGGTGGCGGTCACGCCGGCACGGAAGCCGCCGCGGCGGCCGCGCGTCGTGGCGCGAGGACAGCATTAGTCAGTTTCGAAGCGCGGCATATCGGCGCCATGTCGTGCAACCCGGCGATCGGCGGGCTGGGCAAGGGGCATATCGTCCGCGAGGTCGATGCTTTTGACGGACTGATCGCGCGGGCAGCGGATGCCGCCGCTATCCATTACCGCATGCTCAACCGGAGCAAGGGTGCGGCGGTTCAGGGGCCGCGAATCCAAGCCGATCGCCGCCTCTATTCGCGAGCCATCCAGAGCTTGCTTGCGGCCGAGCCGAGGCTGACCGTTATCGAGTGTGATGTCGACGCCCTGTCGATCGGCCACGGCGGTCACGTTGACGGAGTCGTACTCGCCGACGGCAGCCGGATTGCCGGCAGGACGGTGGTGCTCGCCACCGGCACCTTCCTGGGTGCCCGGATGTTTCGTGGCGATGATCGAGAAGAGGGTGGCCGGGTTGGCGAACGGCCAGCGAAGCGGCTCGGCGAGCAATTGCGCGCGCTCGGCCTGCCCATGGCGCGGCTGAAGACCGGCACGCCGCCACGGCTGGATGCACGGACGATCGACTGGGCGAGCCTGGAGGAGCAGGCGTCCGACGCCGAGCCGTGGACGATGTCTCCGATGACGGCACGTCGGCTCCACCCGCAGATCGCCTGCGCCGTTACGCGGACCGGGACACGGACGCATGACGTCATCCGCGGCGGGCTCGACCGATCGCCCCTGTTCGGCGGCGCAATCGAGGGGCAGGGGCCCCGTTATTGTCCGTCGATCGAAGACAAGATCCTCCGCTTCGGCGATCGCGATGGTCATCAGGTGTTCCTAGAGCCGGAGGGCCTGAACGACCCCATCGTCTATCCCAATGGCCTGTCGACGTCGCTGCCGGTCGATCTTCAGCTGGCGATGATTGCGAGCATTCCTGGCCTGGAGCGGGCGCGGATCACCATGGCCGGCTACGCCGTGGAATATGATTATTGCGATCCGCGCGCGCTCGATCGCCAACTGGCATTGGCGGCCATCCCCGGCGTGTTCTGCGCGGGGCAGATCAACGGCACCACCGGCTATGAAGAGGCGGCAGGGCAGGGGTTGATCGCCGGCCTCAACGCCGCGGCCTATGCCTGTGACATGGCACCCTGCGTCCTGGATCGCGGAACCAGCTATCTCGGTGTGATGATCGACGACCTCGTTTTGCAGGGCGTGACCGAGCCGTATCGGATGTTGACGGCGCGTGCCGAATATCGACTATCCCTGCGTGCCGACAATGCCGAGACGCGACTTGGCGAACAGGCCGAACATTTGGGCTGCCTCGGCGCCGACCGACGCCGTCACCGTCAACGGCGATTGCAGGCGCGGGCTCGCGCGGAAGCAGCGCTGGCGTCGACCTTCACCGCGTCCAGCCTCGCTTTGCAGGGTCTCGCGGTCGCTCAGGATGGCAGCCGGCGATCCGCCTACGAATGGCTCCGCATACCCGGAGTGACGATGGCGGCGCTGGTGCCGGGTATCGATGAGATCGCCCCTGCCGACGTGCTATCGGAGATTGCGGAGGATGCGCGCTATGCCCCCTATCTGGAGCGGCAGGCTGACGAAATCGCCGCGCTCCGCCGGGACGAGAACGTGCGCTTGCCGACGGCGATCGACTTCGCCGCGGTTCCGGGCCTGTCGAACGAGATGATCGACCGATTGAGCAAGGCTCGGCCGGAGACACTGGGCGCGGCCGGCCGCATCCGGGGTATTACGCCAGCGGCACTCTCGGCCATCTACCTGCATGCGCAAAGGACGGCGGCATGACCGAAGAGGAAGCGCGCGGCTGGATCGCGGCGAAGTTCGGCGAGACGCTGTGCGCGCAAGTCGGTGCCTTTCTCGATATGGTGCGGGCGGAAAATGCTCAGCAGAACCTGATCGCACCTTCGACGATCGACGCGCTGTGGCTTCGCCACGCGCTCGATTCCGCGCAGCTGGTCGATCATGCCGGGTCGGGGGCGAGAGACTGGCTTGACGTCGGGACGGGCGGCGGCTTCCCAGGTATGGTGGTGGCCATCCTGTTCGACGGCGAGGTGACGATGGTTGAGCCGCGCCGCCGCCGCGCACTGTTCTTGAATGAATGTGTCGAGAAACTCGGCCTGTCTGGCGCGACGGTCCGCGCCTCCAGGGTCGAGCAGGTTGAGGGTCGATACGATGTGATCAGCGCTCGGGCGGTGGCGTCGGTCGAAAAGCTTTTGCATGCGGCGGCACATTGCGCCAGATCGGACACGCGCTGGGTCCTGCCGCGTGGGCGGATCGAGCCAGAACAGCTACAGATGCTGCGGCGTGATCGAGGATGGGTGTTTCACGTGAAACAAAGCCTGACCTCCGCAGACTCATCGATCCTCTTGGTGGAGCGCAAATCGTGACCTGTATCGCGGTGGCCAATCAAAAGGGCGGGGTGGGTAAGACCACCAGCGCTATCAATCTCGGTACGGCACTCGCCGCGACGGGAAAGCGGGTGCTGCTGATCGATCTAGACCCCCAAGGCAATGCTTCGACGGGCCTTGGCATCGGCCAAGCGCAGCGGCAGCGATCGAGTTATCATGTGCTGATCGGCGAAGCACAGATCGACGAAGCCGTGGTGACGACCAAGGTTCCGCGGCTTGATATCGTGCCGGCGACGGTGGACCTGTCCGGCGCGGAGATAGAATTGGTCGAGTTCGATGCGCGGACACATCGGCTCGATCACGCCCTGCGACGGGCCCAGGGGGTGTGGGACATCATCCTGGTCGACTGCCCGCCATCGCTGGGCTTGCTGACGATCAACGCCATGGTTGCGGCGGACAAGTTGCTCGTGCCGCTGCAATGCGAATTCTTCGCGCTGGAGGGGTTGTCCCAGTTGCTGACCACGGTGGAGCGTATCCGCGAACGATTCAATCCAGGGCTGGCGATCCTAGGCGTCGCGTTGACCATGTATGATCGCCGGAACAGGCTGACCGACCAGGTGTCTGCCGATGTGCGTGCGGTGCTCGGCCGCGTTGTCTTTGACACGGTGATCCCGCGCAACGTGCGCCTGTCCGAGGCGCCGAGCCATGGCCTGCCGGCGCTGATCTACGATCACCGATGCTCGGGATCGCAGGCCTATATCGATCTCGCGCGTGAACTGATCGCCCGCTTGCCGGCTCCGGCGGTTGCGGCATGAGTGACGGCGGCAAGCGGAATCGGCCGGGTGGGCTCGGTCGGGGCCTCAGCGCCCTGCTCGGCGAGATGGCGAACGAAGCGCCGGTCGCACCGGGCAACAAAGCGGCGATACCATCGGGTGTACGGATGCTGCCGGTCAGCGCGCTGTCGCCCCACCCGGATCAGCCGCGGCGTCATTTCGACGAGGCGGCGCTGAACGAACTGGCGGCGTCGATCGCGGCGCGTGGCCTGATCCAACCGATCGTCGTCCGCCCGCACGGCCACGATTACCAGATCGTCGCGGGGGAGCGGCGCTGGCGCGCGGCACAGCGGGCAAGGCTGCACGAGGTGCCGGTCGTCGTCCGCGAGTTCGACGATGCGCAAACGCTCGAAATCGCTCTGATCGAGAACATCCAGCGTCAGGATCTCAACGCGATCGAAGAGGCGCAGGCCTATCAGCGGCTCGCCGGCGAATATGGTCACACGCAGGACGCGCTCGCGAAGATCGTCCACAAGTCTCGCAGCCATGTCGCCAATCTGCTGCGCCTGCTCGAACTGCCCGATGCGGTGCAGGCGCGGGTCACCGACGGGTCGCTGTCGATGGGCCATGCGCGGGCGCTGCTCGGCGCGCGTGACGTCGAGGCGCTGGCGGAGCAGGTCGTCGCCCGTGGTTTGACGGTCCGCGAGACGGAGAAGCTCGCCAAGGGTGCGAAACCAGAACGGCCGGGTGGCCGCCCCGCCAACGCGGAGCGCACCGCGGGGGCGGAGCCGGATGCCGATATCGCTGCGCTCGAACGGCAATTGTCCGACCTGCTTGGTCTCAACGTCCGCATCGCCCATCACGACAAGGGCGGCACGCTGACGCTCGGCTATTCGACGCTCGACCAGCTCGACATGGTGTGCCAGCGGCTGACGGGCGATACGATCTGATCACCCGCCGAGTTCGTCAGCATGGCGTGACGCGGTCGATCAGCGCCATTGCGCCATGCGGGGCGCGGATCTTGGCACCGTTGATGAAGAAGACGAATGTGTCGCGCGGTACGGCTGGGGGCGCGTCGGCGGTGACATAGGGCAGGTCGGCGGGTCGACTGCCTGCCGCCCATTCGCGCGTGATGACGGCCCATCGATCCAGCGCGGCAGCATCATAGCCCTCAGGTTCGCTCTCCTGCGCATTCTCCAGTCGGGCGTAGACGAAGTCGCCAGTGACGTCGGCGATCGCGGGATAATCGGCGGACTCGGCATAGACGATGGTGACATTCGCCTCGCGCGCCATGGCGACGAAGGCCGGGTCGGCGAAGCTCTCGTGACGTACCTGGACGGCATGCCGCAGCGTCACGCCGTCTTGGCTACGCGGCAACAGAGCGAGAAAGGCACGCATGTCGTCCGGGTCAAAGCGCTTGGTCGCCTTGAACTGCCAGAGTATCGGACCAAGCCGGTCGCCAAGCTCGACAATGCCTTGGCTGACGAATCGCTGGACCGATTCCCCGGCCTCCGCGAGCACCTTGCGATTGGTACAATAGCGCGATGCCTTGAGCGTGAAGACGAAGCCGTCGGGCACCGCCTTGGCCCAGCCGGCGAAGCTCTGCGGCTTGAAGCTGGAATAATAGGTACCGTTGATCTCGATCGCGGTGACCCGCGTTGCGGCATAATCGAGCTCGCGCTTCTGCGGCCACTTCGCCGGGTAGAAGCTGCCGCGCCAAGGCTCGTAGGTCCAGCCGCCGATACCGATTCGAATTGTCATGGTGCGCGATTATAGCGGCGATTCAGGGCGGTTTGTTGGCCGATGGGCCATAGTCGACACGGCCGATCGCATCTGATATATCCATTACGGACACAGTGGCGGGGGCGGGGGCACTCGGGCGTGGAACAGCTGACGTGGATCGTCGACGTCGCGGCGCGGGAGTCGATGCTGTTGGCAGCCACGGGCATCATGATCGGCGGGATCGACGATGCCGTGGTCGATCTTCTGTTTCTATGGTTCGCGTCGCGGCGAGGAGCGGGATGTGAACCGGCTCTGGTCCTACAATCGGTTGAATCGTCGGACCCGATGGTCGTCTTCGTGCCGGCCTGGGACGAGGCGGCGGTGATCGGGGCGATGCTGACGGCGGCGCTCGAGCGCTTTAATTATAGCCGCTATCGCATCTATGTCGGCGTCTATCCCAATGACCCGCGGACGATCGCGGCCGTGGCCGATGTCGCCGCCAGGGATTCGCGGGTGTGGATGGTCGTCGGCACCGAGCCTGGCCCGACGACCAAGGCGGGGTGTCTGAACACGCTGTGGCACGCCTTGCTGGACGACGAGCGCCGGCAGGATTTCCGGGCTCGAGCGATCGTTCTGCATGATGCTGAAGATGTCGTCCACCCGCGCGAGCTGGAGGCGTTCGATACGCTGCTCGACGACCATGACGTGGTGCAGCTGCCCGTGCTGCCGCTGATCCGCCGGGGATCGCTGGTGTCGGGCCATTATGCGGACGAATTCGCCTATGCGCATAGAGTCCATCAGCCGGTGCGTAATCGCCTGCGCGCGGCGATGCCGCTCGCCGGTACCGGATGTGCGATCGCCCGGACGATGATGGCCCGTCTGGCGGATGAGCGAGGCGGCGCGCCATTCGATGCGGGCAGCCTGACCGAAGACTACGAAATGGGGTTGCGGATCGCCGCGCTCGGCGGAAACGCATATTTCGCACGCCTGCGCGACCCGGATGACAGCTCCTTGATCGCGGTTCGGGCGTATTTCCCGGATACATTGCGGGCGGCGTCTCGCCAGAAGGCGCGATGGATCGCCGGGATCGTATTGGCAGGATGGGACCGCATGGGCTGGGCACGATCCTCTGCCCTGTGCGACAATTGGATGCGGATGCGGGATCGGCGCGCGGTCCTATCGGTGCCGATCGTCGCCGTGGCCTACGGCGCCGCGCTGCTGTGGATTCTGGCGGGTCTTCTCCATCTTACGATGCAGATCGCGCCTCGCGGCGAGAGGCTCGCCCCCTGGATGACAATTGCAACCGCGATCCTGCTGATGTGGCGGCTGACCGTCCGTGTGACCTGCACCGCCAGCTGTTACGGCTGGCGTGAAGGAGGCCGGGCCCTGCCGCGGTTCCTGATGGCCAATCTGGTCGCGCTCTGTGCGGCGCCGCGCGCAATGGTGCGATACCTGCTCCTGCTCAACGGCCGGCACGTCGCGTGGGACAAGACCAGCCATGTCTTTCCGTCGTGGGCGGCAACAGGCCCGGCATAAGGGGGCAACCCCTGTGGTTCGTCGGAGCGGTTCTGACGATGTGGGTTGCAGGACGCCTGCTGGCATTGTGGTTCGTGCCGGGAAACGCAGCACCGACGCCGTCCGACACGGACCTCCCGCCCGAGAGAGCTATGCCCACAATCGGCGCCGCCGAGCGGAAAGACGAACTGAGGATCGGCGTCGCTCCACCGGCGGTCGCGATGGCCCACGGAGGCCCCAAGGCGCCGCTGCAAAGGGAGAAGGCTCCCCGCGTGGCGATTGATCGGCCGTCAAATACACGCAAGACGGCGGAGTCGTCCGGTGAGCAAGGGCCGCTGGAAACCAAGAACGAACCGACGCCAGCACCGCGGGCAAGACCGACCGATGCGAACAGATTGGCTGGGACCGAGGACATGCTTCCGGATGCACTGCCCCTCGCTTCGTCTACACCACGATTTCAACAGCGTATGCCGTTGCCATCGCAAAAGAGACTGGCCGGGAGTGTCTGGCTGGTGGCGCGGAGTGACTCTTCTCCCGTGATATCGGGGAGCCTGCTCGGCGGCTCGCAGACGGGTGTGCGGCTGACCTATCGGGTCAGCGAGAGCCCGCGGCTCGTTCTGTCCGCCCGGCTCGCAACGGCATTGGCAAGCCGCGGCACGGAGGGGGCAGTGGGATTGGATTGGCAGCCGATGCGTTGGCCGGTGCATGTGATCGCGGAGCATCGGATGGCGCTGGACCACGGGCGGGGCGGCGTGACGCTCGGCGTGATCGGCGGCGTCGGACCGCAGGCGGTCACCCCTAGCGTGACGATCGAGGGATATGCGCAAGCGGGCATCGTCGGTCGGCGTCGCCCCGATGGCTTTGCCGACGGATCGCTGCGGCTGACGACGCCCATCCGGGCCGATCACGGTTCCGGTATCGCCGTGGGTCTCGGCGCCTGGGGCGGGGTACAGCGCGACGCGGCGCGGCTGGATGTGGGGCCGACGCTCGCCATGACGCTGCCGGTCGGGCCGCGTCAGCTGCGTCTGGCGGCGGATTGGCGACAGCGGATCGCCGGCCGGGCACGGCCCGGGTCCGGGCCAGCAATTGGGCTGGGAAGCGACTTTTAGGGGTCGCGGGCGCTGCCCTGGCGCCTATAACGAAGGGGCATGGACCTGTACCTTCCGATCGCCAATCTCTCGGTCAACGCGCTGGTGATCGTGTTGCTGGGCGGCGGAGTCGGACTGCTGTCGGGGATGTTCGGCGTCGGCGGCGGCTTTCTGACGACGCCGCTGCTGATCATCTATGGCATCCCGCCGACGGTGGCGGCAGCCTCGTCAGCGAGTCAGGTGACCGGGGCGAGCGTGTCGGGCGTATTTGCCCATTTTCAACGTGGCGGGGTCGACGTGAAAATGGGCGGCGTGCTCGTCGCCGGCGGTATCGTCGGCAGCTTCGCGGGCGCCTGGATCTTCCGGCTGCTACAAGAAAGCGGCCAGATCGATACGGTGATCGGCGTCGTCTATGTGCTGATGCTCGGCTTCATCGGCTTCACCATGGCGCGTGAATCGATCGGCGCGATCCGTGCCAGCCGCGGCGGCGGCCGGCCACGGCCGCGCAAGCGCCGCCATCACCCGCTGGTCGCCGCACTGCCCTTGCGCACGCGCTTCTACGCCTCGGGCCTGTACATCTCGCCGCTGGCGCCGCTGCTGCTCGGCTTCTCGACAGGCATCCTGACCATCCTGCTCGGTATCGGCGGCGGCTTCATCCTGGTGCCGGCAATGATCTATCTGCTCGGCATGGCGACCAATGTCGTCGTTGGCACCAGCTTGTTCCAGACACTGTTCGTCACCGCGGCTGCGACGATGGTCCATGCGACGACGACCAAGGCGGTCGACATCGTGCTCGCCGCGCTGTTGCTGGTCGGATCGGTGACCGGCGCGCAGCTCGGCGCGCGCTTCGCGACGCGGGTGAAGCCGGAATATTTGCGGCTCGCGCTAGCGATCATGGTGCTGCTGGTCGGTACACGCATCCTGCTCGGCTTGGTCTGGCGGCCGGAGGATCTCTTCTCGGTCGAGCTGACATGAGAGCGCGTTTGCTGGCGCTCGCCGCGCCCTTGCTGATGGCGCAGACGATGGCCGCCGACAAACCGGTCCTGGTGCCCGATGTCTCGCAGCGCGACATCGAGATCGCCTATAGTTTCACCGGTGCCGAGCTCTTGCTGTTCGGCGCGATCCTCTATCCCGGCGGCCGGACGCCGCGCGGCGAGGCGCCGGCGGACATCGTCGTGGTGGTCAAGGGGCCGACCCAGCCGGTGTTGGTGCGGGAGAAGGAGAAGGTCGCCGGTATCTGGGTCAATGCCCACAGCCAGCGGTACAGTTCGGCCCCGTCATTCTATGCGCTGGCCTCCTCACGGCCGATCGAGCGGATCGTCGACGAGCGGACCCGCGCCATCTACGAACTCGGCCTTGGCAGCCTGCAATTGTCGCCGGGCGCGGGCACGATCAGTGCGGTGCAAGAGCGCTTCCAGCGCGGGCTGGTCGACCTCAAGCGACGCGGCGGCCTCTATGTCGAGGCGCCGCAGGCGGTGGAGATCACCGACGGCGTGCTGTATCGCGCGCGGCTGACGATCCCGGCACGCGTGCCGGTCGGGCGGTTCACCGCGGAAACCTTCCTGATCCGCGACGGCCGGGTGCTGGCGGCGGCGGTGCGCGACATCGATATTCGCAAATCGGGATTCGAGCGGTTCGTCGCGCGTGCGGCGGAGCGGTCCTCGATCCTGTACGGGCTGACTGCGGTGGCGCTGTCGGTGCTGCTCGGCTGGACGGCCGGGCAGATCGCGCGCCGGGTCTAGGCAGGCTTCCTCACCCAATTTTAATCGCTTGGTCGCCATAGCCTGCAATCGCACAGCTATGAGGCGCGTCGTGATGAGTGAGATGCCGGGACCGCGAGCGTTCGACAATGCGGTACCGTTGGGCGGGGCCGCCGCGATCGGCGGCCTGGCGACGTTGACGCCGATCGGTTGCGTCACCGCGATCGCGGGCGCGAGCAGCCGCGTGTTGCTCGACCGGGCGGCGCTGGAGATCATCGCGCAGGATCCCGACCCCGTCGTCGCCACGGCCGGTCAGGTCGGCGGCCAGATCAAGATGCGGGTCGGCGGTATCTGGCTGATCGCCAATATCCGCGCCCTGGCGCTCGACCCCGGCAGCAACGAATGGGTGCGCGCCGACATCGATTTCCTGGGCGAAGGCGACGAGGAGCGGCTGACCGGCAAGCTGTACAACTTCCGTCGCGGCGTCACCCGCTATCCGATCCCGGGCGGCGAGGTCTTCCCGATCACCACCGCCGACCTGCGTCAGGTCTACTCCGCCGCCGACGTGCCGCATATCCAGATCGGCACCGTCTATCCAACCCGCGACGTGCGCGCCGCGCTGTACGTCGACGCGATGCTGGGCAAGCATTTCGCGCTGGTCGGATCGACCGGTACCGGCAAGTCGACCAGCGCCGCGCTGATCCTGCACCGGATCTGCGAACTGGCGCCGCAGGGCCACGTCGTGATGATCGATCCGCATGGCGAATATGCCGCGGCGTTCCGCGGCACCGGCGCGATCTTCGACGTCAGCAATCTGGCGATGCCCTACTGGCTGATGAACTTCGAGGAACATTGCGAAGTCTTCCTGACCAGCAGCGGTGCCGATCGACAGCTCGACGCCGATATCCTCGCCAAATGCCTGCTCGCCGCCCGCGGCAAGAATCGGCTGGGGCAGGAGATCGCTAAGCTGACGGTCGACGCGCCCATCCCCTATCTGCTGTCCGACCTGACCCAATTCATCCAGGCGGACATGGGCAAGCTGGATCGGGCGGGCGATACCGCACCCTATCTGCGCCTCAAGACCAAGATCGACGAGATCAAGGCCGATCCGCGCTATTCCTTCATGTTCTCCGGCATGTTGGTCGCCGACACAATGACCGACTTCCTGGCGCGGATCTTCCGCATGCCGGGCGACGGCCGGCCGATCTCGATCGTCGACGTGTCCGGCGTGCCGTCGGAGATCACCGCGGTGGTGGTCGCGGTGCTCAGCCGGATGACCTTCGACTATGCGATCTGGTCGCGCAACGAGCCGCAGCGGCCGATCCTGCTCGTCTGCGAGGAAGCGCATCGCTACATCCCGAGCGGCCGTAACGAACGGGGCTCGGCGGTCGGTCGCATCCTCAGCCGCATCGCCAAGGAAGGGCGCAAATACGGCGTCAGCCTGGGACTGATCACGCAGCGGCCCTCCGATCTCGAGGAAGGCGTGCTGTCGCAGTGCGGTACGATCATCGCGATGCGCCTCAACAACGAACGCGACCAGGCCTTCGTGCGCGCGGCGATGCCGGAGGGCGCGCGCGGTTTCCTCGATTCGATCCCGGCGCTGCGCAATCGCGAATGCATCGTTTGCGGCGAGGGTGTCGCGGTACCGATCCGCGTCAGCTTCGATGCGCTGGACGACGACAAGCGGCCGGCGTCCGGCGATCCGCTGTTCTCGCGACTGTGGCGCGAGACCGGCGGCGAGGACGGCATCCTGCAGCGCACCGTGCAGCGTTGGCGCGCGCAGGGGCGCTAAGTCCCACCCGCGAGTCTTGACACTTTTGACGCCTGAACGTTGCGTTGGCCAATCCGCCGGCATTGCGAATGTTGCTGATGCTGAGAAAGAGCCGGGTCGAGGCTACCAAGACCGGGTCTTGTAGGAAAGCATTCCGTCATGCCGGACTTGTGCCGGCATCCACCCTTCCGCGTGGCAACCGGCATAGGCGTTTGCGTGACCGTGGACCCCGGAACACGTCCGGGGTGACGGGCCGGCGGGCGTAGAAGCGTCGAGCCCGCCCCTTCGTCAGCCCGTGTGAACGGCCCGGAGGCGGGCGACCCAGGCGTCGAAACGGCGGCGCTCGGCACCCGACAGCGTCTCGGTGCTGGCGAAGGAGATCGAGCGCGGGTTGATCGTCTGGCCGTTGCGCCACACCTCCCAATGAAGATGCGGTCCGGTCGACAGGCCGGTCGAGCCGACATAGCCGATCACCTGGCCCTGATGGACGCGCTCGCCGCGCGACACGGCGATGCGGCTCATGTGACCATAGCCACTGGCGAGGCCGCCGCTATGGCCGAGCTTGACGAAATTGCCGTAGCCGCCCGACCGGCCCGCCGACTGGACGACGCCGTCGAGCACGGCATAGATCGGCGAGCCGTAGCGCGCGCCGATGTCCATGCCCTTATGCATCCGCATGAAGCCGAGCAGCGGGTGCATGCGCAGACCGAAGCTGGAGGTGACATGACCGGCGACGGGCATGCCCATGAACCCGTGGCGCTCGGTCTGTCCCTTGGCGTCGAACCAGGTTGGATGGTCACCATCGGCACCGCCGTCGCTGCCGCGTTGCCAGCGGACGAGCTGGAGCGTGCGCCGGCCCTGGTCGATGCCAGCGAACAGCAGGTTGCCGAGCCGGACCTCGCCGGTGGCGGCGCGCTCGCGCTCGACGATCAGGTCGAAATTGTCGGCGGCATGGACGTCGCGGCCGATCGACAGCCGTGTCGCCAGCGCCTTGATATAGCTTTCGACCACCCGCGCCGGCGCGCCAGCGGCACGGGCCGAGCGGTACAGGCTGCTGCCGACAAGGCCGTGGATGCGCAGCGGCGTCGAATCGATCGCGATCGGCTGGCGCGTCATCGCCAATTGGTCGCCGGCACGGTTAAGCGTGACGTTGAGATCAAAGCGGGCGCGCATCGCCAGCTTCTCCAGCGGCCGCGCCACCGTCTTGGTCGGGCGACGGCCGAGCGTCAGCGCGATCCGCGTACCGGTCTGGATATCGTCGAGGTCGGTGGTCTGGGCGACCAAGGCGGCGGCCCGCTGCGCATCGCCGCGGCCGACGCCGGCACGCATCAGCACGCGGTCGAGCGCGTCGCCGTCACCCAGCGTCGCATTGAGTTCGACGATCGGCCGCTCCGGCGCTTCGGCGAGCGGCACGACGAGATCGTTGGCGGCCATGCGGTGGCCAGTGTCGGCGCCCCAGCCGAGCGGCGCGATCCCCTGCGCCCGCGTCTCTTCCCAGGCGGTGCCAGTCAGCGGCGCGGGGACGGCGCCGAGCAGCGGCCGGCCGATGCCGGGTGCGATCAGCCAGGCGCCGGCGGCCAGTGCGGTGCAGGTGGCGAGGCCACGCCACCAGTCGCGGCTGCCGATCCGGGCGCCGAGGTCGGGAACCCAGTCGATCTCGGCCGCGGCGGCAAGCCAGCGGTCGATCGGCTTGCGCGGCGCGGCGAGGGGGCGGATGCCGGGCAAGGCCCGTGCGGTGGTGCCACCGGCCAGTTCGATACCGGTTTCGTTGCGGAGAAACACGCGCGCGACGCCCTATGCCTACAAGAACTCAGCGCCGCGTTCCCCCCGGCGTGGGTCGCAGCGTTGTGCAGGCGAGATGCTAAAGTCAAATTAACCGGGGATTCCGGCGGGCTGCGCTGCGACGGGGCGTGTCGGCGGTGCGGCGGGGCGGGCGCTGGACGAGGCGCGGGGGCGAGTGCGTCCCGTCGCACCACAACGGCAGGTGCGGATAAGTTATTGCGCAGGGGCGGCAGAGTCCCGATGTTGGCGGCATGACAGGTGCCGTCACCGCGGTCCTCGGACCGACCAATACCGGCAAGACCCATCTCGCCGTCGAGCGAATGTGCGGCCATTCCAGCGGCATCATGGGCTTTCCGCTGCGCCTGCTCGCCCGCGAGGTCTATGATCGGGTGGTGCGGATCAAGGGGCCGGACCAGGTCGCGCTGGTCACCGGCGAGGAGAAGATCGTCCCGCCCAATGCGCGCTGGTTCCTGTGCACGGCGGAATCGATGCCCGAGCACGACGCCGCCTTCGTCGCGCTCGACGAGGCGCAGCTCGGCAGCGATCCCGAACGCGGCCATGTCTTCACCGACCGGCTGCTGCGCCGGCGCGGGCGCGAGGAGACGATGATCCTGGGTTCGGAGACGCTGCGCCCGATGATCCGCGCGCTGGTGCCCGAGGCGGAGATCATCGGCCGGCCGCGCTTCTCGAAGCTGACCTATGCCGGCGCCAAGAAGATCAGCCGGCTGCCCAAACGGTCCGCGATCGTCGCGTTCAGCGCGGAGGAGGTCTATGCCGTCGCCGAGATGCTGCGGCGGTTGCGCGGCGGCGCGGCGGTGGTGATGGGGGCGCTCTCCCCGCGCACGCGCAATGCGCAGGTGGCGATGTTCCAGGCGGGCGAGGTCGACTATCTGGTCGCGACCGACGCAATCGGCATGGGCCTCAACATGGACGTTGCGCATGTCGCTTTCGCCGGACTCAACAAGTTCGACGGCCGGCGGCAGCGGCGGCTGACCGTCGCGGAGATGGCGCAGATCGCCGGCCGCGCCGGGCGGCACCAGCGCGACGGCACGTTCGGCGCGATCAGCGAGGACGGACCGGGCGCCTTCCTGCCCGAAGAAGTGCTCAGCATCGAGGAGCATCGCTTCCGGCCGATCGAGCATCTCTATTGGCGCAACGGCGAGCCCGATTTCGGCAGCATCGACGCGCTGGTCGCCAGCCTGGAGCGGCGGCCGGAGCCGGGGGTGTTGATCGCCGCCCCGCAGGCGACCGATCTGGCCGTGCTCAAGCGGCTAGCGGACGAGCCGTGGGTGCGCGACCGGACGCGCAGCCCCGCGATGGTCAAGCGGCTGTGGGCGGCGTGCGGCCTGCCCGATTTCCGCAAGCTCGGGCTCGATCCGCATGCGCGCTTCGTCAGCCGGCTGTTCGGTTATCTGAGCGAGGGGCGGATGGTCGCGCCGCACCAATGGTTCGCCGACGAGATCGCGCGGCTCGACACGATCGCCGGCGACGTCGAGACGATCGCGGGACGGATCGCGGCGATCCGCACCTATGCCTATATCGCCCACCGGCCCGACTGGCTGGCCGAGCCGCAGGTCTGGGCGGAGCGGACGCGCAGCATCGAGGAGCGGCTGTCCGACGGCCTGCACGCCAGCCTGACGCAACGCTTCGTCGACAAGCGCACCACCGCGCTGATCCGCCAGATCGGCGCCGACGCCGGCGCGTTGCCGGTGACGATCGGGCCCGAAGGCGAGGTACTGGTCGAGGATCATGCGATCGGCCGGCTCGACGGCTTCCGCTTTACTGTCGATCCGAGTGCGCGGGCGGGCGACCGAAGGCTGCTGCTCGCTGCGGCGGAGAAACGGCTGACGGGCGAGCGCGGGCGGCGTGCCGAGGCGCTGGTCGCGGCGGCGGACGGCGAACTGACGCTGACCGAAGAGGCGACAATCGCCTGGCGCGGCCATGCCGTCGCGCGGCTTTCCGCCGGTGCGTCGGTGGCGCGGCCGCAGCTCAAGCTCGATCGCGATCTCGACTGTCTCGACAAGGCGCAGCGCGAGGCGGTGCAGGCGCGGTTGCAACGCTGGCTGGAGGCGATGCTGGCGCGGCAGCTGCCGGCGCTGGTCGCGTTGGCGGGGATCGCGCGCGACCCGGCGGCGACGCCGGCGCTACGCGTCGTCGCGGGCGAGCTGGAGGCGGCGGGCGGGCTGGCGCCGCGGGTTCTGCTGCACGAGCCGCTGACCGCGCTCGACGGCGAGGCGCGCAAGCGGCTGCGCAAGGCGGGGGTGACGATCGGTGCGCTCGACCTGTTCGACCCGCGATTGCTCAAGCCGGCGGCGGCGCGCTGGCGGCGGGCGCTGCTCGCGTTGCGCGGGCCGGTGCCGCCGGTCGCACGCGAGGGGGCGACCGTGCTGGCGCGCGGCACGCCGGGTGCGGTGCTGGGCAGCGGCTTCCGCCCGCTCGCCGGCCAAGCAGTGCGGGTCGATCTGGTCGAGCGGATCGCGCGGGCGGCGCATGACGCGCGCGAGGGGCGGGCACCGTTCGTGCCGGACACGGCGCTGGCCACCTCGATCGGGCTGGAGCCGGCGACGCTGGACCGGTTGATGGCGGAACTGGGCTTCCGGCCGACGCGCGGCGAGACGCCGGGCTGGGAATGGCGTGGCCGGCGCGCGCCGCGGCGGGCGCCGGCACCGGCGGCGCCGCCGACCGGCGCCTTTGCGGCCCTGGCCGGACTGATGCGCCATGGGTGAGCGGGCAGGGGCTGATCGGGCAGGGGCTGAGCGGGCGGGGACCGAACCGGCAGCATCGGGCGGTGCGATGCGGCTCGACCGGTTCCTGTGGTTCGCCCGGCTGGCAAAGACGCGGGAACGCGCGCAGGCGATCGCCTGCGATGGCCATCTGCGCATCGACGGCCGCGTCATCGATCGCGCGCACGCCCCGGTCCGGGTCGGCAATATCCTGACCTTCGCGCTGCACGGCGAGGTGCGGGTGCTGCGCGTCGAGTCGCTGCCGGCACGTCGTGGTCCGGCCCCGGAAGCGCGCGCCTGCTATCAGGAGCTGATCGTCGCCACCGGTGCGAACGTCTCGCAGGCGGCGCGATCCGATTGACGCGGGCGGGAACGCGGCATAGCAGCCGGCCGTTCGTGATACTGGCGCCCATGGGTTGGGGCGCATGAGGGAGTCCCCATGACCTACGTCGTCACCGATGCCTGCATCCGCTGCAAGTATATGGACTGCGTCGAGGTCTGTCCGGTCGACTGTTTCTACGAGGGCGAGAACATGCTCGTCATCAACCCGTCCGAGTGCATCGACTGCGGCGTGTGCGAGCCGGAATGCCCGGCGGAGGCGATCCTGCCCGATACCGAAAGCGGGCTGGAACAGTGGCTGGAACTCAACAGCACCTTCTCCGCGCAATGGCCCAACGTCACCCGCAAGCTCGACCAGACCCCGCCCGACGCCGATGCGATGAAGGGGGTCGAGGGCAAGTACGACCAGTTCTTCTCGCCCGAACCCGGCAAGGGCGACTGACCCGCACCGCGACCCGCGGTCGCCGCGAGAAAATTATGTGCCACCGGGGGATGGGGCAGCGACGCTGCCGCATCGCCACTGGTAATTTTGTTGCGAACATGTTAAATGGGTCCACGACGGGCGCGACATAGCGCGCTGCCCGCCGGGAGACGTTCGTACCAACCATCCTCGCGCCGTTCGGCTCCACGCGTTCCTGCGCGGACTGGCGGCTTTCTCCTGCGAGCGATGCGACTTGAGGAAAGGCCCGTTCATGGCTGCCAAGGCATTGTCCTTCGATGTCGGTGATTACGTTGTTTATCCGAAGCATGGCGTCGGCCGTGTGATCGAGCTGCAGAAGCAGGAGATCGCCGGGTGCAGCCTCGAGCTGTACGTGCTGCGCTTCGAGAAGGAGCGCATGACGCTGCGCGTTCCGACCAACAAGGCCGAGTCGGTCGGCATGCGCAAGCTGTCGTCGGACAAGACGATGCGCGAGGCGATGGAAACGCTGAAGGGCAAGCCCAAGGTCAAGCGCACCATGTGGTCGCGCCGCGCGCAGGAATATGAGGCGAAGATCAACTCGGGCGACCTCGCGTCGATCGCCGAGGTGGTGCGCGACCTGTTCCGTGCCGACGACCAGCCCGAGCAGAGCTATTCGGAGCGCCAGATCTTCGAGGCGGCGTGCAGCCGCCTGGCGCGCGAGCTCGCGGCGATGGAGCAGATCGACGAGCCCAAGGCGCAGGAGAAGATCCTGGACATCCTTCGCGCCGCCGCCGCGATCTACAACAAGGAGAAGGTGCCGGCCTGATCCGGCCGACCCGATTCCCACACATCGTTCCGACGGATCAAGGCGGCCCCGAAAAGGGCCGCCTTTTTCGTTTACGGGCGTAATCCGTTGTGTATTATGAAGCTATAACAGACGGAGGATTTCGGACGATGCGTGGCCTGACCCTGCTCCTCATCGCGGCGGTGCCGCTTACTGCCGCCGCCGCCTATGAGCGCGATCGCGGCCCCGGCCTGCCGGCGCAGCGGCAGGGCAACACGTTGGTCTACCAGGCCCGCGATTTCGACGGCGTCGCGCTGGACGGCGCTGCGAATGTCGACGTCCGCACCGGCAGCGGCTGGTCGGTGCGCGCGGAGGGGCCGGCGGCGGCGTTCGCCAACTTCCGCGTCGAGCGCAAGGGCCGCGACCTGATCGTCGGGCAGCGCTACGAGGGGCGGCGCAGCGATCCGCTCGAGCGGCAGATCACCGTCCACGTCACCATGCCGGCCGTCGCGAAACTGTCGCTGGGCGGATCGGGCCGCCTGCTGGTCGACCGGGTCAGCGGCAATGCGCTCGAAGCCAATCTGGGCGGATCGGGCAACATCGACGTCAACGATCTGCGCGTCCGCACCGCCGAGATCAATCTGGGCGGATCGGGGTCGGTCCATGCGGCGGGCGCGGTCGAGCGGCTGGAGGCGAACCTGGGCGGGTCGGGCAACATCGCCGCGCCGAACCTGCGCGCCGCCCGCGCCAGCGTGTCGATGGCGGGTTCAGGCAGTATCCGTGCCACCGTCGCCGGCAACGCGGACGTGTCGATGGTCGGCAGCGGCAGTGTCGACCTGGGGCCGCAATCCCGGTGCGACGTCAGCAAGATGGGCAGCGGCAAGGTACGCTGCGGCGGCTGACCGGTTGCGCTTGCCGATCCTCCCCATGTGTATTATTGTTGCAATACACATGGGGAGATGAAACGTGCGGACGATCGCGATCCTGATGCTGGTGGGTGCGCTGGCCGGCTGTTCCAAGGACCGGCACGGCGGTGACGAGGTCGCGGCGAGCGGCGGCGGCACGACGCGCACCTATACGGTCACCGATTTCAGCGGCATCGACCTGGCGGGCGCCGACGATGTCGACGTGCGGGTCGGCACCGGCTTCTCGGTGCGCGCGGAAGGGCCGGCCAAGGAGCTCGACAGCCTGCGTATCGTGCGCGACGGCGACACGTTGCGCATCGACCGGCACGAGCGGGCGCTGATCAGCTGGGGCAACAAGGGCGCCAAGGTCTTCGTGACGATGCCGCGACTGACCGCCGCGACGCTGAGCGGATCGGGGACGATGACGGTCGACAGGATCGAGGGCGGCAGCTTCACCGCCGACATCAAGGGATCGGGTGACCTCGACATCGCCGCGCTGACCAGCAACCGCGCCGAGGTGGATATCCGCGGGTCGGGCGACATCCATGCCGCCGGCGCAGTGCAGCAGCTCACGGTTTCCGTGGCCGGCTCGGGCGCCTTCGACGCCGCCGGGCTGAAGGCGCAGCGGGCGGAGGTCGCGCTACGTGGATCGGGCGACGTCCGCGCCGCGGTGACGGGTGAGGCGCGCGTCACCTTGAGCGGATCGGGCGACGTCGACCTGGGTGCCGCGGCGCGCTGCCAGATCGACAAAAAGGGTTCGGGCGAGGTCCGCTGCGGTCGCTGATCGGGGCCTTGCCCGAATGCGGTCTGGGTGCGAGGCAGGTGATATGATCCGTCCGCTCGCCGCACTCGCCCTGATCGTTCTCGCGCTGGCCCCGGCCGCCGCCGAGACGCGGCGGATCGGCGTCGGCAGCTTCGACCGGGTACGGATCGAGGGGGCGTATCGGGTGGCGATCACCACCGGCGCCTCGCCGGCGGCAGCGATCGCGGGCGACGATGGCAATGGCGTCGACCTGCGCGCCGAGGGCGGCACGCTGGTGATCCGGCGCACCAGCCTGAATCAATGGGGCGAGCGCGGCACGGCGGCGTCGGCGCCGGTGACGATCACGCTGTCGACGCCGGCGCTGATCGCCGCATCGGTCGCCGGCGGTGCGGAGGTGACGGTGACGCGGATGCAGGGGCCGCGGGTCGAACTGGCGGTCGGCGGCGGCGGTGCACTGAGCGTCGATGCGGTGCAGGCCGACCAGCTCAACGCGCAACTGGTCGGCGACGGGCGGATCGCGCTTGCCGGGCGCGCCGGCGCCGCCCGGCTGACCGCGAGCGGGGCGGGCGCGATCGACGCGGCGAAGCTCGACGTCGGCGACCTGATCGCGACCCATCAGGGGCTCGGTCAGATCGCCGCGCGCGCGCGCTATTCGGCCCAAGTGTCGAACGCCGGACTGGGCAGCGTGACCGTCGCAGGCAAGCCGAAGTGCCGGCTGGTCGGTCAGCCGTCGGGCACCGTCCAATGCGGGACCGGCGACTAGGCCGGTATCCGATCGGGCTGGCAGCCAGTCAGATCAGCGCGAGTTCGGCCAGCTTGCCGACCAATGCCGGGGGCAGGGCAGCCAGCCCGGTCGCGTCGCCGCCGAGGTCGGCGGGGGCGTCGGCGGCTTCCAGATAGCGCCAGCCCTGGTGCGCGCGCTTGGGGCGGGACTGCACCAGCACCAGCGCCGGATCGATGTGGATCGCGACGCGGCCGCCCTCTGCCTCGCCAAAGCCGAGGATCGGCGAGCGCGCGACGAGCTGATGCTTGAGGATCCAGAACAGCGAGCCCTGGCCCGCCACCTCCTCGTGTCGCTTGGGCAGGTAGCGCGTGGTCAGGACGACGGGGCCGTCCTGCGCGCGCAGGCTCAATCGTTCGGCGAGATGGTCGACGCTCGCCGCGCCGAACGCGACCTTGGTGAGGTGAAGGGCCATGACGGGCGGATGTGGGGCGGCGAACGGGGGCTGGCAAGCCGCTGCGCCAGTTCGGAAACCAGTCGAGGCCGGCGTCGCGGCTTAGCCGCCCAGGCCCCATAGGGTGGCGAGGCCGAGGAACGAGAAGAAGCCCATCACGTCGGTCGCGGTGGTCACGAACACCGCGCTCGACACGGCGGGATCGACGTTCGCCTTGTCGAGCGCGACCGGCACGATCACGCCGACCAGCCCGGCGACGAGGCTGTTGATCATCATCGCCAGTGCGAAGACCAGCGACAGTTGCACATTGCCGAAGATGACGTAGCTGCCGACCGCGCCGACCATGCCGAGCGCGCCGCCGTTGCACAGGGCGATGCGGAATTCGCGGAACAGCATACGCAACGTGTTGGAACTGGTCAGCTGGTTGGTGGCGAGCGCGCGCACCACCACGGCCAGCGTCTGGGTGCCGGCATTGCCGCCGAGCGCGGAGACGATCGGCATCAGCACGGCGAGCAGCGCGAAGCGGCCGATCTCGCCCTCGAACAATTTGACCACCGAGGCGGACAGGATCGTCGCGCCGAGGTTGACCACCAGCCACGAGATCCGGCTACGCACGGTCAGCCGGATCGGCTCGTTGATGTCGCCTTCGCCCGCACCCGACAGGCGCAGCGCGTCCTCGCCGGCTTCCTGCTGGATGATGTGGACGATGTCGTCGACGGTGATCATGCCGACCAGCCGCTCGTCGTCGTCGACCACGGCGGCGGAGATCAGCGCATATTTCTGGAAGCGGAGCGCGACCTCTTCCTGGTCCATGTCGACCGGGATCAGCGTCTGTTCGCGCTTCATCACGTCGGACATGGCGATGCCGCGCGGCGTGCGCAGGATCCACGACAATTGGCAGGTGCCGACCGGATGGTGGCCGGCATCGACGACGAAGATCTCCCAGAAATCCGTCGTCAGCTCTTCGTGGCTGCGCAGGAAGTCGATGACGTCGCCGACGGTCCAATGCTCCGGCACCGCGATCAGCTCGCGCTGCATCAGGCGACCGGCGGATTCCTCCGGATAGGACAGCGCCTCTTCGATCGCGGCGCGATCGTCGGGATCGAGCGCGCGCAGCACCGCGCGCTGCTCGTCCTCGTCCATGTCCTCGATGATCGCGACCGCGTCGTCGGTATCGAGCGCGCTGGCGATGTCCGCGACCTGATGCGGCTCGAGCGCGTCGATCAGCGTCTCGCGGACGTAATCGTTCATCTCCGCGAAGACGTCGCCGTTCAGCTGGTCGGCCACCGCGCGGGCGAGGGGACCGCGATCCTCCTCCGGCACGATCTCGAACAGGTCGGCGAGGTCGGCGGGGTGGAGCGGCTCGACGAGGTCGCGCGCTTCCTCGTCATTGTGGTCGCGCACCGCGTCGAGCACCGCATCGACGAATTCGGGGCGCAGCCGGTCGTCCTCGTCGAGTTCGGTCTCGCCGTCCTCGTCGACCACCTCGGGAAGTTCGTGCTCGCTCATCGCCGCCTCCCTCCGGTTCGCGCCGTCGCCGCCCTTAACCCTGCCGTATCCGATTTGCCAGCGGGCAGAAGCGACACTACCTCCCCGCCACCAACAAGAGGAGCCGATCATGGCCGACACCGACTACCAGACGCTGACGCTGACCCTCGACGGCGGCGACGTGACGATCCGCCTGCGCCCCGACCTGGCGCCGAACCACGTGCAGCGCATCGCGGAACTGGCCAATGAGGGCTTCTACGACGGCGTGCCCTTCCACCGCGTCATCCCCGGCTTCATGGCGCAGGGCGGCGACGGCGGCCGCGGCGACGGCACCGGCGGGTCGAGCAAGCCCAATCTGAAGCAGGAGTTCAACAAGGAGCCGCACATGCGCGGCGTCTGCTCGATGGCGCGGACGATGGATCCCAATTCGGCGAACAGCCAGTTCTTCATCTGCTTCGACGACGCGCGCTTCCTCGACGGCCAATATACCGTCTGGGGCGAAGTGACCGACGGCATGGAGCTGATCGACGCGCTGCCCAAGGGCGAGCCGCCCGCGAACCCGGGCAAGATCGTCAAGGCGCGCGCGGAATAAGCGGTTCGATGGTCACATCGAACGCTTGAAATCACGCTGCCGAGCTTCCTTCGTCACCCCGGACTGGTTCCGGGGTCCACTGTTCCACAAGAAACGCGGGCTCGTCACTGCGCGGAACGGTGGATGCCGGAACAAGTCCGGCATGACGAACGGGGCGTAATCAGCCGCTATTCCACCCCCAGCGTGCGGATCAGCCAATCGTGGAACAGCCGCACCGGCCGCTGTTGCAAGGCGCGGGGGCGGCAGACGAACCAATGGCTGTAGGGGCTGTCGACCTCGATATCGAACAGCCGGACGAGCCGCGGGTCGTTGGCGTTGCGGAAATGGCTTTCGTGCATGAAGGCGACGCCCAGCCCCTGCGCCGCCGCCTCCAGCATCAGCACGCCCGAATCGAAATAGTCGGTGGCGAGCGGTTCGACATCGGAAATGCCGATCGCGTCCCGCCAGGCGGAGATCGTCTCCGGCATCTCGCGATGGATCAGCGCGGTCAGCCGGGCGAGCTGTTCCGGCCGGGTGACGGGATTCGGGCCGTCGAGCAAGGTCCGCGCGCCGATCACATAGACGGAATTGCGATCGAGCCGCTTGGCATAGAGCGAGGGATCGATCTCCCGCGCCAGCGCGATCACTGCGTCGAGCCCTTCGCCGAGACGCGCGATGCCATGACCTGCGGTGTCGATGTCGAGATGCAGTTCCGGATGCGCCGCGCGCAAGCCGCCGAGGTGCGGGAACAGCCGCTGCGACGCATAGAGCGGCAGCACGCCCAGGCGCAGGCGCAGCACCTCCGTGGTGCCGGTCAGCGTCTCGACCGCGTCCGACAGGGCATCGAGCAGCGGTGCAAGCTGTCCAAGCAACCGTTCGCCGTCCGTGTTGAGGACCATCGCCTGGTGGCGCCGTTCGAACAAAGGGCGGTCGACGAACCGCTCGAGCGACTGGACGCGGCGGCTGAGCGCCGGTGCGGACAAGGCCAGTTCGGCGGCTGCGGCCTTGACCGAACCGAGCCGCGAAACCTGAACGAAGGCTTCGATCGCCCCCAGTGGCGGCAGCCTGCGCATTCCTTCCGACATCCTCCCGGCCGCGGCGTAGCAACACTTTGCTAACCGCGATTGCAACAGATGCAATCATAAGCGGCTTTCTTCGCACTTGCAACATGAGCACACGGACGGCAAACGGAGCGGGCCTTTCAGGCATCCTCTCCTAAAACTTTCACGGGCCGCTCCTTCGGGACGCGGCCCTTTTTTTGTCCGACACGCCTGCGGGCCGCGGTTCGCGGCGAGCACGCGGGGGCTCGCATCCGCGGAACCGGCTTCCTACCTCGCGCGCTTCGAACCGCTCGCGAGACAAAGGACTGCTCATGGCCGACGCCGAAACCCTCCAGCGCAAGATCCAGGTGGCGAACAGCCGCCCCGAGGATTCGGGCCGGGGTCTCGCGCATGTGCCGCGCAGCTTGATGGCGGCGCTGGGCATCGGCGAAGGCGACGTGATCGAGATCGTCGGCAAACAGTCGACGCCGGCGCGCGCGGTCGGTCCCTATCCGGAGGACGAGGGGATCGACGTGTTGCGCATCGACGGTCTGCAGCGCGCCAATGCCGGCGTCGGCGCGGGTGATTTCGTCGAGGTGCGCAAGGCCGAGTCAAAGCCCGCGACGCGCGTCGTCTTCGCGCCAGCGCAGCAGAATCTGCGGCTGCAGGGATCGACCACCGCGCTGAAGCGCACCTTCTTCGGCCGGCCGCTGTGCCAAGGCGACATCGTCGCCACCGCCGGACAGCAGCGCGTCACCAACATGCCGCCGGGCATCCAGCAGTTCATGAACGCCCCGGCCTATGCGCTGCAGGAGATCCGGCTGAGCGTCGTATCGGCGAGCCCCAAGGGTGTCGTCCATATCGACGAGAATACCGAAATCGAGCTGCGGCCCGAATATGAGGAGCCGCGCGACGCCCGCCGCGCCGACGTCACCTATGACGATATCGGCGGCATGGCGTCGACCATCGATCAGCTGCGCGAGATGGTCGAGTTGCCGCTGCGCTACCCCGAATTGTTCGAGCGGCTGGGCGTCGAGCCGCCCAAGGGCCTGTTGCTCTACGGCCCGCCGGGCACCGGCAAGACGCGCCTTGCCCGCGCCGTCGCCAACGAATCGGACGCGCAATTCTTCCTGATCAACGGGCCGGAGATCATGGGTTCGGCCTATGGCGAGTCGGAAGGGCGGCTGCGCGAGATCTTCGAGGAGGCGGCCAAGAGCGCGCCGTCGATCGTCTTCATCGACGAGATCGATTCGATCGCGCCCAAGCGCGGCAATGTGCAGGGCGAGGCGGAGAAGCGGGTCGTCGCGCAGCTGCTGACGCTGATGGACGGACTGGAGGCGCGCGCCAATCTGGTGGTGATCGCGGCGACCAACCGGCCCGAGGCGATCGACGAGGCGCTGCGTCGGCCGGGCCGGTTCGACCGCGAGATCGTGGTCGGCGTGCCGGACGAGCGCGGCCGGCGCGAGATCCTCGGCATCCACACCCGGGGCATGCCGCTCGGCGACAAGGTCGACCTCGCCGAACTGGCGCGCACCACCTATGGCTTCGTCGGTGCCGACCTCGCCGCGCTGACCCGCGAGGCGGCGATCGAGGCGGTGCGGCGGATCATGCCGCGCCTGAACCTCGAGGAGCGGACGATCCCGGCCGAGGTGCTCGATACGCTGTCGGTGACGCGCGAGGATTTCCTCGAGGCGCTGAAGCGCGTCCAGCCGAGCGCGATGCGCGAGGTGATGGTCGAGGCACCGCGCGTCCGCTGGGAGGATGTCGGCGGCCTCGACAAGGCGCAGGAGCGGCTGAAGGAAGGCGTCGAGCTGCCGCTCAAGAATCCCGACGCGTTCCGCCGCCTCGGCATCCGTCCGGCCAAGGGCTTCCTGCTCTACGGGCCGCCGGGCACCGGCAAGACGCTGCTTGCCAAGGCGGTGGCGCGCGAGGCGGAGGCGAATTTCATCGCCACCAAGTCGAGCGACCTATTGTCCAAATGGTATGGCGAGAGCGAGCAGCAGATCGCCCGCCTGTTCCAGCGCGCGCGGCAGGTCGCACCGACGGTGATCTTCATCGACGAGCTCGATTCGCTGGTGCCAGCGCGTGGCGGCGGGCTCGGCGAACCGCAGGTGACCGAGCGCGTGGTCAACACGATCCTCGCCGAGATGGACGGGCTCGAGGAGCTGCAGTCGGTGGTGGTGATCGGCGCGACCAATCGCCCGAACCTGGTCGATCCCGCGCTGCTGCGGCCGGGGCGGTTCGACGAGCTGATCTATGTCGGCGTGCCGTCGCAGGACGGGCGGCGGCGCATCCTCGAAATCCAGACGCAGAAGATGCCGCTGGCCGGCGACGTCGACCTCGACGCGATCGCGGCACGGACCGATCGGTTCACCGGCGCCGATCTGGAGGACGTCGTGCGCCGCGCCGGCCTGATCGCGCTGCGCCGCTCGGTCAACGCGCACGAGGTGTATCAGGGCGACTTCGAGGAGGCGCTGGGCGAGGCGCGGGCGAGCGTGACGCCGGAGATGGAAAAGGATTATGCCGAGATCGCCGCGCGCATCAAGCAGGATGCCGCCGCGATCCAGCCGATCGGCTTCGCCTTTCCGCAGCGCAAGGACGGCTAAAGGTCGCTGCCGCCCTCCCCGGCCGGGAGGGCATGGCGGGCGATCGCCGGTCCGCGATAGCTGCGCGTCACGGTGGCGACGGTGACGGTATAATCGTCATACCAGCGCTGCCGCCCCGCCGCGCGCGTCGCCACATGATCGGGATGGTCGCGCCAGGCGATCGCCGCCGCCTCGTCCGCCCAATAACTGACCGTGATGCCGTGACCGGCGGCGTCGCGCACGCCGTCGACGCCGCGATAGCCGGGCTGCGCCGCGGCGAGCGTCTCCATCCTCTCGGCGGCCAGACGATAACCCTGTTCGTCCAGGCCGTTGCGGCGCGATACGAAGATCACCGCGACCTGCCCCCGCCGCTCGTCCATCATCATTTCCCCTCGATCGGGCGACGCCGCGGTTGAGCCCGGCGCAACCTGTGGTCTTGCAACGTGTTTCAAATTCGTGGCAACGGAAGGTTTCGCCTCGCCCGCGTCGCCCGGGACCTTCTACGAGACCAAGGAAGCCGATGAACAGTCCGATCACCGCCGCCCGGCGCTCGCGTACCCGCCCGGCGGGTGTTCCCAGTCCCGTGACGATGTTCTTCCAGGGCTTCCTGAAGCATCCGGTGATGGTCGGATCGATCATCCCGTCGTCGGACCGGCTGATCCGCAAGATGCTGGGCCCGGTCGACTGGTCGGCATGCAAGCTGTTCGTCGAATACGGCCCCGGCGTCGGCACCTTCTGCCGCCCGATCCTGGAGCGGATGGCGCCCGACGCGATGCTGATCGCGATCGACACCAATGCCGACTTCATCCGCTATCTGGACCATACGATTACCGATTCCCGCTTCGTCGCGGTGCACGGTTCGGCGGCGGACGTGGAGCGGATCGTCCGGGACCACGGCCATGAGCAGGCGGACTATGTGCTGTCGGGCTTGCCCTTCTCGACCCTGCCGGCCGGCGTCGGCCCGGCGATTGCGGCGGCGACGCAGCGCGTGATCCGCACCGGCGGCGCCTTCCTGGTCTATCAGTTCTCGCCCAAGGTGAAGGACTTCCTGACCCCCCATTTCGCCAACATCGATCACGATATGGAATGGTGGAACGTGCCGCCGGCGCAATTGTATTGGGCGTGGAAGGGCTGATCCGGTCCTTTTTTCCGTCAGTATTGCTGGATTTCATTCTGCCCTAGATCAGTGTTATCCGTCCGTTATGGATGGACTTGTCGAACGGCCCGCCTTGTTCCTGCACGACGCCGCGATCCGGCGCGGCATGGAATTGATGATGATCGCGCACGCGCGCTTCGTACGTGCGGCGGATTGCAAGCTCGCCGAACGCGGGCTTGGTCGCGCCCACCATCGCATGCTCTATTTCGTCGGGCGGCGGCCGGAGATCAGCGTGCGCGACCTGCTGGCGCTGCTCGGCATCACCAAACAGTCGCTGAGCCGCGTGATGCGCGACCTGCTGGATCGCGGGCTGGTCGACTTGCGGCAGGACGAGCAGGACCGGCGCAGCCGGCTGCTGTGGCTGACCCCGGCGGGCGAGGCGCTGGAGGCGGAGCTCTACGCCGAACAGCGCGACCGGATGGCCGAGGCCTATGCCGCCGCCGGCCGCGAGGCGGTGACCGGCTATTGGACGGTGCTGGAAGCGCTGATCCCCGAGGCCGAGCGGGCGGAGGTCGCCGCGCTGGGGCAGTGAGGCGGGTCAGTCCTCGTCGATGCCGAAATTGAGGCCGCGCGACAGCGACGGATCGACCACCGCGATCAACAGATAGGCGCCGAACTGGCGCAGCCGCTGGAACCAGCCGGTCGCAGCGCGATAACGGTCGGGGGTGATCGCCTCGGACCGCGCGACCTCGCCGTCGACATAGCCCCGGACATGGTCGGCAAAAGCCGCATCCTCGATCCGGAGCATCAGTTCGAGGTTGATGAACAGGCTGCGCATGTCGAAATTGGCGGAGCCGACATAGACCGCGTCGTCGATGACGTAGAGTTTGGTGTGCAATTTGGTCGGCTGATATTCGTAGATCGCGACCTGTTTGCGCAGCAGGCCGGCGTAGGTGAAGCGCGCCGCGGCGATCGTCGCCTGATTGTCCGACTTGGCGGCGGTGACGATCCGCACCGTCGCCTGGCGGCGCCCGGCGCGGTCGAGCCGGCGCAGCATCGTCGGCGACGGGGTGAAATAGGCGGCGATGATGTCGATGCGCCGGCCATGGCGCATGTCGTGGCGGACGGCGCGCGCCCAGGGCGACAGCCGCCGCGTCGGCCCGCCGATCAGCCAGCGGATCGGCCCGCTCGTCTCGCTCCAGCGCGCCAGCGCCCGGTTGAGGTGACGCAGCTTGCCGCGATCCTGCTGCGTCCAGTCGTGCAGCGCGTCGAAATAGCCGGCCAGCCGCGCCGCCGCCGGTCCCTCGACCAGCAGGCCGAGATCGCGCCACGCCTGATCGGCGGGGGTGCCGAAATAATCGTCTTCGACGTTGAAGCCGCCGACGATGATCCGCGCGCTGCCTTCCGCATCGGCGAGCGCGAGCTTCTGGTGGTTGCGCAACAGATAGCGACGGCCGAAGCGCGGCAGGAAGCGGCAGACCGAAATGCCGACGTCGCGTAGCGGCGCGAAGAAGGCGGGATCGTCGTGGCTGCCGAAGCCGTCGACGATCAACGCGACGCGTACGCCGCGCCGTGCGGCGGCGATCAGCGCGGCATTGACCCGCCGTCCGGTCGCATCGTCGGCATAGATGTAATAGAGGATGCGCAGCGAGGATCGCGCGCCGTCGATCAGCGCGAGCAGCGCGTCGAGTCGCCGCGGCCCGGTGTCGAGCAGGGTCAGCCGGTTGCCGTCGACGGTGAAGATTGGCTGGGTGTCGGGAGCGTCGGGCGGATCGGCCATGGTGCGGGTCCCGGCAAGGCGAGGGTGGGAGATCAACGATGCTGATCGCGATGATGGTGCAGGCCGGGGTAGCCGAGGCGGCGGCGTTCGACCATCCGTGGCTGACGATCTATCGGCGGCCAGCGTTGACCGGACGGAGCGACGACATCGCCTTCGTCACGGCCTACGACCCGAAAGATCCGCCGCCAGAGGGCTATGACCGGCTGCGTTTGATCAGAGAGAGGTTCATCGACGGTCGGATCGTGCGGACGATTTTCTATACGGATTCGCGACGATGTCCTCAGGCCGCCAAGCTCATAGCGAGCGTCCGAACGCTGCCTCTCGCTCAGGCGATGCGACCGGGGGTGCCCTATCCGCCAGTAGTGGACGGAGTCGATTACCGGGTCTCCGTCACCACGGACTACTATGAAAGCCCGGGAATGATGCCAAGCATCGTGACCGTCGAGTCCAACATGGGAACGCCGCTTGAAGCCTGGGTCGACAAGAGTCTCGCCGCGCTGACGCCCTGTTTTCCAGCGGAATGACACCGCGACTTTGACTTGGCGTGGCGAGGCTGCTAACGGGCACGCTTTCCATCATCGAAACTTGCGAAGGAAAGCGTCCATGGCGCGCGTCACTGTCGAGGATTGCGTCGACAAGGTCCCCAACCGCTTCGATCTCGTGCTGTTCGCCGCGCAGCGCGCGCGACAGATTTCGGGCGGCGCCGAGCTGACGCTCGACCGCGATCGCGACAAGAATCCGGTGGTCGCGCTGCGCGAGATCGCCGAGGAGACGGTGCGTCCCGACCAGCTCGAGGAATCGGTGGTCGGCAGCCTGCAGCGCGTCCAGATCGACGACGAGGACGAGGCGGATGCGATCGGATCGCTGTCGGCCTCGGCCGAGGCGCTGCGCCTGACCGCGGCGGCACCGCCCCGCAACCAGAATCTGGGCGCCGATTACGACGGCTGATCCCGCCGCCTGCATACGGGCCGGCTGATCGAAGGGGGGCTGCGGCATGCCGCGGCCCCCTTTTCTTATTCGCCGTCCCTCGACAGATCGGGCCCGAGCGGACAAATTTCGATCATGAGCCATGCGCCCCGACTCGACACGCCGCGTCTGGTCCTGGAAGGCCATCGCGGCGACGACCTCGATGCGCTGGCGGCGATGTGGCTCGACCCGGCGGTGTTCGGCGGCATCGGCGGCCGTCCGCGACCGCGCGAAGAGGTGTGGATCCGCCTGCTCCGGTCGGTCGGCACCTGGACGATGTTCGGCTATGGATCGTGGGTGGTGCGGAACCGCGCCGGCGACCGGGTGATCGGCGAGGTCGGGTTGCTGGAATCGCGTCGCGACCTCGTGCCGCCACTCGCCGTACCGGAAATGGGCTGGGTCATGGCCTCGGAGGTCCATGGTCGCGGATTGGCGCACGAGGCGCTCGACGCGGTGCTCGGTTGGTGTGATGCGGGACGCATCGCCCGGACGACGTGCATCATCGCACCCGACAATGCCGCCTCGCTGCGCCTCGCCGATAGGGTCGGCTATCGGCCGATACGCGACGCGGCCTATCACGATCGCACCGTCGTCGTGCTGGAACGGTGATCCGCCTGAGGGCGGGGGATCGACGCCGCGCCTTGCTCCGGCCCCGCCGGCTCGCGATCGAACGCGACTTGTCGGGCCGGTTGCTGTAGAAGCGGCGCATGCTCGTCCTGCTCCTCTCCGCGCTGGCGATGACGGCGATCGTCGGCGTCCGGTATCTGATCGTCTCGGGCGCGTTCGCCGCCGCGACGCGGGTGCGGCATCCGGGCCTGTACCATGGCCTCGATACGCAGATGCGCCGCGAGATCGGCTGGAGCCTCGCCTCCGCGGCGATCTACGGCATCCCGGCCGGGATCGTCGCCTGGGGCTGGCAGCATCATGGTTGGACGCGGATCTACAGCGACGTGCATGCCCGGCCCTTATGGTACGTGCCGGTGTCGGTGCTCGCCTATCTGATCGCGCACGACAGCTGGTTCTATTGGACGCATCGCTGGATGCATCGGCCGGCGGTGTTCCGCATGGCACATGCGGTGCATCACGACAGCCGGCCGCCGACCGCCTGGGCGGCGATGGCCTTCCACCCGATCGAGGCGGTGACCGGCGCTGTGGCAATTCCGCTACTGGTCTTCGTGATTCCGATCCACGTCGGCGCTTTGGGTTTCGTGCTCGGCGTCATGACTGTAATGGGGGTGACCAACCACATGGGATGGGAAGTGTTTCCCAAGTTCATGTGGCGCGGGCCGCTCGGGGGCTGGCTCATCACGGCAAGTCATCACCAGCGTCACCACGAGTTGTACGGGTGTAACTATGGTCTCTACTTCCGCTTCTGGGATCGTCTGTGCGGTACCGACCGCGGCGTCGGCGATTTCGATCGGGCCCATGCCAAGGCGGCGCGCCGCCGCGACGCGATCGCGTCGGATGCTGGCACGGATCGGCGGCGCCATGGCGGCGGCGAGCCTGATCGGCGCGGCGCCGGTCGCGCGGCTTGATGTCGCGGTCGATCAGCTCCGCTCCGCCAAGGGGTTGATCCGCGTCTGCCTGACCGCGGACCCCGACAATTTCCCCGCCTGCGTCGACGATGCCGATGCGGTGACCCGTTCGGTGTCCGCCGGCGTCCATGCCCTCACCTTCGAAGGCCTGCCGCGTGGCAGCTATGCGATCGCGGTGATCCATGACGAGAATGGCAACGCCAAGCTCGACACGATCGCCGGCATCCCGCGCGAAGGCTTCGGCTTCTCGCGCAATCCGCCGATCCGCTTCGGTGCGCCCCGCTTTGCCGCGGCGCGCTTCACCATCGCGAGTGATGCAGATCGGCAACAGATACGGATGCGCTACATCCTCTAGTCAAAAGGACGGGATCGTTCCGGTGTGTCGCGGCGTTTCGCGGCCGTAACATACCGGAGTTTGGGTCTTGTCCCGTTTGCTGATCGCGCCCGCGGCGCTTCTCGCCCTGCTGTCCACACCCGCCTTCGCGCAGGATACCCAGCTGCCCCCCGCCGATACCGGGGCGGTGACGCAGCCGGCGGCGGACATCGACCTTGATCGCGACACGGTCACCGCCGGTGTCGTCGCGGTCTATCTGCCCGATTACGAAGGCTCGAACCATTATCGCTGGACCGGCGCGCCGGCGGCGATCGGCTCGGTCAAGGGCTTCGCCTTCACGCTCGCCGGCAATCGGGTCAGCGTCGACCTGATCCCCAACCCGCCGGGGCCGAAGTGGGATATCCAGGCCGGCCCGATCGCGCTGGTCAATTTCAACCGCACCACGCTGTCGCAGATCGACGATCCGCGTATCCGCGCGCTCGGCAAGCTCGACACCGCGATCGAGCTCGGCGGCTATGTCGGCATCGGCAAGACCGGCGTGATCACCAGCCCGTACGACAAATTGTCGGTGTCGGTGAGCTATCGCCACGACGTCAGCGGCGTTCACGATGCCGGCATCTGGCAACCGACGGTGAATTATTTCACCCCGCTCAGCCTGAAGGCGGCGGTCGGCCTGTTCGCCTCCGCCGAGCGGGCGGAGCGCGGCTATGCCCAGACCTATTTTGGCATCACGCCGGCACAGAGCGTGGCCAGCGGCTTCACCACCTCCAGTCCGCGCGGCGGATGGAAGAACTGGGGCGTCGGCGCGCTCGGCACCTATTCGCTGACCGGCAATCTGCTGCACGGCGTCAAGCTGGTCGCCGGCGGCACCTATCGCCGGATGCTCAACGATTTCGGCAACAGTCCGGTGACCCGCATCGCCGGGTCGAAGAACCAGTGGCTGGGCGCGGTCGGCCTCGCCTACACCTTCTAAGCCAAGGGCCGGCACGGCTTGCCGCCGGGTCGGCCGCACCGTCACGGTTCACCGCGGGACCGCTCGGCCGGTCGCGTTACGGGCGTCGCCGCACGCATCCTTTGCCCGGACCGATGCGTACTTGCGTCATGCAGAGCGAATACCGGGCCGACACCGTCGGTCCGGCGGCATTCGTCCTGCATCCGGAGCCTGCGACGGCATTCCCCCCTCCGTCGGTCGCGCGCGCCGATGGGTTCTCCCGCCGACCATGGCGGGAGGACCCATGCCATGCAGGAGGGGGGCGGCGGCATGACGGACCAGCAGGCTTGACGTGTCGCCGCCGATCAGGAACGGCAGTGCACGACGGCGGCGCATTGCCGTGTCATGCGTGAAGGGGAGAACCCGAGTGACGACCGACAGCATGGATCTGACCCAGGCGCTCGACGCCCGGGCCCAGCGGCGCGAGGAACGGCGCGCCTTCTTCAAGTCCGCGCTCGGCGCGGTGGCGGTCGGCGCGGCGGGTGCCGCGACGCTCGGCCTGGCCAACGAGGCGGCGGCGCAGACCACGACGCTGACCGATGCCGACGTGCTCAACTTCGCGCTCAACCTCGAATATCTCGAGGCGCAATTCTACAGCTTCGCCGCTAACGGCGTCGGCCTCGACAACAGCCTGCTGACCGGAACCGGTACGCAGGGCGCGGTGACCGGCGGGCGGGCGGTGGACTTCGCCGGCACATCCGGCGGCCTCGCCGACCCGATCATCGGCCGCTACGCGCGCGAAATCGCCGCGGACGAGGCGGCGCACGTCGCCTTCCTGCGCTCGGCGCTCGGCTCGTCGGCGGTCGCCATGCCGACGATCGACCTGTCGGTCGGCCCCAACAGCGCCTTTTCCAAGGCGGCGGTGGCGGCAAAGATCATCGCGTCGGGCGCGACCTTCGATCCCTATGCCAGTGTCGAGAATTTCCTGCTCGGCGCGTTCATCTTCGAGGACGTCGGGGTCACCGCCTACAAGGGCTCGATCGCGCTGATCACCAACAAGACCTATATCGAGGCGGCGGCCGGCATCCACGCGGTCGAGGCCTATCATGCCGCGACGATCCGCCAGGAACTGTACCGCAAGGGCATCCAGACGCCGAACGCCAATCTGATCACCTGGGCGGGCGGCATCTCCGACGCGCGCGACAGCCTCGACGGCGGCACCGACATCGATCAGGGGATCGCCACCGCGACGACGACGATCACCAATGCCGACAGCACGACGACGACGCTCAACGTGTCGAACATCGTGCCCACCGACGCCAACGGCATCACCTATTCGCGCTCGGCGGCGCAGGTGCTCAACATCGTCTATCTCAACAGTGCGGCGGTCTCGTCGGGCGGGTTCTTCCCGAACGGCGTCAACGGCACGATCAAGACCAGCGCGGCTTCGGCCTGACGACCGGCATAGTGGAGTAATCGCAATGACCGACTTCTCGACCAACGCCGTGCTGGATGCGATCGAAGCCCGCCGCGCCGAACGCCGCACCTTCCTGCGCTATGCCGGCGGGGCCGCTGCGGCGACCGGCGGCCTGTCGCTGCTCGCCGCCTGCGGTGGCAGCAGCACCGGCAACACGCCGACGCCGACGCCGTCCGCGACCAGCGCCGCCTCCGACATCGACGTGCTCAATTTCGCGCTCAACCTCGAATATCTCGAGGCGCAATTCTACAGCTATGCCGCGTACGGCACCGGTCTTGCCGCGACGTCGACGACCGGCGTCGGCACCCTCGGCACCGTCACCGGCGGCGCCAAGGTGACCTTCAGCGACGATCTGGTCACGCAATATGCACGTGAGATCGCAGCGGACGAGGCGGCGCACGTCAACTTCCTGCGCAGCGCGCTCAACGGCGCGCAGGTGGCGATGCCGTCGATCAACATCGGCGGCGATTCGACCGGCGCCTTCACTCTGGCGGCGCGCGCCGCCGGTCTCGCCGGGCCGAACGACACGTTCAATCCCTATGCCAACGACGTCAACTTCCTGCTCGCCGCCTTCCTGCTCGAGGACGTCGGCGTCACCGCCTACAAGGGCGCCTCGCCGCTGATCAACAGCAAGATCTATCTCGAGGCGGCGGCCGGCATCCTGGCGGCGGAGGCCTATCATGCCGGGCTGATCCGCTCGGTGCTGTACCGCAAGGGCGTCGACGCCACCGCGATCTTCTCCAGCACACAGGCGATCAGCGACGCGCGCGACAGCCTGGATGGCCTCACCGACATCGACCAGGGTATCGGCAATGCAACCACGGCGAACATCACGCCGGCGGACAGTAATGCGATCGCCTTCAGCCGTTCGACCGGCCAGGTGCTCAACATCGTCTACCTCAACAAGGCGCAGGTCAGCTCGGGCGGCTTCTTCCCGAGCGGGATCAACGGCAACATCCGCACCTCGGCCAGCAACGGCTGATCCGCCACCGCTGCGACGATGCGAAGGGCCGCCCCCGTACCGGGCGGCCCTTTTCATTTGGCGTGTGCCCGCGACGCGCGTACAAGGCCCCATCCCCGGGGGAGCGCCGATCCGCGCTTGAGAGGGAGGCAGGAGCCTCCGACCCGCCGAACCTGATCCGGCTGACACCGGCGTAGGGAGGGCGCAGATGTCGAAGAGCCGGTCCGCGGGACCGGCGTGCATCGAAGCCGCTCCTTGCGATAGCAAGGAGATGCGCACCATGGCCGACATTCCCGCCCGTACCGAGATCGGCGTCACCACCGGCCCGATCCGCGGATCCAAGAAGATCCATGTCGGCCCGCTGGGTGTCGCGATGCGCGAGATCCACCTCGATCCGTCGAGTGGCGAGCCGCCGTTGCGCGTCTATGACACCAGCGGCGCCTATACCGATCCCAACGCCCGCATCGACATCATGGCCGGCCTGCCGCAGCTGCGCCGCCAGTGGATCGAGGCGCGCGGCGACGTCGAGAGCTACGACGCGCGCGAGGTCAGGCCGGAGGACAATGGCCAGCTCGGCCCCGACCGTTCGGGCGGCGTGCCGCAATTCCCCAATGCCGTGCGCCGTCCGCTGCGCGCCAAGCCCGGCGCCAACGTCAGCCAGATGCACTACGCCCGCCGCGGCATCGTCACGCCCGAGATGGAATATGTCGCGACCCGCGAGAATCTCGGCCGCGAAATGCTCCGCGACTATGCCCGCGACGGCAACAGCTTCGGCGCGGCGATCCCCGATTACGTGACCCCCGAATTCGTCCGCGACGAGGTCGCGCGCGGCCGGGCGATCATCCCCAACAACATCAACCACCCCGAATCCGAGCCGATGGCGATCGGCCGCAACTTCCTGGTCAAGATCAACGCCAATATCGGCAACAGCGCGGTCGCCAGCAACGTCGCGACCGAAGTCGACAAGCTGGTCTGGGCGATCCGCTGGGGCGCCGACACGGTGATGGACCTGTCGACGGGCCGCAACATCCACGACACGCGCGAATGGATCATCCGCAACAGCCCGGTGCCGATCGGCACGGTGCCGATCTATCAGGCGCTGGAGAAGGTCGGCGGCATCGCCGAGGACCTGACCTGGGAGATCTTCCGCGACACGCTGATCGAGCAGGCGGAGCAGGGCGTCGACTATTTCACCATCCATGCCGGCGTGCGCCTGCCCTACGTGCCGCTGACCGCCAAGCGCGTTACCGGCATCGTCAGCCGCGGCGGCAGCATCATGGCGAAATGGTGCCTGGCGCACCACAAGGAGAGCTTCCTCTACGAGCGCTTCGACGAGATCACCGAGATCATGAAGGCCTATGACATCGCCTATTCGCTCGGCGATGGCCTGCGCCCCGGATCGATCGCCGACGCCAATGACGAGGCGCAGTTCGCCGAACTCTACACGCTCGGCGAACTGACCAAGCGCGCCTGGGAGCAGGACGTGCAGGTGATGATCGAGGGCCCCGGCCACGTGCCGATGCACAAGATCAAGGAGAATATGGACAAGCAGCTGGAGGCGTGCGGCGAAGCGCCTTTCTACACGCTCGGGCCGCTGACCACCGACATCGCGCCCGGCTACGACCATATCACCAGCGGCATCGGCGCGGCGATGATCGGTTGGTACGGCACGGCGATGCTCTGCTACGTCACGCCCAAGGAGCATCTCGGCCTGCCCGACCGCGACGACGTCAAGGTCGGCGTGGTGACGTATAAGCTTGCCGCCCATGCCGCCGATCTCGCCAAGGGCCACCCCGCCGCCAAGCTGCGCGACGACGCGCTGAGCCGCGCGCGCTTCGAATTCCGCTGGCGGGACCAGTTCAACCTAAGCCTCGATCCGGAGACGGCGGAGCAATATCACGACCAGACGCTGCCCGCGGAAGGCGCCAAGACCGCGCATTTCTGCTCGATGTGCGGGCCGAAATTCTGCTCGATGAAGATCACGCAGGAAGTGCGCGACTTCGCCGCCAAGCAGAACGCGCCGGTGGAGAGCTTCGTCGCGGCCGAGGAGGCCGAGGCGGGGATGGCGAAGATGAGCGACGCGTTCCGGGAGAAGGGCGGGGAGGTGTATTTGCCGGCGGCGGAGTGATGCGCTGGTTCGGCAGGCGCAACCGTTTCGCGCCGAAGTCCTTGTCCGATCTGACGTTTCGATGCCGCACGTGCGAGGTCGAACATGATGGTATGTTCGACCTCGCCTGCAATGCTCCCGATCACTGGCCCGGCGATCAACCACGCGAGCCAAACAGCGCCCTGCGTCTTGATGGGGATTTCCTGTCCGACGACTTCTGTGTCATCAATGGAGAGGATTTCTTCGTTCGCTGTGTCTTCGAGCTTCCCGTGGCAGGGCTCATGAACAAGTTCGGCTACGGCGTTTGGTCGACACTTTCGCGGACCAACTTTGAAAAATATGTTGCTGCCTTCGATGACGCCCGCCCCGGCGATCTCGGTCCATGGTGGGGATGGTTATCCAACGATCTCAAGACCTGGCCCGAGACACGCAACATAGGATGTTGGGTCTATCCGCAATTGGATCGGCAACGCCCTGTAGTCGTCCTCGACGATCCCGAGCACCCCCTGTCCATTGCGCAAGACGTGGGCATATCCGTGGAACGGCTTATGGCGATTTACGCCGCCGAAGGTCACGGTCCAGCCAATCAATACTGATATCGACACCGCGCGACCTGCAGCACCTGTTCGTCGCCGCTGCTTGCCATCCGGTATACCAGCCGATGCTCGTGACTAATCCGGCGCGGCCAACAGCCTTTTATGCTGCCGCCTAGCGGCTAGGCTTTTCCGGTGCCCTCTAAAGGGTCATGGAAGCGTTCCTCAAGCAGCGTATTGATCTTGTCGTTGCGCTCGGCAGCGATGTTCTGCCAATGGCGGTAGTCGACACAGGCCGTTGGCCAGAACGCCACCTTCAGGAGAAAGTAACGCCTTCCTCGCCAGCCTCAAACCCGCGTACGGCCTCCAGTAGTCGCTCCGCATTTTTCGGTGAGCGCAGCAAGTACAGCGTCTCTTCGATCGACTCCCATTCGCTGGCAGAGATCAGCACTGCGCCTTCGCCGCATTGGCGGGTGATCGCCACGGGTGCGCGGTCGGCGACGACCTTGTCGATCATCGCCGCCAAGTTAGCGCTCGCCTCAGTCTCGCTTACCGTGTGCATGGCGCAGATATCCCCGTAACGGCACTCCAAGCGTCCACCTCACCGCTTCCGCACGAACTCCGCGCGCAGCACCAGCCCCTTGATGCCGTCGAACTTGCAGTCGATCTCCTGCGGATCGCCGGTTAGGCGGATCGACTTGATCAGCGTGCCCCGCTTCAGCGTCCGGCCGGCGCCCTTGACGTCCAAGTCCTTGATCAGCGTCACCTGATCGCCATCGGCGAGCCGGTTGCCGATCGCGTCGCGCACCTCGACCTCGGCCGCCGCCGCCTGCTTCGCCGCGAGGTCGCGCGCCGGCACCCACTCGCCGCTATCCTCGTCGAACACATAATCGTCGTCGCTCATGATACGATTTCTTCTGCATCGACGGGCGGCAGCGCCCAGTCGATCCGGCCGCGGCCGTGGGATTCGAGAAAGGCGTTGGCCTTGCTGAAATGGCCGCTGCCGAACCAGCCGGTGTAGGCGGACAGCGGAGAGGGGTGGGGCGCCTTCAGCACGAGATGGTGGCCGCCGTGCGCGACGTCCTGGACGAATGCGGCCTTCTTCTGCGCGTAGCTGCCCCAGAGCAGGAAGACGACCGGCTCCGGCTTGGCGGCGACGAGGCGGATGATCGTGTCGGTGAACCGCTCCCAGCCGCGCTCGCGGTGCGCCGCGGCACGGCCCTCCTCGACGGTCAGCACGCTGTTGAGCAGCAGCACGCCCTGCCGCGCCCAATGTTCGAGGAAACCGTGGCGCGCCGGCGGGATACCGCAATCCGCCTGTAATTCCTTGTAGATGTTGACCAGGCTCGGCGGCGTCTTGACGCCGGGGCGGACCGAGAAGCAGAGGCCGTGCGCCTGGCCGGCGCCGTGATACGGGTCCTGGCCGAGGATGACGACACGCACCGCGGGCAGCGGTGTCAGTTCGAGCGCGCGGAACCAGCTGTCGGCGGGCGGGAAGATCCGCTTGCCCGCCGCCTTCTCCGCCTGAAGGAAGCGGCGCAGCGCCGCCATGTGCGCACTGTCGAACTCCGGCCGGAGAGGGTCCAGCCAGCTCGGGTCCATATGGGGATCGGCCATGCGGCGCGGTCTATCGCGGCGACGGTGCCGCGATCAACCACCACGGCCTAACGCCCTGAATTCGGGCAGGGGGGCGACCGAGCCTCCGTGTCGAAGCCCGGTCGACCGGCTCAGAACAGCCCCGGCACGTCATGCTGCGCCGGCGAAGCGTCGCGTGCCGACGGCGTCAGCGACACACGGCCACCCGCCGCCTGGGCGTTCACGCCGGTGCCGGTGCTGGCGGTAATGCGCGTGCAGCTCTTGCCCTGCAGAAAGTCCAGCGCGGCGCGGGTCGACGCTTCGCGCGGGTCGCCCATCGGATAGCGGATGTCGTCGCCGGCGCGGCAGCTCGCCTCCACCGTGCCGGCAAGGCCAGTATAATAGCCGCCCTGCCGGTTGGCGTTTTGGATCGCCAGCGCGATCAGCCGCAGCCGGTCGTCGCATTGCGATCGGTCGAGCGCGATCTGCCCGACCGGCTTGCCATAGGTGTTGGTGCCGATCAGCCCGACATTGGCATGGAGGTACGGGATCATCGCGTTGATCACCAGCTCGCTGGCCGAGGCGGTGCTGCCGGTGCCGATGAAGGCGAGGCGGGTCGGCGCGATCGACTGCGGCTGCGGCTGGAAGAAGCGCGTCGTGTTGTTGCTCGCCTTTTCGGGGCGGAAGGTGACGTAGTCGAACACTTCGGACGTCGAGCGGTTGGCGCCGAGCAGGTCGCCCATCAGCTCCGCGGTGGAGAGCGCGCCGCCGCCGTTGTAGCGGAAGTCGATCACCACCTGCGTGATCCCCGCCGCGCGGAAGCGCGCGAAGGCGTCGCGCAGCGACTGGTCGGCGGCGCTGATGAAGGTGCGCAGGTTGATATAGCCATATTGCTGGCCGGCATCGGTGATGATCTGCGCGCCGTAGCGCGGCGATACCGCGGCGAGGTTGAAGTCGGTCTTGGTCACCGCAACGGTGCGCGTGCCGTTCGCGTCGCGGACCTGGAGGTAGCGCACCGTCCCCGCGGTCGACGGACCCAACGCGTCGTTGAGCGCTGTGCCACCTTGCGCGTAGAGATCGGTGACGGTGACGAGATTGCTGCTGCTGGTGCCGATCGCGGTGATCTCCGTCCCGCGGTCGATCCCCGCAGCGAGCGCCGGGCCGTTCTCGAAGGCTTCGGTGACGTAGAGCCGCGCGCCCGCGCTGGTATCGAGCGACAGGCGGATGCCGAAACCCGCGGTCGCCCCCGATGCATTGTACGCATTCTCCTGCGCGATCGACGTCAGATAGCTGAAATAACGGTCCTTGCCCTGCGCGCGTGCGGTGGCGGTGAGCGCGTCGAGATAGGCATCGACGGTGGTATAGCCGGACGGGTCGAGACTGGTCGGCAGCGTGTCGGGGAACAGATACCATTCGCGGACCTGGGCCGCGACCCAATCCTGCCGTTCCCTCAGGCTGCATCCCGCCGCGCTGGTCGGCGTGGGCGAGGAGCCGCCGCCGCTACCGCCGCTGCTCGCGATCGCGCCGGTGCCATCGCCGCCACATCCCGTCAGCAGCATCGCGATCGCCATGCATCCGGATAGACCCCGCTTCATCGCCAACTCCCCAAGACTCGCGTGGCCCGACGCGCCACGCGACCGGCGGCGATGGTAGGCGAACAAAGCGGCCGCCAACAAGCTCGAACGCCGCTGCATGCAAATCTCGTCTGATCACCCGGGGTTGCCCTCGGCCGTCATCCGCTCGCGCTCCGGCTGACCGTCGGCGTCGCATGGGCCAGGCGACTCAGTGCAGGCTGACCTGCAACCCGTCCATCACGAACTGCACCGCCAGTGCGGCGAGCAATACGCCGAGCAGGCGGGTGATCACCGCCTCGATGCGCGTGCCGACCAGCCTCATCAGCGGCCCCGCCGCAAGCAGCGCGAGCAACGTCATCAGCAAGATCGTCGCCATCGCCGCGAGCACGACGAGCGACGCCTCCAGCCCGTTGCTGCGCGCCATCAGCAGCATCACCGTCGCGATCGACCCCGGCCCGGCGATCATCGGCATCGCCATCGGGAAGATCGACACGTCGTCCGCTTCCGGATCGTGGGCGACCTTGGCGGCGCGGTCCTCGCGGCGCTGGGTGCGGCGTTCGAACACCATCTCGAGCGCGATCAGGAACAGCATGATGCCGCCGGCGATGCGGAAGCTCGCCAGGCTGATGCCGAGGCCGTGGAGCAGCTTCTCGCCGACCAGCGCGAAGACGAGCAGGATGATCGACGAGACGGTGACGGCGCGGACCGCCATCGCGCGGCGGTGGATCGGCGAGGCGCCGGCGGACAGGCCGGCGTAGATCGGCGCGCAGCCGAGCGGATCGATGACGACGAAGAAGGTGATGACCGAGGAGACGAACAGCTCGATCACGATGCCGTCCCCAGCCCGTCGGGCCGGCCTTCGCGGCGGCAGGCGGAGACATAGGTGTTGCGGATCAGGCAGGCGATCGTCATCGGCCCGACGCCGCCCGGCACCGGCGTGATCGCCCCGGCCACCGCTTGCGCCGCGGCGAAGTCGACATCGCCGACCAGACCCGTCTCCGTCCGGTTGATGCCGACGTCGATCACGCTGGCGCCCGGCTTGATCCAGTCGCCCTGCACGAACTGCGCGATGCCGACTGCGGCGACGACGATGTCGGCGCGGCGGACATGGGCGGCGATGTCGCGGGTGCGGCTGTGCGTCACGGTCACCGTGCAGCTCTGTTGCAGCAGCAATTGCGCCATCGGCTTGCCGACGATGTTCGACCGGCCGATCACCACCGCCTCCATGCCGGCGAGCTGAGGGTGGATGTCCTGGAGCAGCAGCAGGCAGCCGAGCGGCGTGCACGGCACGAAGCCCGCGGCGCCGATCGCCAGCCGGCCGGCATTGACCGGGTGGAAGCCGTCGACGTCCTTGTCGGGATCGATTGCGAGCAGCACCGCCTGGGTGTCGATATGCGCGGGCAGCGGCAGCTGGACGAGGATGCCGTCGACGCGCGGATCGACATTGAGGTCGCGGACCAGCGCGAGCAGCGCCTCCGACGTCGTATCGACGGGCAGGCGATGCTCGAAGCTCTCCATGCCCGCCTCGCGCGTCGCTTTGCCCTTCGAGCGGACGTAGACGGCGCTGGCCGGATCCTCGCCGACCAGCACCACCGCCAGGCCCGGTGCGCGGCCGGTGGCGGCCTTGAACGGCGCGACATGGGTGGCGATGTCGGCTCGCAGGCGCGCCGCGCGCGCCTTGCCGTCGATGAGGGTAGCGGTCATGCCCGTCTCTTAGAGGGCGGCGGCGATTTGTGCCAGCGCAGCGCCGTCGCCGGCGAGGTGCAGCCGCTTCACCCGTGCGGTGTCGCCCGCGACCAGGGTGACGGCGCGTCTGGGCAGGCCGAACGCCTTGGCGACGAGCGCGATCAGGGCGGCATTGGCCTGGCCGTCGACCGGCGCCGCGGCGAGGCGGGCGATGAGATGGTCGTCAGTGCCGGCGCCCAGGGCGTCGCGGCCGGCGCGCGGCGTCACCCGGATCGCGATCGCCAGCCCGTCGCCGACGACCCGCCACGCGGGCATGGCTCAGACGACCGCGGAGCTGACGACGCTGATCGCGAGATTGCGCAGGATGATGTCGCCGATTGCGATCAGGATCAGCACCACCATCGGCGAGAAATCGATGCCGCCGGCATTGGGCAGCAAGCGCCGGATCGGCCGGTACATCGGCTCGGTCACCCGATCGAGGCCATAGTGCAGCGACCGGATGAAATTGTTCGAGGTGTTGATGACGTTGAAGACGATCAGCAGCGACAGGATGAACTGCACGAAGATGATCCACCAGATGACGTCGAGCAGTACCTGGAGGATCTGGATGATGGTCAGCGCGAACACGCGGGGCCTTTCACGGGGAATGGGTCGGATACGAATGTAGCGTGCCGGACGCCCGGCGAACAGGGGCGGTTCCCGACGCCGGCATCGCGCGCGACCGCTCAGCGGGCCCGCGCGCGCCGCCATGCCGCCTGCACCCGCTCGCCGATCAGCCGCGACCCGGCGGTCGTCGGGAAGCGCAGCAGCCCGCGTTGTCGCGACTGTTCCAGTCCCTCCGCCTGCCGGGTCCACAGCGCGCGGAAGGCGCCGTCGGGCCGTGCCAGCAGCGCCTGCGGCGGCCCGTCCTCGACGATCCGCCCCGCCTCGACGACGAGGACGCGGTCGAAGCCGGCGATCGTCGACAGCCGGTGCGCCACCGCCAGCACGGTGCGGCCGGCCATCAGCGCCTCCAGCCCGCGCTGCACCTCCAGCTCCGATTCGGTGTCGAGCGCGCTGGTCGCTTCGTCGAGCAGCACGATGCGCGCGTCCTTCAGGAATGCGCGGGCGATGCCGATCCGCTGGCGCTGGCCGCCGGACAGGCTGGTGCCGCGCTCGCCGACGATACTGTCGTAGCCGTGCGGCAGGTGGCGGATGAAATCGTCGCAGCCCGCCGCTTCGGCGGCGCGATGCACCTCCTCGTCGCTCGCCTCCGGCCGGGCGAAGCGGATGTTCTCCATCACCGTGCGGTGGAACAGCAGCACCTCCTGCGGCACCACCGCCAGCGCATCGCTGAGGCTGTCGAGCGTCACCGCGTCGATCGGCTGGCCGTCGACCAGCACGCTGCCGCCCTGCGGATCGTAGAAGCGCTGGACGAGCTGCAGGATCGACGACTTGCCCGCCCCCGACGGGCCGACGATGCCGACCTTCTGCCCCGCCGGCACGTCGAGCGACAGATCGTGCAGCACCGGACGACGCGGATCGTAGCCGAAGGTGACGTGGCGCAGCGTGACGCTGCCCTCGCCGGGGCGCAGCCGCACCGCGTCCGGCGCGTCGGCGATCGCCTGCGGCACGCCGATGATGTCGAGCGTCTCGCGCAGATAGCTGAATTGCTGGCTGGTATCGATCAGCGCCATGGCGAGGTCGCGCGAACCGTGCAGGATGCGGAACGTCATCGTGCTGATCACGACCACGTCGCCGGTGGAGATGGCGCCCGCCGACCAGCGGCCGATCGCCCAGATCAGCGTGCCGCCGACCAGGATGGCGAGCGCCGCGTCGTGCAGCGCGCGCATGTGCTCGACGAAGAACCAGCCGCGCCGCTGCGCCGCCGCTTCCTCGTGCAGGAAGTCGCGCAGTCGGTCGAGCTCGCGCCGGCGGGCGGCAAAGGCCTTCACCACCCAGATGTTGCCGATCAGATCGACCAGTTCGCCACCGACCACGCCGGCGCGTTCGGCGAATTCGCGATGGTGGATATGGCCCTTCAGGCCGAGCAGCACCAGCGTCGCGGTCACCGCCAGGAAGATCGCGCCCAATGCGATCGCCATCCGCGCGTCGATCGACACGAAGATCAGGATCGCGCCGGCGAAGGCGATCAGCGGCGGCGTGACCTCCTGCAGCAGCCGGTGGATCAGCGCACCGAAGATACCGGCGAGGCCGGAGATGCGGTGACCGAGCGAGCCGGCGCGCTGGCTCTGGAAGAACTGCAGCTGATGCCCGGTCAGATAATCGACCATGTCGAGCCGGATGCCGACGCCCGAGACGACGGTGGCATGGCCGAGCGTCAGCGCGGCGGCACGTTGCAGCGCGCTTTCCAGCACCACCAGCCCGACGAAGCCGGCCAGCACCTCATAGACATGGGCGCGCGCCTCGCGCCCGCTGGTCATCGCGTCGACCAGCAGCTTCATCGCATATTGCACCCCGACCGAACCGATCGAGGCGGCAGCGACCAGCGTCGCCAGGCCAAGGAACATCCACGGCCGCACGGCGACATAATGCCACAGGAAACGACCGGGGCTGGCAAGGAAGGGCATGATGCTCCACCTGTGTTGCTGCGCTGCAACATGGGTGGCGCTACATCCCGATCAAGTCGACTCCGTTACGATCGCCGGAGCGACGGACGCGACAGACGGGCCGACGGCGCGGCTGATCGGCGCCTTCGCTGGGGTCAGGCGTGGACCAGTGTGCCGGCACCGGCGCTGGTGAAGATCTCGAGCAGCATCGCATGGGGGACGCGGCCGTCGATGATCACCGCCGCGTCGACGCCCGCCTCGACCGCGGCGACGCAGGTGTCGACCTTGGGGATCATCCCGCCGGAGATCGTGCCGTCGGCCTTCAGCCCGGCGATGCGTGCGGCGTCGAGGTCGGTGAGCAGCGCGCCCGCCTTGTCGAGCACGCCGGCGACGTCGGTCAGCAGGAAGAAGCGCGCCGCGCCGAGCGCCCCGGCGATCGCGCCCGCCATCGTGTCGGCGTTGATATTGTAGGTCTCGCCATCGACGCCCATCGCGATCGGCGCGATCACCGGAATGATGCCGCTGGCCGACAATTGGTCGATGATCGTGCGGTCGACCGCGACCGGCTCACCGACGAAGCCGAGGTCGACGTGGCGCTCGACGCCCTGCAGCCGGTCGGGCGCATCGCGGCCGACCTTGGCGGCGGTGACCAGCGCGGCGTCCTTGCCGGAGATGCCGACCGCGCGGCCGCCGGCCTTGCCGATCCAGGCGACGATTTCCTTGTTGATCGATCCGGCCAGCACCATTTCGGCGATGTCCGCGGTTTCGCGGTCGGTGACGCGCAGCCCGTCGACGAAGCGCGACTCGACTCCCAGCCGCTTCAGCATCGCGCCGATCTGCGGGCCGCCGCCATGGACCACCACCGGATTGATGCCGACCGCCTTGAGCAGCACGACATCCTCGGCAAAGTCGCGCGCCAGTTCGGGATCGCCCATCGCATGGCCGCCGTATTTCACCACGAAGGTCTTGCCGGCATAGCGCTGCAGATAGGGCAGCGCCTCGGTCAGCGTCTCGGCCTTGGCGAGCAGCGCCGCGCGGGAGGGGGAGTCGGTCATGGCCGCGCCTTTAGCGGTCCCGCGCGGGAGGGGCCATCCCCGTCGTTCCGGCACAGGCGGGAATCCGGATGCGCGACCGTCTTGGCTTCGGACACCGGCGTCTGCTTGGCCGCTGCACCCGGAGGCACGGATCAGGCCCTGGCGTCCATCCGCTTGCCGAGGCCGACGAACAGATAGATCAGCGGCGGCACCAGGATCGCCGACAGCGTCACCTTGGCGATCATCTGGCCGACGATCAGCGGGCCGATCGGGAATTCGCCATAAAAGGCGATGGTGACGAACAGCAAGGTGTCGACCACTTGGCTGAGCATGCTGGAAATGGCGGCGCGCAGCCACAGCAGGCGGCTGCCTTCCCGGCCCTTCAACGCCGCAAAGATCGTGACGTTGAGCGTCTGCGACACGCCATAGGCAACGATCCCGCCCAGCCAGATCCGCCAGGTTGAGCCCAGGATCAGCTGGATCGCGTCGCGGTTCGCCGGCAGCATCGCCGGCGAGGGCGGCAGCATCCAGACGATCCACGACAGCAGCAGCGAGACGAGCAGGGGCACGAAGCCGACCTGGACCAGCCGGTTGGCGACGCCGCGCCCGTGCAGCTCGGCGACCGCGCTCGAGGTGACGACGAGCAGCAGGAAGGCGAAGATCCCCGCCTCGACCGCCAGCGGGCCGAGCGCGACTTGCTTGTTGCCCAGCACGCCGGCGATGCAGACCATGCCGCCGTAGAAGATCGACAGGGCGAAGAGCGAGGGCGCGATGCCGCGCGGCTGGGTGTCCATCGCGCCGACGCTAGCGGGTTTCGTCACACGGGCAAAGTCCCCGCAATCCCGTACGGCGCGGCGGGACCGGGCTGCCACTTCCCCCTAGCCCCCGGAAAAAGCACGTGTATGGTGGATCGACGCTGCCGGGGGGCCGCGTCCCTTCATCATCTGCGGACGCTTCATGAATCGTATCCTGATCGGCCTTGCCGGCATTCTCGTCATTCTCGGCATCGCTTTCGCCTTGTCGGCCGACCGGCGCGCGATCCGGCTGCGGGTGGTCGGCGCGGCCTTCGCGCTGCAGGCGCTGATCGCGACGGTCGTGCTCTACTGGTCGCCGGGACGTGCCGCGCTCGCCGGCGCCTCGGCCGGGGTCGCGGCGCTGCTCGGCTATTCGCAGAAGGGGACGGAGTTCCTGTTCGGCAATCTCGCCAGCCCGACCGTCGGCGGGCAGAGCTTCGCGATCGCGGCGCTGCCGGTGATCATCTTCTTCGCCAGCCTGGTGTCGATCCTCTATTACCTCGGCATCATGCAGTTCGTGGTGCGCTGGCTCGGCGGCGCGATCGAGAAGGTGGTCGGCACCAGCAAGGTCGAAAGCCTGTGCGCCGCCGCCAACATCTTCGTCGGCCAGAGCGAGAGCCCGCTGGTCATCCGCCCCTATCTCGCCGGCCTGACCCCGCCGCAGGTGTTCACCGTGATGACCAGCGGCATGGCCGGCGTCGCGGGCACCATCCTCGCCGCTTATGCGTCGATGGGGATCAGCATCGACTATCTGCTCGCCGCCAGCTTCATGGCGGCGCCGGGCGGCATCCTGATGGCGAAGATCATCATGCCGGATACGCGCGCCCCCCGCGACGGCGAACTGCCGCTCGGCGACGTGCCCGACGAGGACCGCGTCATCGCCTTGGCGGAGGGGCGGGTCAGCGGTCGCGGACCCGCCGCCTTGCTGCCCGAGGGGACGCCCGGCGAGCCGTTGCCCGATGCGACGCACGACGAGGAAAAGCCCGCCAACCTCATCATGGCGGCGGCGCAGGGGGCGCAGACCGGTGTTCGCCTGGCGGTGGCGGTCGGCGCGATGGTGCTCGCCTTCGTCGCGCTGGTCGCGCTCGCCAACGGTCTGCTCGGCGGCATCGGCAGCCTGTTCGGCCATCCGGAATTGAGCTTCCAGGGGCTGCTCGGCTATGTCTTCCAGCCGGTGATGTTCCTGCTCAACGTGCCGTGGAACGAGGCGGGGATCGCCGGCGGTCTGTTCGGCGAGAAGATCGTGCTCAACGAATTCGTCGCCTATATCGATCTGGGCAAACAGTCGGCGCAGCTCAGCCCGCATACCATCGCGGTGATCACCTTCGCCCTGTGCGGCTTCGCCAATTTCTCGTCGATCGCGATCCAGATGGCGGTGACCGGCAGCCTCGCCCCCAACCAGCGGCCGACGATCGCGCGGCTCGGCCTGCGCGCGCTGGCGGCGGGCAGCCTCGCCAATCTGATGTCGGCGGCGCTCGCCGGCCTGCTGATTGGCTGATCCGCTGGCCGCTCCGCTGACCGGCGCCACCCCCGGCCTGCGCCGCGCGCTCGGCGCCGGGCAGCTGGCGATGATCGCGATCGGCGGCGCGGTCGGCACCGGCCTGTTCCTGGGCAGCGGCTTCGCCATCCAGCTCGCCGGGCCGGCGGTGCTGCTCAGCTATGCGATTGGGGGCGCGATCACGCTCGCGCTGATGGGCTGCCTGGCGGAAATGACCGTCGCCGATCCGGCCACCGGCGCCTTCGGCCTGTTCGCCGAACGCTATCTCGGCGACTATGCCGGCTTTCTCGTCCGCTACGCCTATCTGTTCGCCAACGTGCTGGCGGTGGGGACGGAGGTGACCGCGGTCGCCATCTACATGCGCTATTGGGCGCCGGGCGTGCCGGGGCTGGTCTGGATTCTCGGCTTCTCCGCGGCGCTACTGCTCGTCAATCTGGCCAGCGTACGCGCCTTCGGTGCGGTCGAATACGTCTTCTCGGCGATCAAGGTCGCGGCGATCCTGCTGTTCGTCGCCGGCGGCATCGCGGTGATCGCCCGCGCCGGCGGCGGCGCCGCGCTCGCCACCTATGCCGGCCACGGCGGGCTGCTGCCCAACGGCTGGTGGGGAATGGCGCAGGCGGTGATCGTCGCGCTGTTCAGCTATATCAGCATCGAGATGATCGCGGTCGCGGCGGGCGAGGCGGCGGAGCCGGAGCGCGCCATCGTCCGCGCCTTTCGCGCGACGATGCTGCGGCTCGCGCTCTTCTATCTCGGCAGCCTCGCGGTGATGCTGGCGATCGTGCCGTGGACGCAGGCCGGCACCGCGACCAGCCCGTTCGTCACGGTGATGGCGGCGACCGGCGTGCCCTTCGCCGCGGGGGCGATCAACGCGGTGGTGCTGATCGCCGCGCTGTCGGCGATGAACAGCCAGATCTACACCGCGAGCCGGATGGTGTTCAGCCTGGCCGAACGCGGCCTCGCGCTGCGCGGCTTCGCCCGGGTCGATGCGCGCGGCGTGCCGGTGCGCGCGCTGCTGGTGTCGGGCAGCGGCATCGCGGTGGCCGCCGCCATCTACGCCGCGACGCCAGACAGCGCGCTGGCGGTGATGATCGCGGTATCGGTGTTCGGTGCGCTGTTCACCTGGGGCATGATCTTCGCCACGCATCTCGCCTTCCGCGCCCGCGCCGGCGCACCCGCCGCCTTCCGCATGTGGGGCTATCCCTGGACCAGTCTTGCCGGGCTGACGGGGATCGTTGCCGTGCTGGCGATGACGCCGTTCACCGCCGCCTTCGGCGCGACGCTGCTCTACGGCGTGCCGTTCGTCGCCATCCTGTCGCTGGTCTATTGGCTGGTGCTGCGCCGGCGCTGACCGGACCCTCCCGCCGGCGGAAGGGCATGCGGTTCATTCGCCGGTGCGCGTCTTGACCTTGTTGGGCAGGTCCTTGCCCTTGGTGCGCCGCGACGGCAGCTGCACCGGATTCTTCTTCTTCCATTCGCGGAAGGTCATCGGCCCTTCCGGCGTCTCGACGATCGTGTCGTCCAGGCTCATGCCCGCTGCTCCTCGTTCGACCGCGCGGCGGTCGCCACCGCGCGTCCGCTCAACGCGTCGGGACCGGCTCGGACCCGCTATAGTCGTAAAAGCCGCGACCGGTCTTGCGGCCGTACCAGCCGGCCTCGACATATTTCACCAGCAGCGGCGCGGGACGGAACTTGGGGTCGCCGGTGCCTTCGAACAACACGCGCGTGATCTCGAGACAGGTGTCGAGCCCGATGAAGTCGGCCAGCGTCAGCGGCCCCATCGGATGGTTGAGGCCCAATTGGCAGCCGAGATCGATGTCGCGGATCGTCGCCACGCCCTCGCCCAGCGCAAACACCGCCTCGTTGATGAACGGCATCAGCACGCGATTGACGATGAAGCCCGGCGCGTCATTGGCACGCACCACCTGCTTGCCGAGCTTTGTCGCATAGGCCTCGATCGCCGCGACGGTCGCGTCCGAGGTGGCGAGGCCGCGGATGATCTCGATCAGGCCCATCACCGGCACGGGATTGAAGAAATGCACGCCGATGAAGCGCGCCGGATCGGGCGTCGCCTGTGCCAGCCTGGTGATCGGGATCGACGAGGTGTTGGAGGCGAGGATCGCGTCGCTCTTCAGCACGCGGCCGACGTCGGCGAAGATCGCGCGCTTGATCTCCTCGCGCTCGGTCGCCGCCTCGACGATCAGGTCGCATTCGCCCATGCCGCCGGTGCCTTCCACCGCCGCGATCCGGCCGAGGATGGCGTCGCGCGTGGCGGCGTCGATCTTCTCCTTGTCGACCTGGCGCTGCAGTTGCTTGGCGATGCCCGCCTTGCCGGCCTCCGCGCGCGCCTGCGACACGTCGGTCAGCAGCACGTCATAGCCCGCCGCCGCGCTCACCTGCGCGATGCCGGCGCCCATCTGGCCCGCGCCGATCACACCCACCGTCTGCATGCTTGGCTCTCCTTTTGCCGTTCCTCTAGCGGCTTTCGCCGCCGCCGCCACCCGGTTACGCTGGCCGTGAGGGTGGGAGACGATGATGATCACCTTGGGCGATGCGGGGGTGTTGCGACCGGGGCGCTGGCGCTGGCTGCGGGCGCTCGGCTGGATGGTGCTGCTGTTCGTCGTCGCGACGCTGCTGCTCTATCCGGGCTGGCTGCGCCTGCCCGGCGTCGGGCCGGAGGTGATCCGCCCCGTGCTGACGCTGATCGCCTATCTCGGCTATGCCGTCGCGGTGCGCTGGGGCGAGCGGCGAGTGCCCGACGAGCTGGCACCCCGTGTCGCGCTGCCCGAGCTCCTGCTCGGCCTTGCCATCGGCATCGGCATGTTCGCCCTGGTCTTCACCATCCTGCGGCTCGCCGGCGTCTATACGCTGGCGGCGGGCGACTGGACCGATTGGGCGAGCGACATCGCCGGCATGCTGCGCGTCGGCTTCGGCGAGGAGCTGCTGCTGCGGCTGATCGTCTTCCGGCTGCTGATGCGCGGCTTCGGCCTGTGGGCGGCGCTCGCGCTGTCGGCGGCGCTATTCGGGCTGATGCACCTCGGCAATCCCCATGCGACGCTGACCGCGGCGGTGGCGATCGCGGTGGAGGCGGGGCTGATGCTCGCCGCTTTCTATCTGCTCACCGGCCGCATCTGGATGGCGGTGGGCGTCCATGCGGCATGGAACATCGCGCAGGGCTCGATCTTCGGCGCCCGCGTATCGGGCACGGCCGATAGCGGCAGTCTGTTCGTCAGCGCCCCCGTTGCCGGCAGTCCCGACTGGCTGAGCGGGGGTGCCTTCGGACCGGAGGCGTCGGTGCCGGCGATGCTGGTCGGCCTCATCGTCTTCGTCGTGGTGCTGCGCGCCGCCTCGCGGCGTTCGGCCCTCGCCCCCCCCTCCACAGAAGGATTGCAGCCGCAATGACCCGTGCCGCCCCGATCGCGCTGCTGCTGCTCGCCGCCTGCTCGCGCGCGCCGCAGCACGACCGCCAGTCGCCGCCGACCCGGGCGCCGAGCCCGACCGCCACGCCGCCCCCCGCTGCCACCGCATCCGCGGCCACCGCAGCCGCGGCCACGGCGGACAGCAAGGCCACGCCCCGGCCGGGCGCGCTCAAGACCTTCGGCGATTGGACCGTCGGCTGTGACAATGGCCTCGCCTGCACCATGGCGTCGCTGTTGCCCGACACCGGCTTCGGCAGCGGCCCGACGCTCGCGCTGACCCGCGCTGCGGGGCCGGCGGGGCATTATCGTGCCGAGCCCGGCGAAGGCGCCACCGACGCACAGCCGCGTCCCGCCGCGCCCCGCTTCACCATCGACGGCCGCGATCTCGGCGCCGACGCCGACGCGCTCGCCGCGGCGATGGTCAACGGCCGGCAATTGCGCCTGCCGGGCGGCACCGTCTCGCTGAAGGGCGCGTCCGCGGCCTTGCGCTATATCGATGCGGCGCAGCGGCGCGCCGGCACGATCAGCGCCACCGTCGCGCGGGGGCCGGCCAGCGCCGTGCCGCCGGCACCGGCGCTGCCGCTGGTCGTCGCGCAACCGCTGATCCCATCGAAGGCGACGCTGCCCGCGGCCGTCATCGCCACGATGAACCGCATCGCGCGCTGCGAGCTCGGCGACGGCATCGATGCGACGCCCGACGTCGTCACTGCGCCTGACGGCCGCCTGCTCGTCGTGCTGCCCTGTTCGGCGGGTGCCTATAACGTCATCGGCGCGCTGTTCGTCGTCGCCGGATCGACGGTCACGCCCGCCGCGGTCGACGCCGCGGTCGGCTTCGACGCGACCGGCGCCGATAGCGAGACGCCGGTGCACAGCGTGATCAACGGCAGCTTCGACGGCAATGTGCTGACCAGCTATGCCAAGGGCCGCGGCCTCGGCGATTGCGGGTCGGCGCAGCGCCTCGCCTGGGACGGCCGCCGCTATCGCCTGGTCGAGCAGAGCGACATGGGCGAATGCCGCGGCAATCCGAACTTCATCACGACGTGGCGGGCGCGGGTGGTGACCCGCTGAGCGATCAGGGCGCGGGCCGTTCGGCCTGCGCCTCCGCCAGGTAGAGGCCGAACTTGCCCTCGGGATCGGTCCATTCGCCGATCGGCGTCCAGCCGCCGCTGCGCAGCAGGATGCGCGCGTCGCGCGGCCCGTATTTGTGGCTGTTCTCGGTGTGGATCGTCTCGCCCGCCGGGATCGCGAAGGGGCGGCCGTCGACGGTGAAGGCGGCGTCGCGCACCGCCTGCAGATGCATCTCGATCCGCGCGCGATCGTCGTTCCAGCGTGCGACGTGGCGGAGGGCGTCGATCGGGATCGTGCCGTCCAGCTCGCGGTTGATCCGGTCGAGCAGGTTCATGTTGAACGCGGCGGTGACGCCGGCGGCATCGTCATAGGCGCGGACCAGCGTCTGCTCGTCCTTGATCCGGTCCATGCCGATCAGCAGCATCGCGCCGAGGCCGAGCGACATGCGCATCGCGCGCAGCAGGTCGACCGCCATCAGCGGAATCATGTTGCCGATCGTCGAGCCGGGAAAGAAGCCGAGCTTGGGCATGTCGGCGACTTCGGCGGGCAGGGTCAGCGGCCGCATGAAATCGGCTTCGAACGGCAGCACGGTCAGGTCGGGGAAGCCCGCCGACAGGGCCCGCGCCGAATCGCGCAGGAAGTCGCCGGAGATGTCGATCGGCACATAGGCGCCCGGCGACACGCAGCGCAGCAGTAGCGGCGTCTTGGTCGACGAGCCCGAGCCGAATTCGACCACCGCGCGGCCATGGCCGACGATCTTCGCGACGTCGGGGCAATGGTCGCGCAGGATCTGCGTCTCGGTCCGCGTCGGATAATATTCGGGCAGGTCGGTGATCGCCTCGAACAGTTCCGATCCGCGCCGGTCGTAGAACCAGCGTGCCGGAATGGCGCGCGGGCGGCGTTCCAGCCCGGCGAGGACGTCGGCGCGGAATTGCGGGTCCGCCAGGCTGGCCTGGCCGTCCTCGATCTCGGGCTTGAGCATTGGGGTCGTCGCTCCTGTGGGCCCACGCGTCCGGTCTGCCGCCGGGTCGTCGCGAGCGGTAGGTCAGATGTCTTTGGCGAGCCGCACGCCGGTGAATTGCCAGCGCTGGTGCGGGTAGAAGAAATTGCGGTAGCAGGCGCGCGTGTGGCCGCGTGGCGTCGCGCAGCTGCCGCCGCGCAGCACGAACTGGCCGCTCATGAACTTGCCATTGTATTCGCCGACGGCGCCCTCGGCGGGGTGGAAGCCCGGATAGGGGCGATAGGCGCTGCCCGTCCATTGCCAGACGTCGCCGAAGAAGGCCGGGCCGCGCGCCGCCGGCCGCGGCTCGACCGGGCCGGCCATGTCCATCTGGTTGCCGCCGGCGGAATCGTGCGCCGCCGCGGCCGCTTCCCATTCGAATTCGGTCGGCAGCCGCACGCCCGCCCAGCTGGCATAGGCATCCGCCTCGAAGAAGCTGACGTGCGTCACCGGTGCGGCGGGATCAATCGGGCGGCGACCGTCCAGCCCGAAGCGCGTCCAGCCCCCGTCGCGCTCTTCCCAATAGAGCGGCGCGCTGATGCCGTCCGCCTTCACCCAAGCCCAGCCGTCCGACAGCCAGTGGCGGGCATCGCGATAGCCGCCGTCGGCGATGAACGCCGCCCATTCGCCGTTGGTCACCGTGCGGTCGGCGATGGCATGCGGCTGCAGCAACGCCTGGTGGCGCGGTCCCTCGCAATCGAAGGCGAAGCCGGTGCCGCCATGGCCGATCCCGACGACGCCGCCGGGATGGTCGATCCAGCCGATCGGCCCCGGCATCGCCACCGGCACCTTGGGCGGGGCGGGCCAGAGCGCCGGCTCGAGCGGGTTTTCCGAGAAGAGGTGGAGGATATCGGTGACCAGCAGCTCCTGATGCTGCTCCTCGTGATGGCAGCCGAGCGCGACCAGCTCCTGCGCCGCCACCGGCAGGTCGGGCAGCGCCGCCAGCAGCGCCGCATCGACATGGGCGCGATAGGCGCGCACCTCGTCCAGCGTCGGCCGGGTGACCATGCCGCGGCGATGGCGGGCATGGCGGCGCCCCTCCGCCTCATAATAGCTGTTGAACAGGAACGGCCAGCGTTCGTCGTGCAGCCGATAGCCGGCGACATGGTCGCGCAGCACGAAGGTCTCGAAGAACCAGGTGGTGTGGGCGAGATGCCATTTGGTCGGCGATGCGTCGGGCATCGACTGGACGGTGGCATCGGCGTCGGACAAAGGCGCGGCGAGCGCGAGGCTCAGCGCCCGCACCTTCGCGAAACGATCGGCAAGCGGCGCGGCGACAGGCGCGACATTGAGCATCGACGCCCCCTTTTCCCGCTGGCATCTGCGATCCAGATCAAACTGTTCGAGGCGACAGAAGGTTGCATGGCGATTGCCACGCGCGCGGAACCGTACCATCGATCGATGCCCCCCGGGGCGCGAGGAGGGGCGGGCCTACCGCCCGCTACCCGGCACCCATAGCACGTCGTCGGCGCCGCGCCCGTTCACCCAGCGCGCGGCGACGAACAGATAGTCGGACAGCCGGTTGAGATAGGCCAGCACCTCCGCCCCGGCCTGCGCCGCGACCGCACTGCGCTCGGCGCGGCGGGAGATCGCGCGGGCGAGATGCAGGGCGGCAGCGCCGGCATGGCCGCCGGGCAGGACGAAGCTGGTCAGCGGCGTCAGATCGGCGTTGAGCGCGTCGATCGCCGCCTCCAGCCGCGCCACCTGTGCGGATACGATGCGCAGCGCGCCGTCGATGCCGGGCGGCGTGGCGAGATCGGCGCCGCAGTCGAACAGGTCGTTCTGGATCGCCAGCAGCGTCGCCGCCGGCGCCTGTCCCGCCAGCGCCGCGATGGCGACGCCGATCGCGCTGTTCGCCTCGTCGACGTCGCCGATCGCCGCCATCAGCGGCTCCGCCTTGGACACGCGCGATCCGTCGACCAGGCCGGTCGTGCCGGCGTCGCCGGTGCGCGTATAGATCTTGTTGAGGCGGACCATCAGCGTGCGGTGCTGGCGCGCCCGCGCCTCACGTCCGACCGGCGAGGAACAGGATCAGCACCACGATCATGATCGCCAGCGCCTGAAAGAAGATGCGCATCTGCATCATCTTGTTCGACTTGAGCGAGGCGGCGCTCGGTCCCTCGCCGTTCCTCACCTGATCGGTCGATTCCTGCAGAAAGGCGATGATGCCCCGGACCAGCGCGACGAGGGTGGCGATCATCGCCGCGACCAGCAGGATGGCGAGGAAGGTGTTCATGGCGTTAATCTAGGAATTTGCCGCGACAAATCCAGTGGGAAGATCGCCGCGGCGCAGCGTCTCGGCGAGCGCCCGACCGTCCTCCCCGGCCTGCCGCAACGCGGCCAGTGTCGGGGCGCCGTGGCGCTTGGCGAGCCGCGCGCCGTCGGGGCCGAGCAGCAGGGGATGGTGGCGATAGGCGGGCGTCGGCAGGTCGAGCAGCGCCTGCAGCAGGCGATGGACGTCGGTCGCCGCGAACAGGTCGATACCCCGCACCACCTCGGTCACGCCCTGCGCGGCATCGTCGACGGTCACCGCGAGATGATAGCTGGCCGGCGCGTCCTTGCGCGCCAGCACGACGTCGCCGAACGCCGCCGGGTCGGCGACCTGCCGGCCCGCGATCGCGTCCTGCCAGGTGAGCGGACCCACCGCCGCCACCGCCGCGTCCATCGCGAGTCGCCAGGCATGCGGCACGCCCGCCGCGACCCGCGCGGCGGCCTCGTCCGGCGACAGATGCCGGCAGATGCCGGGATAGCGCGGGCCGTCCGGGCCGTGGTGCGGCGCGCTGGCGCTGTCGGCCACCTCGCGCGCGATGTCGGCCCGCGTGCAGAAACACGGATAGAGCAGCCCGGCGGCGCGCAGCCGGTCGAGCGCCGCCTCGTAGCGGTCGAGTCGCTGCGACTGGCGCACCACCGGCCCGTCCCAGGCGATGCCCAGCCACGCCAGATCGTCGAGGATGCCCGCGACATGCGCCTCGCGGCTGCGCGTGCCGTCGATATCCTCGATGCGCAGCAGGAAGCGGCCGCCGGCGGCGCGCGCGCGATCATGCGCCTGCAACGCCGAAAAGGCGTGGCCGAGATGCAGCGGCCCGGTCGGCGAGGGCGCGAAACGGGTGGTCGGCATCATCGGGCGGATCGCCGGACGGCGACGCAACGGGCTTGACCGCGAATCATGGGCCGTGCTGTCATACCGGCGTCATCCTCGTGGACGACACGGTCCGCGGGCAAGACCCCGAGGGAGGAGCCGTGTTTCATCCCGATCTGATCCGCCACCCGGACAGTTGCCCGGCGTTGGTCTTGAATGCGGACTATACGCCGCTGTCCTATTATCCATTGAGCGTCTGGCCGTGGCAGACCGCGATCAAGGCGGTGTTCCTCGACCGGGTCGACATCGTCGCCCATTACGAGCGCGAGGTGCGCAGCCCGACCTCGGCGATCAAGCTGCCGTCGGTCATCGCGCTCAAGCAATATGTGCGACCGTCGCAATTCCCCGCCTTCACCCGCTTCAACCTGTTCCTGCGCGACCGTTTCGCCTGCCAATATTGCGGCATCGGCCGCGACCTGACCTTCGACCATGTCGTGCCGCGCGCGCAGGGCGGGCGGACGACATGGGAGAATGTCGTCACCGCCTGCGCGCCGTGCAACCTCAAGAAGGGCGGGCGGACGCCGAAACAGGCGCATATGCCGCTCTACGTCGAACCGATCCGGCCGACCAACTGGCAATTGCAGGAGCACGGCCGCGCCTTTCCGCCCAACTATCTCCACGACACATGGCACGACTGGCTCTATTGGGACGTTGAGCTGGAAGCGTAACGGGAGGCACAATGCGGGCAGCGTGGGTGATGGCGGCGGCGCTGGGCGCCGTATTGGCCGGCTGTGGCAATCGCGCGGAAAAGGTGGCGCAGGCCGACGCCAATGCCAGCGCGGCGGGCTTCGTGCCGCCGGCGGTGACCAGTCGCGTCGACTTCGCCGGCGCGATGGAACGCCGCTTCCGCACGCTCGACCGCAATGCCGACGACCAGCTGACCGCCGACGAGCTGCCCCGCCGCGGCAGCCGCATCATGACGCTCGACCGCAACGGCGACGGCGCGGTCAGCCAGATCGAATGGAGCGAGGGCACGCTCAAGCGCTTCGACCAGATGGACCTCAACCACGACGGCACCGTCACCTCCGAAGAGGAAGCCGCCTGGCGGGCCGCCCGCGACAAGCGCGAAGCCGGCAGCGGATCGCCCGCCGATTCGGTGATCGGCGACACGGTCAGCAACATTGCCGGCAACGCCGGTCCGACCCGCCGCTGATCGGGCGGCCGCCGACCGGGCGGAGCGCCGCGGGAGTGCGACCTTTGCGACCTTCCGTCCGCATCGCGCCGTCGGGCAGGGCGGAATCCGCAGCGGGAGCAGCGCGCTAGCGGTTGACCCGACCCTCGCCGCAGCGCAGCATCGCGCCATGGCCAGTTCCTCCTCCCTGCCGCCGATCGCCAACAACCCCGACGTGCGCTTCCTCGGCGCCACGCTCGGCGACGTGATCCGCGGCTATGGCGGCGATGCCCTGTTCGAGGCGACGGAGGCGATCCGCCGCGCCTCGGTGGAGCGGCATCGCGACGGCGGCGACGGCGACGCCATCCAGGCGCTGCTCACCGGCCTCGGCCTCGACGAGACGCTCGATTTCGTCCGTGGCTTCATGCTCTTCTCGATGCTGGCGAACCTCGCCGAGGACCGCCAGGGCATCGCCGCCGAGGCGGGCGCCGACGTCGCCTCCGCGCTCGCCACGCTGGCGGACGAGGGGATCGACCGCGCCGCCGTGCTCGACCTGCTCGCCCACGCATTGGTCGCGCCGGTGCTCACCGCCCATCCGACGGAGGTGCGGCGCAAGAGCATGATCGACCACCGCAACCGCATCGCCGAGCTGATGCGGCTGAAGGATGCCGGCGCCGAGGAGACGCCCGACGGCGACCGGGTCGACGACGCCATCGCCCGCCAGATCGCGCTGCTCTGGCAGACGCGCGTGCTGCGCCGCGAGCGATTGTACGTCACCGACGAGGTGGAGACGGCGCTGAGCTATCTGCGCGACGTCTTCCTGCCGACGATCCCGGCGCTCTACCAAAGGTGGGACCGGGCGTTTGGGGAGCGCGTGCCGAGCTTCCTGCGTCCCGGCAGCTGGATCGGCGGCGATCGCGACGGCAATCCCTTCGTCACCGCCGAGTCGCTGCGCACCGCGCTCGGCCGCGCCTGCGAGACGGTGCTCGTCTTCTACATGGACGCCGTCCATGCGCTCGGCGCCGAACTGTCGATCTCGACCGAACATAGCGCGGTCGACGCGCGCGTCGCCGCTTTGGCAGAGGCGAGCGGCGATGCCGCCGCCAGCCGTGCCGACGAGCCGTATCGCCGCGCCCTGTCCGGCATCTACGCCCGGCTCGCCGCGACGCATCAGGCGCTGACCGGCAAGGCGGCGCCGCGGCCCGGCCGGCTGCACGGCGAGCCCTATGCCGATCCGCAGGCGCTGCGCGCCGACCTCGCCGCGCTGGCGCACGGCCTGTCGCAGGGCAGCACGCTCAAATCCAGCGGCGCGCTCGGCCGGCTGATCCGCGCGGTGGAGACGTTCGGCTTCCATCTCGCCACGCTCGACTTGCGCCAGAACAGCGCGGTGCACGAACGAGTCGTCGCCGAACTGCTCAAGGTTGCCGGCGTCGAGGCGGACTATGGCGCCCTCGACGAACCCGCCCGTGTCGCCCTGCTGCGGCGCGAACTCGCCCATCCGCGCCCGCTCGCCAGCCGCTTCACGCAATATTCGGACGAGACGCATGGCGAGCTGCAGATCGTCCTCGCCGCGGCGGAGGCGCATGCCAAATACGGGCCGGCGTGCATCACCAATTATATCGTCTCGATGGCGCAGTCGGTGTCCGATCTGCTCGAGATCAATCTGCTGCTCAAGGAGGTCGGCCTCTATCGCGGCGGCGATCGGCCCGAAGCCGCGATCATGGCGGTGCCGCTGTTCGAGACCGTCGGCGATCTCGAGGCGGCGCCGGCGATCATGACCGACTGGTTCGCCCTTCCCGAGATCGCGACGATCGCCAGCCGGCGGGGGCATCAGGAGGTGATGATCGGCTATTCGGACAGCAACAAGGACGGCGGCTATCTGACCTCCACCTGGCAGCTGTCCAAGGCGTCGACCGCGCTCAGGCCGGTGTTCGAGGCGGCCGGCGTCGGCATGCAATTGTTCCACGGCCGCGGCGGCGCGGTCGGCCGCGGCGGCGGCTCGTCCTTCGCCGCGATCCGCGCCCAGCCGCCTGGGACGGTGCAGGGTCGCATCCGCATCACCGAACAGGGCGAGGTGATCGCCGCCAAATACGGCACCCGCGACAGCGCGATGACCAATCTCGAGGCGATGGCCTCGGCGACCTTGTTGGCAACGCTGGAGCCGGCGCGGCTGTCCAATGCCGAGAATGCGGAGTTCGGCGCGGCGATGGATGCGCTGTCCGACACCGCCTTCCACGCCTATCGCGACCTCGTCTACGGCACCGAAGGCTTCCGCACCTTCTTCCGCCAGATGACGCCGATCGGCGAGATCGCCGGGCTGAAGATCGGCAGCCGCCCCGCCAGCCGCAAGAAATCCGACGCGATCGAGGATCTGCGCGCCATCCCCTGGGTGTTCAGCTGGGCGCAGGCACGGGTCATGCTGCCCGGCTGGTACGGCGTCGGGCAGGCGCTCGACGCCTTCGCCGACAAGGCGCTGCTGCGCGACATGGCACAAGGCTGGCCGCTGTTCGCCTCGACGCTGGCGAACATGGAGATGGTGCTGGCCAAGTCGGACATCGACATCGCCGCCCATTATGCCGAACTGGTCGAGGATGAGGGGCTGCGCGGCCACATCTTCGGCCGTATCCGCGACGGCTGGCAGAGGACCGTCGACGGCCTGCTCGACGCGACCGGCCAGACCCGGCTGCTCGAGAAGCATCCCGCGCTCGACGCGTCGATCCGCCTGCGCCTGCCCTATATCGAGCCGCTCAACCTGCTGCAGATCGAACTGATGAAGCGTCACCGCGCCGGCGAAGACGATCCGCGCATCGCCGAGGGCATCCTGCTGTCGATCAACGCCATCGCGACGGCGCTGCGCAACAGCGGGTGAACGCCGCCGACTCGGTTGCGGCTGTACAAGAAGATGTACATATGGCGGGGACGGAGGATGACATGCAGGTCGTGACCTACACCGATGCGCGCGCCAATCTGAAGGACGTGATGGATCAGGTCGTCGACGATCACGAGGAGGTGGTCGTCACGCGCAAGAACGGCAAACCGGTCGTCATGGTGTCGCTGGATGCCTGGAACGCGATCCGGGAGACAATGCATCTGCTCTCGACGCCAGCCAATGCTCGCGCCCTCCGCGACTCGATCGCGCAACTCGATGCGGGCAAGGGCCAGGAACGGGAGCTGATCGAGCGGGCACAGGCGTGAAGCTCGTCTTTTCCGATCTTGCCTGGGAGCAATATCACCACTGGCTCACCGCCGATCCGAAGACGTTCGAACGGCTGAACGACCTGATCCACGAATGCCGGCGGAGCCCGTTCAAGGGCAGAGGCAAACCGGAGCCGCTGCGGGGCGACCTTTCGGGCTGGTGGTCGCGCCGGCTGACCCAGGACGATCGGCTGGTCTATCGGGTGTCCGGCAAGGCGCCCGGGCAAAGTCTCGAAATCGCGCAATGCCGGTTCCATTATTGATCGGTCGCCGTCTCACCCTCCCAGAAACGGCGCCGCCATCTCCGGCCGGACGCGCAGCAGCCGCCCGGTGGCGCGGTCGATCAACGCCCAGGTCGTCACCGCCTCCACCTTGACCCGCCCGTCCGCGCCCAGGAAGCGGACATGGCGGTCGAAGCGCGCGCCTTTGGGCGGTTCCGGTACCCAGGTCTCGCCGGTCACCGTCTCGCCCGCAACGACGTTGCCACGATAGTCGATCTCGTGGCGGGTGACGACCCAGACATAGGCCGCGCGCTGGTCGGCCGGAGCCACCGCTTCCCAATGCGCGACGGCGATCTCCTGGATCCAGCGCACCCAGACCGCATTGTTGACGTGGCCAAGCTCGTCGATGTCGTCGGCGCTCGCGGTGATGGACAGGGTGAAGCGGCTCACGCCTTTTGCGCCCGGCTGCGCCACCAATGGACGCCGGCGATGATCAGGCCGAGCAGCACCAGCCCGCCGATCAGCCAGGGCAGATGCGGCTTCACCTTGCCGATCATCTTTTCGAAGGCGTTGCCGAACAGATAGCCGATGCCGGTGAAGATCACCGCCCACACCGCCGCCGAAATGGCATTGACGATGACGAAAGTCTTCGCCGGCACCTTGGTGGTGCCGATCGCGATCGGGCTGACGGTGCGGAAGCCGTAGATGAAGCGGAAGGCGAAGATGAAGCCGACCGGCCAGCGTTCCAGCCAGCCCATCGCCTTGGCGAAGGCGGGCTTGGCCTGTGCCTGCTTGACCCAGCGATGGTCGCGGAAGCGGCGGCCGAAGGCGAACCAGGCCTGGTCCGCCGCGAACGAGCCGAGGCCCGTCGCCACCATCGCGCCGGCGAGCGGCAGCAGTCCCTGATGCGCGGCGAGGCCGCCGGCGACGACCACCGTCTCGCCCTCCACCGCCGCCCCGACGAACAGCGCGGCGAGGCCGTAATGCGCGATCAGCTGCTCGATGCTCACCGGCGGATTATTCCTCTATGCCGAGCTGCCAGAGGACGAAGGCGTGTTCCTCCGCCGCCTCGCGCAGCGATTCGAAGCGGCCCGACTTGCCGCCGTGGCCCGCCCCCATGTTGGTCTTGAGCAGCAGCACGTTATCGTCGGTCTTGGTCGCGCGCAGCTTCGCCGCCCATTTTGCCGGTTCCCAATAGGTGACGCGCGGATCGTTGAGCCCGCCCGAGATGAACAGCGGCGGATAATCTTGTGCGACGACATTGTCGTAGGGGCTGTAGCTGCGGATCAGGTCGAACGCCGCCTTGTCCTCGATCGGATTGCCCCATTCGGGCCATTCGCCCGGCGTCAGCGGCAGGTCCGCGTCCAGCATCGTGTTGAGCACGTCGACGAACGGCACGTCGGCGATCACCGCGCCCCACAGCCCGGGATCGGAATTGACGATCGCGCCCATCAGTTCGCCGCCGGCGGAGCGGCCCGCGGTGGCGATCCGGCCGGCGCGGGTCCAGCCTTGCTCGATCAGGCCCTTGGCGACGTCGACGAAGTCGTTGAACGTGTTGGTGCGCTTGTCCAGCTTGCCGTCGTGATACCATTGCTGGCCGAGATCGTCGCCGCCGCGGATATGCGCGATGGCATAGGCGAAGCCGCGGTCGAGCAGGCTCAGTCGGCCGGTCGAGAAGCCCGGCGGGATCGCATAGCCATAGGCGCCATAGGCGTAGAGGAACAGCGGCCGCGATCCGTCGCGCACGAAGCCCGCGGGATAGACGATCGACACCGGCACCGCCGTGCCGTCGCGCACCGTGATCGTCAGCCGCTCCGTGCGGTAGCGCGCACCGTCATAGCCCGACGGGATCTCCTGCACCTTCAGCGTCGTCAGCTGCCGCGTCGCGGTGTCGTAATCGTAGACGGTGCCGGGCGTCACCATCGACTCATAGCCGATGCGGATCACGGTCATGTCATATTCGGGATTGTCGCCGACACCGGCGGCATAGCTCGCCTCCGGAAAATCGATCCGTTCGGCGATGGTCGGCGCGTCGTAGCGGTGGATGGCGATGCGATCGAGCCCGTCCTCGCGCCCCTCGACGACGAAGAAGTCGCGGAAGCACTCGACCCCGGTCATGTAGAAATGCGGATTGGGCGCGATCAGCTCGGTCCATGCGCCGGGACTCGCGATCGGTGCGGTGACCAGCCGCCACATCGGATCGGTGTCGTTGGTGTGGATGAACAGCGTGTCGCCATGCGCGTCGACGTCATATTCGCGGCCCTCCTGCCGGGGCGCGACCAGGATCGGTTCGGCATGGGGGTTGTCGGCGGGCAGCAGCCGCACCTCGCTGGTGACATGGTCGCCGGTGCCGATGATCAGCCAGCGCCGGTCGCTCGTCTCGGCCACGGCGACGCGATAGCCCTCGTCCGCCTCATGATAGAGCAGCACGTCGTCGGTGACCGGCGTGTGCAGCCGGTGGAAGCGCGCATTGTCCGTCCGCCATTGCGCATTGGCGAGGCCGTAGAGGAAGCCGGTATCGTCGCTGGTCCAGACGAGGTCGGACAGCATCCCCTCGATCACCTCGGGCAGATGCTCGCCGGTGGCGAGATCCTTGACGCGGACGGTGAACCGCTCCGAGCCGTTGTCGTCGATCGCATAGGCCAGGTAGCGGCCGTCGTTGCTCACCGAAAAGGCGCCGAGCCGGAAATACTCCTTGCCCGCCGCCAGCGCCGGCTCGTCGAGCAGCAGTTCGTCGTCGCCGCCGGCGACCGGGCGGCGCCACCACAAGCGATATTGGCCGCCCGTCTCGAACGCGGTCCAGTACAGCCAGTCGCCGTCCTTCTGCGGCACCGAGGATTCGTCTTCCTTGATCCGCCCCTTCATCTCTTCGTACAACCGGTCGACCAGCGGCCGGTGCGGCGCCATCACCGCCTCGAAATAGGCGTTCTCCGCCTCCAGATAGGCGAGCACCTCGGGGTCGCCGACCTCGGGATAGTTCGGGTCCTTCAGCCAGGCATAGGGATCCTCGACCGTCACGCCATGCGCGGTGAAGCGGTGCGGGCGCCGTTCGGCGAGGGGGGGCTGGGGCAGGTTCGGATCGGTCATGGACGCAGCTCTAGCGGGGCGGACGAGCGGCGTCATGCCTCGGGCGGGCGATTAAGTTCCGGCCAGCAACGATCCGGCAACACACGTGCGGTTGCGTACCGGCGCCCCGGGCGGGCATGAGGCGCAGCGACAACAGGGGAACGGACATGCCCGGCGGATTGGTGGCGCTGCTCGACGATATCGCGGCGATGGCGAAGCTGTCGGCGGCGAGCCTGGACGACGTCGCCGGCGCGGCGGGGCGGGCGGGGGCCAAGGCGGCGGGCGTGGTGATCGACGATACCGCGGTGACGCCGACCTATGTCACCGGCCTGTCGCCGGCGCGCGAGCTGCCGATCATCTGGAAGATCGCCAAGGGCTCCCTTCGCAACAAATTGCTGTTCCTGCTGCCCGCGGCGCTGGTGCTGAGCGCGCTGGCGCCCTGGGCGATCACGCCGATCCTGATGCTCGGCGGCGCCTATCTGTCGTTCGAGGGCGCGGAGAAGATCATCGCCGCGCTGACCGGCGGCCATCATGGCGACGCCGCGGCGACGATCAGCGACCCCAAGGAGCTGGAGGATCGCCAGGTCGCCGGCGCGGTGCGCACCGACCTGATCCTGTCGGGCGAGATCATGGCGATCGCGCTCGGCGAACTGGGCGGCGAGACGCTGCTCAACCAGGCGATCGCGCTGGCGGTGGTCGCGGTGGCGATCACCGCCGGCGTCTATGGCGTCGTCGCGCTGATCGTGAAGATGGACGACATCGGCCTGCACCTGGCGGAACGGCCGGCGACGCGCGCGCTCGGCCGCGGGCTGGTCGCGGCGATGCCGCGCGTGCTGGCGGCGCTGTCGGTGATCGGCACCGCGGCGATGCTATGGGTCGGCGGCGGCATCATCCTGCACGGGCTGGAGGCGTTCGGCCTCGACACGTTGCCGCATGCGCTGCACGACGCCGCGCACCACGTTGCGGCGCGGCTCGGCGCGCTCGGCGGCGTCGCCGGCTGGTTGATCACCGCCGCCGCCTCCGCGCTGATCGGCCTCGCTTTGGGGGCGGCGATCGTCGGCCTGCTGCATCTGGTGCCGCGCAAGCACTGACCGGACGGCGCCTTTGCGTCCGCCGGACTGGTCGCGCCGCCGCTCATCGCATTGATCCCGATCAAGCGACCGGAACGTCCCCCGGTGCCGCCCGTTCGCTCTCCCTTGCTGATTCACGTGGGGGACCGGAGAGTTGCGGACATTGACCGAGGCGCAGATCGCCACCCTGACCCCACGTGCCGACGGGCCGCAGCCGGTCGTCGGAATCGCCGAAACCGCGGCAGCGGCGGCCGCGCTGCTCGCCGACCAGGACCTGCTGCTCGCCGTCACCGACGAGGTGCGCGCGCTCGCGATCAGCCGCTTGCTCGCGGCGCTGATGCCAACGGCCACCGTCTTGTTCTGCCCCGGATCGGATGCCTTGCCCGGCGACGATGCGCCGGCCTCGCCCGCCAATGTCGGCCAGCGCGTCTCGGCCCTGCATGCGGCGCGGATCGCCCAGCGCGGCGAGCGGCGGCAGCGGCTGGCGCTGGTCACCACCGGCGAGGCGCTCGCCCGCGCGCTGCCCGCCCCGGCGACCTTCGAGGCGACGCCGCCCTGCGTCGCAGTCGGCGCGCCGTGCGACCTGGCGCAATTGCATGCGATGCTCACCGAACTCGGCTATGTCGCCGACGATCGCGTCGACGAACCGGGCGAGGTCGCGGTCCGCGAACAGGTGCTCGACGTCTTTCCCGCCGATGCCGACCAGCCGCTGCGCATTGAGGTGGCGGACGGCACCATCGCCGCGATCCGCACCTACGACCCCGCCGACCAGCGCAGCAGCGGTAGCGTCGAACGGCGCGAGCTCGGCCGCGTCGCCGAACCGCCGCTCACGGGCAAGCGCTCGACCCTGCTCGACCATCTGCCCGATGCCACCGTGGTGATCGAACCGGCGGCGGACGAGCGGCGGCGGCGCCTGCTGCTGCTCAGCGCCGACGCCGCCAAGCGGGGCAGCCGGCGTGCGGCACGCGACATGGTCGCCGATGCCGACTGGACGCGCGCCCTCGCCGACCGGCGGCAGGAGCGCATCGCAACGGCGGGCGAGCCGCCGGCCCGGTTCGTCGAGCAAAGGTCGCCGATGCGCGCCTTCGCCGCCGCCGCCAAGGCCGCCTTCGCGGCGGGCGATCGCGTCGCCTTGCTGGGCAGCGCGCGCGACCTGCGCTTCCTGGCGAAGCGCGTCGACAAGGCGCTCGGCCGACCGCTGACGACGGTGGACGACTGGCCGTCGGTGCTCGCCGCCGAAGCCGGCGCGGTGCTCGCGCTCGCCGCGCCGGCGGACCGCGGTTTTCGGCGTGACGGCGTGCTGGCGGTGACCGCCGCCGACCTGCTCGGCAGCCGCGCGATCCGCGAGGACGGCGCCGCCGGCCGCGTCGACCTGTCGCTGGTGCAGACCGCCGACATCCGCATCGGCGACACCGTCATCCACGAGGATCACGGCATCGCCACCGTCGGCGGCATTGCGCCGATCGATCCGCAGGACGATCACGCCGGCGATGCGATCTGCCTGCTCCATGCAAAGGACACCACCCGCCTGGTCGCGGTGGCGGAGGCGGATCGCCTGTGGCGCTATGGCGCCGAGGACGATGCGGTCCGCCCCGATACGCTCGACGGCAAGAGCTGGCACGATCGGCGCGCCGGCATCGACGCCGCCATCGCCCAGACCGCGCGCGGCCTGACCGAACTGGCGGCGGAACGGGCGGAGCGCACCGCGCCGGTGCTCGACCCGCCGGTCGCCGATTACGAGCGCTTCGCCGCCGGTTTCCCCTTCTCCGAAACGCCCGACCAATTGACCGCGATCGAGGCGGTGCGCGGCGATCTTGCTTCGGGCCGGCCGATGGACCGGCTGGTGATCGGCGACGTCGGCTTCGGCAAGACCGAGGTCGCGCTGCGCGCCGCGGCGATCGCGGTGCTCGCCGGCAAGCAGGTCGCGCTCGCCGCGCCGACGACGGTGCTTGCCCGCCAGCATCTCGACAGTTTCGCCCGCCGCTTCGAGGGCACCGGCATCGCTGTTGCCGGCCTGTCGCGGCTGTCGACCGCGGCCGAGAAGCGCCGGGTCAGGCAGGGCCTCGCCGACGGCAGCATCCAGCTGGTGGTCGGCACCGGCGCGGTCGCCGGCAAGGGCGTGACTTATCACGACCTCGCCCTGGTCATCGTCGACGAGGAGCAGCGCTTCGGTGCCGCCGACAAGGCGCGGCTGCAGGCGCTGTCCGCCGGCCATGTGTTGACGCTGTCGGCGACCCCGATCCCGCGTACCCTGCAGGCGGCGCTGGTCGGGCTGCGCCAGATGTCGGTGATCGCGACGCCGCCGGCGCGCCGCCAGCCGATCCGCACCGCCGTCTCCGCCTTCGCGCCGGAGACGCTGCGCGCCGCGCTGCTGCGCGAACGGGCGCGTGGCGGCCAAAGCTTCGTCGTGGTGCCGCGCATCGCCGACATGGCGCCGCTCGCCGAGACGCTGGCGAAACTCGTCCCCGAACTCGAGGTGCTGCAGGCGCACGGCAAATTGCCCGCGGCGGAGATCGACGAGGTGATGGTGCGCTTCGGCGGCGGCGACGGCGACGTATTGCTCGCCACCAACATCATCGAGGCGGGGCTGGACGTGCCGCGCGCCAATACGATGGCAATCGTCCACGCCGACCGGTTCGGCCTGTCGCAGCTGCACCAGTTGCGCGGCCGCGTCGGCCGTGGCCATCGCCGTGGCCAGGTGCTGCTGTTCACGCAAGGGGAAGGGGGAATCGCGCCGCGCACGCTGAAGCGGCTGCGCACGCTGGAGGCGTTCGACCGGCTCGGCGCCGGCTTTGCGATCAGCGCCCGCGATCTCGACATGCGCGGCGCCGGTGATCTGCTCGGCGATACCCAGGCGGGGCACATGCGGCTGATTGGCGTCGAACTCTACCAGCAGCTGCTGGAGGATGCGCTGCGCACCGCGCGCGGCGAGACGGTCGAACGCTGGACGCCGGAACTGCACCTCGGCCTCGCCGGGCGGTTGCCGGAAGCCTGGATCGGCGACGAGGATTTGCGCCTGTCGCTCTATGCCCGGCTCAGCCGGCTGCGCGACGATGCCGCGCTCGACGATTTCGAGGCGGAGCTGGAGGATCGCTTCGGCGAACTGCCGGCGGAGGCGCGCCAGCTGCTCGGCGTCGCGCGGGTCCGCGAACGGATGCGCACGCTCGGCATCGCGCGGGTCGATGCCGGCCCGGCGGCAATCGCGCTGACGCCGCGCAAGGACGCCGATCTGGCGGCGATCGACGGCCTGACCGAGAAGAAGGGCCGTTTCCTGCTCCAGGAGCGGCATGACGACCCGGAAGCGCGGCTGGAGCGGCTCGCCGACCTGCTCGCCTGATCCGCCGCCGGCGGAGTTACGCGGCGCGGCGCAACAGTGCGACGATCCGATCGCATTCGCGCTGCAGCGTCTCGGTGCGCTGGCGCATGTCGCTGCTGATCGTGCGCGTCTGCTGCGCGACGGTGGCGGTGCGCACGAACGTCTCGCGCAGCGACCGGAAGGTGTCGCGCGCCGCCACCGTGCTCGCCTCGATCGCGCCGATCGTCTCGCGGATCTCGGCATTGGTCTGATGCTGGCGGGTCGCGGTCTCCACCGTCTGCACCGCCGAGGCGGCGAGCGTGTCGAGCGCGCCGCGCAGCGCGTCGCTGACCCTGACCGCGGACGTCGTCGCCTGGCTGATCTCCTGCACCTTCGCGGCGATCTCGCGCGTGGTGCCGGCGGTCGCCTGCGAAAAGTTGCGCACCTCCTGCGCCACCACCGCGAAGCCGCGCCCGGTCTCGCCGGCGCGCGCCGCCTCCAACGTCGCGTTGAGCGCGAGCAGATTGGTCGCCTGGCTCAACGTCGCGATCTGTTGCGAGGAATGCTCGATCGAGGCGACGCTGCGCACCAGCGTCGCATTCGCCGCCTGGGCGGTCGCCGAATGGCTGGCCGCCTGGATCGTGGTCTCCGCCGACCGTTTCGCCTCGCCCGCGATCACGTCGACATTGGCGGCGAGCACGCGCAGCCCGTCGAGCAGGGTCGCGGTCGCCTCGCTCGCCCGGGACGAGGTCAGATGCGCCGATTCGGCCTGGCCCTGCTGGTCGACGATCGTCGCCAGCGTCGCGTCGGCGCTGGCGTCTAGGTCGTTGGCGGCATCGCGCAGCGGCCCGAGCAGGGCGCCGATCGTCTGTTGCAGCTGGTCGGCGATCGCACTGGCGGCGGCGGTCATTTCGGTGCGGTGACGCATGGCGTCGGCTATGCGTCGCTGCGCCTCCGCCTCGCCGACCCGGCGCGCCTCCTCCGCGGCATGCAGTGCCGCTTCGGCGGCGTGGCGCGCATCGTCCGCGGCGAAGCGTGCGATCTGCTCCTGTTCCGCGGCGCGTTCGGCGGCACGCGACTTGGCGGCGAGACTGCGGCTCAACCGGCGGACCAGATGGATCACCCAAGCGGCGATGACCAGGAAGATCAGCAGGCAGGCGGCGAGCGCGGGCAGCATCGCATAGAGCGCACCGATCGCCGGGGTCAGCCGCCGCCAGGCGATGGTGCCGAGTTCGCCACCCTGCCAGTCGTGCACCACCGTCGTCGCGTCGCCGCGGTCGCGCACGCCGGATTCGACCCAGCGCAGGTCCTTGAGCCCGAATCCCTGCGCCCATTCGTCCAGGACCTTGGCGTCGAGCATGCGCACGTCGACGAAGATGCGGTAGCTGCTGCGGTCGAGTCGCGATGGGCCCTTCTCGTGGACGATCGGCGAAAAGCCGATCAGCGCCCGCTTGCCGCCGAACAGGCCGGGCAGCACGATCGCGTCGTGGCGGGCGCGCACCGCCGCTTCGGTGGCGGGCAGGCGGGCGAGCAGCGCCTTCATCGTCGCCGGCGAGATCATCCGGTCGAGCGGCGGCGCCAGCCGGTGGGGGATATGGCCGAACAGCGTCCGCCCGGCCGCATCGATCACATAGGCATGGCCGATCGGCGTGCCCCATTGCGATTCGACCCAGCGGGGATCCATCGCGCCATAGGCATGGTCGGCGGCGTCGTTCCAGGCGGCATTGATATAGGTCTCGTTGCTGATCCGCGACCGTTCGCGATCCAGCGCGCCGGCGATCGTCGTGGCGGCGAGGCGGTTGGCATCGCGGTCCGCGCGCCAGGTCAGAAAGGCGGTGGTGACGACAGAGGCGAACAGCGCCAGCAAGACGAGGCAGAGCAGCAGCCGCGTGATCGTCTGACTCTCGTCGTGCCGCGTACCGTACAGCGACGCATACAGCCGTCGATATGCCAATCGGGCGATCCTCATCGTCCGCGGTGTAGTAGAGATGGGATAATGTGCGGTTAACGCCAGTATCTGATCTGCGTCTAGTCTTGTCGCGGCGCGACTAGATCAGGATCGATCGGCAGAAACGGCGCGAATACCTTCCTTCCGGCATATTGGCGTTGAATAGAACGAAAATGGTTGCATCGTGCAGCATGGCGACATCGTTGGAAAGGATGGGCGGCGCCATGCCGCTTGCCGCGCGCCGGCGGGACGCCGATAGACGACGCATGACCGACCATTCCGACCGTCTTGCCGCGCTGCGCGCCGAACTCGTCACCCGCGGCCTCGCCGGCTTCGTCATCCCGCTGACCGACGAGCATATGAGCGAATATGTCGGCGGCTACGCGCAGCGGCTCGCCTGGCTGACCGGGTTCGAGGGCTCGGCGGGCACCGCCGTCGTGCTCCCCGATAGCGCAGCGATCTTCATCGACGGCCGCTACACCATCCAGGTCCGCGAGCAGGTCGACGCCGGCAACTGGACCTATGTCGACGTGCCGCAGCACAGCGTTGCCGGGTGGCTGAGCCGGCAGGCGAAGGCCGGGCAACGGATCGGCTACGATCCCTGGCTGCATACGGTGGGACAGGTCGCCGCGATGCGCGCCGCGCTCGCCGATGTCGGGGCGGAGCTGGTCGCGGTCGACGCCAATCCGATCGACGCGATCTGGACGGACCGGCCGCAGCCCTCGCCGGCGCGGATGACCGTCCACGACGATGCGCATGCCGGCGTCGCCTCGGCGGCCAAGCGGGCCGCGATCGCCGACTGGCTCGCCGAACAGCGCGCCGATGCATTGGTGCTGACCGCGCTCGATTCGATCGCCTGGGCGCTCAACGTGCGCGGCGGCGACGTCGCCCATACGCCGGTCGCGCTCGGCTATGCGATCGTCGCCGCGGACGGCACCACCGACCTGTTCGTCGCGCCGGAGAAGGTCGACGACGCGCTGCGCCAGCATCTCGGCAATGCGGTGCGCATCCACGATCGCCAGGCCTTTGCCGGTGCGCTCGGCCGCTATAACGGGCAGCGGATCGCCGCCGACCCGGAACGCGCCGTCGCCGCGATCCACGAAGCGCTCGCCGCCGGTGGCGCCAAGGTGCTGCCGCTGCGCGACCCGGTGGTGCTCGCCAAGGCGCTGAAGAACCCGGCCGAGGTCGCTGGCCACCGCGCCGCCGCGATCCGCGATGGTGCCGCGCTCAGCCGCTTCCTGCGCTGGATCGAGCGGGAAGGGCCGAAGGGTGGGGAGACCGAATTGTCCGCCGCCGCCCGCCTGCTCGCGTTCCGCGAGGAGACGGGGCTGCTGCGCGACACCAGTTTCTCGACCATCTCGGCGACCGGCGCGCATGGCGCGATCCCCCATTACCACGTCACCGAGGCGTCGAACGCGCGGATCGAGCCGGGCCAGCTGTTCCTGATCGATTCGGGCGGCCAATATGCCGATGGCACCACGGATGTGACCCGTGTCGTGCCGATCGGCGCGCCCACCGCCGAGATTCGCGATCGCTTCACCCGCGTCCTCAAAGGCCATATCGCGATCGCCACAGCGATTTTTCCCGATGGCACGCCTGGCGCGCAGATCGACGGCTTCGCTCGCCGACCGTTGTGGGAGGCGGGGCTCGACTTCGGCCATGGCACGGGCCATGGCATCGGCAGCTATCTGGCGGTGCATGAAGGACCGCAGCGGATCGCCGCGCCCAATTATCCCGGTGGCGCCAGTCTCGAGCCGCTCCGTGCCGGCATGATGCTGTCCAACGAGCCCGGTTATTACAAGGCGGGTGAATATGGCATCCGGATCGAGAATTTGCTGCTCACCGTCCCGGTGACGATCCCCGGTGGTGATCCGGAGCGTGCGATGCTGGGCTTCGAGACCCTGACCTTCGCGCCGATCGAGCGGACACTGATCGATCCCGCGCTCTTGACCCAGGTCGAGCTTTCATGGCTCAATGCCTATCACGCCGAGGTCGTCGCTAGGATCGGTCCGGTGCTCGACGGAGAGGATAGGGCATGGCTCGAGTCAAAATGCTCGCCGGTCAGCTGAGGGTCGCGGCGCTGATGGTCGGTCTATTCACCTTCGGCTCGGGGCTTGCCTATGTCGCCGGCAGTGGCCTGATCTCCGTCGGCGCGCACGTCGCCCATCGCTGAGTCGTCGGCGGCGCGCGCCTGCGCCTTGCGGCGGTGCAGATTCGCCCGCAATTGCGCCGCCAGCCGCGCCGCCCGATCCTGCTGTCCGCTCATCGCTTTCCCTTAAAACACGCCGGCCGCGTCACCAAGCGCTTGACAAGCGACCCCACCTCGTCTCTAGGCGCCCTTCCCGCGTCCCGACGCGAGTGCTGCCGTAGCTCAGTGGTAGAGCGCATCCTTGGTAAGGCTGAGGTCGTGAGTTCAATCCTCACCGGCAGCACCATTTCTTTTCAATGGCTTAGCTGACTTTCAGCCGCTCCCAATCGGGGGCGGTTTTTGGCTGGATAATGACGGGAGAATCACCAGTCGGAAAGTCGGGGCACGCTGGGAGGCAGAACGGAATTGCCTTGACGCTGGCGGGGCTTCTCGATTCAAACGCTGATGTGGAGGACTGGCGATGACGATCTGTGTGGCGGTCAAGGTGCATGACTGCCTCGTCTTCGCGGCGGACAGCGCCATGTCGCTCGACGTGGGTGACGAAACCGTCAACGTGTATGCGCACGGCAATAAGGTCTTCAATCTCGTCAAAGGCCTGCCGGTCTGCGCGATGTTCTGCGGGATGGGTAACATCGGACGATCGTCCATCTCGTCGCTGGCGAAGGATTTGCGGCGCGAGCTAAGCTGTGAACCCGCCCACGGCGGCATTGATCGCGAGGCCTATACGATCGAAGACATAGCCACCCGCGCCAAGCACCTGCTTTTTGATCGTCACTATCAAGCACTCGACCCGAAACCGACTGGCCCGCACAGTCTCGAGTTTTTCGTTGGCGGCTATTCTGCTGACGCCGACATGGCGGAAGTGTGGAAGATCATCCTTATAAACGGCGAATGCGTCGGGCCGCTCCAGCAGCAGCCAGGGTCAGACGGAGCGTATGTCCTATGGGCCGGGCAGCCAGAGGCACTAAATCGCCTGATCCTCGGTTACAGCCAGTTCCTCCCCAGTGCGCTCCTTACTGCCGGCGTTGAGCCGGAGAAGCTAGCCGACACAATTAATGTCATTCGAGCTCACACGGTCACGCCGCTTGCTGAAGACCCAATGCCGACCGGGGACGCAATCGCCTTGGCTGATTTTTTGGTCGATGTGACCAAGCGCTATGTCCACTTCCTGCGTGGTGCGGATAATGTCGGCGGTGACACCGACATTGCAACCGTAACGCGTCATGAAGGATTCAGGTGGATAAGGCGCAAGCATTTCTACCCGCGTGACCTCAATCTGGAGACGGACCATGTCTGATTGCATGCCTAAAACGTCCTCCACAGGTGTACCGCCGCAGACGCCGATGGACCTGCCGATGCCTGAATATCGCTTCCAGCGGGACACCAGCGCATCGTTGGCGCGCATGACGGACAATGCCGTTGCTCGCCAAGCCGCGGAGATATTGCGCGAAGCCAACCTGCTGGGTTGCACCGCCTCCAATGCTGGCCGGCGCTATTAAAGGTCGAGGCACCGCGTAGCTTTACGTGGCAGAGCGGTACTGGCCTGACGGCCTGTCCTCTTGATGGGATTGTTCTTCCGCGTCGAGAACTGATGCGCTCGATTGGCCTGCGATGCTCGCTTAAACGCCAGCGGGTCTGCGTGGTCTACCATCTCGATCCTCTCGACCAAGACGGTAGAAGCAGAATAGTAGGCGTTTCACCGCCGTCAGATTGCGCCTCGGTCATGCCAAAGCGATGACCGAACCGGGCGGCTGCTATTACGGCTGATCATCATGGAGTTAGTGCTTTAGCAATCCGACCGCCGGGCTTTGATCTGCCCGTAGCGACCAAAGCCCCGGCAATCTGCGCCTTCGCGTCCTTCCTTGACTTCTCCATGATCGACGTGACGGCCTTCTTGCGCTCGTCCTCTTCCATCCACCCCCACACGGGCGACGACACCAGATCGTCAAGCTCTCGCTTCGCCTGCGTCCCCGCTAGCGATTGCAGCCGGTCATATTCTGCCGGCGTCCAATCGACCTTCTTGCCTCCGGCCTTGTAGCTCCGTTGTGGTGGCGAGACGGTTGCGCCAGCACTAAGCAGCGCCGCGATCGTCGGGTCCTTTCGATCATTGCCCGTGTACATCGGCGAGATGATGTCAGGGCCGATGGCATCCTGCGCTTGGACAGGAGCGCCAAAAACATCCCGGCGCGGATAAAGACCTTCCGACATGAAGGGGATGCGCGAGCGAATGCGGTCCATTGGCCCGCGCGCCTCCCGCATGAGCGGATCGCTTTCTTTGGCGACCTGGGCGACGATGGCGGGAACGGCGATGGCGCCTGCGGTGCGCGACAGGAAGCCGTCAAGATAACGGTCCGGATCGTTCACCGCCTCCATCGCCGAGCTAAGGCCAGACAGCCACGTCTTTGACGACAGATTGTTGACGATCGCCGCAGCCACCAGAGTTGCGGACCGCTCCTGCTGCTCGTCAGTCATATGCGATTGCAGGTCGACCATATCCGCGACAGTGCCGATGGTGGTCGAGAACGGATCAAGGCGGGCGTAGCTGTAATAACGGTCGCCGATCTTGAAACTATATGGCTGCCAGCCGTTTGCCTGAAGCAGCCGGCGAGCGTTGGGATCGGCAGGGCCACCCCCGGTAATCTGTCCGGCCTGCGCCATTTGGTACATTGCGGCACCGACGCCCGACCCAACAACTGCCCGCGTCAGCGCCATGTCACGGCGCGCGCCCCCAGCCGCCACCTCGGCCCGCCACGAGCGCATAAGCGGCGCGACCGGCGACCGCTCCGCGGCGAACTTCACAAGGTTCATCGGCGTGCGAATGAAAGGAAGCAGCAGCTTGGCGATCGGCTGTCCCTGCGTGGCAGAGGACAGCCCGGCTGAGAAACTGCCATGTCGTAGCGGTGTCTGGAACGTCAGATAACGCGCATACTCAAAAGACTTTTGGAGCAGATCGTCGGTGGGATTGAGCGCCAAATCAGCCGCACGATCCCGAGCCGCCTTTCCGCGCAGGCCCTCACCGACCGCCTGACGCATGGCCAAGCCGTTCAACTCCATCCGGCTTGCGATACCCTTGAATAGCTCGTCCTCGGCAGTGAGCAGGCGCGTGGGCGTGCGAATAAACGACCCCACTTTACCGCCGATCGCAGCCATTTGCTGCGTTTCGACCTTGGTCACCGCATCCGCGGCGTCGCCGGTCAGGAAGGAGCGAGCGGCAGCCCGCATACCCTCGCGCGCGCCAGAGATCATACCGGCAGCACGGGTGCCAAGCTCGGAGAACAGGACCCGATCAGTGCCCGCCTGACCAGGCAGCGCCTTTCGAACGGCACCGATGCCAGCGGCAACGGCATGCTCGGGGATCTGAGCGATAGAGGTAAGGGTATTAGACAGGATGTTGACGGCATGCGTCTGCGGACCGGACAACAAGCTGTTGATGTACAGCTCGATCGCTTTGTCCCGCCATTTCGGCAGAAGCGAGCGCAAGGCAAACTGATTAACCCCCGCCGGCGAGGTCCCCACACGTTCCAGATCAACCAGCCTGTCAGCTACGTCCTTGATCCTGCGAGTGCCGCCGAGCGTATCCCCGAGTGACGACAGAACCCGCGATGTGTCGCGGCTATCAGCCGTCATGCGGAACTGTTGAAGCAGCCGGCCCGCCTCCGCGGTCATGCCGGACACCTGCTCCTGTATGGCGGCATGTCGCAGCCATGCGCCGCGGAAAGCAGCCTCCAATTCGTCGCCAGGGTTTTCAACGCGGGCAATCCGCTTCGCCATGTTGACCAGATCGGACGCCGAGCGGGCGAGCAACTGGCGAGCGGCCAACGCTTCCTCCGCGTTGAACGCCTGCCCCCTCCGACGCTTCAACAGATCGTCAGCCGTCATCCCAAGGTCTTCGGCGAGACTCTTGGTTTCCGCCTGCGTGATGCGTCCACGGCGCGCAGCGTCGAAACCACCCGCAACGCGATCGGTTTGCGCCAAGGCCCGCTTGATCGCCTGCGGGCTATCCAGTTTGTCGAGACGGATATTGCCGGCGAGGTTCGGGGCATTCTCCCCCCACTCCTCATAGGCTCGAACGGGCGCCGCATTAGCGTCCAGATCGTCCATCGTGACCGACTGGCCGCGATCCTCACTCAGCGGCGCGCCCTCGTCCCTTGCGCGCTCAACGTCGAAGCGTTGGCGGCGGGCCGCTTCGAAGGCGTCCACCTCTGCCAAGTCGTCGGGGCGAAAAGCGCGGTTGCCGCCGCTATGCGTGGCCTGAAGGGTGTCGAGAAACTCAGCCACAGTCGGGCGATCGGCATGGTCAGGGAAGAACCCGGCTTCCCATGCACGTTGTGCCGCGTCGTCATATCCCATGCCGTCGCCACGGACGAGGGCGCCAAACCGCCCCTCACCACTGGCGAAGTCCATGCCCTGTCGCGGAGTGTTGTCGATCCCGTAGTGCTGTAGCTCGCCGCCCTGCGGACGAATGCCGCCTTGCGAGCGAAGCCACGTCACCAGATCAGCCGGCCCCCGCTTGCGGATAAGCGCGCCCGTGGTGCCTGACGGCAGCGCGCGGCTCGACAGTGCGGCGTCTTCATTGGGGGCGCGCACGGGGGCATACCGCCCGGCCTGAATCCGGGCCGCCTCGTCCACGCCATCAACCGTGTTGGCCGGCAGCGGCAGCATGTCACGTGACGCAACGCCTTCTGCCTGAGCGATGCGCTCGGCAGTCGGCCCACCCGCCCCGGTTTGCGACGCTGGAGTAAACTCCGGCCACTCGTCAGCAACCGAGCCGACCAGCGACGGCGATTGAGTTTCGTTCGCCATGGCCTGCGACGGCCGACCAAGATTGAGGTAGTCGACGGGATCACCTCGACGGGCAGCGAGAGGGTCTAGGGCAGACACCGACGCAACTCCGCCACGCTGCGGGGCGACTTGACCAACATCAATCCAATCCGGGTTCCGGGGCCCCGGCGGCTGCATCAACTGGCCGATCGACAGCCGGTCTACAATCTCCGTTTGCTCAGGATCGAGCGCGATGACCACGCGATGCCGAGGACCATCCTTGTTGACGCGCCCGCCGCCGATATGGGTAATGCCGTCATGTCCAAGCGAACGGACCAGAGCGTCCATTGTCTCGCGACCTTCGCTTGCCGTCACTCCTTCAGATGAAAGGATGTCCTCAGCCTCCCGGAACATCTGCTCATTGGTGGCGCCATGCGGTAAGTCATCGAAATACCGGCCGCCGTAGTCACCTATCACGCGCTTGGCGACCGCCTCCCACGTCTCGCGATCAGCGGCTTTGTCCATATCAAGCGGGTTCTTCACCGCCTGGCGCACGGCGTACAGCGTACGATCGGCGGCGACTTCTTGCGCTGCCTTGCTCAACCCCTTGCCGGTGTATTGAGACGCGATGTCCGCGCTATCCGTCAGGTACGTGCCTGCGCCAAACAGGCCGTAACCACCGCGCCCGTAGGGATCAAACTCCTGAATGTCGGGACGAGGGGACCCGTGCAGCATGATCGGCGGCAACCCGTCGCCTTCCTGCCGCCGCCAACCACGTTGCGCAGCCCAAGCCGCCACATCAGCCTGCACGTCCGCAAGAGTGCGGGTCGAAGGAGCCGGACGGATGGGCGCCGCAGTATTAATCGAAGGCGCGGATGCGTCTGGTTGCGTGCGGTACCGCGGCGGCAGGGTAAGAAAATCAGGTTGCCGACTTGGCATTTCAGGCGCCGCGAAGGGCGCTGATTGTACATCAAGAACATCCCGCGGCCGGGGGAGGTCGTTGGATGCGCGGCTTTTGGCCGCATCAATGGCCCCATCAGTCAGGTCTTGCGCAGCCTGCTCGCCGTCACGCCCAGCCAGTCGGCTAAAGGGCTTCCCGATCAGACGACCCACAGCAGGCGCCAGGGCACCCGCCGCCGTGCCTAGCGCCAGTCCAGCAGGCGCCCCGATCAATGCGCCCTGAAAGCGCCCGCGGCCATCCTCGCCTTGCCCGGCCCCAGCCAAGCCGCCTTCAACCGCACCGGCAATACCGAGACGGCGGACGACCGCCTGTCGTGCTGCCTGCTCAGCAGCGTACCGAGTGCCACCATTCCGCAGAACTTCCGCAGCCGTGCGATAGCCCAGCCCTTCGACCGATGCGCCGGGTGTAATGAGCCCCCCGGCGAGCTGTCCGCCGAAGCGGGCATAGGGATGATTAGCATCGTCATAGGCGAGGACGCTGCGGTTCTGATCAAGGTTGTTGGCGAGGATGTCACCGAACCGACGATCGGACGACCAGACGTTTTCACGATCATTCGGCACGAGCGTATCCACGACCGCGCCCATCTCATCGAGCATGTTAATCGGATCGGCCACGCCCCGCATGAAGGAGCCAAAGCCGCCATCCTTGTTGTCAGTCAGGACGCGCGGCGCATCCTTGTAGCTGACGACGCTACCGGCCCCACCAGCCTTGGCGCGCTGCGCATAGAGCTTGCGCGTTTCGCCCTCATCAATCTGGAACCCATTCGACCGCGCATAGGCCAGCAAGTCTTCCGGCTTGGACGACATGTCTTGAAAGATTGATGCGTACCCTTTGGCGATGTCAGGCCTGAGCCCCTGGAAAGGCATCGGCTCGTCATTGAAGACGGCGACAGCATCGCCATAGGGCGCGGCCTGAGGCGTCGCCCATGGATCGGGCGTCTTGTGCCTGAAGCTCGCCGGCTGTTCGAATGCAGTGGACCAAGCGCCCTTGCCATTTAGGCGGGCGAAACGCTCCGCCTCCATATACGCGGCGAGCCGATCGGGATCAGCCTTCAGGTATTCCGGTGTTGCAATAGCTAGGCCGCCGGACAGCAGCCCGGTTGCTGCATCGCCATTGCGCTCTACGGATGCCACCGGCCGGCCGTAGGTGGAAGCTCCGGTAGGCGTCACCACAGCGCCCGGCTGGAGGTATGGCAGCAGGTTCGTACGCGCCATTGCCCCAAGAGGCACCGTCTCGCCGGCTCGATCGCGCCCCGTCTGGTTCAGCTCAAAGGCATCCGCACCATACAAACGGGCGTTCTGGCCATTGTCGAGGCGAAAGGTGTCGCCGTCATGTGCCTCGCCGGTCGGCTTCAGCAAAGCCGCAGCGACGGTCGGTGCCTTGGCTGACACTGCTTTGTCGCCATCCCAAGGATTAGCTGCCGCAGCGGGACGCCTCACCGGCGCATCATTAAGCCAAGGCGTGTCGCTCATCGGCCTTTGACCCTCTGAACTCCATTAGGATCGATGAAGGAAGCTCCAGCCGGGAGGCGGGCATAATCTTCCTTGGATTTGACCTGCACTGGCGCCGATCCAGATGCTCCAGCGCCACCAGACACCAAGGCGCTTGCCACCGACCTGCCGCCCCTGCCTCGGTTCGGCGGGCGGTACATGTTCCACGCATTCTGCTCTGCCGGCGTTAGAGTCTCACCACGCGCGACCTTGCCGAGAATAGGCGCCATCGTTCCGGCCATCGTGGGCGGGCGCGATGACGATCGCCCGCCACCAGTCGAGGCCGCGCGGGGGCGAGGATGCAAGTCGCTGTAGGTTGGTGTGCCACGGAGGCTCAGGCGATGCTGTTGGCGCGTATCCTCAAGCGCCATGCGGTTTCCCTGCCGATCGTCCTCAAGATCGGAATCGAATTGGTGGGCCGTTGGACCATTGCCACGCAGCACATAGTCTTGAACCGCCGTGCTATATTCGGGCGTGCCGGGCTGAAGCCCCAAGGACGACGCATAGGCTTCCGAGTCCTGCGGGGCGTCGTAGATCACCGTGGATTGTCCGGTGCGGGGATCGTACCTCACCCGATCATCACCCGACATGAAGTAATCTGGCGCATTGGCCTTCGCCAAACGCTCGCGCTCGCCCATGGCGTATGACCGTACGTTTGGATCGATGTACGGGTTGAGGGCGGCGCCCAGGAGCGTGCTGTCATAGCCCGCCGGGTCGTTGCCGCTACCAGATGCCAACGCCTTCGCGACAGCATTACTGTCGGCGGCGTTCGCCTCACTTGCCTTATCCAGCCGCCGCTGTTGCATGGCACCGACCAACGACTGTGCGACGCGAGCGAGCCCTTGCGTCCACGACCCCACCGGCGAGGTGTCCATGCCCTGCGCGATCATGCCCTGAGCCATGCGGCTGCGCTGCGCGATCATGTCCGGGGTCAGGCGGCGGCCACCCTCGCCATATACGAAAGCAGGGGGCGGCAATTGGGTAACGCCACCCGGTTGCATTGTCGGGACATCAGGATCGTTTTCCATCCGGGTCTGAAGTCGCGCATGCGCGTCAGCAAGCTTCGCAGCTTCCGGCTGGAAAGCAGATTGCAAACCGAACAGCATGTTAGTTGCCCCCCTGCAAAAGGCGCTTAGCGATCTCGCCTGCCGTGGGATTGCGGCTCACCAGTTGCAGCGAAGCCAATGCCGACACTTCGTCACCGCGTTCGGCAAGTTGTTCGAGGATAGCCACCGCCTCACCTGCAAGCGGCTGGGCGCGATCCTCGGCGCCCGCGGACCGGCTGGCACAGAAGGTGAAGTACAATGCGCCCGCTAAACAGCGCGCGTCGACAGCTTCACCATGGGCTGCGCATAGTCGCGCATAGGGCACCATCTCGACGCCAAAGAGGATTGCAAGCGGGTTATCGACATCGACGGTATTGATGGCGTCGGTGTACATGTCTCGCATGTGGCGCTGCGCAGTAAGCTGCCCGGCGGCAGCACTGCGAATGATTGCGGCGGTGTCACCAATTGCCGAATTAGGATCGAACCCTGCCAGCGGCTTGTTCGAATCGGTGTGGGACATATGCGGCTCCTTCGTATCCAAAGTTTCGGATACCCGTGAAGGAGGTCAGCCGGGCGGTGTCCTGATCAACACCAAACACGGCCTTGGTAGCACACATAAACGAAGTAATCACTGCGGCTATTCGGAATTATCTCTATCAATTCGCCAGATTTGATTCAGGCAGTCATTCACCCACCAGTGGGGATCTTAGTCGCGACGATCGCAACGAAAGCTAGCGATCCTATGATGAAGGCCGCGCCGGTGAACTTAGCGGCCATTCTCGTGCTTTCGCTCCAAGACGATTGATGACGCGCCGCCTCAAGCCAGAACCGCCCCGCGAAAAATGCAGCGGCAGCAGCGAGTAGCGCAGCAAGCCACGCGAAGGCGAGGAGGAAGACCATTCGCTGACGATACCACCGCCAGCGGCGCAGACTAGCCCCGCAGGCGCACACCAGGCCCGGCCGCTCCGCCGCCTGCTCGGATCGTTGCACCCGCAGGGATAAACTCCACCCCCGCCGCCTCTAATGCAGCCTGCATGGCCGTGACGCTTTCGCGCGCCACCGCAACCCCGCCTTCGAAACGCACAACAGTGGAACCGCCCAAGCCGGCGGCTTCCGCCAAATCGTCCCGTGAGAGGCCGAGCGCGGCCCGCGCCATCGCGCATTGCTGTGGTGTCATGGTGATAAGAATATTTCCACACGACCATTGACGCAAGCATATTTGATGGTAATTTTCTTGTCACCGCTTAGAGCGGTAAGCGACCGGGCAGGAGGCTTGCACCTCTCCCGCCCGGTCTGACCACACCCGATCCCAAGGAGATCGCTTATGGCTACTCGCGCCCTTAGCATCATCGTGCCTGATGCTGCCACCCCGGCTGCGCCCGTCGCGCTGCCCCGCCCCACCAACGACAATCTGGCAAGCTGGACCGCTGACCCCCGCGCCAAGCTGCTGCTGGCCTCCTGCGCCGCCCATCCGCCGCTCGGCGAGTGGAAGCGCGAGCGCTTCGGCTTCAGCGGTCGCGAGTGGTTCGAGTATATCGGCTATCGTGCCGAGGCCCTGACTGCGATCCGTGACGAACACGGACAACGCGCGCTCGACCTGTACTACGCCGAGGGCGATCCGGCCTATGCCGTCTTCGCGCTGCACTGCCAGTCGTCCAGCGTCACCGACGCGATCGACGCAGCCGCCGAAGCCGCCCTTGCCGCACAGATGGAGGGCTGATCCATGCTCAACCGTCGCAACATCATTGGGGGCGCTGCGGCGCTCCCGGTAATCGCCGTCGCTGCTTGTGCAGCCACACCGGCCACAGCCGCGGGCCGCAGTCACTTCGAAGCCCTCCGCCTCGAATACATCGCCGTGCAAAAGCGTGGAAATGCCGGGTGGGATGACGATCATCCCGAGTTTCTGGCCATCTGTGATCGGCTCAGCCAAATCGAACGGGCGATGATCCATCAGCCCTGCCAGTCCCTCGCGGACGCGCGGGCGAAGATGCGCTTCATGATGGTGCTCAACGACTTCGGCAGCGTCTTCGACGGCGACGACTCCCACGCGATCGTCGCTGATATGTCGCGCTTCATGCTGGAGGACGCGGCATGAACACCAACACTACCCGCCGCTCCCTCCTGCGTCTCGGCACTGGTGCACTGGCCTATGGTGCCGGCGCTGCGGCTGTCGCCGGGGGCTTCGCCCTCGCCGGGGAGGCAAAGGGCGCAACACCCGCGCGCATCAGCCCCGCACTAGTGAAGCTATTGGCCGACTATGCCCGAGCCGACGCCATGCTCTGTCGGTGGTACGATGAAGTCTGGAACCCCGCTGTCGAGGTCAATCGCGCGGCACAGGCGGCGATCCCGCACACCGAGATTCCCGTGCGAGGCTACCGGAATACGCTCGGTGAAGACATGCCGCCGTACACCTTCAGCACAGCGAACACCTACGCCGTGACGCGGGCGAAGGGCATCATGTCCATACCGGTCGACCTGCAAAGCACTGACCCGAGGTGGCAGGAGACACATCACGCAGCACGGCGCCTTACCGTCGCTCACAAGTGGCGGGAACGGAAGCTGGCACGCCTACAACGAAAGTGGGAAGCACTCGGCTATCGCGAGCATGAGGACCGCCTCTGGGTTCCGATCCACGCCGCCACAGATGCGATCATCGCCTTTCCCGTGGCAAACGCGCTCGATCTGGGGGCTAAGCTTGACCACATGGAGCAGGTCGGAACCTGCGAGAGCGACCCGGAGCAGTATCACCGCATCATACGCAACGACGTGATGCGCCTGTCCGGTGGGGAGGCGTGACCATGGCGACGATTCATAGCCTCGCCGACCATCGGGCCAAGGTTTCGCGACAGCCTGACGTGAAAGCTACCCCGCTCTCCTTCACCCGCTCGCCTGCCATGCTGCTGGTGATGGCGCTCTACGAGCAAATGCCGCGCAAGTACCGCGCCCCGGCTCTGATGAAGGTTATGCAGGCAGCCGAGCGCTGCCCTGACTGCCAGGCATCGCACGAGGCGGCGAACGTCGCGGCGCTGCTGACCCTTGCCCTATCCACCAAGGAGGGCCGCTGACATGGGGAGCGTCATCCAATTCCCACAGCGCCGGGCAACCCGCATCTTGACCGGCCCGCTCCCCGAGGACGCCAGCGAGCGCGAAGAAGCAATTTACCACGTCCGCGGCCTGCGCGCAGAACGAGCCGCCCTCGACCCGACCGAGCGGGCATGGCACGTCAAAGGCGTCATACTCAGCTGGTGGGAGCGCCGGCTTGCCGAGGTGACAGGCGACTCCCTGCCACTGTCGCAGATCGGGAGGCGCTGACATGGGCGCTTCCAACACCGAGCAGGGGCCGCGCGCCCCTGCCTTCGACGCCGCCGCATGGTTCGCCGCTTGGTCCGATCATGGCGGGATCGCAATGCTGCTGGGCGACCGACTGTGGATTGGCCGTGCGCCAGTCCTCGACAGGGACGCCGCACGGAGCCTCAACGGGCTTCGCGGGCCGATCATGCACCCCGACGCGCAAAACGCGCTCGCGGGGCTTCTCCGGGCGAATGCCGCCCTATCCGAACAGATGATGGAGGGCTGACACCATGGCCACTCTCGCTCAACCACAACAGCCCGACCTACGCGCCTTCGTTGTGTACGGACATGTGCCGGACGGCTGCATCGCGCACCTCGTCACCAACAACGACAGCGCGCCACTACTGCACCCTGGGGATGTGGTACTAATTGATACCGACCAGCGCGATCCCATCCACGACGACCTGTTCCTGATCGAATACGGCAAGGGGACACCCCAACCCAAAAAGCATATCGTGGAAGTGATGCTGCGCTCTGGCCGGTATGGCTATGGCGCTGAACGCCCCGGCGAATACTACGATGGGGTGGCGTGGTTCACCGGGGCTTACGCTCGCCCTCGATCCTACGAGGAATACATGCGCCGTGTCCGCGCTGGCACCGCCATCCACGGCGGCTGCATGATTGACGGACCGGTAAGCAATGACGAAGGCGGTAATGCCTATATGCGTGACCGCCTCGTGGGCCGTGTGGTCGGGCTCCTTGAGGTGGCAAACGCTGGCCTGCGCCAGATCGGGAGGGCGGCATGAGCGCGATCGTCGCCACGCAGGCCCTTCGCCAATTAGCCGCAGACGGTGGCGAGGAAACAATCAGCCTGTACGCCAAGTGGGGCCAAGGCGTCGAACAGACAGCCAGCGCCATGGAATTGAGGCTGGCATTGCTCGATTACAGGCGCAGGCACGGCCCAGATCATTGGCGGCTACATGCACCCCATATGGCGAGGTGCTGACATGGCAAGCCGCCCTATAACCGCCGAGCAGATGCTTGCCGCGATCCCCAGCCTGCCGCGCCCGACACTGGCCCGGCTGGTCGATCATATGATTGACCGCCTGGACGAGCTGGACGGCGATCCCGATGACGAGGACAACGGCGACGCAGAGCCGATAGACGAGCGCGAGCCCGATGAGGAATTTGGGTTCGTCATCAACCCTCCCGCTGGTCCAATGCCTTCGGCACTGCCCCGGCACTTTGCCGATGGTGTGGGATCTAGGTGGCGGCTGTCGATCGTCACCGACACGAGCGCCCTTGTCATGATCGGCGTCCCTTTCGCTCCCACCAAACCTGAGAGGCAATCTTCGCCCGCGTAAAGGCTTCGAAAAACTCAGGGTGAGCGGAGGCGCGCAATGAAGCACAGCGCAAAGCCGCGATGGGCTCAGGCGCCCTCATCATTCTGGCAGTCGAATGGAGCAAAGACATCGGCCTGACATATAGCGGAATACTGCTCTACGGGGTGGGAAAGGTGTACCGCATCGCTCACCGCTACCGGTGAGGCAGCAGCGCGATACGATAGCCTCACCCGCCTATTGGCCATTGATCGCTCCTTGATCGTCCGGCGGCACTGGTCGTCTTGCATGGGTCGACTCCTTCAGGGAGCCGGCCCATTTGCATTGAACGCGGAGCGTTTGAATCAGGGGCTGGTGCCACCATCCCACCCTCTATCTCGCCTCTATTTTTGAGGGCGGCGCCCGTTTCCCGACAATGAAAACGGGACGCTACACGCCGATGAAAAGCGGTGACCATTCATGTCCCACACCTGATACGGGGAAACCACCGCAGCCAGGGATCACCAGCAAACGTTCGCCCAATAGCTGTTATTCCCCTGTTATATCAGGGGATGCGCGTGCTGATCCGCGGCTATCCGCCTTCGACCGCAGCATTTTGCTGCCACCTATATATAGAAGAGACTTATCGCGTGCGTGCGCATGGTGTCCGGAAACCGAGGGGGCATCCGTATGCTTGCACTGTCCGCAAATCCCCAGACCCCGACCATCCGACGCCGTTCTGTGGACTCAAGAAAAGCGGGATGCACGAGCCCGTATTCCGCCCGTATTTTACGGCAATGACAAAGGCAGAGTATCCCCTGTGGGCTGATGCCTCGACACCCCTCGCTCGGCACTAACGGCACTAATGGCACTAATGGCACGGGGTGTTTCGCGCGATCTGGCGTCCTGCCAGCCCTCGCGACGTAACCAAAAAAAGGTCTCTATCTATCTATCTTTTTACAGAGCGAGGGCGAGCGACGGAGGCCGTGCCATTAGTGCCATTAGCGCCATATGGGCGGCCAACCCCGTCACTGTCCGACCTCCCATAGCATCACCGGCACCGCATATGGGGTATTCGGCCGCCCCCATCGTTCGAGGTAGAAAACCGCATCGTCTGCGGTGAAAGCGCGGTGATCGTCCATCAGCACGACCGTTCGGCCCTCTAACCACACAGCGAGCGAAAGCCATTCGTCGCTCCCGTTCCTGCCGATCCCAAACAGGTCCGCCTCTGACCAGCCCAGCGCCAGCGCGGTTGCAACCCAGCCGTCCGATGCCAAGCGCTGCGCATCCTGCACGACGCACCGCCATTCGGCGGGATCGACACGGCGCGGCGGGACTCGCGTAGCCAGCGAGCGCAATCCCGCTGTCAGTGCACTCGAAATGACACCGGCAGGAGGAACAGGGGGCGGCGGGGCTATTACTTCCGACGCGGTATCGCCCGCCATCACCGCCGCCGCCACTTCCCGCCAGCTAGACATTGGCGCCTCCATGAACGGCAGGATTGACGAGATAATCCTTGGTCGCCTGCCCCGGTCGATCGCCCAATCGGGTAGGAGCCGGCCGCAGCCATCCCGCCTCCGCAAGCGCCTCAGCTGCCGCATCTACGTCAGCCGCAACCTTCAACGTGGCAATCCCGCTGCTACGGCGAATGTCGCGCAGGTTGATGCGCTTTGCCGCCGTCTTGAGGATATGACGGCCCAACGTCGCCGCGTTCCGTTCGCTCATCGGCAACGCGGCATCGCCAAAGACCCGCAGGGCCGAAGGCTTTGCATAGTCATCAATGAAGCTTAGGACGGCCACCAGTGTTTCGGGGCTGATCGTCGTCGGCTCTGGACCATCGCCCGCAGCCCACGCGATCAACTCGGCAACCAGCGACAGCCGCAGCACCAAGCCGCGCAGCTTACCTAGAAAACCCTTGTAGAGGCCCGCAGCCTCCTTAATCGCGGCGTCGTTGTCCCGTATCCATTCCTCGAAAATCAAAGCCGCCTTGTCGCTCAGCATCAAGACAATTGCGCTAACGCTATCGTCGTGGCCCCGATTGGGTTGCAGACCGAGAAGCCGGCGGTAGGCCCGCTCCAAGATCGAGGCATTCGCCAGCGCAGACGGACGCTGGTATCGGATAGGATCAGGCCACGCCCACAAGAAGCGCGCAACTAGGCCGTCGTCTGCCGCCTTCAGGAGACATTCGGAAAGCTTCTCCGGCTGGATACCGCCAAGAACCGTCACCCCGTTGAACTGGATAAACGTTGGTCCGGCGCGATTGCTCTTGCGGTCTACCGTGAAATGCCGCCCGCCGAACGCCTCCAACCAAAACTCGCGCCCGCCAGGGGAATACCGCTCAAAGCTCATCAGCCACCCGGCCAGCTCGTCGCGAAGGTGAAGCACGCCGTTCGGGTTGCCGGATAGAATATCCATCACGGCTTCGGGGGTGCCGTCCTGCACCATCAGGCGCGGACGCTGCGGCTCGTCAGGGTCAACCGCAGCGTCAGGCATTGAGGGCGTTGCAACCCCGTCTTTCGTCGCCTGCTTAACTTGCGCCTGCCATTCGGTACGCTCCGCCTTTGCCCGCTCCGCGTTGGTCTGCCAGCCAATCAGGCCGTTCTTGAACTGCTCGGCAAGCTCCTGCTCCATGCCCTTCAAAGGCGCTGTAGCGGCGTCGATCGCGGGGGATTTGTTCGAGGACGGATCTCCAACCGGAGCCACCCACAGGATGCACGGCTCTTGCCAAGACGCGGTAGCGAACGGACGAACGGCCCGCTTCGCGCCGATCAGGGATGCAGCGACCGCGAGAATACTGACGCCGACATATTCAGCGGGCGCGCCAGCACCAGCCGCCAGATCGCGGACTAGCGCCCAGAGAGAGCCAAATATCTCCGTTGGCATGGTAGGCGGCGTTGTCCGACCACCCGTCAGGATGGACATGTCAGGATCGCCCCATGCGGGGGGACTATCCGCCCCACCATTGAGGGGCACCGGAGCGAACGGGCGGGCGTCATCAAACGCCGCGCGAATTGCAGGGGCGCTCATGCCGCAATCCCCCGAAGCTGATCGTTGAAGTCGGCGTAACCGGATTCGGGACGCATGATCCTCACGGCCATGCCAAGCGCGGAGTATGCCGCCGCCGCCTTCTGCGCAGCCGCTTCACCTGGGGCGTTACCATCCGCACCGATCACCACGGCCTTGGTGACCTCATGGAACACCATCTGCGGCATCATCGCCGTTCCGGCCGCGACCCACACCGACCGCCCCAGCGCCTGAGCAAGGGTAAGTCCATCTTCCAGCCCCTCTGTAACGAGTATGCTGGCAGCGGGCGGACCAAGCTGGATAGAGCCCCCGATGACGTTGCCAAGGCTGTACTTGACCTTCGGCTTGCGGTCGGTTTCCGTGGCTTTCACCGCGGCCTTGCGACCGTCTTCCGTCAGGTAGGTACGTTGCAACCCGACGAGCTGCCCGCTCTCGTCCGTGACGATTGCCACCAGCGCCGGCAGCAACCCCGGCCCGTTTGCCGCCAGCACGCCATTGCCCTCGATCGTGGGCGGCGCGAGGCGGGCAAATCTCAGGGTATGCGGCAGGTCCATCGTAATCCCGCGCGACCGCAAATAGGCTTCTGCCGGCGTCCCCTCGATCGGCACAGAGCCGTTGACGATACGCTGCGCTACTGGCCGCAGATCGGCCTTGGGCTTGGCAGGTGCGCGCTGCTGCTCCACTTCCCGCAGGGCGCCGCCGTCCAGCATCTCGATCGCAGCCCGCAGCTTCACGCCGTAGAGCTTCATCACAAGATCGATCACGTCGCCGCCTTCGCCGCATCCGAAGCACCAGAACCGGCGATCATCGCCGTAGATGGTGAAAGACGGGGTGCGGTCTGCGTGCAGGGGGCAACAAGCCTTCAACTCGTTGCCGGCGCGCATCAGCTTCACACCCGCCTTCGATGCAACACCCGATACCGGGAAGCGGTCACGGATGTCGGTGACCACGCGCGCCATTTGGGCGCTATCCATCCGGGCCATTAGGAGTCCTCCCCACCGTAGACGCAGGAGAAGCCAGCCGGCCGCTTAGACTCAGGCGCCGGCATATCCCGCTCCCGATCGAAGCGGCGCAGCATCATGCCATTGCCCTCAATGCCGAGGCTCATCCGCATCGAGCGCGCAGCTTCCATTGCGATCGGCGCGGCCTCGGCATAGTCGCGAGCCGTTGCGATCCGGCCCGCAAACACACGCTTGCCGTCCTTGAAGGTGTGCCGCACGACACACCAGCGGGTGCCCTCGACCTGGCGAAGGATGACCAGATTGGTAGGCACGGTCATGCCGCATCCTCCTGCTTGTATTGCGGCAGTACCCAGACAATGGCCTTGCACCCGCTATCGGGATTGCGACGGCGCAAACCGCTGTCCGCAATCTTCTTCATGGCGCGAAGCTCGCTAGTGCGAGGGCGAACGCGGAAGCGATGCCAATCCAGCTTGGCGGCGATCTCGTCACCAGTGGCGCCATTAGGGCCAGCCTCCGCAATCACAGCGCGGACCATGCGTTGCAGCCGGGCCGTCACGCCTTCCAGCGAAGCGGCGGCTTCTGCGCTCGTGTCGGTCTTCCCCAGAGCGGGGGCGTGGGGGTATGAATCGTCAGCCATCGGTCTTCTCCGATGAAAGAGGGGGGAGGCCATGCTTGCGCAGCAGGTCGGACAGCCAGCGCTCTTGGCGCTCGGTCAGCGGTTGGTCGCTAAATGCGATGCCGCCGAGGAACTGGCCCGACTTGTAATTAAGCGTCGACTCGGGATGGTTGAGCAGCGACAGCGCCGCGAGCTTGACAGAATGGTCAGCCATTGCCGCCTCCCGTCATGTCGGTGAGCGTCCAGCCCTTGTAGAGCTTCAGCCCACGGGCATAGCCACGGGCCTCCGGATAGCTGGCGTAATCCTTGCTATAGGGCGCCGCTTCGTCATCAGGGCTGACGATCACCCCAAAGCCATTGGCGGTTGCAGCGATCGTTACGGTGCGTTCCACAGGCTGCGTCATGCGGCACCGCCGATCAGCGCATTACCGCCGTCAGTGCCCCAAATCAGGGAAGCCAGAAGGATTGCGCTGCTCCCGCTGACGCCGAGCGCAGCAAGTCGTTGCAGTCTGAGGGTGGATGCCGTATCTGTATTGGCGCTGATGCTGTGAAAATTCTGGAGGGGTCGGACTGTGGCGGTCCGGCCCTTCCGCTTATTGGGCTGCGGCGCCCGTGCCGATGCGAACCGCATGGATCACGCCGCCACCGGCTCGGAAGTAGAGCCGACAGTCCGCTCAGCCATAAAGGCATCCAGATCGGGTTTGAGATAGCGGACCGCCTTGCGTCCGTACTTCACGAAACGGGGGCCACCGCCACGGGTGCGCAGCGTCTCTAACGTCTTCTCGGCCAAGCCGGTGTAGGTGCTGGCCTGCGCAGTGTTCAGCGCGGGCGCGCAACCTGCGGGCAATTCAATGATGCGTTCTGCGCTCATCTTTCCCTCCATTGCCACCGCAAACCGTAGCGGGGCATGGAGGATTATTTCTGCCGACTAGAGCGCACGAAAAATGCACATTAAATTACGACGCGCTTTTCATTTTATGGCCTTCAGGCCCCGATACGGATTGCGTGCCGCATTCTGCAGCGCACGTTCTGTCATTCTCGCTAAACCGGAGAAATTAGGTTGCGCATCGAACCAATTGATGAGGGCCTTCACTTCACCGGCCAACGTGTCGGCTAGTTGGCCATTGTCGGACCGGCGCTGCATCTCGGCAAGATACAGGTGCTTGGAGGTCGGACGACCAGGCCCTCCAGTCCGGTCCGTATTTAGCGGCTCGGTTGTGATGGCCGTATTAGCGGACGGTGAAGGTTGACCAGCATGGCTAGCGGCAGAGCCATTGCCGAGCTTCTGGTTGGCAGCGATTAAACCCTCAACGGCCTCACGCCAAACGACGACCTCTTGCCCGGCGAGATCATCAGGGGCATCCACAACCCCATCATAATCGAACATTGGATTGAGCCCAACGCGATTAACCAGCTGCTCCATGGTCCAATCCGGTTTCCACCAATACGCCCGCGGAATGCGAAACCAACCCGCCCGAGGCGACCAAATGTAGCATGGCGGTGCGTCGTGCAGGACGTTCACCGCAAGCCACCTCCGCGCAACAAGCCGAATGTCTATCGCCTCGTTCATGTCCCTGCCGGGGGCGCGAGGATCTGCGGCTTCCAGAAGGGTATACGCCTCTTCCAAAGTTATGGCCGATCGAACCAAGTTCGGGGGCAAAGGTGTAAGACTAAAAGCCATCGTCACGCCTCCCAGCGTGTCCGCGCATTTAGAAGGGGCGGCAGGCTGGGCGGATGTTCCAGCCGTTCGGGAGCTACCCTAGCCGCCCCAGCATCACGCCCGCGCCGAAGCGAGCGGGATCACGTTGTTCGAGCTATCCGATACGATGGCTTCCACATGCCGCGCCCAAGCCGCCATCACAGCGACCTTTTCCGGCTGGTATTCCCAAAGCTGGTAGACACGGACCAAGCCGCCACGCTTGCCCGAGACGTGGTTGATGGCCGCTTCCGTGTGTTCGATCGGAAAGCCGAGCGATTGGCAGCCAGTGGAGAACGACCGGCGCAGATCGTGGAAAACCCAAGGCTGCATGATTGGCAGCGCCGACCCGTCGAAGGACGACAGGGCCTTTGCAACTTCATCGTCTAACTTCGCCTTGGGCTTGCTGAACCCGTTGATTGGCTTGTCACCATCCGTAGTGAACACTGGTCCTTTCCGGCTTTCCTTCTTCGGGAAACGCGCCGTCAGGATCGAGGCGACCAATGGCGCCAATGGGACTAGATGCTCGCGCTTGTTCTTGGTGCGGGCCGCCGGAATAATCCATTGCGCCTTTTCCAGATCGACTTCGTCCCATGTCATTCCGGCCACTTCGCGCAGGCGTTGCCCGGTCAGCATCAGCAGCTTTACGAAGGAAGCGTAAGGTTCGCCCATCGCGCCCGCCGCCACCCATACCGCGCGCAGTTCGTCGCCCTTCAGGACGCGTGTGCGTTCCCCATCCTTTCCTGGCGGGGCCATGCCATCCATCGGGGAAGCGCCAATGTCGCCGCGATCAACGGCCCACAGGAACAGCTTGCGCAGCCACTTATGCGCCTTCACGGCGGCCGACATGCTGCGATCAGCGATGGTGTCGAGGCAGTCCGCAATTTCGGCGCGGCGAATGGCCGACAGTGAGCGTCCCTTGAAAACCGGCGTCAGGTCCCGGCGGAATACCGACTTGATGTCCTCGCCGGATCGCAGGCCCTTGGCGTCAATATACTTCCGCCCGAACGTGTCGGCGTATGTGTCGAAGGCGAGCCGAGCCGCGTCTTTCTTGCCCTCGGCTGCGGCTTCGCGGCTCTGGCGGGCATGATCCACCGGATCAACGCCCTTGCGGATCATCTCCAGAATGTCGGTTGCATAATCGCGCGCGCGCTCGGCCGTCCACGGCGAGCCATGCCGGCCGATCGTATAGCGTCGTGTCGCCGCCCCACGTCCGCCAATCTGATACTGGACGAGGTAAGAGCGCGCGCCCTTACCTGTGACCATCACGCCAAAGCCCTTTAGCGTGTCATCCCACAGATAGGCGCGGGCCGTGCCAACCGGCAGCGGGATCGCCTCGACTGATCGTTTGGTGATCCTGCCAACTGCCATGAGCCAGATAATGGCAGGATAAGGACGCTATCGCAAGCCATGACAAACCACGGCGGGAACATATCCAGAAAACAGCCGCAAAGCCGTGGGTGTGCGCAAGACACGTCAAACCATGGCGGGAACCGAGCGCATCCTTGGTAAGGCTGAGGTCGTGAGTTCAATCCTCACCGGCAGCACCATTTTTCCCTGATATTGCCGCCGGTTGGCGGAAGCGGGCCTTGAAAGTGGCTGCTTACAATGGGTTCAGTCGGGCCACTGTCGGCACATTGTCAGCAAAGTTCGCCGAGCCTCACTTTCGAGGGTGTAACTGCTGGCTGCCCAAGGCGATCTGCACGCCGAGTCGAGGGACCAATTCGACTCTTGAGCGTCCCCTTGGCCGGGGAGGCGAGGCAGAGAGCGTGAGGGACACAATGGCGGCACGCAGCCCTTCGGCGCGCTGTAGGTCGCCTCTGCGCGCTGCAGCAATGCGTGCTGCACAAGCGGACGCTGCGCCTGAACTGCCCCGCTGCCGCCATGTCCGCATCCTCGACGCCGTGCCGCTCTGGTGGCATTTCCAGCGGCGCGGCTGGGACGATGCGCTGCCCGCGGTGCGCCAGCGGCTGCACTGCGCTCCCTGTGCCGGGCGCGACGCCGCCCGCATCCGCCCCCGCCTCACCGTCGGGCGCGATCCGCCGACCGGCGCGCAGCTGCCCTATCCGGATGCGGCGACGTGGAAGAAGCTTGTGTCGCGCTACTGCTCATGATCGAACGGCGAAATGTGCAATCTTTACAGCATCAAGACCGACCCCCGCGGCTATTTCGACGCGCTTGCGGCGGCGGAGGATCCGGCCAACAGCTTGGCGGTCGAGAAAGACTATGCCGCGCCGGCAAGCCCGGCTTCGTTGCCCGGCTGGAGGGCGAGAGCCGTGTGCTGAACACGATGCGCTGGGGCTTTGCGCCGGTGCCGGATGTGACGATAAGCCCGCTCGACGACTGGTTCTCCTCCGCGTCGCCCGCCGGCAACGTATAGCGCGCGGACTGATGGCTGCGGTGGCCCACGAACACTTCGTTGAGCGCCAGCAGTGCTTTCGCCCAAGTCGAGCCGCGCCTCCACCATCGTCCGTCGCTCGGTCGGTGCGGCGCCCTGTACGCTCGGGTTGCCTAGGGCCGCGAGGCCGGACCGACGGCAGGGATAAACGACAGCCCGCTGGTCAAAACCACCGACGCCGGTTGGCCGCGCGGCCATGACGCCGGTAAGAAGATAAGGGGGAAAAAGCGTCACATCGCGAGCGATATGGCGGGCGATCTGCTCGACGGTCTGGTGCGTCCTGCCGACATCCAGGATCGCGATGGCGCGCCGGATCTCATCGCCCGCTGCCAGGACGCCTATCCGTCGCTGTCACGCCTCTTTGCCGATGGCGGCAATGCCGGATAGAAGCTGGCGACCGCCGTCGAGCATCTCGATCGCCTCGCGATTGAAATCGTCAAGTGCTCCGACGTCCATCGCTTCGTCGTCCTGTACCGCCGATGTGTGATCGAGCGCACCATCGCATGGCTCAATTGATGCCGCCGCCTGGCCAAGGATTGGAGGCACTCATCGCGTGCTCCGAAGCGTGGCTCCTCATCGCTTCCAGGAGCCGAATGACCCGACGCATCGCACAGATCGAATTATGACTCGGGCTCTAAGAGCCTTGGATCGAGGGCATTGCCAGTCGCGACTTGAACCAACGACGGCATTCGGAACGTCGCAGATTGACCGACTATCTCCACTTCTGGGTCTATCCGTCTGCAACGCCAATTCCGCATTTCACATATGGTCCGTGGCCGGTGGCAGTGACGCGGGCTCGTGACATGCGGGGGTGATGAACCCCTGCACATGGTGCCAGCGTGCGGTGGTTGCCGCCGCTCGTCACTGCGTCAGGCCGTGCTTTCGCAAGAGCGGGGCGACCTCGGGATCGTGGCCTACCATGTTACGGAACATGGTGTTGTAATCCTGCGTGTGCCCGCGCGACAGCACGAGGTCGCGGAAGCGCTGCCCGTTCTCGCGCGTCATGCCCCCATGGGCTTGGAACCACTCATAGATGTTCTCTTGGATCATGTCGGTCCACAGGTACGCGTAATAACCCGCGGCATAGCCCGAGCCCCATATATGGGCGAAATAGCTCGACCGGTAGCGCGGCGGCACATGCGCGACGTCCAGCCCCGTCGCGCCAAGCGCCTGAGCCTCGAATGCGTCCGCGTCGCTGGGCAGATTGTCGACGCCTACCGAGTGCCATGCCATGTCGAGTTGCGCTGCCGCGAGTGTCTCGCCGAAGCTATAGGCCTGATCGAACTTCTCGGCCCGCTTGATCTTGTCGACCAGCGCTTGCGGCATCGGGGCGCCGGTCTGGTAATGACGGGCGTAGTGCGCCAGCACGCGGGGTTCTAGCGCCCAATGCTCGTTGAATTGCGACGGGAACTCCACGAAGTCGCGCGCGACCGCCGTGCCGGATAGCGTCGGATATGTCTGGTTCGCGAACAGCCCGTGCAGGCCGTGGCCGAACTCGTGGAACATGGTGCGCACGTCTTCGAAGGTGATCAGCGCCGGCTGACCGGGCGCGGGCTTTGTGAAGTTGGCGGTGTTCGAGATGACCGGCCGGGTGCCGAGCAGCTTTGATTGAGGCACGAAGCTGTTCATCCAGGCGCCGCCGGATTTGTTGTCGCGTTTCCAGTAATCGAAATAGGCGAGCCCGAGCGGCGTCCCGTTCGCCTCGAATACCTCGTAGACGCGCATGTCGGGATGATAGGTGGGGATGTCCGTCCGCCGCTTGAACGTGATCCCGTAAAGCTGGTTGGCGGCAAAGAAGACGCCGTTTTCGAGGACGTTCCAAATCTCGAGATACGGCTTGGTCTCGTTTTCATCGAGGTTGAACCGGGCGCGGCGGAGCCGCTCGGCGTAGTAAGGCCAGTCCCACGGCTGCAGCTGGAACCCACCTCGGTCCGCATCGATCAGCTGTTGCAGCTCGCCGGCCTCGGTGTGCTGCGCCGCCGCGACCGGCGCGTCGAGTGCGTTCAAAAACCCGCGGGCGGCGTCCGGTGTCTTTGCCATCTGCTCGGCAAGCGAATAGTCGGCCCACGTGCGATAGCCGAGGAGGTTCGCCTTCTTGGTTCGCAGCGCGATCAGCTTGAGGATCGTCGCGCGCGTGTCGTTTGCGTCACCCTTCTCCGCTCGGGTCCAGCTTTGATTGAACAGCGCCTGGCGGGTTTGGCGGACGTTCAACGATTGCATGGCCGGCTGTCCGGTCGTGTTCTGAAGTGGCAGGGCGTATTTGCCGGCCATGCCTCGATCAGCCGCGTCGCGCGCAGCGGCCTCGAGCTCGCCTGGGGTCAGGCCGGCGAACAGCTTGGGGTCGGAAACGACGAAAGTCCCTGCCTTCGTTGCCGCGAGCAGCCGCTGCCGAAAGTCGATGCCCGCCGTCGAAAGATCGCGGTTCAGCGCGCGCAACGTGGCCTGATCCCCGGCCGACAGCTGCGCGCCCGCGCGGACGAAATCGGTATAGTATTGATCGAGCAGCATCGACTGCTCGGCGTCGAGCTTCAGCGTAGCCTTTCGGTCGTGGAGTGACTTGATCCGGCCGAACAGCTTCGGGTCAAGGTGAATGGCGTCACCATAGGCAGCAAGCTTGGGCGCGAGCGCTGCCTGCTCAGCCTGCAGCGTAGGATTGGTATTCGCCTGCGTGACTTGGCCGAACGCCCGTTGCGCTCTGCCGAGCATCTCGCCCTGCCGTTCCAGTGCGACGATCGTGTTGTCAAACGTAGGAGGCGCCGGGTTGCTGGCGATACGCCGCACCTCGGTCAGGCTTTCCGCCATGCCGGCCTCGATCGCCGGCTGATAGTCGGCATCCCGGATGCGGTCGAAAGGCGGCGCCTCATAGGGCAAGGAACTACGCTGGGCGAACGGGCCGGCAGATATCGCCGGGGTAATCGCCATGGAGAGAGCGGTAGCGGCGAGCAGTGCGTTTTGGAGCATCGGCAGTTCCTTAGGTGCCGACCTCGGTTAACCGACTTGGGGAGGCCATGTCGATGAAACAGTAGCACCTGGAGAGGTAGCCCGGCTGTTCACTATCGAGGTACGCGGGCCACCCTTCACTAGGGGCTAGGCTGCTGAGAGCCTACCGGCGTGCTTTCCCTGGAAGACCGGCACGCATGTGAACGAACGTCGACTTTTGGGAGCCGCACAAATGCCGCTTAACGTCGGTTTCTGGGCCTCGGCAGCCGCATTACCGTCGAGGCACCATCATTCTTTCAGGTTGATCCAGCACAATGCGACCTGGCTCCGTTCCTGTAACAACATGTGTCGGATCATAGGCACAAGGGAGCGGGATGCGGTTTCGGCTCGGCGATCTTACTACTCGCTTCGCCGTCGCGTTGTTGCTGGCCGGGTGCCAGCGAGAGGCGCGCGATATCGGGCCGTCGTTGCCGCAGACCGCGCCGAGGGGCGCCGCGGATCCCCGCATCGGCTACTATCAGGACAATGTCTATCAGGTCGCACAGGGCGGCCACTATTTCAGCTGGTATGGCTGCACTGCCTGCCATAGCGAGGACGCGTCCGGAGTGCGCGACCTCGTGGATGGCCGCTGGCGCCACGGCGGCAGCTTCGATGAGGTCTTCGCGTCGATCGCGCATCGGCACGGTCCATTGGACTATGCCAGGCGCGTGCCTCCGGAGCAGCTTTGGCAACTGGCGGCCTATGTCCGTGACCTGCCACAGCATACGCCGGAAAAGCGGCGGCGGCTGAGCGTCGATCAGGTCGGCGAGCCGCAGGGGCGAAGCTGGTCGGGGCCAGTCCGATGAGACTTCGCCTGTTCGCTCTCTGCCTTCTCCTTTCCGGATGTGGCGGTGCGCAAAGCACGCTTAACCCGGGAGGTGATCAGGCGCATGCCCTGTTGTCGCTGCTCGCTCTGATGATGTGCGTGTGCGGCGGTGTTTATGTCGTCGTGTCCTCCGGCCTCGGCTGGGCGCTATGGCGCGCGTGGCGTCGCCGCGGGGCAGACGCACGCGGTGATGGCAGCGTCACGCGCGGCATGGACGGACGGTTGGCGCGACTGCTGCCGCTTGCCGTTGGCGCCATTGTCCTTGGGCTGACGGTGCTGATCACCGCCAGCTTCTTCGCCGACCGAGCATTGTTCGCCACCCGTATCTCGCCTGCGTTGGAGGTGCGTGTCACCGGGCATCAGTGGTGGTGGCGGATCCAGTACCGCGATCCGGCGAGCGGCGGCTGGGTCGAAACCGCCAACGAACTTCACCTGCCGCAGGGGCAGACGGTGCGGCTCGTGCTGGGGGCGGCGGATGTGATCCACAGCTTCTGGGTGCCCAATGTCGCAGGCAAGCTCGACATGATCCCGGGGCGCACCAACGTCCTCGACGTCACCGCGCGGAGACCCGGCTGGTTCCGCGGGCAATGTGCGGAATTTTGTGGGTTGCAGCACGCGCATATGGCGTTGGCGGTAAAGGTGGAATCGCCTGCCGCCTTCCGTACCTGGCTGGCTGCGCAGAAGGGCCCGGCCGTTGCTGACAGCGGGCGAGGGGCTGAGGTATTCGCCGACGCTTGCGCGGCCTGTCACGCCATACGCGGCACGGCGGCGGGTGGGCGCGCTGGCCCCGATCTCACGCATCTGGCGACCCGCCACACGCTGGCTGCGGGTACGCTGACGATGACGCGCGGCAATCTTCAGGGCTGGATCGCGCAGCCGCAGGCGATCAAACCCGGCACGGCGATGCCTGCCATTCCGCTCGACCCCGCCGATGCCGATGCGGTGGCGTCCTATCTGATGGCCTTGCGATGACCCCCGACGCCGATCGCCGCGATCGCCTTGCCCAGACCTGGCGCGACGTTCCGGGCTGGTGGGGCTTCCTCACCACGGTCGATCACAAAAGGATCGCGGCGCGCTACATCGTCACCGCGCTGCTGCTGCTGTTCCTCGCCGGCATGCTCGCGCTCGACATGCGCTGGCAGTTGTCCTGGGCGGAGAACACGCGGATGGGACCGCAGCTCTACAATGAGAGCTTTTCGCTGCACGGATCGACGATGCTGTTCCTGGTGTCGGTGCCGGCGATGGAGGCGATGGCGCTGTGGCTGGTGCCGCTGATGCTGGGGCAGCGCAACATGGCCTTCCCGCGGCTCGGCGCGTTCAGCTATTGGCTCTATCTCGGCGGCGTGCTGACCTTGTGGGTGTCGCACGCGCTCGACATCACGCCCGATCTCGGTTGGTTCGAATATCCGCCGCTGTCGGGGCCGAACTATGCGCCCGGCCACCGCGCCGACATTTGGGCGCAGATGATCACCTTCACCGAGGTGGCGGCGCTGTGCGCCTCGGTCAACGTCGCCGCCACCATCCTCAAGATGCGGCCGCCGGGCATGACGCTGGCGCGGATGCCGGTGTTCCTGTGGGCGATGCTGGTGGCGTCGCTGATGACGATCCTGTCGATGCCCGCGATCATGCTGGTGACGAGCATGCTGATCGCGGACCGGCTCGTCTCCACCCACTTCTTCGCGCCGGCGGCCAACGGCGACGTGCTGCTGTTCCAGCACCTGTTCTGGTTCTTCGGCCACCCGGAGGTGTACATCATCTTCATCCCCGCGACCGGCTTCGTCTCGTCGATCGTCGAGACCTTCGCGCGGCGGCGCCTGTTCGGGCACCACGTGCTGGTGCTCGCCATCCTGGCGATCGGCTGCCTCGCCTTCGGCCTATGGGTGCACCACATGTTCGCGGTCGGGCTGCCGCGGCTCGGCAACGACTTCTACACCGCGGCGAGCATGGCGATCGCGGTGCCGGCGGGGCTGCAGATCTTCTGCTGGATCGCGACCATGGCGACCGGGCGGCTGTGGCTGGCGACGCCGATGCTGTGGGTGCTCGGCTTCGTCGCGACCTTCGTGCTCGGCGGCCTGTCCGGGGTGATGACCGCCTCGGCCGCGCTCGACCTGCAGCTGACCGACAGCTATTTCGTCGTCGCGCACTTCCACTACGTGCTGGTCGGCGGCGCGATGTTCCCGCTCTTCGGCGCCTTCTGCTATTGGTACCCCAAGGCGACCGGGCGGCTGATGTCGGAGCGCTGGGGGAGGGTGGCGTTCGCGCTGATCGTCGGCGGGTTCAACCTCGGCTTCGCGCCGATGCACCTGCTCGGGCTGATGGGGATGCCGCGGCGGGTCTATACCTATCCCGCCGGCATGGGCTGGGACGGGCTCAACCAGGTCGCGACGCTGGGCAGCGCGGTGGCGGTGACGGGCGGGCTGGTGTTCGTCGCCAACGCGCTGCTGAGCTATTGGCGCGGCGCGCCGGCGGGGGCCGATCCCTGGGGCGCGTCGACGCTCGAATGGGCGGGCGAGTCGCCGTCGCCGCCGTGGAACCTCGCCTATACGCCCGTGGTCGACAGCCTGACCCCGCTATGGGACTCGCCGACCCTGCGCGTGATGGACGGCATCGCGATCGAGCGGCGCGAGGTGGTCGTCACCTCGGTGGTCGATGCCGCGCCGCTCTACCGGCAGAAGAGCGCGTCGCCGTCGATCTGGCCGGTGGTCGCGGCGCTGGCGGTGACCGCGATGTTCCTCGGCAGCATCTTCACGCCCTGGGCCATCGTCGCGGGCGCGCTGCCGATCGCGGCCGCGCTGACCGGCTGGTTCTGGCCGCAGCGCGGGCGCGCCAAGACCGGTCCCTTGCGGGTGCGATCATGACCGCGGCGGAACCGCGCGAGGTGGAGATCGTCGGCGATCTCTCCGGCCTGCCGTCCAGCGCGAGCGGCCCGCGCCATCTCGTCTGGTGGGGCAATATCGGCTTCATGCTGATCGAGGGCACCGGCTTCGCGCTCGCCGCCGCGGCCTATCTCTACCTGATGACGCAGCAGGCGCCGCAGTGGCCGCCGCCGGGCACGCGCCCGCCCGACCTGAGCTGGGGCCTGATCTTCACAATCGGGCTGCTGCTCAGCGAACTGCCCAACCTATGGGTGCGCCGCCGCGCGCTCGCCAAGGACGCGCGCGGCGTGCGGATCGGCGTGGCGGCGATGGCCGTCATCGGCCTGCTGCTGCTGATCCCGCGCGGCTATGAGTTCGCCCATCTCAACACGCGCTGGGACCGCGACGCCTATGGCTCGGTGGTGTGGATGCTGATGGTGCTGCACACCAGCCACGTCGTCACCGACTGGGGCGACACCGCGGTGCAGGCGGCGTGGCTGTTCACCCACGAGATCGGCGACGACCAGTTCGCCGACGTCGAGGACAATGCCAATTACTGGACCTTCGTGGTGCTGACCTGGCTGCCGATCGGCGCGATCGTCTATGGGCTGGCGCGGCTATGGTGAGCGTGCGGGCGCGCAGCTGGGCGGCGCTGCTGCTGCCGCCGGTCGCGTGGTTCGGCTTCGAGCAGGGCCTGTCCGCGCTGCTCCACGCGCGCTGCGACCTCGCCGGCTGGGGACTCGCCTGGGGGGCGGCGAGCCTGGCCGCCTGCGCGCTCGCGGCGTGGCTGGCGCGGCCGCTGGCGCGGCGCGGCGGCAACCGGCTCTCGCTCCTGTGGCTGGCGCGGCTGGCGCTGGTGCTCGCCGGCATCTTCGCGCTGGCCATCGCCTTCCAGGCGCTCGCGATCCTGCTGGTGCCGGCATGCGTCGGCTGATCCGCCTGCTCCCGCTCGCGGCGCTGCTCCGCGCCGTCCCCGCCGCGGCGCACGCGACCGGCGCGCGCGACCATCACGCGCCGCCGGGCTGGACATTGGACCCGTGGATCGTCGGACCGCTGCTGCTCGCCGCCTGGCTGTTCGCGCGCGGCTGGCGGCGACTCTATGCACGCTCGGGGCAGGGGAGCGGACCACTTCGGCGGCGCGGCCTGCTCTACGCCGCTGGGCTCGCCGTGCTCGCCGCGGCGCTGGTCTCGCCGCTGCACGAGGCGGGCGAGCGCTCCTTCGCGGCGCATATGTTCGAGCATGAGCTGCTGATGCTGGTCGGTGCGCCGCTGCTGGTGCTGGCCGAACCACTGGCGGTGATGCTCTGGGCCTTCCCGCCGGCAGGCCGTCGCGCCCTGGCCGCGGCGGTGCCAATGGTCGCGGCGCCGTGGCGCTGGCTCACGGGTGCGCTGACCGCCACCGCGCTTCAGGCTGCTGCCCTGTGGCTATGGCACGCTCCGGCGCTGTTCGACCGCGCGCTGGCGAGCGAGAGCTGGCATGTCGCGCAGCATCTGTCCTTCCTGGTCACCGCACTGCTGTTCTGGACGGCGATGTGGCACCGGCGCACGCCCGCGGCCATCGCGGCACTGTGTCTCGTCGCCACTGCGATCGTGTCGGGCGCGCTCGGCGCGCTGATGGCCTTTGCCACCAGTCCCTGGTACGCCGGCTATGCCAGTCTCGGCATGGCGCCGTTCGGGCTCAGCCCGGCTGAAGACCAGCAACTTGCCGGGCTGCTGATGTGGGTGCCGGGCGGGTTGGTCCACGCCGGCGCCGCGCTGTTGCTGATGCGGCGCCTGCTGGCCGAACCGGGGAAGGATGTGCCGCATGCCCGCTAGTCTGAAATGGCTCGGGGTGCTGTTTGCGGCCGCCGTGCTGGCGGCGATGGCGGCGGGCGGGATCATGTTTGCGCAAGGTCGGACGCGCACGCGGATCATGGCGGACCAGGTCAGTGACGGAAGCAACCGGGCGGGGCGGGAAGCAATGGCAGCCTATGGCTGCGGCAGCTGCCACGTCATTCCGGGCATCGCCGGCGCGACCGGGCAGGTCGGGCCCGACCTGGGGAAAGTCGCGGTGCGTGCGACGATCGCAGGAAAATTCCCGAACGACCCTGCCACCATGGCACGCTGGCTACGGCATCCGCAGGCGATGATTCCCGGCAGCGCTATGCCCGAACAGGGTGTCACCGAACGCGACGCCCGCGACATGACGGCCTATCTCTACACGCTTAAATAGGCGAGCGGCGTCACACGGGCGTCTTCGGCGGGCGCTTCTGCGTGGCTGGGGAGCAGGGGAGGGCGGCCGTTGCCCCAGCGAAAGACGCCCGGAATTACTGCTGCTCGACGATGGGTTGGTGCGGGCATGGCCATGCATCGATCAGATGGTCCAAAGCGACGTCGACAGACGCTTGGCCGAGGCCGGACTCGCGACTTGGCGCGTCGAGCCCCATGCAGGGAATGCCAATGGCCGAACAGGCCTGGATCAACGGCGAGGCATGCGCCTCATCACACCGGGCGTGCGCTGGCCCCCCGACCGTTCTTGGGGTAGGGAAATCAGACACGACGTAGCAAACGGCCCAAGGCTTCAAGGTCCGCAATAGCCGTTCGATATCGCCTCGCTCGGAACAAGCAGGAAGGTCGCGGCCAGCCACCACATGCGTGATGCCGCGCGCGGTACAGGCGTTCGACACCCTGTCGACAAGACAGCCGTCCCATCCCCAGATGAGCAATGGCCGCCCCGGTCGGGGCTTCGGCCCAGGTCGGACCGCCAAGGGCTCGTCTGCATAGATGAGACGCTCCGGGCGCTCCCACCATCCGCACTCCAGAGCGACGGGGTGACGCGGCGCGTCCAGTGGCAGAGCGCGCCATAAGCTCGCCAGGGCCGTCTCACGAGGCGTACCGCCAGCCACATCGTAGACGCCGGACTCGTATGTGCCGTCCGCCCGCAACAGCGTATCCCAGCCATGGCTGCCAAGTAAGGACCAGGCCGTGACCGCAACGATGTCGGCGCCCTCCGCCGCTACGGCCTGCGCCGTGTCCCATGCCTGTGCCACCCAGCGCAGCTGCTCGTCGCGGGTGCAGCCGTTATGCACCTCGGTCACCGCGATCGGCGTGCGATACCGTGCCCAGGCCTCCCGCAAGGCGCCGCCCAGGCCGGCCGGCGTCGCGCTATCGGCTCGCAAGGCTTCGGTGTCGGCGTACCGCAGCCGCCCGTTACCGCCATGTAATTCGCCGGGATAGCGGTCGAGGCGATGATCGAGGAAGCGGTCGCTTGTCAGATAATGGTTCACGCCGACGATGTCGGGAGGGCAGGGATCATCCGCGATAGCGCGCAGACGATCTCCGAAACCCAGGACGTCCAGACGTTCAAACAGCGGGTGCCTCGGGTCGATGCGCCCGAACAGCAGGTCCCAACCCGCCCAACGACGCAGATTGTCGTGGTCGGCCTGCGCCCCCAGCGCAGGCGTCGCATAGGTGCGGCCGAGATCGTCGGTCTGCACCAGCTTCGCGGTTGGGGTTATGCTGCGGATCGCAGTCATGGCCGCGCGCGTCGCATCGATCTGATTGAGCAGCGCCAGCCAGAACGACCGTTCGTCGGCCGCATGCGGATACCAATGGCCGTAAAGCGCGGCGAAACGCGCCGTGGTCAGCGGTTCGTTGACGGGCGTCCAAGCCTCCACCCAGGGATAGCGTGCGGCCACCTGACCCGCATAGGCGCCAAGCCCAGGGGCGAAGCCGTCGTCGAGCAGGTGGGTGTGCCGGGGGCCGCTGCCGTGATGGACCAAGCCGACGATCGGTCGCATGCCGAGTAGACGTATGCGCTCGAGACGCGGGTCGGGCCAGGTCCAGTCGGGAATGCCGGCTGGTGCCGTGCGCTCCCATAGAACGGGATATCGCAGTCCCTTGATGCCGAGACCCGCAAATCGGTCGAGATCGTCGAGCCGACCTTGATGGCCGCTCAATCGCAGCTGGTCCCGATAGGCGTCGCCCACGCGGTTGACGGTGCATTCGACTCCCCCCCAAAGTTCGATCCGCTTCGCATCAACCGCCATGACGGGGCCGATCTGCCTCAGTGCCGATGGCGGGCTCCTGCCTCTTGAGCATGTGATGCAACAGTTCGACGACCTGAAAACCCGCAAATGGGGCGGTCAACACATGCTCGGTCGGCGCAACGGCACAGGCGCGCTGTGCAGACCTCACGATCACAAAGGGGAGGTCGCGTTCGGCGGCAGCGGCCGCAACGGCATCGCTGGCGGGCGCCGTGTCACTCAATACCAGGGCACACGCCAGCCGGAGGATGTCGAACGGCGCCGCACCCGCCGTGACCCCAGGGAGATGCGTCACTGTGCCGCCGCTGCGCATGATCACCTCGGCGAGATACCGCCCGATGAACGCGTCCTCGTGAATCAAGAGGATGTGCCGCCGCCGCAGCAGCCCACCCGTGGCTTCGCCGGTCATATCATTCCGCGGCGGTCGCGAGCGGCGCCGGATCCTTGCGAGCCTTGAATTTGCGATAGGTGGCGAGCGCCTGACCCACGACCTGGTCCATGTTGTAATAGCGGTAGGTGGCAAGGCGCCCGACGAACAGAACATCCGGCTCGGCAAGAGCAAGCGCCTCGTAGCGTTTGAACAGTGCCTGATTTTCGGGACGGGGGATCGGATAATAGGGATCGCCCTCCGCGGTCGGAAATTCGTAGGTGACGCTGGTCACCGGGGCAATCTGGCCGGTCAGATGCTTGTACTCGGTGACCCGGGTATACGGCACCGTCTCGTCCGGATAATTGACGACAGCCACCGATTGATGTCGCGCGACGGGCAGGCTGCGATGTTCGAACCGCAGCGAGCGATAGGGAAGTGCGCCGTAACAATGGTCGAAATATTCGTCTATCGGGCCGGTGAATACGAGCCTGTCGAAGTCGACCATATGCTTTGCCGTGGCGAAGTCGGTGTCGAGCCGGACGTCGATATTGGGATGATCAAGCATGCGCGCGAACATCGCGGTGTAGCCCTCGGCGGGCATCGCCTGGAAGGTATCGGTGAAATAGCGATCGTCGGTATTGGTGCGGGTCGGCACGCGGGCGGTGACCGCCTTGTCGAGCTCAGACGGGTCGAGGCCCCATTGCTTGCGCGTGTAGCCGCGGAAGAACAACCGGTAGAGTTCGTCGCCGACGGCGGAGACGACCACGTCTTCCGACGAGCGGATTTCTCCGACCGGCTGGGCACGGGCGGCCAGAAAGGCGGCGGCCTCCGCATCACTGTCCAGCCCGGCGTCGAACAGTATATTGAGCGTGGTGCGATTGATCGGAACTGGCACTTGCCGGCCGCGGACCTCCGCAAGGACGCGGTGTTCGTAAGGCCGCCAATCGGTGAATCGCGACAGATACTCGAAGACTTCGGCCGAATTGGTATGGAAGATATGAGGACCATAGCGATGGATCAGGATGCCGGCCGCGTCCTCTTCATCATAGGCGTTGCCGCCAATGTGCGCACGTCGGTCGATCACCAGCACGCGTGTATCGCCCTCGGACGCGAATCGCTCCGCCATGACACTGCCGGCAAATCCGGCACCGACGACGAGAACGTCATAGTGCGGGCGCGAGGGCGGCAAGGCGACCTCGGCGATCGCTGCCAGCATGGCCGCCGCGGTGTCGTCCCACGAGGACGCGGCAAGCACGGCGTCGGCCTCGTCGCGCCACGCCATGTCGCTGCCGCGAGCGAGCGCCAGCGCCTCGTCGCAAGCGGCGACGAAGCGGGAGCCGGAGGCGATCATCACGCCGGCCATGGTGCCGTAATGCCGGGCCACGTCGACGATCGGCGTCGACACCACCGGCCGGCCAGCGGCAAGATATTCCGGCGTCTTGGTCGGGCTGATGAACCGGGTCGCATCGTTGATCGCGAAGGGCATCAACGCGACGTCCCAGCCGGCGACGGTGTCGGGAAGGTCGTCATAGGATCGCGGCCCGAGATAGTGAAGGTTGTCGCGCCGCGGCAGGTCGATCGGGTCGATCTTGACCACCGGGCCGACCATCTCGATTCGCCAATCTGGTCGCGCATCGGCGAGCTGCGCGACAAGGTCCATGTCCATGCGCTCGTCGATCACGCCGTAGAAGCCGAGCGTTGCCGGTAGGTCCGGGCATGGCGTGGCGTCCCGCGCCCGGGCGAAATGCGCGACATCGACGCTGGACGGAAAAGGCCGCACGTCCGCATGCCGTTCGCGCTTCGCTTCGTAGAGGCTGTAGCCACCGGTGAAGACGAGGTCGGCCGCGCGGAGCAATTCGCTTTCCAGGGCCAGCAATTCAGCCGGTGCAAAGCGGAACGCGGACAACTCGTCCATACAATCGTAGACGGTGCATTGCGCCTCGACGTCGCGCGAGAAGGCAAGCATCATCGGCGTGTAATACCAGCGGACGGCAACCGGTGGCTGATCCTTCAGAAAGTCGCCAAGCAGTTCGGTGAGCGCAATCTGGCTGGCGTCCGCGTCGAGCCCCATCGGCAGATGCGGAACGACGATGCAGACATCGCCATCGTGTCGCACCTCTAAAGCTGGCGGCTGATCGCCGTCGATTACCGGCTCTTCCCAAAAGACCACGGCCATCCGCTCGGCCATGCGGGTCATCAGATGCTGTGGCCGCTGGAACACGAAATCCCAGCGCAGGTGAGAAAAACAGATGAGCAGATGCGACTGTGCGGCGGGAAATCGGGCGTCAGCCGGAATTGGAGTGCTCATCAGTATCTCCCTGATCGGCCCCCGCCGGCGAGTTGATCTTACTTGCAGCGCAAGTGCATGTCCCTAATGCGCCTCAATCGGCGAGTGCCATCCTGTATGATCCTGATCATTAATCTGTTTTGTGGTGAGCATCGACAGGTTGAACAGTTAGTTCGCGCATAATGACCGTTTCGATGCCATGAGCCTTCCTTCAGAACTTTCCAGTCGCTGCGGACCAGGCAACAGCATCGTCGTCGGTTCGGGATGCGTGCAAGCCGAATCTAGTGCGTCAAATTGTCAGAATGTTCTTCGGCGCTATCCAAGCCTTATTATGAATGTCACAGGCGTTCCCGACGCGTGAAGTCTCGCGCGGTACAGCCTGTGCGTGTGCGATGGCACTGGGGATGCCGAGGCGTGACGGATATGTCCGTACCGTCACGCCGCCAGCGCCGGATGCCCTGTGACCAAAGGCAGATGAAGATAGGACGGCGAAAAGCCGCAGGCCGATTCCAACGCGGCTATGTCGGGGATGATGACCTCATGCCCTTCGAACTCTACAAGACCAGCAAGACGCAGTTTTTTCATCATACGGTTGACGTGCACCGCCGTCAGGCCAAGCGCGTCGCCAAGCTGCTCCTGTATCACCGGCACCAGGAATCGACCGTCACGGACCGCGCCGATGGCATCAGCTCGGGTGTGCAGCTCACAAATCAGATGGGCCAGCGCAGTTTCCGCATCCTGCGAATTCAGCAGCCACATCCGCAAGATAGCTTCGTCGGTCAGCTTCGCACGCCACAATGCCTTACCGATCGCGGGAGACACTGCGACGGCTTGTTCGATCACATTAGCCTGGACTCGCGCCACCTCGCAGTCCGTCAGGGCGACGATGGCGTGCTCCATCGCCTCTCCGGTCACGGCGTGAATGCCGCAGAAATCGCCCGGAAGCATGAACCCCGTGATACGTCGGCTTCCATTCCTGCGGACGCTGTAACGTGCAGCCCAGCCGCTCTCGATGACGTAGACGTAACCCGGGCGATCCCCGACCTGCAGGATATCGCGCCCGCGCTTGACCGACACGGATGACCAGGGGATGGATTGGACGAGGTCGACGTCGAGCTCTTCCAAGTCTGCGAGCTGGCAAAGGCGGTTCAAGAATAATTTCGCTGGCATGCCGCACTCTCCTTCCGTGGGTTGCGGAATGAGCGAGGTACCACATCGATAAACTTGCGTATTTGTCGAAGGTTAATGGCACCCAATGAGCGCTGGCGGCCATCAAGCGTCTTTGCGGACAGCTATGGCGCGGAATGTGGCCGCCCGTCTGTTGCAAGGGAAAGGCGGATAAATCCTCCGCCTCGACCAAATAATGCTGCAGTCGCGCGAGGTGTCGCGTCTACATTCCAAGGGCGAGATGTTCGTGTTCGCTGACCCCAAATGCCCCGCGATGCGTCTGCTCGACCAGCTCCCGGTCTGTGTCGCTGGTCAGCGCGGCGCGTGCCCGATCGACGGCATCGGAAGCCTCGCGCGCGAGAAGCTGTCGTGCCGCCGGCGCATGCCGCGCTAGCGCCCCAAGCGCCTTTTGCAGGCGAACGCCGACTTCGACGAGTCCGGCGCCGTCGCGCGCAATGGGCCTGCACCAGTCGTCGAGCAATGCGGCTAGCGGAATCGGTGAAACATGAACTTTGGCGGGTAGCGGCGTGATCTGCTGCGACCCGAAATCGAGCAGCCGCAGCATCACCCGGCTGCCCGCTTCGATCACCGCAATGGCGGTGCCGGGATCGTTGACCGCCGGTGACAGCGCCCGGGACGCGATCTCCGACAGCACCACCAGACCGAAGCGCGGATCGTGATCGAAGGCGCGCTGGTGCGCCAGCGTGAAGGCCTGTTGCACGTCGTCCACCGCCGCCTCATCGGCGGCGGCGCCGATCAGCGCCATCGGCCGTCCGGGTTCGACCAGGCTGCCAGGGAGGGCGAGCACGTGGATGTCGGCATCCATCGCCTTGGCGATCCGACCCAGCCGCGCGATGTCGACATGGGTGACCCGCGCCATCGTCGGCGCCGGCACGGCCGTCCTGCCGCTCTGCTCGACCGTGGGCGGTTCGCCATCCAGCGCCAGCGGTACGGCGATCGTCTCCACCGCTGACATCGCCGCGCGCTCGACCCGGTCGATCGTGTCGGACACGCGGCCGAATCGGGCGATATGCTCGGTCCAGCGCAGCAGCGTCACGACGATGAACAGGATGACCAGAATGGTGCCGAAGAACAGGATGACGCGGCCGGTATCGCCATAGAGGCCCGTCGACAGCGCGACGATGCCGACGATCGCGAACAGGAAGCTGCCGAGGAAGGTGGCGAGCGCATTCTGCGCGGTGCTGTCGTCGATCAGCAGCTGGACCGCGCGCGGCGTGATCGTGCTGGTCGCCCCCGAATAGGCCGACACCATCGCGGTCAGCGAGAAGGTGGTGACCGCCAGCATGCTGGAGGCGAGCATGGTGAGGATGCTGTCGACCGACTTGGATCCAACCGTCGCAGCGAAGTGATAGGAGATGGTGTGCCCGACCAGCGCGCCGGCAAGCGCGAGAGCCCCGCCGAAGCCGCACATCAGCGCCGCCCGGAACCACATCCGGCGCGTCAGCAGTCGGATCACCCATTGCCAACGCGTCACGGCCGCTCCCCTTTCGGCTGTCCAAGCCTTGGCGACGGCGTGGGGTTCCGCAGCAGCGGCGCGTCAGTGTTCCGCCTCGTCCGATCCGGTCAATTGCCAGCGGCGGAGCAGACGGGGCATCGTCAGCCCCTGTGCGAAGATCGAGAAGGCGACCACGCCGAAGGTGATGACGACGATCTGTCCCCGCTCGGCGACGCTCGCCGGCACCGCCAGCGCCAGCGCGAGGCCGACCGCGCCGCGCAATCCGCCCCAAACCAGCACATGCTGATAGGTGGCGGGCAGCCGCAGCTGCGATCGCTCGAATGGTACTGCCAAGGGGTAGACCGCCGCCGCGCGGCCGATCAGGGTCAGGATGATCGCGACGACCAGCGGCAGCGACACCAAGGCGATCGGCTGATGCGCCTCATGGCTGCCGATCAGCAGGAACAGACAGGAATTGGCGAGGAAGGCGGCATAGGTCCAGAAATCCTGCACATGCTGGCGCCCCGCGACCGAGATCGAGCCGCGCGGCCCGACGTTGCCGACAATGAGGCCTGCCGCGAGTGCCGCGAACACGCCCGACGCATGTACATGTTCGGCGAGCAGGAACGATCCCCAGGCGACCACGGTGGTCAGCGTCACCTCGACCAGATGATCGCTCGTCCGGCCGGCGAGGGTCAGCACGCCGACACCGATCGCCGCGCCGATCACCAGACCGCCAGCGACCGTCCACAGCAGCGCGAGCGACGCGCCCGATGCCGTCAGCGCCTCGCCGTTAGCGATGCCGACGAGGATCGCAAACCCGACCGCGGCGACGCCATCGTTGAGCAGGCTTTCGGATTCGACCACCATGCTGAGCCGCGGCTCGGCCTTCATCTCCTTGAAGGCGGCAATGACCGATACCGGATCGGTCGCCGCGATCAGCACCCCGAAGAAGGCTGCACCGAGCAGGCTCCAGCCGAGCAGCAGGTGCATGCCGCCCGCGACCACGGCCGCGCTGATCGCCACGCCGACAAAGGCGAGCACCAAGGTCAGCGGCATTTCCTCGCGGAAGCGCGACCAGCGCAGCTGCATCGCCGCCTCGAAGATCAGCGGCGGCAGGAAGACGTTGAAGATCAGCTCGCGCGACAGCGGTAGCTCGGCACCGACCGGCAGATAGGCGAGGCCGATGCCGGCAAGCACCAGACCGGCCGTATAGGGCAGCCCGATCCGCCGCGAGACCATCGCGACGAGCGAGGCGACGACGAGCAGGGTGCCGAGTTCGGTCAGCCCGATATCGCCGCTCATCGATCGCCCCCCACCGTCGCGCCGATAACCCTCAATCGAAGCGGTCGATTGTTCCAGGATATGCCGAGGACGAGAGGCGCGTGCGCATGTCAAGCGGATGCTTTCATATCGAGCATAGGCATTCCTGGTCACAGGTAATCGGCGCCGGCGGCCCGACCAACGCCATAAACCTGCGCCTTCCGGCCAAAGCGCGCACCCAGATGACGATATCGCAGTCGCCGCCCCACCTAGCAATCTTTGATCAGCCTGACGTCAGGCAATGGCCAGCGACACCCACCCGAAAGCACTCCTTCCATCGCCTGCATCCCCGGGTGATCCGCCACGCGCGAGATGAACGGCAGGATTGGAGGATTGGCTTAGTCACGTAGCGTGGCCGATTATGGGTCCAGCCCGCCGTCGATCGTGATCGATTTCACGAGCTATCAATGAACGGCGGACGGGGCTGCTCAACCCATGCCGATGCCGCGTTCGCGAGCCCAGATGACCGCTGCGCTGCGCCGGTTGACGCCGATCTTCGCATAGAGGCGGGATACGTGGTTGCGCACGGTATTGCTCGTCAGCCCGAGCTGATCTGCGATAGCCTTGTCGTTGGCGCCTTGGCAGATGAGTTCGAGCACCTCCCGTTCCCGTTTGCTGAGGTCGAGGGGATGGTGCTGCTCCGCATCGCCGCCGCCACGTAGCGTCGCTAGCTTGTCCATGATCGAGCGGCTGAACCAGTTCGCGTCCTTCATCACCGCGTCAATCGCTGCGACGAGCTCCAACTCGCTGTGGCGGCGTGCCGTCACGTCCTGATAGAGCCAGAGGGCGCAGCGTTTGTCATGCAGGTCGACGATCTCCGCCGAGACCAAGCAGTCGATCGGAGCGCCGTTCGCCGGGAGCACGCGGACGTCGTAAGTACGTATGCCCCCCCGCCGCTCCAGCTCGCGCTCGACGGCCTCGCGCTGCGTTGCGTCGTTCCATAACTGTATCTCATCCGCGTCGCGTCCGATCAGATCGTGTGAGCCGCGACCGGTCAGCCGGACAAAAGCCTCGTTGACCTCGACAATGCGGTGGTCGGGCAGAGCGGTGACGACCATACCGCCGGGAGCGAGCCGGAACATCGTCGCCGCGCGATGCTCGCTCGACGCCAGAGCGCGCTGCGCGAGCCGCCGCGGCTCCAGATCGGCGAAGGTGAAGAGCATGCAACGCTGGTCGGCAACCTCGATGGGCTGGCCGGCAAGGATGACGAGCCGCGACGATCCGTCTGGCAATGGCAATTCCGCCTCGACCTGCGGGATCGTTGCGCCGCGTTGAAGCCGCTCGGCGACCAGCGCGTTCCGCTCCGTATGGGCCAGAATGTCGAGATCACGCAGATGCCGTCCCTCGATCTCGTCGCGCGAACATCCGCACAATTCCGCGAAGCCTGAGTTGGCACGGACAAAGCGTTGGTCGGCGAGGCGCAGGATCAGCGCCGGGGCTGGGTTGGCCTGGAACATCGCCTCGAACCGTGCCTCCGCATCGTAGCGCTCGGACACGTCTTGGATGACGAGGGCAAGATAGTCAGGGTCGCCGCCGTCGACGTCCATCACGACGTCGTGAACCATATGGGTCCAGCGCGGCTCGTTGGTGCCGATCGGCGCGACATCGACGACCACGTCGGGGAAGTTCTCGCCGGCCAGCATGCGCATGATCGGATAGTCGCGTCGCGCCAGGCGCTGATGGTTGCGGTAGCGCAGGCAGAAACGCTGGCAATATTCGTCAGCCGTCGCGCCCAATTCGTCGGCATGATGCACGCCATGCATGGCCAGTGCCGCATCGTTCGTCCCGACGATCGCTCCTGACGGATCGACCAGGATCACGCCGACGGTGAGTCCCGCCATCAGCTGTTCGAGATGGCGCAAGGTCGGCGCGTGGAAGGCTTGCATCGGCTGATCGTCCATGCGGCATGAAGCCTCCGGCGAGGCGCGGAGTTCCAGCGCCTGCGGTGCGGAACTACCAATTCGATCGTGACGAAACTACCATAGGGGCTGGGGCCGGCCGTAACCCCCGATGAACGTCCAGGCCGCTCTGCGGGTTGATACGATAGCAGAGGCGATGATCGGCAATTCCGCCAGTCCGCCCGCGGAGGATGTCATGGGCTTGATAATCTTACTCGTCGTTGGGGGGCTGATCGGCTGGGTCGCCAGCATCATCATGCGGACCGATGGTCAGCAGGGAATCTTCCTCAACGTGGTGGTCGGGATCGTCGGTGCCATGCTTGCCGGCTTCCTGCTGACGCCGCTGATCGGCGGTGCGCCCATCACCAGCGGTATCATCAGCCTGCCGTCGATCCTGGTGTCGCTGCTTGGCGCGGTGGTCCTGCTGGGGATCGTCAATCTCTTTCGCCGCGGCTCGGTCCGCTAAACGGCGCGTCGCGTCGCCCGACTCCTCATCCGCAACGTGCGGTTACGGAGCGGTCGACGCCGCCCCCCGATCACGGAGGCTAACATGCACCGGCACGTCATCGCTGCGATCCTCGCGGCGTCCATTGCGACGGGGACGTCGGCCCAGAGCACGGACAGGTCACACAATCCGGCGATAAAGCATCCCACCGCCCATGGCGTCGCGATGCCCGCCAAGGGGCGCAACTCGTTCACCGAGGCACAGGCGCGCGGCCGCCTGGAGAAGGCCGGGTTCAGCGCGGTCAGCCGCTTGGCCAAGGATCGCAACGGCGTCTGGCAGGGAACCGCGGTACGCAACGGCGCCAAGACGACCGTGATGCTCGATTACAAGGGCAACATCACCACTCGCTGAGGCGAGCGGTCAGCTCTTCAGGAGACAACCATGACCAGAACGATTACGCGTCTGTTCGACGATTACGCCGATGCCAAGGCGGCCGTCTCGGCCCTCGAGAGTCACGGTGTGCCACACGGCAGCATCAGTATCATCGCCAACGATGCCGATGGGCGCCATCAGGCCGGTGACACGGGGCACGACGGCGTCAACGACCACGGCGACGTCAGCCGCGGCACGTCGACGGGCGCCGTGCTGGGCGGCGCCGGTGGGCTTCTCGCCGGTCTGGGCCTGCTCGCCATTCCGGGGCTTGGGCCCATCGTCGCGGCCGGCTGGCTGGCGGCGACCGCAGCGGGCGCCGGTATCGGCGCTGTGGGCGGTGCGGCAACGGGAAGCATCGTCGGTGCGCTCAAGAACGCCGGCCACAGCGACGAGGAGGCGAACGTCTATTCCGAAGGTGTCCGGCGCGGCGGGACCCTGGTCAGCGTCCGTACCGACGACGCGGCGCCGGGGCAGGTGGAGTCGATCCTCGATACCTATCGGTCGGTGGATGCGACGGAGCGTGGCGCCGCTTACCGTGCGCAGGGCTGGAACGCGTTCGACCCGGGCGCGCCGGCCTACACGCGTGATGAAATCGAGCGGGATCGCGCATCCTACTCTACGAGGCGCGATCGCGTCATCTAAGTTACAGGCGTAGGGCAGCCGAGGTCGAATGGTGGGTCGTAAACTGTACGAATTCGGCTGCCGCATCTGCGGGCGTGGTGCGGACCTGTTCGGTCACCCCGCCGCCATCGTTCTGGTCGCGCTGTTCTGCGCGATTTGGTTCCTGGCGGCGGGCGCCGCCGGTGAGAATGCGCTGACGCTCATCCTGTCGGTCCTGTCGATCACGCTGACGCAAATGGTGCTGAACGGACAGCGACGCAGCGAGCAGGCGTTGCATCTCAAGATCGACGAACTGGTCTATGCGATCCAAGGTGCCCGCAACGAGGTTGCCGGGATCGAGACAAAGTCCACCGAGGAGCTCGACGCGTTGCGACGGACGGGCGAGGCAGCCGAGGATGAGCTCGAGCATCGTGGCGCCGACCGCGGCCGGCAGTGAGCTGCTTTTGTGGAGCGCGTAAGGCTTCGGACAACCTCCGCTGCCAACCGAACGAACGTCCTAGGTCGGCAGCCGCAACGACGACTGCAGAACTTCAAAACGTCGGTCTGAGTGCCCGAAGCGTAGCCTTCCCTAGCTGACGGACATCGTTCAGATGCTTGTCGCCGGAGCAGCTAGGATACTGCCGTTTCAAGCGGCGAAGACCCGCGCGGGTTCCAGGCGCAGCACGGGTCGCGTGCTGACGAATGCCGCCCCGACGCACGCGACGGCGTTCAGCGCCAGGCAGCCGAAAGGTGCCCACACCATCATTCGGTAGGGCAGATCGAACGTGTCGGCGATCAACCCAGCCAGCGCACAGGCGCCAAGCCCGATGCCGGTCCCGATAAGCCCAGCAACGGCAACCTGCGCCATGACCATGCGCCACAGGACGCCGGAACGTGCACCAAGCGCGGTCAGAACGGCATATTGCCGAAGGTGATCGGCGGTGAAGATGTAGAGCATGACGGTGGTGAACCCGAACCCGATCGCCACCGCGATGGTCAGCATGGTCGCGATGTCGCCGACGTCCTCCGATGTCGCCAGAAACCACTGCACGGTGGCCGATTCGAAGTCTGCGCGGGTGAATGCGGCATAGCCCGTCTGGCTGGCGATGGACCGAGCGAGATCGGCTGGATCCGTGCCGGGGGCCGCCCGTACCACCACGAACGAGGTACGCAGCCGTTCGGGCGGCAGCACGCGCGCGGCGTTCGACCAGCTCATGTAAAGGAGCGGCCGCGGCGGGAATCGCGGCAGTCCATGCGACACGCCGCCGACTACCACCCGATGATCGGCGATGGTCAGCTCATCGCCCGCCCGAAGCTGCCGGATCTTGGCATCCGGCGGCGAGACACCGGAGACGGGGCGTTCGGCGGTGTCGAGCTTGCCCTCCGAACCTCCCGCATCGACGATGGCCGCCTCGGGTTCGCGAAGCAGGCCGGTTCCTGGCGCACCATCGACCGCCGGCGCGCCGGCGAGCGTCGCATCGTCCAGCCCGACGACGTCGAAGGGCTGCAGACGGCCGTCGGGCATGCGTGCATCGGCATGACCAAGCGCCAGGACCGCGGCGTCGGCGACGCCGGTCACGGAGCGTACCCGGTCGCGCGCGGACGCCGTCATGTTCGCAAACTGGTCGGGGGATGCCGTGGTGCGATCCATCACCCAGACGTCGCCAGGCTGTTCCGCGACGAGCGCGAAGCTGCGCGTCATGAAGCCCGCGAAGTAGCAGGCGGCGAAGCAGGAGAGGAACGAGGCGAAGGCGATGCCGACGACCAGCGCTAGGAACTTGCCGGTGCTGGCGACCAGCATCCGCACCGCGATGCGGATCATCAGGGTCGCGCCTTCGCCTTGCGGGCGTCCAGGACCACGTCGACCTGCTGTCCGATGTAGACGGGCAGCGCCTTGGGATCGATCGCGTAGATGATCTGCAGGACCCGCGTGTCGGTCCGTTCCGCCGCGGCGCCGGTCAGGCTGGTCTTGGGCTGGACGAACGGTTCGATGCGCACGAACCGCAGCGGAGCATGGAGCTGGTGCCGTCCCTGCACGAACGCCTCGCCGGGAACGCCGCCTCGGACGCGCCATGCATCGTGCTCATCGACGTCGACGCGCACGTAGAGCGGATTGTCGCCGCCCATCAGCAGGACGGGGCCGGCCGTCGCCGTGCTTTCGGCGACCTCGCCGGGACGGATGTTGATCTTGAGGATGCGGCCGGACACGGGCGCGCGGACGGTCCGCCGCGCCGTTTCGGCATCGAGCTCGTGCAGCTGCGCGCGCGCCGCCTCGACGTTGGCGTTGGCGACCGCCAGATCCGACTGCCGCTGCACAAGGTCCGTGCGGGTGACGAAGCCTGCCATTTGCGGTGCCGCCACGGCGTCGAACTTGCGTTGCACCGCCGGCACGGCGGCCTGCGCCTGATCGATCGCCGCGAGCAAAGTGCCACGCCGGTTGGCAAGATCACGGGCATCGATACGGAAGAGCGGCTGGCCCTTGGCGACGTGGTCGTTCCAAGCGACGTCGAGCCGTTCCACCAGACCGGTAACGGGTGTCCCGATCGCGATCGTGCCGGTGCTAGCCTCGACGATGCCGCTACCGGCGACATGGCCGTCGTTGGCGGGCTGCGAGGCCGGCAGTGCGGGGGGCGCTGGCGATCCACGATCGTGGAGCACCGCGATGCCGGCCCCCGCAGCACCGATCAGGGCAAGACCGCCAAGGATGCGGAGCGACCAGCTCATGCCGCCTGCCTGTCCTGGCCGGTGACGACACGTCCGTCTTCCATCCGGATGATGCGATCGGCGAACTGTTCGATCCGGGAATCGTGGCTGACGACGAGCAGCGCCGCGCCCTGCGCCCGCACCTGATCGCGCAGGACCGTCATGACCTGCTGTCCGGTGTCATGGTCGAGCGCGCTGGTCGGCTCGTCGCACAGCAGCACCGCTGGCCGGTGGACGATGGCACGCGCGATCGCGACCCGCTGCTGCTGACCACCGCTGAGCTGCCGCGGCAGATGACCGGCCCGGTGGCCGAGGCCGACGGCCGCCAGCGCCTCGTCGGCGCGGCGCTCGGCCGCCTTTCGTCCGCTGCCAGCCAGCAGCAGCGGCACGCTGACGTTCTGGCGCGCGTCAAGCGCGGGCAGCAGATTGAACGACTGGAACACGAAGCCGATCAGGCGGGCGCGCAGCGCTGCCCGGTTCGGGGGCGGAAGCATGGTGGTCGGTTCGCCGGCGATCGCGACCTTGCCATCGTCGGCGTCGAGCAGGGTCGCGATGATCGAGAGCAACGTGGTCTTGCCGCAGCCGGATGGCCCCGAGAGCAGCACGATCTCGCCTGCGTTCACGTCGAGGTCGATGCCGCGCAGGGCGGCGACGCGCGCCTCGCCCTTGCCGAAGCTGCGCGTCAGCCCGCGGCATGCGATGGCGGGTGCCGTCATATCAGCGGCCCTCGCCTTGGACCTCGAACACGCGCTCGGCATAGCGGGCGAGTTCCGCCTCGCAGCCACGCAGCCGTTCCGCCGCTTGCCTGCCGAGCGGTGCCTCGTAGAAGTCGAGCTTGCGGATCTTCTCCAGCCAGCCCTGCAGCTTGCGAAGGTCGGCGTCCTCCTCCTCCAGCTCGGCATAGGTGAACTTCTCGATCCGGAATTCCTTGGCGATCTCCGCGTCGAACGCGTCACACTTGCCGATGAATTCGCGATATTGTTCGTCCCGGTCGGCGCGGAAGCGATCGAGCACTTTGGCCTCCTGCGCCGCGTCAAACGCCACCGTTTCCAGGATCACGGCCTCACCGCCGAGCGAGGATGCCTCGTTCTCGAGCATCTTCAGCCGGCGGACGTGATCGTCGGTCTTCGGCAGGACGCACACGCCGCTCTGCAGATAAACCGCCCCCATCGCCTTCAGCTTGCGCCACAAGCCGACGCGGCCGGCTGCCGGTTCGGCAGGGACTTTATAGGTGAAGACGAGCCAGCGATGTTCCATATGGCGGCTTCTTAATGTTACCGCCGTTACATCTCAACCGTATAATCGTATGGATCATCCGGCCACCGCTATTATCGTCACGCTCTGGATGTGTCTCACGGCAGTATGCCAGTGCCGTCGACATGGATCGTTTCGGCCCGGCTAATTGGGAATCACCCCTTTTGCCGTCCGCAACTTCTCTGTCCGTTCATCGCCGTTGGCGTCAGACCTAATAGGTTCGAACAGCTTGGCGTCCGATGCCGGGATCGTCGGTAAAGAATTGATCCATTCCCGCGCGCAGATAAGCGTGAATCTCTGCGATCGAGCCGTTCGGATTGCGCGCATCTCCGCCGGCGCCATTCTTGAAGTCAGCAGCGAGGAAGCGGTTTTCGGGCCGGAATTCATATCCCCCGACCAGCAACCCGGCCTCCTTGGCCCAGCCGATCGCGGGCGTGGGCGTGCCCAGCCGGCCATCGGCGCGTAGCGGGATCAGCGCGCGGATATCGGGCGCCAGAATATCGGCATAGGTGGCGATTCGGCGCAGCCCCTGGCGGGTCATCATGTCGCCATAGCGGGTCGTGCCCCCCGCCGCCGCAACGTCCAGCGGCACCAACGGCGCATCGTCGATCAGCTGCATCAGCTGCACCGATCCGCCGCGGGGAAAATGACCGCGCAGCCGTTCCAGCGTCGCGATTTCGAAACACTGCACGATGAGCGGCGCGTCGCGCAGATAGCGATGCGCGGCGACCGCGGCGACGAAGCGGTCCTCGACCGGCAGGCCGATCGAAGCGAAGATGGTCGGCGCCTTCAGCTCGGGCGCGATGCCGATCGGCCGCCCGCGCGTCGCCGCTTCGGCTGCGACGAAATCGACGATCTCGTCGAAACTGACCATCTGGAACATGCCGTCATAACGCGTGTTGGCGGGGCGGATGTCGGGGATACGCTCCTTGAGGCGCAGACGTTTCAGTTCGGCGAAGGTGAAGTCGTTGATGAACCAGCCGTCGACCCGCTGGCCGCCGATCGTCACCACCTTGCGCCGGTCGGCGAATTCGGGGTGGCTGGCGATGTCGCTGACCTTGCCCAGATCGGGTTCGTGCAGCGCCATCAGCACGCCGTCCTTCGACGGCATCAGGTCGGGTTCGATATAGTCAGCGCCATCGGCGATCGCCTTGGCGTAGGACGCCAGCGTATGTTCGGGGCGCAGCGCACAGGCGCCGCGATGGCCGATGACCAACGCGGCGTGCGATCCCGGTCGCCGCGCGGCCGGTAGCTTCGCAGCGGCGGCGACGCCGACGCCGGCCAATGCGGCCATCATCACGGTGCGGCGATCCGTATCGGTCACAGTCTCGGCTCCTCGGCAAACGGGTGGGAGCGGCATGGCGCCCCCTCCCGGTCAGGCAGGCGGTCGACGTTTAGAAGCGATAGGACAGGGTCGATTTGAAGAAGCGGCCGGTCTGCACATAGGACCCGTTCCCGCCGCCATCCTGCGTACCCAGATACCGGGTCGACGTGCCCAGCGTCTTGTAGAAGCTGTAGCTGTTGAGCAGGTTCTGCACCTGACCCGACAGCGCCCAGCGACCCAGCGTGTAGGTCGCATTGACGTTCAGCTGGCGGATCGGCTGCAGATAAGTGTCGAGCTGATCGTTCAGGCTGAGCAGCTGCCGGCCGACATATTGCCACGCCAGCCGCGCCGAAAGGTGCGGACGCTCGTAGAAGAGTTCGGCATTGTAGATGAGCTTCGCCGCCCGGGGCAATTGCGTGTCGCCGCGGCCGGTCAGACCCGGATCGGCCTTGCTGTCCTGAACGGTCAGCGAGCCCTCCAGACCGAATCCGCCAAAGAACGCCCCCAGCTCCCGGAACTGCTTGCGGCCATGCAATTCCAGGCCATAGACCTCCGCATCGCGGCCGTTCATCGGCATCGTATAGGTGATGCCGTTCACCACATCCGCGGCGGTGATCCCGTTTGGGGCGCTGCCCGTCGCGCTGGCGGTGAAGACGAAGTTGGAGAGCTTCTTGTAGAAGCCGCCGGCCTCGATCACGGCGCTGCGGTCGGGATACCATTCGATGTTGGCGTCCAAGCTGGTCGCGGTGACGGGTTTGAGGTCGGGATTGGCGCGGCTGACGGTCTGCACCGCACCGGTCAGATCGTTGTAGCCATAGGTTTCCGGCCCGGCGATCAGCGCAAAGGCGGGCCGGGCAAAGCTGCGCCGCGCCGCGGCGCGCAGGATCAGCGTGTCGGTCGGCCGGTAGCTCAGGTTGAGGCTGGGCAGCCATTCACCATAGCGATTGCCGTCGCGCGTGAAATAGCCTGTCGGCTGAGCGAGCAGCCAATGCGTCGCCGTGAAATCTGTGCGCTCATAGCGTACGCCGCCCACCGCCTGCAGCCGGCCGAGCTGGACATCGGCCTGGACATAGCCCGCCAACACCGTTTCGCTGCCGAACACGGTGTTCCGGTTGTAATCGTTGGTCGTATAATTCCCCGGATTGGGCGTGCCGTTGGGGGTGAACTGGTTGGTGTAGGCGTAAGGCAGGATCGCCTTTTCGAAATAGCTCCGGTCGTAGAAGCGGAAGGCGGGATAGTTGCCGTCCATCAAGGAGATGTCACGCCCGGGTAGCGCCGCGGCGGTCGGGCCTTGCGCGTTGAACAGATTGGGACGCCCGCCAGCGCTATCGGGAATGACGAAATTGTCGCCGTCGTTGCCGAGCAGCCCGCGATCATATTGGGTGCGATCAGAGATGTTGAGATCGATGCCGGTTGACAGTTTGCGCAGCGCACCGTCGCCGCGCCAGGCGAGATCGGCGCGCATGCCGTACATCCGGTCGTCGGACTTCACGTCGCGGCCCTGGAATTTCCAGACCCGCACGGATTGCGGACTGAGGGCGGCGCTGCGCTGTGCCGCATCCGTGAAATCGAGCTTGATCGCGGCCGGATCGGATGTGTCGATGCGGACGCCGGGGATCGGGCCGCCGCTGCCCAGGACGAGGCCGAGACCGCTATACAGGCTGCCCTCGTCGTAATTCGGGCGCTGCTGATCGGCAAAGCCGTAGGACGCGCGCGCCGACAGCGACAGGCGGTCGGTGAAGGCCATGTCCGCGCCGGCCTGCATCGTGGCGAGCGTGGAGCGTTGATCGCGGGCCTGGAAATAGCTGCCCGCCAGCGTACCCAGCGGATTGTACTGCCCGTTGCTGTAGAAGGGCGCCGCACCGATCAGCTGCAACAGCGCGCTGGTCACGCTGTGCTGGACGTCGATCGAGGATACTTCGTACCGGCCATAGGAGCCGCGCAGGAACGCGGTGACGCCGTCGCCACCGTGGAAATCGAGCGAGGCATTGCCGCCGTACCGTTTGATGACCGAATCATACATGTCGTATTTGATGCCCAGCGCAACGAGGTCGTTACGCGCGGCGGTCGGCGTGGCGGGAATATAGCGGAACGCTTCGGTCGTTTCCGCGGCGGACCGGCGCTCCTCGTAATAGCCCGTCGCGTAGAAGCCGATCTTTTGCGCCGTACCGAACAGCTTGGCCAGTTCGACCTGCCCGACACCGCCGAAAGCCGGGAAGCCGAGATGATTGGCCCGGCCGGCGAAATTGCCGCCGCCCGTCACGCGCAGATAATCGTCGCCATATTGGAACCCCGTCGGCGTGGCGATGTCGACCGTCCCGCCGATCGAACTGCCATAGTCAGCGGCCGTCGGCGTCTTGGCGACGGTTGCCGAGCGCAGGCCGTAGGGCGCGATCATCTTGAGCGACAGCGCGCGAGTGTAAGGATCGGCCTGGGGCACGCGCATGCCGTTGACCGAATATTCGTTGAAACTCGAATCGAGGCCGCGGATCGAGATATATTCCGCCTCGCCCGTCGCCGCCTGGCCCAGGCCCATGTCCGCATAGGCGGTCACGCCCGGCAGCACGGCCAGAATATCGACGATATTGCCGCCTGGGCGACGCGCGATCGTTTCCCCCGACATGACCGCGTTTGTCCCGGGTTGTTGCCGCTTCCAGGCGAGCGCCTTTTCCTCTTCGAGGGGTGCAGAGCCCGTCACGACGATGTCGTCGCTGGAGGCGGTCTGGGCAGGGGCGGCCGACGGCGTTGCCCCGGCGATCGGCTGCGGGGCGGTCATGCCCAGCACGATCATATGACCATCGTCGCTTCGCACGCTCAGGCCGCTGCCGCTGAGAAGCTGGTCGAGCGCGGTGCGCGGCACCATCCGGCCAGCGATACGCGGCGATTGCCGATGCCGGATGGCGGCGGCCGGAAAGAATATCTGCCGCCCGGCCTGCTGGCCGAAGCTGGTCAGCGCGCTGGCTAGCGGCTGCGGGGGAATGTCGAATGCACGATCTGTTTGAGAATCCAGTGATTGTGCCTGAACAACAGGCGTGCACAACGTCGACGTTGCAAGCAACGCCGCAGCAAAACGGCTAATCATCAAACCCCCAGAGACTATGGCGGCTTTGGCGCCGTCACAATCTTTGACGCGGATGGAGAGAAAAACCGCCAAATCGGGATTAAAAATTTGTTTGGTGCAGTTCGACGATTGTTACTTTTGCGTGACGCGGGATTTGGCCAACGAATAGCCTCTGGCCGAGGGCGTGACATGGATGCCGAGACCGATCGCCACCGCATTTAGGAAAGCGGTCGGATCGCCGGTTTCGAACCGCCCGCCGACCGGCGTATCGGCAAGCTCGGGATCGAGGATGACGATCTTGCGCGCGAGATAGCGATTATATTCCCTGACGGCGTCGTGCAGCGGTACGTCCTGAAACACGATGGCATGATCCCGCCACGCCGTGGTGGCATCGACCTGATCCATGCGAGTGGTCAGCAACCGCGTGTCGCGGGGGGCAACGAATGCGGTGTTCGGCGCGGCCGACCCGGCAACGATGGTTGCCCGCGTTCGATCGGCGCCTTCGATTCTGGCGCCGCCCTCCATCACCAGCAACTCGACCCCGTCGCCATGCAGGCGCAGGTTGAAGAGGCCGGATGTCATAACGATCGGCGCTGGGCCGCCGCGCAGCACGGCGAGGGGGCCGCTGCGCAGGGTCATGCACACCTCGCCCTTTTCCAGCCAGAACACGCGTTCGGATGCCGAGAAGCGCCATGACAATCGCGTATCGGTGTTGAGCTCGACCCCGCTGCCATCGGGCAAAAGAATGCGCCTGCTCCCCCCGACCTCCGTTGTCGCGCTATGCCAGGCATAGGCCGGGGCGACGATCACGCCCCCGGCCAAAATTGCACCGATGCCCGCCATCGCGCCGGCGCGCACCAGATCGCGACGCGACGCTTGTCCGAACAGGCCGTGACGTTGCGGGAAGGAAGGCGCCACGACAGCGTCTGCCGGCTCGGCGCGCCAGAGCGCGAGGACGCGGCAGAAGGCCAGCGCATGGGCGGGGCTCGCATCCCGCCACCGAGCGAAGGCCGCCTCGTCGATGCGTCCGGTGCGGTGCCGTGCGAGCCAGTCGGCCGCCTCGCGCAGCGTCTGCGCGCCATCGTCAGTCAGGCACCCCTCAGCCAATGTTGTTATCCACCCGATCTCACAAGGGGATGACGGGCGGATCGCACCGATCCGCCAAGTCCCCTGTAATAAATCCGTCAGTGCGACGCGATGGCCGTGCGGCGATGACGCGCCCACAGGTCGAAACTGTCGTCGATCGGATCGCCGCGATCGGCCGTCATGGCGATGCTGAGCAGTATCAGCGCGCGGGCGAGACGCTTTTCAAGCGTTGAAAGGCTGACGCCGAGTTCCACCGCAACCGCCCGCGGCGATGCGCCATGGACCCGGCATTTCAGGAACACCACGCGGCAGCGCTCCGGCAAGGCGTCGACTTCCCGCGCCAGTCGGCGAAGCGTTTCCCGATCCTCCGTCACGCGGTGCTGATCGGGGGCGTGATCGGGAATATCGACATGCTCGATTTCGGACAGCGACTGAAAATCGACGACCTTGGCGTGGCGCAGGCGATCGATCGCCGCATTACGGATCATCCGCCGCATGAAGCCGAGCGGATTCGCGATGCTTTCCCAGTCGGTCAGGGTCAGCATGCGCAACAGCACATCCTGCACCAGGTCGCGCGCTTCATCCGCACTCGGACAAATCCGCATCGCGACCGCCAGCAGCTGACGCTCATGCGGTAGTATCTGCTCTACGAACCAGACATCGATCTCGCGGATTATCGACAACGGAGATGCGCCCTCAATCGTATACGGGGCGCCTAAGGAAGTTTTGTGTCATACCCGCGACAGGTAGTTATCGCGGTGTCGGCAGGACAGATCGAGCCGACCTATCGTATATCGGGGTCTGATTATGCGATCGGGTCTGTGAGGCCCCACGCCGGGTGGACGATAGGGTAGCGATTTGCCGTCCAAGCCTGCTTTTTTCGAAAGACAGTTTTAGACGGCCAACTCCAGCTAGCGCGCCTCCAGACCGACGGTGCGAACACGATGAACGAACGATCGCTTCTGGCGAGAGCCGATCCGGCTGTGAATGTCTTCTGTGGATCCCCTTCGGCCCGAAGGACCGCCGTAACCGCATGACAATGTACGGAAAGACTGGAGCGGGCGAAGGGATTCGAACCCTCGACCCCAACCTTGGCAAGGTTGTGCTCTACCCCTGAGCTACGCCCGCTCTGGCGCCTGAAGCCGTCCTGCTTGGCAAGGACCGGCTGGGTGAGGCGCGGCCACTAGCAGCGGGTCCGGGGGCGTGCAAGCCCTCTTTTGCGATGAGGTGATGCGAAGCGGAAAGATTCCGGCTTGGCGACTCACGTTACGGAACATTACAAGAACATAGCATGAGCGAGTCGGTCGCCCTGATTGCCCGGCTGCGGCGCCTAGCTGCGGGAACGGGCCTGATGCAAGCCGCGGCGGGCAGCCCGGATGGCTGGCTGCGCCGCGGTCTGGGGCGGGGGCAATTGCACGATATCTACACCACCGAGACGGGCGACGGGGCAAGCGGAGCCGGATTCGGCATCGCCACCGCGATCGCGGCGCGGGCGCTGCCCCTGTTCTGGCTCCGTGTGGAGGCGGCGGAGCGGGTGCAGGGGCGGCTGCACGCCGGCGGGCTCGCCGAACTCGGCTTGGGTGCCGATTCGCTGGTGCTCGGCATCGTCGCGGACGAGGCGGCGCTGCTGCGTGCCGCCGCCGATGCCGCGCGCTGCCCGGGGCTCGGCACGCTGCTGATCGAAAGCCACGGCCCGGCGCCGGGGCTGGACCTGACCGCGACGCGGCGATTGATGCTCGCGGCGGAGGGGTCGGGGGTGACGGTGCTGTCGCTGCGCATCGACGCGACGCCGACCGCCAGCGCTGCGGCGACCCGCTGGGGCGTCGCCTCCGCCCCGTCGGCCGCGCTGGCGGCGGAGGCGCCGGGTCCGCCCGCCTTTGATGTCGAATGTCTGCGCCGACGGGGAGGTCCCGCGGGAACCCGCTGGCGCGTGGAGTGGGACCGCTATGCCAAAAGCTTCCGTAGCACGCCGCTATCTGGCGCTGATCTTTCCCTGGCTGCCGATCGAGCGGCTGCGCGCCACGCGGCCGCACCTGTTCGTCGCACGGGATGAGGCGCCGGCCGTCTTCACCGAAACCGTCGGTCAGGCGGTGCGGATCGTCGCGGTCGATCTGGTCGCGGCGCGGGCAGGGCTGGAGCCGGGGCTGACGCTCGCCGACGCGCGGGCGCGGGTGCCGGGGCTGGAGGCGTTTCCCGCCGATCCGCATGCCGATCTCGATTGGCTGGAGACGTTGGCCGAGGGGTGCGTGCGCTACAGCCCGACGGTCGCGCTGATTCCCCCCGACGGGCTGGTGATCGACATCGCCGGTTGCACCCACGCCTTTGACGGGGAACGGCCGCTGGCCGCGGATGTCGAGGCGCGCATGGCGCGGCGCGGCGTGCTCGCCCGTCATGCCTTCGGCGACACGCCGGAGATCGCGCTGGCGCTCGCCCGCTATGCCGGCGCCCCCGCGCCCGACGAGAAGAGCGCGGTGCGCCGCCTGCCTGTCGCCGCGCTGGAACTCGACGCCGAGGATGCGACCGCGCTCGCCCGCGCCGGGCTGAAGACGGTCGGCGACGTCATGGCCCGGCCGCTGGCGGGGATTGCGGCGCGCTTCGGGGCGGAGGCGGCGGGCGCGGTGCGCCGCCTGTCGGGCGAGGTCCAGGCCCCGCTCAAACCGTGGAGCCGTGCCGCGCCGGTCGCCACCGAGCGCCGCTTCGCCGAGCCGATCGCGCGCACCGACCATGTGCTGCAGGTGATCGCCGACCTCGCGGCCGAAGCGGCGGCCGTGCTGGAGACGCGGCACCAGGGCGGCCGGCGCTGGTGTGCGCGGCTGTTCCGCGCCGACGGCCATGTCCAGCCGCTTGCCGTGGAGACCGGGCAGCCGACCCGCGACGTACCGTTGCTGATGCGGCTGTTCGCAGAGCGGATCGACGCGCTCGCCGATCCGCTCGATCCCGGCTTCGGCTATGATCTGATCCGGCTCGACATCGCGCTCACCGAGCGGCTCGACGCGACGCAGTTGCAGCTGGAAGGCGGCGCCGCGCGCGAGGATCAGATGGCGGCGCTGGTCGACCGGTTGTCGACGCGGCTGGGGCGCGAGCGCGTCCGCCGCTTCATCCCGCGCGACAGCCATATCCCCGAACAGGCCGAACTGTCGCTGCCCGCCGCGCAGCCGCTGGCGGCGACCACGGCTTGGCCGCAGCCGGAGGAGGGCGAGCCGCCGCTGCGCCCGATCTATCTGTTCGATCCGCCGCAGCCGATCGACAGCGTGATGGCGGAGGTGCCGGACGGCCCGCCGCACCGCTTCCGCTGGCGCCGCCGCATCCACGAGGTCGCGCGGGTCGAGGGGCCGGAACGGATCGCAGGCGAATGGTGGCGCCGTCACGACGCGGCCATCCCGACCCGCGACTATTATCGCGTCGAGGACCGTCGCGGCCGCCGCTTCTGGATCTTCCGCCACGGCCTGCACACCGAGCGCGACCACCCGCGCTGGTATCTGCACGGCCTGTTCGCGTGAGCCTCCCGCTGGCGGGGCTCCGCAACCGGCGGGGTGCGTAGGGTGGGCTATCGGCAGGGATGGCTCGCGCGAAGACGCGAAGACGCGAAGAAGAAAGAGGATGTCCGCGCGGAGGCGCGGAGGACGCGGAGGGTCAGGCTCGCGGCGAAGCCGCCCTCCCTGATCGGTCGAGGGGACAAAGCCGCTGGCGCGGCAAACCCGCCCCCTCCGCGCCTCCGCGCCTCCGCGCGAACCATCCGTCTTCGCGTCTTCGCGTCTTCGCGTGAACCTGGACCTGTTCGCGCCCTCCTCAAGCCTCCCCTTTGCGCGGCAGGGGAACGGTCAGCGTGACCGCTTTCGCCGAACTGGTCGCCGCGACCAATTATTCGTTCCTGCATGGCGCCAGCCATCCGCTCGACATGGTGGCGCGCGCCGTCGAACTGGGCCTGGCGGGGATCGGCATCGCCGACCGCAACACCGTCGCCGGCGTGGTGCGCGCGCACGATGCGCTGGTGCGCGCGCAAAGGGGGCTGATCGGGGCGCGCCTGCCCCCGCACGATTTCAAGCTGGCGGTGGGCGCACGGCTGGTCTTCGCCGACGGTACGCCGGACATCGTCGCCTATCCGGCGACGCGTCGCGGCTGGGGCCGGCTGACGCGGCTGCTGACGCTGGGCAATCGCCGCGCGGTCAAGGGCGGCTGTATCCTGGGATTGGGCGACCTGCTGCGCCACAGCGACGACCTGCTGCTCATCGTCCTGCCGGACTGCAGCATGGGGGATGCGCTACCGGCGGCGATGCCCGACACGATGCTGCCGCCGCAACGCAGCGATCCGGGGCTCACCGCGACGCTGCCCGATCTTGCCGCGGCGGCGCCGGGGCGCGTCTGGCTGGGGGTCAGTATGCCGCGCAGCGGGCGCGACCGCCGGCGTGTCGCGCGTCTCGCCGGAATCGCGGCGGACAGCGGCGTGCCGATCGTCGCTACCACCGACGCCCTCTATGTCGGTCCGGAGGCGCGACCGCTGCACGACGTCGTCACCTGCATCCGCGAGGGCACGACGCTGCGCCACGCCGGCCGCCGGCTTGCCGCCAATGCCGAACGCCATCTGAAACCGCCCGAGGAGATGCTGCGCCTGTTCGCCGACTGGCCGCAGGCGGTGGCGGAAAGCATCGCCCTGCTCGACCGCATCGGCTTCGATCTCGGTCAGCTCCGCTACGAATATCCGCACGAGCCCGTCCCCGCCGGCTGGCACGCCGACGACTGGCTGGAACATCTCGTCTGGCAGACCGCGCTCGACCGTTACGACGGAGTCGTGCCCGAACGGATGCTGCGGCTGCTGTACGACGAATTCTGGCTGATCCGCGAACGGCAATATGCCTATTACTTCCTGACCGTCTACGACGTGGTCCGCTTCGCGCGCCGCGCCGATCCGCCGATCCTGTGCCAGGGGCGCGGTTCGGCGGCCAATTCTGCCGTCTGCTTCCTGCTCGGTATCACCTCGGTCGACCCGCTCGAACACGATCTGCTGTTCTCGCGCTTCGTCTCTGCGGAGCGCGACGAGCCACCCGACATCGACGTCGATTTCGAGCACGAGCGGCGCGAGGAGGTGATGCAATATATCTACCGCCGCTACGGCCGCCACCGCGCCGCCATCGCCGCCACGGTGATTCACTACCGGCCACGCTCGGCGGTACGCGAGGTCGGCAAGGCGCTGGGCCTGACCGAGGACGTGACGCAGCGACTGACCAGCACCGTCTGGGGCAGCTATGCCGGCCGCTACGAGCCGCGGCATGTCCACGATACCGGCTTCGATCCCGACAATGTCGAGATCGCGCGCCTGTACGACCTGGTCGGCCAGCTGCTCGAATTCCCCCGCCATCTGTCGCAGCATGTCGGCGGCTTCGTGCTGACCCACGGCCGGCTCGACGAGACGGTGCCGATCCACAATGGCGCGATGGCGGACCGTACCTTCATCGAATGGGACAAGGACGACATCGACTGCCTCGGCCTGATGAAGGTCGACGTGCTCGCGCTCGGCATGCTGACCTGCATCCGCAAGGCGTTCGACCTGATGCGCGTTCATGGGCTGGGCGATCCGGCGCTCGATACGGTGGCGGTCGCCGAACATCCCACGGTCTACGACATGCTGTGCCGCGGCGACAGCATCGGCGTGTTTCAGGTGGAAAGCCGGGCGCAGATCAACATGCTGCCACGGCTGCGCCCCCGCAAACTCTACGATCTCGTCGTCCAGGTCGCGATCGTCCGGCCGGGGCCGATCGAGGGCGACATGGTCCATCCCTATCTGCGCCGTCGCGCGGGCAAGGAGCCGACCGAATTTCCCTCGCCCGACCCGCGCTTCGGCCCGCCCGACGAATTGCGCAACCTGCTGCGCGAAACCTATGGCGTGCCGCTGTTCCAGGAACAGGCGATGAAGCTCGCCATCGTCGCCGCGGAATTCACCCCCGACGAGGCGAACCAGCTGCGCAAGGCGATGGCCACCTTCCGTCACGTCGGCGGCATGCACAATTTCCACGCCAAGCTGGTCGAGGGCATGACGCGCCGCGGCTACAGCCGCGACTTCGCCGAACGCTGCTACAAGCAGATCGAGGGATTCGGCTCCTATGGCTTTCCCGAAAGCCATGCGTTGAGCTTCGCGCGGCTGGTCTATGTGTCGAGCTGGCTCAAATGCTTCCACCCGTCGGTCTTCGCCTGCGCGATCCTCAATTCGCAGCCGATGGGTTTCTATGCGCCGGCGCAGCTGGTCGCCGATGCCCGCGCGCACGACGTCGTGGTGCGGCCGATCGACGTCAACGTCAGCGACTTCGACAACATTCTTGAACGGGACGAGGACGGCAGCCTGGCGCTGCGCCTGGGCTTTCGCCAGATCGACGGCTTCCGGGCGGATTGGGCGGCGGCCCTGGTCACCGCCCGCGCTGCCGGTCCGTTCGCGGGGGTGGAGGCGCTGGCCGCCCGCGCCGGCCTGCCGCCCCGCGCGCTGCGGCTGCTCGCCGATGCCGACGCCTTCGGTTCGATCGCGCTGCCGCGTCGCGACGCCTTGTGGGAGGTGCGGCGCACCCCGCCCAGGCAGCTGGCGCTGTTCGCCGCGGCGGAGGCGCCCGAACTCGGTGTCGAGCCGTCGGCCGCCCTGCCGGCGATGCCGCGCAGCGAAGAGGTGGCGACCGACTACCAGACCACCCGCCTGTCGCTGAAGGACCATCCGATGCGGTTCCTGCGCCCGCTGTTCGCGGCCGAGGGCGTGCTGTCGAGCGAACAGGCGGCGCATAGCCGCGACGGCCGCCGGGCCATGGTCGCCGGCGTCGTGCTGGTCCGCCAGCGGCCGGGCAAGGGCAATGCGATCTTCGTCACCATCGAGGACGAGACGGGGGTCACCAACGCCTTGCTCTGGGCCCGTGATTTCGAGGCGAACCGGCGCGCGGTGATGGCGGCACGGCTGATCGTGCTGGAAGGGGTGATCCAGCGCAGCGAGGAGGGCGTCGTCCATCTGATGACGACCCGCGCCCATGACCGCACCCACGAACTGGCGCGGCTGTCGTCGGGGCAAGTCGACCCCGGCGTGCGTCCCAAGGCGATCGTCGCGCAGGATCCGCGCGGCCACCACCCCCGCGACGTGCGGATCATGCCCAAATCCAGGGACTTCCACTGAATGTCGGGCATCGCATGGCGGGCACCGCGAGCGGGGCCGCGCCGCGCCGCGAGGGCGCACGAGTGCGACTTTTGAGACTTTCCAGCCGGCCGGTTTGACCTCGGCCCCCCGCCGCCCCACATGGGCGCCAGTCCCGCGAACAGGAGCGCACCTTGGCCACGCTAGGCATGTCCCCCGCCGAAAAGACCGCTGTCGAGGAATTCCGCCGCGACGTCGTCGAGCCGTCGATGACGCAGCTCGTCATCCTCGATTTCTGGGCGGAATGGTGCGGCCCGTGCAAGGCGCTGGGGCCGGTGCTGGAAAAGGTCGCCGCGGCCTATGCCGACAAGGGCGTCGTGCTGGCCAAGATCGACACCGACAAGAACCAGTTCATCGCCGCGCAATTCCAGATCCGCTCGATCCCGACTGTCTATGCGATGTTCCAGGGGCAGCTGGTCGCCGACCTGACCAGCGCGCGCACCGAATCGCAACTGCGCGCGATCCTCGACCAGTTGCTCAAGCAGCTGCCGATCCAGTCGGAGGCGGCGGATGCGGCGGCGGAGATCGAGCCGCTGATCGCGATGGGCGAGGAGGTGCTCGCCGGCGGCGACGCCGAGCGCGCGCTGTCGATCTTCGACCAGCTGGCGGAGATGGCGCCGGATCATCCGGCCGTGCTGTCGGGTCGCATCCGTGCGCTGGTCGCGGCGGGCCGGACGGACGAGGCGCAGGCCGCGATCGACGCGCTGCCCGCCGATCTCAAGGATGCCGGCATCGATCGCGCTAAGGCGGCGCTGGCGCTGGCGCAATCGGCGCAGCCGGTCGACGATTTCGCCGCGTTGCAGGCGGAGGTGACCAACAATCCCGACGATCACGAGCGTCGCTTCGCTCTCGCCAATGCCCAGATGGCGGCGGGCGATCGCGACGGCGCGGCGGACAATCTGCTCTACATCGTCGCGGCCGATCGCGCTTGGAACGACGGCGCCGCCCGGCAGCAGCTGCTCAAGCTGTTCGAGGTGGTCGGTCTGGAGGATCCCTGGGTCTCGACGCAGCGCCGCCGCCTGTCGGCGATCCTGTTCGGCTGACGCCCAGCGCCATGACGATCACCCGCCTGTCGATCTTCCCGCTGCCCGGCGCCTTGCTGTTTCCGGGCATGCATCTGCCGCTCCACATCTTCGAGCCACGCTACCGGGCGATGGTGTCGGACGCGATGGCGCGCGACCGGCGGATCGGGATGATCCAGCCCAACGGCGCGGTGCGGGCCGACAATCCCGAACTGCCGGCGCTCTACGACCTGGGCTGCGTCGGCCGGATCGCCGAGGTCGAGGCGCTCGACGACGGCCGCTACAATCTGGTGCTGGAGGGCGTCGCGCTGTTCCGTCCGGTGCGCGAACTCGACGTGACGACGCCGTTCCGCCAGGTCGAGGCGGAATTGCTGCCGGTCGCGCAGGACGAGACGCTGTCGCTCGCCCGCCGCTCCGCGCTGGAGACCGAATCGCGCCGTTTCGCCGATCTGCAGGGCTATAGCGTCGACTGGGACGGGGTCGCCCGGCTCGACGACGAAAGCCTGGTCAACGGCATCGCCCAGATCGCGCCGTTCGACGCAGCGGCCAAGCAGGCGCTGCTCGAGGCACCCGACATCGAGCAGCGGGCGGAGCTGATCATCCAGCTGATGCAATTCTTCGGCCGGCACGACGGCGACGACCGGGTGACGCTGCAATGAGCGCGCCGGCGATCGATCCGTGGCTGCTCGGCAAGCTGGTCTGCCCCGTGACGCGCGGGCCGCTGCGCTATGACGAGGCACGGCAGGAACTGGTCAGCGAGAAGGCCGGCCTCGCCTATCCGATCCGCGACGGCGTGCCGGTGATGCTGCCCGAGGAAGCGCGGCGGCTGTAACGCAATGGCCGATCCGCTCGACGTGACGGGAAGTTGGGACGGCATCTTCAGCTATCCGCGGGCGATGCCGCCCAACGGCTTCCGCTGCGAATTGCGCGAACATGCCGGCCGGATCAGCGGCGAGACGCAGGAACGCCGCGATACCGGGCCCGATCGTGGCACCACGATCCTGGCGCTGCTCGACGGCGTGCGGCAGGGGCGATCGGTGCGCTTCACCAAGCGTTACGATTCGCCGGATCTCGCTTATTATGCCGTCGTCTATGACGGCGCGCTCGCTGCGGACGGCGACGAGATCAGCGGACGCTGGGACATCGCCGGCCACTGGAGCGGCAGCTTCATCATGGTGCGGCAACAGCGCCGCGGCGTCGCGGCGAAGCGGACGATGGCGGAAGAGGTGCGATAGCGACCGGCCGCACCGCCATCACGCCCGCGCCAGCGCCTCCGCGATCAGGCGGCGGCTGTTGTCGACGCCGTACAGGGCGATGAAGCTGCCCATCCGCGGCCCCTGTTCGGAGCCGAGCAGCGTCTCGTACAGCACCTTGAACCAGTCGCGCAGGCCCTCCTTGCCGTAATGCTTCTTGCCGATCTCATAGACGTGGTTTTGCAGCACGACCGCCGGGTCCTCGTCCGCCTGCCCGGTGCCGTCGTCTTCCGCCAGCAGCGCATCGAGCTCCCGCAGCGCGTCCGCCTCCTGCGTCGTCGGCGCGCGGCGCTGCAGGGTCGGCGCGACGAAGGTGGTGGCATAGGCGACGGCGTAACCGACCAACCGGTCGAGCTCCGGATGCGTCGCGGGCGACAGCGTCGGGTCGTAGCGCTGCAGGAACGCCCACATCGTCTCGCGGTCGCCGACGCCCGGCAGGCTGGCGAGATTGAGCAGCAGCCCGAACGTCACCGGCAGCGTCGCCTCGGGTACCTTGCCGTCGTGGATATGGTGGACCGGGTTGCCCAGCCGCTGCTTGACGTCCTGACCCGCGTAATTGCCGCGGAACTGCCAGTAATCGTCGACCGCGCGTGGGATCACGCCGAAATGCAGCGCCTTCGCCTTCTTGGGCTCGCGATAGGCGAAGAAGGCGAGGCTCTCCTCCGGGCCATAGGTCAGCCATTCGTCGATCGACAGGCCGTTGCCCTTGGACTTGGAGATCTTCTCGCCCTTCTCGTCGAGGAACATCTCATAGTTGAAGCCTTCCGGCGGCCGCCCGCCGAGCACGCGCGCGATCTTCGACGACTGGACCACCGAATCGATCAGGTCCTTGCCCGCCATCTCGTAATCGACGCCGAGCGCGACCCAGCGCATCGCCCAATCGACCTTCCACTGCAGCTTGGACTTGCCGCCGAGCGCGGATTGGACGATCCGTTCGCCGCCCTCGTCGGTGAAGGCGATCGTCCCCGCCTCGGCATCGACCACCTCGACCGGCACCTGCAACACGACGCCGGTCGTCGGGCTGATCGGCAGCACCGGCGAATAGGTGGCGCGCCGCTCCGCCCGCAGCGTCGGCAGCATCACGTCGAGGATCGCCTGATAGTGACGCAGCACGCCCTTCAGCGCTTCGTCGAACCGGCCGCCGGTATAATAATCCGTCGACGAGGCGAACTCATACTCGAAACCATAGCGGTCGAGGAATTGCCGCAGCATCGCATTGTTATGCGCCGCGAAGCTGTCGTACTTCTCGAACGGATCGGGTATGCGCGTCAACGGCTTGCCGAGATGTTCGGTCAGCATCTCGCGATGGGGCACGTTGTCGGGCACCTTGCGCAGCCCGTCCATGTCGTCGCTGAACGCGATCAACCGCGTCGGCTGGTCGCTCAGCGCGTGGAAGGCATTGCGCACCATCGTCGTGCGCAGCACTTCGTTGAACGTGCCGATATGCGGCAGGCCCGACGGGCCGTAGCCGGTCTCGAACAGGATCGGCGCACCGTCCGGCTTGCCGTCCGGCCAGCGCTTGAGGAGCTTGCGCGCCTCTTCATAGGGCCAGGCCTTGGAGTCGAGAGCGGCGGAGCGGAGATCGTCGGTCATGATGCGCGGGGGGACTAAGCCCCCCGCGGCGTCACGGCAACGCCCGTGTTAGCGGCAGCGGCGATGGGCGGTGATCGTCCGGTCGACGGCGCGGCCCGCCAGGGCGCCACCGACGGCGCCGCCGATCGTGCCGAGCGCGCCATGGCCGAGGATCGAATTGCCGACCAGCGCGCCGCCGACGCCACCCGCGACCAGCCCGGTGGTGCCGCCCGAATGGGTGCAGCGGCGGACGTGATGATAGCCGCGCTCGTAGTGGCGATGATGGCGGGCCTGCGCCGCGCTCGTCGGAACGACGAAGCTCGCGGGGATGGTAAGCGAGACGGCGCTGAGCGCCAGCAACATGTTACGCATAGGGGTCCTCCTCCGACCGATGATCCGTGCCGAACGAGCGACGAACGAACCGGTTTCAATGCCACGCAGTTGCCATTGTGTTCCACCGGGTTAAGGCGGGGGCGGTGATCCCTTATCCTGCCCTCCACGCCAGCCACGGCGGCATCTGGATCGCCACCGCCGAGGGTACGCGCGCGGTCGGCCGTGGCGAGGCGATCGCCCTTGCCGCGGATACGCCGCTGATCCTGCTCAACGCGCCGCTAATCGGGCAGCGGCTCGGCTATGCGGAGCTGTCCGGCCTCGACCTGCTCGAACTCTTCGCCTTTCTCCATCCCGCGCGCTTCACCGTGCCGACGCCCAAGGGCCTTGCCCGCGCCGTCGATCTGTCGCCGCCGGAGAGTGACGAGGATGTCGCGGCCTTCCTGCGCGAGGCGGCGGCGGCATTGCTCGCCGTGCCTGCCAGCGACTGGCCCGAGCGCGAGGGCGCATGGAGTGCGGTACAGGCGCTGACTCGGCTGCGCTGGCCTTGGGCGCCGGCGATCGGGCCGCTGATCGCCAAGCCCAAGGAGCATGAGCGCTGGCTGTTCGGCAAATTGCCGGAATGGGAGGAGGGCGCGCCGCGGCCGGCCCCGCGCGCGGTGACGATCGGTAGCGACGAAGCGGAAGCGCGGCTGGTCGAGCTGACCGGCCACGGCGCCGAGGAACGTCCCGGCCAGCGCGCCTTCGCCGCCGCCGCCAGCGCCGCCTTCGCGCCGCGCAGCGTCCGCGACGCGCCCAATCTGGTGCTGGCGGAGGCGGGCACCGGGATCGGCAAGACCCTGGGCTATCTCGCCCCCGCCTCGCTCTGGGCGGAGCGGGCCGGCGGCGCGGTGTGGCTGTCGACCTATACCAAGGCACTGCAGCGCCAGCTCGCGCAGGAGACGGTGCGCCTCTATCCCGATGCCGAGACGCGCAAGGCGAAGGTGGTGACGCGCAAGGGGCGCGAGAATTACTTGTGCCTGCTCAACCTCGAGGATGCGTTGCAGGGCGGCTTCGCCGGCCGCGCCGCGGTGCTGGCGCAGCTGGTCGCGCGCTGGGCGGCCTACAGCAGCGACGGCGACATGGTCGGCGGCGATCTGCCTGGCTGGCTGCCGACTTTGTTCCGCCGCAACGGCCCCGCCGCGCTGACCGACCGGCGCGGCGAGTGCGTCTATGCCGGTTGCCCGCATTATCGGAAGTGCTTCATCGAACGCGCCGCCCGCGCCTCCGCCGACGCCGATCTGGTGATCGCCAACCATGCCCTGGTCATGGTCAACGCCGCCCGCGGCCGCGAATTGACGACGCGGCCGACGCGCTATGTCTTCGACGAGGGCCACCACCTGTTCGACGCGGCCGATTCGATGTTCGCGGCGGCACTGACCGGGCAGGAGACGATCGAGCTGAGGCGCTGGATCCTCGGCCCGGAAGCGGGTGGCCGCGGCCGGCGGCGCGGACTGCAGGCGCGGCTGTCCGACGTCGCCAGCTATGACGAACAGGGCGGCCTCGCCATCCAGGACGCGGTGGATGCCGCGCGCCATCTCGCCAGCGACGGCTGGCTGGGGCGGATCGCGGAGGGCGCACCGTTCGGACCGATCGAGCATCTGCTCGCCGCGGTGCGCGGCCTCACCTATGCGCGCGCCGAACAGCCGGGCGATGCGGGCTACGGCCTCGAGACCGAACTCGCCGAGCCGACGCCGGAACTGATCGAGGCCGCCGCCCCCGCCGCTGCCGCGCTCGACGCGCTGGTCCGTCCGCTCGTCACGCTCGGCCGGCGGCTGGAGGCGGTGCTGGCCGAGGCGCCCGACTGGATGGACGCTGCGGCACGGGCACGGGTGGAGGGGGCGATCGCCTCGATCGGCTGGCGGGCGGAGACGGTGGCTGGCTGGCTGGCCCTGCTCGCGCGGATCGGCGGTCCGGTCGATGCCGATTACGTCGACTGGCTGGCGGTCGACCGGATCGAGGGGCGCGAATATGACATGGGGCTGCACCGCCACTGGCTCGACCCGACGCGGCCGTTCGCGCGCGTCGTGCTGGAGCCCGCCCATGGCGCGCTCGTCACCTCGGCGACGCTGACCGGCGGCGGCGACTGGGACACGGCGGAGGCGCGAGTCGGGGCGCCGCATCTCGCCCGCGCGCCGGCACGGTTCGAGGCGACCAGCCCGTTCGACTATCCGGCGCAGGCGGAGGTGCTGATCGTCACCGACGTCAAGCGCGGCGACCTGCCGGCACTGGCCAATGCCTATGCGCGGCTGATCGTCGCGGCGGGGGGCGGCACGCTGGGCCTGTTCACCGCGATCCGGCGGCTGCGCGGCGTGCACGGCCGGATCGCCGACCGGCTGGCGCGCGAGGGGCTGCCGCTGCACGCGCAGCATGTCGATCCGATCGACACGGGTACGTTGGTCGACATCTTCCGCGACGATCCCGCCGCCTCGCTGCTCGGCACCGATGCCTTGCGCGACGGGGTCGACGTGCCCGGCCATTCGCTGCGGCTGGTGGTGATGGAGGGCGTGCCCTGGCCCAAGCCAAGCGTGCTGCACGCGGCACGGCGATTGGCCGGCGGTGGCAGCGCCTACGATGACCGGATCGTGCGGGCGCGGTTGGCGCAGGCGTTCGGGCGATTGATCCGCCGCGGCGACGATCGGGGCGCCTTCGTGATGCTGTCCGCCGCCTGCCCGTCGCGATTGCTCAGCGCCTTTCCGCCCGGCGTCCCGATCGCGCGGGTGACGCTGGACGAGGCGGTGGCGCGGGTGGCGGAGCGGCTTTCCTTGACACCGATCATCGGGCATGAGGCCGCGCAACTGGGCTGAGCCGGAAAGGGCCGCGATGAAGACGCTGACGCTGCTGCGCCACGCCAAATCGAGCTGGGACGACACCGTGTCGCGCGATTTCGACCGGCCGCTCAACGGCAAAGGCCGCCGCGCGGCCGAAGTGATCGGCCGCCACATGCGCGATGCCGGCCTCGCCTTCGACCATGTCGTCGCCTCGCCTGCGGTGCGCGTCGGCGAGACCTTGGACGCGGTCGAGACCGGCTACGGCCGCACCTTCGCGCCCGCCTGCGACCGGCGCATCTATCTGGCGTCGGCGGCGACGCTGCTCGACGTGGTTCACGACCTGCCGGACACGGCGGACAGCGCGCTGCTGGTCGGTCACAATCCCGGGCTGGAGGACCTTGTCCTCATGCTCGTGCCCGAGGGGGCAGGGGCGCTGCGGACCGAGGTCGAGGCGAAATACCCGACCGCGACGCTGGCCGAAATGACCTTCGACGTCGCGCGCTGGCGGGATGTCGCCGAGCGGGCGGCGACGCTGACCCGCTTCGTCCGCCCGCGCGACCTCGATCCGACGCTGGGACCGGACGAGCGGTAGATCACGTCCGTCATGCCGGACTCGTTCCGGCATCCACCGTTCCGCAAACGCTCCGATCGGCGCATGTGCGGCGCCGTGGACCCCGGAACAAGTCCGGGGTGACCAGGGGGGGCTCTGTGTCGAAGCGCTCCCGCCTACTTCTTTTCCAATTGCGCCTTCAGCCCGGCGAGCGCGCCGAACGGCCCCGCCTCGTCCTCGCTCAGCACCCCGGCCTCGCGCAGCGCCGCCTCGGCCGCCGGGCTGCGCGGAAAGGGATCGAGGGCGAGCGCCATCGTCTCCGCCGCCGCCTCGCCCAGGTCGATCGCGCCGCCGTCATAGGGGATCGTGTCGAGTTCGCCGGCGTCCAGCTCGACCTCCTCGCCGTCGCCGAGCGCGGGCACGAACAGCAAAGCGACGGGCTCGTCGACCTGTGCCGCGATCGGCTCGCCGGTCACCGAACAGGCCTGCGTCACCGCCGCGGTCACCCTGCCGCGCACGGCGATCCCCGCCGCCTCGCGCCGGATCGCGAAGCGGGCGGCCAGCGAATCGATCCCGATCAGCCCGAAGCGCGCCGCGAGCCGCGTCCGCTCCGCCGGCTCCGCGGCGATCTCGACCACGCGCTCGCGCTCGCCGATCGTGTCGATCCGCTCCGGGCGGCTGAATTCGGGGGTCATGGCAAGTCTCCCGCGGCGAGGTGATCGACCGGCGTCGCCGCCAGCCGGGTGTGGAACGCGAGCAGCGCGTCGCCGACATGGTCCACCGCGGCGGGCGCGGGCGCCTCGCCGCGATAGAGGTTGCGGACCAGCGCCGGCGCGAGATCGCCCGCCGCCAGCCCGTCGCGATAGGCACCCAGACGGCCGCCGAGCAGGCTCATCATCTTGCCCATCTGCTTGCCGACGACCAGGTCGCCGATACCGATCTGGCGCAGCTGCGCGTCCATGTCGTCCACGAACCGCTCGGTCAGCTGCACGCTCAGCGTCGCCGCCGCCGGCTCGCCTTCCAGCCGGAGCAGCACGAAGGCGAGGATCGTCGCGATCATGTCGAACCGACCGTCCAGCGTGTCGGGGACGGCACCGTCGACATACCAATGTTCGGCGCGTCCGCGCGTCACCACCGCATTGTACAGCGGCAGCGCCGCATCGCGGTTCTCGCCGAACAACCTGCCCCACAACCCCACGACCGCAACGTCCTCTCGCCTGTGCGCGGCGTCGTCCGCGCTTGATGCCTCTTCGTTCCTCGCATATCGAGGCGTTCGGCGGGCGATGCAATCGGCCTTGCCGCTGCCGGGCGTTGCCGCCGCTGGAGAAAGTGATGAGCGTATCCTTTGCCCGTTCGTGCCTGGTCGCGGGCCTCGGGCTGACCCTGATGGCGGCGGGCGCGTGCACGCCGCTGCGTTCGCATCAGGGCTATATCATCGACGTCGACCTGGTGAATGCGATCCAGCCGGGCGTCGACAATCGCCAATCGGTCGCGGCGACGCTGGGCCGGCCGACCATCGCCAGCCAGTTCGCGCCCGCCGACTGGTATTATGTCGCGCGCGACAGCCGCAATCTGAACTTCCAGACGCCCAAGGCACGCAGCCAGATCGCGCTGAAGATCAGCTTTGACGCGGCCGGCACGGTGACCTCGATCACCCGCACCGGCGTCGACCAGATCGCCAGCATCAGCCCCTATGGCAAGACGACGCCGACGCTGGGCCGCAAGCGCGGCTTCTTCGAGGATCTTTTCGGCAACATCGGCACGGTCGGCGCGGCGGGCACCGGCGCCGGCGCCGGCGCACCGGGCGGCGGCGGACGCACCGGACCGTAAAGCTTCGACCCGATCGGCATTGGCCGCGCCGCCTGCTACGCATCGGCGCGGCCGTGCCGTGCTTGGATCCGGCACTGATCCCGAAAGGGGTTTGGGATCAGGTGCGGCAAACGTCCGGCACGGCGTTTTGTTCTGACTTTCGTAACCAAAAGTCCGCACCGTTGCGCGCGCGCAACAGGGGCGTGACGGACGCCGCCGGCTACCCCCGCCGTTCGACCCCGCGGGTCAGCTCGGTCAGCGCGTGATCCGCCAGCACCGGCCCGGCGTTGCCGCTCGCCATCACCGCGCGTTCGGCATGGCGCACGCGCTGCAGCGCCGCCGCGAGCATCGCCGCATTCCAGCGCCGCAGGGCCTGTGCGGTGGCGGCCTCTTCGCGGAAGAAGATGCGATGGCGCTTGAACACGCTGTCCTGCGTGGCGCCGGAGTCGATGTCCGCCTTCATCTCGGCCAGCGTCATCAGCCGCCGGGCGAGCTGGCGCAGCCAGGGGATGGGGGAGGTGCCAGCCTCGCCCAGCCGGGTCAGTTCGAGGCCGAGCGCCGCGCTGCGGCCGCCGATCACCGCGTCGATCACCGCGCCCATTTCCGCCTCGCCGAGATCGGCGCCGATCGCATCGAGCGCGGCTTCGTCGAGGTCGTGCGGCCGGTCTGGGGCGGCGTCGAGGAACAGCGCGAGTTTGTCGATTTCGCTCGCCAGCACCGCCCGGTCGCCGCCGCACCCCGCCGCCAGCCGCTGGGTGACGCCGGGCTGCGGGCGCAAGCCGGCATCGCGCGCCATCGTCGCGGCGAGTCGTTCGAGATCGGCCGCGGTCGGTTCGTAGCAGGCGAAGGCCATCGCCCGTGGCGAATCGATCGCCAGCTTGACGATCTTGGCCGTCGACTTGACCGTCGGCGCCAGCGCCACGACCGGATTGCCGGCATGATCGGCGGCAAGCAGGGCGGCGAACGCCTCCAGGCTCTCCTCGCCCGCCGGCGAAACGCGGATATGGCGGGCGCCGCCGAACAGCGACATCGACGCCGCTTCGTCCGCCAGCCGGGCTGGATCGCCCTTCAGCGTCGCGCCGTCCAGGTCGATGCGCTCCGCGTCCGGGCCCATCGCCTGCGCCAGCCGCGCGGCGAGTTCGTCGGCGGCGGACCCGTCGGGACCGTGCAGCAGGTACAGGCGCAGATCGGGTGACGGCCGCTCCATCGCGGCGCGGATGTCGCGCGCGTTGGCCTTCAAGCGATCCTCAGCGCGCTGGGAGGCGCCGCCGCGCGTAGAGCGCGAGCTTGGCGACGATCTGGTCGGCGACGATGCCGGAGAGATTCTCCAGCGCGGTGTTCTCCGCCGCGATCGTCGCATATTCGGACGAGGTGATGACGTCGATGCCCGCGTCGGAGCCGGCGGTCGCGTCGAGCAACACGCTGCCGTCGCTGAGATTGACCAGCTGATAGCGCGCCCGCAGCGTCCGCCGCTCGCGCGTCACGCTGTCGTCGCGCCGTACGCCGAGGCCGGCGATCTGGTCGTCGAGCTTGACGTCCAGCCGGTATTGCGGCGTGCCGGACGCGGCGAGCCGGTCGCGCAGCGCATTGCCCATCAGCCAGCCGGCCTTGCCCTGGATCGGCGCGACCTCGACGCCGGACAGCGCCTGCGCCACCCCGCCGCCGGCGCCGCCGGCGTACAGGGGGTGCAGGCCGCAGCCGGTCAGCGGGACGAGCAGCAGCGCGGCGGCGAGGAATCGCTTGGTCATGCGACGATATTGACCAAACGGCCGGGCACGACGATCACTTTCTTCGGCGCCTTGCCCTCCAGCGTGCGGACGATCTTGTCCGACGCCAGCGCCGCCGCCTCCAGCGCGTCCTTGGCCAGATCCTTCGGCACGGTCAGCGTATCGCGCAGCTTGCCGTTGACCTGCACCGCGATCGTCACCTCGTCCTCGACCAGCAGCGCCGCCTCCACCGCGGGCCAGGGCGCATCGGCGATCAGCCCGTCGAAGCCGTGACGTGACCAGGCTTCCTCGGCGATATGCGGTACCATCGGCGCGACCAGCAGCATCAGCGTGCGGATCGCATTGCTGCGCGACGGCGAGGGCGGTGCCTTTTCGATCGCATTGGTCAGCTCATACAGCTTGGCCACCGCCTTGTTGAACGCCAGCGCCTCGATATCGAGCGCGACGCCGTGGATCGTCTGGTGCAGCTTGCGGTCGAGCGCGATGTCGCCGCCCTCTCCCGGCTCGGCCGGGTCGGCGTCGAACAAGCGCCACAGGCGCTGGACGAAGCGCCACGATCCTTCGATCCCGGCTTCCGACCAGGGCAGGTCGCGCTCGGGCGGCGAGTCGGACAGCATGAACCAGCGCGTCGCGTCGGCACCATATTGATCGACGATCGGCTCGGGATCGACGGTGTTCTTCTTCGACTTCGACATCTTCTCGACGCGACCGACCTGGATCGGCTGTCCGGTCGCGGTCTCGACGCCACCAGCGATCTCTGCCGGTGACAGCCAGCGGCCGTCCGCCGATTTGTACGTCTCGTGCGTCACCATGCCTTGGGTGAAGAGCCCGGTGAACGGCTCGGCGATGTCGAGCATGCCGATATGCTTGAGCGCCCGCGTCCAGAAGCGGGCGTAGAGCAGGTGCAGGATCGCATGCTCGACGCCGCCGATATACTGGCCGACCGGCAGCCAGCTTTCCGCCACCGCGCGGTCGAAGGGCTTGTCGTCCGGCTGGCTGGCGAAGCGGATGAAATACCAGCTCGAATCGGCGAAGGTGTCGAGCGTGTCGGTCTCGCGCACCGCCTCGCCGCCGCAGGACGGGCAGGCGACGTGCTTCCACGTTGGATGCCGGTCAAGCGGATTGCCGGGCACGTCGAACGACACGTCCTCGGGCAGGACGACGGGCAGCTGGTCCTGCGGCACCGGCACCGCGCCGCAGGCGGAGCAATGGATGATCGGGATCGGCGTGCCCCAGTAGCGCTGGCGGCTGACGCCCCAGTCGCGCAGGCGGTAGACGGTCGACCCGCGGCCCCAGCCGTCGCCCTCCGCACGGCGGATCACCTCGCGCTTGGCGTCCTCGACGTCCATGCCGTCGAGGAAGCGCGAATTCACGATGGTCCCAGGGCCGGTATAGGCCTCGTCGCCGTGGAAGACGGGATCGGTGATGGCGCCGTCGGAGACGACGCGGCGCACCGGCAGGTCGTATTTGCGCGCGAAGTCGAGGTCGCGCTGGTCGTGCGCCGGAACGCCGAACACCGCGCCGGTGCCGTATTCCATCAGCACGAAATTGGCGATGTAGACGGGCAGCTGCCATGTCGGATCGAGCGGATGCGCCGCGGTCAGCCCGGTGTCGAAGCCGAGCTTCTCCTGCGTCTCCAGCTCGGCTGCGGTGGTGCCGCCCTGCTTGCAGCGTTCGATGAACGCGGCGACGTCGGGCCGGTCGGCGAGCGCCTGCGCGATCGGATGATCCGCCGCCACCGCGACGAAGCTTGCGCCGAAGATCGTGTCCGGGCGGGTGGAGAAGACCTCGACCGATCCGCCGTCGGACGTGACGAAGCGGAAGGTCAGCCCCTGGCTCTTGCCGATCCAGTTTTCCTGCATCAGCTTGACCTTGTCCGGCCAGTCCTTGAGCTCGCCGAGCCCGTCGATCAGTTCGTCGGCGAAGTCGGTGATTTTGAGGAACCACTGGCTGAGCTTGCGCTTCTCGACCAGCGCGCCGGAGCGCCAGCCGCGGCCGTCGATCACCTGCTCGTTGGCGAGCACGGTCATGTCGACCGGGTCCCAGTTGACCGCCGATTCCTTGCGATAGACCAGGCCGCTCGCGAACATCGCCAGGAACAGCGCCTGTTCGTGCCCGTAATAGTCCGGCTCACAGGTCGCCAGTTCGCGCGTCCAGTCGAGCGCGAAGCCGAGCCGCTTCAGCTGCGCCTTCATTGTTGCGATGTTGGCGCGGGTCCAGGTGCCGGGGTGGACGCCCTTTTCCATCGCGGCATTCTCGGCCGGCATGCCGAACGCGTCCCAACCCATCGGGTGGAGCACTTCATAGCCGCGCATCCGCCGGAAGCGCGCCAGCACGTCGCCCATCGTATAGTTGCGGACATGGCCCATGTGGATGCGCCCCGACGGATAGGGGAACATCTCCAGCACATAGCTTTGCGGCTTGCCGCTATTATCCTGGGCCGCAAAGGTGCGGCGCTCGTCCCAGATCGCCTGCCAGGCGGCGTCCGCCTTCAGGGCGTTGAAGCGCGTAGCCACGGTCGGCTGAACTCCATGCGTTGTAGCGTCGTAAGTCTCGGTGCCGGCCCGCTCTCCCGTCCGACCGCCCACGGACTATCCTGATGAGCGGTCGGGCTGGGGAGCGGGCCGGCACCGCACACGGGCGTCAGCCCGCAATAGAAGCCCGGCGCAGGTCGCGCGCCTTGGTCAGGATGATGTCTTCCAGCTTCTGCGTGGTGGCGGCGGCGACCGGGGCGGCGACCCACTGGCCGCCGCGGTTGACCTCGCGCAGCGCCGCGACGCGTACCGCGTCGGCGCGCAGATCCTGGTCGAGGATCGACACGGTGACCTTCATCCGCTCGGTCGGGACCTGCGGGTTGACGTACCAGTCGGTGACGATGACGCCGCCGTTGGAATCGGTCTGCACCAGCGGCATGAACGACAAGGTGTCGAGGCTGGCGCGCCACAGATAGGAATTGACGCCGATCGTCGTCACCTTCGACGCGGCGAGATCGGCCTTGGCGGTACCCGACTTGCCATGGGCGCAGGCGGCGAGCGGCAGGGCGACGACGGCGACCATGAGAGCGGTGCGCAACGAGCGGGTCATGGCGGTAGGGTCCTTGGACAGGGGAATGGCTTTCGCTCTACAGCCAGCCCCCCGACGCTGCAAGGCGGCGCCCCGTCCCCCTCGCGCCTGTCCGCCAGACGTCCTATATTGTCGGTCTGTCGCGATATCTGTGTGCCGGATGCAACATTCGGAGGAAATGTTGCATGGGGGCCACGCCAGACCATGTTGGCTTGAGGCGGAATCGTGGTAGGCGCGTTGCCGCGGGAATCTAAAGGGGTTTCGAATCGTGATCGCGAAGCGGGCGATGGCTGCAATGATGGCGGGGGCGCTGGTCGCCACCGGCGTCATCGTCGCGCCCGCCTTCGGAGCGGCGGAGGGGACGCGCGTCGTTCGCCGCGCCGCGCCGGCGCCGATGCGCTTCTCCGGCTCGTTCACGCCGGCCGCCGCCGACCCGCGCCTCGCCGCGGTGATCGCGCGCGCCGGCCTCGACGATGCCGCCTTCCGCTTCACCCCGGCCGAAGGGCGCCAGGACAAGCGCCGGGTGACCGTCGCGGTGCGTGCCCGCTCGAACCGGGCGCTGACCGTGGCTGCCATCGATCCGGCACGCGCCGGCCCGGCCAAGCCGGCGACGCTCGGCATCCAGCCGATCGCCTATAATCTGGGCGTTTCAGTCGGTTGGAAGAAATTCGCGCTGTCGGGCGACGTGTCGCGCCTCGACCTCGGGCCGCAGCCGGGCAGCCGCGAATCGGCGGATGTCGCGCTCACCTATCGCGCCGGTCGCGCCAGCAGCCGCCTGACCGCGGTCGCCGATCGTCCGCTCGGCAACACCAACAAGCTGGTCGAGGACATGCCGAGCTATTCGGTCGATCTCAGCAGCTCCTATTCGCTGACCCGCAATCTCGATCTGACCGCGGGCATGCGCTACCGGTCCGATCGCGACCGGCTGACCCGCGTCGGCGACGACGACCGTCACGACAGCCAGTCCGTCTACGTCGGTACCGCCTTCCGCTTCTGATCCTCGAAAGGGGATCGCGTCACCAGCCGACCGCCGTTGACGGCGGGCGGCGGCCTGTCGCGCAGCGATCACCGTGTTCCATCGCCCCTGTCCACGCCGGCGAATGCCAGGTCCAGCGGACAAGGTCTCTGCGATGAAGGGCGATACGGATCAGCAGCGTTCCCCAAGCAGCTTTCGGCGCGCGTCGGCGAGGGGCGTAATGGCCAGCGCGATGCTTCGTCTTCGGGCGAATCGACCCCGCCTTAGCCGACCGGCGCACCGACGTTGGGCAGGGTCGCATCCTCGGCGCGCGGCATCTTGCCGAACAACGCCCGGTCGGCCGGGCCGAAGGCGAAGCGCCACAGGATCAGCAGATAGGTCGCCGCGATCGCCGGTTCGCCGAACAGCAGTTCCGCCCATTCCAGCTCGTGCGGCAGCATGGTGAACAGCGTGCCGACGACGATCGCCGCAGCGGCCGCGCCGGCCAGCGGCCAGCGCCACGGCGACACCGGCGCCGCCAGGATGTGACCGAGCAGCCGCGCCTTGACGACCGAGGTCAGCCCGACGCTGAGCATCAGCGCGAGGGCGGGGCCCGCCGCCTGCCACACCTCCGGCCAGCCGAACGCGCGCGCCGCCATGATGAAGCCGAAGCTGAGGCCGATCTGCACCGCCAGCATCACCACCGAGATGATCAGATTGCGGTGCCGCGCCGTATAGACCAGCGCCGATTCGCATACCGCCCCGGTCGAGGCGAGCACCTCCGCGGTGAGCAGGAAGCCGAGCGCATAGCTGCCGGCGACGAACTGCGGCCCGACCACGCCCATCACCGCCTCGCCGGGGATCGATCCCATCAGCGCCAGGCCGCCCTGCGCCGCCATGATCCAGAAGGCGACTTGGCGCACCTGGTTGGCGATCGCGGCGCGGTCGTTCACCGCCAGGCTCTGGGTGATCACGGGGCCGAGGATGGGGTCGAAGCTGGTCTTCAGCTTCTGCGGCAGCGAGGCGACCTGTTGCGCCATGTAATAGATGCCGACCACCTTGGGTTCGAAGGTCAGGCCGAGGATGAAGCGGTCGACGTTGCGGCTGCCCCATTCCAGCGCGTCGGCGCCGGCGAGCGGCGCGTTCGACCGCGCCAGTGCGAACAGCGCGCCGGGATGCGGCGACCAGCCCTTGGGCAGGCCGTAGCTCTTGAGGAACGGGACCAGGCTGGCGATCAGCGCCGCGGTCATCGAGGCGACATAGGCCAGGACCAGCCCGTCCTTGGTGGTGAAGAAGGAAAAGACCCAGGCGGCGATCGAGATCGTCCACGGCTCCACCACCGCCCGCGCGGTCACCGCCGCCTTGACGTCGTGGCGATAGGCCAGGGCGGCAAGGCTGACATCGCTCCACGCCACCGCGACGATGATACACGGCAGGAACCGGTCCAGCCCGGTGACCTGCGTATTGGCGTACATCACTTCTGGAAAGGCGATCAGCAGCCCGCTCGCCGCGATCGAGGCGATGAACGCCACCGCCAGCGCATCCCAGACGACATGCGCATGCGGGCGATCCTCCGCCGATGCCAGCGCCTGCGCCAGGCCACGTTTCAGGCCGAGCGTCGCGACCAGCGCGGCGAGTTCGACCACCACCACCGCCAGCGCGAACCGCCCGACCAGATCGGCGCCATAGAGCCGCCCGGCGATGAACAGGAACGGGATGCGCGCGGCGAGGCGCAGCACGAAGCCGGCGATGTTGGTCCGCCCGCCCTTTGCCAGTGCGTCGATGTCCTGCGAATCGGAAGCCATCAACGGCTGGCCGTACGGCCACCCTCACCCTTCCGGCGCTGCGCGCCTCCCTCCCTCGCCCAATGGGAGAGGGAAGGGGCTCGCTCACTGCCGGCGAGTGGGAATGGTGAGGGGGATTGCGAAACGGCAGCGATCAATGCGCCGCTCCCCAGCTCGCGCCGACGCCGATCTCGATGCCCAGCGGCACGGTCAGCGTTACGGCCGGCTCCGCCGCGGTCGCCATCACCCGCTCGATCACCGGTCGCGCCGCCGCGACGTCGCCCTCCGGCAACTCGAAAACCAGTTCGTCGTGCACCTGCAGCAGCATCTGCACGTTCGGCAGGCCCGCCGCGGCGAGTGCCGGTTCCATCCGCACCATCGCGCGCTTGATGATGTCGGCGCTGGTCCCCTGGATCGGCGCGTTGATCGCGGCACGCTCGGCGCCCTGGCGCTCGTGCTGCACCCGCGACTTGATCCGCGGAAAGTGCGTCTTGCGCCCGAACAGCGTCGTGGTGAAGCCGCGCTCGCGAACCTGCGTCAGCGTTTCGGCGATGTAGCGGTTGATGCCGGGGAATCGCTCGAAATAGCGGTCGATCATCGCCTGCGCCTCGTCGGCACCGATATCCAGCCGTCCCGCCAGACCCCAGCGGCTGATGCCGTAGAGGATCGCGAAGTTGATCGTCTTGGCCTTCGCCCGCGTGTCGCGCGTCACCTCGCCGAACAATTCCTGGGCGGTCAGGCTGTGGATGTCGTCGCCGCGCGCGAAGGCGTCGCGCAGCTGCGGCACGTCCGCCATATGCGCGGCGAGGCGCAGCTCGATCTGCGAATAGTCGGCGGCGAGGATGACGTTGCCCGGCTCCGCGACGAAGGCGTCGCGGATCTGGCGGCCGACCTCGGTACGGATCGGGATGTTCTGGAGGTTGGGCTCGGTCGACGACAGCCGGCCGGTCTGCGCACCGGTCAGGCTATAGCTGGTGTGCACCCGCCCCGTCGCCGGATTGATCTCCTCCTGCAGCGCGTCGGTATAGGTGTTCTTGAGCTTGGTCAGCTGGCGCCATTCCAGCACGCGCGCGGCGATGTCCGCGCCCGGCGAATCCTTGTCGGCGGCGATCCGCTCCAGCTCGGTGACGTCGGTCGAATAGACGCCGGACTTGCCCTTGCGGCCGCCCTTGATCCCCATCCGCTCGAACAGCACGTCGCCCAATTGCTTGGGGCTGCCGATCGTGAACGGCGCGCCGGCGATGCCGTGGATCACCGTCTCCAATTCGCCGATCTGGCCGCTGAATTCCGCCGACAGGCCGGACAGTCGCTCACGGTCGACCTTGATCCCGCGCGTCTCCATCCGCGCGATCACCGGCACCAGCGGCCGGTCGACCATCTCGTAGACGCGGGTCGACCCCTCGACGGGCAACCGCGCCTTGAACCGCTTCCACAAGCGATAGGTGACGTCCGCATCCTCGGCGGCGTAGCGGGTCGCGGCCTTGAGATCGACCTCGTGGAAGCCGCGCTGCGACTTGCCCGTGCCGACCACGTCCTTGAAGGCGATGCAGCTGTGCGACAGATGCGTCGCGGCGAGTTCGTCCATGCCGTGGCCGTGCAGCCCGGCGTCGAGGTCGAAGCTCATTACGATCGTGTCATCGTGCGGCGCGACCGTGATGCCGCCGACCTCGTCGCACAGGCTGAGCACGGTCATGTCGTATTTGAGGTTGTGGCCGATCTTGAGCACCGACGGATCCTCGCACAGCGCCTTCAGCTTGGTCAGCGCGAGCGTGCGGTCGAGCTGCACCGGCGTCTCGCCGAACAGGTCGCTGCCGCCATGGCCGAGCGGGATGTAGCAGGCGAGATTGGCGGCCAGCGCCAGGCTGACGCCGACCAGCCTGGCGCGGGTCGCGTCGGTGCCGGTCGTCTCGGTGTCGATCGCGACCCAGCCCTGATGGCGGGCGACGGTGATCCACCGGTCCAGCGCCGCCTCGTCTACCACCGTTTCATAGCCGTCGTGATCGCACGGCGGGTCTTCCTCGAACGGCGCGTCGGTCGTTTCCTCGACCGGCGCATCGGCGACCTGGCCGAGCCGCGACAGCAGCGACTTGAAGCCGTGATGCTCCAGGAAGGCACGCAGCGGCGCGTCCGGAATGCCCTGCATCGCCAGTTCCTCGAGCGGATGCTCGAGCGGCACGTCGCAGGCGAGCTCGACCAGCTTGCGGCTCAGCCGCGCCTTGTCGGCATGTTCGATCAGGTTCTCGCGCAGCTTGCCCTTCTTGAACGTGTCGGACGCCGCGGCGGCGAGCACGCCTTCGACATCGCCATGTTCCAGGATCAGCTTGGCCGCGGTCTTCGGCCCGACGCCGGGGACGCCCGGCACGTTGTCGACGCTGTCGCCCATCAGCGCCAGCACGTCGCCCAGCTTCTCCGGCCCGACGCCGAACTTCTCGACCACCGCCTCCGGCCCGAGCCGGCGGTTGTTCATCGTGTCGAGCATATCGACCGACGGATCGGTCATCAGCTGCATCAGGTCCTTGTCGGAACTGACGATCGTCACCTGCCAGCCCTGCGCCAGCGCCGCCTTGGTATAGCTGGCGATCAGGTCGTCCGCCTCCCAGCCTTCCTCCTCGATGCACGGCAGCGAAAAGGCGCGCGTCGCGTCGCGGATCATCGGGAATTGCGGGACCAGATCCTCCGGCGGCGGCGGCCGATGCGCCTTGTACTGGTCGTACATCTGGTTGCGGAAGGTCGACGACGATTTGTCGAGGATGACCGCCATGTGCGTCGGCCCGTCCGCCTTGTGCAGGTCGTCGGCAAGCCGCCACAGCATCGTCGTATAGCCATAGACGGCGCCCACCGGCTCGCCATGTTTGTTGGTCAGCGGCGGCAGCCGGTGATAGGCGCGGAAGATATAGCCCGAGCCGTCGACGAGATAGAGATGGGGCATCGTCCCTGCCGCTTAGCGGATCGGGGAGAGGGGGCCAACGTAATCCTAACGGTTGCGGCACGGATGTGGCGACACTGTGTCCTTCGTGTCGCTTACGCTCCCTCCCGCGAGCGGGAGGGGCAGTGCTCACCCCCGCCTTCCATCCGCATAATCGGCCACCGCGCGCGCCACCGACGCGATCAGTTCCTGCCGCTCGCGGATCGGACGGCGACTGTCGCCGATCATCACCGCGATCGCATAGCGGCGGCCGTCGGGCGCGGTGAGCAGGCCGACGTCGTTGAAGCCGGCGTTGCGGCTGCCGAGGTCCTGTCCCGTGCCCGTCTTGTGCGCGATCTGCCAGCCGGCGGGCAATGCCGACCGCAATCGCGCGCGGCCGGTGATCGACGCCCCCATCGTGTCGAGCAGGATGCGCGTCGACGTCTCGGTGAATAGCTCGCCGCGCGCCAGCCGGGCGAGCGCGTCGGCGATCGCCAGCGGCGCCGCGCCGTCGGGCGGATCGTTGACATAGGCATCGAGCGCCGCGGCGCGCACCTCGGGCGACAGGCGCGAGCGGGCGAGTTCGAAGCCATTGCCCTTGGACATGGTCGCCTGGTTCCAGACCAGGCCGGCGGTGCGCGACTGGAGCAAGCGCTCGCCGGGGCCGAAGCGGATGTCGCCCAGCCGCTTGCGCTCGATCATCGCGCGCACCGCCGCGGGACCGCCGACATAGGTCAGCAGCCGGTCGTTGGCGGTATTATCGCTCATCGTCAGCGCGCGGCGCAGCAATTCGCCGACGGTGGTATGATAGCCGTCGCCCTTGACCAGCATCGCGATCGGCTGGTGGAACAGGGTCAGATCCTCGGGCCGCACCACGATCGGATCGTCGAGCCGCGCCTTGCCCTGGTCGCGCAGGTCGAGCAGCGTCATCGCCACCCACAATTTGCTTACCGACTGCTGCGGCATCCGTGTCCGCGCGCCGGGCGATGCGACGGTCCAGCCCTCATCCACGCCCCGAATCGCGATGCCGAACTTGCCCTCGAAGCCGGCGGCGATCCGCTCCACCGCCTGGACCAGTTGCGCCGGTGCGACCCGCCGGGCTGGCGGGGCGGCAGCGGGGATCGGGATCGACACGCTGACCGGCGCCGACGGGACCGGCGCCATGCTGCTGCCGCCGGGCCGCGAGTTGGACCCGCACCCCGGCAGGGCGGCGAGGGAGGCAAGGGCGAGGAGGCGGGCCGCACGGCCGGTCGATATCATGAGGGTACGATACTAGCCCATGCGAGGAAGGACGCAGCGATCCTTATCCGCTCACCGGGCGGGCGATACCATAGCGTAGCGCCCCTGCGACGAGCCGCCGCTGCGGCGCGGCGAGCCGCGTCGGCGGACCGCTGTCGCCTTTGTCACGCAACATAGCGCCGCCGCACCCGTTGGGCGCGACATCCAGCTTCAAATTGAAGGACATGCGCCATGGCGACGATGACCAGCGACTTCTTCGTGCAGCGCCTCAAGGCGTGGGGCGTGACCCGTATCTACGGCTATTCCGGTGACGGCATCAACGGCGTGCTCGGCGCCCTGCAGCGCGCCGAGACGGCAGGGGACGGCATCGAGTTCATCCAGGTCCGCCACGAGGAGATGGCGGCCTTCATGGCCAGCGCCCATGCCAAATTCACCGGCGAGATCGGCGTCTGCCTGTCGACCGGCGGCCCCGGCGCGACGCATCTGCTCACCGGCCTGTACGACGCCAAGCTCGACCATGTCCCGGTATTCGCGATCGCCGGCCAGGCGGAGGTGACGGTGCGCGGCGCCAGCTACCAGCAGGAGCTCAACCTCGACCGCATCTTCGCCGACGTCGCCGATTACGTGCAGGAGGTCGCGGCGCCGGCGCAGGTCCGCCACGTCACTGACCGGTCGATCCGCACCGCGGTCGCCCGCAACGGCGTCGGCGTGGTGGTGCTGCCCAAGGACGTGCAGGACCAGCCCTATAGCGAGCCCGAGGTCGCGCACGGCTTCACCCGCTCGGGGCCCGGCTATGTGCGGCCGCGCATCGTTCCGCAGGATATGGAGCTGCGCCGCGCCGCCGACCTGCTCAATGCCGGCAAGAAGGTCGCGATCCTGATCGGCGCCGGCGCACGCGATGCGGCGGACGAGGTCGTGCGGATCGCCGACCTGCTCGGCGCCGGCGTCGCCAAGGCGCTGCTCGGCAAGGACGTGCTGCCCGACGAGCTGCCCTTCGTCACCGGCGCGATCGGCCTGCTCGGCACCAAGCCGTCGTCGGACATGATGGCGGGGTGCGACACGCTGCTGATGATCGGCACTGGCTTTCCCTGGGCGGAGTTTCTGCCGCCCGACGGCCAGGCAAAATGCGTGCAGATCGATATCGACGCGGGCATGTTGTCGCTGCGCTATCCGGCGGACGTGCCGCTGCACGGTGGCGCGCAGGAGACGCTGGCAGCGCTGATCCCGCTGATCGCCGCCAAGGGCGACCGCAGCTGGCGCGAGCGTATCGAAACGGGAGTCGCGCACTGGTGGCAGGTGCTGGAGGAGCGGGCGCACGCCGCCGCCAATCCGGTCAACCCGCAGCGCGTTGTCTGGGACATGTCGCCACGCCTGCCCGCCGACGCGATCGTCACCTCCGATTCGGGCAGCTGCGCCAATTGGTATGCGCGCGACTTCAAGGTGAAGCGCGGCCAACGTTCGTCGCTGTCGGGCGGGCTCGCCTCAATGGGGGCGGCGGTGCCCTATGCGATCGCGGCCAAGTTCGCCCACCCGAGCCGGCCGGTGGTGGCGCTGGTGGGCGACGGCGCGATGCAGATGAACAACCTCGCCGAGATGATCACGGTGCAGAAATACTGGCGGCGTTGGGCCGACCCGCGCTTCGTCGTCTGCGTGTTCAACAACCAGGATCTCAACGAAGTGACCTGGGAACAGCGGGTGATGGAGGGCAATCCACGCTTCGAGACGACGCAGGACCTGCCCGACGTGCCCTATGCCAAGTTCGCCGAGCTGATCGGGCTGAAAGGCATCTTCGTCGACCGGCCGGAGGACCTCGCCGATGCCTGGGACACGGCGCTGGCGGCGGACCGGCCAGTGATCCTCGAGGTCAAGACCGATCCCAATGTCGCGCCGCTGCCGCCGCATGTCACGCTGCAACAGGCGAAGGCGTTCCTGTCGTCGATGGCGAAGGGCGACCGCGGTGCGGCGCAGGTGATCGCCGACACGGCGCGGCAATTGTTCAAGGAGGTGACGGGATAAGGTGCTCGCTCTCTACACTGTCATTCCCGTCAAGGCGGGAATCCAGAGACGCTGACGTTCCGGTCGTTGCGCGGACCTGCGCGTCTGGATCCCCGCGTTCGCGGGGATGACGCCTGTGTCTGCGGGCTTACGGCACCAGCACCGTGTCCACCGCCTCCGGCAGCATCTCGGGCCAATCGCGCGTATAGTGCAACCCGCGGCTTTCGTGCCGGCGCAGCGCCGAGCGCACGATCAGCTCGGCGGTCTGCAGCAGGTTGCGCAACTCGATCAGGTCCGGCGTTACCCGGAAGTGCCCGTAATAGTCCGCCACCTCCTCGGTCAGCATGGTGATCCGATGCTGCGCCCGCTCCAGCCGCTTGGTGGTGCGGACGATGCCGACGTAATTCCACATGAAGCGGCGGATCTCGGTCCAGTTCTGCTTGATCACCACCTCTTCATCCGAATCGGTCACGCGGCTCTCGTCCCACGGCCGGATCACCGGCACCGGCGGCAGGCTGTCCCAATGCGCGGCGATATGATCGGCGCAGGCCTCGCCGAACACGAAGCATTCGAGCAGCGAATTGGAGGCCAGTCGATTGGCGCCGTGCAGCCCGCTCTCGGTACATTCGCCCGCCGCATAGAGACCGGGCAGGTCGGTACGCCCGTCGCGATCGATGACGATGCCGCCGCAGGTGTAATGCTGCGCCGGCACCACCGGGATCGGAGCGCGGGTCATGTCGATGCCCAGCCCGATCAGCTTATCGTAGATGTTCGGGAAATGGCCGCGCACGAAATCGGGCGGCATGTGGCTGATGTCGAGATGGACATAGTCGAGCCCATAGCGCTTGATCTCGGCATCGATCGCGCGCGCCACCACATCGCGTGGCGCCAGCTCCATCCGCTCCGCGTCATAATAGGTCATGAAGCGCTTGCCGGTGACCGGGTTGATCAGCCGGCCGCCCTCGCCACGCACCGCCTCGGTGATCAGGAAGTTCTTGACCTCGAGATTGTAGAGGCAGGTCGGGTGGAACTGCATCATCTCCATGTTCGAGACGCGACAGCCCGCCCGCCATGCCATGGCGATGCCGTCGCCGGTCGCGCCGCGCGGCGCGGTGGAAAAGAGATAGGTGCGCCCCGCGCCGCCGGTGGCGAGGATCGTCGCGCGCGCGGTGTAGAGGTTGACGGTGCCCGTCCGCCGGTCGACCGCATAGACGCCCCAGACATTGCCGGCACCGGAATAGCGTTCCTCGTGCCGGCTGGTAGCCAGGTCGATCGCGACCTGATCGGGGACGAGGGTGATGTTGGGATGGGCTTCGGCCGCCTTCTGCAGCGCCTCCTGCACCGCCCATCCGGTCGCGTCGGCGACATGGACGATGCGGCGGTGGCTGTGGCCGCCCTCGCGGGTCAGGTGGAGGGCGTTGCCGTCCATCGCAAAGGGCACGCCGAGCTGTTGCAGCCGCGCGATCGCCGCCGGCGCCGCGCCGACGACGAATTCGACGACCTCACGGTCGTTGAGCCCGGCGCCGGCGACCATCGTATCCTCGACATGGTTGTCGAACGTGTCGCCGGGCTCCAGCACCGCGGCGATCCCGCCCTGCGCCCAGGCGGTCGATCCCTCGTTGAGCGCGCCCTTGGCGAGCACGGTGACGCGGAACCGCTCCGCCAGCGTCAGCGCCGCGGTCAGCCCCGCCGCGCCGGAACCGACGATCAGGACGTCGGAGGGAGAGGCAGCCGTGGTCACGACATCAACTCCGGTGTTCGAACGGGGAGAAGACGACATGCCGTCTGACGGCAGCGGCAAGGGCATCCGCCGCTATCGACCATCACCCGTTCGACCGGGTCAGGCTGAGGAACACGTCCTCCAGATCTGCCTCGCGCGTCGTCACGTCGACGATGCCCAGGCCCTCGCGGGTCACCGCGGCGAGCACCTCGCCCGCATTGACCTTGTCCTTGCTGTAGGTGATCTCCAGCGTCCGCGTGCCCTTCAGCACGATCTTCTCGAAACAGGCGGCGGTCGGCGCCTCGCTCAGATCGCGGTCGACCGTCACCGCGACCAATTTCTCCTGCGCCTTGCCGACCAGCTCGCGGGTCGGCTCGTTGGCGACGAGGCGGCCCTGGTTGATGATCGCGATGCGGTCGCACAATTCCTCGGCTTCCTCGAGATAGTGCGTGGTCAGCACCACCGTCACGCCGGCCTGGTTGAGCTCGCGGACATAGGCCCAGAGTTGCTGGCGCAGCTGGATGTCGACGCCCGCGGTCGGCTCGTCGAGGACGAGCACCGGCGGCGAATGGACCATCGCCTTGGCGACCATCAGCCGCCGCTTCATGCCGCCCGACAGGGTGCGGGCATAGGCGTTCGCCTTGTCCTCCAGATGCACCGCACGGAGCAGGTCGAGGCTCTTGCGTTCGGCTTTCGGCACGCCGTACAGCCCCGCCTGGATCTCCAGCGTCTCGACCGGCGTGAAGAACGGATCGAACAGGATCTCCTGGTTGACGATGCCGATCGACGCCTTGGCGTTGCGCGGATGCGCGTCGATGTCGAAGCCCCAGATGCTCGCCGAACCGCTGGTCTTGTTGACCAGCCCGGCCAGGATGTTGATCAGCGTCGACTTGCCGGCGCCGTTGGGACCGAGCAGGCCGAAGATCTGGCCCCGCGGCACGTCGAAGGTGACGCCGTCGAGCGCACGCTTGCCGGGCGCGCCCTTGATCCCGGAATAGGTCTTGCAGAGATCGCGGATGCTGATGGCGGCGTCGGTCATGACAGCAGCGCATAGGCGCATCGGTGGCACGGTGGAAGGCGCTGGGTGGACGGGCTGGCCGGAAGACGCCGAAGGTCTTGCGGGGCCGGGCCGGAACGCGCTATCGCCCGCGGCATGGTTCCGCCGCCCGAAGTCGTCCGTGTCTCCCAACGTCGCGTCGCCTGCGATGGCGCCACCGACATTCCCGGTGGAGCGGCGCTCGGCCATCCGCGCGTCTTCCTGCAGATCGACGAGCATGGCTATATCGACTGCGGCTATTGCGATCGCCGCTTCGTGCTGATCGGCGGCCCCGCCGATGGCGTCGACCCGGCGTCGCTGCCGGATATTTCGGAAGGCGCCAGCCCGCGCTAACTAGCCCCCGCGGATCGGGCGCCTATATTGGCGGGCATGACCGTATCCGCCGATCCTCGCTCGTTCCTCTACCGTGACCAGCTCAGCCCCGAGGGCGCGCAGCGGCTGACCGCCGATGCGCTCGGCCGCGCCGACGATGGCGAACTCTATCTGCAATACCGCCGGTCGGAAGCATTCGGCTTCGACGACGGCCGGCTGAAGACGGCAAGCTACGATACCGGCGCGGGGTTCGGCCTGCGCGCCGTGTCGGGCGAGATGACCGCCTTCGCCCATGCCAACGAGCTGAGCGAGGCGGCGATCAAGCGCGCCGCGCAGACGATGGCGCTGATCGATCCGTCACAGGCGGCGAAGGCGCCGGCGCCGCAGGGCACCAACCATCGCCTCTACACCGACAGCGATCCGCTCGACCTCGTCCCCTTCGCCGACAAGGTCAATCTGTGCCAGGCGATCGATGCCGCCGCGCGGGCCCGCGATCCGCGCGTCGCGCAGGTCTCCGTCGGCCTGTCGGGCAGCTGGAGCGTGGTCGAGATCGTCCGCCCCGACGGCTTCGTCGCCACCGACGTGCGGCCGCTGGTGCGGCTCAACGTGTCGATCGTCGCGGAGAGCAACGGCCGGCGCGAGACGGGCAGCTTCGGGATCGGCGGCCGCTACCTGTATGACCGGCTGTTCGAGGAGGCGACCTGGAACCGCGCGATCGACGAGGCGCTGGCGCAGGCGCTGGTCAATCTCGAATCGGTCGCGGCCCCGGCCGGCGAGATGACCGTGCTGCTCGGCTCGGGCTGGCCCGGCGTGCTGCTGCACGAGGCGATCGGCCATGGGCTAGAGGGTGATTTCAACCGCAAGGGCACCAGCGCCTTTTCCGGCCGGATCGGCGAGCGGGTCGCCGCGCCCGGCATCACCATTGTCGACGACGGCTCGCTGCCCGACCGCCGCGGCTCGCTGTCGATCGACGACGAGGGCACGCCGACGCGCGAGACGGTGCTGATCGAGGACGGCATCCTGAAAGGCTATATGCAGGACCGGCTCAACGCGCGGCTGATGGGCGTGCCCGCCACCGGCAATGGCCGCCGCGAAAGCTTCGCGCATGCGCCGATGCCGCGGATGACCAACACCTTCATGAAGGCGGGCCGCGACGATCCCGCCGAGCTGATGGGCCGGGTGAAGAAGGGCATCTTCGCCAAGTCGTTCGGCGGCGGCCAGGTCGACATCGTTTCGGGCAAGTTCGTGTTCAGCTGCACCGAGGCCTATCTGATCGAAGACGGCAAGCTGGGCGCGCCGATCAAGGGCGCGACGCTGATCGGCGACGGCCCGACCGTGCTGACCCGGGTCACCGGCATCGGCGACGACTTCGCGCTCGACGAAGGCGTCGGCATGTGCGGCAAGGGCGGACAGAGCGTCCCCGCCGGCGTCGGCCAGCCGACCCTGCTGGTCGAGGGGCTGACGGTGGGCGGCACGGCGGCGTGAGAATGAGTCCGCGATGATCGTCGAGCTCGGCCGCTACAGCCGCAACGAGGCGCATATGGTAGTCGGCCGGCTAGAGGCGGAGGGGATCGACGCCGTCGCCTTCGATGGCGGGTCGAGTGTTGCCGACGGCAGCTGGCTGCTGATCCCAGTGCGCGTCATGGTCGATTCCGAGGATCTGGCGCGCGCCCAGGCGCTGCTCGCCACACTGCCCCCTGCCTGATTTTCGGGCAGCTTCATGACGATGCATCTATTTTGATCGCGTAACGATCCCTTCCTTCGTCCACCGCCCGTTTTCGCCCTCTTGCAGCCGGTTGGCACGGGGCTTGCGATGTTTCGCCATGGGTTAAACGAGGGGGCGCGGATGAAGCTGGTCATTGCGATCATCAAGCCGTTCAAGCTGGACGAGGTGAGGGAAGCGCTCACCACGCTCGGCGTCGCGGGCATGACGGTCACCGAGGTCAAGGGCTTCGGCCGTCAGAAGGGGCAGACCGAAATCTACCGCGGCGCGGAATACAGCACCAACATGGTGCCCAAGATCAAGATCGAGGTGGTCTGCGCCGCCTCGCTCGCCGACCGGGTGGTGGAGGCGATCCAGGCTTCCGCCAACACCGGCGCGATCGGCGACGGCAAGATCTTCGTGCTCGACGTCGGTCAGGCGGTGCGCATCCGCACCGGCGAAACCGACGATTCGGCGCTGTGATGATGGGGGGAGCAATGAAGCAAGCGATCAAATACGCCGGTGTCGCGGGGCTGTGTGCCGTGGCGTTCGCCGCTCTGCCCGCCTGGGCGCAGACCGCGCCGCTGCAGGCGCCGCCCGCCGCACCTGCCGGTGTGGTCAACAAGGGCGACACCGCCTGGATGATGACCAGCACGGTGCTGGTGATGATGATGATCCTGCCCGGCCTGGCCCTGTTCTACGGCGGCCTCACCCGCGCCAAGAACATGCTGTCGACGATGACGCAGATCGGCGCGGTCGCCTGTCTCGCGATGCTGATCTGGGTGATGTACGGCTATTCGATGGCCTTCGGCCCGGATTTCGCCGGCGGCGGCGTCCTGACCAATTTCATCGCCAGCTTCGACAAGGCGTTCCTCAAGGGCGTCACCGCCGCCTCGCAGTCGGCGACCTTCACCGCCGGGGTCGAGATCCCGGAATATGTCTTCGTCTGCTTCCAGATGACCTTTGCCGCGATCACCGTCGCGCTGGTGCTGGGATCGGTGGTCGAGCGGATGAAGTTCAGCGCGGTGATGGCGTTCGGCGCCGTCTGGCTGACCATCGTCTATTTTCCGATCGCGCACATGGTGTGGGCATCGTCGGGCCTGTTCTTCAAGGCGGGGGCGCTCGATTTCGCCGGCGGCACGGTGGTGCACATCAACGCCGGTGTATCGGCGCTGGTCGCCTCGCTGATGCTCGGCAAGCGGATGGGCTATCCGACCACGCCGATGCCGCCGCACTCGCTCACCCTGACCGGCGTCGGCACCGGCCTGCTGTGGGTCGGCTGGTTCGGCTTCAACGCGGGGTCGGCGCTGGAGGCCAATGGCTCGGCCGGCCTCGCGATGATCAACACCTTCGTCGCGACCGCCAGCGGCGGCCTGTTCTGGATGCTGGTCGAGCGGGTGCGCGGCCACAAGGGCTCGGCGCTCGGCTTCTGCTCGGGCATCGTCGCCGGCCTGGTCGCGGTGACGCCGGCGGCGGGCAATTCGGGCCCGTTCGGCGCGATCGTGCTCGGCGCGGTCGCCTCGGTGGTCTGCTTCTTTGCCGTCTCGGTGCTGAAGCCGAAGCTCGGCTATGACGACGCGCTCGACGCCTTCGGCGTGCACGGCATCGGCGGCATGATCGGCGCGATCGGCACCGGCATCGTCTACGCCCCGTCGCTCGGCGGTCCGGGCGCGGCGGACTATGCGATGGGCGCCAAGCTGCTCGTCCAGGTCGAGGCGGTCGCGACGACGATCATCTGGGCGGCGATCGGCACGGTGATCGCGATCACCATCGCCAAGGCACTGACCGGCCTGCGCGTCGCTCCCGAAGTCGAGCAGGAAGGCCTCGACCTCGGCGAGCATGGCGAGCGCGCCTACAACTGATCGGGAGCGGGGCGCCAAGGCCCCGCACCCCACGACGTTCCTCCTGCGGACGACCTGGCCCGGTGCGGCAACGCACCGGGTCTTTTTTTGCGTGTCGGCAGCTTGACCGATCGCGGCGCGTCACCCGGACGCGCACCACGGTCGCGACGTCGGCGATCAGCCCTTGCGGACGTCGGCCGGGGCGAGGCGGCGGATGTCGAGCGCATCCACCCCGGCGACCGCGACGGTGCCGAGCGTGCGATCGCCCGTTTCGACCATGATCCCGTCCAATGTCGAGCGGAGCTGCCCCCAGCCGACCTCGCGCACGACGATCCGGCCGCCGAACCGGCGCATCACCGCGACCCGCCCGTAGACATCGACCGCCAGCGCACCGCCGCCATCGGCACCGACCACCGCACCGCGGGTCGCGAAGCCGGGCAGCGCGGCCTCCGCCGCGGTCGCGGCATCCTCCGGCGCGGCGATGCGGCCGGGCCGGTTGCGGCGCAGCGCCCAGACCGCGAGGATCAGCACCGGCACCGCGGCGCCTGCCCCGGCGACGGCGATCGGCAGTGCGGCGACGGTCATGCCTGCGGCGGCGCCTCGTCGGCCGCGGCGGCGAGCGCGTCGAGTGTCGGACGCAGGCCGCCGAGGTCGTAGCCGGCGGCGCGCGCCTGCTGGACCAGCACCTCTGGGTCGCGCCCGGCCTTGGCGGCGGCGAGCGCCCAGAGGTTGCAGCTGCGCGTCCCCGACCGGCAATAGGCGAGCACCGGGCCATCGGCCGCGACCAGCGCCGCTGCCATGGCATCGAGCTGCGGGTGCGAGAAGCCGGCGTGGGTCACGGGGATCGCCGTATAGGCCAGGCCCTGCGCCTCGGCAGCGACGCGGATCGCCTCGCCCGACGGCTGACCCGCCTCTTCCTCGTCGGGACGATTATTGACGATCGCGACAAAGCCGGCCGCCCTGATCGCGGCGAGGTCGTCGGGGGCGATCTGTGGCGCCACGCTGATACGGTCGTTGATGGTGCGGATATCGGCCATGCGAGCGCTTTACGCGATCGGTGGAGGAGCGTCAGCCCAAATTGGATGATCCGTTAACTGATTTGACAGGACCGTCACGCCGCGTCGCGGATCACCTCCAGAAAGGCCTCGCCATAGGCGTCGAGCTTGCGCGCGCCGATCCCCGACAGCAGCGCCAGTGCGGCGCGACTCGCCGGTCGCTGCGCCGCCATGTCGCGCAGCACCGAATCGTGGAAAATGACATAGGGCGGCACCCCCGCCTCCTTGGCGAGATCGCGCCGGCGAGCGCGCAGCGCCTCGAACAGCGGATGATCCGCGGGATTGGCGGTAGCCGGCGCCTCACCGCGCTTGCGCGAGCGGACGCGCTTGGGCGGAACGACCAGCGACAGCCGCTCGCCCCCTTTGAGCAGTCCCCGCGCGCCGGGACCGAATTCCAGTCCGCCGTGCGCATTGGTGCGCAGCGCATCGCGCAACAGCAAAGCCCGGTGCACCGGCTTGAGCAGCGCCGCTTCCTCGCCGTCGACGATGCCCCAGACCGACAGCGCCTCGTGCCCGTTCATCAGGCTGCGCTCGGTCGACTGGCCGAGCAGCACCTGCTCGATATAGCCGGCGCCGAACATCTGGCCGGTACGGAACACCGCCGACAGGAATTTCTGGGCGGTTTCCGTGGCATCGACGGCGTCCGGCGAGCCCAGGCAATTGTCGCAATTGCCGCAATCCTCGCTGCGCTCCTCGCCGAAATGCTTCAGCAATATGCGTCGGCGGCAGCCGGCCGTCTCGACCAGGGCGCCCAGGGCCGCGAGTCGCGTGCGCTCGCCGGCCTGCCGCTCGGGCTCGACCTCGCCGATTCGCTGGCGGGCGCGGGCGAAATCCTCCGCCCCCCAGAACAGATGGGCGACCGCGGGATCGCCGTCGCGCCCCGCCCGGCCGGTCTCCTGATAATAGGCCTCGATCGACTTGGGCAGGCCGGCATGCGCGACGAAGCGGACGTCGGGCTTGTCGATGCCCATGCCGAAGGCGACCGTGGCACAGATCACCATATCTTCCGACGCGACGAAATCGGCCTGGTTCCTGGCGCGGATGTGCGGTTCCAGACCGGCGTGATAGGCCCGCGTCGGGCGGCCGGTGCGGGCCAGCGCCTCCGCCAGCTTCTCGGTCGCGGCGCGGGTCTGGGCGTAGACGATGCCGGGGCCGGGCGTCGCCGCGATCAAATCGGCGATCTGCTTGTTGGTGTTCGCCTTGGGGGTGATATTGTAGCGGATGTTGGGCCGGTCGAAGCCGCTGACGATCAGCCCGTCGCGCGGGATGCCGAGCTGCTGCAGGATGTCGGCGCGGGTATGCGCGTCGGCGGTCGCGGTCAGCGCCAGCCGCGGCACGTCGGGGAAGGCATCCATCAGCGGTTCGAGCAGGCGGTAATCGGGGCGGAAGTCGTGGCCCCATTCGCTGACGCAATGCGCCTCGTCGATCGCGAACAGGCTGAGCTTCGCCTGGCCCAGCAGCTCGCGGAAATGACCGGACGAGGCGCGTTCCGGCGCCACATAGAGCAGGTCGAGCTCGCCGGCGCGGAAGCGGGCGATGGTGTCGGCGCGATTGTCGTCGGCGCTGGTCAGCGTCCCGGCGCGGATGCCGACCGCCTGCGCGCTGCGCAACTGGTCGTGCATCAGCGCGATCAACGGGCTGACCACGACGCAGGTGCCCTCCAGCATCACCGCCGGCAATTGGTAGCAGAGCGACTTGCCCGCGCCGGTCGGCATCACGCCCAGCGTCCGCTCGCCGGCCAGCACGCGGCTGACCACGGCGTCCTGCACCCCTCGAAAAGCGGGGAAACCGAAGACGCGTTGCAGGGTGGGGAGGGGATCCATCGCGCGCGATATAGAGACGGGGTCGGGCAGGCGGAAGCGCCCCGTCCGGCGTGTCGGATCGGGGCGCCTGACGAAAAAGGCGGCCCGGTGCCAGCACACCGGACCGCCAGGTGACGCCTAGGGAGCTATCCAGGCGTGTCTCGGATACGGATCAGAGCGCGTTGCCGGTCGCGCCGTTACCGGCGGCGGGAGCGCCGTCGACCGGCGTCAGGGCATTGTCGGCCGGCGCGTCGAGATTGCCGGCGCCGATCGCGTCATAGCTGTTGTCCGCCACGCCCTCGTCATTGAGGGTCAGCGTCTCGTCGGCAGCGGCGCTGTTGTTGGCGACGTCCTGCTTGTGACAGGCCGACAGGCCAAGCGCGGCAGCGGCGACGAGCGGCAGGGCGATACGGAAGTTCATTTAGGCTTCTCCATGGTGAAAAGGTGCCCCGCGCACGGTCGCGCCGAGCAGGGTGAAAAAGGCGCGGCTGGCGGGCGAGCGCGCGACATCCCATTCCGGGTGCCATTGCACGCCGAGCACTGCGCCGCCGCAGGGCGAGGCGGATACCGCCTCGACCAGCCCGTCGTCGGCGCCCGTCGCCTCGACCGACAAGCCGCCGCCGAGTCGGTCGATCCCCTGCTGGTGCACCGAATTGACGCGCAGCCGGGTTGCCCCCGTCGCATCGGCAAGACGGCCCGCCGTGGCCAGATCGACGTCATGGCCGTGGCCGAACAATGCGGCGTAATCGCCGTCCCACGAGCCGGCATGATGCCGCGCCGTCGGCGCCAGCGAGCCGCCGAACAGCACGTTGATCTCCTGCAGACCGCGGCAGATGCCGAACACGGGTTTGCCGGCCTCGATCATCCGGTCCGCGAGGGTCAGTGCCACCGCGTCGCGGCCGGGGTCGCTGCGCGCATCGTCGGCCAGCGCCGGTCCGCCATAATGCGACGGCGCGACATGCGAGCGCGATCCGGTCAGCAGCAGCCCGTCGAGGATCGCGGCGAGCGCATCGGCATCGACCGCCTCGGGCAGCGCCGGCACCAGCAGCACGTTGGCGTCCGCCAGATCGGCGAGCGGCCGGACGAAGCGACTCGCCACCGTCTGCACCGGGCGGCCGGCATCTTCGTTGCAGCACAGGATGCCGATCAAGGGCTTGGCGCGTCGGCCCATCACGCCCCCGCCAGTTCGTCGCGCAGCGCATGGGCGGCGCCCGCGGGCAGGACATGGGCCTCCGGCTGGGTCACCACCGCGCCGGCGGGGACGTCGGACAAGAGCCAGACGTTGCCGCCGATCGTCGCGCCGGTGCCGATCGTGACCCGACCGAGGATCGTCGCACCGGCATAGATGACGACATCGTCGCCGACGATCGGATGGCGGGCGAAGCGGGTGCGCGGCCCGTCGCTCGCCAGGCCGAGCGGAGTGCGCGCGCCCAGCGTGACATGCTGGTAGAGCCGCACCCGGTCGCCGATGATCGCGGTCTCGCCGATCACCACACCGGTGCCATGGTCGATGAAGAAGCGTTCGCCGATCGTCGCGCCGGGGTGGATGTCGATACCGGTGCGCGCATTGGCGAGCTCGGAGATCAGCCGCGCGACGATCGGCGCGCCGAGATCATGCAGCTGATGCGCCAGCCGGTGGTGCAGGCTGGCGATCGCACCGGGATAGCAGAGCAGGATTTCGTCGGTGCTACGCGCCGCCGGGTCGCCGACGAAGGCGGCGGCGATGTCGCTGTCGACCAGACGGCGGATATCGCCGAGCTGCGCTGCGAACAGGCGCACGATCGTCGCGGGTTGGTCCGGATCGAAGCGCGCCTGCGATTCCGCCTGCCAATAGGCGAGTTCGTGCGCGATCTCCCGCTCCAGTTCGGCGAAGGCGGCGGTGATCCGTGCCGCGACGAAGCGATCCTCCTCCGCCGGACTGCCGCGCAGCTGGCCGAGACGACGCGGATAGAGTGCTTCCGACAGCAAGGTGACGACGCGCTCGATGGCGCCGAGCGAGGGGAAAGCGGCCTGGCCGCGCGCCTCCGGCTGGGTCGCCCGCCATGCCTGGCGTTCTGCCGCCAACGCGGCCACCGCGTCGCTGATCGACGCGCCCGCCAGCGAAGCACGGGAAGGCAAAGGAAGCGGGTTCGCCATGCCGCGGGAGGTTATCCCATCGGAATAGTGGGAATAGGAAGAAAAGCTTTATCGAGGTGAAGTCCGACTCGATGGCGGGACGGTCAGGCGGCGGTTGGCGGCGCGTCGTGCGGGGTGGCGGGGTCCTCGCCGAGCACCACCGCCAGACTGCCCAGGATGATCAGCACGCCGCCGCCGGCGAGTGCGGCGGTGAGCCGGTCGCCGAACAGCGCGACGCCGAGGATCGCGCCCATCAACGGCTCGATGTTGATGAACACGCCGGCGCTGGCGCTGCCGACCCGCGACGATCCGAACTGCCAGGCGGCGGTGGCGAAGGTGGTGGCGAGCAGGCCTTGGCCGACGATGCCCGCCCAGGCGGCGGCGCTCAGGTCGAACCGGGGCACGCCGTGCATGACCAGCGACACCGGCAGTACGGTCAGCGCGGCGACGACGACGGTGACCGACGGCATCGCCATCGGATGGCGCGCGCTCGGCGCCGCCTTCAACGCATAGAACCAGCCGAGGAACAGGATCAGCGAGCCGAGCGACAGCAATATGCCGAGTAGCGAGCCCGCCCCGCCGGGATCGCCGGCGATCAGCGCCGCGCCCGCGGTGGCGGCGGCCACGCCCGCCCAGCTCAGGCCGCTGGTCCGCTCGCCGAGCAGACGCGCGGACACGGCGATCAGCGCCGGCATCGCGCCGACGAGCAGCGCGGCGAGCGTGACGCTGACCCGGGCCAGCCCCTCGAACTGGACCAGGAAGGCAAGGCCGTAGAGCGACCCGGCGAGCAGCACCGCGGGCGAGGCGAACAGCGCGCGCGCCTCACGCCCGAGCACGAAGGGCAGGGCCGCGACCGCGGCGACGGCGAAGCGGAGCAACACCATATGCGCCGGCGTCGTCTCGCGCAGCGCCAATTTGCCGAGCGGAAAGCCGAGGCTCCAGCACAGGCCGGCGAGAATCAGCGCGGCGAAGGCGGTGCGGCGGCTCATGCGGTTGATCCGAGGAAGGCGCGCATCGCCGCTTCCGCCGGGCGGTGATCAAGGCCGTGCCGCGCCAGCCAGGCATCGTCATAATAGGTGCAGGCGTAACGGTCGCCGCCGTCGCACAGCAAGGTGACGATGCTGCCCTCTTCGCCGCGGTCGCGCATCGCATCGGCAAGCTGCGCACAGGCGATCAGGTTGGTGCCGGTCGATCCGCCGACGCTACGGCCGAGCGTGGCGCTCAATGCGCGCATCGCGCCGACGCTGTCGGCATCGGCGACCGCGATCATCCGGTCGATGACGTGGCGGACGAAGCTCGGCTCGACGCGCGGTCGGCCGATCCCCTCGATGCAGCTGCCTTCGCCATCGGCGAGCGTCGTCACCGCCGGATCGGCGAAATGGCGGTGGAAGACCGATCCCGCCGGGTCGGCGACGCACAGCCGGGTCGCATGCCGCTGGTAGCGGAGGAAGCGGCCGATCGTCGCCGAGGTGCCGCCGGTGCCTGCGCCGCAGACGATCCACGACGGGACGGGATGTTCCTCCTCGCGCATCTGCGCGAAGATGCTTTCGGCGATATTGTTGTTGCCGCGCCAGTCGGTGGCGCGCTCGGCATAGGTGAACTGGTCCATGTAATGGCCGCCGGTGTCGGCGGCGAGCCGGTGCGCGGCGGCATAGACGTCGCGGGGATCGTCGACCGCGTGGATCTCGCCGCCCTGGAAGCGGATCGCCGCCAGCTTGGGCGGCGCAGTCGCCGCCGGCACCACGGCGATGAAGCGCAGGCCGAGCATCCGCGCGAAATAGGCTTCCGACACGGCGGTCGATCCCGACGACGATTCGATCACCACCGTGTCCGGCCCGATCCAGGCATTGCACAGGGCGTAGAGGAACAGCGACCGGGCGAGCCGATGCTTCAGGCTGCCGGTCGGATGGCTGCTCTCGTCCTTCAGATAGAGCGTGATGCCCGGATGCCTAGGCAGCTCGACGCGGATCAGATGGGTATCCGCCGAGCGGTTGTAGTCGGCCTCGATCCGCCGCACCGCCTCGTTGAGCCAGCCGCGATCCGCCCGCTGCATCGATGTCGTCATGTCCTGCCCTTCCCGCCGCGCCCTGTAGCGAGGTCCGGCGGCCATCGACAGCATGGGCGCCGATTTTTGCTGCCCGGCGGCGCGGCAGGCGAACGATAAGCGACCCGATCTTTACCGGCATCCAGCATTTCTTGTGTCGTTTCCCGGTCGCCCCACCCTAGATGATCGTGATGACAGACGCAGTTCGCAGCCGCCTGCCCTCGTTCGGGATCCAGGTGTTCGCCGGCATGGCCATCGGCCTCGCGCTCGGCTTCGTCGCGCGTCAGACCGGCGCGCCCGGGCTGGCAGAGGGGCTGCGCATCGTCGGCGACCTCTTCGTCCAGCTGCTGAAGGCCCTGGTGGTGCCTTTGGTCTTCACCGCCATCGTGGCGTCCATCGCGGCGCTGCGCGATCTCAACAATGCCGCGCGGCTGGTGGCGGGGACGTTCCTGTGGTTCGGGATCAGCGCGCTGATCGCGGTCAGCATCGGCCTGACGCTCGGCACCGTGCTGCAGCCCGGCGCGCACGCCGGGGTCAGCGCGGCGGCGGCGGTGCGGCCGGACACGGCGGGGTCGTGGCTCGACTTCCTGCGCGGGCTGGTGCCGGTCAACATCTTCGCGCTGGAGGCCTCGACGACGGTTGCCGAGGGCGGCGCCGCGACGACCAGATTGTCGTTCAACGTCCTGCAGCTGATCGTCGCCGCGGTCGCGATCGGCGTCGCCGCGGTGCGCGTCGGCGAGCCGGGGGCGCCGTTCCTCGCCTTCAACGCCTCCGCCCTGGCGATCTTCCGGCGCATCCTGCGCTGGGTGGTACGGCTGACGCCGATCGGCACCGGCGCGCTGCTCGGCAGCGCGGTGGTCCGCTACGGTTGGCAGTCGCTGTCGGCGCTCGGCACCTTCGCGGTCGCCGTCTATATCGGTCTCGCGCTCGTCCTGTTCGTCGTCTACCCGCTGCTGATGCTGGCCAACGGGATCAGCCCGCGGCGCTTCTTCGCCGCCGCTTGGCCGGCGATCCAATTGGGCTTCGTTTCGCGCTCCTCGATCGCGACCCTGCCGGTCACCGAAGAGGTGGTCGAGCAGCGGCTGGGTGTACCGCGCAGCTACGCGGCCTTTGCCGTGCCCTTCGCCGCAACGACCAAGATGGACGGCTGTGCCGCCATCTATCCGGCGGTCGCGGCGCTGTTCGTCGCGCAATATTACGGCATTCCGCTGCACGGCGTCGACTATCTGCTGATCGTGCTGGTGTCGGTGCTCGGCTCGGCGGCGACGGCGGGGCTGACCGGCGCGCTGGTCATGCTGACGCTGACGCTGTCGACGCTCGGCCTGCCGCTGGAGGGCGCCGGGCTGTTGCTGGCGATCGACCCGATCCTCGACATGGGGCGGACCGCGGTCAACGTCGCCGGACAGGCGCTGATCCCGACGATCGTCGCCAAGCGGCAGGGGCTGCTCGGCGAGGAGCGCCACGACGCGGTGGCGCTGGCCTGAGCTCCGGTCCCGCTAGCCGCAGCCGATCAGCCGATCAGACGGTCGCCAGCGGCGCGAAGCGGGCGACCTGCCGGCCGATCAGGCTGAGTTGCTCGACCACCGCCGGGTCGCTCGCGCCGCCCTCCTCGTCGAATTTGGTAACCTGCGTATTGATCGCCGCGGCGAACGGCGTCGGCCAGCCGCGCAGCGCATGGACGATCGAGCGCAGCGCCGCGATCGTCGATCCGGTCGCCTGCCAGCCATAGGCGGTGGCGATCAGTCCGACCGGCATGTCGGCGAGATACGGCCGCGCGTCCCGCGAAGTTTCCTCGAGCAGGTCGAGCGCATTCTTGACCACGCCGCTGATCGACCCGTGGTAGCCGGGACTCGCGATGATCACCGCCGAGGCGCGCCGCACCGCGTCGACGAACGCCATCTCGTCCGGCGTGCGTGTCGTCGCGCGCGGATCGTAGAGCGGCAGCCGGACGAGATCGGCGCCGCCGAACAGCTGCGTCGCAAAGCCCTCGCGCGCGGCCGCGTCGAGCGCGATGCGAAGCGCGCGCTCGGTGGACGAGACGCTGCCGACCGTGCCGCCGATGCCGACGACGAGCGGGGAAGTAGAGGCCATGGGCCGAGCAGATAGCGTGGCCGCCGCCGCGGCGCCAGCGTCCCGCTCTGGCCTTCGCGCCGCCGCCACGGTAAATGCGCCACGGTTAACAGCGCGAACCCTTGCCTTCAGCCGCTTTAGGATAGTAATACACCTCATGGCTGACCGCTGGGACGAGCCGATGCGTCAAGACCCCGTCGACCCTCCGCGCCGCAGCGCGATCGGCCAGCGTTATGCGCTGGACGACCTGCCGCCGTCATCCCCGCCGCCGCCGCCGCCGCGCGATCCCGACGGCTGGGATCGGCATTTCGGCGAACCCTTCGTCGATCCCGTCGAGCCGCCGGTCCGCCGCGACCGCGGCATCGGCCGCTGGGTGGTGCGCGGGCTTGCGGCGTTCATCGTCCTGTTCGTCGTCGCGGTGGGCTGGCTGGCGCTGACCGCGCCTTTGTCCAAGTCGCTGCAGCCGCCGACGCCGCCGTCGATCACCCTGACCGCGGACGACGACACGCCGATCGCGCGGCGCGGCGCGATCATCGGCGCGCCGGTCGATGCGGCCAAGCTGCCCAAGCACGTCACCCAGGCGTTCCTGGCGATCGAGGATCGCCGCTTTTACAGCCATTGGGGCATCGATCCGCGCGGCATCCTGCGCGCCTTCGTCCACAATGTCGGTTCGGGCGGGGTGCGCGAGGGCGGCAGCACGATCACTCAGCAGCTGGCGAAGAACGCCTTTCTCGATTCCGATCGCACCGCGACGCGCAAGATCCGCGAGGTCATGATCTCCTTCTGGCTGGAGGCATGGCTGACCAAGGACCAGATCCTGTCGCGCTATCTGTCGAACGTCTATTTCGGCGACAACGTCTACGGCCTGACCGCGGCGTCGAAACATTATTTCGGCCGCAAGCCGGAGGACATGAACATCGGCCAGGCGGCGATGCTCGCCGGCCTGGTCAAGGCGCCGTCGCGGCTGGCGCCGACGAGCAACCTGGCTGGCGCGAGGAAGCGCGAGATGGTGGTGGTCGCGGCCATGGCCGACGCCGGCTTCCTGACCAAGGCCGAGGCCGCGGCGGTGCAGCCGCAGCGCGTGCTGTCCAGCCGCCCGGAGCAATTGCCCAGCGGCACCTATTTTGCCGATTGGGTGCTGCCCGAGGCTCGCGATCGCGCTGGCGCGGTGAAGAGCGAGGCGACGGTCAAGACGACGCTCGACCTGCGGCTGCAGAAGACCGCAGAGCGCGTCATCCGCCAGGCGGGTCTGCGCCAGGCGCAGGCGGCGATCGTCGCCATGCGCCCCGACGGCCGCGTCGTGGCGATGGTCGGCGGCAAGGATTACGGCAAGAGCCCGTTCAACCGTGCCACCCAGGCGCGGCGCCAGCCCGGATCGACGTTCAAGCTGTTCGTCTACCTCGCCGCGATGCGCGCCGGCATGACACCCGATTCGATGGCGGACGATTCGCCGGTCGAGATCGCCGGCTGGAAGCCGAAGAACGACGATGGCCGCTATCTCGGCCAGATCCCGCTACGTCGGGCCTTCGCCCGCTCGTCCAACGTCGTCGCCGCACGGCTGACGCAGGAAGTCGGCGTGCGCAACGTCATCAAGGCGGCGCGCGACCTCGGCATCTCCACCCCGATCGCCAACGAAGCGACGATCGGCCTCGGCACCTCCGAAGTGTCGCTGCTCGAACTCACCGCCGCTTATGCCGCCATCTCGCAGGGCCGCTATCCGGTCGAGCCACGCGGGCTGGAGGAGCCGGCGAACAAGGGCTGGTACCAGTCGCTGACCGGCGGCGCGAAGAAGCTCGACGACGACACCCGCGCCAAGATGCTCGACCTGCTGTCCTCGTCGCTGCGGGGCACCGGGCGCGAGGCGGCGCTGACCGTCCCGGCCTATGGCAAGACCGGCACCAGCCAGAGCAACCGCGACGCCTGGTTCATCGGCTTCGCCGGCGATCTGGTGGTCGGCGTCTGGGTCGGCAACGACGACAGCTCGCCCAACCCCGGTTTGCACGGCGGCGGCATTCCGGCGCAGATCTGGCGCAACTTCATGGTCGCGGCGCTCGGCATCGCCCCGGTCGAGAAGCCGGTGATCGTCGAGGAGAATGCGATGGATCCGGAAGTGCTCGACAATAGCGAGGACCCGGTCGGCGATCTGATCGGCGGCGCGCTCGACCGGACGCTGCCCGAGGTCCAGGGCGCGCTGCGCGGCGCGGGCATCGACCTCAATACCGATCGCGACGGCAGCATCTCGATCACTCCGCGCCGCGACCGCGACGGCCCGCCGCCACCGCGCGATCCGCGTCGCGGCGAGGACGGTCCGCCGGAGGATGACGGGGGCTAAGCTATCCGCCCCGCCAGCGGGGAGGATAAAGGGGGAGAGATATGAACAGGGACCTGAAGCTCACCACCGCCCTTGCCGCCGCCTTGCTGGCGGGCGGCTGCGACCGCCAGCCCAAGGACAATGGCTGGACCACGGCGCAGGACACCGCGATCTGCACCGATGCGCAGGGCAACCGCGTCGCCGACGCCAATTGCCGCCGGACGGCGTATGCGCATGGTGGCGCGGGGAACGCCTTTGCCTGGTACTTCCTCGGCCGCAATGCGCGTCTGCCCTATCTCGGCGAGCGGGCCAGCGGCGGTTCGTTCGCACGCAGCCCGTCGGCGCGCTACGCCTTCGCACCCGCGAGCAGCGCGGTGACGCGCAGCGCCGCGATCAGCCGGGGCGGCTTCGGCAGCGCCGGCCGCTTCTTCGGCGGCGGCCGGTCGTGATCCGCCTCGCCCAGCCGCCGCGTGCCGACTGGCAGCGGATCGTCGAGGGGCAGGGGCTGATCTGGCACACCGCCGATGGCCGCCCCTATTGGGACGAGAGCGTCCACTATCGCTTCACGGCGGCGCAGATCGACACGATCGAGGCGGCGACCGCCGAACTCTACCGCCTGTTCCTCGCCGCCGGCGACGCGATCCTCGCCGATCCCGCATTGCTTGCTCGGTTCGACATTCCGGCCGCCTTCCACCAGCCGATCCGCGACGCCTGGGCCGCCGAGCCGCCGGCGCTCAACATCGGCCGCTTCGACCTCGGCTATGACGGCGCGGGGCCGCCCAAATTGTTCGAGTTCAACTGCGACACGCCGACCTCGCTGCTCGAGGCGGCGGTGGTCCAGTGGGACTGGAAACAGGCGGTCTTCCCCGCGCTCGGCCAATATAACGGCCTGCATGAGGCTTTGGTCGCCAAATGGCGCGACCTGGCGGACTATCTGCCGCCGCGCGTCCACTTCGCCCATGCCGACGAGGATAGCGGCGAGGACGCGCTGACCGTCGCCTATCTGCGCGACACGGCGGCGGCGGCAGGGATCGAGACGGTGCCGCTGCTCGTCGACGACATCGGCTGGGACCATGACGCGCATCGTTTCGTCGATGCCGACGACGCGCCGATCGCGGCGCTGTACAAGCTCTATCCCTGGGAATGGCTGACGCGCGAGGCCTTCGCGCCGCAACTCGCCGACAGCCTGGCCACCGGCAGCACGCTGTGGATCGAGCCAGTGTGGAAGATGATCTGGTCGAACAAGGCGATCCTGCCGACTCTCTGGCAGCTCAATCCCGGCCATCCCAATCTGCTGCCGGCGAGCTTCGACATTCCGGACGGCGATGCCGTCGCCAAGCCGCTGCTCGCGCGCGAGGGCGCCAATGTCTCGATCCGCCGTGGCGGTCGCGTCGTCGCCGAGGCAGCGGGCGCCTATGCCGACCAGAGCTATGTCTATCAGGCGCTTTACCCGCTGCCCGAACCGGCGCCGGGCTGTTTCCCGGTGATCGGCAGCTGGATCGTCGATGGCGCGCCCGCCGGCCTCGGCATCCGCGAGGATGGCCTGATCACCGGCAACACCGCACGATTCGTGCCGCATGTGATCGAGGGCTGAGCCGCCCGGCGGTCGTCCGGCCGACAGGCAGGATGACCGCCGATGCCGGTCTTGCTGGCTGGGCTCAGGTCATCGCCACAGCCGGTCGCGCGATCACACGGCCTGCGGGCATGCCCGCGCCTGCGACGGGATGCAGCACGACCCGGATCGCGGGGGCGGCGAGCGAGCGGGCGCGGAAGCGGTCGAGCGGCAGATAGGTTACTGGCATGTCGCGCCTCCGGCGTCGTGGAACGGGTTGAGCCCGTGCTGGGCGAGGAATTGGTAAAGGCCGGTCATCAGCGCCTGCGCCGCGGGCACCGAGGCGGCGACGCGGCCGACCACGACCCGCTCCAGCTGCGGCTCGGCCTTGCTGTGGTCGCAATGCACCGTCTCCAGCGTGATCGTGACGATGCCGTTGATCACCGACAGGCCGGAGACGCCGTTGGCGACGATCTCGGGGGAAAAGGGATTGTCGATCAGCGGCACGGCCGGCTGGGGCACGGGCTGCGGGGTCGGATGTGGGAACATCTTCACGGCTGCACCGCCCGTCCGTTGCCGGTCACCGCGACCGGCTGCGTCGGTCGCCCGTCGTCATGCCGGGTCGGTGTTGCGCGATAGGGCAGTCCGCCCATGATCCAACCGAACATCTTGATCTCCATCACCATTTTCACGCACCGGCGCTGCGCGACCGGCGATGAGTGTTGTGGAAAAGACACATCGCAAGAAAATTGCGAAAGATGTCCGGGCGGTGACGCGCATTTTCTCGGTTGGATGCGACGCGTCGCCGCCGCATGGACGCGGGCATGCGCTTCTTTTCCGACAATGCCGCCGCCGTTCATCCGCTGGTGATGACCGCGATCGCCCAGGCCAACACGCTCGACACCGCCTATGACGGCGATGCCCGGTCGCAGGCGCTCGACGCGCGCGTCTCCGATCTGTTCGGCACCGAGGTCGCGGCGCTGTGGGTGCCGACCGGCACCGCCGCCAATTGCCTGGCGCTGGCCGCCCTCTGCCCGCCGCACGGCGGCGTCGTCTGCCACCGCGACGCGCATATCCAGAATGACGAGGGCGGCGCGCCGGAATTTTACACCCATGGCGCCAAGCTGTTCCTCGCCGACGGCGACGGCGCCAAGCTGACGCCGGAGACGATCGCGGCGGTGATCGACGCGATCCCCGACGACGTCCACCGGGTGCAGCCGCATGCCATCTCGATCACCAACGCCACCGAATATGGCCGGGTCTACACGCCGGCCGAGGTCGCCGCGATCGGCGATCTCGCTAAGGCGCGCGGGCTGGGCCTGCACATGGATGGCGCGCGCTTCGCCAATGCGGTGGCGACGATCGGCTGCTCGCCGGCCGAGGTGACCTGGCGCGCCGGCGTCGACGCCCTGTCGTTCGGCTTCGTCAAGAATGGGGCGATGAGCGCGGAACTGCTCGTCTTCTTCCGCCCCGATCTGGCCGCCGTCACGAAATACCGCCGCAAGCGTGCCGGCCTGCTCTTCTCCAAGGGCCGCTATCTCGCCGCGCAGGTGTTGGCGATGCTGGAGGACGATCTGTGGCTGGCCAATGGCCGCGCCGCCAATGCGCGCGCCGCGGCGCTGGCGGGTGCGGCGGGATCGCGGCTGGTCCATCCGGTCGAGGCAAACGAGGTGTTCCTGCGCGCCACGCCCGACGAGGCGGCGGCACTGCGCGCGCAGGGCTTCGACTTTTACGATTGGGCGGCGGGCGAGATCCGCTTGGTCACCGCCTGGGACAGCGACGAGAGCCAGGTCGCGGCGCTCGCCGCCGCGATCGGCACACTGTGAGGTTCGGGTCATGAGCGGGGCCGCGCCGCCGCAATCGACCCGCGCGGCGATCCTGATCCCGTTCGCGATCGTCACTTTGGTCTGGGGTTCGACCTGGCTGGTGATCCGCGACCAATTGGGCGTGGTGCCGCCGAACTGGTCGGTGACCTACCGCTTCATCGTCGCCGGCACCGCCATGGCGATCGTCGCCGCGGTGAAGCGGGAAAGCTTCCGGCTCGACGCCCGTGGCTGGCTGTTCGTGCTGGGCGTCGGCATCTGCCAGTTCTGCCTCAACTTCAACTTCGTCTACCGGGCGGAACGGCACATCACCTCCGGTCTGGTCGCCGTCGCCTTCGCGCTGCTGCTCGTGCCCAATGCGCTGTTCGCGCGTCTTTTCCTCGGCCAGCGGATGGGACGGCAGCTGGTCGTCGGCTCATTGATCGCGATGGCCGGGATCGCCCTGCTCTTCCTGCACGAGGCGCGCAGCGGCGCCGGCAGTCTCGCCGACACGCTCGCCGGCCTCGGCCTGACCGGTTGCGCGATCCTCGCGGCGTCGAGCGCCAACGTGCTGCAGGCGACGCCAACTGCGCGGCGCTATCCGATGCTCAGCACGCTGGCGCTGGCGATGCTGGCCGGCGCGGCGATCGACGGCACGCTCGCCTTTGCGCTAACCGGGCCGCCGGTGGTGGAATGGCGGATCAGCTATTGGGCGGGCATCGCCTATCTCGGCCTGTTCGGCTCGACCCTGTCGTTCCCGCTCTACTATCGCGTGCTGCGCGTCATCGGCCCGGCCAAGGCGGCCTATTCCAGCGTTATCGTGCCGGTGATCGCGATGCTGCTGTCGACGCTGTTCGAAGGCTATCGCTGGTCGCCGCTCGCCGCGGCCGGCGCGGTGCTGACCGGCATCGGGCTGGTCGTGGCGCTGAGGGCGCGCAGGCCGAACCGGTAATCGGGGTAGCGCGGCGCCCAGCCGAGCAGGCGCTTCGCCTTGCCGTTGGCGACCCGGCGGTTCTCCGCATAGAAGCCGCGCGCCATCGGCGACAGGCTGGCGAGATCGATCAGCGGCGGCGCGGGCAGGCCGAGCAAGGCCGCGGCATAATCGACAACGTCGTCCTGCGCGCACGGATAATCGTCGGCGAGATTGTACGCCCCCGCCGGCGCGGTACGGGCGGCGAGCACGCCGGCGACGATGTCGTCGACATGGATCCGGCTGAACACCTGATCGGGCAAGCCGACGCGATGCGCGCGCCCCTCGCGGACCCGCTCGAGCGGCGACCGGCCGGGGCCGTAGATGCCGGGCAGCCGGAACACGCGCGCCCCTCGGGCCAGCCACGCCGCATCCGCCGCCGCCCGCGCCGATCGCCGGCCACCGCCGGTCGGGGCGCCCTCGTCGACCCAGGCGCCCTGCGTGCCGCCATAGACGCCGGTCGACGACAGATAGCCGAGCCACGACCCTTTTTCGTCACCCCAGCGCAAGCTGGGGTCTCTGGCCGTGGGGGCTGTGCCGGTGGAGAGAGACCCCAGCTGGCGCTGGGGTGACGGAAGGACATCGCCGTAGCGCGCCAGCACTGGGTCCGTCTCGCCCTCCGGCGGCACGGACGACAGCACATGGCTCGCCGTTGCCAGCGCCGCACGCACCGCCGCTTCGTCGTCGAAGCGCAGCGTCCCGTCACGCCCGTCGCGGGTCGTGCCGACCACCGTCCCCGGCCACGCCGCCGCGATGCGGCTGGCGGTATAGCCGAGGCCGAAGATCAGCAGCATCGCGTCACTTGGTCATCACGCCCTTGTAGGTGGTGCCGAAATAGTCGCCCTTGTTCCACATCGGCCGCACCGGCCCGTCGGCGATCTGACGCGCGATCGCATAATTGGTCGCGACGAAGCGGACGCCCTGGTCCCACAGGATCGGCTGGGTCAGGTCGTCGCCCGGCCGGTGGTAGCGGTGCGACAGGAAATCCTCGAACTTGGCGCGCCCCTCGCCCTTCATCCCCGGCCACAGGAAGACGCTGGGAATGCCCTGCTTGACGAAGTTGAAGTGATCGGAGCGGACGAAGAAGCCCTGTTCCGGCATCGGGTCGGGCGACAGGTCGACGCCCTGCGCATTGACCGCCGTCTTGACGATCGGCCCCAGCGTCGAGCGGTCGGCGCCGAAGACGATCATGTCCTCGAACTTGTAGAGCAGCACCGGCATGTCGAGGTTGACGTCGGCGACGATCGTCTTGAGCGGCACGGTCGGGTGGTTGGCGAAATAGTCGGATCCGACCAGGCCCTTTTCCTCGCCGGTCACTGCCAGGAACATGACGGTGCGCTTCGGCGGCTGGCCGCTCGCGGTGAACTTTTTCGCTTCCTCGATCAGGCTGGCGATGCCGATCGCATTGTCGAGCGCGCCGTTGTTGATCCGGTCCGCGTTCGTCGGCTGGCCGGGCCGTTCCGGGCTGACGCCGATATGGTCGAGGTGCGCCGACAGGATCACCACCTCCTTGCCCAGCACCGGGTCGGTGCCGGGGATGACGCCGATCACGTTGCTGCTCTTGCCCGGGGTGAAGGCGGTCTTGGTGGTGACGGTCAGCGTGCCGGCCAGCGCCACCGGCTTGTAGACGGGGTTGTCGCCCTGCGCCTGGGCGGCGATCGTCGTCCACGGCGTCCGCGCGCCGGCGAACAGCTTGGCCGCCGCCGCCTGGCTCAGCATGCCCAGATAGGGGGTGGAGGCGGCCGGGCTGGTGCCGGTGCCGTCTGGCTTGGCCCAGGTCATGCGCGGCGAATCGTAATATTGCGCCAGCGCGGAAAACGGCCGCGCCCGCGGACCGGCGCGCGGCGTGTCGATCGTCACCACGCCGACCGCGCCATGCTGCGCGGCGATCCACGCCTTGGTCGCCGGGCTGCTGAAATAGGCGCGCTCTTCGCCACCGAAGGAATCGGGCGCGCCCGCGAAGATCGCGACGATCTTGCCGCGCACGTCGACCCCCGCATAATCGTCGATCTTGTACTGCGGCGCGACGATGCCGCGGCCGACGAAGACCACGGGCGCGGAGACGCTGGTCTCCGCCGCGGCGGGGTTGGCGCTGGGCACGAAATCCTCCCCGAAGACGAGCGTCTGCGGCTGGGCGCCCTTACCGGTCCAGACCATGTCGCCCTTCGACGCGGCCTTGTACGTCGTCAGCGGCACGGTCTGCAGATAGCCGCCGGCGTCGCCTGCCGGGCGCAGGCCCGCGGCATAGAATTGCGCGGCGACATATTGCGCCGCGATGTCGAATTCCGGACTGCCGGCCTCGCGGCCCCGCATCGCGTCGGAGGCGAGGAACAGGACATGCGCCTTCATCGCCGCCTGATCGGCGGGCAGCGGTGCGTTGATCGCGGCAACGTCGAGCGGCGTGTAGGACGAGGCCGGCGGCGTCGCTGCAGGCTGGGCGGCAGGCGCCGTCCCCGTCTGGGCGAGCGCGGAGGTCGAGAGCGCGAGCAGCGCCAGCGCGCCAATCTTCGAGATCATGTCGGCAGGTCCCCTGTGCCCCTGGCGGGCTTATGTGTGGCAGCGGGGTAGCACAGCGCGGGCCGGGTGCAAGGTCGCCATTCCCCTCCCGCTTGCGGGAGGGGAGTGACGGCCACCCTTCCTTCGACGCAGGAGCAAGGAACATGGAACTCCTGGGCGCGCCGGGTATAGGTAGCGGATGCTCGACGTCCAGAACGCCCCCGCCCAGCCCGCCGTCATCCAGCGCGGCGATTATCGCCCGCCCGCCTGGCTGGTGCCGGACACGCATCTCGACTTCGATCTCGATCCCGCCGCCACCCGCGTCACCGCCCGACTGTCGGTGAGCCGCAATGGTGCGCACGACCAGCCGCTGCGCCTCGACGGCGCCGGGCAGCAACCCGAGTCGGTCATGGTCGATGGACGCCAGGTCAACGACTGGCGGATCGAAGGCGAACAGCTGGTCATCCCGCTCGCCGGCGAGCGTCACGTCGTCGAGACGGTCGTTACCATCGCGCCGGAGCGCAACACCCAATTGATGGGTCTTTACGCCAGCGGCGGCAACCTCTGCACGCAATGCGAGGCGGAGGGATTCCGCCGCATCACCTATTTCCCCGACCGGCCCGACGTGCTCAGCCGCTACACCGTGCGGATGACCGCCGACCCCACGCGCTTCCCGGTGCTGCTCGCCAATGGCGATCCGGTCGCGCAGGGCGAGGCGGGGGATGGCCGCCACTGGGCGGAATGGAACGATCCCTTCCCCAAGCCCTCCTATCTGTTCGCGCTCGTCGCCGGCGACCTGGCGGTCAACCGCGGCAGCTTCACGACCATGTCGGGTCGCGAGGTGCAGCTCGGCATCTGGGTGCGCGAGGCGGACATCGCCAAGACCGACCATGCGCTCCACGCGCTGAAACTGTCGATGGCGTGGGACGAGCGCGTCTACGGCCGCGAATACGACCTCGACGTGTTCAACATCGTCGCGGTCGACGATTTCAACTTCGGTGCGATGGAGAACAAGGGGCTGAACATCTTCAACAGCCGCTACATCCTCGCCGATCCCGACACCGCGACCGACTATGATTACGACGCGATCGCGGCGGTCGTGGCACATGAATATTTCCACAATTGGTCGGGCAACCGGATCACCTGCCGCGACTGGTTCCAGCTGTCGCTGAAGGAAGGCTTCACCGTCTATCGCGACCAGGGCTTCTCGGCGGATCAGGGCTCCGCCGCGGTCAAGCGGATCGAGGACGTGCGTGGCCTGCGCGCGGCGCAGTTCCCGGAGGATGCCGGTCCGCTCGCGCACCCGGTCCGGCCGGAAAGCTACCTCGAGATCAGCAACTTCTACACCGCGACCATCTACAACAAGGGCGCCGAGCTGATCCGGATGATGGCGACGATCCTCGGCCCGGTGAAGTTCCGTGCGGCGACCGATCTCTATTTCCGCCAATTCGACGGCACCGCCGCGACCTGCGAGGATTTCGTCGCCTGCATGGAGCAGGCGGGCGGCGTCGATCTGACCCAGTTCCGCCTCTGGTACAGCCAGGCCGGCACCCCGCGCGTCTCCGCCAGCTTGGCGCATACCGCGGGCGAGGGGCGCGCGACGCTGCGTCTCGCCCAGCACGTTCCGGCGACGCCGGGCCAGCCGGTCAAAGCGCCGATGGTGCTGCCGCTCAAGGTCAAATTGTTCGGCGGCGAAAGCGGCCGGCCGCTCGGCGACGAGCGGCTGGTGATGCTGACCGATGCCGCCGACACGATCGTCTTCGACGGCATCGGCGAACGGCCGGTGCTGTCGATCAACCGCGGCTTTTCCGCGCCGGTGATCGTCGAGAGCGATCGCAGCGCCGCCGAACTCGCCTTCCTGTCGGCGCATGACGACGATCCCTTCGCCCGCTACGAGGCGATGCAGCAGCTGATGCTCGACACGCTCGTCGCCGGCGCCATCGATGGCGCGCGCGCGGATCACGAGGCTGTGATCACCGCGGTCGCCAACACGCTCGACAATGGCGATCTCGATCCCGCCTTTGTCGCTGAGGCGGTGCTGCTGCCGTCGGAAAGCTTCATCGGCGATCAATTGGCGGTGGTCGATCCCGACGCGATCTTCCGCGCGCGCGAGGCGTTGCGTCGCGATCTCGGCCGTCGCCTCGCCGATCAGTGGCGGCGCGCCTATGCCGAGGCGTCGCAGGGCCCCTATGTCTATTCGCCTGGCGCCAAGGGCGGCCGCCGGCTGCGCAACGTCGCGCTCGGCTATATCGCCGCCAGCGGCGCGGCGGACGCCGCCGGCCTCGCCTTCCGCCAGTTCGAGGCGGCGGACAATATGACCGACCGGCAGGGCGCACTGACCACGCTGGCGAACGGCCATTCCGACGAGCGCGAGGCGGCGCTCGACATCTTCTACAATCGCTATGCCGGCAATGCGCTGGTCATCGACAAATGGTTCCAGACGCAGGCGCTATCGTCGCGTGACGACACGGCCGCGCTGGTTGCGCAGCTGGCACGGCATCCCGACTTCACGCTCGCCAACCCCAATCGCGCCCGCGCGCTGGTCGGCGCGTTCGGGGTCAACCAGCGCGCGTTCAACGCCGCCGACGGATCGGGCTATCGCTTCCTCGCCGACCAGCTGATCGCGCTCGACAAGCTCAACCCGCAGACCGCGGCGAAGCTGCTGCCGCCGCTCGGCCGCTGGCGCCGCTTCGATGCGGGCCGGTCGGAAAAGATGCGCCAGGAACTCGAACGGATCGTCGCCACGCCGGGCCTGTCGAAGGATCTGTTCGAACAGGCCTCGAAGAGCCTGGGCTGATCGCCGTCCGCAAACTCTCCCTTGGTCGGGAGGGCTTGCGGACAGATGGTCTATCGCTCGACGCGTTGCTGGAACGGCTGAGGCGCTCCATCCACCGCGAACAGCCGTAGCGGCGAATCCTTGGGCAGCGGCAGCGGCGTCAGCCAGCCCGGTACCCAGCCATGCGCCATCCGGTCGTAGAAGCCGCCCGGATTGCGCGCGCGGTAGTTGGTCGATTCCGCCATGTTCGGGCAGAGCAGCAGCAGCGTCGCGCCGTGCCGACGGATGATCGCGTGCGCCTGTTGCTCCGATCCGCCGAACGCATGCTGCACGTCGAGGATCGCATCGCCGTTGCGATGATAGGGGCCGGCGATCGCATCGTGATGCGTCAGCGTGATCAGCCGCGGCCCCAGGTCGACGAAGGTGAACACGGTCTGCGCCGGATAAAGGTTGAGCGGCCGCAGCACGGTGTAGCGGATGCAATTGCCGGTCGAGCGGTTGACCCGCTTGGTATAGGCATTGGGCACGTCGACCGGCAGATATTTGATGATCAGCCCGGCGAACAGGCCGGAGACGATCAGGAAGCCCGCCGCCGTGCCGCCGATCCGCACCAGCGGGTTGCGATGGCCGAGCAGCCAGGGCAGCACGACGAAGCCGAGCGCGGTCGCGCCGGGCACCGCGAGCAGCTGCGCCGCCGGCCCGGCGCGCACCTGCCACAGCAGCATCAGCGTCGCGAAGGTGACGAACAGCGCCACCGCCGCCCAGCCGATCAGCGCCGGGCTGCGCCGCGCGCGCCAGGTGCCGAGGATGACGCCGACGACGCCGACCACCGGCAGGGCCGCGATCGGAAAGCCCAGGCGGAACGGGTGCTTGTAGATCGGCTTGGCCTCGCGGACATTGTCCAGCCAGTTCTTCTGCAGCTCCGGCGACACGCCCTCCGGCCGGCCCAGGCATTGCGGGAAGAAATGCACGAAGCCGGCGACGATCACGCCGCCCGCGACCACCGCCATCGCCAGCCGCGCCGCCCGGCTCGCCGGCGACACCCGCGCCATCACGAACAGGAGCGCGCCCGCCGCAACCATCACCGACAGCCAGACCGGCGTCAGCGCGTCGCAGCGCATCGCGGCATTGGCATAGGAGGCGAAGGCGGCATAGCCGATCGCGCTGCCGCCGCCGAGGCTCAGCGCATAGGCGCCCAATCGGTCCGCCTCGGCCGCGTCCCACACCCAACGCAGCGCCAGGATGGCGCCGGCCATCGCGCAATAGGGCAGCATCTCCAGGCCGATCGCCAGGCTGACCGCGCTCGCCAGCCCGACCATGATGCCGCCGCGCAACGCCCGCGGATCGCACAGGCCGGCGACGGTCAGGCTCAGCATCGCGAGCTGCCAGCCGTGATGGTCGATCCGCTCGGGCAGGAACATCAGCATCGTCGCCGACGTGCCGAGCAGGAAGACGATCGCCAGCGGCCAGGCGAGCGGATGGACCAGCCGCCGCACGGTCGCCGCGACGCCCAGCATCGCGATCGACAGCGGCAGCAGCGGCGCGATGCCGCAGGCCAGCCGCTCCGCCCAGGCGTTGCTGGTGAACAGGCGAAAGAACAGGATCAGCCCGGCGATCGGCAGGTCGACGATGCGGCTCCAATGGATGTCGAAGCCCTGCGGCGGGTTCAGCCGATAGTTGCGCAGGTCGTACCAGCCCTGGCCGTTCAGCCAGGCGCGCACCTGCATCAGCCGCATATTGTCGTCGGTGTCGCCCAGCGACAGCCAGCGCACCATGTTCCAGTCGTGGCCGACATACCAGGCGGACACCGCGAGCCACGCCACCAGGGTGAGCGCGATCCAGTGGCGGTCCAGCTCGGCTTGAAGCCGGCCGCGCGGAGGAGTGGTCAAGCGAGACGCCCTTCGAATAACAATTGCCGTTCCCGGTCCCCGTCCTTTAGGGCGGAGACGATGACGAGGGAAGCTCCCGCCCTGCTCCACATCCTCCAGGCCGACGACATGCGCGGGCAATTGCTGCGCTTCGGCATCGCCGGGGGCGTGTCGACGCTGATCTATTCGGCGGTCTATCTGCCGCTCACCCTGTTCGTGCTGGCGCGGCAGCATGCCGTCTATGCCGTGCCGCCGGCCTTTCTGGTGGCGGTGGCCTGCGGCTATGTCCTGCACAGCCGCTGGAGCTTTAAGGGGCTGAACGACGCCCGCCGCGGCTGGCAGCAGCAGATGCAGTTCATCGCCGTCCAGGGATCGGGCATGGCGCTGAACGCGCTGGTGACCTGGATCGGCACCGCCAAGTTCGGCCTGCCCGGCTGGGTGATCCTCATTCCCGCAGTGGCGCTGGCCACCATCTTCACCTTCATCCTCAATCGCTGGCTGGTGTTCGCTTAAATCATGGATCGCATCGTCTACGACCGCATGGCCGCGCATGATTCCACCCATTGGTGGTACCGCGCCCGCCGCGACATCCTCAGCGATTATCTGACCCGCTACGCCGCGCTGCCGAAGGGCGCGCGCATCCTCGAGATCGGTTGCGGCACCGGGCACAATCTGCCGATGCTCGCGCAATTCGGGTCGGTCGACGCGATCGAGATCGATCCCGCCGCGCGCGCCATCGCCAGCGAGCGGCTGGGCAAGCCGGTCGGCGATGCGCCGCTGCCCGCGCTGCCCGGCGTCGCGCGGGCGTCTTACGATCTGGTCGCGGTGCTCGACGTCGTCGAGCATATCGAGGACGATGTCGCGGCGCTCGCCGCGATGAAGTCGCTGCTCAAGCCAGGCGGCAAGATCCTGATCGCGGTACCTGCCCACCAATGGATGTGGAGCGCGCATGACGTGGTGAACCACCACCACCGCCGCTATTCCAAGGCCGGGCTGGCCAAGGCGATCGGCGCGGCGGGCCTGACGCCGCGCAAGCTGACCTATTTCAACTCGCTGCTCTTCCCGCTCGCCGCCGCGGCGCGCATCGCCGGGCGGCTGACCGGGCGCGACGACAGCGACGATTCACCGCCGGCCAGGCCGCTCAACACGCTGTTCGAGACGATCTTCCGCCTCGAACGCCATGCGGTCGGCCGGGTGCCGCTGACCCCCGGCGTGTCGATCGTTACGCTGGCCGAGCCGGCCTAGGCGCCGGCGTCGAATTCCGGCGAGGGTTCGGCCGCGTTGAAGCCCAGGGTCGAATGGCCCTTCACCGGTCCGGCGATGTCGGCGACCAGATAGAGCGGGCGCTTCTTGCTCTCGATGTACAGCCGGCCGAGATATTCGCCGATCATGCCGAGCACGAACATCTGCACCGCCGACAGGACGGTGACGACCAGCATCGTCGACGTCCAGCCCTGCACCGGCGAGCCCTCGAAAAAGCCCCACAGGATGTAGATCAGCAGCAAGAGCGACGCGCCGGCGAGGATCACCGAGGCGTGGCTGGCGAAGCGTAGCGGCGCGGTCGAGAAGCCGGTGACCGCGTCGAAGGCGAGCCGCACCATCTTGCCGAGCGGATAGTTGGTCTCGCCGGCATGGCGCTCGGCGCGATCGTAGGGGAAGGGCACCTGGCGGAAGCCGACCCAGGCGACCATGCCGCGGATGAAGCGCGCCTGTTCGGGCAGCGACAGCAGCGCGTCGAGCGCGCGCCGGCTCATCAGCCGGAAATCGCCGGTATCGAGCGGGATCGGCGTGTCGGTGACGCGGTCGAGCACGCGGTAGAAGGCGGCGGCGGTTGCCTTCTTGAAGATCGTCTCGCCCTCGCGCTTGCGGCGCACCGCATAGACGACGTCGGCCTGCTGATCGGCCATCGTCCGCCGCATGTCGGCGAGCAGCTCCGGCGGGTCCTGCAGATCGGCGTCGATGATCAGGATCTGCGCACCGCTGCACAGGTCGAGCCCGGCGGTCAGCGCCAGTTGGTGGCCGTGGTTGCGCGACAGGTTGATCGCGACCAGCCGCGGGTCGGCGGCGGACAGGCGCTGCATCACCGGCCAGCTGTCGTCGCGGCTACCGTCGTTGATCAGCACGATCTCGTAATCCTCGCCCACGGCGTCGCGCGCCGCCGCCGAGACGCGCGCGTGGAGCAGCTCCAGGCAGGCGGCTTCATTGTAGCAGGGGATGACGACGGACAGGGCGGGGCGGTGCATGATGGCGCGCCTTGTAGCGGCTTGCACCGGCGGCGTCATCCGCCTGTCACGCCTGACCGGTCACGTCCCGGTAAATGCGAGCGCATGTCGTCTCGCGTCCGGGAACGCCATGATCGAAGTCTGGCCATCCGCGGGAGGCCGACCGGGACCCGACGCCCGCTACAGCGGCGCCGGCGTCTGGAGGGCGGGGCGGTGCGTCGCACCGACGCGCCGGCCTCGCGTCTCGTTCATCCTGGTGAAAGCTTTCGTGGCAGAGGCGGGACTGTCACGAATTTGTAAGATGAAGACGCGCCCGTGCCGACTCAATACCCAGCCGCCGATCGCCCGCTTCCGCCCCTCGCAGTATCGGGACCAGATACCGCGGCCGCAGCCGGCGTTCCGGGCCTGCTGCTTTGGCTGGCGGTGGTGGTCAGCGGCCTGGTCGTCGCGCTGCTGATGCGGGCCAGCGAGCTGACGATCGACCCGATGAGCGGCGGCAACCGTCCCTATTGGCTCTGCGGCGGGTGCGCGCTCGCCCTGCGGCTCGGCGCCGGGCGGACGGGCTGGCGCCATGGCGATGTGCTCGCCGCCGGCGCGGAATATTATGCGCTGTTCACGGCGATCGCCCTGATCGGCGCCGTCGCCAGCTATCCGATCGCGGCGCTGACGCAAGGCTTCCACGATGCGGCGCTGCAACGGATCGACGCGGCCTTGGGCTTCGACTGGCTCGCCTGGTATGGCACGGTCGCGGCGCATCCGTCGCTGCAGGTGCTGGGCCTTGCCGCCTATCGCAGCATCTATCTGACGCCGGCGATCCTGCTCGGCCACGCCGCCTGGTCGGGCGATCGCGGGGCGGCGCATCGCTTCCTCGCCGCCTTCTGGCTGACCGCGGTGGCGACGCTGGCGCTCTACGCCCTGATGCCGGCGGTGGGACCCTTCTCCTACCTCTGGCACGGGTCGATCCCGTACATGCCCGAAAGCGAGCAATGGCAGCAGGGGCTGATCCCGGCGCTGCGCGATCACAGCGTGCGGGTGATCGACCTCGCCCATCTCCGCGGCCTCGTCTCCGCGCCCAGCTTCCACACCGCGGCGGCGGTGATCTACGTCCGCGCCGCCTGGCCGATCCGCAGCCTGCGCTGGCCGCTGCTCGCGCTCAATGCGGCGATGCTGCTGTCGACGCCCGTGGAGGGGACGCATTATCTGGCGGACATGCTGATCGGCGGGGCGGTGGCGACGGCGATGCTGTGGGTGGTCGAGCGGGTGGCGCGCGTCCGTTGATGCCGCTGCGGGTGATTCACTCCGCATCGCTTCGATGTCACTGAATCTAGTGCTTATAACGCACGATCGCATGATCTGTGGCCGCAATACATCCAGTTCAAACAAGACATTGTCCGGATGCTATTCAATTTGAGAGTCCCGGCTAATGGACTCGGATCTTCCATCCGGTCTCACGTAAACTGATCATCTTTGAAAGAAAGACTCGTGACGTCCTAGTTAGTTAAAAGATAGTCGCCGGATCGTCAGCTTTTTCTCGCCACCGTCCCGCTACAATGAAGCTGGGGTCGGTGCGTGGGAGAAAGCGCGATGATCGTCAGCGAAGCCGTGACGGCCGCACCGCTGCGGCCGAGTGGCAAGGAGAAAGTCATAGACGTCCCGCCGGCTGCGGCGGAGCAGCCAGCCGGTGCCGCGCTCGCGCCCGGCACGCAGGGCCTGCAGCGTCTGTACAGCGGCGGCGCGGCGGTGGTGTTGACCGCGCAGGGTGCGCCGGCGGCATCCGCCTCCCCGACTGCTCCTGCACCCGCGCCCGCCGCCAGCGCGGCGCCCGCCCCGCCGGGGCTCGACCTGCATGGCCAAGATCTGCGTGCCGTCGATCTGACCAAGCTCGATCTCCGCGGCGCCAACCTCAGCGGGGCCGATCTCACCGGCAAGGATTTGACGGGGGTCGATCTCAGCGGGGCGACGCTGACCGGCGCGATCTTCGACGGCGCCACGTTCAGCCACGCCAACCTCCACGGCGTCAGCGCCGCGGGCGCGAGCTTCGCCAAGGCGACCTTCGACCAGACGGATCTCGACAAATCCGATTTTACCGCGGCGAAGTTCGCCGGTGCAACCTTCGGCAGCAACTTCCAGCTCGCGCCGACCGCGGTTCAAAGTTGGGGGCCATGCTACATCATCAAAGATGTCAACCTGACCAAGGCCGACTTCACCGGGGCGGAGTTCAAGAATTACACTGACATCAATGACTCCACCAGCGACGGGGCGATTTTCAAGGGAGTGCGCACGGACGCGAAATCCGACGGTAGTTCGCTCCATTTTCTGGAGGGGACCGCAAGGGGTGCGGACTTCGAGGGCTTCGAAGGCGGCCTGGTTCTTGCCGGCGTGGATGCCACCGATGCCGACTTCAGCAACATCAATGGCGGAAAAGTAGTCTTGGGCTTTTGTAAAGCGGACGGCGCAACCCTCCGCAATAGTGATACAAAACTGTGCTTGCAGAGCACCGATTTAAGGAATGTCGATTTCTCGACCAAGAAAAAAAATTTCAGAAACTCGTTTATCTGCGATTGCGACATCAGCGGTATGGATTTTTCCGGATATGACTTTTCCAATACTCAATTCGTGAGTACCACACCGGTGGTGAAGGACTTCTACGGCGACAAACCGGCGATGAAATCATCCGATCTGGTCGCTGGCACCAACTTCCGCGGGGCCAAGTTCGGCAATGCCTTCTTCTACAATATGCAGATGGGCAAGGCGCTGATTGACATCAGAGATCTTCGCGGCGCCTCGGTGGCGGGCGGGCTCAATAACGTCGTCCATATCGACAATGATCATTACGATCTTGGAACGCTGTTTCCCGACTTCTGGGCTCAGATGAAGGCACTGCTCGAGGAAAACGGCATCACGCCATATTGGGAGAAGTGAGATGACTAATATGCGACGACTTGTTGTTGGAATGGCTGCGGCGCTGGGCGCCCTGGGCATGCCGACGGTTGCGACTTGCAGCACGATTTCCAGTGCCGAAATCTGGGCGAAATTGGTCAACGATACGAAATATACCGTCACCATTTCCAATGTCGACTGGTCTGGCCGCTACGGCACGGCCAATGGCGACGGGACGATCAGTGATCGTATCGAGGGCACTTTGGAGCCCAATCAATCGATGCGCAGCCGTCACCGCATGGGCGATCCCGACATCGGGGAGCGCTACACCTATCTATCGTTCGATGCCACCTTTACGAGAGCGAATGGCTCGACCGGCACCTGTACATTCTATTATTCGTACCGATCCGATACGGGCGCAAAGGCGGGAGATGCCGCATCGGCGAATGGTAGCGTCAAAGATCAACCGGCAAGTTGCTCCTTGAAATACGATTCCTATTACAACATCACTTTTGATATTTCGGATCGATATTCCTGACGATATGTCGCGGAGTGTAGCGGGTTAACACCGCTACACCCGCTCCACCGCATTGACCGCGTCTGCGGCGCGCAGCGCCGCGATCAGGCGCATCAGCTGGTGGACGTCATGAACCTCGACGTCGATCACGTTGGTGTGGAACATCGTGTCGCGCGTATCCAATCGTAGCGCGATGATGTTCGCCTTGTGGGCGCCGATGATCGTCGAGACGATGCCGAGCGCGCCGGGCTCGTTCCTCACCTGCACGCTGATCCGCGCCACCGCGCCGTCGGACTGGTCGCCCCAGTCGACGTCGACCCAGTCGGTCTCGTCCGCGCCGCGCTCGGCCAGTTCGGCGAGCACCGGGCAGTCGATCGCATGCACCTCGATCCCCGCGTCGGGGCGGCGCAGGCCGACGATGCGGTCGCCCGGCACCGGGTGACAGCATTCCGCCAGGTCGAAGGCGACACCCGGCGTCAGCCCCTTGATCGAGATGGCGGTCGACTGCGGCGCCAGCCGCGCCGCATCGGTGCCGGCGGAACCCGGCATCAGCGCCTCCATCACCTGCACGTCGGACAGGTGGCGGCGCGCGATCGCCATCATCAGCGCCGGCTCGTCGGGCAGCTTGAGCCGCGCCACCGCATGGTCGAGCGCGTCGGGCGACAGCGCGGCGGGCAGGCGACGGACGATATCCTCGTACAAGGTGCGGCCCAATGCGATCTGCTCGGCCCGCTCGGTATGGCGCAGATGCCGGCGGATCGCCGCCAGCGCCTTGCCGGTGATCGCGAAGTTGAGCCAGCCGGGCTGCGGCACCTGGCCCTTGGAGCGCAGCACCTGCACCTGGTCGCCGTTCTCGATGACGGTCGACAGCGGCACGACGCGGCCGTTGATCTTGGCGCCGACCGCCTGGTCGCCGAGATCGGTGTGCACCGCATAGGCGAAATCGATCGGCGTCGCGCCCTTGGGCAACTGGATCAGCTCGCCCTTCGGCGTGAAGGCGAAGATGCGATCCTGATACATCGCCATGCGGGTATGTTCGAGCAGCTCTTCGGGGCTGCCGGCGGTGTCGAGGATCTCGACCAGATCGGCGATCCAGCTATGCTGGCTGTCGGCGCGGACCTTCTTTTCCTTGTACGCCCAGTGCGCGGCGAGGCCGAATTCGGCTTCCGCATGCATGTCCGGCGTGCGGATCTGGATCTCGATGCGGGCATTGTCGGCATGGATCACGCTGGTGTGCAGCGAGCGATAGCCGTTGCGCTTGGGCGTCGAGATATAGTCCTTGAACCGCCCCGGCACCATCGGCCAGCGGCGGTGGATGATCCCCAGCGCGCGATAGCAATCCTCGACCGTCGGCACGATCGCGCGGAACGCCATGATGTCGCTGAGTTGCTCGAAGCTGATGTGGCGCTCGCTCATCTTGCGCCAGATCGAATAGGGGTGTTTCTCGCGCCCGGTCACCTCCGCCTCGACGCCGGCGCGGGCGAGCAGCAGCTTGAGGCCCGAACCGATCTTGGCGATCCGGTCGCCGCCGCCCGCCTTCAGCTGCTCCAGCCGCTTGGTGATCGACTGATACGCCTCCGGCTCGAGCTGTTCGAAGGCGAGCGTCTGCATCTCCTTCATGAACTCGTACATGCCGACCCGCTCGGCGAGCGGCGCATAGATGTCCATCGTCTCGCGGGCGATGCGCCGCCGCTTCTCCGGCTTGGGGATGTGATGGAGCGTGCGCATGTTGTGCAGCCGGTCGGCGAGCTTGACCAGCAGCACGCGGATGTCGTCCGACATTGCCAGCAGGAACTTGCGCAGGTTCTCGGCGGCGCGCTCGTTCTCGGTCTGCGCCTCGATCTTGCTGAGCTTGGTGACGCCGTCCACCAGCCGCGCGACATTGGGACCGAAGACGCGCTCGATCTCTTCCGAGGTGGCGACCGTGTCCTCGACCGTGTCGTGCAGGATCGCGGTGGCGATCGTCTCGTCGTCGAGCCGAAGGTCGGTCAGGATGCCCGCAACCTCGATCGGATGGCTGAAATAGGGGTCGCCGCTGGCGCGCTTCTGGCTGCCATGGGCGTGCATCGAGAAGACGTAGGCGCGGTTGAGCAGCGCCTCGTTGGCATCGGGGTCGTAATCGAGCACCCGGTCGACCAGTTCATATTGCCGCAGCACAGCATGTACATGGGGCGGGCCGCCACGGCTTGGCAATGGTTTGTTGCCGATCAGCGTGATCGTTTTTGCCGCTCGCGCGCGTTTGCGGTACGGCAGGGCCATGGACCACCTGCGCGAGACGCTGAAGGAATGCAGCCTGCCCGCGGCGCTGGAGGCGATGGGCGAGCGCTGGGCGTTCCTGATCCTGCGCGCCGCGTTCAACGGCCTGCACCATTTCGAGGAATTCCAGTCGGAGCTGGGCATCGCGCGCAACATCCTCGCCAATCGGCTGGCACGGCTGGTCGACCATGGCATCCTGCAGCGCGCGGCGATGCCGGCGGACCGCCGCAAGATCCGCTATTCACTGACCGAAAAGGGCTATGCCCTGCTGCCGACGATGGTCGCGCTGCGCCAATGGGGCGAACGCTGGGAGACGTGCCAGCCGGCCTTCCCGGTGCTGGTCGACGCGCGCGACCGCCGGCCGGTGGCGCCGGTGACGGTGCACGCCCACGACGGCCGCGCGCTCGGCCGCGGCGAGATGATCTGGGCGCGGCCGGAAGAGGTGGCGGACGGGGGCTGAAGGCGCTTTCCCGCGCGGGTGGCGGAGAGGTGCGTTCGCCCATCCTTCGTAGCGGCCCCGCGAGCCTGGCGCGCGGACCCGGCGTAAGCGAAGCCAGAGCTGCGAAGGTCCGGCGTTGGATTGCCCCGACGCCGCCCGTCGCAGACCTTGGCTCGTCGGGCGACATCGGGCAGCGTCGCGGGATGTCCCAGCGCCTCGCGATGACCGCCCTCCTCGTCCGTGACTATGACGAGGCCATATCGTTCTTCGTCGACAGCCTCGGCTTCGTGCTTCGCACTACACTGCGCTGGCCGCGGGGAAACGGTGGGTCGTCGTCGCCCCGCCGGCTGCCGCCCACGCGCTGCTGCTCGCGCGGGCCGTCGGGGACCGGCAACGGGCGGCGGTCGGCGACCAGAGCGGGGGGCGCGTCTTCCTGTTCCTCGAAACGGACGATTTCGCCCGCGATCACCGCGCCTTCACCGACCGGGGCGTCCGGTTCGTCGAACCGCCCCGGCACGAACCCTATGGCATCGTCGCGGTGTTCGAGGATCTCTACGGCAACCGCTGGGACCTGATCGAGCCGGCTCGCGCGCCGGAGGGCGCCGCCCGCCCGGCGTGAGCGGGCGCGACGGCGAGGGCGTCGATCGCCGCCCAACCGTCGAAGCCGTAGCGGCGCAGCCGCAGCCAGCGCTGCCCGTCCATGCCGCCGAGCGCGATCCGCGCCACCGGCAAGCCACGCGCGATCGGCACGGCGCGGCCTGGTCCCAGCGCGGCGGCGCCGGGATGCGATCGCGTCGCGAACAGCGGCGACACGAACAGCAATGTCGCGCCGGCGCGCACCGCCGCGATCGCCTGACGCCGGTCATGCGCGGGATGGGTGGCGGCGCGCCGGCCGCCATGCGCGGCCGCCCCCGGCAAGCCGCCGGCCGCGCTCAGCCGCATCCGTCGCGCCTTGGCCAGCCGCCGGACGCGCAGGAACAGCGCATGGCGGGCCCCGCGCGCCAGCTCGCGCTGGCGGAAGACGATGCCGGCGCCCGGCGGCAGCGCGCGGATCGCCGCGATCACGTCGCCGACCCGCGCATCGGTCATCAGCCAGGCGGCGCGTCGGGGATCGAGATTACGGTTCAGATCGCGCACGCCGACGCTATAGCGGCGCGCATGACCGACACCAATGCACGCGCCACGATCCTGGCGGAGATCGCCGCCGCCGCCGCGATCGCGCGCCGCGACCCGCGCGACGTCACGCTGATCGCCGTCTCCAAGACGCACGACGCCACGGCGATCGAACCCCTGCTCGCCGCCGGCCAGCGCGTCTTCGGCGAGAATCGCGTGCAGGAGGCCGCCGCCAAATGGCCGCCGCTGCGCGAACGCCATCCCGATGTCGTGCTGCACGGCATCGGCCAGCTCCAGTCCAACAAGGCGGACGAGGCGGTCGCGCTGTTCGACGCGATCCACGCCGTCGACCGGCCGTCGCTGGTCGACGCGCTCGCCCGCGCGATGGACAGGCAGGGGCGCCGGCCCGACTGTTTCGTCCAGGTCAATATCGGCGACGAGCCGCAGAAGGGCGGCTGCGCGCTGCCCGAACTGCCCGATTTGCTCGCCCGCGCGCGGGCCGCCGACCTGCCGGTGATCGGGCTGATGTGCGTGCCGCCCGCCGACGTCGAGGCGGCGCCCTATTTCGCCCTGCTCGCCAAGCTGGCGCGCGACCACCGCCTCGCCGGGCTCAGCATGGGCATGTCCGCCGATTTCGCCACCGCGGTGACATTGGGCGCCACCCATGTCCGCATCGGCAGCGCGCTATTCGGCGAACGCCCCCGCATGGTGCCGGCGGCATGAGGTTCGACGGCCTCCTCTTCGACTTCGACGGCGTGCTGATCGAAAGCGAATATGCCGGCAACCGGCACCTCGCCGAACTGCTCACCGCCGCCGGCCATCCGACCACGCCGGAGGATTCGATGGCGCATTTCATGGGGCTGGCCGGTGACGATTTCCGCGACGCGATCCGCCGCTGGATCGGCGGCCCGCTGCCGGCCGACTTCGAGGCGGCGCGCGCGGCGGAAGACGCCCGCGCGATGGCGGAGGGCGTCGATGCGGTCGCGGGGGCGGTCGCCTTCGTCCGCGCGCTGCCGCGCGACCTGCCGAAAGCGGTGGTGTCGTCCAGCTACACGCGTTGGATCCGACGGCATCTCGATCATATCGGCCTCGCCGACGTCTTCGGCGACCATGTCTACAGTGGCCGCGAACACGTCGCCCGCGGCAAGCCCGCGCCCGACCTCTATTGGTACGGCGCCCGCGCGATCGGCGTGCCGATCGAACGCTGCGCGATCCTGGAGGATTCGCCGGTCGGCGCGACCGGCGCGGTGGCGAGCGGCGGCTTCGTCATCGGCCTCGTCGCCGGCGCGCATTGCGGGCCTGGCCATGCCGACCGCCTGCGCGCGATCGGGGTCGACGCGATCGCGCGCGATTTCGCCGAGGTGGCGGATTGCGTCGGCCTCTGAATTCCGGCTGTCCTACACGTTCCGCCGCCGCTAGCCTTGCCGAAGAGACCGCCCGCTCTTTCTCATTGTCGCGTCATCGATGCCCGCGGGGGTAGGACCGTTTCCCCGTCCAGGCGTCAATTCTGTCAAGACTCGCGGAAAACGACAGCGTCTTCTACAGCTTGGGCCCCGCCACCGCCGCCCGCGTCTTCTTCGGCAGGTCCTTGAACAGCGCGACCAGCGCCGGATTGCGCGCGTCGCGCAGCGCGTAATCGCGCGCCGACAGGCCCGCCAGGTTGTCGGTCTGGTCGGGATCGGCGCCCTTGGCGATCAACAGCCGCGCCATCGACAGGTCGCGGTTGTTGACCGCCAGGATCAGCGGCGTCTGCCCCTGCGCATTGGCGAGGTTGATGTTCGCCTTGTAGGTCAGCAGCAGCGTGACCAGATCCTCGCGCTGCGCCATCGCCGCCAGGATCAGCGGCGTATTGCCGCGGCTGTCGCGGATGTTCGGGTCCGCCTTGTGCTGCAGCAGATATTGGAAGAACAGCGCGCCGGGATGGCTGACCAGGATATGCAGCGCGCCCTTGCCACTGGTGGTCGAGCGCGTGTTGATGATCGTGCTGCCCGGCTGTTCGATCATGTCGGTGACCGTCTTGCCCTCTTCCTTCTCGATCGCGGACAGGAATTTGTAGCTGTCCGACTGTTGCTGCGCGGCGAGCGGCGCGGCGGTGAGCAGCAGGGCGACGGCGAGAAGCGGACGGACGGTCATCATGGGTCCTCGGGCGTGGAAGCGGACTTGCCCGTCCGCCGGTAACAGATCATGGCTGGCACGGTCATGAACATTCTGCGTGTCCTGCCGATTGCAGCCTCGCTGCTCCTCGCCGCCTGCCAGGGAAGCGCGACCCCGGCCGAGGCGCCGCTCGCCGGCGCGAAGATCGGCGGCCCGTTCACGCTGACCGATCAGGACGGCCGCACCGTCACCGATCGCGACTTCGCCGGCAAATACCGCATCGTCTATTTCGGCTACACCTTCTGTCCCGACGTCTGCCCCACCGACATGGCCACCGTCGGCCAGGCGATGACGCTGCTCGACAAGAGCGATCCCGATCTGGCCAGGCGGATCGTGCCGATCTTCATCACCGTCGACCCCGCCCGCGACACGCCGCCGGTGCTCAAGCGCTTCGTCGGCGCCTTCTACCCGCGTATGGTCGGCCTAACCGGCAGCCGGGCGGCGACCACCGCCGTCGCCAAGGCCTTCGCCATCTATGCCGGCAAGGGCGCCGAGCAGCCGGGCGGCGGCTATCTGGTCAACCACAGCCGCCAGACCTATCTGATGGACCCACAGGGCAAGCCGCTCGCGCTGCTGCCGACCGAACAGGGCGCGCAGGCGACCGCCGACGAGATCAGACGCTGGGCATCATGAGCAAATTCTGGGAGCTGCCGATCGAGCGGCTCGACCGCGGACAATGGGAAGCTTTGTGCGACGGCTGCGGCAAATGCTGTCTGCACAAGCTCGAGGACGACGAGACGGGCGAGGTCTATCCGACCAACGTCGCCTGCCGGCTGCTCGACCGGCGCAGCGGCTTCTGCTCCGACTACAAGCATCGCCGCGCCTATGTGCCCGAATGCGTGCGGCTGACCGCCGGCAATGTGCGCGACATCGACTGGCTGCCCGCCACCTGTGCCTATCGGTTGCGCGCGGAAGGGCGGCCGCTGCCCGACTGGCATTATCTGATCTCCGGCGACCGCGAGACGGTGCATGCCGCCCGCCAGTCGGTACGAGGCTGGACGGTCAGCGAGGACGACGTCGGCGACATCGAGAATCACGTCGTCGACCGCGAGTTGTGAGCGGGGCAGCGGCGGGCGCGGCGGATGACCTCGCCATCGACATCGTCCGCCACCCGACTGCGCGGCGCATCCGGCTGGTCGTCGACCCGGCGAGCGGCGCGGTACGCCTGGTGCTGCCGCGCCGCGCGGCGCTGAAGCCGGCGCTCGCCTGGGCGCAGGGCAAGGCGGACTGGATCAGGGGGCAACGCGCGGCGCTGCCGCAGGCGGTGCCCTTCGCCCCGGGCACAATGCTACCTGTCGCCGACGCGCCGCTGACCATCGCTTGGGCGCCGGGCAGCCGCCGCCGCGTCGAGCGTGACGGGGCAAATCTGTCGCTGTCAGGCCCGGCGGAGACGGTGCCGCGCCGGGTCGAGGCGTGGCTGCGCGCGCAGGCGCTCGCCGTCCTGTCCGCCGATACCGCCGTCTATGCGGCCCGGGCCGGCGTGACGGTCAGCAAGGTCGCGGTCGGCGATCCGCGCGGCCGCTGGGGCAGCTGCGCGCAGGACGGCGCGATCCGCTACAGCTGGCGGCTGATCCTCGCCCCCGGCTGGGTCCGCCGCGCGACCGCCGCGCACGAGGTCGCCCACCGCGTCCACATGGACCATTCGCCCGCCTTCCACGCGGTCGTCGCCCGACTCTATGCCGGCGATCCCGACGGGCAGCATCCCGATGCGGCGCGCGCCTGGCTACGCGCGCACGGCGCCGCGCTTCACTGGTACGGACGCTCGTCCGGCAGCTGACGCTGCGGCGGCAGCGGCTGGCGACCGGTGGCGAGCGGTTGCCGCCCCGGCGCCGCCGGATCGCGGCCGTCGCCGCGCCGATCCTCGCGCGGCGCGTCGCGCCCGGTGACCCGGTCGATCAGATCGTCGAGCTGCTGCTGCGGCTGGGTGCGCGCCTGCGGCGGCTCGCTGCCGTCGCCGTCCTGCTCGTCGCCGACCTGCGCCTGCGGCTGGGCGGGCAGCGGATTGCCGTCCTCGTCGACCATCGCCGCGCCATTGTCGGGCTGGCCGAAATAGCTCTCCTCGTCCGGCTCCAGCTGCCATTCGGGCAGGGTCACCTGCGTGTCGAACTGCTCGATCGGCCGGTTCGCCACCGCCACCTTCATGAAATCGGCGAAGGCGCGCGCCGGCGCGGTACCGCCGTGCAGGCCGGGGATCGGCTTGGCGTCGTCGCGGCCCATCCACACGCCGGTGGTCAGCCCCGACGAGAAGCCGAGGAACCAGCCGTCCTTCGTGGAGGTGGTGGTGCCCGTCTTGCCTGCCACCGGCCGGCCGATCTGCGCCTGGCGGCCGGTGCCGGTGTTGACCGCGGTCTGCAGTAGGTCGGTCATCTCCGCCGCGACAGAGGGCGCGACCAGCACGTGGCTGCGATCGACCTCGTGCGTGTAGATCGTCTGGCCGTTGGCGGTGACGCGGGTGATGCCATAGGGCGCGACCGCTACGCCCTTGGCGGCGACGCTGGCGAAGGCACGGGTCATGTCGATCAGCCGCACGTCGGAGGTACCGAGCACCATCGACGGATGCGTGTTGACCGGCGTGGTGATGCCGAACCGCCGCGCCATGTCGGCGACGGTGGTGAAGCCGACCTCCTGGCCCAGCTTGGCCGCCACCGTGTTGAGCGAATAGGCAAACGCGGTGCGCAGGGTCACCTGGCCGGAGAAGTGGCGGGAATCGTTGCGCGGGCTCCAGCCGTCGATCGTCACTGGCTCGTCGACGATCGTGTCCTCGGGCTTGTGCCCGGCCTCCAGCGCGGCGAGGTAGACGAACAGCTTGAACGCCGAACCCGGCTGGCGCTGCGCCTGGGTCGCGCGGTTGTAGATCGACGAGACATAGTCCTTGCCGCCGACCATCGCCTTGACCGCGCCGTCGCGATCCAGGCTGACCAGCGCGCCCTGCGCGCCATTCGGGGCGTTGCTGCGGATCGCGGCATCGGCGGCGCGTTGCATGCCGAGGTCGAGCGTCGTCCACACCTCCAGCGGCGCCTGCGTCTCGTCGATCAGCGTGTCGAGCTGTGGCAGCGCCCAGTCGGTGAAGTAGCGTACCGAATTCTGCTGCGGCTCGGGCGCGAGCTTCAGCCCTTGCGGATCGGCATTGTCCGCCTGGGTGCGGCTGATCGCGCCGCTGCGCACCATCGCGTCGAGCACCACGCCGGCGCGGCCGACCGCGGCCTGCGCGTCGGCGGTCGGCGAATAGTTGGACGGAGCCTTGACCAGGCCGGCGATCACCGCCGCCTCTGACAGGCTCAGGCTGTCGGCACCATGGCCGAAGAACTTGCGGCTCGCCGCGTCGATGCCATAGGCGCCGCCGCCGTAATAGACCTTGTTGAGGTAGAGTTCGAGGATCTGGTCCTTGGAGAACTTCCGCTCCAGCGCCAGCGCCAGGATCCATTCGCGGAATTTCCGCCCGAACTTCTTCTGGTTGTTCAGGAAGACGTTGCGCGCCAGCTGCTGGGTGATGGTCGATCCGCCCTGAATCCAGCGGCCGCGCTCGTACCGGACCATCACCGATCGCGCGACGCCGATCGGGTCGACGCCGGGATGCTGGTAGAAGCGCCGGTCCTCGACCGCGACGGTCGCGTCGCGCATCACCGTCGGGATGCGATCGTAGGGCAGCCATTCGCCATAGCTCGGCCCGAGCGACACGATCACCGTGCCATCGGCGGCATGGACGCGGATCATCTGGCCGTTGGGCGAGGATTTCAACTGGTCGAAACTCGGCAGCTGCGAGCGCGCGACATAGACGGCGACGACCAGCGCGCCGATCGCGAGCACGGCAAGGCCGACCAGGATCTGGATGGAGACGATCAGCCGGCGGCGCCAGGGCGATCGGGGGGCGGGGCGGGAGGTACGCGCACGGGCCATGAGCGCTTGGCGCGATACGCGCTAACGCTGCCCCCGGCAAGCGCTCGCCTGCTTTACCGCCGCGCGCGGAATTCCAGCGCGATCGAGTTGATGCAATAGCGCAGGCCGGTCGGCGGCGGGCCGTCGGGAAAGACATGGCCGAGGTGGCTGTCGCAGCGGGCGCAGCGCGTCTCGGTCCGGGTCATGCCGTGGCTCGTGTCGCTATGGTCGGTGATCCGGTCGCGCGCGATCGGCTGGGTGAAGCTCGGCCAGCCCGAACCCGAATCGTATTTGTCGGCGCTGTCGAACACGTCGAGGTGACAGGCCGCGCAATGGTACAGGCCGTCCGCCTTGTTGTCGGTCAGCGTGCCCGCGAAGGCACGTTCCGTCCCCGCCTCGCGCAGCACGTGATATTGTGCCGGCGACAGGCGCTTGCGCCATTCGGACTCGGAAAGATTGAGCTGATCCATCGCGTTACCTTCCTGGGCGGCGTGGGCGTCGTCAAGGTCGTCAGCCGACCCTGGTCGCCGCCGCCATGACCTGGATCAGTCGCGGCGGCAGCAGGGCGACGAGCGGCGACGACCAGCGGCTTTCCGCGACCCGCCGCGCCGCGCCGGCGACCGCCATCGGCCGCGCCACGCGGCGGGCGAAGCGCTGCTGCCAGCGGCTGGCGCATTCGCCTGCCAGATGCGCACGGGCGGCGTCGATGCCGCTGGCGAGCGCGATGCCCATGCCCTCCCCGGCCAGCGACGGGATCACCGCCGCCTGGTCGCCGAGCCGGTACAGGCCGGGGGTGCCGTCGCGCCGTCGCCAGCCATAGGGGACGTTGGCGATCGCATCGATCGCCGCCGTCGCGTCGAGTCCGGCGAGTCGCGCTCCCAGTGCTGGGTGCTCGCGCGCCAACGTCTCGAGCAGCGCCAGCGGCGTGCCCGCCGCGTGCAGCCGCGACCGATGCACCGCCAGGCAGATGTTGGCGCTGCCATCCTCCTGCGCGACGATGCCGGCATAGCCGCGGTCGAACAGGTGCAGCTCGATCTGCCCGGCCAGCGCCGCGGCGATGTCGCGCCGCGGGTGCAGCCGCAGGCGCAGGCCGAGCGTCGGATCGTCGCCGCGGGCCGCGGCGGGGCGGGCGTGGCCGCGCAAATCGTGCTTGCCGGTGGCGAGGAACAGCGTGTCGGCGGCGATCGCCGTGCCGTCCGCCAGCGTCGCGGTGCCCGCGTCCAGACTGCGCACCGCCACGCCGCTGAGGCAGGTGACGCCGACCCGTGCGGCCGCGGCACGCAGCGCCGTGTCGAGCCGGCGGCGCGACAGGCCCATCGCTGGCGCGGGCAGGCGCGCCCGATGCACCCGGCGGCCGGCGAACAGCGCCACGCCCTCGACGCGGTGGCCGCCCAGGCTGGCGGGGTCGACGCCCAGTTCGTCGATGCGCGCCACCGTCCGCCAGCTGACGAAGCCGCCGCACAGCGCGTCGCCGGCCGGCTGGCGCTCGACCAGCAACGGCGCGACGCCGCCGCGTGCCAGCGTGATCGCGGCCGCGCAACCGGCCGGCCCGCCGCCGATGATCAGCGCCGCCGTTCGACGCATAACCGGAACGGAAAGGCACGGAAGACGCGGGCGTCGTGGACGCCGGCCGCGGCGAGCAGCGGCGGCCATTCGGAAGGGCGATAGGCGCGCGCGATCGACAGCCGGCCGTCGTGGCGGACGATCGGATGCCAGCCGGCGACGCGGGCGAGCAGCGGATAGCCGGCATAAGCGAAGCCGTGGCGATGCAGGTCGTTGACGAACCAGCCGCGTGCCGCTTCCGCTTCCATGAAGCGCAAGAAGGCAACGAGTTGCGCGTGCGTCATGTGATGCGCGACCAGGCTGCTGATCACCACGTCCCAGTCCTGTCCGGCAAGATCGGCATAGTCACCGGTGACGTAGTGGATCGCATCGGCGGGATCGGTGTGCGCGCGGGCCGCCGCCTCGCTGCGCGGGTTGAGGTCGACGCCGGCCAGCATCACCGCGACGCCCCGCCGCCGGGCCCAGGGGGCGATCGCGCGCAGCATGTCGCCGTCGCCGAAGCCGACGTCGAGCAGCCGCAGGGGCGCGCCGTCCGCTACCGCCGCGATCCGGTCGAGGAAGGCGAGCGTCGGCCGCCGTGCCAGCGTCACGGTGTTGACCCGCGCCAGGTCGGCGACGACCGCGGCATAGACGTCGGCGGGCAGGTCGTCCGCGTCCATCAACTCCTCGGCCGTGCTGCGCACCGCCAGCGTCACGCCACCCGCTCCAGCGCCAGCCCCTCCGCCGCCAGCCCCGGCCCGAAGGCGAGCGCCACGCCGGCGTGGGGACCCGGCGGCGCGGCGAGCATCCGCGCCAGCACGAACATCAGCGTCGCCGACGACATATTGCCCTTGTCGTGCAGCACCGCCCGCGACGCGGCGAGCGCCGCCGGCGGCAGGCCCAGCGCCTGTTCGACCGCGTCGAGGATCGATCGGCCGCCGGCGTGCACCGCCCAGAACAGATCGTCCGGCACGGCATCGCCGACGATGCTGGCGACCAGCTCCGGATCGGCAAGCGCGCCAGCGATCCGCGCCGGTACCGCGCCGTCGAGATGCATGACGAAGCCTTGGTCGGTGACCGTCCAGCGGATCAGCGCCGCGCTGTCCGGCACCGTCGCCGCGAACGGCTGGCCGAGCGCAATGCCGCCCGGCTCTCCCGTCACCAGCGCGGCCGCGGCGCCGTCGCCGAACTGCAGCATGGCGAGCAGGGCGCCGACATCGTCGGTGTCCTGCAGGTGCAGCGTCGACAGCTCCACCGTCACCACCAGCACGCGCGCCGCGGGCTCCGACCGGACGATATGCCGCGCGGTGCGCAGTGCGACCACCGCGGCATAGCAGCCCATGAAGCCGATCAGCGTCCGTTCGACCTGGCGCGACAGCCCCAGCGCGTGGGCGATGATCTGGTCGACGCCCGGCGCGACGAAGCCGGTGCAGCTCGCCACCACCAGATGGGTGATGCCGGCGGTGTCGATCTGCCCGGCCAGCTCGGCGATCGCGGCGAGCGCCAGCCGCGGCGCTTCCTCGGCATAGATGGCCATTCGCGACGCGGTGCCCGACATGGCGCCGGCGTAGAAGCCGCCCGCCGCGGTCGGATCGGGGAGCACCGACCAGCGGTGCGCGATGCCCGATCGCGCCGCCATCCGGTCGAACAAGGCGCGCGGCCGCGTGTCCAGTCGCGCGTCCGCCCAATCCAGAAAGGCCCGATGAACGTCATGCGGGGGTACGGCGACTCCCACGGCGTGGAGATAGGCGGTCACGCAGCTCCTTCCTGGCCCGCAGGCGATTGATGGGGATGAAACGCGCCGGCGGGAACTCCGGGCCCGTCATTCTCGTTCGCCAAGCCAGTATGAAATAAATGTTAGTTTTTCTGTCCGAATTAGTCCAAATGTCGGAATGAACTTGTTTTTTTCCGGTTCCGAATGATACCGGAACCATGGCTGGCAGGCGCTGACGGGAGAGCGTACGAGGTGGCGGAAGAAACGGTTGCGGGGCTGGTCAAGGACCTGACCACTCAATTGTCCGCGATAGCGGTGGACTTCGGTTCGCGGGCGGATCGCCTGATGAGCCAAACCACGCTCACCGCCCAGCACGGTCAGCATCCGCCCGGCGACATCGCCCGCCAGTTGCTCTCGCAACGAGCCGCGCGGTTCGAGCATCTTCCCGCCGACCTGTTCCACGAACCCGCCTGGGACATGCTGCTGGCGTTGTTCGTCGCGCATGAAGAGCGACGGACGATGAACGTCAAGACGCTGGTCAGCACCGCTGCCGCCCCGGTCACCACCTCGCAGCGCTGGATCGACCATCTCCACAAGCTTAAGCTGATCGATCGCGTCATCGATCCGATCGACCGCCGCCGGATGGAAATCTCGCTCAGCGATTCGGGTCACAGCGCCGTTCTGGCCTATCTGCGCCGCCTCGGTGCCGCGTGATTTTGCGATAAGCATTCGAAACGGCGAGTAATTTAATTACCCCCGGAATAGGGAAGGGCGGGTGTATCACATCCGTTTTGCGATCCGTCCGGCACGCTTCCTCTCGCTGACGTCCGCGCCGATGTGCGTTTGCGGGCGACCAGATCCACCCGCTTTGATCGCGATCAAAAACATCGAACTGCAATTCGGTTCAGTAAATCTTGTTTAAGCACGAACCCTGATTTTCCTTCCCGTGCATAACACACGGGGCTGAGATCGGTGACGATCGCAAGTATAGGGGACAAGGTCGGGCGGACATATGGCAGCGGTGCGGCAGCAATGCTTGCACTCGCCATGGTGTCGTCGACGATGATCGTGGCGGAAGCCGGTGCGGACACGCGTGCCGGAACGCAGATCAGTAACGTCGCCACTGTCGAGGTGACCGGCAAGGAAGGGCGCTGGACGATCGCGTCCAACCCGGTCGTGTTACGCGTCGGCGAACGGCTCGACGTCGCGCTCGTCCGCGCCGACGACACGGCGGTCGCGATCGGTGCCGGCGGCGCCACCGTCCCCGTGCTGCTGACCAACCGCGGTAACGGCGACGAGGCGTTCGACCTTTCCGCCGCACTGTCCGATACCACCGCCACCGTGCGCGGCATCGCCATCGACACCGATGGTGATGGACGCCTCGATCCGGCCGATACTTCGCTCGTTCAAGGGCATACGCCGCTGCTCGCGCCGGGCGCGACGCTGCGCCTGCTGGTGCTGATCGACGCCGCCGCCGATCCGGTCACGGCGGTCGCGCTGACGGTGAACGCCCGCGCCGCCACCGGCAGCGGGCCGCAGGGTACGACGATCACCGGCGCCGGCGACGGCGGCGGCGATGCAATGACCGGCGCGACCGGCGCCGCCGCCAGCCTGGTCGTGCCGATCGGCGACGCGCAGGGCCTGCCGACGCTGATCAAGTCGCAGGCGGTGCGCGCCGCCGACGGATCGACCCGCGCGGTCGCCGGCGCCGTCATCACCTACACGCTGGAAGCGCGCTTCACCCGGCCGGTGCGGGGCGCGCGCCTGCTCGATCCAATCCCCGCCGGCACGCTCTACCGCGCAGGCAGCCTGACCCTCGACGACACGCCGGTCAGCGATGCCAGCGGCCTCGACGCCGGCGGCCGCATCGCCGTCGCGCTCGGCGACATCGCCGGCCCGGCGCTCCGCACCCTCCGTTTCCAGGTGACCATCCAATGAGGAGATTGTCCGTGTCCTTCCCACGTATCGCCGCTGCCTTCGCGCTGACCGGCGCGGTCGCCGCCGCGGCGCCGGCGCTGGCCGCCGGGCCGCTGACCATCGCCACGCGGATGATGGTCGAGAAGCGCATCGCCGCCGCCGACGGTACCACCCGCATCCAGATGGTGCCGGCGGTCAAGGCGGTGCCCGGTGCGCGCATCACCGTCGTCCTCGCCTATCGCAACACCGGCGCGCAGCCGATCGGGAATGTCGTGCTGGCCAATCCGGTGCCGCGCAACATTGCCTATCGCAATCCCGCGCCGGGCTCCGCCGCGCCAGAGCTGTCGGTCGACGGCAGCACCTATGGGCCGCTTTCCGCCCTCACCGTGGCCGGTCCGCAGGGTCGGCGGCCCGCCACGCTCGACGATGTCACCCACGTCCGGTGGCGCCTCTCCAGCCCCATTGCGGCCGGGCAGGGGGGTGAACTCGCGTTCCAGGCCGTCCTCAAGTGAGATTGCAACAGGGGGTTATCATCATGAATCGCTATCGCCTGACGCGATACTGGCTGGCCGGGACGGCCGCCGTCGCGTCGATCGGCACCGCGCAGGCGCAGACCGGCACCACCGCGGGCACGCAGATCACCAACACCGCCAGCGCCACCTATACGGTCAACGGCACCGCTGGCACGGCGACGTCGAACACCGCGACCTTCGTCGTCGACCGCAAGGTCAATCTGACCGTGATCACCGCGCAGAGTGCCAACACCCAGGTCAATCTGGGCCAGACCGGCGCGGTGACGACATTCCAGGTCACCAACAACACCAATGCGACGCAGGATTTCCTGCTATCGGCCAACCAATTGATCCCAACCGGCATTTTGACCGGCACCGACAATTTCGATCTGTCCAACCTGAAGATCTACGTCGATTCCAACGGCAATGGCACCTACGATCCCGGCGTCGATACGGCGACCTATATCGACGAACTGGCGCCCGATGCGCGCGCGACGGTGTTCATCGTCGGCGACATCCCGACCTCGCCGCTCGCTTCGATGGCGATGGTCGGCCTCGACGCCACCGTCGCTGCCGGTGGTACGGCCGGCACCGCCGGTGCGGCGCTGATCCCGACGCCGCTCAACACGGTCAATCAGGACAGCGAGATCGACATCGTCTTCGCCGATGACGACAATGACGGCACACTGGGCTACGATACCGCCCGCAACGGCCAGGGCTGGGCCTATGCCGCCTATGAAGTCGGTGTGCATTCGGTCGCACTGACCGTCACCAAGACCGCCAGCGTCATCTCCGATGGCGTCAGCACGCTCAATCCCAAGGCGCTGCCCGGTGCGATCGTGCAATATTGCCTGACCGTCAGCAACGCCACCGCGGGAACCCCGGCGAGCGGCGTCAACCTGACCGACGTCATCCCTGCCAACACCACCTACGTCCCCGGCTCGATCAGCGTCGGCAACGTCGGCGCCGCCGGCGCCTGCCTGATCAACGGCTATCCGCAGAATGACGACGGGTCGCAGGCGGCGGGCCCGTACATGGGCTCGTTCAACACCAGCACCAAGACGGTGACAGCGACCATCCCGACGCTGGCCGGCGGCGCGTCGCTGGCGGCGAGCTTCCGCGTCAAGATCAACTAACCGCCCACCTCAGCACAGAAAGGAACCGGACCCGGCGCGGCCGTCCCCGCGCCGGGCACCACCCGACCTATGCCTATCGTCCGGCTGCTCCTCCGTCTCGCGATCCTCCTGTGTCTCGGCCTCGGCACCCTGCCGGCGGCCGCGCAGACGCATGTCGAGAACACCGCGACGCTGACGTTCGAGGCGGGCGGCGCGACGCAGGCGATCCGGTCCAATACGGTTGCCCTCGACACGCTGCGCACCAAGCGACCGACCAACATCAGTTTCCGCCTGCTGCCCAACGGCTTCACCCCGACCGGTGCGCGCTGTGACGGCAGCAGCTTCGTGCCGGCGCCGATCGATCCGGCGACGCTGGCGAGCAGCCCGCGGCTCGCCGCGATCGACATCTACCGACCGATGATCATCGTCATCGACGCCGATGGCGAGAACCACGATCCGACCAAGCGGGAAACCGCATCGCTCGACGTTTCGATCGGCGGCAACGCGACCAAGCTGCCGCTGCTGGAGACGGACGCCAACACCGGCGTCTTCGCCGGCGCGGTGCCGGCGATCGACGCGATGGCCGACGCCGGCCTCGCCGCCTGCGCGCCGCCGATCAAGCCCGGCGATCACGTCCGCCTCGCCTTTCCGGAAACCGACAGCAGCTATCCGTCGGTCTACGACCTGCTGATCGATCCTGCCGGTTACGTCTTCGATTCGCGCAGCGGCGCAGTGGTCGACGGTGCCACCGTCACCTTGCTCGACGCCGCTGGCCAGCCGGCGACCGTCTATGGCGACGACGGTGTCAGCGCCTATCCCTCGACCGTCGTCACCGGCCGCGCAGTCACCGATGCCAGCGGCCGGACCTATCAACCGATCCCCGGCCGCTATCGATTTCCTTATGCCCCCGCCGGCAATTACACGCTCAGGGTCGATCCGCCCGGCGATTACAAGGCGCCGTCGGTGGTCGCGCCCGCCGCGCTGGCGCCGCTGAAGACGCCGGACGGCTCGCCCTTCATCATCTCCGTTGCCAGCTATGGCGGCCAGTTCGCGCTGGCGACCGCCGATCCGGTCTATGTCGACATTCCGCTCGACCGTCCCGGCAACGGCACGCTGCTGCTCGCCAAGACCGCCTCGGTGCGCGACGCCTCGCCGGGCGATTTCATTCAATACCGGTTGCAGCTGACCAATCGCGATACGGTCGCGGCCAAGGGGCTGACCCTGTCCGACTATCTGCCGGTCGGCCTGCGCTACGAGCGCGGCTCGGTGCGCGGCGCGGCGGAGCCGCAGGTGTCGGGCGACGGACGCAATCTGACCTTCGTGCTGCCGACGCTGCCCGCCGGGCAGATGCTCGACATCCGCTACGTGGTCAGCGTCGCCCCCGGCGCGCCGGTCGGCGAGGCGCTCAATCGCGCTCAGGCGAGCGGCAGCGTCGGCGTCACCAGCAACCAGGCGGCGGCGTCGGTGCGGCTGCGGCCGCTGCTGTTCACCGACGCGATGACCGTGATCGGCCGCGTGTCGGAAGGCGCGTGCGGTGATCCCGCGGCCAAGCGCAAGGGCATCGCCGGCATTCGCCTGCTGCTCGAGGACGGCACCTTCGTCGTCACCGACCGCGACGGCCTCTACCATTTCGAGGGCGTGCGGCCCGGCCGCCATGTCGTCCAGCTCGACACCAACAGCATCCCGGCCAGCTACGCACCGATCGCGTGCGATGTCGACACGCGCCAGGCGCGTAGCCCGATCTCGCGCTTCGTCGAAGGCGACGGTGGCCTGCTCAAGCGCGTCGACTTCCAGCTACGTCCGACCGGCAAGGCGGCGGCCGCCGCCGATGCGTTGCCGATCGTCGCCGCCAGCGATGCGGAAGCGGCGGGCAATCGCGATTGGCTAAACGGTCAGACGCCGGGCGTCGACTGGCTGTTCCCGCAGGTCGGCCACAATCCGCGCGCGCCGGCGCTGCGCGTCGCGATCAAGCATCTGCCCGGCCAGCGGATCGCGCTGACCGTCAACGGCCGCCAGACCGATCCGCTCGCCTTCGACGGCACCGATGCCGGGGCCGGCGTCGCGGTGTCCAAATGGACCGGGCTCCCCTTGGTCGAGGGTGACAACCGCCTCGTCGCGCGCGTGCTCGGCGCCGATGGCGCGCTGGTGACGACGCTCGATCGCGTCGTCCATTATGCCGGTGCGCCGGTCCGTGCGGTATTCGATGCCGGCAAGAGCCGTCTCGTCGCCGATGGCCTGACCCGCCCGCTGCTCGCCATCCGCGTCACCGACAAGGACGGTCAGCCGGTGCGGGCGGGTACTCTGATACCCTTCCGCGTCGATCAGCCCTATCAGGCGGCGGTCGAGGCGGCGCTGCAACAGGGTCGCCAGCTCGCCGGCCGCGAGGCGGCGGCGACGGTCGCGCCGGTAGTCGGCGACGACGGCTATGCGTTCCTCGCGCTCCAGCCGACCACTCAGGCCGGCGCCGTCCACGCCACCGTGTCTCTGCGTGAAGATCGTCAACTTCGCAGCATCGACGTCCGCGCCTGGCTGGCGGCGGCGCAGAAGGACTGGACCGTCGTCGGCTTCGGCGCGGGCACGGTCGGCTATGACGTGCTGCGCCGCCACGGCAGCGCCTTGCCGCGCGGGCAGCGCGACGGGCTGGTCACCGATGGCCAGCTCGCCCTCTATGCCAAGGGCCGGATCAAGGGGCAGTGGCTGCTGACCCTCGCCTATGACAGCGACCGCGTCTACGACCCCGACCGCGGCCTGCTCGGGACGATCGACCCGGACCGCTATTACACCGTCTATGGCGACGGCAGCGCGCAGGGCTATGACGCCGCGACCCGCCGCAAGCTCTACCTCCGCCTCGAACGGCGGGAATTCTACGCCTTGTTCGGCGATTTCGAGACCGGCTTCACCGACACTCAGCTGACCCGCTACAGCCGTACCCTTTCGGGCGCCAAGCTCGGCTATCAGGGCCGCCGCCTCGCCGGCCAGGCCTTCGCCGCCAAGACCGACACGCTCTATGCGCGCGACGAGATCCAGGGCAACGGCCTGTCCGGTCCCTACCGGCTGCATGCCCGCGGCATCGTCCCCAACAGCGACAAGTTGCGCATCGAGGTGCGCGACCGCTTCCGCTCAGAGCTGATCGTCTCGGTCACCCAGCTGACCCGCCATATCGATTACGACATCGACATCGATCTCGGCACCGTCCGTTTCCGCCAGCCGGTGCTCAGCCGCGACGCCAGCCAGAATCCGATCTTCATCGTCGCCGATTACGAGGTGGAGGGCGGCAAGGCCGGCCGCCTCGCCGCCGGTGCCCGCGTCGCCGCCAAGGTCGGCCGGGTCGAGATCGGTGCCAGCGGCCTGCGCGACGAGACGATCGGCAACGCCACCGTCGCCGGCGCCGACATCCGCGCCCGCCTCGGCGCGACCGAGCTGCGTGGCGAGATCGCGACCGGCGGCAAGACCGGCCTGTCGGGCGGGCTCGCCTATCTCGCCGAGGCGGAGCATCACGGCGGCGGCCTCGACCTCCTTGGCTATGTGCGCCAGCAGGATGGCGGCTTCGGCGTCGGTCAGCAGAACCTCGTCGAGGCGGGCACGCGCAAGGTTGGCGTCGACGGCCATTTCGCACTTGGCAAGCGCCTCTCGGTGACCGGCACCGCCTGGTATCAGGACATGTTGGCGAGCGCGGCGACCCGCACCGCGGGCGAGGTCCGCCTCGACTATCGCCGCGCTAACGGCACGATCTTCGTCGGCGGCCAGTTCGCCGCCGACCGCGGCATCGACGGCAAGGATCGCGATTCGCGCCTGCTGACGCTCGGCGGCACGCAGGTGCTGTTCGACGGTGCCCTGACCCTCGCCGGCCAGACGCAGTTCGCGCCCGGCGGCCAGAAGTCGTCCATCGACTTCCCCGTCCGCCATCAGCTGACCGCGGCGTGGAAGGTGAAGCCGGGCATCCGCCTGCTCACCGGCTATGAGATCGCCGACGGCGCCGCCTTCACCGCCCATACCGCCCAACTCGGCTTCGACGTTGCGCCCTGGACCGGCGCCAAGCTGATGAGCACGCTCAACCAGCAGGCGATCGGCGAGAATGGCGGCCGCACCTATGCGCAATATGGGCTCAGCCAGTCGCTGCCGCTCGGCAAGCAGTGGACGGTCGACGCGACGCTCGACGCCTCCAACACGGTGCGCGGCAGCATTCCCAAGGGCGCGGTGATCAATGCCTTCCAGCCAGTCGCCTCCGGCGGCCTGGTCGGCCAGGCCGGCCAGGCGACGCAGATGCAGGGCGACTTCACCGCCGCCACGCTCGGCGCGACCTATCGCGCGGCGCGCTGGTCGTGGACCGGCCGGGTCGAGTATCGCGCCTCGGCGGAGGAGGATCGGATCGGCCTCACCACCAGCCTGTTGCGCACGCTCGGCGAGGGCAAGACGCTGGCGTCCAGCCTGAAGGCCTATACCGCCACCGATCGGACAGGTGCGGTCGCCGCCTATGCCTCTGCCGATCTCGCGCTCGCCTGGCGTCCGCTCGACAGTCGCTGGTCCTTGCTCGAGCGGTTCGAGCTGCGCCACGAGCGCGCCGACGCGGGCTTCACCGACGCCAACGTGCTGGGCGTGCCGGCCAACGGTGCCAGCGCGCAGATCACCTTCCGCGCGATCAACAATCTCGCGATCAACTATCGCAGCGGCCCGGAGGGGCTCGGCCACGGCTTCGAAGGCACCGTCTACCATGGCGCAAAATACGTCCGCGGCCGCTTCGCCGACGACGTCTACGACGGCTTCATCGACGTCGTCGGGTTCGACCTCCGCCAGGACATCGGCACCCGTTTCGACATCGGCGTTGCCGGATCGGTGCAGCATGCCTGGAATCGTGGTGCCTGGTCGTGGAGCGGCGGGCCGACCGCGGGCGTCTCGCCCGCGCCCAATCTGTGGCTCAGCGCCGGCTATAACCTGTCCGGCTATCGCGACCGGGATTTCTCCGACGACCGCTACACCCGCCAGGGCCCGTATCTGACCCTGCGGCTCAAGTTCGACCAATCGTCGCTGCGTGGTGCGACGCGTGCCCTCCTTGGACGGTGATACCGATGATGCCTGCTCCGCAAGTTGCCTTAAGGACGCTGCCCGCGCTGGAAACGCTGCCACCGCTCGAGACGCTGGCGCTGCGTTTCGCGCAGATGCCGCGCGAGGATGCGGAGGCGTTGATCGACGGCTATGCCGCCGCCGCCGTCGGCCGCTGGCAACTCGCCGATGCGACCTATTGGCAGCGCGTCAAATTCCGCTCGCGGTTGCTGCGCGCCGCGGCCGGGCCGTTTCCCTGTTCTCCCCTGCCACGCATCGGAAAGGCATGACGATGCAACCAACGCTGCTGCCACCCCATTGCGCGGCGCTGCCGTTCGCGCCCTCGCTGGACGACCGCCGTCAGGATCGGCGCCACGCCACCGTGCTGCTCGTCGGGCGGGTGCGCGGCGACAGCGGGGAATCCGCCTGTCTGGTTCACGACATTTCGGCCAGCGGGCTGATGGCGCGGTTCACCACGCCGCCCGTCGTCGACGATGTGCTGCTCATCGAGGTCCGTGGCCTGCCCGAAGTGCGGGCGACGGTCCGCTGGGTCAACGGCTTCAAGGCCGGCTGCGCGTTCGACGCGCCCCAGGATCTGACCCGCGTCTTCTGCCTGCGGGATGAGAGCGGGCTGGTGATGCGCACCCCGCGCTTCGCCATGCGCGCGGCAAGCAGCGTGCGCATCGGCGAGCGGCGATTCGCCGTCGATATTCTCGACATCTCGCCGGGCGGCGTGAAGCTCGCGGCCGAGGAGACGGTGCAGGTCGGGCAGGCGGGCAGCATCCTGCTGCCGGCGATCAAGGCGTTATGTTTCGGCGTGGTGTGCTGGACGCGCGGCGACCGCTTCGGCTTCCGCTTTTCGACGCCGCTGCCGCTGACCAGCCTGTCGCAGGTGCTCGACGGCAGCTGATCGGGCCCCGGTGGGGCTGTTTTTATGTAGCTGGACAAGATGGTGCGGTCGAGAAGACTCGAACTTCCACGGCCTTTCGGCCACAACGACCTCAACGTTGCGCGTCTACCAATTCCGCCACGACCGCACGTGATGAGAACACCGGATCGACCGGCGTCTTGGCAGGCGCAGGCCCCTAGCAAAGGGTTTTGGTCCGCGCAACGTCCGTTTTCACGGCACCGTCATCAAAAGCTCAGCGGCCATCCTCGCCGGCGAAGCTGAGCTCGAGCCGCTTCGAATTGGACGGCACGTCGAGCTTCGCCGAGTTGAAGTCGATCGACGCGCCCGGGTTGAGCGTGCGCTGCTGCGGCGTGATCGTCCAGCTGTAGACGATCCGCCCCTGCGCGTCGCGCAATTCGGCGCGGATATCGGGAACGCGCTGGCGCTCGCCCGACGGATTGGTGACCTGGCCGCTGACCGCGAACAGTTCGGACCCGTTCTCCAGCTCGCGCCGCTCGATCGGATTGTCCTTCAGCCGCAACGGCGATTCGCTCGCCACCGGCAGGCCGGCGCGCGCCAACAAGCCCGGTGCGCCGACCCAGAGGATCGCGGCCGCGGCGGCGAGCATCAGCAGCCCGGCGACGACGGCGAGCAGCGTGCGCCGCCGTGACGGGTTGCGCCGCGGCTGGAACGGCGGACGATGCGCGAAGGCGTCGAAGCTGGGTGCCGCATACACTGGTTCGGGGGCGGCGAGCGGCGGCGTCGGCACGAACGCGGGTACCGTCTCCGCCAGCGGCGGCGTGTCGGCCTCCACGGGGGCTGCGGGCGCGACAACGGGCGGCTCCGGCACGGCCGCGGGCGGTTCCTGGAACCAGCTGTGCCGGCAATTGGCGCACCGCACGGTGCGTCCGTCCGCCCCGATCGCGCTGTCGGGCACCAAATAGCGGGTGCGGCATTCGGGACATTCGAGGATCATGCGGCGACGCTTCACGGGATCGCGCGGCCCACCCGACCGCACGTTCGGCGATGCTAAGCACGCGTCGCCCGCTCGTGGCAAGCTTGAAGCCGCACGCGGGGCATGCGAAGGCGGAACGGGGCAGGGCATCGCCTGCCCGGTCACACGGGAAGCGGTCGCGGCCACGCACATGGCGAACATCGTGCAGTTCGAGAATGTTGGGCTGCGCTACGGCACGGGCGGAGAGACGCTGTCCGACCTCAGCTTCGCGCTCGGCAGCGGCGCCTTCTACTTCCTCACCGGGGCGAGCGGCGCCGGCAAGACCTCGCTGCTCAAGCTGCTCTACCTGTCGCAGCGGCCGAGCCGCGGCATCATCCGCCTGTTCGGCGAGGATGCGGTGACGATGCCGCGCAGCCGGCTGCCGGGCTTCCGCCGCCGCATCGGCGTCGTCTTTCAGGACTTCCGCCTGGTCCCGCATCTGTCGGCCTGGGACAATATCGCGCTGCCGTTGCGCGTCGCCGGAGTCGCTGAGCACGATCTGGAACAGCCGGTGCGCGAGATGCTGGCCTGGGTCGGCCTTGCCGAGCGCGCGCGTGCCAAGCCCGCGACACTGTCGGGCGGCGAGCAGCAGCGCGTCGCGATCGCCCGCGCGGTGATCGGCCGGCCGGAGATCCTGGTCGCCGACGAGCCGACCGGCAACGTCGATCCCGAGATGGCGGACCGGCTGCTGCTGCTGTTCGATTCGCTCAACAAGCTGGGCACGACGGTGGTCGTGGCGACGCACGATTTCCATCTGCTCAGCCGCGTGCCCGGCGCGACGATGATGCGGCTCGACAAGGGCCGGCTGCTCGACCCGACCGGGGCGCTGCGCCACCCGCCGCCCCCGCGGGGCAGCGCGTGACGGCGCGGTCCGGCGCGGCACGCCGTGTCCTCGACGACGCGGGAACGCAACGCGGCATGACCTGGGTGATGGCGATCATGCTGTTCCTGACGCTGCTCGCCGCGGCAGCGGGGCTGGGCACCCGGCGATCGGCCAATACGCTCGAGCGACAGATCGCCGGCCGCCTGACGGTTCAGGTCGTCGAGGGCGCCCCGGCGGTCCGCGACCGGCTGGCGGGGGCGATCGTCGCGGCGCTGCGGGCCACCCCCGGCGTGCGCCGCGTGCAGCTGGTCGACCGCGCCGCGCTGACCCGCCTGCTCGCGCCCTGGCTGGGCGAGGCAAGCAGCGATGCCGACCTGCCGATCCCGGCGATGATCGACGTCGATCTCGCCCCCGGCGGCAATGCCGATACGGTCGCGGGCATCGCTCGGCGGATCAGCGCATCGAGCCGCGTCGACCGGCACACAAGCTGGATGTCGCCGGTCAGCGGCCTGCTCACCACGCTGACCTGGCTGGCGCTCGGTCTGGTCGTGCTGATGCTGTCGGCCATGGCCGCGGTCGTGGTGCTCGCCGCGCGCGCCGGGCTGGAGACGCATCGCGCGACGATCGAGGTGATGCATATGCTCGGCTCCACCGACGTGCAGGTCGCGCGGCTGTTCCAGCGGCGGATCGCGCGGGACGCCGCCTTGGGCGCCGCGGCGGGCGGGATCGCCGCGCTGGCAGTGCTCGCCTTGATCGCGGCGCGGATCGCAGCGCTTGGCTCCGAATTGCTCGGCGCGGCGACGCTGGCGACCGGCGATTGGATCGCCCTGGTGCTGCTGCCGCTCGGTTTCGTCATCCTGGCGACGCTTGCCGCCCGGGTCGCGGTGCTGACGACGCTGAGGCGGACGCTGTGATCGTCCGCACGCTCGGCCTGATCGCGCTCGGCTGGTGCCTGGGCTTTGCCGCGTTCATGCTGCTGCTGCCGCGACCGCTGGCGGGCAACACCACCGATGCGATCGTCGTGCCGACCGGCGGCGCCGGACGGATCGATCGCGGCATCGCGCTGCTGCAGGCGCATCAGGCGCGGCGCATGCTGGTCACCGGCGTCGCGCCCGGCGTCCGCCCGATTGATCTGGCGCGCGAATACAAGACGCCCGCGGCGCTGTTCGATTGCTGCATCGACCTTGGCGCCGACGCGGTCGACACCCGTTCCAATGCCGAGGAGACCGCCGCCTGGGTGCGCGCCCACGGCTATCGCACCGTGCGCCTCGTCTCGTCCGACTGGCATGTGCCGCGGGCGCGGATGGAACTGGCGGCGGTGCTCGGCCCCAAGGTGCTGATCCTCGGCGATGGCGTGCCGAGCAGCCCGCGCCTCGGCACCTTGGTCAACGAATACAACAAGCTGATCCTGCGGCGGATCGCACTGTGGCTGGGGGTGGGCTTGTGATCGCGTGGCTGCGGACCTGGACGTTCGCGATCCTGTTCTACGGCCTGTCGGTGCCGATCGTGCTGCTCACGCCGCTGTCGGCGCTGTTCGGACGACGGGCGATGATCGCCCATGCGCATGGCTGGGCCCGGCTGCACCGGTTGCTCACCCGCTACGTGCTCGGCATCCAAGTCCGCGTCGAAGGCGAGCCGGCGTCCGGACCGGTCTTCTATGCGGCGAAGCATCAGGCGATGTTCGAGACGCTGGAGCTGCAGCTGATCCTCGGTGGCCCGGCGATGGTGCTGAAGCGCGAGCTGACCCGGATTCCCTTCTGGGGCTGGGCGGCGCTGCGCTACGGCGCGATCGTCGCCGATCGTGAGGCGTCGGCGGCGGCGCTGCGCAGCATGATGCGCGACGCCAGGGCGTTGACCGCGGAAGGGCGGTCGATCCTGATCTATCCCGAAGGCACGCGGGTCGAGCCGGGCGAGCAGCCGCCGCTGCAATCCGGCTTTGCAGGCCTGTACCGCACGCTCGGTCTGCCGGTGGTGCCGATCGCGCTCGACGCCGGGCGGCTGTGGCCGAAGTCCGGACCCAAGCGGCCGGGCGTGGTGACGATCCGCATCGGCGCGCCGATACCGCCGGGTCTGCCGCGCCAGCAGGTCGAGGCGGCGGTCCATGCGGCGATCAACGCACTGGACGGGTGAATCAGGCCTTTCGCAAGTGGCGGAACGCGCGGCAAAACATGGCGAGTCTTGACAGATTTGACGCCTGAACGCGAAATCCCGCCTCCGTCGGCAATCGATCGACAATGAGAAAGACCCGAACGCCCACACGCTATCGGCGGCGGGTCGTGTAGGACAGCGTCAATCGTGCGCCCGGCCGAAATCCGGTGCGGGGCCGTCCTGGCCCTGGTCGATGATCGCGCGCCGGACCGGACCGGCGCTGGCCGATCAGAAGCGATAGGACAGGTTGAGCAGATATGTCCGGCCGACTTCGATATAGCCGCCCGTCCGATCATGACCCAGCAATCCCGTGCCGGTGCCGTAGGTCGCCCAGTAGCTGTGGCTGTTCAGCACGTTCTGCACCGCGACGCCCGCGGTCAGGCCGCCGCCGACGTCGTAGCTCATGGTGACGTTCATGTTCGAGGCCGGTTGCAGATAGGCGTCCGGGCTGGGGTAGCGGACCGCGATCAGCTTGTCGCCGCTATAGGCATAATCGACCGCCGCCGACACCGGGCCGCGGTTGTAGAACAGCTCCGCGTCGAACATCACCTGCGGCGCGCCGGGCATGCGCAGCTTCACCCAGTGGGTGGCGTCGACCTTGATCGTCGACTGCGCCTTCTGCACCGTCACCGTGCCCTGCACGCCCAGGCCGCGTAACGCGCCGGGCAGGAACGACGGGCTGTAGCGCCCGAACAGTTCGGCGCCATAGACGTCGCCCTTGCCGTCGGTGGAGGTGGCGTTGATCGCGACGCCGTCCGCGCCCGCCGGCACCGTCTCGCCCACGGTGTAGCTGGTGATCGAGGTCGAGAACATGACGTTCGACAGCCGCTTGTAATAGAGCGCGACGGAAAACAGGTCGGTGCCCGCGCCCTTGCGTTCGAACGAGGCGTCGACGTTCCAGGCGGTCGTCGCCTTCAGATCGGGGTTGGATACGGACACAGAGGTCAGAGTCGTGACCGGCGGGTTACCCTGCACGTCATAGGTGCGTCGCGTCGGCCCCAGCAGCATGCCGAACGCCGGTCGCGCATAGCTTCGCCGCGCCGACAGGCGGTATACGGTCGCCGCGTCGGGCCGATAGGCGGCGATGACGCTGGGCAGCCATTCGTCATAGGCCTTGGTGCTGGTGGTGAAACCGCTCGCCGTCGTGCCCGCGACGACATCGTCGGCCCAATAGGTGGCGCCGAACCGGTTATGCTCGAAACGCAGCCCGGGCAGGATCGACAGCGCGCCGAAGCCGAACTTCGCGAGGAGATAGGCGCTGGCGCGTTGCTCGGTGCCGCGCAGCAGGTTCCTCTGCAACAGGGTCGGGTCGGCGGACGCCAATTGGCTGAGCGACAGACTGCGTCCCTGCGCCTCGATGAAGTCGATCGCGGGGACGAAGATCGGCACCTGCGCGCCATTGCGCATGAAGCCGTTCACCGTCTTGCCGGGAACCGAGGCGAGGTTCGGGATACTGCTGCCCGAATAATCATATTCGAGCGATTCATCGATGCTGTTCGAATCGCGCTTGGCGGATTCGTATTTCGCCCCCGCCTGAAGGGCGGTGAGCCCGCGGTCGGCGAGATGATAGGTCGCGTCGACCACGCCTTCGCCCTTGCTCTCCGTGACATGTTCGAACTGGACGATCGAATAGGTCGCCAGATAATTGGACAGGTTGGTCAGCGCGGCGCGCGCGCCGTCGTCCAGCACGACCTGGGGGTTGATCGGATCGGTCAGACTGGTGACCAGCCGGAAGCGGGCGACGTTGCTGCCGGTCGCCGCGCCGATATAGGCCGGGGTCTGATATTTGTCCTGGAGACGAAACGGATATTCGGTCTTGCCGCGCGAATAGGCGCCGTGGAAGTCCACCGTCAGCGCGCCCAACCGCGCCTCGCCGCCCAGTTGCGATACGATCAGGCGCTGGTTGCTGTGCTCGGTGCGGAAATAGTTGCTCGCGCCGGTGCCGTAGATGGCCGCATAGCCATTGGCATCGTACATGCCCGACCTGGGGTTCGGATTGACCTGCCCCGACGACAGGCTGACCTGGCGGACGGCGACCTGATCCATCCAGCTCTTCAGGCGATATTCGCCGTATGTGGACCGCGAATACAGGTCGAGTGCGTCGCTCTTCCAGTCGATGTTGAGCGTGCCACCGAACCGCTCGATGCGGTTCTGGAAGACGTTCCATTCGACGCCGCGCGCGAACAGATTGTCCAGATGATCACGGGCGTTGCCGGTGATGGTGTTGTTATAGTTGATGTAATCCTTATGCGGCGCGACCGATTCGCTGTAGACGTTCTTTTTGCCGTAATAGGCCGAGGCATAGATGCCGATCGCGCCGAGGCGCTGCGCGGTCTCCAGCTGCATCGCGCCGCCCCAGCGGTCCTGATCGCGCGCGGCGGCGCGGCCGGCGAGCTGACCCTGCGCGCGGATCTGCAGATGATGGTCGGGCAGGTTCAGCGCCGAGGCGGTGCGGAAATCGATCACGCCGGCGATCGCGTCGCCGTCCCGCGCCGCGGTCGGTGCCTTGTCGACCCGCACTTCCGCCAGCGAAAAGGGCGACAGCAGGTTCATCGAGATCGCGCGGGTGCCGGCATCGGTCTGCGCCAGGCGCACGCCGTCGAAGGCATAAGCGTTGTAGGCGCTGTCGAGGCCGCGGATCGTCACATATTGCGATTCGCCCGTCGCCGCCGCGTTATAGGCCTGGTTCACCGAGGCGCTGAGCCCGGGCAGGCGGGTCAGCAGGTCGGCGAGATTCTGCTGCGGCTGCGCGCGCAATTCCTCGCCCGAGATGATCGAGACGAGCGAGGCGTTGTTGACCTGCTCGGTCTGTGCCTTTTCGATCGCGACGCGCTTGCCGGTCACGACGATCGTGTCCGCGTCGCGATCCTGGTCGTCGCGTTGCGCGACGCTGTCGCGATCGCTTTGGCCTGGAAGCGCCGCTAGGGCCGTGCCGTGCGTGAGCATGGCGAGCGTGCCGGCACCGACGAACAGCGCGAAACGCGCCGTACGATACGTCATGATGTGCAATCCCCCAATCTCGTCCAGCCCGTGGTCCGGGGCGTGGCGGAGGGGCCGCTAGGGGAGCGACGCTGCAATCGTGTGTAACGCCGATAGCAGATTTGATACGCTTGCGTTACGATCTTGCTGCGACGCAGCATTTCCGCCGTGGGTTCAGGACGATAACGGCGGCGCGATCCGGACGTCTTTTGTCGCGGGAAACAGGGGGCAGCGACCAGCGCCGATCGACGTCAATCGTGCGCCCGGCCGAAATCCGGTGCGGGGTCGTCCTGGCCCTGGTCGATGATCGCGCGGCGGATCGCGCGGGTGCGGGTGAACAGGTCGAACAGGGCGTCGCCGTCGCCCCAACGGATCGCGCGCTGCAGCATCGTCACGTCCTCGGTCAGGCGCTGCAGGATCTCCAGCACCGCCTCGCGATTGTTGAGGAAGACATCGCGCCACATCGTCGGGTCGGAGGCGGCGATGCGGGTGAAGTCGCGGAAGCCGCCCGCCGAATAGGCGATCACCTCGCTCTGGGTGACCTGTTCGAGATCGGAAGCGGTGCCGACGATCGCATAGGCGATCAGATGCGGCACATGGCTGGTCACGGCCAGCACGCGGTCGTGATGCTCGGCCGTCATCAGCTCGACCCTGGCGCCGAGCGTCTCCCAGAAGGCGCGCACCCGCGCGGTCGCGACCTCCGGAGTGGTCTCGTCGGGGGTCAGGATGCACCAGCGGCCGCGGAACAGGCTGGCGAAACCCGATTCGGGGCCGCTGTGCTCGGTGCCGGCGACGGGATGGCCGGGAACGATCGTCGCCTGCGGCAAGGCGGCGCGCATCGCGGCGGCGACGCTGGCCTTGGCACCCCCGACATCGGTGACGATCGCGTCGGCGGGCAGATCGTCGGCGATCGCCGCCGCCGCCGCACCGATCGCGCCGACCGGGACGCACAGCACGACGAGGTCGGCGTCGATCACCGCCGTGCCGGCAGTGTCGGCGATGTCGTCGGCCAGGTCGATCCGCACCGCCGTGTCGCGCACCGCCGGATCGGCGTCATAGCCGGTGATCCGCACCGTCGGGCTATAGGCGCGCAGGCCCCGCGCGATCGACGATCCGATCAGCCCCAGCCCGATGATCGTGACCCGCGCGAAGGGCAGCATCAGCCGGCTGCGCCGGCCGCGTCGCGCAGCACGGCGACGACCGCACGCATCTCGTCCTCCGCGCCGATCGTGATGCGCAGCGCGTTGGGCAGCCCCTGGCCAGGCAGCCAGCGCGTCGCATAGCCTGCCGCCATCAGCGCCTGATAGGCCGCCTCGCCGGTCAGCGCGCCGGAGAAGGTGACGAGGACGAAGTTCGCCTTCGACGGCACCGCGCGCAGCCCGGGAATGGCGTCGACCTGCTGCGCGAACCAGGCGCGCCATGTCCGATTGTGCTCGCGGCTGCGCGCGACGAAGTCATGGTCGGCAAGCGCGGCGACGGCGGCGCGCTGCGCGCCGATGCCGAAGGCGAAGGGCGCACGGATGCGGTGCATCGCGTCGATGATCGCCGGCGCGGCATAGCCCCAGCCGATCCGTTCGGAGGCGAGGCCGAAGATCTTCGAGAAGGTGCGGGTGACCAGCACGTTTTGCGTCGTGCGGGCGAGCTCCAGCCCGCCATCGTCGTCCTCGGGATCGAGATATTCGGTATAGGCCTGGTCGAGGACGAGCAGGATGTCGGGACGCAGCCCCGCGTGCAGCCGCGCGATCTCCGCCTTGGCGGTGTAGGTGCCGGTCGGATTGTTGGGATTGGCGACGAAGACGATCCGCGTCCGGTCGGTCACCGCCGCCAGGATCGCGTCGACGTCGCTGGCATAGTCGCGATCGGCCACCACCACCGGCGTCGCGCCGACGCGTCGGGTGGCGATCTCGTAGACCGCAAAGCCGTAGCGGACGTGGATGATCTCGTCGCCTTGGCCCGCGAAGGCGCCGGCGGCGAGGTGGAGCACCTCGTCGGAGCCGGTGCCGTAGATGATCCGCTCCGCCTCGATGCCGTAATGGTCGGCGAGCGCGCCGCGCAGCGCGACCGCGGCGGCATCGGGATAGCGTTCCAGCTCGGAGGCGGCACTGCGATACGCCTCGCGAGCCGCCTCCGGCGTGCCGAGCGGATTCTCGTTCGACGACAGTTTGACGACGCGGCGTCCGTCGTCCGCGGTGGCGCGGCCGGGAACATAGGGGGCGATGCCCAGGATCCAGGGCTTGGGGGCAGGGGCGGTCATGCGCGTGGCTGTAAGCGCGAATGGCGGGCAAGCCAATGGCGGGCGGCGGGGATGGTGTATCCGCCGCGCCGGCCTTGCGCACGGCGCGCTCGCGCCGTAGCGGGGCGGCCTATGTCCGAAGATCCGCGCTTCGGCCTGTCGCGCCAGGTGACGCTGCCGGGGCCGCTCCGGCTCGACGGCGGCGTGCTGCTGTCGCCGGTCGACATCGCCTATGAAACCTATGGCACGCTCGACGCGGACGGCGGCAATGCGATCCTCGTCTGCCATGCGCTGACCGGCGACCAGCACGTCGCCTCCGCCCATCCGCGCACCGGCAAGCCAGGCTGGTGGACGCGGCTGATCGGCCCGGGCAAGCCGATCGATCCGGCACGCGACTTCGTCATCTGCGCCAACGTGCTGGGCAGCTGCATGGGATCGTCCGGCCCGGCGACGATCAACCCCGCGACCGGCAGGCCGTGGGGAATGAGTTTCCCGGTGATCACGATCCGCGACATGGTGCGGGCGCAGGCGCTGTTGCTCGACCATCTCGGCGTCGCGCGGCTGAAGGCGGTGGTCGGCGGGTCGATGGGCGGCATGCAGGCGCTGAGCTGGGCGGCGACCTTCCCTGATCGCGTCGCAGCGGCGGTGGTGATCGCCGCGACCGCGCGCCATTCCGCGCAGAACATCGCCTTTCACGAGGTCGGGCGACAGGCGATCATGGCCGATCCCAAGTGGAATGGCGGCGATTACTACACCGGCGAGCCGCCCGCCGCGGGCCTGGCGGTGGCGCGGATGGCGGCGCACATCACCTATCTGTCCGAGGCCGGGCTGACCGAGAAGTTCGGCCGGCGGCTGCAGGCGCGGGAGGCGAAGAGCTTCGGCTTCGACGCCGATTTCCAGGTGGAAAGCTATCTGCGCCACCAGGGGCTGAGCTTCGTCGACCGGTTCGACGCCAACAGCTATCTCTACATCACCCGCGCGCTCGACTATTTCGATCTGGCGGAGGAACATGGCGGCCTTCTCGCCAACGCCTTCCGCGGCGCCGCGACGCGCTTCTGCGTGATCAGCTTCGACACCGACTGGCTCTACCCGACCGCCGAATCGCGCAACATCGTCCAGGCGCTCAACGCCGCGGGCGCGCCGGTCAGCTTCGTCGAACTGTCCAGCCCCTACGGCCACGACGCCTTCCTGCTCGAGGCGCCGGCGATGAACCGCGTGGTCGACGGCTTCCTCGGGGGTGGACGGTGATCGCGCTGCGTCCCGATCTGGCGGTGATCGCCGACCATGTCGCACCGGGCAGCCGCGTGCTCGATGTCGGCTGCGGCGACGGCGCGTTGATGGCGGCGCTACGCGACGCGCAGGGCTGCGACGCGCGCGGGCTGGAGATCGATCCCGGCAACGTCGCCGCGGCGGTGGCGCGCGGCCTGTCGGTGATCCAGGGCGACGCCGACGTCGATCTCGCCGGCTATCCCGACGCCAGCTTCGACTATGCGATCCTCAGCCAGACGCTGCAGACCGCGCGCGCGCCCGACGCGGTGCTCGACCAGTTGCTGCGCATCGGCCGCCGCGCCTTCGTCAGCTTCCCCAATTTCGCGCAATGGCGGGTGCGGCTGTCGCTGCTGTGGGGCGGGCGGATGCCGGTGACGACTCAGTTGCCCGAGCAATGGTATGACACGCCCAACATCCACCATCTGACCGTCGACGATTTCCGCGCCTTCCTGCGGGATCGCCGGATCACGGTGGAGGGCGCCTGGTTCCTGTCGGGCGACCGCCAACGCAGTTCGGCGGCCGCCAATCTGCTGGCGCAGCACGCCGTCTTCCTGTTGCGGCGATAGGCCGCAGCCGTCTTTCTGGCGGCCGATGCGACGAACGGCGGAACATCCGGGGCTAACCTGTGTTTGGCACAGCCAAGACCGGATCGAGACATGACCAAAACCGCCCTGATCGTAGAAGATGAGATCTTTGTCGCGCTCGACCTCGAGCGGATTCTGATCGATGCCGGTTATCGGGTGGCGGCGATCGCGGCGGACAGCGAGAGCGCGATCGAGGCGGCGGCGCAATGCGAGTTCGCCTTTGTCGACGTCAATCTGCGCGACGGCCCTACCGGCCCGCAGATCGCGCGCCGGATCGCGCAGGACTATGGCGTCAAGGTCGTGTTCGTCACCGCCAATCCGACGCAGATCAATTGCGATGGCGATTGCGCGCTTGGGTACATCCGCAAGCCGTTCAGCGAGTCGGCGATCCTCGCCGCCGCCGCGCTGGCGTCGGACGGCAGCGGCGCGGCGGCGAACGACGATCTGGTGATGCTGCGGTCGGTCAGCAATTGACTTTGCCAATTTGAGGGCCGCAGGAATGTCCCGGCATAGGCCTGAGGGCGATGTTCTTGGGCTCCCCAATGGCCGGTGTCATCCTGGCGCCCGCCCTACGATGGTCGCGGGGCGGGGTCGCTACCGCCGGCTGAAGGCCGCCACCGGTACCGTTACGGTGACCGCGATGCCGGCCCGGTCCCAGGCGCGCTGCACCGTTCCGCCGAGCTGCCGCACCGCGGACAGTTCGATCAGCTGGCTGCCGAAGCCGTCGGCATGCTGCGGCGCCTCGACCTCGGGACCGCCGCGTTCCGCCCAAGACAGGGTCATCGCCTCGCCGTCATGGCGCAGCCGCAGATCGACGTCGCCGTCGGGCCGCGACAGCGCGCCGTATTTGCTCGCGTTGGTCGCCAGCTCATGGAACAGCAGCGCCAGCGGCGTCGCGGAGCGATCGTCGATGCGGATGTCGTCACCGACGATGTGGATCGCCTCGCGCTCGCCACGGCGATAGGGCGCGAACAATTCGGTCAGCAGCCCCTTCAGGCTGTCCTGCTGCAACGCCGGCCGCGATTGCGAACTGTGCGGACGCACGAAATCGTGCGCGCGGCCGAGCGCGGTGATGCGCTGGCGCAGATCGGCGGCGATGCCGGCGAATTCCGGCCGGCCACGCGCGGCGAATGAGATCAGGCCGGAGATCACCGCGAAGATGTTCTTGATCCGGTGCGACAGTTCCTGGCTGATCACCTCGCGCTCTTCCAGCGCCAGCTTCTGCTCGTGGATGTCGGTGCAGGTGCCGAACCAGCGGGTGATCGCACCGGCGGCATCGCGGATCGGCAGCGCGCGGCCGAGCACCCAGCGATAGGTGCCGTCGAAATGGCGCAGGCGATATTCGATCTGATAGGGATCGCCCGTCGCCAGACTGTGCCGCCACACCGTCCAGGCGCGATCCTGATCGTCGGGGTGGAACATGTCGTTCCAGCCCTCGCCGTCGGTCGATCCGGCGGGCGCGCCGGTGAATTCATACCAGCGCGCGTTGTAATAATCGTGGAAACCGTCGGGCAGCGTCGACCAGACCATCTGCGGCATCGCGTCGGCGAGCGTGCGAAACCGATCCTCGCTGTCGGACAGCCGCCGCGCCGATTCGTCGGCCTCGTCGCGGCGCTGGATCGCGTCGCGGTTGTCGCGCAGCCGCGCCATGACATTGGCGGCGAGCACCTCCAGCCCCTGCAGCTGCAGCGGCGTCAGCCCGTCGCGCGGCCGGTCGTCGAGGATGCACAAGGCGCCCAGCGGCACGTTGCCGTCGCCGATCAGCGGCACGCCGGCATAAAAACGGACATGCGGCTGCTGCGTGACGAGCGGATTGTCAGCGAAGCGCGGATCGGCCGTCGCGTCCGGCACGATCATCGGCCCCTCGCGCCGGATCGTGTGATCGCAGAACGAGATGGCGCGGCTCGTCCCCTCCATCGCCAGGCCGGTACGGGCAAGGAACAGCTGCTCGCGGTCCTCAATCAGCGTCACCAGCGCGATCGGCGCCTCGCATAGCGCGGCGGCGAAGTCGGCGATCTGCTTGAGTGCCGCCGAATTGCGCAGCGCGCGCGGCTGATAGCTGGCGAGCGCGGCCAGCCGCGCCCGCTCGTCGATCCGCCAGCCGGACGCGTTCGGTTGAACCTCCGATGCCACGATCAGAACGGCACGTCGTCGTCGAGATCGTCCGCGAAGCCACCCGATTGGCCGCCGCCGAAGCCGCCGCCACCACGATTGCCGCCGCCCGACTGGCCGCCGCCATAGCCGCCGCCGCGATTGCCACCGCCGCCATAGCCGCCCGAGGAGCCGCCGCCGAAATCGTCGCCGCCACCGAAGTCGTCGCCGCCGCTACGGCCGCCGCCACCGCCGCCCTGGCCGCCGCCGGGGCCGTCGAGCATCGTCAGCACGGAATTGAATCCCTGCAGCACGATCTCGGTGGAATATTTGTCGTTGCCCTGCTGATCCTGCCATTTGCGGGTCTGCAGCTGGCCCTCGATATACACCTTCGACCCCTTGCGCAGAAAGCGTTCGGCGACGTTGGCCAGGCCCTCGTTGAAGATCGCGACCGAATGCCACTCGGTCTTTTCCTTGCGCTCGCCGGTGTTGCGGTCCTTCCAGCTTTCCGACGTCGCGATGCGCAGGTTCACCACCTTGCCGCCGTTCTGGAACGACCGCGATTCGGGGTCGCGCCCCAGATTGCCGACGAGAATGACCTTGTTGACGCTGCCCGCCATAATTGCCTCTGCTAGAGACCGGCGAGAACCGCCAGCCAGTACGTGATTCCGGCCGCCAGATAGGCCGCCGCGAACAGGTAGCTAACCATGAACAACGGCCACTTCCACCCGTTTGTTTCGCGCCGCGTCACCGCGATCGTGGATATGCATTGCGGCGCGAAAACGAACCACATCAGGAAGGCGAGCGCCGTCGGCAGACTCCAGCGGCCACGGATCTGGTCGGTGATCCGTTCGGTGCCGCCGCCAGCCTTGTCGTCGATCGCATAGACGGTGCCGATCGCCGACACCGCGACCTCGCGCGCCGCCATCGCCGGCAGCAGCGCCAGCGCGATGTCGCGGTTGAAGCCGATCGGCTTGACGACATATTCGATGCCATGGCCGATCCGGCCGCCGATCGAATAATCGACCGGGCTGATGCCGCTGCCTTCCGGCGGTTTGGGGAAACTGAGCAGCAGCCACAGCACCATGGTCGTGGCGGCGATGATCGTGCCGGCGCGTTTCAGGAAGATCAGCGCGCGCTGCCACAGGCCGAGCAGGATGTCGCCCGCGCGCGGCACCTGATATTTCGGCATCTCCATCATGAAGCCCGACGAGGCGCCCTTGGTCACCGTCCGGCGCAGCACCAGCGCGGCGGCATAGGCGCCGATGATGCCGATCAGCAGCAGGCCGAACATGACGAGGCCCTGCAGCCGGACGAACGGCAGCACCGGCGTGTTGGGGATCATCGCGCCGATGATCAGCGTGTAGACCGGCCAGCGCGCGCTGCACGTCATCAGCGGCGCGATCAGGATCGTGGTCAGCCGGTCCTTCTCGTCCTCGATCACGCGGGTCGCCATGATCCCCGGCACCGCGCAGGCGAAGCTGGACAGCAAGGGGATGAAGGCGCGCCCCGACAGGCCGACCGTCGCCATCAACCGGTCCATCAGAAAGGCGGCGCGGACCATATAGCCCGACGATTCGAGCACCAGGATGAAGAGGAACAGGATCAGGATCTGCGGCAGGAAGACGACCACTGCGCCGACGCCGGCGACCAGGCCATCGGCGAGCAGCGAACGGATGAAGCCGTCGGGCAATTGCGTGTCGATCAGCCGCTGCAGCGCCGCGAAGCCCGCGTCGATCATGTCGGCAGGCACGGTCGCCCACGAAAAGACCGCCTGGAACATGACGAACAGGATGGTGGCGAGCAGCAGCGGCCCGGCGACCGGATGCAGCGCCACCGTGTCGAGCAGGTGCATCCAGCGTCGCCCGCTGGTTTCGGCGACGGTCGCGGCGCCGGCGATCTTCCGCGCGCGGCGTTGCAGCGTGACGATATCGTCCTGGATGCTGCCGTCGGACGGGCGCAGCGGCGTCGCGCCGCGCGTCGCCACCACCGTCGCCAGTGCAGCGCGCAGCGCGTCGAGGCCGCGGCGCCGCACCGCGACGGTCGGGATCACCGGCACGCCCAATTCGCGCTCCAGCACGGCGGGATCGAGCGTCAGCCCGTCGCGCTCCGCCAGGTCGATCATGTTGAGCGCGACGACGACCGGCAGGCCGAGCGCGATCAGTTGCAGCGTGAAGCGTAGATGGTTGTCGAGATTGGCGGCGTCGACGACGACGACCATCGCGTCGGGCAGCCGTTCCAGCCCGCCCTTGCCGGTGACGACGTCGCGGGTCACGCGTTCGTCCGGGCTGGACGGTTCCAGACTGTAGGCACCGGGCAGGTCGATCAGCTCGACGGGACGGCCGTCGTCCAGCATCAGCCGGCCCGAATGGCGCTCGACGGTGACGCCGGGATAATTGCCGACCTTCTGCCGTGCGCCGGTCAGGGCGTTGAACAGCGCGCTTTTGCCGGCATTGGGATTGCCGACCAGCGCGATCAGCGGCGGATGTTCCATGGACGCGGGCCGGCTTATTCGGCCGGCATCGGCACCGAAACCTGGATCGCCGACGCGACCGCGCGGCGCAGCGCCACCGTCATCCGGCCGATGCGGCAGGCGATCGGGCCACCACCCAGCCGGGCGCGGTGCAGCACCTCGACCCCGACGCCTTCGTCGAAGCCGAGCTCGCGCAATCGCCGGGCTTCGGGGGCGGACAGGCGGGTCCAATCGATCGCATCGACCGTGGCGGCGTGATGGCGCGGCAGCGTCTCGAGGTTCAGAGTCGGAAACACACTCCCTTTATAGAGGGAGTGCGACTGATTATCAATTACCGTCTGTTGCAGGGCCGTGCGCTTTTATCCGTCCCGCACGCGGGAGGGGATTAGACCACCGGATAGCGCAGCCGGCCGATGAAGCGCGACAGGCTGGGGCGGTGCTCGGAGCGGCGGATCATGCTCGCCTTGGCCTTCTCGAACCGCATGATCCCCTCGATCCGGCGGCCGAGGAAGGCGCGCGTGTCGGCGAAGCCCTCGCTGTCGTCGTCGAGGAAGACGGTGACGGTGGCGCCGTAGACGCCGAGCAGGATCGCCCGTTTGGTATAGTGATTGTAGTCGGTGGCGGTGTCGCCGGCGAGCCGCCACATCGCATCGACGCTGCGCCAGCCGAGCCTCGCCGCATGGCCGAGATTCTGCGGCAGCGCGAGGATGGCGAGCGCGCGGCGCAGCGCCTCGCGGTCCTGCGCCATCGCGGTCAGCCGCGCGGTGACCAATTCGCTGATCCGGGCGCGGATCGGCAGCGTCCTGAGCGTCTCCGGCGGCAGCGCGGCGGCCATCGCCGCGTCGATCGAGGCGAACCAGGCGTCGATCATGCCGACCGCGCCGTCCTGGAAGGCGAGGCGCGCGATGTCGCGGTCGACGCCGGCGGCATCCGCCGCCATGTCGCGCGCCGCATCGCCCCAGCCGTCGAAGGCGGCGTTGGCGGCGATGCCCGGCGCCAGCGCGAGGCGGATCTCGTCGAGAGTGGGATCGTCGGTCATGCCCGTTCTTCCTGCGTCTTTGCGCCGCGCGGCGCAACCTCGCCGCGGCGGACCAGCACCAGCGCCGCCGCGACCAACGCGACACCGACCCAGTCGGCTCCGTGCAGCCGCTCGCCATAGGCGATCCAGCCGACCGAACCGGCGACGATCGGCTGGATCAGCAGCGCGATGCCGACCACCAGCGGCGACAATTGGCCGAGCGCGTAGATCATGCAGCCCTGGCCGATCACCTGGCTGACCAGCGCCAGCGCGAGCAGCGGGGTCCAGTGGTGCGGCACCACCGATTCGCCCAACGCCAGCGCGTAGACCAGCAGCGGCAGCACGCTGGCCGTGCTCGACAGCGCCAGCGCCGGCAGCGGCGCCATCCGCGTGCGGACCCGTGCCATGACGACGAAATAGAGCGTGTAGAACAGCCCGGCGAGGATGCAGAGCAGGTCGCCAGCCAGATTGCGCGGGTCGAGCTGGTAGGAGCGGCCGAGCAGCAGGGTCGCGCCCGCCGCGGCGAGCGCCAGCGCAAAGGCCTGCCCCCGCGTCGGCCAGGCACGCGCGGCGAGGAAGCCGTAGAGCGGGAAGATCAGGATCGCGCAATTGCCGAACAGGGTGGCATTGGCCATCGTCGTGCGGACGATGCCGAGGTGCCAGCTGCCGAGGTCGAGCGCGAAGGCGACGCCGCTCAGCCCCAGCATCCACCACAAGCCGCGTGGCAGTCTTCCCGGCCGCGCGCCGCCGGCCAGCGCCAGGCCGGCGAGGAACGGCACCGCCAGCGTGATCCGCCAGAAGGCGGCGGCGACCGGCCCGACATCGGCCAGGCGGACGAACCACGGCCCGAACGCCAGCGCGCCGTTGGCGAAGACCAGTGCCGCGAAGGCGAGCCCCGACCCCCGCGGCGATGCCCCTGTCTCGGCGGGCGCGGCGGAGCCAGCCGCGGTTGCGGCGGAAACAGTTTTTCTTTGCGACCTATCCTGGTGCATGTCTCCCCTTAGCCGCCTATCTGTGGCGCGTCAGGCAACAAACGGAGCAGCCGATGCCCAATTCCTCGCACCCGAGCCTCTTCGATCCGATCCAACTGGGTGACATCGCCGCCGCCAACCGCGTGGTGATGGCGCCGCTGACGCGCGGCCGCGCCACCGACGACCATGTGCCGACCGAGATCATGATCGACTATTACCGCCAGCGCGCGGGCGCCGGGCTGATCATCACCGAGGGTACGGGCGTCAGCCGGCTCGGCCTCGGCTGGCCGAACGCGCCGGGGCTGTGGACCGAGGCGCAGGTCGAGGCGTGGAAGCCGGTGACCGAGGCGGTGCACCAGGCCGGCGGCAAGATCGTCGCGCAGATCTGGCACATGGGCCGGCTGGCGCGGCCGGACGTCACCGGCCAACAGCCGCTGTCGTCGTCGGCGACGCGCGCGCCCTATCACAAGCCCGAAAACCCCTATGCCGAGGCGAAGGCGGCGACGCTCGACGACATCAAAAAGGCGCAGGACGAATATGCCGAGGCGGCGCGCGCCGCGATCCGCGCGGGCTTCGACGGGGTGCAGCTGCACGGCGCCAATGGCTATCTGATCGATCAGTTCCTGCGCGACGGTACCAATCATCGCGACGACGATTACGGCGGCAGCCCGGAAAACCGCATCCGCTTCATGCGCGAATCGGTGGCGCGGGTGGTCGACGCGATCGGTGCGGGCCGCACCGGCATCCGCCTGTCGCCGAACGGCGAGACGCAGGGCGCCGACGACAGCGATCCCGCCAGCGTCTTCGTCCCCGCCGCCAAGGCGCTGAACGATCTCGGCATCGCCTTCCTCGAACTGCGCGAACAGAGCCCGGACGGTACCTTCGGCAAGAGCGACGTGCCCAAGCTCAGCCCGCAGATCCGCCAGGTGTTCACCGGCCCGCTGATCCTCAACCAGGATTATGAGGCGGACAGCGCGCAGGCCGATCTCGATTCGGGCGTCGCCGATGGAATCGCCTTCGGCCGCAAGTTCATCGCCAACCCCGATCTGGTCGAACGGCTGCGCCGCGGCGCACCGCTCAACCAGGACGACCCCAAGACGTGGTACACCAAGGGGCCGGAGGGCTATACCGACTATCCCGCGCTCGAGACCGAGGCGGCGTAGAACCCCAATCCTCCCCGCCCGCGGGGAGGGGAACCGCGCCGCGTCGCGGCGTGGTGGAGGGGGCTTTCCGCATACGCTGCGCTGCGTGGACAGCCCCCTCCGTCAGCGCTGGCGCTGCCACCTTCCCGCGAGCGGGGAGGATTTAGGCCGCGCCCGTTTCCCGCGCATCGAGCCATTGCGTCACCGCGCGCCGCAACGGCGCGCGGATGTTGCCTTGGAACAGCGGCACCAGCACCAGCAGGATCGCCGGCCAGAACACCGCGGACACGATCAGCGCGGTGAGCGCCAGCACGATGCCGCCGATCACAAGCCCCGCGATCCGCGCACTCAGCGGGTCGAGCCGCACCGTCCGCGGCCCCTTGTCATCGTAGAGGCGATGTGTCGTCAGGTCGCTGGTGCCGTCGAAGCTGACCTTGCGCAGCCAGACGCCGTCTCTCTCGGCGGGCGCCGGACGAGCCTTCGTGACGGGGCGTGCCGGCCGCGCGCCCGACGACGGCACCGGCGGCGGTGCCGCGCCGATCCGTACCCCCGATTGCGTGTCGATTACCTCCAGCCGCCGCCCGCGCTCGACGACCTTCCAGCGGCTGGGCGGGATCCGTGTCATCGCCCGCCGCCGCCGCTCAGCCGAGCCGGTGCTTGAGCGCGAGCATCGCCAGCGCCGCCTCGGCCGCGCCGCCGCCCTTGTCGAGCTGCGCGGGATCGGCGCGGCGGATCGCCTGCTCCTCGTTTTCCGTGGTCAGGATGCCGTTGCCGATCGGCAGGCCGTCCATGGTCAGCGCCATGACGCCGCGCGCGCTCTCGTTGGAGACGATCTCGAAATGATAGGTCTCGCCGCGGATCACCACGCCGAGCGCGACATAGCCGTCATACTGGCCCGTCTCCGCGGCAAGTGCGATCGCGCCGGGCACTTCCAGCGCGCCGGGCACGGTGACGGTGGCGTGGCTGTGCCCCGCCGCCTCGATCGCGCGCCGCGCGCCGGCGAGCAGCATGTCGTTGAGATGATCGTAGAAGCGCGCTTCGACGATGAGGATATGGGCCATCGTAAATCCTTGGGTCAGTCGATCCGCCGCTCGCCGACGATCGACAGGCCGTAGCCGTCGAGGCCGACCAGCGTGTGGTGCGTGTTGGTCAGCAATTTCATTTCCTCGACGCCCAATTCGGTCAGGATCATCGCGCCGACGCCATAGTCGCGCAACTCCTCCATGTCCTCGGCGGGCAGCGTTCCGGCCCTCGCCTGCAGCGCGACGGTGAACTGGTCGGCGCGCGGCCGGTTGATGACGACGACGACGCCCGCGCCCTCCTCGCCGATGATCTCCATGGAGCGGCGCAGCAGCTCGGCACGACCGCCGCCCTCGCCGAAGATGTCGGCGAACGGCGACAGGGCGTGCATGCGCACCAGCGTCGGCTTGCCGGGATCGATCTTGCCCTTGACCAGCGCGATCTGTTCGGAACCGGTCGCCCGGTTCCAGAAGGTCATCGCGGTCCATTCGCCGCCCCATTCGCTGACGAAGCGCGCCTCGGCCCGCTTCTCGACGAGATGGTCGTGGCGACGGCGATAGGCGATCAGATCGCGGATCGTGCCGATCTTCAGCGCATGGCGCTGCGCGAAGCCGACGAGGTCGTCGAGGCGCGCCATCGTCCCGTCGTCGTTCATGATCTCGCAGATCACGCCGCTGGGATTGAGGCCGGCGAGCCGCGACACGTCGACCGCCGCCTCGGTATGGCCGGTGCGCACCAGCACGCCGCCGTCGCGCGCCACCAGCGGGAAGACGTGGCCCGGCGTGACGATCTCGTCGCGGCCCTTGGACGAGTCGATCGCCACCGCGATGGTGCGGGCGCGGTCGGCGGCGGAGATGCCGGTGGTGACGCCGTCGCGCGCCTCGATCGAGGTGGTGAAGGCGGTTTCGTAGCGCGTGCCGTTGTTGCGGCTCATCAGCGACAGGCCGAGCTCCTCGACCCGCCGCTTGGTCAGCGCCAGGCAGATCAGGCCGCGGCCGTGCGTCGCCATGAAGTTGATCTTCTCCGGCGTCGCCATCTGCGCCGGGATGACCAGGTCGCCCTCATTCTCGCGATCCTCGTCGTCGACCAGGATGAACATCCGGCCATTGCGCGCCTCGTCGATGATCTCTTCGGGGCTGGAGAGGAAGGCGTGCCGCAACTGCGACAGCTTAGCGGGACTGGCCACGGTAGGATTCCATCCGTTGGAGATAGCGGGCGAGGACGTCGATCTCGATGTTGACGCGCTGTCCCGGCGCCAGCGCGCCGAGCGTCGTCACCGCCTGGGTATGCGGGATCAGATTGACCGAGAACTGCGTCACCTCGCCTCGGTCCTCGACCCGATTGACGGTCAGCGAGACGCCGTCGACGGTGATCGACCCCTTGGTCGCGACGAACGGGGCGAGGTCGCCGGGCAAAGCGAAGTCGACGCGGTGCGAATCGCCGTCGGGGCGGACGTCGACCACGGTGGCGACGCCGTCGACATGACCGGTGACGATATGGCCGCCCAGCTCGTCGCCCAATTTCATCGCGCGTTCGAGGTTGAGCGGCTGACCGATGCGCCACTGGTCGGCGGTGCGGGCGATCGTCTCGCCCGAGACGTCGACGGCGAACCAATGCGCGCCGCCCGCGTCGGGGCCCTTGTCGACCACGGTCAGGCAGACGCCCGAACAGGCGATCGAGGCGCCGAGGTCGATGGTCGCGCTATCGTAGGCGGTGGCGATGCGGACGCGGGTGTCGCCGCGGGTATCGACCGACTCGATGGTGCCGACGTCGCTGACTATGCCGGTGAACATGGTTCGCGCTCGTAGACCTCGAGCCGGTCGCTGCCAAGCGCGCGCGCATCGTCCAGCCGCCAGCGGCCGTGCGCGGCCGCGAGATCGGTCAGGCCGATGTCGCCGACCGACGGCAGGCCGGCCCCGATGACGACCGGCGCGCGGTAGAGCAGCAACCGGTCGACCAGATCGGCGGCGAGGAACGCCGCCGCCGCCCCGGCGCCACCCTCGACGAGGAGATGGTCGACGGGGAGGTCGGCGATGGCGGCGGGTGAGGGGATCACCCGCCAGTCCCCTTCTTCGTCATCCCGGCGCAGGCCGGGACCCATGGACAGCGGTGCGCTCCCGCCTCCAGCGGCGTCGTGTCCATGGGTCCGGGCGTCCGCCGGGATGACGGTGGAGGACAAAACGACCCGCATCGGGCTGCGCGGCTCCAGCCCCGCCAGCCGTACGTCGAGCGCCGGCCGATCAACCTCCCACGTCCCCCGGCCGACCAGGATCGCGCCATGCCGGCTGCGCTCCAGATGGGCATGGGCGCGCGCTTCCGGTCCGGTGATCCAGCGGCTGGTCCCGTCGGCCAGCGCGATGCGGCCGTCGAGCGAGGTGGCGAGCTTCAGCGTCACGAACGGCCGGCCGAGCCGCCGCCGGGTCAGGAAGCCGGCCATGCTCCGCGCCGCCTCCTCGGCGCGCACACCGGTGGCGACCGCGATGCCCGCCGCGGCGAGGCGCGCGAAGCCGCTGCCGTCGGTGCGGGGATCGGGGTCGTGCAGCGCCGCGACGACCCGCGCGACGCCGGCGGCGACCAGCAAGTCGGCGCACGCCGGACCGCGCGTGCTGGCATGGGCGCACGGCTCCAGCGTGACATAGGCGGTGGCGCCGCGCGCCGCCGCGCCCGCTTCGGCCAGCGCCATCGCCTCGGCATGCGGCCGCCCGCCCGGTTGCGTCCAGCCGCGCCCGACCACTCGGCCATGGCGGACGATCACGCAGCCGACATTGGGATTGGGCGTCGTCCGCCCCTGCGTCCGGGTGGCGAGCGTCAGCGCCGCCTCCATCCACCGCCCATCGTCGGCAGCGACGGTCGCGCCGCCGGTCACAGCCCCCATTTGTTCATTTTGTCGTCGACCGCCTTGAACTGCGCCCGCATCTTGTCGACCCGGGCATTATAGGCGTCGATCTCCTTGTCCTTCTTCACCTTGTCGATCGCCTGCTGGGCGCGGATCTGCGCATCGGTGCGATCGGCGCGCCATTGCTGGACGTAGATGATCTCCGGCGGCTTGGGCGGAATGTCATAGTCGTTGCGCGCGAAGGCGTAGACGAAGAAGCCCGTGATCGCGATCGCCGCGGCCAGGAAGCCGAGTTCGTAGCGCTCGCGGCCGGCGAGGAACATGCGCAGGTCCTTATAGGCCCGCACCGGCGAGAAACGGCTGAAGAAGGACATGGGGGGAAGATAGGAGCGCTGGCGAGCGGCGACCAGCCCTGGTGATCCGCTGGACGAAACGGTGGCGGCCGACAACGCAGGGAGCAGGATCGATCGGCATCCCTCTTATCCAGATCACGGTCCGGCCGCGCGCGGCTCGTTCCTCATGCCGGTTGCCCGGCTCGCGTCGCGTGATCTTCGCGAGCCCATCATCTCGCGCCCGTATCCCGTGAGCATCGGCGGTCGCGGCAATGCCCGCAAGCGGCGAACCGTATGATGTGGGGGGCAGCGGGTGGTCTGCTCTCGGGAGACCGGTGTGACATTGCAGGCGTTCGCCATAGCGCTAAGCTGACCTTATGCGTGATCCAGACTTCGACATCGACGGGTGGTGCCTTGAGGACGGAGAGGTTCGCCATGCCGAAGCTCCCGAAACTTTCTGGATCCCTGAGCGAAGCAGGCGAGAGAGCCTCGAAGCTGGCGACCTTGCGAAGCTCATCTTTCGCATCAGTGTCGATAATGAGGACGAGAATGTCTCGATTGAACGCATGTGGGTTCTCGTTCGCGAGCGCACACCAAGCGGATATATCGGCATCCTTGATAACGAGCCCGGAGCAATCGCTAAAAACGAGGAGTTTTGGCTTGGAACTGAGCTCCCCTTTTCCGCCAAGCATGTGATCAACATCGAAAAGCGAGACGCGAAGACTATTGCGCTCGCGCTCAAAGAGCCGCGCACGCGCTGGTCAGGCTGAGTGCTACTCTTGTCCGCTTTTGGAGCGCGGCGACGAAGCATAAAACTGTCAGGATTTGGCGATAGCGGACGTCGAGTAACGCACGAGCGGGCGAGTGCCGAGCAATTGGTGAGCGGCCCAAGAGCGAGGGGAGGGCGGAGAATGTCTCCGCCGCACCTTATCGAGGTGGGATCAGAGGCGCCTTCCTCGCAAACTTGCCAGGTGGCACGGGAAGAGGCTCTAACGGGGGCATGGCCGTCTCGGCTTCGTAAATTCCACGGGTTGCGTCGACGTACATCTGAAATGACACATGTCGTAGATGACGCGCCCAATCACACAGGGGCGGCAGGTCTCCCGCCCAGACGTGGTAGTTTTGCCGCAGATTCAAAACGACGCCACCCTCGACAGTGACAGCAGGGTATCCATGAACTAGCGCGTGACGATCGTCTTCAATATATGAGAAGGCTTCGATGATGAGGCTGAGCTGTTGATCGGTGCGCCGGCCGTCTTGCGGGATCAGCTTACGCAACGCCTGCAGCTTTTCTGACATGGGACGCTTTTGGCACCGTTCGGGCTCGAGAGTTTCTCCCGCGACAAAGCTGAAGTGCCACCAGATCTTACTCACGACAGACTCTGCTGCTGCAACGCTTAGAATGATGCGTCCGACAAGCGCGCACTCTTGATCGTCCAGCTCCTCACCTTCGGTCACCGATCCACCTCTTCATCTTTGCGGTACCTTTATGTTGATGAACGCCGCGGTGAAGGCCGCGCGGCCGGCTACAAGCTCACCAACGTTGACGGGCTGTATCTCTCCGTCGCCTCTACGGGCCTGCGCTCCTGGCGCTGGCTGTTCCGCATCAAGGGATGCGAATAGCTGCTGACGATCGGCGGGTATCCCGATCTCTCGCTCGATCAGGCGCGCGCCCGCAATGACGATGCGGCAGCCGCCCGCGCACGCGGCGACGATCCCCGGGTTCGTGGAATTGCGAAAACTGGGCGCTTGCCGACGCTCAGGTGGCCTGTGAGAGCTCGTGGATGATTGGGAGGTATCCGCGATCGTCGATCGTCCAACAAACCACTCGCACTGCCGATGACTGAAGCCTGGCCCCAGCGAGGGCACTTCGCGGTCCATCACTTCAGCTTATAAAATCCTGCCACCGCATTGCCCGCCTCCTACGGTTTGTTATTATGGAACGCGACTTGGTAAAAGGCGTGCGGATGGTCGCGATTGGCCGGAAGCGGCCCGGCCGCTTCCGGCGCCGGTCAGGCGATCACTCGTCCTCCAGCACGAAGCGGAGCGTCATCGTCCGCCACGCCTCGACGGGGACGCCGCCGCGCGTGCCCGGCTTGAACCGCCAGCGGCTTAGCGCCTGGGCCTGGACGGCGCGCCAGAAGGCGTCGCTGGTCGCCTCGACCTGCTCGATCCGCAAGACCCGCCCGTCGACGCCGATCAGCGCGCGGACGGTGACCCGGCCCTCGCGATTGGCGCGGCGCTCGGCGGCGGGATAGGGCGGCTGCAACGCATCGGCGTAGCGCGGGTCGACGGTCGGCGCGATCAGCGGCAGCGGCGGCGCGCTGGTCGGCGCGGACGTCGGCTCGGTGACCGGATCGGTGCCGATCCGCGGGCTGACCGGCGGCGCGATCGGCGGCAGGTCGATGGTGGTGAGCGGCGCCGTGGTCGGCACCTTCACGATCGGCGTCGGCGCGGCGATCGTCTCGTCGGGCACCTTGGCCACCACGTCATGCGGCTTGGGCTGCACCTCGGGCGGCGGCGGAGGCTGATCAGGGGGCACCGTATAGGTTTCGATCGGGCCGTCCTTCGGTGGATTGGGCAGCACGTGCGGCGCCGCGAAGATCAACGCGGCGACCAGTGCGCCGTTGATCGCGATGGCGGCGGTCAGCCCGGTCGGGCTGAAGCGGGTCGGCTTGGCGTGGCGGTCGGCGTACATGAACCCTCTCCCGTTATGGTCGCGTGACGTATCTCCTCTGATTCGTGTGATGTTACATCATGCATCGCGCAGGTCAAGTTGCGTCCGTCCATGCGCGAACTTTGTGAACTTTGCCTCAGCCGGCGGCGCGGCGCAGCCGCTCGACCGCGCGCGTGGGGCCGATCAGCGGCAGCAGCGCCGCCATGTCGGGCCCCTGGTCGCGGCCGGTCAGCGCCTGGCGCAGCGGCAGGAACAGCGCCTTGCCCTTGCGGCCGGTCGCCTGCTTCAGCCGGTCGGTCAGCGCGTGCCAGGGATCGCCCGCCCAGTCGATCGCCTCGGCGGCCTCCGCGGCGGCGGCCAGATAGGCGCGGGTGTCGGCATCGGCGCCGGGGGCCTCCACCGGCCCCTCGATCACCTGCCACCAGTCACCGGCGTCGGCGACGCGGGTGAGGTTGGGGCGCACCGCTTCCCATTCCGCCGCGCCCATGCCTTCGGGCAGCCGCCCAGCGACCGCCGCATGCGGCAGCTGATGGACGATACGGGCATTGACCTGCGCCAGCTCCGCCTCGTCGAAGCGCGCCGGCGCCCGGCCGAAGCGGGTGAAGTCGAGCGCGGCGATCAGCGGTGCCGGATCGACCAGCGGCTCGACCGGGTCGCTGGTGCCGATCCGGGCGAGCAGCGCGATCACCGCCTGCGGCTCGATCCCCTCTTCGCGGAAATGGTCGACGCCGAGCGAGCCGAGCCGCTTCGACAATTTGCCCTCGCTGCCGGTCAGCAGCGCCTCGTGCGCGAAGGCGGGCGGGGTGACGCCCATCGCCGCGAACATCTGCAGCTGCAGCGCGGTGTTGGAGACATGGTCTTCGCCGCGCACGACATGGGTGATGCCGAGATCGGCATCGTCGATCGCCGACGGCAGCATGTACAGCCACGATCCGTCCGCGCGGCGGATGACCGGGTCGCTCATCGTCCGGGGATCGAATTGCTGCGGCCCGCGGATCAGATCGTCCCAGACGATCGGCGCGTCATGGTCGAGCTTGAACCGCCAGTGCGGTCGCACCCCGTCGGCCTCCAGCTGCGCCCGCTCCGCTTCGCTGAGCTGTAGCGCGGCGCGGTCGTAGACCGGTGGCAGGCCGCGACCGAGCAGGATCTTGCGCTTGAGATCGAGCTCCTGCGCCGTCTCATAGGCCGGGTAGATGCGTCCGGCGGCGCGCAGGGCGTCGAAGCGCGCCTGATAGAGCGCGAAGCGCTGCGACTGGCGCACCTCGACATCCGCATCGAGGCCGAGCCAGGCGAGGTCGGCGCGGATCGCGTCGATGTAGCGCTCCTCCGATCGCTCGGCATCGGTATCGTCGATGCGCAGCACGAACCGGCCGCCGTCGCGCTGTGCCAGCATCCAGCTGTGCAGGGCGGTGCGGATGTTGCCGACGTGCAGGCGGCCGGTCGGCGAGGGAGCGAAACGGGTCACGGTCATGTGCGCGGCGGTAGCCAGCCGGGGCGGCATGAACAAGCGCGCTTCCGATTCGGACAAGACCGCCCTAAGGGACCGTGCCATCCGACGGGGTGGAGCACGTGCGCATGAAACTGATGACCGGCAATTCGAACCTTCCGCTGGCGCAGGCGATCGCGGGCTATCTCGAACTGCCGCTGACCGAGGCGCTGGTGCGGCGCTTCGCCGACGAGGAGATCTTCGTCGAGATCCAGGAGAACGTCCGCGGCGAGGACGTGTTCGTGATCCAGTCGACCGGTTTTCCCGCCAACGACAATCTGATGGAATTGCTGATCATCATCGACGCGTTGAAGCGCGCGTCGGCGAAGCGGATCACCGCGGTGATCCCGTACATGGGCTATGCGCGCCAGGACCGGAAACCGGGGCCGCGCACGCCGATCTCGGCCAAGCTGGTCGCCAATCTGATCACCGTCGCGGGCGCCGACCGCGTGCTGTCGGTCGACCTGCACGCCGGGCAAATCCAGGGTTTCTTCGACATTCCAACCGACAATCTCTACGCCGCGCCGGTGATGAGCGCGGACATCCATGCGCGCTTCAAGGGCAAGAATTTGATGGTCGTCTCGCCCGACGTCGGCGGCGTGGTGCGTGCGCGTCAGCTCGCCAAGCGGCTCGACAATGCGCCGCTGGCGATCGTCGACAAGCGTCGCGAGCGCGCCGGCGAATCAGAGGTGATGAACATCATCGGCGACGTCGAGGGCCGCTTTTGCATCCTGATCGACGACATCGTCGATTCGGCGGGGACGCTGTGCAACGCGGCGGCGGCGCTGCGCGAGGCGGGGGCGGAGGATGTCGTCGCCTATGTCACGCACGGCGTGCTGTCGGGCGGCGCGGTGGCGCGCGTCGAGGGGTCCGCGCTGCGCGAGTTGGTCATCACCGACTCGATCGGCAATCACGAATCGATCGGTAGGGCGGGGAAGATCCGGCATCTACCGATCGCGCCGCTGCTCGGCGAGGCGATCAAGCGGATCGCCGATGAGACGAGCGTCAGCAGCCTGTTCGACTGATGCCGGGTGCAGGCGCGGTCACATCCATACCTTGCGCGACCCTACTGACGACGGTTTTGCCGGCGTTTTGATGCGGCGACGATTGCTGGGAACAGCGACGACCGCGAAGCCCCCGTCCTGACGCCGGACCGGTTCGGCATTGCCGACCCGCCGGCCGGTCGCGCGTCTGCGGCTAGGCCGCACCAGCGCGGGCGTGGCCGCGCTTAGCGCTGCGACAAGGCGATGATATGCTCGAACACCGCGGGGTGAAGCGGCTTGGCGAAGGCGCAGCCATAATGGAATTTGTCGCGCCACGCGACCACCGCCTCGAGCCCGGCGAGTCCCGGCAGCGTCAGCCACACGACCGTCCCGGGCCACAAGGTGAAGCTCGTCTCGGCGCGGAACCCCGATTCGGACAGGTCGGTGACATCGATCTCGAACCGCGTCTGGCCGCGATCGCGCAGATGGGCGCGCATCCGCACCGCCTTGCGCAGGGCACGCCGGTGATCGCCGCCATCCAGCGATTCGATCGGTTCGTTGAAGATCGGCTGTTCCATGGCACGCGTGGTGCCACGCAATGGTTACTTTTCTGCCAATGTATCGGCCAGCGTCGCCTCGGCTGCGGGGGACTGAACCGGCGCACGCACGCCGCGGCGCGACCGGCGCTTGAGTTCCGCCTTCAGATCTTCCGGCCGCGGCGCGATCAGGAAGCCGAAGCTGACAGTGCCCTGCTTCGTTTCCACGACATGGTGCAGCCGATGCGCCTGGATGATCCGCTTCATATAGCTCGACTTGGGCAGATAGCGTGTCGGCAGCCGCTTGTGCACGATGATGTCGTGGAAGCCGAAATAGATCGCGCCGTAGGCGGCGATGCCCGCGCCGATCCAGGCGAAGCCGGGCCACCAGCCGAGTTGCACGCCGCCGAGCAGCAGCACGAACGACGGCACCGCAAAGATTGCGGCATAGAGGTCGTTCAGCTCCCAATTGCCGGTGCGCGCGCGATGGTGGCTTTCATGCAGGAACCAGCCCGGCCCATGCATGATCCAGCGGTGCGCGGCATAGGCGAAGCCTTCCATGCCGATCACCGTTGCCACGAAGAGAAGGATGCCGATCGGCCAGGACATTGCAATTCCGTCTACTGCGATGCACTTGCATTAAGCGCGATGTGCCCGGTAAATCCGGGGTGGATTCGCGGGGCCGCCTGTGCGAAGGGCTTGCCGCAACTCTCCATATAGTCATGCAAGGCGAGGCAGGCCATGAACATTCACGAATATCAAGCCAAGGAACTGCTGGCGAAGTTCGGCGTGCCCGTTCCGGCCGGTTTCGCCGCGATGAGCGTCGAGGAAGCGGTGGAAGCCTCGAAGAAGCTGCCCGGGCCGCTCTATGTCGTCAAGGCGCAGATCCACGCCGGCGGCCGCGGCAAGGGCAAGTTCAAGGAACTGCCCGCCGAAGCCAAGGGCGGCGTCCGCCTCGCCAAGACCGAGGACGAGGTCCGCCATGCCGCGACCGAGATGCTCGGCAACACGCTGGTCACCATCCAGACGGGTGAAGCCGGCAAGCAGGTCAACCGCCTGTACGTGACCGACGGCGTCGACATCGCCAAGGAATTCTACCTCGCGCTGCTGGTCGACCGCGCCACCGGCCGCGTTGCCTTCGTCGTCTCGACCGAGGGCGGGATGGACATCGAGGAGGTTGCCCACTCGACGCCGGAGAAGATCCACACCTTCGCTGTCGATCCCGCGACCGGCTTCCAGCCCCACCACGGCCGCGCCGTTGCCAAGGCACTCGGCCTGACCGGCGATCTCGCCAAGCAGGCGCAGAGCCTGGCGTCCAAGGTCTATGCCGCCTTCCTCGGCACCGACGCCGCGCAGATCGAAATCAATCCGCTCGCCGTCACCGACGACAACAAGCTGATGGTGCTCGACGCCAAGGTCGGCTTCGATTCGAACGCGATGTTCCGCCACAAGGACCTTGCCGAGCTGCGCGACGAGACCGAGGAGGATCCGGCCGAGATCGAGGCGTCGAAGTACGACCTCGCCTACATCAAGCTCGACGGCGACATCGGCTGCATGGTCAACGGCGCCGGCCTCGCCATGGCGACGATGGACATCATCAAGCTGAACGGCATGTTCCCGGCCAACTTCCTCGACGTCGGCGGCGGCGCCAACAAGGAGAAGGTGACCGCGGCGTTCAAGATCATCCTCAAGGATCCCAACGTAAAGGGTATCCTGGTCAACATCTTCGGCGGCATCATGCGCTGCGACATCATCGCCGACGGCATCGTCGCGGCGGCGAAGGAAGTGAACCTGCAGGTGCCGCTGGTCGTCCGGCTGGAAGGCACCAACGTCGAGAAGGGCAAGGAAATCCTCGCCAATTCCGGCCTGGCGATCGTGCCCGCCAACGACCTGGGCGATGCGGCGAAGAAGATCGTCGCGGAGGTCCAGAAGGCGGCGTGATGCTCGCGGCATCCTGATCGACCAAATTGCACGGGCTCGGACACCATGTCCGGGCCCGATGCGTTTGGGGGGCAAGGATGCCGTAACGTCAGGCGGGCTTTTCCGTACTGAACTTGCGAAAACGGCGGAAAACCGCCATATCCGCCATCGATACGGAGCCTTCGAACGGCTCCGGCGGCCAAGACTGGAAGGACGCAAATGAAGGTGCTGGTGCCGGTCAAGCGCGTGCTTGACTATAACGTGAAGCCCCGGGTGAAGGCGGACGGGACGGGGGTCGACCTCGCCAACGTCAAGATGAGCATGAACCCGTTCGACGAGATCGCGGTCGAGGAAGCGATCCGCCTCAAGGACAAGGGCGTGACCGAGATCGTCGTCGTGTCGATCGGCGAACCCAAGGCACAGGAGACGATCCGCACCGCGCTGGCGATGGGCGCCGACCGCGGCATCCTGGTCACCAGCGAGGAGAAGGTCGAGCCGCTCGGCGTCGCCAAGATCCTCGCCAAGATTGTCGAGGAGGAACAGCCGAACCTGGTGATCCTCGGCAAGCAAGCGATCGACGACGACAACAACCAGACGGGGCAGATGCTGGCCGGTCTGCTCGGCTGGGGCCAGGGCACCTTCGCCTCGAAGGTCGAGCTGTCCGCCGACAGCGTCACCGTGACCCGCGAGGTCGACGGCGGTCTCGAGACGGGCACGTTCACGCTGCCCGCGATCGTCACCACCGACCTGCGCCTCAACGAGCCGCGCTACGCCTCGCTGCCCAACATCATGAAGGCCAAATCGAAGCCGCTCGCGCAGAAGACGGCGGCCGATTACGGCGTCGACGTCACCCCGCGGATCAAGACGCTGAAGGTGGTCGAGCCGGCCAAGCGCAGCGCCGGCATCAAGGTCGCCGACGTCGACGAACTGGTCATGAAGCTGCACGCGATGGGGATTGCCAAGTGAAGACGCTCGTCTGGGTCGAACACGACGGCACGGCCGTCAAGGACGCCACGCTCGCCGCGGTCACCGCCGCGTCGAAACTTGGCGAGGTGCATCTGCTCGTCGCCGGCCAGGGTGTCGACGGCGTCGCACAGGCAGCGGCGAAGATCGCCGGCGTCGGCAAGGTCCATGTCGCCGACGATGCCGCTTATGCGCATGCGCTGGCCGAGAATGTCGCGCCGCTGGTGGTCCAGCTGATGGCCGACCACGACGCCTTCGTCGCGCCGTCCACCACCACCGGCAAGAATGTCGCGCCGCGCGTCGCCGCGCTGCTCGACGTCATGCAGATCAGCGACATTCTGTCGGTCGAGAGCGAGGACACCTTCACCCGTCCGATCTACGCCGGCAACGCGATCGCGACGGTGCAGACGTCGGACGCCAAGAAGGTGATCACCGTGCGCGGCACGGCCTTCGAGAAGGCCGCGGCCGAGGGCGGTTCGGCGGCGATCGAGCCGATCGCCGCGACCGGTGACACGGGCGTGTCGCGCTTCGTCAATGCCGAGATCGCGCAGAATGCACGGCCGGAGCTGACCAGCGCTAAGATCATCGTCTCCGGTGGCCGCGCGCTGCAGAATGGCGAGAACTTCCATGCGCTGATCGAGCCGCTCGCCGACAAGCTGGGTGCTGGCGTCGGCGCCAGCCGCGCGGCGGTCGACGCGGGCTATGTGCCCAACGATTATCAGGTTGGCCAGACCGGCAAGATCGTCGCACCGGAAGTCTATATCGCGGTCGGCATCTCGGGCGCGATCCAGCACCTGGCCGGCATGAAGGATTCGAAGACGATCATCGCGATCAACAAGGACGAGGATGCGCCGATCTTCCAGGTCGCGGACATCGGCCTGGTCGGCGACCTGTTTAAGGTCGTGCCCGAGCTGACCGAAAAGCTCTGACGGCGGCAGGCGGGGTCCCCCGCCGCCGGCGGCGAGGGTCGGCGGCGCCAAGGCGTGCACTGACGGCATGCGACGCGGGGGTGATCCCCGCGTCGTTTTGTCTGGCGGCGACACTCTAGCCGTGCGCATGGGCTGCCGCCGCGTAGGGCCTCGCCGGCAAATGTTTCCCGTAGCTGGGAGGTGCGCCAAGCCGCCCCGACTTCATCCCTCACGACCACCGATCGTCATCGTCGCGACGCCGAACGGGGGTTGTCGCAACCACCGGCTTGCGCTTGTTAGCTGGCAGGCTTATTAGTCTTACAGCTAACGAGTCGATGATCCCGTGGACACCATCTTCGAAGCCCTGGCGCATCCGACGCGCCGCCGCATCCTGGAGCTGCTGAAAGGCGGCGGGATGAGTGCGGGCGCGATCGCGGAGCGGTTCGACGTGTCCAAGCCGACCATGTCGGGCCATTTCGCCAAGCTGCGCGCGGCCGGGCTGATCCAGGCCGAAACGCGCGGCACCAGCACGATCTACACGCTCAACCTGTCCGCGCTGGAAGAGGTGATGATGGCGTTCATGGCGCGGATGGGGGTGGGCGGCACGGTCCGCGAGGAAGGGGAGTGACGCACATGTCCTATCGCAATCTCAAGATCGCATCGGTCGTGGTGGTGGCCGGCATGGCGGTGTTCGCCGCCCTGGCGCTGCAGCGGCTGCCGGCGGGGACGGAACTGCCGACGCATTGGGACGCCGCCGGCAACGTCAACGGTACGATGCCCGCGGGCATGGCGCTGTTCTTCGGTGTCGGCGTCACCGCGCTCGTCAGCCTCGTCCTCGCGGTGGTCCCAGCACTCGAGCCGTTGCAGGACAAGCTGGCCGCCAGCGCGCCCGTCTATCGCGCCGCCTGGGCCGGAACGCTCGCGCTGATGGTCGCGGTGGAGGCGAAGATCGGCGGCCCGGCGTTCGGCTGGCAATTGCCCGCGCTGCTGCCGCTGGCCGGCGCGGGGCTGCTGCTGATCGTCCTCGGCAACGTCCTGCCCAAATCGCGGCCGAGCTTCTTCGTCGGCATCCGCACGCCGTGGACGCTGACCGACACCGACAATTGGGTGGCGACGCATCGGTTCGGCGGGCGGACGATGATGCTGGGCGGGGTGCTGCTGGTCGCGGCCGCGGTGCTGCCGATCGGTGCCGACACGCGGATGGCGCTGGTCTTCGCGGCGATCGCGGTCAGCGTGCTGCCGCCGCTCGCCTATTCCTATCTGTACTGGCGCCGCCACGGCGTCCGCCCCTGACCCGCCCGATCGAGGAGATGCCCCCATGTAAGTGTTCGCCGCGGCGCTGGCCGCAGCCGTGACCTCTACCGACATCAGTGCCAAGGGGCCGCAGGGCCCGCTGAAGGGCACGTTCGTCGATGCCGGCAAGGGCAGGCCGGTGGTGCTGATCCTGCCGGGATCGGGGCCGACCGACCGCGACGGCAACAACCCGATGGGAATCAAGGCGGCGCCCTACCGTCTGCTCGCCGAGGGTCTAGCCGCCGCGGGCATATCGAGCGTGCGGATCGACAAGCGCGGCCTGTTCGCCAGCGCCGGCGCGGTGCCGGATGGCAATGCGGTGACGCTGGCGGATTACGTCACCGACACCGGGGCCTGGGTCGCCGCGACGCGCGCTCGTACCGGCGCACCGTGCGTGTGGCTGCTCGGCCATAGCGAGGGCGGGCTGGTCGCGCTCGCCGCGGCGTCCGCGCCTACCGCCGGCGTCTGCGGACTGGTGCTGGTCGCCACGCCTGGCCGGCCGCTCGGTGTGGTGATGCGCGAACAGCTCCACGCCAATCCAGGCAACGCACCGCTGCTCCCCGCCGCCGATGCCGCGATCGACGCGCTCAGTGCCGGCCAGCATGTCGATGTCACCACTTTGCCGGCGCCACTGCAACCGTTGTTCCGCGCGAACGTGCAGGGCTTCCTGATCAGCCTGTTCGCGGCGGATCCGGTGAGGATGGCGGCAGCAATCCGGCTGCCGATGCTCATCGTGCAGGGGGAGCGGGACATCCAGGTCGGCCGTGCCGATGCGACCGCGCTCAAGGCGGCGGCACCGGGCGCGACATTGGCGATGCTGCCGAACGTCAACCATGTGCTGAAGCTGGTCGAGAGCGACAGCCGCGGGGCCAATCTGGCGACCTATGCCGACCCCAATGTGCCACTCGCTCCCGCCGTGGTGTCGACGGTGGTAGGGTTCATATCGGAAAAGCGACGCTGATCGCGTCGCCGGCGCATCCTTCGTCGCGACCGTGAGCCAGCCGACCCGCCGTGTCAGTCGCCGCGGATATCGGCGGCGGCGTCATTGACGATATAGTGCGCGGTGTTCGGGTGAAACAGCGCGTCGGCCGGCCGGCGTGTGTCGAGTGCGGTGACGCGCCAGATCGGGCGGCGGGCGGTGTCGAGCATGACGAGCGGATAGGCATGAGCGCGCGACCAGCAAATGAAGCTGGTTCGCCCCGACTGATCGAGCGCGATCCACCGGCAGGGTGCGATCGTGGTGATCGCGGCAGGTGCGGTGACGAGCGCACGCAGCCGGTAGGTGCCGGCGGGACGGCGCAGTCCATAGGCGAGATCGTCCCAATCGGTGAAGCGTCCGACGCGATACAAACTGTCGCGGTCGACAAGGGTACGGATATGCCGTCGCGTGTCGATCACCGCCATGCGAAAGGCTGGATCGCGCGCACTCGACCGCGTGGCGACGGTGATCAGCCGTCCGTCGGTATCACGGCGCAGCCGCGTAGCGCCGTCGCGCCAGAGTTCGGCATCATGGACCCCGTCCGGACCGCGGTAGCGGATGCGGGCGTGGAAGGCGCGGGGCGCGGTGGCGGTCGGGAATGCCTGTTCGAACCGCAAGGAGAGAGCGGGGGCAGCCGATGCAGCCGCCCCCGCCACGATCAGGCCGATATTATTGGCGAACGGCACGGGCATAGTCGAAATAGCGATAGGTCTTGCCGTCGACGGTCACGTCCTTGACCGCGAGCTGGATGGAGTAGCTGCCGCCGGTGCGGCTGGTGTCCTTGGTCGCGCCGCTGGGATCGGTGGGCAGTTCGAAGGCGAGGCCGGTCACGGCGTTCGCCGGAGTGATCACGCGCGGATTGACCGACAGGCTGGCGGTGCTGCGCGGATTGACCAGCGCCTCGTTGAGGACACGCCCGTCCGCCTGCGGCATCGACAGGCCGAGCAGCCAGGCGACGGTGGGCGCGACGTCGACGTTCCCCGACGGTCCGTTGACCACCTTGCTCTTCTGGAAGCTCGGGCCATAGCCGATCAGCGTATTGTGCACGTCGGTGATGCCGAAGCTGCCGTGCATGCCGCGCTGCCCCTGCGCGCTCTCGAACTCGATGCCGTTCTTGCCCTGCACCGTGGTGTTTTCGTCCCAGGCAAAGGAGACGACGATGTCGGGCTGGCCGTTGTTGCGGCGCGTCGCATTCTCGAGGAATGCATCCTTCATCGCCAGCGTGCCCGGGATCGTGCCGTAGCGGCTGTCGACGAAGATCGCGCCATATTCCTCGCGTCGCTGCAGGATGGTGACGATCTGCTGGATCAGCGCGGGATCATGGCTGGGGACGTAGAGATAGTCGGACCCGCCGTTGGCGGCGACCACCACCGCATTGGCGGGCAGCGAACCGGGGGCAGGCACCTTGAAGCTGGCGACCGGATTGGCGAGGGTCGCGCTGACCGCCTGATATTTGGTGTTGGCGGCGCCGCACAGCGTGCCGCTGGTGTCGACGCGCAGCGGCACGGTCGGCGTGCCGGTCGCGGACAGGCCGTACATCGCGCTGGTCGTGCAGCCGCTGCCGTCATAGGCCTTGAGGCCGCGATAGGTCAGCAGATCGGCGGTCCGCACGTCGCCGGAGAAGGAGAAGCCGGTGCCGCTTTGCCCGCCCAGGCTCGCCGCGCTGCCGCCCGCCGCGGCGGTGATGGCGCGCAGCGGGTAGAGGCTGGTCGGGCCCGACACCGTCGAATGGCCGTGGTCGGAGACGATCACGATGTTGGTCGTCGAATCGAGTCCCTGCGCCTTCAGCGCCGCCATCAGTTCGCCCAGCCGTGCATCCTGCGAGCGCAGGCCGGCGCGGACGTTCGCGGTACCGGGCCCATAGCCATGCTCGACATTGTCCGGCGTGCGGAACCAGATCAGCGACAGCATCGGGTTCTTTTTGGGCAGGATATAGTTGGTGAACACCGACATCATGTATTTGTTGGCGGCATCCTCCGGCGCGCCGCTCGTATCGGAGGAGTCGCGCGCCGCGACGGTCAGCGCACCATTGGGATCGTAGGCGGTGGTGTTGAACGTCGCATAGCCGGCGCGCGCGGTCGGGTTGCCGTTGGTCGCGGCCAGCGTCACGTCCGAGTAGGTCTTGGTGGTGTTGAGCGGCAGCGCGATGTTGGCGGCCTGCAATTCGGTCGCCAGGCTGCGCGGGCGCACCGTATTCTCGTCGACGAAATAGCTCGCCTGACCCAGGTCCTGGATATAGGCCGCGCCCGATTTGCCGATCGTCGCGGTGGTGATGCCCGCCGCCTGGGCAGTGGCGAACAGGCTTTTCACCAGCAACAGCTGGTTACCATAATAGCTGTTGAGCGTGTCGAGGATCGCATAATCCTCGGTGAACACCGGATCGACATAGTCCGCCGCCGTGCCGCCGGCACCGTTGCCCGCGGGAATCGTGTTGCCGCTACCCTGCGGCGGGGTCCAGAAGGTGTTGCCGTAAAAGCCCGTCGTCGCCGGGAAGGAGCCGGTCGCGAAGGCCGCGCCGTTCATCATCGTGAACGTCGGATAGGTCGAATGATTGTCGGCAAACTGCACCCCGGCCTGTTGCAGCGCATACAGGTTCGGCGTGTCGGTGGCGCTGACATCGTCGGGGCGCAGGCCGTCCCAGACGAACACGATCGTCCGCGTCGCGGCGATCGGCGTGGGCGTCGCCGTTGGCGTCGGCGTCGGCGCGACGTTCAGGCTGCCGCTACCGCCGTCGTTGCACGCCGCCAGCGTCGCCGTCGCGGCGAGCACCACGGCTGCCATCACCCCTTTGGTCCGAATCATGCGTTTGCCCCGTGATCCTGTTCAACGTGGCTGGTCCGCTAACCGGCGTCGGTGACGGTCATGTGAAAGTCCAGCGACCAAATTACTGTAATTGCTATGAAAAATACGTGATGCTGGTGTGACCGTTGCGCGTCATGCGGCGAAATCGTGCGCGGATCGTTGCGCCGGGATGACGGACGTGATCGACAATACCGCCGCCGGGCGGTTCGAACTGACGGTCGATGGCGGCACCGCCATCGCCGCCTATCAGCGCGAGGGCGATCGCATCGTCTTCACCCATACCGAAGTGCCGCCCGAGCTGGAGGGACAGGGAATCGGCAGCCGCCTCGTCGCCGGCGCGCTGGCACGGGTGCGGCGCCAGGGGCTCAAGGTCGTGCCGGCCTGCGCCTTTGTCGCCGCCTATCTGCGCCGCCACCCGGACGCCGCCGACCTCGCCTGATTATTCCGCGGCGATCGGCTCGCGCCGTTCCTGCGCCTGGCGAGCCCACATTTCCGCATAGAGACCGCCGCGGTGGAGCAATTCGGCGTGCGTGCCGCTCTCCCGCACCCGGCCGCCGTCGAGCACGACGATCCGGTCGGCATGGACGATCGTCGAGAGACGGTGGGCGATGACGATCGTCGTGCGGCCCCGTTCGATCGCCTCCAGCGTGGCGAGGATCTCGTCCTCGGTCCGGCTGTCGAGTGCGCTGGTCGCCTCGTCCAGGATCAGGATCGGCGGGTTCTTGAGCAGGGTGCGCGCGATCGCGACGCGCTGTTTCTCGCCACCCGACAGCTTCAGCCCGCGTTCGCCGACCCGCGTGGCATAGCCGTCAGGCTGGCGCGCGATGAAGTCGGCGATCGCCGCCCCGCGCGCTGCCGCGGCGATCTCCGCCTCGCCGGCGCTCTCGCGACCGTAGGCGATGTTATAGCCGATCGTTTCGTTGAACAGCACCGTGTCCTGCGGCACGATGCCGATCGCGGCGCGCAGGCTCGCCTGCGTCACCTCGCGGATGTCCTGGCCGTCGATCGTGATCCGCCCCTCGCCGACATCGTAGAATCGGTAGAGCAGACGGGCGAGCGTCGACTTGCCCGCGCCCGACGGTCCGACCACCGCGACGGTCGCGCCGGCCGGCACGTCGAGGTCGAGGCCGTTGAGGATCGTACGGTCGGCGTCATAGCCGAAGCGGACGCCCTCGAAGCGCACGCGCCCAGCGCCGACCTGCAGCGGCGTCGCATCCGGCGCATCGGTCACCTCCGCCGGCGTGTCGATCAGGTCGAACATCGCCGCCATGTCGATCACCCCCTGGCGGATGGTGCGATAGACCATGCCGAGCAGGTCGAGCGGCCGGAACAGCTGGCTGAGCAGCGTCGAGACGAGGACGAGGTCGCCCGACGAGGCCTGCCCTCGCGACCAGCGCCACGCGACGAACGCCATGCCCGCGCCCATCATCAAATTGGTGATCAGCGCCTGGCCGATGTTGAGCCAGGCCAGGCTGTTCTCCGACTTGGTCGCGGCCTGGGCATAGGCCGCGATGCCCGCGTCGTAGCGGCGCGCCTCGCGCTCCTCAGCGCCAAAATATTTCACCGTCTCGAAGTTGAGCAGCGAATCGACCGCATGCGCCACCGCGCCGGTGTCGAGGTCGTTCATTCGCGTGCGCAGTGCATTGCGCCAGTCGGTGACCTTGCGCGTGAAGACGATATAGGCGGCGACCATCGCCACCGTCGCGACGACCAGCGGCCAGCCGAAGCTCTTCCAGAAGATGCCGAGCACCAGCGCCAGCTCGAGGATCGTCGGCGCGATGTTGAACAGGATGAAATAGAGCATCGTGTCGATGCTCTTGGTGCCGCGCTCGACCACCTTGGTCACCGCCCCGGTGCGCCGCTCGAGGTGGAAGCGCAGCGAAAGGCCGTGCAGATGCCGGAAGACGGTGGCGGCGAGCCGCCGCGTCGCATCCTGGCCGACGCGCTCGAACACCGCATTGCGCAGATTGTCGAACAGCGTCGTGCCGAAGCGCGCCGCAGCATAGCCGAACACCAGCAGGATCACGAGCGTGACCGCGCCGCGATCCGCGCCGGTCGAGACGCGGTCGATCGCATATTTCAGCGAATAGGAGACGGCGAAGACCTGGACGAACTTGCTGACCACGACGAGCAGCATCGCAGCCACGATCCGCGCCTTCAGCCCCGGCTCGCCGGCGGGCCAGAGATAGGGGAGGAAACGGCGCAGGGTCGGGATCAGCGGCTGATCGGGGCGGGTCTGGACGGTCGGATCGGGAGGCATCGCAACGGCATGTAGGAAGGCCGCCGACGCGGCGAAAGCCAAGGTGGGAACACAACGGGGCCTTGGCGGGTTTTTCCCTGCGAGTGGAGACGCTTATGGAACCGCTATTCTACGTCATGGCGATCATGGGCTGCGGCGACGGCAACGTCCAGTGCAGCGAGGCTCGGGTCGTCCCGATCCAATATCAATCCATGGCGGAATGCCGTGCGGCCTTGCCGGCGCAACTGGCGAAGAACACCGACATCGACTTTCCGATGATCGGCGCGCAATGCCGCACGTCTGGAGCCCAGGTCGCCAAGGCCGATAGCAAGGCGAAACGCTCGTAAGTCGCTGCTGACGCGCGCTGGCGCTACTGTGGACGCCGCCACAGCGGCGGTCGAGACGTCTCGACCAGCCGCATCCGCCGCCCCGCCTCGACCCGCGACCGCGCGATAAAGGCGATCTTCTCGCCGGTCGATGTGGATACGCGCGTGTCCCAGGCCGCCGCCCCGCGCGCGGCGACCTTGCGACCGATCGCGCCGTAGATATGCGCCGCCGCCAGCACCGCCCAGGCCGACCGCCGCGACAGCTGGCGCGTGCCGATCCGGGCGCTCGCCTCGAACGCCGCCGCCGCGTCGGTCATCCGCCGCGCCATCGCGACCAGCGCCGGGCGATGTTCGGGCGCCATATAGTCCGTTGCGGGCACCCCCGCCGCCTCCAGCCAGTCGGCGGGCAGGTAGCAGCGCCCGGCCGCGGCATCCTCGCCCAGATCGCGGGCGATATTGGCGAGCTGGAAGGCGAGGCCCAGGTCGCAGGCCCGGTCCAGCGTCGCCGCGTCGTCGGGCGACACGCCCATGATCACCGCCATCATGCAGCCGACGACGCCGGCGACATGATAGCAATAGCGATAGAGGTCGTCCTCGCTCTGTGGCCGCCAGCCGTCGCCGTCGAGCCGGAAGCCCGCGATCAGATCGTGCGCGAAGCGCGCCGGCAACAGCGTCTCGCGCGCGACGATGCGCAGCGCGTCGAAGGCGGGCAGGCCGATCGTCTCGCCGGCCAATGCCGCATCGGTCAGCGCCGCCATCGCCGCGATCCGCGCCGGCGCATCGTCGACGATTGTCATGCCATGGCCATGGTCCTGGCCGTCGGCGATGTCGTCGCAGGCCCGGCACCAGGCGTAGAGCAGCCATGCCCGCTCGCGGGTCGGTCGATCGAACAACAGGCTGGCGGCGGCGAAGCTCTTCGATCCCCGCGCGATCGATTCCCGCGCCGTGGCGACGATCGCGTCGCGGGAGGGCGCCGGGCCGAAGGAGCCGGGCGGGCTCACAGGTCGGCGGCGTTCATCCGCACGATCGGCTGGGTCGGCACATGCTGGCCCATCGCGTCGATCAAGGTCTCCAGCGTATCGGCGACGATCAGCAGGTCGCGATGCTGCGGGCGCAGGAAACCGACCTCCGCCATCTTGCCCCAGAAGGCGATCAGATGGTCGTAATAGCCGGCGGTGTTGAGCAGCCCGACCGGCTTGGCGTGATAGCCGAGCTGCGCCCAGCTCAGCGCCTCCCACAGTTCGTCCATCGTGCCGGTGCCGCCGGGGATGGTGACGAAGCCGTCGGACAGATCGGTGAACGCCTGCTTGCGGCTGTGCATGCCGTCGACGACGTGCAGTTCGGTGAGGCCGCGGTGCGCGACCTCGGCATCGACCAGCGCCTGCGGGATGATGCCGATCACTTCGCCGCCCGCGGCCAGCGCGCCATCGGCGACCGCGCCCATCAGGCCGAGCCGGCCGCCGCCATAGACGACGCCGATGCCCCGGCCGGCCAGCGTCGCGCCGATGGCGCGGGCGGTGTCGACATAGAGCGGGTCGGCGGGCGTGGCGGACCCGCAATAGATGGCAAGGCGCTTCATGCCTCCGCCGCTAGGCGATGGGCGGGCAGGGGGCAAGCATCCTGCGCGGCGAGCGTCATCCTGGTAGTCGTCCTCGCTCCACCGCGGCCTCCGGCACATCTTCCGCTATCCGCTTAAGGTTCGCCATCCCCGCGGAGGCGGGGATCCAGAGACGCTGACGCTTACGAGAGAGTCGCCGACGTTCGCGTGTCTGGATCCCCGCCTCCGCGGGGATGACGGCCTTGGGGAGGACAAGTCACGCAAAGGTATCAATCATGCGTCTGCACGTCCCAAGTCGCATGCTCGATGCCGTGATGCGCCGCGAGATGCGCGACGATCGCGTCGAGGTCGGTATCCACCGCGCCGGTGCTGACCAGGGTCGCGACGATGTCGACGTGATCGGCGGTCCGCTCGACGAGGTCGGTATCCGCCACCGGATAGCGCATCAGTTCGAGGTGATCGACCAGCAGGTCGCGCACCGCCGGGGCGCGCTCCGGATCGGTGGTCACGGTGACCGAATAGGTCGCCTCCAGCCCGCCGCCGGCCAGCGGGATGCGGTTGATCGCATTGACCACCGGGCGCAGCAGGGTGTTGCCCGCGATCACGAACACGGTCAGCGTCGCCGCCTCCGCGACCATGTCGGTGCCCGCCGCCGCGCCGACCGCGGCGGAACACCAGAGCGTCGCAGCGGTGTTGAGGCCGCGGACGTTCATCCCCTCCTTCATGATCACGCCGGCGCCGAGGAAGCCGATGCCGGACACGACATAGGCGATGACGCGGATCGCCTCGCCGTTGCCGGCCAGCCGCTGCGCCAGATCGACGAAGGCGGCGGCGCCGAGCGCGACCAGCGCATTGGTGCGCAGCCCCGCGGTCCGCTGGCGATACTGCCGCTCCGCCCCGATCAGCGCGCCGAGCAGTAGCGCGGCGGCATAGCTGACCAGCGTGTCGAGATAAGCGTGAAGATCGAACGTCTGGATGAAATGCATCATGGCTGCCCCGGCAGTACCGCGGCGGCCCTGTAGCGGCCTGGCGTCAGCCGGTCACCCCTCCAGCATCAGCGCCGCGGTGGCCTTGGCGCTGCCGACCACGCCGGGGATGCCGGCGCCCGGATGCGTGCCGGCGCCGACGAAATAGAGGTTGGGGATCGCATCGTCGCGATTGTGGACGCGGAAATAGGCGCTCTGGGTCAGGATCGGCTCGAGGCTGAAGGCGGACCCCATGTGCGCGTTGAGGTCAGCCGCGAAATCCTTCGGCGCATAGCTGAACTTGGTGACGATCCGTTCGTGGATGTCGGGGATCAGCCGGCGGCCGACCTCGTCGAGGATGCGCTTCTCCAGGATCGGCCCCACCTCGTCCCAGTCGACCGGGAACTTGCCCATGTGCGGCACCGGCGCCAGCGCGTAGAAGGTCGAATGCCCCTCCGGCGCCAGGCCCGGATCGGTGACGGTCGGATGGTGCAGATAAAGCGAGAAATCTTCGCTGAGCACGCCATGGTCGTAGATATCGGCGAGCAGCCCCTGATAGCGCGGGCCGAACAGGATCATGTGGTGCGGGATGCCCGGCCACGTCCCCTTGATGCCGAAATGGACGACGAACAGCGACGGCGAATAGCGCTTGCGCTCCAGTCGCGCGCGCGTCCGCTGCGCGCTGCGCGATCCCGACAGCAGGTCGCGGTAGCTGTGCATGATGTCGCTGTTGCACGCCACCGCGTCCGTTTCGCCGCGCCAGCCGCTGGCGCAGACGACGCCGGTGGCGCGGTCGCCCAGCGTCTCGATCTGCGTCACCGCATCGCCCAGCCGCAACGTGCCGCCGATCCGCTGGAAATGGGCGACCATGCCGGCGACCAGCCGGTTGGTGCCGCCGCGCGCGAACCAGACGCCGCCGTCGCGCTCCAGCTTGTGGATCAGCGCATAGATCGCGCTGGTCGTCATCGGATTGCCGCCGACCAGCAACGTGTGGAAGCTCAGCGCCTGGCGCAGCTTCTCGTTGGCGACGAACTTCGACACGATCGAATAGACCGACCGCCACGCCTGATATTTGGCGAGCGCCGGCGCTGCCTTCACCATCGACGCGAAGTCGAGGAAGGCGACATGGCCCAGCTTCTCATAGCCTTCGTGGAAGACGCCGGCGGCATAATCGAGGAAATGCGCATAGCCGCTGACGTCGGCCGGATTGAGGCGGGCGATTTCCTGCTTCAAGGCGACGTCGTCGTTGGAATAATCGAAATTGGTGCCGTCAGGCCAGTTGAGCCGGTAGAAGGGGGTCACCGCTTCGAGCGTGACGTCGTCGGCGATGTTGCGGCCGGTCAGCGCCCACAATTCTTCCAGGCAGGCAGGATCGGTGATCACCGTCGGCCCGGCGTCGAAGGTGAAGCCGTCCCTTTCCCAATAATAAGCCCGGCCGCCCGGCTTGTCGCGCGACTCGACGATCGTCGTCTCGACGCCGGCGGATTGCAGCCGGATGGCGAGGGCCAGGCCGCCGAAGCCGGCGCCGACGACGATGGCGCGCCGTGGCTTGGCCATCAGCGTCGCCCCGCCAGCGCGCGGATCGCGCGGCCGATCGGCACCGGCGGTTTCCCGGTGAGCACGCGCGCCTTGTCCATCATCGTCGATTGTCCTGCATAGAATCGGCCGATCAGCCGTGCATCGAGCCGGTAGAAGCGTTCGAGCACGCGATAGCGTTCCTGCGGATCGGCGGCCTTGAACAGCATCGCGTCGAGCATGCGGTAAAAGCCGCGCGAACGCCAGCAGGCGCGCGCATGGTCATGCGTCAGCGCGTGCAGCGCCGCTCCCGACAGGTCGCGCGACCCGGCGATCAGCATCGCGGTGCGCACCGCATCGGGCAGCGAATAGCCGGTCGTCGGGTGGAACAGCCCGGCGCGCATCCCGGCCTTGGCGACGCCGGCCCCGCCCGATCGCCAATAGGCGTCGAAATCGCCGCCGATCGCAACCGGCAGCACGCCGGTCTCTTCATGCGCGCCACCGGCGGAACCATGCCAGCCATGCGCACCGGCATAGGCCCGTACCCGCTCGCGCAACGCCGGCACATCGAGGTCCGGCGTGTCGCTGTAATAGGTGTCCTCGACGAACATCGTCGTCGGCGAAAAGGGCAGGCAATAGACGAAGCGATAGCCGTCGAGCTGCGCGACGCTGGCGTCCATCACCACCGGTCGCGTCACGCCGTGCGTCACGCCGAGCTGCAGCTCGCGGCCCAGGAACTTCTGCCAGCCAAGTTCGAGCAGCGACAGATCGGCCGGGCCACGCGCATCGATTACGCCGCCGGCGGCGACGCGATCGCCGTCGCCCAGCACCACGGCGGTCGCCGAACAGGCGAGCACGCGCTGCCCGGTCATCTGCGCCCGCGCCGGTAATCGCGCGCGGACTACCGCGTCCAGCCGTTCGCTGGTGATCGAGTAATAGGTCGCATCGAGCGTGCGGCGCAGCGCCGGGAAGGCGACGTCATAGCCCTGCCAGCCATGGACGACGAGGGGCGCGAGCAGCCAGCGATCGCGTGCCGCGACGTCGCTGCCGAAGAACGACCAGACGTGATTGCCGCCAAAGCTCGCGCCCGCCTCGATCAGCCGGACGTCGAGCGTCGGGTGCCGCTCGGTCAGGGCGAGCGCGATCAGCGATCCCGCCAGCCCGCCGCCGACGATCGCCACGTCGCAAGGGATCGTCTTACCCATCGCCCGAGCGCCTAGCGGACGGAGGTGAGGGGTGGAAGGGGGCGTTGGGTGATCCGGGTCGGGAGCCTACCGCGTCAGCCACATCGTCATGCCGGACTTGTTCCGGCATCCACCGTTCCGCAAACGCAGACGCCACATGCCCTGCGGTACCGTGGATGCCGGAACAAGTCCGGCATGACGGAAAGCGAGGACGGGCGTAATCGCCACGGGGGCGGGAGGACGATCAGTCCTCCCCCTGGTCGTCCGTCACAGCGCGGCCCTTGAAGCCCTGCGCGACGACGAACCATTCCACCGATCCCTTGCGGCTCGACGGCGGCTTGGCGTGCTTCACCGTGGTGAAGGCGCGCTTCATCGCAGCGACCAGTTGCGAATCGGCGCCGCCGGCGAACACCTTCGACACGAAGGTGCCGCCCGGCACCAATACGTCGCAGGCGAAGGCGAAGGCGGTCTCGACCAGCGCCATCGTCCGCAGCGCATCGGTCTGCGGATGGCCGACGGTGTTCGCCGCCATGTCGGACAGGACAAGGTCGGGGGCACCGCCCAGCGCCTCCATCAGCCGGTCCGGCGCGGCATCGTCCATGAAGTCCATCTGGAAGATGGTGACGCCGTCGATCGGATCGACCGGCAGCAGGTCGATGCCGACCACCTGGGCCTTGGGCAGCCGGCGCTTGATCACCTGGCTCCATCCGCCGGGCGCGATGCCCAGGTCGACGACACGCTTGCTGTTGCGAATGATGCCAAACTTCTCGTCCAGCTCGATCAGCTTGTAGGCGGCGCGGCTGCGATAGCCCTCCGCCTTCGCCCGCTTTACATAGGGGTCGTTGAGCTGGCGTTCGAGCCAGCGGGTCGATTGCGCGGTCCGCCCGCGCGCGGTCTTGACGCGGGTGCGCAGCCCGCCGCCGTCTCTGCTCACGATGTCATTCCGTTCACGGTCTGGGGCTTCCCATCAGCCGCCTGAGGATGCCCTCGCGGATGCCGCGATCGGCGATGCCGAGCCGCTCGGCCGGCCACAGGTCGAGGATCGTCTCGAGGATCGCACAGCCGGCGACGACCAGATCGGCGCGCTCGCTGCCGATACAGGCGAGCTTGGCGCGCTCCGGCACCGCCATCCGCGACAGATCGGCGCTGATCCGCCGCATCGCCTGCGCCGGCACGATCAATCCGTCGACCTGGGCGCGGTCGTAATGGCTGAGGCCGAGGTGGACGCTACCCAATGTCGTCACCGTGCCGCTGGTGCCGAGCAGCCGCGGCCGCGGCGTCCCCTGCGGCAACCGCGCGGCGAAGCCGGCGAAACTGTCCGTGACGATGCGCCGCATCCGCCCGTAAGCGGCGAGCCGCTCCGCCTCGCTGTCGCCGATCCCGCCGACGCTCTCGGTCAGCGAGACGACGCCCCAGGGCGCCGAATGCCAGTCGAGCACGCGCGGCATCTGGCCGCGCGGCGTGTCGATCAGCACCAGCTCGGTCGATCCGCCGCCGATGTCGAAGACCAGGGCGGGGTCGTCGCCCGGCTCGATCAGCGCATGGCAGCCGAGCACCGCGAGCCGCGCCTCCTCCTCCGCCGAGATGATGTCGAGGTGGATGCCGGTTTCCTGATAGGCGCGGGCGATGAAATCCGGGCCGTTGGCGGCGCGGCGACAGGCTTCGGTGGCGACCGATCGCGCCAGCGTGACGTTGCGGCGCTTCAGCTTGTCCGAACAGACGCGCAGCGCCGCGATCGTCCGCTCGATCGCCGCGTCCGACAGCCGGCCGGTGGCGGCGAGCCCCTCGCCCAGCCGGACGATGCGCGAGAAGGCGTCGACGACGGCGAAACCGTCACCCTGCGGCCGCGCGATCAGCAGCCGGCAGTTGTTGGTGCCGAGGTCGAGCGCGGCAAAGGCCTGCGCGTCGGACCAGCGGCCGCGCTGCGGCCGGCTCGGCGCCGTTCGGGCAGGCGCGGCGGCCTGCCGGTACGGCATTCGGGCGGATCGATCCCCCATTGCCGTGTCACTCTTTCATTTCTGTTCTGCCGGCTCAGGCACTTGGCCCGATCGGTGCTTGCCCCCTAGGTAGCGTGCCTTGACCGCCGCGACAAGCCGAGCGCGGCGGCGGTGCGGCTCGGCTTGACAGCTCCGCCCGCCCCGCCTATCTGCGCGCCCTCGTTGCCCGATCCTCTAATGGTAAGAGAGCGGACTCTGACTCCGTCAATCAAGGTTCGAATCCTTGTCGGGCATCCAATCCTTCGCTGCCAATCCGTCGCTGATTGCGCCGGCTAGCGCGGCTCACGCCTCCCCGAACAATTCGCGCTGCGCCTTCTCCAGTTCCTCCGCATAGCGGCGGCGGACATGCGCTTCGGTCAGGATACCGAGCACCTGCGCCTGCCCGTCGATCACCGCCAATTCGTCGCGCTGCGCCGCATCGAATCGCGCCATCACCGCGACGATGTCGGTCTCCGGCGGCAACGCCTCGTCCCGCGCCTCGGCCAGCGTCGCCACAGCCGCGTCGGTGGCGACCGTGTCGCCGTGCGCGGCGACGGTCGGGACGATGCCGGCATAGCGATCCGCCTGATCGACGAGCACGACGCGGCTGGTCGATCCGAGCGGGAAGCGGCGACGGAATTCGGCGACGGTCATGTCGGCGGCGACCAGATTGGGCGCCCGCCGCATCATCCGCCCGGCGGTCAGCGCCTTGACCCAGCCGACATCGCGCGCCGATCGGATCGTCTCGCCGCGCAGATGCAGCCGCCAGGTCGAGAAGGAATAGCCGAACAGCTGGCGCACGATGGTCGAGGACACCAGGCTGGCGGCGAGCACCGCGCCGGTCAGGCTGAAATTGCCCGTCGCCTCCAGCACCAGCATGGTCATGGTGAACGGCGCGCCGACCACCGCGACGGCAAAGGCCGCCATGCCGACCATCGCCGCATTGCCGACGTTGAGGATCGATTCGCCCGCCACCCAGGCGAGCGCGCCGGCATAGAGATGGCCGACCAACGTGCCGAGGAACAGCGAGGCGAAGAACAGGCCGCCGCGAAAGCCGAAGCCGAGCGAGACGATCGAGGCGAGCGCCTTCAGCAGCAGCATCGCGGCGAGGAAGGCGAGCGGCAGCGCGATCGTCATGTCGAGGTGCAGCGCGCTATGCCCCGCCGACAGCACCTGCGGCGACAGGGCGGCGAGGCCGGCGAGGCCGACGCCGCCGAGGATCGGCCGCCCCCAGCCGGGCAGCAGCGCCCGCGACCGCATCTCGACCTGGGCGACGGCATGCATCAGCACGATGCCGAGCAGCGCGCAGCTCACGCCGAGCCCGCCGTAGAGCAGATAGCCGAGGGTGTGGATCGCTGGGCCGGTCTCGACATGGACGATATAGGGGATGGCGCCGAGCCGCTGCGCCGTCTGCGCACCGGCCAGCGCCGCGGCGACCACCGGCGCGACCGCGGCCGGCGTATAGGCGCCGATCACCACCTCGAAGGCGTAGAAGGCGCCGGCGATCGGCGCCCCGAACGCCGCGGCGATCGCGCCGCCCGCGCCGGCGCCGACCAGGGTGCGGATGTCGATCCGGCGCAGGTTGAGCGCGCGCGCCGCCGCCGAGGCGATCAGCCCGCCGAGCTGCGCATAGGCCGCCTCCAGCCCGACCGACGCGCCGAAGCCGTTCGACACGATCGTCTGGCCCGATACGATCAGACTGTCGCTCGCGCTCATCCGGCCGCCGTGCAGCGCATTGGCCTCGACCGCGTCGACCAGCGAGCGCCGCCGCGCGCCGACCAGCCGGTTGAACAGCACCAGCGTCACGCCGCCGACCGGCAGCACCAGCAATTGCGCCCAGCCGAGCGGCGGCGCGCCCGACAGGCGCAGATGGTCGGGCAGGTCGTAGAGCAGATGCTGCAGCGTCCGCGCCAGCGCGCCCTGCACCACGGTCAGCACCCCGGCGCCCATGCCGATCGCGATGGCGACCAGCACGAACAACAGTTCGATCGAGCGCACCCGCCCGCCCAGCCGACGCAGCAGCGCCGAGCCACCGCGCACCAGACGCGGTCGGGGCGAGGGGAGGGTGGGGCGGGTCATCCGCCCTCTCTGCGCCGCCCGGTCGGCGCTGTCACCCTGTGGCCGGCGATGGCTGTCGTGCGAGCCGGTGGGAGACCTGCGATCGACGGACGCCGGGAAATCGAGGGACGCGTCGGGCTACGACACCGACGTGACCTGGGGCTCGCCGTCCAGATGCCAGCCCGTTGCCGAACGAACATAGCGCGACACCAGGGTCGCGCCGCATAATCCGGTGCAGACATAGGACCATGCGACCGTTGCCGACCGTCCATCGGCGGCAAAGGTCGGAATGCCGATCGTGTACAGCGTTGCCGTCAGAAAATGCACCCCTTCGGTCGGAACGGCGATGTTGGCCCGCTCCCGATCTTCCTGTTTGGCGATCGTATAGCCCGGCGGTAGCGCCTTCCGCAGCTCGGGACAGACGGTCAGCAGGCTGGGCCGGCTCGCATCGTCGTCCACGAAGACTCCGCCTTGGGAAGAGGCCTGCACCGGCCGCGGCAGGTCCCGGACCACCGCCCGGCCGAGATCGCAGATGTCCCTTTGTGGAGCGGTCGACGCGGCCGTCGCGAATGTCAGAAGGCCGATCGCGAATACCATGACGCTCTCCGAGCCGGTGGATGGGCGGTTTCGCCGACCATGGTCGGCGCTCCGGACCGGCGGGTCAATCGTCCGCGCATCGGTTGCGGATGGTGAGCGGGTCGAAGAGTTCCATTGCGACGGAACCCTAGGAGTGCGAGCAGATCGCCTCCTGCTTTGCAACAGCTTCCATGGTCGTCTGCTATCGCCCAATAGCGGACATTTGCTCGCGGGTGTATCGCCAGCTCATGGTTCCTGCCGGCTATCTCTTGAAGCGCCTCACACCACCTCCCGGGTGGCTCGCTATTAGTCCCAGCCACATCAAAGACGTTTGCAGCGTGTCCGACTGCGTCAACGACAATGTCGTCGATGTGCAAGGAGCATGGCGGCACAACGGCTTCGGCTTAGCTAGCAACCCCGATGTGCTCGCGTCTTTGGCCGCCCAGGCTGGCGCTGACGTGAGCGATGCAGCCCTGCTCTACTTTACTGCCTACGACCGCGAGTTGGAGTCCGATGGGTGGAAGTTTGACCCTTCTGGCTGGCGGATGCGCTCACCCGTCACTTCTGCTGCTGTCACCGACGATGTTCGCCTTCCCGCTTCGAGTGCCTTGATACTGCTTGGTTACGATGTCGTGGTGTTCGGAGACTTTCTTGAACACTCCCCGTTGTCCTGCAACTCCATCGCCAAAGAGCTTCCTGTAAATGAGCATTGTTGTTTGCGAGCTTGGACGAAGCTGTTGCAGCCATTGATGCAGGAGCGTTTGGAAACGGCTGCGAGGATGGGGTCTATACGATCTTCGGGGTTCACCGGGTGCAATGAACGATGCGGTGCGAAAGTCGGCTTTCCCCCAAAAGCGGACGTTCCGCTTTCGCCCAATAGCGAACCTGCGCTGCGACGGCTATGATGCGGGGATGGATGAGAAGCCAATGACCCGGTTCGACATTCGCCTGCGATCCGGCGGCTATATCTTGCCCGCGATTGGCCTGTTCTTGTGGATCGTAGGTGTGGGTGTGCCAATCGTCGCCTGGCTTACCAACACGCCGATCTACAACAGAAACACAGGACAGCCGGGGGACGCACTCTCGCTTTCGGGAGTCTTGTTCGCCGTTGCCTCTGCCATGATCGGTATGATTTTGATTCGAGTAGGAGGAGCGATCAGGCGCGCCTATCGCAACGGCAGACGTAGCGGATTTTAGCGTCTGCTATTCCCCCGAACCAGACGTTCCGCTAACGCCCACTATCTGACATTCGCAGTTAAACGCTCAGCGGCAGCTCCAGCGCGCACGACGCAGCCGGCGAGATTGTCCTCGGTCGTAGTGCATCGGCTGGCCCCAATGTGCTTACCGTCGCGCTCGAAGTTCACAACGATGCGGACTTTACCACTTCCTTTCGATACGATCTGCTCGATAACAGCTTGTATCCGATGGTGGACGTCCGTGATTTGAATATCAGCCGCTTCGGCTTGGAACAGGACTGCGAAGCGTTGGGTTAGCCCGTCATCGCCGCCAGTCCAGACTTCCACTGCCGAACCCTGCTCCATAGCAAGCAGCATAAGAGGCGCGTATAACATACAAAAGCCTTAGACGTTTCGTGTCCACTGTCCGTCAATAAGCGAACATTCCGCTGAATCCCAATAGGGGACGTTGCTGCCAAGCACCACGTCATCTAGCGTAGCGCCATGTGGACCTTCTTCCTTTGGACCTTCGCAGCCTTTGCAGCAGCGATCTACTGCCTGACCAAGGCCGTGATTGACCTCCGCAGCCGGAAATATATTTCGGGCGTCATCGGCTTAGCGAGCGCGGTGGTCTTCCTCCTCACCCCTACACAGGTCACGACCCAGCCTGTGAAGATTGATTTGCCCGCGTAAATCCACGTCTGCTTCCGCTCGGAAGTGGGCACGAAGAGCAGAGTATCTCTTTCTCCGTTGCGGACGCTCGTTCAGCGTGACAGCCTTGCGGCATGTATATCAGGATTGTACGGCGACCAGTTGGTGAAGCTCCGGAATGAGTCAGAGACGCGTGGATTGGTTTGTCGTTGCCATTGGCCTCGAGGCGCAAGCGTGAGTGGCCAAGTTTAGGCGTGCTGACGGGGCCAAGAGGTTGGCTTTCGCAAATCTGGGCGACCGTCAGCGGCAAAACTTTCTTGGTGAGTGGTTACGTGGTCAACGCGAAGGCAGCGGTCGATCAGCTAGCTGATCGTCGTCCGAGTGCCGCTGCGTGGTGGCGGGAACATGCCCCTCACATGCTCACCGGTCGGCGCTTGTTTACGTTCGATGTCGCTGCATGTGAGCACGAGGCCTAGGACGGCTGGCGGCCTTTCAGCGTTTCACTTTCAATTTGAACCGTCTCCTTTCCCCCAAAAGCAGACATTCGCGGCGGAGATACCCTCCGCCGCACCGGCGCGAACCGGTGCATCCAGAGGGCATTGATACCCCCGCTAGCGAACGCGGTACCCACGTCCGCTTTCGCCCAAGAGCGGACATCGCATTCTACTTATTAGGTCCGCAGCGGAAGGCGGATCGGCGAGATTGGTCCCACATCCAACACCGCGGAACCGCAGCTCCGCGGTCGTCGGGCGGAGTCCGGTCTGCCGCCCGTCGCTGCACTACCCAGCTCCCCCCCTCACTCCGTCGGGCGGCCGTCCTTGGTCCAGTGCGGCGTGAAGCGGCTGTCGGCGAGCCAGCGGATCGGCTTCATCAGCGACTGGATGGCGCGCTCCATGAACGGCGCGTCGACGCGGTCGGGCGTGTCCTGCGGCGTATGATAGGTCGCCACCTCGCCATAGCCCGACACGGTGTGCGCGACGACGCCGCGCAGCGCGAGCGCGTAATTGTCGGAGCGGCGGAAATATTGCTGCTCGGGATAGGGATCGGCGTCGATCAGCGCGCCGTGCGCGCGGAGCGCCGCGCCCAGGTCGGACCGTTCGTAGCCGGTCATCTGCAGCCGGTCCGCCGCCAGCTTCGGCACCCGCGCGCCGAGCATCTCGAATTCGATATTGGCGGCGATCCGGTCGAGCGGCACCGGCGGATGGTCGCCGAACCAGCGTGCGCCGAAGCCGCCCGCTTCTTCCGATCCATAGGCGACGAACAGGATGCCGCGCCGCGGCGCCTTGCCCGCCGCCAGCACGCGCGCGATCTCGAGCAGCGCGACCGTGCCCGATGCATCATCGTTGGCGCCCGGCCATATGGCGCCGTCGGCACCGACGCCGAGATGGTCGAGATGCGCGGTCAGCAGCAGCACGCCCGCCGTCGGATCGCGGCCGGGCAGATAGGCGACCGCATTGGTCGTCTCCGTCCGCGCCAGCGTGAACGGGATCGACACGATCGCCGTGGCCCCGTCGCGCTGCAGCCGCTGCATCGTCGCCGCGCCGAACGCGACGTTGGCGCCGCGGCCGGTGGGCGCGCCGTCGGCGAAGTCCATCGGCAGGCGCGGCCGTCCGCCGCCCGCCTCATAGCCGCGGCGGCTGCCTTCGCCGGCGGCGATCACCGTGACGCTGGCGCCGCTCTCCGCTCGGGCCTTGCGCAGGGCGGCGCCACCGGTGGCGGCGTCGGGCACGACCAGCACGTCGACCTTGCTGCCCGCCGGCATGCGGCCGAGCACGCCGACCTTGCCGCCCCAGACGCCGCCGCTGCCCGACAGCAGGGTGGCGTCGCCGGCCGGCGTGCCGTCGATCAGCAACTCCGCCGGCCCCGCCTGGACCTGGCGGAGCAGCGGCACGCGCTGCAGATAGCCGGTCATGCCCGGCGCGGTCATCAGTCCATAGCCCTGCAGCTGCGCGGCGACATAGGCGGCGGCGACCGCCTCGTCATGCGTCGCGCTGCCGCGCCCGCGCAGGTCGGGGCCGGCGAGGAAGTCGAGGTGGGCGCGGACGCGAACCGGATCGACGGTGTCGCGCGCACCGGCGGCGGTTCCCGCCGTGGCCAGCAGCACCGCCAAGAATATCGCGCGCGTCGTCATGGTCATCCTCCCCGTGTCCGCCGCTTACTAGGCCGGGCCGGTCGGGATGTCACCGGCCGCTCAATCGGTCAGAATGGGTAGCATGGCTGACCTTAATCCGCTGGCCTGCGCCTCCAGCCGCAGCGCGCCGCCGCCGGGCCCGGCTTCGACCAGCGCCATCGCCAGGCCGTTGAAGGTCGACCGCTGCTCCGCCTCGTCGGCCTCCAGGCTGCGCGGGTCGCCGTTGCCGACCCCCAGGATCCGACCCGGCCCCGTAAGCGCGAACTTTATCAACTTTGCCGCGGTCGGCACCTCGCGCCCCTTGCCGTCGACGATCGCGGCACGGATCACTGCCACCTCGCCCGGCCGCAGCCGCCGGCGGTCGCTCGACAGCCGGATCGCGGCGGGGGCGCCGGTCGTCTCGCGCACCGCGACCAGCCGTTTGCCGTTCGCATGGCGGCTGCGCGCCTCGATCCGGCCGGGGGCATAGGGCACCGACCAGGCGAGGTGGCGGCCGCGCTCGACCGTCTTCGTGCCGAGGCTGCGGCCGTTGAGGAACAGCTCCACCGCCTCGCCGTTGCTGTGCACCCAGACGTCGACCGGCTGGCCTTCGCGCCCCGCCCAGTCCCAGTGCGGGAACAGGTGCAGCACCGGCTCCGCGCCCCACCAGGCCTTGTAATAATAGTAATTGTCCTTGGGGAAGCCGCAGCTGTCCATCTGGCCGAAGTTGGACGCGTTGCTCGGCCAGCTCTCATAGGGCGTCGGTTCGCCCTTATAGTCGAAGCCCGTCCACACGAAGCCGCCCGACAGCCACGGCCGTGCGTCGTACAGCGTCCACCAGCGCGCGGCGGTGCTCGCCCAGCGCGGGAAGTCGGTGTCATAGGCGGGGACGAGCTGCGCCTTGTCGTCGCGGGCGTAGACGCCGCGGGTCATCACCGTGCTCGCCGTCTCGGTGCCGATCGTCGGCACGTCGGGATGCGCGGCGTGGAACGGGTCGATGCCGTCGAGATAATAGTTGAAGCCCATCACATCGAGCACGGGGCTCGCGCCCTCGCCGAAATGGCCGTTGAACGCCTCGGTGATCGGGCGGGTGCCGTCGAGTTCGTAGATGCGCCGCTTCATCGTCCGCGCGATCGCCGCGCCGGTCGCGGTGGCGCGGTGCACCTCCTCGTTGCCGATGCTCCACAGGAAGACGCAGGCGCGGTTGCGGTCGCGGCGGATCATCCGTTCGAGCTGCCCCATGGCTTCCGGATTGCTCGACATCTGCCGCGTCTCGTCGAGCACGAGGATGCCGAGTTCGTCGCAGGCGTCGAGCACCGCGGGCGGGGCCGGGTGGTGCGTCGAGCGATAGGCGTTGGAGCCCATCGCTTTCAGTTGCTCGATCCGCCAGCGGTGCAGGCTATCGGGCACGGCGAAACCGACGCCGGCATGGTCCTGATGGTTGCAGGTGCCCTTGATCTTGACCGGCTTGCCGTTGACGAAGAAGCCGGCCTTGGCGTCGAAGCGGAAGGTGCGGATGCCGAAGCGGGTGGTGTCCGCGTCGACCGCCATGCCGTCGCGGATCACCGCACTTTCGAGCCGGTGGATATGTGGCGTCTCCGGCGACCAGAGCTGCGGATCGGCGACGGTCGCGACCTGGTCGACGGTGCGTCCGCCCCAGGCGGGCAATGCCACCTGTTGCTCGACCACCTCGGCGAGCCGCCGTCCGTCGGGTCCGATCACCGCGGAGCGCAGCGTGACCGTGGCGGCGGGGCCGTCGTTGACCAGCTCGGTGGCGATGCGGATGGTCGCACGGCCCGCGCCGACCTCCGACCGCACCGCGACGCCCCATTGCCGGATGTGCGTCGGCGCGCTCGAAACCAGCCGGACGTGGCGGTACAGGCCGGCGCCTTCGTACGACCATGCCTCGCCCAAGCTGACGTCGCAGCGCACGACGAGGATATTGTCGCCGCCCGGCACGGCGAAGTCGGTGATGTCGACGCTGAACGGCGCATAGCCGCTTTCGCTACGGCCGACGAAGAAGCCGTTGAGGATCACCATCACGTCGCGCGTCGCGCCGTCGAACTCGAGCCGGAGGCGGCGGCCGGCCTCGGTCGCCGGAATGTCGAGCCGGCGGCGGTACCAGCCGACGCTGTTTGCCGGAAAGCGGCGGCCGACCGGCTTGAACCCCTGGTAGCTGCCGGTCTTGTCCGCCTCGCTGCCTGGCGGGCCGAAGCGTTCGTAGGGCAGGGCATTGGCCCAATCGTGCGGCAAGCGCACCGTCGCCCAGCCGCTGTCGTCGAACTTCGGCGTGGCGACGGGTGTGCCGGCATCGCCCGACTTGGCATAAGTGTCGTGGCTCGCGCCGAAGCCGAAATCCTGGGCCGGGTCGGCGGCATGGCCGAGATGGAAGCGCCAGCCGTCGTCGATGGGCGTGATGCGGCGCGGCGACGGCATCGTCGGGACGGTGCCGGCGATGGCGCGAGCGAAGGGCAGCGCGGCGGCAGCGGCCCCGGCTCCGGCGAGCAACGTGCGGCGTTCTACGATGATCGTCATTCGGTCCTCCCGGCAGAACGACACCCTACCGCACCCGTCACCGCAGACAATATACGATCTCGTCGTACGGAACGTCGTTCGGCGCGGCCGGTTATGGCGCGATGACCCAGCTCGACCCCCGCACCACCGCCCTGATCCTCATCGACCTGCAGCGCGGCATCGTGCCCGGCGACAAGGGGCCGCGCACCGGCGACGAGGTGGTCCAGACCGCCACGGATCTGGCCCAGCGCTTCCGCGCCGCCGGTGCGCCGGTCGTCGTCGTCCACGTCGGCTTCACGGCTGACGAGGCACCAAGCCTCAACGTCGACCAGCCGCGCCTGCCCAGGGAGGGGACGCCCGCCGGCTTCGCCGACCTGCTGCCGGGCATCCGCGAGCTGGGCGATGTCGTCGTGCTCAAGCATCATTGGGGCGCCTTCACCGGCACCGATCTCGACCTGCAGCTGCGGCGGCGCGGCGTCAAGACGGTGGTGATCGCCGGAATCGCGACCAATTTCGGCGTAGAATCGACCGCGCGATCGGCATGGGAATTGTCCTACGACGTCGTCATCGCGGAAGACGCCTGCACCTCGCGTTCGGCGGAGCTGCACGACTTCGCCGTCCGCCACATCCTGCCGCAGATCGCGCGGGTGGTGCAGAGCGACGCGATCGCCCTCTAGCGGATCAGCGCGCCTCGGCGATCAGCTTGGCCGCGGCCGCGCTGCTCCAATCATTGCCACCGTTCCAACGCCACACCTCCTTGCCCGCCGAATCGAACAGGATCGTCGTCGGCAGATTGGTGCCATAGGCCAGCGACAGCGCCATCTTCGCGTCGACATAGGGAGCGAGGGCCGCCGCACCGTGATCCTTCAGGAAGGCGGGCACCTTGTCGGTCGCCTGCATGTCCTGGCTGATCGCGACGACGCGCACCGTGCCGGCCTGCGCCAGCTTGCCGAGCGTCGGCAGTTCGGCGACGCATGGCCCGCACCAGGTCGCCCACAGATTGACCAGAACCGGCTTGCCTCGGAAGGCGGCGAGGCTGGTCGATTTGCCGTCGGGGCCGACGAAGGTCGCGGCGGGGGCCGGCGCGCCGGCATGGCTGCGATCGATGCCGGTACGCGCGACCGCCGTCGTCGCGGCGGGCGCCGCCTCGTCGGGCGACGGCGCCGCGGCATTGTCGGCAGTTGCGGCGTTCGCTTGTGCGTTTCCCGCGCTTTGCCTATCGCAGCCCGCAGCGGCGAGCGCGAGGAGGCCAGCCATCGCGACCCGTACAGACGAAGACGGTGACATGAGCACTTCCAATTCCCCTACGTCGAGCATGTGGGGCGGGCGGTTCGCCGAAGGCCCGGCCGCGGTGATGCGCGAGATTAACGCCTCGATTCCATTCGACAAGCGGATGTGGCGGCAGGACATCGCCGGGTCCAAGGCGCATGTCGCGATGCTCGCGCAGCAGGGCATCGTCGCCGCCGACGATGCCGCGGCGATCGACGCCGGGCTCGACCGGGTTGCGGCGCACTACGCCGAACAGGGCGTCGCCGAGGATCTCGCCCTCGAAGACATCCACATGCAGACCGAGGCGCGGTTGGCCGAGGCGATCGGCCCGGTCGCCGGCCGGCTGCACACCGCGCGCAGCCGCAATGACCAGGTCGCGACCGACTTCCGCTTGTGGGTGCGCGATGCGATCGACCAGACGCTGACCGCGCTTGCCGCCTTCCAGCGCGCGCTGCTGGCGCGCGCCGAACAGCATGCCGGCGATGTCATGCCCGGTTTCACCCACCTGCAATCGGCCCAGCCGGTGACGCTCGGCCACCATTTAATGGCCTATGTCGAGATGGCGACCCGCGACGTGTCGCGCTTCCGCGATGCGCGCGGGCGGATGAACCAATGCCCGCTGGGCAGCGCCGCGCTCGCCGGCACCGGCTTTCCCGTCGACCGCCACGCCACCGCCGCCGCGCTCGGCTTCGACGCGCCGACGCGCAACAGCCTGGACGCGGTCAGCGACCGCGACTTCGCGCTCGATTATCTGACCGCCGCCGTTCAATGCTCGCTGCACCTGTCGCGCCTGGCCGAGGAATTCGTGCTGTGGGCGTCGCAGCCGTTCGGCTTCGTCGCGCTGTCCGACCAATGGTCGACCGGCAGCTCGATCATGCCGCAGAAGCGCAACCCCGACGCCGCCGAGCTGGTACGCGGCCATGCCGGGCGCATCATGGGCTGCATGACCAGCCTGATGGTGACGATGAAGGGCCTGCCGCTCGCCTATTCCAAGGATATGCAGGACGACAAGCCACCGGTCTTCGAATGTCACGACCTGCTCGGCCTGTCGCTCGCTGCGATGACGGGGATGGTCGAGAGTGCGACCTTCCGCACCGATCGGATGCGTGCGCTGGCGGAGAGCGGCTTCGCCACCGCCACCGACTTTGCCGACTGGCTGGTGCGCGAAGCGGGCCTGCCGTTCCGCGAGGCGCACCACGTCACCGGCCGCGCCGTGAAGCGCGCCGAGGAACTGGGCGTGCGGCTCGACCAATTGCCGTTCGCCGAGTTCCAGGCGATCGATCCGCGCGTCAACGAGGGATTGTACGACGTGCTGTCGGTCGACGCCTCGGTCGCCAGCCGCACCAGCTTCGGCGGCACCTCGCCCGCCAATGTGCGCGCCGCGATCGCCGCCGCGCGGGAGACTCTGGCATGATCCGCCGCCTTCGCCTCGTCCTGGCCGCCTGTGTCGCGCTCGCCGGCTGCGGCACCGTCTCCGATCTCGAGCCGCCGAAGGGCCGGCCGCTGCCCGTCGCGCCGCGCGGGGCGGAAGCGACGCCGACGCCCAAACAGTTGCTTACCCCGACGACGCAGCAGCGTCCGGAGCGCAGCGATGAATTGCTGCGCCAGTCGGACGAGCGCCGTTCCGACGAATTCGACCTGCCCCCCAACTGATCCAATCGGCTGTTCCATGGACCATTTCGCCTATCGTGACGGCATTCTTCACTGCGAGGACGTGCCGCTGACCCGCATCGCCGACGAGGTGGGAACGCCTGTCTACGTCTATTCGACCGCGACCTTCCGCCGCCACGCGCAAGTGTTCCGCGACGGATTGAAGCACGTCGGCCCGATCCACCTCGCCTATGCGATCAAGGCCAATCCCAATGTCGCGGTGCTGCGCGTGCTCGCCGACGAGGGCTATGGCGCCGACGTCGTCTCGGGCGGCGAGATGGCGCGTGCCCTGGCGGCGGGCATCCCGGCCCGCGACATCGTCTTCTCCGGCGTCGGCAAGACGCGCGTCGAGCTGAGCAAGGGGTTGGACGAGGGCATCGGCCAGTTCAATCTGGAATTGGAGGAGGAGGGCGTCGTCCTCGCGCAACTGGCGGCGGCGCGCGGTGTGCGGGCACCGGCGACGTTGCGCGTCAATCCGGACGTCGATGCCGGCACCCACGCCAAGATCTCGACCGGACGGCGCGAGAACAAGTTCGGCGTGCCGATCGACCAAGCGCCCGCGATGTTCGCGCGGCTGGCGGCGCTCGACGGCCTCGATCTACGCGGCGTCGCCTGCCACATCGGCAGCCAGCTGTCCGATCTGTCGCGGCTGGAGGAAGCCTATGCGCGGATCGGCGCGCTGGTCGCCGAGTTGCGGGCGGCGGGCCATGTGATCAGCCGCGTCGATCTCGGCGGCGGCCTGGGCGTGCCCTACAAGGAAGGCGACATACTGCCGAGCCCGGCCGATTATGGCGCGATGGTCGCGCGCGCGACCGCGGGCTGGAACGTCGAACTGATGTTCGAGCCGGGCCGTGTCATCGCCGGCAATGCCGGGGTGCTGCTGACCGAGGTGATCTGGGTCAAGCCGGGGGTGGAGAATCCCTATGTCATCGTCGATGCGGCGATGAACGATCTGGCGCGGCCGGCGCTCTACGACGCCTGGCACGATTTCGCCGCGGTGCAGCCGTCGGGGGAGCGGATGACCGCCAACATCGCCGGGCCGGTCTGCGAGACGGGCGACACCTTCGCCCTCGCGCGTGACATCGACGCGGTGAAGAGCGGCGATCTCGCGGTGTTTCGCACCGCCGGCGCCTATGGCGCGACGATGGCGTCGACCTACAACAGCCGTGCCTTGGTGCCGGAGGTGCTGGTCGACGGCGATCGCTATGCCGTCGTCGCGGACCGCATCGCGGCGGAGACGATCCTGGCGGCGGAGCGGGTGCCGGACTGGCTGCGCCCGCAGGCGGCGGGATGAGCCTGCACAGCCTGCCGCTGTTCGTCCGGCTGGCGGGCCGCCCGGTGATGCTGATCGGTTCGGGCGAGGCGGCGGACGCCAAGCGTCGCCTGCTCGAACGCGCGGGCGCGGTGATCGTCGGCGAGGACGCGTCCGCCGTGCTGGCGATCGTCGCGCTCGATGCCCCGGAAGAAACGGTGGCGCGGCTCAAGGCGAGGGGGCTGTTGGTCAATGCGGTCGACCGACCCGATCTGTGCGACTTCACGCTGCCGGCGATCGTCGACCGCGATCCGGTGATCGTCGCGGTCGGCACCGGCGGCGTGTCGGCAGGGCTGGCCGCGGCGCTGCGCCAGCGGTTGGAGGCGTTGCTCCCCGCCCGGCTCGGCCGGCTGGCGGAGGAGTTGTTCGCCTCGCGCGGCGATCTGCGCCAGCGCTGGCCGGACGGCGGGGAGCGCCGGCGGATGCTTGCCGCCGGCATGGTGGCCGGCGCACCGCTCGATCCGCTCGGCGAAGCGCGCGACGGCGCGGTCGGCCGTTACATCGCCGCTGCCGGTGGCCCCGCCGGATCACGCGTCGTAATCATCCGCCTACGCTCCGACGATCCCGACGACCTGACGCTGCGCGAGGCGCGGGCGCTCGCCTCGGCGGACCGGGTGGTCCACGGCGTGGACGTGCCGGCGGCGATCCTCGACCGGGCGCGTGCCGACGCGGAGCGGATCGCCGCGCCCGCCGTTGCAGGGGGACAGGTCGCGTCGCCTGTCGATACAGGTGCGGGACTGACCGTGATCGTGGAGAGACAATGAGCGGCTTCGGCTATCGCATTATCGGCGGCACGGCGCAGGAAGTCCCGGTCAAGGAGGCGCTGGCGCCGGGTGCCGACTTGGTCTGGGTGCATCTGTCGACCACCGCGGAACATGCGCAACTGTGGTTGCGCGAGCGGGCGGAACTGCCCGAATATGTCGTCGACGCCCTGACCGCGCAGGAGACGCGGCCGCGTTGCGAAGCGTTCGACCATGGCGCCTTCCTCAACCTGCGCGGCCGGTCGAGCGAAGAGCTCGACACATCGGACCTGCTCGCATCGGTGCGCATCTGGGCGGTCAAGGGCCGCGTCTTCTCGGTGACGCGCAAGCCGCTGGTCGCGGTCGCCGCGGTGCGCAAGGAGGTCGAGGGGGGGCGGATCGTCGATCCCGGCGATCTCATCGCCGCCTTCGCCACGGCGATCACCGCCGATCTCGATCCCGACGTCGCCGATCTCGGCGACCGGCTCGATTCCTGCGAGGCGGATCTCGACGCAGCCAGGATTTTCGAGTTGCGCCGGACCGTCACGCAGGTGCGCGTCGCCGCGATCGGCTACCGCCGCTTCCTGGCGCCGCAGCGGACCGCTTTGGAGACGCTGGCCAATCTGCCCGGCGAATGGCTGCACGAGGACGACCGGCGGCATTTGTCGTCCGCAGCCGATCGCGCCGCGCGCATGGCGGAAGAGCTGGAGGCGATCCGCGAACGCGCCGCACTGACCCATGAGGCGCTAACCGACCTGCGCGCCGAACAGCTCGACCAGCGCTCGCTGATCATCTCGATCGTCGCGATGGTGTTCCTGCCGCTGACCTTCATCACCGGCCTGTACGGGATGAACGTCGACAATCTGCCGTATCAGCACGAACCCTGGGCGTTCGATGCCATCACCGGCGTCTGCGCGCTGATCGCGGCCGGCGTGACGATCTACTTCGTCCAGCGTCACTGGTTCCAGCGCTAGGGCCGCCGGGCGGCCACGGCAGGCGATCCGTCAGACGGCGCGCGCCTGACGCCAGGCATCGGCAATCTCGCCCAGGCTGGCGGCTGCGGCGCGAAACGGCGAAGGGTCGCTGCCGATCGACGCGTCGACCACGGTCTTGCGGATGCCGCCGTAGAAGCGGGACAGCGTCACCGACACATCGCCGCCTTTCTCATAATCGAGGCCGGCTTCCAGCGCGAACAGGATCGCGGTGGCGCGCGTCACCCGCTCGCTCTTCACCGTCAGCCGGTTGTTCTCCAGCGCCCAGGCGGCGGCGCGCAGCGCGGCGATCAGTTCCTCGTACAGCAATTGCACGAGCCCCGGACCCTGCGCCTCCGCGGCGCGGCCGACGACGTCGATCTGGCGATAGGTCGCATAAGGATTGCCGGCGAGGGCGGTCGCGTAAGCCATCAGTTGGAGCTGCCGTTCCAGGCCTTGATCTGGTTCTCGAGAAAGGTCTGCGTCGACTTGTAGGCCGACACCTTGGCGTTCATGCTGGCGAACTGCTGCGTCATGCGGGTCGTCATCGCGTCGGACTGCTGCGACAGTTTGTCCTGCTGGGCGCTCAGGTCGCTTTGCGCCTTGGTATAGGCGGCGGATGACGCGCCGAGCCCGGTGGTGCTGCTCGCGGCCGCCAAGCTGATCGACGAGAAGGTGGATTGCAGGCCGATACCGTTGACCGTGGTCGGCGCGAACATCGCCTCCACCGCGTCGGGGTAATTGGCGAGCGCCCGGTTGAGTGTCGCGCTGTCGACGCTGAGCGTGCCGTCGCGATTGGTGCCGATACCGATTTGCGCCAGCGTCTTGGGCGCATTGGCATCGGCGGTCGAGACCAGCGTCCTGGTGGTCAGTGACTGCAGCGACCGCAGCAACGACTTGGCGGCGGAGTCGGTCTTCAACGGCCCGTTGGCCGCGTCGAGATCGTCCTTCAGCGTGCCGTAGACCTGGTTGTAGGTATCGACGAAGTCCGACACCGCCTGGCTGATCGCGCTGGTCGGCCGCGTCGTGCTCATCGCGCTGGTGCCGGTGCCGGTCAGCTGCAGCTTCACGCCGGAGACGAGGTCGGTGACGGTATTGGTGGCGCGCTGCACGGTCACGCCGTCGATCGTCAGCGATGCATTGGCAGCGGTGCCGGTCAGCGCGGTCGGTGCGCCGATGCCGACGTTGAATTGGGCGAGCGGACTGCTGCTGCTGTCGGCGTTCAACGTGAATGCCTGGGCTGCTCCGGTCGCCCCCTTCAGCGACAGATAGGCCTTGCCGTCGACATCGGTCACGACGCTGGCGGTGACGCCGGCATTCGCGCCGTTGATCGCGCTGGCGATGCCGTCAAGGCTGCCGTTGGTGATCGTGATCTGCGTCGGAGTGGCACTGCCGGCGGTAAAGCCGGTCATCGTCGTGCCGTCACTGCCATAGGTCGCCGTGCCCAGCGTCAAGGTCAGCGTACCCGACCCGATCGTTGCGCTCCGGTCGGCGATCGCGGTGGTGGTGCGGGCGCCCTGCGCCGACGCCAGTGCATTGACCGTGATGCTCGACGGCATCGTCCCGACCTGCTGCCCGGCGATGGCGGTGGCCGTCAGCGCATTGGCATTGCTGCTGAGCGGCTGGGTCTGCAGCGAGCCGCCGGTGGTCAGCGTGGACAAGGCCGTCGAGAAATTGGTGATCGTGCTCTTCAGCGTCGACACCGCGGAGATCTGCGCGGTCAGCGCGGCATTCTTGGCGGTCAGTGCGGCATTCTGCGCGGCAAACTGCGCCTGCACCAGGCTGGTGACGAGCGAGGAGGTGTCGATTCCCGAGCCGGTGTTGAGCGAGGTCAGCAGCGACTGGGTCGCGCTGCCGATGATGCTCGCCGTGCTGGTCTTCGCGGCATTGGCGGAGGCGGTCGTCGAGGTCGTGGACGTGGAGCTCGTCGTGCTGGTCGTGGTGGTCATCGTCGAACTCCGCTTCGTCCTGCTAAACGACCGTCGGCGCCTGGCATTTAGGAGATTTTCACGCCGTTCTCGTCGAACCGCGCGGCTTCCGGCACATCGACCGGCGGCTGGATGGCGCCCGCCTGCGCATTGAGGTTGAAGACGAAGGCGAGCACGGTGGCGATCGCGACATACAGGTCGTCGCGCACCTCCTGTCCTTCCTTGCTGGTGTAATAGACGGCGCGGGCAAGCATCGGATATTCGAGCACCGGCACGCGCGCCTCGGCGGCGACCTCGCGAATCGCCAACGCGGTGATCCCGCGGCCCCGGGCGACGACGACCGGCACCTGATCCTGGCCGCGATCATAGCGTAGCGCGACCGAGAAATGCGTCGGATTGGTCAGCACGACATGCGCCTCGCTGACCGCCTGGCGGACATTGCGCGTCGCCATCTGACGCTGCATCGCGCGCATGTGCCCCTTGGCCTCCGGATTGCCCTCGCTCTCCTTATGCTCGTCCTTGATCTCCTGCTTCGTCATGCGCAGCTTGCCAAGCAGCTGCATGATCTGGACGGGGACGTCGAACAGGGCGATCGCGACCAGGCCCATCGCCATGGCGATCATGATCGCCTTGAACGTGCCGCCCAGTTCGCCAAGTGCGACGCCGAGGTCGGACGAGGACAGGCCGAGCGTCGCGCGGCTCGATGTCCACAGCATGTAGCCGCCGATGCTGCCGAGCAGGATCACCTTGAGCAGCGACTTGCCGAGCTCGATCCAGCCCTGGCTGCCGAACACGCGCTTTAGGCCGGAGGCGGGATTGACGCGGCTCGCCTTGGGCGCGAGCAATTTGCCGTTGAAGCGCAGCGAACCGAGACCGGCCGAACTGATCACCGTGGCGACGACGCTGATCACGCCGAGCGCGCCGAGCGAGGGCAGCAGCTTCCACCCTGCCTCCGCCAGCGGCCGCCAGGGCGAGAAATCCTCGACATCGCCGCGGTCGAACCGGAAGCTCGCCGCCATCACCGCCTTGCAGGCGGCGAGCAGCTGCGGGCCGAACAGGATGAGCCAGCCGACCCCGGCGAGCACGACCAGCGCGGTGGCGAAATCCTTGGAGCGCAGCAACTGGCCGTCGTCGGCCGCCTGTTGCTTGCGTTTCTGGGTTGGGGCCTCCGTCTTCTCGCCGAATTCCTCCGCCATCAGCCGGTCACCAAAGTCTGGGTGGCGGCAAGGCCTTCGCGGACGATGACCAGCATGTAATCGCCCATCGCCGGGAAGGCGACGGCGAGCGCGATCACCCCGACCGCCAGGCTGGCGGGCAGGCCGACGGAGAATAGGTTGAGCGAGGGCGCGGCGCGGCTGACCATGCCGACGACGAGATTGAGGCAGAGCAGCAGGAAACCGACCGGCAGCGCGAGCAGCAGCCCGGCGAGAAAGGCATAGCCGCCGAACAGGGCGATCTGCTTCAGCTGGTCGGGTGCCAGCCAGGTGCCGGGCGGCATCGTTTCATAGCTTTTGACGAGCAGCTCGACGAGCACGAGATGGCCGTTCACCGACAGGAACAGCAGCGTCAGCATCACCGAGAAGAACTGGCCGAGGGCGGGCGTGCTGTGGCCGTTCTGCGGGTCGATCGTGTTGGCGAAGCCCAGGCCCATCGACCCGCCGATCAGCTCGGACGCGACCATCGGCGCTGAAAAGGCGATCTGCAGGATGAAGCCGATGGCGAGGCCGACCAGTGCCTCCGCCGCGACCGCCAGGAAGGTGGCGACCGCGAAGATCTGCGCCGGCGGGGTGACCGGATGGACGGCGAGTACGAAGATGCCGATCGCGCCGGACAGCGACACGCGCACCGGCAGCGGAATCGACACCGCCCCGAACACCGGCGCGACGACGAAGGCGGCGCCGATGCGGATCATCACGAACACCAGCGCCCATAGCTGGGGCTCGATGGCGAGACCAAATCCTAGCATGGCGCAGCCTGCGAGAGCGCGCATGCTGCGCGCCACGCAGGCAAGCCCGCGTCGTCGATCCTCGGCCATGCCGAGGACGGCCGCGCTTGCGCCCCGGCTGGCGCCGGCCGCGCGGGCGTGGCCGCGCTGGCGCTGCGCATCACTTCACCAGATCCGGGATGCGTTCGAACATCGCCACGGTGAAGTCGCTGAGCAGCCCTAGGATTAGGCTGCCGAAGATCACGATCGACAGGGCGACGACGAGCAGCTTGGGGACGAAGGTCAGCGTCTGTTCGTTGATCGACGTCGCCGCCTGGATCATGCCGAGGATCAGGCCGGCGAGCAGCGCCGGGATCAGGATCGGTGCGCTCGCCAGGGCGAGCACCCACATCGTCTGGTTGGCGAGCGTAAGGAAATAATCCGCGTCCATGGCTCAGCTCGCGAAGGAATTGGCGAGGCTGCCCATCGTCAGCGCCCAGCCGTCGACCAGGACGAACAGCAGCAGCTTGAACGGCAGCGAGATGATCGTCGGCGACAGCATCGCCATGCCTAGCGCCATCAGCACGGTGGCGACGACCAGATCGATGACGATGAAGGGCAGGAAGACGAGGAAGCCGATCTGGAATGCGGTCTTCAGTTCGCTGGTGACGAAGGCGGGTAGCAGGACCGAAAAGGGGATGTCCTTGGGCGACGCATAAGGGCCGCTCTTTGCCATCTGGGCGAAGAGGGTGACGTCCTTGATCCGCGTCTGCTTGGCCATGAAATCATGCAGCGGCGCGCCGGCGCGCTCGATCATCTGCGTGCCGGCGAGCTGGCCGGCGGCATAGGGCTGGATCGCCTGGCTGTTCATCTGGCTGATCGTCGGCGCCATCACGAACAGCGACAGGAAAAGGGCCAGGCCGATCAGCACCTGGTTGGGGGGCGTCTGCTGCAGGCCGAGCGCCTGGCGCAGCACCGCGAGCACGATGACGATCCGGGTGAAGCTGGTCATCATCAGCAGGATGCCCGGCAGGATCGTCAGCAGGCCCATGATGATCAGGACCTGGAGCGACAGCGACAGCGGCGCGGACTGGCTGCCACCACCGGCGGCGCCGCCGCTCAGCTGGCCAAGCGCGCGGTCGACGGCGTCGCCCACGCCCGGTGCCGGGGCGGCGGGCGCGGCCTGCGCAAAGGCGGGGGCGGCGATCAGCAGCGCGACGATCAGTGCCAGCACGATCCACAGCCATTTGGCGCCGCCGGTGCGCGGCTTGCGTGCGGCGGCGGCGAATAGCGCGGGGCCGGTGCCGCGGCGGGTGACGGTGACGCTCACGCCAGCGGTCCTTCCGCCTTGTCGACCAGGGTGACGCCGCCGCGACCGACCGAGACGAGCAGGCGCTTGCCCTCGAAATCGATCACCGCAAGGCGCAGGCCGGGCGAAATCATCATCGTCTCGCGCACCGCGATCGTCCGCGTCGCCGGCTTGCCCGGCATGCGCGATTCGAGCCGACGCCAGAGATACAGGCAGCCGACCATCAGGCCGCACACCAGGGGCAGCAGGATGACGAGCTTGAGGATGTAGGACCACAGCATCGGAAGACCGCCTCAGCCGCGCTTTTCGGGGGAGACGAGCTCGGTCATGCGCACGCCGAAGCGATCGCCGACCGTCACCACTTCGCCACGGCCGATCAACGTGCCGTTGACGAAGACGTCGAGCAGTTCGTTGGCCTGACGGTCGAGCTCGATGACGCTCGATTCACCCAAAGCGAGCAGTTCGCGCAGGGTCAGCTGGGTGGAGCCGATCTCCACGGTCAGCTTGACATCGACGTCCTGCAGCAGCCGGAAATTGGCCGCCACCGCCGCGTCGACCGGGAAACCGCCGGTCATGTCGTTCATGGATTCTGTCCTTCGTCGAGGCCGACGCCCGCGGATGCGACGTCGAGATGCGCGATATGGGTGAGCCGGACGGCGGCATGGCCGTTGGCGGTGCCGACGGTGCCGCGGCCGAGCAGGTCGTTGCCGACCATGACCGGCACTTCCGGGCCGAAGCTGATCGGGATGATGTCGCCTTCCTTGAGGTTCATCAGCCGGGACAGCGACACGACGGGTTCGGCGAGGACTGAGCGGATCGGGAAGCGCACACCCATCGTCGCGCGGGTCAGCTGGGTCCGCCACGCCGGGTCGGCCTCCGCCTTGGCGAGCACCTTGCCGGTCAGCGTCGCGCCGTGCGGCTTCAGCGTCGCCACCGGGTAGAGCAGATCGATGAAGACGGGCTTGTCGTCGCCCGCCGCCAGTCCGAAGCGCGTGACGATCATCGCGTCCTCGGTATCGACCGACAACATGGTCGGCGATACTTCCACCCGGCCAGGCGTGAAGTCGATCTTGGCAAGCGGCTCCCAGGCGGCGCGCAGCGGCACCGCGATCGAGGCGCCGAGCCGTGACACCATCGCCTCGCCGGCCGGCGAGAATTCGGTCGGGATGACCGGCGGCGCAACGCCGATGCCACCGAAGAACAGGTCGAGCAACTCGAGCACGAAGACGCCGTCGAGCACGCATAGGGCATTGCCGCCCGGCGGGACCATCGCCATCGGCAGCCAGGCGGTCAGCGCCTCGGCGCGTTCCGCGCGGTAATCGCCGAACCGCTGTACGACGAGCGGTTCGGCCCAGGCGCGCACCTCGCGCCGCAGCATCGGCTCGAACAGGCCGCGGAAGCTGCGCGCGAGCCGGGCCGACAGATGCTGCAGCGTGTGCAGGTCGCCGAACGGATTGAGCTTGGCGGCGCCGAGCACCGACGCATGCGCGGCGGTCGCGCGGTCGCGCGTCCGTCGATCAGTCGTGGTTGTCTGGGCGTTAACCATGCCGTCACTGAACAACGAAACTGGTAAAGTAAACGTTACTGACCCCGCCGAATCCCTCCTTTTGCTCCAGGACCGCGTTGATCGCCTTGGCGAGGCGGACCTGCAGCTGCTGCTTGCCCTCGGAGGTGAAAATCTGCTCCTCCGGCGTGTCGCCCAGCGTCATCAGCACCGCCGAACGGACGGCGATGTCGTTGGTCTTCAGGTTTTCGATGACGGTGTCGTCAAAGGGCGTGGAAATCGCCAGGCCGACCTGGGCGATATGCACCGAATCCTTCAGGTTCGAGGTGAAGGACGGGTCCATCGTGTAATAGTTGGACGCATAGCGGTCGCCGCCGCCGCCCGACGGGACGTGCTTGCCGCCGCTCGCGCTGCTCTCGCCTCCGCCATGGCCGCCCTCACCGCCCTCGCCGCCTGCTTTGGGGCGCTTCTGCTCGGCCTTCGGGACGAGCTTGGGGCCATTGTCCTCTTCCTTGGCGGCGCCGTGATGGCCGATCAATCCGCTTGATCCGGCATAGACACCCGCGCCGACACCGCCGCCGAGCAGCACCAGCACGCCGAGGCCCATCACCAGTATCTTCTTCTTGCCCTTCTTCTTCTTGGGCGTGTCGTCGTCGGGTTTGTCGCTCATGGTTCGTCCTTATCGATGGGTCAGGCGAGGCGGCCTGCGTCGGCCGGGTCGCGCTCGTCGGTGGAAGGGTCACGCGGCGCCGGCCGGGCCGGGGCGGGGCGCGTCGGGGTCTGGCGGGCCTGCGGTTGCGGCTGCTGCGAGCCCGCGCCGGTCTGGCCCGCGGGGGTGCCGCTGCCATTGCTATTAGTGCTGCCGCTTCCGGTGCCGGTGCCGCTGCCGGTCGAGCCGTTGCCGCCATGATCGACGCTGGTCTGGCCGAGCTTGACGCCACGCTCCTCCGCCGCCTGGGCGAGGCGGGGCTGGGCATCCTGCAGCAGGGTCCGCGTCGTCGCCTGTTCGGCGACGAAGTGGACGTGGACGGCGTCCCCGTCACGCCGCACCGCGACGTCGATCGCGCCGAGCGCGTCGGGCACGAGACGGATGCGCGTGTCACCAGCGTCGGCGGCATCGCGCAGCCGCTCGATATGGTCGATCATCGCATGCGGCCAACGCTCCTGGCGCAGGTCGAGCATCTGGCCGCCGGTGTCGGTTGTCGCCGCGATCGGGGCGGTGACGGCAGGCGCGGCGACGGCGATGCCAGGCGCGGCCGGCTCGGTCGACGCATCGTCGCGCGTCTGTGCAGCGTGGATCGCGGCGCCGAATACCTCTGCCGCCGAGGCGGTCACGCCCGCTGCGGGCAATGGGGCGGGGGCCAGCTGCGGCGCGAGCGCGACCGCCTGCGGCGGCGTGCCGGCGACTTCGCGGATGAAGCTTGGGCGGCGTGGTTCGGCCGGTGCGGCGGTGGCGACAGGGCTGGCGTCGACACCGGGCAGGGCGGTTGCGTCCGGAAGCGGCAGGGATGCCGTATCGGTCGGCGGGACCGGTGAGCCGGCCTTGGCGGCGGGCGGGGAAGATGCGGATGGCACAGGCGATCCGGCCTGGGCCGGAGCCTCGGTGGCAAGACGCTCGGCACGGATCGGCGTGGTGGTGACGGGGTGCGGTGTCGTCGCGATCGCATCAGGCCGGGCCGTGACAGCCGGCGTTGATCGGGTGAGCGGCGCGCTGGTTACGGTGGCCGTCGTCGTCGGAATGGCGGGCGCGGGCAGGGCGGCTGTCGACGTCACGGGCGCCGCCGCACGCCGGCTGCGGGGATTCGTCGCGGACGCTGTCTGGGGCTGTGGCGTGGCGGCGGCGGCCGGCACCTCCGGATCGCGCGTCACTTGCGGCGCGACCGCCGCGCGCACGGCCTCGGCAGCGGGTGGCTGGGTTGCCGGCTGCGGCTCCGAAGGCGTGGCAGCGGGGGCGGATGCAGCCGCTGACGCAGCGGCCAGGGCCGCGGGGGTGATCGGCGTGGGAGAAGTGTGCGGCGACGCGGCGCTCGCCTCGATCGGAGCGCGATTCCCTATTGCCGGCGCCTCTGACGGGGCGGCGGTCGGAGCCTCGGCGATCGGGCGCGGCCCGACCGGGGCGGAGAGCGCGATGACGGGCCCTTCCTCGACGTGTGGCGGCGGCGCTACGACGGCGAAGGTGTCCACAGATTGGACGGGATTCTGGATCGTCGCGGCGGGCGCCGATGCCACGCCATCGGCGTGCAAAGACCGCGCGTCCTTATCGCTTCCGTCGTCGGACGGCACGTCGGTGGACTCGCTGCCGTCGGTGTCGATCTTGACGGCCGCGTCCGCGACGATCGCCGGCTCATTCGGCGAAGGCGCGGGGGACACAGACAGATGGGTCCGTGCCTTCGATTTCGCAGCGATCGGGGCGAAGTTCTCGACGCCGGTCTTGGCTTCGGAAGGCAGGACGTTGACGGCGGGCGCTGCGTCGCTGGCGGTATCACCGGTGGGGGCGGCCACCCACTCTGGAACCGAATCGGCAGCGGGTTCCATCGTCGCGATGGGCGGCAGCGTGGCGGTTAGCGCCGCTACCGACACCGTCGCACGGAATGCGTCGGAGGGGGAACGGCGGTCGTTCGTCGACTGGGGCGTCACGATGCTGGACGTCACGGGGGTCGGCGTCACGGGGGGCGGCGTCACTGTGGCCGGCGTCACGGTGGCCGGCGCTAGGGGAGCCGGTGTTGCCGTCGATAACGGGGGCGCCGCTGTATCGGGCGAAGTCGGCATGGCAGCGGCCGGAACAGGCTGATCCTGCAAAACCTGCGGCATAGCAGCGGGAGGCGTCGCAGGTCTTGGCGTTGGCGCCACCGCTACCGCCACAGCGGAGATCGGCAGCATGGGTTTCGGCGGCGCCGACACCGGCAGAACCGGAACCGAGCTCGTCACTGTCGCAGCAGTCCGGTCGTCCGCGACTGCGGTCGCAGCGATATCGTCGCTCCGCATGCCAACAGGGTCCGCCACTACCGGCATTGATTTCGGCAGCGGTGTCGGCACCGGCAGATGTACCGCCGGCAACCAGGCGAGAGCAGGGTCAACCGTGTCGATCGCGGCATCGGCAGGCGGCGGTGTGGATGCGGCTGCCTCCGCGATTGGCAAGACGGGCATCCCGCCGGTCACGGTCGCCGCCGTCTGCACAGCCGGAGCTGTCGGCACCGTCAGTACCGCCGCGGCCGGCAAGGTGATGCCGGGAACGGCAAGCGTTTGCCGGTCGGTATCCGGCGTCAGCGCCGCGTCGCCGCCGACCGCGAACAGCGACAGGGCGAAGGCCGCGCCGTCGCCCGCACTCGCTCCGGGCGCGGTGGCGCCGGTGGCGGTCGATCGAATGGCGGCGGCGGGGTTGATCATCGGGCTCTCTCGTCGCGGGTGGGCGCGGACCGCCCACCATCGCTCAGAGCATCAGCAAGGATCGTGCCGAATGCCCTGGCGGCCGGTCGGCGGTGTCTCTTCGAGCGCCCTCATCTCGCGGACCAAAGCCTCGCGGCGGGCGCGTTCGAGCAGCTTTTCGACCGCGCTCTGGTCGCGCTTGGCGCTGCGCGTCGCCTCGGCGGCCTGGGCGGCGAACTGCTCCGCCATCGACACGCGCGCCTGCGCCGCCGCAGCAGATTGGTGCAGCCGCTCGCGGAAATGCGCCTGCGCCCCCAGCGAGGCGCCGCCGAACGTCGTGGCGGCGGCAGGCGCCACGGCATCGGCCAGCGCCTGGATACGACCGGCGAGCATCGTCTCGCTGGCGTGCTTTTCCTGCGCGCGCATCTCGTCGGCGCGGGTCAGATTGAGCTGGAGCGTGCGCACCCGATGGATGCGGGCGAGCTTCTTCGCGTCAGCCACCGAAGACGCCGGTCAGTTCGGCGATCGCATCGTCCAGCGACACGGTCTCGTCGGCGGCCTGCTTGATATATTCCATCACCACCGGGTGGCAGGCAATGGCGGCGTCGATCGCCGGATCGGCGCCGTGACGATAGGCGCCCATCAGCACCAGGTCGCGATTTTCCTCATAGGTCGCGAGATGCCGGCGCAGCACGCGCGCGGCGCGCAGATGATCGGCGCCGGTGATGTCGGTCATCACCCGGCTGACGGACGGACCGATGTCGATCGCCGGATAGACGCCGCGTTCGGCGAGATGGCGGTTGAGCACGATATGGCCATCGAGGATCGAGCGGGCCGAATCGACCACCGGGTCGTTCCCGTCGTCGCCATCGGCGAGCACGGTGTAGATCGCCGTGATCGAGCCGCCGCTGGCCACGTCGGTGCCGGCGCGTTCGATCAGATTGGGCAGCATCGCGATCGCCGAGGGCGGATAGCCACGGGCGCTGGCGGGCTCGCCCAAGGCGAGGCCGATCTCGCGTCCGGCGTGCGCGACGCGGGTCAGGCTGTCCATGATCAACAACACCTTCTTGCCTTCGGCGCGGAACGCCTCGGCGATCGCGGTGGCGCGCAGGGCGCCGCGGATGCGCAGCACGGGCGAATGGTTGGCGGGCACCGCGACGACGACCGAGCGGGCGCGGGCGGCACCGGCGACCTTGGTCTCCAGAAAGTCGGCCACCTCGCGGCTGCGCTCGCCGATCAGACCGATGACGATCACGTCGGCCTTGGCCGCCTTGACCATCATGCCGAGCAGCACCGACTTGCCGACGCCCGAGCCGGCCATGATGCCGACGCGCTGGCCCTGGCCGATCGTCAGCAGGCCGTTGATCGCGCGCACGCCGACGTCGAGCGGCTCGAGCACGCGGCCGCGATCGAGCGGCGACTGGATTTTGCCGGCGAGGGGCCAACTGCCGGCGCCGCGGATCGGCCCCAGCCCGTCGATCGGTCGGCCGGCACCGTCGACGACTCGGCCGAGCAGGGCCGCGCCGACCTCCGCCTCTCCGGGAGGGCCGATCGGGCGCACCGGCGCCTTTGGCAAGAGCGGCGCAGGACCGCCGAGATTCATGAGCAGGGTGCGACCGCCGCGGAAGCCGATCACCTCCGCCTCGACCTTGCTGTCGCCATGGCCGCCGATCTCGCACACCGTGCCGACCGGCAGCGACAGGCCGACCGCCTCCATCAGCAAGCCGTCATAGGAGGCGAGGCGGCCCGACACCTTCGGCGCGGGGCGGAAGTCGGCGATCCCGAGCGTGTCGAGATAGTCGGCGGTGAAACGGTTGAGCATCACGCGGCGAGCGGCGGCACGGGGATGCGGTCGATCGTTTGGGCAAGCTGTTCGAGCCACAGATCGGGGCCGTCCTCGACGACCGTGGAGGCGCTTTCGAGCACGAAGCCGCCGCGCGGCACCGCGGCATCGCCGGCGGCGAAGATCGACTTGGGCAGCGAGCCTTCGACCAGCGCGACGTCGGCCGGGTTGAGTCGCAACAGCGCCGCCTCGCTCGCATCGGCGAGCAGTTCGGACGCCGCGGCGATCCGCGCGTTGAGGATGTCCGGCGCGACGCCGGTTTCACCGACCAGGCGCGATACCAGCAGCAGCACGGTCTGACGCAGCTGGCGGGCGATCCGCTCGCGGTCGAGCTGGTGGCCGTTGGCGAGCGCCGCGGTCAGCTCGGTGAGCAGCGCACGATCGCGGTCGCCGCTTTCGCGCGCCGCCGCTGCCGCAGCGGCCAAGCCTTCGGCATAACCGGCGGCATGGGCGGTTTCGACCGGGTCGATGAAGCCGCTCGGTTCCGCTCCGCAATCGAGCGGATCCCAGCCTTCGGTCGGCTTGCTCGCCTGGCCGTCGGCGGGACTGAAATGCTTGGGCGCGACCGGCCCGTCGCTCGCCATCTCACGGGCGATCCGGTCCCACATGTCGCGCGGGGTGAAGCCGGTGCGGGGCGCGAGCGCCGCCGCCAGCATGTGCGCAGGCGTGTCGTGGCGGACCGCGAAACCGGCGACGAAGTCGGCCGATACCGCACCGCCGTTGGATGCAAAGGCATCAGACATAATCGTCGTCGCCCCCGCCCATCACGATCGTGCCGTCCTTGGCGAGATTACGCGCGATGGTGATCATCGCCTTTTGCGCGTCGAGCACCTCGGCGAGCTTCATCGGCCCGCGCGCCTCCATCTCGTCGCGGATGCCATCGGCGGCGCGCGCCGACATGCAGCCGAGGAAACGGTTGCGGCCGTTCTCGTCGACCCCCTTCAGCGCCCGCGACAGGATGTCGCCGTCGACGTTGCGGATCAGCGTGCCCAGGCTCTTGTCGTCCATCTCCAGCAGATTGTCGAAGACGAACATCGCCTCTTCGATCGCACGGGCGACCTCCTTGTCGATCTTGAACAGCTTGGGCATGACACGCTGCTCGGTCGCCTTGCGCGCGCCCTGCAGGATCTTCGCCGCCTCGCGCGTGCCGCCCAGCACCACGCCCGCGGCGGAGGCGCCGCTGCGGCGGTTGGCGATCAGCGTCTTCAGCGTCTCGATCGCATCGGGATTGATCGGGCCGAGCTTGGCGATCCGGTGCAGGATGTCGGGCTGCACGCCCTCTGGCAGCAGCTCCAGCACCTTGCCGCCGACCGCGGGATCGAGGTTGGCGATCAGCACGGCGGCGATCTGCGGATGTTCCTTCTCGATCATCGCCGCGATCTCCGGCGCGTCGAGCCAGCCGAGCATGTCGAGTTCGACGGCGGCGTCGCCGGGATGGATGCGGGCGAGGATGCTTTCGGCCTTCTCGCTGCCGAGCGCCCGGGTCATCATCGCCTCGACCTTGCCACGGGGATCGAAGGTGATGCCGGTCCGCTCGCGCGCCTTGCCGGTGAAGTCGTCCAACACCGCCGCCATCTCGTCCTCGGAGACGTCGGCGACCGTGAACATCGCGGCGCCCAATTCGCGCACCTCGTCGGGATCGAGCTTCTGCAGCATCGCGGCGGCTTCTTCCTCGCCAACCAGCATCATCAGCACCGCGGCGCGCTCGACGCCGGTGAAGGTGCGGGGGGCAGCGGCGACCTCGCTCACTTTTCGTCCGCCTTCATCATGTCACGCAGCGCCAGCGCAGCGCGTGCCGGATTGTCGCGGGTGAAGCCGCGCACCGCGTCGATGCGATTGTCGATACCGCCCTGCTGTTCCAGCCGCTCCAGACTGACCGGCTCATGGACGGTGATGCCGACATTGCCGCCCAGCGCACCATCGGCCGCGCCGATCGGAAGCGCACCGGCGGTCGTCGCCTCCTCGCGCTTCTTCATCAGGCCCTTGGCGAGCGGACGAACGCCGAGCAGCAGCACCAGCAGCGCGATGACGATGGCGGTCGCGTTGCGGGCGAGCACCGGCAGCCAGGCATTGTCGTACCATTTCGGGCCGGCAGCAGCGTCGGTCGCATCGGCGAACTTGCGGCTGATCACCGTCACCTGATCGGTGCGCGCCTGGTCGTAGCCGACCGCGCTCTTCACCAGATCGGTCACCTGCTGTATCTCCGCCGCAGTCCGCTTGCCCGTCGCCGGGTCGCGCAGCAGCACGGCGACCGACAGGCGCTTGATCGAGCCGGGCGCGTTGCGCGTCACCGAGACTTCCTTGCCCAGGTCATAGGCGCGCTGGAAGCTGTCGGTCTGCTTGTTGGGATTGGGCGCCGGGCCGCCGGCGACCGGGGTCGGATCGGCGCTCGCCGGCTGGCCGCTGGCGCCGTTGGCGGGCTGCGGCGTCGACAACTGGCTGGCGGGCGGCGGCGTGTTGCTGAGCGCCCCCGGGATGCCGCCCGGCGTGGTCGGCGTGGTCGCCTGATTGCCGGTCCAATTGCCCGTCTCGGCGCGCAGCGCGCCCTGTTTGTCGAAGCTCTCGCGCGTCGCCTGCGTCTCGTCGAGGTTGATGTCGGCCTGCACCTCGGCGGTGAAATTACCGGCGCCGACCAGCGGGGTGAGCAGCTGGGTCAGCTGCTGGCGGACCTTGTCCTCGGTCTGGCGTTGCACCTGCAGCCGTTTGTCGCTGTCGCTACCCGCGCCGCCGCCGGCGCCGGGCTTGGAAAGCAGCGCGCCCATCTGGTCGACGATGGTGACGCTCTCGGGCTTCATCCCTGGCACCGACGAGGCGACGAGATTGACGATCGACTGGACCTGCGCGTCGCTGAGCGCGCGACCGCCCTGTAGCTTGATGACCACGGAGGCGGACGGGCTGGCATTGTCGCGGACGAACACCGATGCTTCCGGCATCGCAAGATGAACGCGCGCCTCGGCGACCGCGTCGATCTCCTCGATCGAGCGGGCGAGTTCGGTCTCGCGCGCCTGGCGCAGGCGCTCGCCCTCCACGGCACGGCTGACGCCCATCGGCAGCTGGTCGAGGATCGCATAGCCGCCCGGCGCCTGCTTGGGCAGGCCCTGGCCGGCGAGCAGCATCCGCGCCTTGCTGTATTTGTCCTCGTCGACGGTCAGCGCACCCGTGCCGTCGTCGATATGGCTGGCGATCCCCGCCTGCGTCAGCGCGGAGGACACCGCCTGCTTGTCGGCGTCGGTCAGGCCGGTGAACAGCGTCTTCTGCGTCGGTGTGGAAAAGGTCATCCACGCCAGCGCCGCGGCGCCGATCAGCGACACGAGCAGCGCCATCGGCAGGCTGCGGCGGACCGCCGGCTGCGCGAGCACGCCCTTGATCTGGAGGAAGGGGTTGGCGAACTTCTCGGGAAGGGCCGCCGGGGTCGAATTGGTGGTGGCGAGGGCTGTGCTCATGGCGCGTTACACCGGCATGCTCATGATGTCCTTGTAAGCGGACAGCAGTTTGTTGCGGACTTGCAGCGTCGCCTCGAAGCCGACGGACGCCTGCTGGCGGGCGAGCATCACCTTGGCGATGTCGACGGTCTCGCCGCGTTCGTAGCTTTCGGACAGCGCACTGGCCTGGTTCTGGCCCTCGTTGACGCTCTTCAGCGCGTCCTGCAGCGTGTCGGCGAAGCTGGTCGGCTTTGCCGCACCCGTCGCCTCCGCGCCACCGGCCGGCGCGCCGGAGCCGGCGCGGGCGAGCGCCTGGTTGCGTTCGAGGATCTGCGCGCGCAGCGCCATCACCCGGTCGACGCTCATCGCGCCGCCGACGCCGGACACCCCGCTCATGCCGAGGCCGCCAGGCTAACCGGGCGCGCCAGATCTTCGCCCTGTTCGCGCGCCTTGGCGAGCCGGTAGCGCAGTGTGCGCTCCGAGATGCCGAGGCGGCGTGCGGTCTCGATGCGGCTGCCGCCACAGGCGGCGAGCGTTTCGCGGATCGCCTGGAATTCGCTCATCTGCACGACGTTACCCAACGTCGCGGGTTCCACCGGCGCGGCCGGGGCGACCGGCGCATGGAGCGGGATCACCGGCGCCGGTGCCGAACGCTGGAAGGTGAAGCTGATCGGCCGGTCGAAGACGATGTGGCTCGCCTCGATCGTGTCGCCGGCGGCGAACAGTAGCGCGCGCTGGATGACGTTCTCGAGTTCGCGAACGTTGCCCGGCCATTCGTGGCGCAGCAGCGTTTCGATCGCCTCCGCAGTCGGCCATGGCACGATCTGGCGGTGGCCGGCGTGACGCAGGATCATCGTCGCGGCGAGTGCGGGAATGTCCTGCGGCCGCTCGGCCAGCGGCTTGGTCGCCAGCGGGAAGACCGACAGGCGGTAGTAGAGGTCGGCGCGGAACCGGCCGGCCGCCACCTCGCCCTGCAGGTCGCGGTTGGCGCAGGCGATGACGCGCACGTCGACCGATTGCGGCGTGCTGGCGCCGATCGGCACGACTTCGCGCTCCTGGAGCACGCGCAGCAGCTTGGCCTGGAGCTGCAGCGGCATCTCGGCGATCTCGTCGAGCAGGATGGTGCCGCCGTCCGCAGCGCGGAAGAAGCCTTCGCCGCCCGACGAGGCGCCGGTGAACGCGCCCTTCTGGTGACCGAACAGCAGCGCCTCCAGCATCGTCTCCGGCAAGGCGGCGCAGTTGATCGCGACGAACGGGCCGTTGCGGCGGGGGGAATTGTTGTGGATCGCGCGCGCCAGCACTTCCTTGCCGGTGCCGGTCGGGCCGTTGATCAGCACGGTGATGTCGGCCTGGGCGACGCGCTCGGCGAGCGCGAGCAGCGCCAGGCTTTCGGGGTCCGCCGCGGTCGGTGTGTCGGGGCCGGCGAGCAGCGCGCGGGCGAAGCCGTTGCCGACCGCGGTGTCGTTGGGGCCGAAGGCGATACGGGCCGGATTGCCGTCGACCGACGGCACGACATGGCGGCCGTCCTCACCCAGGATCACGGTGCGCGCCGGTGCCGGCGGCACCTCGCCGTCGGCGATCAGGAACATGTCGGCAGCAGTCGGCTGGACCGATTCGCACGAGCCGATGCCGAAGCCCTGCGCCCGCAGGCTCGACACGAGCGCGTAACGACGAGAGCAAACGGCGGCAGAAGGAAAAATCGAACGCATGGTTATCCCCCAAGGACAGGGTTTTATTGCGGCAAGGGTGGTAAACGCGCCGTTAAAGCGGCAGCCGCCCGGCAAAATATTTCCGGCCGCGCGCGTCCGAGCGCTCCCGCGCCGCTACGCGCGCGCACGTAGAGGAGGATTCCGCGCGGCGATCCGGTCGCAAAACGCGGCCGCGGCCGCGGCGCGATCTGCCGGAATGCCCGGACCGGATCGACCGCACGATTTTTCCCTAAAACCGTTCGCAGGCCGGCCGTTACCCCATTTGGCGGCTCGGCCCTCCGCTCTGGGGGCGGCGGGGATCGCCGCAGCAATTGGAGAAATCACATGAGTGTCATCGGAACCAACGTTGCCTCGCTGCGCGCAGCGAATGCGTCCACCTCCGCCAACCTGAGCCTGTCGACGGCGATGGAGCGCCTCTCGACCGGATCGCGCATCAATTCGGGTAAGGACGATGCCGCCGGCCTGGCGATCTCGACCACGATGACGGCGCAGATTCGCGGCATGAACCAGGGCATCCGCAACGCAAACGACGGCATCGCGATGGCCCAGACCGCCGACGGTGCTCTCGGCGAAGTGACCAACATGCTGCAGCGCATCCGCGAGCTGGCGGTCCAGTCGAAGTCGGGCACCTATCAGGACAGCGACCGCACCAACATGCAGACCGAAGTCAGCCAGCTGACCTCGCAGATCAGCGACATCCTGACCAATACCAAGTTCAACGGCACCGCGATGTTCAGCACCTCGGCGGACGTGTCGACCGTCATCCAGACCGGTGCCGACAGCGCCAACACGGTCACGCTGACCAGCAAGAAGATCACCGCAGCCAACATCGCCGCGTCGGCGCTCGACGTCAGCGACACGACCAAGGCCGGCACGACGATGGCGAACGTCGATCTCGCGCTGACCGACGTCAACACTGCCCGCGCCTCGCTCGGCGCCGGCCAGAGCCGCCTGCAGTCGGCGGTCAACAACCTGACCACCAACTCGACCAACCTGTCGGCCGCCAAGAGCCAGATCATGGACACCGACTTCTCGGCCGAGACGACCGCTCTCGCCAAGGCGCAGATCCTCAGCCAGGCGTCGACCGCGATGCTCGCCCAGGCGAATCAGTCGCAGCAGGGCGTGCTCAAGCTGCTCCAGTAATCCGGCAACGGCGCCGGCACCGCCCCCCAAGGGTATCGGCGCCGACGGACGAGCTCTTCCCCCAAGGAGAGCGCGCGACGGGACCCCGGTTGGCCATGCGGCCACCCGGGGTCCTCCTGCGTCCGGCCGCGACGCGCTTATGCACCGGTCAAGGGATCGTCTTCCGTCGCCCCGTCCTGTCCCGGCGTGACCATGATGCAGGTCGAAGGCGACGACGGGGCGATCCGCGGCACGCTGGCCACCCGATGCGGTGCTGGACCGCCGGGAACGAAGGCGGGGTGCTGCACCTGGCCGGCGACATCTGGTAAGCGCATAATCGCGCAGGCCGGCCGGCCGTGCCCCGATGCGCGCTTTCCCGATATAAAGCCGCTGGCCGATCACGTGCATGCTTAGGGACTGAGGCTCGGCCTCTATACCTCGCCCGGCCCGCGCACCTGCGCCGGCTACGTCGGCAGCGACGGCCACGTCCGCCAGGATGCGGCGACCTTCGCCGCATGGAGCGTCGACTATCTCAAATACGATCTATGCTCGAGCGAAGGGTTCGACGACGCCGCCGACGGCGTCCGGCGAGTCGACCAGGAGATCGCCCGCGCCGCTGCTGATGGGCCACGATCTGCGGCAGACGAGCCGGACGGCACTGGCGCTGCTGGCCAATCGCGAGGTGGTAGCGGTGGATCAGGACGCGCTCGGCGCGCAGGGCCAGCCGCTGCTGCGGAGCGACGGCCTGGAGATATGGACCAAGCCGCTCAGCGGGGCCGGCCAGGCGGTGGCCCTGTTCAATCGCACCGACGCTGCCGCGACGATCAGCGTGCCGGAGTCGATCGCCGCCGGCCGCCTGCGCGATCTGGGGCGCGGCATCGACGTGCCGGCAACGACGCGGCACTTCGCGGTGCCGGCTCACGGCGCCGTGCTGCTGCGCACCGTCGCGGGCTAGCGGACGTCACACCTTGCGGGCGAGCGCCTTCTTCAGCTTGGCGTGCGCGGCGGCCTTGATCTGGCAGACGCGTGCAGAGCCGACGCCGATCACCTGGCCGATCTCCTCGAGGTTGAGCTCCTCGACATAATAGAGCTGGATGACCAGGGCCTCGCGCTCGGGGAGCCGTTCGATGGCGGCGATCAGCGTGTCGCGCAGGTCGCTTTCGGCCAGCTGCTCGAAGGCATCGGGCGTATCGTCCGCAAACCAGGGCAGATCGTCCTGATAGACCTCGTCGATCGTCTCGAAGCGGATCGCGTCCGCGGTCTGATAGTCGGCCCGCAGTTTCTCGATCGTGATGCCGAGATGCGCGGCGACGACGGCCTCGTCCGGCGCATGGCCGGTCGCCTGGGTCAGCGTCGCGATCGCGTCCTGGTAACGGCGGCGGCGGCGCATCGCGCCGCGCGTCGTCGTCGCCTGGCGGCGCAGCTCGTCGATCATCGCGCCGCGCAGCCGGGTCTGCAGATAGGCGCGGAACTGCGCGCCCTGCTCGGCGGCCTGGCCGACCGCCTCGACCAGGGCGACCAGACCGATCTGCACCAGATCCTCGACGTCGACGATCGTGCTCATCGATCCATGCACGTGCCAGGCGATGCGCCGGACCAGCGGCAGATACTGGCGGACCAGCGCCTCCTTGTCCGCCTCCGGCCGGCGGCGCGGCGCATAGGTCAGCGGCTGCGCGCCGGCGAACGCCTGTTTCATCGGTTCGGCACTCATGCCGCCAGCGCCTGATGCGGCTGGGGCGCGCCGATCACGGCGACGACTTCCACGGCTTTCTCCTCGGGCACTTCGAAGAACGACAGCACCGGCGTGTCGGGCAGGACGGTGCGCACCAGCTTGCGGATCGCCAGGCGGATCGCCGGCTGCACGACCAGCGCGAACGGCTTGGCCTCGGCGATCATCGGCTGCGCGGCCTGCTGCAGCGCATCGACGATGCGGCGGCCGAGATCGGGTTCGATGACGTGGCGCCGCGACTGGTCGGCACGCGCGGCCTGGCCGAGCAGCCCTTCCAGCTGGCCTTCCAGCGTCATCACGCGCAGCGGCTCGCGCACGCCGCACAGCTTCTGGATGATCAGCGGGCCGAGCTCGGGGCGGATCAGCTCGATGATGTCCTCCGGATCGGCGGCGCGCGTCGCCGCGACCGAAATCGCCTGGGCGATGCGGCGGAACTCCTTGAGCGGGATGTTCTCCGCGAGCAGGCCCTTGAGCACTTGGGTCAGCGTGGTCAGCGGCAGCGGATTGGGGGTCAGCGACGCGACGAGCTGCGCGGCGCGGTCCTTCAGCCCGTCGAGCAGCGATTGCACCTCGTCCGGCCCCAGCAATTGTGCGGCATTCTGGCCGAGCAGATGATTGAGGTGGGTCGCCATCACCGTGCCGGCATCGACGACCAGATAGCCTGCACCGGTCGCGGCATCGGCGTCGCTGGTCGGGATCCAGGTCGCGTCGAGACCGAAGGTCGGGTCCTTGGCCTTCTTGCCGAAGAGATCGCCATAGGCCTGGCCGGTGTCGAGCGCGAGCATCTCGTCGGGAGACACCTGATCCTCGCCGACGACGACGCCGTTGATCAGGATGCGATAGGTGAAAGGGGCGAGGTTGATGTCGTCGCGAACGCGGCATTGCGGCACGACGAAGCCCAGCTCCTTCGACAGCTGGCGGCGCACGCCGGTGATGCGGCCCATCAGCGGGGCGCCGCGGCGCTCGTCGACCAGCGGCACCAGGCCATAGCCGACGTCGAGGTTGACCTGCATCGCGTCGGTGACTTCTTCCCAGCCGATCTTCGACGGATCGGCGGGGGCGGCGGCTTCCTCGACCGGCGCGGGCTTCGGCCGCGTCTCGATCTGGCGGAGCTTCCAAGCGGTGAAGCCGGCGATCATGGCGGCGGGCAGGATCACCAGATGCGGCATGCCGGGCAGGATGCCGAGCAATGCCAGGATCGCGGCGACCGGAGTCCAGGTGCGCGACGAGCCGAACTGGCTGCCGATCTGACCGGCGAGATCGTGTTCGGAATTGACGCGCGTCACGATCGCGGCGGCGGCGATCGACAGCATCAGGCTGGGCAGCTGTGCGACCAGCGCGTCGCCGATCGCCAGCAGGATATAGGTCTTGGCGGCGTCGGCGATGCCCATGCCGTGGCTGACCGGCCCCAGGATCAGGCCGCCGACGATGTTGGCGGCGAGGATCAGCATCGCGGCGACCGCGTCGCCCTTCACGAATTTGGACGAACCGTCCATCGACCCGTAGAAATCGGCTTCGGTGGCGACCTCGACGCGGCGCGCCTTCGCCTGGTCCGGGGTGATCAGGCCGGCATTGAGATCGGCGTCGATCGCCATCTGCTTGCCGGGCAAGGCGTCGAGGGTGAAGCGGGCGGACACTTCCGATACGCGGCCCGCACCCTTGGTGACGACGATCAGATTGATGATCATTAGGATCGCGAAGACGAAGATGCCGACGACATAGTCGCCGCCGATCAGGAAGGTGCCGAACGCCTCGATGACATGGCCCGCCGCGCTTTCGCCCTCATGCCCGTGGACCAGCACGATGCGGGTCGAGGCGACGTTGAGGCCGAGGCGGAACAGCGTGGCGAACAGCAGCACGGTCGGGAAGGCGCTGAAGTCGAGCGGCTTCTGCGCGTTGAGCGCGACCATCAGCACGGCGAGGCTGATCGCGATGTTGGCGACGAAGAAGACGTCGAGCAGCTGCTTGGGGATGGGGACGACCATCACCAGCACGAGCAGCAGGATGGCGAGCGGCAGGGCAGCGCCGCGGCCGCCGGCGAGAAGCTTGTTCATCGGCTCAGCCCCCCATGCTCGCGAGCATCATGTACGCGAGCCGCGCCGTGTCCGGCGTCGGTCGCAGCAGGCTGGCCCCCGCCGTGGTGCTGCCGGTGCCGAACCGCGCCATCGCCTGCTTCGCCCAATCGAGCGCGTCGGTCGCGCTCTGGCCGTTGCCGGTGACGACGGTGGCGTCGTCCCCCATGCCCAGCGCCTGCGAGGCGAAGGCGAGATTGGCGGCGCGCGTCTCGTTGGCGCTGTCGGTCGCGGCGCCGAGCTTGTCGGCGAACCGCTGGTAGATCGCCGACAGCGAGCGCGGCTGGCCGTTGGACGCATAGAAGATGCCGCGATTGCTCGCGGCGGCGGCGGGGAACAGCGCGGCGGCGGACGTGTCGGGATTGGCCGCCATCGTGGCGAGGAACTTCTTGGCGCCGCCGATGCCGAGGAAATGCGCCATGTAGAGGTCGGTGCCGTTCGCGGTGCGGCCGAGCGAGGCTTCGAGCTCGCCCTTGTTGTCGGAGGCATGTTCGGCCGCCATCAGCGAGGCGGCGGTGGGGTCGTTGCGCAGGCCGAGGATCGCCTGGCGGGTCGCGCCGTCGCCGACGGTGTAGCGGCCGCCCGCGCCCTGGCTGATGCTGTCCGCCGCCCAGCCGAGCCCATGCTCCGCGCCGTGCTTCTTGACCACGGCGAGCCAGCTTTGCTCGACGAATTGGTACAGGCCGCTGGCGGACGATGTGCCCGCGCGCGCGCTGGCGTTCAGCCCGCTTTCGATCTTGGCCTGGCCGAGCAGATAGTCGAAATCCACCCCCGTCTTGCTGCTCGCAAGCGCGATGGCGGACTGGACTCGTCCGGCAGTAATCGGATTGACGGTCATCGCGTCGAAACACACCCCTGTTGTCGGGACATGTCAAAGCAAGGACCGTGCCAGATCGGGATGCGCCTCCCCCGCCGTAGGGCAGGGGGGAACGGATGACGTCAGGCGTAGGCCTGGAACACGCGTTGCCGGCCACCGTTGCCGGCGTCGCCGGACAGGATTTGCAGGCGCCGGCGAACATTTGCCGCCATCAGATTGACGTAGATCCGGCATGTCTCGTTGAGCCGGTTGGCCTCGTCGGCGAGCTCGCGGATCTCGGGGCCGGCGGGGCCGGTGCCGAGCGCGGCGATCTCGTCGATGCCGGCGAGCTTGTCGGCGGTGGCGCGTTCCAGCGCGACCACGTCATTGGCCTTGAGCGCGGCGATCTCCGCATGCAGCGCGTCGATCACGCGGATCAGGGCGTCACGCCTTTTCATAGCCGTCCCAGTTCAGCTTGAGCGCCAGGAGCCGGTCGGCGATCGTCGCCGGCAGGATGGGGAAGGAGCCATTCTGGATGGCCTTCTTGATTTCGGACACGCGATCCGCATCGACCGGCGGTTCGGCCGCCAGCGTCTTGGCCAGCCCGCTCAGCTGTGCCGCGGGCGCCGCAGTCTGCGCCTCGGAGCCGGACTGTTGCAGTGCGGGCTGTGGCGCCGGCGCGGCCGCTGGCGCGGTGACGCGGGTAACGCTTCCACTTCCTTGCAGCGGCGATGAGCCGATCGATTCCACCATGTCCGCACCTATCTGGATTGCCTGACATGGGCATAAACGGCCGCCGCGGAATCAAGTTTAGCAAAAAATCATTCGCCCCATCCGGGCAAGGTCGCGCGCCCGCCGGCGACCGCGATCGCCTGGACCGGGGTCTTGGCATCGTCGACCTTGACCATGAACCGGCCGCCGGGCGGCGCGTCGGCCATGGCGACGCCTTCGCGGCTGATCGAGAAGCCGTCGGAGCCGGCCTCGATCACCACTGGGTCGCCGCGCTTGATCACCGCTTCCGCCTTGACCGGCACGACGGCGGCCGTGGCGGTCGGCGGCGGCGCGGCGGCCGGGCGGATGACGGGAACGAAGATCCGCCAGTCGGGGCCGGCGCACGACACCACCACTGCGTCATGCGCCTCGGTCCGCCAGGACAGCGACACGGTGGAACAGGCGGCGAGGCGCAAGCGCGGGTCGATGCCGGTGCGCGCGCCGCCCTCCGCACCGATCGGACGGCTGGTGAAGGCGGCGACCGCGCGGTCGAGCCCGGCGACGTCCTGAAAGCTGGTGACGGTGCCGGCGGCGAGGAGGAGCGAAAGGATCATGGCTGTTTCCCAGGCTCGCCGGCAAAGGCGAGCGTGACGATGGCGGCGCGGCGTCCGGGCCGCGCGGCGGTGGTGACGGTGATGCGGGGCGAGACACGGGCGAGCGCGCCGGCCAGCGCCCGTGCCCGATCGGCGGCGAGGATCGCGCCACTGCCGGTGACAGGGTCGACATCGATCGTGCTGCCATCGACCGAGCCGGTGACGGTCAGCGCGACGCGCGGGTCGCGCACCGCCTCCTCGGCCCAGGCGATGACGGCGGCCGGGTCCTGCGGCAGCGTCGCGCTGCCCGTGGCGAAATCGGTGATCCCCGATGCCATCACCGGCGCCGCGGCGGGCGTATCGTTGCCGCCGAAGCTGGCTCGGAGTGCGGCGGCGACCGCCCGCGGTTGCTGGCTCGCCTGCAGCAGGACGAAGAAGCCGACGAGCAGCAGCGCAAGATCGGCCAGCGTCACCAGCCACAGCGGCTTGGCGGGCGCCGGTTCCGGCCATTCGTCGATCGCTCCCGGGATCATGCGGCGCTCTGCATCTGGTGACGCGGCGTCTCGCGCAGCGCCAGCGCCACCAAGGGCGCTTCCAGCCGCGCCCGCTCGAACGCCTCGACCCGGCCGGCGGCGCGAAGCCGCTGGCACAAGGGCATGAACAGCAGATTGGCGAACAGCGCGCCATATAGGGTGGCGAGCAGCGCGATCGCCATCGCGCCGCCGATCGCATGCGGGTCGGACAGGCGCGCGAACATGCCGGCCAGTCCGATCAGCGTGCCGACCATGCCCATCGCCGGGGCTGCCTCCGCTGCGGTCGACCAGACGTCGGCGGCGGCGACATGGCGGGCGATGCGGGCCTGGCGGCGGTGGCGGAGCAGCGCCTCGACCTCGCGCGGGATGGCACCGTCGACGATCGCGGCGACGGCGGCGGCGACATCGCGGTCGGCGATCACCGAGCGATCGAGCGCCATCACGCCGTGGCGGCGCGCGATCCGATCCTGGGCGGCGATCTGCTCGAGCAGCGGCTCCGCATCGAAGTCGCGGCGGAGCAACGTGCGCAACGCGCCGACGGCACGGCCGATGTCGGCGAACGGCACGCGCAGCGCCGTCGCCACGACGGTGCCACCGCCGACGATGGCCAGCGCAACCGGGTCGAGGAATTGGGCGATCATCATGACGCGTCACATGATGCAAGGGGCGGGCCAATTAACCACGGGACCGGGTCAGACGGCACCGCAGGGCGGCACCGGCAAGCGATCGATCGATCGACCGGCAAGGCTTGCCGCCGACCGGCAAGGCTTTGCCGTCTGCCTTGCCGGTCGCTTGCCGGCCTGCCGTCCGCGCCGGTTCGACTGCAAAAAACAAAGCGATTCCCGTGGTTCCTGCGAAATTGGCACGACGGTTGCTTAGTCACTGGCAGCGCAATGGTGCGCCGGAGATCAAGGGCCGATGGCCGCAGATACGCTGTTCGGAGTTCACGGGGCCGCGCTGGAGGTGCGTTCGCAGCGCATGGGCGTGCTCGCGTCGAACATCGCCAACGCGTCGACGCCCGGGTTCAAGGCGCGCGACATCGATTTCAAGGCGGCGCTCGCGTCGGCCGAGAGCGACAATGACGCGCAGGGCATCGGCGCCGCGACCAAATATCGCGTGCCGCTGCAGACCTCGATGGACGGCAACACCGTCGAACTGTCGCAGGAGCAGACCGCCTTCGCCGAGAACGCCGTCCAATATCAGACGACGCTGTCCTTCCTGAACGGGCGGATCGGCCAGATCACCCGCGCGCTGAAGGGGGAATAGGCGATGGCCGACAATCCGATGAGCGTGTTCCAGGTCGCCGGCCGCGCGATGAGCGCGCAGCTGCTGCGGATGAACACCACCGCGTCGAACCTCGCCAATGTCGGTGGCATCGCCGGCTCGGCGGACGCCGCCTACAAGACGATGAAGCCGGTGTTCCGCACCAGCTTCGACGCCGCCAACGGCCTCGCCACCGTCGACGTCGAGAAGATCGTAACCGCCGGTGAAACGCCCACCAAGCGCTACGACCCGGCCAATCCCTTGGCCGACAAGGACGGCAATATCTACGAGGCCGCCGTCGATGAGACCCGCGAGCTGGTCGACATGATGGAGACCGCGCGCTCGTACCAAAACAACGTCGAAGTGATGAACACTGCCAAGCAGCTCACGCTCGACACCCTCAAGCTGGGCCGCTGACCATGGTAGACTCCACCACCACCGACTATGCCTCGATGGGCATCGCCACCACCGCATCGCTGACCACCCCCAAGGTTTCGACCACGGGCAACAAGACGACGCTCGACCAGTCCGACTTCCTCGCGCTGATGACGGCGCAGCTGAAGAACCAGGATCCGCTGAGCCCCGTCGACAACACGCAGATGGTCGCCCAGATGGCGCAATTCTCGTCGGTCGCCGGCATCAGCCAGATGAACACGACGCTGACCAATCTCGCCACCAAGCTCGGCGGCTCCACCGCCGCCGACGCGATGAGCTACGTCGGCAAGACCGTGCTGGTCCAGGGCACCACCGCTTATGCGCGGTCCGACGGATCGCTCGACGGTGCGGTCGAGCTCGACAAGGACGCGACGCAGGTCACCGTCTCGATCGCCGATGCCAATGGCGGCACCGTCCGCCAGCTGCAGCTCGGTGCGACCAAGGCGGGCAGCGCCAACTGGCAGTGGGACGGCAAGGACGAGGACGGCAATGCCGTCACCAACGGCCCGTTCACGATCAGCGTCGCCGCCGCCAACGCCAATACCGACATCGCCGCGGCCAGCCTGGTCTGGGCGCCGGTCGAATCGGTGTCGCTGCCCTCCAGCGGCTCGCCCGTGCTCAAGGTCGTTGGGGTCGGCGACGTGAAGCCGGCCGACGTCCGCTCCGCCACCTGAACCACCCTCTCTCCCTGCCAGCCTTCTCTCAGGAGTAAACCCGATGTCCTTCTTCACCTCTTTGTCCGGCCTGCAGGCTTCGCAGACCGACATGGCCACCATCTCGCACAACCTCGCCAACGTCTCGACCACCGGCTTCAAGAAGAGCCGTACCGAATTCGCCGACATCATCGCGTCGAGCGTGTCGACCGACCCGCGCAAGATGGTCGGCTCGGGCGTCGTGGTGAAGGGCTCGGCGCAGCAGTTCAAGGAAGGCAACCTCACCACCACGTCGAACGCGCTCGACCTGGCGCTGGTCGGCGAGGGCTTCTTCACGCTGCGCACCACCGGCGTCAGCGACGCGCTCGCCTATACCCGCAACGGCAGCTTCTCGGTCGATTCGAACAACAACGTCGTCGATGCGCAGGGCTCGTACCTGCTCGTCTACCCGGTCGACAGCGACGGCAACGTCACCTCGACCAGCCAGTCGGGCCTGACCCAGCTGCAGATCCAGCAGACCAGCGGCACGCCCAAGGGCACGTCGAACGTGTCGACGGCGGTGCAGCTGTCGGCGACCTCGACGACCAAAGCGCCGACCGCGGCCAAGCCGTTCAGCCGCACCGATCCGACCACCTACAACAATTCGGTCGCGACGCGCATCTACGATGCCAACGGCAACCCGCAGACGATGACCAGCTATTACGTGCGCACGGCCGATGCCGACAGCAACGCCGGCACGCTCGGCACCTGGTCGGTCTATTCCTATGTCGGCGACCAGCCGCTCAGCTCGGGCGGCAACGTGGACGTGAACGGCAAGCCCTGCGCGACGCTCACCTTCGACAGCAAGGGCGCGCTTGCGTCGATCAACGGCACCGCCGGTGCCAAGTCGATCGCCTACGACCAGTTCGTGCCGGCCTCGGGCGCCGCGGCGCAGAGCGTGACGCTCAATCTCGCCAATTCGACGCAGCTGCCGTCGGCCTTCTCGGTCAATTCCAAGACGCAGGACGGCGTGCCGGTCGGCCAGCTGTCGGGCGTCACCGTCACCGACGCCGGCCTGATCCAGGCGAGCTTCTCGAACGGCGACATCGTCCCGCTCGGCAAGGTCGCGCTGTCGAGCTTCTCGACCCCGACCGGCCTGCGCCAGATCGGCAACAGCTATTGGGCGGCGACCGGCGTGTCCGGCGCGGCCAAGCTCGGTTCGGCTTCGGCCGACGGCTTCGGTTCGCTGATGTCGGGCACGATCGAGGGCTCGAACGTCGACATCACCGAAGAGCTGGTCAATCTGATCGCGGCGCAGCGCAACTTCCAGGCGAATGCCAAGGCGCTCGATACCGCCAGCCAGGTGTCGCAGACCATCTTCAACATCCGCAGCTGATCGATCGCGACGGCGCAGGGAGCAGGTAAGTGGACAAGCTGGTCTATACCGCGGCGACGGGCCTCAAGGCGCACATGGCGGCGCAGGCGGCCATCGCCAACAATATGGCGAACGCGTCCACCACCGGCTTCCGCGCCGATCGCGTCGTCTTCGACCGCATTCTGCTCAAGGGCGGCGGGTCGACGCTGGAGGCGCGCATGCCGACCAGCGAAGAGGTCACCGACGCGGATCGCACCCCGGGTGCGATCCAGTCGACCGGCCGCGCGCTCGACGTCGCGATATCGGGCAACAGCGACTGGCTGGCGGTGCAGGCCGCCGACGGCAGCGAAGCCTATACCCGCCGCGGTGATCTGGAGGTCGCGCCGACCGGCGTGCTGCAGACCGGCGACGGCTATATCGTGCAAGGGCAGGGCGGGCCGATCACCATCCCGCCGCACGACAGCCTGACGATCGCCCCGGACGGCACGATCTCGATCGTGCCCCAGGGTGGCGATCCCAAGAATCCGCAGATCGTCGATCGACTGAAACTCGCCAGCACCAAGGGCGCGGATACGGTCAAGGGGCTCGACAATCTGCTGCGCGTGCGCGGCGGCGGCACCCTGCCGGCCAATCTCGACGCCAAGGTGCAGGGCGGCGCGCTGGAAGGCTCCAACGTCAACATGACGCAGGCGCTGGTCGACATGATCGAGAATCAGCGCAGCTACGAGGTGCAGGCCAACCTCATGAAATCGGCCAAGGACATGGACGAGAGCAGCACCTCAGTGATGCGTCTGCCGAGCTAAGGGAAGAAGAGCATGTCATCCGCAGCCATGCATATCGCGCGTACCGGGCTCGACGCCCAGGACACGCGCATGCGCGTCATCTCGAACAATCTCGCCAACGTTTCGACGACGGGGTTCAAGAAGGACCGCGCCGCGTTCGAAACGCTCGCCTATCAGACGATCACCGCGCCCGGCGCGTCGTCGACCGCCGACACCAAATATGCCACCGGTCTCAACCTCGGCACCGGCGTGCGCATCCAGGGCACGGCGCGCATCGACACGCAGGGGTCGCTGCAGCAGACCGGCAACAGCTTCGACCTCGCGCTCGACGGCGACGGCTATTTCCAGATCCAGCTGCCCGGCGGCAATCTCGGCTACACCCGCGCCGGCAATTTCGCGCGCAGCCCCGAAGGCCAGCTGATCACGTCCGAAGGCTATCAGGTGATGCCCGGCATCACCATTCCGGCCAATGCCACATCGGTGTCGATCGGCACCGACGGCACCGTCACCGCCCAGGTGCCGGGCCAGACCGATGCGACCAACCTCGGCCAGATCCAGATCGCCAGCTTCCCCAATCCCACCGGCCTGCAGTCGGTCGGCGACAATTACCTGCGCGAAACCGCCTCGTCCGGCGCGGCCAACATGGGGATCGCCGGCCAGGACGGCCGCGGCAACATCCGCCAGGGCAATCTCGAGGCGTCCAACGTCAACGTCGTCGAGGAACTCGTCGACATGATCGAGACGCAGCGCGCCTATGAGGTCAATTCCAAGATGATCTCGGCGACCGACGACATGCTCAAATACGTCAACCAGAACCTCTGATCGGTATCCGACCCATGGCTTCCCGCGCTCCCACCCCGTTCCGCCTCGGCGCCTATTGGGCCGAACTCGCGCTCGCCGCGGCGTCCGGGCTGCTCGTCCTTGCCGCGCTTGCCCCCGGTGACGCGCAGGCCGGCATCTTCGGCAAGAAGACGCCGCCGGAGGATTTCAGCGTCACCCGCGCGCCGGTGGCGCAGCCGGTCGCCGCACCCGCCAACGGCGCCATCTTCCAGGCCGGCGACGGCTATGCCGCCCTTTACGAGGGCTGGCGCGCGCGCAAGGTCGGCGACCCGCTGACCATCGTGCTGGTCGAGCGCACCGCCGCGTCGAAGTCGGCGAGTTCGAAGCTTGATTCGTCCGGCTCGGGCAGCGTCACGCCGCCCGCCACCGGTCCGCTCAGCCTGTTCAAGAACAGCGACGTGTCGGCCAGCGGTGCGCGCAGTTTCGACGGCAAGGGGGCCGCCGATCAGGCCAATTCGCTGTCGGGCGAGATTTCGGTGACGGTGGCGCAGGTCTATCCGAACGGCACGATGCTGGTGCAGGGGCAGAAGCGCGTCACGCTCAACCGCGGCGACGAATTCGTCCGCATCAAGGGCATCGTCCGCGCTGCCGACGTCGATGCGGAAAACCGCGTGCCCTCGACCCGCGTCGCCGATGCGCAGATCGCCTACACCGGCAAGGGCGATGTCGCCCGCGCCAGCCGGCAGGGCTGGCTGAGCCGCTTCTTCTCCGTGATCAGCCCGTTCTAACCCTCTCCGCGCCATGGTTAGCGGTTCGGTAACCATGGCGGTGGCAGGATCTTCGACATGACCTTGCGTGCGCTCTTCCTCGGCCTGCTGTCGCTGTTCGTCGCGACCGCACCTGCCCATGCCGACCGGATCAAGGATCTCGGCGGCTTCCAGGGCATCCGTTCGAACCAGCTGACCGGCTATGGCGTGGTCGTCGGCCTGCCCGGCACGGGCGACGACAATCTCGAATATACCGTCCAGTCGCTGAAGGCGGTCGCCTCGCGCTTCGGGCTGCAGCTGCCGCCGGGCGCCAATCCGGGAATGAAGAACGCCGCGGTGGTGATGATCACCGCCGAACTGCCGCCGTTCGCCAAGCCCGGCCAGCGCCTCGACATCACCGTTGCCTCGATGGGCAAGGCCAAGTCGCTGCGCGGCGGCAGCCTGGTGCTGACCCCGCTGCTCGGCGCCGACAATCAGATCTATGCGATGGCGCAAGGTAATCTTGCCGTCGGCGGCCTCGGGGCGGAGGGGGCGGACGGATCGCGGATCGTCGTCAACGTGCCCTCGACCGGTCGTATTCCGGAGGGCGCCACCGTCGAACGCGCGGTGCAGACCGGCTTCGACACCGCGCCGACGCTGACCTTCAACCTCCAGCGCGCCGATTTCACCACCGCCCAGAACGTCGCCGCCGCGATCAACAAGACGCTCGGCTTCGGCACCGCCCAGGCGGTCGACGCGGTGTCGGTGGCGGTGCGCGCGCCGCAGGGGGCGGACGTGCGCGCGACATTGATGTCGACGATCGAGAACCTCGACGTCGTCTCCGCCGAGCCGCCCGCAAAAGTAATTGTAAATGCGCGCACCGGAACGGTCGTTATATCCTCTGCGGTCAGGGTGGGTCCGGCCGCGGTGACGCACGGCAAGCTGACCGTGCGCATCGACGAGAACCAACGGATCAGCCAGCCGGCGCCGTTCAGCCAGGGCCAGACCGCGGTGCAGCAACGCTCCAACGTCGCCGTCGAGGAAGAGAAGAAGCCGATGTTCCTTCTGAATCCCGGGCCCAAGCTGGCCGATGTCGTCAAGGCGGTGAACGCGATCGGCGCCTCGCCGGCGGATCTGGTCGCGATCCTCGAGGCGCTCAAGGAGGCGGGCAGCCTCAAGGCGGAGCTCGTCGTCCTGTGACGACGCCGCTCGCCGCCGCGCCGCAGGCGCTCCAGTCGACCGCGGGTGGCCTGTCGACCGACACGTCGCGGCTGAAGAACGCCGACAATCTCAAGAAGGCGGGCGAGAAGTTCGAGGCGGTGTTCACCGGCATGATGCTGAAGAGCATGCGCCAGACCCATCTCGCCGAACCGTTGTTCGATTCGAAAGCGATCGACACCTTTACCGACATGCAGGATCAGCGTCTGGCGCAGACGATGGCCGAGCATACGCCGATCGGTATCGGCAAGGCGATGACCTCTTTCCTCGCCAAGTCGCAATCGGATCTTAACGGTTCGGCGGCAGACCCGCCGACATCATGAGCGACCTGCTCGCCATCGGCGCCTCGGGCGTCCGCGCGTACCAGACCGCGCTAGCCACCGTCGGCGAGAATATCGCCAACGTGGGAACGACGGGCTATACCCGTCGCGCCGTGCAGGTTGCCGAGGTTCCGGGCGGCAGTGGCTCGGTCAATCAATATGGCGCGGGCAATGGCGTCACGCTGACCGGCATCGCGCGGTCCAGCGATACCTATTCCACCGCCGCGCTGCGGGCCTCGACGTCCGATCTCAGCCGCACCACCAAGGGCGCGACCTGGCTCGACCGGATCGACGGCGCGCTGACCGGCAACGCGCTGACGTCGCGGATGACCTCCTTCTTCGCGGCATCGCAGTCGCTGGCCGCGGAACCCGATTCGAGCGCGCTACGTACCAGCATGTACAGCGCCGCCAACACGCTGGCGGTGTCGTTCAGCGCGACCGGCCAGGCCTTCGATCAGATCGATACCGATCTCGACACCGCGGGCCGCCAGGCCGCGACCGACCTGTCGTCGCTCGGTACCTCGCTGGCCGGGATCAACGACGGTCTTGGGCGTGCCGCGCCGGGCAGCACCGCCGCCGCGCAGCTGATGGATCAGCGCGACCAGATCCTGACCAAGATGAGCGAACAGGTCGACCTGTCGGTCAGCTTCGATTCCCTCGGCCGCTCCACCGTCACGCTGGCGCAATCGAGCGGCGCGCCGTTCGTGAAGGGCAATAGCTCCGGCATCGTCAGCTATGAACGCGACGACAATGGCCAGGCGACCTTCTCGCAGATCGTCGACGGCATTGCGACCCAGCTGACGCCGAACGGCGGCACGATCGCCGGCATCACCGACGGCGCGCAGCGCGTCGCCGCCAACCGCGACGCGCTAAACGGCCTGACCAGCAGCTTCGTGAAAACGGTCAACGACAATCAGGCGGCGGGCGAGGATCAGAACGGGGTCCAGGGCACCGCGATCTTCGCGGTCGGCAGCACGCCGACCGATATCACGCTCGCGGCGGGCTTCACCGATGGCAGCAAGATCGCGGCGGCGGCGCCCGGCGGCGGCAAGCGCGATTCGAGCAACCTCAGCATTCTGGAACAATCGCGTCAGGGCAAGGCGTTCGAATCGACGCTGTCCGGCATGATCACCGACAACGGCACGGCCTATAAGCAGAAGTCCACGATCGCCGATGCGCAGACCGCGATCCGCGACGGGGCGGCGACCGCGCTGTCCACCTCGACCGGCGTCAACCTCGACTCCGAGGCGGTCGACCTGATGCGCTTCCAGCAGGCTTATGCCGCATCCAGCCGTGTGATCCAGGTCGCGCGCGAAACCATGCAGTCCATCCTCGACATCCGGTAGGCCGCGCCATGCAGATCTCCACCAGCATGTTCTACGACAATGCGGCGAGCCGCCTGTCGAAGATGAACGATCGCGCCGCGGTGCTGCAGACGCAGATCGCGACCGGCAAGAAGATTCAGCGCGCCTCGGACGACCCCAACGCGTCCGCACAGCTCGCCGAACTCGACCGCAAGGATGCGGATGCGACGGTCTACGGCAACAACATGACCATGGCGAGTTCGCTGCTCGACCAGGCGGACAGCGTGCTCAAGCAGATCAACGATCAGCTGACCCGCGCCACCGAACTTGCGACTCAGGCCGCCAATGGCACGCAGACCGACGCGACGCGCAAGATAATCGGCACCGAACTGCAATCGATCATCGGTGCGATCACCGGCCTCGCCAACAGCACCAACGTCCGTGGCCAGCCGCTGTTCGGTACGCCGGAAGGGACGCCGGCGGTCAAGGACAACGGCGACGGCACCTTCACCTATGCCACGACCAACGTGTCGGAGGTGCCGATCGCCGATGGTCAGACGGTACAAGCGACGGAAAGTGCGTCGCGCATCTTCAATATCGGCAACGGCAAGGACGCGCTGACCGCGCTCAGTCAGCTTGCCACGGCGCTCAACGCCGGTGGCGACGTTTCGACGGCGGTCTCGCAAGGGCTCGACGACATCAAGGCGTCGATCGATCAGGTCGCCAACGTTCAGGCGTCGGTCGGCGCGCGCGGCGCCCGCATCGATCTGCAACAGCAACTGCAGACCACCGCCAACACCGATCGCGCCGATCTGCGCTCCAAGTTGCAGGACGTCGACGTCACCGATGCGATCGTCCAGCTGCAGCAGATGATGACGCAGCTGTCGGCGACACAGGCGAGCTTCAGCAAACTCTCCAGCCTGTCGCTGTTCGATTACATCAAGTAACGCACCGTAATCCCGGCATGCACGCTCCGGTTCGGCGGAGCGCGGCCGCTCTGCGCCGCCATCCGTGTCGCCGCGTACCGATCTCCGGCGGCCACTAAACGCCTTCGTGGTAACCGTTTGTCTAGGAAATCCGGTTAACCCGACATGACAGGTGCCGGAACGGACCGGCCATTGGGGGGTAGCCCGTGTTTCCTGCAATTGGTCTTGTTGTCCTTCTCGGCATGGTGTTTGGCGGCTTCGCCATCACCGGCGGTGCGCTCGGCCCGGTGTTCGAGGCGATTCCGCACGAAATGCTGATCATCGGCGGCGCCGCTGCTGGCGCGCTGATCATCGGCAACTCGGGTGCCGAACTGAAGGCGATGGGCGGCGGCCTCGGCAAGGTGTTCAAGGGGCCGAAGTACAAGAAGCAGGACTATCTCGACGTCATCTTCCTGGTCAGCAAGCTGATGAAGATGCTGCGCATGGATGGCCCGATCGCGCTCGAACCGCATGTCGAGGATCCGAAGTCCTCGGCGGTTTTCGCCGAATACCCCCGCCTTCTCGCTGACCATACCTTGGTCAATCTGATCGCCGATACCTTGCGCCTCGTCGTCGTTTCCAGCGGCACGCTGGACGTGCATGCGGTCGAAGAGGTGATGGACCATGCGATCAAGACGCATCACCATGAGGTCGAGGGGCCGGAGCACACGCTGACCAGCCTTGCCGACTCGCTTCCCGCGCTCGGCATCGTCGCCGCGGTGCTCGGCATCGTGAAGACGATGGGTTCGATCGACAAGCCGCCGTCGGTGCTCGGCGGCATGATCGGCTCGGCGCTGGTCGGCACGTTCATGGGCGTGCTGCTCGCCTACGGCATCGTCAATCCGCTTGCCGGTCGGCTCAAGCAGGTGATTCATGCCGACGCCGCAATCTATCACGTCGTCAAGCAGATCATCATCGCCTCATTGCACGGCCATCCGCAGCCGCTCGTCATCGAGGCGGCACGGAGCGGCATCGCGCACAAGAACCAGCCCGGCTTCGCCGAGGTGTTCGACGGCCTGCGCGGCAAGTAAGCGGGAAGGACGCATCCGATGGCCCGCGCTGCGCCGCACGGCAACAACCAGCCGCCCAAGATCATCATCGTCAAGAAGATCATTGGCGAAGGCGGCGGCGGTCATCACGGCGGCGCGTGGAAGGTCGCCTATGCCGACTTCGTGACGGCAATGATGGCCTTCTTCCTGCTGCTCTGGCTGCTCGGCGCGACCACCGAGAAGCAGCGCAAGGGCATCGCCGACTATTTCGCGCCGACGATCATCGACAAGAAGGTGCTGGGCCTCGGCGGCAGCGGCGTGCTCGGCGGCGAATCGATCGTCAGCAACAACAAGCTCGGGCCGAAGGCGGCGGCGGCGCCGATCGCGTCGATCGGCATCCCCGTGTCCAACGCGGGCGGCGAGCGCAGCGGCACCGGCGAAAAGGGGTCGCTGCGCAATCCCAACGCGCGCGCGGAGGATCAAAAGGCGTTCGAGGCGATCAAGCGCCAGATCGAATCAGCGATCAAGAGTTCGGCGAGCCTCGCCAAGCTTGCCAGTCATATCCGGTTCGTACCGACGCAGGACGGTCTGCGCATCGACCTAGTCGACGACGCTGATTATTCCATGTTCGCGCTCGGCACGACGATGCTCGACGGCAAGGCGTCTGACCTGATCGGGATGATCGCCAAGACGATTGCCGGTACCCCCAACACGATCATGATCCGTGGCCACACCGACAGCGTGCCCTATGGCGATCCGCGTGCGATGAACAACTGGATGCTGTCATCCGGACGGGCCGAGGCGACGCGCCGCCGTTTGGCCTTGGGGGGGATTCCCGAACAGCGGTTCGAACGGATCGAGGGCGTCGCCGATCGCGAGCCGATCATTCCCAACGATCCCTATGACGCGCGCAATCGTCGCGTCGCTATCACCCTGCTCTATCGCAAGGGCGTATTCGGGCAATGAACGCAGACTGCGCCCGGCGCGCGTGACGGTTCAAGCTCCTAGGGCGCGCGACGCGGTCGACACTGTACGTCCCGTCGCCCCGCCTCGCAACGAAACGCCCCAGCTTTCGCTGAGGCGGCACGGTGACATGGCAGGGACGGGAGGGGCCCGCAGGCCCCTTCCGGGTTACGCCTCGGCGTCGGCGGTCTTGCGACCACGGCGGGCGGCGTTTTCGCTCGGGCGCTCGCCGGGCTTGCGGCCCAGGCCGATCTTCTTCGCCATGGCGCGCCGGCTTTCGGAGTAGTTCTCCGACACCATCGGATAATCCGACTTCAGGCCATAGCGCTCGCGATATTCATCGGGGCTGAGGCCATGCGTAGCGAGATGGCGACGCAAGGTCTTGTACGGCTTACCGTCGATCATCGAGATGATGTAATCCTTCGACGCCAAGGATTTCCGGACCGACACTGCCGGGGTATACTCGGTCTGTGCCGGGGTTTCCGTAGCGGTATCGACCGCTCCAAGCAGACCGCGGACGGTGTCGTGCATCTTGCCGAGGAACGCCGGCACCTCGTCGGCGCTGGTGCGAGTGTTGGGATTGCCGAGCCAAGCAATCGTCAACTCGGTTGCTAACTCAACAGCGTTCAGACCAGAAGTTTCATCAGTCATAGCTTGCTCCTTTGACTAAGGAGCAGCCGTACGGCCGCCTTTGGGGGCGTCAAGCCTATAAACGATCAATTTGATCGCGATGAATGGAAAATGGTGCCCAGAAGAGGACTCGAACCTCCACGACCTTGCGATCGCCAGCACCTGAAGCTGGTGCGTCTACCAATTCCGCCATCTGGGCACGGGGTAGGCGGCGGCCTTTAGGGGTGGGTCATGTGCCTTGTCAACACGCCTTTCGCACGGCAAGGGCGGCACGGCGATTTAGCCAGGTGCGAGAAGGGCCGATCATGAGGGACAAACTGGTTACGGTGTTCGGCGGCGGCGGCTTCGTCGGCCGTTACGTGGTGCAGGCGCTGCTGCGCACGGGCGCGCGCGTTCGCGTCGCCGAGCGCGATCCCCGCCATGCCTGGTTCCTCAAGCCGCTTGGCGGCCTTGGCCAGATGCAGTTTGTCGCTGCCGACGTGACCCGGTCCGACACGGTGCATCGGGCGGTGGTCGGCTCCGACATGGTCGTCAACCTCGTCGGCGTGCTTGAGGGCAAGTTCGATGCGGTCCATGTGGTGGGCGCACGCAACGTCGCCGAGGCGGCGGCCGGCGCCGGGGCCGAGGCGATGGTGCATATGTCGGCGATCGGCGCCGATCCCGCCGCCGCCTCCGCCTATGGCAGCAGCAAGGGGCGCGGCGAGGAGGCGGTGCGTGCCGCCTTCCCGGGGGCGGTGATCATGCGTTCCTCGATCGTCTTCGGTCGCGAGGACCAGTTCCTCAATCGCTTTGCCGGCATGATCGAGAAGTTCCCGGTCGTCCCGGTGTTGCGGGCGCCGGTCAAGTTCCAGCCGGTGTTCGCGGCAGATGTCGGCGACGCCTTCGCGGCTGCGCTGGCGGCGGACCATGCCGGCCGTACCTTCGAACTCGGCGGCCCCGACGTGATGACGATGGGCGAAATCATTCGCTGGCTCGCCGCGACGCTCGGCCGGTCGCCGTCGATCGTCGAATTGCCTGATGCTGCCGGCGCGCTGCTCGCCCGGCTGCCGCTGGCGCCGATCACCGTCGACCAGTGGCAGATGCTCCAGCGCGACAATGTCGTCGCGCCGGGGGCTGATGGCCTCGCTGCATTGGGCGTGACCCCGACGCCGCTCGCCTCCGTCGCCCCCGAATGGCTAGTGCGCTTCCGCCGTCTCGGCCGCTTCGGCCGTCGCGCCGCCACCAAGCTCCACGTCTGAAGGATCGAGCATGGATCTCCTGACCGCCATCCTCCTCGGCATCGTCGAGGGGGTGACCGAATTCCTGCCCGTCTCGTCGACCGGCCATCTGATCCTCGCCGGCACGCTTCTCGGCGTGCAGGACAAGGGCACTGCGACCTTCGACATCGTCATCCAGCTCGGCGCCATCCTGGCGGTAATCGTCCTCTACTGGCGGCGCTTCTGGGGCGTCGCGATCGGCCTGTTCGCCGGCGAGCGCCGCGCGATCGCCTTCGTCCGCAATGTCGTGCTCGGCTTTCTGCCGGCGATGGCGATCGGCCTCGTTGTCTACAAGGCGGTGAAGGCGCTGCTGGAAAAGCCGACCGTGGTGGCGGTCGCCTTGATCGTCGGCGGCGTCGCGATCCTCGTCATCGAGCGGCTGGTACGCCGCGTCCGCATCGATTCGGTCGAGGCGATGCCCGCCACCACCGCACTCGGGATCGGCGTCCTTCAGTGTCTGGCGATGGTTCCCGGCGTCAGCCGGTCGGGCGCGACGATCATGGGGGCGCTGACGCTTGGCGTCGATCGCCAGGCGGCGGCCGAATTCTCCTTCTTCCTCGCCATTCCGACGATGCTGGCGGCAAGCGGCTACGACCTGCTCAAGTCGGGCGCGACGCTTGGCCAGGGCGACTGGCTGGCGATCGCGGTGGGCTTCGTCGTGTCGTTCATCGTCGCGCTTCTGGTGATCCGCTGGTTCATCACGGTGATCAGCCGGCACGGCTTTGCGCCCTTTGCCTGGTATCGTATCGTCGTCGGCGCGATCGCGCTGATCGCCCTGCAGATGCGTTAGGTCCGAATATTTACCTATTTCGGCAAGCGCCGCCTCTCGTTACCGCTTCCAGCGCACGATTAGCTCGAATTAGGTAAGAATAGGTTCCATAACGCTCGTTTTGTGCGTGACAAAGGCTTCGATCGTGCGTAGCGGCACGATCAGGAGGCCCCATGGCGCACGATTCCATGCTCAAGTTCGTCGGTCGTTCGCAGGCCTATCCGGCCAAGCGCACTGCCGATGATCGCGCGGACGATTTCCGGGAGATTGCGGCGCGCTACGCCCCACCCGCGGCGGAGGAGCAGGCGGGCCGCTGCTCGCAATGTGGCGTGCCCTATTGCTCGGTCCATTGTCCGTTGCACAATCATATCCCCGATTGGCTGCGCCTGACCGCGGAGGGGCGGCTGCGCGAAGCCTATGAGCTGAGCAACGCCACCTCGACGATGCCGGAGATCTGCGGCCGCATCTGCCCGCAGGATCGGTTGTGCGAGGGCAATTGCGTCATCGAGTTCAGCGGCCATGGCGCGGTGACGATCGGCTCGGTCGAGAAGTTCATCACCGATACCGCCTGGGAGGAAGGCTGGGTCGAGCCGCTGGCGCCCGGGCCGGCGCGCGGCCAGTCGGTGGCGGTGATCGGCGCGGGTCCGGCGGGGCTGTCGGCGGCGGAATATCTGCGCGGTCATGGCTATGACGTCCACGTCTACGATCGCCACGATCGCGCCGGCGGGCTGCTGACCTACGGCATCCCGGGTTTCAAGCTGGAAAAGCCGGTGGTGATGCGGCGCGTCGACCGGCTGCGCGACGGCGGCATCGTCTTCCACAGCGGCTTCTCGGTCGGCGAACAGGCCAGCCTCGACGAACTGCGGCAGCGTCATGATGCGGTGCTGATCGCGACCGGCGTCTATCGCGCCCGCAACCTTGATCTCGGCACGCCCGACGACCGCGTCGTCGCCGCGCTCGATTATCTGATCGCCTCCAATCGCAAGGGGTTCGGCGACGCCGTCCCGGCGTTCGACAGTGGCGCGCTCGACGCCGCCGGCAAGCATGTCGTGGTGATCGGCGGCGGCGACACGGCGATGGATTGCGTCCGCACCGCGATCCGCCAGGGCGCGGCGTCGGTGAAGTGTCTCTACCGCCGTGATCGCGCCAACATGCCCGGCAGCCAGCGCGAAGTCGCCAATGCCGAGGAAGAGGGTGCGGAGTTCGTGTGGCTGTCCGCCCCCGCCGCGTTCGACCCGGATGGCACCGTCCGCGCACGGAGAATGCGGCTCGGTGCCCCAGATGCCAGCGGTCGACGCGCACCCGAGGCGGATCCGGCGGGCGACTTCACGCTGCAGGCCGATCTGGTGATCAAGGCGCTCGGCTTCGATGCGGAAGATCTGCCCGGTCTGTTCGGCGCACCGGAACTCGGCGTGTCGCGCTGGGGCACGGTGCTGGTCGACGGCAAGACGCTGATGACCAGTCTCGACGGCGTCTTTGCCGCGGGCGACATCGTGCGCGGGGCGAGCCTGGTCGTCTGGGCGATCCGGGACGGCCGCGACGTCGCCGGGGCGATGCACAAATGGCTGAAGGCCAAGGCAAAGCGCGAGAGGGTGGCGGCATGATGCGGAACGGTCTTCTGGTGGCGGCGGCTTTGGCCAGCGCGCCGGTGGCGGCGCAGGGCACGGGGGCCGGTACGATCGCGACCGCGCGGAGCATCGTCGCGGCGATGCATATCGAACAGACGCTCGATCCCGTCTTCGCGCAGATCATGCCGCTGGTGTCGACCAATGTAATCACCGCGATGCAGCGCGATCCCGCCATTCCCGCCACCCTGAAGGCGCGACTGTCGACCGCCGACGGACAGGCGCAGGTGTCGAAGATCGTCTCCGAGGAAATCGGCGCGGCCTATCGGGCGCGCTACGACAGTATCGCCGCCGCCCTGTCGGAGGAATACAGCCGCTCGTTCAGCGAGACGGAACTGCAGGCGATCCTGAGCTTCTATCGATCGCCGGCGGGGGCGAAGCTGATCCAGACCCAGCCCGCGATCCAGAAGGTGATGTCCGAACAGGGCCGGGCGATCGGCCGCGAGGCCGGTATGGACGCCTTCCCGAAGATCATCCAGCGCGTCAACGCGCTCGGCGCGCCTGCCGGAAAGTAGGATCACGACGATGACCGACCAGCGCCGGTATCTCGCCGAGCACGGCATGTACCGCCCGGACTATGAGGGCGACGCCTGCGGCGTCGGCCTCGTCGCCGCGACCGACGGACGTGCGTCGCGCCGCGTCGTCCAGTCGGCGATCGACGCGCTGAAGGCGGTGTGGCACCGCGGTGCGGTTGATGCCGACGGCAAGACGGGCGACGGTGCCGGCCTGCACATCGACCTGCCGCACCGCTTCTTCGACGATGCGGTCGTCGCGTCTGGTCACAAGGTGCTGCCCAACCGGCTTGCGGTGGGGATGATCTTCCTGCCCCGTACCGACCTCGGCGCGCAGGAAAGCTGCCGGACGATCGTCGAGAGCGTGATCATCGAGGCGGGCTATACGATCTACGGCTGGCGCCAGGTGCCCGTCGACGTCTCCGTCATCGGCATGAAGGCGCAGGCAACCCGGCCCGAGATCGAGCAGATCATGATCGCCGGCCCGATGCCGGACGAGGTCAGCGCCGCAGAGTTCGAGAAGAACCTCTATCTGATCCGCCGCCGCATCGAGAAGCGGGTCATCGCCGCGCAGATTCAGGGCTTCTACATCTGCTCGCTGAGCTGCCGCTCGATCGTCTACAAGGGCCTGTTCCTCGCCGAGAGCCTGTCGGTCTTCTACCCCGACCTGCAGGACCAGCGGTTCGAAAGCCGCGTCGCGATCTTCCACCAGCGCTATTCCACCAACACCTTCCCGCAATGGTGGCTGGCGCAGCCGTTCCGCTGCCTCGCGCACAATGGCGAGATCAACACGATCCGCGGCAACAAGAACTGGATGCTCAGCCACGAGATCCGGATGGCGGCGACCGCGTTCGGCGACAATTCGGAGGACATTAAGCCGGTGATCCCGGCTGGCGCCAGCGACACCGCCGCGCTCGATGCGGTGTTCGAGACGATCTGCCGGTCGGGGCGCGATGCGCCGACCGCCAAGATCATGCTGGTGCCGGAAGCGTGGCAGAAGGACCTCGATACGCCGGCGGATCATGCCGCCATGTACCAGTATCTCGCCTCGGTGATGGAGCCGTGGGACGGACCCGCCGCGCTGGCGATGACCGATGGGCGCTGGGCCGTCGGCGGCGTCGACCGCAACGCGCTGCGCCCGCTGCGCTATACGCAAACCGCCGACGGGCTGCTGATCGTCGGCTCGGAAAGCGGCATGGTGGTGGTGCCCGAATCGACGATCGTCGCCAAGGGGCGGCTCGGGCCGGGCCAGATGATTGCCGTTGATCTCGACGAGGGCCGCGTGTTCAACGATCGCGAGGTCAAGGACCGGATCGCCGCCGAGCATGATTATGCCGCGATGATCGGCGAATTCCACGCGATGCGCGACCTGCCCGAGGTGGCGGACGCGACCGTGCGCTTCGATCGCGCGGAGCTGACCCGGCGCCAGGTCGCCGCCGGCCAGACGCTGGAGGATATGGAGCTGATCCTGTCGCCGATGGTCGATGGCGCGAAGGAAGCGGTCGGATCGATGGGCGACGACACGCCGCTCGCGGTGATCAGCGACAAGCCGCGGCTGATCAGCCAGTTCTTCCGCCAGAATTTCAGCCAGGTGACCAACCCGCCGATCGACAGTCTGCGCGAACGCTACGTGATGTCGCTCAAGACCCGGTTCGGCAATCTCGCCAACATCCTCGATACCGAGGACCGGCGCGAGCGCGTGCTCGTGCTCGATTCGCCGGTGCTGACGGGGCAGGACTGGGCGCGGCTGCGCACCCATTTCGGCAGCAGCGCGAGCGAGATCGACTGCACCTTCGACGCCGAGGGCGGGCCGGAGAAATTGCGCGCCGCGATCCAGCGCATCCGCAACGAGGCCGAGCAGGCGGTGCGCCAGGGCAAGAGCGAGCTGTTCCTGACCGACGAGCATGTTTCCGAGGATCGCGTCGCGATCGCCGGCGTGCTCGCCGCCGCCGCGGTACACACGCATCTCGTCCGCAAGGGCCTGCGCTCCTACGCCTCGATCAACGTGCGGTCGGCGGAATGCCTCGACACGCACTATTATGCGGTGCTGATCGGCGTCGGCGCGACCACGGTGAACGCCTATCTGGCCGAGGCGGCAATCGTCGATCGGCAGGCACGCGGCCTGTTCGGCGACCTCAGCCTCGACGCCTGCCTCGCCCGTCATCGCGTCGCGATCGAGGAGGGGCTGCTCAAGATCATGAGCAAGATGGGGATCGCGGTGATCTCCTCCTATCGCGGCGGCTATAATTTCGAAGCGGTCGGCCTGTCCCGCGCGCTGGTCAACGACCTGTTCCCGGGCATGCCCGCCAAGATCTCGGGCGAAGGCTATGCCTCGCTTCACCACAGCGCGATGATGCGGCACGAACAGGCGTGGGACGAGGGTGTCGCCAAATTGCCGATCGGCGGCTTCTACCGCCAGCGTCACACCGGCGAGACCCATGCCTATTCCGCCCAGCTGATGCACCTGCTGCAGACCGCGGTCGCGACCGACAGCTACACCAGCTACATGCAGTTCAGCCGCGGCGTCGCCGACCTGCCGCCGGTCTATCTGCGCGACCTGCTGCAATTCAACTTTCCGGCTGAGGGCGTGCCCGTCGACCAGGTCGAGGCGATCACCGAAATCCGCAAGCGTTTCGTCACCCCGGGCATGTCGCTCGGCGCGCTGTCGCCGGAGGCGCACGAGGCGCTGGCGATCGCCATGAACCGGATCGGCGCCAAGGCGGTGTCGGGCGAGGGCGGCGAGGACAAGGCGCGCTACACGCCCTACGCCAATGGCGACAACGCCAATTCGACGATCAAGCAGGTGGCGTCCGGCCGCTTCGGCGTCACGGCGGAATATCTCAACGCCTGCGAGGAGATCGAGATCAAGGTCGCGCAGGGCGCCAAGCCCGGCGAGGGTGGCCAGCTGCCCGGCTTCAAGGTCACCGAATTCATTGCCAAGTTGCGCCACGCAACCCCGGGCGTGACGCTGATCAGCCCGCCGCCGCACCACGACATCTATTCGATCGAGGATCTGGCGCAGCTGATCTACGATCTGAAGCAGATCAACCCGCGCGCACGCGTCTGCGTCAAGCTGGTCAGCTCGGCGGGCATCGGCACGGTCGCGGCGGGCGTCGCCAAGGCGCATGCCGACGTCATCCTCGTCTCCGGCCATGTCGGCGGCACCGGCGCTTCGCCGCAGACGAGCATCAAATATGCCGGCACGCCGTGGGAAATGGGCCTGTCCGAGGTCAATCAGGTGCTGACCCTCAACGGCCTGCGCGGCCGGGTGCGGCTGCGCGCCGATGGCGGGTTGAAGACCGGACGCGACATCGTCGTCGCCGCGATCCTCGGCGCGGAAGAATTCGGCATCGGCACGTTGAGCCTAGTCGCCATGGGCTGTATCATGGTCCGCCAGTGCCACTCGAACACCTGTCCGGTCGGCGTCTGCGTGCAGGACGAGCGGTTGCGCGCCAAATTCACCGGCACGCCGGAAAAGGTCATCAACCTGATGACCTTCATCGCCGAGGAGGTGCGCGACATCCTCGCCCGGCTCGGCTGCCGCAGCCTCGACGAGGTGATCGGGCGCACCGAATTGCTCCGGCAGGTCAGCCGCGGTGCCGAGCATCTCGACGACCTCGACCTCAATCCGATCCTAGCCAAGGTCGACGCGACCGACGCGGAGCGGCGTTTCTCGCTGTCGACCTTCCGCAACGACGTGCCCGACAGCCTCGACGCGCAGATCATCAAGGACGCCGCACCGGTCTTCGCGCGCGGCGAGAAGATGCAGCTGACCTATTCGGTGCGCAACACGCACCGCGCAGTCGGCACCCGCCTGTCGAGCGAGATCACCCGCCGCTTCGGCATGGCCAAGCTTGCCGACGGCCATGTCACCGTCCGGCTGCGCGGCAGCGCCGGCCAGTCGCTCGGCGCCTTCCTGTGCAAGGGCGTCACGCTCGAGGTGTTCGGCGACGCCAACGATTATGTCGGCAAGGGCCTGTCGGGTGGCACGATCATCGTGCGGCCGGCGGTGTCGTCGCCGCTCGCCAGCCAGGACAATACGATCGTCGGCAACACCGTGCTCTACGGTGCGACCTCGGGCACGCTGCTCGCCGCGGGGCAGGCGGGCGAGCGGTTCGCGGTGCGCAATTCGGGCGCGACCGTGGTGGTCGAGGGCTGCGGCGCCAACGGCTGCGAATATATGACCGGCGGCATCGCCGTCGTGCTCGGCCGCACCGGCGCCAATTTCGGTGCCGGCATGACCGGCGGCATGGCCTTCGTCTACGATGGCGACGACGCGTTCGAACGCCGCGCCAATCCGGAGAACATCGTCTGGCAGCGGATCGCCTCGGCGCATTGGGAGGGCGTGCTGCGCGACCTCGTCGAGCGGCATGCCGCGGCGACCGACAGCCGCTGGTCGAAGGGCCTGCTCGCCGACTGGGATCAGGCGCTCGGCCGGTTCTGGCAGGTGGTGCCAAAGGAAATGCTCTCGCGTCAGACGCACGCCCTCGACGACACGGTCGAGCTGGTCGCGGCGGAGTAACCGTTATTCCCCTCCCGCTTGCGGGAGGGGGCCCGTTGCGCTTTGCCCGCAATCGCGCTCTATTCCTCCGGCACCGATCAGGGGGACTTATGACGCGCACGATGACCGGCCTTGCCACCGCGGCGATCGCGCTCTGCAGTGCCGGGGCGGCGTCCGCGCAGCAGCGCCCCGACGAGCGCGCCTTCTTCGATCTCTATAAGCAGCTCGTCGAGACCAACACTGTGGTCGGCGTCGGCAGCTGCACCCAGGCATCGGCGCAGATCGCCGAAAGGCTGAAGGCCGCGGGCTTCGCCGCTGGTGACGTCACGCTCTTCTCCACGCCCGATCATCCGCAGGACGGTGGCCTGGTCGCCGTGCTTAGGGGTTCCGATCCGCAGGCCAAGCCGATGCTGCTGCTCGGTCACCTCGACGTCGTTGCCGCCAAGCGCGAGGATTGGGTCCGCGATCCGTTCAAACTGACGGAGGAGGGGGGCTATTATTACGGCCGCGGCACCGTCGACGACAAGGCGATGAGCGCGATCTGGGCGGACACGATGATCCGCCTGAAACGTGCCGGGCCGCCGCCGCGGCGCACGATCAAGCTCGCGCTGACCTGCGGCGAGGAGACGACCTATGCTTTCAACGGCGCCCAATGGCTCGCCGCCAACAGGCCGGACCTGATCGCCGCGGAGTTCGCGCTGAACGAGGGTGGCGGCGGGCGGCTCACCGCAGACGGCAAGCGCGAGCTGCTCGCCGTGCAGGTCGGCGAGAAGGCGGCACAGAATTACACCTTCCTCGCCACCAACCCCGGCGGCCATAGTTCGCAGCCCGTGCCCGACAATGCGATCTACCAATTGGTCGACGCGGTGAAGGCGGTGCAGGGCTACGAATTTCCGATCCGCTTCACCGACACGACGCGCGCCTATTTCACCGCCACCGCGAAACAGGCAGGCGGCGCGATGGGGCAGGCGATCACGCGGCTGCTCGCCAACCCCAACGACACCGCCGCCGACGCGATCGTCAGCCGCGACAAGGCGTTCCATTCGACGCTGCGCACCACCTGCGTCGCGACGCTGCTCAACGCCGGCCATGCCGAAAATGCGCTGCCGCAGCGCGCCACCGCCAACATCAACTGCCGCATCTTCCCCGGCGAGACGGTCGACGGCACGCTCGCGACGCTGCAGCGGCTGGCCGGCACGACGGTCAAGGTCACTGCCAACCAGCCGGTCCGCCCGACCGCGATCCCGCCGACGCTCGATCCCAAGATCGTCGGTCCGGCGACCCGCGTCGCGGCACGGTACTTTCCCGGCACGCCTGTGGTGCCGCTGATGTCGACCGGCGCCACCGACGGCATCTTCTTCGAGGCGATCGGCATCCCGGTCTACGGCATGCCCGGCCTGTTCGTCGAAAAGGACGGCGGCGGCATCCACGGCCTCAACGAACGGATCGGGGTGAAGTCGCTCTACGAAGGGCGCGACTATCTGTACGATCTGGTGAAGGCCTACGCCGGCTGACGATCTTCCCCGCCGACGGGGAAGATCCTACACCGTGACCTGCTCGCCCAGTTCCAGCACCTTGCCCGGCGGGATGCGGAGGAATTCGGTCGGGTCGCTGGCGTTGCGCTGCAGGAACATAAATACTCGGTCCTGCCACAGCGGCATGCCCTGCTCCGCCTCCGGCTTCAGCGTGTTGCGGCCGATGAAGAAGCTCGTCTTCATCGCGTCCAGTCCCTGCACCTCGGTGCGTGCGCCGACGCCCAGATCGGCGGGCACGTCGGGGCTTTCCATGAAGCCGTAGGTCAGCACCACCGTTTCGAAATTGTCGTCCAGCCGCTCGATCTTGGCGCGCTTGTCGGCATCGATCACCGGTCGGTCGGCGGTACGGATGCTGACCACCAGATTGCGTTCGTGCAGCACCTTGTTGTGCTTGAGATTGTGCAGCAGCGCTCCCGGCGCAGCCTCCGGATTTCCGGTCAGGAAGACGGCAGTGCCCGGCACCCGTTCGGGTGGTCGCTTGGCGAGCGCGGCGGCGAGGTCGGCGAGCGGAATGCTCTGCCGCGCCTCGAACGCGCGCACGATCGTCTTGCCGCGCACCCAGGTGTAGATGAGAAAGCCGATCGCCGCGGCAATCACCAGCGGCACCCACCCGCCTTCGATCACCCGCAGGATGTTGGCGCCGAAGAACACGCTGTCGAGCATCAGGAAGGGCAGGATCGCCGCCGCCGCGACCGGGCGCCGCCAGCCCCAGACGTGGCGCGCGACCAGATAGCCGAGCAGTGTCGTCACTACCATCGTGCCGGTCACCGCGATGCCATAGGCGGCGGCCATCGCCGACGAGGTCTTGAACTGGATGATCAGCACCAGCACGCCGGCCAGCAGCATCCAGTTGATCGCCGGCAGGTAGATCTGGCCGGCGAAGCTCGCCGACGTCTGGCGCAGCCGCATCCGCGGCAACAGCCCGAGCTGCACCGCCTGCTGGGTGAGCGAGAAGGCGCCGGTGATCACCGCCTGGCTGGCGATCACCGTGGCCAGGCCGGCGAGCACGACCAACGGTCCGCGCACGCTTTCCGGCGCCATCAGATAGAACCAGTCCTGATTCTTGAATTCGGTCCCGGCCGCCTGCGCCGCTTCCAGCCTGGCCAGCGCGAATGCGCCCTGACCAAGATAGTTGAGCATCAGCGCCGGGAAGACAAGGAACAGCCAGGCGAGGCGGATCGGCCGCTTGCCGAAATGCCCCATGTCCGCGGTCAGCGCCTCCGCGCCCGTCACGGTCAGGAAGACGGCGCCGAGCACGAACAGCCCGACCGTGCCGTGCGTCGCGAGGAAATGGATGCCATAGCTCGGCCACAATACGCGGAAGATCGACGGTTCGTCGGCGATGTGCCAGATGCCAAGCCCACCGATGACGACGAACCAGACGACGCAGATCGGGCCGAACAGCGTCGCGACCATCGCGGTGCCACGCGACTGGATGAAGAACAGCGCGATCAGGATCACGATGGTCAGCGCGCGGATCGTGCCTTCGTCGAAGAATTTCGCGGCGCTGGGAATGGTGTGCAGTCCTTCCATCGCCGACAGCACCGACAGCGACGGCGTGATGATCGCGTCGCCGTAGAACAGCGAGGCACCGATCGCGCCGAGCACGATCGCCAGGCGCGCGCGCACGCCGACAGCCTTGCGCGCCAGTGCGGCGAGCGCCAGCACGCCGCCCTCGCCGTGATTATCGGCGCGCATCAGGAACAGCACGTATTTGACGGTGACGATCAGCGTCAGCGTCCACAGCGCCAGGCTCAGTACGCCCAGGATCTCGGATGGATCGATGCCGTCAGCCGCCGACTGGCCGAGCGCCTCGCGGAAGGCGTAGAGCGGGCTGGTACCGATATCGCCGAACACGACGCCGATTGCGCCGAGCACCAGGCCGGGCAGGGCGGGATGTGCGCCATGGGTGGACGCGGATGCGGACGAACTCTCGGTGGTCGACATGACGCGCAACGGCCCCTGTGAAGCGCCCCTGACGAAGGACGGCGCGCTTTACGCTTAATCCATGACAGCGCAAGCGCTATTCGGGCCCTCGGTTCCATCGCGGGACGTCGTCGGTCGGCGAACGGCAGTTCCGGGCCCGCCGCGGTGGCGATGTCGCGTCAGGGCAACACCCTCAACGGATGCCGCGTTCATGGCGGGCCCTCCGGGGCACTGGCCGCCACCCGCCACCGGCTGGTCGCGCGGCCCCGGTACAAATGCTTGATCGCCGTGCCTTTCCTCGGCATGGCGCGGCAATGGTTCCCTTTTCGTTCGGCGGTCACGATCTGGCGGCACTGGCCGACGGCGCGCTCTGGTGGCCGGCGCGGCGGGCGCTGCTGGTCGCCGATCTGCATCTCGAGAAGGCGAGCTGGTTCGCCGGCCGCGGCCAGATGCTGCCGCCCTACGATTCGATCGCCACGCTCACCGAACTGACGCGTCTGGTCGAGGCGACCGGGGCGGCGGAATTATGGTGTTTGGGCGACAGCTTCCACGATGTCGGCGGATGCGAGCGGCTGCCGGAGGCGGCACAGGCGGCGCTGCGCGCGCTGACCGGCCGGCTCGCCTGGACCTGGATCACCGGCAACCACGATCCGGTCATCACCGATCGCTGTGGCGGCGAGGCGGTCGCGGAGGCCCTAGTCGACGGGCTGATGCTGCGCCACGAGGCCGATCCGGACGAGCCGCAGCCCGAGCTGTCGGGGCATTTCCATCCCAAGCTGCGGCTGCGCGTGCGCGGCAAGCAGATCGCCCGCCGCTGTTTCGTCGCGACGCCGGCGAAGATCGTGCTGCCGGCTTTCGGTTCACTGACCGGGGGGCTCGACGTCGACCATCCGGCGCTGACCCGCGCGGTCGGGCGCGGCGCCGAGGCGCTGGTGCCGGTCGAGGCGCGCCTGCTCCGCTTTCCGATCGCGGCCTGAATTGGCGCCCTGCGACCGCCTGCGCGGGCTAGCGCGCGACTTCGCCGGGTCGCAGCGTCAGCACTTCGACCCCGGTCGCGGTCACCGCGACGGTGTGCTCGAACTGCGCCGACAGCTTGCCGTCGGCGGTTTCCACCGTCCAGCCGTCGCCGCGGGTCACCACCTTGCGGCTGCCCTGATTGAGCATCGGCTCGATCGTGAAGGTCATCCCCTCGCGCAGCACCGGCCCGGTGCCGGGTCGGCCGAAGTGCAGCACCTCTGGCCCCTCGTGCATCTCGCGGCCGATGCCGTGGCCGCAGAAGTCGCGGACGACGCTGTAGCCGTTGGTCTTCGCATGCCGCTCGATCGCCGCGCCGATGTCACCCAGCCGGGCGCCGGGACGGACCTGGCGGATGCCCTTCCACATCGCCTGTTCGGTGATCGCGACCAGCCGCCGTGCGGCGGGCGGCACCGCCCCGACCAGATAGGTCTTGCTGGAATCGGCGATGAAGCCGTCCTTCTCCAGCGTGATGTCGAGGTTGATGATGTCGCCGTCGCGGATCGTCGTGTCGGCATCGGGCACGCCATGGCAGACGACCTGGTTGATCGAACAGTTGAGCACATAGGCGAAGCCATATTGGCCCTTGCTCGCCGGACGCGCGGCCAGATCGTCGGTGATGAAGCGTTCGACCAGGTCGTTGACCGCCAGCGTCGTCATCCCGGCGAGCGGCTGCGCGTCGAGCATCGTGAACACCGACGCCAGCAAGCGACCGGCATTGCGCATCAACGCCAGTTCGTCGGCGGTTTTGATCGTGACGATGCTCACCGGATCGCGATCACCGGGCGAGCGAGGGGAAGCCGGCGCGGAAGGCCGCGACCTTGGGCTTGTCCCAGGCGACGATATAGGGGTGGTTGGGATTGCGATCGAAGAAATTCTGGTGGTACGCCTCCGCCGGATAGAAGGCGCCGTTTTCGATCTTCGTCACGATCGGTTGACCGAAGCTCTTTGCCGCGGTCAGCTGCGCGATATAGTCGCGCGCGACCTGAGCCTGGCGGGCATCCTGCGGAAAGATCGCGGAACGGTAGCTCGGGCCGCTGTCCGGCCCCTGGCGGTTCAGCTCGGTCGGATCGTGCGCGATCGAGAAATAGACGCGCAGCAGCGTCGCATAACTGACCTGGCGCGGGTCGAAGACGATCCGCACCGCCTCGGCATGGCGCGTCGTTTCCGTCGACACCTGCGGATAGGTGGCGGTATCGCGGCTGCCGCCGGCATAGCCCGCAGTGACGCTCTTGACGCCCTTCACATGTTCGAACACCGCCTCCATGCCCCAGAAGCAGCCGCCGGCGAGCACCGCGGTCTGCGTCGCTCCGGTCGCGGGCACATCGGCGCGTGCCGCGGGGATCGGCACCGCACGCTCGGCATGGGCGAGACCGGTGAAGGAGAGCGCCAGGACACCCAGCGCGGCAGCGGGAAGGAGGGCTTTCAGCATCATGCCAAGATGGGCGGTCGGTACCGCCCGGCAAGGGGCGTTACCGCACCGACTGCGTGACGGCGGCGGGGGCGACATGATGCTGCGCATGGGCGGGCTGCAGCGTCACCACGCCGACCGCACCGATCGCGAATCCACCCACGAACCGCAGGAAGAAGTGGGACGTCACCAGCTTGCGCATTGTCTTCGGCCTCATGTTGCACCGGCCGCGCGCCCATGGCGGCGTGGCCGGTTTTCGCGATGCGACATCGTCGCACCACGCGTTGATCTCAATCGTGTTTATGGAAACGCTGCGATGAACGCCGCGTGGGCGCGGCGTTCATCGGACAGCGATGTAGGTTAAGCGTTGCCCGTCAGCGAAGCGCCGCGCACGCCGCCTGGATGCGGCTGCACGCCTCGCGCAGCAGGTCGTCCGACGTCGCATAGCTGATCCGCATCGCCGGCGACAGGCCGAACGCCGCACCCTGCACCGCCGCCACCTTGGCGTCGTCGAGCAGATAGCCGACGAAATCCTCGTCATTCTCGATGCGGCGGCCGTTCGGGGTCGTCGTGCCGATCAGCGGCGCGAACGACGGATAGACGTAGAAGGCGCCTTCCGGCGTCGGACAGGTCATGCCGGGGATCGCGTTCAGCATGCCGACGACCAGGTCGCGGCGCGCCTGAAACGCCTTTGCCCGTTCCTGCAGGAAATCCTGCGGCCCGGTCAGCGCCGCCACCGCGGCGGCCTGCGCGATCGAACAGGGGTTGCTGGTCGATTGCGACTGCAACTTGGCTATCGCCTTGATCAGCCACGGCGCACCGGCGGCGAAACCGATCCGCCAGCCGGTCATCGCATAGGCCTTGGAACAGCCGTTGACGGTCAGCGTCCGCTCGTAGAGTTCCGGGCAGACCTCGGCGATCGTCGCGAAACGGAAGCCGTCATAGACGATATGCTCGTACATATCGTCGGCGAAGATCCAGACGTGCGGGTGCCGCGCCAGCACCGCGCCCAGCGCCTTGAGCTCGTCGACCGTATAGGCCGCGCCGGTCGGGTTCGACGGCGAGTTCAGGATCACCCATTTGGTGCGTTCGGTGATCGCCGCGTCGAGCATCTCGGGCGACAGCTTGTAATCCTGTTCCGGCCCGGCCGCGACGAATACCGGCGTACCGCCGGCGAACTGCACGACGTCCGGGTAGCTGACCCAATAGGGAGCGGGCACCACCACCTCGTCGCCGGGATTCACCGTCGCGACGATCGCGTTGAACAAAGTGTGCTTGCCGCCGACGTTCACCGTCACCTGATCGGTGCCGTAGGTCAGCTGATTGTCGCGCGCGAACTTGGCGACGATCGCTTCCTTCAGCTCGATCGTGCCGTCGACGTTGGTGTATTTGGTCTTGCCGTCGCGGATCGCCTGGATCGCTGCGTCCTTGACGAAATCGGGCGTGTCGAAGTCCGGCTCGCCTGCACCCAGGCCGATCACGTCGACGCCCGCACGCTTCAGCTCGAGCACGCGGCTGGTGATCGCGAGCGTGGGCGAGGGGCTGATGCGGCCGAGCGCGGCGGAGGGCTTCATGGCTGGGGCTTTCGTGCTGGAAAGAGCGCGGCGCCGCCTATAGCCGCGGCGGACGGTTTTCCGCAACTGCGAGACGCGCCGGCAGCAGGCCGCGCACCGCATTGCCGACCAGGAAGCCGTCCGCCAGATCCGCTGGGGTCAATCGCGCCTCCACCGCCTGCCCGTTCTTCAGCAAGGTATCGCGCAAGACGCCCGGCAACAGCCCCTGCGCCAGCGGTGGCGTCGCCAGCAGGCCGCCGCCACGCAGCACGAACAGCGAGGTGAAGCTTCCCTCGGTCAGCGCGCCGTCGGGGGTCACGAACACCACTTCGTCGGTCCCCGCCGCCCGCCGCGCCGCATCGTAGAAGCCGCGGTCGCTGGTCTTGTGACGCAGGCGATAGTCGTGCGTCGCCACCGGCAATGGCATGACCGCAACCGACAGGGGCGCGTCGCCGGCAACCGGCATCGCCCCGACCTCGATCGCCACCGCGCCGCCGGGGCTGAGCAGCAACCGTATCCGGCGCGCGTCCCGCAACCGGAAGGTTGCCGCCTGCAGCTCGTTGCGCGTGTCATGCCGGTCGAACCGATAGCCGAGCGCGGCCGCACTGGCGGTCAGCCGCGCCAGATGCGCTTCGAGTAGCCGTATGCCGTCGTCGGGATCGAAGGCCATGGTCTCGATCAGATCGGGGGGGCGCCGCCCGGCGGTGACGAACGCGCCCTTGGCCAGGCACTCCGCCCATTCGCCATCGGCCTGGCTGTCCGCGACGATTCCCGATCCCAGGCCCAGTGTGGCGGTGGCGGCGCCGGACGGTATGTCGAGCGTGCGGATCGCGACGTTGAAGGCCGCATCGGCAGCGCCGGCGTCGATCCGGCCGATGCTGCCGGTGTAGATGCCGCGTGGTCCGCCCTCCACCGCGGCGATCACCTCCATCGCGCGCAGCTTCGGCGCGCCGGTGATCGAGCCGCAGGGAAACAGCGCGGCGACGACGTCTACCGCATCGCGCCCCGCCGCCAGGTCGGCGGTGACGGTGGAGGTCATCTGATGCACGGTCGGATAGGTCTCGACCGCGAATAGCGTCGGTACCGCGACGCTGCCCGGCCTGGCGACTTGGGTCAGATCGTTGCGCATCAGGTCGACGATCATCAGATTTTCTGCACGCTGTTTGGCGTCGCGCGCCAGCGTTGCGGCCGCCGCATCGTCGTCCGCCGCGGTGTCGCCGCGTGCCGCCGTGCCCTTCATCGGACGGCACGTCAGCCGACCGTCCTCGAGCGCGAAGAACAATTCCGGGGACAGCGACACGATCGTCCGCTCGCCCGTCGCCACCACGGCGCCATGGCCGGCCCGCGATCCCGCACGCAGCCGCGCATAGAGCGCCAGCGGGTCGCCCACGACCGGCACCGTCGCGCGAAAGGTCAAATTCGCCTGATAGATATCACCCGCCGCGATCCAGTCGAGCACCTGCGCCAAGGCGGCATCATAATCGCCTCGGTCGATCATCGGCACCGGCCTGCCGGCATGCGCGCCCGCCGGATCGGGCAACCAGGCCTGCAGCGCCGTCGCATCGAGCAGCTGCCAGTCGCGGAACAGCCCGAACCACAGCAGCGGCGCGCGGTCGTCGACAACGAACCCCGTCGGCACGCGCGGCATCAGCGCGGCACCCGCCTCATAGGCGAGATAGCCTGCCGCATGCAGGCCGTCGCTGGTCGCCGTGCGCAGCGCGTCCAGCGCCGGGCGCACCTCGTCCGCGCGGTGCGCGACGACCACCGCGACCGGATCGCGGTACAGCCGCGCCGGCGCTCCGCCCGGGCGGGCATCGTCGAGAAGGACGAACGGAGACGTCATCGCGACCAGATGCACCTGCCCGACGCGGCGGCGCAACCCGCGAGTCGCGCCAAATTGCCGAATTGCCACAGGCCGATGCCCCGCCTACCTCAGCCGGCATGACCCAGACCGAGCTTCCGCCGCTGCGCGCCGCCATCGTCCCCGTCACGCCGCTCCAGCAGAATTGCACGCTGATCTGGTGCACCGCGACGATGCGGGCGGCGGTGATCGATCCGGGCGGCGACCTGCCGCGCATCAAGGCGGCGATCGCGCAGACCGGCGTGACGGTGGACAAGATCCTGCTGACCCACGGCCACATCGACCATGCCGGCGAAGCCAAGGCGCTGGCCGACGATCTGGGCGTGCCGATCGAAGGCCCGCACGAGGCGGACCGGTTCTGGCTGGCGCGGCTCGACGAGGACGGCCGCACCTACGGCATCCGCGGCCAGGTGTTCGAACCTGATCGCTGGCTGGTCGAGGGCGACACGGTTACGGTCGGCGACCTGACGCTCGACGTCTACGAAACGCCCGGTCACACCCTGGGTCATGTCATCTTCCATCATGCGCCGTCGAAGTTCGCGCAGGTCGGTGACGTGCTGTTCCAGGGCTCGGTCGGGCGCAGCGATCTGGCCGGCGGCAACCACAAGCAGCTGATCGAGACGATCGTCACCAAGCTGTGGCCGCTCGGCGACGACACCAGCTTCATCCCTGGTCACGGCAATCCCAGCACCTTCGCCCACGAACGCGCGCACAACATGTTCGTCAGCGACCGCGCGCTGGCGGCGGAATAACGGCGCTCAACCGGCAGGTGCGAGCCGTACCACCTGCCTGCGGCCGTCGTAGCGGATGTCGATGCCGCGGCCCTGCGACAGGCCAGCGCCATTGCCGGGGGCGACGGTGACGATGCGGAATTGCCGGTTCGCCGCCATGCCGGGATAGCGACCGTCGCGCGGACCCAGTGTCAGCGTTCCGGCCGCGTCGTCCAGCGTCAGCGCAATCGTCGCGCGCGCACCATGACGCCAGCCCTGACCATCGCCGGCATCGTCGTACAGCGTGAAGCGACCGTCGGCGCCACGATAGACCCGCAGTTCGACCGGCTGGTCCGGCGACTGGTCGGCATATTGCACCTCGGCACCCAGCGGCAGGATCGTCCCGGCCGCGACGTGCAGCGGCATGTGGTCGATCGGCGCCGCGACGGTGATCGTCCGATCCCCGTCGAACCGATCGCCCGTCCAGAAATCGTACCAGACGCGCCCTGCCGGCAGCCGCACCGGCCGTGTCGTCACGCCCTTTTCCACCACGGGACTGACCAGCAGATTGCGCCCGAACATATATTCGTCGCCGATCCGCCGCACCGCGGGATCGTCCGGGAATGCCATGCCGAGTGGATAGAGGAACGAGCCACCCTCCGTGACGCGCCAGGACATGGCGTAGAGGAACGGCAGCAGCCGGTAGCGCAGCGCCACCGCGCCGAGCAGCGGCGCCCGCGCGCCCTCAGGGAAGCTGTACACTTCCTTGCCGGCGCCGGTGCCGTGGATACGGAACATCGGCGTGAAGACCGCGAACTGCAGCCAGCGGGTGAACAGTTCCTGATAGGCCGGCTCCGTCGGCTTGCCACCGAAAAAGCCGCCGACGTCCGCCGACCAATAGGGAATGCCGCTCATCGAGAAGTTGACGCCCGCCGGCACCTGCCGCCGGAAGGCATCCCAGCTGCCGCTGACGTCGCCCGACCAGGTGATCGCCGCGTTGCGCTGCTGCCCGGCCCAGGCCGACCGGGTCAGGATGATCGGCCGCTTGTCGGAAAAGTCCGCGGCCATGCCGTCGTGCACCGCCGTGGTATGGAGCAGGGGGGTAGGCGTTGTAGACCGCCGCGCCGGGCCCCGCTCCGGTGGTGACCTCGCGCATCTCACCCCAATGGCCGCCCAGTTCCGCCTCGCTGCCGTCCAGCCAATAGCCGTCGAAACCGACCGCCCCCAGCCGCTGCGAGATCGCCCGCCAATAGGTGCCGCGCGCCCTGGCAGAAAAGGCATCGTACCAACGGCCCTCGCCCGCCGGATAGACGTTGGGATAGGTGCGGGCATAGAGGCCAGCGACCGAGTCCAGGGCCTTGGTCGTGTCCAGGCCCGGATCGAAGCGCGGCCAGACCGAGACGATGCTGTGGACGTGCTGCTGGTGCAGCGTCGCCAGCATCGCCTTGGGGTCGGGGTAGCGCACCGGATCGAACCGGTGGCTGCCCCATTCGCCGGGACGCCAATATTGCCAGTCCTGCACGACCGCATCGAGCGGAATGCGGAGCGCGCGATAACGATCGGCGACGGCGAGCAGTTCGGCCTGCGAAGCGTAGCGTTCCTTCGATTGCCAGAGGCCCCAGGTCCACCGTGCCATCAGCGGCGCCGCGCCGGTGAGCTGGCGATAAGCGCCGATGATCGAGTCGACGTCAGGCCCGGCGAACAGGAAATAGTCCACGCCCGTTCCGGCCTGCGAACGGAAGACGATCCGGCTGGTCGCCTGCGGCACATCGACCGCGACATCGGTGACCGCCGGGTTGTTCCAGAAGATGCCGTAACCCGCGGACGAGACCAGCATCGGGACGCCGACATCGGTGTTGGCCTGCTGCAGGCGAACGGTCGTGCCGCGATAGTCCATTACGCCGGCCTGATGCTGGCCCAGGCCGTAGATCGCCTGGTCACCGACCAGTTCGAACCGTTGTTGCACCGATCCGTCGGGATCGGGTGTCTGCCCCAGGCGCCGCGTTCCGGCATCCGCCTCGGCGACGATCGGCTTGCCGTCCCCACCGAGCATCGCGACGGTGCCGGTCGCCTTGTCGACCGCGATCCGCATCGCCGGCGTGGTCAGCAGATAGCGGCCGGGGTCCTCCGCCATGGTCCAGCCGGCGGCTTGCGGCGCGCCGACGACGGCGAAGCCGGGCGCGGGATGCGGTGCGGTGGTGCCGGGCAGCACGGTCACGCGCAGCGCGCGCTCGCCCCAGATGTCGATGCGCATCATGCCCTCTGGCACACGCAGGGTGACCCCCGCGTCGTCCTTCGTAACGAGCGATACGCCGAGGGCGGTGACCGGCTGGCCGGCGATCTGCGCGCGGCTTGGCGCCACCGTTCCCAGCATCAACGCGGCCGTGGCGAGCAGAAGGGGCGAGGCGCGCATCATCGTTCTCCCGAACAGCTCTTGTCGGCCGTCGGCCTGTCATGTCAGACAAGATCCACACAAACAAGCCGCGGGGGCTACGTCTCGCTTGGTGGTGGAGCCATCCTGGGGCTCGCCGATACCGGGGCCGGCGCCGCTGGTGCGACGGCGCTGTCCTACACGATCGCGATCGTCTACGGCCGACGGACTACCTCTTTCTCATCGTCGCATCACCCGCCGCTTGGATCAGGCGAACGCCCGCCACCGCTGCGGAGGAAGGCGAGATAGCCCGTTCAGGCGTCAATTCTGTCAAGACTCGCGGGGGAATCGCGTCGCCGGCATCCCCCTCGATCGAAAAAGCGCGCGCGCCGCCGGATAAGGATCGTGTGGCGCGAAGGGGCTCCGCGCCCGGGTCGCCGGCGCAAGCACCATCGCTCGGCCCGCGCGCATGGCGGTCGTCCTATCGCGGTGGCGCGACGATGCCGCCCGCCACAAAGCTTGCAACAATCGTCGAAATCGCTATAGGCCCGCGCTTCGCGATGCGCCCGGCTGTACGGCGGCGCCCAGCGGCTCGCCGATCCGGCGAACCGTGCGGGCGGCGCCGGCTGTGCGTTTCGGTTACTCTTTTGATCAAGAACAAGGTGCCGCAATGGCCGTCCCCAAGCGAAAGACCTCTCCCTCGAAGCGCGGCATGCGCCGTGGCCACGATTCGCTGTCGATCGAATCGTTCCAGGAATGCCCGAACTGTGGCGAGCTGAAGCGTCCGCACAATCTGTGCACCGCCTGCGGTCACTATAACGGTCGCGAGATCGTCTCGGTCGAGGGCTAAGCCCTCTCCGATCCCACTGGATAAGCGCGCGAACATCATGCCCGACCATTCCTGGATCGCCGTCGATGCGATGGGCGGCGATGAAGGGCTGGCGGTCATGCTGGCCGGCGTCGCCCATGCGCGTCGCCGTCACGAGGGCATGCGCTTCCTGCTCGTCGGCGACGAGGCGGCGATTGCCGAGGGGCTGAAGAGCCACCCGAATCTCAGCCAGGCGAGCGAGATCGTTCACGCCGCCGACCAGATCGGCTCGAGCGAGAAGCCGAGTCAGGCGATCCGCCGCGCCAAGACGACGTCGATGGGCGTCGCGATCGACCTGGTGAAAAAGGGCCGGGCCGGCGCCGCCGTGTCCGCGGGCAACACCGGCGCGCTGATGGCGATGGCCAAGCTCGCGCTACGCACGCTGCCGGGCATCGATCGTCCCGCGCTTGCCGCGCCGCTGCCGACGCTCGGCGACAATGACGTCATCATGCTCGATCTCGGTGCCAATACCGAATGCGATGCGCGCAACCTCGTCCAGTTCGCGGTGATGGGCGCGGCCTATGCCCGCACCATCCTCGATCTCGACAGCCCGCGCGTCGCGCTGCTCAACATCGGCAGCGAGGATCAGAAGGGCACCGACGAGATCCGTGACGCCGCCGCGATCCTGCGTAGGGCCAAGCATCTGCCGCTGAGCTTCACCGGCTTCGTCGAGGGCGACCGGCTGGCGCGCGGTGATCATGACGTCATCGTCTGCGACGGCTTTGCCGGCAACATCGCGCTCAAGACCGCGGAGGGGACGGCGCGGTTCGTCGCCGATCTGCTCAAGCGCGCGTTCCGCAGCTCGACCCGATCGAAGATCGGCTTCCTGATCTCGCGCCCGGCGACGCAATTGCTGCGCGATCACCTCGATCCCAACAACCACAACGGCGCCGTTTTCCTCGGTCTCAACGGCATCGTCGTGAAGAGTCACGGCGGCGCCAACGAGGTCGGGGTCGCCACCGCGATCGGCAATGCCGCCAAGATGGTCCGCGCCGATCTCACCCGCCGCATCGCCGACGATCTCGGCAATTTCGAGAAGGCGGCGTAAGGACGCTCTATGATCCGTTCGGTCCTCCTCGGCACCGGCTCCGCGCTTCCCGCCCGCCGCGTCTCCAACCATGAACTGGCGGAGCAGCTCGACACCAGCGACGAATGGATCGTCGAGCGGACCGGCATTCGCTTCCGCCATATCGCCGCGCCGGGCGAAACCACCGCGACGCTCGCCGCCGATGCGGCGCGTGGCGCGCTCGCCGCGGCGGGGCTGACCGCGCAGGACATCGACCTGATCGTGCTCGCCACCGCGACGCCCGACCAGACCTTTCCGGCGACGGCCACCAAGGTGCAGGCGATGCTCGGCATCGACGACTGCGTCGCCTTCGACGTCGCCGCGGTCTGTTCCGGCTTCCTCTATGCGGTGCAGGTCGCCGATGCCATGCTGCGCTCGGGCGTCCAGCGGCGCGCGCTGGTGATCGGCGCGGAAACGTTCAGCCGCATCCTCGACTGGGAGGATCGCACCACGGCGGTGCTGTTCGGCGACGGTGCCGGCGCGATCGTGCTCGAGGCGCAGGACAGCGCCGATGGCGACGGTCGCGGCATCCTGGCAACGCGCCTGCACGCCGACGGCCGCCACAACGAGCTGCTCTATGTCGACGGCGGCCCGTCGACCACCGGTACCGTCGGCAAGCTGCGGATGAAGGGGCGCGAGGTATTCCGCCATGCCGTGGTCAATCTTGCGGCGGTCATGGCGGAATCGCTCGACATCGCCGGCCTGACGCCCGCGGATGTCGACTGGGTCGTGCCCCATCAGGCGAATGCCCGCATCCTTGATGCGACCAGTCGCAAGCTGGGCCTCCCGGCCGAAAAGGTGGTGGTGACGGTCGACCGCCATGCCAACACCTCTGCTGCGTCGGTGCCGCTGGCGCTGGACACGGCGGTGCGCGACGGCCGTATCGTGACCGGCCAGATCGTCGTGTTGGAAGCGATGGGCGGCGGCTTCACTTGGGGAGCGGCGGTCCTGCGCGTCTGAATTTAGGTCCATCCTGAGTTGATGTCGCTCAATAAAGTCACTTTCGGACGCGATCTTGATGGTGTAACCCGAGGTGGGGTCGGAAAGTGCGGATAGAGTGGGGGCAGACGTGTTGATGAGCACCGCCGGAACGCTGACGCGGGCCGATCTGGCAGAAGCGTTGCATCGCCAGATTGGATTGTCACGAGCCGACTCGGCGAAAATCGTCGAGCAGATCCTAGCTGAAATGTGCGAAGCCTTGTCCCGTGGCGAGAACGTCAAGATCTCGGGCTTTGGCACCTTCGTGCTGCGTGACAAGGGCGCACGCGTGGGGCGCAATCCCAAGACCAAGGAAGAAGTGCCGATTGCGCCGCGGCGGGTCCTGACCTTCCGCGCCAGCCAGATGATGCGCGACCGCATCGTCAACGCCGGCTGAGGCGGGTGGCGTCCGGCGCCTCCAAGGATCTGGGAGCGTTCCGGACGATCGGCGAGGTGTCGCAGGACACCGGCGTCCCGCATCACATCTTGCGCTATTGGGAGGGGCGTTTCCCGCAACTCCGGCCGGTGACACGTGCGGGTAACCGCCGTTACTACCGGCCGGAGGATGTGGCGCTGATCCGGCGGATCGACCGGTTGCTGAACAGCGAGGGCTATACGGTCCGTGGCGTTCAGCAATTGTTCGCGGCGGACGGCGCGGCCGCTGGCGGAGACCGGCTGACGGCGTTGCGGTCGATTCGCGACGTCCTGGCACAGGCGCTCGCCGCCGACGCGCGGTAGCTCAGCGTCGCGCCAGGCCCCGCAACAGAATGGCAGCGGCGGCGGCGACCTCCTCGCTTGACCGATCCTCGCTCCAGACGCCGTAGCGCAGGCCGAGGAAGACGTTCATCCCCATGATCGCCCAGGCGTGGACGTCCGACACGTCGTCGTGCAATTCGCCCCGGGCGGCGGCGGCGCGGAGGCGCTGTTCGATACGGTCGGCAGTGGTGGCATAATGCCGGCGGAAGCTGTCCGGATCGACGAACTCCGACTCGTCGATGATGCGATAAATCTCCTTGTGCGCCCGGACGAAGCCGATGAACGCGATCAGCCCGTCTCGTTCGGCCGTCAGGCCATCTGGCGCTGTGCGCACCGCCGGGGCGACATGGCTGCGAACCTGATCCGACATGTCGCGGACGAGGGCGCGGAAGATCGCGTCCTTGGAGTCGAAATAAGTGTAGAAACTGCCCAGCGCGACACCAGCGCGGCGGGTGATCGCGCTGATCGAGGCATCATGGAATCCGCGCTCGCCAAATTCCGCCGCCGCCGCATCCAGCAGGCTGCGTAGCGTACGACGACCACGTTCGGTCCGAGGTGTCTTGTCGCCAGCGGCGGGCGTTGCCGTGTCCGTCATCGTGATGCCTTGCGGCCCCTCTCCACCCGGCCGATCCGTGTTACGATGATCAAGTTGAATCCCGGTTCAGGTTTCAGTATAGACGTTGGTTACGGCGTACAACCCGGATCAACCGGGTGCGGCAAGGGCCGCAGGCGTCGACAGGAGGGGTTGGTTATGAAGGCGCTGCGCACGTCGACGACACTCAAGCTGGGCGTGGCGTTCGCCGCGCTCTCAGCGGCACCGGCGATGGCACAGGTCGCGCCGACCGACTCCGCGACGACGAGCCAGGACGGCGCCGCCGCAGCCCAGAGCGCGCCGGACACGACCAACGTCGCCGCGCAGGACACCGCCGACATCGTCGTCACCGCACGCCGCCGTGCCGAGACGTTGCTGTCGGTGCCGATCGCCGTCACCGCCTTTACCGCCGACAAGTTGGAAAAGTCGGGGGCGATCGACCTGACCGACATCCAGAACACCACGCCCAATACGACGTTGAAGACCGCGCGCGGTTCGAATTCGACGCTTGCCGCCTTCATCCGTGGCGTTGGCCAGCAGGATCCGGTGCCGGGGTTCGAGGCCGGGATCGGCATCTATCTCGACGACGTCTATCTCAACCGCCCGCAGGCGGCGGTGCTGGACATTTACGACGTCGACCGGATCGAGGTGCTGCGCGGACCGCAGGGGACGCTGTACGGGCGCAACACGATCGGCGGCGCGGTCAAATACGTCACCAAGCGATTGCCCGACACGCCCGAGGTGCGGGTCAAGGCGAGCTACGGCAGCTACAATCAGGCCGATGCGGTGGTCGCGCTGTCGACGCCGATCGGCGACATGCTCAAGGTCGGCGTCGCCGGCGCGCGGCTCAGCCGGGACGGGTTCGGGCGCAACACCAATCTCAACATCGACAATTACAACAAGGACATCTGGGCCGCGCGCGGCACCGTCGAGTTCGAGAGCCCGGACACGCGCTTGTTCGTCCGGATCACCGGTGATTACACGCACGACACCAGCAACCCGCGCAACGGCCACCGCCTGATCCCCGGCCTCGCCAGCGGCGCACCAGTACTGGCCAACGTCTTTGACACGCAGGCCGGGCTCAACATTCCGCGTCAGAACATCGAGGCGGGCGGCCTGTCGATGACGGTCAACGCCAAGCTGACCGACGCGCTGACGCTGCGCAGCATCAGCGCCTATCGCGAGGACACGTCCTTCACCCCGATCGACTTCGACGCCTTGCCGGCGGTCGACGTCGACGTGCCGGCGGTCTACCGCAACAAGCAGACCAGCCAGGAATTCCAGCTGCTCTATAGCTCCGACAAGCTGAATGGCCTGATCGGCTATTATTATCTCGGCGCCAAGGCGACGACCGGCTTCGGCGTATTGCTGTCGACCACCGTGCCCGGCCTCGACGCCTATACCGCCGGCGACGTGCGAACGGAGACGTCGTCGGTCTATGGCGACTTCACCTTCGACTTCACCCCGCAGCTCAGTCTGTCGCTGGGTGGCCGCTATACGTGGGACGAGCGCCAGTCGTACATCTTCAAGGCCAATTACATCGGCCTGACGCCCGAGTTCGGCGGCACGCCGGTGCCGTTCCTCGGCACGCCCCCTTCGACCAATTTCCGTGGTACGGCCAATTTCCGGCGCTTCACGCCGCGCGCCTCGCTGAGCTTCAAGCCGGGCGAGAACCATCTCCTCTATGCCTCCTATTCGGAAGGCTTCAAGGGTGGCGGCTTCGACCCGCGCGGGTCGGGCACGTCGGCGCCGATCAGCAATCCCGCGGCAGGCCGGAGCTATCAGGACATCTACAACTTCCTGCTGTTCCGGCCCGAAAGCGTGACCAGCTATGAGATCGGCTGGAAGGGCGCCGCGCTGGACAAGCGGCTGACCTGGGCGCTGGACGGTTTCTATTCCGACTATACCGACGTCCAGGTGCCCGGCTCGGTCGGCTGTTTGGTCGGCGGCGTGCAGACCTTCTGCGGCATCACCACCAACGCCGCCAAGGCGCGGATCAAGGGCGTCGAGCTGGAGACCAATGCGATCCTCGCCCGCGATTTCGCCGGCGTCGGATCCTCGTTCAGCCTGGCCGGGACGATGGGCTATATCGACGCCAGATATCGCCGCTTCATCGGCCCGACCGGGGTCGACGTCGCCAATGTCCGGGTCTTCCAGAACACGCCGGACTGGACCGCATCGGGCACCGCCACCGCGGCGCTGCCGGTCGGGCCGGGGCTGGTCACCGCCAATACCACCGTCTCCTATCGCAGCCTGACCCACCAGTTCGAGACGGCGAGCCCGTTCCTCGACCAGCCGGGCTATACCTTGTGGGATGCCGGCCTCACCTATGCCTTTGGCGAGGGGCGGCGCTATTCGGTCGGCGTCTACGGCCGCAACCTGACCGACAAGCGCTACAAGACCAGCGGCTATCAATATATCAAGACCGACATCGCGGGCACGCCGCTCAACGCCGCCAACCAGCCGATCACCAACGGCACCGGCTATGTGCCGACGCTCGGCAAGGAAGGCGTCGCCACCGCCTTCTACGGCGCCCCGCGGCAGGTGTTCGGTACGTTCACAGCGCGGTTTTGATTTGACGGGGGGCGACAAGTCCGGCTGACTTGTCGCCCTCACCCCGCCTGCATCGGATGGGCGGGGGAGGCAGGAGACCCGCGATGACCAGCACGACCCGACCCCGTTATCCGGCGCTGGTGCTGGCGATGCTATTGCTCGTCTACACGTTCAACTTCCTCGACCGGCAGATCCTCGGCATCCTTGCCCAGCCGATCAAGCAGGACCTGGGCCTGAGCGATGCGCAGTTCGGTGCGGTCGGCGGCCTCGCCTTCGCCCTGCTGTATTCCGGATTGGGCGTGCCGCTCGCCTATCTTGCCGATCGCACCAGCCGCAGCCGCGTGATCGCCGGCGCGCTGACGGTGTGGAGCGTCTTCACCGCCCTGTGCGGGCTGGCGACGGGATACTGGCAGCTGTTCCTGTGCCGATTGGGCGTCGGCGTCGGCGAGGCGGGGGGCGTGGCGCCGTCCTATGCGCTGATCGCGGACTATTATCCGCCCGAGCGGCGCGCACGGGCTCTCGCCATCTATTCGCTCGGCATCCCGGTCGGGCTGGCGGCGGGCACGTTGCTCGGCGCCTATATCGCGGCGCTGGTCGAATGGCGCACGGCGTTCCTCGTCGTCGGCATCGCGGGCGTGATCCTTGCTCCCATCTTTCTGTGGATCGTACGCGATGCGCCGCGCGAAGCGGGCACCGCCGCCGCGCCGCAACCGGTGGGCGCGGTCTTCGCGATCCTGGCGGGGAAGCCGACCTTCTGGCTGCTCGCCTTCGCCGCGTCGTTCAGTTCGCTGTGCGGTTATGGCCTGGCGCTGTGGACGCCGTCGATCCTCATGCGCAGCTTCGACTTCGGCCTGATCGAGACCGGGCAGTTCATGGGATCGCTACTGTTGATCGGCGGCACGATCGGCGTGTTCGCGGGCGGCTGGCTGGCGGACCGGCTGGGGACGGGGAACCGCGGCTGGTACGCCAGGCTGCCGGCGATCGCCTGGCTGATCTCCGCGCCGACCTTCGCTGCGGGGTTCCTCAGCCCATCGCCATGGGTGGCGTGGCCGCTGTTGCTGATCCCCAATGCGCTCAACATCCTGTGGCTGGGACCGATCACCACCGCGGTCCAGCATCTGGTCCCGCGATCGATGCGCGCGACCGCGTCGGCGAGCTTCCTGCTGATCAACAACCTGATCGGTATGGGCGTCGGGCCATTGTTGATGGGCCGACTGTCTGATGCGCTGAAGGCGACGCATGGCGTCGATGCGCTGCGCTATGCGGCGACGCTGTGCCTCGGCTTCTACGTGCTCGCCGCGCTGCTGGGGCTGCTGGCGGTGCGCTTCCTGCGTCGCGACTGGGTGGACGAGGCGTAAGTCCCTACACACGTACCGTCGCGCCGAAGGATCGCACTGGGCAAGATGCTGACGTGTGGCGCGATTTCCGCGAGTCTTGACAGAATTGACGCCTGAACGCGCAAAGTCGCCTTCTTCCCCAAGACGGTATTTTACAGACAATGAGAAAGAGCGGGCGGACGCGGCGATCCTACACCCCCGCCGCCTTGTAGGACAGCGTCAGCGCTCGCGCGTCGCGAGGAAGCGGACCTTGGGATAGCGGTCGGCGACATAACCGACTTCCCAGGCGCTCTTGGCAAGGAACACCGGATTGCCGTCGCGATCCTTGGCCATCGCCGCGCGGTTGAGGTCCATGAACGCCTTGAGATCGGCGGGATCGTCCGCCGCGATCCAGCGCGCCGTGTCATAGGGGGCGGGCTCCAGTCCGGCGGCGACCTTATATTCCGCATCAAGGCGCGACAGCAGCACGTCGAGCTGCAGCTGGCCGACGACGCCAATGATCCAGTTGCTGCCGATCTCCGGGTAGAAGACCTGGGTCACGCCCTCCTCGGCCATGTCGTCCAGCGCCTTGCGCAACTGCTTGGTCTTGGTCGGGTCCTTGAGCGCGACGCGGCGCAGGATCTCCGGCGCGAAATTGGGCAGGCCGGTGAAGCGGACATCGGCCTTCTCGCTCAACGTGTCGCCGACGCGCAGCGTGCCGTGGTTGGGGATGCCGATGATGTCGCCCGGAAAGGCCTCGTCCGCCACCTCGCGGTTCTGCGCGAAGAACAGGATCGGGGAGTGGACGGCGATCGGCTTGCCGTGACCGGTGGGGGTCAGCTTCATGCCGCGCTTGAAGGTGCCCGAGCACAATCGCATGAAGGCGATGCGATCGCGGTGATTGGGGTCCATGTTGGCCTGGACCTTGAACACGAAGCCGGTGACCTCGCCATTGTCGGGGCTGACCGGCGCCGGCTCGGCAGGCTGGGCGCGCGGCGGCGGGGCGTGTTCGGCCAGCGCGGCGATCAGCTCGGCCGGGCCGAAATCCTTGAGCGCGGAGCCGAAGAAGACGGGCGTCAGATCGCCGTGACGATAGGCGGCTGGATCGAAGGCGGCATAGCCGACCTGCGCCAGCTCGATCTCCTCGGCGACGTCGTCGGGCAGGGTCGGGTCCTGCTCCACCTTGCCCTGGAAGGTGCGGCTGTCGCCCTCCGGCCGGGTAATGCGGTTGGTGGTGAGGTCGAGGATGCCCTGGAACGTGCCGCCCATGCCGACCGGCCAGGTCATCGGGCAGACATCGAGTGCGAGCATGTCGGCGATCTCGTCGAGCAGCTCGAACACCGGCCGGCCCTCGCGGTCGACCTTGTTGACGAAGGTGATGATCGGCACCGAGCGCAGGCGGCAGACCTCGAACAATTTGCGCGTCTGCGGTTCGATGCCCTTGGCGGCGTCGATCACCATGATCGCCGAATCGACCGCGGTCAGCGTGCGGTAGGTGTCCTCCGAAAAATCCTCGTGGCCCGGCGTATCGAGCAGGTTGAAGGTGATGCCGTCATGCTCGAACGTCATCACCGACGAGGTGACGGAGATGCCGCGCTGCTGCTCGATCTTCATCCAGTCCGACCGCGCCCGGCGATTGGCCCCGCGCGCCTTGACCTCGCCGGCGAGATGGATCGCGCCACCGAAATAGAGCAGCTTTTCGGTCAGCGTCGTCTTGCCGGCGTCGGGGTGGGAAATGATCGCGAAGGTGCGGCGGGGGGAGGTCATTCATCGTCTTTCGTCATGCCGGACTGGTTCCGGCATCCACGGTGCCGCCATCGTCACTGGGGCGGCATATGCGGGACGGTGGACCCCGGAACAAGTCCGGGGTGACGGCGTGGGGCTAGGGCACCAACGTCACGCTCATCCGGATGTGCTTGGTGTCGCCGGGTGCGACCTCGAACACGCCGGGCTTGGCGCGGAACTCGCCGTCATAGCCTTCGGGATCGGCGATGCCGTGCCATGGCTCGACGCAGACATAGGCCGCGCCGGGCTTGGTCCAGATGCCGAGCTTGGGCGTATCGGGGAAGGCGATGTCGAGTACCGGGCCCTGCGCCGCGCCATAGGTGACGGCTTGCGAGCGGATATGATCCCAGACCAAAGCATCGTCGGTGAACAAATCGTCGCGCAACAACAGCTCGCGGCCATCGAGCGGCGACGGGCGCGTCGTCGCGGCGATCAGGCCGTCGGGGGCGATTTCGCGCAGCGCGTCGGGCTCGTCGGCCTCGAAGGTGATGCGGTGCGCGGCGCGCTCCTCGCCATAGGGCAAAGGCCAGGCGAAGGCGGGGTGGAAGCCGAAGCTGGCGGGCAGGGCGACATCGCCGGTGTTGATCACGCGCGCCTCGACCGCCAGCGTCGCGCCCTCGACCGCGAAGGCGATCTCCAGCCGGAAGGCGAAGGGGTAGTTGGCGCGCGTTTCCTCGCTGTCGGTCAGCGCGAAGACGGCGCGATCCTCGCTCGCCTCGACGACGTCGAACAGCGAATGGCGGGCGAAGCCATGCTTGGGCATCGGATAGCTCTGGCCGTCGAGCCGGATCTGCAGGCCGTTGGTGACGCCGATCACCGGGAAGAGGATCGGCGCGCGGCCGGTCCAGAAGGCGGGGTCGGCGTTGGTCATCAGCTCGCGACCCTCGCTGTCCTCGAGGTGCGACAGCTCGGCACCGAAGGGATTGATCGCCGCGGTGAGCGCGGCGGAGCGGATGCGGATCATCTGGCGGTCGGTCATGCGCTAATCCTGTCAGTTGCGACGGCCCTCACCCTTCCGGCGCTTCGCGCCTCCCTCCCTCTCCCAATGGGAGAGGGAAGGGGCCCGCCCGGCGCAGCCGGGTGGGAAGGGTGAGGGCCGTCGTTCTCTTCGCTCAACCCCTGAGCACCGCGCCCTGTTTCGCGGCCGCCGCCACCACCTTGTCGGCGATCCCCTTCAGCGCCTCGTCGGTGAAGCTCTTGTCGGTCGGCTGCAGCACCACCTCGACCGCGACCGACTTCATGCCCGGTTCGACCCCGGTGCCGGTGAAGACGTCGAACACGCGCGCCGCGGTGATCGCCGCCTTGTCGGCGCCGCGCACGCTGCGCACCAGGGCGTCGGCGCTGACCGCCTCGGGAACCAGAAAGGCGAAGTCGCGGCGGACCGACTGAAGCGCCGGCGGGGCGAAGGCCGGCCGCATGAAGCCGGTAGCCCCGCGCCTGGCCGGCAGCGCGTCGAGGTACAGCTCGACCGCGGCGATGCCGCCGTCGAGGTCGAACGCCTTGAGCAGGCTCGGGTGCAGCATGCCGAAGCGCGCCAGGATCGTCTTCGGCCCGAGGCGCAGCGTGCCCGACTGGCCGGGGTGCCAGGCGTCGCCGGTCTCGCCCATGACTTGCAAATTGTCGACCGGCGCCCCGGCGGCGGCGAGCAGCGCCAGCGCCTCCGCCTTGGCGTCAAAGGCGTCGAAGCCCGCCGCCTTGCCCGCCCGCCAGCCGCGATCGCGGGCGTTGCCGGCGAGAACGAGGCCGAGCGTCGGATGCTCGCCGTCGGCGAGGTAGCGGCGACCGATCTCGAACAGGCGCACCGCGGCAGCGCCGCGCGCGAGGTTGCGGCGGGTGGCGGAGAGCAGGCCGGGCAGCAGCGACGGGCGCATGACCTTGAGGTCCTCGCTGATCGGATTGGCGAGGCTCCAGGCGCCGCCGCCGAACGGCGCGGCTTCGGCATCGGAGACGAAGCTCCAGGTCACTGCCTCGTCTAGCCCGCGCGCGGCGGCGGCGCGGCGGACGCGGCGCTCCAGCTTCTGCTGCGGCGTCGCGGTCGGCTTCGCCACGCCGGGGACGCGGGGCAGCGGCACGGGCGCGACCTTGTCGATCCCCTCGATGCGGATCACCTCCTCGACCAGATCGGCGGGCCCGTCGATGTCGCGCCGCCACGTCGGCGGCGTCACCTGCCAGTCGTCGGTGACCGTGAAGCCGAGTGATTCGAGGATCGCGCGCTGCCGTTCCGGCGCGATGGCGAGGCCGCCCAGCGTCTCCGCCCGCGCCGGATCATAGGCGTAGGTGCGCATCGTCAGCGGCGGCTGGCCGGCGCGGGTGACGGTGCTGGCGCTGCCGCCGCAATATTCGAGCACGAGGAAGGTGGCGATGGCGAGGCCGTCGTCGAGGAAGGCCGGATCGACGCCGCGTTCGAAGCGCTGGCGCGCGTCGCTGGTCAGGCTGAGCGCCTGACCGGTGCGCGCGATCGCATCGGGGGCGAAATAGGCGCATTCGATGACGACGTCGGTGGTCGCTTCCGACACGCCCGAATGCGCGCCGCCCATGATGCCGCCGATATCGTGCACCGCGACGTCGTTGGCGATGACGGTCATGCCCTCGGCGAGCGCATAGGTCTTGCCGTTGAGCGCCTCGACGCTCTCGCCCGCGCGTGCCTGGCGGGCGACGAGGCCGCCCGACAGCTTCGCCTTGTCATAGACATGGAGGGGGCGGCCGAGATCGACGGTGAGATAGTTGGTGATGTCGACCAGGGTCGAGATCGGCTTCTGGCCGATCGCGGTCAGGCGGCTGCGCATCCATTCGGGCGAGGCGCCGTTGCGGAGGCCGCGCACCTCCTGCGCATAAAAGGCGGGGCAGCCCGCCGCATCCTCGATGCGGACGTCGGGGCCGGGGCCTTCGCCGGGGACGTCGGGGACGGTCGGCGCGACGAGCGTCCCCAGCCCCGCGGCGGCGAGGTCGCGCGCGATGCCGTGGACACCCATGCAATCCTGGCGGTTGGGCGTGATCGCTACGTCGATCACAGGATCGTCGAGCCCGGCGTAATCGGGGTAGGGCGTGCCGATCGGCGCATCCTCGGGCAGTTCGATGATGCCGTCATGGCCTTCGCCGACCTGCAGCTCGCGCGCCGAGCACATCATCCCGTTCGATTCGACGCCGCGGATCGCCGCGACCTTCAGCGTCACGTCGAGGCCGGGGACATAGGCACCGGGCGCGCCGAACACGCCGACCAGGCCGGCGCGGGCATTGGGGGCGCCGCACACCACCTGCATCGGCCCGTCACCCGCGTCGACGGAGAGGACCTGCAGCTTGTCCGCCTGCGGATGGCGTGTCGCGGACAGGATGCGCGCGACGCGAAAGGCCTTCAGCGCCGCGCCGGGATTGTCGACGCCCTCGACCTCGAGCCCGATGCGGGTCAGCGCGTCGAGGATCTCCTCGAGGCTCGCATCGGTGGTCAGGTGGTCCTTGAGCCAGGAAAGGGTGAACTTCATCGGAACGTTCCGTTCTTGTCGTCATCCCGGCGAACGCCGGGACCCATGGATGCGACCGGCCCGGAGGCTGGCGATCCCGTGTCATCATGCGCCGCGCCCTGTCCATGGGTCCCGGCGTGCGCCGGGATGACGGACGGGGCGTGGTGCAGGCTCAGGCGGCGACGCCGACGCCGCCCGACAGGGTCGGCACGTCGAGCGCGGCGAAGCCGTAATGCTTCAGCCAGCGGATATCGCCGTCGAAGAAGGGCCGGAGGTCGTCCATGCCGTATTTGAGCATGGCGAGCCGGTCGATGCCGCAGCCGAAGGCGAAGCCCTGCCATTCGTCGGGATCGAGGCCGCAGGCGGCGATCACCTTCGGGTGAACCATGCCGCTGCCGAGCACCTCCATCCAGCCGCCTCCCGATCCGCCGATGACGCGCTTGCCCTTCTCGATCGTATAGCCGACGTCGACCTCGGCCGAGGGTTCGGTGAAGGGGAAATAGCTCGGCCGCAGGCGCAGGACGATGTCGTCGCGCTCGAAGAACGCCTTGAGGAAGGTCTCCAGCGTCCATTTGAGGTGACCGAGCGTGATCCCCTTGTCGATCACCAGCCCCTCGACCTGATGGAACATCGGCGTGTGCGTCGCATCCGAGTCCGAGCGATAGGTGCGGCCCGGCGCGATGATGCGGATCGGCGGCTGCTGCTCCAGCATCGTGCGGATCTGCACCGGACTGGTATGGGTGCGCAGCAGCGAGAAGGTGGCGCGCTCGTCGAACGTGCCCGCGGCCTTCGCCTCCTGGCCCTGCTGCAGGTAGAAGGTGTCGTGCATCGCACGCGCCGGATGGGTGTCCGGAATGTTGAGCGCGCTAAAATTGTGCCAGTCGGTCTCGATCTCCGGTCCGGTGGCGACCGCGAAGCCGAGGTCGGCGAAAATCTCGGCGAGTTCGTCCATCACCTGGCTGACCGGGTGGACGGTGCCCGCGAGCGGCGCGTCGACCGGCAGCGTCATGTCGAGCGTCTCGGCGGCGAGGCGCGCGTCGAGCGCGGCGCGTTCCAGCGCGGCCTTGCGGGACTGAATCGCGTCGGTGACGGATTCGCGCAAGCCGTGGATGCGCGGGCCTTCGGCCTGGCGTTCCTCGGGACTCATCTTGCCGAGCGTCTTCAGCAACTGGGTGATGCTGCCCTGCTTGCCGAGCGCCTCGACGCGCAAGGATTCGAGGGCGTCGAGCGTCTCGCTCTGCCGGATGCGGTCGAGCAGTTGGTTCGGGTCGAGATCGGCCACGTCACACTCCGTCATTCCCGCGCAGGCGGGAATCCAGATGTCCTGCCGGTCGGGGCTTAAGCGTCCCGCTCGCCACGGGACTTGATCGTCAGCGGCTCAAAGCCGAGGCCGATGGCAAGGTCAACCCAATCGGGGTTGGAGCCCTCGATCAGCCGCGTCTTCCAGTCGCGGTTCCACTTCTTCAACTGCTTCTCACGGCGGATGGCGGCTTCCATGTCGGACGCCATCTCGAACCAGACGAAGCGCTTGATGGCATAGCGTTTGGTAAAGCCGGGAATGACGCCATCGCGGTGCTGCTGGACGCGCACGAGCAGGTTCGAAGTGACGCCGATGTAGAGGGTGCCGTGCCGTCCGCTGGCGAGCATGTAGACGCACGGTTGCTTCGCATCCACGCCCTTCCCCCTTGGTCATTCCCGCGGAGGCGGGGGCCCAGACTGGCTGGCCTTTGTGACGTCCACAAGAACCTGCGCGTCTGGATCCCCGCCTGCGCGGGGATGACGGTTGGGGGGGGCGGGGTGCGCCGTCCCGGCTTCCGCCGGGATGACGGAATAGGAGGATCGCCCCCAAACGAAAAGGGCGCCGGTGTCGCCACCAGCGCCCCTTCGTGTCGGGCGTAACCGCTACAGGCGCGCTCAGGCGGCCTGGGGCAGGGCCGCCTTCGCCTGGGCGATGATCGCGGTAAAGGCTTCACCCTCGTGCATCGCGATGTCGGCCAGCACCTTCCGGTCGAGTTCGATGCCGGCGAGCTTCAGCCCGTGCATGAACTGCGAATAGGTCAGACCCTCGGCGCGGACGCCGGCGTTGATGCGCTGGATCCACAGGCCGCGGAACGTGCGCTTCTTCACCTTGCGGTCGCGATAGGCGTACTGGCCGGCCTTCTCCACCGCCTGGCGGGCGATGCGGATCGTGTTCTTGCGACGGCCGTAATAGCCCTTCGCCTGATCCAAAATCCTCTTGTGCTTGGCCTTGGTCGTCGTGCCGCGCTTCACTCGTGCCATTGTTCAGCTCCTCAGTTCAGGCCGTACGGCGCCCAGGCCTTCACCGTCGCGGTGTCGGCCTTCGACAGCACCGTGGTGCCGCGGTTCTGGCGGATGTACTTGCCGTTGTGGCTGATCAGGCGGTGGCGCTTGCCGGCGACGCCGTGCTTCAGCTTGCCGGTGGCGGTGAGCTTGAAGCGCTTCTTGACGCCGCTCTTCGTCTTGAGCTTGGGCATTTTGATCCTTTCGATGTGAGCGGCGCTTGAACAGCCGCGGCAGCCCTTGATGGCCGGGCCGTTCGTCCACGCGTCGCTCGGGAAGCTGCGCCCCTTAGCCATGTCGATCGGCAAAAGCAACCGATGCGGAACCGGAACGAGCCGCAGACGCTTGGATGCCTTGCGATGGATCAATCCGCCCCCACCGCCCCGTCCGCCGACATGGCCCCCGTCACGCCTGTCGTCACGCCGGTTGGCCCTACGCCGCGTCGCGCGCGCGGGTGGCGGATCGCCCGCAACGTCGCGCTCGGCCTGTTCGCGGCCGTCTTCGCAGTCTGGCTGATCCTGTTCGTCACCAAGGGGCGCTTCCTCAAGCATACGTTCGAGTCGATCGTCGGCCGGCTGACCCACCGCGAGGTCAAGGTCGCGGGCGATTTCCAGCTCTATTTCGCGCCGCTGCAGATCAAGTTCGCCGCGCAGGGGCTGAGCATCAGCAACCCTGGCTGGGCCAGCCAGCCCGATCTGTTCCGCGCCGAGTCGCTCGATTCGCGGATCGCGCCGCTGTCGCTGCTGTTCGGCACGCGGCGCTTCTACTGGTTGACCCTGACCAACGGCGCGATCGACCTGGAATGGCTGCCCGATCACAGCGCCAACACCTGGACGTTCAGCGAGAAGAAGGGCGGCAAGCCCTTCCCCTTCCCGCGCATCGACCGTGCCACCGTCACCGGCACGACGGTGCGCTATCGCGACCCGCGGCTGCGCCTGCTCGCCGACATGCGGATCGATCCGATCCGATCGACCGATGCGCGGATCGGCGATGCGGTCGGCGTGACCGGGCGTGGGCTGATCCGCGGCACCCCCTTTGCGATGGCCGCCAAGCTGCTGTCGCCCAACCAGACGGTGGCGCGCGGGCAGAACCAGCTGGTGCTGACCGCACGGACGAACGGCAATGTCGTCGACGTGACCGGCACCTTGCCCAGCCTCGCGGCTTTCGAGGGCGTGCCGTTGCAGACGCGCGCGCGCGGGCGCGACCTGTCGACGCTGCTCGCCGTCATCGGCGTCGTCATCCCGCGCACCCGCGATTACCATTTGAAGGCGCAGCTGGTGCAGCAGGGGCCGCAATATCGCTTCACGCACCTGTCCGGCACCTTCGGCGACAGCGACGTCGCCGGCGTGCTGACGATCACCAACGGGACGCGGCTGCATCTCGATTCGACGCTGACCACGCGGCGGCTCGACATCGTCGATGCGGCGCCGTTCATCGGCTACAATCCCGACATCGTCGCCACGCAGGGCGCGCAGGCGGCCGCCGCCGCCACCGGTGCGGCGCCGCAGCGGCTCCTGCCCGATGCAGCGCTGCCGGTGGCGACGATGCGGCGCTTCGACGCCGACCTGAAATGGCGGATCGCCGCCGTGCGGTCGCGCCGGGTGCCGATCAGCGACGTCGACCTGACGCTGGCGCTGAAGGACGGGCGGCTGGCATTGTCGCCGATGTCCTTCGCGATGGCGCGTGGCAACGTCGCCGCCGACGTGGTGTTCGACACGCGCCAGCGACCGGCCGCCGACCGCTACGACATCCGCCTGGCGCCGACGCCGATGGGGCGGCTGCTCGCCGGCTGGGGCGTCGCGGAGGCGGGGACCACCGGCATCGTCAAGGGGCGCATCCAGCTGAGCGGGCGCGGCGATTCCGTGCATGACTCGCTCGCCAGCGCGCACGGCCGGATCGCCTTCGTGCTGCCGGCGGGATCGATGTGGACGCGCAACGCGCAACTGTCCGAGCTCGACATCGGCGTCTTCGTGCAGAAGATGTTCGAAAAGGAATTGAAGGAGCCGGTCCAGATCAATTGCGGGCTGATCGGCTTCACCGTGCGGAGCGGCGTCGCGGCGGCGGACCCGATCCTGATCGATACCAGCAAGAACGTCATCACCGGTCGTGGCGGCTTCAGCTTCCGCAACGAGACGGTCGACCTGGCGGTGCGCGCCGACGGCAAGCAGTTCAGCCTGTTCTCCGGTCAGTCGCCGGTGGGGATCGGCGGCACCTTCGCGCATCCGTCGCTGGCGGTGATCAGCCCGCAGCTGCTGGCGCGCGCCGGCGCCGGACTGGGCCTGGCGGTGGTGGCGACGCCGCTGGCGGGTATTCTCGCCTTCGTCGACGTCGGCGACGCCAAGGCGGCGGCGTGCGGTCCGGTGCTGGCGGGCGCGGACGCGCGGGCGCAGCGCACCACCAAGGGCAAGCCGCGCACCGATGTCGGCAACGGCACCCCCGCCAAGAGCGGCGACGGCGGCGAGACCAAGGCGCAGCGCAAGAAGTTTCTGGGGATCTTCTGAGGCGGAGGGCACAGGGATACTGCCATTCTCCCCCTCGCTCGTCATCCCCGCGAAGGCGGGGATCCAGACGCGTAGGTCCTCGATAGGGCCGCGGCGCTAGCGCCTCTGGATTCCCGCTTCCGCGGGAATGACGAGGGTCGATGCCCGGGTGACTGTGTCAGTGATCGTGATCGTGCGCGGTGGCGCGCAGCGCCTCCAGCACGTCGTCGGTGCGCGCCGGATCGCCGATCGCCAGGACATGGCCGTCGCTGGCGGCGGTGAGCGGTTCGCCGTTCCAGTCGCACATCCGCCCGCCTGCGCCCTCGACCACCGGCACCAGCGCGGCGAAATCGTAGAGCTGCAGACCACTTTCCGCGACCACGTCGAGGTGGCCGCTCGCCAGCAGGCCGTAATTGTAGCAGTCGCCGCCATAGACCGGGCCCTGGCGTGCGTGCCCGCCGGATGCGGCGGCGACCAGCGCCATATAATGCGGCACGTCGCCGTCGGCGAACAGATGCGGGCTGGTGGTGGCGACGATCGCCCCCTCCAGCGCGGCGCAGGCGCGGGTGCGCGCGGGGCGGCCGTTGAAGCTGGTCGGTCGGCCGGCGACGCCGAGCCAGCGTTCACGCTGCACCGGCTGGTCGATGATGCCGAGCACCGGCCAGCCGTCCTCGACCAGGGCGATCAGCGTGCCGAAGATCGCGCGGCCGACGGTGAAGCTGCGCGTGCCGTCGATCGGGTCGAGCACCCATTGCCGGCCGGTGACGCCGTCCTTGTTGCCATATTCCTCGCCGATCACGCCGTCGCCGGGCGCCTCCGCATCGAGCAGGCGGCGCATCGCCGCCTCCGCCTCGCGATCGGCGCGGGTCACGGGGCTATGGTCGGCCTTGACCTCGCCGCCGAAATCGGACCGGAAATAGGGGCGGATGACGGCGCCGGCGGCATCGGCGAGACGCTGGGCGAGGGCGAGATCGGCGGGGGTGACCGGCATCCGACCATGCCTAGTGCGGCGCGTCGCATCGCGCTAGATTGCGCGACCGTATATCCGTGGAAGGATCGACCATGCGCCTGTTTCCCGCCGCCGCCGCGCTCGCGCTGATCGCCGCGCCCGCCTTTGCCGCACTGACCACCGGCGCCAAGGCGCCCGATTTCGAGACGCGCGGTGCGATCGCGGGCAAGGTGGTGCCGATCCACCTCGCCGAGGCGCTGAAGAAGGGGCCGGTGGTGCTGTACTTCTTCCCGGCGGCGTTCACCGGCGGCTGCAATGCCGAGGCGCATGCCTTCGCCGAGGCGATCCCCGCGTTCAAGAAGGCGGGCGCGACGGTGATCGGCATGTCGGCGGACGACGTGCCGACGCTGCAGCGCTTCTCGTCGGAGAAATGCGCCGGCCAGTTCGCGGTGGCGAGCGCGGGGCCCAAGGTCGTGCAGGGCTATGACGTCGCGATGCAGGGTGGCCCGGCCGGGCGCCAACTGACGACGCGGACCAGCTATGTGATCGGCAAGGACGGTCGCGTCGCCTTCGTCCACGACGATCGCGATCCGGCCCAGCATGTCGCGCTGACGCTGGCCGCGGTGCAAAAAATGGTTCGCACGCGCTGACCTATCTCAACGCATTACTAACCTATGGCCGCTAGGCATCGGCGGCGAATATCGGGGGGAACGGCATGCGCGGTCCGGCGGCGGCGAGGAAAGGCGGTGAGGGTGACGTGTTCACCCGCATCGGCGCTTTCCTGGCGCAGCACGGCCTAAGCCCCGAACCGGCGCATTACATGTTCGCCTATACGATCGTCACCGAACCCGACGGCGTCATCGCCCAGGCGGTGGCGCGGCTGACCGACGGCGGCTTCCGGTTGAGCCGGCGCGACATCGAGACGCTGGGCGGTACCGTCGTGGCCGGGGCGCCGATCGCCGCGGAACCCGTCGCTCCACCGCCCACCGAGCCGAGCCACGCCGACCTGCTCGAGGACGCGGCGGTGCGACTCGTTGCCGAAACGCAGGCGCAGGTCGACGATTTCGCGACGATGATGCGCGCGATGCAGGACGAGACGCGCGGCTTTGGCCGCGACCTGGCACAGAGTGCGGCGACGCTGGAGCGGCCGCGCGGCAGCGTGGCGGATGGGCTGGGCGAGATCGCCCGGATCACCGGCACGATGCTGGCGCGCGTGCGCGAGGCGGAGGCGCGGCTGGCCAGCGCGACGCACGAGGCGGATGCGTTGCGCACCAAATTGGCGGAAGCCAACGACACGGCGCGCCGCGATGCGTTGACCGGCCTGCCCAATCGGCGCGCCTTCGAAGAGGCGTTCGCGGTGCGCGACGAGCGCGACGCGCCCTATTGCCTGGCGGTGTGCGACATCGACCGGTTCAAGCGGATCAACGACGTCCATGGCCATCCGGTCGGCGATCGCGTGCTGAGCGCCGTCGGGCGGGCGCTGGCCGAGGAATGCCGCGGGCAATTGGTGGTGCGCCACGGCGGCGAGGAATTCGCCATCCTGCTGCACGGCATCACGCTGGCCGATGCGGCGAGCCACCTCGACTTCGTGCGTAGCGTCGTCGCCGGCAAGCGTTTCCGTGTGCGTGAGAGCGACTCCGCCATCGGCCAGGTGACGCTGTCGATCGGCATCACCGCGGTGCAGGCGGGCGAATCAAGCGCCGCGGCATTCGATCGGGCCGACCGGTTGCTCTATACCGCTAAGGCCGAGGGCCGCGACCGGGTGTGCGCCGCCTGATCCTGGCGTGAATTGCCGACATCGCTGGCGAAGAATCCCAACTGTCGACGACTGTTTTTGAGAAAGCCGGCAAAAACAAGCATTTATAGAAGTTGGCACGGCTCATGCGATGACCTTTGCATCGGGCGCCGGATGGTCCGGCCGCGATACAAAAGGGATCACCGTCATGTTTCTCCGCTTCGAAACCGCTCAGCGCGCCGCCGTCTCGATGATCGTCGCGCTCGCCTTCGCCGCCGTCGCCGTCAGCGCCGCCGTCCCCGTCCTGCCGATCGCCTGATCGCCATGTTGATCCGGAGACTTGCCATGTACCGCAGCCTGTTTCTCGGCCTCGCGTCCTTCGCCACCACCGTCCTCGTCATCGCCAGCCAGGGCGGCCTCCACACCGTCTGACCCGGCCGACCGGCCCGGCGTCACCGCCGGGCCAGGGCCCCGCGCGATGCGCGATCAGGCGGTCGCCGCCGCCCCCGCCGGTCCGATCGGCGCTTCCTCCTCCCGACCATAGGTGCCGACCAGCACCCCCGCGGCGAGCACATGGCCCGCCATCGCCTTGACCACCGCGCCGCGCCCCGGGGTCGCGCCGGGATCCCCCGCGGCCGCGTCGAGCGCGAACAATTGGAAGGCATAGCGATGGCTACCGTGCCCGGTCGGCGGATCGGGCGGCAACCAGCCTTCGGCGAAATAGCTGTTGCGGCCAACGTCGCGCGCGGCCGTGCCGTCGCCGTCGGCGACGATCGCGCCTTCCTCCAGCCGTCCGGCATCCGCGGGCAGGCCCCAGACGATGGCATGGACCAGCGGCTGCGGCGCCGGCGCGTCGGCGTCCTCGACGATCAGCACCAGCGACGCCGTGCCCTCCGGCGGCGTGCCCCAGGTCAGCGGCGGGGACACGCCCGCACCGTCCGCGGTGAAGCGCGGCGGCAACCGGCCGCCATCGGCAAAGGCGGGGCTGGTCAGTTCCAGCGCGCTGATGCCGTGGCCGATGTCCCGGCGCGCAATAACGAGTTTCTCACTGCCGGCACGTACCGCGGCGAGCGCCTTGCCAAGCCAGGCGGGGATATGTTCCAGCATCGCGTCAGGCCTGCGGACAGTCGCCGGGGCGACGCTTCGGCATCGATCCAGCATACCAGGCGCTGGCGGTGCCCATCGTCGCGGCATCGTGCCAGCATGCCTCGCCCTTCGACCCGTCGGCCGCCACCAGGAACGTCCAATTCTGGTCGGCGCAATCGTGCGGCGTGCAACCATGGGCGGCAAGGCGGCCGTCCGCCATGCGGACGATCGGCACCGACACCGCGTCGCGGCTGGTGATGCGGTGGCGCAATTGCTGATCGGCGACCGCATCGACCAGCGCCTGGGCGACCTCCGTCCGGTCGTAGAAGGCGACGCCGGCGACCGCATCGTTCGGATATTTGCCGACATAGTTGGTCAGTGGCGCGACTTGCGCCTGACCGGGCAGCGGCTTCGCTTTCTGCATCGGCGGCGGGACGAAGGCGGCGGCCGCGGCATCGTTGTTCGCCACCGCGGCCTCGCGATGACCGCAGCCGGTGGCGAGAAGGGCCAGCGTCAGCAGGCCGGCGGCGCGCAGGGGAATCGGCATCATCGAGCGGGAACGCAGCAGCCCGCCGGACAGTTGCGCGGCCGTGATGACCGATCTGACCCGATTCGTGACGGCCCAGGCCAGCCTCTACGCCCAGGCGCTCGGCGAATTGCGACGCGGGCGCAAGACCAGCCACTGGATGTGGTTCGTCTTCCCGCAGATCGCCGGACTGGGGCGGAGCGAGACGGCACGCTTCTACGCGATCCGCTCGGCGGACGAGGCGCGCGCCTATCTGGCGCACCCCGTGCTCGGGGCGAGGCTGGTCGAAGCGACCGCGGCGGTCACGGCGGCACCGGGCAGCGCGGAGGCGGTGCTGGGCGCGATCGATGCGGTCAAGCTGCGCTCGTCGATGACGTTGTTCGCCGCGGTGGCGGACGATCCCGCGCCGTTCCGCGCGGCGTTGGATCGGTTCTTCGACGGTCGGGACGATCCCGCGACGCTCGCCCTGCTGGCGCAGGGCTGAGCGCGGTCGATCAGAACAGCCGGCCGCCGTTGGGCACGGGCAGGCTGGGGCCGATCAGCACGACCTTGCCATCGGCATCGGGGAAGCCGAGCGTCAGCACCTCCGACATGAACGGCCCGATCTGGCGCGGCGGGAAATTGACCACCGCGGCGACCTGTCGGCCGACCAGCGTCTCCGGCGCGTAATGATCGGTGATTTGGGCGGAGGATTTCCTGATCCCGATCTCGTCGCCGAAATCGATGCGCAGCTTGATCGCCGGCTTGCGCGCCTCGGGAAACGGTTCGGCCGCGACGATCGTGCCGACGCGGATGTCGACCCGCTCGAAGTCCGCGAAGGTGATGGGATCAGAAGTCGACATTGTCGTAATGCGCCGGTGGACCGATCAACTCCATGCGCTCGGACAGTAGCGGGCGGAAGCTCGGCCGGCTCTTCAGCCCGCGATACCAGCGCGCGGTCTGCTCATGCCCCTTCCAGTCGATGCCGCCGAGATAATCGGCGACCGAAATCTGCGCCGCGGCGGCAAGATCGGCGAGGCTCATCGTCGCGCCGCCCAGCCAATTGCGATGGTCGAGCAGATAATCGGTGTAATCGAGGTGGCTGACCGCCGCCTTCATCGCCTCGCGCAGGCCCTTGGCATCGGGCGCGGCGCGGTGGGCGAGCCGCTTGACGACGCGCTCGTGCAGCAGCGGGCCGGTGACGTCGCGATAGAAATGCGTGTCGAACCAGCTGACCAGCCGGCGGATCTCCGCCCGGTTGGCGGCGGTGCCGTTGATCGTCGCCGCTTTGTCGACTGTTTCCTCGAAATATTCGCAGATCGCCATCGAATCGATCAGCGGCGCGCCGGGGCGACTGGCGTCGACCATCACCGGCGTCTCGCCGGCGGGGTTCATGTCCATGAACTCGTCGCGCCGGTCCCACGGCGATTCGCGCACCAGCTCATAGCCGACGCCCTTCTCGCCGAGCAGCAGCCGCACCTTGCGGCTGAACGGGCACAGGGGGAATTGGTAGAGCTGCCACATGACGGAGTCCCTTAGGCCATGCGGGCGGGGAAGGTGAAGGGTCTGCGTGCCCTCTGACATCCGTCATCCCCGCGTAGGCGGAATGACGAACGGTCGGACGGTGGTTCAATCCAGTCGCATCGCCTCCGCGGCCAGCGCCTCCGCCTCGACCAGCAGGGCGTCGTCAGCGCTGTTGGTGGCGACCCGCTCGCGACCGATCAGGGTCAGCACCGGCACCGCCAGCGGCGTCACCCGGTCGCGATCGACGTGCAGCATCGTGTCGGCGGCGCGGTCGAGCAGATCGGCGAGCCGACCGACGTCGGTCATCCGCGCCCGCGCATCGTCCCATGCCGCCTGCAGCAGCAGATGCGTCGGCTCGTATTTGCGCAGCACGTCGTAGATCAGGTCGGTGGAGAAGGTGACCTGGCGCCCGGTCTTGCGCTTGCCGGGATGCTGACGCTCGACCAGTCCGCCGATCACCGCCACCTCGCGAAAGGCGCGCTTGAGCAGGTGGCTGCGTTCGACCCAGTCGACGAATTCGTGTTCGAGGATGTCGGGGCTGAACAGCGCAGCGGGATCGGTGACCGGCTCCAGCCCGTAGGTCGCGATCGCATAATCATTGGCGACGAACCCCAATGGTTGGAGGCCCTGCGCCTCCATCCGCCGCGTCACCAGCATGCCGAGCGACTGGTGCGCATTCCAGCCTTCGAAACTATAGGCGACCATGTAATGCCGCCCTTCACGCGGGAAGGTCTCGACCAGCAGCTGGCCGGGGCGGGGCAAGGCGGAGCGGCGCCCCTGCATCTCCAGCCATTCGCGGACATCGTCCGGAAAACGAACCCATTCGTCCGGCTCAGCGAGGAAACGGCGAACCCGATCCGCAAGATTGGTCGACAGCGGCATGCGTGCGCCGCCGTAGGTCGGAATGCGCGCCGGCTTGGACGAGGCGCGGACGATCAGATCCTCGGTGTCGATCCGTTCCACCTCGCAGCTGAGACCGGCGAAGAAGAAGGTGTCGCCGGGGGTCAGCGTCGCGGCGAAGCCCTCCTCGACCTTGCCGAGACTGCGGCCGTTTTTGAACCTGACCGTCAGCATCGTCGCCTCGACGATGATCCCGGCGTTGAGGCGATGCTGCTGCACGAAACGCGGATGGCTGACCCGCCATAGGCCATCCGCCTCCTCGGTCAGCCGCTTGAACCGGTCATAGGCTTTGAGCGAATAGCCCCCGTCGCGGATGAAGCCGAGCACGCGGTCGAACGTCTCGTCGGGCAGCGCCGAATAGGGGGTCGCGCTGCGGATCTCGTCGAGCAATTCGTCGCGTCGGAAGGGGGCGGCGCAGGCGCAGGCCATGACGTGCTGGGCGAGCACGTCGAGCGCGCCGGGGCGGAACGGATCGGCGTCGAGCGCGCCCTCTTCCACCGCGTCGAGTGCGGCGCGCGCCTCGAGATATTCGAACCGGTTGCCGGGGACGAGGATCGCTTCCGAGGATTCGTCGAGCCGGTGGTTGGCGCGGCCGATCCGCTGCAGCAGGCGGCTGGACCCCTTGGGGGCGCCCATCTGGATGACGCAGTCGACGTCGCCCCAATCGACGCCGAGGTCGAGGCTGGCGGTGGCGACCAACGCCCGCAGCCTTCCCGACGCCATGGCGCCTTCGACCTTGCGCCGCGCCTCCAGCGCCAGGCTGCCGTGGTGGACGCCGATCGGCAGGCTCATGCTGTTCGCTTTCCACAGATCCTGGAAGATCAGTTCGGCGAGGCTGCGCGTGTTGCAGAAGACAATGGTGGTGCGGTGCGTCTCGATCTCCGCCATCACCTGCTCGGCGGCATAGCGGCCCGAATGGCCGCTCCACGGCACGCGGCCCTCGGGCAGCAGGATGGCGATGTCGGGATCGGCGCCGGGCTCGCCGTGAACCAGCGCAACCTGGTCGATGTCGCCATCGGGCGCCAGCCAGGCGCGATAGGCGTCGGGATCGGCGACCGTCGCCGACAAAGCGACGCGGCGGCAGGCAGGGGCGAGCCGCTGCAACCGCGCCATGCACAGCGACAACAGGTCGCCGCGCTTGCCGGTGGCGAAGGCATGGACCTCGTCGACGACGATCGTCTTCAATCCGGCGAACATGGTCGCGCTGTCGGGATAGCTGAGCAACAGCGACAGCGATTCGGGCGTGGTCAGCAGGATCTGCGGCGGCTTGATCCGCTGGCGCGCCTTGCGGTCGGAGGGGGTGTCGCCGGTGCGCGTCTCGACGCGGATGTCCAGCCCCATGTCGTCGATCGGGGTGACGAGGTTGCGCTGGATGTCGACCGCCAGCGCCTTCAACGGCGAGACGTAGAGTGTGTGCAGGCCGTCGCTCGGCCGCTCGATCAGCTCGGCGAGGGTCGGCAGGAATCCGGCAAGCGTCTTGCCTGCGCCGGTGGTGGCGACGAGCAGCGCATGTCGCCCGGCACGCCCTTCGCGCAGCATGTCGAGCTGGTGCCGCCGCGGCTGCCAGCCGCGCGATGCGAACCAGCCGGCGAGCGGAGCGGGGAGGGCGGGATCGAGCATCACCGCATCATGTAGGAAGCCGGATCGCCGCCGTCATGCCACGACCGTCCGGCACGTCCCGTCAGGAACGGCGCCGTTCGGCCTCTTCCCGGACATAGAGGTCGGCGGTCGCCTCTTCCGTGCGCCGCTTGGCTTCCGGGCTGCTGCGGTTCCTCAGCTTGGCGAAGGCGATGGCGAGGCCCAGGATGATGAAACCGCCGATGACGACAAAGGCCCAGAGCCCGTCCGAAAAGGTGTCCGCCACGCGTGCTCTCCCACGATCTGTCGTGCCTCAACGAGGCGATGCGGCGAATCGATCCGCTCGCGCGTAGAAGCGGTCATGGCACGGCTCGGAGACTGGCTCGAACCCCATCCGCACGGGATCTACGTCAGGCCGGCCGACGCCTGGATCGATCCGTCGGAAGCGAGCCCGCGCGCGCTGGTGACGCACGGCCATGCCGACCATGCGCGCGGCGGCCACGGCACCGTCTGGGCGACGCCCGAGACGCTCGACATCATGGCGACCCGCTACGGTCCGCAGTCCGGCGTGCCGGTCGCCTATGGCGAGACGATCCGGCTGGGTGAGGTCGACGTGGGTTTCGTGCCCGCAGGCCATGTGCTGGGATCGGCGCAGATCGTACTCGACCATCGCGGCGAGCGCGTCGTCGTCTCGGGCGACTACAAGCGCCGGCCCGACCCGACCTGCACGCCGTTCGAGCCGGTGGCCTGCGACGTCTTCGTCACGGAGGCGACCTTCGCCCTGCCGGTATTCCGCCATCCCGACACCGGCGACGAGATCGACAAGCTGATCGCGCGGCTCCATGCCAATCCCGATCGCTGTATCCTGGTAGGGGCCTATGCGCTGGGCAAGGCGCAGCGGGTGATCGCCGAGCTGCGCGAGCGGGGACACGAAGCGCCGATCTACATCCACGGTGCGCTGCAGCGACTGTGCGACCTCTATGCAGGCCATGGCGTGCGCCTCGGCGAACTGATCCCGGTCGCCGACACCAAGAAGGCGGACATGGCGGGCCATGTCGTGATGTGCCCGCCGGGCGCGCTCAACGACCGCTGGTCGCGCCGGCTGCCCGACCCGATCACCGCCATGGCGAGCGGCTGGATGCGGGTGCGCCAGCGCGCGCGGCAGAAGAACGTCGAGCTGCCGCTGATCCTGTCCGACCATGCCGATTGGGACGAGCTGACCGACACGCTGACCGAGATCGCGCCCAAGGAAGTGTGGGTGACGCATGGCCGCGAGGAGGCGTTGGTCCATTGGTGCATGACCCGCCAGATCAAGGCGCGCGCGCTCGCCCTGGTCGGTTTCGAGGATGAGGACGATTGAGCCTGAACCACGTGCGGGAATGGATCGGGCACGTCATCACCTGGCTGATCGCCGGGCGGCGCTGACGGCGGCGGCGCCGGACGATCGGGACTGGACGATGCCGGTAGAAGCGCCGGCCAGGCATGTCGATCGAGAACGGACTTGTCAGCGCAGCGTCTAACCCACAAAGCGGGGGCAATGCGTCGCCGTACCCCGATCGCCATGGTGCGGCTGCCGAGTGCGATCGGCCTGGCGCTGCTGGCGGCGCTGCCGATCCTGTTGACCCGCATTCCGCCGCTCACCGACGTGCCGGGACATATCGGGCGGCTGTCGGTGCAGACGGCCGCTGCGGGCGATCCGCTGTTGCGCTATTTCGGCTTTCATTGGGCGCTGACGCTGAACCTCGCGTCCGATCTGATCGTCCAGCTCGTCCATCCGGTGATTGGCGTGATCCCGACGATATGGCTGCTCAGCGCGGCGACTCCGGCGCTGACCGTGATCGGCATCGTGGCTATTGCGCGCGTCACCAATCGGAGCGGCGCCTGGGCTTTGCCCTGGTCGCTGCTGTTCGTGTTCAACCTGCCTTTCCTGTGGGGCTTCCTGAATTTCGCGCTGGCCATGTCTGTCGTGCTGATCGCCTTTGCCGGCTGGCTGGCGCTGGAGGATCGGCGCGGCTGGCGCGCATTGCTGTTTCTGGCCATCGTGCCGCCGCTGTTCGTCGGCCACGGTGTCGCCGGGGCGGTGCTTCTGGTGCTGATCGTGGGATACCGGGTCGGCGAGGGGCTGGCATCGCCGGAGCGCGGCCGGGGACGTGAGACCCTCGCGGCGCTGCTGCCGCTCTGGCCACCGTTGTTGGCGGCGGCCGCCACGCTGCTCGTCTGGAAGGCGGTGGGAGCCGGCGGCGGCGGCGCGACCCTGTGGCTGGCCCAGCGGAAGACCGGCGCGATCGTCCATATGCTGCAGGACCAGTCGATGGCATTCGACATCGCCAGCGTGATCGCCTGTGTGCTGATCTGGGTGGCGGGGCATCGCGCCGGGGCGCGTCTGCGCGGCGGCGCCGCCGGAGCGGTGATCGCGCTGATCCTGCTGTTCATCGCGACCCCCAGCCAGATCAGCGGCAGCGACGAGATCGACCTGCGACTGGCGCCGCTGATCCCCATGCTCGCCTTCGCGATGCAGGATTGGTCGGCGGTGCACGCATCGCGGCGGCGGCTGGTGTTGGCGCTCGGCCTGGCACTGCTGGGCGCGCGATATGTCGTCACCACGGTCAGCTTCGTGCGCTATGACCGGCGCTATGCCGAAGAACTTGCCGCCCTCGATCGGGTCAGGCCCGGCAGCCGCGTGTTCAATCTGGTCGGCAGCACCTGCGACCGGTGGCGTTCCGAACGACTCGACCATCTCGGCAACCTCGCGACGACATTGCGCGGTGCCTGGGTCAATGCGCATTGGAGCGTCGGCGGTTTGCATCTGCTCGACGTCCGCTACCGTCCGTCGCCCCTCTTCTACAACGACCCGTCACAATTCATCTACCCGGCGGCCTGTGCGTGGCCGCGTCTCAAGCCTTATGCGCATTACCGCCGCAGGCTGACGCTCGGCGGGGCGATACGGGCCCTGCCGCTCGCCGCCGCGGATTATCTCTGGCTGATCGATGCCAAGCTGCCGTCCGACTATCGTGATCGACGGCTGCGGCGTATCTGGGCAAACGAGGACAGCGAACTCTACGCGATCGTGCGCTAGCGTCTGATTTAGCAAAAGCTGGACCAGGGCCGGTGCCGCTTCCACGTCAGTGGATCAGACCCTGGCGGATCAGCCCGCGCCCTCGAGCGCCTTGGCGCGGCGGCGCTGGACCGAGCTGCCGATGCCCATCGACTCGCGGTATTTCGCCACTGTGCGACGCGCGATGTCGAAGCCCTTGGCCTGGAGCAGCTCGACCAGCGTGTCGTCGGACAGGATCTTGGCGCCCTCGCCGGCGATCAGCTGGCGAATCGCGCTCTTCACGGCCTCCGCCGACACCGCATCGCCACCGTCCGCCGCCTGGATCGCCGAGGTGAAGAAATATTTGAGCTCGAAGACGCCGCGCGCGCAGCTGAGATATTTGTTGCTCGTCACCCGACTGACCGTCGATTCGTGCATCTCGATCGCCTCGGCGACCTTGGCCAGGGTCAGCGGCCTGAGATGAGCGACGCCGTTCAGGAAGAACGCCTCCTGCTGCTTCACGATTTCGCTGGCGACCTTGATGATCGTGCGCTGGCGCTGGTCGAGCGCTTTCACCAGCCAGTTGGCGGATGCGAGGGCATCGGTCAGCCACGCCTTCGACGCCTTGTCCTGCGGGCCGTGGCTGAGCTCGTGATAATAGCGGCGGTTGACCAGCACCTTGGGCAGGGTCGCCGCATTGAGTTCGATTCCCCAGCCGCTCTTGGTGCGGGCGACGAACAGGTCGGGCGTCACCGCCGGCGCAGGCTCGCCGCCATAGCGGCAGCCGGGCTTGGGATCGTAGCCGCGTAGCTCGCGGATCATATCCGCCATATCCTCGTCGTCGACGCCGCACATCCGCTTCAGCCGCGGCAGCTCGCCCCGCGCGAGCAGGTCGAGATTGTCGATCAGCCGCGCCATGCACGGGTCGTAACGGTCCGCCTCCTTCGCCTGCAGCGCCAGGCATTCGGCGAGATTGCGCGCGCCGACGCCGGTCGGGTCGAGCGTCTGGATCTGCGTCAGCACCCGCTCGACGCGGGCGAGCGGCGCGCCCAGCCGGTTGGCGATGTCGAGCAGCGGCACGGTCAGATAGCCGGCTTCGTCGAGCTGATCGATCAGATGTTGGGCGATGAACCAATCGGCGCCGTCGACCACCGCTCCCGCCTGGGCGAGGAGATGATCGGCGAGGCCGATGTCGGCGGCGGCGAAGCTGTCGAGGTCGGGCGCATCCTCGCCCGCGCCGCCGCTGCTGCCGGTCATCGACAGGGCCCCGTCGAAGCCGCCGCCGCCGTCGGCGACGCTGTCCTGCTGGTGGCTTTCGGTCGCATAGTCGACGTCGAGCGGATCGGCCGCGGCGGCGCCGGTGACCAAAGCGTCGGCGCCGGCCGGTTCCTCCGCCTCGGCGCGTTCGGGGCGGACGATCTCGTCGGTCTGCGGCGCCTCGAGCAGCGGATTCTTCTCGATCTCCTCGGCGATGAACGCCTCGATCTCGAGGTTGGACAGCGCGAGCAGCTTGATCGCCTGCTGCAGCTGCGGCGTCATCACCAGCGATTGCGACTGGCGCAGGTCGAGGCGCGGCGCGAGGCTCACGCGCGATATCCTCCCTGCTTGCGGGGAGGGGGACCGCGCCGCGCCGCGGCGTGGTGGAGGGGGCGGGCCGCGGATGCTGCGCGGCGTGGAAGGCCCCCTCCGTCAGCGCCTCGCGCTGCCACCTCCCCATATCGGGGAGGATAGAGGACGGTCGCCCCCATCGGCGTTACAACGAGAAGCCCTCGCCCAGATACAGGCGGCGGACGTTGGCGTCGGCGACGAGTTCCTCGGGGCTGCCGGTGAACAGCACCCGACCGTCGTAAATGATGTAGGCGCGGTCGACGATGTCGAGCGTCTCGCGCACATTGTGGTCGGTGATCAGCACGCCGATGTCGCGGCGCTTCAGATCCTTCACCAGGTCGCGGATATCGGCGATCGAGATCGGGTCGATGCCGGCGAAGGGCTCGTCGAGCAGCATGATCGACGGTTCCGCCGCCAGCGCGCGCGCGATCTCCGCGCGGCGGCGCTCGCCGCCCGACAGCGCCATCGCGGGCGCGGCGCGCAGCCGGGTCAGGCCGAATTCCTCGAGCAGCCGGTCGAGCTTGCGCGTCCGTTCCGCCGGATCGGGCTCGGCCAGCTCGAGCACCGAGGAGATGTTCTTCTCGATCGACATGCCGCGGAAGATGCTCGTCTCCTGCGGCAGATAGCCGAGGCCGAGGATCGCGCGGCGGTACATCGGCAGGCGGGTGATATCCTCCCCATCGAGCATGATGCGGCCCGAATCGGGCTTCACCAGCCCCATCACCGAATAGAAGCAAGTGGTCTTGCCGGCGCCATTGGGGCCGAGCAGGCCGATCACCTCACCGCGATCGACGCTGACCGACACGTCGGTGAGGACGGTGCGCTTGTCGTAGGATTTGGCGATCGACACCACCTGCAGACCGCGCGCGGCGGGCGCTTCGTGGATCGCTTCGGCGGTGTGCAGATCGGTTACAGCGTCCATGGCCTTCGTGCCCTTTTCATGCCGACCGCGGCCATCCCCGATGCACGCCCATCTGGCAAGGTTCGTGCATGCCGCCTGTCATGACCGGTTCGCGCGCCGGAGAAAAGCCCCCGAGGCGACGTGAGCCGACGAAACGCATGCGCGTGCCGGTCAGTCGCGTTTGGGGACCGAGAAGACGCCGGTCACGCGGCCGCCGCTTTGCGTCACGTTGCCGGCGCCGCCGTTGCCGGTCGCGCCGCTGCTGCCGGCCACCGACGAACCGTCGATCACGGCGCGTCCGGTGTCGAGGTTGATCGTCAGCCGCCCGCCGTTGACGGTGTTGCCGCCCTGGGTCAGCGTCACCGCGCCGAGCATGGTGATGATGCGTCGCTTGAGATCGTAGATCGCATATTGGCTGCGCGCGGTCTGATCCGGCCGGCGCACGGTGACGCCGCCGGCGGCGTCCATCCGCGTGATCTGCGGGGCGCCGCCGATCACCTCGCCCGAATAGGCGACCGTCACGCGCGCGGCATTGATCGTCATCTCCGCCTGGCGGATGATGACATTGCCGCTCAGCGAGCCGCGTCCCGACTTGTCCGCCAGCTGCGCGTGCGCCGCGTCGAACGAGATCGGCGCATTCGAATCATGGCGCTGCTGCGCGGCGAGCGGCGTCACGGCTGCAACGATCAGAACGGCAAGGGTAAAGGGCGCGCGCATGCCGGCTATCTCGCGCGTCGCGGGTTGAACCGCAAGTGCACATTGCCGTCGAGGTTGAGCACCCGGTCGTCCAGCGTCGCGCGCATCTTGTCGGCGCTGAACGTGCCGCCGCGCACCGTGCCCTTGACCCCGTCGCCGCTCTCCAGCGTCTTTGCCTTGAGGTCGACGGTCGCGTCGTTTGTGTCGAGGCTGTAGCCGTCGGGCGCGCGCACCTGGATCGGGCCTTCGGCTTTCAGCTTTTCGGTGTTGAGGTCGTAGGCGCCGCGATCGGCGCGCAGCGTTGCCGGGCCGTCGGTCAGCTGCAGGTCGGCGGCCATGCGATTGATCTGCACCACCGGCACCGCCGAGGATTGCTGGACCGCCGAGCCGGCGTTGAGCCGAAAGGCCTGACCCTTGTCATCCTGGCCGCGATAGGTCGCCGCCTGCAGCCGCATCCGCTCCTTCGACACCTCGACCTTGTTCTTGTCGAGCACGAACGACACCTCGCTGCCCGCGGTCAGCGGCGCCATCACCAGGAACGCCGCGAGCACGCCGATACCGATCGGCAGGCTGGTGCCGAGGATGCGGATCAGCCGGTCGTGGCGGCTGCCGGGGGCGGCCCAGCGCTGGCGGGCGGTGCGGGTGCGGATCGCGACGTCAGACATGCGGGCTATTACGCATGAGCGAAGATATCGATCTCCGGCCAGCCGGCGAGATCGAGCGCGGCGCGCGTCGGCAGGAAGTCGAAACAGGCCTGCGCGAGGTCCAGGCGGTTCTCGCGCACCAGCCGCCGCTCCAGCTCGTCCTTGAGCCGGTGGAGGAAGCGGACGTCGCTGGCGGCGTAATCCTTCTGTGCGTCGCTGAGTTCGGGCGAGCCCCAGTCGGATGACTGCTGCTGCTTGGACAATTCCTGGCCGAGCAGTTCGCGGACCAGTTCCTTGAGGCCGTGGCGGTCGGTGTAGGTGCGCACCAGCCGCGAGGCGATCTTGGTGTCCCACACCGGCGCGGCGACGATGCCGAGGTAATGCTGAAGCGCGGCGACGTCGAAGCGGCCATAGTGAAACAGCTTGAGCCGGGCCGGATCGGCGAGCACGCGCTTGAGATTGGGCGCGGCATAGTCGCTGCCGGCATGGAAGCGGACAAGATGCTCGTCGGGGCCGCCATCGGACAGCTGCACGACGCACAGCCGGTCGCGCGGGGTGATCAAGCCCATGGTTTCGGTATCCACCGCGATCGCGGCGCCAGGGGCGAAGACGTCGGCGGGGAGGTCTTCCTCGTGAAAGTGAACGGTCATGCGACTCGCCCTACGCCGCGGCGGCAGGACGCTCAATGGCGATGGCACAGGAAAGCGGCAAAAGCGCGGCGGATTATCCTAAGCTGTGCCGTTATGGCCACGCGGACGAAAGTATTGATGCGAAATGGCCTTCCCGTGCGACGAATTCATTCGCAGGGCCTTGCGATGTGCGCTATGGCATCACCCAAGGCGCAAAAGGTTTCGCGCCCGAAGGCTCGCGTTCGTCGTCCGGCGCACGGGTTCTTCGACAGGATCGGATGCGGGCGAACCGGGAAGACGAACAGGTTTATGGGTTACGACAAAGGTGGCCGCGGCAATCGTGGCGGACGTGGTCGCGACAAGCGCGATGGCTTCGGTGGCGGTGACGACTTCGGCGGCGGCAGCAGCTTCGGTGGCGGCGGTTTCGGCGGTGGTGACCGTGGCTTCGGCGGCGGCGGCTTCGGTGGCGGCGACCGCGGCTTCGGTGGCGGCGGCTTCGGCGGCGGCGGTGGCGGTGGTTACCGCGGCGGCGGCGGCGGTGGTTTCGGTGGTGGCGGCGGCTTCGGCGGCGGCCGCGGCATGCCTCCGCAGGTCGTCGGCGAAGGCACCGGCGTGGTCAAGTTCTTCAACGCGCAGAAGGGCTTCGGCTTCGTGGTCCGCGACGATGGCGGCGAGGACGTGTTCGTTCACATCTCGGCCGTCGAGCAGGCCGGCCTGACCGGTCTGGCCGAGGGTCAGCCGCTCGGCTTCACCCTGGTCGACCGCGGTGGCCGTATCTCGGCGACCGAGCTGAAGATCGACGGTGAGCCGATGCCGGTGCAGGACCGCGCGCCGCGCGAGCCGCGCGAGGGTGGCTTCGGCGGCAACGACCGCGGCCCGCGCGCCGGCGGTGCGCCGCAGCGCCAGCTGACCGGCGAGAAGGCGACCGGTACGGTCAAGTTCTTCAACGCGATGAAGGGCTTTGGCTTCATTCAGCGCGACGACGGCCAGCCCGACGCCTTTGTCCACATTTCGGCCGTCGAGCGTGCCGGCATGCCGACGCTGAACGAGGGCGACCGCCTGCAGTTCGAGATCGAGGTCGATCGTCGCGGCAAATATGCCGCGGTGAACCTGTCCTCGGCGAGCTGATCGTCCCGATCCCGATGTGAGTGACGGCGGCCCGTCCGGAAGTTCCGGGCGGGCCGTTCGTTTGTGGAGCCCGTTGCGATGCGTCCCTTGCCCCTCCTGCTGCTCCTGCCCGCGCTGCTCGGCGCCGCTCCCGTCCAGGTCGTCGCCCCTGCCGCACCGACGGCCGCCACCGCCGCCGACACGCGCCCGCAGCTGCTCTTGCCGCGCATCGTCGCGCGCTTTCCGCATGACCGCAGCGCCTTCACCGAGGGGCTGATCTTCACCGACAATGCCCTGTTCGAAAGCGTCGGGCGGGAAGGCGTGTCGGAAGTGCGGCGCGTCCGGCTGGAGGACGGCCGCATTATGGCGCGGGCCGCGATCCCGGCGGCGCAGTTCGGCGAGGGGCTGGCGCGCTGGGGCGATCAGCTGATCAGCCTGACCTGGCACGACGGCGTCGCGCACCGCTGGGCGCTGCCGAACCTGAAGAAGGCGGGCGAGGGACGGTTCCCGGGCGAGGGCTGGGGATTGGCGAGCGAGACGGGCGGCCTGATCGAATCGGACGGCAGCGCGACGCTCAAGCGATTCGACCCCAAGACGTTGCGCGTCACCGGCAAGCTGGCGGTGACGATCGACGGCCGGCCGCTCGATCAGCTCAACGAGTTGGAAGTGGTCGACGGCCAGATCCTCGCCAACGTCTGGCGGACGCCGTGGCTGGTGCGGATCGACCCGGTGTCGGGCAAAGTGACGGCGGTGGTCGACCTGCGTGCGATCGTCGCGGAGGTGAATGCGACCGACCCGGAAGCGGTCGCCAACGGCATCGCCTGGGACGCCAAGGGGCGGCGGCTGTTCGTCACCGGCAAGCTCTGGCCGACGGTGTTCGAGGTCAAGCTGGAGCCGCGCGCCTGACGGTGGCGGCGGTACGGGGACGAGACCGTGCCTCCCGCTCCTGGCCGACCCGCAACAGGTCTCCCCGGTTGGGGCCGGGGAGACGGTGGGATCAGACCCGCATCGGCATCAGCACGTACAGGGCCGGCGACTTGTCGTTTTCGCGGATCAGCGTCGGCGCCGCGGCATCGGCGAGGTGCACTTCGACCAGATCGCTGTCGATCTGGCCCAGGATGTCGAGCAGATAACGGCTGTTGAAGCCGATCTCGAACGGCAGGGCGGTATAGTCGCCGGGCACTTCCTCGGCGGCGGTGCCGTTTTCCGGGCTGGTCACCGACAGCGTGATCCGGTCGCGGTCGAGCGCCATCTTGACGGCGCGCGTCTTCTCCGTGGCGATCGTCGAGACGCGGTCGACGCCTTCCATGAAGCTTTTCGGATCGAGCTTGAGGATCTTGTCATTGGCGGTCGGGATGACCCGGCTGTAATCGGGGAAGGTGCCGTCGATCAGCTTCGAGGTCAGGATCGCCTGGCCGAGGTCGAAGCGGATCTTGGTCCCGGACAGCGACACGCCGACCGAGCCGTCGACCTCGTCGAGCAGCTTGCGCAGTTCGGCGACGCACTTTCGCGGCACGATCACGTCGGGCATGCCGGCGGCGCCTTCCGGCCGCGGCAGCGTGACGCGGGCGAGGCGGTGGCCATCGGTCGCCGCGGCCTTAAGCACCGGCTCGCTGCCGTCGTCGGCGACGTGCAGGAAGATGCCGTTGAGATAATAGCGCGTCTCTTCGGTCGAGATGGCGAAGCGCGTCTTGTCGATGATCTGCTTCAGCGTGTCGGCGGGAATCTCGAACTGCGTCGGCAGCTCGCCCTCGGCAATCACCGGGAAATCGTCGCGCGGCAGCGTGCCGAGGCTGAAGCGCGCGCGGCCGGCGACGATCGTCATCCGCCCTTCCGCGGCGGTCAGCTGCACCTGGCTGCCTTCCGGCAGCTTGCGGGCGATGTCGAACAGCGTGTGCGCCGACACCGTGGTCGCGCCCGGCTGGTCGACCGCCGCCTGCACCGATTCGTTGATCTGCAGGTCGAGGTCGGTCGCCATCAGGCGCAGCGCACCCTCGGCCGTCGCCTCGAGCAGCACGTTGGACAGGATCGGAATGGTGTTGCGGCGCTCCACCACCGACTGGACATGGCTCAGCCCCTTGAGGAGCGTCGCACGTTCGATCGTCGCCTTCATGATCTCAAACCCCCGTCCCCCGAGTCCGGGGCGTGTTCATCCTTAGCTCTACCCACGAAAAAGGGGTCGGAGCAAGCGCCCCGACCCCTCGGCCGATTCCGGTTAACGCGGCGTTAGCGCGAGTGACGGTCGCTGCCGCCCCGGCACCGTCGCGGCACGGATCAGAAGCGCATGCCGACGCCGGCGACCAGCTGATGCCGGTCCGCGTCGATGTCGTAGCGATCGGCGCGGCTGTAGTTCGAATAGCGATACTCGCCCTTGATATAGGTGTTGGCGCCGATCTGATGCTCCAGCCCCGCGCCGAGGCGGAAGCCGTCCATGTCGAAATGGTCGCGCACCTCGGTCGAGCCGGTGGTGTAGCGGGTGTTGATCCGCGCATTGGTATAGCCGCCCTTGGCATAGGCCATCAGCGACGGCGTCACCAGAAAGCCGACGCGCGCCCCGGCGAAGATGTCGCGGCCGGCGTCGACGCGCAGCCGGTCGTTGGCGACGAGCAGCCCGTCGGTCCGCGTGTCGGTGGTCGATCCGGTCAGCTCGCCTTCGGCGCCGATGATCAGATTGTTGACCTGCAGGTCGTAACCGACCGCGCCGCCGTAGACGAAGCCGTCGCTGCTGCTCGCGGCCTGATCGTGGCCGTCCTTCAGCGCGTCATAGCCGGCGACGCCTTCGATGCGCAGGCCGGTGAAGGGCGCGGCGGCGGTCTGGGCCGCGGCGGGCAGGGCGGCGAGGGCGGTGCCGGCGACGGCGGCGGCGAGAATGAGCTGACGCATGAGTTACTCCATTGCGATACTTCCACCCTCCAAGCGGGTGGGCGGCTCCAATGGTCGATCGCGCCGGGCGTTGCATGAACCTCAGCTAAACACGGAAATCCGTTGCTTTTGCGCCACAGGGGCTTGAAACCGCCGCCATGACGCAAGCGCCGCCGCGACCGGGTCGCGACTTTTCTTCGGCACGACAGGGCCGCGACTATATCGCCCGCCATGGCGAAACCGTGTTCAACGCCGCGGCGCGGTTGCAGGGCGACCATCCGCACACGCCGCTGACCCGTGCCGGCTTCGCCCAGGCGGAGGAGATGGGGCGGGCGCTGCGCGCGGAACTGGGCGAGCGGCCGGCGCTGACGCTCTGGGCCTCGCCGACCGGGCGGGCGCTGCAGACGCTGGCGGTGATCGCCGAGCATCTCGGGCTCGACTGGCACGCGGCGCACACCGACGCGCGGCTCGGCGAGATCGGCATGGGCAGCTGGGGCGGGCGCTATTATGCGGAGGTGATCGGCACCGTCGGCCCGATCATCACCGCCGAAGGGCTGTTGCAGCCGGCGCCGGACGGCGAGGATTATCCCGCCATCGCGGCGCGGGTCGGCGGCTGGCTGGCCGATACCGCCGCCGATGCGGGCGACCGGCTGGTGATCATGCACGGCATCTCCAGCCGGGTGCTGCGCGGCGTGATGACCGGCGCGCCGCCGCATCCGGTGTTCGGCGCGCCGATCGTCGATGGCCTGCCGCAGGGGTCGCTGACCTGCATCGCCGGCGGTGTCGAGCGGATCGTCCACCGCGGCACGGGCCGCGCTCCGGCGTGATCCGGGCGCTTTCCCTGCTGCTGGCGGTCGCGGCGCCGGCCGGCGGGCGCGAGACGATCGGCGTCTACCAGGGCTGGGGCGCGTTCCGCGATGCCGCGCCGGCGCGCTGCTACGCCATCGCGCGACCGGTGCGCGCGGGCGGCCGCACCGGCGGCTGGGCGAGCGTCGCGACCTGGCCGGGGCGGCCGCTGCGCGCCTCGTTGCATGTCCGCCTGTCGCGCGCGCGCGACCGGTCGGCGCCGGTGACGCTGACCGTCGGCGAGCGGCGCTTCGCCCTGGTCGCGGGCGCGACCGATGCCTGGGCGGCGGATTCGCCGAGTGATCGCGCGATCGTCGCCGCGCTGCGTTCGGCGCGCAGCATGAGCGTCGAGGCGGTCGCGCCGGGTGGGCGGCCGTTCGCGGATGTCTATCTGCTCGCCGGCGCCGCTACCGCGATCGATGCCGCCGGCCTGGCCTGCGTCGGGCGCTAGCCGCAGCAATCCGGCCGGGAGTGGAAATCGCGGCCGTTTTCGCCTATGTGCGGGGGCATGCTGACAGTGTCGTCCCCGCCCATGCCCATTCCGGGCCATATCGATCCTGTGCCCGTGCCGCGTGCGCCGTCGCTGCGCGAAGACGGGCGCGTCGACCTGATCGGCCTGTCCAAGGAGCAATTGCGCGCCACGCTGGCGGAGGCAGGCATGGATGCGCGGCAGGCGAAGCTGCGCGGCAAGCAGATCTGGCACTGGCTGTACAATCGCGGCGCGACCGAATTCGCGCAGATGACCGATATCGCCAAGGCGCAGCATCCGTGGCTGACCGAACGGTTCGTGATCAGCCGGCCCGACGTCGTCGAGGCGCAGGTGTCGAACGACGGCACGCGCAAATGGCTGCTGCGCTCGCCCGACGGCCAGGATTACGAGATGGTGTTCATCCCGGACGCCGATCGCGGCACCCTGTGCGTGTCGAGCCAGGTGGGTTGCACGCTCAACTGTCGCTTTTGCCATACCGGTACGATGCGGTTGGTGCGCAACCTGACGCCGGGCGAGATCGTCGGCCAGGTCATGCTCGCTCGCGATGCCCTGGGCGAATGGCCGAGCCAGCCGGAAGGGCGCCTGCTCACCAACATCGTGATGATGGGCATGGGCGAGCCGCTGTATAATTTCGATGCGGTGCGCGATGCGCTGAAGCTGGTCATGGACGGCGACGGCCTGGCGCTGTCGAAGCGGCGGATCACGCTGTCGACCAGCGGCGTCGTGCCGATGATGGCGCGCGCCGGCGAGGAGATCGGCGTCAATCTCGCCGTGTCGCTGCACGCGGTGACCAAGGACGTGCGCGACGAGATCGTCCCGCTCAACAAGAAATACGGCATCGAGGAATTGCTGCAGGCCTGCGCCGACTATCCCGGCGCCAACAACGCCCGGCGCATCACGTTCGAATATGTGATGCTGAAGGACAAGAACGATTCGGACGCCGACGCGCACGAGCTGGTCCGGCTGCTGCGCCAGTACAAGCTGCCCGCCAAGGTCAATCTGATCCCGTTCAACCCGTGGCCGGGCGCACCTTACGAATGTTCGACGCCGGAACGGATCCGCGCTTTCTCGAACATCGTCTTCGAGGCGGGCATTTCTGCCCCCGTCCGCACCCCGCGCGGCCGCGACATCGACGCGGCCTGCGGCCAGCTGAAAACGGCGGCGGAGAAGAAGAGCCGCGCGCAGATGGATCGCGAGGCCGCCGAGAAGATGATCGCGCTTGGCTGATTGGCCGGGGCTGGCGCTGGCAGGCGGCGCCGGCGTGCTGGGCGGGGCGATGAACGCGCTCGCCGGCGGCGGGTCGTTCGCCACCATGCCGACGCTGATCGCGCTCGGCCTGCCGTCGACCGTCGCCAATGCGACCAGCAACGTCGCGGTCCAGCCGGGGGCGATGGCGAGCGCCTGGGCCTATCGCGCCGGGCTGGCGCCGATCGGCGGGGTCGGCATCCGTCCCCTGGCGGCGGTCACCTTCGGTGGCGGCCTGATCGGCAGCCTGTTGCTGGTGTGGACGCCGGCCCGCGCCTTCGACGTGATCGTGCCGTGGCTGCTGCTCGCCGCGACGGTGGCGATCGCGTTGGGACGTCATGCCGCCGATTGGGTGGCGAGCCGCTTCCGCGCCGGACCGCGGGCGGTGGTGGCGGGACAGGCGCTGCTCGGCATCTACGGCGGCTATTTCGGCGGCGGTGTCGGCATGATGCTGACCGCGATGTGGGGCGTGCTGACCGGCGCGCATCCGGCGACGCTCGCCGCGCCGCGGACGCTGATGCTGGCGGTGGCGAACAGCGCCGCCACCGCGATCTTCGTCCTGTCCGGCATCATCGCCTGGAGCCTGTGCCTGCCGATGATGATCGGATCGATCGCCGGGGGCTATTTCGGCGCCCGGCTCGGCCGCGTGCTGCCACCGGCGGTGATCCGCGGCTGGACGCTGCTGATCACCGCGACGACCACGGCGGTCTTCTTCTGGCGCGCCTATCACTGAACCGGGCGTCCCGGCGTTCGCGGGGATCGGCCCGAAGATCCGCCTCAGCCGGGCCGGCGCATCCGGAACAGCGCGTCCTCGGTGATCGCGAAATAGTCGGCCGGCCCGCCGCCGCGCAGGATCGGCCGGGCGCGGGCGGTCTGATAGACGCCGTCCTCCAGCATGCTCGACTTGATGTGGATGCCGACCGCCTCGCCGATCACCAGCCACTGGTCGAGTTCGCGCCCCTCCTGGGTCGTGAGCCGGATCAACTGGGTCAGCCGGCATTCGAACGACACCGGGCTGGCCGCGACACGGGGCGGTGCGACCAACCGCGACGGTGCGGTGGCAAGCCCGGCGAGGGTGAATTCGTCCACTTCCGGCGGCACGCTCGCCGAACTGGCGTTCATCGCCTCGGCCAGGTCGCGGGTGGCGAGATTCCAGGTGAATTCGCGCGTCGCGTCGATATTGGCGACGCTGTCCTTCCAACCCTGTGACGAGAACGCGATCAGCGGCGGGGTGTAATTGACCAAATTGAAGAAGCTGTAGGGGGCCAGATTGGCGACGCCGTCCGCCGACCGGCTGCCGATCCAGCCGATCGGCCGCGGCGCGACGATCGCGTTGAGGGGATCGTGCGCCAGGCCGTGGCCGTCGCGGGGCTGATAGAAATGCCATTCGGTCATGGGGCGTAAGCTGCTACACATGGATCATGGTTCCGCCACCCCCCGGCACGGTGATCCGCCGCCACACGCTCGCGACGCGGCTGTGGCATTGGCTCAACGCCGTCGCCTTCTTCATCCTGCTCGGCTCCGGCCTCGGCATCTCCAATGCGCATCCGCGCCTCTATTGGGGACGCTATGGCGCCAATTTCGATCATGCCTGGGCGCAGCCGCCGCATTTCCCCGCCTGGCTCACCATTCCGGCGAGCTACAATCTCGCCATCTCGCGCCGCTGGCATCTGCTGTTCGCCCTGGTGCTCGCCTTCGGCCTGCTCGGCTATATGATCGTCAGCCTCGTCGACCGGCATTTCCGCCGGCTGGCGCTGACCCGGCGCGATGTCAGTGCCGCGCATCTCGCCGCCGACGTGCGCGATCACTGGAACTTCCGCTTCCATGACCGCGACGATCCCGGGGCGTACAACAGCCTGCAGAAGTGGAGCTATATCCTCGTCCTGTTCGTCGCGCTGCCGGTGATGATCCTGACCGGGCTGGCGCTGTCGCCCGGCATGGACGCCGCCTGGCCGTGGCTGCTCGACCTGTTCGGCGGGCGCCAGTCGGCGCGGTCGATCCATTTCGTCGCGGCCAGCCTGCTCGGCGGTTTCGCGGTGATCCATCTGGTGCTCGTCATCCTGGCCGGGGCGGGCAACGAGCTGCGTTCCATGCTGACCGGCCGCTGGAAGGTGCCGGAATGATCGTTGCGCGGCGCAACTTGCTGGTCGGCGCGACCGGCCTGCTCCTCGCCGGCTGCGACAAGGTCGCGCAGGTGCCGGCCGCCCGCCGCATCCTGTTCGCGGGCGAGGACATGCACAAAGGGCTGCAGCGCGCGCTGCTCGACCGCGGCGCCCTGGCACCGGAATTCCGGCCGGACCAGATGTCGCCGATCTTCCGCGCCAACGGCACGCGCGATCCCGGCACCCCGGCCTATGCGGCGATGAGCGCGGACGGCTTCGCCAGCTACCGGCTGCGCATCGGCGGACTGGTCGACCGGCCGTTTTCGCTCAGCCTCGCGCAGCTCGCGTCGATGCCGTCGCGTGAGCAAATCACCCGCCACGATTGCGTCGAAGGGTGGAGCGCGATAGGCCAATGGCAGGGGCCGATGCTCGGCACGGTGCTGAAGGCGGCCGGGATGCGGCGATCGGCGCGCTATGTCGTCTTCACCTGCGCCGATCTCTACAACGGCCAGCCCTATTATGAGTCGATCGACACGGTCGACGCCTTCCATCCGCAGACGATCTTGGCGCTGAAGATGAACGGCCGGCGACTGGAGGTCGCGCACGGTGCGCCGGTGCGGCTGCGCGTCGAGCGGCAGCTCGGCTACAAACATGCCAAATACGTCACCGGCATCGACGCGGTCGCCAGCCTCGATGGCATCGGCAAGGGGCGCGGCGGCTATTGGGAGGATAATGTCGACTACGACTGGTATGCGGGCATCTGATTATCCTCCCCGGCACGGGGAGGTGGCAGCGCGCCAGCGCTGACGGAGGGGGGGCTCGACGCCGTGCAGCGCTCGCGGCCATCCCCCTCCACCGCCTGCGGGGAGAAAAGATGAAATAGACGTAACCCTTACCGATGTTGGTTGCGCTGTGGCCCTGCGCATCGTTACGGACCCCGAATGGCGCTAATCGACGCATTCCTACGCAAGGCCGTGACCCGCGGCGAACTTACCCTCCACCGACCCGGCAGCCCGCCCGTCACCTTCGGCACCCCCGATGCGGAACTCGGCCATGTCGTGCTCCGCTTCCACGACGGCGGCGTCACCCGCCGCATCCTCGCCAATCCCTCGCTGGGCGCGGGCGAATTGTACATGGACGGTCGGATCAGCGTCGACGGCGACGACATCATGAGCCTCGTCCGGCTGATGACCGCCAACGACCCGTGGGAAGCGGGGCAGGACCATCTCGGCGCCTCCGCCCCGGCGCGCGCGGCGGCGGCGGTCAAGCACCGCATCGACCGCGTCAACATGGAGCGCCGCTCGAAGCGCAACGTCGCGCACCATTACGACCTGTCGGCGCGGCTCTACGACCTCTTCCTCGATCGCGACAAGCAGTACAGCTGCGCCTATTATACCGACCCGGCCAACAGCCTGGAGCAGGCGCAGGAGGACAAGCTCGCGCATATCGCCGCCAAGCTGGCGCTGAAGCCGGGCATGAAGGTGCTCGACATCGGCTGCGGCTGGGGCGGCATGGCGCTCTATCTCAACCGCAAGTTCGGCGTCGAGGTGCTCGGCGTCACATTGTCGGAAGAGCAGATCAAGATCGCGCGCGAACGCGCCGCGGCGGCCGGTGTCGCCGACCAGGTGCGCTTCGAGCTGATCGATTACCGCCGCGTCGAAGGGCGATTCGACCGTATCGTCTCGGTCGGCATGTTCGAACATGTCGGCCCGCCGCAATATCGCACCTTCTTCAGCAAGTGCCGCGACCTGCTGACCAAGGACGGCGTGATGCTGCTCCACACGATCGGTCGGCTCGGCAAGCCGGGCGTCACCGACGACTGGACCGCGAAATACATCTTCCCCGGCGGCTACAATCCCGCGCTGTCGGAGATCATGACCGCGTTCGAGGGGCTGCGCATGTTCCTCACCGACGTCGAGGTGCTGCGGCTCCACTATGCCTTCACGCTGCACGAATGGTATCGGCGCACCGTCGCGGCGCGCGACGCGATCGTCGCGCTGTACGACGAGCGCTTCTACCGCATGTGGACCTTCTATCTCGCCGGCGCCGCGATGGCGTTCGAGAATGGCGGCATGTGCAATTACCAGATCCAATTCTCGCGCAGCCGCACCGCATTGCCGCTGACCCGCGATTACATGATCGAGGGCGAGCGGGAATTGCGGGGCTGATATCCTCCCCGCTCGCGGGGAGGTGGCAGCGCGCAGGGCTGACGGAGGGGGGCCGCCACGCAGCGCAACGTTCGTGGAAAGCCCCCACCACCACCCTGCGGGTGGTCCCCCTCCCCGCGAGCGGGGAGGATCGGGTGTTACCGTCCCTTCGGGCCCTGCTGCGGGCTGTCGCCGCCCAGGATCGCGGCGCGGGCGGCGGCGCGTTCGTCGAGGCTGACGACGCCATCGTGGTTGGTGTCGTAGCGCGAGGCGATCGCGCGGAAGAGGCCCTGCATCTCCGCCGGCGACACCTTGCCGTCGTGATTGGCGTCGGCGGTGTTGAACCAGGCATTGGCCATCGCCTTGGCCTTTGCCTCCGGCATCGGCGCCTTGCCGACGTTCATCCGCTCGACCCGCGCGTCGATCTCGGCGCGGCTGAGGAAGCCGTCGTGGTTGGTGTCGGTGCGGTTGAACTCGGCGCGGATCTTGGGATCGACCTTGTCGGCGGCGGGCGAGGTCGCGGCGACGAGCAGCAGCGGCAGGGTGGCGAGCGGTAGACGCGTCATGATCGGCTTTCGAAAGGGAAGGGACGGATCGGCCTAACCGCTAGCCGCCGCCGGTTAAACCCGAACTGAACACGCGGACCGTTGCGCCCGCCCGTCCTTCGCCCTAGGGGCGCGGCCATCATCCGCAGTCGAAGGGTTTCGCCGTGACCGATCCGATCAACCGTGTCGTCCTCGCCTATTCGGGCGGCCTCGATACGAGCGTGATCCTGAAATGGCTGCAGCAGACGTATCAGTGCGAGGTCGTCACCTTCACCGCCGACCTCGGCCAGGGCGAGGAACTGGAGCCGGCGCGCAAGAAGGCGGAGATGGCCGGGGTCAAGTCGGAACACATCTTCATCGACGATCTGCGCGAGGAATTCGTCCGCGACTACGTCTTCCCGATGATGCGCGGCAACGCGCTCTACGAGGGACTGTACCTGCTCGGCACGTCGATCGCGCGGCCGCTGATCGCCAAGCGCCAGATCGAGATCGCCAAAATGGTCGGCGCCGATGCGGTCAGCCACGGCGCGACCGGCAAGGGCAACGACCAGGTCCGCTTCGAGCTCGGCTATTATGCGCTCAACCCCGACATCAAGGTGATCGCGCCGTGGCGCGAATGGGATCTGACCAGCCGCACCAAGCTGATCAAATTCGCCGAGGCGCATCAGATCCCGGTCGCCAAGGACAAGCGCGGCGAATCGCCCTTCTCGACCGACGCCAACCTTCTCCACACCTCGTCGGAGGGCAAGGTGCTCGAGGATCCGTGGCAGGAGGTGCCGGACTATGTCTACAGCCGCACCGTCAATCCGGAGGATGCGCCCGACGCGCCCGAGTACATCACCATCGACTTCGAACGCGGCGACGGCGTCGCGCTGAACGGCGAGGCGACCAGCCCCGCGGAACTGCTCACCAAGCTCAACGACCTCGGCCGCAAGCACGGCATCGGCCGGCTCGATCTGGTCGAGAACCGCTTCGTCGGCATGAAGAGCCGCGGCATGTACGAAACGCCGGGCGGCACCATCTATCATCTCGCCCATCGCGGCATCGAGCAGATCACGCTCGACCGCGGTGCCGCGCACCTCAAGGACGAATTGGCGCCGCGCTATGCGGAACTGGTCTACAACGGCTTCTGGTTCTCGCCGGAGCGCGAGATGCTGCAGGCGGCCATTGACCACAGCCAGCTCAAGGTATCGGGCACGGTGCGGCTCAAGCTGTACAAGGGCGGCGTCTATGTCGTCGGGCGCAAGTCGCCCAATTCGCTCTATTCCGAGAAGGTGGTGACCTTCGAGGACGATCAGGGCGCCTATGACCAGCGCGACGCGGCGGGCTTCATCAAGCTCAACGCGCTGCGGCTTCGCCTGCTCGGCCGGCGGGACCGCTGATCCGCGGCCCCTCCCGCCGGGGAGGGGTTTAGGGGCCCCTTAACCACATCGCCCTAGACCCGCCGGCATGGCCCGGCGGCTCCGTTCCGATGCGCTGATCGCGCTCGCCCTCGCCCTGTTGCTGGGCGTGGTGTGGACGATCCGCGACTGGGGCGATCTGGCGCAGCTGCGCCTGCCGGATACCGACGATGTCATGCGGCTGGCGCAGGTGCGCGACTGGCTGGCGGGGCAGGCGTGGGGCGACCTGCATCAATATCGGCTCGCCGGCGGCCTGGCGATGCACTGGACGCGGCTCGCCGATCTCGGCCCGGCGGCGCTGATCGTCCTGCTGCGGCCGGTGCTGGGCCTGCACGGCGCCGAGGTGGCGGCGGTGGCGGCCTGGCCGATCCTGCTGTTCGCCGCCGCTCTGTGTCTCGTCATCCGCATCGCCCGCCAGCTCGGCGGCGGCACGATCGCGGCGACCGCCGGCGTCGTCGCGGCGCTCGCCTATCCGGCGACGACGATCTTCGTGCCCGGCCGCATCGACCATCACGGCCTGCAGATGGTGCTGCTGCTCGGCGCGGTGCTCGGCCTGCTCGATGGCCGCGCGCGCGGCGCGGCGGCGGCCGGGCTGTGCGCGGGCGCCGGCCTGATCGTCGGGCTGGAGACCGCGCCGCTGATCGCGATGCTGGGCCTCTGGCTGGTGATCCGCTGGACGAATGCGACCACGTGGAGGGCGGCCGAGCGCTGTCCTACAAGCGGCGGCGGTGATAGGATGCGGTCGTCGCCACACGCTCTTTCTCATCGTCGGTTCGTCTTGGCCGGGGTGGAAGGGGGAGATGGCCCGTCCAGGCGTCAATTGTGTCAAGACTCGTCGGAATTGCCCGGCATTACAGGGGCCTGCCAACAGGCCGACGATGCGATCGGCGCCTTCGCCGTCGGCGCCCTGGTCGCGCTGCTGGTCGGGCGGGCCGTCTTCGCCGGCGATGGCTTCGACTATGCCGCATGCGACGGCTTTACGCGGGTCGCGTGGCAGGCGGCGCTGACGATGCTCGCCGCGCCGATCCTGCTCGCGGGCCTCGGTCCTTCGCTGACCTCGACGCGCGCGCGCGCGGCCGCCGCGGTCGCGATCGGCACGGTGATGGCGGCGGCGGCGCTTTGGCGCTCGCCGTCGTGCCTCAGCCCCTATGGCGCGGTCGACCCGCGCCTCGCCCGGCTGTGGCTGACCCAGGTCGGCGAGGCGCAGTCGATCGCGACGGCGCCGTTAGCCACCACGCTCGGCTATGCCGGCGTCGCGCTTGCCGGCCTCGTCGCGACGCTGTGGCAGTGGCGGCGCAGCCGCAGCGCCGGCTGGGGGCTGATCGCCGGCCTGCTCGCCATGGCGCTGGCCGTCACCGCGGTGCAGCTGCGGGGCGCCTATCCCGCCGCCCTGCTCGCCGCGCCGGCACTGGCGGCGGTGGTCGCCACGGCGCGGACGCGCGGCAGCCTCGCGCTGGTCGCCAGCTGGCTCGCCTCCGCCGGCCTGCTCTACCCGCTCGCCGCCGAGGCGCTGACCCAGCCGCCCGTGCCGGCGGGAGCGCCGGCGGGGCAGGGCGATTGCGCCAGCCCGGCGACGATCGCCACGCTCGCCCGCCTGCCCGCCGGGACGGTGATCGCACCGATCGACGCGGGCGCGTGGATCGTCGGCGGGACGGCGCACCGGGTGCTCGCCGCCCCCTATCATCGCGACGGCCGGGGCATGCTGGCGATCTATGCCTTCTATGCCGCCCCCGCGTCGCAGGCGGCGGTCCGCGCGGACCGGCTCGGTGCCCGCTATCTGCTCGCCTGCGCCGGCCTGCCGGGCGCCGATCGGCCCGGCACCGTCGCGGCGGCGCTCGGCCATGGCGCGGCAGCGGGCTTCGTCCCGGTCGCGCAATCGTCCGACGGCACCGTCATACTGGTGCGTAAGCGCTTGTCGGAGGGCGCCCCGCCCGCGTAAGGCGGTGCGATGCAGGGGCAACAGCTGCACTGGTGGCAGACGCGCGCGTTCGTGGTGGCGATGGTGATCGTGGCGACGATCCCCTTGCTTTGGCCGGATATTCCGCCTCTCGTCGACCTTCCCGGCCATATGGGTCGCTACGCCGTCCAGCTCGACGGCGGGCGGCATCCGTGGCTGGCCGATTGGTACAATTTCCAATGGTCGCTGATCGGCAACCTCGGCATCGACCTCGCCATCATTCCGCTCGCGCCGATCTTCGGGCTGGAGCTGGCGGTGAAACTGATCGTCATCGCCACCCCCGCGCTGACCGTGTCCGGCCTGCTGTGGATCGCCCGCGAGGTGCACGGGCGCATCCCGGCAACCGCGCTGTTCGCACTGCCGCTCGCCTACAGCTACCCCTTCCAGTTCGGCTTCGTGAATTTCGCGCTGTCGATGGCGCTGGCGCTCAACCTGTTCGCGCTGTGGCTGCGCATGGCCCGGCTCGGCCGCCTGTCGCTGCGCGCGATCGTCTTCGTGCCGCTGTCCTGCGCCCTGTGGGTCTGCCACACCTTCGGCTGGGGCGTGCTCGGCGTGCTCGCCTTTTCGGCGGAGATGATCCGCCAGCACGACCTGATGACCGATCGCGGCCCGCGCCACTGGCTGCGCGCCTGGGTGCGCGCGGGCCTGGGCTGTCTGCCGCTCGCCCTGCCCTTCTTGCTGATGGTCTTCTGGCGCTCGGGCGACCACGTCACCGGCAAGACGATGGACTGGTTCAACTGGCAGGCCAAGATGAACTGGGTGACGATGGTGCTGCGCGACCGCTGGATGGCGTTCGACATCGTCTCGGTGACGATCCTGTTCGCCATCCTGCTGAAGGGCGTGCGCGATTCGCGCGTCGAATATTCGCGCAACCTTGGCCTGTCGGCGCTGTTCCTGCTCGGCGTCTATCTGGTGCTGCCGCGCATCGTGTTCGGCTCGGCCTATGCCGACATGCGCCTCGCCCCCTTCGTCTTCGCCATCGCGGTGATCGCGCTGCGGCCGAAACGCGGCCTGTCGATGCGCAGTGCGGCGACGCTGGCGGCGCTCGGCCTCGGCTTCTTCGGCGTCCGCATTGCCGCGCAGACGGTCAGCTACGCAATCTACGACCGCGATTATGACCGCACGCTCGCCGCGCTCGACCATGTGCCGGAGGGGGCGCGGCTGGTGACGATGATCGGCCGGCATTGCTACGACGACTGGACCTATTCGCGCTTCGAGCACATTCCCGGCATCGCGCTGGTCCGCCGCCACGCCTTCGCCAACGACCAATGGTCGATGGCCGGCGCGCAATTGCTGACCGTCCGTTATGCCGCCGCCGGCCCCTTCGCGCACGATCCGTCGGAGATCGTCACTGACCGGCGTTGCCGCGGCGAATGGTGGCGGCCGCTCAAGCTGTCGCTGGCGATGCTGCCGCGCGACGCGTTCGATTATGTCTGGCTGATCAACCCGCCGGCTTATGGGCCGGAGTTCGTCGCCGGCCTGACCCCGATCTGGCGTAACGGTCAATCGGTCCTCTACCGCATCGACGACCGGCGGACGCCGAACATCCGGCTCGACCCGGAACTGATCCCGCCGCGGGCGCGGGCGGCCTGGTTCAGCCGCCACCCCGCCTGAACGGCGTCAGTTCCTCCAGCACCGCCTGCTCGCCCTCCACTGCGGCGCGCTCGCGGACCAGGAAGTCGGCGACGGCGCGGCGGAAGTTCGGGTCGGGCAGATAATGCGCCGACCAGGTCGGCACCGGCACATAGCCGCGCGCCAATTTGTGCTCGCCCTGCGCACCCGCCTCGACCGTCTTCAGCCCACGCGCGATCGCCGCGTCGATCGCCTGATAATAGCACAGTTCGAAATGGAGGAACGGCACGTCCTCCGTACAGCCCCAATAGCGGCCGTAGAGCGTGTCGGCACCGATCAGGTTGAGCGCGCCCGCGATCGGCGTGCCGGCCCGCTCGGCGAGGATCAGCAGCACCCGGTCGCCCATCGTCTCGCCCAGCAGCGGGAAGAAGCGGCGGGTCAGATAGGGCCGCCCCCATTTCCGGCTGCCGGTGTCCTGGTAGAAGGTCCAGAAGGCGTCCCAATGCTGCGGCTGGATCTCCGCCCCGGTCAGATGGCGGATGGTCAGCCCCTCGACCGCAGCGGCGCGTTCCTTGCGGATCGCCTTGCGCTTGCGGCTGGCGAGATCGGCGAGAAAGTCGTCGAAGGCGGCATAGCCGCGATTGGCCCAGTGGAACTGCGTGCCCTCGCGCAACAGCCAGCCGGCATCTTCGAATGCGGCGACCTGCTCCGGCGCCACGAAGGTGGCGTGGGCGGACGACAGATCGTTCTGATCGGTGACCGCCTCGATTGCCGCGATCAGTGCCGGTGCGGCAGCGGGGTCGCGCAGCAGCAGGCGCGGGCCGGGGACGGGGCTGAACGGCACGGCGATCTGTAGCTTGGGATAATAAGCGCCGCCGGCGCGCTCCCAGGCGTCGGCCCAGGCATGGTCGAAGACATATTCGCCCTGGCTGTGCGCCTTGGCATAGGCGGGGGCGATCGCCGCCGGCGCGCCGTCGTCGCCGTCGACCACGATCGGCAGGGGCTGCCAGCCCGAACGGCCACCGACGCTGCCCGATTCTTCGAGAGCGGCGAGGAAGCCATGGCTGACGAAGGGATTGGCAGTGCCGGCGCAGGCATCCCAGGCGTCGGCGGGGATCGACCGGACGCCGTCGGCAAGGCGCGCGACGAGGCTGGTCATGCGGCGATCGGGCTTGGCATCATCACCGCCGATATAGGGGCGGCGGCGGCGGCTTCCAGCCGCCGTCCGTCATTCCCGCGGGGGCGGGAATGACGGGAGGACAATGCCGCTCAATCGACCTGGATGATCGCGTCCACCTCGACGGCCGCGCCGAGCGGCAGCACCGGTACGCCGACTGCGCTGCGGGCGTGGCGGCCGTCATCGCCGAACAGCGCGACCATCAGTTCCGACGCCCCGTTGGCGACCTTCGGCTGGTCGGTGAAATTGGCGTGGCTGTTGACGAAAACGCCCAGCTTCACGACGCGCCGCACCCGCGACAGGTCGCCGCCGAGATACTTCTTGATCTGCGCGACGATCATCAGGCCGCAGGCGCGCGCCGCCGCCTGGCCGTCTTCGAGCGACACGCCGTCGCCGAGTCGGCCGGTCACCAACTGACCGTCGACGAAAGGCAATTGCCCCGACAGGTGGAGCAGGCCGCCAGCCTCGACCACCGGCACATAGGCCGCGACCGGCGCGGCGGCTTCGGGCAGGGTCAGGCCGAGTTCTTCGAGCTTGCGGTCGATACGGTCGGTCATGCAGGGTCCTTTCGTGTTGGCAGCCGCGGTAGCGGGCTCAGGCCTCGGCGGGCAAGGCCGACGCGGCGGGCCGGCCGGCGGCGAAGCGCGCCGCGATCCAGTCCGCCGCCTCGCGCCAGTCGTCGATCCGCGCATGCGCGAACGGTGCGGGCGCGACATTGGGTGCCAGCGTCGGCTCGGACACCATATGCAGCCGGTGGACGCCGGGGGCGTGCCGCGCGACCGATTCGTGGTGGACCGGCAAATCGTCGACGAAGACGGTGACCGGATCGCCGTGTTCGGCGACCAGCCGCGCGACCGGATCGCCCTTGCCGCCCTGATTGCATTCGACGCGATGCGCGATGCCGAAGCGCGCGAGCTGTTCGATCCGCGCCGTCCGGCATTCGTCGGTCAGATTGGTGAGGATGACGATCTCCGCCATCTCGGCGAGCCGCGCCAGCGCCTCGGTGGCATGCGGCACCAGCGTCTGGCGATGCATCTCGCCGGGGAAGAAGCCGCCGAGCAGCGCCCACATCTCGTCGCGGCTCGGCACGCTGCCATCGGCGCGGCGCATCGAATTGGCGAAATCGGCGCCGTCGGGGGTGAAGGCGATGTCGTGCGACTCGCGCAGCCATACGCCGAAATGCTTGACCATGTGGAGCAGCACCTCGTCGCAATCGCAGATCAGCAGCGGCTTCACTCAATTCTCCAGTCGTTCACGGGCGCGGACCAACGCCTGGGGTGGCACGTCCAGCGCCGCGGCGCAGGCGACGAGATCGGGCTCGTGCGATTCGAGGAACAGCAGGGTCGCGGCGAGCACCGCCGGATCGCTCGCCCGTGCGCGCAAATCAGCCGGATCGAGCCCGGTGACGCCAAGCAGTCGCGCGGCACGGTCGCCGTCACCCAGCGTCCAGACCAATGCCTGCAACGCCAGCGTGGCGCTATCCGAGGTATTTGAATCAGGCTCGCGCATTGCCTATCACGCTGTGGACGAAAGGGTGGTGAGGGGCGTGGCAAAAAGGATTCTCGTTGTCGAGGATAACGAGCTCAACCTGAAGCTGTTCTGCGACCTGCTGCGGGCGCATCAATTCGTCGCCGAACCGGTGCGCGACGGTCGCGAGGCGGTGGAGCGCGCGCGCGAGGTCAGGCCCGAACTGATCATCATGGACATCCAGATGCCGCACGTCACCGGCTATGAGCTGATCCTGGCGCTGAAGGCCGACGACGAATTGCGCACGATCCCGGTGATGGCGGTCACCGCTTATGCCGGGCGCGAGGACGAGGAGCGGATCCGCACCGCCGGCGCCGCCGCCTATGTCTCCAAGCCGATCAGCCTGATGCGCTTCATGGACGCGGTCAACGCGCTCATCTGAGCAGCATCCACACCGCCATCGCGACCATCATCACATTTTCGGTCAGCGACAATGCGCCGAGCGGCACGTTGCTGTCGCCGCCGACGCAGGCGCATTTCAATTCACGCTTGTCGACATAGACCGCCTTGATGACGGACACCGCGCCGATGCCGCCGATGACAAGCGCCACCGGCACCGACAGCCAGCGCGCGACGCCCGCGATCATCAGCACGCCGGCGCCGGCTTCCAGATAGGGATAGGCATAGGCGTATGGGACCCAGCGGCGCGCCAGCAGATCGTAGTTGAGGAACATGGTCGAGAAGCGCTCGACGTCCTGCAACTTGAGCATCGCGAGCACCGTCATGCTGAACGCGACGAACCATTCGCCGGCGCGCATCGTCCATGGCGTGCCATAAGCGGCGACGCTGGCCGCAAACGCCATCAGCGCGGTGATCGCGAACACCGCGAGCACCGGGCGGTAGCGAGTCGCCTTTGGGTCGGCGACGGGCTTGCCGAAGAAGCGGCGCAGATCGTCGTAGCCGCCGATCCGGGCGCCGTCGATGAACGTCTGCGGCGTGGTGCGGACGTCATGTGCCGCCTTGAACGCGTCCGTCTCCGCCCGCGTCGTCAGCCAATGATCCTCAATCGCGAAGCCCTGCCGCTGCAACAGGTCACGCGCCTTGAGGCCGAAGGGGCAGACATGGTCGGGCATCACCATCCGGTAGAGGACGGCGCGGCGCGAGGAGGAGGGGGGCATCAGCAGGAACCTTCCGATGGCGCGATCCCGACGATATGGGGTGCGGACGGATGATCCCAAGGTTCGAAACCGGGAGCGACGGCTTGCAGCAAGCCGCCGCCCCAGGCCCGTAGTGACGCGATTACACGGCGAGCGGAGGGCCCGTTCGCCGCAGCCCCCTTCGCGCCCGCAACATGAACCCAGCCTGTCTGACCGGGCGGCGGAGCGAGGCGGCAGCGGGAGCGAAGATCAGCGCGACGTGCAGCCGCACAGGCACAACGAGAGCCGCCGGTGCGGCATCCCGCACCGGCGGCTCTGGTCGCACCGGATCGGCAAGCGGCGGGCGGAAAGCCGCCCTGGCCGGCTTACTTGATCTTGGCTTCCTTGAACTCGACGTGCTTGCGCACGACGGGATCGTACTTGTTGAAGCTCAGCTTCTCGGTCTTGGTACGCGGGTTCTTCTTGGTGACGTAGAAGAAGCCGGTGTCGGCGGAGCTGACGAGCTTGATCTTGACGGTGGTCGGCTTGGCCATGAGCCCTGAATCCTGAAAAACGCATAAGAGCGGCGACACAGGCGCCGCCGCTCGATCAGCCGCGGCGCATGGCGCAGGCGGCGCGGAAAGTCAACCGAGTGCGGTGGATCGGCCGGGCGTGCCCGCCGTCTTAACCACGCCGTTACCCTCGTCATGCGAGGGTGCGCATCTAGAATAGACGATCGGGGGCGGATCGGAAGGGGGCGGATGATGGGGATGGAGACGGACCTGGGCGCTATCCGTGCGGAACTGACGGCACGAATCGCCGCGATCGACGTGCGGGCGCCCTATACGCCCGCGAAGACGCTGGCGCGCGACATCGATGCGATCCGCCTGATCGCGCATCGCAACGGTCTGGCACCGGCGGTGACGGTGGCGCATTTCGTCGATTCGGCTCTGTCGCGCGGCGAGCATGGCGCGCTGGTCCACGGCTGGCTGGCGATGCTGCGCGACGCGGTCGCCTGCGAGCGGCAGGATCTCGCCGCCTGCGACGCCTTCGCCGCGGCCTGTTCGGTGCGGCTGGCGCATTGAGCCGCTCGCGCGCGATGATTTCCTGATGGACGCGCTGATGGCGGCGCTGCTCGCGGCGGCGCTGGGGCAGATCGGCGATCGGCCGGCGCGGCTGACGGCGATCCTGGCAGATCGCTTCGCCCGGCCGGCGACGGTGATCCTTGCCGCCGCCATCGCACTCGCAGCGGCCACGACGATCGCGGCGGTCGCCGGCGCCTGGATCGCGCCGCATCTGACGCCGGAGGCGCGGCAACTGTTCGTTGCCCTGGCGCTGGTGTTGCAGGGCGGCGGGATGCTGGTCGCCGCCAAGCCGCCGGAACGCCTCGCCGGCTGGCGGATCGGCGCATTTGCGACCAGCCTGCTCGGCCTGTTCATCCTCGCCTTCGGCGACGGCGTGCAATTCGTCGTGCTGGCATTGGCAGCGCGCGCCGGGCAGGCGGGGTTCGCCGCCGCCGGCGCCACGATCGGCGGGCTGGTGCCGCTCGCGGTCGCCGCCGTTTTGGGCGAGGCGGGATGGACTGCGCTGCCCCAGCTGACCTTGCGGCGGGTGGCGGGCACGGTGTTCCTGCTCGTCGGCCTGTGGTTGGGACTCGGGGCGCTGCGGCTGATCTGAGCCGTCGATCAGACAGACCGGCAATTCGGATTCTCCCGGTGGGAGCATTTCGGCTATCGGATCGTTGCCGCAACGATTTCACTCACCGCCACGGGAGACCATCGATGGCCGATACCAACCCGGCGCTGCGCACGCCGACCGATCTCGCCAACACGCGTTCGGTCGCCGACGCGCTCAATGCGGCGCTCGCCGATTGCTTCGCGCTCTACATCAAGACCAAGAATTTTCACTGGCACGTCTCGGGCCCGCATTTCCGCGACTATCACCTGCTGCTCGACGATCAGGCGGCGCAGATCCTCGGCGTCACCGATGCGATCGCGGAGCGGGTGCGCAAGATCGGCAACACGACGCTGCGGTCGATCGGCGACATCAGCCGCCGCCAGACGATCGCCGACAACGATCTGGAGTTCGTCGAGGCGGGTGCGATGCTCGCCGAACTGCGCGAGGACAATCTCAAATTGGTCGAGGCCTTCCGCGCGGTGAAGGACGCCGCCGAGGAGGCGAGGGACAATGCGACCAGCGGCATCGTCGACGAATGGACTGACCAGGCCGAGGAGCGCGCCTGGTTCCTGTTCGAGGCGAGCCGCAAGGGCTGAGGCCGCGGCGCCCGACCCGCGGAACATGTCAGGCCTCCTGCCTGTTCTTCGCCGAGGTTCAGGAGGCCGTCATGCTCAAGCTCGCTTTCACCTTCCTCGTCATCGGGCTCGTACTCGCGCTGCTCGGCTTCGGCGGGGTCGGCGGTGCCTTTATCGGCATCGCCAAGATCCTCTTCTTCATCGCGATCGCTCTGTTCCTGATCTTCCTCGTGCTGGGCCTGATGGCGGGCAAGGCGGTCAAGGACGCGGTCGATTGAGCGGCCCGCCGACGGTGATCAGCCACCAATCGGGTGGCGCGTTCAGCCGGATCGGCGCGCTGCCGCCGCCGACGCCGGCGGTGACGATCACCGTGCGGCCGGGATCGTCGATCCGCCCGCATCGATAGCGCGGATTGTACAGCGGGCGGGCGGACAACAGGCCCAGTTCGGTGACGCCGCGCCCGTCCGGCAGCGCGACCTGACCGCAATGGGTATGGCCGGCGAGCAGCAGTGGGGCGTCGCCGGGCGACAGCCAGGCGACGACATCGGGCGCATGGGTCAGCGCGATCCGCGGACCCGGCGCAGACCCGGCAAAGGCACGGGCGACGTCGTTATGGCCGCTATAGGCATCGTCGATCCCGACCAGCGTCAGCGGGCCGACCCGGATGTTGCGGTTGGACAGGATGGTTATGCCCGCGGCTTGCAGCGCGCGCACGACGCGGGCCGCCCCCGTCCAGTGATCGTGATTGCCGAGCACGGCGTAGCGGCCGCGCGGCGCGCGCAGGCGCGACAGGGGCGCGACCAGTTGCTCGGCGGCGCCGGCACCGCTTGCCGCATCGTGTCCGATCACGAAGTCGCCGGCGAGCAGCACCAGGTCCGGCCGGTGCGCGTTGATGGCGCCGACGATGCGGTCGAGCCGCGCCGCATCCATCGCGCGATTGCCGATATGGATGTCGCTGACCAGCGCGACCGTCAGCGGCGGCGTTCGCGCCGGCCAGCCGGGCAGGGCGACATAGGTGGTGCGGACGATCGGGTCGGCGACGATCTCGCGCAGTCCGACGACCAGCAGCACGGCAATTGCCAGTACCCCGGCGGCGAGCAGGATCAGGATCGTACGGACGGCGCGGGTCATCGCCGGCTGCGGTAGCGGGAGCGGTTCGGCCCCGCCAGACGTTGCATCGTCATGCACGCCTTCGCCGCGCTCCTCGACTCGCTGATCTACACCCGCGGCCGCAACGCCAAGCTGAAGCTGATCGTCGATTATCTGCTGGCGACCCCTGATCCGGATCGGGGCTGGGCGATGGCGGCGCTGACCGGCGATCTCGACATTCCCGGCATCAAACCCGCCGTGGTGCGCGCGCTGATCGAGGCCCGCATCGATCCGGTGCTGTTCCGGATGAGCCGCGACTATGTCGGCGATACCGCGGAGACGGTGGCGCTGCTGTGGCCGGCGCCCGTGCCGGCCCCGATCGGCGAGCCGCTATCAGTCAGCGCCGTCGTCGACCGGCTGCTCCACCTGTCGCGCTCGGACGCGCCCGCCGCGCTGGCGGCGATGCTCGACCGGCTCGACGCGGAGGAACGCTTCGCCCTGCTCAAAATGGCAACCGGATCATTGCGCATCGGCGTGTCGGCGCGGCTCGCCAAGACGGCGTTGGCGCAAGCCTTTGGGCTCGACGTCGATGTCGTCGAGGAGGTGTGGCACGGCCTGTCGCCGCCTTACGCATCGCTGTTCGCCTGGGCGGAGGGGCACGGTCCGCAGCCCACGGCGGCGGACGTGCCGGTGTTTCGGCCGTTCATGCTCGCTCATGGGCTGGAGGATGCGCAGGTCGACCTCGCCGATTACGCCGCCGAATGGAAATGGGACGGTATCCGCGTCCAGATCGTCCACACCGCCGGCCAAACGCGGCTCTACAGCCGCACCGGCGACGACGTCACCGGCAGCTTTCCCGATGTTGCCGCGGCCTTCGCCACCCCCGGTGCGGTCGACGGCGAATTGCTGGTCAAGGGCGAGGTGCAGGGCGGCACGCTGGAGGACGGCGGCGGCGCGGCGAGCTTCAACGCGCTTCAGCAGCGGCTCGGCCGCAAGCAGGTGTCGGCCAAGATGCTCGCCGATTATCCCGCCTTCGTCCGCCTCTACGACATCCTGGTCGACGGCGACGAGGATCTGCGCAATCTGCCGTGGACGGAGCGGCGGGCGCGGCTGGAGGCCTTCGTCCCCCGGCTCGATCCGGAGCGGTTCGACATCAGTCAGGTGATCGCCGCGGACAGTTTCACCGAACTGGAGGCGATCCGCGCCGGCGCCCGTGATGCCGCGATCGAGGGCGTGATGCTGAAGCGGCGCGATTCCCCCTATGTCGGCGGCCGTCGCGCCGGCCTATGGTACAAATGGAAGCGCGATCCACTGACCGCCGATTGCGTGATGATGTACGCGCAGCGCGGTAACGGCCGCCGCTCTTCCTATTACAGCGACTATACCTTCGGCTGCTGGACCGAGGACGGCGAGCTGCTGCCGGTCGGCAAGGCCTATTCGGGGATCACCGACGAAGAGCTGAAGATGCTCGATCGGTTCGTTCGCGGCAATACGCTGAACCGCTTCGGCCCGGTGCGCGAGGTCGAAAAGTCGCTGGTGCTGGAGATCGCCTTTGACTCGATCCACGCCTCCAGCCGGCACAAGTCCGGCGTCGCGATGCGATTTCCGCGGATCGCGCGGATTCGCACCGACAAGCCGGCGGCAGAGGCGGATCGCGTCGAGACGCTGCGGCGGCTGGTGACCTGACGCCGTAGGTGTGACGGTCCGCCGCACATCATCTTGCCCCATCACCCTCGACGCGCTATACTGACATCATTGTAAGTATGGAGCCGATGACGATGGCCAAGCTTCCCCCCTTTCCCGGCACCACCGGCCGCCGCGACTGGCGCACCGCCTTCGCCGCGCTGCGCGCGTTGCTCGCCAATGGCGACGACACACCGCAGGTGTTCCGTATCATGCGCGCCCTCAACGTCGGCGACACGGCGCAGGCTTACGGGCGGCTGCTCGCGACACGCGCGGGCGGGCGGATGGCGACCGCGCAGGTCGAGCTGGCGCAGCGCTTCTCCGATCGCGACTGGGTGGCGGGCTTCAAGCCCGGCACGGTCGGCGCGGCCTATCGCGACTTCCTGGAATCGACCGGCTATTCCGCCGACGGCCTCGTCGAGGTCAGCCGCGCCGCACCCAGCGAGGTCGACGCCGAACATCCCTATGCCTGGATGGGCCGCCGCACCCGCGACGTCCACGACATCTGGCACGTGCTGACCGGCTACAAGGCCGACGAGACGATGGGCGAGGCCTGCCTCGTCGCTTTCTCCTATGCGCAGACCCGCGGCCTCGGCTGGGCGTTCATCGCCGCCGGCGCGGCGCTCAAGTCGGTGGCGGTGTCGAAGGGCCTGCTGTTCGCCAAAGCGGTGCGGGAGGGCTATCGCAACGGCAAGCGCGCGGTCTGGCTGCTCGGCGAGGATTATGAGGCGCTGATGGACGAGCCGCTCGACGCGGCGCGGGCGCGGCTGCGGATCGCGGATCCCGTCGCCTATCGCCGGGCCCAGGCGGAACTCGGCGACGCGCTGTCCTCCTACGCCAGCGCGATGAAGGCACGGGCGGCGGGCGCGCTCGCCTAACCGCCTGAAATGCTGCTAGGCGGGCCGGCGATGCTGTCCCGCCTCGCCCTGACCGATTTCCGCAACCATGCGGAGCTGGTGCTGGCGCCTGGGCCGGGCTTCGTCGTACTGACCGGCGAGAATGGTGCGGGCAAGACCAATGTGCTGGAGGCGGTGTCGCTGCTCGCACCAGGGCGCGGCCTGCGTCGCGCTGCTTTGTCCGACATGGCGCGGCAGGACGGGCCGGGTGGCTTCGGCATCGCCGCCAGGCTCGGCGACGAGGATGTCGAACTCGCCACCGGCACGCTGGCGAGCGCGCCCGAACGGCGCCAGGTCCGCGTCCAGGGTGCGAGCGCGACCGCCAACACGCTCGCCGAATGGCTCACCGTGCTGTGGCTGACCCCGGCGATGGACCGGCTGTTCGTCGAGCCGGCAGGCGAGCGCCGGCGGTTCCTCGATCGGCTGACGCTGGCGCTGTTCGCCGGCCATGCGCAGGCGACGACGCGCTATGAGGCGGCGATGCGCGCGCGCAATCGGCTGCTCGCCGAGGACGCACCGCCCGATCCGTCCTGGCTCGCCGCGCTGGAGGCGCAGATGGCGGAGCATGGCGCGGCGGTCGATGTTGCGCGGCGCAACACCGTCGATCTGCTCGGGGCGGCGCTCGCCGCGCAGCCGGAAGGGCCGTTCGCGCGGGCCGGCCTCGCGCTCGACGGCTGGCAGGGTGATGCCGACGGATTGCTCACCGAGCTGCGCAACGGCCGCCAGCGCGATGCCGCGGCGGGACGGACGCTGGTCGGCCCGCATCGCAGCGACTTGCTGGTCACGCATCTTGGCAAGTCCCAGCCGGCGGCGCTCGCCTCGACCGGCGAGCAGAAGGCGCTGCTGCTCGGCATCGTCCTCGCCCATGCCGAACTCGTCTCGGCGCGGGTCGGGCGGCGGCCGGTGCTGTTGCTGGATGAGGTCGCCGCGCACCTCGACCCGCGCCGTCGCGAAGCGCTGTTTGACCGGCTCGCGGGGCGCGGTCAGGTATGGATGACCGGAACGGAGCCGGCCCTGTTCACGGAGCTGCGCGGCGAGGCGACGCGGGTGACGCTGGGCTGAGGACGCAGCGGCCGCCACCCGACGTGGCGATAAAAAAATCAAGCCGCCCCGGTCCTTAATCGCAGCTTTCGGTGCGGCTCATCGCGGGTTCAAGGCGTTCGGTCCAGATCCGCCGCCGCCAGAGCGGGGACAGACAGGAGACATCAGTATGCGCACCATGATCACCGCCTCCATCGCCGCCGCGACGCTCGCCGCCGGACTTGCCGCGCCCGCCAGCGCGCAGGACCGTTGGGACTGGGGTCCCGGCGACCGCCCCTACCGTCTGGCCGGGCCCGGCGTCCGCGTCCTGTTTCCCGAGCTGCGCGACAATCCGCGCGGTCGCGCCTTCGTGATGCGCAATTTCGACTGGAACCACGACGGCATCCTGTCGCCGCGCGAGGCGGATGCCGCCAACCGCGCCTTCGCCCAGGCGGCGGGGCCGCGGCGCGATCGGTTCGACTGGAACGGGCGCGGTCGCGGCACGGTGGTCGAGGAGCGGACCACGGTGATCGAGCGCGGCGCGCCGGGCGGCAACTGGGATCGCCGCGCGATGCACGATTACGGCTTCCGCCAGACGCCGCGCGGCGCGACCCTGACCCTGTCGGAGGACGTGCTGTTCGCGACCGACAGCGACGTGCTCCGCCCCGGGGCGGTCGACAAGCTGCGCCCGCTCGGCGCCTATCTGCGCGCCAATCCGGGAGTTCGCGTCGCGATCGACGGCTATACCGACAGCCGCGGCACCGATGCGCACAACCAGGACCTGTCCGAACGCCGCGCCGCCAGCGTCCGCGCCGCCTTCGACGCGATGGGCGTCACCCGCGCCCGCTTCAGCGTCGCCGGCCATGGTGAGCGCGATCCCGTCGCCAGCAACGCGACCGCCGCCGGCATGCGCCAGAACCGCCGGGTCGAGGTGACGCTGCTCGGCCGCCGCGCGACGGAATTCGCGCGCTATTGAGGCTAATCGGAAGCTCGGGCGCGGGACGGCATTTTCCTTCCGTTTCGCGCCCGAAATCCCTATATCCTCGCTATGGCAGAACCCCAGAATAGCGAATACGGCGCCTCGTCGATCAAGGTGCTGAAGGGCCTCGACGCGGTACGCAAGCGGCCGGGCATGTACATCGGCGACACCGACGACGGCTCGGGCCTCCACCATATGGTGTTCGAGGTCAGCGACAATGCGATCGACGAGGCGCTCGCCGGCCATTGCGACCGGATCGACATCCAGCTCAACGCTGACGGGTCGGTCAGCGTCACCGACAACGGCCGCGGCATCCCGACCGGTATCCACCCGGAAGAGGGCGTGAGCGCGGCCGAGGTCATCATGACCCAGCTGCACGCCGGCGGTAAGTTCGAAAACACCAGCGACGACAATGCCTATAAGGTGTCGGGCGGCCTGCACGGCGTCGGCGTCTCTGTGGTCAACGCGCTCAGCGAATGGCTCGACCTGACGATCTGGCGCGACGGCGAGGAGCATTACATGCGCTTTGCCCATGGCGACGCGGTCGATCCGCTGCGCGTCGTCGGCAAGGCGGACGGCAAGAAGGGGACGCGCGTCACCTTCCTGCCCAGTCCGGCGACGTTCAAGATCACCGAATTCGACTTCGACAAGCTGGAGCATCGCTATCGCGAGCTCGCCTTCCTCAATTCCGGCGTCCGCCTGTTCCTGACCGATACGCGGCACGACGAGCCGAAGACGATCGAGCTCTATTACGAGGGCGGGATCGCCGCCTTCGTCAAATGGCTCGACCGGTCGAAGACCTCGCTGATGCCCGAACCGATCGCGATCACCGGCCAGCGCGATTCGATCGGCATGGACGTCGCGCTGGAGTGGAACGACAGCTATTACGAGAACGTCCTCGCCTTCACCAACAACATCCCGCAGCGCGACGGCGGCACGCATATCGCGGCGTTCCGCGCGGCGCTGACCCGCACGCTCAACAATTACGCCGAGAAATCGGGGCTCCTCAAAAAGGAGAAGGTGACGCTGACCGGCGACGACATGCGCGAAGGGTTGACCGCGATCGTCTCGGTCAAGCTGCCCGATCCCAAGTTCAGCAGCCAGACCAAGGACAAGCTCGTCTCGTCCGAGGTGCGGGCGCCGCTGGAAAGCCTGATGGCCGACAAGCTGGCCGAATATCTCGAGGAAAATCCGGCCTATGCGCGCGCGATCATCGCCAAGGTGATCGATGCGGCGGCGGCGCGCGAGGCGGCGAAGAAGGCACGCGAACTGACCCGGCGTAAGGGCGTGATGGATATCGCCTCGCTGCCCGGCAAGCTCGCCGACTGTCAGGAGAAGGATCCGGCCAAGTCCGAGCTGTTCCTGGTCGAGGGCGATTCGGCCGGCGGTTCGGCCAAGCAGGGACGCGACCGCCATTTCCAGGCGATCCTCCCCTTGCGCGGCAAGATCCTCAACACCGAGCGCGCGCGCTTCGACCGGATGATCTCGTCCAAGGAGATCGGCACGCTGATCCAGGCAATGGGCACCGGCATCGGCCGCGACGACTTCAACGCCGACAAATTGCGTTACCACAAGATCGTCATCATGACCGACGCCGACGTCGACGGCGCGCACATCCGCACGTTGCTGCTGACCTTCTTCTACCGGCAGATGCCCGAGCTGATCGAACGCGGCCACCTCTTCATCGCACAGCCGCCGCTGTACAAGGCAACGCGCGGCCGGTCGGAAGTGTATCTGAAGGACGATGCCGCGCTCGACGACTATCTGGTCGAGGCGGGCGTCGGTTCGATGGTGTTCGAGACGGGAGGAGGCACGCGCTCGGGCAAGGACCTGAGGGCGCTGGTCGACCATGCCCGGCGGATGCGGACGCTGATGCGCTACGTGCCGCGGCGCTACGACCCGGTGATCATCGAGGCGCTGGCGCTCGGCGGCGCGCTCGACCCGACCTTCACCCGCGACCAGCGCGCCGCGACCGTCGCTGAGGTGACGCGCCGGCTCGATGCGGGCGACGACGAGGCGGCGTGGACCGCGCGGCTGACCGAGGATGGCGGCATCCATTTCGAGCGGCTGTGGCGCGGCGTCACCGACCATCACATCGTCGAGGCGACATTCCTGGCGAGCGCCGAGGCGCGCAAGTTGCACGGCCTCGCGTCGGAAGAGGCGGACAGCTTCGTCCAAGCCGGCAAGCTGGTCCCGATGAAGGGGCAGGCGGACGTGTCCGACGATCCAACTGATGAGGATGCGCAGGCACCGACGACGCTCGCGCGCGGTGAATCGCGCGTGGCGCGGCCATCGCAGCTGCTCGACGCGATCCTGGCGTCGGGGCGCAAGGGCCTGTCGATCCAGCGCTACAAGGGGCTGGGCGAGATGAACGCGGAGCAATTGTGGGAGACCACGCTCGATCCCGCCAATCGCACCATGTTGCGCGTCACCAGCGACGACGTGTCGGCCGCCGACATGATCTTCACCCAGCTGATGGGCGAGGTGGTCGAGCCGCGGCGCGAGTTCATCCAGGACAATGCGCTGAACGTCGCCAACCTCGACGTGTGACCTCTTTCGTCATGCCGGGCTTGTTCCGGCATCCACCGTGCCGCACATGCACCGGCGGATGGACTTGCCCCCCGGTGGAAGCCGGAACAAGTCCGGCATGACGTGGAGGACACAGACATGAAGACCGTACTCGTCACCGGCGCCACGTCCGGCATCGGCGCCGCCACCGTCCGCGCGCTGGCCGGGATCGGCTGGCAGGTCGTCGCCACCGGGCGCCGCGCCGACCGGCTGGAAGCGCTGGCGGCGGAGTTCGGCGGCCGCGTCCACGCCGCCGCCTTCGACATCCGCGATGCCGACGCCATGGCGGCGGCGATCGATGCCCTGCCGGACGCGTTCCGGGGCATCGACCTGCTGGTCAACAATGCCGGCCTCGCGCTCGGCACCAAGCCGGCGCAGGATTCGGACCTCGACGACTGGCGGACGATGATCGACACCAACGTCACCGCCCTGGTCGCCATCACCCACCGGCTGCTGCCGACGCTGATCGAACGCAAGGGCGGCATCATCAACCTGTCGTCGGTCGCCGCGACCTATCCGTATACCGGCGGCAACGTCTATGGCGGGACCAAGGCGTTCGTGAAGCAGTTCACGCTCGGCCTGCGTTCCGACCTGCACGGCACCGGCGTGCGCGTCGCCTCGATCGAGCCGGGCATGGTCGAAACTGAGTTCACCCTGGTGCGCACCGGCGGCAATCAGCAGGCCTCGGACACGCTGTACGGCGGTGCCGACCCGATGACGGCGGAGGACATCGCCGCGACCGTGCTGTGGATCGCGACGCTGCCGCCGCACCTCAACATCAACAGACTGGAGCTGATGCCGGTCAGCCAATCGTTCGCCGGCTTCCAGGTCGCCCGCAAGGGGTGACCGGCAAATCCTCCCCGCTTGCGGGGAGGCGGTGGAGGGGGCTCGCCACGCCGCGTACCACTTGGGGAGAGCCCCCTCCGTCAGCGCTGGCGCGCTGCCACCTCCCCGTGCCGGGGAGGAATTGCCCTGCCTTACTGCGCCCGCGCGCGCTTCGCCGATCCGTCGCGCAGCGCCCAGCGCAGCACGCTGCCGACTCCCGCTACCCCGGCGCGCACGGCGGGTCGGTGGATCGGCGACCGGTCAAGCCCGTGCATCGTCCGCGCCCAATCGGGCAGCAGCGCAATGCCGCCCTCCATCAGCAGCGCCTGCGCCGGCGCCATCGCCAGGCTGGCCGGCTGCTGGCGGAGCAGGGCGCGCGCCACCTCGCGGGTGCGGTGATCGACGCGCAGCTGCGGGCGGACGGCGCGCAGATAAGCGTCCACCTCGGCCCGACTCCGCGGCACGGCGACCGCGCCGAGCCGCTCGGCGATGGTCGCGACCTCGCCGAGATAGCGGTCCTGCTCGCTGCCGGGGAAATCGGCCTCGCGATAGCGGCGGTAGGCGGCGAGGAACATCGCCACCTCGGCGACGTGTACCCAGGTCAGCAGCGCCGGGTCGTTGGCGCTGTACGGCGTCCCGTCGGGCAAGGTACCGGCGACGCGGTCGTGGATCGAGCGCACCCGCGCGATCAGGCGCTCCGCGGTCTCGGTGGCGCCATAGGTCGTGCCGGAGATGAACTGCGCGGTGCGCTTCAGCCGTCCCTGCATGTCGCGGCGGAAGTTGGAATGGTCCCACACACCCGCCAATGCGCCGGGATGCAGCATCTGCAGCAGCAGCGCCGCGACCCCGCCGGCCATCATCGCGGTGAAGTCGCCGTGGACGCGCCAGGCCGCGGACTCTGGGCCGAACAGGCCGTCGTCGCCGGGCGGCCGGGTCAGGTCGACGCCGCCGTCGCCGAAGCCGACCAGCCGGTGCACCTGTGCCTGGATCGTATCGCGGATGTCGCCCATCGCCTCCATTTAGTGTAGCACGCGGGCCAAACCAGCGATGGAGTCGGATGATGCGGTGGATCGGTGCGGTGGCGGTCGTGGCGCTCGCAGGGGCGGCGACGGCGCAAAGTTCGACGCCGAAGGCTTCCGCGGCCAATGCGGTGGTGGCGCGGGCGCTCGCCGATCCGGCGCGTGCCGACCAGCAGGGCGACGACGAGCGGCGGCAGGCGGCGGCGGTGGTCGCCTTCTCCGGTGCCAAGCCCGGCGATACAGTGATCGATTACCTTCCGGGCAGCGGATACTGGACGCGCATCTTCAGCGGTGTCGTCGGGCCGAAGGGCAAGGTCCTGGCCTATTGGCCCGCCGCCGCGGCGGCGCGTGCGGAAAAAAGTGTGACCGCGCTGAAGGCGCGCGGCCTCGCCAACGTCACCGCCGAGGTGCAGCCGACCAATCTGCCGACCGCGTCGCAGCCGGTCGACCTGTTCTGGACGGTGCAGAATTATCATGACATCCCCAACGCCGGCGCCGGCGAACCGGTACTGCGCGCGTTCGACACCGCGGTGTTCAAGCTGCTCAAGAAGGGCGGCACCTATGTGATCATCGATCACGCCGACGCGGCCGGCACCGGCCTGGCCGACACCCGTACCAAGCATCGCATCGAGCCGGCGCTGGTCCGCCGCCAAGTCGAATCGGTCGGCTTCCGCTTCGTCGGCGAGAGCAAGGTGCTGGCCAATCCGGCGGACGACCACAGCAAGCCGGTGTTCGATCCCAGCATCCGCGGCCACACCGACCAGTTCGTCTACAAGTTCCGCAAGCCCTGAGCCGACTTCAGGAGCTCGTCATCCCCGCGCAGGCGGGGATCCAGACGCGCAGCGCCCGTAAAGAATCGCACCCTGGGCGTTTCTGGATTCCCGCCTTCGCGGGAATGACAACAATGGCGCAGGATGGCGCTGGCGGGTCGATCGACCTAGCGCCGGTCGAACGCCGCCAGCTCGTACGCGATCGATGCCTCGACCAGCGTCTCCCACAGATCGCCGACCGCATCCTCGGGCACGCCGAGCCGCACCGCCTCGGCGCGCGCATTGGCGATCACCTGCGCCTTCCTCGCCTCGTCGCGGACATGGCCGCGCGCCGGCTTGATCCGCGCCGCCGCGTCCATATAGGCGAAGCGGCGCGCCAGCAGCGCGACCAGTTCGCGGTCGAGCGCGTCGACGCCGGCGCGGACCTCGGTCATGGTGGTGCAATCGGGGCCGGCGAGGATCGTCGTCATGCGCTGCGCTGTGCCGGGCCAGCCTGCGCCTGTCCAGCTTGACTTGCGCGCCCCCGCCCGCTAGGCGGCCGCCTTCGCAACCGCCCCCGCATCCCGGTGAAGCGGCGGGCCTGCCCTCTCCAGAGACCAGCAGAGCGATACCGGGACCACCCCCATGCCCGTGCGGCATGGGATACGTCATTGTTGTTGCAAGGAATATCTATGTCGAAGCGTGCAAGCGCCAAGTACAAGCTCGACCGGCGCATGGGCGAGAACATCTGGGGCCGCCCGAAGAGCCCGGTCAACAAGCGCGAATACGGCCCCGGTCAGCATGGCCAGCGCCGCAAGGGCAAGGTGTCGGACTTCGGCATCCAGCTGCGCGCCAAGCAGAAGCTCAAGGGCTATTACGGCGACGTCACCGAGAAGCAGTTCAAGGCGTCGTACATCGAGGCCGCCCGCATGAAGGGCGACACCGGTCAGAACCTGATCGGCCTGCTCGAGCAGCGCCTCGACATGATCGTCTATCGCGCCAAGTTCGCGCCGACGATCTTCGCCGCGCGGCAGCTGGTCAGCCATGGCCACATCCGCGTCAACGGCGTGAAGTGCAACGTCGCGTCGCGCCGCTGCTACGTCGGCGACGAGATCACGCTGGGCAAGAAGGCGCAGGAAATGGCGCTGGTGCTCGAGGCGCAGGGCCTCGCCGAGCGTGACGTGCCCGATTACGTCGCCGCCGACGGCACGGCCAAGGTCACCTTCGTGCGTGTGCCGACGCTCGACGAAGTGCCCTATCCGGTAAAGATGGAGCCGAACCTGGTCGTCGAGTTCTACTCGCGCTAAGTCGAGCGAGGCAGGACCGGCCGGCGGGCTTTGCCCGTCCGACGTCGCGGCTTTGCCGTGACACCAGCCGATCGGAACACAAGAGGGCGGCCCCGCGGGGCCGCCCTTTTTCGTTGCGACGCCGCCGCATCCACCCTGCACGGTGACGGCGCTCTCGCCACCGTGGACAAGCCGTCCTCCCCGCGCCAAAAGGCAGCGCATACTGCCCCAAATCGGAGCCCATGATGCGTCGCCTGCTTCTCGCCGCTCTTCTCTCTGCCACGGCCGCGCCCGCCGTCGCGCAGACCGCCCCCCAGATCTCGGTCGACACGATGAAGGAGGTCACCAAAACCCTGTCGTCCGACGCCTTCGAAGGGCGCGCGCCGGGCAGCGCCGGCGAGACCAAGACGCTCGCCTATCTGCAGGAACAGTTTGAAAAGGCGGGGCTGAAGCCCGGCAACAAGGGCCGCTGGCTGCAGGACGTGCCGCTGGTCGAGATCACCGCCAAGAACGTCTCGGCCCTGACCTTCACCGGCGGCAAGACCCCGTTGAGCCTCGCTTATGGTCCCGACATGGTGGTCGGCACCTATCGCGTTACCCCGCATATCGACGTGAGGGACAGCGACGTCGTCTTCGCCGGCTATGGCATCGTCGCGCCCGAAAAGGGCTGGAACGATTATGCCGGCCTCGACGTGAAGGGGAAGACGGTGATCGTCCTGATCAACGATCCCGACTGGCAGACCAAGGATCTGAACGGTCCGTTCAACGGCCGCGCGATGACCTATTACGGGCGGTGGACCTACAAATATGAGGAAGCGGCGCGGCAGGGCGCGGCGGCGGTGATTATCGTCCACCAGACCGAACCCGCCGCCTATGGCTGGAATGTCGTCCGGTCGAGCAACACCGGTGCCGCGCACGTCGCCGATGCCGCCGATGGCCATATGCATGACACGGCGGCGCACGGCTGGATGCAGCTCGACAAGGCGCGCGCCTTGTTCGCCAGCGCCGGCAAGGATTTCGACCAACTCGCCGCCGCCGCCAAGGTCAAGGGGTTCCGCCCGGTGCCGCTCGGCGTGAAGGCGTCGGTGTCGTTCGACAACACGATCAGCAAGCAGATCTCGCACAACGTCGTCGGCATCCTGCCGGGGCGCGAGGCGCCGAACGAATATGTCCTGCTGTCGGCGCATTGGGATCACCTCGGCCATTGCACGCCGGTCAACGGCGACGGCATCTGCAACGGCGCGGTCGACAATGCCGACGGCACTGCGGCGCTGGTCGCGCTGGCGCAGGCCAACGCCAAGGCGGGCCCGGCGCGGCGATCGATGGTGTTCGTCGCGCTGACCGCAGAGGAATCGGGGCTGCTCGGCTCGGCCTATTATGGCGACAATCCGATCTACCCGCTCAGCCAGACGGTCGGCGGTGCCAATATGGATGCGCTCGGCATGTACGGCCCGGCCAAGGACGTGATCGTCGTCGGCGGCGGCAAGTCGGAACTGGACGGCTATCTCAACGCTGCGCTGAAGCGGCAGGGCCGCTATGCGACGCCGGAGCCGACGCCGGAAAAGGGCTTCTACTATCGCTCCGACCATTTCAGCCTGGCCAAGCACGGCGTGCCGATGGTCTATTTCGAGACCGGCCAGGACCTGGTCACCGGCGGCCGCGCCGCGGGCGAGGCGGCGGCCAAGGATTATGAGGAGCATCGCTACCACGCGCCGCAGGACGAATATGATCCCAAATGGGATTGGCGCGGGGTCGAGCAGGACGTGCAGCTCTATTACATGATCGCCCGCGATCTTGCGGACGGCACGGCTTGGCCGAACTGGGTGCCGGGTGATGAATTCCGCGCGATCCGCGACAAGAGCCGCGCCGGGGCTGCCCGATGAGCCTGCCGACCCCGCCCGCCGAATGGGCGCCGCACCGGGCGGTGTGGATCGGCTTCCCCTCGCACCCCGAATTGTGGGTCGAGGATCTGGAGCCGGCGCGCCGCGAGGTCGTCGCCTTCGCCCGCGCCGTCCATGCCGATGGCCGCGGCGAGCAGGTGATCCTGGTCGCCGCCGATGCCGAGGCCGGCGCGGCGGCGGAGGCGATGGCGCCCTTCGCCCAGGTCGTCGTCGAGCCGTTCGGCGACATTTGGCTACGCGACACCGCGCCGATCCTGCTCGACAATGGCGAGGCGGCGGACTTCGACTTCAACGGCTGGGGCGGCAAATACGACCTGCCCGGCGACGACACGATCGGGCTGCGGCTCGGCCAGTCGATCGGCGCCAAGGTCGGCTATTGCAATTGGGTGCTTGAGGGCGGCGCGATCGACGGCGACGGCACCGGTACGGTGGTGACCACCGAGCAATGCCTGCTCAATGCCAACCGCAACCCGACGATGACCAAGGCCGATATCGAGGCGCGGCTGCGCGACGATCTGGGCTTCACCAAGGTGGTGTGGCTCGGCGACGGGCTGCTCGGCGACCATACCGACGGCCATGTCGACAATCTCGCCCGCTTCGTCGGCGAGAATCGCGTGGCGCTGCCGCGGGCGGCGGAGAACGACCCGAACTGGCAGGTCTATCAGCATGCCGAGCGCGACCTGCGCAACGCGGGGCTGGACGTCGTGCTGATCCCCTCGCCGGGCCGCATCCTGCGCGACGAGGAGGTCGTGCCGGCGAGCTACATGAACTTCTACATCGGCAATGCCGCGGTGGTCGTGCCGCTCTACGGCAGCGACAATGACCAGGCGGCAGTGCGGGCGATCCAGGCGATCTTCCCCGACCGCGAGGTGGTGGGCCTCCGCGCCGACCATATCCTGACCGGCGGCGGCAGCTTCCATTGCATCAGCCAGCAGATCCCGCTCGCCGGATCGCACGACGCCGCCGACCAGGACTGACGTCGTGGCGGCGTGGCTGGTCCGGGCGGCGCTGTCCGGCGTGATCGTCGCGCTGGTCGCGTTGATCGCGCGGCGCAGCCCGGCGGCGGGGGCGCTGGTCGCCTCGCTGCCGCTGGTGTCGGTCCTCGGCATGATCTGGCTGTGGCACGACACGCGCGATCCGGTCCGCCTCGCCGATCATGCGCAGGCGACTGTGTGGTACGTGCTGCCGTCGCTGCCGATGTTCCTGCTGATCCCGGCGCTGCTGCGCCACGGTGTCGGCTTCTGGAGCGCGCTGGGCGCGGGTTGCGCCGTCACATTCCTGCTCTATCTCGCCACGGTTGCGATCGCCGCGCGATTCGGCGTCACTCTCTAGGATCGTCCATGACTGCAATCACCGTCGCTGCGCTGCAGCTCGGCTTCTCGAGCGATATCGACGCGAACATCGCCAACGTCTCGCGGCTCGTCCGCGAGGCGCATGCGCAGGGCGCGCAGGTCATCCTGCCGCCGGAATTGTTCGAGGGCGAATATTTCTGCCGGGTCGAGGACGAGGGCCTGTTCGCCAATGCCGCCCCGACGCACGAGCACAAGGCGGTGCTGGCGATGCAGGCGCTGGCCCGGGAACTCGGCGTCACCATCCCGACCAGCTTCTTCGAGGCGGACGGGCCGCATTATTACAACAGCCTGGCGATGATCGGTCCCGACGGCGGCGTGCAGGGCGTCTATCGCAAGAGCCACATCCCCGATGGTCCGGGCTATGAGGAGAAATTCTACTTCCGCCCCGGCAACACCGGCTTCAAGGTGTGGCCGGCGCCCCAGGATGCGCCGGGCTGGAAGCTGGGCGTCGGCGTCTGCTGGGACCAATGGTATCCGGAAACCGCGCGCGCGCTGATGCTGATGGGGGCGGAACTGCTGTTCTACCCGACCGCGATCGGCAGCGAGCCGCACGACACCAGCCTCGACACCGCGCGGCTGTGGCGGCGGGCGATGATTGGCCATGCGGTCAGCAACGTCGTGCCGGTCGTCGCCGCCAATCGGGTCGGCACCGAACACGACCAGACTTTCTACGGCACCAGCTTTATCGTCGACGAACGCGGCGACGTTCTGGCCGAACTGGACCGGGAGGAGGAAGGTGTCATCGTCGCCACGCTTGATCTCGCTAGAATAAAGCGGCATCGTGCCGCCTTCGGTTTCTTTCGGGATCGGCGTCCTGAACTGTACGGGCGGCTGGTGGAGGATATATGATCGTTGCGGGACTAATATTCGCGCTGGCGATACAGGCGGTCCCGCAGCAGACGACATCGTCCCCCGCCACTTCCGCGACCCAGCAGAATGCTCCGAAATCTGACGATATCGTCGTTACGGGCTTGCCCGACCTCGACGATCCCAAATCCGCGGTGACGCATCGCACGCTGAGCAGCGGTAAAATCGGCGGTGGCCCGCAACAGAGTGCCGCCGTCTTCGCGCTGGCCGAGCGCTTTACGAAATGCGCGATCACGCCCGGCATGCGCGACACGTCCGATCTCAGGGCCGCGATCGATGGCGTCATCAACAGCCCGCGCCAGTCGTTCGGCCAGACCCAATTCGTCAAAAAGCACTCGACCTGCGCGCAGGACGTGTTTGCGGCCCAACATTTCGGGAATGCGGCAGCTGCCGGCGGCTATGATTCGAGCTATTACGATCGTGGCGCGATGACCTTGCGTATCGTGCAATTGTTCAGCCCCGATCTGACACTGACCAAGGATCAGACCGCGGACGCCGATGTTCAGGCGCGCTTCAATCTGCGTGAAATTCCTCTAGCCAAGTTTCGCCTGCCAACCGACCGGCGCTTCTTCGAAATGGCGATCTGCCAGGTTCGGCAGGCCCCCGAACTGTCGGTGCGGTTGATCAAGGCCAACGGCTATGACGAGATCACCCGCACCGAGGCGGCGATCGTCAACGCGACGCCGGATTGCACTGGTCATGCGAAGAAGGTGTTCTTCGATTTCGCGCAATTCCGCTTCTACATCGCCGACGCGGTCTATCGCTGGGCGGTGGCGGCCAAGGGTGTCGACACGCTGATTCCTACGTCTTGAGCGCCAGCGCCCGCGCGAAGATTGCTGCGAACATCGCCGGCGTCAGCCGGCCGGTGTTCTGGTTGTAGCGCGAGCAATGATAGCTATCGATCACGATCCGTCCGTCGGGCAAGCGATGCTCGGCGCCATGGGCGAAACGGGCCTTGGGCAGCTTGCCGCCCAGCGCCTTGATCACCGATTGATGCGCGATCTGGCCGAGCGCCACCACCACCCGCACCGCGGGCAGGACGGCGAGTTCCGCCTCCAGGAAGGGGCGGCAGGTGCGGATCTCGTCGGGCGTCGGCTTGTTCTCGGGCGGCAGGCATTTGACCGCGTTGAGGATGATCGCGCCGTTCAGCGCCAGCGCCTCGTCCGCCTTGCCGGTATAGCTGCCCTCCGCCAGGCCCGCCGCAATCAGCGTATCGTAGAGCAACGGGCCGGACCGGTCGCCGGTGAACGGGCGGCCGGTGCGGTTGGCCCCCTGCCGCCCCGGTGCGAGGCCGACGATCGCCAGCCAGGCGGCCGGGTCGCCGAAGGCAGGGACGGGCGCATTCCACCATTGCGGCAGTTCGGCACGCAGTTCCTCGCGAACCGTGACCAAGCGCGGGCAGAGCGGGCAGTCGCGCGGCGGCTCGACCGCGAGCAGGGGCGCGCCAGACAGCGTCGGCGGCATGATTTCCAAAGACATGGCAACCGCGTTAGGGCGAGCGCGTGGCGACGACAATCTATGCGATCGGCCTCGGCTCCAATCGGCGCGGCCGGCACGGCGACCCGGCAACGGAGGTACGCGCGGCGCTGGCGGCGATCGGCGGCGTGGTCGCCGCCTCGCCGGTGATCGCGACGCCGCCGCTCGGCCCGTCGATCCGCCGCTTCGCCAATGCGGCCGCGCTGATCGCGAGCGCCGAGACACCGCCGCAATTGCTGGCGCGGCTGAAGCGGATCGAGGCGGCCTTCGGCCGTCGCCGCGGTCGGCGCTGGGGCGCGCGGGTGATCGACCTCGACATCCTGCTCTGGTCGGGCGGGCGCTGGCACGCCCGCGACCTGACGGTGCCGCACGCCGCGATGCGCGAGCGGGCCTTCGTGCTGCGCCCCCTGCTGCACATCGCGCCGTCCTGGCGCGATCCGGTCAGCGGCCGAACGCTGCGTCAACTCGCCGCGAGGATTGACCGGCGGCGTCCGCGCGCCTAGGCCGCCCTCTCGCCGATGGCAGGGGTCCGTAGCTCAGTTGGTAGAGCAAGCGACTTTTAATCGAGAGGTCCCGGGTTCGAGTCCCGGCGGACCCACCATCGGTGCCGAACCGCCCGCGCCGCGGCGGCTGCCGTCCCTGCTCGCCGGCTTCGCGGCGATCGCCGCCGGTCTCGCCCTGATGCTCGCCGGCGCCTATGCCACCGGCCGCTGGCCCTTCGCCTTCGACCGCGCGATCCTGGTCGGCATGCGCGCCTGGCATGGCCCCGCCTGGCTGCCGAAGGTCGCGGCGGACGTCACCGCGCTCGGCGGCGGGGTGGTGCTGACCATCGTCGTCGTCGCCGTCACCGGCCTGCTGCTCGTGCAGCGGCTGTGGCTGACCGCTCTGGCGGTGGCGGCGGCCAGCCTGTCGGCAGGGGTAATGGTCGACCTGATCAAGGGCTTCGCGGTGCGGGCGCGCCCCGAGCTGGTGCCGCACCTGGTCGACGTCACCGGTTACAGCTTCCCGAGCGGCCATGCCGCGTCGAGCGCCTGCATCTACCTGACGCTCGCCGCGCTGGGCGGCCAGGTGACGCCGTCGCGCGCCACCCGCCGTTACCTGCTCATCGTCGCGGTCATCCTGGTCGGCGCGATCGGCACCAGCCGTGTCTATCTTGGCGTGCACTGGCCCAGCGACGTGATCGCCGGCTGGAGTTTCGGCACCCTATGGGCGTTGGGCTGGTGGCTCGCCACTGCCGGCGCGCGGCGCGCGATGCGCGACTAGCCGCGCTCCGCCAGCTTGCGCTCCCAGGCGAGCGCGTCCTGCACGATCGTGTCGAGATCATCACGCTGCGGTCGCCACGGCAGCGTCGCGAGGATCGCGGCATTGTCGGCGACCAGTTCCGCCGGATCGCCGGCGCGACGCCCCTCCAGCCGGCGCTCGATCGTGCGGTTGGTGACCCGGTCGATCGCGTCGAGCACCTCGAGCACCGAGAAGCCGCGGCCATAGCCGCAGTTCAGCACATGGCTTTCGCCCGGCCGCTCGACCAGCAGTTCCAGCGCCGCGACATGCGCGGCGGCTAGATCGCTGACGTGGATGTAATCGCGCACGCCGGTGCCGTCGCGGGTCGGAAAGTCGGTGCCGTAGACGCCGACATGGCCGCGCTTGCCGGTCGCCGCCTCGACTGCGATCTTGATCAGATGCGTGGCGCCGACGGTCGACTGGCCGGTCCGGCCCTGCGGATCGGCGCCCGCGACGTTGAAATAGCGCAGCGCGCAATAGTTGATGGGATGGGCGGCGGCGACGTCGCGGAGCATGAACTCCGTCATCAGCTTCGACATGCCATAGGGATTGATCGGCGCCTTCGGATCGCCCTCTGCGACGGGGACCTTCTCGGGCGTACCATAGGTCGCGGCGGTCGAGGAGAAGATGAAGTGCGGCACGCCGCATGCCACCGCGCTCTCCAGCAGGTCGCGCGTCGCCGCGGTGTTGTTGCGATAATATTTGAGCGGGTCGCTGACCGATTCGGGCACCACGACCGAGCCGGCGAAATGCATGATCGCACGGACCCGGTGGTCGCGGATGACGTCGCGCAGCGCCGGGTCGGCGACGTTCATCGTCACCAGCGTGGCCCGCGGATCGACGGCCCAATCGAAGCCGGTGACCAGATTGTCGACCACGACCACGTCATAGCCTGCATCGCACAGCGCCAGCACGGCATGGCTGCCGATATAGCCGGCACCGCCCGTCACCATCACTTTGCCGTCGATCGCCATCTAATCGGTCCCCTGTCGTACGTTGCGCCGCGGTAGCGACATCCTATCTTGGACGCAAAGGAGACTATCATGACGGACTATGCGACGCTGGCCGGCGGCTGCTTCTGGTGCACCGAGGCGGTGTTCAAGGACGTGATCGGCGTCGAGAGCGTCGACAGCGGCTACATCGGCGGTTCGGTGCCCAATCCGACCTATAAGCAGGTCTGCGGCGGCGATACCGGCCATGCGGAGGCGATCCGCGTCGGCTTCGATCCGGCGCAGATCAGCTATGCCGAGCTGCTCGACATCTTCTTCGCGACGCACGACCCGACGCAGCTCAACCGCCAGGGCAATGACGTCGGTACGCAATATCGTTCGGCGATCTTCCCGGCCGACGAGGCGCAGGCCGCCGAAGCGCGCGCCGCGATCGAGCGCGCGGGCGAAACCGCCGGGCGGATCGTCACCACCATCGAACCGATGGCGGAATGGTATCCGGCCGAAGGCTATCACCAGGATTATTGGGAAACCTCGGGCCGGTCGAACCCCTATTGCATGGCGGTGATCCCGCCCAAGCTGCAGAAGCTGCGCAAGAGCTTCCAGGCGCGGTCCAGGGCGGCGGCGGTCAGCGCGTAATGATTGAGAGGCCGTCCTTCGGGGCGGCCTTTTTTCACGCGGAGGCGCGGAGATGTGGCGCTCGCGGCGCCGCGGGCGACATCTTCGCGGCTTCGCGTCTTCGCGTGCACCGACTCTACCGATGCGCCGCGCGAGACAACCGGTCGTTGATGGCCTCGCCCAGACCGTCTGCCGGAATCGGTGCCACCGCGATCCTGCGGGCGTCGCTGGCGTCCGCGCGGTGCAGCGCATCGAACAACCGTGCCGCCGCTTCCGTCAGGTCGCCGTCCGCGGACAGCGTTTCGTCGCCGGGAATCGCGCCGAAGCCGATCAGCCACTCGTCGCCCTCCGCCGCCAGCGCATCGAGGCGTAGCGGCTTGGCCGGGGCATAATGCGTTCGTAACTGGCCCGGCGCGGTCACGGCACCGCCTTCCGCCCGCCGTTCCACCGCGAAGGGCAGGTCGGCGATCGCGATCGGTCCCGGCCGCAGCAGCGTGCGCCCGGCGAGGATCGTCGATTCCAGCCCCGCCTCCGTCGGTCCGTCGTCGAGGATCAGGCCGATCCGGTTGCCTAGGCTGGCGGCGACGTGCGCGGCGCGGGTGGGGCTGATGCCGTTGCTGGCATTGGCGGACGGCGCCGCCAGCGGCCGTCCGCTCGCCGCCAGCACCGCCTGCATCGCGCGGTGGCGCGGCACGCGCAGCCCGATGGTCGGCAGTCCGGCGGTGACCAGCCCGGCGATCGGCGCCCTCTCGCGCAGCGGCAGCACCAGCGTCAGCGGCCCCGGCCAGAACATCTCCGCCAGCCGCCGCGCGTCGGCATCCAACACCGCCAGCGCCGCCGCCGCCGCCAGATCCGCGACATGGACGATCAGCGGGTTGAAGCTCGGCCGCCCCTTGGCGGCATAGATGCGCGCCACGGCCTCCGCATTGGTCGCGTCGGCGGCGAGGCCGTAGACCGTCTCGGTGGGCAGCGCGACCGGCTCGCCGGCGGTGATTCGCGCCGCCGCTTCGGCGACCGCGGCCATGCCGTAGCGTAAGATGCGCGGTTTTGAATCGGCCATGTTCCAAGCCTATAAACGGCGGGTCCAAGGAGAGAAACATGACCTTCCGCCCCGCCGTCGCCGACCAGCGTTTCGTGCTGGAGCACGTCGTCCAGATCGACCAACTTGCCGCGACCGCGCGGTTCGCGGCCGCCAGCCCCGACGTCGTCGATGCGGTGCTGGAGGGCGTCGGCCAGTTCGCCGCGGGCGAATGGGCGCCGCTCAACCGCGAGGGCGACACCGTCGGCGCGACCTGGACGCCTGACGGCGTCCATATGCCGGCGAGCTTCATCAAGGCGTACCACGATTATGTCGAGGGCGGCTGGGGGACGATCGGCGTGCCGGAGGATTGGGGCGGGCAGGGGCTGCCCTTCGCGATCCAGACCGCGGTGCTCGACACGCTCGGCTCCGCCAATATGGGCTTTGCGCTCTGCCCGACGCTGACCGTCGGAGCGATCGAGGCGCTGATCCACCATGGCACGCCCGAGCAGCAGGCGACCTATCTGCCGCAGCTCGCCACCGGCGCGTGGACCGGCACGATGAACCTGACCGAGCCGCAGGCGGGCAGCGACGTCGGTGCGCTGCGCGCCACCGCGACGCCGCTCGGAGACGGCAAGTGGTCGATCAAGGGCACCAAAATCTTCATCTCGTTCGGCGACCACGACATGGCGGACAACATCGTCCATCTCGTCCTCGCCCGGACGCCCGATTCGCCCCCGGGAACGCGCGGGATCAGCCTGTTCCTCGTCCCCAAGTTCCGCTTGAACGACGACGGCACGCCGGGCGCGTTCAACGACGTGCGCGTCGTGTCGATCGAGCACAAGATGGGCCTGCACGCCTCGCCGACCTGCGTGCTGTCGTTCGGCGACCATGACGATTGCGTCGGCGAGCTGATCGGGCCGGAGCATGGCGGCATGCGCGCGATGTTCACGATGATGAACAACGCCCGGCTCAACGTCGGCCTGCAGGGCGTGCAGGTCGCGGAAGGCGCGACGCAGAAGGCGGTCGGCTATGCCCTCGAACGCGTCCAGGGCGCGCGTGCCGGCGCGCCGTCGCGGATCGTCGAACATCCCGACGTGCGCCGCATGCTGCTGCGCATGACCGCGCAGACGCAGGCGGCGCGCGCGCTCGTCTATTATGCCGCGGGCCAGGTCGATCGCGCCGGGCTCGGCGACGCGGCGGCACGCAACCGGCTGGAGATCGTCACCCCGCTCGCCAAGGCGCACGGCACCGACATCGGCAACGAGGTCGCGAGCATCGGCGTACAGGTGCATGGCGGCATGGGCTTCGTCGAGGAAACCGGCGCCGCGCAATATTTCCGCGATGCGCGGATCACGCCGATCTACGAGGGCACCAACGGCATCCAGGCCGCCGACCTCGTCGGCCGCAAGCTAGCTTTGGATAACGGCGGCGCCTTTGCGGCGCTGATCGGCGACATCCGGGCGGAGGCGCAGCATGCCGACCTGATCGCGCTCACCGATACGGTCGAGGCGATCGGCCGCCGTCTCGCCACCGCGGATGCCGACGACAAACTGGCGGCGAGCTATCCCTTCCTCACCATGCTGTCGGTCGCGACCTGCGGCTGGCTGATGGAGCGGCAGGGCCGGCTGGCGACGGGCGACGATCCGGCGCAGGCGGTCAAGCGCGCCGCGGTGCGCTTCTACCTCGACCAGATCGTACCGGAAGCACTGGGCCTGCGTGCCGCGGCGACGGCGAGTGCGGAGGTGCTTTACGCGGTGCCGGCCGAGGCGTTCGCGGCCTGACAGCTTTTGCCGCAGCGGGGTGCCGTCCCGCTCCGCTGTCATTCCCGCGCAGGCGGGAATCCAGACGCGCAACGCTGCAGATTGAGCCGCGAGGCTCGCCAGTCTGGATCCCCGCCTGCGCGGGGATGACGATGTGACACGGATCGTGCCTCTTTGAAGCAGGGGCCTGACCCTTGCCATCGAAAGAAATCCCCTCGAATAGCCGGTCATGTTCGATCTCGACGCCTATCTCGCCCGCATCAATTTGCCCGCCCGCGTCACCCCCGATGCGGAAGGTCTCGGCCGCCTGCAGCGCGAGCATCGGCTCGCCATCCCGTTCGAGAATCTCGACGTCCGCCTCGGCCGCGGCATCGCGATCGACAGCGACGCGGTGTTCGCCAAATTGGTGACGGGCAAGCGCGGCGGCTATTGTTTCGAACAGAACCGGCTGTTCCTCGACGCGCTGACCGCGCTCGGCTTTGCGGCGCGGCCGCTACTCGCCCGCGTCTGGCTTGGCACCGACGTGCAGCAGGGGCCGACGCCGCCGCGGACCCACACGCTCAGCCTGGTATCGATCGACGGACGCGACTGGATCGCCGACCCCGGCTTCGGCGGCAGCTATGCGCCGGTGATGCCGGTCGAAGCCGGCGCCGAAGTCGTCGCACCCGACGGCGCCCGCTTCCGGCTCGATACCGATGCGGAGCATGGCTGGATGCTGTACCGGGCCGGTGCGGCGGGGTCGACCGACGGGCGCGGCGCGGGTCCGGGCTGGCAGCCGCAATATAGCTTCACCACCGATGCGGTGGCGGCGGCGGATCTCGTTTTGTCGAACCACTGGACGTCGACCGCGCCGGACAGCCGCTTCACCCAGCTGACCATCGCCAGCATCGTGCTGCCGCACGGTCTCGCCGGCCTGACCGACCGCCGCTATCACCGCCGCGCCGGCGACGACGAGACGGCGGCGGAGATCACCGACCCGCGTGTCTATCGCATGCGGATGAGCCTGATGTTCGGCATCGACCTGACCAAGGATGAGGTGGAAAGCCTGGGGCTGTTCTGAAGCCGGGCCATTCGTCCACCTGCGTCATTCCCGCGTATGCGGGAATCCAGACGCGCAAATCATCGCGAGGGCCGCAGCGTCAGCGTCTCTGGATCCCCGCCTACGCGGGGATGACGAAGGTGGAGGAAACAACGGCGCGGGGACGACGGCGTCGGGAAATCCGCACTATCCGAGAAGAGCGTCCTCAGACCCGCTCGCGCTCCAGCAGGTCCTGCGCGTCGAGGCCGAGCAGATCGATATAGTCGCGGATGCGCGGCCATTGGTTGCGCACGAAACTGTCGCATTCCGCGCGCCGCAGCTTCTCCGCCGCGCCGGGCAGCACGAACATGCCGACGCCGCGCCGCACCTCGACATAGCCGTCGTCCTGGAAGCTCTGATAGGCCTTGGCGACGGTCAACGGATTGGCCCCATGTTCGGCGGCGAACGCCCGCACCGAGGGCAATTGGTCGCCGGCGCCATAGTCGCCGCGCAGAATTCCCGCCGCGATGGTGCCGCGTAGCCGGATATAGACCGGGCTGTCCTCGTTGCTGAGAGCTGTCATGCTGCTTTAATACAGCAAAAGCGGGAAAGGTCCAAGCTCAACCCGGCGATCAAATCACCCGTCCCAGCGTGAGATGATCTGCGCCAGCTCGGGGCGCGGCCGTTCGTCGAGCGGTCGCCCCGGCGTGCCGAGGAAAACGAAGCCGGCGATCTTTTCCGGCGCCGCGCCGAAGGCGTCGCGCACCCGCGGCGAGAAGGCCGCCCAGCCGGTCAGCCAGCCGCCCGCGAAGCCCATCGCATGGGCCGCGTGCAGCAGGTTCATCGTCGCCGCTCCGGCGGACAATTCCTGCTCCCATAGCGGGATCGGGCTGTCCGGCTTGGGCGAGGACAGGACGACGACCAGCGCGGGCGCCTGGCGTGCGAACTGATCGAGGCCGTCCAGCTCCTTCTGCGATGCCTCCGGCCGTTCGGCGCGGCAGGTATCGACCAACAGCCGGGCGAACGCGTCGCGCCGATCGTCGCCGACGATGACGAAGCGCCAGGGCGCCAGCTTGCCATGGTCCGGCGTGCGCGCGGCGATGGCGAGGATGCGGTCGAGCTGCGCGGCATCCGGCCCGGGCGCGACGAGATCGCGCGGCTTGCCCGAACGGCGGGTGGCGAGGAGCGACAGCGGGGTGGAGGCGTCGTTGAACATCGGATTGCCATAGGACCGCTGCGTGCGGCAGACCACCCTCACCCTGTCGGTCGCTGCGCGACCTCTTCCCTCTCCCGTCGGGAGAGGGAGGGAGGCGCGTAGCGACGGAAGGGTGAGGGTGAGCGCGGCACAGCCGTTTACACCCGCTCCCAAGCCGCTACGTTGCCGGCCCGAGAGGACGCCCGGACGGGCGCACACGGCACGGGAGCAACTTCACCACATGGCAAGTACAGCAACGGCGGGAGGCGGCGTACCGGCCACCGCCAAGACCTTCCTGGGGCATCCGCGCGGCCTGTTCATGCTCTTCTTCGCGGAGCTGTGGGAGCGCTTCTCCTATTACGGGATGCGCGCCATCCTGGTCTTCTATCTGACCAAGCACTTCCTGTTCGGCGAACAGCCGGCCTATGCGATCTACGGCGCCTATACGTCGCTGGTCTACATCACGCCGATCATCGGCGGCTATATCGCCGACAAATATCTCGGGCCGCGCAAGGCGGTGCTCGCCGGCGGCATCTTCATCACGCTCGGCCATCTGATGATCGCGCTGGTCGAGGGACCGGTGGGGCAGCAGGGCAGCGCGCTCAACGGCTTCTACCTCGCGCTGGCGCTGATCATCGTCGGCACCGGCTTCCTGAAGGCGAATATCTCGGTGCTGGTCGGCGCGCTCTACCGGCGTGACGACACGCGGCGCGACGGCGCCTTCTCGATCTTCTACATGGGCATCAACACCGGCGCCTTCGTCGGGCCGCTGCTCGTCGGCTATCTCGGCGAGCGGGTCGGCTGGTCGTGGGGCTTCGGCGCGGCGGGCATCGGCATGGCGTTGGGCCTGGTCGTCTTCGTGCTGTGCCGCGGCGCGCTTTACGACGTCGGCGAGCCGCCGGTGCCGGCGGCGCTGAAGCAGCGTTCGCCGGTCGGCCTGTCGATCGAATGGGCGATCTATGCCGGCGCATTGGTGATGATCGCGCTGTGCTGGTGGCTGGTGCGCAGCCAGGGGGCGGTCGGCACGCTGCTGCTCGCCGCGGCGGCGCTGACCGTCGTCTACATCCTGCTGACCAGCTTCCGCCGCCTGCCGCCCGTCGAGCGGCACCGTATCTTCGCGGCGCTGTTCCTGATCGCGCTGTCGCCGCTGTTCTGGGCCCTGTTCGAACAGGCCGGCTCGTCGCTCAGCGTCTACACCGACCAGCAGGTCAACCGCACCGTCCTCGGCTTCGACATGCCGGCGTCGTGGTTCCAGTCGGTCAATTCCTTCTTCATCATCACGCTGGCGCCGCTGTTCGGCCTGTTGTGGACGGCGATGGGCAAGCGCGGCATCGAGCCCAGCGCACCGTTCAAGTTCGGCATCGGCCTGATCCTGGTTGGCGCCGGCTTCTTCGCGCTGATCCTTGGCGCGCCGGCGGCGGGGCTGACCCCGGCGATCTTCGTCATCCTGCTCTACATGCTGCACTCGATGGGCGAGCTGTGCTTCTCGCCGATCGGCCTGTCGTCGATGACGCGCCTGTCGGTGCCGAGCATGACCGGGCTGATGATGGGCACCTGGTTCCTCGCCACCGCCGCCGGTAATTTCATCGCCAGCCTGATCGCGCAGGCGACCGGCGGCGAGGGCGCCGGGCCGGACCGGGTGCTGGAGGTCTATGGCCGCATCGGCTGGTTCGCGATGGGCGTCGGCGTGGTGGTGCTGGTGCTCGCGCCGTTCGTGACCAAGCTGATGCACCTGGAACAGCTCGGCGAGCGGCCGGACCATGTCCTCGCCGGCGAGCCGCTCAACGCCGAGGCCGCCGCCTCGGGCATCGACACCCGCGGCGAACAGCGGGCGCATTGATCCTGCAATAGCCCCTCCCTTGAGGGGGAGGGGCTCGCCTCATCTCACAACCGCACCATCGCCATGGCGCGCTCACCGTAGCGCGGGCCCGCGGTGCCGCCGCGCGGCGCCGCCTCGTCCAATCGGCGAAGATCCTCCGCCGATAGCGTGACCTCGGCCGCCGCCATACTGTCCTCCAGCGTCGCGCGGCGCTTCGATCCGGGGATCGGCACGATGTCGTCGCCCTGTGCCAGCAGCCACGCCAGCGCCACCTGTGCGCCGCTGACGCCATGGTCCGCCGCGATCGCCTTGACCACCTCGACCATCTTCATGTTGGTGGCGAAATTCTCTTCCGAATAGCGCGGATCGTTGCGGCGATAGTCGCCCTCCGGCAGGTCGTCGCGGCTGGTGATCTGCCCGGTCAGGAAGCCACGGCCGAGCGGGCTGTACGGCACGAAGCCGATGCCGAGCTCGCGCGCCAGCGGCAGGATCTCGTCCTCCACCGTCCGCTCCCACAACGAATATTCCGATTGCAGCGCGGCGATCGGATGGACCTTGGCGGCGCGGCGCAGCGTCTCCGCCCCCGCCTCCGACAGGCCGAGGTGGCGGACCTTGCCCTCCTTCACCAGCTCGGCCATCGCGCCGACCGTCTCCTCGATCGGCACATTCGGGTCGACGCGATGCTGGTAGAACAGGTCGATCGTCTCGATGCCCAGCCGCTTGAGCGAGCCCTCGCAGGCGCGCCGCACGTTCGCCGGCGACGAATCGGTCCCCTCCATGCCGTTGGCGCCGATCCGGAAGCCGAACTTGGTCGCGATCACCAGCTCGTCGCGTTTGCCCGCGATCGCCCGGCCGAGCAGTTCCTCGTTGCGGTACGGGCCATAGACCTCGGCCGTGTCGAAGAAGGTCACGCCGAGGTCGATGGCGCGGTGGATCGTCGCGATACTCTCGGCATCGTCGGCCTGGCCGTACATGCCGGCGCCGATCCCGGCCATCGGCATACAGCCGAGGCCCAGCGCCGACACCGTCAATCCGTCACCCAGCGTCCGTTGTTTCATGGGATATCTCCTTGTCCCGGCGCGCAACGCAGCTGGTCACGGCGATATCCATGGTGACGTTGCCGACGGTGCGAAACAGGTCGGGTACGGTCTCCACTGCGACGAGCAGCCCCAGCGCCTCGATCGGCACGCCCATCGCGAAGGCGACGGGCGCGACGCTGGCGAAATAGCTGATCGTGCCGGGCAGCGAGACCGAGCCCATCGTCGTGATCGCCGCGGTGGCGATGCCGGCGGCGAGCTGGCCGGGGCCGATCGGCACGTCGAGCCAGCGGGCGACGTACAGCGCCACCGCCAGGTTCATCGCCGGGCTGGTCGCGCGGAAGATCGCCACCGCGATCGGCAGCACGATGCCCGCGGTGGCTGGGGCGACGCCGATCTCGCCGCTGCCCTTCAGCATCGCCGGCAGCGAGGCGAGCGAGGATTGGGTGCTGACCGCCACCGCCTGTGCCGGCGCGGCGGCGCGTGCGAACCGCCCGAACGGCACGCCGCCGCCGAGCCGGGCAAGCGGATAGCCGGCGAGCAGGACGAGGAATCCGATCGCCGAGACGCAGACGATGTAATGGATCAGCGCCCCGAATGCCGCAGCGCCGGTGCGCGCGCCGACGCCATAGGCGAGCGCGAACACGCCGATCGGGGCGAGCCGCAGCACCCAGCCGATGATCACCAGCATGGCGTCGGTGATCGCGCGGAAGAAGGACACGAGCAGCGCGCGCGGTTCCGGTTCCAGCCGGGTGATCGCGAAGGCGAAGGCGAGGGCGAAGACGGTGAGCGGCAGGAAGGCATCGGCCGCCGCCGCCGCGACGACGTTGGTCGGCACGATCGTGTCGAAGAAATCGGCCAGCCCCGGCACCTTGCCGGGTGCCGCCGCGCCGGTCAGCGCCGCCCGCAGCGCTGCCGACCAGGCGTCGGGCAATGGCCAGGCGTCGAGGATCAGCGGCTCGATCACCGCCGCCATCAGCGTCGTCGACCACAGCACGACGACGAACAGCGCGACGCTGCGCCCCGCGATCCGCCCGGCGCGGGCGGCCTGCGCGGTGGCGGCGATGCCGGTGACGAGCAGCCCGACGATCAGCGGCACGATCACCATCTGCAGCGCGTGCAGCCATGCCGCGCCGAGCGGCTGCGTCACCTTGGTCGCGCTCAGCGCCGCGTCGCGATCGACGGCGACCGCGGCGATGCCGATCAGAATGCCCGCGAGCAGTGCCAGAAGGATACGGGTGGCTTGCGACATCTTTGTCCTTCGCGCAGACGGAGCGGCGTAAACGCCGCATAGCGAACGGGAAGGCTGCGCATGGCAAGGAAATATTTCGGCACCGACGGCATTCGCGGTGCGACCAACGCCGGTGCGATGACCGCGGCGATGGCGATGAAGGTCGGCATGGCGGCGGGCGCCTATTTCCAGCGTGGCGACCACAAGCATCGCGTGCTGATCGGCAAGGACACGCGCCTGTCGGGCTATATGCTCGAATCGGCGCTGGTCGCCGGCTTCACCAGCGTCGGCATGGACGTGGTGATGGTCGGCCCGTTGCCGACCCCGGCGGTGGCGCTGCTGACCCAGTCGATGCGCGCCGACATCGGCGTGATGATCTCCGCCAGCCACAATCCCTTCGCCGACAATGGCATCAAATTGTTCGGGCCGGACGGCTACAAATTGTCCGACGAGGCCGAGACGACCATCGAGGGGCTGATCGACGGCGACGACGTCCCGCTTGCGCCATCGGCGCAGATCGGCCGCGCGCGGCGCATCGACGACGCGCAGGGCCGTTATATCCATTTCGCCAAATCGACCTTCCCGCGCGATCTCAGGCTCGACGGCCTGCGCATCGTCATCGATTGCGCCAATGGCGCCGCCTACAAGGTCGCGCCGACGACGCTGTGGGAATTGGGCGCGGACATCGTCGCGATCGGCGTGACGCCCAACGGCACCAACATCAACGATGGCGTCGGCTCGACCGCGCCGCAGACGCTGTCCGAAACCGTCGTCGCGAGCGGCGCCGACATCGGCATCGCACTGGACGGCGATGCCGATCGACTGATCGTCGTCGACGAAAAGGGCCGGGTGGTCGACGGCGACCAGCTGATGGCGACGATCGCCGCCGGCTGGGCACGGGCGGGCCGCCTCGCCGGCGGCGGCCTGGTCGCGACGGTGATGTCGAACCTTGGCCTCGAGCGGCATCTGAAAGCCCAGGGCCTGGGGCTGGTCCGCACCGCGGTCGGCGACCGCTACGTGCTCGAGAAGATGCGGAGCAGCGGCTACAATGTCGGCGGCGAGCAATCGGGCCACATCATCCTGTCCGACTATGCCACCACCGGTGACGGTTTGGTCGCCGCGTTGCAGGTACTGGCCGAGATCAAGCGCGCCGGCGCGCCGGCCAGCGAGGTGCTGCACCGCTTCGCGCCGCTGCCGCAATTGCTCAAGAACGTGCGGTTCGCCGGCGGCAAGCCGTTGGAGCATGACGACGTCAAGGCGGTGATCGCGGCGGCGGAGGCGGAACTCGCCGGCACCGGCCGCCTCGTCATCCGGCCATCCGGCACCGAACCGGTGATCCGCGTCATGGCCGAGGGCGACGACGCGCGTCAGGTCGAGGCGGTGGTCGACCGCATCTGCGACGCGGTGTGCAAGGTGGCCGCCTGATGCTGGAGATGCGGCCCGACTGCGAACGCTGCGGCACCGACCTGCCGGCGGCGGCGCCCGGCGCGTTCATCTGTTCGATGGAATGCACCTTCTGCACCGAATGCGCCGATGCGATGGATGAGCTCTGCCCCAATTGCGGCGGCGAACTGCTCGATCGGCCGACGCGGACGGGCAAGACGCTGAAGACCCATCCGGCGAGCACGGAGCGGCGGTTCGCGGGGTGAGCCAAGCCCCGCGGCTGCCGGCGACGCCTTTGCCCAAGCGTCATCCCGGCGAAAGCCGGGACCCATGGAGACGCTGTGGCTGGTGGCGCGCCTCACACCGCCGTCCCGCCACCATGGGTCCCGGCTTTCGCCGGGATGACGAACCCGGGCTGCGACGTAACGCTGTCCTACACGCCCGCTTTCTGCCACCCTTGCCGCCATGCCCGATCGTTCCGTCCAGACCTTGCCGCCTCGTCGAGCCGCCAATCCTCCCCGGCACGGAGTATCGGGTCGGATCGTCCCCCGGACGATCCTTGAACATGCGGGGCATGTTCAACCCGATGCTGGGGACCAGCGAAGCTGGTGGAGGGGGCTTTCCGCAAGCGGTGCGTGGCGCGGCGGCCCCCCTCCGTCAGCGCTAGCGCGCTGCCACCTCCCCGCGAGCGGGGAGGATTTGCTCACCCACCCCGCACGAGTGCGACCTTTGCGACTTTCCGCGTCCGGGGCGGAGCGCGTAGAGGTGCGACCTTTGGGACCTTTCGCGGCATGATCCCCCGCGTCCTCATCATCGCCGGCTCCGACTCGGGCGGCGGCGCCGGCATCCAGGCCGACATCAAGACCGTCACGATGCTCGGCGGCCACGCCACCACCGCGATCACCGCGATCACCGCGCAGAACACCCTGGGGGTGCAGGCCGTGCAAGCCGTCCCGCCCGACATGGTGGTCGCGCAGATCGACAGCGTGCTGGCCGACCTCGGCACCGATGCGGTCAAGATCGGCATGATCGGCAGCGCCGAGACGGCCCATGCCGTCGCCGGCCGGCTCGAGCGGATCGACGTGCCGATCGTCTTCGACCCGGTGATGATCGCCACATCCGGCTCGGTGCTCGCCGATGCCGCAACGATCGCGGCCTTCACCCGGCTGATGCGGATGGCGGCGGTCGTCACGCCCAATCTGCCCGAACTCGCCGCGCTGGGTGGCGAGGCGGCGGTCCGCGCACTCGGCCCGGCGTTGCTGGTGAAGGGCGGCCACGGCGACGGCGCGATCGTCGAGGACCGATTGGTCGACGCCGGCGGCGGCGAGACGGTCTGGACGCACCCACGCCGTGAGACGCGGCACAGCCACGGCACCGGCTGCACGCTGGCCAGCGGCATCGCCGCCGGGCTGGCCGCCGGCCTGGCACTCGCCGACGCGGTCGGGCGGGCCATCGCGTATACGCAGGCGGCGCTTGCCGCCGCGCCCGGCCTTGGGGCAGGGCACGGGCCGATGGGACATGCGCTGGGCGTCACGCCCTTTGCCCTGTGGGGAGCCGAATGCCGGGCCTGAAGCACGAGAAACTCTGCCTGCCGCCGGTGGCGGGGGTCGACGAGGCCGGGCGCGGGCCGCTCGCCGGACCGGTGGTCGCGGCCGCGGTGATCCTGCCGGCGCGCGGCGTGCCCCGCGGGCTCGACGATTCGAAGAAGCTGGCGCCAGCGGAGCGTGAGCGGCTCGCCGGGCTGATCCGCCAGCGTGCAGGCGTCGGCGTCGGCATCGTCGAGGCGGACGAGATCGACCGGCTCAACATCTATTGGGCGACGATGAAGGCGATGACGCTGGCGGTCGAGGCGCTCGGCTGCGAGCCCGGCCATGTGCTGGTCGACGGCAACCGCCTGCCGCGCTGGCGCTATGCGGCGACGGCGCTGGTCGGCGGCGACGCGCTGTCCGCCTCGATCGCCGCCGCCTCGATCGTCGCCAAGACGCTGCGCGATTCGATCATGTGCGACCATGCCGCCGCCCACCCGCATTATCATTGGCACAGCAACAAGGGCTATGGCTGCCCCAAGCATCTCGCCGCGCTGCGCGAACACGGCCCGTCGCCGCTCCACCGTCACAGTTTCGCGCCGGTCGCCCGCGCCGCGGACCTGTTTGCGCCGCGCGATGCGGCGTGAGGGGTGCGAAGTTGCGCCGCGCAACCGCATCGCTGGTGCGCTGAGTCTTTTGCGCCACACCCCATCCGATGGGGCATCGGATCGGCGCGGCGGCGCAAAATCTGGGACGCAAGAGGCTTTGTGGCAGGCCGTTAACGGCATCGCAGGAAATATCGTTAACCAATGATCACTTGACGGGAGTCGCCGGATTCGCGCTTCTGGAGCTTCGAGAAGGGGGCGTAGATGGGGGTAATCGAGAAGGTCCGGCAGCCGCGCGTCGCGGCGCGATCGCAGGTGGAGGTCGAACTCCCCCTCGATCAGATCGTCATGGGCGATTGCATCGCCGCGATGAAGGCGCTGCCCGACAAGTCGGTCGACATGGTCTTCGCCGACCCGCCCTACAATCTGCAGCTCGGCGGCGAGCTGTTCCGCCCCGACGGCAGCCATGTCGATGCGGTCACCGACGATTGGGACAAGTTCGACACCTTCGCCGCCTATGACGCCTTCACCCGTGCCTGGCTGGCGGAGGCGCACCGGATCCTCAAGGACGACGGCACGATCTGGGTGATCGGCAGCTATCACAACATCTTCCGGGTCGGCACCGCGGTGCAGGACCTGGGCTATTGGATTCTCAACGACATCGTCTGGCGCAAGGCCAATCCGATGCCGAACTTCCGCGGCACGCGCTTCACCAATGCGCACGAGACGCTGATCTGGGCGTCGAAGGGCGAGAAGGCGAAATACACCTTCAACTACCGCAGCATGAAGACCCTGAACGACGAGCTGCAGATGCGCTCCGACTGGGAATTCCCGATCTGCGGCGGGCAGGAGCGGCTGAAGAAGGGCGGTCACAAGGTCCACCCGACGCAGAAGCCCGAGGCGCTGCTCTATCGCGTCATGCTCGCCTGCACCAAGCCGGGCGATGTCGTGCTCGACCCGTTCTTCGGCACCGGCACCACCGGCGCGGTCGCCAAGCGGCTCGGCCGCCGCTGGATCGGCATCGAGCGCGAACTGTCCTATATCGACGCGGCGGCGGAGCGGATCGCGGCGGCGCTGCCGCTCGACGAATCGGCGCTGGCGACGATGCAGAGCCCGCGCGCCCAGCCCAAGGTGGCGTTCGGCGTGCTGGTCGAGAACGGCTATCTCGCCCCCGGCGCGATGCTGACCGACGCCAAGCGCCGCTTTCAGGCGATGGTCCGCGCCGACGGCAGCCTGGCGAGCGTGTGCGGCGCCAGCGGCTCGATCCACAAGCTCGGCGCCAGCCTGCAAGGTGCGCCGGCCTGCAACGGCTGGACCTTCTGGCACCACGAGACCGACGGCACGCTGCAGCCGATCGACACGCTGCGCCAGACCTATCTGCTCGCGACCCAGCCGTGACGCGTTGAGCCTGGGCGGGCGGGATCGGCCCGCCCGCACCGAGGGGGATGGAGAGTCCGATGCACCTGCGCCCGGTCCAGTTCGTCGACACGCCGATCGGCCTGCCCGACGGGTCGGTCGCGCGGCTGGCGGGCGGGATGCAGTGGTTCGCCGCCTATGAGGTGATCGAGTCCGCCGGTCGCCGCATCGTCCCGGTCGCGGAGATCGCCGCGCTGGGCGAGGCGGCGGCGGCGATCCACGCGCGGGTCGTCGCGCCGCGTGCGCCGCTGGTGCTCGGCGCGCGCACCTTGCGCCTCGACCAGCCGCTGGTCGCCGGCATCCTCAACGTCACGCCCGACAGCTTCTCCGACGGCGGCGCCCATGCCGGCGATCCGGCCGCGGCGGCGGCGGCGGGGGTCGACATGGCGGCGGCGGGGGCGGCGCTGATCGACCTCGGCGGCGAATCGACCCGGCCGGGGGCGGCGCAGGTCTGGGAGGGTGACGAGATCGGCCGGGTCGTGCCCGTCGCCGAACGGCTGGCGGCGAGCGGCACGCCGGTGTCGATCGACACGCGCAAGGCGGGGGTGATGGCGGCGGCGCTCGCCGTCGGGGCCGGCATCGTCAACGACGTCTCCGCGCTGCTTTGGGACGATCGCGCGCTCGACGTGGTGGTCGGCGCCGGCTGTCCGGTGATCCTGATGCATTCGCCCGATCCCAAGGATGGCGGCCACGGCCGCCCGACCTATCGCAACGTCGCGACCGAGGTGTTCGACTGGCTGGCGGCGCGAATCGCCGCGGTCGAGGCCGCGGGCGTGCCGCGCTCGCGCATCCTGGTCGATCCCGGCATCGGTTTCGGCAAGTCGCTCGCCGACAATCTTGCGCTGATCAACAATCTCAGCCTGTTCCACGGGCTGGGCTGCGCGATCATGCTGGGGGCGAGCCGCAAGCGGATGATCGGCGCGCTCGACAATGAGGCGCCGGTCGAACGGCGGCTCGGTGGCAGCCTGGCACTGGCGATCAAGGGTGCGGATGCCGGCGTGCAGCTGATCCGCGTCCACGACGTCGCCGAAACGGTGCAGGCGCTCAAGGTCTGGCGCGGCCTGCGCGACCGCGCGCTCGCCGGCGGCTGAGCGGAACACGACCGGATCGGAAACATTTCGCAACGCAGCAATCGAGCATCGGAGACGTTGGGCGGCTAATCGGACCGGCAAAGAGGACCCATGATCGTCAGTGCTACCCCCCGCCTCCGCCAGATCGTCAGTGAAGTCTGGCGCCCGCTCACCGTCCTGTTCGTTTGGGACGTGGCGGTCACCGTCACCTATTACGTGCTGCCGTTCCGGGCACCGTCGCTGCCGCTGACGCTGTTCGGCTCGGTGCTCGCCCTGTTTCTCGGCTTTCGCAGCAACTCGGCCTACGAACGCTGGTGGGAGGGGCGCTCGCTGTGGGGGCTGATGATCAACGCCTCGCGCAATCTCAGCCGCGAGGCGCGCAACTTCCTGCCGGCCGACGAGGCGCACGACCTGCGCCGGACGATCGTGCTGCGCCAGATCGCCTATGTGAACGCCCTGCGCTGCCAGTTGCGCCGCCAGCCGGTCGATGACGAGGTGCTGCGCTTCCTGTCGCACGGCGAGGCGACGCCGTCGCTGGCGCGCACCAACATCGCCAACGGCCTGCTCGACGGCACCGGCCGGCGCATCGACGACGCGCGCCGTGCGGGCTGGATCGATACGATCCAGCAGACGCAGATGGAATCGGTGCTGGTCAACATCGCCAATGCGCAGGGCGGCATGGAGCGGCTCAAGAACACGCCGCTGCCCAACCAATATCGCTTCTTCCCGACGCTGTTCGTGCAGCTGTTCTGCATCCTGCTGCCGATCGGGTTGGTCGAGACCCTGGGCTTCGCGACGCCGCTCGGCTCGACCGTCGCGGGGCTGATGTTCCTTGCCGTGCTGGCGATCGGCGACGATCTGGTCGATCCCTTCGCCAATACGGTGCACGACCTGCCGCTGTCGGCGATGTGCCGGACGATCGAGATCGACCTGCTGCAATCGATCGGCGACGAGGCGCCGGCGCCGTTGCAGCCGGTCAACGGTGTCCTGTGGTAGGCCGGACGGCTCAGGCCGCGTTGTCGATGCCGAGCTCGCCGAGCTTGCGATACAGCGTCGACCGGCCGATCCCCAGCCGCCGTGCCACCTCGGTCATGCGGCCACGGTAATGGCCGATGGCGAGCCGGATGACGTCCGCCTCGATGTCTTCCAGCGGCCGCAAATTGCCGTCGGGGCGGAACAGGGTGACGCCTGCACCCGAAGCGGGGGCGGTATGAAGGTTTCGCCGTTGGCCGAGTGCCGCGATCTGCGGAAAGTCACTGCGGGTCAGCGCGTCGCCTTCGCACAGCACGGCGGCGCGGAACAGCGCGTTCTGCAACTGGCGGACGTTGCCCGGCCAGTCGTAGCCGACGAGCAAGGCTAGGGCTTCGTCGGTGATGCCGAGTGGGCGCAAGCCCGGTTGCTGGGCGATCCGCGCGAGCAGATGGCGGGCGAGCGAGGGAATGTCGCCCGATCGCTCACGCAGCGGCGGTATCGTCACCTGTACCACGTTGAGGCGGTAGTAAAGGTCCTCGCGGAACCGGCCTGCCTCGACCTCCTCGATCAGCTTCTTGTTGGTCGCGGCGATGACGCGGACGTCGACTTGGCGGGCATGACGGGCGCCGATCGGCTGCACCTCGCCCGACTGCAATACGCGCAGCAGCTTGACCTGGGCGTCGAGCGGCATCTCGCCAATCTCGTCGAGCAGCAGGGTGCCGCCATCGGCGTCGACGAACTTGCCGATCTTGCGTTCGAAGGCGCCGGTGAAGGCGCCCTTCTCGTGGCCGAACAGCTCCGATTCAACCAGGTTCGCCGGGATTGCACCGCAATTGACCGTGACGATCGGCTTTTTCGCGCGCGGGCTGGCGGCATGGATCGCGTCGGCGACAACCTCCTTGCCGACCCCGCTCTCCCCCTCGACCAGTACCGGCACACGGGCGCGGGCCGCCTTGGCCGCGATCGCCAGCGCGGCGCGGAATTCGGGTGCGGAGCCGACGATCTCGTCGAAGGCGAGCAGTGCCGGAATCTTCTCGGTTAGCGGCCGCAGCTCGCCCGCCGCGGTGCCGGCGACCGCCGCTTCGAGCGCGGCGAGCAAACGCTCCGGCGCCAGCGGCTTGACCAGGAAATCGGTGGCACCGGCGCGCATCGCCGCGACCGCATGCGCAACCGAGCCGTTGGCGGTCAGCATCAGGATCGGCAGCGCCGGCCGCTGGCCACGCAGATCGGCGATCAGTCGGGCGGTGTCGGCATCCGGCGCGCGATGATCGAGCAGGATCGCGTCGAGCTGCATGCCGTCCTGCGTGCCCAGCTGCGCCAGCGCCATTTCGCCGTCATTGGCGAAGATCGAGCGCCAGCCGGCTCGGGCGGCGAGGGCGGCGACCAGCCGACGCTGTGCCGGCTCGTCGTCGATCAGCAAAAGCAACCGCTGTCCATTGCGCGTCATTGTCTATCCCGTCCCGATTCGGGGCAGGATGTACACAAGCCACGGTAAAGGCAGGCTTAAGCGCCGCTGCCTTGACGCGGATGGAGATTTGCGGGCAGGTTTCAAGAAACAGCCGCTGGCATCGGCGGCCAGACAGGGATGACGAGGATGGCCGGCAACGGGAACATGCAGCCGCACGAGGCGACCTATGCCAGCGTGATCGGCATGCTGAAATGGGGCGCCGTCGGCTGCGCGATCGTCGCGGCGCTGGTGATCTGGCTGATCGCGTAAGGCGCGCGACGATGAAGATCGCCGTCGTGCGGGAACAGGCCGATGGCGAGCGGCGGGTCGCCGCGACCCCCGAAACCGTCCGCAAGTTCATCGCGCTGGGCGCGACGGTCGCCGTCGAGGCGGGAGCCGGCGTTGCCGCGTCCTTTGCCGACGCCGCCTATGCCGAGGCGGGGGCGGCGGTCGGCGACCGCGCCGCGACGCTTCTTGGAGCGGACATCGTTCTTGCTGTGCAGGGGCCGGATCCTGCCAGCCTCGGCGGGATCGCGCCGGGTGCCTGGCTGGTCGCGGGGCTCAATCCGTTTGGCGAACGGGCGCGGGTCGATGCCTATGCGGCGGCCGGGGTCGAGGGGCTGGCGATGGAGTTGATGCCGCGCATCACCCGCGCCCAGTCGATGGACATCCTGTCGTCCCAATCGAACCTCAGCGGCTACAAGGCGGTGCTCGACGCGGCGGCGGAATATGGCCGCGCCTTTCCGATGATGATGACGGCGGCCGGCACGGTCAGTGCGGCCAAGGTGTTCGTGATGGGCGTCGGTGTCGCCGGGCTGCAGGCGATCGCCACCGCCCGGCGGCTGGGCGCCCAGGTGTCGGCGACCGACGTCCGTTCGGCGACGCGCGAACAGATCCTCAGCCTCGGCGCCAAGCCGATCTTTGTCGAAGGCGTCGCCGGTATCGAGGGCGAGGGCAGCGGCGGCTATGCGGGCGAGATGAGCCCGGAATATCAGGCGGCGCAGGCCGATTTGGTGTCGAGCCATCTCGCCAAGCAGGACATCGTCATCACGACCGCGCTGATCCCCGGCCGTCCGGCGCCACGGCTGATCAGCGATGCGCAGCTGCAGACGATGCGCCCGGGTAGCGTCGTCGTCGACCTTGCCGTCGAACAGGGCGGCAACGTCGAAGGAGCCGTCGCCGGCGAGGTGGTGGAGCGCCATGGCGTTCGGATCGTCGGCCACCGCAACGTGCCGTCGCGGCTGGCCGCCGATGCGTCGGCGCTGTTCGCGCGCAATCTCTATAATTTCCTGTCGACCTTCTGGGACAAACAGGCCGGGCGCCCCGTCCTCGACGAGGAGATCGGTGAGGCGATCAGGCTGACGAAGGACGGCGGGGTGGTCAATCCAAGGTTGGTTGCGGGATGACCGTCGTCGATGCGTCAGAAGAGCGGGTGCGATGACACCGGCGGAACGCGGCGCGGATGTCCGGTCTCTGCTCCGGAGCGGACGGTTCCGGGGGCGGTGGGTTCCCATCGCATCTGTCGCGTGGCGTATCAGATGCCGACGAGGCGCCCGAGCGCTAGGGACGGCCGATAACGCAGACCAGGCGGCCCGGCGCCTTGTGCGACCTTTGAGACTTTTGGAGGACTGACGTGGACTTCATCGCGATCCTGTCGATCTTCGTCCTGGCCTGTTTCGTCGGCTATTATGTCGTCTGGTCGGTGACGCCGGCGCTGCACACGCCGCTGATGGCGGTGACCAACGCGATCTCGTCGGTGATCATCGTCGGCGCGCTGATCGCCGGAGCGGCGGCGGGCAGCACGGCGTCGAAATGGCTGGGGCTGCTGGGCGTCGTTCTGGCCAGCATCAACATCTTCGGCGGCTTTGCCGTCACCCAGCGCATGCTGGCGATGTACAAGAAGAAGGACCGGCCGGCGGCGGCCAACAAATAGAACGTCACCCCGGCGACGGCCGGGGTCCACTCATCCACTTGCGCTGGTGGCGCGGTGGATCCCGGCCTTCGCCGGGATGACGACAAGGGGGATAGGATGGAACAGACGACTGCCGGCAGTTCGTTCGCGGCACTGGCTTATCTGATCGCCGGCGTGTGCTTCATCCTCGCGCTGCGCGGGCTGTCGTTGCCGACCTCGAGCCAGCGCGGCAATCGCCTCGGCATGATCGGCATGGCAATTGCCGTCGTGACCACATTGGTCACGCATGTGCCGATCACCATCACGCAGGCGGCGCTTGCCGATCCGACAGGCCGCGTGCTGGCTGTCACCCATCCGTTGCCGCAACTCGACTGGATCACCGCGCTCGAAATCCTCGCCGCAGTCGGCATCGGCGCGATCATCGGCATCGCCACCGCGCGCCGCATCGCGATGACCGCGATGCCGCAGCTCGTCGCCGCCTTCCACAGCCTCGTCGGCCTCGCCGCGGTGCTGGTCGCCGCCGCCGCCTATCTCAACCCGGCGGCATTCGGCATCGCCGATCTGGTCGTCCCGCTGCTCGGCAAGCCGTTCGCCGTGATCCACCCGGTCAGCCGGATCGAGATGGGGCTGGGCGTCGCGATCGGCGCGATCACCTTCTCCGGATCGGTCATCGCCTTCCTCAAGCTCAACGGCAACATGGGCGGCAAGCCGATCCTGCTGCCCGGTCGCCATGTGCTCAACCTCGGCGTCATCGCCGCCATCCTGTTGCTCGTCGCCTATTTCACCCAGGATCAGAGCCCCCGGGTGTTCTGGACGATCGCCATCCTGTCCTTCGCGATCGGTTTCCTGATAATCATCCCGATCGGCGGCGCGGACATGCCGGTCGTCGTATCGATGCTCAACAGCTATTCGGGCTGGGCGGCGGCGGCCATGGGCTTCACGTTGCACAACAGCGCGATGATCATCACCGGCGCGCTGGTCGGATCGTCGGGCGCGATCCTCAGCTACATCATGTGCCGCGCGATGAACCGCAGCTTCCTCAGCGTTATCGCCGGCGGCTTCGGCGCCGAGGCGAGCGCGGGCGGCGGTGCCGCGCAGGTCGATCGGCCGTGGAAGCGCGGCTCGGCCGAGGATGCCGCCTTTCTGATGAGCCAGGCGGAACAGGTGATCATCGTCCCAGGCTACGGCATGGCGGTGGCGCAGGCACAGCATGTCCTGCGGGAAATGGCCGACAAGCTGAAGGCACACGGCGTGCGCGTCAAATATGCGATCCATCCCGTCGCCGGACGCATGCCGGGTCATATGAACGTGCTGCTCGCAGAGGCCAACGTGCCCTATGACGAGGTGTTCGAGCTGGAGGACATCAACGGCGAATTCGCCCAGACCGACGTCGCCTTCGTCATCGGCGCGAACGACGTGACCAATCCCGCGGCCAAGACCGACAAGAGCTCACCGATCTATGGCATGCCCGTACTTGATGTCGAAAAGGCGAAGACCGTCCTCTTCATCAAGCGGTCGATGGGTGGTGTTGGCTATGCCGGCGTCGATAACGACGTCTTCTATCGCGACAACACGATGATGCTGCTCGCCGACGCCAAGAAGATGGTCGAGGAGATCGTCAAGTCCCTGGACTAGCAGGAACGCATCCAAAACGGATATAACCGTTCGCGTCGACGGGATTGTCGGCGCAGGCACGGTGCGGAACGGAGGCAATACGGCATCGGCCGGTCTGCCCATGCTCTATCGTGCGCCGATGGGGAGCATGATGACGATCGGGGCCGGCACAGGCTATGCGATGGAAGGCCAGCCGGTGGTGCTGGTCGCGGCCGTGGATGGTGGCGATGATGCCGAACGCGTGATCGCGGATCTCCGCTACCGGGTGTTGCGGCGGCTGGATTGGTCCCAACTATCTGATGGCCTGGACGATCGTATCGGTCGTGTCGTGATTGTCGCCGAAGCCGAGGGCATCTTGCCGGATACGCTCGACCAGGGCTTGGCGCGGCTCGATGGTTTCGCGCGCGCGTTGGGTGTGCCGATCGTGATCAGCTTTGCGGCGCCGCAACTCGATCAGGTCGCCGCGGCCCTTTGTGGCCCCCATGTCACGCTCCTCTGCGAGCCGACCGCGATCGACCGGGCCGTTGCGATCGCCATCGCGACACAGATTGGCGTCCCCATCCGGCTCAACGACAGCTGGCGGGAAAGTGCTTCTGCGCGGCTGCAGCGACTGAATGGCGAAGTCGCCCGTATCGCCGACATCCTGGCGCGGCTTGCGCGATCCGAAGAGGCGAGCGGCGATGTCGCCGATCGCCGCAGCGGCTATGATCCGGGACCGATCGCGGTCACGCAGGAGCCGGTGACGGCGCAGGAGGTACGCCGCGCGATCCAGCTGCGCCGGTTGCGCGACAAACATTTCGAGATGTTCGGGGAGGGCCTGTTCGAGGACCCGGCCTGGGACATGCTGCTCGATCTTTACGCTGCCGAACTGGAAGAGCAGCAGGTCAGCGTCTCCAGCCTTTGTATCGCCGCGGCCGTCGCGCCGACCACCGCCCTGCGCTGGATCGCCAAGATGACGCAGAACGGCCTGTTCGTCCGCCATCCCGATCCCTTGGATCGCCGCCGTGCCTTCATGGGGCTGTCGCGCCCGGCGGCGGAGGCGATGCGCAGCTATATGATCGCGGCGCGGCGCAACGAGGATCTCGGATGATCGATGCGAGGTCATCGCCGGGCTTGCGCGCCGCGCGCGGGTTTGGCATCGGCATCCCACCCCATGGGGGCGCTTAGCTCAGCTGGTAGAGCGGCTCGTTTACACCGAGTAGGTCGGCGGTTCGAACCCGTCAGCGCCCACCATCTACCGTTCGCCAGTCGGCCAGCGGTCGAACATCGGGCGCTGGATCGGGCAGTGTTTGCCGCGCCGTTCCCAGGCCTTTTGCTGACGCTCCTCGTCGTCGTTGCTACGGATCGCGACGGACACCGCCTGTTCGGGCGCTGCGACCGCGAGCAGCGCGACGATCTCCGCCCGCAGTGATCGCAAGGCGGCGGCGCGGCGATCGGCGGGGCCGCGGCGCGTCGCGATCCGCCAAACCGCATCGAACGGAGCACGTCGGCCGTCGCCGGGTACGGCATCGTGGAGAACGGCCAGCAGGAGGCGCAGCTGCGCGGTCGGCGCGAGCACGGCGCCCGCGGCGACCGCGGCGGTGACGTCGTCGAGTGCGCGTAACGCTATCAGGACAAGCCGCTCCTCTCCGATTCGCATCGGCGATCTGGAACATAGGAAGAACGTTGTGGCAAGCCTCAGGCGGCGGGCGGGGCCTCGTCGCCGCGGTATTTCACCTCCAAATAACGGCCCCGCGTCGCCAGACTGTCGAGATCGTCCTGCGCCAGCCGCCGGGTCATGTCGGCGATCTCCTGCTCGATCAGCTTGAGACCGGAGACCAACTCCGCATCGGGAGTGCGCCCGTTGCGCTCGACCTTGCGCAACGGCTCCGGCACCCGCGCGTAATCATTGACGAAGGCGGGCAGCTGTTCGCCGATCAGGCGGCGCACCTCATAGGCTTCCTCGTCGCGCCCCTCCAGTCGGCCGAGCTGCGGCGACAGAGTCTCCAGTCGGAGGCCGATCTGATCGACGAGGGCGCGGGCCGGTGGTGGCAGCGCGGGACGCTGCGCATCGAGCCAGCGCTCGGTCTTGGCCGGCAGAGCCTTGATGTCGACCTCGCGCAGGCTCTTCTCGCTGGGCGCGCGGGCGGCGGGCGCCATGGCGATCAGCAGCGTCGCCGCGACCATCAGCAGCAGCACGCCGAGCGCGCCGAAGATGCCGAGCGGGAAGACCATGCCGGCCGCTCCCGCCGCGATCAGGATGATCGCGTTGACGATGGCGATGAAGGCGAGCCGCTGGCCGGCGCCGATCGCCTTGCGCTTCAGCCGCTTGCCGTGGACCCGATATTGCTCACGGAGCTGGTCACGCGCCGGCCCGCCATAATCCTGGCTGATCCGCGCCATCGTGGCGCGGGCACGGGCGATCTGTTCGTCGACTTCGGTCATCGCGGTGTTACAACGATTCCAGGCGATATTGGTCGCTCGGTCCCTTCAACGCGCCCTGCGTCGCGCCCTCGGCGCGGGCGATATAGCCCTTCGACTTCTCCACCTCATTGCCGAGCGCGTTGACCGTGGTCTTCATCGAATCGAGCGCCTTGACCTTGAACGTGTCGATCGCGTCCATCGTGTCGTAGATGTTCTGGAAGGCGCGCTGCAGCGTTTCGAGCGGGATGGTCGAGGCCGCGGCCTGTTCGTGGATCGCCGCGGTGTTCGACCGCAACAACTTGCCCGTCGAATCGATGATGTTGGCGGTCGTGGTGTTGAGCTGCGTGATGCTTTCCAGCACCAACTTCTGGTTGGTCAGCGCCTGCGCCACCGTCACCGCGGTGCGTAGCGCGGAGACGGTGGTGGTCGAGGCGCGGTCGACGCCCTTGATCAGCTCGACGTTGTTCTTCTTGACGAGGTCGAGCGCCAGATAGCCCTGCACCGTCACCGCCATCTGAGTCAGCAGGTCCTGCGTGCGTTGGCGCGTGTAGAACAAGGCGGTCTCGCGGATCGCCTTGGCCTTGGCGGGATCGGTGTGGTCGAGGTCGTTGGCGGTCTCTTCCAGCTTGGCGTCCATCGCCTTGGACAGATGGATCATCTGTTCCAGCCGGCCCATCGCGCCCCACAGATTGGCACGCTCGGTGTCGATGGCGGCATTGTCCATCAGCAGCTCGTCCTTGCCCGACGCCAGGCTCTTCAGGATCGAGCTGATGTGCGTCTGCGACGATTTGTAGCTGTCGAAATAATCGCGCATCTTGGAGCCGAAGGGGATCACGCCGAAGATCTTCTTCGGCCCGGACAGCGCCCCCTTCTTACCCGGATCGAGATCCTCAATCACGCGGCGCAGCTGCGCCAGGTCGGCGCCGACGCCGGTGTCCTTGTCCATCGCGCGGATCGGGCGGTCGAGGAAGCGGTTGGACTGGCCCGCCGCCTCGCGAATTTCCTTGGCGCCCATGGCGGTAATCGCATCGACGCGCTTGCCAAACTCGGGGCTGTTGACGTCTTCGGCGACGAGATCGCGGACGAAGGTGTCGACGCGTTGCTCGAGCTGCGTCTTCTTGGTGTCGTCGATCGGCACCAGCCCGGCGGCGCGCTCCGCCTGCACCGTCGGCACCGGATCGGGCGGCGTCAGCACCAAATCCTTCTCGGGGGTCAGCGTGTCGGCGGTAGTGGCCATCGTCGTTCCTCGTAGAAGCGCGCCGCCAATGTGCCGGTGTTGGCGACGGTGTTCAAGTGTATCATGTAGATAACACGCCGGCGCGTTCCAAGGGGAAATCCCGCCGCCCTTCCCGCGACCCAACAATTCGGCTATGGGCGCGCGAACTTCCCTCTACCCGATCAGGATTTCCCATGAGCCTCCGCAACGTGGCGATCATCGCGCACGTCGATCACGGCAAGACCACGCTCGTCGACCAGCTGTTCCGCCAGTCCGGCACCTTCCGCGACAACCAGCGCGTCGAGGAACGCGCAATGGATTCGAACGACCTCGAAAAGGAGCGCGGCATCACCATCCTCGCCAAGCCGACCTCGGTCGAATGGCAGGGCACGCGCATCAACATCGTCGACACGCCCGGCCACGCCGACTTCGGCGGCGAGGTGGAGCGCATCCTGTCGATGGTCGACGGCGTCATCCTGCTGGTCGACTCGTCTGAAGGCGCGATGCCGCAGACCAAGTTCGTCACCGGCAAAGCGCTGGCGCTGGGCCTGAAGCCGATCGTCGTCGTCAACAAGGTCGACCGTGCCGACGCCCGCATCCAGGAGGTGCTTGACGAGGTGTTCGACCTGTTCGTGTCGCTCGACGCCAATGACGAGCAGCTCGACTTCCCGGTGCTCTACGCCTCGGGCCGCAACGGCTATGCCTCGACCGACATGGACGCGCGCGAAGGCACGCTGACGCCGATGTTCGAGCTGATCGTCAGCCACGTGCCGGCGCCGAAGGTCGATCTGGACGCGCCGTTCAGCTTCCTCGTCACCCTGCTCGACCGCGACAATTTCGTTGGCCGCATCCTGACCGGCCGCGTCAACACCGGTACGCTGAAGCTCAACCAGGCGATCCACGCGCTCGACGCCGACGGCAACGTCATTGAGACCGGCCGCGCGTCGAAGATCATGTCGTTCCGCGGCCTTGAGCGCGTGCCGGTCGAGGAAGCGCAGGCGGGCGACATCATCAGCCTCGCCGGCCTGACCGTCGCGACCGTCGCCAACACGATCGCTGACGTCAGCGTCTCGACCCCGATCAAGGCGCAGCCGATCGATCCGCCTACGCTGTCGATGCGCTTCGCCGTCAACGATTCGCCGATGGCGGGCCGCGAAGGCAGCAAGGTGACCAGCCGCATGATCCGCGACCGCCTGATGCGCGAGGCGGAATCGAACGTCGCGATCAAGGTGACCGAAAGCGACGACCGCGACAGCTTCGAAGTCGCCGGCCGTGGCGAGCTTCAGCTCGGCGTGCTGATCGAGACGATGCGTCGCGAGGGCTTCGAGCTCGGCATCAGCCGTCCGCGCGTACTGTTCGGCGAAGACGAGAACGGCAAAAAGACTGAGCCGTACGAAACCGTCGTGATCGACGTCGATGAGGAATTCTCCGGCACGGTCGTCGACAAGATGAACCAGCGCAAGGCCGAGATGACCGATATGCGGCCCAGCGGTGGCGGCAAGACGCGCATCACCTTCTCCGCGCCGAGCCGTGGCCTGATCGGCTATCACGGCGAGTTCCTGTCCGACACGCGCGGCACCGGCATCATGAACCGGCTGTTCGAGAAGTACGGCCCGCACAAGGGCAATATCGAGGGCCGTAAGAACGGCGTCCTCATCTCGAACGGTGCCGGTGAGGCGCAGGGCTATGCGCTCGGGCCGCTCGAAGAGCGTGGCATCCTGTTCGTCGGTCACGGCGAGGCGCTCTACGAGGGCATGATCATCGGCGAGAACGCCAAGACGGACGACCTTGAGGTCAATCCGATGAAGGCGAAGCAGCTGACGAACTTCCGTGCGAGCGGCGGCAAGGACGATGCGATCCGCCTGACCCCGCCGAAGAAGATGACGCTGGAGCAGGCGATCGCCTATATCGACGACGACGAGATGGTCGAAGTCACGCCCAAGTCGATCCGGCTGCGCAAGCGCCACCTCGACCCGCATGAGCGCAAGCGTGCCAGCCGGGCCAAGCAGGCGGCCTGAGCCGTCGTCTTCGGGTTAATGGAAAGGGCCGGTGGATTGCTCCACCGGCCCTTTTTCTTTGGGTCTCGGCTGCTCCTGCGGCAGCGGGAACCCAGAGCCGCCAGCCTTGTCGCTTCGGACCCTGGGCTCCTGCGTGCGTAGAAGCCTTGAGGATTACTTGAACCGGCCGCTGACCGAGACGCCGATGACGCGCGGCTCGTTGAACACGGCGGCCATATAGTTTTCGATCACGCCCTTGAGGTTCTTCTCGTTCGTGATGTTGCGGGCGAAGGCCGCCACCTCGTACTTGTCGTCGGCGCTGGTGACACCGAGGCGCAAACCGCCCTCAAAATTGCCCTTCGCGTAGAATTCGCGCGTCCGGTAGAGCACGAAATTGGTGTAGCCCTGCACGTTCCAGTCGGTCGCCGCGAACAGCTTGGCGCCGCTGGCGAGCGGCACGTCGTAGCGCGCGGTGGCGTTGACGTTCCACGTCGGTGCATTGGGCAGCGGATTGCCGTCGATCTGCGCGAAGGTGTTGGCGCCGACCTTGATCGTCGGGTCGAGCACGGTGCAGACCACGACGCCGTTGAGCGCGCAGACCTGCGCATAGACGCGCTTGTCCTTGATCTCCGAATGCAGCGCGCTGGCGCCGAGCGTCACCGTCAGGTTGCGCACCGGGCGCAGCTCGGCGTCAATCTCGACGCCATAGGCCTCCGCCTTGTCGGCGTTGAACAGCACGCCGTTGCCGTTGACGTCGTTGCCGTTCAGCTGGATGTCGTTGACCGTGTAATAGAACAGCGACGAATTGAGGCGCAGGCGGCCGTCGAGGAAGATCCCCTTCGACCCGATCTCGTACGAGGTGATCGTCTCGCTGTTGGCGGTGGTGAAGTCCGAGTTGAACACCGCCGAACGGCCCTGGATCGTCGGCCCGCGGAAGCCGCGCGCGACGCGCGCATAGACGCTGTCGTTCGGGTCGATCTGATAGAGCGCCGAGACGTCCCAGCTGGGCGTCGTGTCCGAGAGGCGGACATAGCGGCGACCGGTGTAGGTCGAGACGTTGGCGATCGTGTTCGCGGTCTTGAGCAGCGTCGTCTTCTTGGTGTCGTTGGTCTCGCGCGCCCCGGCGGTGATCGTGAAGTCCGGCGTTACCTTGAAGCTCGCCTGACCGAACGCCGCCCAGCTGGTGTTGACGTTGTGCAGGCGCACCCAATTGTTGGGGTTGCGCGCGGCGGTGGTCAGAAAAAAGGCGCGCTGGTAGAAGTCGGTGGTGTCGTTCTGGTTGAAGTAGAAGCCGCCGACCTGCCAGGTGAAGCGCAGATCGCCGGGCGAGGCGAGGCGCACTTCCTGCGTATACTGGCCAAGCGCGCGGACGTTGCCCTGGCTCTGGCCGAAGCCGTTGGCGACGCCGTTGACCGGGAAGTTCGCCGCCGCGCCGCCGTCGGTATCGCCGCGGCTGAAGCCCGAGGTCGTCTCATAGGCGCTGATCGAGGTCAGCGTCGCGGCGCCGAAATCATAGGAGCCGTTCACCGACCAGCCATAGGTGTCGTAATTCTGCGGATTGTTCTTGGCCTCGTCATAGGCGACGCGGTCGCGCGGCTCGGCGTCGACCGAGTTCGACCCCTTCTTCAGCGCGGCGCGGTGGAACAGCGTCGAGGTGCCTTCGTAGCCGCGCGCATGGCCCGAGACGTTGACGGTGAACGCCTCGGTCGGCGTCAGCAGGATCTGGAGGCGCGCGTCCTTTTCGGTGAAGCCGCCCATCGCGTTCTTCAGCGGCGTCGAGGTGCCGTCGGCGCTGGTGCCGGTGAAGGTATTGTCGACCCAGTCGTTGCGATGCTGGATCAGGCCCGACAGGCGGAAGGCGACCTTGTCGGTGACCAGCGGGCCGCCGACACCGGCGTCATAGGTGAAGGTGCCGTATTCGCCCGCCGACGCGGCGACGCGGCCCTGCCATTCCTGGCTGGGGCGGATCGTGTCGAACTTGATGATGCCGGCGGTGGTGTTGCGGCCGAACAGCGAACCCTGCGGCCCGCGCAGCACCTCGACCTGGGCGACGTCGTAGACCGGGTTCGACTTCAGCACGACGTGTTCGAGCACGACGTCGTCCTGAATGATCGAAACAGGCTGCGAGGCGCCGAGATAGAAGTCGATGTTGCCGAGGCCGCGGATATAGTAGCGCGGGAAGATCCGGCCGGTGGTGGTTTCGGCATAGAGGCCGGGAACGCGCCCGGACAAGGCCAGCGTGTCCTCGCCACCCGCTTGAAAGGCGCGCAAATCGCCGCCGTTCACCACCGCTACCGACAGCGGCACGCGCTGCAGGTTTTCCGACCGGCGTTCGGCGGTGACGACGATGTCGCCGAGATCGCCGCTATCGGCGGTCTGCGTCTGCTCCACGGCCTCGGCGCGGTCGGCGCCCGGCTGAGCCGTCTGGGCCAAAGCAGGTGCGGCGAGGGTCGCGGCGCTGACCAGCAGCGCGGTCTTCAACAGGTGGCGATGGTTCACGATCTTTTTCCCCTTGTACTGCACGCAAAGGGGCGCCCCGCTCGGTCCGCGCGTAACCGCGATCGCGGACGGATACCGGCTGCTATGGTGTCCGCCCCCGCGGCTGCGGCCGGCGCTAGGCGCGGATTATGTCGGTATTATGAATGGAGATTAACGTTGCGATCGTTAGAGCCGCGGCGCAGCCGGACCGACTAAACCGCTGCTTAACGACGCATTCCGGCTCTGTTCAGCGCGAATCGGCCACAGCATCGCAACACGCTCGCACCCTTGTGCGTTTTCCCACCAAGCGGACCGGGCGTTGGCGTATGAGGAGGTTCGAGAGATGAACGGATTGCTGAAGAAAGCGGGTCTTGGCTTCGCCCTGGCGGCGACCGCGCTGACCGCGGCGGCTCCCGCCGACGCGCAGCGTTGGGGGCGTTATGGTGGCTATGGCGGCTACCGTCATTACGACCGCGGCGGCAATGTAGCGGCGGGCGCATTGCTCGGCGGCATCGTCGGCCTCGGCCTGGGTGCGGCGATCGCGGATTCCAATCGCGACCGCTATTACGATCGGCGCTACTATAATTATTACGACGCGCCGCCGCCCCCGCCGCGGGTCGTCTATCGCGAGCGCTACTATGCGCCGCCGCCGCCCCCGCCGGTGGTCTATCGCGACTATTACTACGGCTATTGAGCGCGTAGATTCGCAGTCACGCAAGGAGCGGCGCCGGTTTCCGGCGCCGCTTTTTTTGTGTGGAGGGGCGCGGTGGGAGCCGCTAAGCGCACAGGCATCATGACCGATACGCCCCCTGACCGCCTGTCGACCGACCCGTCGAGCCCGTATTTCGATCAGCCCGTGCTGGAGCGCGGCATCGGTATCCGCTTCAAGGGGGCCGAGCGTCGCGACGTGGAGGAATATTCGATCTCCGAAGGCTGGATCCGCGTTGCGCTCGGCAAGAAGATGGATCGCCATGGCCGCCCGCTGACGATCAAGCTGAGCGGTCCGGTCGAGGCGTGGTTCGAGCGTCCTGCGGCAGGCGAGACGACGAGCGAGGATGCGGCCGAGGGCTGACCTTTAGTCGGCGACCGTCGGACGGACCGCCGCCTGTACCGCGTCCCAGCGCCCCCCGATGGCGTCCAGATAGGCACGGGCGCCATCCAAGGCCTCCGGACGATAAATATAGTGCGTTTCGCGGCCATGCCGCTCGACATGCAGCAGGCCAACACGTTCGAGCACCTGCAGATGCTTGGTCACCGCCTGCCGTGTCATGGCCGTGGCGGCAGCCAGCCGCGCGATCGATCGCGTTCCGCCGCTGCGTAGCGCGACGAGCAGCGACAGGCGAGTTGCGTCACCTAAAGCAGCGAAGATCAGGGCCGGCGCAGGGCGGTTCATGCAAGCAAGAGGTTGCATGAATTTGTCCGATCCGCAACCCGACGGCTGCCGACTGCATGCGCAACCTCGAAGATGCCTACCACCCTTTTTACGCAACCAACTGGTTGCCTTGTGGTATCTTAATACCGGAAGGTCTCAAAAGTCTCACACGTTTCTGGGGTGGCACGGCCAAACACAAGTGCGTCGACACGCCGGGTTGCACCGGCATAGGGGAAGTTGGCCCCGCGCAGCTATGTAATTGTAATAAACAGATTTCTAGCCGGCGGCGGAGCGGCGAGTGGATGACCGCGCCCGCGTGATCGCTGGTCTATTCACCGCACGATGTCAAAGAGCGGGACCCACTGATAGCGCTCGGGTACGACGCATGTCGACCAATTCGCGATCGTCGCCATCCACCGACATCACGGGCTTCGGCCTTGGGACGTCGTGGACCGAGCGGCGACCGCCCCGGCTGTCGTGATTGCAACTTTCGCTGCCTCACAAGGCCGGTCCCTGCGCCACATCACCAATACCAACGGCCATGCTTGTAGGACAGCTCTGCGAGCACAGGTTCCAGCCGAAACGAGTATGATCAGCTGTGTCTGGCATCGACAGGCGGGACTCGCGGCCGCTTCAGTGCCCGCGAGCACACTGGGCTATTTCGCTGCGGGCACCGTCGCCGAGGACCGGATCAGCTGCGCTCGATTGGCATCGTTCGTCACCGGCTGGCTACGAGCGGGAGACCAATAGATTGAGGACAACAGCACCACATCGGACGGGAGTCCCCTCCATCAAGCCGCCGGCATACAGCCTCCCCGCAGACGGGGGATTTCGGCGCACGCCACCAGCATGATCGCGCCCGTCAGCAGGTCGCGAGACGGCAAGGCAGCACAAAAGACGCCGATCGGCGGCTATGCGCCGTCCACCTTTCGTGCCGCATCGATCCCCCCGGCCGCCCGTCGTCAGGCGGCGAGTTCGAGGGCCTCACTCGCCTCCAGCCACTTGGCCTCGGCCGCCTCGATCTGCGCCTGCAGATCGGCACGCCGCTTCATCAGCTCCGTCATGGTGAGTTTCGCAAGGGTCGGCGCCGCCGTCTTCGGATCGAACATCGCCGCGTCGACGGCATTGCGTTCGGCGGTGAGCCTCGCGGTCTCCGCCTCCGCATCGCGCAGCATCTTGCGGTGCTGCTTTTCCGCCTCGCGGTTGCGCGCGGCGGCCTTGGCTTCCTTCTTCGCCGCCTTGCCCTCGCCCGGCTTGGCGTCGCCGGCGAGGATGAAGGCGATGTAATCGTCGAGGCTGCCGTCGAATTCCTTGGCGGTCCCGGCGTCGACCAGGACCAGCCGGTCGGCGGTCATCTCGACCATATGCCGATCGTGGCTGACCAGGATCACGGCACCGGTATAGCCGTTGAGGGCCTGGACCAGCGCCTCGCGCGCGTCGACGTCGAGGTGGTTGGTCGGCTCGTCGAGGATCAGCAGATGCGGCGCGTCCCGGGTGATCAGCGCCAACGCCAGCCGGGCCTTTTCGCCGCCCGACATCTTACCGACCTGGCCCGTCGCCCGATCGCCGGAGAAACCAAATCGGCCCAATTGCGCGCGTACGGCGGCCGGCGTCGCACCCTTCATGACGCGGGTCATATGGGCGAGCGGTGTGTCGTCGCTGTCGAGTTCCTCGACCTGATATTGGGTGAAATAGCCGACCTTCATCTTGCCCGACGCCGCCATGCTGCCCTCCTGCGGCGTGAGCTGCGCGGCGAGCAGCCGGGCGAGCGTCGTCTTGCCGTTGCCGTTGCGGCCGAGCAGCGCGATCCGGTCGTCCGGGTCGATGCGCAGGTTGAGCCGCTTCAGGATCGGCACCTCGGAATAGCCGACGCTGGCGAGGTCGAGCGTGATCAGCGGCGGCCGCAACGCCTGCGGATCGGGGAAGTCGAAGCTGAGCGATGGATCGTTGGCGAGTTCCGCGATCGGTTGCATCTTCGCCAGCATCTTCTGCCGGCTCTGCGCCTGTTTGGCGGTGGAGGCGCGGGCGGAGTTGCGGGCGATGTAATCCTGCAGCTTGGCGCGCTGCGCATCCTGGTTCGCCTTGGCCGCGGCGAGCTGCGCCATGCGTTCGGCGCGTTGGCGTTCGAAGCTGTCGTAGCCGCCCGGATAGAGGGTGATCTTGCCGCCCTGGAGGTGGAGGATGTGGTCGACGATGTTGTTGAGAAAGTCGCGTTCGTGGCTGACCACGACGATCGTTGCCCGGTAGCTCTTGAGGAAATCCTCGAGCCACATCACCGCTTCGAGATCGAGGTGGTTGGACGGTTCGTCGAGCAGCAGCACGTCGGGCTGCGAGAAGAGCAGCGCGGCGAGCGCGACGCGCATCTTCCAGCCGCCGGAGAAGCTGTCGAGCGGCTGCTGCTGCATGCCCTCGTCGAAGCCGAGGCCGAGCAGGATCTGCGCGGCGCGCGACGGCGCGGTATAGGCGTCGATCGCGATCAGCCGCTCATAGACGTCGCCGAGCCGGTCGGGATCCTCGCACGTTTCCGATTCGATCATCAGCGCCGCGCGCTCGGTATCGGCGGCGAGCACGGTGTCGAACGGCGTGGCGGTGCCCGACGGCGCTTCCTGCGCGATATAGCCGAGGCGGCTGCCGCGCGGCATGTCGGCGCTGCCGCTGTCGGGTTCGAGCAGGCCGGCGATGACGCGGACCAGCGTCGACTTGCCGGCGCCGTTGCGGCCGATCAGGCCGACGCGGCTGCCCGGCGGCAGCGCGGCGGACGCATTGTCGAGGATCGTGCGGCCGCCGAGGCGCACGGTGATGCCGTTGAGGTTGAGCATGGCCGGCCCTGTAGCGCATTCCGGACCAAATCTGAAGCAGGGTGCGGCGGGGCTGGACGATGGCGATCGGCGGGGCCGCCACCGGCCGGATCGGCGGCGCCCGGCCCCTCCGGCAAGGGACGGGCCGCTACAGCGCGCGCATCAGGCGGATGGGACGGGCGAGCCAGGCCGGTTGCTCGACCGCGATCGGTTTCGCCCCTGGGGTTGGCGGCAGCAGATAGGCGGAGGCCGGCTCGACCCCGAGCAGGCGGCCGAAGGCGAAGCGTCCGGCGGGCAGCGGCGCCAGCACGTCGTGGAGCAGCGCGGTGGCGAAGGCGTCGGGGGCGAGCATCGCGCACCACAGGATGTCGCCGGCGCGATAGTCGCCGATGCTGCCGTCGACCTGGATCGCGACGCCGCCGGGCGGGGCGGCGGGCAAGGCGATGGTTTCGGGATGACGCAGGGCTGACGCACCGTCCGGACCGAGCCGCGCGGCGACCGGCAGCGCCGGCCGTTCGGGCAGCGTCACCAGCGCGGCGGGATCGACCTCCAAAGCGGCGGCGATGCGGTTGAGCCAGGCGACGGAGACCGTGCGGGTGCCCATCTCCAGCCGGCCGATTGTCTGTGCGGTGGTCGGCGGGACGCAGCGGCGCGCGACATCCTCCAGCGTCAGGCCCTTGGCACGGCGGACGTCGCGGATCGCGGTGATCATTTCCAGCTCCTAACCAGATCGGTTTTTCAACTGTCCTACAAACATGCGTGCGTGGCAAGAGACAAGCCGACTCGATGACGGAGGCAAGACATGGCGCAGGTTCTGGAGGAACGGACGATCGGGGTCGGGCGGCGGGTGACGGTGAACGTCGCCGAATCGCCGCTGGCGTGGCTGCGCGCGCGCGGCATGGTCGATGCCCGGCAGTGCGAGGCGGGGGAACGGCTGCGCGCCGATTACGAGCGAGCGGCGCTCGGCCCGCAGGTGACGATGCGCTGGGACCGGGTGCGCGTCGACGGCGGCAACGGCGACGGCGGCGAGCCCGGCCTGGCCCATGTCGCGGCGAAACGGCGGTTCGATGCGGCGATCGCGCATCTCGGCAACGGGCTGGCGGACGTCGCCTGGCGGGTGATCTGCGCGGGCGAGTCGTTGCCGACGGCGGAAAAGGCGCTGGCCTGGCCGGCGCGGAGCGGGCGGCTGGTGCTGACGCTGGCGCTCGACCGGCTCGCGGCCTATTACCGGCTGCCCTGAAAACGTATAGGGAACGGGGCGGGCGGACCAAGCGTTGTGTTCGTCCGGGGTGAGGGTGACGGCGACATGCGCCGTCGAGACGGGATGTGTGGCGTGCGTGTGGAATTCGTGAAGTGCCACGGGTCTGGCAACGACTTTCCGTTGATCGACGCACGCGACATGACTCTCGACGACGCCGCCTGGGGCGGGATCGCCCGCGCGCTGGCCGACCGGCGCGGCCCGGTCGGCGGCGACGGCCTGCTGCTGTTCGGCGCGGCATCGAGCCCGGCCGATTTTGCGATGCGGATGTTCAATGCGGACGGTTCGGAGGCGGAAACCTGCCTGAACGGGCTGCGCTGCGTCGCGCGGATGGGGTTCGAGACGCTGAGGCTGACCCGCGCGACGGTGCAGTTGAAGACGTCGACCGCCGTGGTCGAGCGCGACGCGGATCTGGCCGACGGCGTCTATACGGTGCGCGAGACCGCCGGCCCGGCGGGGCTGGCGATCGCCGACTGGCCGATCCGGGGCGTCGCGGACGCGCGCATCGTCGAGCAACCGGTGGCGCCGCTCGGCGACGGGCGCGCCTATACCGCGGTCGCCATGCCCAACCCGCATTTGGTCCATTTTACCGATCGTATCGACGAAGCGGCGCTGGTCGCGGTCGGCGAGACGTGCGAGGCGGCGCCGGACTGGCTGCCCAACCGCGCCAACGTCTCGTTCGTCGAGGTGCGCGGCGATGATCTGTTCGTGCGCACCTTCGAACGCGGCGTCGGCCTGACCGACAGTTGCGGCAGCGCCATGGCGGCGTCGAGCTTCGCCGCCTGCCTGACCGGGCGGCTACCTTATGCGACGCCGTTCACCGTCTTCAATCGCGGCGGGCTGGTCCGCGCCGAGGTCGGCGAGGACGCGATGGTGCAACTGTCGGGCAATGCCAGCTGGGAATGGCGTGGCGCGATCGTGGTCGACCCGGCGGCGGCGCGCGCCGGCGACCTGATCGTCCGCCAGCATTTCGACGACGAGATCGCCGCCTGGGCGCGGGTGGCCGACGCGGCGAGCCGGTAGCGCCGCCGGACCGGCAAGCGGGGCGCCGCGGCCCCCTTAACCTATTTCGTGGCACCGCCGCCGGCGACACGGCATGGCACTGCCAGAGTATTGAGACTGTACGACGATGCGTGACGATACGAGCTATTTCTACGACCGCGCCGAGACCGAACTGGAGCTGGCGCAGCGCGCCGTCCACCCGCTGGCGGTGCGGGCCCATTACATCATCGCCAACCATTATCTCGACCGCTGCTATAGCGGTGCGGCGGCGACGGCGCAGGACGAGGTGGAGCAGCCGGCCGGCTGAGCCCGACGTCCCGCCGGAAAGGTCCGGAACGGCGGTTTCGCCGGCGGTGAACTGTTGCCGATTCCGTACGTTGAGACACCTGGAGGCCTAGGGTGTCCATGGCGGAGCATTTCGACCCAGGTGAGGACGGACTGGCGGCGCGGCAGGATGCCAAGCTCTACCCGGTCGGCCGCGCGCTGCGGACGACCTTCGACGCCGACAATCACGATACGCTCAGCCGCGACGTCACCGCCTTGATGCTCGATCTGGCGCGCATCCCCTATGACGAGGCGGACCGAACCGGGCCTCCGGTACGGCGCCCGATCGCCCCTCCGACCGTCGGCGAACAGCAGCCGGCCGAGCATGACGCGCAGGGCAGTGGCCTGTCCGCGTTGATCCGCGGCGTCGTGCGGCGGGTCATGCCGGCGTTCCCGACGACCCTAGGTCGGACGGATCGGAGCCGGTGACTCGAGCGCCGTCAACATCTGCAGCAGCCGATCGTCGCCATCGGCGGTAAGGCGTAACGCCGTGTCGGGCGCGACCGGTGCGCCGCGCTCGGTCTCGATCACACCGCTTTCGAGCAGCGCACGCAGCCAGCGTTGCGTCAGGCCCCAATTGGTCTCCGTCGTCTCGGCGATCGCGGCCGCGGTCATGCTGCGCCCCTCCACCTCTGCCAGATACAGGATCAGCAGGATTTCCGCCGGCGGACCGGAAAAGATGTCCGTTCCGAAGGTCGCGCGGCCGGTGCGCAGCCCGCCCAAGATCAGCGAGGCGATCTGCCATTGCGTCGCCACCGTTCCAATCGCCGCGATTGGCCGCGAGGCCAATGCCAGCCGGGCGTCGGGGCCGTTGCCGAGCCGGGAGACGTAGGTGGCGGTACGCTGGGTACTGCCATCGGGATACCGCCAGCGCGCATCCATCGTTCGCGGGATGCCATCGGCCAGGACGGCGGCCAGCAGGGCCGCGACCATCGGCCCTTCGGCCGGCTGCAGCAGATCAGCCACGGCACGGCCGATCAGATCGTCCCGCCCTGCTCCAATGAGCTGTCGCGACGCATTATCCAAATGGACGATCGTCAGTTCGATGTCGAGGAGCACCTGGGCAACAGGCGCGGGCCGGAGCAGCATGAGCCCGATGTTCCCAGATATTGGTCAGCAAACTTGATATGCTAGACAAATGGCGATCGAGATCAACCGATAAATGACCAAAATGGCAGCTCTGTGTTACCTGTACGATCAACCGAGCCGATCCGCCCAGCTAACGCATTGTGAACGTGCCAATCCAAAGCACAGCATCACGGAATAACCTGTTTGGTTATTTTGTCTTGACAGCGTTACGCTGATATGGTACATAACAGGAACAATGAGGAAGTGCGGGCGAGGCCGGCGCGGCGGACGAACGATCCGGTCGCGGCGGCCTTTTTTCATGGGAGAGGACGCATGGCAGCGGACCCGGACGATGGGGCAGCGGGCGAAGCGGCGGCGGTGCCGGAGCGGCGACCGGAGGCGGGGCGGCGCTGGATTCGCTGGACGCGGACGATGGAGAACGATTTCTTCGATACGTTGGTGGCGACCGGCAGCATCAGCGCGGCGGCGCGGGCGGTGGGGATTCCGCAGCAGCAGGCGCATTACCGGCATCGCGTCAACGCGCGCTTCGCCGAACGGTGGCGCGAGGCGGTCGCCGCCGGACGGCGGATGATCGAGATGCGGATCGTCGGCCATGTGCTGGGCGGCGAGACCGATCGGATCGTGCTGGAGGATGCGCTGCGCGTGCTCAGCTATTTCGAGGCGCGGGCGGCGGGGACGGTGAAGCGGGGCGGGGTGAAACCGATGGTCGCCACCCGCGAACAGACGGACGCGGCGATCCTGTCGCGACTGGCGGCGCTGGCCGCCCGCAAGGCGAAGGAGAGCGGCGCATGAGCCGGCGGGTCGACGTCATCGCGGCGCTGGCGGCGCTGCCCACCGAGGAACGCGCCGCGCTGGTGCGCAGCCTGCCGATGCCGATACGGCGCGAGCTCGCCGACCGCTGGCTGGATGGCTGGGCGCAGGCGGGGCAGGCACCGCCGGCCGGCACGCCGTGGCGGATCTGGCTGATCCGCGCCGGCCGCGGCTTCGGCAAGACGCGGGCGGGGGCAGAATGGGTCACGGCGGTGTCGCGCGATGGCGATGCCCGGATCGCCCTGGTCGGCGCGACCGCGGAGGATGTGCGGCGGGTGATGATCGAGGGGCCGAGCGGACTGGTCGCGGTCGCCAAGACGAACCACATGCCGACCTATGTGATCGGCAAGGGCGAGGTGCGCTGGCCGAACGGCGCCCGCGCCTTTGTCTATTCGGCCGACGTGCCGGGTCAGTTGCGCGGGCCGGAACATGATGCGGCCTGGTGCGACGAGCTGGCGAAATGGCGGCGCGGCGATGCCGCCTGGGACAATCTGATGATGGGGATGCGGCGGGGGGCGCAGCCGCGCGTGGTGGTGACGACGACGCCGCGGCCGACGCCGCTGATGCGGCGGGTGATGCGCGCCAAAGGATTGGTCGAGACGCGCGGGCGCACGCGCGACAATCCGTTCCTGCCCGATGCCTTCGTCGAGGCGGTGGAGGATGCCTATGGCGGCAGCGCGCTTGGCCGGCAGGAACTGGACGGCGAGATGGTCGACGAGATCGCCGGTGCGCTGTGGACGCGGGCGATGCTGGCGGCGGCGGTGACCGAGGCGGCGCCGGAGCCGGTGCGGGTGGTGATCGGCGTCGATCCGCCAGCGGGCGAGGCGGCGAGCGGCGGCGACGCCTGCGGCATCGTCGCAGTGGCGCTGGACGGCGACGGCATCGGCCATGTGCTCGAGGATGCCAGCGTCGCCGGCGGTTCGCCCGAACGCTGGGCGCGCGCGGTCGCCGCCTGCGCGGCGCGGCATCGCGCCGACCGGGTGGTGGCGGAGGCGAACCAGGGCGGCGCGATGGTGCGGTCGGTGCTGCTCGCCGCCGACGTGACGCTGCCGGTGCGGCTGGTGCGGGCGAGCCGCGGCAAGGTGGCGCGCGCCGAACCGGTGGCGGCGCTCTACGAGCGCAGCAGGGTGCGGCATCGCGGCCGGTTTCCGGCGCTGGAGGACGAATTGTGCGGGCTGGTCGCCGGCGGCGGCTATCACGGGCCGGGCCGGTCGCCCGACCGCGCCGATGCGCTGGTCTGGGCGCTGACCGAGCTGATGCTCGGCGGGCGGGCGGCGGTGCGGGCGGTGTGACGGGCATCGTCGACTGACGCCGTCGCCCGGGGACACCATCCCCAATCCCCCGAAGGGGCGGGGCTTCAAGCAGGAGATCATCATGCGGTTGTTCGGGAAGCGGGCGCGCGAGGAGGCGCGGCCGGCGCTGTCGCGTGCCGGCAGCATCGCCGAGGCGGGCCAGTGGCCGCGCTCCTACGAGGCGCAGGTGCGCGAGGGCTATGCCGCCAATCCGGTCGCGCAGCGCGCGGTGAAGCTGGTCGCGGAGGCGGTGGCCGGCGCGCCGCTGGCCGGCGACGCCGCGATGATCGCGCTGGTCGACGCCGGCAGCGGCGGCGTGGCGGTGCTGGAGGCGGCGGCGGCGCAACTGCTGCTGCACGGCAATGCCTTCATCCAGGTGCTGCGCGACGGCGAGGGCGGCGCGGCGGCGCTCTATCCGCTGCGCCCCGAGCGCGTCGCGGTGGAGGTGGACGCGGCGGGCTGGCCGGCGGCCTATCGCTATCGCGTCGGCGACCGCGCCAGCCGGCTGGCGGCGGACGGGCCGCGGCCGGACGTCATCCACGTCCGCAGCTTCAACCCGCTCGACGACCATTACGGCATGGGCTGTCTGGCGGCGGCGTCGCCGGGGATCGCGATCCACAATGCCGCGGCGCGCTGGAACAAGGCGCTGCTCGACAATGCGGCGCGGCCGTCGGGAGCGCTGGTCTACGAGCCGGGCGACGGCGGCGCGCTGGCGCCCGACCAGTTCGACCGGCTGAAGGCGGAGATGGAGGCGGGCTTCGCCGGCGCCGCCAATGCCGGGCGACCGATGCTGCTGGAGGGCGGGCTGCGCTGGCAGGCGCTGTCGCTGTCGCCGACCGACATGGATTTCGTCGCGCTGAAGGCGGCGGCGGCGCGCGATATCGCGCTCGCCTTCGGCGTGCCGCCGATGCTGCTCGGCCTGCCGGGCGATTCGACCCACGCCAATTATCGCGAGGCGAACCGGGCGGTGTGGCGGATGACGGTGCTGCCGCTCGCCGGCGCGCTGCTCGGCGGCATCGCGCGGGGGCTGGCGGGCTGGTTCCCGGACGGCGCGCTGCGCGTCGACCTCGACCGGGTGCCGGCGCTCGCCGAGGACCGGCAGAAACTGTGGGCGTCGGTGAAGGGCGCCGACTTCCTGTCCGCCGACGAGAAGCGCGCGTTGCTCGGCCTCGATCCGCAAGCGGGAGAATTGCCATGACCGACGTGCTGACGACGCTGATCGCGCAGGCGGCGCGCGAGGGGGCGGACCTGGCGACGCTGCGCGCGATCGTCGAGGAATCGGGCGAGCTGGGCGCGCTGCGGGCGCTGACCCGGCTGGGGCTGGCGGACGAGGCGGCGCGCGGCGACCTTGCCGAACTGCGCGAGCTGATCGGCGCGTGGCGCGACGCCAAGCGTTCGGCGTGGAAGGCGGCGGCGGGCTGGTGCGCGGCGCTGCTGCTGACCGGGCTGGCGGTGAAGCTGGGGTTCGGCGCGTGGGTGCGGTGAGCGGGCCGCTGCGCTTCGCCGGCTATGCCGCGCGGTTCGACCGCGCCGACCGGTCGGGCGACGTGTTCCGCGCCGGCGCCTTCGCCGGGGCGGCGCGGGTGCCGCTGCTGCGCGACCATCATGGCGAGCCGGTCGGGCGGATCGTCGCGCTGGACGAGGATGCGCACGGCCTGCGGATCGCGGGCGAGGTCGACGACGCGGCGGTGGCGCGGCTGATGCGGAGCGGTGCGCTGACCGGCCTGTCGGTCGGCTACCGGCCGCTGGTGGTGCGGCAGGGCGCGCGGCGCGAGCTGCTGCGCGTCGCGCTCGCCGAGGTGAGCCTGGTGGCGGTGCCGATGCAGCCGCTGGCGCGGGTCGACCGGCTCGACTGACGACGGTTTCAACCAAGGAGGACGGCATGGACGTGGTCGAAAGGCCGGCGCTGGACGGCGCGCGGGCGGAACGGGGCGAGGCGTTCGCGGGGTTCGTCAGAACCGGCGCGACGCTGGAGATGAAGGCGTTCACGGGGGTCAGCGGCGATGCCGGCGGCTATGCGGTGCCGCACGAGATCGATGCGACAATCGCGTCGGTGCTGCGCGGCCTGTCGCCGATCCGCGCGATCGCCAATGTCGTGCAGGTCGGGTCACCTGACCGTGCATCGCGCCACCTTCCTGGCCGGCGAACTTCCGCGGCGAGCCGCATCTGCCGCGTATCGACCTGCTGACCCGCTATCCGGGAAGCTGAGCGGTGTCGGGGCGGCAGGGCGCGGCGGCGGCGCTGGCCCTGGTAGGAGCGCGCTTCCGGCTGCACGGCCGCGACCCGTCGCATGGCGTCGATTGTCTCGGCGTCGCGGTGGCGGCGCTGCGGGCGGGCGGTTGGCGAGGCGATGTGCCGAGCGGCTATGCGCTGCGCGGCGGGGCGGCGGCGGCGATCGGCGCGCAGCTCGATGCGGCGCTGACCCGCTGCGACGGCGCGGCGCCGGGCGACGTGCTGCTGTTCGACCTCGGCGCGGGGCAGCTGCACTTTGCGGTGCGGACGGCGGCGGGGATCGTCCACGCCGATGCCGCGCTGCGCCGGGTGGTCGAGCGACCCGGGGCGGACGGGTGGCGACTGGTCGGCGCCTGGCGCTGGAGCGGGGAGGGGTGAGATGGCGACACTGATGCTGACCGCGATCGGCACGGCGATCGGCGGGCCGATCGGCGGCGCGGTCGGCGCGCTGATCGGCCAGGGGATCGACCAGCGCGTGTTCCGCGCCGCGGCCAAGGACGGGCCGCGGCTGACCGAGCTGGCGGTGCAGACGTCGAGCTACGGCACCGCCATTCCACGGCTGTTCGGCCGGATGCGGGTCAGCGGCACGGTGATCTGGGCGACCGACCTGATCGAGCATCGCGAGCGCGTCGGCGGCGGCAAGGGATCGGCGGGCACCAATCGCTACAGCTACAGCGCGTCCTTCGCCGTGGCGCTGTCGGCGCGGCCGGTGCGCGCGGTCGGGCGGATCTGGGCGGAAGGCGTGCTGATCCGCGGTGCGGCGGGCGACTGGAAGGTGCGCACCGGTTTTCGCCTGCACCGTGGCGGCGAAGACCAGCCGGTCGATCCGCTGATCGCCTCCGCGGAAGGGGCGACGCCGGCCTATCGCGGCCTGGCCTATGCGGTGTTCGAAGGATTGCAGCTGGAGACGTTCGGCAACCGCATCCCGTCGCTGACCTTCGAGGTGGTGGCGGACGACGCACCGGTGCCGACCGGGACGGTGGCGGCATCCCTGTGCGAGGAGGTGACGGCGGCAGGCGGATTGCCGCTGACGGGCTTCGCCGCGACCGGCAGCGCGCGCGGCGTGCTGGAGACGCTGGCGACGATCGACGGCGGCTGGTGGCGGCCGGAGGGCGCGCGCATCGTGCGCGGCGAAGCGGGCGGCGCGGCGACGGCGTTCGACGACGACGGCTTTTCGGCGGGAGCGGGGGCGGGGCGGCGCGGCGAGCGGCGCACCGTCGCGCCGGTCGAGCGCGTGCCGCGCGCGGTCAGCGTCGCCTATCACGATCCCGCCCGCGATTATCAGGCCGGCGTGCAGCGGGTGCGGCGGCCGGGAGCGGGCCTGCGCGAGGACCGGATCGACCTGCCCGCGGTGCTCGGCGCCGATGTGGCGAAGGGCGTCGCCGCGGCGATCCTGGCGCGGGGCGAGGTGGAACGGACGCAGCGCATGATCGCGCCGGGGCTGACCGCCCTCGCAATCGCGCCGGGCATGCAGGTGCGACTGGACGGCGCGACCTGGCGAGTCAGCCAGGTGAAGGTCGAGGCGATGGCACCCGTACTGACGCTGGTGCCGCTGGCACCGCCGCCGGCGGTGGTCACTGCGAGCAGTGGGCGCGTATCGGCGGCGGCGGACCTGACGATCGGGCGGACGGTGCTGCATGCGGTCGAGCTGCCCGGCCTGGACGACGTCCCGGCCGCGGCACCGCGCGTCACCGTGTTCGCGGCCGGCGAGGGCGAGGGCTGGCGGACGGCGGCCTTGCTCTACAGCCTGGACGACGGCGCCAGTTGGATGGACGCGGCGGCAACCGCGGCGCCGGCGATCTTGGGCAGGGTCAGCCGGCCGCCGGACGCGGCGCAGGCCACGCTGGTCGACCATGCCAGCACGTTGGAGGTAACGCTGGCCCATCCGGCCATGACGCTGGGCGATGCCGACGGTGCGGCGCGAGCGCGTGGTGTCAATCTGGCGCTGGTCGGGGACGAGCTGATCCAATTCGGTCGTGCCGAGCCGCTTGGCCAAGGTCGCTGGCGGTTGCGGGACCTGTGGCGCGGGCTGCGCGGCAGCGAGACGGCGATCGGGACACAGCAGGCGGGCGACCGCTTCGTCCTGATCGAGGCGGCGACGACACGCACGATCACCCTGCCGCGCGAGGCGATCGGCACGACCCTGCGCGTGCTGGCGAGCGGGCTGGGCGATGGCGACACGCCGGCGGAGGTGCGACTGACGCTATCCGGCCAGTCGGTGGCGCCGCCGTCGCCCGTGCACCTTGCCGTGGCACCGCTGGGCGACGGGACGTGGCGGCTGAGCTGGACCCGGCGCAGCCGCGCCGGCTGGAGCTGGAGCGACGGTCTCGACGCGCCGCTCGTCGAGGAGACGGAGGCGTATCGCGTGACGCTGACCTCGCCCGACGGCAGCCAGCGGATCGCGGACACCGACGGGCCGTGGCTTGCGCTTGCGGCGCCGCCGCCGCCGGGCACGCAGGTCGCGGTGGCGCAACGCGGAACGCTCGCGCTGTCACCGGCGGCCGTGATGGTGATTCGATGAGGGGAGGGTGCAATGGCCGATCCGGTAACCGCGCGACTCGCGTTGCCGCTGCTCGCGACGGGGCAGGCAGGAAAAGAATGGACGCATAACGAAGCGCTGGCGCTGGTCGATCTGGCGCTGCAGCCGGCGGTGCAGGCGATCGGTCTGAACGCACCGCCGGCGGCACCGGCGCCAGGCCAGAGCTGGATCGTCGGTCCCGCGCCGAGCGGCGATTGGCAGGGGCGTGCGGCGGCGCTGGCCGGCTGGACGGCATCCGGCTGGCGCTTCGTGACGCCGGGGGACGGTTTCGCGGTTTGGTGTCTTTCTTCAAAAAGAACAGCAGTTTACCGTGAAGGACTGTGGCTGGAAGGTGACGTTGCCGCCAGTCGGCTGGTCGTCGACGGGCTGCCCGTGGTGCAGGCGCGGGGTGCGGCGATCGCCGAACCGGCCGGCGGCACCGGCGTCGACGCCGAGGCGCGGCGGGCGATCGGCGACATATTGGCCGCGTTGCGCCGGCACGGATTGATCGCCGGCTAACATGTGGCAATCGCGCAACACCCCCGTTCTTTTGTGCGCTTGCGTGGAAACCAAGCTGCCGATAGTGAGTTTGCGCTGTCCGTAGTGACACTCAAGAAAGGGGATTTCTATGCGGAAGCTTGCTGCCGTTCTGGCATTGGCGTCGACCGCACTGGCCACTCCTGCCCTCGCCCGCGACAAGTCGTGGTACGTCGGCATCGAAGGCGGTGCGATGATCGTTGAAGACATCGACTATGACATCGGCGCGACGGCGAAGGCCGGTACCGTCAACCACGATTACGGTTATGACGTCGATGGCGTCGTCGGCTACGACTTCGGTGGGTTCCGGGTCGAGACCGAGGTCGGCTATCGTCGCGCGACGGTCGACAGCTATCGTTCGATCACCACCACCCCGGCCTATACCGCGGCTGGCCTGGCTTCGGCGGGTGCTGGCACCTACGACTATGCCGGCGGCTCCAGCTCGGCGCTCAGCTTCATGCTGAACGGCCTGCTCGACTTCGGTGAAGACGACGGCATCCAGGGCTTCATCGGCGGCGGTGTCGGTGTCGCGCGCGTCAAGGCGAAGTATGGCCTGAACACCCGCGGCAACTTCCTCGACGACTCGGACACCGTGTTCGCGTGGCAGGGCCTCGCCGGCGTCCGCGCTCCGCTGACCGACCATATCGACGCGACGCTGAAGTATCGCTTCTTCAACGCCGACAACGTCAAGCTGGTCGACGTCACCAACCGCACGTTCGACGGTCGCTATCGTTCGCACAGCATCCTGGGCGGCGTGACCTACAACTTCGGTTCGCCGACCCCGCCGCCGCCGCCGCCGCCGCCGGTTGAAGCGCCGCCGCCCGCGCCGGTCGCTCCGCCGCCCGCGCCGGAGCCGGTCGTCTGCTCGCCTGGTCCGTTCATCGTGTTCTTCGAATGGGACAAGTCGGACATCACGCCGGAAGCCGGTTCGATCCTCGACAACGCCGTGACGCAGTATCAGAGCTGCGGCAATGCGCAGGTCATGGTTGCAGGCTTCACCGACACCTCGGGCTCGGCCCAGTACAACGTCGGTCTGTCGCAGCGCCGTGCGGACGCGGTCAAGGCGTACCTCACCTCGCACGCCATCCCCGATGGCGTCGTCTCGACCCAGGCGTTCGGCGAAACCCGCCTGCGCGTTCAGACCGCGGACGGCGTCCGCGAGGTCCAGAACCGTCGCGTCGAGATCACCTACGGTCCGGGCGCGGGGCAATAAGCCTCACGTACCTGCCGAAGGTATCGGAAAATGGGGAGGTCGGCTTTGCCGGCCTCCCTTTTTCTTGTCCGGCGCCGGGCGGGGGGCGGGGCGCCTATGCAGTTCCGTCGCAGGGATGCGCCGCCATTGCCCTTGCGTAGGGGCGACTTGAGCGAAGCGCGGTCCTCACAGCCCCACACGGCCCGCGACAGCGACGGATGAGCCATGTGTCTGGCGATCATCGGTTCGGGCGATCGCGATTAGGCCTATGAGGCGGCGGCAGGCGATGGCCACGCCGGCGCTCGTCGATCCGTGCGACATCTACCACCGCGAGGAGGTCGAGACGCGGGGCTTCCGCTATACCGCGGTCGGGCGCTGATCCTCGGCCAGCGCCGCGGCGAGCCACGGCGGGACGATGGCGGCGCCCAAGGATTCGACGCGGCGGTGCTCGACCATCAGGCCGAGCTCCGGATAGGTCGCGCGGGTGCGATCGCCCGGCTCGGCCAAGGGCGCGACGACGAGGCGGCGATTGACCTTGCTCCGGTGGTGCATCCGCGCAGTATTCTCCTGACCGATATAGCAGCCCTTGGAGAAACTGACGCCGTTCAGCTCGCGCGCATTGCATTCGAGCCAGAGCGTTTCGCCATTGCCCAGCTCCGCGACGCCCTCGGTGACGCCGAGGCGGAGGCGATGATCGAGCCAGCCCATCGCCGGTTCGGCGGGGGTGCCGAGCCAGCGACGGCCGAGTGCGGGGAGGCGAGGATCGGGCGACCCGCTATCGCCATCCGGGGACCAGTGGACGGCAAGGTCGGCGGGCTCGATCGTGATCGCCCGGCGCAACCGGTAGAGCGACAGGCGGCGGGCGAGGGCGTCGCGCTGCGCCGCCTCGCCGTCGATCAGCACCGCATCGCCATCCGCCCACAGGATGAAGTCGAACAGCGCCTTGCCTTGCGGGGTCAGTAGCCCGCCCCACACCGGCATGCCCTCGGCCAGCCGACTGGTGTCACAGGTGACCAGTCCCTGCAGGAAGCCACGTACATCCTCCCCGGACAGGCGCAGCAGGGAGCGGTCGGCGAGCATCGTGGCGTCCATGCGTGACAATTAGGGTGCCGCCACGGCTTTCCAAGCGGTGGAGCGGCTGGCGGGCAGCGGCGGCGGCGGATAAGGGACGGCGATGACCGATCGCCTGACCATCCGCCGCCCCGACGACTGGCACGTCCACCTGCGCGACGGCGCGATGCTGCAGGCGGTGGCGGGCGCGACGGCGCGCCAGTTCGCGCGTGCGATCATCATGCCGAACCTCACCCCACCGGTGACCGACGTCGCCATGGCAGAGGCCTATCGCAGCCGGATCCTGGCGGCGGTGGGCGAGGAGGCGAGCTTCACGCCGCTGATGACCTGCTATCTCACCGACCACAGCGATCCGGCGGAGATCGCACGCGGCCATGGTGCGGGCGTGTTCACCGCGTGCAAGCTCTATCCGGCGCATGCGACGACCAATTCCGCGCACGGCGTCACCGACATTCTGGCGCTCCGCCCGGTACTCGAGACGATGCAGCGGATCGGCATGCCGCTGCTCATCCATGGCGAGGTGACCGATCCGACGATCGACATCTTCGACCGCGAGGCGGTGTTCCTCGAGCGCGTGCTGACGCCGCTGATCCGCGCCTATCCGGCGTTGAAGATCGTGCTGGAGCATATCACCACCGCCGAGGCGGCGGCCTTCGTCGCCGAGGCGGATCATCCGATCGCCGCGACGATCACGCCGCAGCATCTGATCATCAACCGCAACGCGATCTTCGACGGCGGCCTGCGCCCGCACGCCTACTGCCTGCCGGTCGCCAAGCGCGAGGCGCATCGGCTGGCGGTGCGGCGGGCGGCGGTGTCGGGCAGCCCCCGCTTCTTCCTCGGCACCGACAGCGCGCCGCATGGCGTCGGCGCCAAGGAATCGGGCTGCGGCTGTGCCGGCATCTTCAACGCGCCCTTCGCGCTCGAGGCCTATCTGCAGGTGTTCGACGAGGAAGGGGCGATCGATCGGTTCGAGGGCTTCGCCGCCGAACATGGCGCGCGATTCTATGGCCTGCCGCTCAACGAGGGACGGGTCACGCTCGTGCGCGAACCGGTGGAAGTGCCGGCGATGACCGGCACGGGCGAGACCGCGGTGGTGCCGTTCCTCGCCGGCAAGACCCTCGCCTGGCGGCTCGCCGACGCCGCGGCATGATCAGAAGGGCAGCCACTTCGCCTTGTGGGTGATCTTCATATAGCCGACGTTGACGCCGGCGCGGTAGCCGACGCCGAGCCGGATCGGGATCAGCACGATATTGCCGCGGCGCAGATAGGTCGCGGCGAACCCGCCGACCAGATACAGCCGCCCCTCGGCCGCCGGGAAGCGCTTGAACAGATCTTCGGTGTCGTAAAGGTTGTAGACCAGCACGAACACCTTGTTGGCGTCGCCGCCGACATCGAAGCCGACCGACGGGCCGGTCCAATAGACCGGCATCTGGCCCTCGACCTTGTGCGTCATGATGCCGGAGCCGTAGCGCAGACCGACGACGAACGCGCCCGCGGCCTCGCGCCCGGCGATATAGGCGTTGGGGCGGCCCTGGTCCTTGAGCACCCGCTCCAGGATGCCGGCGAGGCCGGCGGCGCCCTTGCCGAACACCCCCTCGCCCGCGGCGAGCAGATCCTCGCGCGCATAGGTGGTGTCGGCCTGCTGCGCCGCCTCGGCGCGCGCCTGTTGCTGCGCATTGGCCGATTCGCCGGCATAGGCGGGCGGCGGCGCCGACTGCGCCTGGTCGAAGCCCGGCGCGGGCTGGGCCGGACTCGGCGCCGGCGTCGTCCGCTGCACCGTGCGCGGCTGGGCCGTGGCGCGGGGCGCGGGGGTGGCGAGATCGCCGTCGATCGCCCGATTGGGATCGATCGTCGCGACCTGCGCGCTCGCCCCGGTGGTCAGCACCGCCGCCAGCGCCATGATACCGATCGCCCGCATAACCCAACCCCCTCGCAACGCATTTACGCGCCCGGTTAACCACTCCTGCGCTTGCGCGGCAATGAACGATCGCGCGATGCGCCGCGATTTGCGGGCAACGGGGCGCAACGGGGCCATTGATCCCCCCTCGCACCCTCGTTATAGCGCCACTCCTGCCGCCGGTCCGGAGACGTGGGTGAGTGGCTGAAACCAACGCTTTGCTAAAGCGTCATACGGGAAACCGTATCGAGGGTTCGAATCCCTCCGTCTCCGCCAATCAAGCGAAAAAGTGAGGATTTTCTGCGGTTCTCGCAAAGTCACTCACCGCCAGCAACTCACCACTTCTTATTCAGCAGGTACGATGGGCGGGTCCGATTCGAGGATTATCCCCGCACCCGGTCCGGTGACCGCATAGTAAACCGGACGGTCCGTGAGGGCGGAGATGCGCCAGGACGTTGCCTGACCGCTCACCGGGCTCGAGAAGCCCTGCGTTAGATCGACTGTAACCGGCGTACCCGGCTCGCCCCCATAGCGTGGCAACTGCCAGACGCTCGCGGCCTTCGCTGCGGTGGGTACCACCACAAGGACCGAGCCGGCCGGTACCAACTCCGACACGGTAGACGGCCAAGTGATCTTTTTCGCGTTCTTCATCTCGGGCATTGTTTCACTCCTTTTCCACCGACTTAAACCAATGAACCTCGTGCCGAAGTCCGACCCGCTCATAAATGTCCAGATTGTAACTGTATTCCTTAGCCACGAGCGCGCGAAGTTCCGGATTGTTCGGAGGCGGCACCTCGCCTTTGATAATGAATTCGGCAAGTGGAAGCCAATCACGAAACCGCTGCTGTCCCTCATGCGTCAGGAGTTCTTCAAACCTGTCGTCCGTGAACTTGCCAACCTTGGCGCCATAGATGAAGAAGGATGAAACACCGAGGTTGTAGGCGATAAGCCCCGAATCTTCACGGTATGGGCCTTCTGACGCTTCACTGTCGAACGTAAGAGTGCGTGCTTCGCTGTGATCGGCAACGATTGCTCTTTGTATGTCTCTCCATGTTGTCATTGCGCGTTCTCCATCATGCGCTGATACTGTTCAGCGGCTTTGGCGATTGTTGTAGCTTCCGTGAGTTGCGGCACTGTGCCGAATACAGCGCGCCGAATAAGCAGCGGGCATTCCGGACCCGGCTCACCGTCCAGTAGCAGCGCGTACGCTTCGCCGTCCGAGTGCCGGGCGAGCCAAGCCGCCCTGTCGGCCCGCCATTCTCGAAACCGGCGCTGTTGCACGGGCGTAAGGGCCGCAACGCGTGCCTCTACGCTGTCCACCGGCCGGATAACGGCAGCGAGGGCGGCTAGGCGGCGACGGAGCGCGGCGCGGCTCATTTCCTTACCGCTTGTTCCAATTCGTCCAGGCGGGCGCGCAAGTCGTCAATTTCGGCCACGTCGCGCAGCTTGGCGAGTGCGGTAGCAATGTCCTTCGCTTCACCGCTGGTAATCTCGCCGCTGGCAAGGCTGTCGGCGACGGCGAGCGGGTCCGCGCTGTCCAACTCGACCGGCCTACCGCGCGGCAGGATGCGGTCCAGCGCATAAGCGATTGCCGTCATGTCACCCGCTGCGATCCGGAGACGGAGCGCGTGAACTGCCTCACCCGCTAGGTTCTGAACGGCGTGAAGCGTGTCGCGGGACAGCTTGTTCTTGCTGCCGACGCGCCGGCCGGGATTACCGGGGCCGAAACGTCCGAGCGCATCGCGACTGTCCGTTGATGTACGGGGATCAGCGGGCGGGTTCATCGGACTGCCGCCCTGATCGCCTGTTCCACCGCATACCATACCACGCCCACAGTGCAGGCGATCGGTGAGGCGATCGCGTATCGCTTCCAGATGCTCGTGGGGAAGCGGCGACTAGACATAAGACACCTGCGCGCCGTGACGTGCCGCCCAAGCCGCGATGGCGGAAGTTGAGGTCCAAGCCGTACCAGCGCGCCGGGTGGATTGAGGGAAGCCGTGTTTACGACGCCAGCCGGAGATTAGCGCACGTGATGCATTGCCGAGCGCCGCAACGAGCGTAGGGGCGTCCACCTCAGGCACGGCCGGTAAGATCACATGGCCGGGTAGCTGTGGAGCGGCTTTCATGCCGCCGCTCCCGTCAGTGCTGCGAATGCCCTGTCCTGATCCACGCCGCCCGCGACTGCGACGAAGTGGATGGCTTCGCGAAGCATGTTCCGGGTCAGGTCGATCGTCTCTGACCGCTGGCGATGCGTTGCAAGAGCGGCATCTGCGGCCCGTTCAGCAGCGGCAGCGTCCGGCCCGTGCGCCAGGGGATCGTTTGCATCGGGCTTGAGGGCGTAATCAGCCTGAAGGCCGGATTTCTGGATATGGGCGAGCCGCATGGCTCGATCCCGCGCCATGTCGACAAACTGCGACGGGAAGCCGTCCGGCAATTCCAGGATGGCCTGAAGGCGCAGGAGGTCCGCACTGTTAATTGCTGTCGGCAGCGTCGCATGATCCAGCGTCCGCAGCACCCCGCGATGTTCCGCGCGGATGGCAACGCTGGCGGTATCGTTCGGGGTCTCAAGTAGACGTGCTTCTGCCGCACGTCGGGCTTGGTCCTCCTTGATTGCGGCAGCTTGGACCGCGCGGAATGGTCCGGCCAGGACAGCAGATGCTGTTGAGAGAAGGTGAGCGTTCAGCGCCTCCGGCAGCAGTCGGCCCGCCTGCGTCATTGCGTCACGGCTAAAGCCGGCAACGGCTTCCCCGAAAGCGATGGTCTGCGGTCCGATAGCAGTATTGGCCTTCACCGGAGCGGTGATCGCAAGGACTGCCGAGCGACCAGCATTGTCAATCATGCTTATGTCGCCGGCCTCGGTGTTCTGGCTGCTAATCGTAAGTACCATGTCATGCCTCCTAGTCGAATATTGACTTAGGATCGGCACCAAATGGCCTCTCGTCAAGTACTCAGTCAGAAACCAACAGTACATTCATCAAGAGTGTAACTTACCGTGTACTATACCGTGGACAAAACTTCTGCGATAACCTTTAATCTCACAAACGGTGAGCGCGATTGGTGAGCAACTTTGCGCGACGCCTGAAAAGCGGTTTGCGCACAACACGCTACGTTGCACGCACGGCGGAGGACGGCTCCGCTTACCGATTTCGCTCAAAATTTTGCTTGAAAAGTCCTTGCTTGCTGAGTCCCGGTGATCATGTCGCCTTCGTCCACATACACGGTCCCTGTAGGGGCGCGTTCAAGAAGCTGCTTGAACCGGCGGCGTATCGCGCGGGTGTGCTGCGATAATGCTCCCTTTTTTGCCCATCGGTCGATTATCTCGGGGGAGCCGAATACTGCTACACGTTCACTTTCAGATGCGGAGTAGCTCGTAATGGACTGTCTATAGAACGCTGCGAAAGTACTATCGCCGACCTGAGCGTAAGCATACCCTAACAACTGAGTTAGTTCACCTCGAACCGGCTGATTGTCTGGCCCTTCTAGCCGCAACGTTGCCTCTCCCGGCGTTACACATTTCGCAAAATGCTCTATGCTTGCTCCGCATTCAGCCAACTGCCCGATCGAAACTAGCGGTTTATCACTCCGCCGGCAGCAAATCATGAGTGCCTTGAGCACCTCTGAACACCACGTCAGAAACTCAACATCGACTGATGCTCTATCTATGTTGAACGAGCCAGTGTCCCAATCGCTGTCGTCCACAGTGAGGACAATGCGTAAGCTATCCTGCTGAAGCAGCAGAATAAGATCAACGATATCTAAAATAGACCGAATTTCGCCCACTTCAGGTGCGCTTAGGCTATAATTCATCTTGAACAGGCCGCTATCGTACATGCGTCCTGTAACATGCGAACTGGTGTATGATCCGACTAGGCTCGGCGATCCGAACGAACCCGGCATTTTGAACCAACGCGTTTCGCCGTTCATGACAATAGTTCGGCCGTCTCCGGATGTGAACTTTAGAGCAGACTTCCGAGGGTTCACGCGCATTGAAAAGTGAGCGGGCTCACCAGCGACGATGGGCATCCTGGCCGGAATGCCGAAGCGAGCTTCTTTAAGTTCTACCCAGGACGGATTGAACGTCGGGTTTAGCCCTACGGCGTGTTCAACGAACGCCTCGGCATGTGCGGACGGGAACTTGATCGAACCTACTAGGCTTCCTTGATCGTATCCTACCGTCTCGTGTACGCGAAGTTTGTTGCGAGAATAGACGGCCGGCTCATCGACGCATGTACGGATAATCCAAGGTATAAGATCATCCGTGTGGCAATCGTCGGGCACCATGGGGATCACAAGTTCAATGCGGTGAGGCTCTAGTCCGTCTCGATCGGCTTCTCTCGCGCGCTTAAGGGTGCGCTCGACTAGTTGGTCGTCGAAATGGCGACCATAAACGCTGACAGTCTGTCCGCCTTTGTCGAGAGCGTAGAGGACGATGAAGCAGGGATCGACAGACTCTGCGAAGCGGAGTGCATTCGAGAGCGTCACACGGCCAGCCGGCTTCCGGTGATCGGAGATCGTGGATTTGACTTGTATACGTGCTGTTCTCGCCGTCAGCTGACGATCTAGCGGGGCATTCGGGACCGACGGAACGTCCCATTCCACCAAGAAATCCCACCCTCTTCTATCTCGGCGTGGAGGGTTGATGGCGGCACCGGTTCCGCTTCCGCTTTGCTGAAAAGTGTCCTCCGCCCATTCGTCAAACTTCTCCAGTGAATATGGTGCTGCGATCGTCATGCGCGCAGGAAGAATGGAGGATGACTTAAGTCAAGTAGGGCTTCAGTCCATAACGGCAGCATAAGTGAGGTGTGGTGCGCCCTTGCGCGCACACACACCCTTGGGGGTTATAGGGGGGTGTGTGCGGGGGTGGTTTGCGGACGGTTTGTGTGGGGTTTGTGCAGGTCTGTGTGGCCCGCTAATTAGCGCTAATTAAGCCCGTCCGACGCTAATTAACGGCAAACACCGATTACCGTCCGATCCCGCCCGTTCTCCCGTATTTGCTGAAGCGCTAATTTTCCGTCAGCGAGCAGGCGCTCCATCGCGCCCTTAAGCGCTCTCTTTGTGCAGCCCTCGGCATCGGGCATCCCGCTAAGTTCCTTCGGTGCATGCAAGGTGCTGAACCTGCGGCCCTGTGCCTCATTACGTTCGATCAGCGTCAGGAACACGCGATCGGCCTTGGCATGCACGTCCGCGCTTGCGGCCTGCGTGTCCGCGACGAACACACCAGAGCGCCAGGTCATCGCGATTTCAGCGCCGATCCGCCCATAATTGCTTTTCATCACCTTGAGCCGGCGGGCGTCAGGGTCCGCCTCATAGCCTTCAGACACGATCCTCTCGAAGTAGAGCCGGGAACGAACGCTGTTGTTCCAGGCCGTAGAGCCGCTGGCCCCTGTGCCGGTCGCAATGCCGGTCAGTGACGGATGGGCGAGCAACAGCACTGCGCAATGGTGGCGGATCGCCAACCCGCGCAGCAGGCCGATGAATTGCCGGGCTTGGGCTCGGTCGTTCTCGTTGCCGGGAAAAAGGTCCGCCAGGGTGTCGAGGACGACAAGGGCCGGCTTATCGGCAGCGATTTGTGCGTCCAGCGCCCGATACAGGTCGGTCGGTACAAGCGTGCCGTTACGCTCTGCCAAGGCGAGCAACGCGTCACAGCCCGCAAGGCTCGCCAGCCTTAAACGCCCAAGGTCAGCCATGCTGCTACCGCTATGAGCGGCGATAGCGGCAATGCGGCGATGCAATTCGTCCCTGTCATCCTCTGCGGAAAGGTAGAGGGCTGGACCAGATTTCGGGACCCGGTTGAGCCAAAACTGACCACAGGCAACGCTAAGTGCGAGTTGCAATGCGATCAGGCTCTTTCCGGTGCCGCCATCGCCGCCGAGCATCGTGACAGTCGATAGTGGCACCACATCCGGGACAAGCCATTCACGGGGCGGGATCGGTCCCGACAGGTCGGATGCTGCAAACCAGATGGCAGGTGGCGGGGAGGCAGGCAGGGGGGTCGCGCTCGCGCCCGGCGGCACCTGATAGCCGGTCGGACTGAAGCCCTGCACGAGCGCCTGTTCATGGGCGCTGAGGTTGCCACTCCGTAGCGCCTGACCCTGCAAATATGACCAGCCTAGTGAGGTTCCGCGATCCAGCGAGCGCCAAAGCTTCGCGTTGTCCGCTAAGTCGTTCTTCGGGTAGTTCGCGCACCACATTTCCCATGTGGCACGCGCCTGATCGTCAGGAATAAGGCCGGTGACAGACTGCCGGTACGCCGAAGTGATGTTCCGCCAAGTGTCATAGTCGTCGGGGTTGTCGGTTCCGTTGAGCGCCGCCGTGGCAATCTCGAACGAAGGCGCAGGGTTGGTGCCGAGCGCTAACCGCTCTCCCGTCCGCCCGGCGGCAAACAACCACATCGGAGCAGGTGCTAGCGGCAGCGCGGGATTCCACGTCCCATAATCAACGATGAATGTTCCATCGCCGCGACGATCCAGGCCGATGCCGAGCGGAGCGGACGAAAGCGGCTGTTCGGTGAGCGAGCGATACAGGTAGTGCCATCCGCCGCTTGGTGTGGCCTGCCACTGCGTTTCTGGTGGATGGTGGCCCATGCTGGCGAGCGTCGCCGCACCGTCCTTGCCGTTCTTCCGATCAACGTCGAGAGCGTAGAGCCCGCCGGAGGCGCTGCCTGTGGCGATCCCGACCGAAGCGTCAGGAAAGCGCGCCCAAAGCTTGCCGATCGCAGCAGTGTCGCATGACGCAAGCTTCACACCGCCTTCGCTGCTACCCGGTTCCGAAATACCGAGAGCGGCCGCAACGTCTCGATCGGCATAGGGAGCTTTTGAGCCGTCCGGGCGAACCGGGAGGACTGCGAACCCATGCTGCGCAAGCTGTAGAGCACGCGCGAGTCGGGAATTGCCGGTGTCTGCCGGCAGGCTTATATTCATCGCTGTTGACCTTGTTGGCCCGGCGCGCCCACCACGGCGTTGCCGGGCTTTTCGCGAGTGCTGCGGAGTGATCCTCCGCTCTCGCTACTGAAAAGATTGGCTAAACTTGGTCGCTCACCAAATCAGCTAGCCAATGAGACGGCTTGGCGCTCGATGAAGGCTTCCACATCGCTTTTGATGAAGCCAACGCGACGCGGGCCAAGCTGGACCTTGCGCGGGAAGTCGGGGCGGCGGGAGTAGCGGCGAAGGGTCGGTTCGCTGATGGTCAGGCGCTCGCAAACTTGGGCGACGGTCAGGATCGTGATGGGTTCGGACATGGGTTGCCTCCGGCGCGCCACTCGGGCGCGATCGATTACCGAAATGCTGGCTTCCCGCCTGCGAACGCCGTGTTGCCCACGGCTACGGCCTTCCCGGCCCGAACGCCGGAGGTGTAATCCATCCGGCTAGGTCAGCAACATGCAGGGTCGTGCATGAGGCGTCAAGACTGTCAGTTTTTTGGGCCCGGTTCAGCGGGCCCAATCGAAGGCATCCAAAAAGGGGCTCAAGCCAGCGCTGCGACTAGCGTGGGGTGTATAGTAAGCCGAACCTGCGGATTATTCTTGATTTTCACCGACAGATATTGCCGTTTGTAACCGGTGTCAAAGATGTACCGCACTACTTCGTTCTCGATCACACCAATACTGCCGTTCCAAATCATGATATCTAAGAGTCTGTCTACGTCCTCCCGGTCAGGAATCGCTTTGCCACAGTAATAGCGGAACTTCTCCGGCGTTAGGTCGTCACCCTGCGTGAGCAGTTCGAATAGAAGTTCCGCCCCTGAAGGAAGAAGATCGACTATTTCACGATCTAAGTCTTCCAAAACCTGCCACCCGAGTTCCTTCAGGGCTGCCGTGTAATCCTGTTCCTCTATTGTAGACCGGCCAAAGGTGACGGCTCTCCGCCTTGCGGTCTCGAATAGCCTTATGAGATACCGCGGGCGCATCATGCTACCGTCCAGCAGGTACTCTATGACGGGCCGGCCCAGAACCGTCTGAACAGATGCTTCACTCCAAATCTGTTCCCAAGTCGAGGACAGGCTCTCTGCGCTAGACATTACTCTCTGCTTGAAAAGGGCCGCCATCAAGTCTCTGTCAGACCATTCCAAGCTCTGGACCGCGAGCTTGCCATAGTCTGCCATGCCGCGAACGAGAAACTCATATACGTCACTGCGAACGAAGATCGCCCAGCGGAAGTCGAGATTACGTTTCTGAAACTTACGGGAGATCTCTTGCATCGACTCAGTTAGGCCGACGACAATAAGGGCGTCATCCTCGTCAAAGCCGCCCGGTGTCCAAAACCGGTCGAGGTTATCGAGGAGGAAGAGAACGAAGCCTTTGAGACGCAGGTAGTCAAGAACATGGTCGCGGAGAAAGGCCACGTCCTGACCATATATAATCTCCAGAACCTTAGATGAGTCGAGAGACTCTCGATCTTGGCTGTCTAACCCTGCCTCGCTAAAACGCTGGATGATGTTAGCCGAAAGTCGCTTAAGACGTTCGGAGAAGTCGCCTCGTCCCGTGTCGACGCGGCGCTTGAAGGCGGATTCAAGCTTACGAAAGCCATCTGTAAGTCGGGCGTCTCGATAAGCCCGGACTTCATCCTTTTCCAGCAGCTTGTATGCAATTTCCAGCCAGAGGACATACTCCCAAAAGGCAGCGATAACCTCCTTCCTTGCTCCGAACGCAAGTTGGTCGAGAATGAACTCCTTCATCTTTACCAACTGGTACCCATCGGGAATCAGGTCTATGACTATGTTCTGCTTGTCTGAGCGGCAGACGTCACGAGTCTGAAGGAAAACTGCGGTCTTTCCGCTTCCTTTGCGGCCCACTAGGACGTTTGCAGCGCCTGTGACCGTGCGCTGGTATGCGTCCGTCTCAAGAAATATGTCGCCCAAGGTCGCAGCCTCGTTCTCGGCCACGGGGTCGCCGCAGTGTAGAACCTCTAGGATATTCTGCGGCCGCTTTGTACGGGCAGCAACAAAGTCGTTCTGATGGTCGGCAACCCGCAGCCGGAAATCATTCACAAGGCTGTCGATTTCGTCGACCGACTTCCAACGGTCCGCCTGATCTTCCAAATCGAGAGGCAGCCTCAAGTTCTGGTGAGCGATGAGCAGGGCCGGGATGTTCCGGCCGCGTGCCAACCCGTAAATGAAGCAAGCACGTTGGTTGTTCCGGATTGCCGCGTCGCCTTCGGTACCGTCCCAAAATACGACGACCCCGTAGGATGACATTGCCTGCTCGTAAGCTTCGCTTGCGTTCAGGCGGCTCACCTCGGAGGGCGTGAAAGTCCGAAACCTAATTCGGGCTATCTTCTTTATAGCGCTAGTTGCTCTGAGCGCGCTGTCTGTCGGCTTAGGTGGTTGAAGGACGAAAATCGGCTGATCTCGGTTCTTCTCGATCGACGGCCAACGCGGATTGTTGTCAGTGCGCCTCAGTGTCGAAGAGAGGGAAAGGGCCAAATCGTAACTGTCGTGCCCGAGCGTGTCGAGTAGACCGACGTCCTTCACGGGACGAAAGTCGACGTGGGTCGACCGTATCAGCCGGATCGACTTGTTCGCTCCGATTGCATATCCAAGCTCGTACGTAACGTTCGCATTCACTACCGAAATGTCGGCAACAACAGTGTCTGACTCCTCGATCCAGCTTTCTACAGACTTAGCGATGGGCGCGCCGCTGGTATCCTTGTCTGACCAGGGCACGACAGAGCGCTGTGGAGTCGTCGCGGCCCTGCAAGCCTCGCGAATGAGCTTGGATTGATACTCATTTGACGATGCATACGCGACGAATACGGCTGACATGTTTCCCCCTCCTGCGAAGGAGACACTATGGGGTTACCCCGAAAGCGCAAGCCAGCCGAGTTCACATTTGCCCATTTGGCTTGTGAGCCACCTTACGCGAGAAAGGTGCTCCACCGGTTCGCGTAAGCCTGTCCTTCAACGGTCAAGTAGTCCGCCCATTGCTGCATAAGCTTCTTGCGGCGTTCGAAGGCGTCACCACGCCTGTATGCCGCGACGGTTTTGTCGTTGATCGTATGAGCGAGCGCCTGTTCCGCGATCACGTCCGGATGCACGGTCGTTTCGGTAATCCAGTCGCGGAAGGCTGACCGGAAGCCATGCACGGTGAGCCCGTCGCCCCTCATGCCTCGCAGCATTTCCAGCATCGCCATGTTCGATAACGGCTGTTTGGCTCTCGCACCGGGGAACACATAAGGATTGGCGTCCACGCGGGGCACTTGGTTCAGCAGTTCAAGCGCGATCGTAGAAAGGGGCACGCGGTGTTCACGCCCGGCCTTCATGCGAGCCGCTGGGATCGTCCATACTGCGTTCTTCAAGTCAACCTCAGACCACGTCGCGTTTATCGTCTCATTGGTGCGGGTTGCGCACAGGATCGTGAGCGCGAGCGCGCGAGCCGAATAATCAGTTTTGGCAAGCAGGTCCGACATGAAGGCCGGAACGTCGTTCCAGTCCATTGCCTTGAAATGCGACTTAGCTTGCTTGCCGTTCAGCAACCGGTTGAGATTGTCTTTCCACTGAGCCGGATTGCGATGGTTGATCCATAGCGGTGCGGTTTTCTTGTCACCAAGCCCGAGAGCCTTCGCGGCGCTGATTACAATCTCAATGCGCGACCGGACGCGGGATGCTGTTTCGCGAGCGTTGCTCCATAGCGTGCCGGTTTTCCCGTTTCGGCTGTGCGGCTGTTCAAGGATCGCTTTGACGTCAGTTGTGGTGACGGTGTGGACTGGCTTGTCGCCAACGTGCGGATAAACGTAGCTCGCGAGCGTGTTCTCCCACTGCTGCGCATGCTTTTCGTTCTTCCATGCACCCTTGTTCGCAGCGATATAGTCTAGGGCGGCTTCCTTGAAGGTCAGTCCGGCCGAGCGCTGTTCGATTTCGGCGGGGCCGCCGCGCTCCGCGAGGGGATCGTCGCCAGCCTTCACTACCTCGCGCAGTCGTTCGACTTCCGCTTCCACTGCCTTGAGCGTTGCTGCTGTGGTGCCAGCGGGTGAGTAGCCCTCCAACGTCATCAGCCGCCGCTTGCCCTCCCGCGTGGTGTAGCGGAACGTCCATGTAGCGGAGCCGGACTTGCCGATCGCGAGATACAGGCCGCGTCCGTGCGCATGCAGTCCAGGCGATCGGGCGGCGACAAGCGAGGCGATTGCTTTAACGGTGAGTTGGCCCATTTGGCGGGTATCCTATCGGTGAGTATCGTCCGCTGTCACTCACCGGTCAGCGCTAACCAGCCGTTCGACGCTCTTGATCGCTCCTGTTTATTCATGTGCCGCAGCAATCGCACAAAGCTGCGGAATATCAGGTGCTTGCTGGGGCGTTGCTGGCGCTGGTGATTGCTGCTGACGGTTAGTGACCGCCAACCGTTAAGGACTCCGTCTCCGCCACCGCGCCAGCCGGTCGTGTCCGTAAGCCGTCGGCGTTGTCCCACCTGCCGTTTCCCGTGCATGCCATGGCCGTGGCAACGCTCCCGCCGCGATGGTAGGATCGGCCATGGTCGCTTGCTACCTCGTCTGGATCGCCGGTGCATGGGCGCAGGCCGCGGCGCCGTTGCCGCAACAGGCGCCGCCGGCGGCCGTGCCGCTGCGAATCGCGCCGGGTGAGGCGCAGATCGACGACACATTGGAGATCACCGGCGACAGCATCGCCGGCAAGCAGATCGACACGCGCATGGCGGTGGGGGTGACGGTCGACGGACATGGCCCCTATCGCTTCGTGGTGGACAGCGGCGCCGATCGATCGGTGATCGGCACACGGATCGCGCAGGGGCTGGCCCTGCCGGCGGCGACGCCGGTGATGATGCACGACGTGGCGGGGGCGAGCCGGCGCGACACCGTGCTGATCAAGCGGCTAGGGATCGGCAGCGGCCTAATCGAGGATATCGCCGCACCGACGCTGCCCGAGCCGATGCTGGGCGCCGAGGGACTGATCGGCATCGACGCCTTGCACGGCCAGCGGCTGATGCTCGACTTCGAGTCCAACGCCGTCACGGTCGAAGACAGCCGCCGCGCGTTGCCGAGCCGGCCCGACGACATCGTCGTCACCGCGCGCCGCCGCGCCGGCCAATTGATCCTGACCCAAGCCCGGGCGAGCGGCGTCGGCATTCGCGCGGTGCTGGACACCGGTTCGCAACTGACGATCGGCAATCTGGCGCTGCGCGACGCGCTGGTCCGGCGCCATCGCCCCCCGATGCCGCTGACGTCGACCACGTTGATCAGCGTGACGGGGACGCGGATGACGGTGCCGGTGGCGCTGGTGGCGGAAATGCGGGTCGGCAGCATCGTGCTCCGCAACGTCGTGGTGGGGTTCGCGGATCTGCCGCCATTCGCCTTGTTCGGCCTCGGCGACACGCCCGCGATGCTCCTTGGTACAGACCTGATGAGCAGCTTCCGGCGCGTGTCGCTCGACTTCGCGTCGCGCAAGGTCCGCTTCCAGTTGCGCCGCTGCCCGGCCGGGACGGCGGCGACGGGCGCATGTGCGCGGCCGCCGGCTTCGCGATAAGACGTTGCGGGCGGGTTCAGTGGCAATACAGTGTAGCGAAGCGATGGGCTGCGGGAGAGGATGATGGGCGATGTCGCGTAGCGATCGGACCGAAGCCGTGTTGGCGGACATGGACCGCATCTTTGGACCGCTCGTGGAGCGGCGGACGACGGCTGCAGCGGCGCGCCCGGCCGTGGTCGCCGGTCGCCAGCGGCGGCGTTCGCGCTGGTGGATGCTCGGTGCGCCGGCGCTGGTGCTGGTCGCTGGCACCGCATTGGGCCTGACCGCGATCCGCGAGGGATGGCAGCCGCCGGTGGCGGCGACCCGCTCGGCGACGCCCGATGCCTATCGTGTGCGGGCTCCCGCCATGGCAAGCCGGCCGAGCGGCGTGCCCGCCATGGTCGAGCCGGATAGCGTCGCCGCCGCCCCGGCGCCCGATGCGCGCAACACCGATGTCGATGCGCCGGCCGCCGTCGCGCGCGATGCTGACTCGCCGCCGAGCGATGCGCCGGCGATGCGCCCGCCGACGCGCACGATCGTCCCCGCAACACGGTCCGCGGCGGTCCGCGGTCCGGCGATCCAGCGCCGGCGCGACGGCGGCGTGACCGCGCCGGACTGCCCCCCGGGCAGCCTGGAGAATCGCTGCATCTATCAGGACGTGCTCGCGGCGCATAACCGCCTGTACCGCGCCTTCGAACGTGCCAAGGCGGACGGCGTCAGCAATCGCGACCTGACCGCCGTCACCCGACGCTGGCGCGACGCGCGCGACCGGGCCGAGGACGATCCGGACGGCGCGATCCGCCGCTACAATCAGCTGGCCGATCAGCTGGACGACCTGCGTCAGGATGCACGGCCATGACGGACGCGGCATTGGATGCGGCGCCGCGCGCCGAAATCGTCTGGATGCGCGATCATCCCCCTTCGAGACGCGCGAAGTCGACCGGCGGGCGGGTGATCTACGCGATCGGCGATGTGCACGGCTGCTACGAACAGCTGGTCGCCCTGTTGGAGGCCATCGTCGCCGATATCGCCCAGGCGGATGGGGCGACGCCGGCATCGGTGATCCTCTGTGGCGATTATGTCGATCGCGGGCCCGATTCGGCCAAGGTGCTCGATGCCCTGGTGTGGCTGAGACGGCGGGCGCCGTTCGACGTGGCCTTCCTGCGCGGCAACCACGAGGCGATGTTGCTGCAATTCCTCGAGCGGCCCGACCAGGCCCTGCTGTGGCTGGAGCATGACGGGATCGGAACGCTCGCCTCCTATGGGGTCGAGGCTGGGCCGGACGAGGATTGCTACCAGCTCCGCGATCGGTTGCTGGACGCGATGCCGGCGGCGCATCTCGCGCTGTTGCGCGCGCTGCCCGTGCGCCTGGTCCGCGGCGATTACGTCTTCGTCCATGCTGGGCTGAGGCCCGGGGTCGCGCTGGCGCGGCAGAGCGACGAGGATTGTCTGTGGATCGGCGACGACTTCCTGCGGCGGGATCGTCGGTTCGAAAAAATCGTCGTCCACGGTCATAGCTGGCGATCGGATCGGCCGGAGGCGACGGACAACCGCATCGGCATCGACACCGGCGTCTACGCGACGGGGGTGTTGACCGCGGTTCGGCTGGACGGCGCCGGGATCGCCTTCGTGCAAGCGCGACGGACCCCGGAGGGCGCGGCGGAGATGGCCGACGATCACCGCTGACCCCACATCGCATCCGCCGCGACGGTTCCGACGTGGCGCGGTGTCAGCCGCGCTCGAACACCGGAGTCGGATCGCCGTGCGCGACGGTGGCGATACCGGCGGTCTGCAGCGGGGCGTCGGCGCGGGTGACATAGGGGACGGTGCGGAAGCTGGCCCGCCACGTGTCGCGGCTGACGTCGCAGAGTAGGTAGCCGCGGCGATCGTTGGTCCAGGCGAGATAGGGGTTGCGCGCGCGGATGCGCTCCTCGCCGTGGCGCTTGTCGGCGCCGTCGCCACCCGAGCTGATCGAGGTGCTGACAAATTCGGTCGCGACGCTGCGCCCGGTGCCGCCGTCGCGGCGCAGCTGACCGGCGTAGTTCTGATGTTCGTCGCCGGTCAGCACGATTGCGCCCGGCACGCCGTCAAGCATCGCGAGAATGCGCTCGCGTGGATGATCATAGCCGCCCCAGCTGTCCATGTTGCGGATCGCGGCCGGCTCGTCGGCGGTGCGGCGATCCAGCGGCATCATCATCACCTGTTGTGCCAGCACCTGCCAGCGCGCCGCCCGCTGCTTGATCGCATCGCCAAGCCAGGCTTCCTGCTTCAGGCCCATCACTTGCGCCTTTGGATCGGCGACGCCCGTGCAGATCGTGCGGAAACCGTCGCCGCACGGCTGGTCGGTACGGAACTGGCGCGTGTCGAGCAAATGCAGGTCGAGCAAGTCGCCGACCAGCGCGCGGCGATAGAGCTGCATGCCGCCGCCAGCGGGGAAGGCGCTGCGGCGCATCGGCATGTTCTCGTAATAGGCCTGGAAAGCGGCGGCGCGGCGCAGGGCGAACACCTCCGGCGCGTCGCCTTCCTGATCAATCAGGCCGACCCAATTATTCTCCACCTCATGGTCGTCGAAGGTGGTGAACCAGGCGGCAGCCGCATGCGCCGCCTGCAGATCGGGATCGAGCTTGTACTGGGCATAGCGGCGCCGATAGTCGGCAAGGTCGAACAACTGCTGCCCGGCATGGGCGCGGACGAAGGGCGCCGGCTTGCCGTCATAGCCGATCGCCGTCGGCGAGCCGCGCCCTTCGTAGATGTAGTCGCCGTAATGGAAGACGAAGGCAGGATCCTCGCCGGCGAGATGGCGATAGGCGGTGTAGAGGCCGTGTTCGTAATTCTGGCAGCCGGCAACCGCGAACCGCAGCCGGTCGAGCCGCGTGCCGGCGGCGGGCAGGGTGCGCGCCCGACCGGCGATCGAGCGTTCGCGGCCGACGGTGAAGCGATACCAATAGGGACGGTCGGGCAACAGGCCGGTGACCTCGACATGCACCGAATGGCCGAGGTCGGGCAGCGCCAGCGCGGTGCCGTGCGCCACCCGGTTCGCAAATTGCTCGTCGGCAGCGACCTCCCAGGCGACCTCGACGGGCTGCATCGGCATGCCGGCATGGTCGTCGAGCGGCGCGGGGGCGAGCCTGGTCCAGATCACGAAGCCGTCGGATGCGGGGTCTCCCGCGGCGATGCCGAGCTGGAACGGATAGGCAGCGAACAGCTGTTGCGCGCGCAGCACCGCCGGCGCGGCGAGCAAGGCGCCGCCGGCGGCGAGCAGGGTGCGGCGCGACAGTGGTGCGGTGGCGGGGAGGATCGTGGTCATGGCGCGGACCTGCGCGCCGAATGTTGCACGGCCGTGACCCCGGCCGCCGCGGCGGGGGCCCGTCAGCCCTTGCGATAGCCCAGTTGCCGGCTGATCGTCTCTCCGGCGGTGCGCACCACCGGCGCCAGCTTCGCCATGCGACCGGTGTCGAGATATTGCGCGGCGCCCGCGATGCTGATCGCGGCGACGATGGTGCCGCTCGCATCGCGGACGGGCGCGGCGATCGCATGGACGCGGTCGGGCGGCGGCCCCTGGTTGAGCACCACGCCGGCCGCGGCGGCCTTGTGCATCGCGGCCATCGCCTCGGCCTGCGCCGCGGCGGGCGCGGCGGCGAAGGCCTTGCCCCAGGCGGCCTCGCCATCGTCGAGCATCAGCGCCTTGCCCAGGCTGGTTTCGCCGAGCGGCCGACGGGTGCCGACGGGAGTCGTCACGGCGACCCGCTCGCCACCGTCGCTGCGATAGAGGTGGACCGAATGGTCGTGATCCCGCCGGCCGAGGAAGGCGGAGATGCCGGTCTTCTCGGCCAGCGCTTCCAATACCGGCGTTGCCGCGGCGAGCATCTCGCCGGCATCGTCCATCCGCGCGCGCAGCTGCAACAGCTTGGGGCCGCCGCGCATCTCGCCGGTCGGCGACATGGCCAGATAGCCACGCTCGATCAGGGCATTGGTCAGGCGCCAGGCGGTCGATTTGGTGAGGCCGGATTCGGCGGCCAGCTCGCCGAGCCGCCGTCGCCGGTCGACGACCCGCTCCAGCAGGTCGAGGCCACGCTCGAGCGTCTGCACCCCGGTCGGGCGGCCGGAGCCGCGGCGCTGTTCGTCCGAATCTGCCATCTCCGTCTCCTTAGGCCAGGATCGGCCCTAGCAGAAGCGCCGGTATCGGGCTGCATTGACAGCACTTTCGGCAGGTCAATAGGGATGACGCAAGACACGGAGGAGAGCAAGGATGCGGCGGATGGCACGGATAGCGGCCGGGGCTTTGGCTTTGGCCCTGGCGACCGCGGCATCGGCGCAGCAGCGACCGACCGTATCGGTGGAGGGCGGGGCGCTGCAGGGCGTGGTCGAGGCCGCCGATCCGCAGGTCCGCATCTTCCGCGGCATCCCCTATGCGGTGGCGCCGGTCGGCGCGCTGCGCTGGCAGGCGCCGCGGCCGGCGGCGCATTGGTCGGGCGTCCGGGCGGCGGACACGTTCGGGCCGCGCTGCATGCAGCAGCCGCTGTTCTCCGACATGATGTTCCGCTCACCCGCCCCGAGCGAGGATTGCCTGTACCTCAACGTCTGGACGCCTGCCGGCGCCGGCAAGGCGCGCGGCCTGCCGGTGCTCTTCTACCTGCATGGCGGCGGCTTTGCGGCGGGTGACGGGTCGGAGAAGCGCTATGACGGCGCCGCGATGGCACGGCGCGGCATCGTCGTGGTGACGATCAACTATCGGCTGGGCGTGTTCGGCTTCCTCGCCCATCCGGCGCTGACCGCCGAATCGCGCGAGCATAGCTCGGGCAATTACGGCATGCTCGATCAGGCCGCGGCGCTCGCCTGGGTTCGGCGCAATATCGCGGCCTTCGGCGGCGATCCGAAGCGGATCACGATCGGCGGCGAATCGGCGGGATCGTTGGCGGTCAGCGCATTGATGACCTCGCCACTGTCGCGCGACGCGATCGCCGGGGCGATCGGCGAAAGCGGCGCGGTGATGCAGACGCTGACGCCTGCGCCGCTGGCGGCGGCGGAGCGCGACGGCACCGCCTTCGCCGCGGCACAGGGCGCGACCACCGCGGCGGCGCTGCGCGCGCTGCCCGCCGAGACGCTGCTTGCCGCGCAGAGCCGCCAGCCGGGGGTGGCGTTCCGTCCGGTCATCGACGGATATTTCCTCACCGAAGCGCCGGCGACGAGCTTCGCAGACGGGCGCGCCGCGCATGTGCCGCTGCTGGTCGGCACCAATACGCAGGAGGGGCCTGCTTCGGCGGTGCTCGGCGATCTGCCGCCCACCGTCGCCAATTATCGCGCGGGCCTTGCCCGGATGTTCGGCGCCAGGGCCGACGCCGCCTTCGCCCTCTATCCGGCCGCCAGCGACGCGGACGTGATCGCGGCGGCGACGGCGGTGGCCAGCGACGGCTTCCTCGCCGCGCAGACCTGGCGCTGGTTCGATCTCAGCCGTCGGGCGGGGGCGCCGACCTATTGGTACCTCTTTGCCCATGTGCGGCCGCGCATGGTCAGCGACACGTCGGGCCGGCCGCTGCCCTGGGGCGCGGTGCACAGTGCGGAAATCGAATATGCCCTGGGCAATCTCGACGCCAACCCGCTCTACGTCTGGACCGACGCCGATCGGCAGGTGTCGCGGACGATGAGCGGCTATTGGGCCAATTTCGTCAAGACCGGCGACCCCAATGGCGCCGGCCTGCCGCGCTGGCCGCGTGCCGCGGCCGACCCCGCCGCGATCCGCCGCCAGGTGATCGACGTCGACACCCGCAGCGCGCCCTTCCCGGAACAGGCGCGCTATGAGGCGGCGGCGACGCTGTTCACCGCGCGCTGAGCGCGGCGGCGGGCCGCCTTACGACTTCGGCAGGGCATAGGCGATGACGCTGTCGCCGAGCTTGGTGCCGAGCGAGCCATGGCCGCCGGCGACGACGACGAGGAACTGGCGCCCGCTCGCTGGCGACCGGTAGGACATAGGCGTCGCCTGGCCACCGGCGGGCAGGCGCGCGCGCCACAGCACCTTGCCGGTGCGCGTGTCATAGGCGCGCACGTAATTGTCGATCGCCGCCGCCATGAAGGCGACGCCACCCGCGGTGGTGATCGGGCCGCCGAGCGACGGTACGCCGAGCTTGAACGGCAGCGGCAGGATCGTCTCGTCGCGGATCGTGCCGTTCTTGTGTTCCCACACCTTCTTGCCGGTGGTCAGGTCGATGCCCGCGACATAGCCCCAGGGTGGCTGCTGGCAGGGCAGGCCGGCGAACGACAGGAAGGGGTTCATGTCGACGGCAAAGGGCGCGCCGGTGTTGGGATTGTAGCCCTTCTCGTCCGAGCCGTGGCGGTCCGATCCGCCCGCCGGGCCGCGTTCGTTCGGACCGCCGGTGTCGTCCCGGCGCGGCACCAGCCGATCAACGAAGGCGACGTAATTGGGATGCGCGAACAGCACCTGGCGGACCGGGTCGATCGCGATACCGCCCCAGTCCATGACGCCGAAATTACCCGGGAAGACGAGCGAGCCACGCGTCGACGGCGGCGTGAACGCGCCCTTGTAATCCAGGCGGCGGAAGCGGATGCGGCACCACAGTTGGTCGATCATCGTCGCCCCCCACATGTCCTTCTCATGCGCGGGCGCCGGCATCAGCGAGATGCTGGAGAAGGGCTGGGTCGGCGACGTGTGGTCGCCCGGCGCGGCACCGGCCGGCACCGGCCGTTCCGGTGCGGGATAGACGGGCGTGCCGGTGCGGCGGTCGAGGACGAACAGATTGCCCGTCTTGGTCGACTGGATCAGCGCCGGCACCCGTCCACGGCCCGGCAGGTCGAGATCGACCAGCGCGGGCTGCGCGGGCACGTCCATGTCCCACAGATCGTGGTGGACGGTCTGATAGACCCAGCGCGGCCGGCCGGTGGCGATGTCGAGCGCCAGCACCGAGGTGGCGAACCGCTCGGTCGTCGCCGGGCGGTTGCCGCCCCATTGGTCGACCGCGCCCATGCCCATCGGCAGATAGACGAGGCCGAGCGCCTCGTCCGCCGCCGGCGTGCTCCAGCTGTTCGGCGAGGACGGCGTGTAGCGCTTGCCGGCGCCGAGCGGCGCGGTGTCGGTGGGATTGCCCGGATCGAAGTTCCACACCAGCCGGCCGGTCCGCGCGTCATAGCCACGGATCACGCCCGACGGGACGCGGGTGGCGATATTGTCGAACACGGCGCCGCCGGTGATCACCAGCCCGCGTGCGACCAGCGGCGCAGAGGTGACCTGATACCAGCCCTGATTGTAATGCGGCTGGCCAGGCAGCAGGCTGATCGTGCCGTTGCGACCGAAGCTCGCGCAGGGCGCGCCGGTGCGCGGGTTGAGCGCGATCAGCCGGCTGTCGTTGGTGGCGAGGAAGATCCGCTGCGGGCAGTCACCCAAAGTGGCCGCCGCCGCGCCGCCGCGGGTGCCGTCCCAATAGGACACGCCGCGGCAGGTCAGATGCTGCATGTTCTTGCCCGAGACCGCGATCTTCGGATCGAAGCGCCAGCGTTCCCGGCCCGTCTCCGCATCCACCGCGATCACCCAATTGTGCGGCGTGCACAGATAGACGGTGTCGCCGATCTTGATCGGCGTCATCTCATAGGTCGTCTCGCCGGGATCGCCCTCCCGCTTGCGGTCGCCGGTCTGCAGCTGCCAGGCGACCTGCAGCCGTCCGACGTTGGCGGGCGTGATCTGCACGAGCGGCGAGAATTTGTCGCCCGCCCAGCTGCGGGCATAGGCCTGCCAGTCGTCATCGGGGACACCGTGCAGATTGGCGGCGAGCGCATTGCGCGGCCCTGGCAGCGTGCCGTCGAGATTGTGGACGTCGCGGGTCAGCGACACCGCGCCGAACACCGCCGCGACGGCGAGCGCCGCGGCGAGCGGCCCGGCAGCGCCGATCCATCGGGTTCGGGGGACGAGTCGCTTCACCGTCCACGGCAATGCGAGCAGTGCGCCGAAGATGAAGATCAGGTCGCCGCGCGGCACCAGCGGCCACCAGTCCGCACCGATCTCCGCCCAGGCCCAGATCACCGTGCCGATCACCAGGGCCGCAAAGACGTGCAGCGCCGCCGCCTGTCGCCGCCACAGCAGCGCCGCCGTGGCGAGCATCGCCAGTCCCGCGGCCGCATAGAACCAGCTGCCGCCGAGCGCCGCCAGCCAGCCGCCGCCGATCAGGTTGAGCGCGCCGACGGTGCCGATGACGACGGCGAGGATGTGGGGCCACCGGGCGGGATGGCGGGAATGGGTCATGCGGCACCTTCTCGATAACGTCCGGCTCTACCCGCCCGCGCCAGCAATGTTCCGTGACGATCGGGCGGACAGCGCATCATGTGCCCTGCCCGCCGCGACCCCATGGCCGCGCTAGATTGGGTTAGGCGACGGCGAAGATTTGCCGAAGCACCGTCATTTGAGCGCCTGGGTTAGGAAGGCGTCGGTTCGCGTCAGCATGTCGACCCGCACCGCGGAATCGCGCAACTGATGGTCGATCGCCGGATAGACGATTAGTTCGCTGCGTTTGCCCGCCTTGTGCAATTGCCGGTCCATCAGTTTGGATTCGTTGACGCTGACGTTGATGTCCTTGCTGCCGTGGAACATCAGGACGGGCGCGCGGAAGGCGTCGGCGTGGCGCGCCGGCGAGCCCTCGTCGAGCTGCGGCCCCTCACCGATGAAGTCGCGGCCGACCTTGTCGAAACCGCCCCGTTCGGCGCGTAACGCGCCAAGGTCGGTGACGGGGGCGATCGCCACCGCGGCCTTGAACAGGTCGGGCGCGAGCACCTGGCTCTGCAACGCGGCATAGCCGCCATAGGACCAGCCGACGATCGCCAGCTTTTTGGGGTCGGCGATCCCCTCCTTGACTAGCCAGCGACCGGCGTCCGCGACGTCGCCGATCGCCACCTTCCACGATTTGAAACCGTTTTGCTGGAACCATTCCTGCCCATAGCCGGTCGAACCGCGGTAATTCGGCTGGATCACTGCATAACCGCGGTTGGCAAAAAATTGGACGAGCCAGTCGAAGCCCCATTCGTCGCGCGATGCCGGGCCGCCATGGGGCATGACGATCGCGGGCAGGCCCTTGCCCGTGTTGCCGGCGGGCAGCGTCAGATAGGCAGGAATGGTGGTGCCGTCCGAAGCCTTGTAGGTGATCGCCTGCATCTTGCCCAAAGCAAGGCCAGACAGATCGGGTCGCACGGCGCCGATCGGGACCAGCTTCTTGCCGGCCGAATCATAGACGTAATATTCGCCGGCATTGGTGTCGCTGGCCGCGTAGATCAGGTGGGTCTTCTCGTCGGCGCTGGAATCGATGATGCTGATGATCGGGGTGCTGGACAGGGCGCGACCCAGTTTGGTCACCAGTGTTTCATAGTCGTGATCAAAGTAGCGCGCTTCGCGACGTTCCTTGCTCATCACGGCGCCGATGACGCGGCCATGGCGGCCGACGGTGGTGACGCCGTCGATGTCGACCGCGTCATCGGCAAGTGCCACCGTCTTGGCCAGCGTGCCGTCGAGCGCGACCCGGTACAGCACCTGCCTGCCATTGGCGCGGTCCAGGGCATAGGCGACGTTCGCCGCACCATCGACGGCGAGCGGCGTCATCCCCTTGTCCTCCATTTGCGAGAAGGTGGAAAAAGGCTTCCATTCGCGACTGTCGTTGACGCGATAATAGTAATTGACCCGACCGTCGAAGGTATAGCCCTGGCGTAGCGAGTCCAGCTGCGCCTTGATCCGGATATGACCCTGACCATCGGCGAAATAGCGGGTGACGATGGGGTCGGCGCTTTCGACGTGGCTGACGTTGCCGGTGCGGGTGTCGAGCAGATCGACGCCAAGCCCCTGCGCCTTGCTGCCGATGGTGATCACGTTCGCCTTGAGTGGCACGTAGTTGCGCGCGATCAAAACCTGATCGGTCTTGCCGTCGCGCCAGTCGATGACGTGGCCGTCCGCATAGCTGACGTAATCCTGCACGCGCTGCGTGACGCCGAGCGGCAGCAGATTGCTGCCGTCGGCATCCATGCCGATCAACCGTGAATAGCTTTCCCAGCCGCCCTGGACGTTGGACACGCCGTAGAGCGTACAGACGAGGCGGGTAACGCTGGCCCAGCCGCAGCCGGTCAGCGTCATCGGCGCGCCATTGGCGTAATTGATCGGCTTTGCTTCGCCCGTCTTGACGTCGATGATCTGCACGACCGCCGATTGTTGCGGGCCCGGCGCCACGATCGCGACTTTGCTGCCATCGGGAGACAGGCTGGCGTCGATGATGCGCTCCCGACTCCCGAACAGTCTCGCGGCCTGCTCACCTGACACATTGGTTTGCGCCGAAACCGGCGCAACGACGGCGAGCACCAGCAATGCCGAAGCACGACGAAGGTGCAAAGATGTGTTCGTCACGATAACCCCCCGGTTAGGTCGGATGCGACCCCGGGCAACTCTGCCGCGGCGAAGGTGGGTTCGCAAGGTCCCGCCTGCAGACCGTTGCGAACCCTTGGCCTCAACCTCCCGCCAGCGCCGCGAGCAGCAGCAGGGCGACGATATTGGTGATCTTGATCATCGGATTGACCGCCGGTCCGGCGGTATCCTTGTAGGGGTCGCCGACGGTGTCGCCGGTGACCGCGGCCTTGTGGGCCTCCGATCCCTTGCCACCGAAATTGCCGTCCTCGATATATTTCTTGGCATTGTCCCAGGCGCCGCCGCCGCTGGTCATCGACAGCGCGACGAACAGGCCGGAGACGATCACGCCGAGCAGCATCGCGCCCAGCGCCGCGAAGCCGTTGGCTTGGCCGGCAACGGCGCGGACGATGAAATAGACCGCGATCGGCGACAGTACGGGCAGCAGGCTGGGGACGATCATCTCGCGGATCGCGGCACGGGTGACGAGGTCGACGGTGCGGCCGTAATTGGGCCGGCTGGTCCCCTCCATGATCCCCGGATTGTCGCGGAACTGGCCGCGGACCTCTTCCACCACCGCGCCGGCGGCGCGGCCGACCGCGGTCATGCCGAAGGCGCCGAACAGATAGGGCAGCAGCGCACCGAGCAGCAGGCCGACGATGACATAGGGGTTGGACAGGCTGAAATCGACGCTGACGTCCGGGAAATAGGTCGACAGGTCGGTGGTGTAGGCGCCGAACAGCACCAGAGCGGCAAGGCCGGCGGAACCGATCGCATAGCCCTTGGTCACCGCCTTGGTGGTATTGCCGACCGCGTCGAGCGCGTCGGTCTTGTGCCGCACCTCGTCGGGCAGGCCGGCCATTTCGGCGATGCCGCCGGCATTGTCGGTGACCGGGCCATAAGCGTCGAGGGCCACCACCATGCCGGCGAGCGCGAGCATCGCGGTCGCGGCGAAGGCGATGCCGATGACGCCGGCAAGCTGGTAGGTGGCGATGACGGCGACGACGATGACCAGGGTCGGCAGTGCGGTCGCTTCCAGGCTGATCGCCAGCCCCTGGATGACGTTGGTGCCGTGGCCGGTGACACTCGCCTTGGCGATCGACTTGACCGGGCGATAGGCGGTGCCGGTGTAATATTCGGTGATCCAGACGATCAGGCCGGTGACGGCAAGCCCGATCACCATGCACCAGAACAGGTCCATGCCGGTGAAGCTGGCGCCGACCTGCGCCGCCGTGGCGCCCGCCGGGGCGTCATAGCCGCTGGTCAGATCGTCGGTGACCGCATCGAGGAAGCCCGCGCCGCCCAGCGTACGGTGCAGGTCGCCGAGCACGTAGCGGGTGGCGAGATAGATCGCCGGGATCGACAGCAATGCGCTGGTCCAGAATCCCTTGTACAGCGCGCCCATGATCGTGCCGCGGCCTAGCCGCACCATATAGGTGCCGATGATCGAGGTGATGATGCACACCCCGCCGACGAGCAGGGGCAGGCTCATCAGCCGCATCAGTTCGACGGCATCGGCTTTGACGAGCAGGGCGATCGACACCATCGTCACGCCGAGCGTCACGACATAGGTTTCGAACAGGTCGGCGGCCATGCCGGCGCAGTCGCCGACATTGTCGCCGACGTTGTCGGCGATGACCGCTGGGTTGCGCGGGTCGTCCTCCGGAATCCCCGCCTCGACCTTGCCGACCAGGTCGGCGCCGACGTCGGCGGCCTTGGTGAAGATGCCGCCGCCAAGCCGCGCGAAGATCGAGATCAACGAGGCGCCGAAGGCCAGCGCGGTCAGCGCCTCGACAATGATCCGGTCGCCGGGCGCGTGGCCGCCGGGCCCGGTAAGATACCAGAAGAAGGTCGCGATCGCGAGCAAGCCGAGCCCCGCAACCAGCATGCCGGTCACCGCGCCGGAGCGGAAGGCCATGGTCAGGCCGCCCTGCAGACTGGTCCGCGCCGCCTCCGCGGTGCGGACGTTGGCGCGCACCGAGATGGTCATGCCGACGAAGCCGGCGACGCCGGACAGCACCGCGCCGATCAGGAACCCGATCGTCGACAGGCTTCCCAGGGTGGCGAACAGGATCACCGCGACAACGACGCCGACGATCGCGATGGTGGTATATTGGCGACCCAGATAGGCCTTGGCGCCTTCCTGGATGGCGGCGGCGATGTCCTGCATCCGGGCGTCGCCCGGAGAGGCGCGCAGCACCTGTTGGCTGGTGACGAAGCCATAGACCACGGCGACGAGGCCGCAGAGGATGGCGAGGGTGACCGTGGTCATTCGCGCAAGTCCTTCTCCTGTGGGCGCGCGGCCGATGTGCCCCCGGTCTCGCGCGGTGAAGGGAGGCTATGGCGCGGTGGAAGCGAGCGCAAGCACCTCAGTCAAGCCGGTGGAGATAGCCGAGACGGGCGGGAAGCGGGACCGCCACACCGTCTTCATGCAGGTGCAGTCCGGTGCCGCGGCGGAAGCGACCCAGGCGGGTCGCGGCGACCGCGGGCCGGACGTTGGCCGGCATCGCGAACAGCAGTTCGTAGTCGTCCCCGGCGGTCGCCGCCTGCAGCCGCGCCGTGCGATCGTCACCGGAATGGCGGCGATACTCGGCGGACAGCGGCACCACGGCGAGATCGATCTCGACCGCCAGGCCGCTCGCCTCGGCCATGCGCGCGGCGTCGATCAACAGTCCATCGGACACGTCCATCATCGCATGCGCCACGCGCGACAGCACGCGCCCCTCGGCGAGGCGCGGCACCGGGCGGCGATAGCGCGCGAGGAGCGCCGAGGGGCCAGGGGTGCCTTGCGCGATGGCGAGGCCGGCCCCGGCGTCGCCGATCGTCCCCGTCACCCATAAGGCGTCATTCTCGCCGGCACCGCCGCGCGGTGGCGCCGGCGTATCGCCACCGAAGGCGGTGACGGTCAGGATCCGCGGTGCTCCGGTCGGCAAGGTCACCGTATCGCCACCCAGCAAGCCGGTGCCACAGGCGGACAGCACCTCGCCCAGACCTTCCAGAAAGGCGCGATCCCAGCCGTCGTCGGACAGCGGGTAGTTGAGCAAGATGCCTTCCGGCCGGGCGCCCTTGCCGGCGATGTCGGACAGATTGGTGGCGACGAGCTTCCAGGCGACGTCCCGCGGTGGATCGTCGGGCAGAAAGTGGACGCCCTCGACCAGCGTATCGGTCGATACCACCAGCGGCGCCAGTATCAGCCGGGCGGTATCGTCGCGCAGATCCCGCGCCGCCGGATGGATCGGCAGGGTGCGTAGCGCCGCGAGGAAGTCCGCCTCGGTCAGCTGCGCGCGTCCGCCCGCACGTCCTTGGCGATGCCGTCGAGCAGGCCGTTGACGAAGCCGGTCTCGCGCCGTTCGTAGAAGGCGTGCGCGACGTCGACATATTCGCTGATCGTCGCGCCGACCGGTACGTCCTTGCGCGCCATCAGTTCGTAGGTGCCGGCGCGCAGCAGCGCCTTCATCGGCTTGTCGAGGCGGGCGAGCGTCCAGCCGCTGGCCAGCTTCTTCTCGATCGCGAGGTCGATCTCGCCGGCGCGGGCATGGGCGCCGGTGACCAGATCGTCGAAGAAATCGACGTCCGCGTCGGCATATTCGACATCCTCGATCGTCGCGCCGATCCGGTGCTGATGGAATTCATGAAGCAGCGCGGGGATCGCCGTCCCCTCCATCTCATGCTGGTAGAGCGCCTGGACGGCGGCGAGACGGGCGGCGGCGCGCGCCTTGGTGCGATCTTGGGTACGGGACATCGGGCGCATGTAGGCGCGTGGCGCCGCGCCGTCACCCCTTGCAGGCGGAGAGAGACGTTTCCCCGGGTCCCGGCGGCGTGCCCGCGGCCGGTCGACGGCTCTTCAGTCGCGACAGTGGCGCATAGTTTTCGCGGACCAGCTGCAGCGGGGCGATGTCGGACAGGAAGTGCAGGCCGTAGCCATCGGGGCTGCGGCGCACCACCGTCGCGTCCAATTCGCAGCCATGGGCCCGCAGCGTCACCTGCTCGCCGATCGCCAGCGTGATGGCCTGGTGCAACAAGATGATTCTGGCGCCGCGTACGGAAACGTCCGCCACCTGGGCGGGAAGATACAGCCCGTGCCGCCCGATCCAGGCTTCGAAGGAGGTCGGAAAGCGTTGATGGGCACGGCCATTGATCTTGCGACGACGTTCTTCGGGCATTCGGACTCTCCCAAGTCAGCCCACGCTTCTGCCGGACTCGGATGCTTGATCGGTCCGTTTTCGACCAACCTCCCCAATAAATGCTTAAGTCTGCCCGGTACGCCGTTGATTTTGTTATTGGTGGTTGAGACGCAATCGCAGTGCGACCGAGCGGGCGTGGGCCGGCAGCCCCTCCGCATGGGCGAGCGCGACGGTTGCCGGGCCAAGCTCGGCGAGCGCGCCCTGATCGAGGCCGAGGAAGCTGGTCCGCTTCATGAAGTCGAGCACCGACAGGCCCGAGGAGAAGCGCGCGCGTCGCCCGGTCGGCAGAACGTGGTTGGGCCCGGCGACATAATCGCCGATCGCTTCCGGCGTGTGTTTGCCGAGAAAGACGCTGCCCGCGTGGCGGACGCGGTCGAACAGCGCCTGGGGATCGTCGACCGAAAGCTGCAGATGCTCGGGAGCGAGCCGGTCGACCAGCGCGCAGGCATCCTCCAGCCGCTCGACGACGATGATGGCGCCATTGGCGTCCCATGCAGCACGCGCGACCGCCTGGGTGGCGAGTTGGCCAAGTTCCGATTCGACTTGCGCCGCGACCGCCTCGGCGAAGGCGGCGTCGTCGGTGAACAGGATCGATTGCGTGACGGTGTCGTGCTCGGCCTGGCTCAGCAGGTCGGCGGCGGTGATGCGCGGGTCGTTGCGGCCGTCGGCGACGACCACGATCTCGCTCGGCCCCGCCACCATGTCGATGCCGACCACGCCATAGACCTGCCGCTTCGCCTCGGCGACCCAGGCGTTGCCGGGGCCGGTGACCACGTCGACCGGGGCGATCCGCCCCGCGCCATAAGCGAGGGCGCCGATCGCCTGCGCGCCGCCGATTCGCCAGACCTCGTCGACCCCGGCCAGATGCGCGGCGGCGAGGACGAGCGGATTGATCTGCCCATCCGGGGTCGGCGTCACCATCACCAGCCGTTCGACGCCCGCGACCTTGGCGGGGATGGCGTTCATCAGCAGCGACGAGGGATAGGCCGCGCGACCGCCGGGGACGTAGAGGCCGGCGGCATCGACGGCCCGCCAGCGCGCGCCGAGCCGCACCCCGGCCTCGTCCCGCCAGTCACTGTCCACCGGCCGCTGCTTCTCGTGATAGGTGCGGATGCGCTGCGCCGCGAGATCGAGCGCGGCGCGCAGCTCCGGCTCCAGCGCGTCATAGGCGGCGGCGCAGGTGGCGGGCTCGATCCGCCAGCCGGTCTCGGCCAGATCGTGACGATCGAACTTCCTGGTGAAGGCGGCGACCGCCGCTTCGCCCTCGTCCCGCACGGCGCGCAGGATGGCGGCGACGTCGCGCGCCACGTCGGTGGATGATTCGCGACGGGCGTCGACGAGATCGGCGAAAGCCTGGGCAAAGCCGGCATCGCGCGCGTCGAGGCGGATCATGCGGCGATCCCCGTCGTCGCGCCGACCGCGCGGCGGAACGCCTCGACCAGCGGCACGACCTCGCTGCGCGTCTTCATCGCGGCGCGATTGACGACGAGGCGACTGGTCACCTCGGCGATCACCTCTACCTCGACCAGCCCGTTCTCCTTGAGCGTGCGGCCCGAGGAGACGAGATCGACGATGCGCGGCGCCAGGCCGAGCGTCGGGGCGAGCTCCATCGCACCGTTGAGCTTGACGCACTCCGCCTGCACGCCGCGACGCGCGAAATGGGCGGCGGTGATGTGCGGATATTTGGTCGCGACGCGAACATGGCTCCAGCCGCGCGGGTCGTCGCTGGCCGCGAGGTCGGCCGGTTCGGCGACCGAGATGCGGCAATGGCCGATGCCGAGGTCGACGGGGGCGTAGAGTTCGGAATAGCCGAATTCGGCGATCACGTCCGAACCGACGATGCCGAGCTGGGCGGCGCCATGCGCGACGAAGGTCGCGACGTCGAAGGCGCGCACGCGGATCAGCTCGATGCCCGGCCGATCGGTGGCAAAGCGCAAGGCCCGGCTGTCCTCGTCGGAAAAGGCGGGTTCGGGGACGATGCCCGCTGCCGCGAGCAGCGGCACGGCCTCTGCCAGGATGCGGCCCTTGGGCACGGCGATGATGATCGGTTGGGTCACGCGACGCGCCTTACGAGCGCGGGGGGGCGGGAGCAACAGAGCGGCGCGCGGGCGAGTCTTGACAGAATTGACGCCTGAACGGGCCAAGTCGCGTGCCGCCCGCATCCCCGCCCATCACGCCGACAGAACGGGAGGGTGGATAGGCGGTGCATGGCGCGAGCCTAACGCAGCGCGATCGTGTAGGACAGCGCTAGGAAGGAGCACGGCCATGACCGAGGCGGCCAATCGCGAGTCGTTCCGCATCCAGCGCGGCTATTGCGCCCACATGGATGCGCCGATCTATGCCCATTTGTGCGGGGTGATCGCGGATGGGCTGAGCGGCGAGAGCGAGACCGGGCGGCGGGTGCTCGGCTGGACCGGTGAGCCGACGCGCGACGCGCTGCCGCTGCGGCTGGTCGGCGGGTTGCACGCGCTGGTGCAGGCGGGGCGGGACGACGACCTGGCCCGCGTCTTCGCCGGCACGGTGACCGACGAGGCGGCGATCGCCGCGATCGTGGCGCGGACGCTGGTCGACCATGACGCGGCGCTGCTGCCCTGGCTCGATGGGCCGCCGCAGACCAACGAGCCGGGCCGGTCGGGGGCGCTGATGACCGGTCTGCTCGCGGTGGCGGCGCGGCATGGGCCGCGGCTGGAGCTGATCGAGATCGGATCGAGCGCGGGGCTGAATCTGCTGATCGACCGCTATCGCTTCGACCTCGGCGGGACGATGATCGGTCCGGCGGACGCGCCGGTGACGATCCGCCCGGACTGGCGTGGCCCGGCGCCCGATCCGGTGCCGCTGACCATCGAGTCGGTGCGCGGCTGCGACATCCAGCCGCTCGACGCGACCGATCCGGCGGTGGCGGCACGCCTGTCGGCCTATGTCTGGGCCGAGGCGGTCGAGCGGCAGGTGCGGCTGCAAGCCGCCATCGCGATGCTGCGCGACCGCGGCGTCGCGCTCGATCGGGCGGATGCCGCCGATTGGGTCGAGGCGCGGCTCGCCGAGCCTCAGGCGGCGGGGGTGACGCGCGTGCTGCTGCATTCGGTGGTCTGGCAATATCTGCCGGCGACGAGCGCGACGCGGATCGAGGCGGCGATGACCGCGGCGGCGACCCGCGCCGACGCGACCCGGCCGCTCGCCTGGGTGCAGATGGAGCCCGACCGCCGCACCGCGCAGATGCTGGTGCGGGTGAGGAATTGGCCGGGCGATGGGTGGCAAGCGGTCGCGGAGAGCCATGCGCACGGCGCCTGGGTGATGCCGCTGGCGTGAAGCCCCGTCTCAGATTCCCCAGCGGCGCATCGCGGCGAAGACCGCCTCGGGCTTTTCCCAGGTGACGAAATGCCCGGCGTCGATCTTCTCGACGGTCAGTTGCGGCACGAACGGCGGCAGGTCGTCGACCAGCAGCGGCAACAGCGCCGTGTCGCGCGTGCCCCAGATCACCAGCGTGTCCTGCGTCACCGGCGGGAAGGGCCGGTCGAGGAACGCGGGGCGGGGCGCATCCTCGCCCGGCGCCGGCACGATCACGCCCGAGGCGCGATACCAGTTGAGCATCGCGGTCATCGCCCCCGGTTGCGACCATTCGTCGAGATAGGCCGCCTTGTCCTCACCGGCGACGGCGTGCGCGACATGGTGGACGAAGGTCGATCCGAAGAACCGCTCCAGCCCGGCGCCCACCAGTCCCTGGTCCAGCCCCGTGTCGCGGAAGCGGGTGATGTACTGGCTCGCCTGACGCTGAGCGGGGTCGTCGAACAGCGCGCGCTGGAAGAGATAGGGATGCGGCGCGTTGACGATGACCAACCGCGCGACGCGGTCGGGCCGGGTCAGCGCCGCCATCCATGCGACCGCGCCACCCCAGTCGTGGCCGACGAGCGTGAAGCGGCCGATGCCGAGCGCGTCCGCCAGCGCCATCAGATCGGCGACGATCTGGTCGGCGGCATAGGCCTCGACCCCGTCGGGCTTGGACGATCGGGCATAGCCGCGCTGGTCGGGCGCGACGACATAATGGTCGCGCGCCAGATCGGGCACGATGCCGCGCCAGGTGCGGTGCGATTCGGGAAAGCCGTGGAGCAGGATGACCGGCGGGGCGGCGGGGTCGCCGGCGATCTGGACGTCGAGTTCGATGCCGGTCGACAGGGTGAGGCGGCGTAACGTCATCATTTCCCCTCCCGCTTGCGGAGGGGTCAGGGAGGGCGTTTGCCCCGGCCGCAGCATGGGGATCATGCCCTGCCCCAGCCCCTCCCGCAAGCGGGTGGAGAAGCCGGGTAAGCTTACTCTCCGTCATCCCCGCGCAGGCGGAGATCCAGACGCACACCGTCCCGCAAGAGCCCGAGAGTCAGCGTCTCTGGATCCCCGCCTGCGCGGGGATGACGGCAGGTGGCTGCGGGTAAGTGTACCGTCGATGCCGGGCGAGGCGCCGCATGTCCGAATCCCCGCCTGGGCGGGGTTCGGGGGCGCGGGTTACGGATAGCTCACCGTCTTCGGCACCTCGGGGATCGGAATCCATTCCTTCTCGTCGCCCGGCACGCGCGGAAACTCGCCGGCCTTCCACGCGCGCTTGGCCTCGTTGATCCGGTCGCGGCTCGACGAGACGAAGTTCCACCAGACGTGGCGCGGGGTGGCGAAGGCGTCGCCGCCGCACAGCATGACGCGCCCGCCGCCGTTCGAACGCAGCGTCGCGGCGATGCCGGGCTTCAAAATGTAGAGCCGCTGCGGTTCGAGCGTCACCCCCTCCAGGCTCGCCTCTCCCATCGCCAGATAGACCGCGCGTTCCTCCGCCGCGGCGTCGACCGGCACGCTGGCGCCGGCGTCGAGCACTATGTCGGCGTAGATCGTGCCGGCATAGGTGGTGGTCGGCGCCGCGGCGCCCCACAGCTCGCCCATGATGACGCGGGCACGGGCGCCATGCGCCTCGACCGTCGGCAGCTGCGCCTTGCCGACATGTTCGAACGCCGGGTCCATCTCCTCTTGGGCTTCGGGCAGCGCCAGCCACGTCTGGATACCCGACAGGGCGGGGCCGTGCGCGCGCTCGTCGCCGGGCGAGCGTTCCGAATGGACGATGCCGTGGCCGGCGGTCATCAGATTGACCGCGCCGGGATCGATCCGCGCGCAGGTGCCGAGCGAATCGCGATGGTCGATCGCGCCCTCGAACAGATAGGTGACGGTGGCGAGGTTGATGTGCGGATGCGGCCGCACGTCGATGCCGCCGCCGGTCGGCAGATGCGCCGGCCCCATCTGGTCGAAGAACAGGAACGGGCCGACCATCGTCCGTTCCTTGCTGGGCAGGGTGCGGTGCACCTTGAAGCCGCCGAGGTCGTGGGTGACGGGCGTGATCACCCGCTCGACGAGATCGTCGAGGATGCTGGACTCATGCATGGGCAGGCTCCGTGGCGACGAGGAGCTCGGCGAGGTCCTCGGGGAAGATGGCTTCGGGCCAGTCGGCCAGTTCCGCGGGCGCGAACCAGCGCCAGCCGGCGAGCACGCGTTGCTCCAATGGGGTGAGCGCGCCCGCCTTGACCTCGCAGGCATCGACGCACACGCGGAAATAGCGTTCGTCGGCGGTAACCTCCACCCCTTCGAAGGTCAGGAAGTCGACGACGCGGCGCGCGACCTCCGGCCCGCAATCGAGATCGAGGCCGACCTCTTCCCACAATTCGCGGCGCGCGGCTTGCGAATAGCTTTCGCCGGGATCGACCGCGCCGCCCGGCGTGCACCACAGCGGCGGCCGGTCGCCGGGGGTGAAGCGCATCAGCAGCACGCGGCCCGCGGCGTCGGTCAACAGGATGCGCGCGGCCGGGCGCGGTACGCGCGGCGGCGTTGCGGGGGCAGGGTCGGGGGCGGGGGCGGCGTCAGGCGGCATCGAGTTCGGGATAGTGGCGGAAGATGCCGTCGGTGTTGAACGCGATCCGCCGTTCGCTGGCGAGATAGCCGGCGATCCGCGGCAGCGCGGCGACCGCGTCGCGCAGTCCGATCAGGCCGGGATATTCGTCGGCCAGCGTGTGCATGCGCTGCGGGAACATGTAGCGCAGCCCCTCGATCAGCTGGAACAGCGAAGTGTCGGCATAGGTCCATCGATCGCCCAGCACGAACGGACCGCCCGCCTGGCGTGCCGCATCCTCGAAATGGTCGAGGAACTTGGGCATACGTTCGTCGCGGAACTGGCCGGCGGCGCGGGCGGCCTCCGGCTTCTGGTCCTCGTAATAGTCGCCGGTGCCGATCGGATGGTGGACGTTGTGCACCTCCGCGACGCAATCGGCGACCGTCAGCTGCAGCTGGTGCAGCCAGAGCCGGTCGGACGCGGGGGCGAGGTCGTGGCGTTCGCCGAGGAACAGCAGGATATTGGCGACCTGCGCGATGACCGCATCGCCGGTGTCGAGATAGGGCGGGGCGAACGGGCCGCGGCCGCTGCCGGCCCGCGCCTCCAGATCGTGCATCAGCGCCTCCGCACCGCGCAACCGGGCGCAGTCGCGATAGTCGATGCCGGCGCCTTCGAGCGCGAGGCGGACGAACTCGCCCCGGCCCTGGATGTCGGGCCAATACCAGAGGTGGTAGGTCATTCAGGCGTCCCCGGGTGCGCGCGCCCGGATGGCGAGCGCATGGATCCGCGTCGACAACAGATCGGCGAGCGCCTGGTTCACCAGCCGTTGCCGCGCGACCCGCGACAGGCCGGCGAAGCGTTCGCTTTCGACGACCACGGTGAAGTGCGTTTCGCCGGTGCCGTCGTCGCCCATGTGGCCGGCGTGATGGTGGCTGTCGTTGACGACCTGCAACGCCGTCGGGGCGAGCGCCTCCGTCAGGCGGGCCGTGATGACATCGACTAGGGGAAGGGGATGCGGAGCGGTGGCGAGGTCGTTCATCGCCCCTATATACCCCGTTTGCGCTGAAGAGGGAGCATCCGTGGCGCGCGGAAGTGACAGCAAGGACCGGCCGCACACGCGGTTTCACGGCCGGATGGAATCGAACGGACGCCTGTGCGCGGAACTCGGCTGCGACCAGCCGGGCGAATTCCGCGCGCCGCCGGCGGCGGGATCGGGCGACGGCGAGGGGCCGGGGGCCTATCGTTGGATGTGCCTCGAGCACGTTCGCGCGTTCAACAACCGCTACAATTATTTCGACGGCATGACCGCCGACGAGATCCATCATGCGCAGCGGCCGCTCGCCGGCTGGGAACGCGAGACCCGGGCCTTCGCGCGCGCCGGCAGCGGCGACCAGGGGCCGCGCTGGGCGGACTTCAACGACCCGCTCGACGCGATCGCCGCGCGCTTCCGGCGCGAGCCGGCACCCGAGCGCAACGACGGCAAGCCGCTGAGCGGGCAGGACCGTGCCAGCCTGAAGGTGCTCGGCCTCGCGGCGGATGCGGATCGCGGCGCACTGCGCAAGCGCTACTCGGAACTGGTGCGGCGCTACCACCCGGACCGCAACGGCGGCGACCGCAGCCACGAGGCGATGCTGCAGAAGGTAATCGCGGCCTATCAGCAGCTTCGCCAGGCACCGGCATTCGCCTAACCAGTCGCCGCCCGGTCAAGCGGGCGGGGGGCGCAGGGCAAGATCGAGAGCAATCGCCTCCAGCTGATCCGCGGACGCATTCCAGCCGGCTTCGAACCCCATCGCGGCGTGGCTGTCGCGCGCGGCGGCCGTCCAGTGCCGAGCGGTGGCGGTGTAGCGCGTCCCACCGCCTTCCTCGGCGAAATCGTCGATGCGGACCATGAACGGACCCGACGGCATCCAGCCGGCGGTAAAGGCGTCGGTGGAGACGATCCGTCGTTCCGGCTCGACCTCCAGATAAAGGCCCTCCAGCCGGTTCTCCTCGCCGGCGGGGCCGTGCATCACGATCACCGAGCGGCCGCCCGCGTGCAGCTCCTGCACCACGAATTCGGCGCGCCACGGCTTGGGACAGAACCATGACCCGGTGTCCGCAATCCAGGCCCGCCACACCGCGGCGACGGGGGCATCGATCAGCCGCGTGATCGACAGTTCGAAGGGGCCGTCGCTCATCATTCCTCTCCCCGCAGCGCGGCCTCGATCCGCGCGATGTCGATCTTGCGCCTGATCATCAGCGCGGCAAAGGCGGCTCGCCCGCTGCGTCGCCCGCCGACAGCACCTGCATCAGCACGCGCGGCATGATCTGCCACGCATAGCCCCAGCGATCGGTGCACCAGCCGCACGTCAATTCCGCGCCGCCATCGCGGTTCGGGTGCACCATCGTCCTTCTCCCGGCTGACCGGAGTCCGCGCGGGTTCAGTGATCGCCGCCGCCCTGGTGCGCTCCGCCGTCCGCCATCGCCTGGGCATGCGCACCGACGTCCATCCAGAAGGGGCCCCAGCCGTGGCCGTCGAGATCCTCGAACGCGCGGCTGTACATGAAGCCGTGATCCTCCGGCTCGTGCAGCTCGCGGCCGCCCGAGGCGAGCGCGGCCTCGACGATGCCGTCGACCTCTGCGCGGTCGTCGAAACCCAGCGCGAAGATCGCGGTCGTCTCGCTGAAGGCATCGGCGATCTTCTTCTGCGTGAAGGTGCCGAACAGAGCCTTGTCGAGCAGCATCACCGCGATCGTGTCGGTCCATTGCATCGACGCGCCCTGCGCATTGGAGAACTGCTCGTTCTTGGTGAAGCCGAGGGATTCGTAGAAGGCGGTGGCGCGGGTCACGTCGGCGACGGGCAGATTGACGAAGATCATCTTGGCCACGGGCATCTCTCCTTGTTTTCGATTCGCTACTGGCGGAGCATGCGCGCGGTAGTTATCTAAAGCAACGATGAAGTCAGAAAAAGTAACAAGTGGCGACGAGCGCCGGCGGTGGTACGACGATGCCTGCGGTACCGCGCTGGCGCTGGAGCTGCTTGGCGAGCGCTGGTCGCTGCTGGTGCTGCGCGAACTGATGTTCGGGCCGCGGCGCTTCGGCGAGTTGCGCGCGGAGCTGACCGGGATCAGCGCCAATGTGCTGACGCAGCGGCTCGCCGGGCTGGAAGCGGCGGGGCTGGTGGTGCGCCGCAAGCTGCCGCCGCCCGCCTCGGTGCAGGTCTATGAATTGACCGAATGGGGCTATGAGACCGAGGCGGTGATGCAGGCGATGGGACGGTGGGCGACGCGCTCGCCGCTCCATGATCCGACGCTGCCGTTCTCGCCCGCGTCGGCGATGCTGTCGCTGCGCACCATGATCGACCGGGTCGAGGCGGCGGACATGGCGATGACGCTCGGCTTCCGACTTGGCGAAGACCGGTTCCGTGCGACGTTGGCGGAGGGGGCGTTGACGATCGCGCGGGCCGATCCCGTCGATGTCGACGTGCTGATCGACACCGATCCGACGACCCTGGCGATCTGGATCTACGCCAAGCGGCCGATGGCGGCGGCGGAGGCGGAGGGGACGTTGCGCGTCACCGGCAACCGCGCCGCCGCCCTCCGCTTCGCGGCGCTGTTCGCGCTGCCACGCAAAGTGGGCGAGGCGTCGGTCGCCGATGCGGCGCTTCCCGGGTTGACGGAGCGGCGATAGCTTTCCACTGGAAGAGCGTGCGCCTTTCCCCGCGCATCGTGCGTTGGGGATGGCCCTGCCCGGACGGTGTGCCCGAAAGACGATGACCGATATCCCCAATACCCAGCCCGACAGCCGCGACACCACCATCCTCGACGCGCCCGACAGGATGGTGTCGGTGCGCGACGTGTTCGGCATCGACAACGACATGCAGGTCCCTGCCTTCTCCGAGGCGGACGAGCGGGTGCCGGACCTCGACCCCGCCTATGTCTTCGATCCCGACACGACGATGGCGGTGCTGGCGGGCTTCGCCCACAACCGGCGCGTGATGGTGCAGGGCTATCACGGCACCGGCAAGTCGAGCCATATCGAACAGGTGGCGGCGCGGCTGAACTGGCCGTGCATCCGCATCAACCTGGACGCGCATATCAGCCGCATCGACCTGATCGGCCGCGACGCGATCGTGCTGAAGGACGGTCAGCAGATCACCGAATTCCGCGAAGGGCTGCTGCCCTGGGCGCTGCAGACGCCGACCGCTTTGGTGTTCGACGAATATGACGCCGGGCGTCCCGACGTGATGTTCGTGATCCAGCGCGTGCTCGAGACCGAGGGCAAGCTGACGTTGCTCGACCAGAATCGCGTCATCCGACCGAACCCCTGGTTCCGCCTGTTCGCGACCGCCAACACGGTCGGCCTAGGCGACACCAGCGGGCTGTATCACGGCACGCAACAGATCAACCAGGGTCAGATGGACCGTTGGAACATCGTCGTCACCCTCAACTATCTGCCCGCCGCGACCGAGGCGCAGATCGTGCTCGCCAAGTCCGGCGAATATGACAAGCCCGACGGCAAGAAGCAGGTCGAGAATATGGTCCGCGTCGCCGACCTGACCCGCAAGGGGTTCGTCAACGGCGATATCTCGACCGTGATGAGCCCGCGCACGGTGATCACCTGGGCGCAGAACACGCTCATTTTCGGCGACGTCGGTTTCGCCTTCCGGTTGAGCTTCCTCAACAAGTGCGACGAGAACGAGCGGCCGCTGGTGGCGGAATATTACCAGCGCGTGTTCGGCAAGGACCTGCCGGAAAGCGTGGTGGGGCGGGCTTGAACCATGACGCGCGCCGAAGCTCTGCAGCGATTGCGCGCCCGCGAGCAGGAGTTGCGCGCGTTGGGGATCGTGCATTTATCGCTGTTTGGCTCTACGGCGCGCGACGAGGCGCGGCAGGATTCAGACGTCGATTTAGTTGCGACCATTGATTACGATGCCGTCCGACGGCTCGGCCCTTTCGGCTTCTTCGGAATCGAAGGGCGGATTGCGGAAATGATTGGCGCACCGGTCGACTTCATGACCGAAGCGAACGACGAGCCGATCCTGCAGGCGCAGATCGAACGGGATCGCGTGCATGTCTTCTGATCGGATCCGGATCAGGTTGCGCCATATTGTGCAAAACGGTGATCGGATCGCGATCTACATCGCGCCCCACGACGCCGCCAGCTTTCGGGCCGATGCGATGACGCGGGACGCCGTTGAACGGTGCCTGGAGAGAATCGCGGAAGCGATCGTGCAGATCGGCGCAGAAGCCGTCGCGGCGCTGAATCTCACGGTGCCGTTCAATGATGTTCGGAGTCTGGGCAACCGGCTGCGTCATGAATACGCACGGCTAGACCCCAACATCATCTTCGATACGGCGCGCAGCGACATTCCGCCGCTGCGCGACGCGGCTCAACGCGCGCTGGAAGCCTGATGGCCAACGAAACCCCCCTCGACCGGTTCAAGGCGGTCCTGACCGGCACCGCGCGCGCGATCGCGGAGGAGCCGGAGGTCGATCTCGCCTTCACCGCCGACGCGCCGGCGCAGTCGGGTAAGCATATCAAAGTGCCCATGCCGGCGCGCGCGTTACCGGCGGAGCAGGTGGCGGAAGCGCGCGGCTTTGCGGACGGTTTCGCGCTGCGGCTGAAGCATCATGACAGCGCCTTGCACCTGAAGGGCGCGCCGGACGAGGCGGTGGCCCGGTCGGTGTTCGATGCGGTCGAGAATGCGCGCGTCGAGGCGCTGGGCAGCCGCGGCTATGCCGGCATCGCCGACAATCTGGGCCATGCGCTCGACGTCCGCCTGCGCAGCGACCCGATCGCCCGTGCGCGGACCCGCGACGAGGTGCCGCTGTCGACCGCGCTTGGCCTGCTGGTGCGCGAGGCGCTGACCGGGCGCGAGACGCCGGAGGCGGCGGCGGGCGGCCTGGCGCTGGTGCGCGAATGGATCGAGGAGCGCACCGATCTCAACGCGCTGGCGCTGGCGCTCGACGATCAGCGCGCCTTCCAGGGCCTGGCGAGGAAGATGCTGGAGGAACTCGAGCTGGTCGAGGGCGAGGTCACCCCGGACGATGCCGACGAGGGCGGCAACGACGACGAGGGCACCGAGGACCAGGCCGACGACCAGGGCGACGAGAATGAGGACGAGCAGTCCGGTCAGGGCGAAGGCGAGGTCGAGGCGCGCGGCGAGCAGCAGGACGCCGACAGCGAGGAGGGCGAGGGCGAGGAATCGGGCGAGGACAGCCCCGCCGAACTCGACGGCCAGCCCGGCGACGACGGCGACGACGGCGCACAGCCGACGCGCCCCAACCGTCCGACCAACGATTTCGCGCCGCAGTTCGACTATAAGCCGTGGACGACGCAGTTCGACGAGGTGGTCGGCGCGACCGACCTGTGCGACGCCGAGGAACTGGCGCGGCTGCGCGGCTATCTCGACCAGCAGCTCGCGCATCTGCAATCGGCGGTGTCGAAGCTGGCCAACCGCCTGCAGCGGCGACTGATGGCGCAGCAGTCGCGGTCGTGGGATTTCGACCAGGACGAGGGGCTGCTCGACGCGGCGCGGCTGGCGCGCGTCGTCGTCAATCCGACCCAGTCGCTGAGCTACAAGATCGAGCGCGACACCGAATTCCGCGACACGGTGGTGACGCTGCTGATCGACAATTCGGGGTCGATGCGCGGGCGGCCGATCGGCATCGCCGCCATCAGTGCCGACATCCTCGCCCGGACGCTGGAGCGCTGCGGCGTGAAGACCGAGATCCTGGGCTTCACCACGCGCGCGTGGAAGGGCGGGCAGGCGCGCGAGACCTGGCTGGCGGCGGGTCGGCCGCCGCAGCCAGGGCGGCTCAACGACTTGCGCCACATCGTCTACAAGCAGGCGGACGAGCCGTGGCGGCGTGCCCGCGCCAACCTCGGCCTGATGATGCGCGAGGGACTGCTCAAGGAGAATATCGACGGCGAGGCTTTGCTCTGGGCGCATGCGCGGCTGATCGCGCGGCCCGAGGAACGGCGCATCCTGATGGTGATCAGCGACGGTGCGCCGGTCGACGATTCGACGCTGTCGGTCAATTCGGGCAGCTATCTGGAACGCCATCTGCGCCAGGTGATCGGCTGGATCGAGAGCCGGTCGCCGGTCGAGCTGATCGCGATCGGCATCGGTCACGACGTCACCCGATACTATAGCCGCGCGGTGACGATCATGGATGCCGAACAGCTCGGCGGCACGATCATCGAGCAACTGGCGGCGCTGTTCGATACGGATTGAGCGCGGCGGGGATCGTGACCTTCAACCGCGCCCCGATCGTCCTGCCGATCCTTATCCTTGCCGCGGCCTGTTCACGCGACGACAAAGAGGCGCGGCGGCGTGCGGCGGGACCGTCGCCGTCGCCGGCAACGCTGGCCGCGGTCGCCAGCGCATCTGCCGGGCAGGCGCTGTTCGGGCGCTGTGCCGCCTGCCATCCGATCCGAGCGGGGGCGCCGGATCGCAACGGGCCGAACCTGCACGGCGTGATGGGGCAGCGCATCGCGCAGAACAGCGCGCGCTTTGCCTATACCGCGGCGTTGCAGCGGGTCGGCGGCCGGTGGACCCCGGCGCGGATGGATGCCTGGCTCGCCGATCCGCAGCGGTTCGCGCCGGGCACGTCGATGGGCTTTTCCGGACTTGCCGATCCGCTCGATCGCGCCGACGTCATCGCCTATCTGAAGGCGCAGCGCTGATCAGCCGGACGGCGCCTCCTCCGTACCCGCCGGTTCGCCCAGCCGCTGCTCCGTCAGCACCGCCCAGCCGGTCAGGAACAGCGCCGCCACCAGCGGGCCGAGGACGATGCCGCTGAGGCCCAGCACGTCGATGCCGCCCAAGGTGGTCACCAGCACCAGCCAGTCGGGCAGACCGGCGTCGCGGCCGACCAGGATCGGGCGCAGGATGTTGTCGGCAAGGCCGATGACGAGCACGCCCGACAGCACCACCACCACCGCCTGCCAGATCGCACCGGTGGCGAGCAGGTAGACGGCGACGGGCGCCCAGATGATCGCCGGGCCGATCGCCGGCAGCAGCGCGGCGATCGCCATCAGCACGCCCCACAGCAGCGCGGCGGGAACGCCGACGATCCAGAAGGTGATCGCGCCGAGCGCGCCCTGGACCAGCGCGACGACGCCCGATCCCTTGATCGTCGCCCGCACCACCGCGACGAACTTGTCGGCCAGCCGTTCGGCGATCGGCCGTTCGAGGGGCAGGGCGCGGACGATCGCCGGGCCGATCCGCGATCCGTCGCGCAGCAGAAAGAAGGTGACGTACAGGCCAACGCCGAAGGCGAGCAGGAAGGCGGCGGCATTGGCGCCGATCGAAAAGGCGCGGCGCGCAAGCTGGCTGGCGCTGCTGCCCACCGCCTGCGACAGGCGCGACTGGGCGCGTTCGAAGCTGCCGAAGCCGGCGCCGTCGAGCCATTGCCGGATACGGTCGGGCAGGGCGTCGTGGACCTGTTCGAAATAGGCGGCGAAATTGATCTGGCCGCCGCGGATCTGCGCATAGACGCCCGCCGCCTGATCGACGACGAGACTGGCGATGATCAGCGCCGGAATGACCACGGCGACGGTGAGGATCAGCAGCGTCACCGCCGCCGCGAGGTTGCGCCGACCCGGCCAGCGCGCGAGCAGTCGCCGGAACAGCGGCTGGAACAGCAGCGCCGCCAGCGCCGCCCAGAGCAGGGCGACGACGAAGCCGGAGACCACGAGGCCCAGCGCGGCGGTGATCAGCACCAGGAACAGGATGAGGCCGCCGTTTTCGACGTGCCGGCGTTCGATCGTCACGTAAGTCCCCCGTTTCGTTGCGAGGGTGTAACGCGACGGCGCGGCGTTGGTGCCGAAACGGGCCGGCGTCGCTCGTGCCATCGCTCGCAGGCGGCCGGCAGTGGCGGCACCCCCGCGGACGCTTTGTCGCGGCGGCGATGCCGGGCTATGGCCGCGTCATGTCTCTCGCACCACCTCCCGGCGGCTTCCACGGCCCGGTCAAGCGATCGATCACCATCGCCGGGCATCAGACGTCGATCAGCCTGGAGCCGATCTTCTGGCAGGCCCTGGAGCGGGCCGCCGCGGCGCGCCGATTGCCGCTGTCGGCGCTGGTCGCGCAGATCGACGTGTTGCGCATCGCCGAGGATATGCCGGCCAATCTGGGCAGCGCGCTGCGCTGCTGGCTGCTCGCGGAAGCCGGTAAAGTTGAGAGTAGGTCGCATTAGCGTTGACTATGCGACAGATTCGCAATAGCAGCCCGCCCCAAGAGAATGATTGGGGGGTTTCATGTCGCGTTCTTCAGCTTCGTTCCTGGCCTTGTCGTGCGTCGGTTTTATCGCCACGGCGCCCGCCGCGGCCGCGCCGGCCGATCGCGTGCATGCCGCCGATGATCAGGACGGGCGCCGCAAGATCCAGCGCGACGACATCGTCGTCACCGACAAGGCGGAGAAGGCGCCCAATACGGTCGAAAGCCCGAAGGCGACGGCCTCGATCCTCGACACGCCGCAGACGATCACGGTGATTTCGGACCAGGTACTGCGCAAGCAGAACCTGCAGACGCTGCGCGACGCGCTGCAGACCATTCCGGGCATCACCTTCGGCGCGGGCGAGGGCGGTGGCGGCTATGGCGACAGCATCAATCTGCGCGGCTATTCGGCCAACACCGACATCACCATCGACGGTATCCGCGATACCGCGCAATACAGCCGCACCGATCCGTTCAACCTGCAGCAGATCGAGGTCTACAACGGCGCCAATTCGGTGTTCAACGGATCGGGCAGCGTCGGCGGCACGATCAACCTCGTCACCAAGGAGCCACGGCCCGAGGATCTGACGATCGCGCAAGGCTCGGTCGGCACCGACAATTACTATCGTGCCGCGGTGGATTCGAACGTGCGGGTCAGCGACACGGTCGCCGCCCGCGTCAACGCGGTCTATCACCACAATGACGTGCCGGGCCGCGACGTCGAGAAGTACGAGCGTTGGGGCGTCGCCCCAGCCGTCACGATCGGCATGGGCGGGCCGACCAGCCTGACCCTCGCCTATGTCCATCAGGAGGATCGCAACACGCCGCTCTACGGCGTGCCCTATTTCAACAACGCGCTGGTCGGCGGCCTCATTACCGGCGCCGACCGCAGCGACTATTACGGCTACAGCAACCTCGACACCCAGCGGGTGACGGTCGACCGCTTGACCGCGACCTTCCGCCACAGCGTCGACGACCATGTCTCCGTCCGCAACCTCGCGCGCTGGCAGCGGGTCGGCCAGTACAGCATCACCAGCGCGCCGCAGGGCACCTTCTGCCTCGCCGGTACCGGCCGCCAGCCGGTCGCGACCAGCGCCAGCGATCCGACCGGCCTGTCGTGCACGACCAATGTCGCCGGTGCGGCCTTCACCATCCCCGCCGGCCAGTGGCTGCCCTCGGGGCCGCGCGGGCTGGTGCGCGACCAGGAGAATCAGCTGCTCGCCGATCAGGTCGACCTGCGGCTGGAGCATGGCGTCCGCGGCGGCGTGCGCAACGTCGCCGACATCGGCGCCATCGCGATGGTCGAGGATTATCGGATCACCACCGGTTCGCTGCTGCGCAATGCCGATGGCTCGGCGCTGGCCGCGCTACCACTGCTTGCGATCAGCCATCCGGACAGCGTGTGGCGCGGGGCGACGCATTACGTCACCACCGCCCAATCCAAATCGACCACGCAGAACGTCGCCGTCTATGCCTTCGACACGTTGGAACTCGGCCGGTTCTTCGAACTCAACGGCGGGCTGCGCTGGGAATATCAAAAGGCCAATTTCCGCGCGCTGCCGATCCCCGATGCCGCGCCAGGCGTGACGCAGCCGCTGGCGGCGCAGCTGACGCCGCAGATCAACCGCGAGCGCCTGTTCTCCTGGCGCGCTGGCGCGGTCTTCCACCCGGTGCGCGACGTCAGCATCTATGCCGGCTATGGCACCGCCAAGACGCCCTCGTCGGCGAGCGTGCGCGCCGGCTGCGTCAGCGTATCAGGCACGGTGGTGACCAATACGTGCAACGTCGCGCCGGAAAACGCGCGCAATTACGAAGCCGGGGTCAAGGCGGGCCTGTTCCATCGCAAGCTGGAATTGACCGCGGCGGTGTTCCGCAACGAACGGACCAATTACCGAATCCCGTCCAACGATCCGGCGCTGCCGACGGTGCAGGTGCTCGACGGGCGCAGCCGCGTCGACGGCATCGCGCTCGGCGCATCGGGCAATATCACGCGCGATTGGACGATCTTCGCCAATTACACCTATCTCGACGGCAAGGTGCTGCAGTCCGTGTCGAACTTCTGCCTGGCGCGGCCCGGTGCGGCGGGCTGCGGCAACAGCGTCGCGGTGCCCGATCCGCAGGCCGGCGCGCCGCTGGTGCAGACGCCCGAACATTCGGGCAGCCTGTTCACCACCTACAAGCTGCCGTTCGGGCTCGAGGTCGGCTATGGACTCACCTATCAGGGCAGCTTCACCACCTATGTGCCCAACCTCGTCAGCGGCACGCCGCTGCGTGCGCCCGACTATCTGATCCACCGCGCCTATCTGGCCTATACTGTCGGCGGCGGGCTGACCGCGCAGCTCAACGTGCAGAATCTGACCGATGAGAAATACCTGACCAACGTCCGCAACAATCTCAATGCAAATGGCGTGGTGACGGGCGGCTGGGCGATGCCGGGCGACCGGCGGCAGGCCGTGCTCAGCCTCTTCTATAGTTTCTGAGGACATGCCACTCCTGCCCGCCCGACCATCCCCGGGCACGGGCGGGCAGGAGACGAGGAGAGCCGATGCTGATCGCGATTGCCGAAGTGCTGGATGCGGCGGCGTTGGCGCGGGTGCGCGGGCTGATCGACGCGGCGGACTGGATCGACGGCAATGCGACGTCGGGGCCGCAGGCGGCGCTCGCCAAGCGCAATCGCCAACTGCCGGAAGACGATGCCGCGGCGCGCGAGGCGGGCGGCCTGGTGCTCGACGCGCTCGGTCGATCGCCGCTGTTCGTGGCGGCGGCGCTGCCGCGGAAGGTCTTTCCGCCTTTGTTCAACCGTTATGCCGGCGGCGAGGATTTCGGGCTGCACGTCGACAATGCGATCCGGATGCGGCGCGGCACCGACTTCCGCCTCCGCGCCGATCTGTCGGCGACGCTGTTCCTCGACGATCCGGCCACCTACGATGGCGGCGAATTGGTGATCGAAGACCAGTTCGGGCCGCAGACGGTGAAGCTGCCGGCCGGCCATATGGTGCTGTATCCGGCATCCAGCCTGCACCGCGTCACGCCGGTGACGCGCGGGGTGCGCACCGCATCCTTCTTCTGGATCGAATCGATGGTGCGCGACGACGGTGCCCGGCGGCTGCTGTTCGAGCTCGACCAGGGGGTGCAGGCGACCGCGGCGGCGCTGAGCCAGGGTGATGCGGCGGTGGTGCGGCTGACCGGCGTCTACCACAATCTGCTGCGCCGCTGGGCGGACAGCTGATGCGATTGACCGGTTATGGCGGCCATGCGACGCGCGGCGGCTCGGCGTGGAGACGATGATGAACAAGCTGGCGTGGCGGCGGACCTGGTTCCAGGTGCACAAATGGATCGGGCTGATCCTGGCGATCCTGATCGTACCGCTGTGCCTGTCGGGCGCGGCGCTGGTGTGGGACGAGCCGCTCGACCGGCTCGCCAATGCGGCGCGCTATGCGGTCAGCGGCGACCGGCTGCTGGCGCCCTCCGCCTATGTCGCGGCGGCGCGTGCCGCGCTCAAGCCCGGCGACCGGATCGCGCAGGTGACCCTGCCCGACGGCCACGGGCCGGTGGTCGTCGCCGCGGCCCCCGCCGCCGCGGGCAAGGCGGGCGGCAAGGGGCGCGGCGGGCCGCCGTCGCGGACCATGGTCTATCTCGACCCGCCAACCGGCAAGGTGCTGGTCGTCGCCGACCGTAACGCCGGCCTCGTCCGCTTCCTGCACGGGCTGCACGGCAGCCTGCAGCTGCCCGGCGTCGGCCGCACCATCGTCGGCTGGATCGGCGTGGCGATGATGATCTCCAGCTTCACCGGCCTGTGGCTGTGGTGGCCGACCGTCGGCGCCTGGCTGCGCGGCCTGCGCTGGCGGCGGCATCGCAACACCGACACCAACCTTCATTATCTCGCCGGCTTCTGGGTGGCGTTGCCGCTGTTCGTGCTGTCGCTGACCGGCGCCTGGATCAGCTTCCCCGCCTTCTTCGGCGCGCTGTCGGGGCAATCGGCGCAACGCGGCCCCGATCCGCGTGCCGCCGCCCGCGCCGCGCCGATCGCCGCGCCCGCGCTGACGCCGGAGGCGGTGATCGCGCGGGCCGGTTCGGTGGCGCGCGGCGAGCTGCGCTCGATCAGCTGGCCGACCGAAACGTCCGCCGACTGGACCGTCGCCTTCGCCGGCGACGGCGCGGCGGGCAGCAGCGTCAAGGTCGCCGACGACAGCGGCGTCGCGGTCGCCGCGCCGGCGCGCGGGCAGGGCGGCATCGCCCGGCTGATGCGCCGCATCCACGACGGCACCGGCATGGGGCCGGTGTGGCAGACGATCATCTTCCTCGGCGGTCTGCTGCCCGCGCTGCTCGCCGTCACGGGCGTGATCATGTGGTGGCGTGCGCGCGGCTGGAAGGCGGAACTGGCCGCGAAGCAGCGGGCGAAGCGAGGCTTGGCGCGGGGTTAACGGCCACGGAGCCCTGAGGGGATCGGGGGGGCATATCCGCTCGCGGAGCGCCTGTGGCGAGGCCCCACCCCCGTCCGCTCCCCTGAAGGGGAGGGTGAAGCGATGGTACGCGTCATGCGACAGCGAAGCGTCTACCGACCGAGCAGCACCCGCGCCTGACCCGCGATCTGCGCGAGCATTGCCGCGCTCGGCTGCGCCGCATGACGGGCGCGGTCGATCACCGCCTTGAATTGGCCGACGCGCGCCGCATTGCGCGCCAGCCAGTCGTCCGCCGCCGCGCGCGGGCTGGTGCCGGCGCGCGACAGGAACTCGAGCCGCAGCTGCTGGAAGTCGCGCGCCAGACCGGCGAGCAGCAATCGCTCCCACGGATCGCTCGACACGATCCGCGCCGCGACGCCCTGCGCCCAGTCGAGGCCGAGCGCCTGCCCCAGGTGCGTGAAGGCACGGGTCAGCTCGATCTCGTCGATGCCCTGGCGTTCGCCGAGCGCGGCGAGGCCGATGACGCCGTCGAGCTCGAACAGGCGGACGACGCGCTGTGCCAGCTCCGCCGGGGCGCCCGCCGCCTCCAGCTCGGCGGCGATGCGCGCGCTCTGCGCGCTCGCTTCCTCGAGCAGCAGCGACGATGTCTGGGCCTCCAGCTGGCCGACGCGCTTGCCGATCCGGTCGAGCACGGCGGCGGGCAGCGTGCCCGGCGCCACCGCACGCAACAGGTCGGCGATATGCGAGCGTGTCGCCACCGCCACCTCGTTGAACAGGGCGATGCGCGCACCCTCGGCGATCGGCGCCGCCTCGATCTGCGCCCACAGCCCGTCGAGGCCGAACAGCCGTTCCGCGACGACGAACATCGCGGCGATGTCGGCAACGCTGGCGCCTTCCTCCTCCGCCAGCTCGAAGGGATAGAGGACACCCAGCCGGTTGACGATGCGATTGGCGAGCTTGGTCGCGACGATCTCGCCACGCAGACGATGCTCGTCGATCGCCTTGGCGAACCGCTGCCGCATCGCCGGCGGGAAGGCGGCGTGCAGATCGGGCGCGAGTTCGGGCGCCAGCGCCAGCGGCGCGCGCTCGATGCCGTCCTGCAGCGACAGCTTCGCGGTGGCGAGCAGCACGGCGAGCTCCGGCCGGGTCAGCCCCTGGCCCTCCAGCCCGCGGCGCAGCAGATCCTCGTTCCCCGCCAGCCCCTCGACCGCACGGTCGAGCCGGCCCGCATTCTCGAAGATCTCGATCAGGCGGACATAGGAGGGGATCGCCGCGGCGCCGTCCGCCTCCGCGATCGACAGCGCCAGCGTCTGCAGGCGATTGTCCTCCAGCACCAGATGCGCGACGTCGTCGGTCATGCTGGCGAGCAGCGTGTTGCGGTCCTCGAACGAGAGGCGACCCTCGATCATCTCGCGGTTGAGCGCGATCTTGATGTTGACCTCATTGTCCGAACAATCGACGCCGGCCGAATTGTCGATGAAGTCGGTGTTGATCCGGCCGCCGCGCGTGGAGAAGGCGATGCGGGCCGCCTGGGTGACGCCCAGATTCGCGCCTTCGCCGACCGCGATGACGCGCAGATCCTCGGCATTGACGCGCAGGCGGTCGTTGGCGGGATCGCCGACCGCGGCGTTATTCTCCGCCGCCGCCTTCACATAGGTGCCGATACCGCCGAACCAGAGCAGATCGGCCGGCGCCTTGAGGATCGCGGAGATCAGGCTGGCCGGGTCCATCTCGCTCTGCGTCAGGCCGAGCGCATCGCGCGCCGCGTCGGACAGCCTGATGCTCTTCTCGCTGCGCGCCCAGACGCCGCCGCCCTTGCTGATCAGCGTGGTGTCGTAATCCGCCCAGCTCGACCGTGGCAGCGCGAACATGCGTGCGCGCTCGTCCCAGCTCGTCGCCGGATCGGGATCGGGATCGATGAAGATGTGGCGGTGGTCGAAGGCGGCGACCAGCTTGATCGCCTTGGACAACAGCATGCCGTTGCCGAACACGTCGCCCGACATGTCGCCGCAGCCGACGACGCGGATGCTGTCGGTCTGCACGTCGACGCCGCGTTCCGCGAAATGGCGCTGCACGGAGACCCAGGCGCCCTTGGCGGTGATGCCCATCGCCTTGTGGTCGTAACCGACGCTGCCGCCGCTGGCGAAGGCGTCGCCCAGCCAGAAGTCGCGTTCCAGCGCCAGCGCGTTGGCGACGTCGCTGAACGTTGCCGTGCCCTTGTCGGCGGCGACGACGAAATAGGGATCCTCGCCATCGAGGATGCGCACGCCGTTCGGATGGACGACGCGCCCTTCGACGATATTGTCGGTGATCGACAGCAGCGAGCGGATGAAGATCCGGTAGCTTTCCGTCCCCTCCGCCAGCCAGGCGTCGCGATCGACCGCGGGCGAGGGGAGCTGTTTCGGATAGAAGCCGCCCTTGGCGCCGGTCGGCACGATCACCGCATTCTTGACCCGTTGCGCCTTCATCAGGCCAAGGATCTCGGTGCGGAAGTCGTCGCGCCGGTCGGACCAGCGCAGGCCGCCGCGGGCGACCGGACCGGCGCGCAGGTGGATGCCCTCGACGCGCGGGGAATAGACCCAGATCTCGCGCCACGGCACCGGCGCGGGCAGGCCGGGGATGAGATGGCTGTCGAGCTTGAACGCCAGCGCCTCCTGCGCCGCGGGCGCGAAGGCGTTGGTGCGCAGCGTCGCCGCGATCAGATGCCGATAGGCGCGCAGGATGCGATCGTCGTCGATCGCCGACACGGCATCGAGGCCGCGCTCGATCGCCTCGTCCGCCGCATGCGCATCGCCGTTGCCGGCGGGGTCATGCGCGGCGGCGAAGCGCGCGATCAGCGCATTGGCGACCTTGGGCGCGCGACGCAGCGCATCGACGACGGTGGTCAGGCCGTAGGTCAAGCCCGCCTGGCGCAGATAGCGGAACCAGGCGCGCAGCAGCACCACCGCCTGCGGGCTGAGCCCGACGTCGACGATCAGCCGATTGAACGCGTCGTTTTCCGCACGGCCTTCCAGCACCGCCGCGATCGCGCCTTCCAGCATCGTCGCGTCGCAGGACAGCGGGCCGCTCGCCTCGACCAGGAATTCATGGATCGACGAATGCGCATCGTCGCCCAGCGCGGTCGGCACCTCCTCGATCACGCGGAAGCCGAAATTCTCCAGCACCGGCACCGCGTCGGACAGCGCCAGCGCGCCACCCTGGCGGTAGATCTTGAGCTTGGTGGCGTCGCCGCGCTTTGACAGGCGTACCGCGCGGCTGCCGGCCGCTTCCAGCCCGGCGAGCCGCTCGATGTCGGCGGCGGCTTCCTCGGCACTGTTGCTGTTGCGATAGCCCTGCGGGAAGGCATTGGCGTGGCGCAGCGCGAGGCGTGCGGCGCGGGCCGCGCCGACATCGGCGACCAGCGCCGCCTCGACCGCCGGTACCCAGCCGCGCACCATCCGCTCGAGCCGTTCGGCGAGCGGCGCGGTATCCGGCATGCGGCCGGCGCCGCGCAGATCGATCGTGTAGCGGAGCAGCGCGACGACGCCGTCGTCGAGGCTGATCGACCAGTTGAGGATCGCGCCGTTGGAGGCTTCGGCGAGCATCTGGCCGATCGCGACGCGTCGCGCGGTGGTCAGGTCGTCGCGCGGCAACCAGGCGAAGGCGAACAGGTGGCGGCCCAAGGCGGAGCGGACCAGCACCAGCGCCGGCCGCGGCCGGTCGGCGAGGCTCATCGCGGTCAGCACCACCTCTTCCAGCGAGGCCGGATCGAAGGCGATGACGAGATCGTGCGGCAGGGCGGTCAACGCATGGGTCAGCGCCTTACCGGCATGGCCCTTGGGATCGAAGCCGAACTTCGCCTTGAGCGCCGACAGGCGGGCGCGCAGCACCGGCACGTCGCGCGGCGCGGCGGACAAAGCGGCGCTGGTCCACAGGCCGGCATGGATCGACAGGCCGGTGATCGCACCGCCCTCGACCAGCGGGACCAGCACCAGATCGAGCGGCACGGCGCGATGGACGGTGGAGATCAGGCTGGATTTGAGCAGCAGCGGGGCGTCATTGCCCTTTTCGAACCACTCGATCGCCAGCGCGCGGCTCGCCTCGGCGAGCACCGGCGTCTCGTGCGGGTTGCGCACGATGCCCAGCGCCTCGCCGGCGCTGCCGTCGCGGCGCCAGATCTGATGGCCGAGCAGGGTGAAATGGCCGTCGAGGAACCATTGCAGCAGCTGCGCGCCTTCGCCCTGCGGCAGCGTCGCCTCGTCGCGCGCCATCGCCCGTTGCAGCGCGGGCCAGTCGGCGACCGCGGCGCGCACGTCGGCGAGCACGGCGCCCAGATCATCGACCAGGCCGCGCCGGTCGCGCGCATCGGCACGTTCCATCTCGATGTAGATCATCGATTCGGGCTGCCCCGCGCCGCCGATATCGGTCAGCCGGCCCTCGCCGTCGCGGCTGACGCGGACGACGGGGTGGATGATCCGGTCGATGTCGAGATCCTGCTCGCCGATCGCCGCGGCGATCGAATCGACCAGAAAGGGCATGTCGTCGTTGACGATGGCGAGGCGCATGCGGCGGCGCGTGTCGTCGGATGCGATCGGCTCCAGCGCGATTCCCGCGGAACCCGCGGGGCGGGTGGCGGCGGTCTGCGCGACGAACGCGGCGGCGGCGGCGCGCTCGGCGTCTCCGAAGCCCGTCAACTCTCCCGGCAGCGCGCCCTTGGTCAGCCTGGCGGCCAGAGCCGCGGCCATGCTCTTGTCTTGGTCGGCCATGGCCGCGCCTATGCTCCCCTCGCACCGCAACCTCAAGACTTGCCGCAGTGCAATAATTTCTTCGCGTTGGAAGGAACTAACCGCGAAAAGACGTTTCGTTGCTTACGCCTAGGCAGCGCAGGCGCCGTTCGCAGTCCTCAATATGGCCGAATGACGCGGCGACCGCGTCAGCCAGCCGCCTTTTTGAGCGCGGAAGCGACCAGCGTCTTGTTGTCGACGCGCTTAATCACCTCCACCGTATCGCCCCCCGCGGCGCGGGCGAGCAACAGCACGAATTCGTCGCCGCCAGCGCCCATCGCCAGCTTGCCGAGCACGGGCAGCGCGCGCAATTCCGCCGCGGCGCGATCGAACCTGTCGGGCGTCTTGACCGGGCGGCGCGCGGCGCGCTCCGCCGCGACCAGCGCCTTGACCCCGCCCTCCGTCGCCTCGAGCAGCGGCATCAAGCCGCCGGCGGGCAGCGTGGCGCGCTGGGCATGGCCGAGCACCGCGGCATATTCGGCGAGCCGCGTCTTGTCGTAATCCGCGCCGAAGACGAGCTTGACCAGCGGCGTCAGCGGCGCGCGCGGCTGCTGCTTCAAGCCGCTGGCGGCGAGCAGGGCGGCAAGCCCCTCGGGATCCGCCTGACAGGCCAAAGCGAAATCATGGGCGCGACTCAAGGCGCGGTACAGAGCGGCACGGCCACGCGTATCGGCCGCGCGCACGGCGGCGGCGCTTTCCCGCGCGATCATCAACCGGTCGCCCAAGGTGCCGGTGAGCAGGGGCTCTTCGGCCGCGGCGATTGCGGGGGCGGTCGCCGGCTCCGCCTCGACCCCATGGCTCGGCCCGTCGGCCCAGACCGGCGCCTCCGCCGGCGGGCGCGGCGCGGCGCGGATCGCGGCGTCGAGCTCCGCATCCAGCGTCGCCTGGGTCGCCTGGTCGACCATCTCCTTCCAGTTGATCACGCCATAGATGAAGTCGATCGCGTCGCCGTCCGACGAAAAGGGCATCAGGATGCCGCGGTACAGCGTCGTGCGGCCGCGCGTGCCGACGAATTCCGCCTCGAAGCCGATCGGCGCGCGATTGGCGATGATCTGCAGATAATGGTCGGTCAGCCGCGACAACAAGGAGCGACCCGGCACGTCGGCGATGCGGGTGATGCTGGTCTCCAGCCCGCATTCCTCGCGTAGCGACCGGCCGAGATAGGCGATGCTGGGATCGTCGAGCCCGTCGGAGAAATCGAGCAGCACGCTGTGCGGACCGAAATCGGCGATATTGCCTGGGTCGAGGTCGTCGATCGCCGGATAGGGGCGCCCCTTCAGCAGCGACACCCAATGGTTGTAGGCGCGCACGTGCATGCGCCGCTCGTCGCCGCCGATGTCGAACATCGGATCGGCGACGCCGCCCTCGTCGATCTCGGCATCGGGCGGCACGACGAGGTCGGCCAGCGGATCCGCGCTCGCTCCGCTCGGCGCGCCGGAGCCCGCATATGCCCCCTCGTGCTCGTATTCGCCCGCCGTATCCATGCCCAGACCCTTCGAACATCGGGCCTTTCGCCCTGATCGTCGGGCGGTGTGCACGCTCCGTGGTAAACGCGACGTAAAGGCCGCGACGGGTGGAAAGCGACGATCTGCGTGCTTGTCAGTGGCCGCCACCCCTGCTAAGCGCCCGCCTCACCAGTGCGGTCGTCCGGCCGCCTTGCCGCTTTAGCTCAGCTGGTAGAGCATCGCATTCGTAATGCGGGGGTCACAGGTTCGAGTCCTGTAAGCGGCACCATCACGTCCCCGGAACAAACCTGGAAAACCGCAGAAATCTGCGGTAAAATGCCTCTCGGCGGTCCCGTGAAATCTCATTATGTTCCGCCGTGGCCCACTCAAAAGGGGCCACGAATCATGGGGCCACGAACGTTGCAGGAGGCGTGGCCCCATGCTTACGGTTGTGCAGATCCGGGCGCTGAAACCGGCAGAGCGTCCCTACAAGGTGGCCGATTCGGAAGGCCTGTATCTACTGGTGCAGCCATCCGGCGCCCTGCTCTGGCGCTTTCGCTACCGGTGCTGCGGCATCGAGCGGAAACTTTCGCTGGGCAGTTTCCCCGATGTCACCTTGGTGCAGGCGCGCAAGAAGCGCGACGAGGCCAAGGCCGAACTCGATGACGGGATCGATCCCGTCGAGGAAAAGCGCCAGCGGCGGCTGAAGGCCGAACTGGCGGCGCAGACGACGTTCGCGCTCGTCGCCGGGGAATATATCGAGAAGATGGAGCGCGAGGGCCGTTCCCCCGCTACCATCAAGAAAGCGCGCTGGTTCCTCGAACTCCTCGACGGCATCGCCAAGCGTCCGATCGCGGCGATCACCCCGCATGAGCTTCTCGACGTGCTGAAGCGGGTCGAGCGTCGCGGGCATCATGAGACGGCGCTTCGGCTCCGCTCCTTCGCCGGCCGTGTCTTCCGCTATGGTTTCGCGACCCTGCGCACCGAGCGTAATCCAGCCGACATCCTGCGCGGCGCCCTTACTGTTCCCAGGGTCAAGCATCATGCGGCGATCGTCGAGCCCAAGAAAGTCGGCGACCTGCTGCGCGCAATAGACGGGTACACGGGCCGGCCCGAGACCCTGCATGCACTCAGGATCGCGCCGCATGTCTTCCTGCGCCCGGGAGAGTTGCGGCAGGCGAAGTGGAGCGAGATCGACTTCGCCGAAAAGGTCTGGCGCGTGCCGGCCGAGCGCATGAAGATGAAGCAGCCGCATGCCGTACCCTTGTCGCGGCAGGTGCTGTTCCTGTTGCAGGATCTGCGGTCGCTGGCGCGGGACAGCGAATTCCTCTTCCCGGCGCTCCATACCACTAAGCGCTGCATCTCGGACAATACGCTGAACGTCGCGCTGCGCCGCTTGGGGTTCGAGAACGATGAGATGACCAGCCACGGCTTCCGCGCCATGGCCAGCACGCTCCTCAACGAGTCAGGGCTGTGGCATCCCGATGCCATCGAGCGCGCGCTGGCCCATGGCGAGAAGGACAAGGTGCGCGCCGCCTATCATCGCGGCGCGCACTGGGCGGAACGGGTGCGCATGGCGCAGTGGTGGTCGGATTATCTCGACCAACTCCGGATCGGCGGTGCCGTCATCAAGGGCAAGTTTCGCAAGCGAGCGTAGGACTTGCTACGCCTGCCATGCGATGATGGCGTCATTTCGCAGGATCGTAGGAAGCGGGATTGCGCATCCACTCGTCGATGGCCGATGCACGCCAACCTATGCAGCGGGTGCTGAGCTGAGTGCTCCTTGGAAAGGTGCCGTCGGCCATCTTGCGATATAGGGTGGAACGGCAAAGTCCTGTCTGCGCCAGGACGGCGTTCAGACGGAGAAAGCGGTCAGGATTAGCGGACATGGGTACCACCTTTCGGTTTTTGCGGTTGGGAACCGCTAAGGTCCTGTTTCCCCGCTAAGTGGAGTAGAGCCTCTCTGGGGCCTCCGGGGTGCTCGCGAGGGACATTCGCTACCGTCTCTCGCGATGCTGCAGGAACGGCATCGACGCCGCTGGCGTGGTGCCAAGCTGCTCCGTCTGGATCCATTCTGTTTTGTGACCCGAGGCAAAGAGCGCGAGTATCGCAATGCTTGGTGGATATCGACGGCGCCCCACCCAAATCTGCGCAAGGGCGTGAAGGCAAGGCTGGCAAACGTTGGAATCGCGCGCGTTACATGTCGTCGTCCAACCATGCTGACGAGAATAGCTCTTCCCCGCCTCTGGCCGCTACCCTCGCGGACGCCCGATATAGCCCAGCGTCCTTAACGTTGATAATGCCCCACAGGGTATAAATTGCATTTACTCCCTGCAGGGTATAAATACACAATATACCCTTCAAGGTATATCGCTAATTTATCCCTTATAGGGTATGCCGTCACTGAAAGGCGTCTCCCGTGGCCCATATTGCTCGCTCTCCCAAACAGCTCGGTGCGCTCATCCATAACGCCCGGACCAAGCACAACCTCACCCAGCAGGCTCTGGCGGCCTTGGTTGGCACCGGGCAGAAGACGATCTCCCGCATCGAAAGCGGGCAGACGGGTACGAAGCTCGACACCCTGTTCGGTATCCTGGCAGCGCTCGACCTCGACATGCAGATCGCACCGCGCAGCAAGGGCAGCGCTGACCTGAGCGAAATCTTCTGACAATGGCACGCCGCAAGACCCACATTCCCCTGAACGTGCTGATCAATAATCGCCTCGTCGGCCGCCTCGAGAAGGAAACGAGCGGCGCCGTATCGTTCCGCTATGATCAGAGCTGGCTCGAGTGGGAGCACGCATTTGCGGCCTCGCTGTCGCTGCCGCTTCGCGCAACCACCTATCGCGGCGCGCCGGTACTCGCCGTTTTCGACAACCTGCTCCCCGACAGCGCCGATATTCGACGCCGCGTGGCGGAGCGCACCGGTGCCGAAGGTACCGATCCATACAGTCTCTTGGCCCGCATCGGCCGGGATTGCGTGGGCGCGATGCAGTTTCTGCCCGACGGTGAAGCCATCGATGCCACAGGCGATATACGGGGCGAAGCTTTGGCCGACGAGGATATCGAACACCTCCTCGACAATCTCAAAGGTGCGCCGCTCGGGATCGATCCTAGCCAGGAATTCCGAATCTCGATCGCCGGTGCGCAGGAGAAGACCGCGCTGCTACGCCACGACGGCCAGTGGCTGCGTCCAATCGGAACGACTCCGACAACGCATATCCTGAAGCCTCAGCTCGGCGAGATTCCAACCTCGACCGGCACGGTCGACATGACCGCCAGCGTCGACAACGAGCATTACTGTCTGGCGCTGCTGAGCGCCTTCGGCTTGCCGGTCGCTAAGACCGAGATCGTCACCTTCGGGGCGCGACGCGCGCTGGTCGTCGAGCGGTTCGATCGCCGATTGCTCGCCGATGGCCGACTGCTGCGCATTCCGCAGGAAGACTGCTGCCAGGCACTCGGCGTGCCATCCTCCCAGAAATACCAAAGCGAAGGCGGTCCCGCCGCGGCGGACATCATAAGACTGCTCGGCGGCAGCGACGATCCGACCGAGGATCAGGCGACATTCCTGTCGAGCCAGATCATCTTCTGGCTCATCGGCGCGACCGACGGACATGCGAAAAACTTCAGCCTCTTCCTGCGTCCGGGCGGCGGCTTCAAGCTGACGCCCTTCTACGATGTCCTGAGCGTCCAGGATGCTGTCGATCGCGGACAGTTGGCACAGAAGAGTTTCCGGTTGGCAATGTCGGCGGGCACCAGCCGCCATTACCGGATCGAGGAAGTCCTGGGCCGGCACTTCGTCCAGACCGCGAGAGCCGCGGGTATCGGCCCGACCATTATCGACAAGGTCATCACCGACATTCGCAAAAAAGCCGCCACGGCCGCGGACGTCGCGAGAGAAGCAATGCCGGACGACTTCGCCGACGACGTTCATGCCAGCGTAAGCCGAGCGATCGCCGATCGTCTGGCCCGTCTCGACACGGCGTTTACGGAGCTAAGCTAGTCGCGTTGCAAAGCAAGTCCGGCATGCCCGTCTCCGCCACCCTCATTGTCGGTCAACCGCTTGAGGCTGCTATACTGGACCAGCGTGGCACGGCCGAACTTCGTCGCCTGAAGGTCGCCCGACTGGATCAGCTCGTAGATCCGCGAGCGGCTGAGGCCGGTGATCCGGACCGCCGTCGCGACCTGGATCGTCATCGGCTCGATATTCCTTTCCCATGCCCGCTCGATCATTTCTGCCCCCGTGCCCGCCCGTCGCGCCCGCGCACGAACGCCCGATCGCTCTCCAGGAAGGCCGACAACATCGCGGGGATCAATTCGGTGACCGGCTCCTCGATGCCGTAGGTCGAGGCATAGACCGCAGCATAGGCCTGCAAAGACGACTGGAGGTCCGGCGTGATGGTGATGGCCAGCTTGACCGGCGTGCGGTCGGGCAGCTTGCCGAGCTTGAGATCGGCCATGTCAGCTTGTCCTTTCCGGATAAGGGGCGAGGATGAGATCATGGGTCACCAGCAAGCGGACCGGCGCGCCGGGACGGATCGTGACCGTCGGCTGGACGTCGAGGTTGCGCTGGGTGATCTGGTCGCCGGCCCGCGCGACGTTCATCTGGGCGGACTGGCGGATCGCCTGCACGAGGTCGCTTCCGCCGGAGATCGACAGCTCGGAACCGACGCCGAGCATGGTCGCGATCGCGACACCTTTGAGCAGCGTCCATGTGTGGAAATCGACCCGGTCGGCAAGCCCCGCATAGCCTGCCGTGTCAGTGGCGGGCATGTTGTCGAGCCGCACCGAGCTGCCGTTGGGCAGGATCAGCCTTTGCCAGATCACCAGCGCACGGCGCTGCCCGAACGCGACGACGCTGTCATACTTGCCGATCAGCCGGGCACCCTGTGGTACGAGCAGGATCGTCTCCGAGAACTACACGTGGAGAGTGCTTCGGTCGCCGTGATCCGCAACGGACGGATCGTCTCGACGGGCGCCTGGGGCATGGCAGGGCCGAACCGGGCGGCGACCGTCGCCACGCCCTATAATCTTGCCTCGCTGACGAAGCCGCTGACGGCGGAAGTCATCCTGCGCCTGGTGTCAGCCCACAGGCTGTCGCTCGACGAGCCGATGGATCGCTACTGGAGCGATCCCGACCTGTCGCGTGATCCCCGGCGGATGAAGCTCACCGTCCGCATGGCGCTGAGCCATCGCACCGGGTTGCCAAACTGGCGCGATGCCAAGGGGCTGGCGTTCGATCATGATCCTGGCACGACGACCGGCTATTCGGGCGAGGGGTATCAATATGCCGCGCGCTACGCCGAGCGTCGCACCGGGCAGTCGTTCGAGACGCTGGCTGGCCGCTGGCTGTTCGCACCTGCCCACATGCGCGCTTCCGGGTATGTGTCGGCGCAAGGCGAGGCGGCGCCGATCGCCGTGCCCTACGACGACGCCGGCAAGCCGCTCCCTGTAGAGCGTGTGACGCGCTACAACGCTGCCGATCTCGCGCACGCGACAGCGCGTGATTATGCGCGCTTCCTCATCGATGCGCGCAACGACAGGGGCCTGGTCGCGTCCGTCGCGGCGGAGCGCAGCAAATCGCAGGCCGATCTGACGCCCGGAATATGTGCCGGATCGAAAGCAGCCAGCTGTCCACCCTGGACCGGCTTTGGCTTCGGCTGGCAGCTTCTCGGATTTCCCGGAGGCACAACGATGCTCCACACCGGCAAGGATGCCGGGGCCTTCACCTTCGCCGCGATCGATCGTGCGAGCGGCGACGGCATCGTGATCCTGACCAACAGCGACAACGGATGGCGGGTCATCCTGCCTATCCTCGAACGCACCGGCAGCGACCCGAAGCTGATCGCCTTCCTGCGTGGCCAGATGAACTGACAGGACCAAGGTCATGCTGACTGCCCTTGCCGCCGCCGCAGTCCTGCGGACGACGGCTCCGTGCTCACGTCCTTCTCGTCTTCGTTGCAGTTTAGCCGAGCGGTAGCAGGCGACCAATCGCGATCGGTTCAGACTTGGCCGCGGATCGTGGCGGCGCGCTCCGCGAGTACGGCCGCCGGCCCTTCAAGCTCGTAGAAGGCAAAGGGATTGAGGAATTGCCGTCCCCAGAACAGCGCCCTGTCCACCGGCCCTAGGCTCGCCTCGTCGCACAGCGCGAGCCATTGCGCGCCAATGGTCTCGATCTGCCTGGACACGATCGCAATGGCCTGGTCGGACGTCATATGGAAGTCGCCGGCGGCGGCCAGGCAGGTGGCGATCTGGCTCGAGCGGTGCCGGCCCACAATCAGCATCGCTTGGCTGGCTTCCTCGCCGGCTCGCGCCTGTGGGCAAATGTCGTAGGCGGGCGTCAGGGCGAGCTGCGCCCCATCCCAGAACGCGGCGTGGTTGCGCGTATGATCGTCGACATTGCCGACCAGGATGTTGAACGTCAGCCGCGCGAACAGCTCGTGCAGGGTCGCGGTCGGATTGATGAAGCGGAAGCGTATCTTCTCGGCAAGATCCTGATAGCTCGCATAGCGCGCCTGCATCTCGTCGAGCTCAAGGATGGTGAGCGCCGATACCATCGCCCGGCGGTGCCAGTCATTCCCGGTCGGCACCGTCGCGTATCGCGCTCGCCATCGCAAGTGTGCCGAGGGGTGCGATGAGTTCGCCCACGAGCGGGAGTTCCGGCATATAAAGCGGGATGGCGTCGGTCCGCTCGCGATACGAACGGCCATACATGAACTGGATACGCTCGCCGTCAGGACAGTCGCTACGCCTATGCTGAGGCCAGCCTGCCACTCATCGGCCCCGCCCAAGCCGTCCCGCTTGTCCATCGCCTCGATGCCAGCCTGGCCCTTCGCCATGAAGACTATCCCGGCATCGATGCGGTCACCACGCCCAAGCTTGGCCTGGTCTACGCGCCAACGCCCGATGTCGCGGTGAAGGCGAGCTGGGGCCGGTCCTTCCGCGCTCCGACGCTCCTCCAGCGCTACCAGCCGCTGGTAGTCGCCGCACTTCCCGTCACCGTGTTCGGCGGGACCGGCCTGGCGCCTGGGGCCACCGCCCTGCTCTTGTCCGGGGGGCGCGATTCCCTCCAGCCCGAGCGTGCGCGAAGCTGGTCGACGACGCTTGCAATCCATCCCCGCGCGGTCGACGGGCTGAGCGTCGAGATCAGCTATTTCGAGACGCTCTATCGGGATCGCATCGTGGCTCCGGTCACCTTCATCGCCCGTGCGCTCGCCGATCCCGCCTATGCCGACCAAGTGCTACGCTCCCCCAGCCTTGCCACCCTCGAGAGCCTGCGTCTCGGGGCGGGGCAGTTCCTCAACGCCACTGGTGGCGCCTATGACCCCACGAGCGTGGTCGCCGTCATCGACAACGCCAACCGCAATGCCGGGCGGCAGCGCGTGAAGGGCCTCGACATGCTGGCCCGCCTCGATCGCAGCCTCGGCGCCGGGCAGATCAGCGCCACCCTTTCCGGCGCCTATCTGCAAAGCGACCAGCAACTGACGCCGGCACAGCCCGTCGTCGACCTGGCCGGCACGATCTTCAATCCTCCCCATTTTCGCGGACGAGCCACCCTCGGCTGGACCCAGGGCGGCTTGACGATCACCGGCGCGGTGAGCCGGATCGGCGGGGTCGAGGACCGACGGACCACGCCGGCGCGCCGTGTCGGCGGCATGACGCAGGGCGACCTTACGCTCCGCTATCGCACCGGCCCAGGACCAACATGGTGGCACGGTGTCGACCTTGTCGTCACCGCACAGAACATCCTGGATGCCAAGCCCAGTCCGATCGCGACGACGCTGCCGTACGACACGCCCTACGATTCAACCAATTATTCGCCCTTCGGGCGTGTCCTCGCGATTTCGGCGACCAAGTCGTGGTGAGCGTTATGCTGCTGGCCGCTGGCCTCGCTGTCGCCGGTATCAATGCCGCGCCCCCGCCATGCCCCGGCATCATGCCGGCATTCACCCCGGCCGCCGCAGCGGGACGACCGGTCTCGCTCGACGATCTCCTGGCCTTGCGAGACATCGGCCAGCCCGACCCCTCGGTCGGTGGACCGAGCCCGCTCGCCGTCTCGCCCGATGGTCGCCGGATCGCGTTCGTCATCTCGCGCGCTGACCCCGTGGCCAATCGCGTCTGCCAGGCCTTGGTCGTGCTCGGCCTGGAACCGCGGGCTCAACCACGAATCGTCGATGAAGGTGGCGAGGCGATACGCGCGGAAAATGTCGTGCGCGGGTCGCGGACCGGCAGCGGCCTTCCTGCGACCATCGTCCCGGCATGGTCGCCCGACGGACGATATCTGGCTTATCTCAAGCGTGTCGGCGGCCGGACGCAGGCCTGGCGCGTCTCGGTCGACGACGGCACCGCCGTGCGGATCACCGACGCGCCGGTCGATGTCGAGGCCGTCGGGTGGAGCGAGGACGGAACGAGACTCGTCTTTGCGACGCGGCCCGAGCGAACGACCTTCGCCGACGCGGTACGCGCCGAGGGCCGCGCCGGGTTCCTGTTCGACCATCGCGTCATCCCGCCCAACGGCTTTGCGCCGCAGTTGCCGGGCGATCTCGAGCGAGTGGTTTGGTCGGTACCCCGCAATGGCGGACCATCTCGTGTTTCCGACGATGGATCAGGCCGAGGTGCCGGACGGATATGACGGCGCTGTTGCCGCCCTCGTGTTCGGTAACCACTGATGTTTACGCCGGCGCGCTACATCGTCGTCGGTTGCGCGGGTTATGGTTGCGGCTGCGATCCCGGCGTGGCGAAGCTCGTAGGCCCGGACGATCGGCGTGGCATCCATGAGCCGTCGCAGTTTTTCGCGCTGGGAAATCGGGCTCGTCATGCCTGTTACATATCCTGGAGGTAAATGGAATTTGCATCCAGGTTTGGTAACAAGCAAGCGTGTTACCTATCCTGGAGGTAAAAGCGATATACCTCCAGGTTTGGTAACAAGGTCCGCTGCCCGAATCTATGTGTTTCGCCCTCGAACGACCGCGCTCTCGAAATCACCCGACCCGCTCCGGATCCACGCCACTACCTGCTCGACCGTAGCGTCAATCCAGGGCGGTCGCAGCCCGCACTCCCATATGATCCCCACTCGCCAGCCTCCTTCGTGCAGGGCGATCTGCACCCTCTCGTCGCGCACCAGATTTCCCTCGAACTTCGATTTCCAGAAATCCGCGCGCGTGGCGGGCGTGCTGCACCAGTGACAGCCGGCATGGCGGTGCCAGAAGCAGCCGTGAACGAAGATCGCGATCCTGCGCGACGCCAGAACGATGTCGGGCCTTCCTGGCAGGCGGGCCGCATGCAGCCTGAAACGCAGGCCGGCGGCGTGAAGCCGCCGTCGCAGCAGAATCTCGGGCCTCGTGTCCCGTCCGCCGATGCCGGCCATCATACGTGAGCGTGTTTCCGAATCAACTATGTCGACCATTGATCGCAGTCTGTCATTTTCGCTTGGACCTGATAATCATCGAGCCTTTGCCTGAGACTCTCGAAAGCGTTCGATCCTTGCCAACATATTCCGTTGTCGACATATTTGCAGGCCCGGGGGGGCTGGCCGAGGGCTTTTCCAGTGTTCCGGCGGAAGATGGTGGCCGCGCCTTCCACATTGCCCTGTCGATCGAGAAGGAAGCGACCGCGCATTCGACGCTGCGCCTGCGCAGCTTCCTGCGCCAGTTCGGCGAAGCCTTCCCGGAGGAATACTACAGTTTCATCAACAGTGGTGGCGACGAGCCGGACTGGGAGAGCATATACCCGGAGCAGTGGGCAGCGGCGGTTGAGGAGGCTTGGCAGCTCGAGCTTGGCGCGGAAGATCCCGAAAGGCGCCTGAACGAGCGGCTCGATGCGATCCGCTCGAACAGCGATGGCCATACCGTCCTGATCGGCGGGCCACCGTGTCAGGCCTATTCTCTGGTCGGCCGTGCCCGCAATCTGGGAGTCAAGGACTACAAGGCCGAGAAGGACGAGAAGCACTTCCTCTACAGGGAATATATCCGGATCCTCGATCGTCTCCAGCCTGCAGCGTTCGTCATGGAGAACGTCAAGGGCATGCTCTCGTCGTCGATCGACGGCGAGAACCGCATCTTCGATCAGGTTCTGAGCGATCTTCGCGGCGAACGGCCGGGGGCCACTGCCTATCGGCTGATCGCGCTTGATCCGAGATCACGCCGGCAACTCGACCTGACCCCGTTCGAGCCCCGTGCGGCCGACTTCATCGTTCGAGCCGAGGATTTCGGCGTTCCGCAGGCGCGGCATCGCGTGATTGTCGTGGGTCTCCGCGCCGACCGTGCGAGGGATCTGCCGCCATCCTCGCTGGCAGAGCTCATGGTGCGCCACAATCTGAAGACCACCGTCGGTCATGTTCTGGACGGAATGCCGAAGCTGCGCAGCGGCCTCAGCCGCGACCCGGACGGGAAGAACGAGTGGAAGCAGACGATCGAGATCGCGATGACATTTGTCTCCGAAATGGAGACCAGTCTCGCGGACAAAGAGCAGGAAGAATTTGCCGAGCTTGCCGCCAGCTGCCTCCGGACGTTCAGAGGCCTCAACGAAATGCCCGGGCGCGAGGCCCGCGGTGTCGGCATCGCGGACGACTGCCCGAAGGACCTCAGGGACTGGCTGGTTGATCCGAAACTCGAAACGCTCCCCAATCACACGACCCGCGGCCACATGGCCAGCGACCTTGCCCGCTACTTCTTCGCCGCGATCTTCGCGAAGGTCGTAGGGCGATCGCCCAAGGCATCCGACTATCCCGAGGAACTCGCCCCGGAGCACGCGAACTGGACAACGGGCAAGTTCGCCGACCGTTTCCGTGTCCAGCTGTCGGATGGCCCCTCGACCACGGTAACGAGCCACATCTCGAAGGACGGTCACTACTTCATTCACCCCGACCCGCTTCAGTGTCGCAGTCTCTCGGTGCGCGAGGCGGCCCGCCTGCAGACCTTCCCGGACAACTATCTCTTCAAGGGAAACCGCACCCAGCAGTATGTCCAGGTCGGCAATGCCGTGCCGCCTCTGCTCGCGCGCTGGATCGGCGACGCGCTCTGGACGATCCTCAATGCCAGGCAGCCTGAAAACCCTGCCGAAGCGCAAGCCGAGGCACTCGATCATGTCGGATGATCCGGAAGACTATGATCTCGCCAGCCCGGGCGCGGCCGAGCTTTTCGAGTCTCTCCGAGCCTTCGGCTATGATCTGCCGACGGCGCTTGCCGACATCATCGACAACAGCATTTCGGCGGAAGCGAAGAATGTCTGGATCGACATGCTGTGGGCAGGTCGGGATTCGCGGGTCCTGATCCGCGACGACGGCCGCGGCATGACCGAGGACGAGCTTCGTCAGGCAATGAAGCCGGGCAGTCTCAGTCCCTTGGCGGATCGCGCCGCGAATGATCTGGGCAGGTTCGGGCTCGGCATGAAGACGGCATCAATCTCGCAGTGCCGTTGCCTCACCGTGCTCAGCAGGACGAAGAGCTCCTTGCCGGCACTTCGGCGCTGGGATCTCGACTACATCGCGAACACTCGCACCGGAGAGTGGCGGCTGCTGAAGAAGATGGATCTGCTCACCGCCGAGGATCATGGCCTGCTCGACGGGCAGAAGAGCGGCACGATCCTCTTCTGGGATCGCCTCGACGCACTCGTCGGTGAAGCAGACGCGGACGACGAAGTGGCACAGAAGCATTTCCGGGAGCGCGCCGACGCAGTGAAACACCACCTCTCGATGGTCTTTCACCGTTTCCTCAAGGGTCGCGGGGCCATCAGGATCCACATGAACGGCCGAGCCATCGAACCGTGGGATCCGTTCCTCGAGGATGTCGATTTCACGGATCCGCAGACGGCCGAGACGCTGGTTGCCGATGGTGAGAGGATCGTGGTGAAGCCATTCATCCTGCCACACCACAGCCGCATCACCCCCGATCAGCACCAGGCGGCAGCCGGTCCGAAGGGGTGGAATGCCCACCAGGGCTTCTACATCTACCGGAACCGCCGGCTGCTCGTGGCCGGCGACTGGCTGGGCCTCGGCATGCAGAAGGAAGAGCATTTCAAGCTCGCCAGGATTCGCATCGATCTGGCAAACTCGGCCGATCTGCAGTGGCAGATCGACGTGAAGAAATCTCGCGCAAGGCCGCCGGCATCGCTGAAGCGTGACCTGCAGCGCATCGCGCGGACCACGCGGGCGCGCGCTTCGAGCATCTACCGGCACCGCGGCAAGGTGATTCAACGCCAGCTCGGTGACCGCGAGGCGTTCCTGTGGACGCATCTGACCAAGCACGGAAAGTCCTTCTACAGGATCAATCGCGACCATCCGCTCGTCCGCAAGGTGCTCGAGGTTTCCGACGACAAGGCGCCGCTGAAGGCGCTGTTCAGCCTGATCGAACAGACAATTCCAGCGCCACTCATCGTGATCAACAATGCCGAAACACCGGACGCGTTCGGACAGCCCTTCGAAGGCGCCGCGACCGAACTGCGCCAGGCAATGGAAGCTGTCTTTGACGCGATGGTCGAGGGTGGGCGTGACCGGGCCGAGGCGGCAAGGGCGCTGCTTGGCATGGAGCCTTTCAACAGCCATCCGGACATCGTGACGGCGTTTCTAGACGAGATCGGGCGACGGACCGCAGGAAAGCGGTAGAGCCTGGAGAAGAGGGGGTACTGATGGCAGGCGGACAGGCGGAGCAGCTTCTGAACAGCGCGTACGGGACAGCGAACTCGCTGCTGGAGCTGGAGTCACGCATTACGCAGGAAGCGCTCGAGCGCACGGTCGATCTGGTCATCGCAATGCCGCCCTACAGCGGTGTCGACCGAACGCGTCTGCTCCGAAAGCTCGAAGCGAAGAACAACACGCTGGTCGGCGGCTATTCGATTATCGACGACAAGGAGTTCAGCGCCTGGGTCAAGGTCGCCCGGGAACGGCGCCCCTTCGCCTTCTGGGACAGATATCGGCACTGGTTGGATCGCGGCAAGGGATGGGCAACCGGACCGCTCGTCCAGCTCGACCGGATGACCGATGACATTCTCGATCGCCTCCGCGACCCCGAAACACCGGGCAGCTGGGATCGGCGTGGTCTGGTTGTCGGCGATGTGCAGTCGGGCAAGACGTCCAACTACACTGCGCTCATCTGCAAGGCGGTCGATGCGGGCTTCCCGCTCGTCATCGTTCTTGCAGGCGTCCACAACAGCCTGCGAAGTCAGACGCAGCTTCGTCTCGACGAGGGTTTTCTCGGCTTCGATACGCGTCTGAGCCTGCTCGCCGACGATCAGGAAAATCAGCGTATCGGCGCCGGCAAGATGCCGAGCGCGCCGTTTCTGGTCGCCCACTCGCTGACCAGCAGCGCTGATGGCGGCGATTTCAAGACAGGAACCGCGAACGGAACGCGCTTGGTTCCCGGCGGCCGTGACCCGATCATCCTTGTCGTGAAGAAGCGTGTCAGCATCCTCGAGAACCTGCTCGCATGGGTCACGTCGGTACGCGGCGTCGACGACCCTGGCACTCCGGGCGGGAAGATCGTCCGTGATGTGCCGATGCTCGTCATCGACGACGAGGCTGACAACGCGTCTGCCAATACAAACGAATTCAGGAACGATGACGGCACGATCGACGAGGATGCCGATCCCACCAAGACCAATCTCCTCATCCGGCGTCTTCTCGTGTCGTTCGAGAAGAGCGCCTATGTCGGCTACACCGCCACGCCGTTCGCAAACGTCTTCATCCACCACGAAGCGAAGCACAAGGTCGGCGGCCCCGATCTCTTCCCACGCAGCTTCATCATCAATCTTCCTGCACCGTCGACCTATATTGGCCCCGAGAAGGTCTTCGGCATCAACCGGCCGGGTGCCGATGGCGAGGCCAAGGGCCTGCCCATCATCAAGAAGATCAGCGACGCGGCCGCCGTCTTCCCGCCGGGCCACAAGATGGATCTGCCCGTCACCGAGCTTCCGGCGTCGCTCAAGGAGGCGATGCTCGCCTTCATCCTAGTCTGCGCGGCGCGTCGGGTTCGCGGCGATATCGACGTCGACAACTCGATGCTCATCCATGTCACTCGGTTGGTGGCGGTGCAGGACAAGGTTGCCGCGCTTGTCGATGAACATCTGGTCGACATCGTCCGCCAGCTCGAGTTCCCCGGCACCGGCGGCACTGCGCTGGGCGAACTGCAGGCGTTATGGGAGAAGGAGTTTGTCGCGAAATCCGACGAGCTCCGAGCCGCGCTTGCCGACCACGATCTGCCGCCGGTTGACTGGGAGGACGTCAGGGGACAGCTTTTCGACGCAGCGAACCGAATCCGCGTCCGGCGGGTGAATGGTTCGGCGAAGGACGCGCTCGACTATACCGACCATCCTGGCGGCCTCTCGGTGATCGCTGTCGGTGGCGACAAGCTCTCCCGCGGCCTGACGCTCGAAGGCCTGTCGGTCAGCTACTTCATCCGCACGACCAAGATGTACGACACGCTGATGCAGATGGGCCGCTGGTTCGGCTATCGACCGCGCTACGCAGATCTCTGCCGGCTCTATACTTCCCCTGTCCTAGTGCGCTGGTATCGCCATATCGCGACGGCTACGGCGGAGCTGCGCGAGGAATTCGATCTCGCCTTCAGCACCGGACAGACACCGCTCCAGTTCGGGCATCGGGTCCGTACTCATCCGGACGGACTCCTCATCACGGCGGCGAACAAGATGCGCGCCGGCACACGCGTGCGCGCCGGATTTTCGGGGACGATCTCCGAGACCGTGTCGTTCGAGGAAGGACAGGCGAAATCCAACTTTAACGCCTTCGAAGCATTCTTCCGGCGCCTTCCTGCGCAGAGCGGCAAGGGACGGCAGGTTTGGAACGAGGTCGATGGCAGCGAAATCGTCACCCTGCTTCGGCAGGTCGAGACGTCCCGCGACTCGTGGAAGGCCAACAGCCGCGCGCTAGCCGAATATGTTGGGAACCGAGTCACCGCGGGGAGGCTGAAGACGTGGACCGTGATTCTGGCCGGCAATGGCCGGTCGAAGGTCTCGCGTCTGATTGGCCCCTATGAGGTTACGCTGACCGACCGCGAACCCGACCGGCACGGCGGCGACGGCAGGATCACCATCGGGCGCCTGGTCAGTCCCGCCGACGAGGTGGCCGATCTCGACCGTACGGCGCAGGAACGGGCAATGCAGCACACGATCGATGCCTGGGAGAAGAAACCCGAGCCCAAGAAGGATCGTCCGAAGACAGCCAGCGGTCCGTTCATTCGCCGCCAGCGAAGCCACGATCGGGGTCTGCTCATCGTCTATCCGATCGACGCCGGACTCCCCGGCGATCTGCCGCTGATGGGCTTTGCCGTCAGCTTCCCGTTCGATGCCGGTGCGCCACTGCTCGACTATGCAGAGAACAGCGTGAAGCAGCTCGAGAGCATGTTCGAATGACACCCGAGCGAATGATGGAAGCGTGGGAGAGTCTTGGGCAGGAAACCGCCCATCCTGTCGGAATCCAGCGCGTGCGGCTCGACACGGAAGCTGCAGCCGATCTGTTCGCCTGCGTCTTCTGGCCAGCCGGCCGCCCGGGCCTGCTGATCGAAGGCGATGGGGCCTATCGGCCGGCCGGTGACCGCATTCCGACGTGCCGCGGGGTGAGGACGGTTCACGAGGTTGTTGCGGGCCCGCCGGAGCGCACCGTCCTGCGGATAATCCTCGAGGACGACAGGCTGCTCGACATCTTCGCCGTACTATCCGCGGATCTGATCGCGACCGCGGCGAGCGAGTCAACAGTAGCTGCTGCCCTCCGGCGGTGCATCGACCGGATCTGCTTGTGGCAGGGCCTGTTCGAGCGCGTTCCGGTCGAAGGCCTGTCCGAGGAACGGCAGCGCGGGATGATCGGCGAACTGCTGATACTCGAGGCGCTTCTGATGCCTCGGCTCGATCCTCTCGTGGCTGTGCTTGCGTGGGTCGGACCTGACCCGGCGCACCAGGACTTTGTCCACGGCGCGACGGCCGTCGAAGTAAAGACCAGTCTTGCCAAGCGTCACGCGCGTATTGTCATCGCAAACGAGAAGCAGCTCGACGAGCGGCCCTACAGGGCACTTGTGCTGGCACATCTGCGCTTCGACGAGAGCGCAGCGCTCGGCATTTCGCTTCCCGAGGTCGTCGCTCGATTGCGTGCGGTACTCGTCGCAGATCCGGCGGCTTCACGGCAGTTCGACGACAGACTGATGCTCGGCGGATATCTTGATGTGCACGCGCCGCTCTATCAACCCAATCGCTGGCGTGTCTCTTCAACCCGATATTTTCGGGTTCAAGGCGAGTTCCCGAGGCTGACGGAGGCGAACCTGCCACCAGGCGTCGGTGACATAGGCTACTCGATCATCGCGGACGATCTGGGGCCATTCGAGATTTCCGAAGAGGACGCCGCCGAACTGCTGGAGGTCGACAATGGCTGAGATCGACGATCTGCAGACCTATGCGGTCAACATCCTCCAAGATGTGATCGCGCGTGCGGACGCGGCAGAGGACGGCGCCATGCGCGCCGAGGCCTTCGCTGAACTGATGTTCGAGCATCTCGCCGACGCCGGCGAGATCGATGACGGCATTTCCTGTCCCTTTGAAGGACGCGGCCTCCGCTGCTCCGGATACTTTCTCTCCGAAGACAACGATCGGCTCGACCTGTTCCTGGTAGTGCCACGCCTCGACGGGACCGCTGCCACGGTTCCAAAGGCGGATATCGACACGGGCTTCAAACGCCTTGGTGCCTATCTCGACAAGGCCCTTGGCGGCCTCCACAGGGAACGGGAAGAGGCCCTTCGAGGCTACGACATGACGCGCGCGATCTGGGAGGCTCGCAGCGATCTCAGCCACGTGCGTCTTTTCGTCATCACCGACGGTCTCGCCACCATAGACCAGATCGACAGCTACATGATCGGCTCGATCGAGGTGTCGAGCCATCTGTGGGATCTGCGGCGCCTTCATCGGGCGGTGTCCAGCGGCTCCAGTCGCGAGCCGATCCATGTCGACTTTCCAAAACTCGGAGCGCCGGTCCGGTGCATCGTCGCGAGCCCGCCCGGAGGCGGCTATCGCTGTCTCATGGCTGTGCTTCCCGGCAATCTGCTTGTCGAGATGTACCGCCAGCACGGCCCACGGCTTCTCGAGCGCAATGTTCGCAGCTTTCTGCAGCTGAAGGGCAAGGTCAATCAGGGCATCCGCAAGACGATCATCGAGGAGCCGCAGATGTTCCTCGCCTTCAACAACGGCCTGTCTGTGACGGCAACCGGACTGAAGCTGCTTGATCACGGCGACGGAACGGCCGACCTGCTCGAGGCCGACGACTTTCAAATCGTGAACGGAGGCCAGACGACAGGGTCGATCTTCCGGGCCTGGCGCAAGGACAAGGTCGACGCCAGCCGCCTGCAGGTGCCGGTGAAGATCACCGAAATCCTGAGCGATGGCGACGTCGAGGAGATTGCACCGAGGATATCCCAGTCGGCGAACAACCAGAACAAGGTCAACATGGCCGACTTCTCGTCGAACCACCCGTTCCACCGCATAATGCAGGAGCTGTCGCGCTCGATCTGGGCTCCCCCCTCTCGCGGCATGCAGCGACAGTCTCGCTGGTTCTACGAGCGCGCGCGGGGCCAGTATCACGATGCCCTTGCTGAAAATCGCACCGACGCCGAGCGTCGGAAGTGGGAACTCATTCACCCCCGCAGCCAGCTGATCACCAAGACTGACCTCGCGAAGTTCGAGCAGACTTGGTCGCAGCTGCCGCATATCGTCAGCCGCCACGGTCAGAAGAACTACCTCGACTTCATGTTTACACTCGATAAGCGCGGCGCCTTCCAGCCCGACGAGCGCTATTTCGAACGCTGCGTGGCACGAGCAATCCTCTTCAAGCAGACCGAGAAGATCGTCTCGCGTCAGAAGTTCGGCGGCTACCGCGCGCAGATCGTCACGTATCTGCTGGCTTGGCTCTCCTATCACACTGCCAAGCGGGTCGACTTCGATGCGATCTGGTCGGCGCAGGATCTGTCCGAGCCTCTGGCGGCGTTCATCGAGATATTGAGCGTTCATGCCCATACGCACGTGACAACGCCACCCGGCGGGCAGGACATCGGTGAATGGTGCAAGAAGGAAGCCTGCTGGGAAGGTTTTCGGGCGAAGATCATTGAAATCCCAGCCGCTGTCGAAACCGGTCTTCTTTCGCGCGATCGGGCGCACTCCGGCGGCTCGGCCAGCGTGCTCGAGGAGCATGTAAGCGAAGCCGAAAGCGAGCAGGTCACCCGGATTGCCGAGGTTCCGGCCCAGACCTGGTATGACATCGCCGCTTGGGCGAAGGACACCCAAAGCCTGCAGCCATGGCAGCGATCCATCTCTTTCAGCCTCGGCAAGCAGGCCAGCAATGGCAAGCCGCCGAGCCGCAAGCAGGCCGTTCAGGGTGACAGGATCCTGGCCGAAGCGCGTGCGCTCGGTTTCCGGGGATGACAGGGCGGTGCGCGTCGCCATAGTCTGACAGACAATGGCTCGAAAACCTTCAACCAGCTCCAGCGTTGCATGGACGGACGAGGAGCTTCGCCGTTCGGTTGAAGTCTACGTGCTGCTGCTCAGGTTTCAGGAGCAGGGCAGCGAGGAGCGCTTCGAGCCGGTGGCGCAAGCACTGCTGGCCGGCATCCTTGCAGAGCGCAACGACGCTGGGGCGATTTCGCCGTGCCCGGTCCGGTCTGGCGCACGCTGACGCGGCTGGGGGCGTGGATCGAACCTGTGCTCGTCCAGGAATGGGCGCGCCTGATGCGCGGCTATGCCGAGCGCATGGGAACCGCAATGCCTCTAGGTCAGGCCGAGGCCGCACTCGTCTGGGAAGAACCACTGCGTGACACGGCACTTGGCCGCCTTGCCGCGGAGCGCCTACGAGAGAGTGGCTACGAACCCATCTGCGTGTGGTCCGGATCGCCCCTATCGATGCAGGCGCTCGACATCGACCATTGCCTGCCATGGTCAGCCTGGCCGTGCGGAGATCTGTGGAATCTGCTGCCAGCAGATCGCCGGGTGAACCAGCATCAGAAGCGCGACAGGCTTCCCTCGCAGGCGACACTGGCGGCGGCGAGATCGCGGATAATTCACTGGTGGGAAGGCGCCTAGTCGAAGAGCGAAGTGCTTCATGCCCGCTTCATTCGCGAGGCCGGGGCTGCACTTCCTGTCGACGGCGATGCCACGCTAGACGCTATCTTTGCAGGCCTCGAATGGCGGCGGCTGCGGCTTCTGCAGGATCAGCAGGTGCCCGAATGGTCGTTTCGAAGCTGACGCAAAGTGCGATCGGCGATCGGGGCGTTAGTCTCCGCACGTTTACAGAGAATGCGATCTGGTGTTGACCGAGGTTGAAAACCTAGGGTCCGGGCACGTCCAGCCTTTTCCATGAATTCAGATCGCGCTATTAATGCTCTTGGCGAGTTCGCAAGTCCATAATTTGATTGCGAAATTAATTGCTTAGGCGGCCTGCGACAAAGCTCTTCCGGGCATCCGTTTCCCGACATCGACATTACGAGGCAAGCGGCTGTTTTGCGAGCTAGCCTATAGCCGTCTGACAAAGGTGAAGGCACGCCGAATCGCCACTCTCATTAGGTCCAAAGGCAATGCACAGTGTTCCAGTCGGCACGGGTTCGACGCCAAAAAGGGGACCGAATTTGATGTGGGCCACGCAGGGGCCACGGATTGAAATGCTGGCCAAAACCCGAGCTTTTCTGCGGCCTGCATTGACAGATATGAGTCCTGTAAGCGCACCATTACCCGCAACGCACCTTTCCTCATCGCCCTGGATCGGCCTGTCTGGGGCGTTGCGGGGCGTCCTGGCCTCAGCCTGCGTCGCGATCCGCGTTCAGCTTCTCGGCGGCGGCGTCCAGGTCCGCGCGATTGTTGCCGATCCGGTCGATGAGGTCACGCGCTTCGGCCTGGGTAAGGCCGTGCCGCGAGGCGAAATATTCCACCTCATACCGTTCGTCGCCCGCCACGCGGCTGCGATCCTGCTGACCTTGTTTGCTTTTGTCGTCCGACATCGCACTCTCCTTGTCTGGTCCCGTCCAACGATCGAGACGAGGCGGCGGTCCGAGCCGATCAGGACGCCGGTGCCGCCGATCGGCGCCAGCGTTGACCTACGGGCATAGCCGGGCTTCAAGCGGCGTATGCCGGATACATCCTTTCTCCCTCCCACCCGCCGCGCCATCGTCGGCGGAATGCTCGCCGCAGGATCGCTGCCGGCCCGCGGTCTCGCCGCGTCTCCCGCGACCTTGATCGCAGGGACCTATGCCAAGGAGGGCGGTCCCGGGCTGGTGTCGTTGGACAGCGACGGAAGCCGCTGGAGCGCGGGAAAGGTGCATAGGACGGTGCGCAACGCCTCCTTCGGGGTGACGTCGCCACGGACGGCGCTGCGGTATCTGGTCGACGAGCAGCAGACGGGCGGGTTGGGCATCTATGATGCGTCGTTCCGGTTGATCGCCGCCTCTCCGACATTGGGCGCGGACCCCTGCCATCTCGCTTTGTCGTCCGACGGAAAGATGCTTGCGGCCGCGAATTATTCCTCCGGCAGCGTCATACTCTGGACGTTGAACGAGGCCACCGGGCTCCCCCGCGCCGGGGCTCAGTTGATCGAGCACCACGGGCATGGCCCCAATCGCGAACGCCAGGCTGCGCCGCACGCCCATTGGGTCGGCTTCGCGGCCGGGAACGCCATTTTGCACGCCGTCGATCTCGGTGCCGATGCGATATTCGCTCACCATATCGACCGGGCCAGCGGCCGGATCGCGGCCACCCGGATCGCTTACCGGGCGGAGCCGGGTTCGGGGCCGCGGCATCTGCTGCGCCACCCTGGGCTGCCGATCGCCTATCTCGTCGCCGAACTCGCCAATACCGTCACCGTGCTGCGCGCCGGTTCTGACGGCACGTTCGTTCGGCTCGGCGCGGTGTCGAGCTTGCCTGCCGGCTTCCACGGCACGTCCTTCGCCGCCCATATCGCCATGAATGCGGCGGGCACGCGCCTCTACGTATCCAACCGCGGCCATGACAGCATCGGCGTATTCGAGCTTGGCGCTCGGGGCATGCCGCGGATGCTGCAGCATGTCCCGTCGGGCGGCCACTGGCCCCGATTCTTCAAGCTGATGCAGAGTAAGGGAGAGATGCTCGTGGCCAACCAGCGGTCCGGCGGGGTGGCCGTGCTGCCGGTCGGTGCCGACGGCCGTCTTTCGCCGATGACGACGAATGTGCGGATCCGCGGAGTCGCGTTCGTCGGAGATTGACCGCAGCGACGACGGGCGGCGTGTCCGCTCAATGGCACTTTTCGCGCCGCGCTGTCTCGACGTCATCGTGCCGTCGGACCCTCCGGCGGCGACATGACGCCCTATTCACTTGATCGAGATCAGGGTGCGGTGCAGCCCTGCCGATGGGCGCTCTCCCCTGGGCGCCCGGCTTCCCCGCTCGTTTCAGCCGGTCGGGCGACGCTCTCCTGAACTTCGCCGGCTGCGCGGGAACGTGCAGCCGGCGGCTTTTCCAAATCCAGCGCCGACGTTCCTGATCGCTCTGCGTCACAGTGGCTCGTCAGCACCCGGATCACGCATGCGGTCGCGCCCGAACGATGACGGGATCGGCGGCCACCCCTACAGCAAGGAGCGGATCGCGTCGGACAGCTCGACCCGGCTGAAGGGTTTTTGAAGAATCAGGCTGTTGGGAACGCCCTCACCCTGAAACTCGCCATAGCTGTCGCCGGTCACGTAGACGATCGGCAGGTGCGGCACGATCTCGCGGGCGCAGCGCGCAATCTCCCAGCCATCGATGCCCTCGCCGAGCCGGATGTCCGCGACCAGCACGTCGACCCCATAGGCGCCGCTGCCCAGCATGTTCAGCGCCTCGCCGCTGTTGCGGGCGCTGATGACGGTGAAGCCCTGGTCCTCCAGCCCATCTTCCAGGAACATCAGGACGGTGGGATCATCCTCCACCGCCAGCACGGTCATTGATCTTGGCGCGTCGCTCATCCCGCATCGATAGCATATCACCGACGCGGTCCAAGCTCCGATCGGGTCGTCCCCTGCGGGCGGCGGCACGAGGCTGCGATGATCGATCACCCGCGGGCGCTTCGCCCCGGCCAGCGTTACGTCGCTATTTGTTCTTCTAATGTTCTTGCGAATCAGCGGGCTATCGACGTAGCCTGTCGATAGCCGGTCGTCGGCGAACCGTTTGAAGGAGCCTTGGCATGGAGCACGATCTCCAGCTGCGTGCGGCTGCGCGCGCGATCTATGACGCCTGCTATCCATCGGAGGAATGGGCGCCCTGCGGTTTCGACGAAGCGGAGCGGTTCGGCACCGTGCATTATCGCCAAGCCGTCGGTGCAGCCCAGGATGCCCGCCGCGCGCTGACGCCGTCCGAGCATCGGCAGCTTTTGTTGTCGATCGTGCTGTGACCGGGCGGTCGGCGATGACGGTGACGCGTCGCGCAGCATGCGAGCCGTTCCGCCACCGGCGGCTTTCAGGACGAAGCGATCGCGCGCGGCCAGTGCGAAAACGTACCGGCGAGCGAGTGAACTGCTTTTCATTTGTAAAGGGCCGGACGAGGGCTCAACTGGAGCATGTCAGGCGCTCTCCCCCGGGTTGCCTGCCAGGCGCCGTCACACCTCCCGTAAGTGACGGCGCCAACTCCATCTCGGAGTGACGGTGCGCGAGAACCGGCTGGTCTGCCGCATCGTCGCGCTGCCGGCAGACCGCGAAACTCAGATGCGCGGATCGGTTGATCGACGCGCTTTGTTCGTCTCGACCGCAATGTATTCGGACGTGCGCAGGTTGATGCGATCGTACAACTCGAGCAATGTGTTGACCTCGTCGATCACCGTCTGATGCTCGCGGCGGTAACGCTCGCTGGCATCCGACAAAGCGACGCCGTCACGTCCGTCATGGATGGAGAAGCCTTGATCCAGGAGCCAGATGGCATCCTGCGCCCGCGAGCGTTGCCGCCGCAGGTGGAAGACCCACTGGTCGATGATACCCGAGGGAACCAGCCGTTCGATTTCGCCCATATCGGAATGGTATCGACACCGTGCGTGCCGCGCCAGTGACTGGTTGGCCCATGACCCCGCGGACAAGGTCGTGCGAAGTCCTGCATGCGGCGAGCCTGCTTCGCCAAGGCCGGCGGTCACGTTCGCAACGACCGACGGGGTCGATCACGTTGCCGGCGAGATGCACGGTAGCGACCGGCGCCACGCCATCACAGATTAATTTGGCCGACGCGGACATATCGCGAGTGACCCGAGTTTGATCGGCACGCAACGGCGGGAAACACCTCATGGCGACGGCAGCCGCAACCATCCGATCGCAGGACGCTGGACCGCAGCGGTCTTCACCGGGCAAGACCCTCGATGCGCTCAATTTCTTCCTCGCCGATGTCCGCGATGGCCTGGGGCCCTATCTGGCGATCTATCTGATTGCGGTGCGCGGCCCGGCGCATGGCTGGAACGAGGCGACGGTCGGCATGGTGCTGACCATCGCCGGGATCGTTGGGCTTTTGACGCAAACGCCGGCCGGCAGCCTGATCGACAAGAGCCGCAACAAGCCCCAAATCGTCATGATCGCGGCCTTGCTGGTGACCCTGACCAGTGTCTCGCTACCGTTCGTTCGCGGCTTCGCAATGATGACCGTGACCCAATCCATCGCCGCCGTGGCAGGGGCGATATTCGCGCCGGCGATATCCGGTATCACCCTCGGCCTGGTTGGACCCAAGATGTTCGCCCGGCGGGTGGGACGAAACGAGGCATTCAATCACGCCGGCAATGCGGTTTCGGCAGCCCTTGCGGGGGCATTGGCCTGGCGTTTCGGCCCCGTGGTCGTGTTCTGGCTGATGGGTGCGTTGACCGTCGCCAGCATCATGAGTGCCTCACGCATCTGCAATGACGACATCGACAATGCGGTCGCTCGCGGGCTCGATTGCGAACCGGAAGAGGGGTGCGAAGAGCCGAGCGGCTGGAAGACGCTGGTCGAGAACAAGCCGCTGCTGATCTTCGCGGTCATTGCATTTCTCTTCCATCTCTCCAACGCCGCCATGCTGACATCGGTCAGCCAGTTGCTCGCCAAGACGGTCGGCAAGGATCAGGCGACCTCGCTCACCGCCGCCTGCATCGTCGCGGCGCAACTCGTGATGGTACCGGTCGCGATCATCGTCGGCCGGCACACGGAAAGCTGGGGTACCAAGCCGATCTTCCTTGTCGCCTTCGCAGTTCTGGCGATGCGCGGGGCGCTCTATACGGTGTCTGACGACCCCTATTGGCTGGTGGGCGTGCAAGCGCTCGATGGCGTGGGTGCGGGGATCTTCGGGGCATTGTTTCCCGTGATCATCGCCGACCTCACCGATGGTACCGGCCGCTTCAACGTCAGCCAGGGCGCCGTGGCCACGACCCAAAGCCTTGGCGCCGCGCTGTCGGCGTCGCTCGCCGGTTCCGTTATCATCTGGGCAGGCTATAGCGTCAGCTTTCTCACCCTGGCGGCGATCGCCGTTGCCGGCTTGCTGCTCTACCTCCTCGCCATGCCGGAAACGAAGATGCAGCGTCGAAGTCCGCAGCCGGCGACCTGATCTTCGCTATCCTCGGCAGCGTCGGCCGTAGGGGGAGAGCGGGTGACGCCCTGGCCTCACGATTGCCTTCTATCGGCGTCGGCAGACCCTGACCGTGCCGCTGCGAAGCAGATCGCTTCGCCAAGGGCGCCCTGCCGCAGGGAGTTCACGAGCCGACGGCAGGGCGTGATCGGATGATGTGGCGAACGGCCATCGCCGGCAAGCGCCGCGCGCGGTGCATTCCGTGATAGAATCCCGAGTTGATACAATCTGTTGGATCGATGCGCGTCGCTGGAGGCAATTCTCCCGCCAGGTCGTGGCCGCCTATAGCGTCCTGTGCAATACGGTGTCGTCATCGCGGCCCCGCTCGCGTCCCTCTAGGCGAGACCGCCCCGTCAGGTTGCGGACGAACCAGCGCGCCCCATGGTGGTGGCAAGGTAGCCGGCGATGCCACCGATGACGCCCCCAGCCGCCAGATCGCTCACATAATGTTTCGATCGTGGGATCTGGATAAAGGCGATAGCCGCAGCAGCGGCATAGGCCGGCAGGCGTGCGCGCGGATAGGCGCCGGCGATCACGGAAGCGACGGCGATCGCGCCGGCCGTATGTCCCGACGGGAAGCTGTTGTGCTCGCTGTCGCGGCTGTCGCCGGGCTCCATCACATAGGGCGTGCCGTCATCGACGGCTTCGGGGCGGGTCCGATCGATCCGGTGCTTGATCGCATCCTTCATTGCCGTCGCCAGCAGCTCGGCGGCGAGCATCCTGCCGCCCGTTGCCGCCAGTCGCCGGTCGCCACGCACCGCTCCGCTCAGCAGGATCGCCGTACACAGCGTGATCAGCTGGGGTTGATCGGCAATCTCGCTCAACCACCCCGCGACCTTGACCGGCGCCGCCGTCCTGGCCGGCGCCGCCGCATCCGCGATCGCCAGGTCCGCTTGCTCTATCCCGCCGCTCTGCATCGCCTATCAGCGCAGATCGGGCAGTGCGGTTCCCGCTCTTTAATCCTTCGCGGTCAGCGGTACCGACGGTCGCGCGGCCGCTCGGCTGACGGTGGCCGGGCGCTCCTCGCGATCGGCGATGTGTCGCGTGGCGTAGAGGTGGCGCAGGATCAGGGCGAGGTCATTCTCGGTCAGCTGGGACGCCGGATCGATCAGCACCCCCTCTGGCAGGGGTTCAACCCACGCGGAAAGCCGGTTGCACGCAGCGGCCAGTTCGGGGTCGGCCATGTCGTCGAAGCTCGCCATCGGTGCAAGCTAGGTCTTCCGGCGATAGCCGCAAGGGCATAGGTCGGCATCATGCAGGAACTGACCCTTGCCGTGGTCGGGATCGACTTCCCGAATGCCGATGGCAGCAATCGGCGGTCGGAAGCGATGATGACGCTGCCGGGCGATCCGGTCACGCTGAGTCCGGAGCCCAAGAACAAGCATGATCGCAACGCCATCGCCGTGCTCGGTCCGCACGGCGTGCAGCTGGGCTATGTCAGCGCCGAGCGGGCATCCTTCATCGCGGGGCGGATGTCGCGCGGCGAGGAGGTCGCCGCGATCTTCCAGGGCATGGACGGGCGCGCGGCGTTCATCCGGCTGCGGTTCGGGGGCGGTGTACCGACGTTGCCGATCCGTCCGGTCACACGCACGGCGTCATCATCGTCCGATGATCTGCCGGACCGACCTGAAACGGACGCAGGCGACTCGTTCGTGCCCGATGAGGACGGTCCCGAATGGGGGGCGTGACGGGCGCCATCCGACCTTGGCCAGCATTCGGCTTCAGAACGTCGGTCCCTGCTGCACAGCTCAGGCCCGGAGCCGTGTCTCGTCAGAAGCCGCGGCGTAGCACGCGCCACCACCGGCGCAGGCGCTGCCAGAGCGTCTCGCGCGCCGGCGGCCTGCGGCGGGCCGGCTGGCGCAGCCGGCGATCGTGCCGATCAAGAGGGCGTTTCACCATCCGGCCAGCATAGCGCGGCGGTGTTCACCGGCGGTGAACGCGCTGGTCCGGTTCGGTTCAGCTCCTACAACCTTGGTGACGAATCGTTAACCATGGGCGGCTATGGCCGGGGGGTGGAGCAAACCTGCTTCCACGGACAGCAGGTCGCCCCGTCTCTTGCGTATCAGGGAGGCGGGGCGACTTGTCCGAGACGCCGCCGCCGCGTGCCCCCTATGGAGCGGACGTGCGACGCGGACCGCCTCCCCGGCTTACACCCCTGGAAAGATGTCGACCCGGCGACCCTGCCTTCGGATCGCCGAACGTCGTCCGCATCGTGGCGACATGCCTGATGCCGGCCGCCGCGCCGGGCAAACTACCAGACGATCTACCAGCCGGCCGGGTGCGAGCGCATCATGGTCGCAGGGGCGGACGTCGCCTAGCGTCACGGCCGACATGAGCGAAGCGAGGCCGGGATGAACCGCACGCCAGAGGAAGACCGCGACTATTGGCAGCGCCGCTGCGCCGCGCACCGCGCCATGGCGGCCCGTTGCGACGATCCGGGGCAGCGCGGCCTGCACGAGCGGTTCGCCGCGCTCTACGCCGCCCGCTGGCACGACGTGGTGGTAGAAGGCGACTAGTACACTACTGCAAAGATACCAGGAACGTTTCGGACTTATCATAAGTTGGTGTGGCCGGATCGGTCGCATGGGGTGGCCGATCGCGAGGGAGAGGTCGGTGCCCGCCAGCTGCGTCGTCATCGGTGTGACCCGCGCCCGCGTGTCGTGCGGCACGGCCGGCGCCCGGTCGGCGCGCGCCGCGGCCTGACCCTTACGCCCCCGAAATTTTCCGGAGATTCCTGATGAACAAGCATGAGGTACACGGCGGCGTCCGCTACGTCGGTGGCAAGGTCGAGAAGGCGGTGGGCGACGCGGTCGACAGCCGCAACTGGCAGGTCGACGGCGTCGTCGACCAGGTCGCCGGCGCGGCCGAGAACCTGTTCGGTCGCGCCCAGTCGGTCGCCGGCGACATCGCCGATGCGACCCCCGGCCTGATCGACGACGCCCGCGAGCGGCTGGGCGATGCGGCCGACCGTTCCGCGGCCGCGGCCCGTGACGCCGGCCGTGCCACCGCCGATGCGGCGCAGCATGGCGCCCGGGTCGCGCGCGACTCGGTGCGCGGTAACGAAGGCCTGGTCTTCGCGGCGGCGGCCGCGGTGGTCGGCTATGCGCTCGGCTGGCTGATCCACGGCCGTCGCGGCTGAGATCCGACGGGTGTCGACGCTCCAATCCCTGCGCGAGACGGTCGATCTGCGGCATCTGCGGCAGATCATCACCGGGCTCGACGAGGGGGTGATCCTGATCGATCCGGACCAGAGCCTGCTCTGGGCCAATCACGCCGCGCTGGCGATGCACGGCGTCGAGCGGCTCGAGCAGCTCGGCCGGACGGTCGATGATTACCGGGCGCGATTCCAGCTCCGCTACCGCAACAACCACCGCCTGTCGGCGGACGATTATCCGATCGAGCGCGTCGTCGCCGGCGATTCCTTTTCGGAGGTGATCGTCGAGGTCACCGTTGCCGGCGAGGATACGCCGCGCTGGGTCCATCAGGTGCGCAGTCTGGTGCTCAACGACGCCGACGACGGCGCGCCGTCCTGCGTCGTGCTGGTCATCCAGGACGTGTCGGCGCGGTTCGAGGCGGAGGACCGGTTTGAACAATCGTTCAACGCCAATCCCGCGCCGGCGGTGATCTGCCGCCTGTCCGACCTGCGCTTCGTCAAAGTCAACCAGGGCTTCCTGGAGATGACCGGGCACCAGCGCGACCAGGTGCTGTGCAAGACGGTCTATGACATCGACGTGCTGCGCGGCGCCGATCGTCGCGACCTTGCCAAGGAACGGCTCGCCGAGGGGCGGACCATTCCGCAGATGGAGGCGGAGTTGGAGATGCCCGACGGCGGCAGCAAGTTGGTGATCGTCGCCGGCCAGCCGATCGACATGGGCGACCAGCCCTGCATGCTGTTCACCTTCGCCGACCTGGAGCCGCGGCGAAAGGCGGAATCGCAGCTGCGCCACAGCGAGGAGCGGTTCACCCGGACGTTCCAGATGGCGCCGGTGCCGATGGCGATCGGCGCCCGCGACGGCCATCTGCTGTGCGAGGTCAACGCCAGTTTCGCGGCGCTGACCGGCTATGCCGCGACCGAGATCATCGGCCGCTCGCTCGCCGATGCCGGCCTGTGGGCGAGCGACGCCGTGCGGTCCGACATCGAGGCGGCGATCGAGCATGGCCACGATCTGCGTGGGCACGAGGCGCGGATCACCGCCAAGGACGGTGGCGCGATCGACTGTCTGGTGTCGACCGAGGCGATCACTTTGGGTGACGATGCCTGCCTGTTGTGGGCGTTCCAAGACATCACCCAGCGCAAGGCGACCGAGCTGGAGCTGGTCGAGGCGATCGAGGCGGTGATGAAGGACACCAGCTGGTTCAGCCGTTCGATCATGGACAAGCTGGCCCGGCTGCGGGCGCCCCAGCCAGACGAGACCGGCACCGGCATCGACGACCTGACCGCACGCGAGCGCGAGGTGCTGGCGCTGATCTGCCGCGGGCTGGACGACAAGAGCATCGCCCGCGCGCTCGGCGTCGCGGGCAATACCGTGCGCAATCATGTTGCGCGCATCTACGCCAAGATCGGCGTCAACCGCCGCACCGCCGCCGCCGCCTGGGCGCGGGCGCGCGGCTTCGAGAGCGAGGCGATCGCGATCGGCCCGCGGGAGATGTCGGCATGAGCACGGACAAGAACGATTCCGATCGCGACGAGGTCGCGCTGGCCAAGGGCGCGGCGCGCGAGGCGATCGGCAAGCTGATCGGCGATGATGCCGAAGTGCGCGCGGGTCGCGCGCAACAGGCCGGGGCGGGCGATACGCCGTCGCCGGCGAACGGGCGCACGGCGCGCGCACCCGATTGGGCGGCGGACGGCAGGGCCGGTGCCGCCCCGAACATGACGAACGAACAGGAGTGACTATGGCGACGATTGTGACGACCGGCCGAGTGCCGCTGGAGACGACGAGCGAACCGGCGCGCCGCCGGGTGTCGTGGGGTGCGATCTTCGCCGGCGTGGTGATCGCGGTGGCGGTGCAACTGCTGCTCGGCATCCTCGGCACCGGCATCGGCTTGTCGATGGTCGACCCGGTCGAGGGCTCGACGCCCGGCGCCGCCGGCTTCGGCATCGGCGCGGGGCTGTACTGGCTGATCACCACCGTCGTCGCGCTCGGCGCGGGCGGCTATGCCGCGGCCCGCGTGTCGGGCGTCACCGAGCGGTTCGACGCGCTGGTCCATGGCCTGGTCGTCTGGGGCGTGACGCTGATCCTGACGCTGTACCTGCTGACCTCGGCGGTGGGCGGCATCATCGGCGGCGCCTTCCGCACCGTCGGCACGGTCGCGGGTGCAGCCGGATCGACGGTCGGCGCCGCCGCGCCGAAGGCCGCGCAGATCGCCGGCATCGACACGAACGACGTGCGCGACGAGGCCTCCGCCTATCTGTCCGCCGCGCCGGCCGATCCCGCCCAGATGACGCCGGAACAGGCCCAGAAGGAAATCGCCAAGCAGCTGCCCGCCCTGGCGCGTGGCGGCAGCGATGGCGCTCAGGCGGAAAGCCGTATCGTCGACATCGTCGCGGCACAGCGCAAGATCAGCCGCCCGGAGGCGCAGGCGCAGGTGACCCGCGCCAAGGCGCAGTTCGTTCAGGCGAAGAACGAGGCGGTGCAGACCGCCAAGTCGGCCGCCGATGCCGCCGCCGGCGCGGCTGCCAAGACCTCGTTCATCCTCGTGCTCGCGCTGCTGGTCGGCGCCGGTGCGGCAGCCTTTGGCGCGACGACGGCAACCCGCCGCCGCCTGCGCTGAGTGTCCGCGGCGGGCCGGCGTATCGGGCCCGCCGCACCCCGTTTTCTTCAGAAGGAGAAGATCATGACCGCCAGGATCGTCATCGCTTCCGGCCTTGCCGCCATGCTCGCGCTGACCGCGTGCAACACCGTCAATGGCGCCGGCAAGGATCTGAAGTCCGCCGGCAGCGCCGTGTCCGACGCGTCGGGTGAGAACAAGAAGAAGTAATTTCGCCCCCGAAAGGCTGCGATGCCCCCAATCGCGCGGCCTCTCGAACCTGCGGCGGCACGACCCTTGCTCGGTCGGCCGCCGTTTTTTTTGGGCATGAGACCGGATGCCGCCCGACAGCGGGGTCGTTGGAATCAAACTGCTCCCGTCACGCGGTGCGGCGCTAATGCTCGCAGCATCATGCCCCTTCCAGCCCGTGATCCCGATGCATCTCGCCGCGTGACCGCAGCTGGCATTACAACGCTTTCCGCCTGCCGCTCGCCGCGCTAGGGCTGCCGCGTGCATGCCCTCCGCCGCCTGATCGCGCGTCGACGCGGATTGACCGCGCTGCTGTTCGCCGCGGCGCTGGCGTTGCGGCTGCTGGTGCCGACGGGGTTCATGCCGGATGTCGCCGGCGGCACGCTGTCGCTGATCCTGTGTCCCGCCGCCGACCCCGTGCCGCAGCCTGTCGCGATGCCGGGGATGCACCATCACGACGCCCCGCACGAGCGGCATGGTGCGTCTCATGACGGACCCTGCGCCTTTGCGGGCCTGTCGCTGGCGCCGTTGCTGCCGGTCGATCCCGTCCTGCTCGCCGCGGCGATCGTGCTCGCCATGGCGCTGGCGCGGCTCCGCGCGGCGCAGGCGCCGCCGCGGCGCGCCTTCTACATCCACCCGCCGTCGCGGGGACCACCCGCCATCGCCTGAGCCCGCGGCCTTGATGCCGCCGGACCTGCCGCACCGTGTGCCCGTTCGGGCGTGCGGTCCGTTCCCGTTCGTCTTCAGGAAATGCCATGCCTTCTTATGCTCTGCTGCTCGCCGCCACGGCGCTGGCGGCGGGACCGGCCGCGGCGCAGGTCGATGCGACCGCCGCCCGCCGCGCCGAACTGCTCCGCCAACGCGCCGCGATCGATGCCGAGATCGCCCGGCTCAACGCCGCGACCGAACCGTCCGCCACCGACGGCCCCGCGCCGGCGCGCGTCGAGGCGCCAGGCGACATCGTCGTCACCGGCCACGCGCTGTCGCTGACCACGCAGGTCGCCGGCCAGACCGTCACCACGATCGACGCCGCCGCCTTCCGCAACACCCCGGCGACGACCATCGCCGACATCGTCAAACTGTCGCCCGGCGTCGTCGTGCTGCAGGGCAACGGCCCGCGCGACGTCGGCGTCTCGGTGCGCGGCTCCAACGCGCGCAACAGCTTCGGCGCGCGCAACCTGCAGGTGTTCGAGGACGATTTCCCGGTTACCCAGCCGGACGGCCTGGCCCGGTTCGACCTGACCGACCCGCATGCTTATGGCGCGGTCGACGTGGTGCGCGGCCCATCCTCGGCCCGCTACGGCAATTATGCGTTGGGCGGTGCGATCAACTTCCGCACCCGCCGCGGCGCCGACATCCAGGGAGCGGAGATCGGCACCGACGTCGGTGGTGACGGATACGCCAACCTCTATGCGACGATCGGCCGTGCCGGCGAGCGCTACGACTATGGCCTGTTTGCCAGCCTGGTCGGGGCCGACGGCGCGACCGGCCACACCGGCTATCGCACCGGTACGCTGAACGCGCTCGCCACGGTCGCACTGACCGACCGCGACCGCCTCACCGGCAAGATCATCTACAATGAAGGCGACTTCCGGCTGTCGACGCGGCTGTCGTACAACCAGTATCTCGCCAATCCCTATCAGCAGGGTTGCACCCGCGCCGCCACCGCCGCACCGGGTTGCGGCACGATCGCGGTGCTGGTCAACGGCGTCAACGGCACGCGCATCGCCCAGACCGCGGCGGAGGGCGACCTTGCCCGCAACGACCGTCGCACCATCCTGGGCGCGCGCTGGGAGCATGATCTCGACGGCGACACGACGTGGCGGACCCAGGCGACCTTCGACAGCCGCGTCGTCAACCAGCCGACCAGCGCGACGCCGTTCCGCGGCACGCTCAACAGCTATAATCTGTCGACCGACCTGACCGACCGGCACGATCTGTTCGGGCGAGCGGCGACCGGTTTCGTCGGGCTGTTCTACAACTATCTCGACAACCAGAGCTACAGCTTCAACAAGACGCCGGCGGGGCGCGACGGCATCGGCGCGCCGACCCAATTGGTGTTCGGCGACGTCCGCAACCTCGGCGCGCGGGCGCGCGAGGAGCTCGCGCTGGCGCCGGGACTGGAACTGATCGCCGGGATCGGCGGGGAATGGTCGCAACTGCGGATGCGCCAGACCGCTTATGCCTATCCGGTCGGCGCGACCCCGGTACTGACCGTGATCCCCGCCGACCGCCGCTTCTGGAACGTCGCGCCGGAAGCATCGCTGCGCTGGCAGGTCGATCCGGCGCTGCGGCTGCACGCACGGCTCGGCACCGGCTATGGAATTCCGCAGGGCGGGCAGCTGTTCGTCACGCCCGCCGGCACGCCCGGCAACAACATCGCCCTCAGGGCGCAGCGCAACACCGGCGTCGACGTCGGCGCGGAGCTCACGCTCGGCACCGCGCTGAAGGCGGAGGTGACGGGCTATTACGAATGGTTCCGCAACGAGCTGGTCAGCCAGTCGGCCGGCGTCAATCTGCTCGCCTATACCCCGAACGTGCCGCGTTCGGTGCATCGCGGTGTCGAACTCGGCCTCGACTGGCATCCGTTGCTCGGGCTGCTGCCCGGCGCGCGGTTGCAGGCGAGCTACAGCTACAACGACCAATATTACACCGACTTCGCGGAGCGCCTGACCGCCGGCGCCACCTCGACGGTGTTCGACCGCGCCGGCAAGGCGATCCCCGGCGTCATCCCGCAGTTCGTCAACGGCCGCGTCGGCTACGACCAACCGGGCGGCGCGCTCGCCGGCCTCGGCGGCTTTGCCGAGGTGACGTGGCGCGACGCCTATCCGATCGACAACGGCAATCTGCTGACGATCCCCGGCTACACGCTGACCAACCTCAACCTCCATTACGACCCGCCGAAGGGCGACGATTGGTGGCGGCGGCTCAGCCTCTATGTCAGCGTGCAGAATCTGTTCGACCGCACCTATGTCGGCTCGGCCTCGGTGATCGCCAACGCGATCGACCCGGCGACCGGCCAGCAGACGTCGGTGACGGCGCTGCGCGCGGTGACGGGATCGCTCTATGCCGGCCAGCCGCGCACCGTCTATGCCGGCGTCAAGACGAGGTTCTGAGGCGATGACCGCTGCTTCCACCCGCCGCTGGCCGGGCTATGCCACCGTCTGGCGCTGGCATTTCTATGCCGGCCTGTTCTGTCTGCCGTTCGTGCTGTGGCTGTCGCTGACCGGCGCGGCCTATCTGTTCCGGCCGCAGGTCGAGGCGCTGATCGACCGACCCTATGCGCATGTCGCCGGCCCGGGGCCGCGCGCCTCGGCGGCGGCACAGGTCGATGCCGCACTCGCCGCGGTGCCGGGATCGGTGCTGCACCGCTACCAATTGCCCGACACGCCGGCGCAGGCGGTGCAGGTGATCGTTGGCGTTCACGGTCGCGAGACGCGCGTCTACGTCCACCCGCAGACGCTCGCCGTGCTGAAGACGGTCGGCGAGCAGGACCGGCTGATGCGGATCGTCTTCCGGCTGCACGGTGAATTGCTCGCCGGCAATGTCGGGTCGTACGTCGTCGAGCTCGCCGCCTCCTGGACGATCGTGATGATCCTGACCGGGCTGTTCCTGTGGTGGCCGCGCGGCGGCGGCATCGCCGGCGTCGTCTATCCGCGGCTGGGCGCCGGCGGGCGACGCTTCTGGCGCGACCTGCACGGGGTCACCGGCTTCTGGGTGTCGGCGATGGCGCTGCTGCTGCTGCTGAGCGGCCTGCCCTGGGCGAAGAGCTGGGGCAGCTACCTGAAGGCCGTGCGCACCGTGGCGGAGGGCAGTGCGGTGCGGCAGGACTGGACGATCGGCGCCGCCGCCGGTCCCGGCACGCGGGCGATGGAGGGCGCCCATGCCGAACACGGCGGCATGGCGATGGAGCATCCGCGCATCTCCTACGCCCCGCTCGACCGCCTGATCGCCAGCGTCGCGCCGCTGCGGCTGGCGGGGCCGGTGCTGATCGCGCCGCCGGCCGGGCCGGGCCAGCCGTGGACCGCCAAGTCCGACGCCGCCGACCGGCCACTGCGCACCGACCTGGAACTCGATGCCGACGGGCACATCCTGTCGCGCAAGGATTTCGCGACGCGGCGGCTGGTCGACCGCCTGGTCGGCTATGGCGTCGCGTTGCACGAAGGCGCGCTCTACGGTTGGCTCAATCAGCTGGTCAATCTGCTCACCGCGCTCGGACTGATGCTGCTGACCGTCAGCGGCGTCGTGCTGTGGTGGCGGCGGCGGCCGGAGGGGGTGCTCGGCGCGCCGCACCGGCGGCCGCGCCCGGCGCTGGCCTGGGGGCTGGTCGCGGTGATCGTCGCGCTCGGTGTGCTGCTGCCCCTGTTCGGGGCGACGCTGATCGCCGTGCTGCTCGCCGAGCGGCTGGCGCTGGCCCGGCTGCCCGGGACGAGACGGTGGCTGGGACTCGCGACCTCATAAGCCCCTCCCCTTCAGGGAAGGGGTTGGGGTGGGGGCCGCCGCCCAAAACTATCCGGCGTCCCCCATCCCCTGCCCCTCCCCTGAAGGGGAGGGGAGATCAGCGAGCAACCCCGGCCAGCGTGCGTCGATCGCGCTCGCGACGCCGTTGGTCCAGCCGAACCCGTCCTGCGTCGGATATTCGCCGCCGCCGCCCGACTTGCGCTCGGCGACGTCGTATTTCTCCAGCATCTTGCCCGTCTCGGCATAGGTCCGTGCGACCGTCGCCATCCAGCGGCGCGCAATCTGCTTGGCGAGCGGCTCCTCGCCGTTCCGCGCGAGGCCGTCGATCGCGATCCATTGCAGCGGCGCCCAGCCGTTGGGCTCGTCCCATTGCTGACCGGTGCGCCGCGTCGTGGTGCGCAAGCCGCCTTCGCCGAGCAATTGCGCCCGGACCACCGCCGCCGTCGCCTTGGCCTGCGCCGGCGTCGCCGCGCCGACGAACAGCGGGTAGAGGATCGCCGCGGTCACCGCCGGCGTCGGCCGCCTGGTCGCCATGTCCCAATCGGCGAAGCGGCCTTCCCGCGGCGTCCATAGAAAGCGCTGGATCGCGGCGCGGCGCTTGGTCGCCATGCCCGTGAATGCGGCCGCGCATGCCTGATCGCCGGCAGCGTGGCAGCGGGTCGCGATCCGCTCCTCCATCGCGAGCATCAGGCTGTTGAGGTCGACCGGCACGATCTGCGTGGTGCGGATCGTCGCCAGCGTCCTGCCGTCGGCAAGCCAGCGGCTGGAAAAGTCCCAGCCGCTTTCCGCCGCGGCGCGCAGGTCGCGGCGCACCGTCGCCGGGTCGCGTCCCGCCCGCGCCGCCTCGGCCGCGGTGGCGACGTCCTCCGCATAGGATTCGTCGCGGGGCGTGTCGCGATCGTCCCAATAGCGATTGAGCCGGCTGCCATCGGGCATCGTCACGACCCGGCCGCCCCGCATCCAATAGTCATGCTCGCGGCGCAGCGCCGCCAGCCGGCGCGCCGCCAGCGCCGGATCGATGGTCTTCGACAGATCGAGCATCAGCGCATAGAAGGGCGGCTGCGACCGGCTGAGATAATAGCTGCGCATCCCGTTCGGGATATGGCCGTAGCGTTCGATCGTCGCGGTGAAATCGGCCAGCATCGATTCGACCAGCGGCTGCTGCCCGTCGGCGGCGAGGCCGAGCATCGTGAAATAGCTGTCCCAATAATACATCTCGCGGAATCGACCGCCCGGCACGACATAGGGTTCGGGCAGCGGCAGCGCCGAACTGCCTGGTGCGGGCGGAACCGGCTGGCGGACCAGCATCGGCCACAGGCTGCGGACATGCGCCCGCAGGTCCTTAGGCTCATGGTCGTTGACCCCCGGCACGGTGAAATTGGCGAGCACGAACGCCTTCAGGTCGCCGATCCGCGCACGGTCGAAATCGGCCATGATCGCGGCGGGATCGCGCTTCGGCACCGCATCGACGAAGGTCTTGCCGTCGGGGAAGATCTTCTGTGTCTGCACCGCGACGAACAGCGGCCCGAACAGGTCGGCGGGGGAGGGGGGCTGGTGCTGCGGTGCGACCGGCGCGGTGTGCTGCGCCATCGTCGCGACCGGCATCGTGGCGACGCCGGCAGCGAGCATAAGGGTCGATAGCCGTGTCATGAACCTCTCCCGGATAGTCCCCGTCATGCCGGACTTGTTCCGGCATCCACCGTGCCGCACATACGCGCACCGCCCCTCTTTGCGGAACCGTGGATGCCGGAACAAGCCCGGCATGACGAAAGGACTATCATGTCGAACGCCAAGCCTCCGATCGGGCGCGACACCCGGCTATGCATGTCGCTCGCCGCGCGGCCGGGCAATTTCGGCTCGCGTTTCCACAACCGGCTCTACGAGCTGACCGGCCTCGACTATGTCTACAAGGCGTTCACCACCAAGGATCTGCCCGCGGCGATCGGCGGCATCCGCGCGCTCGACATTCGCGGCTGCGCCATCTCGATGCCGTTCAAGGAAGAGGTGATCGCGCTGCTCGACGGCGTCGCGCCGTCCGCCGCGGCGATCGATAGCGTCAACACGATCGTCAACGACGACGGCGTGCTGACCGGTCACAACACCGACTATAGCGCCGTACGCGATCTGCTCGACGATGCGGCGATCGATCCGGCCACGCCGTTCCTGCTGCGCGGTTCGGGCGGCATGGCCAAGGCGGTGGCGGCGGCACTGCGCGATCGCGGTCACCGCACGGGCACGATCGTCGCGCGCAACGCGGGCAAGGGCCGGGCGCTCGCCGATTTGTACGGCTTCGATTGGGCGGCGGCGGTCGGCGGGGCGACCGCGTCGCTGCTGATCAACGTCACCCCGATCGGCATGGCCGGCGGCGAGGCCGACGCGCTGGCCTTCGACCCGGCGACGATCGCCGCGGCGACGGTCGCCTTCGACGTCGTCGCGCTGCCCGCCGAAACGCCGTTCCTGCGCGCCGCGGCGGACGCGGGCAAGCGGCGGATCACCGGCGCCGCGGTGGCGACGCTGCAGGCGCTGGAGCAATTCGTCCTCTACACCGGCGTCCGGCCGACCGACGCCGAGGTCGCCGAGGCGGAAGCATTCGCGCGCGCGGGCTAGACACATGGCGGACACATGCGACGAACGGCCGAAGCGGGCGATTGCCCGCCGGCCGCGCACGCGATAGGCCAACCGCCGCATGTACGCGGCGTCCTATCGATCAGCTCCGGACCGCCGCCGCAGGGCGATCAGCCTCGCGCTGACCATTGCCGCGCATATCCTGATCGCGCTGCTGCTCCTGCTGCTGCCCAATTCGCCGCTGACCAGGATGGGCCCGTCCAGCGCGCTCACCACCTTCGACGTCTCCTCGTCGGGCAGCGCCTCGCCCAGCAAGGCGCAGACCAAGAAACAGGCCGCCGCCGCGCCCAAGGGTGGCGCGCCGGAGGTGCGGCCGCGACCGACCCCGCCGCAGGATCAGCCGGTCCCGCCGCCGCCACCCGAAGTCGTCCAGAACAACATGCTGGTCATGGACCGCGCGTCCTTCGCCGCCACCGACGTCGGCAAGATCAAGGGCAAGAAGAGCGCGCGCGAACTCGCCGCGGCGGGCGATGCGAACGGCGACAGCGGCGATGCCGGCAGCGGCAACGACACGCCGGGGGCGGGCACCGGCCCGGGCGGCCAGCGGCTCTATGCCGCCGACTGGTACGTGCGTCCGCCGCGCAACGCGCTTTCGCCCTACATGCCGCCGCACGACGTGCCGGAAGGATCCTGGGGCGAGATCGCGTGCCGTACGGCGCCCAATTTCCGCGTCGAGGATTGCGTCCAGATCGGCGATTCGCGCCCCGGCCTGGGCGTCGCCCGCGCGATGCGGCAGGCGGCGTGGCAGTTCAAGGTGATGCCGCCCCGCATCAACGGCAAGTTCCAGATCGGCACCTGGGTGCGCATCCATTACGACATCGTCGACAAGGACGACGGCGGCTGACCCGCTGGTTTCGCCTCAGCCCCGCGCCCGCGCGCGCCGATAGGTGCCGAGCACGCGCACCCATTTGGAATGGAAGCCCAGTTCCTCCAGCGCGCGGTCGACCGCGGCATCGCCGGGCTTGCCCTCGATGTCGGCATAGAATTCGGTCGCCGCGAAGCTGCCGCCGCGCTGGTAGCTTTCCAGCTTGGTCATGTTGACGCCGTTGGTCGCGAAACCGCCCATCGCCTTGTACAGCGCGGCGGGCACGTTCTTCACCTCGAAGATCAGCGTCGTCATCCACGGGCCCTCGCCAACCGGCGGCTTGCCGCCCCGGGCAAGGACGACGAAGCGGGTCATGTTGTGGTCGGCATCGGCGATATCGACGCCGAGCAGGTCGAGGCCATAGATCGCCGCCGCCCCCGGCGGGGCCAGCGCCGCCACCGCAGGATCGCCGAGCTCCGCGACATAGGCCGCCGCACCGGCGGTGTCGGGATAATTCACCGCCTGGATGCCGTGCGCTTTCAGCCAGTGGCGGCACTGGCCCAGTGCCTGCGGATGGCTCATCGCCTGCCGCACGCCGTCGCGCGGGCCACGGCCCATCAGCGCGTGGCGGATGCCGAGGAAATGCTCGCCGGTGATCACCAGGCCGGATTCGGGCAGCAGGAAATGGATGTCGGCGACGCGGCCGTGCAGCGAATTCTCGATCGGGATCACCGCGCAGTCGGCGCGCCCCTCGCGCACCGCGTCGATCGCATCCTCGAACGCGAAACAGGGCAGCGGCAGGCCGTCGGGAAACGCCTCGGTCACCGCGACATGGCTGTTGGCACCCGGCGCGCCCTGAAAGGCGACGGCGCGATCCGGCGCGGCGGCGGCGGCGACGGTCATCGCGGCGACGATCGGGCGGGCGGGGGCGGCGTAGCTCTCCATGATGCGCCGCGGCGTAGAGGCGGCGTCCGTCGCGGGCAAGCACGCGCTTGCGGGCGCCCGCGCGCTTTCCTATGGGTTGCAGCCAAGAGGCGAGGATAACAGGGGCAAGGCCGGCAGATGGATAACCGCACCAACACGATTGCCGGCTGGACGCTGGCGGCCTGCGGCATCGCGCTCGGCCTGTCCATCGTCGGCGGCATGGTGTTCCACGACGGCCGGCCCGCAAAGATGGGCTATGCGATCGAGGGCGTCGAGGAGGCCGGTGGCGGCGGCGCCGCCGCCGAAGTGCCGATCGCCACGCTGCTGCCCACCGCCGATCCGGCCAAGGGCGCCGAAGTGTTCAAGAAATGCGCCGCCTGCCACACCGTCAACCAGGGCGGCGCGAACGGCATCGGTCCCAATCTCTACGCGACGCTGGGCGAGCCGATCGGCCAGGGCAAGGGCGGCTTTGCCTTCTCCGACGCGCTGAAGGGCGTCGGCGGCAATTGGGACTTCGACAAGATGAACGCGTGGCTGACCAGCCCGCGCAAGTTCGCGCCCGGCACCAAGATGACCTTCGCCGGCCTCGGCAATCCGCAGGATCGCGCCAACGTGCTGGTCTATCTGAACAGCCAGGGTTCGAACCTGCCGCTCCCCGCCGCCCCTGCCGCCGGCGCGGCGCCTGCGGGCAAGGAAGGCGCGGCCAAGCCCGCGACCAATGCGTCGAAGGATTCGATCACCAACACCGACGCGGCCAACAACCTCGGCAACACCGGCACCCCGGCCTCCGGCGCGCCGTCGGTCGATCCGGATGCAGCGAAACAGGCTGCCAAGCTGCCGAAGTGACATCCAAAGTCCCTCTCCCTCCGGGATAGGGAGGGAGGCGCGTCAGCGCGGAAGGGTGAGGACGGCCGCGACGGCCCCCTCGCCTTGACCTGATAACGTTTCGACCTGCCCTCACCCCGCGCCGCCTGCGGCGGCTTGCCCCTCTCCCGGCGAGAGAGGGGTGTGCAGCGGTCACCCCTCCTTGCGCGCCTGTTCCTCGTAGAATTCCCGCACCACGTCCCACGCCTCTTCGGCGGTTTCGACATAGGTGAAGATGCCGAGGTCGCGCTGGCTGACCACGCCCTCGTCGACCAGCGCCTGGAAATTCACCACCTTGTCCCAGAATTCGCGGCCGAACAGCAGCACTGGGATCGGCTTGATCTTGCCGGTCTGGATCAGCGTCAGCAATTCAAACAGTTCGTCGAACGTGCCGAAGCCGCCGGGGAAGGCCGCCAGCGCCCGCGCGCGCAGCAGGAAGTGCATCTTGCGCAGCGCGAAATAGTGGAACTGGAAGCTCAACGAGGGCGTCACATAGGGATTGGGCGCCTGTTCGTGCGGCAGCACGATGTTGAGGCCGATCGATTCGGCGCCGACATCCGCCGCACCGCGGTTCGCCGCCTCCATGATCGACGGTCCGCCGCCGGAGCAGACGACGAACTGGCGCATGCCGTTCTGGTCGCGCGGCACGCGGCTGGCGATCTGCGCCAGCTCGCGCGCGACCTCGTAATAGCGGCTCTTGGCGACCAGCTTCTCGGCGATCGCCTTGGCGGTGTCGTCGCTCGCCATCGCCAGCATCGCCTCGGCCTTGGCCGGTTCGGGAATGCGCGCCGAGCCGTACATCACGAAGGTCGAGGCGATCTTCGCCTCCTCCAGCAGCAATTCGGGCTTGAGCAACTCGAGCTGGAAACGCACCGGCCGCAGATCGTCGCGCAACAGGAAGTCCATGTCCTGGAAGGCGAGCTTGTAGGCGGGGTGCTCGGTCTGCGGGGTGGAGATCGCGGCCTTGGCGCTCTCGGCGTCCTGCTTGGCCTGCGGGAAGACGCGGGCGGGTACTCGTGTATCGGTCATTTACGCCGGGTTAGAGCAAAGCCGGGAGGCGCTCAACGGCAGAAATGCGCGCCGTCGTTCTCCAGGTGCAAGTGGTTGCGATGCGCGGCATTATAGGCCGGCGACAGCACCGTGCCGAAGCGCCGGCAGGCGGAACGGTGGATGGTCGTCAGGAAGCCCTGCACCTGCGGGTCGGGCGAGGTCCAGTCCTGGAGGATGGTGATCCGCCGCCCGTCCTTCAGCGTCACGCCGCCGAAGTCGACCGCATTGGCGATGGCGTGGCCCGATCGCCGGTCGCCATAGCCGGCGGTGCCGACGACGTTGCGGCAGACGTAGCTGCCCATGCCCTGCACGCTCGCCAGTTCGCTGCCCAGCATCTGATAGGCGGCGGGCGCGACCGCGTTGCGCACCCAGGCGGAAAAGGCGCGTGCCTCGCCGCAGCGCATCGCGGTGACGCCGGTGACGGGCACGCCGATCTCGACCAGTTGCACCGCCCCCGCAAGGCCGCAGCCGTTGCCGAAGTCGCGGTCGGGCAGCAGGCGATAGGCGACGTTGTCGGCGCGCAGGTCGGCCAGGCATTGCGCGGTGTCGCGCGCCGACGGCCGGCTGATCGAGGCGGTGGCGGGCTGGGCGACCGGCGCCTGCTCGCGCGATCCGCAGCCGGCCAGCGCCACCGCCGCGGCGATGGGGAGAACGCGGTACATGGCCGCCCTTGTCCCGCAGCCGGCGCGCTTTGTCAGCACCCGTCGCCGCTCGGACCGTGCCGCTTTTGCCGCGCCTCGCCGCAGAGGCCGCTCAGCGGGCGCGGTGTTGCCAGCCGAACATGTGGAAGCGGCTGATCGTGCGGCGCGCCAGCACGGCGTTCTGGCGGCGCGACAGCTGCAGGATCACCGCCGTCAGCGTCGCGGTCAGCGGCACCGCAATCACCGCACCGGCGATCGTCACCCAGGCGCCGGTCACCGCCGATGCGCCGTCACGACCATCGGCGAGCCGCAGCGTGACATTGTCGAGCGCCAACGACAACAGCCAGAACGCCCACCACCAGCGCAGGATCGGCGGCACGCCAACGTCCTCCGGCGCGGCAGGCGCGATCGTCGCGCGCCAGCATTGGCTCAGCGCGGTGAACGGCCGGATCAGGCCGGCGACCGGCACGAAGAACCACAGTACGCTCCACAGCGGCGTGATGCGCAGCGCGGTGCTGAGCGCATGCGCGTTGCGGTTGACGATATAGATCCAGCGCAACACCGCGCCGGCGGCCAGCACCAGCGTCGCGAGGTAGACGAGCGCCGCGGCGTCGGTGATCGACGAGGCGGTGGCGAGCGCGTCGGTGGCGGCATCGCCCCGGGCCAGCGCATCCTGCGCCGCGATCGTCGCCAGCGCGCCGGCCGCCAGGCCGATCCTGCCCAGCAACGCCACCCAGATCAGCGCGATCGCCACCCGGCCGATCGGTCGCGGATCCTTGGTTCTTCCGTCCGTCACGTCGTCGCCTCCCTGCTCCCCACCGGGAGTCCCGGAAGCATTTTAGAGGCTGGAACGGCTTGCCAGCCGTGGGACGCTCCGATAGGGCCGTCGACGGGCCACGCGGTCCCAACGCCGCGCGTGCTCTCTGTGAGGAGAGTTGACATGACTGACACGACGTTCGCCGACGCCACACGCGCGCCTGCGAAACCCGCCGCCAAGCCGGCGCGACCCCATTTCTCGTCGGGCCCCTGCGCCAAGCCGCCGGGCTACGATCCCGCCAAACTCGCCACCGCCGTGCTCGGCCGCTCGCACCGTTCGAAGCTCGGGAAGCAGCGCCTGCAATATTGCATCGACCTGATGCGCGAGCTGCTCGGCCTGCCCGACACGCATCGCATCGGCATCGTGCCGGGCAGCGACACCGGCGCGTTCGAGATGGCGATGTGGACGATGCTCGGCGCCCGCCCCGTCACCGCGTTGGCCTGGGAAAGCTTCGGCGAAGGCTGGGTGACCGATGCGGTCAAGCAGCTCAAGATCGACCCCACCGTGATCCGCGCCGATTACGGCCAACTGCCCGACCTTACCCAGGTCGACTGGTCGAACGACGTGCTGTTCACCTGGAACGGCACGACCAGCGGCGTGCGCGTGCCCAACGGCGACTGGATCGCCGAGACGCGCGAGGGGCTCTCCTTCGCCGACGCGACCAGCGGCGTCTTCGCCTACGACCTGCCATGGGATAAGATCGACGTCGCGACCTTCAGCTGGCAGAAGGTGCTGGGCGGCGAGGGCGCGCATGGCGTGCTGATCCTCGGCCCGCGCGCCGTCGAGCGGCTCGAAAGCTATACCCCCGCCTGGCCGCTGCCCAAGGTGTTCCGCCTGGTGTCGAAGGGCAAGCTGACCGAGGGCATCTTCAAGGGCGAGACGATCAACACGCCGTCGATGCTGGCGGTGGAGGACGCGATCTTCAGCCTCGAATGGGCCAAGGGCCTGGGCAAGGGCGGCCTCATCGCCCGTTCCGATGCCAATGCCGCCGCGCTCGACCGGATCGTCGAAGAGCGTGACTGGCTTGGACACCTCGCGACCGACGAAGCGTCGCGGTCGAAGACCAGCGTCTGCCTGACCGTCGACGCCGACGAGGCGGTGATCAAGAAGATGGTCTCGCTGCTCGAGGCGGAGGATGCCGCCTATGACATCGGCGGCTATCGCGACGCGCCGCCGGGCCTGCGCATCTGGTGCGGCGCCACCGTCGACACCGCCGATATCGAGGCGCTCGGCCCCTGGCTCGACTGGGCCTACGCCACCGCCAAGGCGGCGGCTTAACCCTCCTAATTCGTCATCCCCGCGCAGGCGGGGATCCAGACACGCAGGTCGTCGCAAGAGCCGCACCGTCAGCGGCTCTGGATCCCCGCCTCCGCGGGGATGACGGCTGGTCATCCAAAGGAATCATCCCATGCCCAAAGTCCTCATCAGCGACAAAATGGACCCCAAGGCCGCGCAGATCTTCCGCGAGCGCGGCGTCGAGGTCGACGAGATCACCGGCAAGACCCCCGACGAGCTGAAGGCGATCATCGGCCAGTATGACGGCCTCGCCATCCGCAGCTCGACCAAGGTTACCAAGGACATTCTCGAGCATGCCACCAATTTGAAGGTGGTCGGCCGCGCCGGCATCGGCGTCGACAATGTCGACATCCCCGCCGCCTCGGCCAAGGGCGTCGTGGTGATGAACACGCCGTTCGGCAATTCGATCACCACGGCCGAACATGCGATCGCGCTGATGTTCGCGCTCGCCCGCCAGCTGCCGGAGGCGGACGCCTCGACCCAGGCGGGCAAGTGGGAGAAGAACCGCTTCATGGGCGTCGAGCTGACCGCCAAGACGCTCGGCCTGATCGGCGCGGGCAACATCGGCTCGATCGTCGCCGACCGCGCCCGCGGCCTCAAGATGAAGGTCGTCGCCTTCGATCCGTTCCTCACCCCCGAACGCGCCGTCGAGATGGGCGTCGAGAAGGTGACGCTGGACGAACTGCTCGCCCGCGCCGACTTCATCACACTGCACACGCCGCTGACCGACCAGACCCGCAACATCCTGTCGGCCGAGAATCTCGCCAAGACCAAGCAGGGCGTGCGCATCATCAACTGCGCGCGCGGCGGCCTGATCGATGAGGCGGCGCTGAAGGAAGGGCTCGACAGCGGCCATATCGCCGGTGCCGCGCTCGACGTCTTCGTCGAGGAGCCTGCCAAAGCCTCGCCGCTGTTCGGCACGCCCAACTTCGTCTCGACCCCGCACCTCGGTGCGTCGACGACGGAGGCGCAGGTCAATGTCGCCATCCAGGTCGCCGAGCAGATGGCGGACTATCTCGTCTCCGGCGGCGTCACCAACGCGCTCAACGTGCCCAGCCTGTCCGCCGAGGAAGCGCCCAAGCTCAAGCCGTACATGGCGCTTGCCGAAAAGCTCGGCAGCCTCGTCGGCCAGCTGACCACCGGCGCGATCACCCGCATCTCGATCCATACCGAGGGGGCGGCGGCGGAGCTCAACGCCAAGCCGATCGTCAGCGCGGTGCTCGCCGGCTTCCTGCGCAACCAGACCGACACGGTGAACATGGTTAACGCGCCCTTCCTCGCCAAGGATCGTGGCGTCGAGGTGCGCGAGGTCCGCACCGAGCGCGAGGGCGATTACCACACCTTGCTGCGCGTGTCGGTCAAGACGGCGGACGGCGAGCGCTCGGTCGCAGGCACTTTGTTCGGCGACCAGGCGCCGCGCCTCGTCGAATTGTTCGGCATCAAGGTCGAGGCCGATCTCGCCGGCCCGATGCTCTATGTCGTCAACGAGGATGCGCCGGGCTTCATCGGCCGGCTCGGCACGACGCTGGGCGAAGCCGGGGTCAATATCGGCACCTTCCACCTCGGCCGGCGTCAGGCGGGCGGCGAGGCGGTGCTGCTGCTCTCGGTCGACGAGCCGGTCGACGGCGACTTGCTCGCCACGGTCCAGGCGCTGCCGGGCGTCAAGACCGCCATGGGCCTGTCGTTCTGACGCTGTCCTACAACGGCGACCAAGGCTAGCCTGACCGCCGGTTGCTCCGACTCGCCCTCCCATGTCCCTCTCCCTTCGGGAGAGGGAGAGGCGCCACAGCCGCCGATAGGGTGAGGGCGGGTCGGAACGCCCACGGCTCTTTCTCAGCTCCGAACCACCCTTGGTTGGTGCGACCTTTGAGACTTTCCGTCCGTCACCGGCGACGGCCGCTGGGGCTGCGCCTTCCGAACGTCCCGTGCACCCCTTCCGGGTGCGACCTTTGAGACTTTCCGCGCCAGTGGCGCCCCGGCCGCAACCCGGCTATCGCGCCAGCCATGATGACGACCGGCCTGCTTCCCGAAGGATTCCACGACCGCCTGCCGCCCCATGCGGATGCCGCCGCCGCGGTGGAAGCTCGCGTGCTGGAGGCGGCGCGGCGCCACGGCTATGAGCGCGCCGATCCGCCGCTCGCCGAATATGCCGACGGCCTGTCGTCGCGGCTGAAGGACGGGGCGCTGATCGATGCGGTGCGCTTCGTCGACCCCGTGTCACAGCATACGCTGGCGATCCGGCCCGACATCACCGCCCAGGTCGCGCGGATCGCGGCGACGCGCATGGGCCATCACCCGCGGCCGGTGCGCCTGTCCTACGCCGGCCCGGTGCTGCGGCTGCGCGCCGAGCAATTGTCGCCGTCGCGGGAATGGCGCCAGCTCGGCTGCGAGCTGATCGGCCTCGATTCGGTCGCCGCCGCGCGGGAGGTCGTCGCGGTCGCGGTCGAGGCGCTCGATGCCGCCGGTGCGACGGGCCTGTCGATCGACTTCACTCTGCCCGATCTGGTCGCGACCTTGGCCGCCGGGCCGCTGCCGGTCGCGCCGGAACGGATCGAGTCGCTATGCGCCGCTCTGGACGCCAAGGATGCCGGCGCGGTGATGCAGCTGGCGCCGGCCTATCTGCCGCTGATCGAGGCAGCGGGGCCGTTCGCCACCGCGATCGAGCGACTCCGTGCGTTCGACGGGCAGGGGGCGTTGGCCAGCCGCCTCGATGCGCTGACGGCGATCGCATCCGGCCTCGGCGACCGCGTCGCGATGACGCTCGACCCGACCGAGCGGCACGGGTTCGAATATCAGTCCTGGCTCGGCTTCTCGCTGTTCGTCGCCGGGGCGGTGCGCGAGGTCGGACGCGGCGGCACCTATCTGATCGTCCATGCCGACGGCGCGGAGGAAGCGGCGACCGGCTTCTCGCTTTCCGCCGATGCGATCGCCGCCAATGCGACACCGGCACAGCGCCGCCGGCTGTTCCTGCCGCTGGGTACGCCGGCCGCCGAGGGCGCGGCGATGCGCGCCGCCGGCTGGGTCACCGTCGCCGCGCTCGAGGCCGGCGACACGCCGGAGGCCCAGCTCTGCACCCACCTCTGGGCGAACGGCGAGCCGCGGCCGCTATAGTCGCCCGGGAGACGCACGAGGTCCGGCGCCGGGAGGTTGACCGGGCTTCCGCAGCCGGCTAACCGCCCGGCCGCATTCACTGGAAAACCCGTCGCGCCGAGTCCTGTCGAAGGGCGCGAAGGGCCTGCCGGCAGGTGGAGACCTGTACATGGCGAACGTCGCGGTGATCGGCGCCCAATGGGGCGATGAGGGCAAGGGCAAGATCGTCGACTGGCTGGCGGAGCGCGCCGACATGGTCGTGCGCTTCCAGGGCGGGCACAATGCCGGCCATACGCTCGTCGTCGGCGAGAACGTCTACAAGCTGTCGCTGCTGCCGTCGGGGATCGTGCGCGGCACGCCCAGCGTGATCGGCAACGGCGTGGTGCTCGATCCCTGGGCGCTGAAGGCGGAGATCGAGCGGCTGGCGGCGCAGGGCGTGACCGCGACGCCGGATACGCTGCGCATCGCCGACACTTGCGCGCTGATCCTGCCGCTGCACCGCGATCTCGACGGCCTGCGCGAGGATGCCAGTGGCGCCGGCAAGATCGGCACCACCCGTCGCGGCATCGGCCCTGCCTATGAGGACAAGGTCGGCCGGCGTGCGATCCGCGTCTGCGATCTTGCACATCTCGACGATCTCGGGCCGCAGCTCGACCGGCTGCTCGCCCATCACGACGCGCTGCGCGCCGGGTTCAACGCGGCGCCGATCGATCGTGACGGCCTGATCGCCGAATTGCGCGACATCGCGGGCTTCGTCCTGCCCTTCGCCAAGCCGGTGTGGCGCGACCTCAACGAGGCGAAGGGACGCGGCAAGCGAATCCTGTTCGAGGGCGCGCAGGGCGTGCTGCTCGACGTCGACCACGGCACCTATCCGTTCGTCACCTCGTCCAACACCATCGCCGGCACGGCGGCCGGCGGTTCGGGTTTGGGGCCGGCGGCGGTCGGCTTCGTGCTCGGCATCGCCAAGGCCTACACGACCCGGGTCGGATCCGGACCCTTCCCGACCGAGCTCGACGACGCCACCGGGGAACGGCTGGGCCAGCGCGGCCATGAATTTGGCACGGTGACGGGCCGCAAGCGGCGCTGCGGCTGGATCGACACGGTGCTGTTGCGCCAGTCGGCGGCGGTCGGCGGCATCACCGGCATCGCGCTGACCAAGATCGACGTGCTCGACGGGTTCGACGAGGTGAAGATCTGCACCGGCTATCGCCTGCGCGGCGAAACGCTCGACTATTTCCCCGCCCATGCCGCCGATCAGGCCGCGGTCGAGCCGGTGTATGAGACGATGGAAGGCTGGCAGCAGTCGACCGCCGGCGCGCGCAGCTGGGCCGACCTGCCGGCGCAGGCGATCAAGTACATCCGCCGCGTCGAGGAATTGATCCGCTGTCCGGTGGCGCTGGTGTCGACCAGCCCGGAACGCGAGGACACGATCCTCGTCCGCGATCCCTTCGCCGACTGACGCGCAAAGAAAGGGGCCGGCCGGCAACATGCCGACCGACCCCTTATCCATCCGTAGGGACGCGCTTATTGCGGCGTGCTGGTGCCGCCGGTGCCACCCATCGTCCCGGTCGTGCCGGTGCCGGTGGTGCCGCCCATCGGCGTCGTCGAGCCCATCGAACCGCTGGTGCCCATGGAGCCCGTCGCGCTGGTGCCCGACGTACCGGTCGAGCCGCTCATCGTGCCGCTGGTGCTGTCAGTCGTGCCGGTCGAATTATAAACGCCGGTTGCGCTGCCATTGGTGCCGGCGCGCGCACTGCGACCGCGCTTGGCCGACTTGCTCTTCATCGACGAGCTGCCCGACATCGAGCCCTGGCCCATCGTCTGGCCGCCGGTGCCCATCGTGTCGGTCGAGCCGCTCGTGCCCATCGAGCCTGCGCCGCTGGCGGTACCGGTTGTCGTCGACGTGCCGCCGGACGTCTGCTGCGCATAAGCGGCAGCCGGGATCAACATGGCCGCAGCCATGATCGGAAGGACCTTACGCATTGTTCTCTCCTGCAAAATCTGTCCGTCCTCAACGGGTTGGCAGGCAGAGCGTTCCCATGGTTAACCGCATTGACCCCGATGAAGCAACGCTTGGTCGGCCAATACCAGGGCCACCATCGCCTCGACGACGGGCACGCCCCTGATGCCGACGCAGGGGTCGTGGCGCCCCTTGGTGGCAATATCGGCGGCAGCGCCGCTGCGATCGACGGTCGGCACGGGGATCAGGATCGAACTGGTCGGCTTGAAGGCAACGCGCAGCCGGATCGGCTGGCCGGTGGCGATCCCGCCGGCGATGCCGCCAGCATGGTTGGCGAGGAATTCCGGACCGTCGGCACCGGGTCGCATCGGATCGGCATTGTCCTCGCCGCGCAGCGCCGCGGCGGCGAAGCCGTCGCCGATCTCGACGCCCTTGACCGCGTTGATTCCCATACAGGCATGCGCCAGTTCCGCATCGAGCTTGGCATAGAGCGGCGCGCCCCAGCCGGCCGGCACGCCTGTCGCCTCGCACGCCACCACCGCACCGAGCGAGGAACCGGCTTTGCGCGCGGCGTCCACCAGAGCTTCCCATCGTGCTGCAGCGGCCGGATCGGGGCAGAAGAAAGGATTGGTATCGATCGCCTCATCGTCGAAGGCGGCGTAGTCGATCGCGTCGCCCCCGATCGCCTCGACCCACGCCCGAATGCGGACCTGCGGCACCACCAACCGTGCCACGGCACCGGCGGCCACCCGGCTCGCGGTTTCGCGGGCCGAGGAGCGACCGCCACCACGATAATCGCGCAGGCCGTATTTGGCGTCATAGGCATAATCGGCATGGCCGGGGCGATACGCCTTGGCGACGTCCGAGTAATCCTTCGAACGCTGGTCGACATTGTCGATCATCAGGCTGATCGGCGTGCCGGTCGTCCGCCCCTCGAACACGCCGGACAGGATGCGGACCTGATCGGGCTCGCGTCGCTGCGTCGTGAAGCGCGAGGTGCCCGGTCGACGGCGGTCGAGCCAGGGCTGGATATCGGCCTCGGTCAGGGCGATCCCCGGCGGGCAGCCGTCGACCACCGCGCCGATCGCAGGTCCGTGGCTCTCGCCCCAGGTGGTGAAGCGGAAGAGATGGCCGAAACTGTTGATGCTCACCGTTGGGTCCCCGGATCGATGCGAAAGGCGCGGAGCATGGCGCGGCGGCTCGGGCCGGCGAGCAGCACCGCGATCAGCGCGCCGATGCTGGCGCCTGCGCTACCAGCGCTCGCGACCCAGCCCCATTGCGGGGCGATCCAGCCGCCCAACCATATGCCGGCGATGATCAAGGCGAGCGCCAGCGTATCGGCAAGTGCGCGGGCATGCGCCTCACGTGTCGCCGCCGCACGTTCGTAGCGGCCGCGCTGCCAGCCGTAATAGCCGGCAAACATGGCGAGCAGCGCAAGGGCGGCGGACGTCGTCATCGCTGTGTCAGGCGAGCGCGATGTCCGGCGCGTCCTCGGCCTTCATGCCGATGACGTTATAGCCCGCGTCGACATGGTGGATCTCGCCGGTGACGCCGGCGGACAGATCGGACAGCATGTACAGGCCGGCGCTGCCGACATCCTCGATCGTCACCGTACGTCGCAACGGTGCGTTGAGCTCGTTCCATTTGAGGATGTAGTTGAAGTCGCCGATGCCGCGGGCCGCGAGCGTCTGGATCGGCCCGGCGGAGATGGCGTTGACGCGGATATTCTCCGGCCCCAGGTCGACGGCGAGATATTTGACGCTGGTTTCCAGCGCCGCCTTGGCCACGCCCATGACGTTATAATGCGGGATGACCTTTTCCGCGCCATAATAGGTCAGCGTCAAGATGGCGCCGCCCTCCGGCATCATCGCCCGTGCGCGTTGCGCGACGGCGACCAGCGAATAGGCGGAGATGTTCATCGTCATCAGGAAATTGTCGAGCGTGGTGTCGTAATAGCGGCCCCGCAGCTGCGACTTGTCGGAAAAGCCGATCGCATGCACGACGAAGTCGATCGTCGGCCACTGCGCCTTCAGTGCGTCGAACGTCGCGTCGAGTGCGGCCATGTCGGCGACGTCGCAATCGAACAACCGCGCCACGCCCAATTGCTCGGCGAGCGGACGCACACGCTTTTCCATCGCCGCGCCCTGATAGGAGAAGGCGAGTTCCGCGCCCGCCTCCGACAATTGCTTGGCAATGCCCCAGGCCAACGACTTGTCGTTGGCCAGCCCCATGATCAGCCCGCGCTTGCCCGCCATCAACCCTGTCGTCACGCCGCCTGTGCCTCCACCTTTTGCGTCGGCGCCTCCTGTAGCCCCGGTTCAGGGGGTTCCGCCAGTGCCGCATTGAGATGCGCACCGAACACGAGGCCAAGACCGATCAGGTAGAAGAACAACAGCATGACGACCACGCCGGCCAGGCTGCCATAGGTCAGATCATAGCCACCGAGGTGACTGAGCACGACCGGCAGCATGGCCGTCATCGTCACCCACCAGGCGGTGGTGAACAAGGCACCGGGCCATTTGGGGCAATTGGTGTGACGATATTTGCCCGGCGTCACCGAGTAGAAGAGCAGGTAGAGCGCGCCGAACATCACCACGCCCGGAATGACACGCGACAAGCCGACCCAGGAAGCCGCATCCTCGGCAAAGGGCAACAGGCGGTAGATGAACTGTTCGGCCGCGGTCAGGATACCCTGTACCAGAAAGCTCAGCAGCGCGATGACCACCGACAGGATGATGACGCCCGACGACGACAGGCGCGACTTCCAAAAGGGCGCGGTCGCCTTGATGCCATAGGCGCGGTGGAACATGTCGCGGATCGTCTCGATGAAGCCGCCGACCGTCCAAAGGCCGACCAATCCGCCCAGCCACAGCAGCGATCCGGTACGCGCCTGCAGCACGTCCGCGATCGGCTTCCTCAGGATGTCGGCGACGTCGGGCGGCAGGACGTGGAGGAACGAGGCGACGGCCCGCTGCGTCTCGGTACTTTGGCCGAGCAGCGACAGCACGGCGGCGGCGGTGATGAAGAAGGGAAACACCGTCATCAACGCCAGATAGGCAAGGTTGCCGGCGTGGATGAAACCGTCGTTGAAGACGCCGAGCGCGGCGCGCTTGGTCACTTCCCAGGCTGCCGGCCCCGGCCGAAGCTTGTTGAGACGATGACGGGCCCCCCGGTGCTGGTGGGCTCGATCTTCGGGTGTGAGGGCGGCGTCGGTCACGTCACCGGTCAGACGCCCATCGCGGCCCTCGGGTTCCGTGCGTCCTGCCAGCTTTCGGCGAACTGACGCAGCGCCGCGTCGTCGGCGGGCAGGTCGACGATCAGCGTGATGAGCTGGTCGCCACGCGTGCCGTCCTTGCGGTGGAAGCCCTTGCCCTTGAGGCGCAGCGTCTTGCCCGAGGTCGTGCCCTTGGGGATGGTCAGCATCACCGCCTTGTCGACCGTCGGCGCACGCACCTGGCCGCCCAGCACCGCTTCGGGGAGGGTGATCGGCAGGTCGACGCGGACGTCGTCGCCGTCGCGGGTGAAGAAGCGGTGCGGTTGCACCTCGATCGTGACGATCGCGTCGCCGGCGCCGCCGGGCCCCGCCTCACCCTTGCCGCCGAGCCGCATCTGGGTGCCGTTCTCGACCCCGGCGGGAAGCTTCAGGTCGATCGTCTTGCCGTCGGCCAGCGTCACCCGCTGCGGGGCGAGCGTCGCCGCGTCGACGAAGGGGACGCGCAGGCTGTAGGCGACGTTCGCGCCCTTCTGCTGCGGCCGCCGACCGAAGCCGCTGGCGAAGCCGCCGCCGCGTTGCGCGCCGCCGAACAGACCTTCGAAGATATCGCCCATGTCGGCGCCCTCACCGCCGAACTCGAAGCCGGCGCTGCTGAAGCCGCCGCCGGGGCCCGCGCTGCGCGTATACGGGCCGCCAGCGCCCGGCCGGCCGCCGCCGAAGCCGAAGGGCGAGGCGGGATTGCCGTCGCCGTCGATCTCGCCGCGGTCGAAGCGCGCGCGCTTGTCCTTGTCGGTCAGCAGATCATAGGCGCTCGTCACCTGGCTGAAGCGCTCGGCGGCCTTGGGATTGTCCTTGTTGCGATCCGGGTGCAGCTCCTTGGCGAGCTTCCGGTACGCCTTCTTGATGTCGGCCTCGGACGCGCCACGGGCGACGCCCAGGGTCTGATATGGATCAGCCATCGATTCCCCGTTGGTGTATTATCGACCTATGTGGGGGAGGCGACGGCGCAACGCAATCGGCGTGCCGCTCGTTGATGCGGTCATAAGAATAATCCGTTTGGAGACAGAGAGATGACCGACAAGCAACCGATGCAGGCGATGCCCGCCGACCATGATGGCGCCCATGACGGAGTCGGCGACGCGCCCGGCAAGACCGCCGGCGGCAGCGAAAGCACCGGTGGCGCCTATCCCAATCCGCACACCGGCAAGGACGGCAAGGGCGGTGTCGGCGGCGGCTTCATGGGGCACGGTGGCCAGTCGGACTTCGACTATTCGGGGACCGGCGACAAGGATACCGACGACGAGGTCGGCAATGCCAATGCGGTGACCAAGGAATGAGCGTGCGGGCGAGTCTTGACACAATTGACGCCTGAACGGGTCGTTTGCAGGATCGCCCGCGACATAATCTTGCGATGAGAAACAGCGACGAGCGTTGAACCGGTCCATCATCGATGGACGCTACACGCCGCGACCTTTGTAGGACAGCGATCAATCCTGCGGCGCGACGTCGACGCTGACGGACATGTTCTGCGCCTGCGAGCCGAGCACGACGCCGTCGACCGGTGCGATCTCCGCATAATCGCGGCCGACCGCCATGACGATATGGTCGCCGGCCATCCAGATGCCGTTGGTCGGATCGAGCCCGACCCAGCCGTGATCCGGTCCGCACCACAAAAGAACCCAGGCATGAGTTGCATCCGCACCGACCAGCCGCGGCTGGCCGGGAGGCGGGATGGTGCGGATGTAGCCTGAGGCATAGGCGGCGGGCAAACCGGCGGCGCGCAGGCCGGTGATCATGATCTGCGCGAAATCCTGGCACACGCCCTTGCGCTGGGCGAAGGCCTCATGCGGCGGCGTGTCGACCAGGGTCGCGGTCGCGTCGAAGGTGAAATCGCGCTGGATGCGGCGGGCGAGTGCGATCCCCGCTTCCAGCGCGCCGCGATCGGAGTCGAGATCGGCGGCGCAATATTCGGCGATGCCGCGGTCGAGCGGGATCAGCGGCGAGGGATAGAGATAGCTCGCCGGCCCCGCCGCCGACAGGTCGCGGCTGGCGCGGGCGAGCGCGGCGATATCGGCGAGCGTCGGGTCGCTGGCGTCGGGCATCGGCACCAGCCGGTCGACGTGAATGCGGGCGCGGCTTTCGATCGTCAGGCTACGCACCGGCGTGTCGACCACCAGCCGGGTGACGTTGGCCAGCCCCGCCTCGGCGCGGGCGGGGCTCAGCCGGCCGGCCGGCTCGACGGTCAGCGCATAATCCGCGATCCGTTGCCCCGGCCAGTCGATCGGCTGCAACCGCAGGTTGCAGCGCGCGAACCGGACGTTGCCGCCATAGTCGAAGCGGGTGACGTGACGGATGTCGTAGGTCTGCGTCATGCCGCGCTCATGCCAAGGTCAATCCGCCGGCGCGCAGCGGCTGCGCGCCCTGCAGGAAATAGCGCGTCGCCACCGCGTCCGAGATCTGGGCGAGCCGCCGCTCGACCTCGCCGAGCGTATCGGCGTCGAGACTGGCGGCGGTGGCCTCCGCAAGCAGCGCGGCAAGGCCGCGGCCGAGGCGCTGCTGCGCCTCTGCCATGCCGTCGTCGTCGAGCACCGGCAGCGCCGTGAGATGCTCGGTGATCCGATCGGCCTGATAAGCGAGGCTGCGCGGATTGCCGGGGTCGAGCGCGACGAGATCGACGACGGGAATGCGCGCGATGCCGGTCAGATAGCGCTGGCGATAGCTGATCTGGCTGTCGGCGAGGTCGAGCAGGGTCGACAGATCGTCCGCGGTCGCGCCCGCCATGCCGAACAGGCGGGTCGCGCGCGCCGCCGCCATCGCCCGCTCGACCCGCCGGCCGAGGTCGTGGAAGCGCCAGGCGGCGGTGCGGCCCATATGCTCCGCCGACAGGCCGGCGATGGCGGCATAGCGGCGCTGCAACGAGCCGGCGCGGTCGAGCATGCCGCGATGGCTGGGGAAGGGCGCCTCGAGCAGGCGCACCATGTCCGCCGACAGCCGGTCGCGCGAACCCTCACCGATGGTGCGGGCAAGGCGGTTGATCGTGGCGATCGAATGCTGGCCCTCGTCCTCCATGGCGATGCGCGCGAAGGCGGTGAGATCGGCGCGGCGCAGCGAGGCGGGATGCGGTGCGGCGCCGCCACCGGTGATCAGGCCGACGAGGCGGCCGACGGTGCCGGCCGACAGCGCCGCGCCGCCATCGGCGTCGATCGAATGGCCGAGCATGACGCGGATGGCGGCGAGCAGCGCCTCGCCACGCTCCAGATAGCGGCCGAGCCAGTAGAAATTGTCGGCGACGCGGCTGGGCAGGGTGCCGGGATTGCGGCGGACATGATGCGAATCCGCCGCGGGCAGTAGCGACACTGGCTCGACCGGGGCGGCGCCGTGAATGCAGACGTCGGCGGACCAGGTGCCTTCGCCCATCACGCTGGCGCGCGGATCGGGATGGCGGCCGATGCGCGCGAAGCCGCCGGGCAGCACCGTCCATTCGCCGTCCGCGCCGCGCGCCGCAAAGACGCGCAGCGTAAAGGGGCGTGGCTCCAGCCGATCGTCGACCACCACCGGCATGGTCGACAGGCGGACGATCTCCTGCCCGACATAATCCTGCGGCCGGCGGGCGAGGTCGTCGCACAGCGCCGCCGCCTGTTCCGGCGTCAGCTCGTTGCCGGCGACTGGGACGTCGCCCGGCAGACCGAGCGGCGCGGTGCCGAAGGCGGGGCCGATCAGCAGCCGGTCGAAATCCTCCTCGACGCGGGCACGCTCGCCCGGCTGGCCGCACCACCAGGTGGCGATATTGGGGATGTGCAGGCTGTCGCCGAGCAGCCGCGTCGCCAATTGCGGCAGGAAGGCGGCGAAGGCGGGCGCTTCCAGCACGCCCGCGCCCGGCGCATTGGCGAGCAGCACGTTGCCGGCGGCATAGGCATCGATCAGGCCCGGCACGCCGATATGCGAATGGGAATCGAGCGCCAGCGGATCGAGCATGCGCGGATCGACCCGCCGCCACAGCGCGTCGATGCGCTTCAGCCCGGCGATGGTGCGGACGTAGACGCGATCCTCCAGCGCGGCGAGGTCGGCGCCCTCGACCAGCAGCAGGCCGAGGTAGCGGGCGAGATGCGCCTGTTCGGGATAGCTCGGATTGTAGCGTCCCGGCGTCAGCAGGCCGATGCGCGGATCGGCGCGGCGGCACAAAGCGGCGATGCCGGCGCGGAAGGCGGCGAAGAAGGGCGCGTGACGCTGGACGTTGAGCCGCGCCTGCAGCCCGCCCAGGGTGCGGCTTACCGCGAGCCGGTTCTCCAGCGCATAGCCGGCGCCGGCCGGCGCGCGCAGATGGTCGGCGAGTACCCGCCATTCGCCGGTCGGCCCGCGACCGAGGTCGATCGCGATGAAATGCAGGTGGCGGCCGCCCGGCGGTTCCAGCCCGACGAGCTGGCGCAGGAACAGCGGGCTGCCGGTGACCAGCGCGGCGGGGATCAGGCCGCGCTCGACCAGCCTTTGCGGCCCGTAGAGGTCGGCGACGATCGTCTCCATCAGCGCGGCGCGCTGGACGATGCCGCGGGTGATGCCGGCCCATTCGCCGGCGTCGATCAGCAGGGGGACGGGAGAAACCGGCCACGGCCGCTCGTCCGCCTCGCCGATGATACGGAACCCCATGCCGATGTCGGCGGCGTGGCGGCGGACGCGTTCGCGGACATGGTCGAGATCGTCGGAGGCGACGCTGGCCAGTTCCTCGAACATCGCCGCCCAGGCCGGATCATGGCTGCCGGCAAGCACGTCGTCGGCGGTGGCGCGGGCGCGATAGTCGGCGATCCAGCGCTGCGCATGGGTGGCGGCGTCGATCAGGCTCGCGGGCTCTGCGGAGGTGGGCTGCGTCGCCATCGGTCCGCTTCGTACCGTGCGCCGCAGCGGGGGGGAAGGTGGAATGGAAGCGCGGGAGAAGAGGTGGTTCGGGCGCCTTCACCGAGCGGCGGGGCAGGCGATGGGGTTGCCGATCGCTCCTGCGTCGCTCCCGCCAACGCCGCACTCTAGCGTCACGCCCATGCTGTCGCCGTTAAACTCGCGTGTCCATGAGCCCCCGCTTTCGCCGGGATGACGAATGACGCAGCGGTTTCCGGCCAAACCAGACATTCCGCTTCCGCCCGGAAGCCGAAGTTCCGCATTCTCGCATCAGCGAGCGTAGAGTTCCCGCCCAGCTTGCAGTGCGTGGTCAGGCGCCCGCCTCGCGCCTCATCTGGTCGCGAACGAGGCGGTTGAGATCGTGCTTATATTGCTGGCAAGTCGTCGTGAGACGACCGACACGCTCCTCCGCCAGACAGCGTGACTTCAAGGAGCCGTTGAAGCGATAGAGTTGATCATCGAGATATTGTCTCATGCCATAGGCTTGCGGGTTCTCGAAATAGGTCGTGCCAGCGACGGCGGAAGTTGTACCTCCTGCTACAAGACCCACGAGGCACAGGGCTTTGCAAATCGCTTTCATCGAACGTCTCCTTCGACCACGGACTGCCGTGAACCTGCCGCAGTGCGCTTATAAATCATGGATTTCGCGTAAGGTCCAAACTTAAGGTTCGTATGAGCTAGGGTCAGAGCTTGAAGCTGTCAGCGGCTAGAGGCGGTGCCTCCGCCGTTGCAAAACGACCATCCAGAAGCGGACGTTCTGATTCCGTCGAGAGCGGACATTGCGCGTCTTATGGCTTTGTCGGTGCTTGCATTTGCGCCGCGGTCGTCTGCTCGTCGATGATGCCGACAATTTGGGACATAGGAATGGTAAAAACGCCCCCCTGTGCCTTACGCCATTCGTCGATGCCCTCGTCCAAGGCGGAAGTAGGGAAGTCGCGCTTTTCCACTGATAGCTTCGTGACACTGGCGTCGAGCGTCTCGTCCGATACGGGAATGTGCGGCAGGATGCCCGCGATGCCCGGCGTTGCGAAATGAACGCCGACGACGCTGATGTGGTAGACCTTCTTGGCACCCATCATCTCGACGCGCTGCACTTTGAGCAGCGATCCAGCATCCTGTGGTCGCGTGCGGTAGGACCAGACTTGCCCCTCTACATACCTGGGAGGCGAGGCCTGACCGGACAGCCCCATGGCAGCTAGCAGAGCGGCGGCGACAGATGACAGCTTCATAGATCCCCCGAGCGACCGAGTTGCCACAATACTCTCATCTTGCCCCGTCTCCATGTCCGCTAACCCCCAGCAACAGACAGCCGACGTATAATCTGGGCGCGCATTGAGTCGCTATTAGGAAAGCGGAAGTCACACGTCCGGCAGCGTCTGGTCCGCCATGCCCCACCCCTGGAGCGCCCGCGACGCCGCCCTCTTCAACAGCTCGTCCCGATCCCTCACGCCCCAGCGGGCGGCGGTGTCGAGGTCGCGCAGCTCGCTCCACGAGACCGGTGCGGCGACGGGTGCGCCGGCGCGGGCGCGGGCGGCATAGGGCATGATCGCGGTCGCGCCGCGCTGGTTGCGAAGGTAATCGATGAAGATCTTGCCCTTGCGCTTCGCCTTGGTCATCACCGCGACGAAGCGGTCGGGCTCCGCCTGGGCCAGCGCGCGTGCGAAGCGTTCGGCGAAGTCGCGCACCGCCGGCCATTCCGCCTGGCGGTTGAGCGGCACGACGACGTGGACGCCCTTGCCGCCGGACAGCAGGGGAAAGCTGACCAGGCCGATCTCGGCGAGCTGGTTGGACAGATATTCCGCCGCCTTCTTGGTTTCGGCGAAGCCCAGCCCCACGTCGGGGTCGAGGTCGAAGACCATCCGGTCGGGCCGTTCGAGCGCATCGATCGTCGATCCCCAGCCGTGGAATTCGATCGTGCCCATCTGCACGCAGGCGACGAGGCCGTCGGCGCTGTCGACATAAAGATAAGGTTCGGTGTGGCCGTCCTTTTCGGTGATGTCGACGTGGTGGACATGCTCGCCGAAGCTGCCCGCGTCGTGCTTCTGGAAGAAACAGGCCTTGGCGCGTCCCTGCGGGCAGCGGACGAGGCTGACCGGGCGGCGGCCGGCCCAGGGCAGCATCACCGGCGCGAGCGCGGCGTAATAGTCCGCGAGCTCGCCCTTGGTGACGTCGCTGTCGGGGAAGATGAGGCGGTCGCGGCTCGACACCGTAACGTGCACCTCGGGCGCGGCGGGGGCGGGCTCGGGGGTTTCGACCACCACCTCTTCCGCCGGCTTGTCGCCGCGCAGGCCGACGAAGCTCGGGTGGCGCAATACGCCGTCGGGCGTCACCTCGGTGAAGGCGATCTCGGCGACCAGCTTGGGGCTGACCCAGTGCGCGCCGCGGACCATCGCGCGCGGCGCCTCGACGGTCGGCGTCTTGCGGGCGAGGCGGGCGAGTTTGGCGGCGATATCGTCCATCAGCTTCGCGTCGAAGCCGGTGCCGACCTTGCCGGCGTAGCGGAGTTTGCCGTCCTCGTGCACGCCGAGCAGCAGCGAGCGGAAGCCGCGCTGCTTGTCCGACGGCAACCAGCCGACGATGACGAATTCCTGCCGCCGGATGCATTTCGCCTTGAGCCAGGCGCGGCTGCGGCCAGATTGATAGGGCGCGTCGGCGCGCTTCGACACGACGCCTTCCAGCCCCTCGCGGCACATGGTTGCGAACAATGGCTCGCCGGAACCGAGGACGTGTTCGGCGAATTGCAGGCGGTCGCCGGTCGGCAGCAGGACGCGCAGCCGCTCCTTGCGCTGGAGGTTGGGGAGGGGGCGCAGGTCCTCGCCGTCGGCCTCGAGCAGGTCGAAGGCGAACAGGGTCATGGCGCCGCCGCCGGAGATGGCGTCCTTGAGCGTCGAGAAATCGGGGCGGCCGTCCTTGAACGCGACGATCTCGCCGTCGATCAGCGCGCTGCCGGGGATGGCGCCGGCGGCCTCGGCGATCCGGGCGAACTTGTCGGTCCAGTCGAGGCCATTGCGGGTGTAAATCTTGGCGACGCCGTTCGCGACGGCGATGAGCGCGCGATAGCCGTCGTATTTGACCTCGTGCAGCCAGCCGGCACCGGGCGGGACGGAGTCGACGAGCGTGCAGAGCTGCGGTTCGGTGAATGGCGGCAGTTTTCCTCCCTTGGCAGCGGAGCGCGGTGGTGGCGGGGTGTCGCCCTTTGCGGGCCGAGATACCCCTCCACCATCCGCCTTGGGTCGACGGTCCCCCTTCCCCTGCGGGGGAGGACTTTTACCCTCCGCAATCTCCTGCATCGTGCGGCCGGTGGCGACGCTGGTCAGCGCGTCCTCGGTCAGCGTGTCGGTGCCGCCGGCGAAACCGTCGTCGATCTTGCGCAGCAGCCAGTTCTCGCGTTTTTCCTTGCCGCGCGGCTTGAGGCGGATGAGCAGCCATTCGCCGCGCATCCGCTCCCCCTCCAGCACGAAATGGAGATGGCCCTTGTCGAGGTCCTTCGCCGACTTGCCGGCGACCGGCGCCCAGGTGCCGCGATCCCACAGCATCACCGTGCCGCCGCCATATTCGCCCGCCGGGATCGTCCCTTCGAAGCTGGCGTAGGACAAGGGATGATCCTCGGTGCGCACCGCCAGCCTTTTCTCGTCGGGGTCGAGGCTGGGACCGCGCGTCACCGCCCAGCTCTTCAGCACGCCGTCGATCTCCAGCCGGAAATCCCAGTGCAGGCGGGTGGCGTCGTGCTTCTGGACGATGAAGCTGTTGCCATGGCCGGGTTCGAGCGTGCCGGCCGGCTCCGCGGTCTTCGCGAAGTCGCGCTTGGCGTTGTAGGCGGCGAGGGCGTCAGTCATCGGTCTATTGCCCACATCCAAAACCCTCCGTCAGCCCGGCGAACGCCGGGCCATGTCGCCCCGAGCGCCAAGGCCGCTGGTGTTCCGTGTCCATGGGTCCCGGCTTCCGCCGGGATGACGTAAGGGGAAGCGCTTAGGCACGTTTCTTGGCCGGAGTTTTTGCCGTCGGCTTTTTGGCCGGTGCCTTGGCGGTGGTCCGCTTCGCCGGTGCCTTCTTTGCCGGTTCCGCCTCCGCCTTGCCGCCCTCCATCGACTTCTTCAGCGCGGCCATCAGGTCGACGACGTTGTTGCCGGATCGGCCGCCGTCTTCGTCCTTGTCCTCGATGATCTTGCGGCCCTTCGCCTTGCGCTTGCGCTCGATCAGGTCCTTCAGCGCGTCGACGTAGCGGTCGTGGAATTCCTGGGGATCGAAGGCGCCCGACTTCTTGTCGATCAGCGCCTGCGCCAGATCGAGCAGGTCGGGGTCGGGCTTGCTGTCGGGAATTTCGCGGAAATAGCTTTGCGCCTTGTTGACCTCGTCGGCGTAGCGCAACGTCTCCAGCACCATGCCGCGCCCGCACGGCTTGAGGCTGACGACATATTCGCGGCCGCGCAGGGCGAGCTGGCCGAGCCCGACCTTCTTCGACCGCTTCAACGCCTCGCGCAGCACGATGAACGCCTCTTCGGCGAGATCGTCGGCGGGGACGACGAAATAGGGTTTCTCGTAATAGATGACGTCGATGTCGCTGGCGTCGACGAACTGGGTCAGCTCCAGCGTCTTCTTCGATTCGAGCTTCACCGCGTCGATCTCGTCCTGCTCGAGCAGCACGAACTCGCCCTTCGACACCTCATAGCCCTTCATGATCTCGTCGGTGTCGACGGGGCCGATGCCGGTGACGACCTTCTCGTAATGGATCGGCTTGCCGCTCGGTTCGTGGATCTGTTTGAACGACACGGTCGCACCGCTGCGCGTCGCCGCATAGATCTCGACCGGGATCGACACGAGGGCGAGTCGGATCTGGCCTTGCCAATAAGCGCGAGCGGGCATGCGGGCAGCCTTGCAACGTTGCGGAAGCGATTCAATTCGCTGGCGAAACTCCGGTTCCGTCGCGATTGCGCCGACCTGTGACACGGACCGGGTTTTCGGCTAGGGGCGGCGCATGGCCGACGACCCTTTTTTGATGTTCGACGGGTGGCTGGACGAAGCCAAAGCGAACGAACCCAACGATCCCAATGCGATGGCGCTCGCCACCGTCGATGCGGCTGGCCAGCCGTCGGTGCGGATGGTGCTGCTGAAGGGGCACGGCCCCGACGGCTTCGTCTTCTACACCAACCGCGACAGCCGCAAGGCCGGCGAACTCGACGCGGTGCCCAAGGCGGCGCTGCTGTTCCACTGGAAGTCGCTGCGCCGCCAAATCCGCATCGAGGGCGCGGTCGAACGCGCGAGCGATGCTGAGTCGGACGCCTATTTCGCGACGCGCGGTCGCGATTCGCAACTCGGCGCCTGGGCATCGGACCAGTCCCGCCCGCTCGACAGCCGCGCGACCTTCGAGGCGCGGTTCGAGGCGATGAAGCAGCGGTTCGAGGGGCAGGACGTGCCGCGGCCGCCGTTCTGGGGCGGCTATCGCGTCGTCCCACAGGCGCTCGAATTCTGGCAGGACCGGGCGCACCGCCTGCATGAACGAAGGCTGTTCACCCGACAGGGGGATGGCTGGAGCGAAGGATTGCTGTTCCCATGACCCAGGACGAACGTCGCAAGCTGCTGCCGCTGGCGACGCGGGCCGCGCTGGCCAGCGTCGCCATGGCGTGCTTCCTGCTCGCGCTGAAGAGCTATGCCGCGTGGCAGACGGGATCGGTGGCGATGCTCGGCAGCCTCGCCGACACGGCGCTCGACCTGCTCGCCAGCCTCGTCACGCTCTACGGCGTGCGGCTGGCGGCGACCCCGGCGGATCACGACCACCGCTTCGGCCACGGCAAGGCGGAGGCGCTGGCGGCGCTGTTCCAGGTCGCGCTGATCACCGCCTCCGCGGCGGGTATCGCTTGGCGCGCGATCGACGCGCTGGGCAGCGATACCGCCACGGGCGACGCGGAGTTCGGCATCGGCGTGTCGATCATCGCCATCATCGCGACGATGGTGCTGCTCTGGTACCAGCGCCGCATCATCCGCGCGACCGGATCGGTCGCGATCATGGCGGACAACGTCCATTACCAGTCGGACGTTCTGCTCAACGGATCGGTGATGGTCGCGCTGGTCGTCGACCAGTATCTCGGCTTCCACAAGGCGGACCCGCTGTTCGGCATCGCCATCGCGCTGTGGCTGGCCTGGGGCGCGTTCCAGGCGTCGTCGACCGCGATCGACCAGCTGATGGACAAGGAATGGCCGGAGGACCAGCGTGCCGCCTTCCTCGACGTCGCGGCGCGTCAGCCGGGGCTGAAGGGCATCCACGATTTCCGCACGCGCCGGTCGGGCAGCCACGATTTCGCGCAATTCCATATGGAGGTCGACCGCGACCTGACGGTCGGCGCGGCGCATGACATCGTCGAGAATGTCGAGCGCAGCCTGCGCAGCGCCTTCCCCAAGGTCGAGGTATTGATCCACCTCGACCCCGAAGGCCATGTCGACACCGACAATCCGCTGGTCGAGGCGGACGTGACGCCACACTGGTTCGGCAAGCGGGTAGGATACTGACATGCGGATACCGTTCAGCCAGATCGATGCGTTCAGCGACGCGCCCTTCGGTGGCAATCCGGCGGCGGTGATGCCGCTGTCGACCTGGCTGGACGATGCGACGTTGCTCGCCATCGCGGCGGAGAACAATCTATCGGAAACCGCCTTCCTCGTGCCCGACGCGAGCGGCGAGGCGGACTTCGAGCTGCGCTGGTTCACGCCCGCGGCCGAGGTGCGGTTGTGCGGCCATGCGACGCTGGCCAGCGGTCACTTCGTGCTCACCTCGGGCGAGCCGCGCGACGCGGTGCGCTTCCGCACGCGGCAGGCCGGGGTGCTGACGGTAACGCGCGAGGGCAGCGGCTATGCCCTGGCGCTGCCCGCGTGGAAGCCTGCGCCGAGGCCGTTGCCGGCAGTGGTGGCGGCGCTCGGTGTCGACAATGTCGTCGAGACGCTGTGGCGCGAGGGAGGCTACGATGTCGTCGTGCTCGAATCCGAGGAGGCGGTGCGCGCGGTGCAGCCCGACTTCCGTGCCCTGGCGGCGACCGGCGAACATCAGGCGATCGTCACCGCGCGCGGCACGGATACCGACATCGTCAGCCGCGTCTTCGTGCCCGCGTTCGGGATCGACGAGGACCCGGTGACCGGATCGGCGCATGCGGTGATCGTGCCCTATTGGGCGGAGGCGCTCGGCCGCGACCGCTTCACCGCTACGCAGGCGAGTGCACGCGGCGGCCGGCTGACCTGCCGGCTCGACGGCGACCGGGTGGTGTTGGGCGGCGCTTGCGTAACCGTGATCGAGGGCACGTTCCTGCTGCCGTGATCTCCCTCAAGCCCCTCCCCTGAAGGGGAGGGGCTGCTTAGGCCGCTGCGAGCGCGGCCTCTGTCTCCGCGATCCAGCCGCCGCCGAGCACGCGGTCGCCGGCGTAGAGCACTGCCGCCTGACCCGGCGCGACGCCATATTCGGGAACGTCGAACACCAGCCGGTCGCCGACCATCTGTGCAGGCACCGGCTTGGCCATCGAGCGGACCTTCGCCGACAGCGGGCCGTCCAGCGGCCCCAGCACGTTGAGGTCGGTCAGCCGCGCCGCCGCCACCGCCAGCGCCGCGCGCGGGCCGACGACAACGCGCTTCGCCGCCGCCTCCAGCCGCACGACATAGAGCGGTTCCGCGGTGCCGCCGATCTCCAGCCCGCGGCGCTGACCGACGGTGAAGTGGATGATGCCGCGATGCTCGCCCAGCTTGCGACCGCTGAGGTCGACGATGTCGCCCGCCGTATCGGTATCGGGACGCAATTTCCTGACCAGGCCGGCGTAATCGCCGTCGGGCACGAAGCAGATGTCCTGGCTGTCGGGCTTGCCCGCCACCGCCAGCCCCATCTCCGCCGCCAGTTCGCGCACCCGCGCCTTGGGCAGGTCGCCGAGCGGGAAGCGCAGGAAATTCAGCTGCTCCTGCGTCGTGCCGAACAGGAAATAGCTCTGATCGCGGGCCGGGTCGGTGCCGCGATGCAGTTCGGCACCCGCCGGCCCCTCGATGCGGCGGACGTAATGACCGGTGGCGAGGCAATCCGCGCCGAGATCACGCGCCATCTGCAGCAGGTCGGTGAATTTTGGTCCGGTGTTGCACTGGACGCAGGGGATCGGGGTACGGCCGGCGAGATATTCGTCGGCGAACCGATCGACCACCGCCTCGCGGAAGCGGCTTTCATGGTCGAAGACATAATGGGCGATGCCCAGCCGGTCGCAGACGGCACGGGCGTCGCGGATGTCCCGCCCTGCGCAACAGGCGCCGGCGCGGCCGACCGCCTCGCCATGGTCGTAGAGCTGGAGCGTGACGCCGATCGTCTCCGCCCCGGTACGCGCGGCGAGCGCGGCGACTACCGAGCTGTCGACCCCGCCCGACATCGCCACCACGATCCGGCGCGCGGTCTCGGGACCCGCCAGCTGAAAATCCACATCGGTCATGATCCGCCCGCCATAGCGCTTTTCGTCGCTCACCGCAAAGCAGGCACGGGTCGCGCAGTTTTGAGGGCGAGCTTTACCGACCCTTCACCACGTCTGCCGTAGAGCCAGCATTCCTGACGATACGAGCGAGTGGGGTAGGGCGCGTTGGATCTGAGTTTTCCCGGTTTCGACAAGGATGCGGAGGTCACCCGGCTGCCGGGCGATCTCGCGGTCCTGATGGTCGGGATCGCGGCACGCCAGAATGCCAGCGCAACCGCGACCGCGCAGGCACGATTTGGCCGGATGTACGGTGCGATGCGGCGGCTGCAGCCCGCCTCGGGCGCGTTCAACGGTCAGGTCGCGTCGCTGCTCGCGCATTGGCACGATTCCGAACAGGAGCCGGGCGAGTGACGAGGTAACACACATGAAGGGCCCGTTTACCGCGGCGCTTCAGCCGTTCTTCAAGCGTGTCGATTAGGAAGCGTAACAGTTGTTGAAAGAGGCCTGCTGGCCCCGGTCGAGGTTGAGTAATGATCGAGAACCAGAAAATCCGTCCTGCCAAGGTTATCGGCCCGCTCGGCGAGTCGCTGACCCTGGATTCCCTGCCGCCGCCGTCGACGACGCGCTGGGTGGTGCGGCGCAAGGCGGAGGTGGTGGCCGCGGTCAACGGCGGCCTGCTGACGGTGGACGAGGTGTGCGAGCGCTATGGCCTGACGGTCGAGGAATTCGCCAGCTGGCAGCGCGCGATCGACCGATCAGGCATGCCGGGTCTGCGCGTCACCCGCATCCAGCATTACAAGTCGCTGTACGAGCGCCAGCAGAAATACTGACCGCACGCGCGTCCTGAGGGACGCCGCAACCGGCCCGCGTATCCCCGGTCGAACCGGGCGATGCGCGGGCCGGCGTCGTTTCACGCAAACCGCTCGGTCAGGGGCGGAGCACGCAGCCGGCGGGCAGGCGGACCGGATTGCACCGCGCCATCACGCCGCCGGGCAGCGTCACGGCGAAGTGCAGACCCGCTGGGTCAGGCGCACCGGGATAATAATCCGTGCTCACCGCCTGCGCGCCGCTTGCCGCGGCAGCGATTGCCTTGGTGTGATCGCCCTGTCGCGCCTCGATGGTGTTGGCGTCGGTGCGGGTACGGACGATGACGCCTGCTTTCACCCAGTCGCGGATCCGTGAACCGTCGGTCACCGGATCCTGGATGATCTGGATCGCCGATTCTGGCTGATCATCGGCATACCAGCCGAACATGGCGCGCCCCTTCAGCGAGGGATGGCCGGTGCGATAGACCTCGGACACGGCAGGCCGGACGTCGAACAAGATGAACACCCGCCCCCGGGCCGCCGCCAGCGACGGCCAGCCACGGCCGCGCACCGCGTCGCGCAACGTCGGCGCGGAGCCGCGCACCTCGTCGGGGGTGATCAGCCGCCGTCCCGGCAGCGCGTTGCGGATCTCCGCATCCAGCGCATCGAGCAAGTCCGCATTGTCGAGCGGCAGCGGCGGGCTGATCTCCAGGCGCTCCGATGGCGTATCGGCGGCGTTGATCGTGATCATGATTGGCAGATGCCGCGGATGCGCACGCGACCAGGCGTCGATCTCGCTGAGGCAGCGGGCGAGCGTCACGCAGGTTGAGACATAGTCCACATCGGGAATATGGAAGACCTTGAAACCGGGGCGACGCATCGCTGCCTGATCGAAGTGGCTGTTCTGACCCGCCTCCTGGGCCAGTGCCTCGCCCTTGGGGTTGGCGTAGCGGCCGCCCGCGGGATCGGCGAAGATATCGATCTCGACCTGGCGGACGCCGAGGTCGAGCTGGCGGGCGAGCGGCAGATGGTAATAATCGAGCGCGTCGGCCAGCTTCACGTCGCGGGCGCGAAGGGCAGTCATCACCGCCGGGGGGATCGCCGCCTTGAAGCTGTTGTGCGAGCCGACGACCTGGATGTCGTTCATCCGCAAGGTGGACGGCGGCGCGGTGTCGCCGGCCAGCGCCGCAGCGGCGCTGGCGGCGGCGAGCGCCAGGGTGGGAAGCAGCAGGGCGCGCATCATCAGAACTCCGCGCGGGCGCCGAACAGGATGGTGCGACCGTAGTAATTGATCTCGCCGAACCGCTTGGGATCGTCGTTGTAGGTGTAGAGTTTGGCCCCGGCGAGGTTGATCCCTTCGACGCTGAACAGCAATTTGGGGGTGACGCGCAGCGACAGGCTGCCGTCGAGCGAACCAAAGGCGTCGGTATAGGTCGGCGCCTGCGTCGTGCTGCCCGTGCCCGACAGATACTGGTCACGCCAGACATAGGAGACGCGCGCCGAAACGGGGCCGTAATCGTAGAAGCCGACGACGTTGAAGCTCTGCTTCGACAGGCCGAGCAACTGGTTGCGGATCGTCCGCGCGCCGGCGGTGTAGAGCGCGTTCACCGAGGTATGCGTGTACGACGCCTGGAAGCCGAGGCCGTCGAAGGGTTTGGGCAGGAAGGTGAAGACCTGGTTGTACGCCGCCTCCGCGCCATAGACCTTGGCGTTGCCGCCGTTGACCTGGGTGCTGAGCAGCACGGTGCCGCGGTTGGGGATGGTGATGTTGACGTTCTGCGCGGTGATGTAATCGTCCATCGCCTTGTAGAAGACCGCGCCGCTCAACGACCCGTGCGGGTTGAAATACCATTCCAGCGAGCCGTCGAACTGCGTCGCCAGGAACGGGTTGAGCTGCGGGTTGCCGCCGCTTGCGGTCTGTGCGTCGGTCGACACGGTGATGCGCGGCGCGCTGTCGGTGATGTTGGGGCGGGTCAGCACGCGGCTGGCGGCGAGGCGGCCGACGAGGGTGGGCGTCAGCTCGGCGCGCAGGTTGAAGCTGGGCAGCCAGTCGTTGAACGTCTTGGGATAGCTGACCGCGGTCGGCGTCGATCCGGTGGTCAGCGTGCCGCTCGCCACCTGATCGGTATGGACGTAGCGGACGCCGATATTGCCGGTGACCGGCACCGACCCGGCCTGGAACCGATAGTCGGCGCGCAGATAGGCCGCCGTGACCTTCTCCGTCGTGACGAAGGAGGAGCGGAGGTCTGCCGCGGTCAGCGGCGCGTTGGCGATCGTCTGGTTGAACAGCGCGTTGTAATAGGTCTGCGTCACCGGCACGATGAAGCTGCGCGGCGCATTGCCCGGCACGCCCGACAGGAAATCGTCGAACGGCAGCTGTTCGTAGGCGGGCGTGCCGAGGCTGGTCAGCGGCTGCCCGTTGGCGGTGTTGACGATATAGTCGCGGCGCGCATAGTCGCGCTTGCGCCAGTGATATTCGCCGCCGGCCGCGATCTTGCTGAGGAAGCCGTCGAAATCGTGGCCGATGTCGAGCCGGCCATAGGCATCCCAATCCTTGCTGTTCTTGGGCGCGATGTTGAACGGATAGACGACGTAATTGGCCGGATTGGTGACGTCGACCGGCGTGGTGAAGGTCGGCAGCACCTTGTAGCCGCCCGACGCGTCATAGGTCAGCGGCGCGTTGAAGAAGGCACGACTGCGCACCGTCCCTTCTGCGTTGCTGGGGTGGTAGCTGTGCGCCGACGACCAGCTGCCATTCGCCGACACGTGCCAGGCGTCGCGATCCCAGGTCTGCTTGAGGCCGATGGTCAGCAGGTCGTGGCGGTTGAGACTATATTCGCGTGACGCCATGAAGCGGACGCGGTTGATCGTCGCGGCAACCACGGTGTTGCCCTGGATCACCGCACTGCCGGGGACGATCGCGGTGTTGGGATCGTCGGGATAGATGTCGAGGCCGAATTCGTCATAGGCGACGTCGAGCCGCGTCGCGAGCACGTCGAGCGTCGTGCGCAGTTCGGGCGTCGGCTGCCATTCCGCCGAGACGAGGCCCGACAGCCGCTCGCGATGTTCGGTTTCGATCGTCGGGCGCGTGCGGGTCGGCGTGTACAGCCCCGACGGCAGACCGCCTGCCGCGGCCGAGGTGAATTTGTCGAGATTCCAGCCGAAGTTCAGGAAGCGATCGTTGCGGACGTCCTTGGCCCAATATTGCCCGGCGGCGAGCAGGCCGAAGGTGCCGTCCGGCGACTTCCAGCTAGTCAACAGCGTCGCATTCGGTTCGACGCGGTGCGTCTGCGTCGTGAAGGTGTAGCGTGAATTGAGCGTCGTGCGGGTGCCGACGTCGAGCGGGCGGAAGGTCTGGACATCGATGTTGCCGCCCAGCGCGCCCTCATTCATGTCGGCGGTGGGCGTCTTCACCACGTCGATGCGCGAGACGAATTCGGCCGGCAGCATTTCGAAGCGGAACTGGCGGCCGTTGGCGCCGCCATTCTCGATCAGGTCGTTGAGCGCGACGGTGCGGCCATTGACCAGCGTGTTCTGGAACTGCGGACCGAGGCCGCGGACGCTGACGTACAGCCCTTCGCCGCGGGGGCGGGTGATGGCAACGCCCGGCACGACCTGCAGCGCCTCGGCGACGTTCTGCGCCGGGAATTTGCCGATGTCGGTGGAGGCGATCGAATCGACGCCATAAGCGGCGCGACGCTTGACCTCGGTCGCCTCGGCGAGGCTGCGCGCATAGGAGCCGGTGACGACGATGTCGCCGTCGGCGTCGTTAGCCGCGCTCTGTGCCGTGTCGTCCGCAGCGGCCACTGGCCGCTCCTGCGCCTGGGCCTGAGATGCGGCGAACACAGCCGCGAGCGTGAACGGCAGCGTGGCGCCGAGCCGGCGCGAAATCCTGGTCATGATCGTTCTCCCCCCGGCGTTTCGCCGTTGGGCCGCGCGCTAGAGACGCTTTGTTACGGACCAAAGTAGAACCAATGACAATTCGCTGACGTGGGTCGCGATCTCAATCGCTTGTCCGGGAAAGGCGATAGAAGTTGGCGATCAGGGCTGCCGTGGCGGCGGCGCCGGCAAGGGCGAGGCCGATGCCGATGGAAGCGCCGGCGCGACGGCCTGGGGGTGGTTCGACGGCATCGGCCAGCATCGCCGGGTCTTCGGTAAACAGCCGGGCGAGGTGGCGCGCGACCGCCGCCGGATTTTCCCGCGGCGCAAAATGGCCGACGCCCGACAATAGGACCATCGCGAAGGGCCCGGCAAATTTGCCGGGCACCGTCTTCGTCGCGGACGGCGGATTGACCCCGTCGACCTCACCCTGAACATAGAGCGTCGGGACGGAGAGGGTGCGGGTGTCCTCGACCTTGTCGGCCAGCCAACGGCTTGCCGGATCGGGATCCGCCTCGTCCCAGCGCGCGCGATAGCTGTGGATCGTCACCGCCGGCCAATCGGGATTGTCGAAGGCGCGGGCAACGCGCTCGAACGTCGCTTCGTCGAACCAGCCCTTGGGCGACCAGTTGACCCAATGGAGATGGGCGAAGCCACGGCGGTCGTCGCGCACCGCCTGCGCGCCGCGCTCGGTCGCCATGAACCAGTGATACCATTGCCGCTGCGCCTGTTCGAACGGCGGCGTCGGCATGCCGCCGAGGCGGGGCGGCGTGCTGAGCATGGCCAGCCGCGTCACCCGTTCCGGCCAGCCGACGGCGAGCGCTTCTGCGGCATTGGCGCCCCAATCGTGCCCGGCGACCATGAAACGGTCGATGCCGAGGTGATCGAGCAAGGCGATCGCGTCGATGGCAAGGATCGCGCTGTCGCCGGTGCGCGGCGTCTCCTCGGCGAGGAAGCGCGTCGCGCCAAAGCCCCGCAGCGTCGGCACGATGACGCGCGGACCGGCCTCGACCAGCGGCGGCACCACTTCGTTCCAGGCGGAGGCATCGTCGGGCCAACCGTGCAGCAGCAGCACGACCGGCGCTTCCGGCGCTCCTTCGTCGCGATAGGCGATCTCGAGCCCACCGATGGTCACTGTCGGCACCGTTCGTCTCCCGTGGTTCGCGTCTGCAAACCGGCGACCAGCCCGATCGTTGCCGCGGGTCAGGGGCCGTCGGGCTCAGCCTGAGATGGAACGCGTCGCGAGGCGCCGGATATGGCCCGCCTCCGCGGCCGACAAAGCGGGCAGGCGGCGGCCGGCATGGGCACCGGGACCGCGGCTGCCGAATTCGCCGAAGCGAGCGTCCTCGGGCTGGAGCATATGGCGGGGGTTGCCGCTGCGATCGGTGTACCACATCTCGGTCCAGCCGGCCGGCGCGATATGCGCGTCGAGCCAGCAATCGAGGAAGGCCGCCATCCCCGCCGCATCGGGATTGCCATATTGGCCGTCGGCGAACTTCTTCGACGGCCGCCACGGGCGCGCCAGGAAGACGCTGCCGTCGGCGACGCCCGGGTCGCGGGTCAGCCGGCAGTGATCGAAGACGAGACCGATCGGCTGCGCGCGCAAGGTGCTGGGCGCGGCGATATAGCCCCGTACCTGTTGGGGATCGGGACGCAGCCGCGAGCGGATCTCGCATCGGTCGAACAGCGCCGATCCCGCGCCGAAGATGAAGTCGTAGCTGCCGCTGACCAGGCAGCCGTTGAGCGTGACGCGGCCGGCGTCGGGGAAGAAGGTGTCCTGGTGGCTGTGGATGTCGACCGCGTCGAGCCGCGCCGCGTCGCTCCCTTCGGCGAGGCGCAGCGCCACCGCCTGCGGCCCGGCCGGATCGTCGGACAGCAGCCGCGCGCCGGTCTTGCGCATCTCGGCGATGCCGTCGAAATCATTGGCGATCGTGAGGTTGCGGGCGGTGAAACCGGCGGCCGTGACGGTCAGCGTCGCGGTGCGATAGGTGCCGTAATGCTTGCCGTCCGGCGCGATCATCCCCGATGCGGCGGTGAAGGCGATCCGGGTGCGCTGCCGATCCTCGCCGACCAGCGCGACGCCGGGCACGTCGACGACATGCTGGCCCAGCCAGTCGCCGCGGGCGAGCCAGAGGCGATAGCCGCCGGTCCGCGGCGCCGCGGCGAGCGCCGTACCGAGATCGGCGAAGCGGCGCCCGGCGGGCACGTCGCGTCGCGCCGCCGGGGCGATCACCGCATCGTAGCGCGCCGCGGCCGCCGCCGCCCTGCCGAGCAGCCCCGTCGCGATGCCGCCGATGATCCACTGCCGGCGATCGATCATGTCCGTGTCCTCGTTGCACAAAGAGGCGCGGCCCTGGGGAAAGAGGGGCCGCGCCGAGCCGGTCAGAAGGCGTAGCGCACGCCCAGATAGAATTGCCGCCCGGTATGGCTGTTGACCAGGATGCTGTCGCGGTTGGTATCGGTGAACTGCTGATTGAACTGATCGGTGAGGTTCAGCCCCTCCAGCGTCAGCTTGATGTGGCTGTTGAACGCATAGGAGATCGAGGTGTCGAAGGTCAGCGTCGAGCGCACGCCGTCGGCGTTGTTGAAGCTCGTTCCGCTCGGCACCGCGGTCAGATAATTGTCGCGGTAGGCGGCGGAGACGCGGGCGCTGAACTTCTTGTCCTCATAATAGAGCGTCGCGTTGAACGCATTCTTCGACAGGCCGGTGAGGTCCGCCTCGGTGAAGCCGGTCGCCGACAGCGTCGAGAAATAGCGGATCTTGGAATCGACGAACGTGTAGTTGAGCAGCGTGCCGAAATTGGCGAGCGCCCCGGGCAGGAAGCTGAACGGCTGCTGATAGTTGATCTCCAGCCCCTTGAGCGGTCCGCCCGGCGTGTTGACCGGCTGGCTGAAGGTGAACTGGTCGTTGGCCGACACGCCGAGCCCGTCGAGCAGCGACGTCGGCAGGCCCGAGGCGCTGAACGGCTGGGTGATCCGTGCGGTCTGGATGAACGACTTGATGTCCTTGTAGAACAGGCCGACGCCCAGAAAGGCGCGCGGCGCGAAATACCATTCGGCGGACAGGTCGAGCGTATTGGCGCGGATCGGTTCGAGCTGCGGGTTGCCCGAACTGACGGAGAAGACGCCGACGGTGCTGAGGCTGCCGCCCGGCGTCACCGAGCCGAGGTTGGGCCGCGTCATCACCTTGGCCGCGGCAAGGCGGACGAGGAAATCGGGCGTCACCTCTGCGGTCAGGTTCAGCGCCGGCAGCCAGTCGTCGTAGGAGCGCGTCACGCTGACCTGCTGCGCCGCGCCGGCGACGAGCTGATAGCCGCGCGAGGTCTGCTGCGTATGGACGTAGCGGACGCCGATGTCGCCGCGGATCGGGATGCCGACGTCCGCCTTGAAGTCGGCCTGAACGTAGCCGGCGGAGTCGATTTCCTGCACGCCGCGGATGTTGCCGCGCGCATTGGCGTTGCTCGCGCCGCTCAGCGCGAACAGGCCGGTGTTGCTGTAGATGTCGAACAGCTTGGCGAAGGCGTCGATATTGGGCGTGATCCACGACGAGACGTTGCCCGAGGGACCGCCGAGATTGCGGCCGAAGCCGGTGAGCAAGGTCGTCAGCGAGGCGAGGCTGGTGCCCGCGGGCAGTTGCGGCACGACACCCTCGTTGACCCGGGCGAGCGCGTCGGAGGTGAAGCGATAGCGTTTGACGTTGCCGCCGACCTTCAGCGTCAGCCCGTCGTTGAGCGTGTAGGCGAGGTTCGCCTGCGTGGTCAGGATGGTGTTGTCGACCGAATTGGGCCGCAGCCGGATCTCGGACCGCGGGATGCCGAAGCCGAAGCTCGCCGGATCGTTGACGTCGAAGCCGTAGTTGATCAGCGGCAGGTTGCGGTCCGGCCGGTAATCGTAGCTATAGCCGTCGGTGTTCTCGCGGTTGATGATCACCGTGGTCTGCACCGGATTGTCGAAGAACGAGCGCGAATAGCCGATCAGTGCGGTCAGCTTCAGCGCCTCGCCGAACTTCTGTTCGCCGGTCAGCGTATATTGGGTATATTCGGTGCTCAGCTCGTCGCGGCGGGTCTCGCTCTGGATGTCGACGTCGTTGAACACGCCATAGACCATGTCGCCCTTGCCGTTGATCTCGCCGTTGAGGGCGATCGCCTCGGGGCGGCCGCCCTGCGACAGCGGGCGGGCGAAGGAGAGATTCTCCAGCCAGTTCTCGGTGCGGGTCGCGGAGAATTTCGAATAGAGGACGTCGGCGCTGACCAGGGTGTCGCTGGTCGGCTGCCATTGCAGCGAGCCGGTGATGCCCAGTCGCTCCTGATCGTGGGTCAGCCGGCCGTAGCGCGGGAAGCGCGGGCTGTAGGTGGTCACCGCATTGGCCGCGGCATAGGGCGAGGCGGGATTGTAGCCGCCGACGTTGGTGCCGTCGAGCCAGCCGCCCGAGCCATGCCCTTCCTCGAAGATCCGCCGCTTGGTGTAGGAGGCGGAGACGAGCGCGCCGAGCGTGCCGCCGGCGAAGGTGTCGCTGATCACCGCGCTGAGCTTCGGGTCGACCTTTTGCGACAGGTCGTTGTAGCCGGCCTGGGCCGAGGCGACGAAGGTGAATTTGTTATAGTCGAACGGCCGCGCCGTGGTCAGGTCGACCGTCGCGCCGAGCGATCCCTCCTCCGTCTCCGCCGAGGCGGTCTTGCGTACCGCGATCGAGTTGAACAGCTCGGAGGCGAAGACGTTGAAGTCGAACGCCCGGTTGCGGTTGTTGCCGCCGGAGCTGTCGGTGCCGCCGGCGGTGCTCTGCCCCTCGACGCCGTTGACGCGGACGCGGGTAAATTGCGGGCCGAGGCCGCGTACGGTGATCTGGCGTCCTTCGCCCGCATCGCGCGCGATCGACACGCCCGGCACGCGCTGGATCGATTCCGCCAGATTGTTGTCGGGGAAGTCGGCGATGTCCTCCGCCTTGATGACGTCGACGATGCCGTTCGACTCGCGCTTCTCGTTAAGCGCGCGGCCCAGGCTGCTGCGGAAGCCGCGGACGACGACGTCGCCCTCGCCGTCGGGCTGCGTACCGGCAGCCTGGGGCGCGACGTCGGTCGGGTTGTTCTGCGGCGGGATGGCGCCGCCCTGCTGGTCCTGCGCCACCGCCGGGCTGGTCTGCGCGACCCGTTGCAGCACCGGCGGCGGTACCAGCTGCGCGACCTGACGGCGCTTGAGGACAATGGAGCGGCCCACGGTAACCGGTGTCAAATCGGTGCCCGATAACAGCTGCCGGAGTGCCGTATCGACCTCCATCGACCCCTCGATCCGGTTGACGGTCAGGCCCTGCGTCACCGCGGCGGGGGCGAGGATCTGGATGCCGGCCTGATGCGCGAACAGCGGAATGCCGGTGCGCGCGGTCTGCGCCGGAATGTCGAAGCGGCGGACCTGCGCCTCGGCCGCCGACGGCAGCGCCGCGACGCAGGCGAAAGCGGTGGTCCCCAGACAGAATGCGCGCATGTCGATCATCGTCCCCTCCTGTGCGGCGCCCTGTTGTCGGTGCGCTCACCAGGTAAGAGCCTAGGATGTCGCGTTTCCGTCGCCGTCGCGATGATTTTTCTTGGTCAGGCGGATTTCTTGCGGCGTGGTGGTGGCGACCATGTCGAACGACGTCGCCAGCATGGCGACGAATTCGTCCGGATTGTCGATCTGGAACAGCCCGACCAGCCGCTCGTCCTTCAAGCTGTCGTCGGCCAGCACGATCTGCCGCCGATTGTAGCGGTTGAACTCGCCGATCGCATAGCCCAGCGTCTCGTTCTCCAGCGCAATCTCGCCGTCGCGCCACGCCAGCGAGCGCTGGATCGCGGCCGGGGCGGCGCCGGTCACCGGCGTCGGCTGGCCGGGCGCAAAGGTCGCGAAATGTCCCGCCTCCAGGATCGTCATCGCGCCGCGCGCATCGCTCGGCCACACCGCGACCGTGCCCTCCGTCACCGCAACCTGCACGCCCGCCTCGGTGCGGCGGACCGAAAAGGCGGTGCCGACCGCGCGGGCCTGGGCGATGCCCGCGTCGACCACGAACGGACGCTGGCGGTCCTTGGCGACCTGGAACCACGCCTGGCCCTGTTGCAGCGCGATGCGCCGGCTCTGCGAATCGAGCAGGACGCGCATGGCGCTGTCGGTGTCGATCGTCGCGACCGATCCGTCGGCGAGCGGCAGGCGACGGATCTCGCCGCGGGTGGTCGTCACCTCCTCACCGATCCAGCGCTGCCAGCCGATCATGCCCGCCAGTGCCGCGGCGATGGCGCCGCCGGCGCCGGCCAGCACCCAGCGACGGTTGGCCTGGCGGGGCGCCGCCATGAGCGGCAGGGACGGCGCCTCGTCCGGTGCGACCGCCCGGTCGATCAGGGTGAGCGCCGCCTGCGCGCGCAGCAGGGCACCGGCATGCCGCGGATCGCAAGCCAGCCAGGCGTCGAGCTCGGCGCGGTCGTGACGATCGAGCGGATGCCGCAGCGCCCAGGCGGCGGCCGTCGCCTCAACGCTGTCGGACATGCCGGTTCCTTCGTGTCGCGACCGGCGCGGTGCCGTCCTCGGTCAGCATCGTCAGAATGGCGCGCAGGCTGCGGCTCGCCTCATTCTCGACCACCGCCTCGCTGACGCCGAGCGTGCGGGCGATCTCCTTTTGCGGCATGCCCTCGACCCGGCGCAGCACGAAGATGCGGCGGGCGCGATCGGACAGGGTGGCCAGCGCCGCCTGCACGCGGCGTAGCTCGTCGCGCGCCAGCGCGGTGCGCTCCGGGCCGGGCTGGTCACTCTCGATCTGATGGTGGACGTCGTCGATCGCCGCCTCGATCGGCACGATGCGCGCGCCGCGATGCTGGCGTTTGACGATGTTGCCCGCCATCGTGAACAGATAGGCGCGACCGTTGTCGATCGCTCCGACGTCCGCGATCTGGGCGAGGCGGCAATAGCATTCCTGCACCACATCCTCCACATCCCCCACGACACGGCGGCGCAGCCATGCCCTGAGATCGCGCTCATGCGGCAGGATCTCCCGTCCCACCCATTCCGCCAGAGCTTCGCGTTCCGTCACGTCTCCCCTCTCGCAGGGATAGAGGCAGGCGGCACGCATTTCCGTCATGCCGCGCGCGAATTCTTCGGGTTTCCGCAAGGTGCGTCATTGGCCCTGACGCGGAGGCAACTTTCCACCGATCCGTGCGATTGATCGACATCAACGATGAGGGAGGACCTGATGCGTGCACTCACCCTGGGCCTGATGGCGGCGGCGACCCTGATGTCGGGATGCGTCGGCGACAGCTATGGTGGCCGGCGCTACGCCTATGACTATAACCGGCCGGATCCGGCCTATGGCGGCTATTACGCCGATCGCTATTATGTCGACGGGCCGCGCTATCGCGAGCGGCGGCTGCGCGCCTCGGATCGCGTCTATGTCGGACAGAACGGCCGTTATTATTGCCGGCGCAATGACGGTACGACCGGCCTCATCGTCGGCGGCATCGCCGGTGGCGCACTCGGCGCGGCGCTCACCTCAGGCGGGTCGCAGACGCTCGGCACCCTGCTCGGCGCGGCCGGCGGCGCCGTGGCGGGGCAGGCGATCGACCGCGATAACGTCCGCTGCCGTTGAGGCTGTGGCAGGGGCGCCGGCGCTCCGATGCCGGCGACCTTGCGGCGGCGGGCCTACTGCGGCAACAGCGTGGTGCCGCGCTGACGCAGGGGATGGCCATGACACCCGAATTGCCGCCGCGCCGACGGGCCGCCGACCGGCGCGGTTTCCTGGCTCTGGCGATATTCCTGATCGGCTTCGCCGGTATGATCTGGGCCTTGGCCAGCGCCGCCGGCCTGACCTGAACCCCGGATCAGCGCGACAGGCGCTTACTCTTAGCCCGCGCCATCGTCAGACCAAGACCTGTGCCCGCAGCCATCGATATCAGGCACCACGTCGCAATCGCCTTCACGATCATGCCTACCACCCGCTCTCCTTCCAAAGCCGTTAAGGGCTTTTCGGATCAAGGGTATGCGCATTCCGACTGTAACTGCAAGGCAAGAGCCCTGACATTCAGCCAAAGCGGGTATGATGATAATGTCGATCTCTGTGATCGAAGATGCGGTTTGCCGGATCAGGCGGCGATCGCATCATTCCGTAGCATCGCTTCCGCCGTGGCTCGCTCCACCGGGGTCAGCCCGGCCAACAGCTCCAGATGCTCGACAGGCAGTGTACGATCATGGGGTTGGTGATCGTCGGCATTCGCAGCGGGGCGGGACGTCCCAAACAGGCCAAGCTTCGTACGGTGCATAGAATCCTCAGACCCACCGGGCTTCTTGCCGGCATAGTGACGCATCAATTCCGCGACGCCGTTGTGGTTCCGTGAGCCAATCGAGCGAGAGCCCCATTTTGGCACAGTGTTCGGCCGGACCGGCGTCGGCAAAGGCCGTCAGGCAGAGCCAGTGCTGTCCTGACGCCAGAGAAATCGCTGCGCGTCCTCCATTATCCGGGGTTTGCACCGCGGTCATAGCGGCTTAGGCTCCGGCCATGGACATGTGGCCTGCCATTGTCGGCGTGACCGCTGCGATTGCCATTGCCGTGGTGCTGTCCTTTGTCGCCGTGCAGCGCCGCCGACGTGCCGCGCGACGCGCCTGGGTCGACTATTTCCAGCGCGGCGGCCTGGCATCGCGGCTGGTCCAGCGCTGGTCGCATACGCCGCGGCTGACCGACCAGCGCAAAGGCGGCGACAGCTAAGGATTAGGTTGGCGCGGTTGGGGTGGCAGCGCGGAGGGGATCGCCGCGATCGCGAGCTTGGCATTCGGCACGCCATTACCTTTTCCGGTGTGACGCCCGCGCGAGTACCCCAGCTTACACGCCGATGAGATGCGCTATCCTGACGGTTGCTGTGTGGAAGGGGCAACGCGATGTCGCGAAATGGCTCGCGCATGACCACAACAGATGGCCCGGCACATGAAACGCCGTCGCGATCGCGGCGCAATATGGCCGTGAGTAGTGGTGAGCAATACCGCCGGTACGAATAGTGAGGCGGTTTACCGTCTCGACCGATAAGATTTAGGCTGCTGGAAATATGCGGCGTACGCGCGCTTGCGCCGACGGCTCTCGGCACCGGCCATCCGAACCGCCACGCCAAGGAGCGCAATCAGCAGCACGAGCACAATTAACAAAGGATCCATACGCCTGACGCCAACCGTAGCCAAGATTGTGCCGGTACCCCGGACGTGCCCAGAACGCGCCGCTGTCAATTGGGATCCATGGACGTTCCCGCTCCGGGGGGCTTCGGCGCCCCGTGTTCGTCACGCCGGCAGCGAGCAGGGCTGACCGCTACTGGCATGCGGGGGGCGTTCGCGGGTGACGGCGCCATGATCAGCAGGTCCACCACCGATCGCCTCGAGACCACGGCGGCGGCGCCCGCATTCTTGGTCGCGCGTGATACTCCGAGGCTTCCGCCGCCTCAGACACGACGTCATGCGATATGGTCGTGCTCAGGGGCCTCTGTGTCGTTGATCAGCGAAACGATAGCGGCGTGCTCAACCTGTAGATGGCGAAGTAGCTGCTCGGACATGGCGAGCATTTCGCGTCGATATGCCTGCCAGTCATCCGCAACGTTCACGTGCTGCCATCGCGTAAAGTACGTGCTGAATGCCTCCCCCATCAAAATGCATTCGCATTTCAACAGGCGCGCCGTTGCCGAGCGCTGCTTCTGGGCAGCCTGAATCACCGGGTCGAAAATCGCTCCATGCTTGAAGCGCTGATAGCGACCCAAAAGTTCGAACACGCGCCCGCGATCGATGCTGATAATCTCCGAGACGCTGACCTGATCCGTTTCGACGAGCGCACGAGCTCGTGTGACCAGCTCCCTTGCTTCATTTACAAACTGATCGGCATCCGCTCGGATATCATCGCTGAAGCGAGGAGTGACAGCTTGGAGCAAAGGCTGAATTGACATGGCAACAGCCTGGACTTCACAGGTTAATGAATTCGCGGCTGCACGTCGCATGGTACGGTACCGCGCCAGCGGCCTGCTGGTCTCGAGGCGGTTGCATAATTACGTTATCGCAATGAGCACCCGCCCCCTAAGCATCATCGAGCGCGCGATCGAACTTGCAAAGTCAGGCGCCTGTCACAGCTTGGCCGACATCCGGCATCAGCTGGCGGCAGAGCGTTACGAGAACGTTCACGGCCATACGACTGGTGCCAGCATCCAGAAACAACTCCGTGACCTGCTTGTCGCCCGTGGCGCGAAAGGCGCTGAGAGAGACGAGGACGAATAGGGCTGGCGCCCCCTCCATTGGGGCATATGACGCGGGCGAGGGCGAGGTGGCAGGCCGCGTTCCGCGATGGTGCGGTCCCTCGCCCGCCGTCCTCACTCAGCCTCGCTTCTCGGTTCGCCGCTGATCCTTAGCCTCATCGGCCAGGCCTTTGGCGTGCGGCCTCACTTTGCTGCAGCCGCCTTTGCCGCAGCGGCGAGGCGCTGGTTCGTCGCTTGGGCGCGGGCTGCGCACGCTTTCAGGACTTTCACCGCATCGGCGCCGCTGATGCCCGTGCCGAGCTGACGAAGCGAGGAGGTGATCGTTGCCGATGGGAGGTTCGAGATGCGACCGAGGTAATATGCGGAGGTCATCGCGGCCAATTTCCGGCTGGCGTCATTCTCTGCTTTCGGCCCCACCACGTTGCTGATCAATAAGCAGCGTACGTCGTCCAACGACGATTGGGCATGCAGGGGCGTGCTGCCGACCGAAATGGCTAAACCCAAGGCTGCGGCGACCGCGATCTTCATGCTATGCTCCTAGGCGCCGATTGCGCGTGAGCGATGTACGACGCGAAGGCGCTCAGGGACAGCTGATTGGTTACGTCGCCCTTCGTGCGCTTTGCATGGCGCAGACGAGCGGGCTCTGAACTGGGATACCGGACGTCGATAAACATACCGCCGTGTTCACCAGATCCATCATTCGAAACGTCACGGTCGCTGGCTTAGTTGGCCTGCATGACGATCGACGAGCTCGAGAATGAAGCCCTTCGGGCGCTGCATCGCGCCAATCACGGCGACCCATCAGAAGCCGCATGGCTCCGGCGTCATGCAGCCGCTCTCATCCTAGCGGCAGCCGTGCAGAGTAGGGCCGGTGGAATTATCCTCGGAAACCAACCCAGTCTGCGTCCAACATCGTGCCTGACAAGAGCAGCGTGACCGGATTGTATGCCAGTGGACGAGGGCACCTTCGACGCTGAATTGGGTATCCTGTTGCACAGGGGCTGAGGCGGGGCACAAGGACAGGGAGTGCCGGGGGCGGGAGATCGGCGGAAATCGGCGTGCCCGCTTGGGCTCCTGCACCGTCGGGGACGAGGGACACTACGTCTGACCGACCAGCGCGCTGATGCTGATGTCGAGAACAAAACGGAACGTCTTGGATGGCTCTGCGGATCGGGTCGGAGGACAGCCGATGCAGACCGGATCAAGGGGCAGCCGGAAAGCGAGACGGTCATCCTGCAGCCGGACTTGGTCGGCGCATCCTATGCCAAGGTCGGAGCGTGGGACGTCGACGAACCATACCCCTGCCCCGATCTGGTGAGGCGCGGATCGCGCACCTCGCCGCGAAGCTGTGGGACAGCCGCATTGAGCGATGGAAGGTCCGTTGCCGTGGGATCAAGGCGGGGCGACGTGGCAGGCAGCGTTCCGCGAATTGGCCGTGGCTGCGCGGCAGGCGCTCACCGCGGAGTAACGTCGGTTAATGCACCGATATGGCACGATCAAAATTAGTGCTGCCCTGGGGCCTATCTACCTGGTGAATATCAGATTAATGCAGTTCTCAGCCCCGCTCCTTTGCGTGGCGCAAAGGGGATGACACATGAAGAAGACAATTCTCGCACTCTCGATGGCAGGCGCCACAATGTTGATGTCGAGCCACGCCAATGCGGAGGTGCTGAATTTCGAGGACGCGCCGACGAGCGATTATGTCGCCCTCACGAGCTATAAGGGCTATACTTTTGGCAATGTTTACAACGTGGCCGGCCAAAGTTATGGGTATGGTTACGCAGCCGGTGTGGTTTCCGCACCTAACGTGATCTTCAACGGGTACGGTAATATCGCCTCGATTTCGTCGGCGACGGCATTCCTGTTGAATAGCGCGTATTTCACGGGTGCCTACGGCGACCAATCCGTCACGGTGACGGGCTACAACGGGCTCACGCAGGTCTTCAGTGAAACGTTCGACACACTGATCTCCTCGCCGACACTGCACTCCTTCAACGCGGTGCCGATCACTAGTTTTTCATTCGTCTCGCCAAATTCTCAGGTCGTTATCGATAATCTCAACCTGAGCCCGGCAACTGCCGCCGTCCCCGAGCCCGCCACCTGGGCGTTGATGATTCTCGGCATGGGCGCAGTCGGCTTCGCTATGCGTCGCCGCAAGACCGTCAACATGACCGTCCGCTTCGCCTGATTTCGACCCGTTATCAGGCTAAGATGAGCCGTCGTCCGGGCAAGGGGCGGCGGCTTTTCTGTCTTTGCTGCCTGTCCTGCAATAGGGCGATGACTTGAAGCTGGTGAACGGCTGATGATCGACGATCAGATACTTGGTGCCTGCATCCCGTCGTTGCCGCCTATCAGGATGTATCGACGCCTTATTGCCCTGCTTCGCGGAAGCTTGGGATCAGCCGGTGATCGCGGCGTCGCGGTTCTCCCAGAAGCAGTTCATGCACGCGGTCGGACGCCAGCGATGCGAGTGCGGCGATAAAGGTAGCGGCTATGCTGCCACCCCAAATTACCGCAACGAGCAGGATCATCGTTTCGAATGCGGACATACCAAATGCACCTTTTACGCGGTCACTAGGGCCGCGAAACGGCGCGATCGTCGTGTGGTTCCCACCTCGGTTTAGGTGTCCCGATCTAGGACACCGCTTAACATTTCGTAAACCACCCCGGCGAGGTTGGAACTTGCCGGCACACGGCGAATTTCGCCGAGAGCCCGGAGTGCTGGGTGGTTCAGAGAGGTAAGATCATGAAGAAATTTCTTGGGTTGCTCGCGGCCGGCACCGCTATGTGCGTGGCATCCAGCGCGAACGCTGCGCCGATCATGGGATCGTTCAGTCTCACTTCCTTCGGTGGCAGCTACGTTGGCGGCACTGCGGCGACCGCTACGGGCCTCGATTTTGGCAGTGCGTCCGGCGGCACTGGTAACGGCTTTGGCACTAACGGCACGGCATTGGTCGGCAACGCGACGGGTAGCTTCGCCGGTCTCAACGGCCTGACCGCCTCGATCGCGGACCTCGCTCTGGGTGCCTTTGCGAACCCGACGGCAAATCCGTTCTTGTCGTTCGGCAATGCCAGCAACATCGTCTTCAACTTCACCAACGCAGCGCTTACCCGGTCGCCGCTGGGCACCAGCGTGACGATTACCGGGACCGGCACGTTCAGCAACGGAAACGCTGCCGACACGTCGACCGGCATGTTCACCCTGGCGACTGCCTCGCAGAACGGCATGGCAAGCGACGTCAACTTCACCTTCACCAGCAACGTCAGCGCGGTTGCCGGCGCTGTCCCCGAGCCGGCGACCTGGGCAATGATGATCCTCGGTATGGGCGCTGTCGGCTTCGCGATGCGTCGCCGCAAGAACGTCAACACGACCGTTCGCTTCGCCTGATCTGACCTTTCGGTCAGGTTGAGAGGAGCCGCCGTCCCAACGAGGGGCGGCGGCTTTTCTGTGTCCGCGGCGGCTCGTGCTATCGCGCCGAGAACGTCAGCGGGCCGGCGCGTCGATCAGCCGCTGCACCGCTGCATAGGTCAGCGGCCCGCGCTTCAGCATCGTGCCATCGCCAAGCTCGCCATCCGAACAGTTGAGCAGCCGGCCGATGCAGCGGCCTTCCCAGACCTTCCGAACGCCGGGGTCCCAGGCTTCCATATAGTCCGCATGGAAGGTCGAGCCGCCGGGCATGGTCATGCCGTTCATGCGGTCGGAGGAGAACCACACGTCACCATCATCAGCCGTGATCGTATAGGCCAGCTGCTGGCGCAGCTGCGGGATCAGATAGGGATGGTCGGCCGGGCACTGCGGATACGCTTCGCCGATGTATTTGGCCTGGGTGACGTGCGAGCGGTGATCGGCGCTGTCGAGGTCGCCGTTCCAGCAGGCACCGAAGTTGATCGCCGACATGATCTGACCGGCACCGCCGCAATCGGCGATCGCCTCGGCGAGCGTGGCGCGCTCGATCTGCGGTTTGCCGTCGGTGATGCAGCGGTGGGTATAGGTGGCGTTCTCGGGCTGGGGCTGGCCCATCCGCTTCATGTCGTAGCCGGAGACGATGCGCAGGCCAGTCGGCAGACCGACGCAGCCCTTGGCTGACTCTTTCAGGCACTGCGGATCACCGTCGGGCAGGCGCTTGTAGTAGATCGACATGTAATCGGGCACGATCACCTTGCCCGCCGCGTTCATCAGCGCCGGCACCCAATAGGCCGAGCGGTTCAGCTTGTTCGAGCAGGTGCTCTCACCGCTCGCGCGCAGGCTGGCATAGGTCGAGGCCCAATTGCCGCCATCGTTGCCGTACCATTGGTGGAGGTGCGGCGAGCCGCCCTTGACGCCCGGATACAGGATCGGATCGTCATAGTTCAGCTGACCGGCGGTGCAGATGAACCGAAAGGCACCGACATTGTCCGGCTTGCCCGAGGGTACCGGGTTGTGCGCGCCGGGCCCGATCAGCGGCGCAGTGGCGAAGTTGCTCGCGATCGGCGTCACTGCGGCCGGCTGGGGGGTGGGCGATGGGGCGGGCGCAGGCGTAATGGCGGCGATACGGTCGCGGCGCGTCTGCGCCGCGCTCGCCGCAATCACCTTGGCCTTGCCGAAGCAGTCGGCGGCCGTGGCGAACTTCACCGGGTTCGAGGCATCGGCCTTGCCGATCGCCACCGTGCCGCAGCTCGACACCGACTGGGCAGCGGCTGGGCCGGTGAGGACGAGCAGCGCCAGAATGAGAAGGTGCTTCATGGTCATGTTCCTCATGCAGGCCCGAACGCGATGCCGGTCAGGCGGATGTAGGACGCGCTGCCAGCGAAAACGACGGATGGGCTCGCGATCGCGGGCAAGGTGGCGACGGTGGAGAGGGTCTGCCCGTCGTCGAAGTTGGTGAAGTTCCCCGTCGCGATGGTGGTGCCGCCGTCGTCGTTCGTCAGTGTGGCGGGGCCGCTGTTGGTATTGTCGATGTCGTTGATCGCGAACCGCAGCGCGAGGCCGTTGACCGGCAACGTCAGCGTGTTCGTCATCGTGACGCCGGTGTCGTTGCCGGGCCCGAACTTGTCGGTCGAGCCGCTGGAGCCTGCGGGAACCGAGGTGAAAAGGGCGTCGTCGGCATCGAACAGGCCGTTGACGACGGTCTTGTTCGCCAGCGTCGCCGCGGTGCCGTAGTGCGCGGCCGCGGACACGTCCGACGGGAACTGGTGCGTGTCGGAATAGGTGTAGGTGCTGGTGTCGACCAGCTGCGCCTTCACGATGCCGCTGACCAGGTTGACGCCCGCGGTCAGCAGCGCCTGATCGCACTTGGGATAGAGCTTGTTCGCCATGGGTCCTTTCGAGGTTGAAGCGGACGGACGGGCTGCCTGAGATGAGTTGGGCAGCGGTCGGATTTTGTGCGGTTTCGAACTGAGCTGATTATCCAATCCGCATCAATGCTAGGGGCTCGCCACGTCCGAAGGGGCGGACGGAGAAACCGTAGTGCCGACGCAGCCCATCATGATCGAAGCGAGGCGGCTCCGTCAGGAGGCGCTCGACGTCATTTCAACTGTTCTGATGTCGTTGGGCGAGGGGCAGGACCGGTTCCTGAGCCGCCTTCCAAAGCTACGACTTGAGATGAATTCGATCGTGACGGTCTATCAAGCCTTCAAACATCGACACATCTTCGAGCCGCTATCCCAATTTGAAGACGCGGTGGATCGATCTGCTGCCAATGATCTCAAGATCGCGTCTATTTCCGCTTCGGAGTCATACCGCGCTCATATGCAGGCATGGCCGAGATCACGGGTTGAGGATGATTGGCGAGGCTATTGCGCAGCCGTTCGACTGATCGGCGGCTCGCTGCATCGAGCGATCGTCTTGGAAGGCGATCTCGTCGAGGAGCTATTGTCGAGGCAGCACGGCGTCGACACTGTTGAGCGAGACGAGGAATCGCACTCGGGCAAACCCTGACCGCTTCCAATCACCCTGTTTCAACGCGGCCAAGGCTCAAGCAGCAGGCGGCGCTTGTCGTCGCTGGAGCGCAGATCGAAGCGTCCCTGACGGGGTGGCGTCGTCGTCGGCCGCGGAGGCGCTACCGTCAGGCTGGCGCGTCTGCGGCGACGGCAGGCAAGGCTGCAGCGCTGCCGCCGGCGGGGCCGGGGGTGGAAGGAAAGAGGGCCGCGTCGAGCCCGTCGACGAGCCGCACCCGGTCAGCAGCGCGGCACAAAGCAGCGCCGGCAGGTGTCGCCGCATAGGTCATGACCTCTTTGGTGTTGGTGGGGACGATAGGGCGCAGCGCCGCGGCGCGGGCGGCATAGTCGCCCACGCCGCGGTCACCCGGCGCTCGGCCGCGAGGGCCGCATCGCCTGCTTGCCGATCCGCCAGCGCCTGGCGTTTCGCAGCGGCAACCTGTTCCGTCAGCCGGCCCTGCGCCTCGCGCGCGTTGCCGTAGGTCAGGACCAGGAAGACGGCGAGCGCGAGGGAGCCCGCGCCCGCCAGCAGCTTCCACCACATCAGCCGGGGCTGGTGTTGGTCGGCGTCGGCGCGATCGCGTGGCTCGCCTTGAAGCGCAGGACGATGGTCACGCCGGCGACGATCGCCATGATGACGCTGACGACTTGCTCCTGGTCGAGGTCGGCCGGCAAAGCGCCGAAGGCGCCAAGCAGCGCGAAGATGGCAGCGACGGTCTGCAGCCAGAGTACGGCTCTGCCACCGGTTCTTGGTGTCGAACATGGGGTTACCCCTTTCGTTGAGGCGTGCGCCACCCAGCCTGCGGCAGGGACGCGGAAGGATCGCTATGGCTGGGCGATGGGGTCAGGCCGGAAGGCCCTTGGAAGCACAGCTCGCGCTCAGCGCGGCGACGGTTGGCGAGACCGGCCACTACGCGGCGACCCGCGCTTTGCTGATGGCTTACCGGGGAGGCTGCGTTCAGCACTGCCACATAAGGTATCGAGGTCAGATAACTCGAGTGAGCTGCTTAAGTAGTTCGCCTTCGCGCGCGAGGCGGCGGGCGCGCTGCGCTGGGCCTGCCCTGCCTCGCTTTCGTTCTGCCATGGTTTACTCTACACAGCATTGAAGCTTGCGAAGAGCCTCAGGTTTAACGATTTTTTTGCTCGCAGACGATTAAAAAGCCCGTGGGGATGCCGTTCTGCGTAGTGCTTAGGCGAAGCGAGGCGGTGACAAACGGGGGAGTGAATGGAACACCTGGCGTCGATGCATTTGAAACTGCGGGTCCTGATCACCGATCTGGCAAATGAGACGTCCAAGCCCGCTCCAGATATGCCCGCGTTATCCGCTATCCGACTGAAGCTATCCCAGACCAGCCGTGCGCGAGCGACGAGGCTCGAAATGATGTTCGATGGTGCACGAGCATCCGCCGCAGGCGTGAGCCCTGAGCTGGCTCGCGTAGTAGACGATGCCCGCCAAGCTCGGCTTCTATCCGCCGCGCATATTGGCAAATGGACCTTGAGGGCTATCGAAGCGGACTGGGAAGGCTATTGTCGCGCTTCCGCCAATATGCGCAACTTCATGCTTAGCCAGATCGACGCAGAGGCGAAGGCGCTCAAGCTGCCGTGAAAGCATAGCTCGGTCCTGAAATGGCCGGGGCTAACGTACGGTCGCGTTCACCCGAGCCATCGCCCGGCACGTGAGTGCGGCACCGTACGCGTCGCCATTAACTACTTCAGTACATTGAGCGCTCATGACCCAACGCCGACAGGCGTATCATGCTTTCCGGCCTTAATCCCGAGTGCGTACAGCGATCAGTCGACGACCAGCTAGCCCTAGCAGAGCTTGCGACGTGCGAGAGCGTTAAGGCTATGCATCAAGAACTGGCGGCATTGTATCGCGCCCAGCTTGTCTGCTTGCTAGCGGCCGAGGTTCTGGTCGATGATGTAGCTGGCGTCGCGTACGACCGAGCAGCCTGAGAGGCCCAGATATGGAAGGAGCCGCAACCCCGTCGGGCGCGGCTCTACCATCCACAACCTGTCTGCCACTTTGCTGCGCACTGGTTAAGCGTTGCGCTTGAAAACTGGCGAATGTCCACATTTGGGGGTAAGCAGTCCGACCGCTCCCGGAGGCGAAGTCTATCAACTGCGCCGCACTGCGGCCGCTTTGCCCGCACTGGCCCTATTTTCGATTGAGCTGAAATGGTTTAACCCGGATCAAGGATTTGCCAGGGGGCTTGTCCTCCTCTGGACAGCCACATGATCCGTTCTCAGCCTGTAAGCTTCGCCGACCGGATCGTGATTTGGTCGATCAATCTTCGGTTATCTCAGGGCACCCGCTATATATTGGCGTCGATCCTAGTCCTGGCCGTCGGTTTGGCGCGTGTCGCATTCGTGCCTGATACCCTGCCATGGCTGCTTTTCATTCCGGCAACGATCGCCATTGCCTTGATCATGGGCAAGGGGCCCGGTCTGTTAGCGGCCTGTCTTTCGGCTGCCACCGGCGTCGTAACCCTCGGCCGGATTGACCATCCAACATGGGTGCCCCCGCAGCAGTGGCTGGCGGCCTCCCTATTCCTGATCGTCATGATCGGCCTCGTCATGCTGACTGCCGAATTGCGCGAGTCACTGCGCCGCGCACGACGCTTGAACGAGGAATTGGTCGAGAGCGAGCGACGGGCGGTGGAGCGACAAGCCTTCCTGTCCGGAGTGTTGGCCAGTTCGACCGATTGCATCAAGGTGCTCGATCTCGAAGGCAAGCTGACCTTCATGAGTGAAGGCGGTCAGCGGGTCATGGAAGTCAGCGACTTCAACGAGGTCGCCGGCTGTCCTTGGCCGGACTTCTGGCGGGATGCCGGTAACGCGGAGGCCAAAGCCGCCGTTGCCGCGGCAAAGGAAGGCGAAGCCCGCAGCTTCATTGGCAAGGCGGATACTTATCGTGGCACGCCGAAATGGTGGCATGTCGCGGTCAGCCCGATCGCGGGGTCGGACGGTCGTCCTGACCGTATCCTGTCCGTCTCACGCGACATTACGAACCTACGGGCGAGCGAAGAGGAACGCGACCGGTTCGTGCGTCTTGCCGAAAATAGCACCGACTTCATCGGCATGGCGCGGACGGACGGCAGCGTCTTTTACCTGAATGATGCAGCCAAACGGCTCGTCGGTTTAGAAGATGCGGCCGTCGAGCATCTATCCATCACTGACTTTTTTGCGCCCGAACAGGCTCAAAAAATTGCGGATGAGGTTCTGCCGGCGGTTGAGCGGAATGGTCATTGGGCGGGGGAGGTGGACTTCCGGCATTTCCGCACAAGCGCGCCAATCCCGGTGCTCTACTCCGTGTTCCCCATTACCGATGCGACGGGCGTCCTGATCGGCTATGGCACTGTCACCCGCGACTTCCGCGAGCGGCGACGCGCAGAAGACGACATGCGTCTGCTGAATGGTGAGTTGGCGCACCGCCTGAAGAACGTCCTTGCCGTTGTACAGTCAGTCGCGGCCCAGACATTGCGCGGCATCCCGGAAGCTGCACGGGCAAGCCAGAACCTTTCGGCACGTTTGGTGGCACTGGGCGGTGCGACAGATGTGCTAACCGGCAGTTCCTGGCGATCAGCCGATTTGGGCGAAGTCGCATCCCGCGCCTTGTCCCCGCACGGCCATCTTGGCGAGCGCATCATCTTGTTGGGGCCTTCGGTGACGCTGAAGCCAGAAGTGACCGTCGCCTTCGCCCTTGCGCTCCATGAGCTCGCGACAAACGCCGCCAAATACGGTGCACTGTCGAACGGGACAGGCAGGGTGATGCTGACCTGGTCGGTGGATGGTCTCGACGAAGATGCGACGCTTGCAATTGTCTGGCGCGAAGTGGGAGGCCCCCTTATCACGCCCCCCGAGCGTAAGGGGTTCGGTTCGGTCCTGATCGAGCGATCGCTTCGTTCCTATTTCAGCGGCAAGGCCGCAACCGACTATCGACCTGAAGGTTTGGTCTTTGAACTCGAAACGCGGCTTGGAGACGCCGCCATCGTGACCGGGAAATAATCGTGGGTCAGAGCACGCCTATCGGCAGCAAGACAATCCTGATTGTCGAGGACGAGGCACTGGTCCGATTCGACCTGGTGGACTTCTTCACGCACGCGAAGTGGCGGGTGTTCGAGGCAGAGAATGCGGACGAGGCCATCGCTATCCTCGACGAGCATAAGGAGATCCGTGTCGTCCTCACTGACGTGCAGATGCCTGGATCGATGGATGGGGTGAAGTTGGCGCACTACGTCCGCGAGCGCTTCCCACCAACCGTACTTTTCGTCGTATCTGGCAACGCGCCGATCCCGGAAAGCGAACTGCCGGTGCGAGCGATGTTCCTGCCCAAACCGTTCGATCCATATCGCCTGCTGCGGCAGATCGAGGATATGGCGCGTCCGTAGAGCGCGGCCGCCGCGAACGCGAACAACCCTGTGATACGGCGAACTATTGCTCGCAGCCGGCGTCCGTTCGTGGCGCTCCCAGCTCATGAACAGACGTCTGGGTTCCGGCGGAAGGGGAATGGCCGCTTCTGGGGGGGTAGCAGACAAGCATCTCTTCGCTGCCTAACGAGCTAAGATCGCGATCGCGGGTGCGAGAAGAGCGTACACAGCCACGATTACTCTTGTGCTGTTCGCATACCCCCGGCGTGCCAAGAACCAGCCGAACAAAAGCGGCATGGTCAAAAGGCCCAGCATCAACGGCCCACTTATCGGACGGTTTGGAGGAGGGCCGCGACGATCGTCGACTTGGCTCGTTCCGTCAGGCATGACTTCTTCTATATATCACGCGATAATGTCCGCAATTGGGCGGAAGCGGCCTGTTCGGTTTTGGGGGGGGAGCGGACATCGCTTGACCCGGCGTCGATTGCGCGGCCTTGTTCATCAAAACCGCTCGTTGATCGCGGATAGTAGAGATCGATCGGTGATCGGGAGGCCCGACGCATCTCCGATGACCATGTCGAACGTGCAGTTCGGGCAGATCGCGGTTGCTCGATCGGACAAAGGCTTCGAACCCGATCGAAGAATCTCTGCACCGGTCTTGGCGTCGCGACCGGCTGGGTTGAGCCACTCTGTGATAGCGCCGGGTTCGAAATAGGCTCCTGGCAACTCGTTAGCCGCACAGAAGTAGCAGGCACACTGCGCGCTTGCCTGCACCTCCTGCGCGTTCTCGAAGCAGTGCTCGTGCGCTTGAACAATCTGGGCCTCGGTCCAGGTCATGCCACGACCATGCCGTCACGACATATAGACAGCAATCGGATCGTTGATGAGCGGCGTCCTTCGCCAGTCGTCTATGTCCGCTTCTGGGCGATTGCCGACATCCGCTACCGGCTCGCGGCGACCCCGACCCCATAGAGCATCACGCTCAATATCAATCTATAGGTGGCCATATACGCCCAGAACCAAACTGGCTCTCCGCGGCGGATTACCTGCTGCCCACGAAGCCAAATCGAGCCAGACCGCATCGCTGCGATCGTCCTCCAAAGCATAAAGCCTGCGCTCGCACTTGCTAACACACCGATGATCAGCGCTAAGCCAGCGTCCATGACCTCTTTGCTGGCATAGGCGCGCGGTAATTTCCATACGGAGCGGGTGAACGTCCACAATTGGGCGTAAGCGGACGTAAACGACGCGGTCCCGGACTAGAGCCCCGCCCCCAGTGTCCAATGCCCGTCGGCATAGCGGATGACTTCAACGGTAAAATTGTGCGACAAACCGCCATGCTCGTACGTGAGAATAATCTCGCATCCTCGGCCTACTGCTGAGATGAAGCGCTGTTGCGGCGGCGAGTCTGGGAACACCACGTCGCCCCCCCGGAATGGCGCGTCATGCTCCGCCATAGGCCCGACCGCCGCCAACGCTTCAGCCGGCAGATCAGCCTTCGAGCGCATCGTCACCTGATGGAACATTGGATAGGGGCAGGTCGCTCCCGCGGCGGCAAGTGCAATGAGGATCATGCTGTGACTCAAATAAGTTCGCCCGACGTCCGCAACTGGGTGGTAGCTGCGCCTGGTGATTGGCTCAGGGGAGGGTGCGGCGATGCCCGTGCAAGCCAAAATCGGTAAGCACAACGATATATAGGTGACCTCCCGACTAAACTAAAGTTCATCGATTGCTCGATCGGTGACAGTTTGGTGACAGTCAGCTAGCGCCGTCGGATGAGAAGTTGGCAGGCGCTCCCACGCAGCGCAAAGGTAAAAGTGATCGGTTATGCCGTATCCACGATAAGCGTTGTTTTACTGGCGATTGTGTCTTGGCGCAGCGCAAGCCGTGACCCGGTTCTCACGATCTGCTTGGTGACAGGCGCGGCGTCATCCATAGCAGGGATGATGATGCGCATGTACTCATATGAGGTGCAAAAGGAAGAGGAGGCAGGCTGATTGCGCTTTGCGGCCGGCTGCGTTCGATCGCCTGATGTGCAATCGATCGAACGCGCCTTGTCCGTCTTCAGGAGCCAGTTGCCGGCTTCATTTTTTTCTCCAACATGACGGAGATTTCGTGATCTTATTTGCGGTTCTATAACATATCGCAATTAACGCGTGTACCATACCATTGAGTAACATGCGGGCGTACCTATGGAAGCGGCTTACCACATCAGTGCTGACACGGATCAGTCTTTAATCGTCATTACATTTAAAGACACGTTTTGGGATTACGATATCAAGACGAAATTCGTGGGCGACACGGTGAAGGCCATTATGTCGCTGGGATGCAAATTCGGCGATCAGCGCATCATCGTCGACTTACGGAATGCCGTCCTTCAGAGTCAGTCCACAATCACGTCTTTGCAGAAGTTTCTGAGCGATCCGAGTGGAGGCAAGGTGGCCTTGGTTGCCGAGACGCCAATGGCTCGGATGCAGACCAAGCGGTTGCAGGTGCGCGACGGGGTGCAAATGTTTCCCACCATTCCTGAAGCCGAGGAGTGGCTCGGGTTGCATTCGCGTTCGTCCGTTGCAGCTTGATCAAAGACGCCGCCACATCGCAATCAGGCTTGCAGCGAAAGCCACCGTCGTCTTCGCCGCATCGACGGCCTAACGACTGTTGCTCGCCAACCTGGAACCGGCAACGCCTGCTTCCTCGTCGAACCGGCAAACGCTCTCGAACACGTCCCAATAGGGCCGCGGCATGCGGTCCTTCAGCCATTTGAGCTCGTCCAGCGCCTCCTGCTGCGACATGCCTTCGACCTGATTGTCGACCACGTCTCGGCTGTGATCGACGGCACGAAGCTGGCAGTCGGCTCGGCTCCAGAGCGCCTGGGTGTGGCGGATTGCGCGCTGCTGCGGCTCGTCGAACAAGCCGGCTGGATCGCGGCCAAACCACTGCTCCACGGCAGTGCCGCCGCGGTTCACCAACACGTTCACGACCTTCATTTTCTCGCCAAGCTCGGCGGACAGGTCGACGATCTTGGCCATGGCAAGGTTCGGGATCTGCGCTCCAGGAACGCCGATCGATCGGGCCAGGTTGCCAGTGCGCTCGGCCTCCGACTTCATTGGCCGGGCACGGCGGATGCGGGCGCTCGGCTTGAGCTTCGGCTTAGGCATGGACGGGCTCTCCGGCGTGGGTGCCGACAGGCGGGCCGGGGATCGCCAGGCGCCGGTGTCGCGCGGCGGTTGCGTGGCTCACAGCCCGCGCCTCGTCCTCGACAGTCCTGGCGCGGCCAG
>NZ_RCVT01000003.1 GCF_016107325.1 Sphingomonas sp. MA1305
GGCAGCGTCTACCGGTTTCGCCACGTCCGCGCACCCGGCGATCCGAAGCGCAGCCAGCGGCGGGCGTCAACCCGCCGCCGGCAGGAAAACGCGCTGTCGTCCGCTCAGACGTTGAGGCGCGCGCGCATTTCCTTGCCGGGCTTGAAATAGGGGACGCGCTTGGCGTCGACCTCGACCAATTCGCCGGTGCGCGGGTTGCGGCCTTGCCGGGCGTCGCGGGCGCGGGTCGAGAAGGCGCCGAAGCCGCGCAGCTCGACGCGGCCGTTCGCCGCGAGGCGGCGGATGATTTCTTCGAAGAAGGCAGTGACGATCGCCTCGATGTCCTGTGCGGACAGCGTCGGATTCTCGTCGGACAGTTTCTGGATCAATTCGGATCGGATCATGGCTCTGCTCCCCCCCGGGACTTGGCAAGGGCAGCTTGATACGCATCAATGGCCGCCAAGCATAGGTCCGAAACGGTGGGCTGCCGTCAAAATGAGTAGGGCCGAGACACTTTCGCGTCCCGGCCCCATCATGGCTTACTTCTTGTCGGCCTCGTTGCGCGCCTTCAGCGCCTCGCCGAGGATGTTGCCGAGCGTGGCGCCCGAGTCGGACGAGCCGTACTGGGCGACCGCCTGCTTCTCTTCGGCGATCTGCATCGCCTTGACCGAGAAGGTCGGCTTCTTCGACCGGTCGAAGCCGGTGACCATCGCGTCGAACTTCTGGCCGACCTGGAAACGCTCCGGACGCTGCTCGTCGCGGTCGCGGCCGAGGTCGGTGCGCTTGATGAAGCCGGTCGCGCCATCGTCGCCCGCCTGCACCTCGAGACCCGCGTCGCGGACTTCGAGAACGGTGACGGTGATGACCTGGTTCTTGCCCAGGCGATCGCCCGCGCCCGCCGCGACGGGGCCGCCGCGCTCGAGCTGCTTCATGCCGAGGCTGATGCGCTCCTTCTCCGGATCGATGTCGAGCACCACCGCCTGGACGGTCTCGCCCTTGCGGTGCAGCGCCAGCGCGTCCTCACCCGACACGCCCCAGGCGATGTCGGACATGTGGACCATGCCGTCGACGTCATTGTCCAGGCCGATGAACAGACCGAATTCGGTCGCGTTCTTGACCTCGCCCTCGACGGTCGAGCCGATCGGATGGGCGGCGGCGAACGCTTCCCACGGATTGTTCTGCGCCTGCTTCAGGCCGAGGCTGATGCGACGCTTGTCCTCGTCGACCTCGAGCACGACGACATCGACTTCCTGCGAGGTCGAGACGATCTTGCCCGGATGGACGTTCTTCTTGGTCCAGGACATTTCCGACACGTGGACCAGGCCCTCGATGCCGGCTTCCAGCTCGACGAACGCACCATATTCGGTGATGTTGGTGACGCGGCCCGACAGCTTGGCGCCGACCGGATACTTGGCGCTTGCGCCATCCCACGGATCCGACTCGAGCTGCTTCATGCCGAGGCTGATGCGCTGCGTGTCCTTGTTGATGCGGATGATCTGCACCTTCACCGTGTCGCCGATGTTGATCATCTCCGACGGGTGGTTGACGCGCTTGTAGCTGAGGTCGGTGACGTGCAGCAGGCCGTCGATGCCGCCCAGGTCGACGAACGCACCGTAGTCAGTGATGTTCTTGACGACGCCGTCGATGATCTGGCCCTCGTGCAGCGACTGGATCAGGCCCGAACGCTGCTCGGCGCGGGTTTCTTCCAGCACGGCGCGGCGGCTGACGACGATGTTGCCGCGCTTGCGGTCCATCTTGAGGATCTGGAACGGCTGCGGGATGTCCATCAGCGGCGTGACGTCGCGCACCGGACGGATGTCGACCTGGCTGCCCGGCAGGAACGCCACGGCGCCCGACAGGTCGACGGTGAAGCCGCCCTTGACGCGGCCGAAGATCACGCCCTCGACGCGGTTGCCCTGGCTGAATTCCAGCTCCAGCTTGTCCCAGGCGGCCTCGCGGCGGGCGCGGTCGCGGCTGAGCATCGCTTCGCCGTGCATGTTCTCGACGCGGTCGACGTAGACTTCGACTTCGTCACCGACCTTGAGGTCGGCCTTCTGGCCCGGCGCGGCGAATTCGCGCAGCGGCACGCGGCCTTCGGACTTCAGACCGACGTCGATGACAGCCATGTCATTTTCGATCGCGGTGACGGTGCCGTGCACCACGCGGCCCTCGAAGCTGTCGGCGCCGCCGAACATGTCATCGAGCATCGCCGCGAAATCGTCGCGGCTCGGAAGGGCTTGAGTAGCCATAAGGTTAGAGTGTCCTGTGGTTATGTGTTTCCGGCCAAGCGGTTGGCTCCGCTGGTCTTGGCTGAAAACGCCGCGGCGACCCCATGCCGGTCGCGGCATCCGGTCGTACGCATGGGCCGCGGGAGGTGGATAATCGCCGATATGCGAAAAGGCGCGAGGGCTGGGCCACACGCGCCGACACCTTCCGCGGACCACAGGTCCGGCGGACCGCGCAGCGGTACACGGGCGCCGCGCGAAACGCAAGTTGACAATCCTTGCCATAATGCGAACCATGGCGGCATGGCTACCATGAACATCTCGCTGCCCGACGCCATGAAGGAATGGGTCGAGGCGCAGGCCGAAACCGGCCGCTACGCCAATTCCAGCGACGTCGTCCGCGACCTGATCCGCCGCGAACAGATACGCGCGGAAAAGATCGCCGTCATGCAGGCAATGGTCGACGAGGCGCGGGCCAGCGGCCTTTCCACGCTTACGCCGGATGAGCGGCGTGCGGAGGCGCGCAGGCGGGCCGGCGTCGATGTCTTATAGGATCACGCCGTTAGCCGACGAGGATTATTACGCGATCTATCGCTATGGAGTTGAGCGATTTGGCCGCGCCCAGGCCGAGGCCTATGCCGATCGACTCGACCAGGGCTTCGACTTCGTCGCTGACAACCCGGGGTGCGCGCGACTGCGTCATGAACTTCAGCCACCGGTGCGTGCTTGGCCGGTAGGCGCACATCTCATCGTCTATCAGGTTGAAGCGGACGGCAGCGTCACGATCCTCCGCATTCCCCACGCCCGCAGCGACTGGGTCAACGACTGAGCCTGCGCGCGTCCTCGACGATCGCGATCGCCTTCTGCACGCTGGCCTCGATCGACAGGAAGCTGGTGTCCAGCGTCACCGCATCCGCCGCCTGAACCAGCGGCGCCGCCGACCGGCCGCTGTCACGTGCGTCGCGGGCGCGGATGTCGGCGAGCACCCTGTCGAAGCTGACGCTCGAACCGTGGCTCCGCAATTCCGCATGGCGGCGCTGCGCGCGCACCTGCGGGGTTGCCTTGACGAACAGCTTGGCGGTCGCGTCGGGGGCAATCACCGTGCCGATGTCGCGCCCGTCGAGCACCGCGCCGCCGTCCTGGTGCGCGAACCGTTTCTGCCGCTGCAGCAGCGCCGCGCGCACCAGCGGATGCGCCGAGACGACGGAGGCGAGTTGCCCGATCTCGTCGGTGCGCAGCGCCGGATCGGCGAGCGTCAGCTCGTCGAAGCCGCAGGCGGCGACCGCATCGGCCTCCTTCTCCGCATCCAGCTCCAGCCGCCGTACCGTCAGCGCCACCGCCCGGTACAGCAGCCCGGTGTCGAGGTGCGGCAGGTTGTAATGCCGCGCCAGCGCCTTGGCGATCGTGCCCTTGCCGCTCGCCGCGGGTCCGTCGACCGCGATGATCATGCCGCGACCCACTGCGGCTGCGCCCCCAGCCGGGTCGCGGTATCGACGAAGGCGGGATAGCTGGTCGCGATCGGCGCGGCATCGTCGATCATCACCGGCCGCGCGCTGTGCATGCCCGCCACCGCCATGCTCATCGCGATGCGGTGATCGAGCAGCGAGGCGACGCGGGCCTCGCCAGTGCCGGGCAGCGGGTCGCCGTCACGCCCTTCGATCGACAGGCCGTCCTCATGCTCGGTGACGGCGACGCCGGCGAGACCGAGCGCCGCTGCCATTGCGGCGATGCGGTCCGACTCCTTGACGCGCAATTCGTGCGCGCCGCGTGCCACCGTCGTGCCCCTGGCGAAGGCGGCGGCGACGAACAGGATCGGATATTCGTCGATCATGCTCGGCGCCAGCTCTGCCGGCACCTCGATCGCCGACAACGGCGCGCGGCGGACGCGCAGGTCGGCGACCGCCTCGCCGCCCACGTCACGGGTGTCGACCGCCTCGATCGACGCGCCCATCATGCGGAGCGCGGTGACCAGGCCGGTGCGCGTCGGGTTCATCAGCACGTTGCGGATCGTCACGTCCGATCCCGGCACGATCGAGGCGGCGACCATCCAGAAGCCGGCGGAGGAGGGATCGCCCGGGACGTCGATGTCCTGCGATTTCAGCTCGGCCTCGCCGGTGATCGCGATCAGCCGCCCTTCCGGCGTCTCCTCGACGGTCAGTTCGGCGCCGAAGCCGCGCAGCATCCGCTCGCTGTGGTCGCGGGTCGGCACCGGTTCGATCACCCGCGTGATCCCCGGCGTGTTGAGCCCGGCGAGCAGCACCGCCGACTTCACCTGCGCCGAGGCGACGGGCAACGTATAGGTGATCGGCACCGCCGGGCAGAGCCCGCGCATGGTGAGCGGCAAACGATCCCCCGGACTGGTGGTGAAATCCGCCCCCATCCGCGCCAGCGGTTCGGTGACCCGCGCCATCGGCCGCTTCGACAGGCTGGCGTCGCCGACGAACGTCGCGGTGATCGGATGGCTGGCGACCAGGCCCATCAGCAGACGCGTCGAGGTGCCCGAATTGCCCATGTCGAGCACGGTCTGTGGTTGCAGCAGGCCGCCGACGCCGACGCCGTGCACCGTCCACGTCGCGTCGTCGCCGCGCACGATGTCCGCCCCCATGGCGCGCATCGCGGCGGCGGTGGCGAGCACGTCCTCGCCCTCCAGCAGCCCGCGGATGCGGCTTTGCCCCACGGCCAGGCCGGCGAACATCAGCGACCGGTGGCTGATCGATTTGTCGCCGGGCACGGTGACGGTGCCAATCAGCGGGCCGGCGGCGGTGATGGACAATGGGCGGGCAGGGGCGTGGGACATGGCTGGCCGCGGGCTTTGACAGTCCCCTTGCGCTATGGCAAGGCGCGCGCCACGTTACGGGCAACGGAACGGACGGGGGGTAACCTCCGGCCGCGACCATCCATTTTTCCGAAAGGCACACTGGCGGCATGATCAAGCCGGAATGGGGTACGAAGCGTACGTGCCCGAAATGCGCCACGCGCTTCTACGATCTCGAAAAGGACGATCCCGTCACCTGCATCAACTGCGGTACGCAGTGGGTGCCGGAGCCGATCCTGAAGTCGAAGCAGCCGCTGCCGTTCGAGCAGGCCAAGCCGGAAGGCAAGGAGGCGGATTCCGATCTGGAAGGCGGCGACGACGATCTGGAGACGCTGGCGGACGACGAGGACGAAGAGCCCTCGGCGGACGATGAGGTCGATCTGGGCGGCGACGACGATCTCGGCGTCGAGACCAGCAACGAAGACGACGAACATTGATCGACGGGGCGGGCGCCGCTGCTGCGGTGCCCGTCCGACGGTCTGACGAAAAAAGGTGTGGCAGGGGCGAAAATCACCGCTTGCCATGCCCCGGCGCCCCCGCTAGTGGGGCGCCTCCCGAACGAATGGGGCCGTAGCTCAGCTGGGAGAGCGTCGCAATGGCATTGCGAAGGTCAGGGGTTCGATCCCCCTCGGCTCCACCATTCGTTCGATGAAAGCCCCGCCGATGCGGGGCTTTTTCGTGTCCGGCGGCCAGATCGGACGTGTCCCCCCGGCTGCTGCTCACCACCCCGCCGAAAGCCGGATATGGCGAAGCCTTGTGGGTCCATGGCCTGCTCGCGCCGGACCGTGACGGGGGTGGACAGGCGCGGCGGTATTGCACCGCCTTTCCGGCCTGGCCGGATCAGCCGATAGATCGACGGCGAATCGGTGCGTTGGTTGATCCGACGATCCGCGCGAGCGCATCGGCTAGCGAGGCGCGATCGAAAGGCTTGGACAGGATCGGGAAGCGGCCGGCGTCGGCGCCGAGCTCGGCAAAGCCGCTGACGATCAGGATTGGCAGATCGGGTGCCTGCTGACAAATACGGCTGGCAAGCTGCACACCCGTCATCTGCGGCATCAGTTGGTCGGTGATCACGAGGTCGACCGCTGCGGTGTCGGCGAGCGCCGCCAGCGCCGCCTCGCCCGACGCCGCCAGCCGGACGCGATGGCCGAGGTCCTCCAGCATCGCCGCGGTGTTGGCGAGCACCAGCGAATCGTCGTCAACCACCAGCACCTCAAGCGCCGGGACATTCCCGGCATCGTCGCGGACGGCCGCGACCGGGGCCGGCCGCACGGGCTTCGTCGCGGGCAGGTACAGGGCGACCGTGGTGCCGCGGCCCGGCGCGCTCCGGATCGCCAAACGGCCGCCCGATTGTTCGGCGAGGCCGTGCACCATCGACAAGCCGAGGCCGGTGCCTTTGCCGACGCCTTTGGTGGTGAAGAACGGGTCGGTGGCCTTGGCCAGCGTTGCAGCGTCCATACCTTCGCCCTGATCGACCATGGTTAGCCGAACATAGTCGCCGGCCACGAGGCCGTGCAGATCGTCGGCAGCAACCGTCTCCGCCACCGCGCCGATCGCCAGCATGCCGCCCTCCGGCATCGCGTCGCGCGCGTTCACCGCAAGGTTGAGCAGCGCCAGCTCCAGTTGATGGGCGTCGGCATGGACCGGGGGCAGACCAGCGGGAAACCGCGTCTCCACCTGTACCCTCGGGCCCAGCGAACGCTGCAGCAGGTCGGTCATGCCGCGCACCAGCTCGGCAAGATCGACCGCCTCGGGCTTCAGATCCTGCTTACGGGCAAAGGCGAGCAGCCGCTGGGTCAGCGAGGCGCCGCGCTGGGCACCTTCCATCGCGCTGGCGACCAAGCGGGCGAGCCGCGGATCGTCGGGCAGGCGGCGGCGCAACAGGTCGAGGTTGCCCATGATCACCGCGAGCAGATTGTTGAAGTCATGCGCGACGCCGCCGGTCAGCTGGCCGAGCGCCTCGATCTTCTGCGCCTGGCGCAAGGCGTCTTCGGCGCGCTTGCGCTCGGTGACGTCGGTCAGGCCGCCGACGGCATGGAGGAAATTGCGCGCCTCGTCGCACTCGACGCGCATCGCCGATACCACGTCGAGGATCGCGCCGCTGCGGGTGACGACGCGATAGTCGCGGGGGTCGAGCGTGCCGGCCCCGAGCAATTGCGGCCAATCCTGCTCGCGGAATTGATGGGCGGATTCGTCGGTCAGGAAGTCGCTGAGCGGGGTACCCACCACCTCGGCGCGTTGGTAGCCGAGCAGCGCCAGCCAGGCATTGGAAACCTGTTCGATCCGTCCGTCGCGATCGAGCGAATGCAGCGGCAGCGGCGTGCCGCGGTAAAGCGCGCGGAAGCGCTCCTCGCTCGCGCGGAGCGCCGCCGCCTCGCGCTGCGCGGCCAGTGCAAAGCGGCGGTCGAACATCGCCGCGAGCAGCGACAGGAACAGGATCAGGAAGCTCGCCGCAAGCACGCCGATCGCCAGCGCCGTTTGGCTGGCGCTGGTACCCTGTCCGGCCTGTGGCGTCGCATGCAGGGTGAAGGTCGCCGCGCGCATGCCGGCGAAATGCATGCCCGCCACCGCGATGCCCATCACGATCGCGGCGCCGGCCTTTTCCACCTGTCGGCTGGTGCGGGCCGCCAGCCACAGCGCCACGGTGGCCGCGCCGATCGCGATCAGCACCGACACGGCAATCCACGACGGGTCGTAGCGGATCGATCCCGCCATGCGCATCGCGGCCATGCCGAGATAGTGCATCGTCACCACGCCGAGGCCCATGAACAGCCCGGCGGTGGCGCAGCGCCGGAACGAGCGCTGGCCGCGCGTCACCACCGAGAACGCAGCCCCGGTCACCAGGATCGGCAGCAACAGCGACACCAGCGTCAGGCCGACGTCATAGCCGACCGCCATGCCCGGCATCGAGAAGGCGAGCATGGCGACGAAATGCATCGCCCAGATCCCGCCGCCCATCGCCACCGCGGCGGTCCCGAGCCAGACGATACGCATCCAGCCGGCCGAGGCGCGCACGCGGCCTGCCAAGTCGAGCGCGGTGAAGGAGGCGATGATTGCGATGATGATCGACATCGCGACCAGCAGGCTGTCATACTGTCCCGCAGCGGCCATCGATCGCCCCAAAGCCTCCCTGATGCGGCGATGATCCGCTTGCCGCCACACGCCGGGCCGAAACGGCCGGTTCATCCGGTAAAGGTGGTATTCGCGGTGCCGTCAATGATCCGGGTCAAAGTTTTCAATAAGGTGGCGGGCGCCGTCTGCGTTGGCTGCGCGCCGCCTCGGTCCACCAGCCAAGGTCGTCGGCGAAGCGGGGAAAGGCGCGCTCCAGCGCCGCGCCGCCGTCGCCGGTCGGCTGCGCGTCCGCGTCCAGCGCATGGCCGATGCCGCCGACGGCGAGCGAGCTCGACACCACGACCATGCCCATTTCCGACAGGATGCCGTGCCAGGCGAGGCCGGCGCGCGCCCCGGCGAAGCGGCCGGCGGAATAACTGGCGATCGCGGCGGGCCGCCAATACCATTCCTCCAGGAAATGATCGGTCAGGTTCTTGAGGCCCGGCTGGACGCTCCAATTGTATTCGCCGGCGACGAAGACGAAGGCGTCGGCACGGCGGATCTTGCCGGCCAATTCCGCCAGCGCCGGCGGCGCCTCGCCGGCGGGATATTCCTTGTACATGCGGTCGAGCATCGGCAGGTCGAGCGCCTTGGCGTCGATCAGCTCGGCCTCGGCGCCGCGCGCGCGGAACTGGCGGACCAGATAGTCGGCAAGGCGGATGCCCTGCCGGTCCGAGCGGTACGAGCCGTAGAAGATCAGGATCGAATCGGGCATCGGGTCGGCTCCGCCAGGGAACGGGCGCGACGGAGAGGCCGTCGCGCCCGAGGGGGATCAGCCGCGGATGAACGCGAGCAGGTCGGCGTTGATCCGGTCGGCGTGCGTCGTCGGCATGCCGTGTGGCAGGCCGGGATAGCTCTTCAGCGTAGCGCCTTCGACCAGCTCGGCGGACAATTTGCCGGTGGTCGGGAAGGGCACGACCTGGTCGTCTTCGCCGTGCATGACCAGCGTCGGTACGCGGATCGCCTTCAGATCGTCCGTGAAGTCGGTCTCGCTGAACGCCTTGATGCCGCGGACATGGGCGAGGATGCTGCCCATCATGCCCTGCCGCCACCAATTGCGGCGCACGCCCTCCTTCACCTCGGCGCCGTCGCGATTGTAGCCGAAGAAGGGCAGGGTGAAGTCCCAGAAGAATTGCGCGCGATCGGTCGCCGTCTGGTGGCGGACGTCGTCGAACACCGCGATCGGCACGCCGTCGGGATTGGCGGGCGTCTGCACCATGATCGGCGCCACCGCGCTGACCAGCACCGCCTTGGCGACGCGGCCCGGATTGGCCTGCGCGACGTAGCGCGCCACCTCGCCGCCGCCGGTCGAATGGCCGACGTGGATCGCTTGCCTGTGATCGAGCGCATCGGTCAGCGCGACGACGTCGGCGACATAGCTGTCCATGTCATGTCCGTCGGCCGACTGGCTCGACCGGCCGTGGCCGCGCCGGTCATGCGCGACGACGCGATAGCCCTGCTCCAGGAAGAACATCATCTGCGCGTCCCAGTCGTCGGAACTGAGCGGCCAGCCGTGGTGGAAATGGATGACCTGGGCGTCGCGGGGGCCCCAGTCCTTGTAGAAGATCTCGGTGCCGTCGGCGGTGGTGATGAAGGGCATGGTGGGTCTCCGTCGGTCGGGTGGGTACGCGGTACGGAAGAGGGGGTCAGGCGGCGTCGACCAGGACGATCTCGGCATCCTCGATCGCGGTGACGCGCAGCACCGTCTCGTCGGCGATCGCCGCGCCGTCGCGGGCGGCGATGCGCACGCCGTTGACCTCGACCGCGCCGGTCGCTGGAACCAGATAGGCATGGTGGCCGGCGCCGAGTTCGTATTCCGCGCTCTCGCCCGCCTTGATCGTCGCGCCGAGCACGCGCGCGTCGGTGCGGATCGGCAGCGCGTCGCTATCGCCCTCCACCCCGCTCGCCAGCGTCACGAACTTGCCCGAGCGTTCGCCGCGCGGGAAGGGCTTGGCACCCCAGCTCGGCTGGCCGCCGCGCGCCTTGGGCTCGATCCAGATCTGGAAGATGCGGGTGCTGCCCGGCTCCAGATTATATTCCGAATGGCGCACGCCCGAACCGGCGCTCATCACCTGCACGTCGCCCGCCTCGGTGCGGCCGGTGTTGCCCAAGCTGTCCTGATGCGTGATCGCCCCGTCGCGGACATAGGTGATGATCTCCATGTCGGCATGCGGGTGCGGCGGGAAGCCGGTGCCGGCGGCGATGGTGTCGTCGTTCCACACCCGGATCGGGCCCCAGCCCATCCGCTTCGGGTCGTAGTAATTGGCGAAGGAGAAATGATGCTTGGCGTCGAGCCAGCCGTGGTTGGCGCCGCCGAGGCTGGCGAAGGGGCGATGGTCGATCATGTCCGGTCTCCGTGGTCAGGAGCAGCGCCGTTCCGCTGCGTTGCCGGCAAGATGCGATCGATACGCGCTTGACGAAACAGAAAGGATGGCATTGGATCGTTGCCGAAAATGACACGTCGCCTGCCCGATCTCGAAGCCATGGCGATCTTCGCCAAGGTCGCCACGCTCGGCTCCTTCGCCGCCGCCGCGCAGGATCTCGGTCTGTCCAACCCGACCGTATCCAAGGCGATCAGCCGCCTCGAACAGCGGCTCGGCGTCGCCGTGTTCGCGCGCACCTCGCGCCGGCTGTCGCTGACCGACGGTGGCCGCGCGCTGCTCGACCGCGCCGCGCGCATCCTCAGCGAGGGCGAGGCGGCGGAGGACGATGCCGCCGAACAGGCGACCAGCCCGCGCGGCCGGGTGCGGATCAGCGCGCCGCTGTCGTTCGGCATTGGCCATATGGCGGCGACTTTGCCCGGCTTCATGGCGCGTTATCCTGACGTCACCCTCGACCTCGCGCTCAGCGACCGCCAGGTCGACCTGATCGCCGACGGCTTCGACCTCGCGCTGCGCATCGGTCGGCTGGAGGATTCATCGCTGATCGCGCGGCGGCTGTGCACCGTGCGCCTGCTGCTCGTCGCCGCGCCCGCCTATCTCGCCGCGCACGGCCGCCCGACCCACCCAGGCGAGCTGCTGCGCCACCGCGTGCTCGGCTATTCGGGCGGCGCCAGCCCCGGCCTCTGGCGCTTCACCCACCCACAGTTCGGCGAGGAGACGGTGCAGCCGCCGGTGCGGCTGTGGAGCGACAATGCCGACCTGCTCACGCCGGCGCTGCTGGCGGGGCAGGGGCTGGCGGTGCAGCCCGAATTCCTGGTCTGGCAGGAATTGCGCGACGGCCGGCTGGAGACGGTCATGGCCGATTGGGCGCCGCCGGTGCTCGGCCTGCACCTGGTCATGCCGCCGTCGCCGCTGCGGCCGTTGCGCGTCCAGGCGGTGATCGACCATCTCGCCGCCGCGCTCGCCGACGCACCCTGGGCGCGGCCCTGATCGATCAGCCCTGCAGCGCGATCTCGGTATCGATCTGCGCCTGGCGCAGCAGGTCCAGCGTCGCCTCGCGCGCGCCCGCCGGATCGGCATTGGCGATCGCCTCGAACAGGATGCGGTGCTGCGGCATCGGATCGCGCGGCTGGCGGCTCGCCTTGTATTTGAAGATCGTCGTCCAGCGCACCGCGGAGGTGATGCTGACCGACAGGCCGACCAGCAATTCGTTGTCGGTCGCCTCCAGGATCGCGGCGTGGAACAGCTGGTCCGCCATCTGCCCCTCCGGCGTGGCGAGGCCGTGGGCGGCCATCTGCTCGAGCGCATGGCCCATGCGCGACAATTGCCGCGCGTCGCGCCGCGTCGCCGCCATCTCCGCCGCCGCCGGTTCGACGATCATGCGCAGTTCGAACAGCGCCCGCACGAAGTCGAGCGGCGGCGAGCCTTCGAACATCCAGGCGAGCAGATCGGGATCGAGCATCGCCCACAGCGCCCGGTCGCGCACCCGCGTCCCCGCCTTGGGTCGGCTCTCGACCAAGCCCTTGGCGGCGAGCATCCTCAGCGCCTCGCGCACGACGCTGCGCGACACGCCGTTCTGCTCGGCCAGTTCGACCTCACCGGGCAGTACCGCGCCTGGGGCATAGGCGCCGGTCGCGATGGCAACGCCCAGCCGGTGGGCAAGCAATGTGTGGGCGGGTCGCCGCCGGCTTCGGTCCTGCATTTCGGCGTCTCCCCTGGCCGATGATCCTAGGCAGGGAAGTACAGCCGCATCAAGCATTTCGTGCTTCGCCGTCCCAAATGGCGCGACAGGGCGGAAAGCGATTGACGAGATGCAGTCTTGTCAGACAAGATGCTGCCATGGGGGAGGATGTGCCAATGAGCACTCATGCCATGTCGTTCGGACCATCCTGTCTGCGCCACCCCCGCGCGTCTCACTCATGGCGCCGCGTGAGCGGAAGCCCGACGGAGTATCGACCGATGCGAATGCTGTTCAGCGCGATCGCGCTTGTCCTTGCCGCCCCCGCGCTCGCGCAGGAAGCCCCCGTGGCCGACACCGCCCCCGGCGCCACGGACGTGGTGACGGTGCACGGCGACCGTCCCGCACCCAAGTTCGACAAGCGGCTGTTCGGCCAGTTCGCCGAACATCTCGGCAGCGGCATCTACGGCGGCATCTGGGTCGGCAAGGGCAGCAAGGTGCCCAATATCGACGGCTACCGCCGCGACGTGATCGACGCGCTGAAGGCGATCCGCGTGCCCGTCATCCGCTGGCCGGGCGGCTGTTTCGCCGACGAATATCACTGGCGCGAAGGCATCGGGCCGCAGGCCAAGCGCAAGGTCAAGATCAACACCAACTGGGGCGGCGTCACCGAGGACAATCGCTTCGGCACGCACGAGTTCATGAACTATTCGGAACTGGTTGGCGCCGAACCCTATGTGTCCGGCAATATCGGCAGCGCACCGCCGTACGAGATGGCGGAATGGGTCGAGTATATGACCTCGCCGACCGGTTCGAGCCTGGCGCAGGAGCGTGCCGCCAATGGCCGCAAGGCGCCGTGGAAGCTCACCATGTTCGGCCTCGGCAATGAATTGTGGGGCTGCGGCGGCAACATGAAGCCGGAATATGCCGCCGACGTCACCCGTCGCTATTCCACTTTCATCAAGATGCCGGAGGGCCAGCGGGTGATGAAGATCGCCAGCGGCGCCAATTCCGAGGATTACAACTGGACCGATGTGATGATGCGCGACGCCGGCGGTCATTTCGACGGCATCGGCGTCCATTATTACACCATCCCCTACAGCTGGGGGAAGAAGGGCGCAGCGCTCGGCTTCGACGAGGACGGCTGGGCGCGCACCCTCGCCAAGACGACCAAGATGGAAGAGCTGGTCACGCGCCACGCCGCGGTGATGGACAAGTACGATCCCAAGAAGCGCGTCGCGCTGCTCGTCGACGAATGGGGCACCTGGTACGATGTCGAGCCGGGCACCAATCCGGGCTTTCTCTACCAGCAGAATTCGCTGCGCGATGCGCTGGTCGCCAGCCTCAACTTCGACATCTTCGCGCGCCACACCGATCGCCTGCGCGGCGCCAACATCGCGCAGATGGTCAACGTGCTGCAATCGATGCTGCTCACCGACGGCAACCGCATGGTGAAGACGCCGACCTATTGGGTGTTCGACCTGTACAAGGACTATCAGGACGGCATCGTCCTGCCGGTCGACGTCCAGTCGCACTGGTACAACAAGAACGAATGGACGCTGAAGGCGGTCAGCGCCAGCGCGGTTCGCGGTACCGACGGCGCGGTGCACATGGGCCTGACCAACGTCGATCCCAACCGGCCCGCGACGGTCAGCGTCAAGCTGGACGGCGTCACCGGCGCGGCGGTCACCGGCCGCATCCTGACGGCGGCGGCGATGGACGCGCACAACACCTTCGACGCGCCCGACACGGTCAAGCCGGCGGCCTTCACCGGCGCACAGCTGTCGGGCGGCACGCTGACCGTGACCCTGCCGGCGAAGTCGGTGGTGATGCTGGATATCCGGTAAGCTGATGCAAGCCTGAGCCCCTCCCCTTCAGGGGAGGGGCTTATCTTACCGTCCCTGCCGCACGCAGTAGGACAGCCGCTACCCGAGCACCCGCACCACGTGCAGGAAGCGCGGCCCATGGGCGCCACGGACGTAGGTGCCCTCGATATCGGTCGTCCCCGACACGCCGGTGATCCAATAGTCCGCGCGCGGTGCCGGCCCGGGCAGGACCGCCTCCTCCAGATAGGCGACCAGCCGCGGCACGACGACGATGTGGTGCAGCGCCAGGAAATTGGGCAGCATCGGCGCATGCGGCCCGGTGCGCATCACCAGCGACCCCGTCTCCGCCACGCCGCATTCGGCCACCGCCAGCGCGACCGGCTCGTCGGGCGCGGCCTGGGTGTGGCGCTCGAACGCCGACCAGTCGCTCGCCGCCAGCCGCGGGTCGGCCGGCATGCACAGCGACAAGGGGAGCGCCTGTTCCGCGCAATAGGCCGCCACCGCGGCGGGCACCTCCGCCATCGTGGCGACCGTGGCCAGCGACGCCGCGACGCTTGGCAGCGTCAACCGCTCGGCAAATATCGTCTCGACAGCCTCTGCCGCCACCACTGGCCGCTCCGCCCCGACCAGCAGCGCCGCGGCGGCGGCATCCAGATCGGCGACCCCGGACGCACCGGGTGGCGCGGGCGAGGGGGCGGGACGATCCGCCAGCGCGCGCAGAATGTCGTCCCGCGCGCTCACCGCCGCCGGTCCTTCTTATATTGCGCCATGAAACTCTCCGCCGCCGGCCGCGGCATGTCTCGGTAGCGCGTCCAGCCGCCGGCGAAGGGCAGCGACGACAGCCAGCCGGTCCGCCCGACCAGCCGCATCGCACGGATCGCCGCCGCGGTCGCCGCGCGGTACAGCGCCGGCCGCCGCGCCACCCAGGCCCAGGCGGCAAGGCCGCTGCGCAGCGACGCCGGTTCCAGCCCCTCGCGCCAGCTCTTCTCGCGCCAGCCGCGCAGCAGCGTCGGCAGCGGAATGCGAACCGGGCAGACCTCCTGGCACTTGCCGTTGAGCGTGCAGGCGTTGGGCAGGTCGCGGCTTACGGCCAGCCCGTCGAGCGCGGGGGTCAGCACCGCACCCATCGGCCCCGGATAGGTGCCGCCATAGGCATGGCCGCCGATCTGCCGGAAGACGACGCAATGGTTCATGCAGGCGCCGCAGCGGATGCAGCGCAGCATTTCCGCAAGCCCGTCGCTGCGCATCCGCGTGCGGCCGTTGTCGACCAGCACGATGTGCATCTCGTCCGGCCCATCCGCGTCGCCGCGGCGCTTGGGGCCGGTGTAGAAGGTCGTGTACTGGGTCAGCGCCGCGCCGGTCGCCGAGCGGGCGAGCAGCCGCAGCAAGGGCACGGCATGCGCCATCGACGGCACGATCTTCTCGATGCCGGCGGTGACGATCTGCATCCGCGGCGGCACCAGCGACAGTTCGGCATTGCCTTCGTTGGTGACCGTGCACACCGCGCCGGTGTCGGCGATCAGGAAGTTGGCGCCGGAGATGCCGACGTCGGCGCCCAGCATTCCCTCGCGCAAGTGACGTCGGGCGCTTTCCGCCATTGCCGCGATCGTCTCGTCGGCATGCGGCACGCGATGGCTCGCCTTGAACAGCGCCGACACCTGTTCGCGCGTCTTGTGCATCGCCGGCCAGATGATGTGCGACGGCCGTTCATCGGCGAGTTGGATGATATGTTCGGCAAGGTCCGTTTCGACCCGCGCGATCCCCGCCTCGGCCAGCGCATGGGGCAGGCCGATCTCCTCGCCCAGCATCGACTTGGAGCGCGCGACGCTTTTTGCGCCCGCCTTGCGGCACAGGTCGACGACGATCGCGCACGCCTCCTCCGACGTGCGTGCCCAGTGGACGACGGCGCCGGCGGCGGTCGCATTGGCCTCGAACCGCTCCAGATAGGCGCGGAGATTGGCGATCACATGGTCCTTGATCGCCGCGGCCCGATCCCGCGCCGCTTCGAAATCGGGGAAGGCCGCCACCGCCACGGCACGTTTTGCCTCGGCGGTGCCGGCGGTGCGCTCGACCGCGATCTTGAGGTTGTGGTCGGCCAGCGCGGCATCGACGCGACGGTCGAACGTGTCGGCGGCGGCGCTCACGCCTCTTCCCCGATCGCGGGGCCGTCGCCCATGCCGGCGAGCAGTTCGACGGTGTGGAAGGCGCGCACCCGCGAGCCGTCGCGGTGCAGCTTGCCCGCCATGTTCATCAGGCAGCCGAGGTCGCCCGACAGCAGCAGATCGGCGCCGGTGGCGTCGATCGCCGCCGCCTTTTCCCCGACGATCGCATTGGAGATGGCGGGGTATTTGACGCAGAAGGTGCCCCCGAAGCCGCAGCACGTCTCCTCGCCGGCGAGCGGCGTCAGCCTTAGGCCGGCGACGGCGCCGAGCAGCCGCCGCGGCTGGCGCTTGATGCCGAGCTCACGCAGGCCCGAGCAGCTGTCGTGATAGGCGGCGGTGGCGGGGAGGGTGACGCCGTCCGGCCGCCAGCCGCGCGCCTCGTCGAGATAGGCGAGGATCTCCCAGGTCTTTGCCGCCAGCGCCCGGGCCCGCCCGATCCACGCCGGATCGTCCTCCAATATCTCGGGATAGTGGACGCGGATGGTCGCCGCACACGATCCCGACGGCACGACGACGGCGTCATGGCCCTCGAGCAGCGCGATCGTCCGCCGGGCGAGGTCTGCGGCGGTGGCGCGGTCGCCCGAATTGAGCGCCGGCTGGCCGCAGCAGGTCTGGCCCGCGGGCACGATCACCTCGCATCCCGCCGCCTCCAGCGCGGCGATCGCGGCGAAGCCGACGCGCGGCCGGATCAGGTCGACGAGGCAGGTGACGAACAGCGCGACGCGCGGCGCGTCGCGGGGGGCGGGGCAAGGCTGGTCCATGGCTGTCGCGTGTTCCACCAAAAAGCCCCTCGATCCTGCCGTGACGCCTATCGCCGGGGTACGCAACCGGTGATTTGTCCTATCACTGCCGCGGCCGCGTTGACGCCGCTATTACCATCCACTAACAAGCTATCTCATAAAATGAAACTTGCCAAGGATCGCACGGCTCTGGCCGGACCGTCCTATGCGCGAGGTTCGCGAAGTTTGTGAGAAGAGGAGCTGACGTGGCGATCGTGTCCTTGCCCAAGATCAAGCATGTGCGGGCCTTTACGGTGCGCGGCGGCGGCGCCGACTATCACGACCAGGGCGCGGGCCATTGGATCGACGACCATATCGCCACCCCGATGAGCCGCTATCCCGAATACCGCCAGTCGCGGCAGAGCTTCGGCATCAACGTGCTCGGCACCTTGGTGGTCGAGATCGAGGCTGAGGACGGCACGATCGGCTTCGCGGTGACGACCGGCGGCGAGCCGGCCTGCTATATCGTCGAGAAGCATCTCGCCCGCTTCCTCGAAGGACGTGCGCCCACCGATTACGAGAAGATCTGGGACCAGATGTACTTCTCGACCCAATATTACGGCCGCAAGGGGCTGGTCATCAACGCCATCTCCGGCGTCGACCTCGCGCTCTGGGACCTGCTCGGCAAGCTCCGGCAGGAGCCGGTCTACCACCTGCTCGGCGGCGCGGTGCGCGACGAGCTGCAATTCTACGCCACCGGCGCGCGGCCGGACGTCGCCAAGGAACTGGGCTTCATCGGCGGCAAGATGCCGCTCCACCACGGTCCGGCCGAAGGGATCGAGGGTCTTAAAAAGAACATCGCCGAGCTTGCCGACATGCGCGCGAAGGTCGGGCCCGACTTCTGGCTGATGTGGGATTGCTGGATGGCGCTCGACGTCGACTATGCGACCCGCCTCGCCATCGCCGCGCACGAGCATGGCTTGAAATGGATCGAGGAGGCGATCAGCCCCGACGATTATTGGGGCTACCAACAGCTCAAGCGCAACGTGCCCAAGGGCATGCTGGTGACCACCGGCGAGCATGAGGCGACGCGCTGGGGCTTCCGCATGCTGATCGAGATGGACACCTGCGACATCCTCCAGCCCGACGTCGGCTGGTGCGGCGGCGTCACCGAGCTGCTCAAGATCAGCGCGCTGGCCGATGCCCATGGCAAGATGGTCGTGCCGCACGGTTCCTCGGTCTACAGCTACCATTTCGTCGTGACGCGCCACAACTCGCCCTTCGCCGAGTTCCTGATGATGCATCCCGGCCCGACCGAGGTGGTGCCGATGTTCGCGCCGCAGCTGCTCGGCGAGCCGGTGCCCGAGAACGGCCGTATCCGCGCCAGCGCGTTGGACAAGCCCGGCTTCGGCGTCGAGCTCAACCGCGACATCGCGATGCATCGCCCCTACACCCACTGATCCGAAAGACCCCAGACCATGAAGCTCTGCCGCTATGGCCAGCCCGGCCAGGAAAAGCCCGGCGTGGTCGATGCCGATGGCACTATCCGCGACCTGTCGGGCGTCATCGCCGACCTGACGATCGACACGATGCCGCAGGCGCTCGCCGCCGACGTCGCGTCGCTGCCCGCCGTCGAGGGGAGCCCGCGCTACGGCGTGCCGCTGAAGGGCATCGGCAAGATCGTCGCGATCGGCCTCAACTATCGCGACCATGCGATCGAATCGAACCTGCCGATCCCGACCGAGCCGATGATGTTCATGAAGGCGCTGTCCAGCCTGTCGGGACCGAACGACGACGTCGTCCTGCCCAAGGGCTCGACACACGGCGACTGGGAGGTCGAGCTTGGCGTGATCATCGGCAAGACCTGCCGCTACGTGTCCGAGGACGAGGCGCTCGACAAGGTCGCCGGCTACGTCCTCGCCAATGACGTGTCCGAGCGCTTCAACCAGAAGCAGCGCGGCACGCAATGGTCGAAGGGCAAGGGCCATGACACCTTCTGCCCCGTCGGCCCCTGGCTGGTGACGCCCGACGAGGTCGGTGACGCGCAGGCGCTCGACATGCATCTCGACGTCAACGGTGAGCGGATGCAGACCGGCAACACGCGGACGATGATCTTCAACCTCAAGCAGCTGATCAGCTACGTCAGCGAGTACATCACCCTCTATCCCGGCGACCTGCTGATCACCGGCACCCCGCCCGGCGTCGGCGAGGGCAAGAAGCCCGAGGCGATCTACCTCAAGGCGGGCGACGTGATGGAGCTCGGCATCGAGAAGCTCGGCACCCAGCGGCAGAATGTCGTCGCCTGGCGCCACCTTGGCGACGGAGCGATCGCATGACCGTCTATGCGGGCCGCTATGCCGGCCGCTCGGCGGTGATCACCGGCGGCGCGTCGGGCCTGGGCAAGGACGTCGCCAAGCGGATCGTCGCCGAGGGCGGCCAGGTCGTGCTGTGGGACATGAACGCCGATGCGCTGGAGGCAGCGAAGGCGGAAGTCGGCGCCGCCGGCGTGACCGCGGTCGACGTCTCCGACGCGCAGGCGGTCGCCGCGGCGGCCGAGGCGGCGGTGGCGACGCTCGGCAGGATCGACGTGCTGGTCTGTTCGGCGGGCATCACCGGCGCGACCGCGCCGGTCCACGACTATCCGATCGACAGCTGGCTGCAGGTCGTCGGCGTCAACCTGAACGGCCTGTTCTTCTGCAACCGCGCGATCGTGCCGCACATGCTGGCCAATGGCTATGGCCGGATCGTCAACGTCGCCTCGGTCGCGGGCAAGGAGGGCAATCCCAACGCCTCGGCCTATTCGGCGACCAAGGCGGGCGTCATCGGCTTGACCAAGAGCCTGGGCAAGGAACTGGCGGGCAAGGGCATCATCGCCAATGCGCTGACGCCTGCGACCTTCGAAAGCCCGATCCTTGCCCAGCTGCCGCAGAGCCAGGTCGATTACATGCGCTCCAAGATCCCGATGGGGCGGCTGGGCGAAGTGCATGAATCCGCCGCCATGGTCTGCTTCATGGCGAGCGAGGAATGCAGCTTCACCACCGCCTCCACCTTCGATACCTCCGGGGGGCGGACGACCTACTAGTCGATATGGCCGCGACCGCCCAACCAGAGGCGGCGCGGCCTTTTTGCATATTTGCCCAGCTGGGGAGGGCTGATGACCGATTTGCCGTTCGTCGACGCGCACATCCATTTGTGGGACCTTGCCCACCTGCGCTATCCGTGGCTCAGCCCCCCCTTCGACGACAGCGGTCCCAACGGCAGCGTCGAGCCGATCGCCCGAAACTTCGACGTCACCGACTATCGCGCGCTGTTGGCGCGGTGGAACGTGGTCGGCGCGGTCCACATTGATGCCGGCGCGCACGCCGACGACGCGCTCGCCGAGACCGAATGGCTGGAGGGGCAGGGGGACGTCCTGCCGAACGGCATCGTCGCCTTCGCCGCGCTCGATCATCCGGCGGTCGACACCGTGCTGGCGCAGCAGGCCGCCCATGCCCGCGTCCGCGGCATCCGCCACATCGTCAACTGGCATCCCGATGTGCGCCGCAGCTACACAGCCCGAGACCTGACGCAGGACCCGCAATGGCAGGCCGGCTTCGCCGCGCTCGGCCGGCACGGCCTGTCGTTCGACCTGCAATGCTATCCCGGTCAGATGCCGGGGCTGGTGCCGCTGCTCGCCCGCCATCCGGAGGTGCCGGTGATGATCAACCACCTCGGCATGCCAGTGCTGAGCGATGCCGATGGCGTCGCCGACTGGCGCAAGGGGATGGCGGCGCTTGCCGGGCTGCCGCATGTCGCGGTCAAGATCTCGGGCTTCGGCTTCATCCGGCGCGACTGGTCGCTTGCCGATGTCGCGCCCTTCGTGCGTGAGGCGATCGACCTGTTCGGGCCGGACCGCTGCATGATGGCGAGCGACGTGCCGACCGACCTGCTGTTCGCCGACATCGATCGGTGCATGGAGGCGCTGCACGCCGTCGTCGCCGACCATGGCGAGGCCGACCGCCGCGCGATGTTCGCTGGCAACGCCAACCGCCTCTACCGCCTGGAGCTGCCGCTATGACCCCCAATCCGCTGATCGGCGTCCTCTACCACTGGCTCGGCGGCCTCGCCTCGGCGAGCTTCTATGTGCCGTTCAAGGGCGTGAAGCGCTGGTCCTGGGAGATCTACTGGCTGACCGGCGGCGTGTTCTCCTGGGTGGTCGCGCCGTGGCTGTTCGCCAGCCTACAGACCAACGACCTGCTCGGCGTCCTGTCGCACGCGCCGGCCGGCGCCTTCTGGTGGCCGATCTTCTTCGGCGTGCTATGGGGTTTCGGCGGCCTCGGCTACGGCCTCGTCATGCGCTACCTCGGCCTGTCGCTCGGCATGGCGGTGGTGCTGGGGCTGTGCACCGTCTTCGGCACGCTGATCCCGCCGCTGTTCACCGGCGAGTTCCACGCCAAGCTGCTCGCAACGACGTCGGGCAATATCGTGCTGCTCGGCATCGCGCTGACGCTGGCCGGGATCATCGTCGTCGCGGTCGCCGGCGCGCGCAAGGACGCATTGCTCAGCCCCGAGCAGAAGGCCGCGGTGGTCGCCGAATTCGATTTCCGCAAGGGCATCATCGTCGCGATCTTCGCCGGCATCATGTCCGCCTGTTTCGCCTTCGGCCTCGCCGCGGGCGAGCCGATCAAGGGCCTGTCCGCCGCGGCGGGCACGGGGCCGCTGTGGACCGGCCTGCCGGTGCTGTGCCTCGTCATGGGCGGCGGTCTGGTCACCAACGGCCTGTGGTGCGCCTGGCTGATCGCCAAGAACCGCAGTGCCGGGCAATGGGTCGGGCAGGCGCACGCCGAAGGCCGCCCGCCGCTTGCGGTCAACTACGCGCTCAGCGCGCTCGCCGGCGTCACCTGGTATTTCCAGTTCTTCTTCTACACGATGGGCGAAAGCCAGATGGGGCGGCTCGGCTTCTCCAGCTGGACGCTGCACATGGCGTCGATCATCATCTTCGGCACCTTGTGGGGCTTTGCCTTCCGCGAGTGGAAGGGCACCGGCGCGCGGATCAAGGCGGTGGTGTGGAGCGGCATCGGCCTGCTGCTGATCGCGACGGTGGTGATCGGCTACGGCAACAGCCTGGCGTGACACCTCAGTGCTCCTGCGAAAGCGGGAGCCCAGGGTTGCGAACGTTGCGCCTTGTGGCTCTGGGCTCCTGCGTGCGCAGGAGCCCTTACTTCGCCGCCACCGGATTGTTGCCCCACAGCCGGTCGTAGGACCAGCCTGACAGGTCCTCGACCACCGCCGCGTGCTCGGGGTCGCTGGGCCTCCGCTCGCCGCTGCGGAAGCATTCGATCTCGTCGAGCAGGATCGCATGCGTGCGCGGCGTCAGGTGGAAACGGGTCGAGACGAGCACCCCGAACACCAGCATCGCCAGCGTGCCCGCGCCGAGCACGCCGACGATCGCGGCGATCGCGGTGGGGCTCTGCACGGTCGCCTTGGAGACGAAGCCCGACGCCTGCATCACCTGGCCGACGAGGATCACGGCGAGCGCCTGGCTCATCTTGCGCACGAAGGTCATCACGCCGGCGAAGGCGCCTTCGCGGCGGCGGCCGGTGACGATCTCGTCGACGTCGGCCATGTAATTGTAGGTCGCCCAGGGGATGTAGTTGAGCGCGCCGCGGCCGAGACCGGCGAACACCACCGGCAGCCAGAACAGCGCCGAGGTCGCCGTATAGCCGGCCGCGTACATCGCCAGGAAGATGATTACGCCGATGGCGAAGCTGAGCGCCGCGAAGCGGTAGGCGGCGGCTGGGGACAGGCGCAGCGCGAAATTGATCGCCAGCACCACCGCGATCAGCTGGACGATGTAGGTCACGCCGACGAGATTGGCGACGATGCCGGTCGTGCCGGCGAGCGCGAAGATGACGAAATAGGTGAAGGCGGCGTTGTAGATGTCCTGGCTGATATAGCCGCCCAGATACATGCCGAGGTGCAGCCGGAACGCGCGGATGCGCAGCGTCGAGAACAGGTTGCGATACAGCGCCGCGAACGCCGCGCCGAGCGTCGGCCGTTCCCGCGCGCCCTCGTCCTCGTCGAGCCCCGGCGGCCGCTGCCGCTCCCAGCTGAAGGTATAGAGCAGCCCCGCCGCGCCCATGAACAGGACGGAGAAGATGATGCCCATATACAGGTAGGTGTCGGGCGAGTTCGGGCCGAGATAGCTGATCAGCCAGCCGGGCAGGAAGGCGGCAGCGATCGCCGACACCTGGCCGCAGAGGATGCGCGCGCCGGCGAACTTCGCCTTGGTGCGGTAATCGGTCGCCATCTCGCTGGCGAGCGTCTCATAGGGGATGATCTCCATCGCATAGACCATCTCGAACAGGACGTAGGTAACGAGATAATACCAGAAGCCCTGGCCCGCGACCCACATGATCGCGAAGCTGGGGAGAAGCGGGATCGCGGCGAGGATGAAGACGCGGCGGCGGCCGAATCGGCGCCCCAGCCAGCTGCGCCCGAGCGTGTCGGAGAGATGGCCGATCGTCGGGCTAGTGAAGGCGTCGAGGACACGCGCGACGCCGAAGATGATCGTCGCCTGCGCCGCGGACAGGCCGCAGAAGCTGGTGTAGAAGATCAGGATCCAGGTCGAGATGACCGCCATCGACCCCGCGCCGAGCACGTCGTTCGAGCCATAGGCGAGGAGATTGTACCAGCGTACCGGGCGGGCCGGGTGCGTCGGTAATGCCGGACGCGCGGCAATCGGATCGGTGGCCATTTCTCTCTCCTCAAGCCCCTCGCCTTTGGGGGAGGGGTTGGGGGTGGGGCGTTTCCACCAGCTTAGCGTTTGCCGAACTGCCCCACCCCAACCCCTCCCCTGAAGGGGAGGGGCTATGCTTCGTCGTCAGATATACGTGCGCAGGAACTCGGCGAGCGCGCAGACCGCCAGGCTCTGGCCATAGGGCATCGAGGTCAGCGCGATGTCCTTGTAGAATTGCAGCGTGTCGCCCATCGCGGTGCCGAAGCTGACCTGCTGCAACTCGCCATGCTCGTCGATGTTGGCGAGGACGCCCTTGACCGCCTTGATCCCGACCGCCTCGTAATGGCGCGGCAGATAGCCCTTCCGCACCGCCTTCAGGACGCCATAGGCGAAGCCCGCGGTGGCCGAGGCCTCGAGATAGCTCGACGGATCGACGATCAGCGTGTGCCACAGGCCGGTCTCGGCATCCTGCGTCTGGCTGAGCGTCTTCACCTGCGCCGCCAGCGTATCGATCAGGAACATGCGCAGCGCATCACCCTGCGGCAGGTCGAGGATCTCGATGATCTCGGGGATCGCGATCGTCACCCAGCAATTGCCGCGTGCCCACAAAGCCTCGGCGAAATTGTGCCGGCCGTTGAAGTCCCAGCCGTGGAACCATAGGCCGGTCTTCTTGTCGAAGAGATACTTGATGTGGACGAGGAACTGGCGCTTCGCCTCCTCGACATAGTGCGGGCGGTTCAGCAGCAGGCCGATCTTGGCGAGCGGCAGCACGCTCATCATCAGCGTGTCGTCCCACATCTCGCCCGGATTCTCGTCGTTGTAGACGATGTGCTGGAAGCCGCCCTCCTCGGTCTTGGGCAGGCCGTCCGGCGCCATCAGCCATTCGGCCCAAGTGTCGAGATAGGGGATGTAGCGCGGATCGGGCTCGTGCTCGTAGAGATAGGCGAGGGTGATGAACGGCGCGACCGTATTGATGTTCTTGGTCGGCGTGCCCTCGGCGAAGCGATCCTCGAACCATTGCTTGATGATGGCGAGCGCCGCCCGGTCGCCGGTCTGCTCGTAATAGCGCCACATGCCGAACAGGCCGACGCCGTGGGTCCATTCCCAGCCGGCCCAGCCCTTGGTGTCGATGATCCGGCCGTCTTCGAGATGGAGCAGAAACTCGCCGGTCTCGTCCTTGATGTTGACGAGATTGTCCATCAGCTTGGCGATGGCCTGGGTGACCTCCTGCCGGGGGACGTCGTGGGTGAGGGCGGCCAAGTTACTTCTCCTGGATAAGCTGGTCGGGACGCGCGGGCGCCGCGACCGGGGATACGGGCACGCCACCCCGCACATTGCGCAGCGTGACGAGGTTGACGGCTTCCAGCGCGTCGCCGGGGGCACCGTCCGAGGTGACGGCGAGGGCGATCGTGTTGGCGCCGCGGTGATTGAGGATGCCTTCGGGAATCGGAAAGACACGCTGCGGCCCGACATGGGCGACGAACTGGCCCATGTTCCAGCCGTTGACGAACAGCAGGGCACGGTATTTCGCGACCGAGCGAGGAATGGCCGTGTCGCCGAAAGCGACGGCGATGGTCGCGTCCTGCCCCTTCGGCACGGCAAGGGTGAAAGCGGTGCGATACCAGGTCGTGCCGGGCTTCGGGTTTGCGGCCGGCAGCGTCGCCGACTGCCAGTTGCGATCGTCGAAGCCGGGAAGGTGCCAGCCCATCCGCTCGCCATATTGGCCGCCGCTGTTGGCGGGGCCACGCGCGGGGTCGGGCAACGTCTCGCCGCCCAGCCGGCCTTGCAGCTTCCACGCGATCGGCACGCCGTAACTGCGGCCACCCGGCGCCTCGATCGAGGCGGAGATCAGGCCGCGCGCTTCCTTGTGCGCGTCGTCGACGTCGAGGTCCCAGTTATGGCCGTTGTTGCGCACCATGACGCTGACGACATGCTCGCCGGGCGCCTGTGCCGCAGCGGGCAGGTCGAAGCGGGCAAGGCCGGTGGTGATCGGCCGAGGCAGGCCGCTCGGCAACTCGTTCTGGCCGACGAAGACGCCGTCGACCCACACCTGGATCATCCCCGCGCCGCCCGCGCCGTAGAAGAGCGCGATCTGTTTGGCGTCGGGCGTGCCGGTGAAGCGGCCGCGATACCAGACGTCGCCGTCGTGGAAGCCATAGGCGTCGGCGAGCAGATTGGGCTGGCCGTCGGGACGCGCGGTGATGCTGGCATAGGGAGCGCCACCGGCTGTCTGCCATTGGCTGTCGTCGAACGCGGGGGCTGCTTCGGGCGATCCGGCGGCGCTGCGCCAGCCGGTCAGCCTCGGCAGCGCGAAGGAGGACGGGCCGGGAAGCGTGGCGGTGCGGCTGCCAAGCGGGGTTGTGCGCGTCGCTATCGCGGCGCCGTTCCAGCGGATCGAGCGGACCGACGCGGGCGCCCACACCTCCAGCGGCGTCGCCTCACGCGTGTCGCCGCTGAGCGACAGGATGCCACGGGCAAGATCGGCGCGGCGCACCAGCGCTGGTCCGCGCACCAGTGCCGGACCTTGCCGCCAATAACGTACCGCCTCCGCCTCGTCGGCGAGGATCAGCGTCAGCGGCGGCCGCCCGCCGCCTGCGATCGACACGACCGCCCGGCCGGTATGCGGATAGGACAGGACCAGGTCGCCGCGTGACGCGTCGAACCGGCTCGACGCATGACCTTCGAGGACGCGAACGGTCGGGGCCGATGGGTAGCGCAGCGCCGTCTCGCCCGCCTCGCCGGCGCGGCCGTACAGCAACATCAGGTCGCGGTCGCCGAGCGGCAGCGTCGCCTGCAGTTCCGAGGTCGAATAGACCAGTCGCTGCCCGCCCAGCGTCACGCCCGCGACCAGCCATTTGGCGTCGAAACCGTCGAGCCGCATCTGGCCCGCCTGCGGGAAAGTATAGCGGCCGTCGGGCAGGTCGGCGGTGATCGTGAAGGCGTCGTCGCTCTGCCCGTTCGACGGCTTGTGCGTCACCATCAGGAAGCGCGCGTCGGTCTCCGGACTGCGGTTGTGGTAGACCTGGACCTTGTCGGACGACGCCGTGACGGGGGCGGCCGGCACCATGCCGGCGAGCGACGGCACGCTGGCGATCAGGCCGCCGAGCTGCTTCATCTCCTCCGCCTTTTCGCGGACCTCGCGGTCCTCGGCGATGGCCGAGCCATAATCGTAGCTGGTGAACACCACCGGCGCGGGCAGCCAGCCCCAGCTGGTGCCGCCATAACCCATATAGACCGAATGGATGTCGATGCCGTTGGCGAGATTTGTGCCGTAGAAGACGCGCTGGAAGCGCTTGCCGCGCTGGATCGCGTTGCAGTGGTAGCCGCCGTTCGAGCCCCAATAGTCGAACCAGCCGCCACCGAACTCCGCCAGGAATGCCGGCGTGTCGGGCGAGGCGGAGGCGCCGCCCTTGGCACCGCCGGGTCCGTAGAATCCCCAATCGGGCGCCGCGACGCCGCGCGTCGGCTTGCCCTGCACGGTGCAGGTGCCGCCCGGATAGCCGTCGAAGGCGTAAAGGTCGTTGGGACCCTTCACCACATTGGGAACGCTCGAGCTTTCCGGCACCCAATAGCCGTTGCGCCCCTGATCGTTGTGGAAGATCGGTACGGTGATGCCGTCGGCCCGCGCCTTGGCGTACAGATGATCCATGTACCGGCGCTGCGCCGGGGTGGTCGCCGACAGTTCGTTTTCGATCTGGTGCAGGATCACCGTCCCGCCGTTGTTGATCTGGTGGCGCGCGATGATCGCGTCGATGCGCGTCAGCCACTCGTCGGCGGCGGCCATATAGGCGGGATCGTCGGTGCGCGCCTTGCCCCGCTGGTTGACCAGCCAGCCGGGGAAGCCGCCGCGCGACAGCTCCGCGTTCACATAGGGCCCGGCGCGGGTGATGACGTAGAGCCCTTCCTCCTGCGCCATGGTCAGCACCCGGTCCATGTCGCGGATGCCGGTGAAGTCGTACACGCCCTGCTTCGGGCTGTGGTAGCCCCAGTCGAAATAGAGCGCGACGGTGTTGAAGCCGCTCGCCTTCATCTTCTGCAGGATGTCGCGCCACAGATCAGGGCTGGGCAGGCGGAAGGGGTGGAACTCGCTCGACCAGATCAGCTGGCGCTTGCCGTCGATCATCAGCGAGCGCGCGTCGTAGCTGACCCGACCGAAGGTTTTGACAGGGGCGGACAGGTTTTCGGTGGGGCGGGCGACCTGGGCCGCCGCCGGTGCGCCGAGCAGCGCCAGCGCCGCTCCGCCGGCCAGAAGAGCCAGGCGGCGATCAGTCATGATGGAAGATCAACGGCAGCGGCGTCTCGACCGGGCGGTTGTCCGCCTGCACCTCCATCAGCGGCGCCATATAATCCCACCAGCGCTTCATCACCGGATGGTCGGGCAGGGCATCGCGGCGGTTGTCGTCGGCGAGCTTCAGCACTGCGAAGAGCGCCAGCGTCTGCTCGTCGAGGAAGATCGAATAATCGTGGATGCCGCTGTCGGTCAGCAGCTGGGACAGTTCGGGCCAGATCGCGTCGTGACGGCGGCGATATTCGTCGATGACGCCGGGCTTCAGCTGCATCCGGCATGCATGGATCGACGGCATTGGCTTCCCTCCCTACGACCCATTATGTGGCATTGGTCTATAGAATTTGGTACACACGTCGTAGGGATAGGTCAAATGCTAAGAGCGCCGGGCGGGCGTTCTGCGCACCGTCACGGCGGTGACATCGTCGGCGAGGATGGCCGGCCGCGCGTCGCCGGCGGTGGCCAGATGCAGGCGGTCGATCGTCACGCCGCGCGCGTGGCGCATCCACAGGCCCCAGGCTGGCGTCGGACCGAACATGCTGGGCTCGGGATAGGCCTCAGCCAGCTCGCCCGGCCGGCGCGCCGCATCGTCCGCCGTGCCGCCACCGCGGTAGGACAGGGTGATATCGCTCAGCGCGACATTCTCGACCGGGCGCGACGCCAAGCCGGCGATCGTCGCGGCAAAGCGGTGATCAATGCCGTCGGCCGTGATCTGCGCGATCCGCACGTCGCGGATCGCGCCGATGCCGGTACCGGCCGGGCCGCGCCGCCGATCGCCGATGCGCAGGAACAGCGGCGCCGTGGTGACGTCGGTCATCGTCAGGCGTCGTGCGACGATCCGCTCCATCACCCCGCCGTCGACCGTCTCCAACGCCAGGCCGCGGCAATGCGCGAAGCGGCAATCCTCGATCGTGATGTCGCGGTAGCCGCCGTTGCTTTCCGTCCCCAGCTTGATCCGGCCGGTGACCCGGTCGCGATCGGGAGCGACCTGCTGCGTCGTCGATCGGCGACCGTCGAGCATCGTGCCGAGGTCATAGCCCGACACGGCGCAGTCGCGGATCGCGATCCGCTCCGCCGCGATGCGCTCGCCGAGCGCGAGGCTGCTCTTCACGACGATCGCGTCGTCATTCGGCGTGTTGACCCGGCAGCGCCGCACCACGACGTCTTGGACGCAGTCGAGGTCGATACCGTCGCGGTCGGTGTCGATCGCCAGATCCTCGATCGTCAACTGGCGGGTGCCGGTCGCCAATATGGCGAAATGGCCGCAGCGCAGCATCGAAAAGCCCGACAGGCGGATGTCGCGTCCGCCGCGCAGTGCGATCGCCTTGTTGCCCAGCCCCTGCATGCGCGCGACATCGGGTTCCAATTGCGCGATCTCGGCCGCGCTCATCTGCCGCATCGACAGCGGGCGTTCGCCGGTCTGGGCCTTCCACCGCGCGCCGGGGCCGTCGCGGGTCAGGCCGAGCCCGTGGATCAGACCGGGGCCGACGATCGCCGCCTGCTCGATCCCGTCGCCCCAGAACAGGCTGTTGTGCCAGTGGCTGTGGCCGAAATCCTGGTACAACTGCTCGCCGCGATCCTCCGGCAGGTCGTAGCGGCCGGCGTGCCGGGCGGGATCGGCCGCCTCGATCACCGCGCCCTGGGCGAAGGCGAGCGTGACCCGGCTCTGCAGGCGGATCGAGAAGCACAGGTAGCGGCCGGCGGGGATCACCACCGTGCCGCCACCGGCCCGCGCCGCGGCGGCGATGGCGGCATTGAAGGCGGCGGTGTCGAGCCGTTGCCCGTCACCGCGCGCGCCATGATCGCGCACGTCGAAGGTCGCGGCGGCATGGGCTGGGAAGGGGAGGACGCTCGCCGCCATGCCCAGCCCGACCTGCCGCCGCGTCCAGGTCATCGCCTTACTGCAGGTTCACATAGGCGCCGCCGTCGACCAGCAGCGATGCGCCGGTGACATAGGACGACAGGTCGGAGGCGAGGAAGACGGTGGGGCCGACCAGATCGTCGGGCTGGCCGAGCCGGCCGAGCGGCACCCGGCCTTCCATATATTTGCGCTTGCCCTCGTCGGCGAGGTCGTCCTTGTTGATGTCGGTGAGGATCGTGCCCGGGAACAGCGAATTGCAGCGGATGCCATACTTGCCGAGCGCGATCGCCACCGACTGCATCAACGAATGCAGCCCCGCCTTGGTCGGCGTGTAATGCGTCTGATATTCGCCGCCGACGAGGGCGGAGATCGACGACATGGCGATGATCGACCCGCCGTCGCCCTGCGCGACCATCTGATTGGCCGCCGCCTGCACCATGAAATAGGCGCCGTGCAGATTGACGCGCATCGTCCGTTCGAACGTCTCGACCGGCATGTCGAGGAAGGCGTGGAAGGGACAGATACCGGCATTGTTGACGAAGACGTCGACGCGGCCGAGCGCGTCCGTCGCGCGAGCGACGAAGTCCTTCGCCGTATGCGGATCGGCGACGTCGCCCTGGATCGCGACCCCCTTGCGGCCGAGCGCTTCGATCTCGCGGACCGCGCTGTCGGCGCCGGCGCTGTCGCGGGCGAAGTTCAGCGCGACGTCGGCGCCGTGGCGGGCGCAGCCGATCGCCACGGCACGGCCGATGCCGGCTGACGCCCCGGTGACCAGCACGGTCTTGCCTGCAAGTAACATCGTCTTCTCCTGCGTCATGGTGCCGTTCCTCAAGCGTCATCCCCGCAAAGGCGGGAGTCAGGCCCGCGCGTGGGGTCGTCATCGCAGCGTCAGCGTTTCCGGCTTTCCGCCGGCGCGGAAGTGACGACCGATGGCCGGCCGGGCTTCCGTCAATCCGCGCTCGGTTCGTAACCCAATTCGTGGCTGATCGCGTCGGCGGTCCCACGAACCTCGTCGCTCAGCGTCGTCATCCGGGCATCGCTCATATATTGCGCGGCGCTCGACACACTGATCGCGCCGACGATCTTGCCCGCCGCATCGCGGATCGGCGCGGCGACGCAGCGGATCTGGTCCTCATTCTCCTCGAGGTCGAAGGCGCGGCCACAGGTGGCATAGCCCTGCATCCGCTCGTGCCAGACGGCGTGATCCGCCTTGGGCGCACCGGTCGCCTGGTCGGCATCGAAGCGCTCGCGCCAATAGGCCGGGCTGTGGTCGATCATCAGCGCCTTGCCAAGCCCGGTCGAGGTCAGCGGCTGGCGGTCGCCGACGCGGCTGGAGATCGTGATGCGACGCCGGCCCGGCACCTTGTCGAGGTAGAGGGCGCGATCGCCGTCGAGGATGCCGAGATGGACGGTATCCTCGGTGGCGGCGGCGAGTTCCTCGAGATGCGGCCGCGCGACCTGGACGAGATCGGCCTGCGCCTGCGCCAGCGTGCCGAGCAGCAGCAGCTTGGGCCCGAGGCGATAGCCCGCGCGCGGCGTGAAGGCGAGATAGCCGCGATCGACCAGGGCGGAGAGCAACCGATGCGTCGTGCTCTTGGTCAGGTCGAGCCGTGCGGCGAGCTCGCTGAGCGTCAGCATCTCGTGGCTGACCGCTTCGATCAGGTCGAGGCCGCGCATCAGCGTCTGGCTGCCGGCGCCGACCGGCCCACCGGCGGCGTCAACCTTGTCCATCACTGTCGTCGCCGTCTGCATGTCCATGCTTTAAGGTGCCTCCCCGCACACTGGCAATCGCTATCCGTCCGCCCCGCAAGAAACGCCGGCCATCACAGCGGATCACCGGCGCGGGAGGAACGGACGACCGGCGTCAGAACTTGACCTGCACGCCCGCGAAGAAACGCTGGCCGGGATAATAGACTTCCAACGTACCGATGTTTTTAATGAAGGTCTGCGAATATGCCTTGTTGATATTCTGCATCTCCATGAACAGGCTGTAATGCCATTGCGGGAAGCGGAACGTGACCTTGGCGTCGAGATAGCCTTCCGCCTTGCGATAGATTGGCAGATTACCGTTGGTGCTGTCGGCTACCGTCTGCAGCCAGTCGGAGCGATAGTTGTAGGCGAGGCGGGCGTTGAGGAAGCCCTTGTCGTAGAAGACACTGGCGTTCCAGGTCCACTTCGAGAGGCCCGGATAGTCGTTGAGTGGCAAGCCGGTTGCCGTATTGGTCAGGTTGGTCCGGATGGCGCGCGCCCAGGTGATGTTTCCGCTCGCACCCAGCCCGCTCAGCACGCCCGGCAAGAACGTGAAGGCGGTCTGCGCGCTTGCTTCGATACCGTCGAGCAAGGCGCCGAAGCCGTTGACTGGCTGACGGACCGTATAGGGGATGCCATCCTGGAACAGATCGACGCCGGAGCGGACGACGTTCTGGATGACGAAGCTCTTCTCGAACTTCTTGTAGTAGCCGATGCTGATCAGCGAATCCTTATTGGGATACCAGGCGAGGTTCGCTTCCCACTGGTCCGCGCGATAGGGCTGAAGCGCCGGATTGCCGGCGGTGCAGACGTCATCGGCCGCGGCGACGGTGGCATCGTCGAGGCAGTTGATATTGGGGACGAGGTCGGTGGGCTTCGGTCGGGCGAGGTTCTTCGCCCAATTGGCGCGCAGCACCAGGTTGGGCGTAAACTCCAGCGAAGCGTTGAAGGCTGGCAGGATGTCCGCATAGGTGTTGCGCAGCGACAACTGCTGCGCAGCGAGCACCACCGTCTCCACGCCGCCCGTCGCGGTGAAGCGCGTCACACGGCTGATGTTGGTACCGGTGCCGGCGTCCTTGGTAAAGGTGTAACGGACGCCGGCATTGCCCGTCAGGCGCATGCCGAAGATGCGGGCTTCCAAATTGCCCTGGATGTAGCCGGATGCGATTGTCTCATCGATCAGGACGTTCGGGATCTGCGGCAGGCCATTGGCTTGGCGCACCAGACTCTGGTTGAAGCCTGACAGGTCGTAGAAGATTCCGATCTTCGACGGGTCGAAATTGGCGAACGAAAGCCGGTTCGGGATCGACGATGGGGCACCCTGCAGTCCGCTGAAGAGCGGTGCGCCGCCAGTCTGCGTCCCGAGGGCGGCGATCAGATTGGCATATTCTGTTCGCGTCAGATTGTAGACCGTGCCGTTGACACGCTGGGGGACCGTGGCTGCATTGACGATGTTGGTGGTGTAGGAAACGTTGGCGCTGGTCTGGTATACCGCCGCCGTCGTTCCCGATGCCGGGGTCAGCAGGCGTGAACCGCCGCCGTTATAGCCATAGTAATTGGCCCAGCGGAACTGACCGCCGAAATCGACGCTCTTCAGCGGGCCGAGTTCCGATTCCCACGTACCGTCGAGCTTCAACTGGTTTTCGGTATTGCCCTGATCGGTCGGCCGGTATTGGACGGTCGGGCCGGCCGGCGAGACGTTACCGGCGCGGGTATAATCGGTGTAGATGCTGGGATCGGCCGGATTGACCGAGCTGGGATAGATGAAGATCGGGATGCCGAGGTCATTGCGGCGATCGACCTGCATGCCGGCGATGCCGGTGCTGATCGAGATGAGGTTGGTGTCGCCGATGGTGCGCGATTCGCTGCGCGAGGCGAGGCCCTTCAGCTGGACCCGGTCGAAGTCCCAGTCGAAGCCAGTGATGTAATAGCGAGAGTCCTGATTGTACTGGAAGTCGCGGCGCTGCACGCCGAGGATGTTGCTCGACCCGCTGATCACCGAGCTGCTGACGTTCACCGAATTGAGCGCGGTGGTGTAGCTGGTGACGACGTGGTTGGCGTCGACGGTCGAGGTGCCGAGCTTGACCTGCTGCGTCGAGTTGGCGCCCAGCGACGGATCGAGCTGGTAGCGCTGCACGCGACCCATATCGAGTGCGTAGTTGACGTCCTGCAGGCGCTGGTCGCGGGTGTTGACCTGCGCCTCGACATAGGCGCGGAAGTTGTTGGCGAATTCGTACTGGACGGTGAAGTCGCCCGACAGCCGCTTGTCGCGACGGACGAGATTGCGATAGCGCGGGCCGTTCGGGGCCCAGTCGAAGAACTGGTTTTCGCAGGCCGCGCGCCGGGTCGCGAAGGTCGCGGTCGCCGTGGCGCCGACGTTGGCGCAGCTCGCATAGGTGTTGTAATTGGCGTAGTCGGCGTTCGCGACCGTCTTCTGGTCCGAATGGTCGAAGTCGGCGAGGCGGCTCCAGCCGGTGTTGCTGGCGTAATCCTGGCGCGTGGTGACGTCGTTGTAGGTCAGGTTGAGCAGCACGCCGAGCCGGTCGTTGAGCAGGCGCGGCGCGCCGAGCACCAGCGTGCCGCGCGGCTTCCAGTCCTGCGTCGTGTCGAGATGCTGTTCGGAAAAGACGAGCGTGCCGATCGGTTGCTTGAGTTCGAGCGGCTTGCGCGTCTCGATCAGCACCGTGCCGCCGAGGCCGCCTTCGGTCAGCTTGGCCTGATAGCCCTTGTAGACGTCGATCGACTTGACGAGCTCGGTGGCGAGCTCGCGGAAGTCGCCGGCGCGGCTGCCCAAAGCCGACGATTGGCCGACGCCGTTGATCTCGATCCGGTTAAGATCGGGCTCGACGCCGCGGATCGAGATCTGCGTGCCTTCGCCGAAGTCGCGGCTGAGCTGCACGCCGGTGACGCGCGACAGGCTGTCGCCGACGTTCTTATCCGGGAAACTGGCGATGTCGTCCGCGACGATCGAGTCGACGACGGTGCCGGCATTGCGCTTGCGGGCGATCGCCGACTGCAGCGAGGCGCGGGTGCCGACGACGATGATGTCGCTGGGGTTGGCGGCGGTGTCGTTAGTGCCGGCGACAGTCGCGGTGGTCTGGTCACCCGAGCTCTGAGCGGAATTGTCGCCGACGGTCTCTGAGGGGGTCTTCGGTTCGACAGCGGCGGACGACGGCGCGATATTGCGATCGCCAGGCACGCTGCCCGGCTGCGTGCTGGGCGGCGTCTGCGCCTGCGTCTGCGCCGCGGCGGGGGCGGCGAAGGCGGCGAGCGTCATCGCGAGGACAGATGTGGTCGCCAGCACCTTTGCGGCCGGCAGCGCCCGGCGTTGGGTGTTCACGACAACGGGCGAATTGGGCGCGTGCATCTAAATCCCCTCCTGTGCCGGCGCGACCGTTGTCGTCTTCCGGACGCTGACAGCTCCGATTCATCCACATGATGAACCCATGTTCCGCTTTTTACGTTGCCAAATTCTGAAATGCAATCATGATTGTTGAGACGGGCGGTTCGCATGGCGTTGCCCGCAGGAGGAGGAAACATGAAGGCGAATCAGCGGCTTGCCTGGATAATGGCAAGCACCGGCTTGATCTGGGCGAGCGTCGGCACGGCACAGACCGTGCCCGCAAGGACAGCGGAACGGCTGGACCGCGGCGTCGTCGCGACGCCCGCCAAAAACGGCGGCTGGCTGATATCGTGGCGGTTGCTCGCCAGCGATGACAAGGGCCTCGGCTTCGACGTCTATCGCGACGGCCGCAAGCTCAACCCGGTGCCGGTGACGACGGCGACCGCCTTCGTCGATCCGACCGGCAGTGCCGCTGCGCGCTACACCGTGCGCGCGGCGGGTAGGTCGGGAGCGGACAGCGCGCCGGCGCTGATGGCGCCCAACGGCTATCTGTCGATCCCGCTCGATCCCCCCGCGGGCGGCACGACGCCGGCCGGTGAGGCTTACAGTTATACCGCCAACGACGTCAGCGTCGGCGATCTCGACGGCGACGGCCGCTACGAATTGATCCTGAAGTGGGACCCGACCAACAGCCACGACAACAGCCAGGCCGGCTATACCGGCGACGTCTTCGTCGATGCCTATACGCTGGACGGCAAGCGGCTGTGGCGGATCGACCTGGGGCGCAACATCCGCGCCGGCGCGCATTACACGCAATTCCAGGTGTTCGACTATGACGGCGATGGCCGCGCCGAGATCGCGATGAAGACCGCCGACGGCACGGTGGACGGCACCGGCAAGGCGATCGGCGATGCCAATGCCGACTGGCGCGGCCATGAGGGCGAGGTGCCGCAGCCTGACCGTACCGGTGCGAAGGTGCTGGCGAACGGCACCAAGGTCGCGCCGCTACAGGGCCGCATCCTGAAGGGGCCGGAATATCTGACGGTGTTCGACGGGCGTACCGGCCGCGCCCTGGCCACCGCACCCTATGACCCGCCGCGCTATCCGGGCGGCAACCCGACGTTCGAGCAACTGCGCGACACCTGGGGCGACGGCTATGCCAACCGGTCGGATCGGTTCCTTGCCGGCACCGCCTATCTCGACGGCCGCCATCCCAGCATGGTCTTCGGTCGCGGCTATTATGAACGCACCGTCGTTGCCGCCTGGGACTATCGTGGCGGCAAGCTGACCAAACGCTGGACATTCGACTCCGCCGCCCCCGGCGTGAAGAATTACGACGGCCGCGGCAACCACCAGCTCAGCATTGCCGATGTCGACGGCGATGGCCGCGACGAAGTGATCTACGGATCGATGGCGATCGACGACAATGGCAAGGGGCTGTGGACCGCGCCGCTCTATCACGGGGATGCGATGCACGTCGCCGATCTCGATCCGACCCGGCCGGGACTGGAGAAATGGGGCGTGCACGAGGAGATCAAGCGCAACGGCGGCATCGGCTCGGCGCTGCTCGACGCGCGCACCGGCGAAGTGCTGTGGACGAAGCCGGCGGAAACCGACACCGGCCGCGGCCTTGCCGCCGACATCGACCCACGGCATGTCGGTGCCGAATTGTGGGGATCGAACAGCCGCGACCTGTTCGACGTCCACGGCCGTGCGATCGGTCCGGCGCCGCGGCAGACCAATTTCGCGCTCTTTTGGGACGGCGACCTGCTGCAGGAGCTGCTCGACGGCGCGACGATCAGCAAATGGGACTGGCGGACCGGCACATCAGTGCCGCTGCTCCATCCCGACGGCCTTGCTTCCAACAACGGCACCAAGGCCAATCCCGCGCTACAGGCGGACATCCTGGGCGACTGGCGCGAGGAGGTGGTGTGGCGCACCGCCGACAATCGCGAGCTGCGCATCTACGTCACGCCCTATCCGACCACGCACCGGCTGGTCACGCTGATGCAGGACCCGGTCTATCGCGCCGGTGTGGCGTGGCAGAACACCGCCTACAACCAGCCGCCGCACCTCAGCTACTTCCCCGGCAGCATGACGCCGGGCGACCGGGCGGAGTGACATAAAAAAGGGGGCAGCGGATGCTGCCCCCCTCGAGTGTCGTTCGGTCGTTGCGGCCGATCAGAACTTGAAGCTCGCGCCGGCGCTGAAGTTGCGGCCGACGAGACCGGCATAGTGCCAGCTGCTCAGATAGTTCGGGTTGCTGGTATAGGCGCCTGCCGCGAGCGGTGCATGCGCGTTGGTCAGGTTCTGCACGTTGATGAAGAAGCGGAACTGATCGTTGACCTGCACGCCCGCGTTCAGATCGACATAGATGAACGGACGGACGTAGCACTGGCTGGGGCCGGTCTGGGTCGGCGACAGCGAGTTCTTGCACGACAGATCGATGAAACCGGTGCTGTCCGGCGTGATCTCGTCCGCGGCAACCTGCTTGATGCGACCGACATAATAGGTCGTCGCGGTCAGCGAGTAAGGGCCGGCCTCGATCGTGTTCTGCCAGTTGCCGCGGATGCGCGGCGTACCACCACCCGACGACAGCTCGTAAGGTCCCAGCGTACCGGCATACTTCTGCACCACGCGAACGCCGGCGGCATTCTGCGTGACGAGGTCGAAACGCAGCACATCGGTGACGTCCAGGCGGCTGGTGAAGCGCACGCCATCGGCCAGCGGCACGTTGGCCGTCGCCTGGAAGTCGAGGCCCGAGCTGACTTCATAGTTGGCGTTCACGTAGGGAACGTTGAACACCAGCAGGCGCGGCAGAGCGTTCGGGTTGGACGGATCGGGCGCGTCGATGACGTTGCACGAATAGCCCGCACCCACCGCGGCGAGCGCGTTGCAACCCGCGGTCGAGTTGGTCTGGCTGTAGTAAGCGGCGATGGCGTCGGCGCGACGCGGACCGCTGACGATCAGGTTCGACTTCTTGATGTTGTAATAGTCAACCGACAGGCTGAACCACCGCACCGGCTGGAAGATCGTACCGAGCGTGACGCTACGCGACACTTCGGGGTTGACGTTCGGGTTGCCCGTCGCGCCGCTGCCGATGTTGTAGCTGGTGGTATAGGACGCATTGCCCGGGTGCGCGGCGACGAAGCTCGCCGGCGGCGTGAACGACGAGAAGCCAGCGTAGCTGCTGCCCGGGTTGCTTTCCGCAAACGTCGGCGCGCGGAAACCTTCCGCATAGGTGCCGCGGAACGAGATCTGCTGGACCGGCGTGAACTTGACGCCAACCTTCGGCGAGAAGTGGTTGTAGCCTTCCGAATAGTGATCGTACCGGCCCGACACGTTGACGTCGAGAGCCTTCACGATCGGTGCGTCGATCTCGAAGAAGCCAGCGGTCACGGTGTGGCGGCCGGTCGCCGACGACGTGTTGAGCGCGTAGAAGTTCAGGCCCGCGTTCTGGTTGCGGTTGAGCAGCGTCTCGCGACGCACCTGGCCACCGATGGCGAAGTTCAGATCACCGCCGGGGAGCGCGAGCACCGCCTTGGTGATCGAGCCGTCGATCGCCGCCGTCGTCGAATAGGACTTGGTGGTGACGTCGGGCGAGATCTGGTTGCGCACCGCCTGCGTGTTCAGCTGCGGATTGACGAAGTTGTAGGCGCCGGTGTTGATCGCGCGCAGCAGGCCCTGGATGTTGAGCGCGCCGTGCTGCGTGACGCTGAAGTCGTCGCGAGCATAGACGCCGTCCAGGCGGAAGCCGAAGCCGTCGCCGAAGGTGCCGGACACGCCCGTCGTCGCGCGATAGACGTTGACGTAGCGGTCGCTGCCGCCGGGGATGTCGCCGAACAGGTAGAAGATGCGCGCCGCACCCTGGCCCGGGTTGGCAGCATAGGCCGCCGCATAGGGGTTGTTCGGGTTGAGCTGGCGATCCGTCGCCGTGGCGCAGTTCGTACCGGCCGAGCAGATGTAGACCGGCAGGACGATGCCCGGGTTGCTCGACGCGAGCGCGGCCGAACCGCCGAACGGCTGCGTCTGCCGGATATTCGACGGCGCACCCGTGATGCTGACTTCCGAGCGCGAGAAGCTGCCGGTGGCATAGGCTTCGATGTTGTCGGCCAGGCGGACGCTGAGGCGGCCAGTCGCCGAATAGCGCTGCTGACGCGGCTGGATGATGTTGTACTCATCCGCAATGTTGTGCGCGCAGCCGGTGCCCTGCGCCGCGCCCGAAGTCACGGTGAAGGTGCCGTAGGGGCAGCTGTTCGGGTTGAGCAGCTGGTAGTTCGGCGTCAGCGGCGTGCCGATGCCGCCGGCGAGCGGGTTGTTGAGGTCGGACTGTCCGACGCGGACAACCACCGCCTGCGGGTTCGACGTCGTCAGCGAATCGTCGTTGCGATTGCGATCGGTCAGGCCGCTCGGACGCAGGTCCAGCGTGTTGAACGGATAGCCGCGCGAGTTGTTGGTGATGTACCCGTCGTACGTGTATTCGCCGTTCAGGTAGAAGTTGAAGCCCTGCTCCTGATAGTCGCCGTAGCCAGCAGTCATCGTCGCGCGATAGTGCGAACCGTCGCCCTTCTCGGTGGCGCCGCCCTGGGCGGAGGCTTCCAGGCCCTTGAAATGCTTCTTGGTGATCAGGTTGACGACGCCGCCGATCGCGTCCGCGCCGTAGGTCGAGGACGCACCGTCCTTCAGCACTTCGACGCGGTCGACGATGCTGAACGGGATGGAGTTCAGGTCGACATAGGCATTGTGGCCGTCGTCGTTGAGCGGGAAGTTCGCCGAACGCAGACCGTCGATCAGCACGACCGTCGACGACACGCCGAGGCCGCGCAGCGACACCGCGGCACCGCCGGCCGAGAAGCCATTACGGAAACCGGTCGAGATCGAGCCGGCGCTGTCCGCCGAGACCGAACGGATCGCGTCGTTGACGGTAGTGATGTTGGCGCGCTGCAGCGTCTCGGTGGTGAGGACGGTGAGCGGCGACAGCGAGGTCGCGTTGGAATTGCGGAACAGGGTGCCGGTGACGACGATGTCGCCGCCCTGGCTCTGGTTCGACTGCGCCGCCGGCGCGGTCGATTCTTCCTGGCTTTGAATGTCCTGCTGAGCCGGCGTTGCGGGCGTGGTCTGGTCCGTGGTGCTTTGCACCGGAGCCGTCGACTGCGCATAAGCCGGCGCGGCGAATGCGGTCAGCAGCGCGGCGGTCGAGATACCGTGGCGCAGCGTAGACAGCGCCGAACTAACGATCGTCATGATTGCATCCCCTATCGTGCAACCGCATCCGTTTTGGACTGTCGATTGCCAGCGCCCTCAGCGGGCGGATGATGGGGAAATGACGGGTTTGTAACGGAGTGTAAACACACAGAAACGATGCCGAGATAAATCGGTGCGACGTTGTTGCTGCTCCGCCACAGTGTGACTTTGTCGAACTTGAATATACGACAGCAAACGTGACTAACTATTTGTGTTGATCTCCACCGCGTAGATCGCTGGCGCGCCCTGGATGTTGGCGCGGAAGATCAGCCACTTCCCATCCGGGGAAAAGCGCCCGTTGGGTTCCAGCTTGTAATCCTGCCGGCTCATGTCGACGAGCTTGTCGGCCTGGAACGTGCCGGGCTGGATCAGATTCGCGGCGTCGGCGGCGTGGATGCCGGCGACGTCAGGAATCGCGCGCGGGTGGAACAGATAGAGATATTTGCCGTCCGGCGCATGCGCGACCATCTCGTTGTCGCCGCCGTCGCCGGAGAACAGTCGGCCATCTTCGGACACGTTATAGTGCACCGACCATTCGTTGCGGTCGAGGTGGTACCAGCGCCGCCGGCCGTCGGCGACGTCATAGCCGGCCAGCCAGAAATCCTCGCCGCGCGGGGTCTGGAGATCGTACCAGATCGTCTTGCCGTCGGGCGACCAGAATTCGTGGCCGGCGATCTCCATGTTCATCGTGCGCGTGTGGATCTTGCGGTTCTGGCTGCCGTCGGTGCGCACCGTCCAGATCCGATCGACCTTGTGCCACGGCCCCTCATGGCAATACATCAGCAGCGTCGGATCGGTCGGCGAGAATTGCAGGTGGTTGAGCCAGTCGGTCGACCGGATCACCGACCGCCGCGCACTGGTCGCGATATCGACGGTGAAGATCTCCATCGGGATGCGCGCTTCCAGCCGGTCGTTCAGCCGCACCTCCTTCGCCTCGGCATAGGGCAGCGGCTTGCCATCGGGGCCGAGCGCCGCATAGGCGGCCTGATCGGTCTTGGCGTCGCGCCCCTTGGTGCCGGGTTGCAGCTCCATCTGGCGGGACGCGATCTGGCCGGCGAGCAGCGTCTCGTCGGCGTTGATCGTGTCGATCTGGCTGCCGCGCGGCACCTCCGCGACGCGGCGCACGGCGCCGGTGTCGATCGCGCAGGCCCAGATCGTCGTCACCTCGCCCCGCGTCTCGGCAAAATAGGCGGTACGCGTCTTATGGCCGGCGAACAGCAGGTGGATGCCGGGGCGGGCCAGGATCGCCCGCGTCTTCCAGGTCTTGAGGTCGAGGACGGAGATGCCGGCCCCGGTCTGGAAGATCATCAGGTCGCCCTGCGGCGTATAGGCGTTGTAGTTGAAATAGAGCGCGTAATTGCCCGGCGCATCGCTGATCCGGTGGATGCGGTGGCCGGTCTTCGCGTCCGTCCAGTCGGCGGGGCCGGACACCTGTGCCGTAGCAGCGGGTGCGGCGATCAGGGCAAGGGCAAGGGCAATCGAGCGCATTGGGTCAGGCCTTCGGCGAAGCAGCGGGGGGCAGAGCGGCGGGCCAGCCGTGATCGCCGGCCCAGGCGGTGAACTGGTCGATCCAGGGGACGGGGCTGCCGTCACGATGCGGCGCGGGCGGACCATGGCCGCCGCGCTCGTAGACGACGAGGCTGGCCGGCACCTTCGCCGCATGCAGCGCCTGGTACATCAGGATGCTGTTGGCCATCGGCACCACGGGGTCGTCGCCGTTGCACGCGACATAGGTCGGCGGCATGTCGGCGGGCAGGTCGAGCTCGGCGGAATAGCGCCGCTGCCAGGCCGGATCGGCGGCGTGACTGCCGAGCAGCTCGCGGCGCGACTGGGCGTGGACGCCGGCATCGCCCATCGTGATCACCGGAAAGAACAGGCCGGCGACATCCGGTCGCGCGGACAGGCGATCCGCCGCATCGACGGGCTGATAGACGGACAAAGCGGCGCGGCTCGCCAGCCGGGCGGCGACATGGCCACCGGCGGAAAAGCCGGTGGCGGCGACGCGCGTCGGGTCGACCGTCCATCGGCTGCCGGCGCCGGCGCGGATCAGCCGCATCGCGCGCTGCGCGTCCTGCAGCGCGACGTCGGGGCCGGCCGCCCAATCGTCGTGCGGCAGGCGGTAGAGCATCTCGAAGGCGGTGATGCCGCGGCTGGCGAAGTCGCGGGCGATGCTGCCGCCGGTCCGGCCGACCGCGACCCGCGCATAGCCGCCGCCGGGACAGATCAGCACCGCGGCCCCGTTCGGCCGGGCAGGGCGCACCACCGTCAGCATCGGCACGCCGACATGCGGCCAGGCGATGTCGTCGGCGCCGCCCGTCGCCGAGCGCTCGACCCATTGGTCGGCGACGCCGCCGGTGGGCGCACCGGGTGGCGTGCCCGGCCAGAGCGGGAAGCGCTCCACGCTTGCCGGTTCGGCGGCGAGCGCAGGGATCGGCAGCATCGCGGCGAAACCACCGGCCAGGATCGTGCGGCGTGTCGTCATGTCAGTTGCCATCCGGTCGGGTGGAATCGTGGGCGCTGCTCGGCGCCAGGCGGAAGCTCTCGGGTGTAGGCGGATGCGCCGGGTCGAAGGGGGCGGGGTCGTCGCGCAGATGTCTTCCCACCGGCTGTCCGGCGAGCCCGCCGGCGACGATCCGCGCCAGCACCCAGGCGCCGTAATTGTCGTGGTGGGTCGCGTCCTTGCCGCCGTCGTTGAAGGCGAGCGGCGCGCGCGCCGGTCCTAGCGCCTCGTAGAAGGTGATGGTCGCGGCGTTGAGGTCGATGACCGGCACCGTCTCCTCCGCACCGACGGCGCGGACGGCGGCGGCGTAATCGGCGAGCGTCGGCTTGATCCGATCGCCGGTCCACATCCGCCGTTCGGGCGAGGTGACCAGGATCGGCGTCGCGCCACGGCGGCGCAGCTCGGCGATATAGGTGCGCAGATAGTCGCGATAGGTGGTCGCCGCGGCGGCATAGGTCTGCGGCCAGTTCGCTTTCTGGTCGTTGTGGCCGAACTGGATCAGCGCGACGTCGCCGGGCTTCACCGATTCCAGCACCTTGGCGAAGCGCAATTCGGTGATGAACGACTTCAGCGTCTCGCCGGATTCGGCATGGTTGGCGACCGCGATGTCGGGCTTCAGGAAGACGGGGAGCATCTGTCCCCAGCTCGCCGCCGGCTCCGCGCCTTGATCGGTGACGGTGGAATCACCGAGCAGGAAGATGGTCGGCACCGCGACCGGCGCGATCGTCACCGCCTTCGGCAGGTCGCCGAGGAGTTCGAGCGTCAGTTTGTCGTCCCAGCTGAAGCTGCCGATCTCGCGTGGCTTCAATCGGACCCGATCGCCGCCCGGCGCATTGGCGGGGGGCAGGGCGAGGCTGGCGTCGCGGACGTTGACGATGATGTCGCGCGTGACTGTGCGTCCCGCAGGCGCGCGCACCGCGTCGAGCATCAGCCGGCGCGATTCCGCCTTCACCGTCGTCTCGGTCGCGACCGTGCCGCCGAAGGTCAGCGTGACGCGGTAGTTGCCCGGTGGGACGGCGATCGAGAAGAGCGTGCCGCCGCCGGGTTCGAAGCCATAGCCGTCCGCATACCGGCGCCCCCGCGGCGCGGCGGTGCTCCCCGCGGCGGCGCTGTCGGCGAAGACGAAGCGGCGCGGTGCCATTGCCCCGCGAGTGCCGACTTCGGCCGGCGATGGCGCGCGCGCTTGTTCGCCCGTCGACCCGGTCTGCGCCGGCGCAGCGAAAGACGGCGTCGCCATCATGGCCGCCGCCAGCATCATCAGCCGCACGTCGGGCTGCCGGCCGGACTGGTGCGGGTCAGCGCCGGGACGTGCGGCGTGACGTAGCGGGCGATCGGCAGGTGCGTCGCCTTCAGCCCGACCGCGACGAGATCGGCGACATGGCGCGCGCCCAATTCGCTGAAATGCGTGTCGTCGGACACGCCATTGGGATAGCCGGGCGCCCCCGCCGCGCCCTCATAATGCAGATAATAGGCCTTGGCCGCCTCGGCGCCGGTCGCCTGCACCCAGGCCTGCGAGCTCTTGCCGAGGTCGATCAGCGGCGTGTGCGTCGCCTTCGCCACGCGGCGCGCGGCGTCGGCATAGGTCGGGAAGCTCGGCTGTTCGACGCCGTCCTTGAAGTCGCGGCGGGCGACCGGAGTGATGATCACCGCCTTCGCGCCGGCTTTCTTGGCGACGTCGAGGAAGCGGTGCAGGTTCGCCTCATATTGGTCGATCGTCGTATAGCGTTCGGGCTTGTCGATGCTGGCGTCGTTGTGGCCGAACTGGATCAGCAGCGTGTCGCCCGGCCGCAGGTCGGCGGCGATCTTGTCGAGCCGGCCCTCGCGGATGAAGCTGTTGGTGCTGCGGCCGCCGATTGCACGGTTTTCGACCGTGACGTTGTCCGCGACGGCACAGCGCAGCATCGTGCCCCAGCCGGACTGGGGATATTTGTCGGCCTTGTAATCCTGGGCAGTCGAGTCGCTGGCGATGAAGATGCGCATCGGCTTGGGTGCCGCCGCCTGCGATCCCGTCACGGCCAGCAGCGTCGCCGCGCCAGCGATCAGCCCGAACCTCATGCCCGTCTCCTCATCCTCTTGCCGCCATCATGCGCCCCCCAGGACGTGCTGACAACTCCCAATAATTGAGATGAGAAACGATATTACGGGATAGGCTTGGCAGCCTGTCCTATCGCGCCTATGCAGTCGATCATGCTCCAACGTGGGCGGGGAGGTATGGCGTTGCGCAGGATGGCGACCCTGATGGCATGGACGGCCCTTGCCGTTTCGTCGGCCGCCGGCCTTGCTGCCGACTATCCGAGCGCAAGTCTCGCACGCCACTGGCGGATCGAGGCGGAATCGCCCGACACGCGGATCGCCGAGCGCCGCGGCGTCATCGACATCGACACGCCGAAGGGCGTCACCCTCTGGTGGCGTACGCCGCTGAAAGGCCGGGTCACGATCAGTTTCGAGGCGATGGCGGTCGCCGCCGGCGGTCCGAACGACAAGGTCAGCGACCTCAACGCCTTCTGGATGGCGCAGCAGCGGGACGGCGGATCGGTGCTCGACCATCCCCGCTCCGGTGCCTTTGCCGCCTATGACGACATGAAGACCTATTATGTCGGCATTGGCGGTAACCGGAACACGACGACGCGCTTTCGCCGCTATGTCGGCACGCCGGGCGTGCGGCCGCTGCTGCCGCAGCACGATCTGTCCGCGCCAGCGGCGATGCTGGTCCCCAATGTCTGGACGCGCATCCGCCTGATCGCCGACGACGGCCGGATCGCGGTGGAGCGCGACGGCAAGCCGCTGTTCGCGCTCGACGATGCCGAGCCCTATACGCACGGCCACCTCGGGCTGCGCACCACCTACAGCCATTTGCGCATCCGCCACCTCGTCGTGACGCAGCGCTGAGGAGACCGCCGATGCACCTGAACCGTCGCGACACGATCCGGGCCGGCCTGCTCGGCGGGGCCGCCGCCCTGTGGCCCGAAGCGGCGTTCGCCGCGCCCGCGGCGGCGATCCGGCCCGCCCCGGTGCGCTGGATCGACGGCGCCGCACCCGCGATGCAGCCGGGGCAGACGTTCGGCGTCGCCTGGCCGCGCGGCGCGGTGAAGAAGGGGACGTCGCTGAGCGTGCGCGATGCCGCGGGCGGCGCGCTGCCGTCGCAGGGATGGACGACGGCGACCTGGCCGGACGGGTCGATCAAGTGGACGGCGCACGCGCTGCCTGCGGATGTCACCGCCGAGCGCCTTGTCGTCGCGCCGGGCCGCGCCGCCGCGCCCGCCACGCCGGTCAGCGTCAGCGAGAGCGCCGATGCGGTGACGATCCGCTGCGGCGCGCTGCGCTGGGAGATCGGCAAAAGCGGTGCGGCGCTGATCCGCCGCGCGCTACAGGGCGACCGGCAGGTGATCGGCCCGGTCACGCTGGTCGGCGCGGTCAAGAGCGATCCCGACCATGGCGAGGCGATGCCGTTCACCGGCGCGATCGATCGCGCCACCGTCGAGCAGCGCGGGCCCGTGCGCGCCGTGGTCAAGATCGAGGGGATGCATGCCGCCGGCGGCCGGCGCTGGCTGCCCTTCACCGTGCGCCTCTACGCTTATGCCGGGTCGCCGGCGCTGCGCATCGTCCACAGCTTCGTCCACGACGGCAATGTCGCCAAGGATTTCGTCGCCGCGCTCGGCGTGCGCACCAGCGTGCCGATGGCCGGCGCCCTGCACGACCGCCATGTCCGCATCGCCACCGACGGCGCGATGTTCGCCGAGGGGGTGCGTCCGCTCACCGGCCTGCGCCGCGATCCGGGCGAGGCGTTCCGCGCCGCGCAGATCGCCGGCAAGGCGACGCCGCCGCTGAGCGAGATGGCGAAGCCGGTCGCCGCGACGCTGGAACGGATCGCCGCCTGGGACGGCTTCCGCCTCGAACAGCCCAATGCGCACGGCTTCACCCTCACCAAGCGCACCGCACCGGGCCAGGGCTGGGTCGATGCGCGCGAGGGCGGCCGCGCGCACGGCCTCGCCTATGTCGGCGGGCCGCAGGGCGGCGCCGCGATCGGCCTGCGCTATTTCTGGCAGCGTCACCCGACCGCGCTGCATATCGACGGCGCGACCGGCGATGCCGCCCAACTGACCGCCTGGCTGTGGTCGCCCGAGGCGCCGGCGATGGACCTCCGGCCCTATCACGGCACGATGGGGATGGAGAGCTACGACGCGCAGAACCAGGGCCTGTCCGTCACCTACGAGGATTACGAGCCGGGCTGGGACGATGCGTCGGGGATTGCACGCACCAGCGAGCTGATGCTCTGGGCGCTGCCCGCCACGCCCGAAACGCCGGTGCTGCAGCAGATGGCGGCGATGCAGGCGCAGCCGCCGCAGCTGATGGCGGACCCGGCGCATCTCCACGCCGCCGGCGTCTTCGCCGATTACGGCCTGCCTGACCGATCGACGCCGAACCGCACTGCGATCGAGAACCAGCTCGTCAATCTGATCGACTTCTACATCGGCGAGGTTGATCGGCGGAACTGGTACGGTTTCTGGAACCACGGCGACGTCATGCACACCTATGACTCCGACCGGCATGTCTGGCGCTACGACATCGGCGGCTTCGCCTGGGATAATAGCGAATTGTCGCCCGATCTGTGGCTCTGGTACCAGGCCTTGCGCACCGGCGACGCACGGACCTGGCGCTTCGCCGAGGCGATGACGCGCCACACCGGCGAGGTCGATGTCTACCATCTCGGCCGGTTCAAGGGGATGGGCACGCGCCACGGCGTGCAGCATTGGAGCGACAGTTCGAAACAGCCGCGGGTCAGCAACGCCAGCTATCGCCGCATCTTCTATTATCTGACCGCCGACGAACGCGTCGGCGACCTGCTGCACGAGCTGATCACCTCCGACCAGACGCTGACTCATGTCGAGATCGGGCGGAAGGTGCCGGGCAACAAGCGCCCCGTGCTGCCACCCGGCACGATCGAGATGACCTTCGGCACGACTTGGTGCCCGCTCGCCGCCGCCTGGCTGACCGAATGGGAGCGAACCGGCGACACGCGCTGGCGCGACCGGATCGTCGCCGGCCTCGACAGCATCGGCCGGCTGCCGCACGGCTGGCTCACCGGCAGCGCACCCTTCGACCTGGCGAGCGGCCGCTTCATCGACCAGAACCGCCCGATCAGCCTGTCGCACCTCAATGCCGTGTTCGGCGCGGTCGAGGTCAGCGCCGAGCTGATCCGATTGCTCGACGTGCCGCGCTATCGCGCCGCCTGGCTGGAGTATTGCCGCTGGTACAATGCGCCCAAGGACCAGTTCCTGGCCAAGTTCGGCCCGCCCTTCGGCCCGCGCAACCTGCGCGAAGGGCATTCGCGGCTGACTGCTTATGCCGCCGTGCAGGAGAAGGACGCAGGCCTGGCGACGCGCGCGGCAGAGGAGTTCCTGTCGGGCGATGCCGGTCTCGGTACCTGGCCTAACGATCCGCGGCACATGGTCGACGGGGTGCTGGAATGGCCGATGGTGTCGACCAATGCCTCGGCGCAATGGGGGCTTGCCGCGATCCAGAATCTGGCGTTGATTCCGGACGCGCTCGACCGCGGCACCATCCGGCCGCCACAGGCGCGGCGTGGCGGGGGAGATGCGGGATGATCGACCGACGTGGGCTGATCGCCGGTGCGCTGGCGGCGGTGCCGATGGCGAAGCTGGCGGCACTGGCCCCCGATCGCTTCGCCCCCGATCGCTTCGCCGCGGTCGATCCGGAGATGGTGGCGGAACTGCGCCGCCGGCCGGAGATGACGGTGACCGCCGCCAATCTCGATGCCTTCCGCCACCGTCGCGGTGTCGCGCCGCTACGCCCGCCGCCGCCGTCGCCGCTGTCGGCCAAGCCGCCGGTGGAGCGGATCGTGCCGGGCCTGCCCGGTCAGCCGGCGGTGCGCACCGTGCAATATGACGGCGCGCCCGGTCGCAAGGGGCGCGGCGCGGTGGTCTGGATCCACGGCGGCGGCTATGTCTCCGGCGGCGCCAGCATCCCCGGTGCGCTGGCCGCCGCGGCGGAGGCGCATGGCTGGCTGATCGTCTCGGTCGACTATCGCCTCGCCCCGGAAGCGCGCCAGCCGCAGTCGCTGGCGGACAATTATGCCGCGCTACGCTGGGTGCACGACCATGCCGCGGAACTGGGCATCGACCGCACGCGGATCGCGATCGGCGGTGGCAGCGCTGGCGGCGGCCATGCCGCGATGCTGGCCCTGGCGGCGCGCGATCGGGGCGAGGTGCGCCTCGCCTATCAGGTGCTGATCTACCCGATGCTCGACGATCGCACCGGCAGCACGCGCGCCGCGCGGCCGGGAACGGGCGAGTTCATCTGGACGCCGGCGGCCAATCGCTTCGGCTGGACCGCGCTGCTCGGCGTGCCGGCGGGCAGCGCGCGCGTGCCGGCGAATGTCGTACCGGCGCGGCGGGCGGACCTTGCCGGTCTGCCACCCGCGTTCATTGGGGTCGGGACGCTCGACCTCTTCCTCGACGAGGATCTGGCCTATGCCGGTGCGCTCACCGCCGCGGGCGTGTCGGTCGACCTGGCCGTGGTGCCGGGGGCCTATCATGCCTTCGACGGCGTCGCTCCGTGGGCGCGGGCATCGCAGGCGTTCACCGCCCGCTGGATCGACGATCTGACCCGCGCGCTGAGCTGATCCCCCCGCTGAGGGGAGAAGGGCGTTGCCCTGCCGCTCTGTGCCCGCCATGTCACACCGATGCATTACGACATACTCATCGTCGGCGGCGGCCACGGCGGCGCACAGGCGGCGATCGCCCTGCGCCAGGGCGGTTATGCCGGCAGCATCGGGCTCGTCACCGAAGAGCCCGAACTGCCCTATGAGCGTCCGCCGCTATCCAAGGATTATCTGAGCGGCGCCAAGCCGTTCGAGCGGATGCTGATCCGCCCGCCCGCCTTCTGGGCGGAGCGCGAGGTTGCGATGGTGACCGGCCGTCGGGTCGTCGCGGTCGAACCGGTCGCGCGGCAGGTGACCACGCAGGACGGCACGACGATCGGCTATGGCGAGCTGATCTGGGCGGCGGGCGGCCATGCCCGGCGGCTGGGCTGCGGCGGGGCCGATCTGGCCGGCGTCCATACGATGCGCAGCCGCGCCGACGCCGACCGGCTGATGGCGGAGCTGCCACAGGTCGGCCATGCAGTGGTGATCGGCGGCGGCTATATCGGGCTGGAGGCGGCATCCGCGCTGCGCACGCGCGGCGTCGCGGTGACCCTGATCGAGGCGGCGGATCGCGTGCTGGCGCGCGTGGCGGGCGAGGCGCTGTCCCGCTTCTATGAGGCGGCGCATCGCACGCAGGGTGTCGACCTGCGCCTGAACACCGCCGTCGATTGCCTGCTCGGGGACACGCGGGTCGAGGGCGTGCGGCTCGGCGACGGCAGCGTCATCGCCTGCGATCTCGTCGTCGTCGGGATCGGCATCGTGCCGGCGGTGGCGCCGTTGCTCGCCGCGGGGGCGGCCGGCGGCGATGGCGCCGACGTCGATGCGCAGGGGCGGACGACGCTGCCGCACGTCTTTGCGATCGGCGACTGCGCGCGGCATGCGAACCGCTTCGCCGGCGGCGGCGCGATCCGGCTGGAATCGGTGCAGAACGCCAACGATCAGGCGACGGTCGCGGCGAAGACGATCCTAGGGCAGGATGTCGCCTATGACGCCGTGCCGTGGTTCTGGTCGGACCAATACGACCTGAAGCTGCAGACGGTCGGCCTGTCAACCGGCCACGATCTGGCAGTGGTGCGCGGCGATCCGGCGGACCGGTCGTTCTCGGTGGTCTATTTCCGCGACGGGCGCGTGGTGGCGCTCGACTGCGTCAACCGGGTCAAGGATTATGTCCAGGGCCGCAAGCTGGTCGAGGCGGGCGCCATGCCCGACGCGGCGCGGGTCGCGGATGCTGGGGTGGCGCTCAAGGAGCTATAACGAGCGTCACCCACTCACCCTCACCCGTTCGCCGGCTACGCCGGCTTTTCCCTCTCCCAACGGGAGAGGGAGGGAGGCGCGCAGTGCCGGAGGGTGAGGGCGGCCCGCGGCCTCACGCCACCGCAGGCAGTTTCTCCAGATGCTTGTCGAGCGTGATCGGATAGTCACGCACGCGCACGCCGGTGGCATTGTAGATCGCATTGGCGATCGCCGCGCCGACCCCGCACAGCCCGAGCTCGCCGACGCCCTTCGCCTTCATCGGCGACGTCATCGGATCGACCTCGTCCAGGAATATCACCTCCTGATGCGGGATGTCGGCATGGACCGGCACCTCATAGCCGGCGAGGTCGTGGTTGACGAAGAAGCCGAAGCGCGTGTCGACCGCCAGTTCCTCCATCAGCGCCGCGCCGACGCCCATCGTCATCGCGCCGATCACCTGGCTGCGCGCCGACTTGGGGTTGAGGATGCGGCCCGCGGCGCATACCGCGAGCATCCGGCGCACCCGCACCTCGCCGGTATAGGCATCGACACCGACCTCGACGAAATGGCCGGCGAAGGTCGATTGCTGCGCCTGCTTGGCGAGGTCGCCATATTCGATCGTGTCCTCGGCGGAGAGGCCGGCGTCGCCCGCCGCTTCCGCCAGGCTGACGCTGCGGTTGCCGGCACGCACCTTGCCGTCCTCGAAGGTGACGTCGGCGGAGTTGAAGCCGAGCTTCTGCGCCACCGTGTCACGCAGCTTCATGCAGGCGGCGTAGACGCCCGCGGTGGAGCTGTTGCCGCCCCATTGCCCGCCCGAGCCGGACGAGACCGGGAAGGACGAATCGCCGAGCAGCACGACGACCTTGTCGAGCGGCACGCCCATCATCTCCGCCGCGGTCTGGGCGATCACGGTGTAGCTGCCGGTGCCGATGTCGGTCATGTCGGTGGCGACGGTGACGACGCCCTTGCGGTCGATGCCGACGCGCGCGCCCGACTTCATGTTCATGTTGTTGCGGAATCCCGCCGCCACCCCCATGCCGACGAGCCAGCGGCCGTCGCGGGTCTGCGCCGGCTTGGCGCTGCGCCGCGACCACCCGAACCGGTCGGCGCCCTGGCGCAGGCATTCGACCAGATGCCGCTGCGAGAACGGGCGCTCGGGCTTCGCCGGATCGACCTGCGTGTCGTTGATGATGCGGAATTCGACCGGGTCCATCCCCAGCTTCTCCGCCATCTCGTCCATCGCGATCTCCAGCGCCATCAGCCCCGGCGCCTCGCCCGGCGCGCGCATCGCATTGCCCTCCGGCAGGTCGAGCACCGCGAGGCGCATCGCCGTCATCCGGTTGGCGCCGGCGTAGAGCAATTTGGTCTGCGACACCGCCGTCTCCGGCCCGCCGCCGGGCAGGTCGCCCGAGGCGCTTTCGTGCGCGATCGCGGTGATGCGACCGTCCTTGCCGCAGCCGATGCGGATGCGCTGGATCGTCGCCGGGCGATGCGTCGTGTTGTTGGCGATCAGCGGCCGCTGCAGCGCCACTTTGACCGGCCGCCCCGCCGCCTTCGCACCGAGCGCGGCCATGATCGCGTCGGAGCGGACGAACAATTTGCCGCCGAAGCCGCCGCCGACATAGGGCGAGATCAGCCGCACCTTCTCCTTGGGGATGCCGAGCGTCGTCGCGACGTCGCCCTTGCCCCAGTTGATCATCTGGTTCGAGGTCCACAGCGTCAGCTCGTCGCCGTTCCATGCCGCGATCGAGGCATGCGGCTCCATCATCGCGTGGCTCTGGTCGGGCGTCGTGTAGCGCGCGTCGAGCGTCACCGGCGCGGCGGCGAACGCCTTGTCGAAGTCGCCGACCCGCTGCACCGGCGGCGCCTTCGATCCTTCGCCGCTGTCGTCGCCCTTCAGCGGCGCATGGTCGAGCTCGCTGGCGAGATCGAAGCGGCCCTTGCCGCGTGCATAGTCGACGCGGATCAGCGCGGCGGCGGCGCGCGCCTGTTCGAACGTCTCCGCGACGACGACGGCGATCGCCTGATGATAATGATCGACCGCGGGGCCGCCGAGCAGCTTGGCGGTGTTCATCTTGCCCTTGCCGAGCGGGCCGGCATTGTCGGCGGTGACGATCGCGATCACGCCAGGTGCGGCCTTGGCGGCGGCAAGGTCCATGCTTGCGATCCGCCCCTTGGCGATCGCCGAGCCGAGCACATAGCCATAGGCCGCGTTCGGTGCCGCGCGGTGCTGCTCATAGGCATAGGGCGCGGTGCCGGTGGTCTTGTACTTGCCGTCGATGCGATCGGTCGGCTTGCCGATCACCTTCAGCTGGTCGATCGGATTCTGGCCGGCGGGCGTGTCGAACTTCATGCCCTGCTTCCTCCCTGCATGGCCTTGGCATCGGCCATCGCCGCGGCGAGCGTGCGCTCGACCAGCGGCACCTTGAATGCATTGTCCCGCGTCGGTCGTGCGCCGGCGAGCAGGCGGGATGCGACCGCCTTGGCCCCCTGCGGCATCGCCGCCTCCGCCGCCTCGACGCGCCAGGGCTTGGGCGCGATGCCGCCGATCGCGGCGCGGCCGCTGCCGTTCGGCTGGATCACCGCGGCAACCGAGACCAGGGCATAGGCATAGGAGGCGCGGTCGCGCACCTTGCGATAGACGTGCGTGCCGCCGAGCGGGCGGGGCAGGGTGACCGCGGTGATCAGCTCGCCCGGCTTCAGATTGGTGTCGAACTGCGGCGCGTCGCCGGGCAGGCGGTGCAGGTCGGCGATGGGGATGGCGCGGGTCGTGCCGTCCGGCATCACCGTTTCGACCTGCGCGTCGAGCACGCGCATCGCCACCGCCATGTCGCCGGGGAAGGTGGCGATACAGGCGTCGCTCGACCCGATGATCGCGAGCTGGCGCGAATAGCCGCCGATCGCGGCGCAGCCCGAGCCCGGCTTGCGCTTGTTGCACGCCTGATTGGTGTCGTAGAAATAGGGGCAGCGCGTCCGCTGCAGCAGATTGCCCGCGGTCGTCGCCTTGTTGCGCAACTGGCCGGAGGCGCCGGCGACGATCGCGCGGGTCAGCACGCCATAGTCGCGCCGTACCCGCTCGTCGCTGGCAAGCGCGGTGTTGGTGACCAGGGCACCGATACGCAGCCCGCCCTGGTCGGTCGGCTCGATGCGATCGAGCTTCAGGTCTTGCACGTCGATCAGATGCGCCGGCGTCTCGATCTCCAGCTTCATCAGGTCGAGCAGATTGGTGCCGCCAGCCAGGAACTTGGTGCCGGGCGTCCGTGCCGCCGCGGCGGCGGCTTCGGCGGGCGTCTTGGCGCGCGTATAGGTGAACGGCCTCATGCCTTGCCTCCTGCGACATCGGCCATCGCCTCGGCGATATTCGAATAGGCGCCGCAGCGGCAGATGTTGCCGCTCATCCGCTCGCGCATTTCCATATTGCTCGCCTGTGGCCTGGCGGTGAGGTCGGCCTGGACGTGGCTGGGCACGCCGGCCTTGATTTCGTCGAGCACCGCCACCGCCGAACAGATCTGGCCCGGTGTGCAATAGCCGCACTGATAGCCGTCATGCTTGATGAAGGCCGCCTGCATCGGATGCAGCTTCTCGGGCGTGCCCAGCCCCTCGATCGTGGTGATCCGGTCGCCCTGATGCTGGAGCGCGAGGCTGAGGCAGCTGTTGATCCTCTTGCCCTCGACGATCACCGTGCAGGCGCCGCACTGGCCGTGGTCGCAGCCCTTCTTGGTGCCGGTCAGGTGCAGATGCTCGCGCAGCGCGTCGAGCAATGTCGTGCGGGTGTCGAGATCGAGCGTCTGCTTGCGGCCGTTGACCGTAAAGGTCACCGGCATGCGGCTGGGCGCGGCGGCGGGCAACGGCTGTGCGTCGGCGGGCATGGCGGTCAGCGCGGCACAGGTCGCGCCGCCGACGATCACGCCGCGGCGCGAGACCGCGAGTTCGTCCCTTGAGGACATGGCTGATTTTGCTCCCTGTAGCGCCCGCACGGCAGGATGAAGCCCGGGTCGAGGCGGATGGTATCCGCTACCGAACGTTTGATCGGACATCGGCGTTCCGTGACGTTTCGTTGCGTACGAAAACCGACCGGAACGCCGGGCTACGGCTGCCGGGAAGAACGCGCCTATCGTGCGTCGAAGAACGCGGCGCCGTCGCCAGCGCCATCGACCTGCGTGCCGAGGATCAGCCGCTGATAGGCCTGTTCCGCGGGACCATAGGTATCGCCGGCGATCTCCATCAGCTTGGCGCGATTGCGCACCACGACCCGGCCGCGCAGCCCGCGCACCGCCTGCTCCGCTTCCAACCGATGCAGTGCCTCGGTGATGCTGGAGCGACGCACGCCGAGCATCAACCGGAATTCCTCATGCGTCAGGCAAATGTCGTCGCCGCTGACCCGATCGTGATAGAGCAGGATCCAGCGCGCCATGCGACGTTCGACGGGATGAACCAGCGACGACACGATGGTGCTCGCCATTTGGACGTTGATGACGTTGACGAAGCGCAGCAATTGATCGCGCAGCGTCGGGCTTTCCTCGATCGCCGCGAGCAGGGGCGCGCGGGCGATATGCAGGGCGGTGCATCCCTCGGCGCGCATCACCACATCATGCGGCCAGTGCGTCTCGCCGAGCAGCAACGGCCAGCCGAACAGGCCCTCGCGCCCGACCAGCCCGACGGCAAGGCGACGGCCGTCCGAATGGGAATCGAGCATCGCGGCTACTGCACCTTCCGGAAAACAGATCCGGTCGATCGGCGTCCCGGTGCGCGCAATCTCCTCACCGATCACGAACGACGTGCGGTGGAGATGGGGAGCGAGCAGCGCCAGATCGTCAGGATCCAGGCTGGTCAGGAAGCTGTTGCGGTACACATCGCCGGTCGCCGCCACATGGACGCGGATCGGGTTGCCGTGCTGCTCGATCATATCTGCCGTCATCTTGCCCCGATTTAGTAACCCGTATCGGCCCGGTCCATGTAGTGTTGACCTGTGCACGGTTCCGTACAGAAACCGTGATTGCTTGCGATTTGTTGTCAAAAAGCGACCGAAAGAGCTGTCATCATGCTGCGAATAGTTCGCAGATTGGTTGGCATCCTGTCGTGGTCGGCGCGATTGCATATCGCGGCGCAATATTGACCTAATTTAAGGCGACAGACGTACGCTACACCCCCTCCACCGTTTGGCCAAAAGGATCATGTCATGACGCAGCCTCCCGTTCGCTACGCCGACGATGTCGAGACGATTGCTGATGAGGAGCGTGACACCCATCGGCAACTCAACGACACCTTCGACGTGATCCTGGAACGCACGGCAGCGGACTATGGCCACGCGGTGCGATCCGTTCATGCCAAGGCACACGGCATCCTGAAGGGCCAGATGACGATCGACGAAGGCTTGCCGCCTGAGCTGGCGCAGGGGCTTTTCGCGACGCCGGGCTCGCATGACGTGCTCCTGCGTCTGTCGACCAATGCCGGCGACCTGCTGCCCGACGTGATCAGCCTGCCGCGCGGATTGGCGATGAAAGTGCTCGGCGTCACGGGCGATCGGTTGCCGGATGCGGACGGCGACACGCAGGATTTCGTGATGGTCAACGGGCCCGTTTTCCAAGCGAAGACGGCGGAGAAGTTCCTCGGCAATCTCAAGCTGCTCGCCAAAACCACCGACCGGATCGAAGCGGGCAAGACCGCGATCTCCGCAGTGCTGCGCGGCGTGCACCACGCGCTCGAGGCGGTTGGCACCAAGATCGCGGCGGTCGACTCGCTAGGCGGCGCGCCCAACGTCGATCCGCTTGGCGAGACCTATTATAGCGCGACGCCGTTCCGCTACGGCGACCATATCGCCAAGTTCAGTCTGGTACCGGTGGCGCCGGACCAGACCGCGCTGACCGGCCGGATCGTCGAGGTTGACGGGCGCGAGAACGCGATCCGCGAGGATGTGCGCGACGAGATGCGCACGCTCGACGCGACATGGGAATTCCGCGTGCAGCTCTGCCGCGACCTCGACAAGCAGCCGGTCGAGGACCCGACCACCGAGTGGAAAGAGGAAGACTCGCCCTTCGTCCGCGTCGCCACCGTGCGCGTGCCGGCACAGGACAGTTGGGATGAGGCGACGGTGCGGGCGGTCAACGAGGAGATGCGCTTCAGCGTGTGGACCGGGCTCGCCGCGCATCGCCCGCTCGGCAACATCAACCGGGCACGACGCGACACCTATCGTCACTCGGCCGACTTCCGGGCGCGCTTCAACGGTTGCCCCTATCACGAGCCGGCTGCGCAGGAGTGATCCCAGGTCTCAGCCGGGATCGGTCAGCGCCGCATGGAGCGTCTTGATCTTGGCGTTCAGGTCGATGGCGTCGGCGGGTGCCAGGCCGCTCCGCTGGAGGAGCGCCGGGCCAAGGCAGCCGGTCTCGCGCCAGCGCTGCACACCCGCCTCGGTCAGGCTGATGCGCACCTGCCGCTCGTCCCTGGTGTCGCGGGCGCGCGACACCAGGCCGACCGCCTCGAGGCGCTTGATGAGCGGCGTGATCGTGCTGGACTCGAGGCTGAGCCGCTCCGCGATCTGGCCGATCGTGCGCCCATCCTGCTCGCGGATCGCCTGCAGCACCAGAAACTGCGGATAGGTGATGCCCAACCGATCGAGCATCGGTTTATAGGCCCGGTTGATCGCGATCGTCGCGGCATAAAGCGAGAAGCAGAGCTGCTCGTCGAGGGGCAGCGGGGCGGGGGGCGGATCGACAGCCATCGCAACAGCTTACCACAAGTTGGTTATCGCGATACGTTTTTTGTTTACGCGCCGCTAAATCGCGCCTAGATAGTTATCGCGATAAGAATCCTGTGAGGAGATCAGCATGTCTATCGACGTCAAGTACAGCACCGCCGCCACCGCCACCGGGGGCCGCGACGGTCATGCGCGCAGTGACGATGGCCGTGTCGACGTGAAGCTGTCGACCCCGCGCGAGCTGGGTGGCGCGGGCGGCGAGGGGACGAATCCTGAGCAATTGTTCGCTGCCGGCTATTCGGCCTGTTTCATCGGTGCGCTGAAGGCCGCGGGCCAGCAGCTCAAGGTGAAGGTGCCGGACGACGTCGCCGTGTCGGCGAAGGTCGGTATCGGTCCGCGCGCCGCCGGCGGCTTCGGCATCACCGCCGACCTGACTGTCGACCTTCCCGGTCTCGATCGCGAGCAGGCGCAAAAGCTGGTCGAGGCCGCGCATCAGATCTGCCCCTATTCCAACGCGACGCGGGGCAATGTCGATGTGGGCCTGACGATCGCCTGATCCCGCTGACGGTGCGCTCGCGTACCGGACCTGCCGTTGGTCCCCCTCGAGGGGATCGTCGGCCGGCGGCACGGGTTATCCTGGATCAGTGCCGGATCATCCGGCCGCCGGGAGACAGCGATGACCCAGCCGAGCGAACAGACTGTCGGCGCGCGCGTGGTACGCGGCGCCTTGGCCGGAATCGTCGCGGGGGTGGCCGCCTCCTTCGCCATGGATCGCTTTCAGGCGCTGGCCGGCGCCCTTTCCGGCGACAGCGACGGATCTGACGAGGAGCCGGCGACCGCCAAGGCGGCGGATGCGATCGTCGCTCACACGGTCGGCGGCACCGTGCCGCAGCCGGACAAGCCGCTCGCCGGTCAGCTCGTCCATTATGCGCTGGGTGCGGCGCTGGGCGTCGCCTACGGCATTGCGGCGGAATTCCGGCCGGGGGTCACCGCCGGCTATGGCAGCGCCTTCGGCACCGCCACCGCGGCGCTGCTCGACGAAGGGGCAGTACCGGCCGCCGGCCTCGGCGCAGCGCCGTGGAACAGCCCGGCATCGACGCATCTATACGGTCTGTCCTCGCATCTCGTCTTCGGCGCGACCGCCGAACTGGTCCGCGCGCAGGTGGCCAAGACCTTGCAACCGGCCTGAACGGACAGCGTCCCGGCCGAGGGCGCGGCCGCGGCGCCGGGATCAGCGCGCGGCGACCCGCCAGATCGTGTTGCCGACGTCGTCCGCGACCAACAGGCCACCGGTCTTGTCGCCGATCACCCCGACTGGCCGGCCCTGCGCCTTGCCGTCCGCGTCGAGAAAACCGGTCAGCACGTCGACCGGCTTGGCGTTGGCGGCCGGGAAGCCGCGTGCGCCGAAGGGCACGAACGCCACTTTATAGCCCGACACCGGCTTGCGGTTCCACGAACCATGTTCGCCGACGAAAGCGCCATGGGCGAAGCGAGCGCCGAGCTTCAGGCCGTCGGCGAAGGTCAGGCCGAGCGCGGCGACGTGCGGCCCCATCGCGAAATCGGGGCGTTTCGAATATTGCTGCAGGTCGGGATTGGCGGGTTCGACCCGGCGATCGGGATAGCCGCCCCAATAATACCAGGGCCAGCCGAACTGGTCGCCGAATTCGACCTGGGTCAGATAGTCGGGGGCAAGGTCGCTGCCCAGCATGTCGCGCTCGTTGACCACCGTCCACAGCTGGCCGTTGTCGGGATTTATCGCCATGCCCTGCGGATTGCGCAGGCCGGAGGCGTAGATGCGGAAGGTCTTTTCCTTCGGCCAGACCTGCAGGATGTTGGCGCGGAACTTCTCCGCCGCCAGCCCCTCGTCGGCGATGTTGGTCGCCGATCCGACGCCGACGAACAATGTGCGGCCGTCGGGCGCGGGGATCAGCGTGCGCGCCCAGTGATTGCCGCCGCCGTTCAGCTTGACCACCAGCTCCGGCTTGGCGGTGATCTGCGTCGCGCCGTCTTGATAGGGCACGCGGACGACCGCATCGGTGTTGGCGACGTAGAGCTGCCCTTCGAACAGGGCCATGCCGGTCGGCGAATTGAGACCGGTCAGCAAGACATGGCGTTCCTCGGCGACGCCGTCGCCATTGGCGTCGCGGAGCAGGGTGATGCGGTTCGCCGACGGCACGCCGGCGCCGGCCTTGCCCATCAGATGGCGCATCACGAAGCCCTGGATGCCACCGCCGTCGCGCGGCGGGCTGTTGCTCTCGGCGACCAGCACGTCGCCATTGGGCAGACGATACAGCCAGCGCGGGTGATCGAGCCCGGTCGCGAAGGCCTTCACCGCCAGCCCCGGCGCCGCAACCGGCGTCTTGCCATTCTGCCAGCCGATCGCGTCGGCGACCTTGACCGTCGGGATCGTCTGGTCGCGCGGATCGGTGATCTGCGGCGTCTTGCCGGTCACCCGCTCGAACGGCACGCGCGCGGTGTCCGGCCAAGCCAGCCAGGCGATCACGGCGATGCCGATGGCGGCGATGATGCCGAGCAGGCGAAGGGTGTGCTTCATGCCGCCACGCTAGGCGAGCCGCCGGATCGAGACAATGGCCGGCGGCGTACCCCTCCCCGAAAGGGAGGGGTATGCGCCTTCAGAAGCGGATGCCGATCGTCCCCTGCACGGTGCGGCGGTTGCCGTACCAGCACCAATTGTAATTGGCGAAGCAGCTGGTCAGATACTGCCGGTCGAACAGGTTGGTCGCGTTGACCGAGAGGGTCAGCCCCTTCAGCGTCGGCAGGGCATGTTCCAGGTCGTAGCGGATCAGCGCGTCATAGACGGTGTATCCCGGCGTATCGCGCGCGATCCCGTCATAGGCGGAAACGCCGGCATAGCTGCTGTCGACGTGGCGCACCGCGCCGCCCAGGGTCAGCCCCTTGAGCGCGCCGCCGGCCGGCGACCATTCGAGATTGGCCGAGGCACCGCCACGGCCGACCGTCTCCAGCCGCCGCCCGACCCGCGACGGGTCGTCCGCGTCGGCAGTGACCTTGACGCTCTGCCGGCTGAACGCCGCGCGCAACGCAAAGCCGTGCGGCAGCGGCGCATAGCCTTCGAATTCGACGCCGGTCGAGCGCACCCGGCCGGTCTGGCGCGACACGGTGAAGTCGGGGGTGGAGGTGAGCACATTGGTCTGGTCGATGCGGAACCAGGCGCCCGACAGCAGGATTGGCGTGCCCGGCACGGTGAATTTGGCGCCCGCCTCGATCTGCTTGCCGAGCGACGGATCGGCGATGCCGAGCGTGCCGTCGGCGCGCCGCACCGTCGAACCCTGCGGCTCGAACGAGGTCGCGTAGCTCACATAAGGGGCGAGGCCGAAGGGCAAGGTGTAGAGCGCGCCGGCGCGCCAGGTGAACTGGCGGTCGTCCTTGGCGCCGAGCCCCGCCTGTTCGGCATGCGCCCAGTCGTGGCGGCCGCTGAGCACGACGCGCAGCGCGCCGAGCGCGAGCTGGTCCTGCGCATAGACGCCCTGCTGGCGCTGGCGGACCAGATAGTTGCCGCCAAAGGCATCCGGCACCTGGGCCGGCGTCTGCGGCACGGCGACGGTGCCGTAGACCGGCGCATAGACGTCGAGCGACGGCGCCGAACCGAAGGCGAAATCCTCCGTCGAATGCGCAACCTGCCGGTCGACGCCGAACAGCAGATTGTGGGTCAGCGGACCGGTGGCGACGCGGCCGGTCAGCTGATTGTCATAGGTCCAATTGTCGAGTTGCTCGTCGGTCGCATAGGAGGCGCGGGCAAAGCGCCGCAGCGTCGCATCGTCGGGGGCGCCGCTGACGTAAATCAGGCCGAGCTTGGCGGTGACATGCTGGTAGCGGCCCGACGAACGCAATGCCCAGCCATTGCCGAAATCGTGGCGGAAGATGTAGGTCAGCGCCGCCTGCTCGCGCTGGAAGCGGTTGCCCGCCTCGCCGCCGTCGAAGTCGGTCGGCAACCGCCCGTTGGGATTGGCGATCAGCGTGCCGAGCGCCGGGAATACCCCATAGGTGCCGTTGTAGGGATCGTGCGAATAGGCGCCGAGCAGGGTGAAGCTGGTCGACGTCCCGGCCCCCGCGGTGACCGCCGCCGACACGGTCTGCCGCTCGCGCTTGCCGAACCTTTGCTGGGTCGAGGCACCATTGGCACTGCCGTACAGCCGCCACAGCACGTCCCCGCCCGCACGGCCGCCGACATCGGCGTCGACGCGATACAGGTCGTAGGTGCCGTAGGTGCCGGTGATCGCGCCATAGAGGTCGGCGTCGATCGGCAGCTTGCTGGTCTGCGCGACAAGGCCGCCCGGGCTCGACTGGCCGTAGAGCACCGAGGCCGGCCCCTTGACCACCTCGACGCGGTCGAGCCGCGACACGTCGGCCTGCGGCACCGCATAGCCGGTCGGGCTCTGGAACAGCTTCAACCCGTCGAGAAAAACGGGGGCGTCGAAACCGCGCAGCTTGAACTGGTCATAGACCTCCGCGCTGGCGCCGCGCGTCTCGGGCGTGACGCCGGCAACGAAACGCAGCGCCTGGTTGAGGTTCTGCAGGCCGAGTTCGGCGATATCCTCGCCGGTGATCAGGCTGATCGACTGTGGCGTCTCGGCGATCGGCGTCGCGCTCTTGGTGCCGGACGACACCTCTTCGCGGTCCTGCTGGCCGGTGACGACGATGTCGGCCCGCTCGCTTTCCGGGCTGCGCTGGGTCTGCGCCTGGGCCGCGCCGGCGAGGATGGTGGTGCCGCAGAGCAGGACCGCGACGTACCGAGACAATGACATACTGATTCCCTTTCGGGAGCCGCGCTAGTGATATTGAGAGCAACTATCAATAGCGTTCTGTCGTCAGGGTCTTGTCACGGCAGGCGATGGCCGTCCGGCAGGCGCGTGTCCGCTTTCGAAGAAAGGGGTGACCAAGAGATGCGGCATGGCGAGCGCGGCGATGCCCGCGAACAGCGCCCTGATGCCGCTGGGATCACTGTGCAGCAGGATCGCGGCGACCACCGCCACCGACGCCGCCGCGGCGAACAGGATTGGTGCGGTGGCGCGCAGATAGGCGAAGTTGCTCCGGCAGCCGATCATCCGGCGACGGATTGCCGTCTGCGGCAGGGCGTGAAGGATCAGGAAGCCGACAGCGAAACCGACCAGCGGCGGCAGCAACAGCAGCGCGACCGTACCGACGAGCAGCCGCGTCTGGCGCCGCTGCAGGCCGAGGATCAGCAGATAGGCCGCAGCCGCGCCGCCTGCCGCGGCCATCGCGACCGCAGCGGTGAACGGCACACCCGCCTCGCCGGCTGCGCGCTGCAGCAGTGCGTGCAGGGCAGTGACATGCAGCGTGGCGGGCGTCGTGACCAGGCTGAGGCCGCGGGCGATCCGCTCCATCGCACTTCCCTGCGGTGCGTCCTCCATGGCGAAATGGATGGCGGAGGCGAGCAGGAAGAGCGGCAGCGCCACCGCGGGGTCGACGATCCACCAGCCGAGGCAGAGCAGCGACACCGCGGCATAGGCGACGAGGAACAGCGGGCGGCGGCCCGGCGCGACGATGGCGAGATCGCTGGCGCCATGCGCCATGCCGATCGCGCCGATCGCCACGACCGCGAAGCCGAGCTGAACCGGCAGCGGGCCGACGGCCGCCGCCACCGCCGCCGCTGCCAGCACGCTCCAGCCGAGAGCCGGAGCGCGGACGGTCACGCGCCGTAGCCGCGGTCGTCGCGATGTTCGGCCAGCGCCTTGTCGAGATTGGCGGCGGCGTAGAAGGCGTAGACCACCTTGGCGACGACATCCATGATCAGGATCGCCCAGACCGACGCCGGGTCGCTGATCATCTTCAGCCCCTCCGGCCCAACCGCGAAGACGATCGGGTACAGGAACCAGATCACGGTCAGGAAGGTGACGTTCTTGCCATAAGCGGCGCCGATCGCCGACCCGCGGCTGTTGGCGATCGTCTTCAGCGGGCCCCACAGCAGGTAGAGGACGCCGAGGAAGGCGGCGCACGACCAGGCGAACCAGATCCATTTGACCAGCGGCGCTTGGACCAGCGACGAGATCAGGCCGGTGACGATCATCAGCACGTCGAGTGTGATGATGGCGGTGAGATGGCCGCCGACCTCGCCGGTCCGTCCACGCTCGTGAAAGGCGACCAGCACCAGCCCGGCCAGCAGGATCGGCGTCGTCACCGACCAGTCGAGGTAGCGGGCGACATAGGTCACCGAACCCTCGCCGGTAAACAGCGTGCCGATGCCGAACGCCATCGCCAGATAGGCGGTCGCGGCAATGAACGGCACGGTGGCGTGCAGCAGCGTGTGATGCCCCGACGGATGCGTCTTCTTGCCAGTGGCGTAGATCGCAAGCGATCCCAGCGACATGACGGTGAAGCCGACGAGAAAGGCAGTCTGATCCATGGGCCGAACCCTTCACGAATAGGCGGGCGGCCCGATTGCCGTCCTCGACCGCCTAACGTGGATTGTTATCTTTTGTGTCCCGCTCCGACGCGCCGGCTGCAAAAAGGCCGCCTGCCGTGGCGATGGCCGGCGCTGTCCTACAACCTTCGCCGCTGCTAGAACTGCATTCGGCGGACCGCCCGCCGCGCTGCTTCTCATCGTCGATGACGTCACGTCGAACTTCGCCAGGACCGATCGTCGGAATGTCGTCAGGCAGAGTCATGCTGCAGGCGGCTCTGACACAGGTGCGACTTTTGCGACTTTCCGATCCGCATTGGTTTCAGGACAGGCAGAATGCCTGCGACCTTTGCGACCTTCCAGTCTGGTCGGCGTCCGCGATCGATGCGTTGGGTGCGACCTTCGTGACTTTCCGATACCTCGCTTCCACAGCGGCCTTGCGCAAAAAGGCCGCCGGCATCGCTGCCGACGGCCCTTGCGCTCGCCCCGTCGGGAAGGGGAGGGAGGGGCGAGACGATCCCGCCGCCGGGGACGAACCCCGGCGAACGGTGATCAGACGGTCAGGTCGTAGCGGTCGGCCATCATCACCTTGGTCCAGGCCTGCACGAAATGCCGGACGAACATGTCCTGCGCATCGTCACAGGCATAGACTTCGGCGATCGCGCGCAGCTGCGAATTGGAGCCGAACACCAGGTCGGTGCGCGAGGCGGTCCACTTCTGTTCGTGGGTATGGCGATCGGTGCCGACGAATTCCTCGTCGCTCTCGTCGCTGACCTGCTTCCACGCCGTGCCCATGTCGAGCAGATTGACGAAGAAGTCGTTGGTCAGCTGGCCGGGACGCGTGGTGAAGACACCATGCTGCGCCGCCTTGGGATGATTGGCGCCGAGCACGCGGAGCCCCGCGACCAGCACCGCCATCTCCGGCGCCGACAGGCCGAGCAATTGCGCCCGGTCGATCATCAGCTCCTCGGTCGGCACGTTGAACTTGACCTGCAGATAGTTGCGGAAGGCGTCCGCCTTCGGCTCCAGCACGTCGAAGCTCGCCGCGTCGGTCTGTTCCTCGCTCGCATCGGTGCGGCCGGGGGTGAAGGGCACCTCGATCGCATGCCCCGCCGCCTTGGCCGCCGCCTCGATGCCGACCGTGCCACCCAGCACGATCAGATCGGCGATCGACACCTTCTTGGCGCCCTTTCCGTCAAAGTCCGCCTTGATGCCCTCGTAAACGCCCAGCACCTTGGCGAGCTGCTCGGGCTGGTTGACCTCCCAGTCCTTCTGCGGGGCAAGGCGGATGCGCGCGCCATTGGCGCCGCCGCGATGGTCCGACCCGCGCCACGTCGCGGCCGAGGCCCAGGCGGTGGTGACCAGTTCCGCGGTCGACAGCCCCGAATTGGCGATCGCGGTCTTCAGCTCGGCGATGTCGCCCGCCTCGATCTGCGGATAGTCGGCGACCGGGATCGGATCCTGCCAGATCAGCTCTTCCTGCGGCACTTCCGGACCGATCAGACGGATCTTCGGGCCCATGTCGCGGTGGGTCAGCTTGAACCAGGCGCGTGCCCAGACATCGGCGAAATACGCCGGGTCGGCACGGAACTTCTGGCAGATGGCATTGTAAGCCGGGTCGACCTTCAGCGCCATGTCGGCGGTCGACATCATCGTCGGCACCTTCTTGCCGGCGGTATGCGCGGCCGGGGCGAGCGTATCTTCCGGATTGCCGACCGGCTGCCACTGGTGGGCGCCCGCCGGGCTCTTGACCAGTTCGTACTCGTGGTCGAACAGCATGTCGAAATAGGTCATGTCCCAGGTCGTCGGGGTCGGCGTCCAGGCGCCTTCCAGACCCGAGGTGATCGTGTGATCGCCCATGCCGCTCTCATGCGTCGACGCCCAGCCGAGGCCCTGGCTGGCGATGTCGGCACCCTCCGGCTCCTTGCCGACGTGGCTCGGATCGCCCGCGCCATGCGCCTTGCCGAAGGTATGGCCGCCGGCGGTCAGCGCGACGGTCTCCTCGTCGTTCATGCCCATGCGCGCGAAGGTCTCGCGCATGTCGCGCGCCGAACCCTGCGGCATCGGGCAGCCGCCGGGCCCTTCCGGATTGACGTAGATGAGGCCGTGCTGGATCGCGGCGAGGGGGCTTTCCAGCGCCAGGCCGGCTTCCTCGTCGATGCGGGTCTGGCCGAGCCATTCCTCCTCGGTGCCCCAATAGACGTCCTTTTCGGGCTCGAACACGTCCTCGCGTCCGCCGGAGAAGCCGAAGGTCGGCCCGCCCATCGACTCGATCGCGACGTTGCCGGCGAGGATGAACAGGTCCGCCCAGCTCAGCTTGCGGCCGTATTTCTGCTTGATCGGCCACAGCAGGCGGCGCGCCTTGTCGAGGTTGCCGTTGTCCGGCCACGAGTTGAGCGGGGCGAAGCGCTGCTGGCCCGCCGACGACCCGCCGCGGCCGTCGCCGGTGCGATAGGTGCCGGCGCTGTGCCAGGCCATGCGGATGAAGAACGGGCCGTAATGCCCGTAATCGGCCGGCCACCACGGCTGGCTGTCGGTCATCAGCGCGGTCAGATCGGCCTTCAGCTGATCATAGTCGAGCGTCAGGAATTCCGAGCGATAGTCGAAGTCGTCGCCCATCGGATTGCCGCTGACGCCCTTCTGATGAAGGATGTCGACGGACAGCGCTTCCGGCCACCAGTCCTTGGCGGTCTGGCCGAGCAGGCGGCGCATGGCGGCAGGCTGCTTCTTGGGATCGTTGATCGGGCTGCCTTCGGTGATCGCGTCCATCTGCATCTCTCCTCGAATCGGTCCTAGCCGCGGCGGGCTGACGCGCGGTCAACGTGCGGCGCGGCGACGATGTTGCTGCTGGTAGCGCAGCTCGACTGATCGGAAAAACGCTTAATCGCGAAAGTAGTGATCGGCTGAAGCGATTAGCGCTTGCCCTGCAACCGGGCCGCATCGACCTGCCCACGCAGCGCCTCGGCGTTGCTCTGCAGAAAGGCCCGCTCAGAGTCAGACAGACCGTCCCGCGCATGGATGTCGGCGCGCGCGTCGATGCCGGCGGCCTTGCCGCGCAGCACGCTCGCCTCGCGCCGGGTCAGCTGGCCGCTGCGCCGGCCCGCGCGGATGCTGTCGCGGATCGCACCGGTGTCGCGGACGAGTGAATTGGGGTCGATCCGCGGGCCGGACGGGATCGGCGTGATCGAGCTCCAGGATTGCGCTGCCGCCGGCACGGGTAGCAGCACGGCGGCGGCCAGCAGGGCGCGAAGGGCGGCAGGATACATGATCGGCTCCCGGGCGGCGGTAGACGAGTCGGCATCCTGCGCAGGGCGGCTGAACCGGCGGTGACCGCCGCCGGGGGTCAGGCGTCCTCGGGCGTCGGCACCGGCGGGTGCAGGCGCAGACGGTGGATACGGCGCTCGTCCGCGTCGAGCACCTCGAGCTTCCAGCCGCTCGGATGGTCGAGGCATTGCCCGACGTGCGGCACATGGCCGGCGAGCACCGCCGCGAGCCCGCCGACGGTGTCGACGTCGCTCTCCGCCTCGCCGAGCCGCGCGTCGATTAGTTCGGCGACGTCCTCCAATTCGGCGCGGGCATCGACGTCCCAGGCGCCGCCATCGATCGGCACCAGCAACTGTTCCGGCGCCTCGTCATGCTCGTCGGCGATATCACCGACGATCTCCTCGATCAGATCCTCGATCGTGACGAGGCCTTCGGTGCCCGAATATTCGTCGAGCACGACGGCGAGGTGAACATGGCTGGCGCGCATGTCGGCGAGCAGGTCGAGCGTCCCGCGCGACATCGGCACGTAGAGCGGCTGGCGGATCAACGCCGCGATCCCTTCCGGGCGGGGGGCGCCGGTGGCGAGGATGTTGAACACGTCCTTGATGTGGACCATACCGATGATCGTATCGAGCTCGCCGCGATAGACAGGCAGGCGGCTGTGACCGGCCTCGGCGAAAATCTCGACCAGATGATCGAACGTCGTCTGTTCCTCGACCGCGATGATGTCGGCTCGCGGGACGCCGACGTCGCCCGCGTCGCGTTCGCCGAAGTGGAGCAGGTTGCGGACCATCTGCCGCTCGAGCGGCGTCAGGTCACCTTTGACGTCGGGAGTGGGATCGCCCTCATGCCGGTCGATCGCCTCTTCGAGCTGAGCGCGGAGCGATTCCTCGACACGGCCGCCCGACATGAATCCCTTCAGCACCCGCCACAGGCTGCTGTCCTGCTGGTCGCCGCCGTGCGCGGCGCTACTTCGGTCCTCGGCCATCGGTGTTCGTGTCAGTCCTCTTGGATCAGATAGGGGTCGGCGATGCCGAGCGTGGCGAGCGCCTGCCGCTCGATCTCCTCCATGCCCTCGGCCTCGTCGTCCTCAATATGGTCGTAGCCTAGCAGATGCAGGACGCCGTGCACCATCAAATGGGTGGCGTGATCGGCGACGCCGATACCCCGTTCGGCGGCTTCGGCGGCGCAGACGCCGTGCGCGAGGACGATGTCGCCGAGCAGAAGTTCCCCATCATCCGAATTCTGGCTGACCGTGTCGATCAGGTCGGGCTGAACCATCGGGAAGGAGAGGACGTTGGTCGGCTTGTCCTTGTGCCGGTACTGGCGGTTGAGGACGTGCACTTCGTCATCCGACGTCAGGCGTAGCGAGATTTCGACCACCGCGGGGGTGGCGAGCAGTTCGCCATGCGGCGTCCGCTCGATCGCGGCGCGGGCGGCGCGGGTGGCGATCGCCTCCCAGTCGCCCTCGGGCCAGGGCTGTTCGCGGGTCAGTTCGATCTGCAGCATCAGGATGGGACGCCTTCGTAGGCTTCGACGATCCGGCCGACGATCGGGTGGCGGACGACATCGGCGGCGGTGAAGCGGCACATTGAGATGCCCTCTACGCCTTCCAGCCGATAGGTAGCGTCGGCCAGTCCACTCGCCGCGACGCCGCCGGGCAGATCGGTCTGATTGGGATCGCCGCAGATCACCATCCGGCTGTTCTGGCCGAAGCGGGTGAGGAACATCTTCATCTGCGCCGGGGTGGTGTTCTGCGCCTCGTCGAGGATGACGAAGGCATCCGCCAGCGTGCGGCCGCGCATGAAGGCGATCGGCGCGATCTCGATCTCGCCGCTGGCAATGCGGCGCTCGACCTGTTCGGCGGGCAGGCAGTCGTGCAGCGCATCGTAGAGCGGGCGGAGATAGGGGTCGACCTTCTCCTTCATGTCGCCGGGCAGGAAGCCGAGCTTCTCGCCCGCTTCCACCGCAGGGCGCGACAGGATCAGCCGTTGGACCGAGCCGGTGATTAGCTGCGCCACCGCCTGGGCGACGGCGATATAGGTCTTGCCGGTGCCCGCCGGCCCGAGCGCGAAGATCATGTCGTGGCTGGTCAGCTCGCGCATGTAATGCGCCTGGGCGGGGGTGCGCGGGACGATCGTCTTCTTGCGGGTGCGGATCATCACCGAGGGCAGGGCGCCGCGTTCGGCGCTGACGATGCCGTCCAGTGTCGGTTCCGCGGCCATGGCGATCGAGGCGTCGACGAGGCCGGTGTCGACCTCCTCGCCGCGCTGGATGCGCTGGTAGAGGTCGTTCAGCACGTCGCGGGCGAGCGCGACCTGCTCCGCCGTCCCCTCCAGCCCGACGCGGTTGCCGCGGGCGGTGATGTAGACGCCGAGCCGGTTCTCGAGTGCGACGAGGTGCTGGTCGTACTGCCCGAACAGGGCGCTGAGCGATTGGGGCTTGTCGAACAGGAGCTCAACCCGGCTGCGTTCACCGGACTGGGCGGGGACAGGCTTGCGGCTCATGCGGTCCTTTCGAGTCGGAAGTTCACAAAGTTCGCGCATAGCGACGCTTCATGACAGACGATCCAATGTGGGTTTGAAAACCCGCGAGCGCCAGTCTGACAGCCGAATTCCTTGTAGGACAGCCCCCGAATCGCTCACGCGGCGCGCGCGACCCGTTCCACCCCGGTCAGCGAATTGGGGCCGGCGGCGGTCAGCGTCACGTCGAGCAGGTCGCCGATCGCCGCATCGGTGATCAGATGCACCGATTGCAGCCACGGCGACTTGCCGAGCACCTGCCCAGGCAGCTTGCCGCGGCGTTCGACCAGCACCTGGCAGTCGCGGTTGACGCTGGCGGCGTTGAACGCATGCTGGTCGCGGTTGAGCGCCGCCTGCAGCCGCTGCAGCCGTTCGTCCATTACCGCCGCCGGCACCTCGTCGGCCATGGTCGCCGCGGGTGTGCCCGGCCGCGGGCTGTATTTGAACGAGAAGGCCTGGGCGTAACCGACCGCATCGACCAGCGCGAGCGTCTCGGCGAATTCGGCCTCCGTCTCGCCGGGGAAGCCGACGATGAAGTCGCCGGACAAGGCGATGTCGGGGCGTACGGCGCGGACGCGATCAAGCAGGCGCAGGTAGGAATCGCGATCATGGCTGCGGTTCATCGCCTTGAGCACGCGGTCGCTGCCCGATTGCACCGGCAGGTGGAGGAACGGCATCAGGCTTTCGACGTCGCGGTGCGCGTCGATCAGCCCCTGGGTCATGTCGTTGGGGTGACTGGTCGTGTAGCGGATGCGGGCAAGGCCGGGGATGCGGTCGAGCGCGCGGATCAGGCTGCCGAGGTCGTGGCCGTCGCCACTCCAGGCGTTGACGTTCTGGCCGAGCAGCGTGATCTCGCGCGCGCCGGCGTCGACCAGTGCCTTCGCCTCGTCGACGATCGCCGCGAACGGCCGGCTGACCTCCGCCCCGCGGGTGTAGGGAACGACGCAATAGGTGCAGAATTTGTCGCAGCCTTCCTGCACGGTGAGGAAGGCGCTGGCGCCGACCCGGCGGCGTGCGGGCAGGGCGCCGAACTTCGACAGCAACGGCATGTCGGTGTCGAGCGCGGGAGCGCCCGCCGCCGCTTTGGCGACCAGATCGGGCAGCTTGTGATAGGCCTGAGGCCCGACGACGACGTCGACCTTGGCGCGGCGGACGATCTCGTCGCCCTCCGCCTGGGCGACGCAGCCGGCGACCGCGATCATCGGCGCGCGGCCCTGCTCGCCCGCCACCTTCCGCAGGCGGCCGATGTCCGAATAGACCTTCTCGGTCGCCTTCTCGCGGATGTGGCAGGTGTTGAGCACGACGAGGTCGGCGGCGGCCGCATCGTCGGTGGCGACCATCCCATCGGCCGCCATCAGCTCCGTCATCCGCTCTCCGTCATAGACGTTCATCTGGCAGCCGAAGGACTTGACGTGGAAGGTCTTTGGAGCAGTCTTCATGGTGGGCCGCATAGCGGTTTCGCGGCGGTTTCGCCAGCCGGCCGCCCGCAGCGCGAGACTGCGGCGGGTGGAAACAACGAAGAGGGGAAGGGTTGTCCGATGCCGATACCAGGAGACGATCATGCCCGTGCCCCCCGAGGAGACCAGCCAAGCCGGCCGGCGGATTGCGATCATCTGCGCGATCGTCGGCGTGCTGATCGTGGTGATCTACGTCGGCAACATCATCGCACAGAGCAAGGAGGTGCAGCAGCAGCGCGAGATGTCGCACGGCACGCGGCAATAGCCCGCGCCGCCCGGCGCGGCGGGTCGCTGGCGGCCCTGTCGCTGATGCTGTGCCAATCGCCGGCGGCCTGGGCGCAGGAGGAGGACGAACGCCGCCCGCCGCGGCGGACGCGGATCACCCTGGGGCCGGAACTTGTCCCCGCCTATCCCGGCGCTAAGCGCGCGCGCCTATCGCCGCTGATCGACGTGTCGCGGGCGAAGGGCGACGACCCCTTCACCTTCGAGGCGGCCGACGAAAGCGCCGGTTTCGCGATCTGGCAGCGCGACGGCTTCGCGATCGGGCCGGCGCTGGCGGTGCAGGGGCGGCGGCTGGCGAGCGACACCGACGGGCTGTTGCCCCGCATCGGCCGCACGATCGAACTCGGCGGATCGCTGCAATATGCTGTCGGCCCGATATTCCGCCTGCGCGGCGAGATTCGCCAGGGGCTGGGGGGCCATCGCGGCCTGGTCGCCAATCTCGGGGCCGATTACGTCGCCCGGCGGGGTGATGACTGGCTGGTGTCGATCGGGCCGCGAGTGACCGTGTCGAACGCGCGCTATGACAAAGCCTATTTCGGCATCACCGCGGCGGAGGCGGCGCGCGCCGGGCTCCGCCCCTATCGATCGGCGGGCGGGGTGCAGGCGGTCGGCGCGACCGCAGGGCTGGTGCGATCGCTGGGCGGCCGCTGGGGCGTCTATGCCTATGCCCGCTATGACCGGCTGGTCGGGGATGCCGCGGCGTCGCCGGTGGTGCGCCGGTGGGGATCGCGCGATCAGCCGTCCGGCGGCATCGGCCTCAGCTACACCTTCGGCCGGCGCTGAACGCGGCGCACCGGGATCGGCGCGTCGCGCGGATCAGGCGGCGATATCGGCGGTATCAGGCTGCATCAGCCAGGCTTCCGCCTCCGCCGGATCGAGGAAGAAGCGAGCGCCGCGGCCCTCCGCCGCACGCACGATCTGCTTGCGGGCCAGCGAGGCACCGACGACGAAGGCGATGCGGCGCGAGCGGGTCGCCGGCGCGCCCAGCACTGCCTGGAAGCGCGCGACGATGTCCTGGCTCTGGATCGCCATGTCGCGGATGTCGACCAGCGTCACATGCTGGTTCGGCGCGCAGGTGAGGCGGCGATGCGCCAGATCGCGCGCCGCGACGAAGCGCGCGACGTCCTGCGGCTCGAAGAAGCCGGCCATGACGATGCGGACGAGGGCGCGTCCGGGATCCACGGTGATGTCGAACGTTGCGTGCATTTGTAGGGCTTTAGCCGGGCGAATCTTGCGAGATGGTAAAGCCGGGCAGCAATGGACCGGTGGGCGCGCGGGTGGGGGCGTCGGCTTTTGGGGGAGAGCGGACTGTCCGCTTAGAAGAAGTCGGAGCGGCGATGCGGACGTTGGCGGCCGATCCGGCGAGCGTTCGTGTGAGGCAAACGGACTTCAAATCGACGTAGTTCGTTTGCTGCTTCGCTATCGCCCGACCGAGCGGCACGACCTAACCAGTACCGGTATCCAACGAGGTTACGCCTGTTAAAGGCGTTCAGCGCTAGATGCTGCGCACCGTTCGGATGGCCATGACGGAAGGCTCGATATGCAAGTCCTTCTTGGCTGAATGGGTCGGCGATGCGTCCCGGCCTGTCGAATGTGCTGCCAAGCTCCGTCATAGCCAGCGGATCGCGGCGAAGCGCAAGGTGCCAAAGTATTGGCATGGCATAGCCGTTCTGGTGATCGTCGCGAATGCCCCAATACCGAGACCACAACCGCTCCTGCTTCATCATCGTCCTACGATGCAGCGCATTAGCAATGTCTGCAATCTGGTAGGCGTAACGCCTTCGGCGATGACCGACTTTGGGCGATAGCGGCCCGTCCGCTTTTGGGAGGAGAGCGGACATTTGAGGCCGCACACCGCCATTGCGGAACTCGTGGCGGCACCTCTAACATGAAATAATGATAGACGCAGTCATACCGCTCGGCGTTCTGGCGCTGATGCTGATCTTTGTTTCACAGGTCCGCCGGTTGATCTCTCATGCTATCCTAAACAGGACCATCCGCAAGGCGCTCGAGCTAGATCCTTCAAGCGCTCGCCTACTGATAGAAAAGCTGGATCCTCGGCCGCGATGGCCTGACGCTTTGGCGGGTTGGATCATGGTTGTTGCGGGACTAGCGCTAGGCATCGCAGCAAGTTTCTCTAGCGCTACCGAGCGCACAGAAGGACTTCAACTCGCCGTCATAAGCGCCATCGTAGGAGCAGGCATTTTGCTCTACGCGTGGTGGGTAGAGCGCGCTACGCCTCGATTGTGATTGCACCTCCATATAGCGAGGCCGGATGCCCGCCGTTGGGCGTTAGCGGACGCCCGGCTCTGCCCGTTGAAAAATCCACCCTTCCGCCAACACGTTCTCTGCGGGAAGCGCAGCCGTGCTGCCAACGAACCTTCCGTCGACCTCGCATTCGGGGAAGTCGGCCGCAATTTCTGCTGCGGCGGTGGCTAGGGCATCGAGCGCGTTATCGCTGAAGGGCTGATCACAGATTGCCGTGAAAGTGATCTGGCTGCCGTCGCGTCGGACCTTCACCATACGAACTTCGGGATGGATCGCACCGAGTAAGGCCCGCTGAGCAGACAGTCGCAATTCGGGATCGACTACGTTCATCGTGCGAGCATCGGCCCTGTCACGAATGTCGGCAAGTGGGCGTCAGCCAATAAAGCCGTCACGCCAGTGATCCTCGTCTACGGGATAGGGATCGATGGTGAAGCCGTCGGGATGGGCAGAGAACCCCGGCACTTGCCGGAGTCTCTTCGCTGCCGCCTCCGCTCGGGACGGAGAGCTATACACCCCGATCAGCTTGGCGTCGTCGCCGTACTCATCGTCAGATCGGACGTGGTGCAAGACGTAAGCGGTTTCCATGGCCGCAATCTATGTGCCGATCCGGATGATAGCTAGCAGGCGGAGGAGGAACGTCCGCTATTGGGCGTGAGCGGCTTGTCCGCTTTTAGGGAAAAGCGGACGTTGCAGATAAGATCACCTGAGTGGTAGCGATCGTGCATGAGTCCTGATCAGGTGGTAGCCCTCGATCTCCTTTTAGATGATCATTTTGCGCTATGGGACTTTGGCGACTGCCTTCCTGCGATGCGTCCCGACGCGGTCGATAGCCGCACTCCGCTGCTGATCGACATGGTCAAAAAAGGGTTCGTTGAGATCACATTTGGGAGGTGGCACGAGAACACAACCACGTCGGTGCCGAGCCAACGGGCCCAAACCGTCCTTCAAGACCCAGCATCATGGAAGAAGACAGGGCAAGATGCGGGATACTGCATCGAACTAACGCATGCAGGGCGAGACGCACTGCGGAAAAAAGGTATTGGTCGTCCGCTTTAATAGGCCGCTTTTGGGCGGAAGTGCGCGTCAGACGCCGCCCGCAGGCCATGCGAGCAGGACATCATCCGCCGGAGAAAGCGGGATCACGCCGGTGATCACTGTTCGCGTTGCTGCCGCCGCTGGAGAACGGCTGCCGGTTGATCACCGGACGTCTGCCGTCGCCGTGTCGGTGTCGCTTCCGCCGCGGCCGGTTGATGGCGGTCGGAACGATGGTCAGCCTTGCGGCTCGCCGGCGACCTGTTGCCAGGCCTGGGCGGCGATCGCCTTGCGGCCGGCATATTGGGCCGGGTCGAAGGGGGCGAGGCAGGTGAGCGTGACGGTGAAGGTGCCGCGGCGGCGCAGGACGCGGAGCGCGTGCGCCTGGCCTGGCTCGTCGCCGACCCAGGCGAGGTCGGGGGCGTCATAGCCGACGCGGATCGGCTGGACGCGGATGCCGGGCGGCGGCGGGTCGAGTGCGGCGAGCAGCGAGGCCTTGAACGGCAGGACTTTGCTGCCGTCGCCGGTCGTCCCTTCCGGGAAGATCGTCACCGGCCAGCCGTGGGTCAGCGCGGCGCGCAGTTGCGCGATCTGCGCCGTGACGCCCAGTCGATCCTCGCGCGACACGAAGATCGTGTGGTTGAGCGTGCACAGCCAGCCGATCAACGGCACGCGCGCCAGCTCGCCCTTGGCGACGAAGGCGCTGCCGGTGGCGCCGGCGATGCCGAGGATGTCGATCCAGCTGAGGTGGTTGGCGAGCAGCACGGCGTCGCGGCTCAAGGGTTGGCCGACGAGGCGGACACGGGCACCGACGATGCGGGCGACGCGGCCGAGGAACCGGCGCGGCCAGGGCGAGGGCCGGCGCACCAGCCGCCACAGACCGTGCAGCACCAGCGCCAGCACCAGCGCCGCGACCAGAGCGGCGAGGCGCATGGCGAGACGCAGCGTGGCGGCCATGTGGTCAGGCCCTGGCGGGACGGACGGGGCGGAACGGACGGGGCGGGGCGCACCGCCGTCAGGTCTGGCCGCCCCGGTCACCCGCGTCAGTTCTTGCGATCGAGACTGACGCCGTACAATTCCATGCGGTGGTCGACGAGGCGGAAGCCGAGCCGTTCGGCGATCGCCTTCTGCAATTGCTCGACCTCCGGATCGACGAACTCGATGACCCGGCCAGTCTCGACGTCGATCAGATGGTCGTGGTGCGCTTCCGGCGACGGTTCGTAGCGGGCGCGGCCGTCGCCGAAATCGTGGCGATCAAGGATGCCCGCCTCTTCGAACAGGCGGACGGTGCGGTAGACGGTGGCGATCGAGATGCCGGGATCGATCGCGGAAGCGCGCTCATAGACCTTCTCGACGTCGGGATGGTCCTCCGCCTCCGAGAGGACGCGCGCGATGACGCGGCGCTGTTCGGTGATGCGCAGGCCCTTCTGGGCGCAGAGGGCTTCGAGATCGATCTTGCGAGGCATGCGCCCTATGTAATGCGAAGCGCTTGTTGCGAAAAGCGCTACCGACTCGCAAAAAGACCGGACGCCTGCCTCTCTGCAGGGAGGGCGGGAGGGGCACTATCCCATCCCCTCCCGCCCGTGTCATTTCGCCGGCTTCTTTCGTGGCAGCACCGCCATCGTCCAGTCCTTGTCCGGCACCAGATATTTCGCTGCGGTCTGTTGTAGCGAGATCGGGGTGACGGCGCCGAAGTCGCGGCCGATGCGGCGCGTCGCCTCGAAGCGGGTCGGGTCGGTGGTGCCGCCCGACAGTTCGCGCAGCCAGAACAGGCTGCTGGTCGCGGCCCGCTGGTAGAGCTGCTGCAGCGGTCCCTTGACGCGGGCGAGCTCGTCGTCGCTGACCGGATGGGCGGCGAGATCGGCGGCGATCTCGCGGGCGAGGCGGAAGAACAGCGGCACGTTGCTGGGCGCGACCTGGCTCATCGCCATCAACCGGCCGCCGCCCGGCAGCCCCTTCGGCCAGGTGCTGGCGACGCCGGGGCTGTAGCTGGCACCGGCGGCCTGGCGCATCTTCTCGAACAGCCGGTCGCTGAACACCTGCGCCAGCACCTCCAGCTGGCGCGCGGTGGCGCTGTCCGCCATGCCCGCGCCGGTCGGCCAGGCGATCACCGCCGCCGCCTGCGTGTCGGGGCCGTCGTGCAGCCGGGTGACGGGCGTCGCGACATGGGCGGGGAAGCGGACCGGCGGCGCCGCCGCGTTGGCGGCGGCGCGCGGCGGCAGCGCGCCGAAGCTCTTTGCCACCGCCGCGATCGCGGCATCGGCGTCGACCTGGCCGAAGACGTCGACCTCGATCGGGCCGCTGGCCAGCAGCGGCGCCCAGAAGGCCTTGAACGCGGCCGGGGTGAGCGCGTTGATCGCCTTCGCATCCGGGGTGCGCCAGCGCGGATCATTGTCGTGCAACAAGCCTTCGAGGTCGCGCGACAGCACGCCGTCCGCCGACGACTGATAGCCGGGAATGGCGGTCAGCGCCGCCTGTTTGGCGCGCAGCACCGGGGCGGCATCCCAGCGCGGCGCGGCAAGCTTGCTGGCGATCAGCCTCAGTTCGTCGGCATAATCGTTCGGGCTGGACAGCGCGGCGATCGAGAAGGCGTCGTCGTCGAGGCCGAAGTCGAGGCCGAGCTGCCGGCCGGCGGTGAGCTGGTCGAGATCGTCCTGGCCGAGGGTGCCGATGCCGCTCTCCATCAGCGCCAGATCGCCCGACCAGCCGAGCGACGGCCGATCGGCGGGCAGCGCATTGTAGCCGCGGCCGAAGCGGACGCGGACGAAGACGCGGCCGGTGTCGTCGGGGTTGGGGAACAGCAGCATCGTCACGCCATTGGCGAAACGGACCTGTTCGAGCGGCAGGCCGGCGACCTGTTCGCGACTGGCGACGGTGCCGGGCGCACCGAGCGCGGGCAGCTTCGAAAAGTCGACCGATCCCTGCGTGGCGCGCTTGACGGTCAGCTTCGACACGTCGGCCTTGAGCGCGGCGGCGAGCTTTTCGGCGGTGCCCTTCTCGGCGGTGCGGGTGTTGACCAGCGCGCGTGTCGCCTCGCCCTCGAAGATCTTCTTGGTCGAGGCGAGCACGGCGGCGGGGTTGAACATCCCCTTCGCCTTGGCGTCGGTCAGGATGTCATATTGGTTCTGCGGCGCGGTCACCGTTTCGCGGATATCGAGCGCACCTGCCATGTCGTCGGCCTGTTTGGCGCTCGCCTCGACCCGCGCGGTCTCGACGCCGTTGCGGATCGCGACCTCGTAATCGGCATATTCGCGGTCGATCTCGGCCTGGGTCGGCGGTGTCTTCTGCGCGTCGGCGATCTCGGCGCGGACGTCCTTCAGCGCCTGTTCCCACTGGTCGCCGACCGGCAGGATCAGCACCGTCGTCATGTTCGCGGAGCGCGAGCGGTCGTCGAGGTCGACGCCGGCCTGGACGAAGCTGGCGCCGGCGCGGGCGCGGCGTTCGAGACGGCGGCTCAGCACCTTGGCGGCGATCGTGTCGACCATCCGCTTCTGGTTGAAGATCTTGGTGTCGTTGTTGAAATGCCAGGGACGCAGCACGCCCATCATGACCAGCGGCGGCAGGCCGGGCTCGACCAGAGTCGCACTGGTCGGCTTGCTGGGATCGGGCTTGCCAAAGTCGGGGTCGGCGGGGTCGGGGCCATGGCCCTGCCAGCCGGCAAAATGCTTGACGACGAGCTGGCCAAGCGTCGCCGCATCGACGTCGCCGGAGATGATCACCACCGCCCGCTCGGGTCGGTACCAGCGGTCGTGGAAGGCCTTGATCGACGCGCCAGTCGCCGCCTCCAGCGTCTTCAGCGTGCCGATCGGCGACCGGTCGGCGAGCGGCTGGCCGGCGAAGAACAGGGCGTTGGCGGCATCGCCCAGTCGCACCTGCGGCCCCGGCTGCTCGCGCCGCTCGGCAAGCACGATCGGCCGTTCGGCGGCGACCGCGGCATCGGTCAGCGTCGGATTGGCCATCATCCCCGACAGGATCTTGAGGCTCTCGTCGAGCGTCTGCGGCGTCGCCGAGGGCAGGTCGAGCTTGTAGAGCGTCTGCGTCGGCGTGGTCGACGCGTTGGAATCGGAGCCGAAGGTCGCGCCGAACCGCTGCCACACCCGCTTCGCCTCGCCATCGGGCACATATTGCGAGCCGCGGAACGACAGATGTTCGATGAAGTGCGCGTAGCCGCGTTCCGAATCCTGTTCGTAGAGCGAGCCGGCGTCGATGCGGACGCGGATCGACACCTGCCCAGGCGGTACGCCGTTCTTGCGCACCGCATAGCGCAAACCGTTGGGCAGGGTGCCGAAGCTCCACGCCGGATCGGGCGGCAGGTCGCTGCCCTTGTACAGCCAGGCGCTGGTGTCGACCTTGACCGCAGGCGCGGTGGCGGACGGGGCGGACTGGCCGGCCAGCGGATTGGCGAGCCCCAGCAGCGGGGCGATAAGCAGAACAGGCGCGAGCGCGCGGGAGAAGAACGCCATAGGCGACGGCTTGTAGCGCCCCGCGACCGATCCCGCCAGCGATGCGCAAAGCGACCGCGTCATGGCCATGATTTCGCCCCGCTCGAAGCGTAGCGACGCGGCCCGGGATGATCCGGTCGGGCACGTATCCGGCCGTGAAGAACAGGCCGTGATGACAGGGCGATGCGAGAGACGATGACGATCGGTGTGACGTATGGCGCAGGCGCGGGGCGGCGGCGCCTCGGCGAGGGCGGCCATGGTTGCGGAAATGGCACGCCGCCCGCCGACCCACGCACGATCGTGGCGGAAAAGCGGCGGCCGGTGTCGCGGCCGGGCGGACGATTGCGGGATTCGCTCGATCGGCTGATCGCTGCCTCGTCGCTGGTGCCCGACGCGCCGGTGCTCGACGTGCGCGACTTTGCCTGGACCGCGACGCTGCGCCAGGATTGGCGGGCGATCCGCGACGAGGCGCTGGCACGGACCGACCGGTCGGGCGACGTTCTGCTTTGGCGGCGGGGCGATCCGGTGATCGAGCAGCTCGCTGGCGCGCCGCGGACCACGGCCGCGCTGGCGGCGGTTCCCAGGCTATACGACGCCGCCTTCGCCGTCCTGCCGCCCGGCGCCCACGTCGCGGCGAAGCGCGGGGCGAGCAAGGCGCTGGTCACCTGCGACCTGGCGCTGTCGGTGCCGCGCGACGGCGACGCGCGCATGCGGCTCGGCGATCGCACCCTGCGCTGGGCGGAGGGCGAGACCCTGGTGTTCGACGACACCCGCGATCACGAACTTTGGAATGGCGGCGGTAGCGCGCGGATCGTCCTCCGCCTGCGCTTCGCCAGGCCGCTGCGCCAGCCCGGACGTTGGGTGGCGGGGCTCGTGCTGCGGTATTTGGGCGGAGCGTGACGTCCTTCCCGCGAGCGGGGAGATTTGTGTGGATCGTCGAAACAAAGCCTTTCCGTCGTGCCGCTTGATCGCGACCCGCGCCCGCGCCACATGGCGGCCATGCTGATCGAGACCGAAGTCACGCCGAACCCGGCGACGCTCAAGTTCCTGCCCGGCCGCATCGTCATGGATGCCGGTACGCGCGATTTCGCCACCCCCGAAGAGGCGGAGGCGAGCCCGCTGGCCGAGGCGCTGTTCGCGCTGGGCGACGTGACGGGCGTGTTCCTGGGCCGCGACTTCGTGTCGGTGACGGCGGCGCCGGGCGTCGACTGGTCGGGGTTGAAGCCGGATGTGCTCGCCATCTTGCTCGATCATTTCTCCGCCAACATGCCGCTGTTCCGCGAGGCGCGCGCCGGCTTCAGCGTGCCGCCTGCGGAGGAGGAGGTCGCCGATGATCCCGCCGATGCCGACATCGTCGCGCAGATCCGCGAGCTGATCGACACGCGCGTCCGCCCGGCGGTGGCGAACGACGGTGGCGACATCGTCTATCGCGGCTTCGACAAGGGCAAGGTGTTCCTGCGCATGCACGGCGCCTGTGCCGGTTGCCCGTCGTCGACCGCGACGCTGAAGAACGGCATCGAGCAATTGCTCAAATATTACGTTCCCGAGGTCACCGAGGTGAGGGCGGTCTGATGCGCGAACCCCTGAACGACGCCGCCCTCGACACGCTGTTCCGCGATGCGCGCACCTACAACGGCTATCTCGACCGGCCGGTCGGCGAGGAGCAGCTGCACGCAATCTGGGACCTGATGAAATGGGGTCCGACCTCTGCCAACCAATTGCCCGCGCGTCTGATCTGGTGCGTCAGCGACGAGGCGCGGGAAAAGCTGGCCGGCTGTGTGTCCGAGGGCAATCGCGACAAGGTGCGGAAGGCGCCGGTGACTGCGATCATCGGGATGGATGTCGAGTTTCACGAACATCTGCCCGAACTGTTTCCGCATGCCGATGCCCGGTCCTGGTTCGCGGGCAACACCGCCCTGCGCGAGGCCTCGGCGTTCCGCAATTCGTCGTTGCAGGGCGCCTATTTCATCATCGCGGCGCGGGCGCTGGGCCTGGATACCGGGCCGATGTCGGGCTTCGATGCCGAGGCGGTGGATACGGCGTTCTTCGCCGACCAGCCGGGCGTGAAGACCAACTTCATCTCCACACTGGGCTATGGCGACCCGTCGACCATCTATCCGCGCTCGCCGCGGCCACCGTTCGACAGGTTCAACCGGATCGTCTGATTCTCCACGGTCGTCTCGGGGCGCCGTTAGGACTCGTCACCGGCCACGGGACGGCAGGCGGGTGGCGCGCCGATGCGGGCCTGTAGGGCAGCGTCCTGAACCGGTCTCATCGCGCACGCCTCGCCGGCGCGTGTCGGCTGTTGCTCTTGCCGCGCTGCTACGACAAAGCATTGTCTTCATGATCGCTTCCCGCACCCTCGTGATCGATACCGCCACCGCCGCCTGTTCGATCGCCCTGATCGAGAACGGCCGCGTGGTCGCGGCGCGGCACGAGGTGGTCGGGCGCGGCCATGCCGAACGGCTGGTGCCGATGATCGCCGCACTGCCCGACGGCGGGCGGGCGGAGTCGATCCTGGTCGATGTCGGCCCCGGCAGCTTCACCGGCGTGCGCGTCGGCATCGCCGCTGCGCGCGGACTGGCGCTCGGCTGGGGCGCGGCGGTCGCCGGCTATTCCAGTATGGCGCTGCTGGCCGCCGCGGCGCTGGCCCGCGGCGAGGCAGGCGAGGTGACGGTGGCGATCGAGGGCGGCCACGGCGAGCTGTTCGTGCAGCCGTTCGCGCGCGGGCCCGAGGCGATCGCACCGCTTGCCTCGCTGCGGCCGGAGGCGGCGCTGGCGGTGATCGGGGGACGGCCCGTCGTCGGTAGCGGCATGCGCTGGCTGCGGCCGATCGCGCCCGAGCTGGCCGGCGAGGAGAGCCTGCCGAACGCCGCCGACGCGGTGCTGCTGCCCGCGGCGCTGGCGGCGCTGCCGGCAAAGCCCGTGTATGGCCGGGCGCCGGATGCCAAGCTGCCCGGCGGCATCACGCCGGCGGAGGCCTCCGCCTGATGGCGACGCGCGCCGTCTCGCTGCGCACCGGCGACGCCCGCGACGTCGCGACGGTCGATGCCCTGATGTCGGCAGCGTTCGATCCGCGCTTCGGCGAGGCATGGACACGCAATCAGTGTTTGGGCGTGCTGGCGATGCCGGGGGTGCGGTTGACGATCGCCTCGGTCGACGAGGTGCCGGCGGGGTTCGCGATGGTGCGGAGCGTCGCCGACGAGGCAGAGCTGCTGTTGCTCGCGGTGGCGCCGTCCTATCGCCGCCAGGGCATCGGCGCCGCATTGTTGCGCGCGGTGATCGCCGAGGCGCAAGGCGCCGGCATCGCCGACATGCATTTGGAGGTTCGCGCCGGCAATGCGGCGGTGCAGCTGTACGAGGCCAACGGCTTCAGCAAGGTCGGCGAGCGCCGCGGCTATTATCGCGGGCGCGGCGGCGAAGCGTTCGACGCGCACACCTATCTTCGGAACCTGTAGCAGGCAGGCCGGAGGTCGTCCGGCCTGAGACCGCCACCGCGACAAGCGTCACGGTGACGGGTTCCCTGCCTATCGGCCGCGGCTTAGCGGTGCATTGCGGCCTTCTCGGCGCGTGCCTTCTTGGCATAATGGTGATGGGCGATCACGCAGCCAGCGGCTGCCCCCATCATGGCGTGACCTTTGCCGACGAAATGGCCGCCGACCGCGCCGGCGGCGGCACCGCGGACACAGCCCTTGGCCAGCGCCGGCGACGCGGTCGCGACCATCAGCGGCAAGGCGAGAAGCGAGACGTAACGCATCGGACGATCTCCCGTAGGTGAATAGCCCCGGTATAGCGGCGTGGCGGCGCGCTGGTTCCGTTACAAATGCGTCATGTCGGGCCGGATCGTCTGCGGTCACGCGCCCTTGTACAAGGCGTCGAGACGCTCGCCGTACATGGCGCGGATCATGTGGCGACGAATCTTCAGACTCGGCGTGAGCTGTTCATTCTCGATCGCGAAAGGCGCATCGGCGAGGATGAAGCGGCGGACGCGCTCGGTCACCGACAGATCCTTGTTCACCCGCTCGATCGCATGGCCGATCGCGGTGCGATATTCGCTGTTCTCCGCAAGGCGCGAGAAGTTGCAGGCGTCGCCGTTGGCGGCGCACCATTCCTGCGTCCACTCCGGATCGGGGACGATCAGCGCGACCATGTACGGCTTGCGGTCGCCGTAGATCATCGCCTGGACGATCTCGGGTTGCAGCGTCAGCATGCCCTCGATCTTCTGCGGCGCGACATTGTCGCCCTTGTCGTTGATGATCAGGTCCTTCTTGCGATCGGTGATCTTGATCCGGCCGGCCGCGTCGAATTCGCCGATGTCGCCGGTGTGCAGCCAGCCGTCCTTCAGCACGCGCGCGGTTTCCGCCTCGTTGCGCCAATAGCCGTGCATCACCAACTCGCCGCGCACCAGGATCTCGCCATCGTCGGCGATACGCACCTCGGTCTCGACCAGGGGCGGGCCGACCGTCTCCATCCGCAATCCGGCGGAGGGGCGGTTGCACGAGATGACCGGCGCCGCCTCCGTCTGGCCATAGCCCTGCAGGAAGGTCAGGCCGAGGCTCTGGAAGAAGATGCCGATCTCCGGATTGAGCGGCGCGCCGCCCGACACCATCGCCTTCAGCCGGCCGCCAAACTTCTTGGCGATCTTCGGCTTGAACAGGGTGTTGACCGCGAGCTGCGCGGGGCGGTCGATCAGGCGCAGCTTGCCTTCGTATTCACGCGCGCCGATGGCGAGCGCCTGGCCAAGCAGTTTCTGCCCCAAGCCGCCCTGCTTCTCGATCGCCTTGCTGATCCGGGTGCGCAGCACCTCGAACAGGCGCGGCACGACGACCATGATCGTCGGGCGCACTTCCTCGATGTTGCTCGCCAGCTTGTCGAGCCCTTCGGCATAGTAGATCTGGCCGCCGAGGCCGATCGGGAAATGCTGGCCGCCGGTATGCTCATAGGCGTGGGAGAGGGGCAGGAAGGACAGGAACACCTCGTCGCCCCAGCCGAAATCCTCTGAGATGACGGTGCAGCAGCCGTTGACGTTGTGCAGGATGGCGCCGTGGTGCTGCATCACCCCGCGCGGCGCGCCGCCGGTACCGCTGGTGTAGATGATGCAGGCAAGGTCGTCGCGCGCGAAGGTCGCCCGCCCGGCGGCGTGATCCGCGCTGGTCGGATGGTCGGCGATCAGCTGGCGCCAGCTGTGGAAGTCGATGCTGGCGGACGGGGCGCGCATATCGTCGATGCCGATCACCGTCTGGCCCTGGTTGGAGCGCAGCACCGCGGGGAGCAGCGTCTTTGCCAATTTATCGGTCGAGACGATGATCGCGCAGGCGCCGGAGTCGGCGATGATATGGGCGTGGTCACGCTCGGTGTTGGTGATGTAGGTCGGCACGGTGACGCAGCCCGCCGCCATGATGGCGAGGTCGCTGATGCACCATTCCGGCCGATTCTCGCTGACCAGCATCACCCGGTCACCCGGCTTGACGCCGATCGCGGTCAGGCCGGCGGCGAGGCTGGCGACCTGACGCGCTGCCTCCGCCCAGCTGGTCGAGACCCAGGTCCCGCCCTGCTTCGCCCAGAGGAACGGCGCGTCCCCTTTCTCGCGGGCGCGCGCAAAGAACATCGCGACGAGGTTGGGAAAATATTCCAGCTTGCGCATCATTCTCTCCTGACGCCGGGCGGCGCTGCGTGGCAGCCGCCTGTGGCGGTAAACGTTGCCAGCCGCCTGTGGCGGACAACTATTCGGACGGACGGTTGGCTGCAGCGCCGATCCGCGCCGGCCGGGTGACGCGGCCGTCCTCCGCCACCGCGACGCCTTCGCTGCGCGGGTCGGCGGCGCCGGTCCAGCGGCCGTCCTTCCATTCCAGCGCATTGGCCTTGAGGCCGAGCGGTGCGATCTCCGTCCGCTCGCCGAGCGCGGCCAGCGCTGGCTGCATCGCCGCGGCGGCGGTATCCGCCTCCAGCGTCGCGACCGGGCCGGGGGCGTAGACCAGGCCGAGGGCGATCGCATCCTGCGCGCTGAGGTGCCAGTCGATGACGCCGACGATCGCCTTCGCCACCTGCGCGATGATCGTTGATCCGCCCGCCGCGCCGATCGCGAGGCGGACCTTGCCGTCAGGGCCGTAGACGATCGTCGGCGCCATCGACGAGCGGGGGCGCTTGCCGCCCTCGACCCGGTTGGCGACCAGATAGCCGTTTCTGGCGGGGACGATGTCAAAGTCGGTCAGCTGGTTGTTGAGGACGACGCCGTCCATCGCCAGGCCGCTGCCCCACGGACCTTCGACCGTGGTGGTCACCTCGACGACGTTGCCGGCGCGATCGGCGACGGCAAGGTCGGTCGTGCCCGCGACCTCGCTGACCGGCGCGGCGACGCGCGGCGGCGCGCCCGGCGGCGTGCCCGCGGCGACGCTCGCCATCGTCGTGGTCGGCGAGATCAGCGCGGACCGGCCGCGCAGATAGGCGGTGTCGAGCATGCCGGCGACCGGCACCTTCACATAGTCGGGATCGCCGACGTACATGTTGCGATCGGCATAGGCGAGGCGGCTGCTTTCCGCGAACAGGTGCCAGGCGGTGGGGCTGTCCTTGCCGAGGCCGGTCATGTCGAACCGTTCGAGCTGCTTCAGGATCATTAGCACGGTGATGCCGCCCGACGAGGAGGGCGCCATGCTGCAGATGCGGTTGGCGCGATAGGTCAGACAGACCGGGGTGCGCGGCTTGGCATCGTAGCTGGCGAGATCGCCGGTCGTCATCTTCGACGGGTTGCGGGCGGCGGTGTCGACGATGGTGACCAGCTTCTGCGCCTGCGCGCCGACATAGAAGCTGTCGGGGCCGCGCGCCGCGAGCTGGCGGAGCAGCGCGGCCTGCGCCGGATTGCGGACGAGGTCGCCGACCGCATAGGCGCTGCCGTCCGGCCTGGTGACCAGCGCCCGGCTGTCCGGCGTCAGGTGTGCGCCGTAAGCGGCGACCGCATTGACGTAGCGCGGGCTGGCGCGGAAGCCGTCGCTGGCCAGGCGGATCGCCGGCTCGAACAGCTTCGCCCAGGGCAGCTTGCCGCCGCTGCGATGCGCCATCGCCATGCCGCGGATCGCGCCGGGAATGCCGACGCTGCGCCCGCCGGGGACGGCGTCGTCATGGCTGAGCGGCGTGCCGTCGGCGGCGTAGAACCAGCGCGGATCGGCGGCGGCGGGAGCGATCTCACGCGCGTCGATCGCGTCGACCTTGCCGGTGCGCGCGGCGTGGCGGACCCAATAGCTGCCGCCGCCGAGCCCCGAGCTCTGCGGCTCGACCACGCCGAGCGCGAGCATCGTCGCGATGGCGGCGTCGGTGGCGGTGCCGCCGGCCTTCAGGATCTCCGCCCCGGCGGCGGCGGCGCGGGGGTCGGCGGCGCTGACCATGCCCTGAGCGGGCGGAGCGGTCTTGGCGAACGAGGCGGCGGGAAGCAGCGCGGCGGAGGCGGCGAGCGCGGTCAGGAGCGTCTTCATCACGCCAAACCGTAGCGGCATGACGGGTGAGGGCAAGGGTGAAGGGGCTGTCTTCGCCGGCATCCGTCACCACCACCCCTCGACCGTCATCCCCGCGAAGGCGAGCATGACGGCTCGGGCTTGATCAGGCCGCCGTACCGACCGCCGCCGCCACCGTCGCGAAGCCGTCGCGGGCGAGCAGGGCGTCGAGGTCGCGCAGGATGCGCACCGGCAGACTGGGGCCTTCATAGACCAGCGCGCTGTACAGCTGCACCAGGCTGGCGCCGGCGCGGATGCGGGCATAGGCCTCCGCGCCGCTGTCGATCCCGCCGGCGGCGACCAGCGGCAGCGCGCCGCCGGTGGCGTTGCGGACGTCGGCGAGCCGCTGGCGGGCGAGCGCCGCCAGCGGTGCGCCGGACAGGCCGCCGGTCTCCCCCTTGCCGGCGGCGGACAGGGGCGGGCGGGAAATGGTCGTGTTGCCGATGATGATGGCGTCGACGCCATGGTCGATCGCGGCGCGGGCGACGCCGTCGATGCCGGCCGGGTCGAGATCGGGCGCGATCTTGAGGAACAGCGGTGTCCTCCCCTTCGCCGCGGTGCAGGCAGCGAGCAGTGCGGCGAGCGCGGCGCCATGCTGCAGGTCGCGCAGCCCCGGCGTGTTGGGGCTGGAGATGTTGATCGTGACATAGTCGGCCAGCGGCGCGGCGGCGGTGACCCCGGCGACATAATTGGCGACGCGATCGGTCGCATCCTTGTTGGCGCCGACGTTGATGCCGAGCAGCCCCGCGCCGCGGCGGATTGCCGTGCGGACATTGGCGATGCCGGCGGCCAGGCCATGATTGTTGAAGCCCATGCGGTTGATCACCGCGCGGTCGGCGGCCAGACGGAACAGCCGCGGTCGCGGGTTGCCGGCCTGGGGCAGGGGGGTCAGCGTGCCGATCTCGACGCTGCCGAAGCCAAGCGCGTACAGCCCGTCGATCGCCTCGCCGTTCTTGTCGAGTCCGGCGGCGAGGCCGACCGGATTGGGAAAGGCGAGGCCGGCGACGCTGGTGGCGAGGCGGGGGCGGCGGGCGTCGGCTCTGGCGCCGCCGGGCAGCTTGCCGCGCAGCTTGAGCGCGCCGATCGTCATCGTGTGCGCGGTTTCCGGATCGAGCGTGAACAGCAGCGGGCGGGCGGCGTAGGTCATGTCCGCGCCATCGCATCGCGCGGGGTGGGCGTTCAAGGGATTCGCGCGAAGACGCTTGGCCGCGACGAAGTTGAGTTCACGCGAAGCCGCGAAGAAGAAGATGGTTCACGCAGAGGCGCGGAGGCGCGGAGAGGTCCGCTTGCGGCTCCGTCTCACGTCAGCGAGACCGGCGCTCATCGGCTTCAAGCGAAGGAGCTGCCGATGGCGGCTCGGGAGATCGCCGCGAGCGCGAATCTCCGCGCCTCCGCGCGAACCAAGACGCTTCCCGTCTTCGCGGCTTCGCGCGAACCAAAACCTCTCACGCTGATCGGCTTTTCCACGGTTGACCCACGGGCACAAACGCCTATCTGGCCAATCGGAACGATTTTGTCCGATTTGCGACACGTTCGCAACTGGAAAAGGAACGATGCGGCTCTCAAGCCTCGCCGATTATGCGGTCGTCCTGATGACGGCGGCGGCGCGCCTTGCCGATGCGGGGCGGCTCAACGCCACGCGTCTGGCGGAGGAGACCGGCGTGCCGTTGCCGACCGCGCAGAAGCTGGTCAGCCGGCTGTCGGCAGCGGGGCTGCTCGACAGCGCGCGCGGCACCGGCGGCGGGGTCGCGCTGGCGCGACCGGCGGCGGCGATCAGCCTGGCCGACATCGTCGAGGCGGTCGAGGGCCCGATCCAGATGACCTCCTGCGTCGACGGTGCGGCGCACGATTGCGCGATCGACCATCAATGCCACGTCAAGCCGCATTGGGGCGTGGTCAATGCCGCGGTGCGCGGCGCGCTGGCGGACGTTTCGCTAGCGTCGCTGTGCGGCGCGCCCTCCCTTTCGGCTTCCAACAGGACCCCGGCCTTTGCCGGGGCGGATGAGTGATATGGCGACCAAGAATGCCGAGGCCTATGAGGCCATTTCGAAGAAGTACGAGTGGGGCTTCGCCACCGACATCGAACAGGACTTCGCGCCCAAGGGGCTGAGCGAGGACACGGTCCGCTACATCAGCGCCAAGAAGGGCGAGCCCGAATGGATGCTCGACTGGCGGCTGAAGGCGTTCCGCCTGTGGCAGACGATGGAGGCGCCGGACTGGGCGAAGCTCAACGTGCCGCCGATCGACTATCAGGACGCCTATTATTACGCCGAGCCGAAGGCGAAGGCGACGATCGCCAGCCTCGACGAACTCGACCCGGAGATCCGCCGCACCTACGAGAAACTCGGCATCCCGATCGAGGAGCAGAAGGTGCTCGCCGGGGTCGAGGGCGCGCGCAAGGTCGCGGTCGACGCGGTCTTCGACAGCGTCTCGGTCGCGACCACCTTCCGCAAGGAGCTGGAGGAGGCGGGGGTCATCTTCCGCTCGATCAGCGAGGCGGTGCGCGAATATCCCGATCTGGTCCGCCAATGGCTGGGCAAGGTGGTGCCGCAGCGCGACAATTACTTCGCGACGCTCAACAGCGCCGTGTTCAGCGACGGCACCTTCGTCTACATTCCGGAGGGCGTCCGCTGCCCGATGGAGCTGTCGACCTATTTCCGCATCAACGCGGAAAACACCGGCCAGTTCGAACGGACGCTGATCGTCGCCGACAAGGGCGCCTATGTGTCCTACCTCGAGGGCTGCACCGCGCCGATGCGCGACGAGAACCAGCTGCATGCCGCGGTGGTCGAACTGGTCGCGCTCGACGATGCCGAGATCAAATATTCGACCGTCCAGAACTGGTATCCGGGCGACGAGAACGGCGTCGGCGGTATCTACAATTTCGTCACCAAGCGCGCGCTCTGCCAGGGCCGGAACAGCAAGGTGTCGTGGACGCAGGTCGAGACGGGCAGCGCGATCACCTGGAAATATCCATCCTGCGTGCTGGCCGGCGACGGTTCGGTCGGCGAATTCTACTCGGTCGCGGTGACCAACAATCTGCAGCAGGCGGATACCGGCACCAAGATGATCCACCTCGGCAAGAACACGCGCTCGACGATCGTGTCGAAGGGGATTTCGGCGGGGCGGTCGGACAACACCTATCGCGGGCTGGTGCGCGTGGCGCCGACCGCGGAGGGCGTGCGCAACTTCACCCAGTGCGACTCGCTGCTGCTGAGCGACAAGTGCGGCGCCCATACGGTGCCGTATATCGAGGTGAAGAACCCGAGCGCGCAGATCGAGCATGAGGCGACGACGTCGAAGATTAGCGAGGACCAGCTGTTCTACGCCATGTCGCGCGGCCTGGATCAGGAAGCGGCGGTGGCGCTGATCGTCAACGGCTTCGCGCGCGAGGTCTTGCAACAGCTGCCGATGGAGTTCGCCGTCGAGGCGCAGAAGCTGTTGGGGATCAGCCTTGAGGGGAGCGTGGGATAATGCTGTGGCACGTCACCATGGCGGGTGAAGCGTTGTTTTCGCTATCGTGTTGGTGGCTGGTCTATGGGGCATTGCGATACCGCCGGGATCTTCCGTCGAAGCACTCTGATCGGCTCCAATATCAAACGCAGCCTCAGTTGTATATTTTCGCTGTTTTAGTTTGGGCAATGGTGGGCGTCATGACGGCATTGCTATTTTGGTTGTACGCGTTTGTCATGATCACTGGTCGCCCTCCTTTTATTTGATTGTCTGAGAGATAGATGCTGAAAATCGAAAACCTTCACGCCGAGATCGACGGCAAGGCGATCCTCAAGGGGCTGACCCTTGAGGTGAACGCGGGCGAGGTGCACGCGATCATGGGTCCGAACGGCGCGGGCAAGTCGACGCTCGGTTACGTGCTCGGCGGGCGGCCCGGCTATGAGGTGACGCAAGGGTCGGTCACGTTCGACGGGCAGGATCTGCTGGAACTCGAGCCGCACGAGCGTGCCGCGGCGGGCGTGTTCCTCGGCTTCCAATATCCGGTCGAGATTCCGGGCGTGTCGAACGTCCAGTTCCTGCGCGAGAGCCTGAACGCGCAGCGCGTCGGACGGGGCGAGAAGCCGCTGTCGGGCGGCGAATTCCTGAAGCTGGCGCGCGAGCAGGCGGCGGGGCTGGGGCTCGACCAGGAGATGCTGAAGCGGCCGGTCAACGTCGGTTTTTCCGGCGGCGAGAAGAAGCGCAACGAAATGGTGCAGATGGGCATCATCGATCCCAAATTCGCGATCCTCGATGAGACCGACAGCGGCCTCGACATCGACGCGCTGCGCATCGTCGGCGACGGCATCAACCGGATCATGCGCAAGGCCGACAAGGCGGTGCTGCTGATCACCCATTACCAGCGGCTGCTCGACTATGTGCAGCCCGATCGCGTCCACGTGCTCGCCGACGGGCGGATCGTCCGCTCGGGCGGGCCGGAGCTGGCGCATGAGCTGGAGCGCGAGGGTTACGCGGGGGTGGCAGCGTGACGCCGCTGCTCGACCTGCCGTCGAACCGCGAGGAGGCGTGGCGCTGGGCCGATCTGGGCGGCATCGCCGCGGCGGCGGCGCTGGCGCCGGTGGCGGCGCCCGAGGCGGAGTTCCTCGACCTGCCCGGCGCGAAGCTGCTGTTCGTCGATGGCGTGCTGGACGCGACGCGTAGCGATCTCGGCCCGGTGACGCTGGGCGCGGTCGATCCGGGCGAACATCCGCTTGGCCGGCGGGCGTCGCAGGGCTGGACGCTGCGTCTCGCGGCGGATGCCGTCGCCGAGCCGGTGCAAGTGGTGCATGTCGCGACCGGTGCCGAGAACCATCTCGCCGCCGCGATCGCACTGGCCGACGATGCCGCGGCGCAGGTGATCGAGACCTATGTCGGGGCGGGCTGGTCGAACCGGCTGGCCCGGATCACGCTCGGCAAGGCGGCGCGGCTGATGCGGTCGGTGCGGTTGTTGCAGGCGGCGGGCTTCACCTCGCTGCGCGAGGAGGCGACGCTGGGCGAGGGCGCCAGCCTGGTGACGACGGTGCTCGGCGCGGGCGATGCGGGCACGCGGATCGACGGCGCGATATGCCTTGCGGGCGAGGGCGGCTATGCCGAATTCGGCGGCGCGCTGCTGACCCGCGATGCCCAGCGGCAGGAATGCGCGGTGCGCGTCCGCCATGCCGCGCCGAACGGCCAGAGCCATCAATTGTGGCGCGCGGTGGCGGCCGATCGCTCGGTCGCCAGCCTCGCCGCCGCGGTCGAGGTGGCGCGCGACGCGCAGAAGACCGATGGCGAGCAGAGCCTGCGCGGCCTGCTGCTGCAGCGCACGGCGACGGTCAACCTCAAGCCGGAGCTGGAGATCTTCGCCGACGACGTGAAATGCGCGCATGGTGCGACGGTCGGCGAGCTCGACGCGCGGGCGCTCTTCTACATGCAGAGCCGCGGTATTCCGAAGGCGCGGGCGCAGGCGCTGCTGACCCGCGCCTTCGTCGCGGACGCGATGGAGCGGATCGGCGACGAGACGGTGCGTGAGGCGTTCGTCGCGGATGCCGACGCGTGGCTGGAGCGGGCGTTGTGAGTGGTGGGACCCTGATCCTCCCCGGCACGGGGAGGGGTACCGCGACGCGGATCGGCGTGGTGGCGGGGGCTTTCCACGCGGCGCATCGCTTGAGGAAGCCCCCCTCCACCAGCTTCGCTGGTCCCCCTCCCCGTGCCGGGGAGGATAAGTGATGTCGTCCTCCGACAAGCCCCTCGACACGCTCGCCGATTTTCCTGCCATCCCCGCAGGCTGGGCGTATCTCGACACCGCGGCCACCGCGCAGAAGCCGCGCCCCGTGATCGACGCGATCACGCGGGCTTATGGCGAGACCTACGCCACGGTGCATCGCGGCGTGTACCAGCGGTCCGCCGACATGACGCTCGCCTATGAGGCGGCGCGGCGGAAGGTGGCGGGCTTCATCGGTGCGGGATCGGCCGACGAGATCGTCTTCGTGCGCGGCGCGACCGAGGGGATCAATCTGGTCGCGCAATGCTGGGCGGGAACGCAGCTCAAGGCCGGCGACCGTATCCTGCTGTCGATGCTGGAGCATCACAGCAACATCGTGCCGTGGCAGATGGTCGCCGAACGCGTCGGTGCGGCGATCGACGTCGTGCCGCTGACCGCCGACCATCGCATCGACCTGGACGCGATGGCGCGGATGCTGACGCCGCAGCACAAGCTGGTCGCGCTGGCGCATGTCTCCAACGTGCTCGGCTCGGTCCTCGACGTGCGGCCCGCGACCGAGCTGGCGCATCGCGTCGGCGCGAAGATCCTGCTCGACGGCTGCCAGGCAGTGCCGCGCGTCGCGGTCGATGTCACCGCGATCGGGTGCGACTTTTACGTCTTTTCGGGACACAAGCTCTACGGCCCGACCGGGATCGGCGTGCTGTGGGGGCGGCCGGAGCTGCTCGATGCGATGCCGCCCTATCAGGGGGGCGGATCGATGATCGACCGCGTGACCTTCGCCCGGACGACCTATGCGCCGCCGCCCGGGCGGTTCGAGGCGGGGACGCCGCATATCGTCGGCGCGCTCGGCCTCGCCGCCGCCATCGACTATGTCGAGGGGATCGGGCTCGACCGTATCCATGCGCATGAGACGGCGCTGGTGCGCGATGCCCGCGCGGCGCTGGCGACGATCAATTCGGTGCGCCTGTTCGGGCCGGACGATGCCGCGGGCATCGTCTCCTTCGCGGTCGAGGGGGTGCATCCGCACGACGTCGGCACCATATTGGACGAAGGCCGGGTGGCGATCCGCGCCGGCCATCATTGCGCGCAGCCGCTGATGGAGGCGCTAGGCGTCGACGCGACCGCGCGGGCGAGCTTCGGCGTCTACAACGGGCCGCAGGATATCGAGGCGCTGGTCCGGGGCGTCGAGCGCGTAACGCGGATTTTTGGGTAGGGATTTTTCGGATGAGCGACACGATCCGGGTCGAAGAGGTGGAAGCGGTGGCCGCGCCGCCGCGCGCGCGCGTCGAGGACGCCGGCGGCGCACCGCGCGAACGCGACTATCTGTCGGGCTTCCTGCAGCAAAAGCCGGCGGGCGATGCGGCGAACGAGCCGGGCGGCGCGCTGTACGAGAGCGTGATCGAGGCGCTGAAGGAGATCTATGATCCCGAGATTCCGGTGAACATCTACGATCTCGGCCTGATCTACGGCGTCGAGGTGACCGAGCAGGGCCATGCCGCGGTGACGATGACGCTGACCACGCCGCATTGCCCGGTGGCGGAATCGATGCCGGGCGAGGTCGAGCTGCGCGTCGGATCGGTGCCGGGGATCGCGGTGGCGGACGTCAATCTGGTCTGGGACCCGCCTTGGGACCCGCAGAAGATGTCCGACGAGGCGAAGCTGGAATTGGGGATGTTGTGAGCAACAAGCCCCTCCCCTTCAGGGGAGGGGTTGGGGTGGGGGCTGTCCGCGAGCGCATTCCTTGCGGCGACGCCCCACCCCCTACCCCTCCCCTGAAGGGGAGGGGCTTGGAGAAGAAGAGATGACCACCTTACGCCAGCGGCCGGCGCCGCTGATCCTGACCGAGAGCGCCGAGGCGCGGATCGCCGAGCTGATGGCGCGCGCGCCGGAAGGTGCGAACGGCGTCAAGCTGTCGACGCCGCGGCGCGGCTGTTCGGGGCTCGCCTATTCGGTCGATTACGTCACCGAGGCCAAGCCGTTCGACGAGCGGATCGAGACGCCGGGCGGCACGCTCTACGTCGACGGCGGCTCGATCCTGTATCTCGTCGGGTCGACGATGGACTGGGTCGAGGACGATTTCACCGCCGGCTTCGTGTTCAACAATCCGAACGCCAAGGGCGCCTGCGGCTGCGGGGAAAGCTTCACGGTGTAGGCGCTGTTCGTCATGCCGGACTTGTTCCGGCATCCACCGCTGTGCACACGCAGCAGCCTTGGCTTACGCGGACGGGTGGATGCCGGAACTAGTCCGGCATGACGGTTGGAATGGTCACAACGCCTTTTCGTAGATTACGTAGGTCTTGTTGACGCGGCTCTGGATCGTCTCGGCGATCGAGCGCATCCCCTGATTGTCCTCGAGGATCCAGCCGATCTCGCCTCGGCTCGCACCGTAACGCTCCACCGACGCGCGGCGGATATACTCGATCATCATGAAGGCGAGCTGGCTCGCCATACGCGACGATTGCAGCTCCTTGACGACGCCCATCAGCGGCACGCGCATCGTCCGCACCTTCGGCTTGCGCAGCCACAGCAGCAGCTTCGCCCAGCCGAACGGCAACAGGCTGCCGCCCAGCGGCTTCAGCGGCTCATTGAGATCGGGCAGGGTGATCATGAACGCGACCGGCTTGCCGTCCAGCTCGGCGATGCGGATCAGGTCGTTGAACACGATCGGCTTCAGCTTGACGCCGACGTCCTTGATCTCCGGCGGGGTCAACGGCACGAAGCCCCAATTGTCGCTCCACGCATCGTTGAGGATGCCGAGGATGATCGCCGCTTCCTGGTCGAACTTGCTCTTGTCGACCTCGCGCACGGTGATGCGCGGATTGTTCTCGCCGGACTTGATGATCCGCTTCACGATCGGCTGAAATTCCTGCGTGATGTCGAGCTCGTAGGTGTAGAGCGTCTTGACCACGCCGTAGCCGGCGCGCTCCACCCAGCCCTGATATTCGCGACGGCCGTGACCCATCATGATCGTCGGACTATGGTCGAAGCCCTGGACCAGCAGGCCCGGCTCTTCCCAGATCGACTGAGAGATCGGGCCGAGCGCGCGGGTCATGCCCTGTTCGCGCAGCCAGCCTTCCGCTTGGGCGAGCAGGGCGACGAAAATGTCCTCGCGCTCCGCATCCATCAGGCCCCATTGGCCGACGCCGGGGCCGAAGCCCTGTTCGGCCGGCATGGTCAGCGCCAGCGTATCGATATGCGCGGAGATGCGTCCGACGACGCGACCGCCCTCTTCGGCGAGGAACAATTGCGCCTTGGCGTGGCTGTACCAGCCGTTCTTTTCGGGAGTAATCAGGCCGAGGGCTTCACCCTTCAGCGGTGGGACCCAGTGCGGATCGTCGCGATACAGACGAAAAGGCAGGTCGACGAAGGCCTTGCGGTCCTTCTTCGTCACTACAGGGCGGATCGTCACGTTGCTGGCCATCGTCTTTCCCTCCTCCGGCGCCGGGCGCATCTAGCACGAAGCCGCGGGCAAGCGAGTGACGATTGCGTCATCAGTGATCGAAAACTTGCGCGGACCCACGGGCGTCGCGCCTGTAAATGCCACGCTGTCGCCACTATCTGGAGGCAATGGCACAGGTCATGGACAGCACCCTTTCCCTCGCACGCGATACCGCCCCCGCGGCGGAGGGCGCGCGCGCCAAGACGATCCGGATCGCCGACGACAAGGCGATGCTGCGCACCGCGGCGGAACTGACGCGCGATCTGATCGCGCCGCGTCCCCGCGTCTATTGGGCGGACATGATCGCCTCGGTCATCGTCGGCTATGGCGCCTTGGTGGCGGCGGTGACGGTGTCGGGTGCCGGCTGGGTGGTGCTGGCGGCGGTGATCGCCGCGCTGGCGCTCTATCGTGCGGAAAGCTTCATCCACGAAGTCAGCCATATGAAGCACAGCAGCGTGCCGGGCTTCCGCGCCGGCTGGAACGCGCTGGTCGGCGTGCCGATGCTGACGCCCAGCTTCATGTACGAGGGCGTGCATAACCTGCACCACGCCAAGACCCGCTACGGCACGGTCGAGGATCCGGAATATCTGCCGCTGGCGCTGATGAAGCCGTGGACGCTGCCGGCGTTCGTCGTCATCTCGGCGTTGGCGCCGATCGGCCTGCTGATCCGCTTCGCCATCCTGTCGCCCCTGTCGCTGCTTTCGCCGCGACTGCGGACCATCGTGCGCGAGCGCTATTCGGCGCTGGCGATCAACCCGCAGTTCCGCCGCCGCGCGCCGGAGGGCGAGGCGCTGGCGCTGTGGAACCGTACCGAGACGGCCGCCAGCCTGTGGGCGATCGCGATCGTCGTGCTGACCGCCACCGGCGTCTTCTCGCTGCGCGGCGTGCTGATCGCGCTGGCGATCGGATCGACGGTTGCGGTCGTCAATCAGGTCCGCACCCTGGTGGCGCATCTGTGGGAGAATGACGGCGAGCCGATGACCGTCACCGGCCAATATCTCGATTCGGTCAACGTGCCGCCGCCGGCGTTGTTGCCGGCTCTCTGGGCGCCGGTCGGCCTGCGCTACCATGCGCTGCATCATCTGATCCCGGCGCTGCCCTATCACTCGCTCGGCGAGGCGCATCGCCGCATCACCGCGGCGCTGGAAGCGGGCTCGCCCTACCATAAGGCGAGCTACGCGGGCCTGCCCGGCCTTGTGCACAAGATCGTACGGAGCACGCTGGTCGCGCGCTAATTCGATGGTCGGGATCGTCCGTCCCGCCTAGAATGACGGCGACGGCTGCGGCGTTTCGCCCGGCCGGAACGAAAGGCGCGGGATCAATGGCGAGCATCGTGATCTTAATCGCGCTGGCGGCACAGGCTGCAGCAGATAATGCCGCATCGGGCGCCGGGACGATCACCGTCGCCGTCGCCCCCGATACGCCGGTCAGCCCGCCGGAGGCAGCCTTGCTGGCCGAGGGGGTGGGCGACGCGCTGGCGGGGGCGAGCTTCCTCGTGCTGCCCGGCCAGGGCGTGGGGCGCTATACCGCGCGCGTCTCGCTGACGCGCCATGCGCAGGGTCCGGTCACCGCACCGGGCAGTGCGATCGCATCAAGCGCCGGGGTCGCCAATTGGGGTGCGGGCCTGCGCGTCACGCTGCCGACCAACAAGCAGCAGATCCACGAGCTGATGGTGTCGACGCTGACGCTCAGCATCGTATCGCGTAAGGATGGTCGTGTCGTGTGGACGGGCAAGGCACTGACCGCGCAGGTCGAGGGCACGCGGGCCGATGCGCCGGGCGAGCTCGGTCGCCGGCTGACCCGGGCGCTGATGACGCGCTATCCGCAGCCGACGCCGGACACCTTGTCGGTGCCGTAATCCGGTAGGGCTATTCCTCGGTGCGGATCAGCACCGCTTCGCCGATCAGCAGGAACAGCAAAAATGGCGCCCAGGCGGCGAGGAACGGCGGGTAGGCGCCGAGATTGCCCATCGCCAGCGCGAAATTGTCCGCGACGAAATAGGCGAAGCCGAGCGCCATGCCGATCACCGCGCGAATGAACAGCTGGCCCGAGCGGGCGATGCCGAACGCCGCGACCGCGCCGAGCAGCGGCATCAGCACCGCGGACAGCGGCCCGGACAATTTGTGCCACAGCGTGCTTTCCAGCGACTTGGTCGGCCGGCCGGCGTCGCGCAGGTCGCCGATCGCTGCCTCCAGCGCGGGGAAGGACAGGCCGTCGGGATTGACCTCGCCGAGGGTGAATTGATCGGGACGGACACCGGGCGCGACGATGGCGGTGCCGATCGCCCGCTGGCGCGCGGTGGCGACGTCGAAGCGGGTCGCGGGGGCGATCTGCCAGCCGTTGCCGACCCGGCGGCCGCGCGGCGCGGTGATGATCGAGACGAGGTTGCCGCCGGTGCGGTCGTAGACGGTGACGTTGCCGAGCTGCACCGCATTGCCGCGGCCGCGGACCTGGCCTACCGCGATCAGATCGTCGCCGTCGCGCACCCAGACGTTGGACCGGTCGCCGCGGTCGATCGGCAGCGCGCCATATTCCACCGCCTTCCACTGGTCAAGCGTCGCGGTGGCGCGGGTGACGATCCGTTCGTTGAACGCGAAGCTGAAGATCGCCACGCCAAGGCTGGCGACGAGCAGCGGCGCGAGCACCTGATGCGCCGACAGGCCCGCCGCCTTCAGCGCGATGATCTCGCTGTTCTGGTTCATCGTGAAGAAGGTCGCGATCGCGCCGAGCAGCACCGAAAAGGGTAGCAGAAAGGCGATGATCTGCGGCGCACGCAGCGTGACATAGGTCCACACCTGCGCTTGCGTGTTGCCGGGATGGGCGAGGATGTTGCCCGATTCGCCGAGCAGGTCGAGCGTCTGCAGGATCAGCACCAGCGCGGCGAGCAGGCCGAACGTCCGCGTGAAGAACAGCCGCGCCATGTACCAGGACACGACGCGCGACGGGAAGAAGGCGTTCATGCCGTGCCCTTCTTGCGGTTGCGGCCGGGAATGTAGCGGACGATGACCTTGCCGACCTTGCCGAAGGCGCGCTCGATCGCGCCGATCGGCTGACCGCCGGGGACATAGGCGATCGTATAGTACATCCAGAGGATCAGCCCGGCGAAGATCAGGAACGGCGTCCACAGCGCGATCAGCGGGTCGATCCGGCCGAGTTCGCCGATCGAGGCGGCGTATTCGTTGACCTTGTGATAGGCGACGATCATCACGATTGCCAGGAAGACGCCGACACCCGACGATGATCGCTTCGGCGGCACGCCGAGAGCGATGGCGAGCAGCGGCAACAGGAACATGGTTGCCACCTCGACCAGGCGGAAGTGGAATTCCGACCGCGTGCTGTCGCGCTGTTCCTCGCTCGCCGCGCGATGGCCGAGCTTGGCGAGTTCGGGCAGCGTGAATTCGAGATTGCGACCGCCGCGACGCCGGAAGCTCTCATATTTCGGCAGCGGGATCGGCAAGTCGTGTGAGGTGAAGGTCAGCACGCGCGGCACCTGGAAATTGGGCGCCTTGTGCACCAGCGTGCCGTTGGTCAGGCGGAAGATGATCGTATTGGGATCGTCCGTCGCCAGGAACTGGCCGCTCTGCGCGGTCACCGAATAGCTGGTGCCTTTGTTCTCGACATGGACGAAGATGCCCTCGAGTTGACGACCGCGGTCGTGGCTCTGCTCGATGCGCAGCGTCATCTGGCTACCGAAATGGGTGAACTCCCCGACCTTGATCGAGGCGCCGAGCGCGCCGGTGCGCAATTCGAAGCGCAATTGCTCGTAATAATAGCGCGCCTGCGGCTGTACGAAGCCGACGATCGCGATGTTGAGCGCGGCGAGGACGATCGCGTACATATAGGGCACGCGCAGCAGCCGTGTGTAGCTGACGCCGACGGCGCGTAGCACGTCGAGCTCCGAATTGGCGGCGAGGCGGCGGAAGGCGAGCAGGATGCCGAGCAGCAGGCCGATCGGAATGCCGAGACCGAGATATTCCGGCAGCAGATTGGCGAGCATCCGCCAGACGACGCTGATCGGGCCGCCCTGCGTCGCGACGAAGTCGAACAAGCGACGGATGCGGTCGAGCACCAGCAGCATGGCCGCGATGGTCAGCGTCGAGATCAGCGGCAACGCGATCAGCCTGGCCATGTAGCGGTCGATGGATTTCATGCGGGAAGGGGCTCGGGCCGGAACGGGAAGGGCAGGCGTATAGGATTGCAGGCTAGACGCGCCAGCTAAAAATACCGTTCCGACACCGCAGACGGGGCGGCTATTCCGCCGCGATCCGATGCGGCGCGTCCGGCCGTTCGCGCGCCATCGCGGCGCTGATCGCACGGTCCAGCCCCGACAGGGTGAACGGCTTGCGCAGTACCTGATGGTCGCCGAACTCGCTGGCATTGGCCTCGCCCGCGAAGCCGGTGACGAACAGCACGGCGACGTGCGGCACCTGCGGGGCGAGCGCGGCGATCAGTTCGGGACCGGTCTGGCCGGGCATCAGCACGTCGGAAATGATCAGGTCGATGTCGTCATGTTCGGCCAGCAGCGCCGCCGCCTTGCCGGGCTCGTCGCACGGCACCGGCAGATGGCCCAGTTCGGCGAGCGCGGCGACGGTGGCGGCGAGCACGCGCGGATCGTCTTCGACGACCAGCACGTGCAGCGTCTCGCCGCGATCGACCGGCGCGGCGGCGGCGGGCGAGGGTGCGGCGGCGGGGGCGACGCTGGTATCGCGCGGCAGGAAGAGCGTCACCGTCGTGCCACGGCCGACGACGCTGTCGATCGCCATCGCGCCGCCCAGTTGGCGGACGAGCGCGAAGATCTGGCTGAGGCCGAGGCCGGTTCCCTTGCCGACCGCCTTGGTGGTGAAGAACGGTTCGAAGACGCGGTCGATGATCTCCGGCGGGATGCCGGTGCCGGTATCGGTGACCGCGATCGTGACGTGGTCGCCAGCGCGGCATTCGCCGACCTCGCCCGCGTTCAGCGTCGCGGTGCCGGTGGCCACGGTCAGCGTGCCGCGCCCGTTCATCGCGTCGCGGGCATTGACCGCGAGGTTGAGCACCGCATTCTCCAGCTGCACCCGGTCGGCACGCACCCGCCAGCCGCAGGCCGCGTCCTGCGTGGTCACGGTGATCGCGTCGCCGAGCGTCCGGTCGAGCAATTCCGACATACCCGCGACCAGCCCCGCCGCATCGAGCGACTCCGGCTTCAAGGACTCCTCGCGGCTGAAGGCGAGCAGGCGGCGGGTCAGCGCAGCGGCGCGGTCGGCACCATCGGTGGCATTGTCGAGGTGGCGGCGGGCGGCGACCGGATCGTGGTCGACGCTGCGCCGCGCCAGTTCCAGTCCGCCCAGCACCACCGCGAGCATGTTGTTGAAATCGTGAGCAATGCCGCCGGTCAATTGGCCGACCGCCTCCATCTTCTGGATTTGGCGCAGCTTCGCTTCCTGGACGCGCAGATCCTCCGTGGCGCGCGACACCGCGGCGGCGAGTTCCTCGGCCCGCTGCTGCGCCGCCGTCGCCTCTGCGCGGGCGACGGCCCGTTCGCCGATCGCGCGGATGATGAACCAGCCGAGCAGCAAGGCGCCGACGACGATGAGCACGCCGAAGAGCGCCAGCACCGCCGCCAGCCGGTTCGACCGCTGCACCGTGCGCATCGCGTCGGCGGTGCGCGCGTCGAGCAGGGCGCGCTCGCCGTCGATGATCCGGTTGAGCGTCCGGTCGATGTCGCTGAGGCTGGCAGACTGTCGCGCCTTGTAGAAGCGGGCGAGCGCCTGCGCATTCTTCTTGTAGGTGGTGCTGAGCGCGATCAGCGACAGTTCCTCGCCGCGATCCTCATAGGCGTCGCGGAGATGGTCGACGCGGCGGCTTTGCGTCCGGCTGGGCATGACGAGATCGTCGAGCCGGTCGAGCTGGGTGCCCGCCAGCCGCCATTTGTCGTAATAGATCTGGCCGAGGGCAGTGTCGCCGCTGATCACGTATCGGCCGAGCGCCGCTTCGGATTGGGCGATCGATCCCGCCAGCGTCCGCGCCAGGATCATCACGTCATAGCTGTGCGCCTGCAGCCGCAGCGCCCGGTCGCGCTGCCGGTTAGCGTTGCCGAGCGTCACGATCAGTCCGGCCAGCACGAGCGCACCCAGCAACCCCATCACGACCAGCGTGATGGTGCGCCATGCGGCTTGGCCCCCCCGGGCCAGCGGTTCGGCCTCGTCCCGCGTCACGGCAAGGATGCTACCCCAACCTCCCGTCGCTGGGAAGCCGGGGACGGCGGCTCAGCCGATCGCGCCCACGGCCTGACCCGCGGCGCGGAAATGGCCGAGCACGGTGTCGATCTGCGCGTCGCTATGCTCGGCGCACAGCGAGCAGCGCAGCAGGAAGGTGCCGGCCGGCGTTGCCGGCGGCCGCGCCATGTTGACGTAGACACCCGCCTCGAGCAGCGCCTGCCACATCGCCACCGCCTGCATCTGGTCATCCAGGATCACCGCGACGATCGCGCTGTCCGGATTCTCGGTGCCGAGCCGGAAGCCCAGTTGTTTCAGGCCGCCGTGCAGGCGACGCGCGTTGGACCAGAGCTGCGCCCGCTTGCCATGCGCGGTCATCAGCTTGCGGATCGACGCCTCTGCCGTGGCGACCACCGACGGCGGCAGCGAGGCGGTGAAGATATAGGGGCGGCAGGCGAGGCGGATCGCCTCGAACTTCGGATGGTTCGAGACGCAGAAGCCGCCGACGGTGCCGACCGATTTGGAGAAGGTGCCGACGACGAAGTCGACATCGCCTTCCAGGCCCTGATCCTCATAGACGCCGCGGCCGTTGGGGCCGAAGAAGCCCATCGAATGCGCTTCGTCGCTGAGCACCATCGCGCCATGCTTCTTGGCGACGGCGACCATCTCCTTGAGCGGCGCAATGTCGCCGAGCATCGAATAGACGCCCTCGAGCACGACGAGCTTGCCGGCATCCCTGGGCAGGCGGCCGAGCCGCTTGTCGAGGTCGGCGACGTCGTTGTGGCGGAAGCGGACGATCTCCGCATAGCCCTGTTTGCAGCCGTCGTAGATCGAGGCGTGGCTGTCGGCGTCGAGAATTACGTAGTCGCCCTTGCCGGCGACCGTCGAGATCATGCCGAGATTGGCCATATAGCCGGTCGAGAAGACGATCGCGCCCGACACGCCGTAGAAATCGCGCAGCGCCTGTTCCACCGCCATGTGGTCGCGGAAGGTGCCGTTGAGCATGCGGCTGCCGTTGGTGCCCGATCCGAACTGGTCGAGCGCGGCATGGCCGGCGGCGACGACGTCGGGATCGAACGTCATGCCCATGTAATTGTAGGTGCCGAGCAGGATCGTGTCGCGGCCGGCGATCACCGCCTCGGTCGGGCTCTTCACCTGTTCCATGACGATCGCGAAGGGATCGTTGACGCCGGTGTCGATCAGCGCCTGACGCTCGGCGATCAGGCCGTCGAACTTGCTCATCAGGTCGCGCGGCGCGTCGCTGACCAGCGGGCTCGGCACCTCCGGCTGCAGGCCCGTCTCGGTCATGCCTGCGCCTTCAGTTTGACGACGGCATCGGCGAGCTGACCGATGTTCTCGATCTCGGCCTGCATGTTCATCGTGATGATGATGTCGAACTCGTCCTCGATCGCGGCGACGAAGTCCATCACCGTCAAGCTGTCCCATTCCAGGTCGCCCTGGAAGGTGGTGGCGTCGGTCAGCGCGACGCCCTTCTTGTTGAAGGGTTCGATCTGGGCCTTGATGGTGTCGAGGATCTGGGTGCGGTCGGTCATGATGATGTTCCGTTGGCAGGCAATTACGGCAGGGTTGCGGCTATAGCAGGCCGTTGGCGCGATACCACCGGGCGGTGGCGGCGAGGCCGTCTCCGGTGGTCGTGGTGGCGGTCCACAGCGCTGGAGGCGGGCGGCGGGCGGGATCGGCAGTCCAGTCGCCGTGGCAGAGGTAGCCGACGCGGTCGGCGGTCAGCTTGGCCGCCGTGCCGCGCAGCCGACGATCGAGCGCCGCGCCGAGGCGCAGGCCGGCAGCGGGCAGATGGATCGGCCAGACACGCCGCCCGACCGCTCGGCCGATCAGCCGCGCCATTTCGGCATGGGTGAGGACATGGCCGTCGTCCGCCTCCAATATGGCGCTGGGCCCGCTCCGCTCCGCGAGCGCCAGGAGCAGTCGGGCGAGATCCTCGACCGCGATCAGCGACACCTTGCCCGGCGGCGGCAGCAGCGCCAGCCCGAAGCGGGCGAGGCGGAACATGTCGCGCATCTCCATGTCGCCGGCGCCGTAGACGCCGGTCGGGCGGACGATCGTCCAGTCGAGCGGCGAGGCCGCGACCAGCGCCTCGCTCTCGCGCTTCGACCAGCCGTAGAGCGACAGCTGCGGCTCCCGCGCCGAAAGGGAGGAGACGTGGACGAAGCGGGCGATACCCGCCGCCTGCGTCGCGGCGATCATGGTGCGGGTGCCATCGACGTTGCCGGCGACGAAGCCCGCGCGATCCGGTGCGCTGACAACACCGGCGACATGGATCACCGCGTCGCTGCCCGCGACGAGATCGGCGAGGCTGCCGGGACGATCCAACGCCCCCTCCACCCAGGTGACACCGTCGCGTGCCGGCTGAGCACGCCGGGTGAGGGCGCGGACGTGGTGGCCGGCGGCGAGTGCTCGGTCGACCAGCACGCGTCCCACGAAGCCGGTGGCGCCGGTGATGGCGAGGGTGGTCATCGGCCCGCAATCCTGGTGCCGTCATCCCCGCGCGGGCGAAGATCCAGACCCGCCGTGATCTGCGATAGAGGCGCAAAGCCGGACAGTCTGGATCCCCACCTGTTCGGGGAGGACGAAGAGCAGAGGCGCATCACAGCAGCGCCAGATGGTTGCGGTGGACCAGCGCGGCGCGGGGGGCATAGCCGAGGATGTCCGTTTGCTCCTCCGTCCGGCGGCCGAGCAGGCGCGCGGTTTCGGCCGCGTCATATTCCGCCAGGCCGCGTGCGAGGCGGCCGTTCGGCCCCTCGATCGTGACCAGGTCGCCGCGCGCGAAATCACCCTCTACGCGCGTCGCGCCGGCGGCGAGCAGGCTGCCGCCCTGCACCAGCGCCGCCGCGGCGCCGGCGTCGACATGGATGCTGCCGGCGGCGGTCAAGCCGCCGGCCAGCCAAGCCTTGCGGGCCGACGCGGTCCGCTCGGCGACGAACAATGTGTGCCGCGGCTCGCCGGCGAGCGGATGATCGACCCGGCCGGAGGCAATAGCAAGCGCGGCACCCGCCGCGGTGGCGATCCGTGCCGCCTCGACCTTGGATACCATGCCGCCCGATCCCATGCCGGAGGCGGAGCCGCGGTCGGCCATGCCGGCGACCGCGTCGATCCGCTCGACCCGCGCGATATGCCGTGCGGCCGGATGGATGTGCGGATTGGCGTCGTACAGTCCGTCGACGTCGGACAGCAACACGACACCGCTGGCACCCGCCGCCTGCGCGACACGCGCCGCAAGGCGGTCGTTGTCGCCGAAGCGGATTTCCTCGGTAGCGACGCTGTCATTCTCGTTGATGACCGGCACGACGCCCAGGCCGAGCAGCCGGCCGAGCGTGGCGGCGGCGTTGAGATAACGGCGGCGATCCTCCAGATCGGCAAGCGTGACCAGCATCTGTGCCGCCGTCAGGCCATGCAGGCCGAGCAATTCCGCCCAGGTCTGGCTGAGCGCGATCTGACCCGTCGCAGCGGCGGCCTGCGCGTCTTCCAGGCTGGCACGACCGCCTTTCGCAAGGCCGAGCCGGCGAGCCCCGAGGGCGATCGCGCCCGAGGATACGATCGCGACCTGTTGCCCCTCGCGCATCCGCGCGGCGATGTCGGCGACCAGGGTGGCCAGCCATGACCGTCGAACATCCCCCTCGGCGCCGACCAGCAACGCGGAGCCGACTTTCACGATCAGGCGGGGGCAGGCGGCGGGCGCGAACAGCATGGCCGCCCGCCTTTGCCCGCTTTGTCGATTGACTCCAAGGGGTGGCGGCACCGTCGGTGCCGCGCCGTTACTGCAGCGAGGACGAAGGAATGCCGGCGGTCAGCGCACCGAAGCCGTGTGCCTCGCAATATTCCGAAGCCTCGGTGATCAAGGCAACGAGCAGCGTTTCGTCGAGCGCCAAGGCCAAAGCGAGCGCCTGGTCGAGATGAAGGCGCATCATCCGTCTCGCATCAAGGTCGTTCACACGCGCACACTCCGCTCCGGATGCAATCGCCGGAGCATCTAACCGAACTGGATACGGTTCATTGTGATCCAGATCAACAAGACAGCGCTTTGATCGACCGAAAGCGTACCTAAATCGGTGGATCGCCTATAGGGGCGACCATTCCACGGTATCTTCTTCGCCGTCGTCGCTGACCGGCGTCTGGGCGGCCGGACCGATCGCCTCGAGCAGCCGGTCGAGCACCCAGTCGACGCCGGTGCCCGCCGCACCCGACAGCGGAATCACATCGGCGCCGCTTGCCGCGGCGAGTTCGGCGGACAGCGCCTCGACCAGCTCGTCGTCGAGCGTGTCGATCTTGTTGAGGGCGATCACCTGCGGCTTGTCGGCCAGGCCGGCGCCATACGCCTCCAGCTCGTCACGGACGATGCGATAGCTTTCGGCGACATCCTCGTCATTGGCGTCGACGAGGTGGAGCAGCACGCGACAGCGCTCGATATGGCCGAGGAAACGGTCGCCGATGCCGGCACCGTCCGCCGCGCCCTCGATCAGGCCGGGAATATCGGCGACGACGAATTCGCGATTGTGGTGGCGGACCACGCCCAGCTGCGGCCGCGTCGTGGTGAAGGCATAGGCGCCAACCTTCGCCTGCGCATTGGTCACCGCGTTGATGAAGGTCGACTTGCCCGCATTGGGCAGACCGACGAGCCCGGCATCGGCCAGCAGCTTCAGCCGCAGCCACACCCACGCTTCCTGGTAAGGCCAGCCAGTGCCGTGCTGGCGCGGCGTACGGTTGGTCGAGGTCTTGTAGCTGGCGTTGCCGCGACCGCCATCACCGCCGCGCAGGAACACTTCGCGCTGGCCGACGCGGGTGAAATCAAGCAGCACCTCTTCCTTGTCTTCCGACAGGACCTGCGTGCCGACCGGGACCTTGATGACCAGATCGTCGCCGCCGGCGCCGGTCCGGTTGCTGCCGGAGCCGCCCTGGCCGCGCGGCGCGCGAAAATGCTGGGTGTAGCGGAAGTCGATCAGCGTGTTGAGGCCGGCCACCGCTTCGAAGACGATGTCGCCGCCCTTGCCGCCGTTGCCGCCGTCGGGGCCGCCATATTCGATGAACTTTTCGCGCCGGAAGCTGACGGCGCCGGGGCCGCCCCCGCCGGAACGGACGAAAATCTTGGCTTGGTCAAGGAAATGCATGACGTCTCTTTAGCGTGCCGCGGCGGCAAGGCCAGTGTCAGCCGAGCGGCTGGCGCAGGGCGTCGGCGGCGATGTCCCGAGCCGTGCGGCGCGGCAGGCCGAGCGCGCGGGCGATCGGCGCGCCGAGCAGCGCATCGCCGAGCGCCATCAGCATCAGCTGCAGCGTCTCTTCGGCGATGGGCCGGGGGCGGGGGGCGAGATCGATGGCGAGTTCGTCGACCAGGCCGTGGATCGCGGCGAGAATCGGGTCGAGCGCATCCTGGTTGCCGGTCAGGATCATCCAGCTGGCGAGCGCACCTGCTCCATCCCTGTCGAACGCGTCGAAGACCAGTTCGACGATCCCGGCCGGGTCGCGCTCGTCGGCTGGTGTTTCGGCGATACGCGCCCGGATCGCGGCGGAGATGGCGCTCGCCATGCGCGCGATCAGCGCCTGCTGCAGCCCCGCCGCCGAACCGAAATGATGAAGCAGATTGGCGTGGGTGCGGCCGATCTCCGCCGCCACCGCCTTCAGCGTCACCGCTTGCGGCCCCTCGGCGACGAGGAGCCGGCGCGCGGCGTCGAGGGCGCGATCGCGAGAGGCTTCCGGGGACAGGCGCTTGGGCGTCGGCACGGGCAGCGGCGTAGCGGGCAAGGGCGCGGAACGTAAGGGGCGATGTCCCCCTCCCCGAAGGGAGGGAACGGTCAGGCCGCGATCGGCATCGGTTTGGAGTCGTCCGCCGTCAGGTCGAGCGTATATTCGACGCTGGTCGCCGCGTCGGCGCGCGCGGGCGAGCGCTTCAGCGCGGTCCGGCCGGTCGGTTGGAAGCCGAGCTTGCGCAGCACCCGACCTGATGCGGGATTGTCGGCATAATGCCAGGCGCCGAGACGCGCGAACGGTAGCGCATGCCTTGCCATGTCGACCACGGCGCGGCCCGCCTCGGTCGCATAGCCGCGCCCCCAGGCGGACGGGGTCAGCCAATAGCCGAGCTCGGGCCCGTGATCATATCGTGTGATGCCGATGCCGCCGATCAGCGTCGGCGTTTCGCCGTCGTGGCAGACGATCTGGAAGCGCGGTTCGTGGGCGCCGCGCGGGCTGGACAGAAAGGCCGCCGCCGCTGCCTCGTCATAGGGGAAGGGGACGTGGCTCAGCATCCGCACCACCGCTTCGTGTCCGATTGCCTGGCTCAGTGCAGGGGCGTCCTCCGGCCAGCCGGGCCGCAGGGTCAGTCTCTTGGTTCTGGCGAACATGCTCGTCGCTCTCCTCATACGTGCCGCTGCCACGCGTCTGTGACGCGGCGGCGACAGGGTTGAGGGAGCACGAAAAAAGGGAGCCGGGGTGACCCGCCTCCCTTGTCTGGTTGGCACCGCCTGGGCGGTGCGACCGGGTCACCCTGGTGGGCAACCCGGTTGGTCGCCCGATGTTATTCAGCCGCCTCGGCCATAATCTCGACCGAGCAGAATTTGCGGCCGAGCTTGCCCTCGTGGAACGCCACGCGGCCGTCGACGAGCGCAAAAAGGGTGTGGTCCTTGCCCATGCCGACGTTGCGGCCCGGGTAGAACTTCGTGCCGCGCTGGCGGACGAGGATGTTGCCGGCGATCGCTTCCTGACCACCGAACTTCTTCACGCCAAGGCGACGGCCGGCCGAATCACGACCGTTGCGCGACGAACCGCCTGCTTTCTTATGTGCCATGCTGCTCTACTCCTGGTTCGCGCGTACGGATCAGCCGACCGACACGATCTTGAGGATCGTGTGGTTCTGGCGATGACCGTTGCGGCGGCGATAATTGTGACGACGGCGCTTCTTGAAGACGATGACCTTCTCGCCCTTCGCCTGTGCGATGATCTCGGCGGCGACGGTCAGGCCCTCGACGCTCTTCAGCTCCGAGCCTTCGCCCGCGAGCAGGACGTCACCCAGCGTGATCGACGCGCCGGCTTCGCCGTCCAGCTTTTCGACGACGATCTTGTCTCCGGCGGCGACGCGATACTGCTTGCCGCCCGTGCGCACGATAGCGAACATGGCTCTTGTCACTTCCCAATAAACATATGACCGCGCGAAGGCATGCCTTCGGCGGGATGAAGCGCGGCAGCTAAGGAAGAATGGCGGCGCTGTCAACCGCCGACGGTGGCGAAATCGGCGCCGTCGAAAGACTCAGTGCCGGTGCTCGCGGCGCAGCGCGTAGCGGCCGTCGACATAGTCCGAGAACAGCCCGGCGATGGCGGGGTGGTCGATCGGCTCGTCGCTGTCGTCGGGCACCAGGTTCTGCTGGCTGACGTAGGCGGTGTAGCTCGATTCGATATTCTCGGCGAGCAGATGGTAGAAGGGCTGGTCCTTGCGCGGTCGCGCGTCCTCTGGAATCGCCTCATACCATTCCTCGGTGTTAGCGAAGACCGGGTCGACGTCGAAGATGACGCCGCGGAAATCGAACAGGCGATGGCGGACCACGTCGCCGATCGAGAAGCGCGCATGCGCGATCGGCGGGGCAGTAATCTCGGCCGGGGTGGCAGGCAGGACGCTGTCGTGGCGGGGCATGACGCACAATTTAATGTCCTTTGCGCGTCGCACAAGCGCGCGGAGCGCTTGCCACGTCCCGACGAACCCGTTAGAGGCGCGCCCTCGACCCGCCCAGGGGGTGTCTAGGGACGCCCGCCGAGCATCCTCGCGGAGAGGTGGCAGAGTGGTCGAATGCACCGCACTCGAAATGCGGCGTGCCGGCAACGGTACCGTGGGTTCGAATCCCACCCTCTCCGCCACACAGTCCTGCTAGATCTAGCGTCTATCAGAGTCTGCCCCCAGAAGCGCGGGCGTCTGCGCCTTTGCCCAGGCGCCTCGGTACCGAGAGAGCGGCGAGATTACGGTACTTTCCGGAAAAGAAGTTGATCCCGGCCTCCACCGCCTGACGCAGCAACGGACGGCTCGCCCCTTCGCCCAGCGTCCAGCCATGGTTGCCGCGATCCGGAATACCATAGGTCATGCAGCCGAGGCAAAGTCGCGACACGTCAAGGCCAGTGTGGCCGAGCTTAATATAGTCCATGGATGATCTCGCTTATCCGTTCGAGAGCAACAACGAGTGGGTGCCCGTTCGCCGCAAGTGGCGAACAGATCATCCGATTCGGCGGAGTCGTTCGACGGCTGGCGGCTCGGCGAGCAACGCGTCGAAGCGGGCGGCGAGGCGGGTGAGGGCAGGGGCGCGGCCATGGGCATCGCGGGCGGCCTGGTCCGCCCAGCTCTCCACCATTACGACCACGCCGGGCGTGTCGCGGCTCTCATGCGCGTCATAGAGCAGGCAGCCCGACTCCGCGCGCACTTCTTCCAGCATCTCGAGTAACGCGGTGGCCAGTTCCTCGGCCTTGCCGGGCCGCGGCACAAGGCGGGCGACGACGTGGACGATCCGGTCAGTCATGCCGGGGCTCCCATCCTTCCAGAACGATCTTGCCGCGGGTGGTGGCGCTTTCGATGCAACGATGCGCTTCGGTCAGCGTGGCAGCGCTGATCGGCGACAGCGTCTCTGTGGCCGTGGTGCGAATGCGGCCAGCATCGACCAGTTCGGCGACCGTGTCGAGCAACCGGCCCTGCTCGGCCATATCGGGCGTGCCGAACAGCGAGCGGGTGAACATCAGTTCCCAATGGACCGATACGGCCTTGCGCTTGAAGCCGACGATGTCGAGGCTGGCGGGATCGTCGATCAGCGCGAAGCGGCCCTGCGGCGCGATCAGCTCGGCGATATCGGCCAGATGGCGATCCGTATGGGTGGTCGAGAAGACGAAGGCGGGGGCTCCGAAGCCCAGCGCGGCGATCTGCGGCGTCATTGGCTGCGAATGGTCGAGGACATGATGCGCGCCGAGGTTGCGGACCCAGCCTTGCGTCTCAGCCCGCGAGGCGGTGGCGATTACGGTCAGGTCGGTCCGGGCACGGGCGATCTGAATCGCGGCCGAGCCGACGCCGCCCGCGCCGCCAATGATCAGGATGGCGCGGGCACCGCCGGCCGGCTGGTCGGCGACCTTCAATCGGTCGAACAGCGTCTCCCAGGCGGTGATCGTGGTCAGCGGCAGCGCAGCCGCTTCGGCGACGCTGATGCTGCGCGGGCGATGGCCGACGATCTGCTCGTCGACCAACTGGTACTCGGCATTGCTGCCGTCACGCATGAGGTCGCCCGCATAGAAGACCTCGTCGCCGACTTGGAAGCGGCTCACCTCCTCCCCGACCGCCTCGACGACACCCGCGGCATCCCAGCCCAGGATACGTTCGGTGCGCCCATCGAACGGCGAGGCACCCAAGCGTACCTTGGCATCGACCGGGTTCACGGACACGGCCTGTACCTTGACAAGGATGTCGCGCCCGGTCGGCATGGGCTTCGGCAGTTCGACGTCGACAAGGGCGTCGGGTCGGTCGATCGGGCCGGGCTGGCGATAGGCAATGGCGCGCATGGGTCTTGCTCCGTCTGATGGCCTGGATGACATAGGAACAGTGTCGCTTTCTGTCGTACGCACAAAAAACGCTCATAGTATCGAAAAGGATACCGCGCCGATGGCCAAGGCCCGTCACTCCCGCCTGGATTGCACGCCGGGCTGCGCGGTGGAGGCGGCGGTGAGCCTAATTGACGGCAAGTGGAAGGCGGTGATTCTCTTTCATCTGCAGGATGGGCCGACCCGCTTCAACGAATTGCGTCGCCGCGCTGGGGAGGTGACGCCGCGCATGTTGACCAACCAGCTTCGCGAGCTTGAGGCGGATGGCTTGATCGAGCGTGAGGTCTTCGCGCAGGTGCCGCCTCGTGTGGAGTACAGGCTGTCGGAGCGAGGACGCTCGCTGTCTCCGATCATCGCCGCGTTGAAAGCTTGGGGGGACGCGAACATGGACCTGTTCGCCCGGCGTTGACGACGAATAGCTAAGAGGGATCGCGACCGATCTGCCGGACAATGCCGTTCAGGGCAGCGGTGCAACCCTGCGCGCGGCCGATGTCGTGGTCGGTGCCGGCCGAGTTCCAGAACATGTTGAGCGGCCACCGCTCCGAACAATGCGCGATCAGGCAGCATAGCGCGAGCCGCGCCTAGATAGTGTCCAGTTTTCCCTTCCCGCCCAGGCAGCGGCCGCGCGCAGTAAATGGAGCGACAGGTCGATGATGATCCGTTGGTGGCGCGACATGGCGGATCAATGGAAGTCGCGCGACTTGATCCGCACCATCTGCTCAGCGTCCATGCCATTGGCGTGGGGCGGCCAACAGCTGTCGCGCCGACCCGGCCGCCACCCGGCGTCGCTGCGGACGGACAGTGTATCATCGAGCCTAGTGGCTGAATATCGGCCATTCACTGGATGAACGAAGGGTGGCAAATGGGACGAGGCAGAGCGACCTCAGACGTCTGGTTCTGGGTCGTTGCGGATAGCTAGACTGGAAGCGAGTGCGTGAGGTTCGCCGTCGGTGGAGCTGGAGACAGGTTGAAGACGGCTTTGCAACCGATGGCTTTTCACGCAACAGAAAGACCATGGTTCCGCTAAATTGTGAGATCACGGACTTACGAGCCGTCATTGCCGTAGCGGATGCGAAAAGCTTCCAGCGTGCCGCCGATCAGCTCAACCTTTCGCAGCCAGCGCTCAGCCGCAGAATGCAGAAATTGGAAGCTTCCATCGGGACTGCGTTGCTCGAACGCACGACCCGCAATGTGCGCCTGACTCCGGCGGGAGAGGAGATCGTCCCGCTGTTGCGCCGCTTGCTGGAGGAGCTCGACACATCGCTGCTTGGCATGCTGGCGCTTGGCGAGCGGCAGGCCGGGCGTCTGACGATCGCCAGCATTCCAAGTGCGATGGTCAGGTTCCTTCCGGAGGTGCTTGAGCGCTTCGGCCAGGAGTTCCGCAACGTGCGGGTGCGGGTGCTCGACCTGTCGGCGACTGAATGCGCCGAGGCGGTGCGGACCGGCGAAGCGGAATTCGGTATCACCCTTCCCGTCACGTCCGACGGTGATCTGGCGTTCGAGCCGCTCATCGATGATCCCTATGGCTTGGTCTGCCGCCAAGACGATCCCTTGGCGGCGTTGGCGGATCCCAGCTGGTCCGATCTTGTCGGACGCCGGCTGGTGACGGTGCATATGGGCAGCGGCAACCGCACCGCACTAGAGGCGGGACTGGCGCGAGCGGGTGTCGAGCTCCGATGGTTCTACGAGGTGACGAGACTCACCTCGGCCCTTGCACTGGTGCAAGCAGGGCTTGGGCCATCGGTGCTGCCACGGCTCGCCTGTCAAGGACCAGACGCTCGCGACCTGGTGTGGCGCCCCCTACGGGGGGGCGAGGTGGTGCGGACGATCGGCGTCCTGCGGCGTGCCTCCGCGCCTCTGTCGGTAGCGGCGTCTCGACTAATGACCTTACTTGCCGCGGCCTGGGTCGGCCGATAGCTGCCCGCCGCTCCACCGGGTGACGAGCAGCGTGGCTGCAACGTTGGCTGTGCCGCTGGTCAGTGCACGGATTTCGGAGAGAAAGCGGTCGACCGCGATCAGCATCGCGGCGGACCCGACCGGTACGTCGGGCAGCAGCGACAAGGTCAGCAGCAGAGCCGAGAAGCCGCTGCCCGTCACCCCCGCCGCGGCCTTCGAGGTGACCAACATCACACCGAGGTAGACGACGATCCGTTCCGGCGAGAGCGCGACGCCGAGCGCTTCGCCTAGGAACAACGTCGCGACGATGAGATACGCTGCGGTCCCTGCGAGGTTCAACGAATAGCCGAGCGGTACGGTCAGCCCAACGATGCTTCGCGGGCAGCCAAGCCGCTCCAGCTTCTCGATCAGGCGCGGCAGCACGACCTCGGTCGAGGAGGTGCCGAGAACGATCAGGATCTCGTCTCGGAAGGTACGGAGCAGTGTCCGGCCCGTAAGCCCGGTTGCTGCCCGGACGGCGAGTACGAGGGCGACAATCAGCATGCCGCAAGCCACAGCCAAAGTCGCCAGCAACAGGCCAAGCGAGCCGATGAAGCCGATGCCATAGGTCCCGACCGTATAGGCGATCGCACCGAAGGCACCCACGGGGGCAGCGCGGATCAGAAAGCCAAAGATCACGAACTGGAGCCGGGTCAATGCTTCGATCCCACGCACGATAGGCGCGCCCGCATCGCCGATGCGTAGCAGGCCAAAGCCGACCAACCCCGCAACAAACAGCACCGGCAGGACGTCACCTGCGGTAAAGGCCGAGAAGAACGTGTCCGGCACCATTCGGACCAGGAAGTCACCCGGCCCGGTGATATGCCGCCCCGCGAGCTGTTTCTGCAACTCCACCGCCGCCTCGGCATCGACGGGGAGGGGGAGCCCGCGTCCCGGCTGCATCAGCATCGTCACACCCAGACCGATGCCTAGCGCGGCGATGGTGATGCCGAGGAAGACGACCATGCTGCGCAGCAGCGTCGCACCAGTGTCCCCGGCGGCGCCGTTGCGGACGATGCCCTCGACGATGGTGCAGAATAGGACGGGCGGCACCATCATCCGCATCGCCTTGATGAAGGCGATACCCAAGGCCCCGAGGTCCTGGGCTAACGCAGGCGTCAGACAGCCGATCGCGGTCCCCGCGACGATTGCAACCAGCATCTGGACATATAGGTGGCGGATCAACCGCAGCTCCACTCTCCAAATCATGCGTCCCGCGCATTAAGCATACCGATCATTGCATTTGTCAAATCGATGCGTGTCGGTGCTTATTGGCGTGCAAGGCGTGACGGCTCAAGCCTCTGCCAGATCGAGAACCCGCGCCAAGCGGGGCGTAAGAGAGGTTCCTGATGGAAGAGCAACCCTTCAACTTAGAAGCAGTCGGGCCTCGACGGCGGACTTTGCGTGGCATCGTCGGCGCGGCACTGCTGCTGGGCCTGACCTCGTTCGCAGGTCCATTGCTCGCGCGGGATGTCACGCCCGCCAAAGTGCGTGAGCTCCACGTTGTTACTTCAGGCGGCTTTACCACCGCATTCGAAGCGCTGGCGAAGCAGTATGAACGCGATACCGGCGTCCATGTCGTCACCGAGCATGGACCGTCGATGGGAGACACGCCGCAGGCGATCCCCGCCCGGCTGGCGCGGCATGAGGATGCCGACATCGCCATCCTTGCACGTAGCGGTCTGGACAAACTGGCGGCGGCCGGAACCGTCAACGGCGCCACAGTGACAGATCTTGGTCTGTCCAGGATCGCCGTTGCGGTCAAAGCAGGGGCGCCGGTTCCGGACATCAGCACGCCGGACGCAGTCCGAGACACGCTGATCCACGCCAGGTCCGTCGCCTGGTCGGACAGTGCATCGGGCGTCTACATCCAGTCGACGATGCTCGATCGTCTCGGCATCGCGGATCAGGTCCGTCCCAAGGGCCGCATGATCCCCGCTACGCCGGTCGGCAAGATCGTTGCGGAGGGACAGGCGGAAATTGGTTTTCAACAGCTGAGCGAGTTGAAGCCGGTGAAGGGCATCCGCATCGTCGGCCTACTCCCCGAAACGCTGCAGAAGGTCACGGCCTTCTCCGCCGGCGTTGTCGCCTATTCTCCGCGTCAGGCGGATGCCCGCAGGCTGATCGCCTACCTCGCATCCCCGGAAGCCTATCCGATCATCCGCGACAGCGGATTGGAGCCCGCTTCGCAAAAGGCCAAGCCATGACCCAAGCCACTCTCTCGGCTGCGGCAACAGCTGCGCCCGTGTCGGCCGAGCGCCGCAAGTCCGCCTTCAAGTCGATCTTCATCGTTGCCAGCGGCAACTTCCTGGAGATGTTCGACTTTATGGTGTTCGGCTATTACGCCACGTACATCTCCAAGGCGTTCTTTCCGACCGGCAGCGAATTCGCCTCGCTCATGCTGACGTTGATGACCTTCGGCGCGGGCTTTCTGATGCGCCCGATCGGCGCATTGGTGCTGGGCGCCTACATCGACAAGCACGGGCGGCGGCAGGGTCTGCTGCTGACGCTCGGCCTGATGGCGCTCGGCACCCTCGCGATCGCGATCACGCCCACCTATGCCCAGATCGGCGTCGCCGCTCCGATCATCATCCTGATCGGTAGATTGGTCCAGGGCCTCTCGGCAGGCGTCGAGGTTGGCGGCGTCTCCGTTTACCTCAACGAAATCGCACCACCGAACCGCAAAGGCTTCTTCTGCTCGTGGCAGTCGGCCAGCCAGCAGGCGGCGGTCGTCTTCGCCGCACTCATCGGCCTGATCGTGTCAACCAGCCTGGACCCCGTCACGATGCAAGCCTGGGGCTGGCGCATCCCCTTCATCATCGGCTGCGTGATGATCCCGTTCCTCTTCGTCATCCGCCGCCACATGGAGGAAACAGAGGTCTTCCTGAAGCGCAAGGTGCATCCGCAGCTCTCGCAGATCATCCGCACCATCGGCGGCAATTGGGGCATCGTCCTTCAAGGCGCGCTGATGGCGGTGATGACCACCGTCTTCTTCTACATGATCACCGCCTACACTCCGACCTTCGGCAACAAGGTCCTGTCGCTGACCCCGGGATCCGCGTTGTTCGTTACCGCCTGCGTCGGCTTGACCAACTTCGTGTTGCTGCCGGTCATGGGCGCGCTGTCCGACCGGATCGGGCGTCAACCGCTGCTGATCACCGCGACCCTGCTGGGCGCGATCCTTGCCTACCCGCTGATGAGCTGGCTGGTCGCCGCGCCAAGTTTCAGTCGGCTACTGACGGTCGAGCTTCTGCTCGCCGCCATCTACGCCACCTACAACGGTGCCTTCATCGTCTACCTGACCGAGGTCATCCCACCTCACGTGCGCACCGTCGGCTTCAGCCTGGCCTACAGTCTGGCGACTGCGATCTTCGGCGGGTTCACGCCTGCGATCAGCACCGCGCTGATCGGGGCGACCGGAGACAAGGCCATCCCGGGCGCCTGGTGCGCTGGGGCGGCGCTGTTGTCGCTGCTCGCTCTGATCGTCGGATCGCGTCTCACCACCGAGCGCGAAACGCACTGATCCTGTCACCCGCTGCGTATCAAGACGCGGCGGGCAGCCAAGTCGGTGATGCGCTGGCCAAGAGAGCCGGTGCCCACGCCCGGAGAGGATGTCAGCAATGTATCGAGGAGCCATGTTCGTCATGGGCCTGTGTGCCGCCGTGCCCGCCTCCGCTCAGTCGAGGGAGGATGACGTGGCCCGGCTAACCCGTCTGATCGAGCAGCAGCAGACGCAGATTGCGCGGCTCGAGGCGAGGTTGGCAGCGGTCGAGGAAGAGAAGGTGGCCTCCACGCCGGTCATTCGGCCAGAAGCCGGCCATTTGCACCCCGTATCGCCGCGGCTCGCCGATCAGGCCACCCCGCCGCGCTCACCCCTGCCGCTAGGTCAGGCGTTGCCGTCCGACGCGCACCCGCCGTCGCTCGACGGGCGGCTGGCGCAGATCGAGAAGACGCAGAAGGAAGGTGGGCATGTCGACTGGTCGAAGGGGACGCCGGAGTTTGCGAGCGCCGATGGCAATTTCTCGTTCCGGCCGCGTGGACGCGTCCTGATCGACCTTGGCACCACGACGGGTAGCAAGGTCTCCAGTCGCAATATCACCGCGACGCAGGCGCGGTCGCTGCGCTTCGGGTTCGAAGGGACGGCGGGCCAGCACCTTTCCTACGTCCTGGAAGGCGACTTCGCGGACAACGACGTTACTATCAAGTCCGCCTATCTCGCATGGACGACCAGGATCATGGGACGGCAGGCTGAATTCGCCTTGGGCAATCGGTTGAACGATCGAGGACTGGACGGGTCGAGCGGCACCATCTCGGTGCCATTTCTCGAGCGCAACTTCGTAGCGCAGGGGATCGTTCCTGTGCGCGGCTTCTTCGGCTTGGGTGCCGCAGCGCGCGTCTACGGCGAGCGGTGGCATGTCGGCGTGCAGATATCAGGCGACGACATCAACAATCCCGGGACGGCGAGCGACAGCGTGACGATTGCGGGACGCGCCCACTGGAACCCGGTCAAGACGGACGAGTGGCTTCTCCACGTGGGCGTCTGGGGCTTCCACGAAGATCTGGCGAGCGACGTCACTCGGCCGACCCGCGCCATCGCAGTGGGCGGGTTCCTCAACGACAATCTTCGCATTTCGCCCGGCACGTTCGCCAACCCGCAGTCGGGAGATGGCTATGGCCTTGAACTGGGTGCGTTCCACAGATCACTTTGGGCCTACGGGGAATATGGCGCGAGAACGCTGCGCAATGCGACGGGCTCGACAGATCAGAACGCCTGGGCTCTGCAAGGCGGTTGGTTCCTAACCGGCGAGTCGCCACCGTACTTGAGCCGCGGCGGGGTGTGGAGCCGTCCCCGCGTGCTCAATCCCGTTACCACCGGCGGCAGTGGGGCGATCGAACTGGCCGCACGATACGAGGCGATCGACTACAGCAGCAACCCGACGGCCGGGCGCGGCACCGCGGCCACCTTGGGCGTAAACTGGTACCTCAACAACTTCGTGCGCCTGCAGATGAACCTAGTCGATTGGACCGTCTCCAATCCTGCGACCGTGGCGATCGGCAACGATCGAGGGCAGACCGTGGTCGGACGAGCGCAGATCGCCTTTTGATGGCGAACCGGAAGCCGATGCGATGGAGACAACGCGACCTCGCCTCGATGGACGCAGACGTCCGCGATGGCCTGACGCCGGCGGTGGGTACGGTCTTGCGTGCCGACGAAGCCACGACCAGCGGCCTGACCGGCCACAACTACCGCGTCATCGAGCTGGTCGCCGCCTCCGCCCTGTTTACGCAGCAGGGTGCTGTCAAATGTAACGCACCAATGATTTGAGTCGTTTGGCTAACGCTTCCTTCAAAGGGCTAGGGGCCTGGTGGCTGCGCTGTCAGTATAGTGAACTGCTCGGCTCGTTCCGGGAATGACGCCGTTTGCCTGCCGTTGGGCAGGCAAAGGGGGCGGAAAACCGCCCTTTGGAACCTCGCGTGCAGTTGTTTTGACAGTACCACCGTGCGCGATGATCAATTCGTATTTACGATCGCCGCGAAGGCGGTCGCGGTCGGGAGGCAGGAAATCGCGTGAACTAGCCACACCGAACTCGCCATCCCTTCGTCAACCAGTTCTGTGTAGACCAAGCTGGCAGACTGCAGTGCACACAATGACTTAGCCACGACGGCTATGCCCACACCGGCGGCGACCAGCCCGAGAAGGGTGGAAACCTCGCTAACCGACTGTGCGACATTCGGTTCGAGGCCGCCCGCGCGGATGAGCGCGAAGAGCTCTTCGGTAAAGCCACCCCCGCGATCGTTTCCGTAGACGACGAGCGGGTGGGCGGCCGCATCCGCCAACCTCAGGTCTGGTCGCCCGGCGAGAGGGTTGTCCGGGTTCGTCGCGACCATCAGACGCTCCTCGAGGATGCGCGTCGCGGTCAGTTCCGCGGGTAGCCCAGGCGGCGTGGCGCTACGCAGAAAGCCGACGTCCAGTTCGCCCGCTGCTATCGCCTCGATCTGCGCGTGTCCGACGACCTCGGAAAGCGCGAGCTGTACCTCGGGGAAGAGACGGCGGTAGGCGTTTATAGCCAAGGCGACCTTTGGAATGAACGGCGCCGAAGCATTGAACCCCACTCGCAGCCCGCCCAGCTCCCCACGGGCGGCGGCTCGCGCTAGGGCGACTCCTCGCTCGGCCTCCGCCAGTGCACGCTTCGCGGCATCGAGAAATACGGAACCCGCCGGGGTCAGTGTTACGCGCCTGCTCGTCCGCTCGAGCAGGCGCACCCCTATGTCCTCCTCAAGCTGACGGATTTGCAGGCTCAGCGGCGGCTGCGAGATACCGAGCCTGGCGGCGGCACGGGCGAAATGCAGGTCTTCAGCGACCTGGACGAAATAGCGCAGGTGGCGCAGCTCCATGATTGATATCCTCTAGATATCAATCGTGGCGGAAACAATATTAGACAAAGCAGAAACGCGCGATCATTTGCTGCGCCGCGGCATGGTCTCGTGCTGCCGCCCGTCACCGGTCCTCCGTCGCCGCGCACTAGGCTGGCACGCGTCGCCGCTCGCCGGTACGGGCGCCATCAAGGGAAGCTGTGGCCATGATCGGCATCGTACGCATTGCGCTCGCACGGCCGCTGACGTTCATCGTGATGGCGATCCTGATTGCCATCGTCGGGGTGCTGGCGGCGATCCGGACCCCCGTCGACATCTTCCCCGACATCAAGGTCCCGGTAATCGCCACGGCCTGGCAGTATTCCGGCCTCTCGCCCGACGAGATGTCCGGTCGGATCATCACGCCGTTCGAGCGCGTGCTGACCACCACCGTCAACGACATCGATCACATCGAGAGCCAGTCGCTGCCGGGCATCGGCGTCGTGAAGATCTACTTCCAGCCGGGTGCGGACATCCGCACCGCCACCGCGCAGGTGACTTCGGTGTCGCAGACGGTGCTGAAGCAGCTGCCGCCAGGGATCACCCCTCCGCTGGTGCTCAACTACAGCGCATCGACGGTGCCGATTGTCCAGCTGGCGCTGTCAGGGAAAGGACTGTCCGAGGGGCAAATGTTCGATCTCGCCGTCAATCAGGTCCGACCGGGGCTGGTGACCGTGCCGGGCGCTGCCATTCCCTATCCTTCGGGCGGGCGCCAGCGCCAGATCCAGATCGATCTCGATCCCGACGCCCTGCAGTCCAAGGGGCTGTCCGCGCAGGACGTCGGCAACGCGATCGCGGCGCAAAACCAGATCAACCCGGCGGGCTTCGCGAAGATCGGTGGCTTCCAGTACAGCGTCCGCCTGAACAACGCGCCGGGATCCGTCGAGGAGCTGAACAGCATCCCCGTGAAGGTCGTGAACGGCGCCACGATCTACATGCGCGACGTCGCGCACGTCCGTGACGGCTCGGCCCCGCAGACCAACGTCGTCCACGTCGACGGCGCCCGCTCCGTGATCATGACCGTGCTCAAGAACGGTGCGACCTCCACCCTGGCGATCGTGCAGGGGATCAAGGACGCGCTGCCCAAGATCCAGGAGACCCTGCCGAGCGCGCTGAAGATCGTGCCGATCGGCGACCAGTCGCTGTTCGTGCGCGCCGCGGTGGAGGGCGTGGTCAAGGAAGGTGCCATCGCTGCGGCGCTGACCAGCCTGATGATCCTGCTGTTCCTCGGCTCGTGGCGCTCCACCGTAATTATCGCGATCTCGATCCCGCTTGCGATCCTGTCCGCGATCATCGGGTTGGCGGTGACGGGCAACACGCTCAACACGATGACGCTCGGCGGCCTCAGCCTCGCAGTCGGCATCCTGGTCGACGATGCCACCGTGACGATCGAGAACATCAACTGGCACCTGGAACAGGGCAAGCCAGTGCATCGGGCGATCCTGGACGGCGCTGCGCAGATCGTGACGCCGGCGTTCGTCTCGCTGCTGTGCATCTGCATCGTGTTCGTGCCGATGTTCTTCCTGCCGGGCGTGGCCGGCTTCCTGTTCGTGCCGCTGGCACTTGCGGTGGTGTTCGCCATGATCGCCTCGTTCGTCCTGTCGCGCACGCTGGTGCCGACCATGGCGATGTACCTGCTGAAGCCGCACGGCTCGGGCGACGACCACGACCAGCACAGCGCCGGCACGTCCGCCTCACGGAACCCGCTCGTGCGGTTCCAGCGCGGCTTCGAGATGCGTTTCGAGGCGATTCGCGCGAGCTACGGTGGCATGCTCGAGCGCGTGCTGGCGGCGCCCCGGGGCTTCGTGATCGGCTTTCTGGCCGTGGTGCTCCTGTCGTTCGGTCTGGTGCCCTTCCTGGGGCAGAACTTCTTCCCTGCGGTCGATGCCGGGCAGATCGCGATGCACGTGCGTGCGCCCGTCGGCAGCCGGATCGAGCAGACTTCGGCCGAGTTCGATCGCATCCAGCGCCGAGTCCGCCAGATCATCCCAGCCGGCGAGCTGGTCTCTATCGTCGACAACATCGGCTTGCCGGTCAGCTCGATCAACACGACCTACAACAACTCCGGTACCGTAGGTCCGCAGGACGGCGACGTGCTGATCCAGTTGTCGAAGGACCACGCTCCGACGGCGGACTACGTCCGCAAGCTGCGCGAGCAGCTGCCCCGCGACTTCCCCGGCGCCACATTCTCCTTCCTGCCGGCCGACATCACCAGCCAGATCCTGAACTTCGGCGCGCCGGCACCGATCGACATCCAGATCGCTGGCAAGAACGCCGCCGGCAACGCCGCCTATGCGCAGCGGATCATGCGGCGCATCGCACGGATCCCGGGCCTCGCCGACGCACGCATCCAACAGTCGGCGCGCTACCCGCAGCTCGACGTCGCGGTCGACCGCAGCCGGATCGGCCAGTACGGGCTGACGGAGCGCGACGTGACCACGAGCTTGGCAAGCTCGCTTGCGGGCACTGCGCAGACGGCGCCGGTCTACTTCCTCAACCCCGAGAACGGCGTGTCCTATCCGGTTGTGGCGCAGGCGCCCGAGTATCGCGTCGGCTCGATGGGCGACCTGTCGAGCATTCCGGTGACCGGCACGAACGGCCGCTCGCAGGTGCTCGGCGGGCTCGGCACGATCGTGCGCGCGAACGCGCCCGCCGTGGTGTCGCACTACAACATCGCTCCGGTGATCGACATCTACGCCACCCCGGCCGGCCGGGACCTCGGCGCGGTGGCGGGCGACATCCGCAAGGTCCTGGAGGACCTCAAGGGGCAGGCGCCCAAGGGTGCGACCGTCGCGCTGCGCGGCCAGTATGCCACGATGAACAGCGCCTTCTCGGGTCTCGGCTACGGCCTGCTTGGCGCGATCGTGCTGATCTACCTGCTGATCGTCGTGAACTTCCAGAGCTGGCTAGATCCGTTCGTGATCATCACCGCTCTGCCGGGAGCGCTTGCGGGCATCGTCTGGATGCTATTCGTCTCCGGCACGACGCTGTCGGTGCCGGCGCTCACAGGTGCCATCATGTGCATGGGCGTTGCCACCGCCAACGCGATCCTTGTGGTGAGCTTCGCCCGCGAGCGCCTCGCGGACCTCGGTGACGCCACCGCCGCCGCGCTGGAAGCCGGCATGACCCGCTTCCGCCCGGTCCTCATGACCGCCCTGGCGATGATCATCGGCATGCTGCCGATGGCGCTCGGTCTTGGTGAAGGCGGCGAGCAGAACGCTCCCCTCGGACGCGCTGTGATTGGCGGACTGATGGTCGCGACCTTCGCAACGCTGATGTTCGTCCCCGTCATCTTCAGCCTCGTCCACCGCCGTCGCGGCTCGACCGCTCCGGCACGGGAGGCTGGCAACCTGGAGCAAGCTCATGTCTGAGGCGTCGTTCGGGACGTCCCCCAAGCCACCGTCGCGCTCGCTGCGCACCGTTGGCATCGCGGCGGCCGTGGTTGCGGTCGGCGTCGTCGGAGTCGGCATCGCTGCGCGCTCGCACACGGAAGGCAGGCTCGCCGCCTGGACCGAAGCGCAGTCGACTCCGACCGTCGCGGTGATACACGCCAAGCGGGCCGCAGCGACTGCGGCGCTGACCCTGCCGGCCAACCTGCAGGCGATCAACAGCGCGCCGATATTCGCGCGGACAAGCGGCTACGTGCGGAAGTGGTATGTCGACATCGGCGATCCCGTCCGCGCCGGTCAGACGCTTGCGGTGCTGGATGCACCCGAGGTCGACCAGCAGCTCGTCGCCGCCCGCGCCGACCTCGAGACCGCCCGCGCGAACCAGCAGCTCGCCGCCTCGACCGCTGCGCGTTGGCGCAACATGCTCGCGAAGGATGCAGTTTCGAAGCAGGAGACGGACGAGAAAGTCGGTGACCTTGCCGCGAAGACCGCCGTGACCAACGCCGCCCGCGCCAACGTCTCCCGGCTGACGTACACGCAGGGCTTTACACGATTAATCGCGCCGTTCGCCGGCATCGTCACGAGCCGCTCCACCGACATCGGCGCACTCGTGACCGCCGGGACGGCGGCATCCACACCTCTGTTCACCGTCTCGGACGTGAGACGAATACGCGCCTACATCCGCGTGCCGCAGAGTTACTCGGCGCAGGTGCGTCCGGGGATGCACGTGACCCTCACGCTGCCGGAATATCCCGGCCGCACGTTCGACGCTACGCTGACCCGCACAGCAGGCGCCGTGGAGCAGTCCTCGGGCACGGTGCTGGTCCAGGTCGAGGCGTCCAATATGGATCGCGCGCTGAAACCGGGGGCGTACGCGCAGGCGAGCTTCCCGGTCGCCGGCACGAGCGGTGCCGTCGCGCTGCCCGCCAGCGCCCTCATCGTCGGTGAGAGCGGCACGCAGGTCGCCATCGCCGGGACGGACGGAAAGGCCCACCTCCGCACCATCCGTATCGGTCAGGACCATGGCGCGACCGTCGAGGTCAGTTCTGGCGTCACCCCGCGCGACCACGTGATCGACAATCCGCCGGACTCCCTTGCCGACGGCGACGGGGTCGTGGTGCAGAAGGCCTCGTCGCGGTGAGGTCGTCTCCTTCGACGCCGGCTTCGGGCGCTGCAGATCCGAAGTGGCGCAGGGCATCGCTGTTCGCGGTATCGACGATGCTGTTCGCGACCGGCGCCTGCTCCGCCGCGCCCGACTACGTCCGCCCCACCGCCGCGTCTCCGGCCACCTACAAGGAGGTTGCCGGCTGGCAAGCCGCCGGCACCAAGGTGCCACCCACCGGCAGGTGGTGGGAGGCGTTCGCGGATCCTGTCCTGTCGAGCCTCGAAGATCGGGTCAGCGTGGGCAACCAGGATCTCGCCGCGGCGGTAGCGCGCTATGATCAGGCGCGCGCGATCGCGCGCGAGGCACGCGCGGACCTCGTCCCTCAGGTTGGGCTCTCGGCCGACGTCAGTCGTGATCGCGTCTCTTCCGGGCGCCCTCTCGCGCTCGGCAGCGCCGCACCCTACACGGTCGGAACGGTCGGGGCGTCGCTTGCCTACGAACTCGATCTGTTCGGCCGCGTTCGCAGTTCGGTCCGCGCAAGCCGCGCGGATGCCGATGCGAGCAGGGCCGACATCGCCGTGGTGACGCTCGGACTGCAGGCGCAGCTGGCCGGCATCTACTTCGACATGCGTGGGCTCGACGCGCGCATCGTGCTCCTGCGTCAGACCGTGGAGGCGAACCTGCGCGCCTACCGGCTCACAGACACGCGGCACGAGGGCGGCATCGCATCGGGCATCGACGTCAGCCGCGCCCAAAACCAACTTTCGAGCGCCCGGGCAGAACTTTCAGCCGTTGCCGCCGCTAGGCAGCGGGACGAGCACGCCGTCGCGGTGCTGATCGGCGAAGCGCCCGCCGAATTCGCGCTGGCCGTCGAGGACCGCCAGCTGACGCCTCCGCCGATCGCGGCAGGTCTTCCATCGACGCTGCTCGAGCGCCGACCGGACATCGCCGCGGCCGAGCGCCGCGTCGCGGCGGCTAACGCACGCATCGGCGTGGCCCGCGCTGCCCTCTTTCCCACTCTGACGCTGGGCGCGACGGGTGGGTTCGAGGCGGCTCGCGGCTCGCTGCTAAGCGCTGCCAACGGCTTCTGGGCGCTAGGTCCTCTATCCGCTGCGCTGTCGGTCTTCGACGGCGGCCGCCGGCGTGCCGGCGTGCAGCAAGCGCGCGCCGAATACGACGAGGCCGCCGCGTCGTATCGCCAGACCGTACTGACCGCCTTCCGCGAGGTGGAAGATGCGCTTGCGAGTCAGCGGCTGCTTGCCGCGCAGGAGCGTGACCAGCGGGCCGCCGCCGAGGCGGCGGAGCGCACGCGCGAGCTGGCGCTTGTCCGCTACCGTGATGGTGCAGCGGACTATCTTGAGGTCGTGACCGCACAGACCGCAGCTTTGGATGCCGAGCGCGCATTGCTGACGGTACGCAGTCAGCAGCTCCAGACCGCCACCGATCTCGTCCGTGCGCTCGGTGGCGGCGTCGACGTGCGATCCTGATCCGGCTCCGATGCTCGGAAGCGCCGCCTGCACCCTCCCGCGCCGCGGCAGGGGTCGCCAGATCGTTGGCCCAGTCGACCAAGCGGATCGAGTGCGTCGATTGCGCACGGCACTCGTTTCTGCGTCCGGCGCACCATGTGCACCGCGTCATGAGCGGACCTCGTGAGGAGCGACCGATTGAGCATGACCGCGATTAGATGGAAAACTCAGCGCTGCACGACGATCGGCATCGCTCCACCCAGGGAAGCGCGCCCGTTGATTCCAGTGAGGACGAGCTCCGGCGTCCGAGCTGCATCTGAAATCCGCACGTCGCCCCTGAGCTTGAACGCCGGCAAGGGCTTTGGACCGCTCACCCTTCCGTCGCGCGCTATGTCGTAGAGGCCGTCCATCGCGATCGCCGTCAGGGTGCCGTCCCCGGCTCGTGCGAGGCCGTAGAAGGCGACCGAGGAATACGAATCCTTGTCCGCCGCCATCGGCTTGACCTTAAAGCCCTGCTCCTCCCATGCGCGGGCGTACAGCCGGCGGGTACGACTACCGCACAATTCGGTCAGATTGCCCGATGGCAGGAAGTGCACCAATCCGACGGCAAGCACCACGCAGCCTGGTCTGCCAGGAGCAGGTGCGATGTCATGAATCGGGTCCTCCAGATCCGGCACCTCTTCGACGCGGCCGCTCACGAGGGTGATGCGCAGCAGCTTGCCTCCCCACTCGCCCGCGTTGGTGCCGACCAGCAATGCATCCGGTTCACGGTATACGACCGTCCGAATCGACCTCGCAGGCTTGTACCCGACCAAGGAGACGACGCCGCGTCGCTCATCGACGATCCTATGATTCGTCAGAAGCGTCACATCGTCGATCGTGCAGCCCGCACCCAGATATAGTTCTCCGGACAGAACGGGCGTCGGTGGACCTGCGTCCCAGCCGGCGCCCCTGCGGCGGAAGACCTGCCACCCCGCTTCAGTCCTTCCGACCAGCGCGACCGCGCCGCGCAGCCGGCATATCCCGGAAGCCGGAGCGGGAACGGCCACGGGGACTGGCGCCGGTGCCTCGTCGTCGAGGCGGAACACCTGACCGTTTTCACGAAGAAGCCAGACCGCATGCTTCATACGGACCGCCTGAAGCAGTTCATCTGGCGGTCTCGGCGATGCCGCCAGCAGCAAGGGCAGGACGAGAACTACATGCCATTTCATCGCGGCAGCCTCCACAGGACTATGCAGGGATTAGATGGACAGGTGATCGCGGTCCATCAGCCGCGCAGACACTCCGAGGGTGCGCGCGCCGCAGCTGGACACGGACCACCGCGCGCCGGAGAGGACTGACCGGCCATCCGTGTCGACCCACCATCTACATGCGCCACGTATCTGCCGAGATGAACAAGCGTCTACTTTTGGGAAGGTAGAAGTGGCCGCTGAATGACCGGAGGTGGGTCTCCGATTCCCGCGATGCCGTTGGCCTGTTATCGCCTGGGTAGCAGACATTCCCTTATCTCTAAAAAGCTCGACAAGCGTTGTATCACGTGATGCGGGTTATGATTGCTCGACAGTAGTTCGAGGTTTAGATTTGCCGGCATAGGCCGACGGTCGTCGTTGGCTGGCATATCACCTCAGAGGGGCGGATTGGAAACTATACGGCAGGGGGCGGCAGGGAGGGATCTGGTAACCCGCCAGGTGAGAGCGTTCCTCAAAAGCGATTGGCAGAACATCGATGCTGAGAACGATAATGGTATCGATGGGGTCATTTTTCTGCGACATCGAAACGCATTCCTCGGCAGGCTGCTGTTCGTTCAGGTGAAGAGTGGTCCTTCCTTCATGAAGGACTACAAGCAAAAACGATTCGACGGCCTGATAGGAGTTGACATCGGTGAAGAGTACATAGCGTCGCATCGACCACGATGGGATGCTATGCCCGGACCCGTTATTCTTATCTATGTCGAGGACCCCTATAAATTAGTACCTGCAATCTACTGGCAGGACCTGAAAAGGGACGCATCCTACTCGCAAAGCAACAAGGGAGTAGTCCTTGTTCCCCGATCGCAGACCTTCGGCAGTGAAGCTAAAGGCGCCCTGCGCCGGCTCACCGGGTCCATGCCCGACGATGCGCCGCTCAAGCGCATAGACATGCGTAACGTGAAGCGGTTGGTCGATTTTTCCGTCCGCGACAGATCGACTGCGCGGTCGTTCTACAAGGAATGGTCGAAATCGATCGAGCGCCAGCATCCCGAACTAGGTGAGATAGAAATCACCAATGCCGGTTGGCGGCATTTGACGAGGCGTAGCAGAAACCTTGAGAACGTACGCAACTCATTCCTGCTACTCGAAGCCGCGCGGCAAATGGTGATTCAAGGCGCCGGATGGAGGCAACTAGGGAGCGCCAAAACTCGAGATCGTAAGCAGACCACGGACGTCGTTGACGCTTTGTCGCTCAGGGCCATTGTAGTGTTTAAGTCGCGAGCACCGGCCACTGTGCAGGTTATCCTTCGGAGAGTTAGAAATATCTGCAAGTTAACCGGACATGCGAGTTCGCGCCTCTACTTCTACAGTGTGCATGAACTGCGCCGGGGAAACGCAATTTATTATGGTCAGCATTGATGGACGCAACGCCCAAGCACAACTGAGGCAACTCGAGAGGCCTCACCCTAACTTGCATTTTCTGCCGGCAAAGGGTGCCGCAGACGTTGGTCCATCCACTCTCAGTTAGCGCAAAGCAAGGTACGGCGCAATCGCGATAGGTTGACGTGACCCCCGTTTCTTCATCCACCTGGAGCTAGAGGCCGGCCCATCGAAGGGACGGACGGAATGAAGCGGAAGCAGTTTTCGGAAGAGCAGATCATCGGCATTCTGAAGGTGGCCGAGGCCGGCGCGGTGGTGACGGAGCTGTGCCGCAAGCACGGCATGTCGAGCGCGACCTACTACGCCTGGAAGGCCAAGTATGGCGGCCTGGAGGTGTCCGAGGCGAAGCGACTGCGGGCACTGGAAGATGAGAATGGCAGGCTCAAGCGGCTGCTGGCCGACGCCATGCTGGACAATGCGGGGTTGAAAGACCTGCTGGCAAAAAAGTGGTGAGCGTAGCCGCCAAGCGGGAGGCGGTCGCGCGGTTGCAGGCTGGGTTCGGGATGAGCGAGCGGCGCGCTTGCGCCGTGATCGGGGCCGACCGGACGAGCATGCGCTACCGCCCGTGTCGTGATGGCGACGAGGATCTGCGGGCACGGCTGCGCGAGTTGGCCGGCCAGCGGCGCCGTTTTGGCTACCGCCGACTGCACATCCTGCTGCGGCGGGACGGCGTCACTATCAACCGTAAGAAGACGCAGCGGCTCTACCGGGAGGAGGGACTGACGGTCAGGCGCAGGAAGGGGCGAAGGCGCGCCGTGGGCGCGCGGGCGCCGGGGCCGGTGCTGGCGCTCCCCAACCAGCGCTGGAGCCTGGACTTCGTGCATGACCAGCTTGCCACCGGCCGGCGGTTCCGCGTGCTCAACATCGTCGACGACGTAACGATGCGGGCAACGCGATCGCCATCAACACCTATGACGAATATGGCATTCCCGGCGCCAGCAACCTGGGCCGGTTCCAGTACACAGGCCAGAAGTGGCTGCCGAGTGTAGGCCTCTACGACTACAAGGCGCGCACCTACTCACCAACCCTCGGCCGCTTCATGCAGACCGATCCCATCGGGTATGGTGATGGCCTCAACTGGTATAACTATGTCGGCGGCGATCCGATCAATCGCTCTGATCCGACGGGGCTTATGCAGATGGTCTGCCAAAGCGTCCCAGTGTATACTTATACCTATCCGTTTATGCCGTCCTCTTCGTTTTCTCAGTCAGTTCAACAATGCGGCTGGCAGTATGAGGCCTCTGATTTCGCGCAACCGGGCGGCGGTAGCGGATCGGGAAGGCCTCTGGGCGGCGGCGGCGGCGGCGGCGCTGCGGCTCAGCAGCTGTACAGAAAGCCAAGCAAGGTGTCTGTAGACTGTCAAAGTTGATTGCTGGCGCTGGCGACGTAGTCTCCGATCTAGGACTCGTTGCGGCAGGTCTTGGCGGCACCGCAGGTTTTGTGGCGGGTGCCGATGCTGGTGGTGTAGGGGCCGTGCCGGGAACAATCGGAGGCGCTTCGCCCGGGCTTACCATCTCCGGGATCGGCGGTGCTATCTCTGCATTCGGTAACGCAGCAGTGGATATTCTCGGGGGGAACCTCGGCGAGGGAGGCGCGCGGTTTGCGCTCAATTTTGGGGGCGGAAAAGTCATAAGCCGTATAGGTAATGCCGAAAGAATCGGCTCTTTTCTGTCAAGCGGGACGCGCAAGTTTATTGAAGACGCCTACGGCGCGGCTTCCGGTAAGCTGGTTGGATACGCGTTCTCCCCGGATTCGCCCGTAAATTGTGAAAAGTTGTAAGCCGATATGAGCAGAATAATACAAAACTACGCTGCAGTGACGGCGATCGCCTTGCTATACTACTTCGTCTTCGCGGGGTCACATCTCTTAATCGATAGCTCGTCGTACTGTGTAGCTATAGCGTCGACTATACTCGTTTTGTTGGCGATTATCGATAAGCTAAAATCGTTCGGACTTTTTAGGGGCTTGTTGATCTACGCGACTGCTTTCTTTTGTGCGATGGCGCTTTTCACGATTGCCGCTAGGCCGAACGCAACATCAGCAGGCTTAATTTATTTCAGTTTTGTGTTAATGATTTTGTCATTCATTGTCCTCTTGTATAAGGTCAATGCACCAAGATCTAGGGTTGGCTGAAGTTGTGCTCTTGCACTGGGTGCACGATTGCTCTCAATTTGTATGGTCAAGGTTCATCAAACCAAATGCATCTGATGATTAGCGGGATCGGGTAAGGGGGCACCGTCAAATCAAATGCACCGGATGGTAAGCGGGGCGGGGTAGGGGGGGGCTTCCATGCCTCGCCCCCGCAAGCCTGCCTCGCCCTTCCGCTACTTCAACTCATCGCCGGAGGCGATCCGGCTGGTCGTGCTGATGTACGTCCGCTTTCCCCTGTCGCTGCGCAACGTCGAGGATCTGCTGTTTGAGCGCGGCATCGACATTTGCCATGAGACGGTGCGGCTGTGGTGGAACAGGTTCGGCCCGCTGTTTGCCGGTGACATCCGCCGCGCTCGTGTCAGCCGCATGCGTGGGTTTCGCCACTGGCAATGGCATCTCGACGAGATGTACGTGAAGCTGAACGGTGAGATGGTCTATCTGTGGCGCGCCGTCGATCACGAAGGTGAAGTGCTCGAGAGCTATGTTGCGCGCAGCCGCGACAAGGCGGCAGCGCTAACCTTCATGCGCAAGGCGCTGAAGCGGCATGGCTCACCAGCGACAATCACGACAGATGGCCTGCGCAGCTATGGTGCTGCCATGGATGAGCTCGGCTGCCGTGACCGGCAGGAGATCGGTCGCTGGGTGAACAACCGGGTGGAGAACAGTCATCTACCGTTCCGACGACGAGAGCGGGCGATGCTGCGGTTCCGACAGATAAAGAGCTTGCACAAGTTGGCCTCAGTCCGTCCCGACATCAGCCTGGAGCGCCACCTCATTGATTGACAAACCGACCGCGAACGACGCTCTGCTGCGCTGGCGGAGTGGCAGGAGCTCGCGTGCCAAGCTGCTGGCTTCAAAGGGCGGCCGCGCCTATGAGTTACGTGATCGCATTGGAATGACTATTCCAGCGAAATAGCTCCGCGTCGAAACAAAGATCCCACGGCCGCCCGGCGCATCAAAACTTGTAGCGCGCGCCGAGGAAGAATTGCCGCCCGGTCTGGCTATAGACCTGCTGATCGCGCAGATTCTCGCCGTCCCAGTAGCTGGTCGGCTGGTTGGTGAGGTTGATCGCGTCGAACGACAGCGTCACCCTCGGGGTCAGCTTGTACGAGGCGGAGGCATCGACGTTCGTATTGGAATAGGAGCCGGTGTAATCGGCCAGACCCGAACGCAACGGCACCTGGCGCAGATACTGGTCGCGATAGGCGAGGGAGACGCGCGCCGACAGCTTGTTGTCCTCGTAATAGAGGGTCGCATTGGCGGCGTTCGGCGAAACGTTGGTCAGCGGCGCGACCAGCGTGGCACCGTTCGCGTTGGTAGTCAGAACATAAGTGATGTTCGACTTGATGTGCGTATAATTCAGGATCGTGCCGAAGTGCCGCAGGAAGCTCGGCAGGAAGGTGAAGGGCTGCTGATATTGCAGCTCGACGCCGTCGATCTTGCCGCCATTGGTGTTCTGGTAGGAGGTGACGGTGGTCGTCGTGTTCGGATCCTGCGCCGCGGTGAGCAGCCCCAGCGGCAGGCCGGCCGCGGCATAGGTGGTCGTGGTGCTGAGCTGCTGAACGAAGCTGCCCACCGCCTTGTGGAAGAAGCCGGCCGAGAGGACGGCGCCGGGCTGGAAATACCATTCGACGCTCGCGTCGATGTTGGTCGCCCGATACGGATCGAGATAAGGGTTGCCGACCGTCGCCGTGAACGGCGGATTGGCCGTGCCGACCGAGCCGCCGGGGGTCAGGAAGCCGAGCGAGGGACGCGACATCACCCGCGCGGTCGCGCCACGCACCGTCAGCTTCGAAGTGAGGTCCAGCGCGACGTTCAACGCGGGCAGGATGTCGTCGTAATCCCGCGTCACCTGCACGGGCACGCCGATGCCGACGAAGCCGCTCGAGAATTGATGGGTATGGGCATAGCGCACGCCGGCGTCGCCGCGCAGGGTCATGCCGTTGCTGAGCGGTAGCTTCCAATCGAGTTGCAGATAGGGGCTGACGTCCTGTTCGCGGACGCTGCGATTGTCGCCCTGCGATCCGGTGCCGATGCTGCCGATCCGGAAGTCGCCATATTGGTTGACGCAATAACAGTCGACGTTGAACGCCGACATGATCTTGTCGATGTTCGGGACGATGAAGCTGTTGGTGGCGCCTTGCGGCAGGCCGATCGTGTCGATGGTGATCGGCGCCGAGCTGACGTCGCTGATCGTGAGGCCTGCCGAGGACAGCGACGGAATCGCCGTTGTCGACGCGATTCGCTGCTGACGGCGCGAGATGAAGTCGAAGCGCTTGTACGACACACCGGCCTTGGCCGTGAACTCGTCCGAAAGGTCGTATTTGAAGTCGGCTTTGACGTTGCGCAGCCGGTTGATCACGCGCGACGTGAATTCGCGAATGTTGTCGTAGCCGTTCTGGAACTGCCAATTGTTCGGATTGGTGGCGTCGAAGCCGTAGTTGAGGATCGGCCGCGTCTTGTCGCCGCGCGCATCGTAGACGAAGCCGTCGCTGTCGAAGCGGCTGAACGTCACCAGTCGCGAATAGGGATTGTCGAAGACAGAATCCGACTGGCCGTACATCACGTTCAGCTTACCGCGATCGCCGACCTTCTGCTCGATTTGGATGTCCCCTTCATAGAAGCTGGTGGTCGAGATGTCGTGGCTGTTGGTGACACTGAAATCGACGTCGTCGAAGACGCCGTAGACCAGCTCGCCGTTCTCCACCGCGGCGTCGCGGATCTTCATGTTCGGCCGCCCGGCGAGCTGCAGCGCGGTGAGCCCGCCCGCCGCCGAGGCGGTGCTGCGGTTGAAGCTGATCGGATTGGTGGCGAGGTCGAACCGATCCTGCTTGAGGCGTGCGAAGGCGAGGTCGACGGTAATCAGCGAGTCATCCGTCAGCTTCGCCTGAAAGGTCGTCGTGGCGCCGATCCGCTGTTGGTCGTCGGTGAAGCGACCGTAGCCCGGTAGCTTTGGCACGAAGACGTTGGGCTGGTTGACGGTGTTGTAGGCCGATGGCGTCGAGCCGGGGAACTGCCCGGGCGCGGCAATGCAGGCGGGCGCATGAGGCGTGGTGCCGACCAGCGGATTGACCGGCGTGACCGGGCTGGCCGGATTGATCGGGCAGAAGCCGCCGTTGACGTCGCTGAAGTCGGCCAGCGCCGTGTTCGAATAGGCGTCCTCCTGCACCTTGTGCCGGTTGTAGGCGGCGGAGATCAGGATGCCGAATCGGTCGTCGTCGAAGGTCTTGCTGATCAGCCCGACCAGCCGCGGCTGTGTATTCTTGTTGATGTCGTAATAGGCCGCCTGCGCCCCGACCGCGCCATGGAAGCCGGGATTGTCGAGCGGCCGCGCGGTCTGAAGATCGACCGTCGCGCCCAGCGATCCTTCGTCGACCTCGGCCGACTGCGTCTTGCGCACGACGATCGAGTTGAATAGTTCGGACGCGAAGATGCTGTAGTCGAAGGAACGGCCGCGATTGACGCCCGATCCGAGCGTCGAACCGGTGGTGGCGGCGATCGCTTCCAAGCCGTTGAACCGCGTCCGGCTGAAATCGCCGCTGAGGCCGCGGACGGTGATCTGCCGGCCTTCGCCCGCATCCCGTTCGATCGAGATGCCGGGGATACGCTGCAACGAGTCGGCAAGGTTCGCATCGGGGAAGTCTGCGATGTCCTGGGCGTTGATCGCGTCGACGACGCCGGTCGATTGCTTCTTGATGCTGAGGGCGGAGGCGAGGCTCTGCCGGAAGCCGGTCACCACGATGTCCGGGCCCTGATCACCGGCAGGGGCGGTTGCGGCGGTCGTTGCGGCGTCCTGGGCCGGCGTACCCTGCGGCTGTGGCTGCGCGTCGGTAGCAGTGGCTGGCGGCGTGGCTGACTGCTGCGCCAGTGCGGGCTGGGCAAGGCCGGCGATCAGCATCGCTGCGAGGGAGGTGGAACGAAGTGCGATACAGCCGAAGCGCGACCGGGGCGTCATGTAAGCCTCTCCTGAATACCACATTATGGGAACGCATTCTGTTGAATGATATCAACGCCCATTTTGCGGCTTCGTCAAGCGGAAAGGGCAGCGTTTCTAACGCTCCTGTGCCTCCAGCCCGGCTTGCCCGCACTGCCAGATAATGAGATAAGGTCTTGCATGACGGAATGGCCGGTCGCCCTTGTCGGTGCCGCCACCTCGGGTTTCCGTGCCGAGGCGTCGGACGGAGAGGCTGCTGCCATGATCGACGTAGACCGCAGAAATTTTCTCGTCCGGTCGGGCCTAGCTGGCCTGGGGCTGACGATGGCGCCGACCCGTGCGGATGCGGCAGGCGGGCACGCCGGACCGGCGACCGGCACCGCCGCCCCCTCGGTCGCTCTGAAGTGGCTGGATGACGAGGCGCCTACCTTGCCGACGGGCGTCGCATGGGGCGTACCGTGGCCGCGAGGCGCGGTTCCGCGCACCGCGGCGATCGAGGTCAGGAACGCGGCGGGGGGGGCCCTTCCGGCGCAGGTGTGGCCTTTGGCATTCTGGCCTGACGGCTCGGTCAAATGGACCGGGCTGGCGATCGCCGCCGATGCACAATCAACCGGTCTGACGGTTGGGATCGGGCGCGGCAGCAAGGTCCCGCCCCGTGTGCGGGTCGCGGTCGCGGAGCGCGCGGATTCGGTCACCATCCACACCGGGCCCTTGACCGCGGTGCTCGATCGGCAGGGCGGCCACTTCATCCGATCGCTGGCGATCGATGGTCGGGAAGTAGCCCGCCAAGGGCGTCTCGTCGCCCTATGCGAGGACCGGTCGCGCTATGCCTCGGAGGGGCTGTTGCAAGACCTCCATCTCGAGCCGCGCGTGGACCGGGTGACGGTCGAGCAGCGCGGCCCCATCCGGGCGGTCGTCCGCATCGACGGAATGCACGTCTCTGCAGGGCGGGACTTGCTGCCCTTCACGGTGCGTCTCTACTTCACCGCCGGCCTGTCATCGGTCCGGATGGTACATTCGTTCGTCTTCGCCGGCGATCAGAAACGTGACTTCGTCAAGGGGCTGGGCATCCGCTTCACCATCCCCTTCCGCGAGGAACTGCAGAACCGGCACATACGATTGGCGACCGACGGCGATCATCTGTTCGCGGAGCCGGTGCTGCTGTCGCCAGGCTATCGGCCGCAGGCGATCGGCGGTGCGGCGGATCAGGAGCGGGATCAGCTGGCCGGCGTGCGCATCCCGAACCAGGCGGCGCTTCCCGCGCAGGACCGCGCGAACATACAAAGCACGGCGACCTGGAGCGGGTTCAAGCTGACGCAACTTAACGCCGACGGGTGGCAACTGTCCAAGCGCACCAACGCCGACAGCGCGTGGTTGCACGTCACCGGCGGCGACCGCGCCGGCGGCCTCGGCTTCCTGGGCGATGTATCGGGCGGCCTTGCCGTCGGTATCAAGGACTTCTGGCAGAAATATCCTGCGGCGATTGAGGTCGCCCACGCCGAGTCGGCCGAAGGGGAATTGACGGTTTGGCTATGGTCTCCCGATGCCTCGCCGATGGACCTGCGGCACTATGACACGATCGGCCACAGCCTTGCGGTCACCTACGAGGATTATGAGCCGGGGCATGCGGACGCCTATGGTGCCGCGAACACGTCGGAACTGATGCTGTGGGCGACCGGGGACACGCCGGCCCCGGACGCATTGGCGGCGATGAGGCGGATCGCGGCGGCGCCGCCGCTCCCGATCTGTCCGCCGCAGCATTATCACGACACGCAGACGCTGGGCGTGTGGAGCCTGCCGGGCCAGCCGGTCCCGGGATTGACGCCGGCCGAGGTGGCGTCCGCCGATGCGCAGCTCGACCGCGCATTCGCCTTCTTCCAAGGGGAGGTGGATCGGCGGCGCTGGTACGGTTTCTGGGACTATGGCGATTTCCGCAGGACCTATGATCCGATCCGCCACCAGTGGATGTACGACATCGGCGGTCACGGCTGGAATGCGACCGAGCTGATGCCCAACGTCTGGCTGTGGTTCGCCTTTTTGCGCAGCGGCCGCGCCGACATCTTCCGCATCGCCGAGGCGATGACCCGCAACACCAACGAGGTGGACGTATATCACGTCGGTCAATTCGCCGGCCTGGGATCGCGCCACAACGTCAGTCATTGGGGCGATGCCAAGGAGGCCCGCATCAACGAGGCCTTCATCAAGCGGTTCTATTACTATCTGACCACGGACGAGCGCACCGGCGACCTGCTGCGCGAGCCGATCGCACAGATCGAGCGCTCGCTCGCCGCCAATCCGCCGCTGCGGGAGGTGGTGCCCCGGCCCGATGTGAAGAGCCCCCTTGCCTTTATCCGCTTCGGTCCGGACTGGCTCGCCATGGCCAGCAACTGGTTCACCGAATGGGAACGCACCGGCGATCCACGCTACCGCGATTGGTGCCTGACCGGCATGCACGACATCGGCGCGGATCCGCAGGGCCTGCTCGACTATGCCGGATACATCTTCGATCCGGTCACCAAGCACCTGAAGAGCGGGGGCGAGCCCAACCAAAAACCAGGGCAGTTCGTGTTCCTATTTGCCGGCGACCAGATCGTGACCGACCTTGTCGCGTCGATCCCGTGTCGCTCCTTCGTTGCGGCTTGGGACAAGCTGTGCGTTCAGTTCACCGAGGGGAAGCGCGCCAACTGGTATTTCGAGCCGCGCGTCGATGCGCTCGCAGCGGTGGCTACCGGCCGGGTGGACCTCTATCGCCGGGCGATCGATCTCTACCGCGGGCTGCTGCGCTTCGGTTCCACCGATTACTTCCGGGCACAGCCGGTGGCTGTGGAGGGTCCGACGACGAGTCAGACCGTCTTGGAAAATCCGGGAACGAGTACCTTCACGCCGGCGATCGCCACCCCGGAGGTCGCGCAATGGGCCATCAACCTCATCTCGATGCCGCAGATGCTGCGCCGATTTGCCGCAATCGACGGGGCAGGTGCGCGAGCCGGGGGGTAACGCAACGACCGGCACATGGCGGCATGGACCCGCGCATGAGGAACGATCAAGAAGCGATGCCGCTGTCGAACCCATGCACCGGATGCGAAGCGGGGTAGGGTGGGGCCATACGCCTGGTCCCGCGAGCCTGCCTCATCGCCGGCGCTTATCGGAGCTTTCCCCCTTGCCGTTCCGTCAGGGCGGCTTGCGTGCCGATCCTCGGGCAAGGAAGCACTAATCCGCAGCGCCCGCGCCGCCGCCACCGCGCGCCGGAACCGCCAGCCAGCGGTAGAGGCTGGGTAGCAGCAGCAGCGTCAGGATCGTCGAGGTGACGATGCCGCCGATCACGACGGTGGCGAGCGGTCGCTGGACTTCGGCGCCGGCGCCGCTGGCGATCGCCATCGGGACGAACCCGATCGAAGCGACGAGCGCCGTCGACAGCACGGGGCGCAAGCGATCGCGGGCGCCCTGGCGGACCGCCTCGTCGCTCGACAGCGGATCGCCGCCTTCCCGGCCGTCGCGCAGCGCGTTGATGTGGTCGATGAGCACCAATCCATTGAGCATGGCGATGCCCGACAGCGCGATGAAGCCGATCGCCGCGGTGATCGAGAAGGGCATGCCCCGCAGCCACAGCGCCAGCACCCCGCCGGTGACCGCGAAGGGGATGCCGGTATAGACGATCGCCGCTTCCTTGACGCTGCCGAGCGCGGCGTAGACGAGCAGGAAGATCAGCAGCAGCGCGGCGGGCACGACGATCGCCAACCGCTTCTGCGCTGCTTCGAGCTGATGGTATTGGCCGCCGAATTCGATGCGATAGCCGGGCGGCAGCTTGACGCCCTGCGTCACCGCTGCGCGCGCCTTGGTGACATAGCCGGCAAGATCGCTGGTGCTGAGGTTGACCATCAATGCCGCGCGCCGCTTGCCGCCGTCGTGGAGGATCGGTTCCACCGCATGGACCCGGTGCAGACGGGCGACGCGCGACAGCGGGACCATGCCATAGTCGCCGACGCGGAGCGGCAGCGCGAGGATCGCGGCGGGATCGGCGCGCAACGCCTCGGGCATGCGAACGACGATCATGTGGCGCGCCTCGCCTTCCGGAATGAAGCCGACCTCTGCCCCGGCGACGCCGTCGGCGATCGCCCTGTTGACCTCCGCGGTGCCGAGGCCGAGGCGGAGCATCGCATCATGGCCGAGTTCCACGACCAGGTTTTCGGGGCGTCCCGCGGTTTCGAATTCGACGCCTTCGGTGCCGGGCTGTTTCTCGAGGATCGCCTTGGCCTGTTTCGCCGCCCGTTCGAGGACGTCGTAATCCTCTCCGAAGATCTTCACCGACACATCGGCGCGGACACCCTCCAGCATCTCGTTGAAGCGCATTTCGATCGGCTGGGCAAATTCGAACGTTTGGCCGCGATAGACCTGCCGCCCGATCTTTTCGATCCCGGCGATGAGATCCTGCTTGGTCCTGGGTTTGCCGTCGCCTTGTGGCCAATCCTTTTCGGGGGCGTAGAAGATGTAGAGATCGTTCTCGTTGGGCGGCATCGGGTCGGTCGCGACCTCGCTGGTACCGATGCGCGAGAAGGTGTGGGTGATCTGCGGATAGGCGCGGCGGATCGCGCGTTCGGTCGCCTCCTCAATCGCGAGGCTGCGGTCGAGCGACATGCCGACCGGGCGATAGACCATGGCGGTGATCGCGCCTTCGTCGAGCTGTGGCGTGAATTGCGAACCCAGCGAGCGGAAGACGAGATAGGTCAGGCCGAGCAGGACCACGGCGCCGAGCGTCAACCACGCCGGGTGCGCGATGGCGCGCTCCAGGATCGGCGCATAACCGCGTTCGGCGTAGCCGATCAGTCCGGTGTCGCGGTCGTCGCCGTCCTTGGTATCCGGCGCCCGCAGCAGCCACGCCGACAAGGCCGGCACGATCGTGAAGGTCCAGATCAGGCCGGCGCCGATCGCCAGCATCACCGCCTGCGCCATCGGCTGGAACAGCTTGCCCTCGACGCCGCCGAGGCTAAGGACGGGCACGTAGACGAGCGCGATGATCGCGATGCCGAACAGCGTCGGACGCGCGACCATGCGGGCCGCTTGGGCGACCGTTTCGCGCCGTTCCTCGGCATCGAGCGGCTCACCCTTGTCGCGCCGGCGCTGGGCGAGCAGGCGGAGGCTGTTTTCGACGACGACGATCGATCCGTCGACGATCAGGCCGAAGTCGAGCGCACCGAGGCTCATCAGATTACCCGACAGGCCAATCGCGTTCATGCCGGTGACGGTGACGAGGAAGGCGAGCGGGATGACGATCGCGACGATCAGCGCGGCGCGCCAATTCCCCATCACCAGCAGCAGCACGATCGCGACGAGCAGCGCGCCGACGCCGAGGTTGTGCTCGACCGTCGCGATCGTCCGGTCGACCAGGTCGGACCGGCTGTATTGGGGGTGGATGACCATGCCCTTGGGCAGCGCCGCCTGGATGTCGGGCAGGGCCTGTTCGGCGCGCAACGCGACCTCGCGGCTGTTCTGGCCGACCAGCATCATCACCGTGCCAAGCACCGTCTCGCGCCCGTTCTGCGTCGCCGCGCCCTGCCGCGGCGCCGAGCCGATCACGACGTCGGCGAGATCGCGGACCTGCAGCGGCAGTACGCCGGCGGCGAACTTGACCGGGATGTTGCCGATCTGGGTCGCGTTCATCACGCGCGCGTCGGTGCGTACCGTCAACCGCTCGGGTCCCTGCGCGATGATGCCGCCGCCGGCATTCTCGACATTGTCGCCCACCGCCTTCGCCAGTTCGGCGGCGGTGACGCCGTGCAGCGTCAGGCGGACGGGATCGGGCTGGACGACGAACTGCTGTTCGATCCCCCCGTTCGAATTGACGTCGGCGACCCCGGTAACCGCGCGGAGCATCGGCCGCACCGTGTATTCCTGCGCCTCGTACAGCTCCATCAGCTGGCGTTGCGCGTCGAGTCCGGGCGGCGGGGTGCGCCATTCGAGCGTGTAGTAATAGATTTCGCCCAGCCCGGTGGTGATCGGCGCAAGCTGTGGCGAGGCGCCGGCGGGCAGCTGGTCGCGCACCGCCGCCAGCCGTTCGGTAACCAGCTGGCGCGCACGCAGCTGATCGGTGCCGTCCTTGTACAGCAGCGTCACCTGGCTGAGCCCGGTCTTGGTCAGCGAACGCGTCTCGTCGAGGCCGGGCTGACCCGCCATCGCGCGCTCGATCGGTAGCGTCGCCAGTCGCTCGATCTCTTCGGGCGCGAGCGCGGGGACCGTGGTGTTGATCTGGACCTGGACGCCGGTGATGTCTGGAATCGCGTCGATCTTCAGCGTTGCGAACGCCCAGAGGCCGACCGCCGCGGCCAGCGCGGTGATAAGCGCGACGACGAGCCGATGCCGCGTGACGCCGTCGAGCAGCCGCGCGATCATCGATCGAGCGCCGTCCCGCCGTTCAAAGCGCGCAGCTGCAGCAGCGCCTCGAGCGCTTCACGCCGGGTATCGAGGATCGCGACCGTCGCGTCGACATAGGCCTGCTGCATCTGCGTATAGGTGGTCAGCGGGATCGCGCCGAGCCGGTAGTTGCGGTCTGCATCCTCGGCCGCGGCGGCGAAACGCTGGGCCGACTCCCCGTCCCACTGGGCGAGTGCGCGCCGCTTCGCCTCATATTGCGCCGCCTGGTCGAACACGTCGCGATCGATCCGTCGTTCGGCGGCGATCAGCGTGGCGTTCGCCTGCGCCTGGCGACCCTGTTCCGCCGCGACCTCGCCCGCCTGGCGGTTCCACAGTGGCAGCGTTGTCGACAGCCGCACGCCGTAATTGGTTTCGCGGACGTCGGACCGGGCGTGGTCGTAATAAGGCCCGACGCTGACGACGGGGATGCGGTTCTTGCGGGCGAGGTCGACGCGCAGGCCCTGCTGCTCGAATTGCGCGCGTAGCGATTGCAGCTCGAAATTGTTGGCAGCGGCGCGCGACGCCAGCACGGTGGCCGAGGGCAAGGCGGGGAGCGACATGTCGGGACGGATGATGCGGATACGCGCCGCAAACGCCGTGCCGCGCAGCTGATTGAGTTCGTACAGGATCGAATTGGCCTCGGCATCCGCCGTCGCCGCGGTGCGCTCGGCATTGATCGCGTCGGCCTGCAATGCCGCAGCTTCGAGCTGGGGGGCGGGGCCGGCGGGATCGCGGGAGACGATCACCCGCGCCAACACGCGCATCCGCGCTGCGACGGTGCGGGCCGCGGCCGCCTTCTCATCCGCGGCGAACAGGCCATAGCCCAGCGAACGTGCGCGCGCCGCCAGCGTCGCGTCGAATTGGCGCAGGCCGAGCCGCGCCAGGCCGATCTGCCGTTCGGCAATGGCCCGCCTGAGCGCGATGCGGCCGCCGAATTCGACCGGCTGGACGACCGACACGGCATAGGTCTGGCCGTCGCCAAGCGGCGCGCCGGTGCCCGGATCGGTTGCGCGCCGTTCGCCGAACTCCACCACCATTTCGGGGTCGGCCAAGCGTCCCGCCGCCGTGCGTTCGATGCCCGCCGTCTCGATCTGGCGTTCGTAGAACTGCCGTTCGCGATTGTTGGCGATCACCTCCTGCACCAGCCGGTCGAGCGAGATGGCGGTCGCATCCGGCGTCGTCCGATCCTGCGCGACGGCCGCGACGGGTGCCGCCGCCATGATCCCGGCTACCACGGTCCATCGCGTCATCGTCATCCTGCCTATCCCGTCGGCGTCTGTCCCGCCGGTAGTCAGCCGGGGTGGACGGCGCGACTAAAACCCGTTTCACATTCCGTGGTTTGCGCCCGAGCTGATCAGTACCGGGTTGACGTTCCGACGGGGGCAGGGCGAACAGGCACGATGGCGCTGATAATGCTGATCGAGGACGATGCGGGCACCGCGCGGGAGATCGCGCTGGAGCTGGGCGCGGCAGGGCATGCCGTGGCGCATTGCGGATCGATCGAGCAGGCCTTGGCAGCGACCAGCGACAAAGCCGTCGACCTGCTGATCGTCGATCGGCAGCTGCCCGATGGCGAAGGGCTCGACTTCATCGCGCGATTGCGCGCCGAGGGCGGCCGGACACCGGCGCTGGTGCTGAGCGCACTCGGTAGCCTCGACGATCGGGTGCGGGGCTTGCGCGCCGGCGGCGACGATTACCTGCCCAAGCCCTTCGCGCTGGTCGAGCTGATCGCGCGGGTGGAGGCGCTGCTGCGCCGCCCGAACGAGACGCGCGAGACCCGTCTGATCGTCGGGCCGCTCGATCTCGACCTGCTCGCCGGCAATGCGACGCGCGCCGGCCGGCCGCTGGAACTGCTGCCACGCGAATTGCGCCTGCTCGACTATCTCGTCCGTCGTCCGGGACGGATCGTGACGCGTTCGATGCTGTTGCAGGACGTGTGGGGCTATACCTTCCTGCCGAACAGCAACGTCGTCGACGTGCATATGGGGCGGCTGCGACGCAAGGTCGATGCCCCTGGCGAGGCCGCGCTGATCCGCAACGTGCGCGGCCAGGGATATGTGTTCGATGTACCAGGCTGATCCGCGCACCCGCGCGACGCTGCGCTGGGGCGGGGCGATCGCAGCGCTGCTGATCGTCCAGTCGCTGATGGCGGCGGCGATCTTCTGGGCGCTGCTCAACGCCAGCCACCGCCGCACCATGCAGGAGGCGCTGGCGGGCGATTGCCGCTTCTTCGCGCAGGTCGATCCGGCCGAGCGGCGCGAGGAGTTGCGCGAGATGTTGGAGCGCGACATCCATCGCGAACGCTTCCTCGCGCTGTTCGACAGTCATGGGCAGCTGATCGACGGCAATGTCGCGCGCCTGCCCGACGTGCCGGCGGACCGGCCGGGGACGGCGGTAGCCACGATCGTGCCGACCGAACTGCCGGGCAAGAGCGAGGATGTCGCCCGGCTGACCGTCTGTGCTCTGCCAGGTGGCGAGCGGCTGCTGACCGGTTTCGACCTCGACGACGCCGAAGAAGCTCTGGGCCTCGCAGGGCACGCGTTGCTGCTCGGCCTGCTCCCCGGTCTCGCGCTGGCGATCGGGGTCGGCCTGGTCGCGGGACGGCGGGCGGCGCGACAGGTCGATACGGTTCGGCAACTGACCGCCCGGATCGTCACCGGGGCGCTTGACGAGCGTTTGCCGGTCGCGCGCCGTCCTGACAGTTTCGGTCTGCTTGCGGTCCACATCAACGCGATGCTCGATCGACTCCAATCGCTGATCATCGATGTGCGCGGGGTGGGCGACGATATCGCGCATCAGTTGCGCACCCCGCTGACCCGCCTGCGCGCGCGTATCGAGCGTGGCATGCGCGAAGCGCAGGGCGCCGCAGAGTTTCAGCAGGTGGCGGAGGCGGCGCTGGCGGAGATCGACCAACTGCTCGGCATCGTCGCCGCGCTGCTGCGCATTCGCGAGCTGGAGGACCATGCCCGCCGCAGCAGGTTCGCGCCGGTCGACCTCGCCCGGATCGCGGCGGATGCCTGCGACCTGTATCACCCGACCGCCGAAGATCGTGGCATCACGCTTGTGTGCGAGATCGAAGAGGGGGTAGTGATCGAAGGCGACGCCAGCTTGTTGATCGAGGCGCTGGCCAATCTGATCGACAATGCGATCAAGTTCGGTCCGCCCGCCAGCCGTGTCGTGGTGTCGCTACGGCATACGGCAGGGACGATCCGCATCGCCGTCGCGGACGAGGGGCCCGGCATTCCGCCGTCCGACCATGATCTGGTGACGCAGCGTTTCTACCGCGGCCGCCACGAGTGCGGCGGTGTTGGTCTGGGACTCAGCCTGGTCAAGGCGATCGCCGAGATGCACGGCTTCGCGCTCCGCTTCGCGGATCGTGGCAGCGTCGTCACCCTGGAAAGGCCGGATCCCGAACTCTGAACGGGAATTTAGACAACCCGAGCCAGCGCCGCACGTTCGTCGGGTGAAGCCGCTCCGGCCATATGGTTGCCGGTGGGCTCGACGAAAGGATCATCCATGCGCTCCGTCCCGTATCTCGCCACGCCGTCCGCAGCCGTCACCCTGATCGCCGCGCCCGCTTGCGCCCAGACGACGGCAGGCATCGGCAGCTTTCCGACCAACAGCATCAGCGATCGGCTGCACGGCGGTCCGCAGGGCGGCGATCAGCGCGCGTCGATCCAGGCCCTGCAGCAAACGCTGACCGAACTTCAGCAGCTGCAGTTGCAGACGAAGCAGGCCCATTGGAACGTATCCGGCACGCTGTTCTACCCGATGCACGAGCTGTTGCAGGATCATTACGAAGGCGTGAGCAAATATGCCGACGAGGTCGCCGAGCGGCTGCTCGCGATCGGCGTGTCGGCGGATGGCCGCGCCAATACGATCGTGCGCACCAGCCGCATCCCCGAATATGCCGGTGGCTTCACCGATGATGCCCAGGTGATTGGTTGGTTCGCCCGCTATTACAAGGTGACCAGCGACGAGATCGGTCAGGGGATCAAGGCGACGGAGGACAAGGACCCGACGACGTCGAACCTGTTGCAGGAGGTCCAGCACGCCATCGACAAATATCAATGGCAAATGCGCGCCATGATCCAGCCGACGCCGACCGATCCGAACAGTGGCCAGGATCTGAACGCCGGGCGGGCGGTGGCGATACCGACGCAGCCGGTCGCCGGCTGATCGCCACGGCGCCGTGGGCTATCGCCGGTTCTTCGCACTCGCCGCGCTTGCAGGTCTGGGTGGCTGCGTGTCTCCGGTCGGCATGCAGCCCCATGTCGCCCCGGCGTCGCCGGTCTTCGATCCCGTCGCGTTCTTTGCGGGCAAGACCCATGGCACGGGCGTGCTGCACGTCATTGCCTCCAAGCCAAGGCAGACCGACGTCGTCGGCTATGGCACATCGCCTAGCCCGGAGGCGATCACGCTCGACCAGCAGGTCAGGCAGGGCGATGCGGCGGCGACGCATCGCACCTGGCATCTGCATCGCATCGCGCCCGGACGCTATGTCGGCACCTTGACCGACGCGATCGGCCCGGTCACCGCGGAGAGCGCCGGCGCCGAGTTGATCATACGCTTCACGATGCGGCATGGATTGAAGGTCGTCCAGCATCTCTACCTTCAATCCGGCGGCCGGACCGCCGTCAACACGATGACCGTCCGCAAATGGGGCATCGTGGTGGCGCGCCTGGACGAACGGATCGAACGGATCTGATGGCCCCGCAAAGATCGCCGCTGCGCCGCTAGTGTATGCGATACCGTCCCCAGTGGTTCAATGGTGAGCCCTCAAATCCGGCCAGCAACGCGGCGACGTCGTCGTATAAGGCCACAGCGCCCGCGGCCTTCAGCGTCTCGTCGCTGAATTTGCCCGATCGCACGGCGACGGCCGCGATGCCGCACTTGGCGGCCGCTTCGATGTCATACGGCGTGTCACCGACGACGATCACCTCGCTCGCATCAAGCGACGACAGCTTCTTGAGCGCGGTAGCGAAGATGTCGGGAGCGGGCTTGGTCTTCTCGACATCGTCCGCCGTGGTCGAGACGTCGACGATCCCTTCGGCGTCCAGCAGGTCCACATAATGTTCGAGCTCATCCGATGACGCGGAGGACGCCAGCACCACCTGCCGGCCGCTTTGCTTGACCTTCGCGAGCAAATCCCTGGCGCCGGCAAAGGGCCTCACCCGCTCCAAATATTTCGTCTTGAAGATTTTGCCGTGCTCCTGGCCCATCTTCTCCTGTTCGTCCTCGTCGGTGTCCGGGAGCAGCGTCGGTACAAGCATGTCGGTGCCCTTGCCGATCTGGTCGTGGACGATCTGATCATCGAACGTCGCGCCGATCTGCTCGAAGACGGCCTGCCATGCCGCGATATGATAGTCGTTGCTGTCTACGAGGGTGCCGTCGATGTCGAAGAGAACCGCCTTGATCGCCATGGTGTCATCGCTCCTGATTCAGGCTTCAACGCACCGGCCGCGATCATCGGCGCCGCAGGGAATGATATTGTCGAACGGGAAGCGTCGGCGGGTGGCCAGGGCGAGGTAGGGGGCCTCGATCCCTCGCCCCGGACGCTCGGCGCGGCCTGTTCCCCGCTCGAGCGTCCCGTCAACGCTTACCACGCGACGCTGAGCGGCGCTCCGCCGCGTTGGCGGACTGGTGAATCTGCGCGAGCCAAGCGCTGCTTACCGCAGCCTGACCTACGCCGTGCGGAAGGGGATGGGCGGTGGTGGACCGGGCCGAGGGGATCAGGCGTGGAGGCGGCGTTCCAGCGTGCCGCGCTGCTCGGCGATCTCGGACTGCGTGCGGCGCATCGCCTCCACCTCGGTGGCGGACAGCAGGTCCTGGATGACGCGGCGCAGATGGTCGCGCATGGCGCGGCGCGCGGCGGCGGAGTCGCGGGCGCGCAAGGCGTCGACGATCAGCCGGTGCTCGTCGACCCGCGGGTGGACGCCCTCGCGCCGCGCTTCGGCGAACATATGTGCGCTGAGCGGCGCGCGTTCGCGCAGGTTCCACAGCATCTCGACGACCGTGGAGATCACCGTGTTGCCGGTCGCTTCGGCGATGCGCAGGTGGAAGCGCCGGTCGGCGTCGAGCGCTTCGGGACTGGCTTCGGCATTGGCGGCCATCTCGGCGAGCAGCCGGTCGAGATCGGCCAGTGCCTCGTCGTCGATCACCGTCGCGGCGACGGCGCAGGCCTCGCCTTCGAACAGGATTCGCGCCTCGATCAATTCGAAGGCGCCGATGTCGAGCTCGGCCGGCGCCGTCGAACTCGCCGGGGTCGAGGTGACGTAGAGCCCCGAGCCATGCCGCGCCTCGACCAGGCCGCGGATCTCCAGCGCGATCATCGCCTCGCGGATCGTCGGCCGGCTGACACCGAACTCCTCCGCCAGCTCCCGCTCGCCCGGCAGCCGCGTGCCGATCGTGTAGCGACCGTCGGCGATCGAGTCGGCGATGGCGTTGACGACACGCTGGTACAGCTTTTCGGTGCGCGGCTTCATGCCCCCGTGACTCTCACAGAACGCCGATTGACACAACAGACCAGTTGCGCCTAATTGGCCTAACCAAAAGGATCGGCCAATTTTAGAAGCCGGCCTGCGGGCAGGAATGCGCGCCGTCCGGCGCGGCGGGCGGCAGCCCGAATAGGAGAGGGGGTCGTATGAAATTCGCCGTCACCGCAGGAAGCCGCTCGCTCGCCGCCATATGGCTGGCCGGCAGCGCCTTGTCCGCGACGCCGGTCCTCGCCCAGCAGAGCGCGACGCCGCCCGCGTCCGAGGTCAACAATCCCGCGACGCCGACCGTCGCCACCCCCGCGAACCCCGACCAGAGCACCGCCGCCGACCCCAATTCGCAGCCCGATCCGATCCCGCAGCCGCAGAGCGACATCGTCGTCACCGGTTTCCGCCAGAGCTATTCGGACGCGATCCGATCGAAGCGCAACGAGATCGCGATCACCGACGGCATCTCGTCCGATGGTCTGGGCCGCTTCCCCGACCTCAACGTCGGCGAGGCGCTGCAGCGCGTCCCCGGCGTGCAGATCAATCGCGAGGCGGAGGGGCGCAACGCGACGATCAACCTGCGCGGCCTGCCCGGTGAATATGCGCGCCTGACGCTGAACGGCGTCGCCTTCGCCGAGCCGATCTTGGCCGAAGCGACGCCGCTGGGCGCGTTCAACGCCGACATCTTCAGCGCCATCGTCATCGACAAGTCGCCGCTCGCCAATGCCCAGTCGGGTGGCCTGTCGGGCAACGTCGACCTGCAGATCGCCACCGCGCTGGCCCGCAAGGAAGGCGGCTTCGTCAAGGCGGCGTTGGAATACAACCAGCTCGGCAAGCGCTTCGCGCCCGCGGCGACCGTGGGGTACAACCACCATTTCTCCGACAGCTTCGGCGTCTTCGCCGTGTTGACCTACAAGAAGGAGAATTTCCGCCGCGATACGCTGCAATACAACAGCTATTCCAGCTTCTCCGCGGCGCAGGCCCAGGCGAACGCGTCGGTGCTGGGCAGTTACTATGCGAAGTCCACGGCCTGTCCGTCGTGCACGGGCAGCGTCACCACCAACGGCGTGCTCTACAACAGCCAGCTGCGCCAATATTCGCGGATCAATCCCGGCGACCTGTACACCGGCGCGGCGGGCGCGGAATGGAAGCCGGACGACAATACCAAGGTCAGCCTGACCGGCTTCTACACCGATCGTCGTCTGCCCAAGACGATGCAGTATCTGTCGATCATCAGCAACAACGACGCGAGCTTCCTGACGCCGCGCTCGTCGCCGATCCAGCTCGACGACGGCCGTTACGTCGTCACCGATTTCGACTTCGCCAACCCGGATTCGCGCATGTCGACGCGCCGTCTCGGCATCGAGCAGCGCGCCTGGGGCATCAACGGCAGGGCCGACTGGAGCGACGACGACTGGCGCCTGTCGACGGTGCTCACGGCGTCCAAGGCGGACAACAATTCCGAGGAGACCTCGATCGATTTTGACCGGGTACAGACCGCGACCGGCAACGGCGCAACCGGTACGATCCGCACCGGCGCCGGCAATGTCGCCGACCTCTATTATTCCTTGGCGCCGACACCGCTGGTCAACACCAATGTGCCGACCTGGTATTGGGGCGGCGTCACCGATCCGACGCAATTCTACAACACGCCGACCTCTGTCGGCCGGACCAACCGGCTGCAGTTCACCGGCACGCAGAGTTATGGCGGCAACGAGCTGCTCGCCTACCAATGGGATGCCGAACGCACCTTCCACGGCGGCGTACTGACCGGCATCCAGGCGGGCTTCCGCTTCGAGCACAATCGCTTCGTCTCGCGCGGCTATCGTATCTCGGCCTATGGCCTCCAGGTCCAGAACATCGACAATACGTTCCTGACCACCTCGCCCACGGTCGACGATTTCTTCGGCGGCAAGCTCGGCACCTACAGCACCAACTGGCAGGTGACGCGCTACGATTACGCGATCGGCAAGCTGACGCCAGTGACCCTCTATCCGGGCGGTGCGCTGTCGCCCTCGGGCTACAACATCCGCTACAACGACAACAATTACGCGCTGTATAACTTCACCAACCAGACCGATATCGCATCGGGCTATGCGCAGCTGAAATATGAATTCGAGGTCGGCGGCATCCGCGTCCGCGGCAACGGTGGCCTGCGCTACGAATATGCCAACAACACGATCGACTCGCTGGATCGCGTGTCGCTGACCGGCACGATCGGATCGCCCGCCGACTTCCGCACCAACACCTACAATCAGAGATACGGCAAGCTGCTGCCGTCATTCATCCTCGTCGCCGATCTGACCGACAAGCTGGTGCTGCGCGGCGCGGCCTATCGCACCTATGTGCGGCCGCAGCCGCGCCAGTTCACCCCGGCGACGATCGTCGGCAACCCGGTCAACGGCGTCTATTCGGTGACGCTCGGCAATCCCGATCTCAAGCCCTATGACGCGACGTCGTTCGACGTGTCCGTGGAATGGTACAACCGTCCCAACGGCATCGTCTCGCTCGCGGCATTCCAGAAGCGGATCACCGGACTGATCGGCCAGGTTACCGACCCGACCAGGCTGTGCCCGGCGGATGCCAGCGCGCTCGGGCTCGGCACGTTGCGCGTCAACGGCGACCGTTGCGAAAGCAGCCTGATCTACACCGGCGGCGCGGTGCCGACGCCGTACCTAGTCTCCGCCAGCGGCTTCGTGAACCAGGACAGCCCGATCACGGTGCGCGGCCTCGAATTCAACCTGCAACAGTCGCTCGACTTCCTGCCCGGGGCGCTGCGTCACCTGGGTGGCGGCTTCAATTACGCGTACACCGACATCAGCGGCACGACCGCGACCGGCGCGGCGGCGACGCTGCCTGGCGTGTCCAAGCACAATGCCAACGTCATCGGCTATTACGAGACGACCGATTATGGCGTACGCCTGGTCTACAACGTGCGCAGCAAGTACGACCTCGCCTCCGCCGGCACCTTCACCGGTGCGGCGCGGCAGGTGCGCGCGCGCGGTCAGCTCGACATGTCGGCCTCGTACAACGTCACCGACACGGTCTCGCTGTCGTTCGACGCCTACAATCTGACCAACGCGATCCGGGTCGAATATGAGAACGACCCGCGCCTGATCCGCCGCGCCGATTACGACGGCCGGACCTTCACCGTGACGGCGCGCGCGACCTTCTGATAGCGATGGGTTCCTCCCCTGGCGGCGTTCCCATCATCCGGGGACGCCGCCGCTCTTTTGGCCCGGAGGGTGCATGACGGGATGGCTGATCGACCGGCGCGGCGTGCTGGGTGGCGCGGCCGCGATCGCGGGTGCCGGGCTGGCGTTGCCGCTGGCGGCGGCGCTGGCGCAGGGCAAAGCGGTGGTCGACGTGCGCGCATTCGGCGCACGCGGCGACGGCCGGACCATCGACAGCCCGGCGATCAACCGCGCGATCGACCATGCCGCGGCGCGCGGCGGCGGGGTCGTCTGGCTGCCCGCCGGTGATTATCTGTCGTACAGTATCCAGCTGAAGAGCCATATCACGCTGCACCTCGACGCCGGCGCCCGGCTGATCGCGGCGGACACGCCGGTCGAGGGCATGGCGAGCGGCGGCTACGACCGGTCGCCTGACCTGCCGGCCAGCTATGCGGCGTTCCAGGACCATGGCCACAGCCATTGGCGCAACGCGCTGATCTGGGGAGAGGGACTGGAGGACATCACGATCGAGGGGGCGGGCCTGATCTGGGGGCGGGGCCTCGGCCGCGGCCACGATTATGACGCCAGCCGGCCGATCTCCGGCCGCCCCGGCGTCGGTGACAAGGCGATCGCGCTGAAGCTCTGCCGCAACGTCACCTTGCGCGATTTCCGCATGCTGGAAGGCGGCTGGTTCGCGCTGCTCGCCACCGGCTGCGACAATCTGACGATCGACAATCTGCTGATCGACACCAATCGCGACGGTCTCGACATCGACTGTTGCCGCAACGTCCATGTCACGCGCTGCACGATCAATTCGCCGTGGGACGATGCGATCTGCCCCAAATCCTCGTTCGCGCTCGGCTACCCGCGCTGGACGGAGAACGTGACGATCAGCGACTGCACCGTCAGCGGCAGCTATGCAATTGGATCGGTGCTGGACGGCAGCTTCAAACCGTTCCCGCCCGCGCCCAAGAGCACGCACGGCCGCATCAAGCTCGGCACGGAATCGAATGGCGGATTCCGCAACTTCGCGATCAGCAATTGCGTGTTCGATACCTGCCGCGGGCTGGCGTTGGAGACGACCGACGGCGCGCGGCTGGAGGATATCAGCGTCACCAACCTGACGATGCGCGACATTACCACCGCGCCGATCTTCCTGTGGCTGGGAACGCGGATGCGGGGGCCGGCGGGGTCGAAGCCGGGCACACTGAAGCGGGTGCAGATCGACAACGTTACCGTAACCGGCGCCGCGCCGCTGCCGTCGATCATCGCGGGCCAGCCTGGCTATCCGGTCGAGGACGTGCGGATCAGCAACATGTTCGTCGAGCAGGTCGGCGGGCAGGGGGCGGCGATGGCCGCGCTCGATCCGCCGGAAAACGCGGCCGGTTACCCGGAGCCCAACATGTTCGGCGACCTGCCCGCGACCGGGTTCTTCGTGCGCCATGCGCGCAACATCGCGCTGTCGCATGTCGAGGTGCGGACGCGGGTGCAGGATGCGCGGCCAGGCTTCTGGATGCGCGACGTCGATGGTGTGGACCTCCACGACGTCAAGCTGCCGTCCGGACCCGCCTTTCGCCTCGACGCGGTGCGGCGGTTCCGGCTATGGGGCAGCCGCGATCTCTCCGACCGCCAAGTGGCAGGGCCCGTCAGCGCGGCGTGGTGACCGCGCCGTAACGCGGCTTCGCCCGGTCGAGCACGATCTCGACCCGATCAAGGATCACGCCGGGGTCGAGCGGCGTCACGGCCAGCCGGTGCGTGCCCCCGGCCAGGGCGGTCAGCGGTATCGTCGCGACGCTGGTGTTGCTGAGCACGTTCCCGCGCCACCGGTCGCTGCGGCCGATGGTGCCGAGATCGAGCGTGACCGGCGGCGCGCCATCGAGACTGACCGCCACCCTGACGCCATGAGACGGGTCCATGGCATGCGTCGGGAGCGCGACGACGCGCACGACCGCATCGCTGGTCGTCATGGTCGAGAAGGTCCAGCGCGCCGGATCGACGGACGCGGACAGGAGCAAGGAACTGCGCAGGCTCGCGCCCATGCTGCCGAGCCCGTTGAGCATCTGCCATCCGCCGCGGGCTGCGACGGCGGGGGGCAGCGTCACCCGCCGCTCGCGCTCGACCAACGCGCCACGGGCTTCGGCCAGCGTGTCGACGGGGACGGAGAATTCCTGTCCCGCACAGCGCAGGCGGAGCTTGCCCTTGGCACCTGTCGTGCCGTCGTAGCGAACGGTGATGCGCTGTTGATAGGCACCGTCCCGGGTCAATGCGCCCGAGTCCGCCGACAGGTGATAGCCCGGCGGGGCGCTGATCAGCGACCAGTCGGCGGCCTGCGGCTGGTGCGCGAACAGGGTGAACGTCCGCGTATCGGTGCGGCCGGCGGAGAAAGCGAGGGTGTTGCCGTCGTCCAGCCATTCGCCCCACGCGGAGACGCCGCAGCCCTTGGCGGAGGAGATCGACCATTGCGGCCAGACGGGTTCGTCGAAGACGGGCAGCCGGCGCGGCGCCATGTCCATGATGCCGCGCCACTTCCCTCCTGCCGAGGCGTTGTAGGCGGCAGTGTCGGCGACCAGCCGAGCATGGGCGGCGCGCGCCCGCTCCACCATGACGTTTGCGCCGCCATGCTGTTCCCGTGCATACAGCCCGGCCAGGTCGAGCGACAGGATCCGCGTGTTCAGCGCTGCCGCAGCGCGAACGGGATACAATACTAGTTCGAAAAAGGCGTTGCGACGGTCGGCCGGCATGTGCGCCGCCACGGCTTCGGCGCGGGCGACCAGATCGCGATAGGCGGCGATGCGGTCCTCCGCCTCCTCGCCATCGGACTGGACATAGGCGCTCGGGCGGTTGGGCGTGACCCATTCGGTTTCGCCGAAGCCCATGAATTCGGGCCGACGCTCCCATGCCAGATCGTAGAAGCGCATCATGATCGCGGCGGTTTCCGCGGCGTCCGCCTCGCCGAACTGTTCGGCCATGAACCGCGCCAGATGCGCCTGCGGCGGCTCGCCGAGCAAGCGGTCGTCGAAGGCGAGGTCGAGATAATATTGCGTCAGATATTCGATCGGCTTGATGTCGCCGACGTTGACGATCCACATCCGCCGCGCGTCCGTCTGCCACGCGCGCTCCATCTCCTCGCGGATCAGGGCGGGATGGGTCGTGCCGAGCCAGAGATAATCGTGCGGCCGTCCCCAATAGGACAGATGGTAGTAGATGCCGGCACCGCCCGGCCGCTGTCGTTCCTTCACGTCGCTCAGCCTACGCAGATAGCCGTAATTGTCGTCGCTCCACATCAGCGTCACGTCGGGCGGCACGGCGAGGCCGGCGTCATAGGCCTCCTGCAGTTCGTGATAGGCGACGAACACCTGCGGCACGTCGGACAGCGGCTTGTGCAACGTGTCCGCCAGCAGCGCCTGTTGGCGCGCGAAGACCGTTTCCAGGATCGCGCGGCGCTGCGCATTGGTAGTTGCGCCCTGCATCGGCCCGTCGTGGATGCCGCGCAGGCCGAGCGTGTAGATCGTCTCTTGCTGCCGCGTCGCCGCGACGCGTTCGCGCCAATAGTCGACGATCGCCTGCGGCCGCCGGGTGAAGTCGAACGGGCCGCGCTGCGCCTCGTCCCATTCGCGCAGGTTGTTGCGCAGCATCGGTTCGGCATGGCTGGTGCCGACGACAATTGCATAATCGTCGGCCAGCGGGGCGTTGCCGGGATCGCCGTAGAAGGGCGTCGAAACGCTGTGCATCGCCGGCCACAGCGTGTTGGCCTTGAGCCGCCACATCAGTTCGAAGACGCGCGCGTAGGTGCGCGGCCCGATATTACCCTTGGCGGGATCGAAAGTCTTGGCGGCCCAGGGTTGCAGGCCCCAATCCTCGTCGTTGAGGAAGATGCCGCGATACCGGACCGATGGCGGGCGCGACACGACCGTCGCATCGTCGATGGCGATATGGTCGCGCCGGCGTGGGGTGACGTCCGCCCACCAGCTCCACGGCGAGATGCCGAGCGCGCGCGATAGGTCGACGACGCCGTAGATCACGCCCCGCCGATCCGATCCGGCGATCAGCAGCACGTCATGTCCGTCCACCCGGACACGGGCGCGGACGTGGCGTTCCCAGGCGCTGCGCAGCATCGACAGGTCGACCCCGCCACCGGCGGCGACACGGCGGACGAGCGGCGTGTCGTAGCGACCGATTACGATGCAGGTGCCGCGGCATTGCGCCAGCGCTGCGACGACCGGCGGCCGCGCCGCGCCGAGCGAGGCGAGATCGCCGGCGAGCATCGTCGCCGCCAGCGTCTCCGTCCGCCCCCCGCCCGGCGCGACGACGAGGGAGGTGCGATCGAGCGATAGCGGCGCCGCCGCCGCTGCCGCTGCCGCTGCCGCGGGAAAGGTCGCTATCATCAGCGTAAGCCACAACCGCATCCTCGCCCCCGGACCAAAATTGGAAATACCAGTCGGTGCTGGCTTAATGACGCTGGTCATGCCACTATCCGTCAGCCGCGTCGAGCAGGCATGGAGGGGAGAGACTATGCAGCGCAAGCTGGCGCGCGTCGCAGACCTGGTTCTGATCGGCGGAGCGACTGCCGCCACCGTCGCGCCTGCGACCATGGCCGCACCGCAGCTCTATCGTTACGTCGACCCGCGGATCGGCACCGGCAACGACGACCAGGGCGATACCGTGCCCGGTCCGACGCGCCCGGCAGGATCGATCCACCCCAGCCCTGAAACCTTGGTCGGCAGCAACGCCGGTTACGACCAGGACGCGCCGATCAGCGGCTTTGCGCAATTGCATACGCAAGGGTCGGGCGGTCGGACCACCTACGGCACCTTCCTCGTCTCGCCGCAGACCGGCGATCCGGTGTTCGACGAGGCCGCGCATCTGTCGCCCAAGGCGGACGAGCGGCTGGCGGCGGACGCTTATGCGGTGACGCTGACCCGTTATGGCATCCGCGCGGCGGTGACGCCCGCGCCCTTCGCCGCGCTGTACCGTTTTACCTATCCCGCCGGCAAACCGGCGACGATGGTGTTCGACGTCACGCGGAAGATCCGCGGTGAGCTGGCGAGCGCCGGGGCGGACGTCGCGCTCGATCCGGCGCTGGGGCGGATCAGCGGCCGGGTGCGGGCGAAGAGCTACTGGAACCCTGCCGAGACCGACATCTGGTTCGTCGCGCAGCTCGACCGGCGGCCGACCCGCTGGGGCATCCACGTCGGGCAGCAGGACCGGCCGGGCGCGACCACCGCGAGCGCGCCGGCGGACACGCAGCTGGCCGGCTGGTGGCAGTTCGACGCCGCACCGGACCGGCCGGTGCAGATGAAGATCGCGGTGTCGTTCACCAGCAGCGAGCGCGCGGCCGAACTGCTGGCGGAGGATATCCCCGGCTGGGACTTCGACGGGGTGCGGCGCGGCGTGCAGGACGCTTGGAACCGCGAACTCGCGCGCGCGACGATTGATGGCGTGAGCGAGGCGGACAAGCGCCGCTTCTACACCGCGCTTTTCCACAGCGCGGTGCAGCCGCGCGACCGCACCCGCGACCAGGCCGCCGCCGACCGCGCGACGCCGCACTGGGACGATTATTACACGCTGTGGGACACCTATCACACCGGCTTTCCGCTGATGTCGCTGCTGCGTCCCGACGTCTACCGGGGCAACGTCGCGTCGATCGTGCGCACCTTCGAAAGGTTCGGCGCGGCGCATACTGCCTTCATCGCCGGCCGCAACTATCATGTCGGGCAGGGCGGCGACGAGGTCGACAATGTGCTGGGCGAGGCGCTGATCCGCGGCGTGCCGGGGATCGATTGGGCGCGCGTAGCGCCGGTCTCGCTGCACAACGCCTATGAGGAACGCCGGCCGCGCTATCTGATCGACGGCTGGTTCGCGGTTGGCGACCGCAGTCCGGAACCGGACAATCAGCGCGCCCGGTCGGGATCGTCGACTCCGGCCTTCGCGCTCAACGACTTCTACGCCGGGCGGATCGCCGCGGCGGCCGGCCGGCCCGATGATGCCGCGGCGCTGCAGGCCCGGTCCGGCAACTGGCGCAAGGTGTGGAACGCGGCGGCGACAAGCGACGGCTATAGCGGCTTCATCATGCCGCGCTTCGCCGACGGCCGCTTCCAGCCGCTCGATCCCAAGATCGGCTGGGACGGCAAGAAGTACGAGAACGTCGGCTTCTACGAGGGCACGGCCTGGGTCTATTCCTATACGATGCTGCACGACATCCCCGGCATGGTCGCGGCCATGGGGGGCCGTGACCGGTTCATCGCCCGGCTGCGTCATGCGCTCGACGCCAATCTGATCGACATCACCAACGAGCCGAGCTTCGCGACGCCGTGGCTGTTCAGCGACGTCGGTCGGCCGGACCTCGCCAGCTATTGGGCGAACCGCATCTTCCAGCGCTTCACGCCCGACGCCTATCCGGGCGACGAGGACAATGGCGCGATGAGCTCGCATTACGTGTTCAACCGGCTGGGGCTGTTCCCGAAGCTGACCACCGACCTCTATTATCTGCACGCGCCGCATCAGCCGCGCGGCGTCATCACTGGCGAGAGCGGGCGGCCGTTCACCATCCTCGCGCCCAATTGGCGGCCGGGGCGGATCTACATCGCCTCGGCGACGCTCAACGGCCGGCCGCTGACGACGCCCTTCCTACATCAAGCGGACATCACCGCCGGCGGCACGCTGCGCCTCGTCCTGTCGGACACGCCGACCAGCTGGGGGCGGTGATGGGCTTGCCCGCGCCTTATTCGGCGCGGGCAGGGGCTGCGGCGGCGACAGCGGTGCCGGCGCCCGCGAACGGCGTCAGGCGGAAGGCGAAGCGCCGCGGGGCGACGGGGATGCGATAGCGGGGCAGCGGCCGGCCGTCGGCGTTCCACTGCGTGTCGCCGCCGACGCCGGACTGGATCGCATCGACGAGCAGCGAGACCTCGCCGTGCGGGCGGATGTCGCTGCTGTGCCAGGTTCCCGGCGCGCGGCGCGCGAGATCGTCATAGGGGAAGGCGAGGACGTTCGCCGACAGCGGCTGTTCGCCCGCGATACGCAGACCGGCGACGCCGGTGCCCGTCAGCTCCATCCAGCGGACATCGACCTTGTTGCCGGTCTCCTGCGGCCGGATGTAATCGTGGTGCTGCGCGGCGATCGCGCCGCGCCACAGGCCGATAGCGGCGCCGCTCTTGCGGTCCTGATAGCTTTCGTGCGGACCGCGGCCGTACCATTCCACCGTGCGATACGTCTGCGGCAGGCGATAGGCGAAGCCGATGCGCAGCGGGTCGGGCAGGTTGGCGTGTAGCGGCGTGAAGCTGCCCTCGACATCGACGGCGCCGTTTGACGTCATCCGATAGCGGGTGACGAAGCGCACCGCGCCGTCGCCCATCGTCTGGCGCACGGTGACGTCGGCACCGCCGTCGGCGGTCCGGGTCAGCACCACCGCTTCCGTCCGGCGCGTGCGCGACATACCGTCCCACAGCGCATTGTCCGCCGCCGGACGCGTGCCGATGTCGTTGTCGGTCAGCGCGCGCGTGAAATTGGGCGTGCCGCCCGTCAGCAGATCGCGCGCGCCCTGCGCGTAGCGGACGATCTCGCCCGTGCGCCGGTCGATGTCGAGCGTCGCGCCGCCGGCCGCCAGCGTGATCGCCGCCGCCGTCTCGCGCGCGGTGACGGCCCCCTGCGCAGCGGTTGGCAGCGCCGCGGGCGGTGTCAGCGCGAATTGCTCCCACCCGACGACATAGCCCGCCGGCACCGCGGGAGTCGTTCCCGCCTTTGCCCGCGCGCGTACCGTCACCAGATATTCGACGCGCGGTTTACGCGACAGATGCGCGATCGGTAGCACGAATGCCTCGCGGCTCCGCGCCGCCGTGTGCAGCGCCGGACCGCTGCCATGCGCCACCGCCACGCCATCGGCGGTCACCGTCCAGTCGAAAGTGAAGCCCGACAGATCGCGGAAATCGTGCCGGTTGATGACGGCAAACCGGCCCTGTGCCGCATCGACTGCGGCGAACTGCACGGGCGCATAGACCTTGCGCACCTCGAACAGATGCGGATTGGGCGTGCGGTCGGATTGCAGCAGCCCGTCGCCGAACTCGATCTCGCCACCGGGATTGCGGCCGTAGCTCGCCCCGTCGCCCCAATATCGCCGCCCGTCGGCGGTAAAGCGGTACATCGACTGGTCGACCCAGTCCCAGATGAAGCCGCCCTGCAACCGGTCGGGATGCGCGTAGATCGCCTGCCAATACTCGGTCAGGTTGCCACCCGAATTGCCCATCATGTGCGCATATTCGGACTGGATCATCGGCTGCGCGAATTCGGTGTGGCGCGCGTAATCGACCATCTTGGCGGCGCTGTCGTACATCGGCGCATAGATGTCGGCGAACGCGTTGGGGCGATGATCCTGCAGCTGCGACCAGCCGAGGAAGGAGATCAGCCGCGTCGGATCGATCCGCCGCGCGGCGGCGGCCGCCGCCTCGAAATTGGCGCCGTTGCCGGATTCATTGCCCAGCGACCAGAAGATGATCGACGGATGGTTCTTGTCGCGCTCGACCATGTTGACGATGCGGCTGACCTGGGCCGCGCGCCAGGCGGGATCGCGGCCGATCTCCACCTTGTCGCGATCGATGCCGGTCTGGCGCGCATTGACCATGTAGCCGTGGCTCTCGACGTTCGCCTCGTCCATCACATAGAGGCCATATTCGTCGGCCAGCACGTAGAGCCGTTCGTCATTGGGGTAATGCGACGTGCGTATCGCGTTGATGTTGTTGCGCTTCATCAGCTCGATGTCGCGCCGCATCGAGGCTTCGGAAATGACGTGGAAGGTTTCGGGATCATGTTCGTGGCGGTTGACGCCGCGGATTGTGATCGGCTTGCCGTTGACGGTGACCAGGCCGCCGCGGATCGCGACGGTGCGAAAGCCGATGCGCTGCGCGGTCACCTGCACGATCGTGCCGCGCGCGTCGCGCAGTTCGATCAGCAAGGTGTAGAGGCTCGGCGTCTCCGCGCTCCACGGCCGGATGCCCGGCAGGGTCGCGCGCAACTGCACGGTGCCGTCCACGACCGGGCGACGCTGTTGCATCAGCAGCCGGTCGCCGTCGCGCAGCTCGGTCGTCACGGTCAGCCCGTTCGCCGCCGCGCTGGCGGTGAGCGCGAGATCAAGCAGGCCGTCGCGGCCGTCGTCCGACAACGAGGCTCGCACCCGGCTGTCGACGATCCGCGCCTGCGGCGCCGCGATCAGATAGACCGAACGCTCGATCCCCGACACGCGCCAGAAATCCTGATCCTCCAGATAGCTGCCGTCGGACCAGCGGTGGATCTGGATCGCCACCGTGTTGCGGCCCGGCCTCACAAAGCGGCTGACGTCGAACTCGCTCGGCAGCTTGGAATCTTCCGAATAGCCGACCTTCCGGCCGTTGACCCAGACGTCATAGGCCGATCCCGCCGCGCCGATGTGGAGGATGATCGCGCTGCCCTGCCAGCCAGCCGGTACGTCGATGTCGCGCCGATACGATCCGACCGGGTTGCTCGCGTGCGGGATCAGCGGGCGGTTGGCGGGGAAGGGGTAGGTAATGTTGTTGTAGCGTGCCTGGTCGAACCCTTCCGCCTGCCAGTCGGCCGGGACCTTGATGTCCTTCCAGCCCGAAACGTCATAGCCGGGCTGTTCGAAACCGACGGGTGTCTTGTCGGCACCGGGCGACAGCGCGAATTTCCATCGGCCGTCAAGCGAGAGGAAACGGCGCGACCGCTCCATCACGCCGGCCAGCGCCTTGGCCCGATCCTCGAACGGAAAGCCGGTGGCGTGCGCGGGCAGCTTGCCGCGCGCGAACACCGCCGGATTCTCCCAGTCGGGCCGTGACGGGTCGACTTGCACTGGCTGGACCTGCGGCCCGTGGTCCTGCGCGGCGAGGGCCAGCGCGACCGCCAGCACCGGCCTCATGCGGCGCCGCTCGCATGGGCGATACCACGTTCCAGACCGCGCAGCTCGGCAAGGCCGCGCATCCGCCCGATCAGCGAATAGCCGGGGTTGCACGCCCGGCCGAGATCGTCGAGCATCTGATGGCCGTGGTCCGGTCGCATCGGAATGCTGCGCCCTTCGGCTTGCGACAGCCGGTGCACGGCGGCGACGATCGCCGGCATGCCGGCATCGCCCTCCAGATGGGCCGCTTCATAAAAGGCGCCGTCGGGTTCGCGCTGCACCGATCGCAGGTGCAGAAACCCGATGCGCGAGCCCAGGCGATCGATCATGCCGGGCAGATCGTTGTCGCTGCGCACGCCCAGCGATCCGGTGCAGAAGCATAGGCCATTCGACGCATTCGGCACGCGGGTGAACAGTAGGTCCAGGTCGGCTTCCGTGCTGACGATGCGCGGCAGGCCGAACATCGGGTAGGGCGGGTCGTCGGGGTGGACGACCAGCCGGATGCCCAATGCGTCGGCATGCGGGCACACCGCCTCGAGGAACGCGACATGATGCGCGTGGAACGTGTCCGCATCGATCCCGGCGTAGCCATCGATCGCGGCGCGGAAGCGATCCGAGGTGAAGCTGTCCTCGCTGCCGGGCAGACCGGCGAGGATCGTCGCCTCCAGCCGCCGCCGCCCGTCCTGGTCGAGCGCGGCGAAGAGGCGCGCGGCGGCATCGCGTCGACGATCGCCGTAATCCGCCTCGGCGCCCTGGCGGCGCAGGATGTGCAGGTCGTAGGCGGCGACCGCATCCCAGTCGAACCGCAGCGCGAGCGCGCCGTCGTCCAGCCGATAGGCCAGATCCGTCCGCGTCCAGTCGAGCAGCGGCATGAAATTGTAGGTGACGACGCGGATGCCTTCCGCCGCGAGGTTGGTGAGGCTCTGCCGGTAGGCGTCGATACGCGGTTCCCACGCCGGGCCGCGGGTTTTGATAGCATCGTCGACGGGCAGGCTCTCCACCACCGTCCAGCGCAGCCCGGCCGCCTCGACCATCGCACGGCGCGCCGCGATCGCCGCGCGGGGCCAGACCTCGCCATTGGGGATGTCGTGCAGGGCGGTCACCACCTCGCTCGTGCCCGCCTGCCGGATCGCCGCGAGCGGCACAGGGTCCGCCGGCCCGAACCAGCGCATCGTCTGCGTCATCAGCATGGCGAGCCCATCTTCCGGAAACGAGGAGGACACAGCAAGGCATGGCGCAAGGCGATCTCTCCCAATGGCGGCGCTGAACAACACAGGATTTTCTGGCTACTCTGTCCAATTGGACAGGCCAATAGCCGGTATGGGCGAAGTCCGCAATCGAAACAGGCGGCCGGGGCGCCGCGAGATCGGAAGGCGGGCGACGGGCAGGCGGGCCGGCGACGCTACGGCTCGCTCCAGTCAGCGTAAGCCTGCCCGGCTAATCCGCCGCCTCAGCGCATCACCCGAGGTGATCTCAGCCGGTCATGCTGATCCCCGTCGCCGCTGGCGGCATCGGTCTAGGCGGTCTTCTGGATCAGCGGCTCGATCCGCAGATTGACGACGTCGCAGGCAGGCGAGCGGCTCAGCACGAACAGGATCGCATCGGCGACATCCTCGGCCGGCAACATTCGCCCCTCGGCGATCGCCGCCTGCTTTTCCTCCGCGCTGCATTCCTGCATCTCTGTGTCGACCGATCCGGGCTGGATCACGCTGACCCGGATGCGCATGTCGGCGATCTCTTTGCGCAGCGTCTCGGCAAAAGCCTGGATGCCCGCCTTGGTCGCGGCATAGACGCTTTCGCCCGCCGCCTTGATCTCGGTGCTGATCGATCCGACGAACAGCAGATGGCCGCCGCCCTGTTGCTGCATGCGCAGGATCGCGGCGCGGGCGCAGGCGAGATAGCCGGTCAGATTGGCTTCGATGACATAACGCCAGTCGTCATCCGCCATCTCATGGATGGGCTGCGCGCCAATCGCCGCGCAGGCGACCAGCATGTCGATGCCGCCCAGCCGGTCATCGACGGCGGCGAAGACCCGGTCGATGCCTTCGCGGGTCGCGGCATCCTCGACGATGCCGACGACATCGCCGTCGATCCCGGCCAGCGCCGCATCCAGCGCGTCCTGATGCCGCCCGAAGGTCAGCACGCGGGCGCCCTCGGCCGCCAGCGCCTTCAGCGTGGCAAGGCCGATGCCGGTGGTGCCACCGGTCAGCAGGACGCGGCGGCCGGACAAAATGGTGGGGCTATTGGTCATAGTCTATTCCCAGCTCACAATCAGGCGTCCGTGCGCAGGTACGCGGAAGTCGATGCGGTCCGCGCCGACCGAACCGGGGATGATCGCTTCGCCATCCGCGGTGGTGACGCGGCTTTCGGTCAGCGTGCGCCGTTTCAGTCGGACGAGGCGCAGCCAAGCGGTGCGCGTCTCGCCCCCGTCGAGCAGGATGGAGAGCGTATGGTCGCCGACCCGCTCGACCGCGCGCACCAGCATGTCGCAATAGAGCCGGAAGGGCGCGCCCTCGACGGGATGAAAGGCGCTGGTGGCGAAGATGAACGCCGCGCCTGCGCCATAGACCTCCTGTCCGACCTGGCCGGCCGGCTGGCCATCCGGATACAGGTCTTCCAGCGGGAAGGAGAGCGCGCGTTCGACATGGCCGTTGGCGTCGCGCTGATGCTCGGCGATCGCATCGGGCGGCGGCGCGTCCGGATAATAATACCAGGCCCGCGACAGGGCGTAACGGCAATATTCGCCGATCAGCATCCGCGCCTCCGGGTCCAGGTCGGGACCGCCGTCGTTCAGATATTGTTCGAACGCGACAAAGCTATCGAAACATTCATACATCGCCATGTACGGTGCATCCTGAAGACACGTCACCGCCAGGAACGTCTCGTAATGGGCGGCCTGGCCGATCTGGCTTTCCCAGATCACCGCATTGTGCAGGAAGCTGGCGAGATAGACGTAGCTCTGCTCTCGATAGACATCGCGATTGGTGATCCGCCACAGCCGCATACAGGCCGCGGCGCCCCAGGCGGTCAGATTGGCCTGATAGTTGAGGTTGAAGCCCAGCCCGATCGCGGCATCGATCGCGGCACGCGCTTCGTCGAGATAACTCTTGTCATTGGTCAGCTCGAACGCCTGCAGCATCACCCAGGCATAGATGCCGCCGACATCGGTCTGCCCGCGGCCGTCGACCGGCGCCTCCTTGGTGATGATCGAAAAATCGGTGACGTCATATTCGATCGGCCACCGGTATTCGAAATGCCGGGCCGCCTTCACGCCATAGGGAATCGCCTTCTGGAACAGCGCACGCGCCTCGTCATCGCCGTCCAGCGCCAGCGTGCCGAGGTTCAGCAAAGGGTGGTAGAGATACCAGCTGTCGATCGCATCGGCATTCTTGTCTTTGCCGACGTTGGGTAGATAGCGGCGCAGCGTGCCGAGTTCCTCATCGAAGAAGCGCGGCAGCCCGGCCTTGAACTCTGCCTCTAGCGGGTCCGGCTCGCCCCGCCAGCGGCCCCATCGGTGGAGCGCGGCGATCACCGACATCTGCACCATGATGTCCGGATATTCCGCCCCGGTATAGGGATGGACATAGCGGTGGCCGTAGTGGCGGATCGTCGCGTCGGGCGCTTCGTCCAGGTCGCGTGCCGCCCGCTCGGCACGGTCGATCCAGTCGCGATAGGCGACCGGCGGCGGCTCGATCAGGTCGTAGGCGCTGCCCAGCATCTGGACGAACTGGCGGGCGGTCTCGCGTTCATGCGGGGGGGCGTGGTGGCGAAAGACCAGGATCATGTCGGACAGCGTCACGCACTCGCCGGCCGGCAGCGCCACCTCGGCCGGATCGGCATTGGCATCGGACAGGGGCAGGGCATAGCCGAGTTCGGGCCAGCTGCCCCCGACGGCTTCGCGGGGCACGGTGCCGGTCGCCCGGAAATAGCCGTTCGATGCCGTGAAATTCTGGACGTACAGGACGTTGCCGAAGGCGGGGGCGTCGATCCGGAAGTATACGAGGCCGGTGTTCAGCCCGCGTTGCGTCGCCTCGACCACGCCCTGCGCGCGCAAGGGGTCATCGCCGGCGCCGAAAGGATAGAGGTCGCGCGGGGCGGGGGGCATGACCATCGGCCGGGCAGGGATGAAGCGCGTTGCGATGCGCAGGCGCTCCACGGCCAGCCGATCGGCGCGGCAGGACACGATATGCTCGCCCATGGCGCTGGTCAGCCGGAGCCTGGCGACTTCGCCCTCCTCCGGCGGTAGCACGGCGCAGTCGAAGCTGGTCGGCAGGAAGGCGGCGCGGACCGCCACCCCGCCCGCGCTGCCCCGACGCCGGACGATCGCGAACACCGACGTGGCGGTCCGGTGCAGCCGGATCATCAGGTCGCCGACGGTGAAATAGACCACCGGCGCCGGCTCGTCCCGCAGCAGTTCGCGCAGGTCCAGCAGATGGGGGCTGATCGCGGGCGGCGCTTCGGCCGTCGCTGTTCGGGGCATGGGAAACTCCGAAAGGATGACGCGGTTGACCTCTAATCACCTGATAAAGCGCGCAGTTCCGGGAAAAGGGGCGGTGTTTAAACTGGGTCAGTGCATTCGTGCCGTGCGCGCCGATCGAGCCCGTTTCAGCCGGATACGCGTGCGGGCATCACGCAACAGAGTCGCGGGCAGATCGGTCGCGGCGCGCAGGCCCGCGACCGAGGATATGTTGCGGATGCTGCGCCGCGTTTCGTTCAGCACCTGCCCGACCATCGCCCGCCGCTCGATCTCCCCATGCTCGCGCACCAGCGACAGGCGGTGGATGGCATAGAGGCCGATCAGCCCGGCAAGCAGGAAATAGAAGTCCGAGGCGGTCAGCACGATCGGCAGGGTGGAAATGCCGTTCGGGCTGCGCCATCGCGCTATCAGCTCGAACTGGCGTGCGGCGAAGAACTGGGCAAGCAAGCCGCCCAGGATCGGTGCGATCCCGGCCGCGATGGCGGTGGTCATGGCATTGGCGGCAACATAGGCGGTGGCGGCCCCCTTGGGCGACAGCTTCAGCGCGATATTGGTGCTCGCCAGCGTCACGCCCGCGACGGTCGCGCCCATCACGAGGTGGAGCCCGATCAGCCACAGCTTGACCGCGCCCCGATCGCCCAGCTGCGACGCGCCGATCATCGCGACGATGGCCAGGATGTAGGCGGGGGCGGACACTGCCAGAACCGACTTGTTGGCGAACCGGTCGCTGAGCCGCCCCCAGAGGCGAAGCGCGAGCATGTTGGCGATTTGGCTGGCGACGCTGAGCAGCAGCACGAAGCTGACGGCGAAATGCAATTGCCGGACGATGAAGACGGTGAAGAAAGGCGTCGCGAGATTGATCGCGAATTGCCAGCTGCCCACGAAGACGAGCAAGCGGCGGAAATTGCGGTCTCGCAGCGGTTGCGCCAGCAAGGCGCGCAACGCGACGGCGCCCCTGGCCGGCGGCATCAGCGGTTCCGGCATCATCGCGACGATCCGCGCGCTGATCAGGCCGGTGACGCAACCGGTCGCGAACATCGCCGCAAACACCATGTCACGGGCCGGGGAACCGGCGGTTGTCCGGTCGAGCGCCAGCGCGGCGACCAGACCCAGGATCAGGCTGATCGCGGTCAGCCGGACGGTCCGCCGGGCAAAGACGTCGCCCAGCCGATCGTCGGGTGCAAGATCGCGCATCCACGTGTTCCATGCGCAACCGCCGACCGCACCCAAACCGCACAACAGCATCTGCGCCGCCAGGAAGATCAGCAGCGCCGCCGTCCCGCTGAAGAAGGCGAGCACCGCCATCACCGCCAGCATCGTCCGGCCGACTAGGCTGGACAGCACGGCGATCTTCTTGCGTCGACGCCAACGCTCGACCAGCTGGATGGCGGGCAATTGCAGCAGTTGCGCCAGGAACGGCATCGCGGCGAGGATGCCGACCATCACGTTCGACGCCCCCAGATGAAGCGCGAAGGCGGTCAGGATCACCCCGCTCGTGAGTGCGGCCGCCCCGCCCGAGAATCCCGCCTCGACGACGAGCAGCCGCAATCCGCGCTCACGGTCGGCGGTGGTCAATTCGGCTTGCGGGTCCAGGGGCATGCGAGGCGGGGCAACGCCCGGTGTACGATGCGGGTTGCCATCGGCATCCATAGACCTTGATCCATGTCGTTGAGATTTAAGACTATTAGTCTGCTTGCCGTGCCACCATCGCGGCTTTCGCGGGTTTGCCCGGCGATGATGGCGAGTCCGTCGCCTGCCGCTCATTCGGGAGACATACCGTGAAAGCCGCCCGCAAGACCGCCGATGGCCGTTTCGAGATCGCCGAGGTCGAGGAGCCGCGCTTGCCCGCGGACGATTGGGTCAAGGCGCGGGTGCGGATGGCGGGGATTTGCGGCACTGACCTGCGCCATTGGGAAAAGGCGGAGGAGGAACTGCACTGCTGCATCATGGGCCATGAACTGGCGGGCGAGGTGATCGAAATCGGGGAGGCCGTGACGCGGGTCGCGGTCGGCGACCGGGTGCTGATCGAATCCGTGCTCGGCTGCGGCCACTGCGCCTGGTGCCGGGTGCAGCAATATAACCGCTGTCCGGACCTCTATCCGACCCGGCGCGCCAGCGTCTCGCGCGCCTATGCCGAATATGTCGTCGGGCCGCAGCACAAGTTCCATCCGTTACCCGACAGGGTCGGCTTCGACGACGCGGCGTTGCTCGACACCTATGCCGTGGCGCTGCATGCTCAGCATCTGTCGGGTCTGACCATCGGGTCGCGCGTGGCGATCATCGGGGCAGGACCGATCGGGCTGGGCCAGTTGATGCTCGCCAAGGCCAGCGGAGCGACCGTGACGATCATCGACAAGATGCCGCACGCCCTCACCCTGGCCGCACGGCTCGGCGCGGATCGCACCGTGCGATCGGATCAGGAGAAGGCCGAAGACGTGATCCTGGGGCTGACCGACGATCGGGGTGCCGACATCGTGTTCGAATGCGCCGGCGGCGAATCCATGCCCGAGACTTTGCCCCTCGCCACGCGGCTGGCGCGGCGCGGCGGCAAGGTCGTCATCGTGGGTGGCTTCGATGCGGGGGCGACCGCCATCCCGCTGGAATGGCAGCGTATCCAGATTTCCGAAATCACGCTGATCCCGAGCGCCAGCTTCGCCTTCCACGACATCCATGCCGAACAGGTCGAAGCGCTCGATCTGGTGACGCGCGGGGTGCTGAAAACGCAGGAGCTGATCACCCACCGATATCCGCTCGACCGTATCAACGAGGCGTTCGAGGTGGCACAGGATCGCGGCCGGACGAAGGCCATCTTCGTCGGCCTGGAGATCTGAACCCGCCGGCCGCGGCCCTGCAGGGTGCCGGCCGCGATGCGATGCGGCGTTGGTGGACTCGTCGGAAGGCGTCAAAGGCGAAAGGCATGCGCAGGCTCGTGCTGATTGCGCAGCAAGCGCGTTAGTCGCTGCTTCACGCCGCTAGATGCGCTAGCATGTTGGTGATGGCATCCGGGCGAACCTCATCCAGCGTCAGACGCCGCCCGGTGAAGCGTGATGCGGTGGCCGATCGATGGCTGTTGCTGATCATGGTCGAAACGGCGCTGGCCGTCGCCAGCAGCTTTTTCAATCCCGCCGCCTTCAAGCCGAAATCGCAGCGCGCGAGACAGATGACGATGGCGGAGGCCCGGGCGTCGAATGCCGAGGTCCCCATCGTCCCGGAGGCGCGCGTCACGGCCGCACCCTACCGCTTTCGCGGCGGACCTGCGGAGCGCGCGCAGGCGGTCGACTGCCTGGCCACGGCCGCCCTCTACGAAGTGGGGGACGACCCGCGCGGGCAACGGGCGGTCATCCAGGTCATTCTCAACCGCGCGCGGGCGCCCGGCTTTCCGAAGACGATCTGCGGCGTCGTCTATCAGGGGTTCGATCGCACGTCGGGCTGCCAGTTCTCGTTCACGTGCGACGGGTCGATCCGGCGACGCACTAAGCATCTCGGCTGGTCTGCGGCGCGACGAAACGCGACGAGAGGCTTGGCGGGAAGGGTCTTCGCCAATGTGGGCCGCGCCACGCATTATCACGCGGACTGGATGGTGCCATATTGGCGTGACACGATGATCAAAGTCGCCAAGGTCGACACGCACCTCTTCTACGTACGCGGCTGAAGGCGGCTCGGGCAGAGTGCCGAGCCGCCCGCGACGGACGAGCGATGCGCTGAGCGTTGCCGCTAGAAGCTGCGGGCGAGGCGAAACGAGACCCGGGGGCTGCGGGTGCCGGTATCGAGGCGATCCTCGTTCAACGGGAAGGCGATTTCGACGATGCCGTCCAACCGGCCGTTGCCCAACCGCGCCCCGGTTCCCGTCGAGAGCAGGGAGCCGCCTCCCAAACCGCCGCGGAGATTGTGGACATAGCCTCCATCGACAAAGCCGTAGAGCATCACCCTGTCGATCGCACCGGGGATGTGGCCGAAGTTTGTGCGCAACTCTGCGGATGCGAGGACGCCATCGTCCCCGGTCCGCTCGGCGTAATCATAGGCTCGGCCGAACCCCGGGCCGCCGACCCCGATCTCGGCCGTGGCGAGCAGGGGACGCGATGCCACCTGTCCGGTCGAGGCCAGCGACAGGGCGAACGGCCCCGGCAATGGCGTCGTCCAGTCGATGGCATAGTTCCACGCCGCGAAACGCGCGTCGCCATCGGGGCGGGATGCCAGGCGATCCCCCTCTTGCGTCACCCCGGCCAGCGGTAAGCCGCCAACCATCGCGACGGTGCCGTTCAGGATGCCTCCGCCCAGACGGGCCGTGCCGACGAGGGAACCCGTCAAAGTGACGATCCGATCGTCGCGCAACATGCTGCCGAGCAAGGACTGGTCGGTCTTCAAGGCGCGCAGTTCGACGTTCGCCCAGACGCTGCGATCCCGGCTGCGCTGCAACGGCGTGTTGAAAGCGATCGCGACGTCGATGCTGTCGCCGACGACGTCGAGCGGTTTCAGAAAGCCGCCCGGTCGCGCGCGACCTGCTGATGCCGATACGGAAAGCGAGCTTCCGCGCATATCGACGGGCGCGGTATACGCCGCGCGTAAAAAGCCAAATTCTTGTGGATCGGTTGGCGTCGTGGCGGCAAGGAGCCTCAGTTCGTCGCCGCTTTGCGCGACCCCACGCACGCTGGCCAGCGCGGTCGCGCGCAACGGGCCGATTTCCTTCGACCCGCGATTGTCGATCTGCACATAGGCGGCGGCGCGGTCCTGCGCGATCGTGACCAGGAGGATGCCGAACCCATCCTGCCGGACATAACGCGTCTCCTTGACGGTGACCCCCGCCATGTCGCCGACCAGAAGGATCGCGCGTTCCAGAGTGCTCCGTCGAACGGGCGAGGCCGTGACTAGAGCGTCGGTCAAGAGCTTGTCGGCGACGGAATTGACGGCGCCGGTCACGCGCACCGCAGAGATCCGCCCCTCGTCCAGTGTGACGCGCAACAGCCCGTCGGCCGTGGTCTGTGGCTGGATCGTCGCGCTGGCGAAGGGATAACCCTCGTCCCGTGCGATGGAAGCGACCGCCCCAGCCAATGCGGAGAGGTCCTCGGGAGACAGGGCTCGCCCCAGGAACGGCACCAGGGCCGGCGCGAAGGCCTCCGTAGCGACCGCCTCGTTGCCAACGACGATGATCGCGCGCGGGGCTGGTAACGGCGCCTGGCTTGCCGAAGATCCCGCATTCGGCGCCACCGTCACCGCCGTGGACGACGGCCTTGGGGTTGCGGCCTGACCCGGCAGAGCCCGTTCGACGATCGTCGGGTCAGCCCGATCTAGGCGAACCTGCGCGACGGCCGGCATGGCGATACTCGTGGTGCCGATAGCGATCGACGCCCAACTTGGAATGCGGCGCATCTTGTTCCCTCTGCTGATCACCCCGCGGTAGCAAGCAAGCGTTTGCAAATGGTTAGTTAGCCCTTTCATCGCGTTAACTTTGTCTGCGAACCCCGTCCTAAGCGGCTGCCGTGCAAGCGGCCTGGTCCGCGTCGTGTGACGCGCGTCGAAAAGGGGACGAAATGCTGAAGCGCACGCTGGCGATACTGGCCGCTGGATGCTCGACGATGGCTCTTGCGCAGGAGCCGGGATGGACGATCAGCGAATCGAGCGGCGCGGTGCGCATCTCCCATGCCGGCATCACCAAGGTCGCTGTCCGTGGCAATGCCGTGGCGCCGGGTGACGTCGTCACCACCGGCACCGGCGCCCGCGCCGTGTTGGTCCGCGGCACGGAATTCATGATGGTCGCCCCTGCGTCGCAGCTGCGCCTGCCAGTCGAAGCCAATGCTGGCGGGCTTACCCAGGTCTTCCAGGAATTCGGCAACGTCGTCTTCATGATCAAGAAGAAGATGGCGCCGCATTTCGAGGTCAAGACGCCGTATCTGGCCGCGGTCGTCAAAGGCACGACGTTCAGCGTCGGCGTGACCCCGCAAGGATCGTCCGTGCAGGTGCTGGAAGGCGCGGTGGACGTCGCCACCGGGGACGGCGGCGCCCATGAGCTTGTGCGGCCAGGATCCGTTGCCTTCATCGGCTCGAGCAACGTCTTCCAGTTGCAGATCCAGTCGGGAAGCGTGCGTCGCACCATTCAGTCTCCGGCTCAGCCGGCGTCCGGCAGCACCGCCGGTCCGGCGATCTCCGCGCCGGCAGGCACCGATGCTCCTGCCGAGGGGGCAAACGGCGCTTCCGCATCGCCCGCGGTCGGCGTTGCCCCCGCCGCGGCCGGCGCCATCGTGACGTCGGTGTACGAAGCCCCGGTTTCGCTCAGCAAGACGACCAACGGATTGGTATCGGGCAACATCGGTGGCGCGGCTGATATCGCGGCCGTGGCGACGGCGACGAAGATCGCCACCGAGGCGGCCACCAGCACCACCAAGACGGTCGAACTGGCGGAGGCCACTGCCGCCGCGACTGCCCGGCAGCATGAGGCTGCCGAGGCCGCGGCACGGCAGGCCGAGAGCGCGGCTGCAGCCGCCGAAGCGAAACGGATCGCCGAGCAGTCGAGCATGGATGCAGCGGCGGCGGCTCAGCAAGCCGCCAGCGTGGCGGCACAGGCCGCCGCCGACAAGGCGCAGAGCGATGTCGCCAAAGCCGCCGCCGCCGCTCAGGCCAATGCTGCTGCGCAAGCGGCAGCAGACGCCGCTGCGGCAGCCGCGAAGGCGGAAGCCGATGCTGCGGCAAAGACGGCCATGCTCGCGCAGGCACAGGCGGATGCGGCACGAGCCGCGAAGATGGCGGACGATGCGGCCAAGGCGGCCGCCCAGGCCAATGCGGATGACGCGGCGCGGGCAGCCGCTGCGCAAGCGGCGCAAGCCGCGAGCGATGCGGCGGCAGCGGCGGAGAAGGCCAACGCCCAGGCCGCGCAGGCGGCCGCTGACAAGGCCGCCAAGGAAGCAGCGAAAGCTGCCTCCGATCAAGCGGCGCAGAAGGCCGCCGCCGATGCCGCGAAAGCGGCAGAGGATGCGGACCAGATGGCCAAGGATAAAGCGGCCAAGGACGCAGAAAAGGCCGCGAAGGACGCGGCGCAGGCAGCCGCGAAAGCAGCGGCCGATGCCGCGAAGCAGCAAGCCGATATCGCGACGGCCGCACAGAAGGCCGCCGAGGATGCAGCAAAGGCGGCCGCGGATGCCGCGGCAAAAGCGGCCAAGGATGCCGGTACTGCCGCTGATGGTATCCTGAAGAAGATCAAGGTTTAGGGTGCATCTGCTACTCTGGAGGAAATGAATCCGGAGGCGCGCCGTGCATCAACTTCGATCGCGACGCGACGGGACCTTCTTGCCGGCCGAAGTCACGCTGACGGAAGCGATCGAGCGGGCCCATCGCCTGAACCTTTCTGCGTCGGGCACGTGCGTGCATATGCGCGCCGCGCCGCGCCGCGCCGCGCGTCGGGGAGGTGGCGCAGGTGCGATTGTTCGGTCAGGCGCCACGGCGCTCGCGTCATGTGACGTCATTTGGGGTCGGCGCTTTCGTGCGACGCAGCCCTGACCGCCGAGCAGATCTCGGAAGCCCTCGAGCTGCCCGACACCTGACCCGACGGTGTCGCGCGCCGGAATCCACTTCCCTCATCAGCGATACGCCAGCCGACCCCCTCGTTATGAGCCTCCCCGCACTCCCACGAGGCTATTGAGACAGGCTTGCTTTCCGGAAGGAGACCGGCGGCTTCCCCGCCATGCGATCGTGTCCATTGCACCCCGGCTGGCGGGGCAGGCCGGCACATGGCAGCCCCGGATCGCGCGGGACGGGCTGCGAAGGACAGCCGACGGCTCGACGGGGTCTAAGCGGCGAGCCTGTTCCGCAGCAGCGCTCCGAGTGCATCGACCGGTAGCGGGCGACTGATCAGATAGCCTTGCGCCATGTCGCATCCCGCCGTGCGCAGGAATGCGAGACAGTCCTGGTCTTCGATCCCTTCCGCAACGACCTTGAGGCCCAGATCGTGGGCGAGCGCGATGGTTGATCGCACCATCAGGGCATCGGCGTGGTTGTGGGCAGCGTGCTGTACGAAGCTGCGGTCGATCTTGAGTTCGGTCAGTGGCAGCTGGCGCAGGTAGCTGAGCGTCGATTGGCCGGTGCCGTAATCGTCCATCGATATGCCGACGCCTTGGGCGCGGAAGCGGCGTAGCGTTGCCGCGGCGCGTTCGGGGTCGGCCAGTGTTGCGGATTCGGTCACTTCGAAAATCAGATGTTCGGGCGATACGATATTGCCGGCAAGCAGCGTATCGACAGCCTGCGCGAATGCCGGCAGGGCGATCAGCGTCGCCGACAGATTGACGGCGCCGCTCAGCATCAGACCGTGTTCGCGCCATTGCCCGAGGTCGCGCATCGTGCGTTCGATCACGTACAGGGTGAGCGGCCCGATGCGGTCCGACTGTTCGGCAAAGGGAATGAAGGCATCGGGCCCGATCAGGCCGCGTACGGGATGCCGCCATCGCACGAGCGCTTCGACGCTGGTGATGCGATCGGTGCCGATATCGAGCTTGGGTTGGTAATGCACCTCGATCTCGCCGCGGGCGATGGCTTGATCCAATTCGCCCATCAGCACCAGGCGGCGCTCCATCGCTTCGACGTCCACCGTGCTGTCGCGACGGAATACGCCTTCGGCTGCGGCCTCGTTGGCGGCGCGGGTCGCGTCGATCAGGCGGTCGTGTAGGCTCTGTCCCTGATCGGCGATGCCGACATGGACGGCGGCGTCGACGCGACGGCCCAGGATCTCGACCGGCTGCGTCAGCAGCGCACGCAGTCCTTCCTGGAAGTCGACCCGCTCCTCCGCCGACATGTCGAGGCGCATCGCCAGCAGCCGGTCGCCAATCCGATAGACGGCCGCATCGGCGGCCGCGATCCGCAACCGCTCGGCGAGGCGCAGGATCAGGTCGTGCCCGGCGCGCTCGCCGAGCAGAGTCACCACCGTATCGAAATTGCCGACCTGTGCGACGAGGACCGGCGCGGGTGCCGCGGACCCGAAGTCGCGGAGGAACGCACGCTGGTTGCCGATGCCGGTATCCTCGTCGATGCAGCGCTGTTGCTCCGCACGGTCGGCCAGGCGCAGCAGCAGCCACATGCCATGGATGACGATCAGCACCGCCATCGGCGCGGTCACCGGATAGACGATGCCGAGGGTCGATTGCGCAACGATCGCGAGACCGGCGAGACCGATCGGTGCGGCAGCAGCAAGTAGCCATGCCGAGACTAGACGCCGCGGCACGACGGCCAGCGCCCCGAGCAGCAATGCCAGCGCGATTGGGATCGCCGCGCTGCCGAACGTCGGTATGCCGCGCAGCAGGGTTTCCGCGGCGAGGGCCTGAACGATGACACCCGGTATTACGCCCCAATGAGGCGTCGCGTAGCGATCCCCCATTTCGATCGCGGTCGCGCCGATCAATATGTCCCGCCCCCGCACCGCATCTGGCGCGAAGCGTCCATCGCGCACGTCGATAAAGCTCAGGCGCGGCAGGCGCTCCGGGTTCACTCCGAAATCGATGGGGAAGAAGGTGTCGGCGCTGCCCGATCGTTTGGCGATATAGGCCGACAGCGACGGGCGCGGCGTGCCGACGGTGATCGTGCCGAAGGGCGCGCGCCGCACCACACCATCGCTGTCGGGCTGCATGCTGACCGATGCGAGGGCGGCATGCGGGCGGAACATAGCCAGCGGCAATGCGTCGATCGAACGGCGGTCGCCGGATCGGGCCTGCTGGGCAAAGGTCGGCAGCGCGACCATCCCGTCCGCCCGCGCGAGGGCGGCGGCGAGGCTGCGGTCGCCGGCAGGCGTGTTGGCCGACGACAGGTCGACATCGAAGGTGATCGATGCGGCGCCGGCGCGGCGCAAGCGATCGGTCACCATGGCATAGTGATCGCGTGGCCACGGCCATTGCCGGATCGCCGCGACGCTGGCTGCGTCCATTTCAACGACGACGATCTTGCCGCTTGGGGTGCGCGGGGCGGCGATCGCCCGCAGGGGATCGAACAGGCGATCGGCATGCCGATCGAGGCCGCTAGCGATCAGTGATACGCCCACGAACAATCCGATCACGAGCACGATCAGGATCTTGATGCGGCGGGACGTGGCGGAGAGGATCGGCATTCGGGCTCCTGACAAGTGGTCCCGACCTAGCGCCTCGCTCCTTACGTCTGGTTACCGGCCAATCACATGGCTCCGAAGCCCTCGGCGCCGCTCGCCGACACGGACGCGCGCGCTTACTGATGGCGAAAGGTGTTTCCGAAGCCGTCGTTGGCCTTCGTCATCTTGGCGAGCTTCCGCACATAGGACCGAACGTGCCGTTCGAACCGGGCATCGTCGTTCATCCCCGTCGCAGGATAATCCTCCTGTGCGATGAGCGCCTTCAGGCGGGTGGCAAACGTCATCTGGTCATTCGTGCAGTCGGCGTTCTTCAGCAGGCGGCAGACCCATTCTTCGGCCGCAGCCTTGTCGAAATCATCCCGGCCTTCATAGCCGCGCCGGTCCGGCGCCGCCTGATCCAGTCGAGAGGCCGTGAAACGCCGCTCCAGCCATAAGCGGACCAGCGACGCGTCCCAAGGTTTGAGCGAATCCGTCATTGCTTTTCCCTTGAGACCCTTCCGGGATACTGCCGGCGGCTTGCCGCGTGCAAACGCGCTATATGCGGCAGCAGACCGCTTCGCTACAGGCGGCGGCAATCAACGCAGTCAGATCGAGCCATGGCCAGGCGTTCGAAACACGATCCCTACGATCACCTTCCGCAGGACGAGGACGCGCCGGCGGCCCCAGTCCCGTGCTGGCTCTGCCGACGGCCGACCGGAAAGATCATCGTCTGGCATCATCCCGTGCCCAAAAGCCGCGGCGGGCGCGACGTCGTGCCGATGCATGGCATCTGCCAGCAGACCCTGACCGCAAATTTCACCAATTCCGAATTGCAGCGGCATGGCATGAACGTCACCGGCCTGCTGGACAATCCGAACGTGCGGAAGTTCGTCGATTGGGTCGCCAAGAAGGATCCGGATTTCACCGCGACGATCACCAAGAAGCAACGGTGACGGTGCGGCCTTCGGCCGGGCGGGGCGGCGTCGCTGTCTAGGGCGGTGGCGCGGTATCACCGTCGCGTCCCGACCTGGCCGGCGATGCTCTGATCGATTTGGACGGATGATCAATCGCGAGTTCCCGGCGGGGAACCATCTGCCCATCCGAAGCGGTTGCGCCATGGATCACGATCAGGAGCTTCGGATGAGTATCGCTTCGGCACTGGGCCTCGGCGGCCGCAAGGTTCGCTATGCCGTCGTCGGCCTCGGCGACATCGCGCAGGAGGCGTTGATGCCCGGCGTGTCGCATACCGGCAATTCGACCATCACCGCACTGGTGTCGGGCGATCCGGAGAAGCTGACCAAGCTTGGCAAGCGCTACGGCGTCAAGCGCCTCTACGGCTACGAACAATTTCCGGCCCTGCTGGCATCGGGCGAGATCGACGCGATCTACCTCGCTACGCCCAATTGGCGGCATGCCGAATTCGCCGTGCCCGCCCTGGAGGCGGGTATTCACGTGCTCTCCGAAAAACCGCTCGACGTGTCGTCCGCCAAGGCACGCGAAATCATCGCCGCGGCGGCCAAGGGCAAGGCGCAGTTGATGACCGCTTACCGCCTGCACTTCGAGCCGGCGACACTCGACGCGATCCGGCGGATACGCGCCGGCGAACTCGGCGAATTGATCGCCTTTACCGCCTGCTTCACGCAGATGGTCGATCCCGCCAACCACCGTGCGTCGAACGGGATCGAGGCAGGACCGCTGTTCGACATGGCGCCTTATCCGATCAACGCCATTCGATATCTGTTCGGAGCGGAGCCGCTCGAGGTCGTTTCCGCGGTGGCGACCCGGCATCCCGAGTCCGGTTTCGGCGATCTCGACGATACGTTCGCCGTCACGCTGCGCATGCCGGGTAGTCGCCTCGCACAATTCACCGTCAGCTATTACGCCAATCAGGTCGACCAATTGACGATCGCCGGGACGGAAGGGTCTATCCAGATGGACCCCGCCTTCGGCTTCGGTCAGGGGCTGGCCCATCGTCGGCGCATCGGCGAAGAGCTCACCGAGCAGACATTCAAGGCTACCGACCAGTTCGGCGGTGAGCTCAAATATTTCTCGGACTGCATTCTCGAGGAGCGCAGCCCTGAACCCGACGGGGAAGAAGGTCTCGCCGACCTGCTGGTCATCGAGGCGATTGTCGAGGCACTGCAGACCGGCCGGGCGGTCAAGGTCGCGCACATCGGTCGCACGCGGCGGATCGATCCGGACAGTCAGGAGCAGACGCTGCGCATGGTGTCCGCGCCTGATCCCGTTCACGCGGCCCCTCCCACCGGCAAGTGATTTCGTCTGGTGGGGAGCAGTCTAGGCCAGATCGTCAGGGCTGGTCTGGCAAGGCTGCGTACCATTCCGCATAGATGGTGTTACGCGCCAGGCGCCGATTGAGGTCGGGTGCGCCATCCGTCCACCAAACCGGGCCGCGTTCTCCGAGGGCAACCTTGGCGTCGTTGACGCTTTGGCGCGCTTGGCGAAGGGACATATCGTCCCGGATCCGAACGGCGTCCCGCACGGCTCGCCTAGCCTTCATCAAATCTGCGACGAGCGTTTGCCGAGCCTCCGCGGCGAGCGCGGGGTTGGCTTTCCGCCACAGGCGCCCGCGAACGACGATGTATCGGCCATCAGGGGTGACTGGCGGCTCGGTGCCTCGCATTACCACCGTATCGCGTCGGGGATGATCGAGCCGACAGCCGTCGGACCGTCTGCCCGAAGCACGGGCCGCCCGGATGTGGGTGCCAAATTGGCGGTGACGCATGCCGATCTGATCATGAGGCGGTGCTGGCGGTCAGATTGCGCCGCCGAATCCGCGGCCGTGACAGGATGCGCTTGATGATCCGCCATGACCGGCGGCGGCAATAAGATAGCACGTAGGCCTTTCGATCGGAGTGACGGTTTCGGCGATGCAACGGCGGGAGCGGCATTGCGCCGCTCCCGAACGCTTATGCCTTTTTGCGCGCCCGTTTCGGGGCGGCAGCGGCCGCGACATCTTCTTCCTCGTCAGGCTGATCCTCGCCAGCCTCGGTGAGCGCCTCGCCGAGAGCCTTCAGCTTATCCTGGTTCTTGTCCGCCTTGTCAGCGATTTTGGTCGTGGCGGTCCCCAGGCGGTGAAGCGGGGCGTGAACCCGATCAGCATCCGGCTCGCCTTTTTCGAGCTGTTTGCGCAAGGATGCGAGATCGCGGAGGATACCCTTCGCCCCGGAAATCTCGACGTCGGCCAGCGCAGCTTCCCAATCTTCCACCATGTCGGCGCCCTTTGTGGGCTTGGTCGCGTCCAGGCCGCGATTGATCGCATTCATCGTTCCAGCAAACTTCACAGCCATCGGGATCATCCTCGTGTCAGCCGGCGAATGCCGGCACCGCTCAACGAAGAGTGCACGCCGGGTTTCCCGCGGGACTGCCCTTTTCTCACCACGGCCATATCGCTGCTCCTCGCCATTGTCGTACGAGCCGACGGCGCCGCTATCCGATCAGTCCGACCCGCGGGGTTGGAGAGCAGGTCCACGGCCGCCCGAGCAATCGCCTGTTAGAAGCCCCTTGTACGTCCGTCGGCACGCGGGTGGACCGAACCAAGCCAGCGGGAGTTTGCCTATTCCGAAGGGAACGTAAATGGATAAGGGGATGGCGCAGGCGGCTCGGGCAAACGGCGTCATTGCCGCAAAGGTGCCCAGCCGGGACGGTTTGCTGGGTCTGGCCGTGGCTGTCGTCGTGATCGCAGGGCTGTTCCTGGCAAAGGACGTCCTGGTTCCGATCACATTGGCGATCCTGTTGTCGTTCGTGCTGTCGCCGATCGTGCTGTTGCTGCGGCGCCTGCGGATGCCGAAGGGACTGGCGATCTTCGTCGCGGTGCTGGGCACACTCGGCATATTGGGAGGGGTGGGCACCTTGGTCGGCACCCAGGCGGCGTCTCTTGCCGACAAGGCACCGAGCTATGTCGCCACGATCCAGACCAAGATCGATGGCGCAAGTGGCTATCTGACCAAGCGCCTGCCGTTTCTCCGTCCAACCACCCCAATGTCGGCGCCGGCGCCTGATCCGGGTGTCCAGCGTGGTACGCGAACTCATCCGATGATCGTCCGGGTGGTCGAGAAGCAGACTCCGGTATTGGAAGAGGTCGGCACCTATCTTAGTCCGGTGGTGGCGCCGTTCGAGACGTTCGTGATCGTGCTCGTGGTGGCCGTTTTCATTCTGATGCAGAAAGAGGATCTGCGCGACCGCCTGATCCGTCTATTCGGGTCGTCGGATCTGCATCGCACGACGGCGGCGATGGACGACGCCGGAGCGCGTCTCAGCCGGTATTTCCTGTCTCAGCTCGCCGTGAACGGCAGCTTTGGGCTGACCGTGGGTATCGGCCTCTGGCTGATCGGGCTGCCGGTCCCGGCGCTGTGGGGCATTCTCGCCGGAGTGCTGCGCTTCGTCCCGTATATTGGCGCCTTACTGGGAGCGGCGCTGCCTCTGGTCGTGGCGGCGGGCGGAGACCCCGGCTGGTCCACCGTGCTGATGGTGGCGGCCCTGTTCCTGATCCTGGAGCCGCTGATCGGCTATGTCGTCGAGCCCCTCCTCTACGGCCACTCCACGGGCCTTTCACCTTTGTCGGTCGTGCTCGCGGCCGTCTTCTGGACGTGGATATGGGGTCCGGTCGGGCTTGTGCTGTCGATGCCGCTCACGCTGCTCCTCGTCGTCTTAGGGCGCCACATCCCCAGCCTCGAGTTCCTAGACGTGCTGCTCGGTGATCGTCCGGCACTTACGCCGGTCGAACGTTTCTACCAGCGCATGCTCGCCGAGGATCCCGATGAAGCGCTGGAGCAGGCGGAAAGCCAACTCGCGACTCGGTCCCTGACGGCCTATTATGACGAAGTGGCGCTGGCGGCCTTGAAGATGGCGGCGGCGGACGTCGAGCGGGGTGCCATCACGCACGAGCGCGCCGCCAAGGTGGTCGACTCGATGCTCGTGCTCGTCGATGAATTGCGGGAGCAGGATGATACGGCGAGCCCAGCACAATTGGGTGGCAGCTCGTTGACCCCGCTGCCGGAAGGCGATGCGGGATTTCAGGAAACCGCGCCGTCCACGCTCCCACTGGCTCCGATCACCTGGCAAGCCGACGGAAGCGTGCTGTGCATCGCCGGCCGCGGCGTGCTCGACGATGCGGTCGCCGCCATGCTGGAGCAGCTCCTGGCCAAGCGCGGGTTCGGCGTCAGCCGTGTCTCGCATGAGGCGGGTTCGCGCGTGAATATAGACCGCCTCGACGTGTCGCGGGCGCGACTGGTGTGCATCTCCTATCTGCAGATCAGCGGATCACCATCCAAGCTGCGCTATCTCATCCGTCGTATCCGGTCGCGGGCCGGCAACGTGCCCATCCTCGTCGGCCTGTGGCCGGAAGGAGAGGCGGCGCTGACCAGCCGCGAGATACAACAAACGCTGGGCGCCGACGTCTATGTCGGGAGCCTGGGCGCTGCCGTCGAAGCCAGTCTGGAGCATGCCGTCGGCGACCGGGAGCAGGCGGCATGAGCGTTTCGGATCATCGCGCCGGCGAAGGCGCGCACTCGCCGATGCAGGTGCCCGCAAAGGGGTGGCTGGCGGTGCTCCAGCGCACCTGGAAGGAGATGGACAAGGACAATATCGGCATCATCGCCGCCGGCATCGCCTTCTACGTATTCGCGGCGATCGTTCCGACGCTTGGGGCGGTCGTCCTGAGCTACGGGCTCTTCGCCGATGGCGAGACGGTACGGCACAACGTCGAGGCGGTCTTCGCATCGCTGCCGCGCGATGCCGCCTCGATCATCACCGATCAGCTGCTGACCGTGACCGCGAGTGCAAAGGACAAGCAGGGGGTCGGCCTGATCATCGCGTCGATCCTGGCCTGGTATGGCGCGACGAAAGGGTCGTCGGCAATCATCACGGGCCTGAACGTCGCCTATGACACGGAAGAGACGCGCGGCTTCGTCCGGCTCAATGTCCTGCGCTTCGCCGTCGTCGCGGGTGGCGTGCTGATGATCTTCCTCGGGATGGGCACGACGATGCTGCTGACCTTCTTGGGCGGCCTGGTCCCGAACGCGCCGGGCATCGTGTTGGCCGCGATACGTGTTGCCGGTTATCTGGCATTGGCGTTGCTCGTCGTCACGGCGACGGCGGTGCTCTTCCGTTACGGGCCGGACAATCGCCAGCCCCGTTGGATATGGTTGTCGCCGGGTTCGATCGGCGCGACGGTGCTGTGGCTGGCCGGGACGGCGGCATTCGGCTTCTATGTCGCGCATTTCGGCAATTACGGGGCGACCTACGGTTCGCTGAGCGCGGTGATCGTAACCCTCACCTGGCTATGGCTGACCGCCTACGTCTTTCTGCTGGGCGCCGAGCTCAACGCGGAACTCGAACGGCAGGTGGAAGGAGGGGCGCCTCTACGCCCGACGGAGCAGAGCGGAAATGATGGTCGCCCGCCTGCTCATGTCCATCCGGCCAGCGCCATGGCGGAGCAGTCCGGATGGACCGGGGCAGGCGGCGCAGCTTCGGCTTCAAGGGATGATCGGATGGCGGGACGCTCTGGACCAGGTGTGGCGGGGCGAGCGCGACCGCTGGGCGCGATGCTCGTTGCCTTCGTCGCCTTTGCGGCATGGCGGCGCCGACGTCGCGTGGCGGTGAGCGACCATGGGGGAACCGGGTGATGTCGCTCGGCTGCTCGTCCTGGCGGTTGGCCGACGTCGAGGCGGGCTTCGAGATCTGCTTCGTTTCGTCATGCTGGCAACCATGATGCGATCGGAAGGCAGACTTTGCCGCGGCGCCAAGGCGCTTCTTCCGCAACGGCGGCATTTCCGCCGAGCGGCTTTCAGACGGTAGGTAGACTTTTCAGATCATGCGATCACGCCGTATGATCTGGTGAGCTTTGGCGATCCTCAAAGCGAGGTGCAAGTATATCGCCAATACCGGATGTCGCCGGCACATCCGATGACGATCGCCTGCCGCGTCACGGCGCCAATGTGGAGCGGAGTGCACCCAGAAACACCGCCGGCGCCTCGACCTGCGGCGCGTGCCCGAGATCATCGAGGCGGATCAGGCGAGCGCCGGGAATGCGACCCACCGCCTCCTCGGCCGCTTGCGGCACGGTATGGACATTTGCCCGCCGATCGTCCGGGGCGCTGCTTGCGCGAAAGGCGGTGCGGTCGCGCTCGCCGATGATGAGGGTGGTCGGAACCGCCAGGCGGGGCAGCTCGGCGGCGACGGGTTGGGTCTGGATCATGTCCGACAGACGCGCCTGGGCATCCCGCACGATGTCGCCATCGGGGCTGGCATATTGGCCGGCCAGCATGGTGACCCAACGGTCGTAGGCCGGGCGCCACACCCCATGATAGTAATTGCGTAGCTGATAGGCCTTGATCGAGGCGGCGTCGGTCTTCGCCTCCTCGGCACGCAGCTGACCCAAATCGGTGTAGGGCACGCCCTCGCTGAGCGTGTCGTTGAGGCCGAGCGGGTTGACCAGCACCAAATGCGCGACGCTATCGGGATGAAGCAGTGCGAAACGGGCGGCGAGAATGCCGCCGGTCGAATGGCCGACGAGGACCACCTTGCCGACGCCCGCCCGATCGAGAAGCGTCGCGGTCAGCGTCGCCATGGCGTGGAAGCTGTATTGATAGCCCTTTGGCTTGGACGATTTGCAGAAACCGACCTGGTCCGGTGCGATGACGCGGTACCCGGCGGCCGCCAACCCCCGAGCGGTCTCGTCCCACGTCGCGGCGCAGAAATTCTTGCCGTGCAACAGCACCACGGTGGTGCCGTTCGCCCGACCCGTCGCCGGCCAATCGAGATAGGCCATGCGGACGGGTCGCCCCTGGGAGGTGGCGTTGAACCAGTGGACCAGCGCGGGATAGTTGAACCGTTCGAGATTGACGCCGAGCGGCACGGTCTGCGCCGCGGCGGCGGTTGCGAGCATGATGGGGGAGGCGGCGAGAAGACGAAGCAGCATCAACGCCCAACCCCGGACGCCGCGGCGATATCCCTGACGCAAGCATCTACGGGAGCGTTGGGCGTCGCGGTGACGAGGGCTTGGCTGGATTGGGATCGCGGCCATGCGGCGCGTCCCAAGGGCCAGCCTGCTCAGCGGCGGCGACGGTAGACGACGGCCCATCGATCGGTAGCAGGGCGGCGGGCGATGGTCGAATGAAAGGCCCCCTCATCGGGCGGGATAAAGCTGACGGGGGGCGAAGCGATAACCCTGAGTGCGCGTGATGCGGGGCACCTCGCCACGGACGTGACTGGCTGTGCGCTCCCTAAGCCACTCCCCGCCCAGCCAGCGAGCGGGTAGGCGACACCGGCGGGAGGCGGCTAGGCTCACGAAGATGATGGTTTTGATGTCGTCTTCCGCTTCGGACTCCCAGCGTTGAGAAGACGTGTCATTCTCTATCCACGACCGAAATGCGAGCCGCCGTTCGGCACATCACGCCGCGTGCCACCGCTTCGCCTGGCCACGGTCATCGACTGACACCATCGTGAACGTCGCGGTGGCGGCATGCCGCGTTTCGCCGGTCAACAGATGTTCGGCGCGAAGCTCGACACCGATTTGTACCGAGCTTCGCCCGGTCATCTGCACCTTGGCCGCCAGCTCGACCATTTCTCCTTCGCGAATGGGAGAGCGGAAGTCGATACGGTCGGACGCGGCCATGACCATCACCGCCCGGGCATGGCGGGTGGATGCGATAAAGGCCGCCTTGCCCATCATGCGAAGCGCGTCCCCTCCGTACAGCGTGCCATAGTGATTGGTTTGATTGGGAAAGATCATGTCGACCATCCGCAGCGGAGCGGGCGGCTCTGGCGGTACCGGCGACGCGATCGGGGGCAGGGGATGGTCGATCCCGACCGCGACGAGCGTGAACCGACCGCGGGTGCAGACATGTCGTTGTCCCGAGACGGGCGCCTCCGCGACCAGTTCGACCTCGACGTCCAGCGACGTTCGTCCCACCCGGACGACCCGTCCCGTCACCTCGACCATATCGCCGACGCGGGCCGGGGCGGCAAAGTCGATCTTCTCTGACGACGCGGTGACGAACGTCGCGCGACCATGGCGCGACGCGGCCAAAAAGGCGACCTTGTCCATATGAGCCAAGGCGATGCCACCGAACAACGTACCATGGTGATTGGCGTCGCCGGGAAAGACCATGTCGATCAGTTGGATAGGGGGGCTGCGATCGTCCTGTGACATGCTGGTCCTCAATCAAGCGCGAGGGTTTCCAGACGCCAGAGGCGGACGGGGAAGGGCCATTCCCCGCAGCGACGCAGCGGCCAGACCGGACACCCCGCCGGTGGTCGTTATGGCGTCGATCGGCAGGTCTCCTGGCTCACGGGTCATCATGGCAATCCCGGCCTTCCCAGCGCTGAAACGCCAGTGACACGCAAAGGGGATGGCCATTCGCCGCTTACAGTTGCGGGGGCAGCATCGGCATCGCACCGATTTCCCGTCTTAGCCTTCGGCCATTCGGCGAAGGAACCTCGACGCCCCGGCGATCGCAGAAACCGGACTCCGGCGTCAAGCTTTGCTTACCAAGCCCGACCATCAAACCGCGAAACATCAAGATATAAACATATCTTTATATCAGGATTGACATGGCGGCGGAGTTGGTGTGGATAGGCCGTGTCGAGGTTCTCCATCCCAGGCATGGCGATGGAGCTAAGACGGGAAGCCGGTGGTGCCCGTGATGGGCAGAGTCCGGCGCTGCCCCCGCAACTGTAAGCGGCGAGTGGCGGCTCCATGACGTGTCACTGGGCTCTTGCAAGGAGCCTGGGAAGGCCGGAGCCGCTGCATTGACCCGTAAGCCAGGAGACCTGCCGATCGACGCCATAACGTTCCTCGGACGGGGTTCCTCCGGTGGATCGCGCACGACGCCGTGGTCCGTGGCTTGTCGCTGTCCGGGCTCGCGTCCGCCTTGCGCGCTCTCACCTGACCGCTGTCCGCACAAGCAGGTGAGTCATGACGGACAGCGGGTTCACATTCACGATCGGCAGCATCCCCTTCGACGAGGAGTATCGCCCGGCCGATAATACGCGGATCACCACCAATTTCGCCAATCTCGCCCGCGGCGAGCGGCGGCGGGAAAATTTGCGCAACACGCTGGTGATGATCGACCGCCGCTTCAACGCGCTGATGCATTGGGACAATCCGACGGGCGACCGCTATGCGGTGGCGCTGACCATCCTCTCGGTCGCGCTGGCTTCCAGAGAGGGCGCGGGCGATGCGGCCTTTCCGCTGATCGAGATGCTGCACACCGCCGTCACCGACCGGACCAGCGGTGTCCGCAGCGACGGCATGGTCGGCAACAATTTCTCCTCCTACATCCGCGATTACGACTTCAGCGTCGTGCTGCCGGATCATCTCAAGACCGGACAGGGCGGCGAGCCGGAGGGGTTCGGCGAGCTTCACGGCCGCCTCTTCCAGCGCTTCCTGCAATCGGACGTCTATCGCGACCGTTTCCGCAAGGCGCCGGTGATCTGCCTCAGCGTGTCGAGCAAGGAAGTCTATCACCGCACGGCGAATGTCCATCCGATCCTCGGCGTCGAATACCGGCACGACCAATCCTCGCTGACCGACCGCTATTTCGCGAAGATGGGCATGACGGTGCGCTATTTCATGCCGCCGCACAGCGTCGCGCCGCTCGCCTTCTATCATGTCGGCGATCTGGTCAGCGATTACAGCAATCTCGAACTCGCCAGCACGATCAGCACGATGGAGACGTTCCAGAAGATCTATCGCCCCGAGATCTACAACGCCAATTCGGTCGCGGCGGAGCGATACCAGCCGAGCCTGACCTATCAGGACTATTCGCTGACCCGCATCGTCTATGATCGCCAGGAGCGCAGCCGGCTCGCGCTCGAGCAGGGCCGCTTCGCCGAGGAGCATCTGATGCGCCCGCACGGCGCCGCGCTGCGGCGCTGGTCCGCCGACTGCGCCCTCTGATCCCCTTTCTCGCACAAGGTATTTTCCGATGACGACATTGTTGCCGACGACCACCGCGGGCAGCCTGCCCAAGCCCTCCTGGCTCGCCCAGCCCGAGACTTTGTGGTCGCCCTGGAAGCTGGCGGGCGCGGAACTGGTCGCGGGCAAGCGGGACGCGGTGCGGCTGGCGGTCGACGATCAGCGGCAGGCGGGTATCGATATCCTCGGCGATGGCGAACAGACGCGCCAGCATTTCGTCACGACGTTCATCGAGCATCTCGATGGTGTCGATTTCGACCGACGCGAGACGGTGCGCATCCGCGACCGCTACGACGCCAGCGTGCCGACCGTGGTTGGCGCCGTCTCCCGCCCGCAATCGGTGTTCGTCGAGGATGCCCGCTTCCTGCGCGCGCAGACCGATCAGCTGATCAAATGGACCCTGCCGGGGCCGATGACGATGATCGACACGCTCTATGATGCGCACTATCGCAGCCGCGAGAAACTGGCGTGGGAATTCGCCTGCATCCTCAACGCGGAAGCGCGTGAGCTGGAAGAGGCGGGCGTTGACATCATTCAGTTCGACGAGCCCGCCTTCAACGTCTTTTTCGACGAGGCCAACGACTGGGGCATCGCCACGCTGGAGCGCGCGGCGGAAGGGCTCAAGGCGGAAACCGCAGTCCACATCTGCTATGGCTATGGCATCAAGGCCAATACTGATTGGAAGAAGACGCTCGGATCAGAATGGCGGCAATATGAGCGGACCTTCCCGAACCTGCAGCGGTCCTCGATCGACATCATCTCACTGGAATGTCAGAACTCTCGCGTGCCGATGGACCTGATCGAACTGGTCCGCGGCAAGAAGGTGATGGTCGGCGCGATCGACGTCGCGACCGCCACGGTGGAGACGCCGGAACAGGTCGCTGACACGTTGCGCGGCGCGCTGCGCTTCGTCGATGCGAACAAGCTCTACCCCGCCACCAATTGCGGCATGGCCCCCCTGGCGCGCGACGTCGCTCAGGGCAAGCTGAGAGCGCTGGCGGCTGGTGCGCAGATCATCCGCCAGGAAATTCTCAGCGGAAGCAGCTGACCTCCTGCTTCATGCTGCGGCGGGCGTGGGTGATCCACCCACGTGACAACCGACGGGCCCGGGGGACGCTGGATGACGGCAGTGGTGACGTCCAGGCGGCGTCTCAGCGCCTGTTCGGCCGCTAATCGGCTCGCCGAGGCGGCATGAACCGCACGGCGGGCTCGGAGGCAGGATCAAGTAGAGCGGGCAATTGCGAGAGGGGCTGAGATGTGCTTGCGCGATACGCCGAGCGGGGCGCGTTGTTCGATTTGATCGAATTGATGATTGTCGCATGAGCCGAAGGGACGGGATTGCTATCCGATAGCTGTTGGAACGCGAGCCTCAGCAAATGTAGAAGGAGATGGTGCAGCCTGACTATGCCGGGTGATTGTCGGCTATGCTTACAAGCACCTCGATTTGGCTGCATCACGTTTGGAACAGCCGTCGGAGGATCATGACGGATCAATAAAAAATCTGTCATCAATTGGCCTACGGCTTGTCAGCCGGCGAGATCGCGGCGCAAAGCAAGCCGACGCCAGCTTGGCGTTACGTTGTAACATCGCGAGTCATGCCATGCGTCTGTCGATTCTGCTCAGCTGTGTCGCTGCAGCCCCGCTAGCCCTGTCGTCCGGCCAGGCGATCGCGCAGACACGCAGCGCCGCTCCCGATGCGCAGGCCAACGGCGATACTTCGTCCAGCACCGGTGCAACCACGGCTGCCAGCCCACCACAGCGCGGCGATATCGTCATCACTGCACAGCGACTCGATGCCGCGCGCGAGCATATCCAGCCAAGCCTCGGCGCGTCGAACTATGAAATCACCAGCGACACCATCAAGGCGCTTCCCGGCGGAGAGAACCAGCAGTTCAATCAGATCCTGCTGCAGGCGCCGGGCGTGGTGGAGGACGGTTTTGGTCAGTTTCACGTCCGCGACGATCATAACGGTCTGCAATATCGCATCAACGGCACCGTCCTTCCCGAAGGACTGGCGGTGTTCGGTCAGACGCTGTCGCCGCGGCTCGTCGACAAGGTGAACATCCTGACCGGGGCGCTCCCCGCGCAATATGGGCTGCGCACCGCCGGCATCATCGATATCACCACGAAGAGCGGCCTGTTCCAGAACGGCGGCACCGCGTCCATCTATGGGGGCAGCCACGATACGTGGCAGCCCAGCGTCACCTATGGCGGTTCGACCGGCAGCACCAACTACTTCGTATCCGGCGACTATCGCCACAGCGGCCTCGGGATCGAGAGCGTCGATGGACGCTCCAATCCGGTGCATGACGACACCGATCAATATCAGGGCTTCGCCTATCTCGATCACATCCTCGATGCGAACAATCGGGTGTCATTCGTCGGCGGCTATTCGAACCAGTGGTTCCAGATTCCCGATCCGGTCGGCCAGCAGCCCGACGGCACCTGGACCATCAACGGCCAGGCGAATTATCCCAGCGAGAATCTGCGGGAAACCCAGTTGGAGAAGACCGGGTTCGGCCAGCTCGCCTTTCTGCACGATGCCGAGCCGCTGACGGTCCAGGCATCGCTGTTCGCGCGTTACTCATCGCTCCGCTACCGCCCCGATACGCTCGGTGAACTGCTCTACAACGGGCAGGCGCAGCAGGCTTATAAGCAGGACTTCGCGATCGGCGGGCAGGTCGATGCGGTCTACCACATCGGCGCCGCGCACACGTTGCGCAGCGGCCTGCTGGTCAGCCGCGATCGGTCGACCAGCGATACGAGCACCAGCGTCTTTCCGGTCGAGGCGAACGGCGAGCAGGCGGGCCAACCGATCGTCATCAGCGACCGCGGCGGCAAGACCGCGACCAGCGTCAGCGCCTATGTGCAGGACGAGTGGAAGCTCGCCCCGACGCTCACCTTCAATTACGGCGCGCGCTACGATCTCTACAACGGCTATCGTCGCGAGGGTCAGTTGTCGCCGCGGGCCAATCTGGTCTGGCAGCCGAACAGGGCCTATACCGTCCACGCCGGCTATTCCCGCTATTTCGTGCCGCCCCCGTTCGAGCTGGTCGCCGACACCAGCATCGCCAAATTCATTGGCACCAGCGCCTATCCCGCCGTCACCGACGATACCGTGCCGTTCGCTGAGCGGCAGGATTATTTCGACGTCGGCTTCCAGGCCAAGGCAGGCCGCTATTTCACCTATGGTGTCGACGCTTATTACCGCATCTCGCGCAACCTGATCGACGAGGGGCAATTCGGTGCGCCGATCATCCTGACACCGTTCAATTACCGTCAAGGACGTATCGGCGGGATCGAGGCGAATGCGAGTTACGCGCGGAGCGGCTTCCTTGCCTATGCCAATTTCGCGGCGGCCAAGGCCAAGGGGCGCGACATCGTCTCCAGCCAGTTCAGCTTCTCATCCGATGATCTCGCCTATATCGCCAACCGGTACATCTACCTCGATCATGATCAGACATTCACCGGATCGGCCGGCCTGTCCTATACCTTCGGTGCCAACAAGATCGGCGGCAGCATGATCTACGGGTCGGGTCTGCGCCGCGACGACGACGTCAACAACGTGCCGAATGGCGCGAAGCTGGCGCCCTATGCCCAGTTCAATCTGACCGCCAGCCGGCATCTCGCTGGGCCGAACCTCGACGTGCGTGTCGACGTCATCAACCTGCTCGACCATGTCTACGAAATTCGCGACGGCACCGGGGTCGGCGTCGGCGCGCCGCAATTCGGGCCGCGCCGCGGATTCTTCGTCGGCCTGTCGAAAGCGTTCTGAGCGACTTGTCTGGCGTATGAGCCGGCCGGCAGGCGGCAGTATCCCATTGTCCGCCTCGGTCACTTGCCGAAGCGACGTCACGGCTTTTCGGGAAGGGGCAAGCTATTGTGATCGGGGCTACGGTCTGCATAATGACCGCTATCCTGTCCTGCTGTGACGGGGATGCGTGTGGAGCAGCGACGGGATCGACGAGCCCGCGTCCACGCCGTCCGCGGCGCGTCAGATTGCCTTCAGAAAGCTCCTCGATGCGTGCGATCGCCTGCTTACTCTGGGTTTCCATGATCGCCGTTCCGGCGGCGGCGCAACAGCGACCGGCGGTGACGGCCGCGGATTACACTCGCGCCAACCGCCAGCTGATCCCCTGGACCGCGCCTTTGGTCGATCACGCGGTGCGTTCGGCGCATTGGATCGATGCGACGCGCTTCTGGTATCAGGACACCAGCAACGGCGTGCCGACGATCATGCTGGGCGACGCGGCCAAGGGCACCAAGGCACCGGCATTCGACACCGTCCCGTTGCTCGCATCGCTCAACGCGGCCGGGCTGAAGGAGCGCGACGCGACGAAGCTGGCCTTTGAGAATCTGGAGCCGAACGGTACGAAGAATAGCGCGATCGTCAGCATCGCGGGCGATCGCTACGACTGCGCGCTGGCGAAGCCTTATGTGTGCACGAAGCTGCCGCCGCTGCACGCCGGGCAGATCGCCGGTTATCTCGCGCAACGTGGTCAGGTGGCGGCGGTGCTGTCCCCGGACGGCAAGCGGGCGGTCTTCCTGCGCGACTGGAATCTGTGGGTCCGCGACATCGCCAGCGGGGCGGAGCGCCAGCTGACGCGCGATGGCGTCAAGGACTTCGGCTATGCGACGGACAATGCCGGCTGGAAGCATTCGGACCAGCCGATCGTCATCTGGTCGCCGGATTCGAAGAAGGTCGCGACCTTCCAGCAGGATCAGCGCGGGGTCGCCGACTTTTCGATCACGACGACGCAAGTCGGTCACTCCCGCGTCGACACGTGGAAATATCCGTTCGTCGGGGACAAGGAGATCATCCACATCCAGCGCGTCATCGTCGACACGGACGATGGCCGTGTCGTTCGCCTGAAGATATCGCCGGACCTGCATCGCTCGTCATTGTGCGACGACGTGGTTTGCGGCGCCGGTCCGCAGGACATGCAATGGGCGAAGGACAGCCGCACTCTCGCGTTCGTGTCGACGTCACGCGACCACAAGGTGGAGACGATGCGCATCGCCGATGCGGCCACCGGCGCGGTCCGCGACGTCTTCGCCGAAACCGTGCCGACTTGGTTCGACAGCGGGTATAACGACGAAGGCATCAACTGGCGCTACCTGTCGGAGCGCGGCGAGATCCTGTGGTGGTCGCAGCGCGACGACTGGGGCCATTACTATCTGTACAATGCCGGCACCGGCAAGCTGGTCCGGCAGGTGACGCATGGACGCTGGAATGTCGACCATCCGGTCTACATCGACGAGCGCAGCGGCCGGATGCTGATCGCCGGTGTCGGCCGCGAACCCGGCGTCGATCCCTATTATCGCCGTATCTACGCGATCGACCTGAATGGCGCCGCGCCGAAGCTGCTGACGCCTGAGAAGCAGGATCATATCGCGATCCCGTCGAGCGACGGGCGGTTTTTCGTCGACATCTATTCGACGCCGCAGGAGCCGCAGACGGCGGTGCTGCGCCGCGCGGACGGCACGATCGTCCAGCAACTGGCGAAGGGCGACGTGACGCGGTTGCGCGCGGCGGGCTGGCAGCCGCCGGAGAACATTGCCGTCCAATGCGCCGACGGCAAGACGCTGTGCTACGGCCTGCTCTTCAAACCGGCGGGGCTCGATCCGCAGCGGAAATATCCGGTCATCGATTATATCTATCCGGGGCCGTTCACCGGCACAATCTCCTCCCGCCAATTTTCGCCGTCGATGGGTGACGCCAATGCACTGGCGCAGCTCGGCTTCGCCGTGGTGGAGATCGATGCGCTGGGGACGCCACGCCGCACCAAGGCCTTCCAGGATTATTACTACCGCGACATGGGTCAGCAGGCGGTCCCCGACCAGGTCACCGGCATCAAGGACCTCGCCCGGCGGAACCGCTGGATGGATACCGATCGCGTCGGCATCTGGGGGCATTCGGGCGGCGGCAATGCGACCGCGGCGGCGATGTTCCGCTATCCCGACTTCTTCAAGGTCGGCATCGCGGAGAGCGGCAACCACGACAATCGCAATTACGAGGACGATTATTACGAGAAATATCTCGGGCTGTTGCAGCGCAACGGCGAGGGGTCGAACTACGACTTGCAGGCCAATCAGGACTTGGCGAAGAACCTCAAGGGCAAGCTGATGCTCGCCCACGGCCTGCTCGACGACAACGTGCCCGTCTCCAACACCTTGCTCGTGGTCGACGCGCTCGAGAAGGCGAACAAGGACTTTGATCTGGTCCTCTTCCCGCGGGCGCACCACGGCTATGGCGACATGTCCGCCTATATGATGCGGCGTCGGTGGGACTATTTCGTCGAAAATTTGATGGGGGCAACGCCACCCAAGGAATATGCGATCGTTGGGCCCGGCGCGGCCCGGTGACCCCCGGGGACCCGTGGTGGTGAAAAGTGCGAGCGGGTCAAACCGGTCTATAGGAGAAGAACCGCGTTGAGACCGGCGGCTCGGCGTGGCATGAGTCTGTAATGGACATTACTGCTCGTCAACCCTTCGTCCCGTCGTGGCGTCGCTCGCGACCGTCTTCGACCGCGACCCATGCTTGGGCATGCGTGGTAGGGCTTGGCATCGCGTACTTGCTGATGCTCCCCGCGGCAGACGCGAAAACGGTTTCCGTATCAAGTCCGGACGGGACGGTGCGGGCGGATCTGACCGACGAGGCCGGCGAGCTGCGCTATCGGGTGACCATCGACGGGCGGGCCATTCTTGATCCTTCGCCCGTGACGATGCGGGTCGATGGCGTCGAATTGGGCAACCATGCCGTCATCGACGCGGTGCGCCGGCGCCCGTTCCGCGACCGTTACCGGCTTTTCGGCGGCAAGGCCTGGGCGATCGCGCATGCGAACCAGGCCACCCTGACCATCCATTCCAGCAGCACGCCCTATGAGGCGGACGTCAGGGTGGCGGATGACGGCGTCGGCGTCCGCTTGCGCTTGCCGGCGAAGCCGGGACGCCATGTCGACGCGGACCGCTCCGGGTGGCAGCTCGCCTCCGTCGATCCGCGCGTCTGGGCCAGCAGGCGCAGTGCCGGCTATGAGGAGGTCTTCACGACCGAGACGCTCCGCAGCGTCGCAGGTAAACCGCTCGCCCTGCCGTTGACCGCGAAGATCAATCGATATTGGGTCACGATCAGCGAAGCCGCCGGTGTCGATTATGGCGATCTGGCGGTCACGCCCGATGCGAACGGCCTGCTGACGGGCATGCTCTATGCCGATCCTGCCGGTTGGCGGACCGACAAGGCCGTCACCCAACCATGGCGGGTGACGATCGTCGCGCGCGATTTGACGAAGCTGGTCAATTCCACCCTGATCCAGGATCTCAACCCGCCGCCGGCGCCTTCGCTGGCGCATGCCACATGGATTCGCCCCGGCAGGTCGACGTGGCAATGGCTGGCGATCGGTGCACCGTTGGAAACCGATCAGCATCGCTGGGTCGATTGGACGCGGCGGCTCGGCTTCGAATATTATTTGGTCGATGACGGGTGGGCGGCGTGGAAAACGCCTTGGGCAACGCTCGCGGACACAGTGGCCTATGCCAGGAGCCAGCGCGTCGGTGTCTGGCTGTGGGTCCATAGCAACATGATGGTCGATGCCGCCGCTCGGCGCGCGCTGCTCCGGCGTTTCGCGGCGCTTGGCGTCGTCGGCGTGAAGGTCGATTTCCCCGAGCCGCCGGATCGCGTCTGGAGCAATTGGTATGCGGCGGTCGCGCGCGATGCCGCAGCAGAACGGCTGATGATCGATTTCCATGGTGCGGTGAAGCCGACCGGCACCGAACGGACCTGGCCCAACGTGCTGACCCGCGAGGCGGTGCGTGGTCATGAATGGCAAATCACCCGCTACAATCGCGTCCTGCCGGCGGAGCACGATACGATCATCCCCTTCACCCGCTACGTGATTGGCCCGGGCGACTATACACCGACGGTCTTCGCGGCGAATGAGCTGCAAGGCAACAGTTGGGCACATGAGCTAGCCCAAGCGATCATCTTCACCTCACCGTTCCTAACGATGGGGGGACATCCCCGCACCTATCTGGACAATCCTGCGGCCGACCTGCTCCGCGCCATACCGGCCGTGTGGGACGAGACGATCGTGCTACCGGGCAGCGAGCCGGGGGTGATGGCGGGCTTTGCCCGTCGGCGCGACAAAGATTGGTTCATCGGCGTCATCAACGGTCCCAAGGATCGACTGCTCTCACTGGACCTGCGGTTTCTTGGACGCGGTGAATGGTCCCTTGTCTCCCTGACTGACGATCCGGCTCGTCCTGCCGCCTTCGTTCGCAGCCAACGGGATGTGCGGTCCACGGACTCGATCGCGACGGGGCTGCGAGGGCGGGGAGGCCTGGTGGCATGGCTTCGCCCGAGGCCGAAGGCCGGGTCGTAAGCGGTTAGGGGCAGTTGCTCCATCAGCGGTGGACGTCGCAGGTGCGACGATCGTCGCGTCAGGCGTGGCAGGTGCGTCGACCGCGGCAGCCGGCCGGACGTCCTTCACCGGTACCGGCGCGGCGGCATACGGATTGGCGGCGACCGTCGCCACGGCCGGCGGCAGCATGGCCACGACCGGGGGCGGCGTGACCTTGGGCTCGTGATAATTGCGCCATTTATCGAACGGGGTGAAGAAGTCGATGAACGGCTTGTCGAGCCGCGCCAGCGCGCCGCGGGCGTGCAGCGGCAGGGCGGCGTCGGCGACGGGGGCGACTGCAGCCATTTCCTGACGGGTAACCGCGCAGAAGGCGACGCGGCTCGCCGGCTGGCTGTAGAAGTTGTACAGCCGCGTCTGCTGGTTGTCATAGACCGCCTGCAAGTCGGCCCAGCCGGTCTCTCCCATTGGTGCTGTAGCGTGCAACGTAACCGTCAGCCCGGTGTGATGCGCCCGACGTTGCGATCGATCCTAATGCCAGATGCTCACCCGCTGCTCCGGCGGCAGGTACATGGCGTCGCCGGGTTTGACGTCGAACGCGCGATACCAGGGCCCGAAGTTGCGCACGATGCCGTTGACCCGATATTTATCCGGCGAGTGGGGATCGCTCAGCAATTGCTGCCGCACGGCCTCGTCGCGCCGCTTGCCCTGCCAAGCCTGGGCGAACGCCAGGAAGAAGCGCTGATCCCCGGTCATGCCGTTGAGCACCGGCGGCTCGCCATGGCGGGCGACGTAGCGACGATAGGCGGCATAAGCGGTCTCCAACCCGCCGAGGTCGGCAAGATTTTCGCCCAGCGTCAGGCGGCCCTTGATATGGACGCCGGGGATCGGTTCGTACTGGTCGAACTGGTTCGCCAGCCGGTCGGCCTGGACGTTGTACTTGGCCGCCGTGTCCTTGCTCCACCAGTCGCGCAACCGGCCGCTCTCGTCGAACTGGCGGCCCTGATCGTCGAAGCCATGACCCATCTCGTGGCCGATCGTCGTGGCGCCGGTTTCGGCATAATTGACCGCAGGATCGGCGCTGGCGTCGAAGAACGGCGGCTGCAGGATCGCCGCCGGCAGGGTGATCTGGTTCATCGTCGGATCGTAATAGGCGTTCACCGTCTGCGGCGTCATGTACCACAGGCCGCGATCGACCGGCTTGGGAAAGCGCTGCAGTTGCAGCCGCCACTGGAAATCGGCAACGGCCAGATTGTTGGCGAGCGGATCGGTGCGACTGACGGTCAGCGTCGAATAGTCGATCCACTTCTTGGGATGGCCGACGCGCGGATCGAAGGTCGCGAGTTTGGCGAGCGCGGCCTTGCGCGTCGCGTCGTCCATCCAGGTCGCGGCGTCGATCTTGTCCTTGTAGGCGGCCTGCATGTCGGCGACGAGTTCGTCGGCCTTGGCCTGGGTAGCGGGCGACCAATATTGCTGGACGTAGATCGCCCCGACCGCCTCGCCGAGCGCGTCGTCGATCAGCGCCATGCCCCGCTTCCAGCGCGCCCTTTGCTCCGGCACGCCGCGCAAAGTCTTGGAATAGAAATCGAAGTTGGCCTGGTCGAAGGCCTTGGGCAGGAACGGCGCGGCGTTCGATAGGAACCGCACCGTCATCCATTCCTTCCACGTCGACAGCGGCACGTCGCCCAGCCGCTTCGAGGCGGCGGCGACCGCGCTCGGTTCCGACACGTTGACCTTGGCCGCGCCGCCAAGGCCCATCGCCGCGAGGGTCGGCGTCCAGTCCATTTCCGGGGCGAGCGCCGTCAGCTGGGTCCGGGTCATCGGATTGTGCGTCTTGACCGGATCGCGGCGCTGTTCGGGCGTCCACTGGTCCTGGCTCAACCGCGTTTCGAGCGCGATGATCCGGTCGGTCTTCGCCGCCGCATCGGAAATGCCGGCAAGGTCCTGCAGGCGGATGAGATAGGCGCGATAGGCGCGCCGGATCGCGTCGTATTTTTCGCCGGTCAGCAGGTAATAATCGCGCGTCGGCAGCCCGAGCCGCGCCTGGCCGGCATCGGCCATATAATGCGTCGGATCGTCGGCGTCGGTGGAGATGCCGATGTTGATCGGGGCGGCATAGCCGGGGCGCATCATCAGCTGGATCAGCTGGGGCCGGGTCTGCACCGCATCGATCCGGGCGAGCCACGGCTTGAGCGGGGCGAGGCCATGCGCCTCGATCGCGCGGTCGTCCATCCAGGCGGCGTAGAAGTCGCCCACCTTGCTGGCGGTCGGGCTGGTCGGTGTCGCCGCCGCCTGTTCGACGATGCGGCGGACCTGATCCTCGATCTCGTCGGGCAGGTCGTAATTATAGCCCGCGCCCACCTTGTCGGCGGGGATCGGATGGTCGCGCAGCCAGGTGCCGAGAGCATAATTGTAGAAGTCGTCGCCCGGCTTCACGCTGCGGTCCATATCCTTCAGCTCCAGCCCCCACGGCTGATAGCGGGGCGCGCCGGTCTGCGCGGCGAGGAGGGCAGGCAGCGAGGCCAGCGCGAGGGCGAGCAGGGCGGTACGGCGCATCGAGAACTCCGGATCGGGTCGAGCGCGCAGCTTAGGCGAAGCGACGAGACCGCGCCAAGCGCAACCTTGCGGCGCGAGGGCTCAGGCGGCGGCGCCGTTCGCAAGGGTCGCGTCCGATCCGTTTCCGGGCGGCGCGCTCAGTGCGGCTCCGCTGTGCCCGGTGCCTGGTAGAGGTGCACGTAATTGTCGCTGATCGCGGCTGCGAGCATCCGGCAGTAGCGGTCGTAGCCATCCGCACCGGGGACGATCAGGCCGAAGGCGCAGGCCGACGTATCCTGCACCTTCGCCATGGCGACGGGCGCGGCGACCGGCATCAATTGTGAGCCGCGGCCCGCCTGCAACGTCGCCAGCACGCCGTACAACGTGCCATCCATGGCCGGTCGCGACAGCGTCTGCAGGCGATGCTGCCCCTGTTCGTTGGTCACCAAATAGATATGCCCCGACAAATTGGGCAGCGACACGTGACCGGCCTGTTCGAACCGGGCGTCGGCGCGTTCCGATTCGACGAAGCCGAGATGGCCGAGTTCGTCGCTCCAGCGGATCGTCGTCAGATAGGCGAAGATGCCGTCCGGCGTGTTGAAGCTCGGGCGCAGCGTCAGATAGCGCCCCTCCAGCCAGCCCACCGCCGCCCGCGCATAGGACCCGAGATGCTCGGGCGCCGTCTGGCGCGTCGACGCGGGCGACGCCGCCGGGCGCAGCGGGAGGCCGAGCGCCTCTTCCAGCCGGATCGTCGTCGCCAGCGTGAACGGCCGGGTGCCCGCCAGCGCCTTTTCCAGCGTCGACAGGCTGACCCGCGCCATGTCGGCGAGCGCCTGTCGCGAGATACGGCGGCGGGCGAGTTCCTCGCGGACGCGGCGGCCAACCTCTGCCGCCTCGGCCCCGATCAATTCCTGGTCCCGCATGCCGCCTCCCTCCGCACATAACCGCACAGATCCGGACGCGGCGTCAATATCGTTGCACGGCTCCACCCGTCGCGGCGGCATCGGGCAGGAAGAGGACGATAGTGCTGATGGCTGTCCGGCATCGGCCGCGCATAGAGGGACGGCTCCCGCTTGCAGAGGAGCTTCGACATGCCCCGCCTTCACCAGTTCCGCCACGCCCTGATCCCCGGCACCGCCATGATGCTCGCCTGGCCGATCGCCGGTGCGTTGGCCGCTCACCCGGTCGTCGCCGCGACTAGCGGCGGCGGCGCCGCCGCCGCGGACGTGACGGATGACGGACCGCACGCCGGCACGCTGCTGCTGCGCGGGTTGAAGGCGACGAGGGCAATGCCGGCCGTGCGGCTGGGCACCGACATGAACGTCACCGTGACCGGCAACATCGCGCGCGTCCGGGTGACCCAGGCGTTCCGCAACACCTCCAGCCAATGGATGGAGGCATCCTACCTCTACCCCCTGCCGCAGGATGGCGCGGTCGACGGGCTGAACATGGTCGTCGGCAGCCGCGTCATCGTCGGCCGGATCGAGAAGCGCGCTGCCGCCAGGGCGATCTACGACCATGCGAAGGCGCGCGGCCAGAAGACCGGGCTGGTCGAGCAGCAGCGACCCAATATGTTCTCCACCAGTGTCGCCAATGTCGGTCCCGGCGAAACCGTGCTGATCGCGATCGATTACCAGGCGCCCGTGGTGCCGGTGAACGGAACCTACACGCTGCGCCTGCCGCTGGTGGTCGGACCCCGCTATACGCCGCCGCACACGCTCACCGATCGGGCGGCCGTCGCGGATGCGAATGCGGTCACCGCCGCGCCGGTGATGGACCCGCGCACTGGCATGTCGCTAAACCCGACGTCGATCACCGTGCATCTGCGCCCCGGTTTCGCTGCCGCCAACGTGATCAGCCCCTATCACAAGATCCTCGTCGGCGGGCGTGCCGATGAGCGGACCGTCACGCTGGCCGCCGGCAGCGTTCCGGCCGATCGCGATTTCGAACTGAGCTGGCGTTCGGCCGCCGCCGATCCGACGCTGGCGCTGTTCCGCGAGCACGCCGACGACGGCGACTATCTGATGGCGACGGTGACCCCGCCGGCCGACCTGACCCGGCTACCGTCGCCGCCGCGCGACATGGTGTTCGTCATCGACAACAGCGGATCGATGGGCGGCGCCTCGATGGACGAGGCCAAGGCGAGCCTGCTGCACGCACTCGCGACTTTGCGCCCGCAGGATCGCTTCAACATCATCCGATTCGACGACACGATGACGCAATTGTTCGACCACAGCGTCGCCGCCACCCCCGATCAGATCGCCCTGGCGCGGCGGTTCACGCAGGGGCTAAAGGCGCGCGGCGGCACCGAGATGCTGCCGGCGCTCAAGGCGGCGCTGCAGGATGCCGCGGACGGGCCGGCGGCGCTTCGCCAGGTAGTCTTCCTGACCGACGGCGAAGTGTCGAACGAGCAGGAGATGCTTGCGACGCTCGGCCGGGACGGCGGGCGCAGCCACGTGTTTTTCGTGGGCATCGGCTCGGCGCCGAACGATCATCTGATGAGCCGGATGGCGCAGATAGGGCGGGGGGCCTACACGCATGTCGGTACGCCCGACGAGGTCGCCGCGCGCATGATCCCGCTGCTCGACATGCTCGGCCATCCCGCCATGCGGGATCTGACGGTCAAGGTCACTGGCGGCGCGCTCGATCTCACTCCGCGTGTCCTGCCCGACCTTTACGCCGGTCAGCCGCTGGTGCTGGTCGGGCGGACCGATCATCTGGCGGGTACGGTCACGGTGTCCGGCACGTTCGGCGATGAGCATTGGTCGCGGACGATCGACGTCGCCCAGGCGCAGGACAGCGGCTCGGTGGCCAGGCTCTGGGCGCGTCGGCGGATCGACGACATCGAGGCGGATCGGACCCTCGGCAAGCTGGACGATCGCGCCGCCGACGCGGCGATCGGCGACATCGGCATCGCCAGCGGCCTTGTCACCAGCCAGACCAGCCTGGTCGCCGTCGACGAAACGCCGGTACGCCCGGCCGGCACGGGACTGGTCAAGGAAGACCTGCCGATCAACCTGCCGGCCGGATGGGATTTCGACACGTTGTTCGGCGGGGACAGCGGGCGCGCCGCCATGCGCAACGCCGATACGCTCGGCGGTCTGGCGGCTGCGCAGGCACGGCAACTCGATCTGCCGCAGACCGCGACCGGCTTCTGGGGGATGATCGCCGAAGGCCTGGGCGTGTTGCTGATCGGGGTGGCCGGCCTGCTCCTGCTCCGCCGCCGGGGGATGCGGGCATGACGCGGGCCGTTGCCGCCATGCCGGTCGGGCATCGGATCGCGATGATCCTTCTGTCGCTCCTGTGCCTGACCGGTCTTGCTCGCATCGGCGAAGGCGCGGTGATCCTTGCCAAGGCGATCGCCGCGCAACTCCTGCTCGAGCGCGCGTTCGACCGCAGTCGGGCGGAGCATCGGCCGGTCAAGCCCTGGTTCTGGGCGGACATGGCGCCGGTGCTCCGGCTCGGCGTGCCGCGACTGGGGGTCGACCGGATCGTCCTGGACAGTGGGTCGGGGCAGGCGATGGCCTTCGGGCCGACCCTGCTGCCCGGCAGTGCGCGACCGGGCGATCCGGGCGTGGCGGTGATCGCCGCGCATCGCGACACGCATTTCGGGTTCCTCAGGGATCTGCGGGTCGGGGACGGCATCGATGTCGACGGCGTCGACGGTTCGCACCGCCGGTACCGCGTCACCGGCCAGCAGATCGTCCGTTGGGACCGGTTCGCGGTGCCCGAGCAGGCGGGTGCTAGCGGTCTGGCGCTGTCGACCTGCTACCCCTTCGACGCGGTCCGTCACGGACCGCTTCGCTATGTGGTGCAGGCGGTGCTGGTCGACGGGCGCTGACGCGCCGCCGCGATCGGGTTCATCGCCGGGTGGGGCGCTTGGCGGGACCTGCGCTAAGGGCGATGTCGTGGGGCGACACCGCGCCGTCGGTCATCCGGATCGGCAGGATCGCACCATCCGCGGCGTAGCGGACCCGGTCGATCGCGACCTGCCGCTCGCCGCGCAGCGGCATCGGGCCGGGCGCCTGGTCCCAGCGGTGATAGACGATCAGCCATTCGCCGCGCGGGGTGCGGACGAAGCTGTGATGGCCCGGCCCCTGATGCGTGGCGTCGCTCTGCAGGATGGCGCCGCGATAGCGCCACGGGCCGAGCGGGGAGGGGGCGGTGGCATAATGGACCGAATAGTCCGGGCCATTCCAGTGGCCGTGGCTGTACGACAGATAATAGACGCCGTTCCGCTCGTGCATGAACACGCCCTCGGTGAACTCGGGCGGCTGGTCGACATGCTCCTCCTGCGCGATCGTCACCATGTCGGGCTTGAGCCGCCAGACGCGCAGTCGCGCGCCGGCGCTGCCGCCGGCGTATAGGTAACTGCGTCCCGAACGGGGATCGGTGAAGACCATCGGGTCGATCGCTTCGAAGCCGTTGCCCCCGGTGACCAGCGGCGTGCCGCTGTCGCGATAGGGGCCGCCCGGTCGCGTGGCGACCGCGACCCCGATCCGGCTGGGTGTCGGATTCTGCGGCCCGACGGAGTAATAAAGATAGTAGCGGCCGTTGCGGCGGGCGACTCCCGGCGCCCACAGGAAATGCTCGCGGGCGCCGTCGTCGCCGATCCAGCGGATGTCGTCGCGCCGGATCAGCACGCCGCGGCTGCGCCAGTGGCGCAGGTCCCGCGACGAGAAGGCCCCGAACCGGTCGGCGCTCCAGCTGCCGCCCGGTCCACCGGTCGGAAAGACCCACATCTCGCCGTTGATGATCATCGCGTGCGGATCGGCACCCTGGAATTGCGGATTGTCCGCCGCCGCCATCGCGGCGGACGACAGGCACAAGGCCAGGAGCAGGCGGCGGGCAAGGCGGCTGGAGCGCATCGTCTATTCCCGGATCAGAAGCGGAACCGCACGCCGAGCGAGTAGCTGCGCTCGAGATACAGGACCTGACGCAGATAGCTGTCGCCCGTATTGAACTGCCGCGACCGCTGGATCGGGTTGCCGAGCAGATTGACGATGTCGAACGCCAGCGTGATGTTCGGCACCGGCGTCACCGAGGTCGAGAAGTCGAGCTGGCCGCGCCCTTCCTCGATCGTCGGATGCGCGATCGGATCGAACGTCTCGTACGAATAGAAAGAGACGAAGCGCGAGCGGTAATTGTACGCCAGCCGGGCCGAGAATTGCGGCTTTTCGTACAGGGCGACGATATTGTAAGCCCATTTCGACACGCCAGGGAATGTCTGCGGCTGGTTGTTATAGGACGTGGCGAAATCCTTCTGCAGATCGCCATTGGCATCGATGTAGGTGCCGTTTGCCTGGATGCCGAAGCCCTTGGCCCAGTCGGGCAGGCCGGCGATGTCGAGGAAGCTGGTGAACTGCACCTCCGCGCCCTGCAGGCGCGTGCTGCCGAGGTTCACCGGCTGGTCGATCGCGATCAGCCCATAGGTCGGGTCGCGCGAGACGACGTTCACAGTGGACAGGAAGCCCTTGACGTCGTGGCGGAACACCGCGGCGCTGAAGAAGCCCGAACGCGAGAAGTAATATTCGAGGCTGGCGTCATAATTGTTCGACACCAAAGGCTGCAGGTTGGGATTGCCCTCCGAGCCGCCGCGGGCGCAGTTGCGGCTGTTGTAGGTGGCGCTGGTCGGATCGAGGCAGGGGCTGCCCGCCGGAAAGGTGGGCGGCGTACCCAGCGACAGATTGGGACGCAGGTCGATGAAGTTCGGCCGGGTCCGCGTCTTGGTGTAGGCGAGGCGCAGCTGCAGCCCGTCGTCGAACGCGATGCGGGCGCTGCCGTTCGGCAGATAATCGGTATATCCGTTGGTCGCATTGGCCGGGGAGACGACCCCGGCGATGTTCTGCTGCGCCTGGATGCGATCCTTGGTCTTGACCACGCGCAGGCCGGCGAGGCCGTCGATCGTCACGCCACCCAGGTCGAAGCCGTATTTCAGCTGGCCATAGGCGGCATAGGCCTTTTCATTGGCACGGAATTGCTGCGTCGGGTCGAAGGCGACCGTCCCCGCCGGCTCCAGGAAGAAGGCGCGCAGCGCGGGCAGGTTGTTGCGGATGCTGTCGCGGGTGATCGCCGCATAGGCGACGTTCGGCTGGGCATTGTTGTAGGTGAAGCCGGGCAGGGTGGTCCGCACGTCGGCGCCGGGCAGCGCGGTCAGCGGGATCTGCCGGTCCTCGAAATAGACCGGCGCGCTGGTGGCGGTGCCGGGGGTGAAGACATTGTTGTAGATGTTGCCGAAGTCGCGCGAGGCATCGCGGTCGTCGTAGCGGACGCCGAACTGCAGGCGGCGCAGGAAGCCGTTGCCCAGATCATAGGCCAGGTCGGCGCGCGACTGCCAATCCTTGCCGCTGACCACGGTCAGTTCCTGATAGAGGCCGCGCGCGACGAAATTGGCCGGATCGGTGATCGAATAGTTGAGGAAGGTCTGCGACGGGCCACCGTCCAGGTCCTTCGACACGTCGAAATTGGAGATGTGCGTCGGCACGCCGCGGGTGGCGTAATCGACATTGACGAGATCGGCGGTGTATTTGCTGTCGGTATAGGCGATGTCGGCGGACAGGGTCAGGCGATCGTGCGTGTAGTTGACGCCGCCGCCGCCCTGATAGGTGTCGGTCTTGCCGTTGAACGATCCGGTATAGCCGTCCGGGCGCACCGCGCCGGTGACCGTCGCCTGGGCGATCTTGTTGGTGCCGGGGATGGTGGTGATGTTCGACAGCGTGATGCCGCCGAAGTTCGGGATGAACATCCAGCGGTTGTAGTCCTTCGACCGGAAGCCCTGGTACAGGCCGTCGAGGTAGATCTCGAGATCCGGCGTCGGCTTCCACTGGAAGGCGGCATTGGCCGACGGGCGGTAGCGCGCGCCATAGCCGAGGAAATTGCCCTGCGCGTCGGGGAAGCGCAGCCCGGCGGTCTGGCCCGGCGCGTTGTTGGCGTCGGTGGTCGCGATCACCACCGACTGTTCGCGCGACGAATCCATGAAGTTGATGCCGACGTACGAGGCGTTGAGCAGCAGGCCCATCTCGCCGATGCCGGTGTTCCAGCGGTCGCTAATCAGCAGGTTGCCGTTGGGCACGATCCGTTCGGATTGCTGCGACAGCACGCCGTTGAGCGAGCCGGACAGTTCGAAGCCGTTGAAGTCGAAGGGCTTGCGACCGCGCACGTTGATCTCGCCGGCGATGCCGCCCTCGATCTGGTTGGCGGTGCCCGACTTGTAGACCTCGAGCGCGGCGACGGTGCCGGCGGGGAAGTCCTGGATCTGGACGTAGCGGCCTTCGGCGGTGAAGATCTGGCGGCCGTTATAGGTGGTGGTGAGATCGGGTAGCCCGCGCACCGTAACGCCGGCCGACTCGCCGCCGCCCCGCGTCACGGCGACGCCGGCAACACGCTGGAGCGCGGACGAGGCAAAGGTGTCCGGCAGCTTGCCGATATCCTGCGCGACGACCGCATCGACGATGCCGTCGGAGGTGCGCTTGATCGCCTGCGCCGATTCAAGACTGCGGCGCAGACCGGTGACGACGACGTCGCCCTCGCCGTCGACTGGTGTCTCCTGCACCGACGAAGCGGCGGCCGGGTTGGCGCTCTGATCGGATGCGACCTCCGGCTTCGGCAGGTCCTGGGCATCGTCCTTGGTTTGCGATGCCGCTTTGGTGGCGGTCGTCCCGCTGTCCTGCGCGGCGGCAGGCACGGTGACCAGCAGCGCGGTGATGGCCACCGACGCGCGCAACAACCCCTTGGTGTTCATATCCCCTCCTTGTCCCGCCATTCGGTTGGTTCCGAAGGTCGGTCAGTGGTCCGTACCGTACCTAATCGTATCTGCCAACGGCTAATTGTCTGATTAGTTTTAGAAAGCGTGTGTCAGACCCTTGTCTTCCCGGCGCCATGCCGCAAAGATGGCGCCGCCCCGCAGAATGGGCACGCGACCGCATCGCGGACGATTGAGGGAGGATCATATGAGGCATCTGCTACGTGCCAGAACCGCGTTTCGTACACCGTCTACGCGTGGCGCGACTGGTGAGGGGACCGCGTGCGCCTTGCAGAAACCGGCTGGCGCGTGGGCGCATCTGCTCCGCCAAATCGACGTATCAAGCCGCCCAAAATCATCCGTTATCTTGCCTGACAAGGCGGAGAGGCGGCCAGGCATCGCCGGTGTCAATCGCGCTGACCAACGACGTGAACGGGTAGGGACGAAGTCAATTTTCGCCCTGCTAATCGCCAGCGCGGCTGTCCTGACAGCCTCACCCGCCGCCGCGCGTGAGCGGTGGAGCGAGGCGCAGGCCAGCGGCTGGTATGCGCGGCAGCCCTGGCTGGTCGGAGCCAATTACGCGCCTGCCAGTGCGATTAACCAACTCGAGATGTGGCAGGCCGCGACCTGGGATCCGCGCCGCATCGACAGCGAGCTGGCCTTGGCACAGGGCATCGGCATGAACACGATGCGTGTGTTCCTGCACGACCAGCTGTGGGCTCAGGATCCGGAGGGTTTCAAGCGGCGGATCGACGAATTCCTGGCCATCGCGCATCGCCACGGCATCCGCCCGCTGTTCGTGCTGTTCGACAGCTGTTGGGACCCGGATCCCAAGCTGGGGCCGCAACATCCGCCGATCCCCGGCGTGCACAATTCCGGCTGGGTACAGGGTCCAGGCCTGCCCGGTCTGCGCGATCGCGCCGGCTGGCCAAAGTACAAGGCCTATGTCCAGGGGGTGATCGGGGCATTCAAAGCCGACGACCGCATCCTCGGCTGGGATTTGTGGAACGAGCCCGACAATCCGGCCGATCAGTACAAGGGGCAGGAGGGCAAGGAGCCGCTGGTGCGTGCCATGCTGGCGCAGGTGTTCGACTGGGCACGCGCCGCCGATCCAAGCCAGCCGGTCACGTCCGCCGTGTGGTGGCACGATGACTGGTCGCCCACCGGAGGTAAGCTGACGCCGATGGAGAAGCTGCAGCTCGGCCAGTCCGACGTCATCACCTTCCACGATTACAGCTGGCCAGAAACGTTCGAGCGGCGCGCACGCCAGCTGATCCCCTATGGCCGGCCGGTGATCTGCACCGAATACATGGCGCGCGGCAACGGATCGACCTTCGACACCATCCTGCCGATCGGCAAACGGCTGAACGTCGGCATGATCAATTGGGGGTTCGTCGACGGCAAGACGCAGACGCGGCTGCCGTGGGACAGCTGGAAGAAGCCCTATACGATGGATGAGCCGACGATCTGGTTCCACGAGGTGTTCCGGGCCGATGGCACGCCCTATCGTCAGGCGGAGACCGACCTGATCCGGCGGATGAGCGCCGCGCCGAAGGGGGTGGTGCCCCCGCCGCCGGCCGAGATGCCCGTGGTGCCGGCACGGCGCGTGCGGCGCTGATCGTATGGCGATGTGGCCGGCATCCTGGCTGAGGGCGGCTGCCGTCGCGTTCGGCCTGCCGGTCGCCGCCACCGCGGCGACGCCATCCGCCGACACGGCGAACGGCCCAAGCGTGATCCCCGGCGCGACGCTGTATCCACGCGCGTTCGTAGTGCGGCACAATGCGCGGCTGAAAGGGCAATTGCTGCTGGCGACGCTGGCCGGCATCGTCGCCAGCAGCGACGAGGGGCGCAGCTGGACGCCGGTCGGCGCGATCCCCGCGCCGCCGGGAACGACGGAACGCTGCTGCGGCGTCCTGTACGAGTTGCCGCACCGCGTCGGCGATCTCGCGGCGGGCAGCTTCCTCTATGCGGCGACCTACCATCTCGGCCCGCGCACAACGATCCGCGTCTATCGGAGCGAAGACGGAGTGCATTGGCGGCCGCATAGCGAAGTCGCGGCGGGCGGGCCGATCGGCACAGGCGTGTGGGAGCCGCAATTCGACGTCGCACGCGACGGTGCTCTGGTCGTCTTCTGGTCGGACGAGACCGATCCATGCTGCAGCCAGCGGCTGCGTCGCGCGCGCAGCTATGACGGGCTCGACTGGCGCGATGTCGGTGATCTCGTCCGCGGGCATCGGCAGGCGGACCGGCCCGGCATGGCGACGACCGCGCGGCTGGCCGACGGGCGGACCGCGATGACTTATGAGATCTGCGGCCCCGATCGCTGCGCCGTCCATATCCGCTACTCGCGGGACGGCTGGGACTATGGCGACCCCGGCGATCCGGGGGCGCGCATCCAGACCGCCCCCGGAGAGTATCTGGCGCATGCGCCGACCGTCGCGGTCAGCGGCGACCGGCTGCTGGTCGTCGGCCAGATGGTCTATCAAGCGGACGGCAGCATCTCGCCGCTGAACGGCCGGGTCGTGCTGGAACGGCGTGGCACCGGCGGCGCGTGGCGGCCGATCGCGGCGCCGGTACCGGTGACCGATGCATATGACAATTACTGTCCGAACTATGCCAGCATGCTCATACCCCGTGACGATGGGCGAACGCTGATGATGATCGCCTCCGCCTACGACGCGCAGCATCGGTGCCGGGCCTATTTTGGGAAGGGAGTGCTGCGATGACAGTCGTGCGCCGCATTGCGCATGTCGCCATCGTCATCGGTGGTGGCGTCGCGCTCGCCGCCCTCGCGCAGACGCCGTCGCTGCCACTGACCGGGGACGTCGCGCCGGTGCACGATCCGGTGATCATTCACGCCAACGACGGCTATCACGTCTTTTCCACTGGGATCGGCGCGGAGGGGCAGGGGCTGCTGTCGGCCCGCCATTCCCGCGACCGACTCCACTGGGAGCGGGAACGGCCGCCGTTCACCGCGTTGCCCGCCTGGACGAGCCGGACGATCCCGGGCGCGAAGAACATGTGGGCGCCGGACATCAGCTATGTCGATGGCCAATACCGCCTCTATTACGCGGTTTCGACCTTCGGCTCGAACCGGTCGGCGATTGGCCTCGCCACCAGCCGCAGCCTCGACCCGGCATCGCCCGATTTCGGCTGGCATGATGAAGGCATGGTGCTGATGTCGACGCCGACGGACGATTACAACGCGATCGATCCGGCCTTCCTTGCCGATGCGAAGGGGCGGCAATGGCTGTCGCTCGGCAGTTTCTGGACCGGGCTGAAGCTGTTCCGGCTCAATCCGCGCACCGGCAAGCTGCTCGATCCCGGCGCCAGGCCGATCGCCATCGCACGCCGGCCGGTCCCGGCCGGCGCGCCGTCGATCGTCGAGGCGCCCTACATCTTCGAACACGACGGCTGGTACTGGCTGATCGCATCCTACGATTATTGCTGCAAGGGCGTGAACAGCACCTATTACAGCGTCATCGGCCGCTCGCGCCGGGTCGAGGGGCCCTATCGCGGCAAGGACGGCAGCGCGATGATGGCCGGCGGCGGCACGATCCTGCTGCGCGCCGACCTGCAGGAGAAACAAAGGTTTCGCGGGCCGGGGCATGTCGGCCACACCCGCGATGCCGACGGCACCGACTATATTGTCTATCACGCCTATGACCGCGACCATGGCGGCGTGCCGACCCTACGGCTGGCGCGGTTGCGCTGGGGGGCGGACGGCTGGCCGGTCGCCAGCAACGAGGGAGAGCCACAATGACCGATACCGGACGCCGCCTATTCGTGGCCGGCGCGCTGACGCTGCTGGCCGGTCCTGGCTTCGCCGCGACGCCGCCGCCCCGCGAGCGCTTTCCCGATCCATTGGTCCGCCAGCGCGCCGACGCCCAGGTCTTCCGTCATAGCGACGGCTGGTATTACATGACCGGCTCCGTTCCCGAATACGACCGGTTGGTGCTGCGCCGCGCGCGGTCGATCGCCGGACTAGCGACAGCCAAGGAGACGGTGCTGTGGCGGCATCCGGCGAGCGGGCCGATGTCGGGGTTCATCTGGGCGCCGGAACTGCACCTGATCGACGGCCAGTGGATCATGTATTTCGCCGCCGGGCCGAGCGGCGGCGGTGCCGACGTCTTCCGCATCCGGACCTTTGCCCTAAGCTGTGACGGCCGCGATCCGATGACCGGCCGCTGGTCCGAGCTCGGCCAGCTGCAGACGCCGTGGGACAGCTTCACGCTGGATTCGACCAGCTTCGTGCATCGTGGCACGCGCTATCTCGCCTGGGCGCAGCGCGAACCGGGGATCGACACCAACAGCAACATCTACCTTGCGCCGCTCGCCACCCCGCTGACGCTGGCGGCGCGGCCCGCCCGGCTAACCGTGCCGACGCTGCCGTGGGAGGTGCGCGGCTACAAGGTGGCGGAGGCGCCGGCGCTGCTCGCACATGGCGGCAAGCTGTTCCTGACCTATTCGGCGAGCGCTACGGACTCGCGCTATTGCCTGGGTATGCTGACCGCCGACGCCGCCAGCGACATCATGGACCCGGCGAGCTGGACCAAGTCGCAGCAGCCGGTCTTCCAGACCTCGGCCGCCCATCATCGCTACGGACCCGGTCACAACAGCTTCACCGTCGATCATGCGGGGCGCGACGTGCTGATCTACCACGCGCGGGATTACGACAAGATCGTCGGTGATCCGCTATTCGACCCGAACCGTCACACCCGTGCGAAATACTTCCGCTACCGGCCGGATGGCACGCCCGATTTCGGTGTTCCCGGAGAGGTGGTCTGAGGCCGACCATGCGGCGGCGACCGAGTGGGGGGGAAGTATGCGATGCAGGTGATGGCGAGTAACCGGCGCGGGTTGCTGGCGGCGGGCGGAGCGCTGGCGATCGCCAGTGCGGCGGGGCGCGGTAGGGCGGCCGATCGCTATCGACCATGCACCAGAGTTTCGAGGCGCCGTGCGGCAGCTACGGCCATTTCAAGGCGGCCCGCTATCTCATCGCCGCGACGGGCGAGAGCCATTGGGGCGATGCGATGGAACGGCTGCTCCACAATGTCGCGCTCGGCGTGCTGCCGCTGAAGCCGAACGGCACTGCTTTTTATTATGCCGATTACAACGACCTCGGGACCAAGACCTATTTCGAATACCAATGCCCGTGCTGTTCGGGAACGATCGGGCAATTGGCGGCCGACTATAACATCAGCAGCTATTTCCACGATGCGCAGGGCATCTACGTCAATTTCTATCTGCCGTCGGTGGTGCGATGGGACGGCGTGACCCTGACCCAGCAGACCGACTATCCGGCATCGCCGCGCACGCGCATCGCCGTCGCCCTGGCACGACCGCGCCGCTTCGCCATCCGCCTGCGCATACCCGGCTGGGCAACGAGCGGGACGACGATGTTGGTCAACGGGCGTCCGGCCGGGGTCGCCGTGCAGCCGGGCCGGTTCGCCGCCATCGACCGAATTTGGTCGAGCGGCGATACCGTCGAGCTTGCTTGCGCCATGCCGCTGCGGCTGGAGGCGGTGGATGCGCAGACGCTCGATCGGGTGGCGCTGATGCGTGGGCCGCTGGCGCTGTTCCAGACCGGCGAGCAATTGGTGCCGTTCCGCCGGGCCGAGCTGACCGGCGCACGGCAGGTCGGCGACAGGGCGGCGTGGACGGTCGCGACCGACAGCGGGCCAAAGGCCTTCCTGCCCTTCACCGCAGTACCGCCCGCCATCCCGACCCGCCTGTATCAGGCGGTCGTCTAGGGGACGCCGCCGGTCGCTACAGCGCGAACTGGTCGAGTAACGTTTTGATCGGCGCGCCGGCCGGCATCATCGTGCGGGGCAGGTCGGCGTCGGCGAACCAGGAGGCATCGGCTTCCGGATGCGGGCCGCTGAGCACGACGCTGCCGGAGCCGGCGCGATAATGCGCGGCCGCGACATCGCCGTTGCGATAGGCGGCGAGCTGGCGAAAGCCGCGGCCATCGGCATGCGCCGGAAAGAAGGGCCCATCCTGATAATAGAGCGTCTGCACCTGGCCGCCCCAGCGGACCGGCACCGCCGTATCGTCCTCATCGGCGGCGGATGAGCCGGGGCGACGCACCTCGCTGTCGAGCTGATCGTCGATCAGACCGATATTGCTGCGGTCGGCGAGATAGGCGCCCATGCACAGCCCCAGGTAATTGCCGCCGTCCATCACGAAGCGGCGGATCGCCTGCACCCGCTGCGGCCCCAGCTGGGCAAGGGCAGCCGCGATGTCCTGGCCGCCGCCTGGCTGAACGTAGATCCTGAAGCGCCGCAAGCCGGCGTAGCTGATGTCCTGACGTTCGTTCGGGCCGACGAAGGTCACGCGGTAGCGTGGACTGACCCGGGTGATCGCGCGCGCCAGCGCCTCCGGGCAGTCGTCGCAGGCAGCAGGACCGCGGTAGATCGCGACCGGCACGATCGCGTCGTCCGCGCGGATCGCCGACGCGGAAGAAGTTGCGCTGACAAACGCCGTCAGCGCCGCAAGGGCGATCACAGACTTCATGGTTCCTGCTCGCTCGATGGTCGAACATCGAATGGCGGACGCAGTGTGTCGCGTCCGCGGGGTGGAAGTCGCGACGGCGCGGATCGTTCCGTCGGCCGGGATCAGCGTCGCGGCGGACCAACCCCGGCTGGGCGCGGCCCCGTCAGCGCTCGAGCGTCAGGAAGGCGGTCACGCCCGCCGCGACCGCACAGCCGGCGGCGGCCAGCGCAGCGAGGTGGAAGGCGCCGGTGATCGCGGCGGCGGGCACCGCGATCACGGCGCCGGCCAGCGCCGTCGCGATCAGGCCGCCGGTCCGGGCGATCGCGCTGTTGAAGCCGGAGGCGGTGCCGGTGTGGCGCGCGTCGACTGCGGAGAGCACTGCCGTCGTCAACGGCGCGACGGCCCCCGCCATGCCGAGCGCGACGACCGCCATGCCGGGCAGCACGCCCGTCCAATAGCTCGCCTGCGGATCGGCGCGGGCGAGCAGCGCGAAGCCGGCGCCGACGACGACCGGCCCGATCGACAGCGGCCAGCGCGGCCCGATGCGCTCGCTGAGCCGACCGACCAGGCGCGACACCGTGCCGATCACGATGGAGAAGGGCAGCAGCGCCAGCCCCGCCTGGGTCGGACTATAGCCGCCGGCGACGATCAGCAGATAGGGCAGCAGCACCAGCAGTCCGCCGAGCGCGCCGTAGAGCAGCAGCGTCAGCAGGGTCAGTCCGACGAACGGGCGCGAGGCGAACAGCGCGACCGGCATCATCGCCCGGTCGCCGCGCCGCACCTCGTGCCAGACGAACAGTGCGAGCAGCAGCAGGCCACCGGCCAGTCCGGTCCAGATCGCCGGCGAGGCGGCGTGGCGGCTCGACCACAGCGTCAGCGCCCAGGTCAGCCCGCCGAGGGCGGCGGTGGCAAGCATCGCACCGAGCCAATCGAGCGGCTGCGCCTCCGTCTCGCTTTCGCGGACATAGGCGATGGCGACGGCGACCGCCGCCGCGGCGACCGGCAAATTGACGTAGAAGATCGCACGCCAGCCGAGCGTGTCGACCAGCCAGCCGCCGAGCGGCGGGCCGACCGCGCTGGCGATCGCGCCGGCCGCCGCCCAGGTGCCGACGGCGCGACCGCGTGCCTCGCCGGTGAAGCTGCTGCCGAGGATGCCGAGGCTGTTCGGCATCAGGATCGCCGCGCCGATCCCCTGCAGCGCGCGCGAGGCGAGCAGTACAGTCAGGTCGGGGGCGAGCGCGCAGCCGATCGAGGCGTCAGCGAACAGCAGGATGCCGACGATCAGCATCCGCCGCCGGCCGAGATGGTCGCCCGCCGCGCCGCCGATCAGCAGCAGGGCGGACAGCGGCAGCAGATAGGCGTTGATCACCCAGGGCAGATGGCCCGCCCCGCCGCCGAGCTCGCGGCCGATCGCAGGCAAAGCGACATTGGTCACCGACCCGTCGATGAAGGCGAGGCTGGATGCCAGCATCGTCGCGGCGATGGTGCCGGCGGGATGCGCGACCGCGCGCCGCTCGTCCCCGCTCATGCCGCGGCATGCCGGCGGAAGCAGCCTGCCTCGTGATCGTCGACCAGCCCGCAGGCCTGCATCCAGGCGTAGACGATGACCGGGCCGACGAATTTGAAGCCGCGGGCCTTCAGCGCGGCGGACAGCGCCTCCGATTCCGGCGAGCGGGTACGCTGGCCATGGCCGTCGCCGACCTGCGGTGCGCCGCCGACGAAGCTCCAGACGAAAGCCGCAAAGTCCTCGCCGGCCGCCTGCATGGCGCGATAGGCGCGGGCATTGCCGATCGTCGCCTCGATCTTGGCGCGGGAGCGGACGATGCCGGGGTCGGCGAGCAGTCGCGCGACGTCGTCCTGGTCGAAGCGGGCGACCCGGTCGGGCTGAAAGTTCGCAAAGGTCGCGCGAAAGGCGTCCCGCTTGCGCAGGATGGTGATCCAGGCGAGCCCGGCCTGGAAGCCGTCGAGCATCAGCTTTTCCCACAAGGCGCGGCTGTCATATTCGGGCACGCCCCATTCGCGATCGTGATAGGCGGCGAGCAGGGGATCGCCCTGCGCCCAGCGGCAGCGGTGGACGGGCGCGGCGGGAGAGGGGCTGACCATGGCGGGGGGATGCCCGGCTTCGGCCGGTCTGTCGATGGCCGCGCGGCCGCAGCGCCAGGGGGATCGGTTGCGGTGCCGGCAAAGTCTTGGCAGATCAAGCACATGACCTTGGACCGCCGGGCAAAGCGCCTTTTCGCCGCGTTAACCATGTTATTGATCGGCGCCGCCGGCCCCGCCGCCGTGCCGCACAATCCGATCGTGCCCGGCTGGTATGCCGATCCCGAGATCCGCCGCTTCGGCGGACAATATTGGATATACCCGACGACGTCAGAGGCACCGGCGGATGCGCCCGCGCCGCGGCTGAACGCGGCGCAGCGGCGAATGCGCGCCGCGCCGAACATCCGCCCCGCCTTCCTGACCCAGACCTATCTGGACGCCTTTTCCTCGCCCGATCTGGTCCATTGGACGCGGCATCCGCGCATCCTCGACACGACCGGGGTCGATTGGGCCGCCTATGCGATCTGGGCACCGTCGGCGATCCGCGCCAACGGGCGCTATTACCTGTTCTTCGGCGCCAACGACGTGCACGAGGGTGAGATCGGCGGGATCGGCGTCGCGGTCGCCGACCGGCCGCAGGGGCCGTTCCGCGATCTGATCGGCAAGCCGCTGATCGGCGGCATCCACCATGGCGCGCAGCCGATCGACCAGTTCGCCTTTCGCGACGACAACGGCCAGCTCTACCTCTATTACGGCGGCTGGGGGCATCTCAACGTCGTGCGGCTCGCCCCCGACCTGAAAAGCCTGCGCCCGTTCGCCGACGGCACGACCTATCGCGAGATCACGCCGCCCGGCTATGTCGAGGGCTCGTTCCTCATCAAGCGGCGCGGCATCTATTATCTGATGTGGTCGGAAGGCGGCTGGACCGGCCCGGACTATCGCGTCGCTTATGCCACCGGGCCGAGCGCACTCGGCCCCTTCACCGTGCGCGGCACGATCTTGGCGCAGGACGACCGGGTCGCGCGCGGGGCGGGGCACCATTCGGCGATCCGCGAACCGGGCAGCGACCGCTGGTGGATCGCCTATCACCGCCGGCCGCTGAGCGAGACCAAGGGCGACCACCGCGTGCTGGCGGTCGACCGGCTCTATTTCAACGCGGACGGCACGATCCGGCCGGTGGTGATGACCGGCCGGTGACGGAGAGAATCAGGGTTTCGGCGTGGCGGGCGCCGGCGTCGCCGACGCGGCGGGCGCGGCATCGGGGGATGCGGCCTTGCGCATCGCGTCGATCTCCGCCGCGGTCTTGAAGTCGAGCAGCTCAACCTGGAAAACGAGGTCGGAATTGGCGGGGATCGGGCCCGAGACGCGGGCGCCATAGCCGAGCGCGGCGGGGATGCAGAGCCGGATCACGCCGCCGCGGCCGACCATCTGCAACCCCTGCGAGAAGCCGGGGATGACATCGGCGACCGGCATCGGCGTCTGGGTGTTCTGGTCGAACACCGCGCCGGTCGCGGCGAGATAGCCGATATAGTTGACCAGCACCGTCGCGTCGGCGGCCGGCTTCGCCCCGGTCGCCGGGCGCAGCATCGTATAGCCGAGGCCGGTCGCGGTCCGCGCCATGCAGCTGCGCTGCGCCGCCGGCACGATCGGCTGCAGCGGCAGTGGGATGATCGTCGTGTCGGCGGGCGCCGGGGCGGCGGTGCGCGCCGGGGTGGCGGTGCGGACCGCGGCGCGGGGGCGCGGCGCCTTGACCTGCGCCGGGGCGGCGGTCAGCGGCAGGGCGGCGAGGATCAGGGCGAGCGGGGCGGGGGCGATATGGCGCATCGCCGCGCCGTAATCGGCCTCGGCGGGCGAGATCAAGCGCCGTCGGCGCCGGTCAGCGTGGCGCCTGGCGGATCAGCCGGGTCAGCGCGGCGTCAAGCGCCGACAGGAAGCGCGAGCGATCCTCCTTGCCGAACGGCGGCGGCCCGCCGATGCGGTCGCCGCCGGCGCGCAGATCGGCCATGATCGCGCGCACCGCGATGGCATTGCCGATCGAGCTGGTGGTGAAGGGGCGGCCGTTCGGCGCGACCACCGTCGCCCCCGCCTTCAGGCAACGGTCGGCAAGCAATATGTCGGCGGTGATCACCACCGACGCAGGGCCGGCGCGTTCCGCGATCCAGTCGTCGGCGGCGTCGAAGCCGTCGTCGACGGTGATCCGGCTGATCAGCGGATGCGCCGGCACGCGCAGAAAGGCGTTGCTGACGACCGTCACCGGCACCTCCAGCCGGTAGGCGACGCGATAGATCTCGTCCTTGACGGGGCAGGCGTCGGCATCGACGAGGATCCGGACGGGGGCAGGGGAGGGCACGGTCACGCATGCCGCTGTGCCATATTTGCGCGTGCCGGCCTAATCTGCGGCGCTGTCAAAGCCGGGCGATCCTGCTAGCGAGGGGCGATGCTGACATTACGCACCAGACGCCGGGCAGCGGCAACGGCCCGCGCGCTCGACCGGCTCGCCGCGATCGAGGCGTCGGTGATCGCCTTGGCCGATGAGGATCTGCTCGACCTGGCCGACATCTTCGCGGCCGGCGCGCCGACCCCGCTGCGCGACATCACGGCGGCGGAGATGCGCCGCCGCAACATCAGCCTGTGAGGGCGCTGCCGTCGCGCTTCCGCCGGCTGGACGGCGCGCTCGCCGACCTGCCGGTCGAGGAGCCGATGCTGCTGACCGAACTCGACGGCTTCCTGACCGGCCTGTCGGTGCTGCCGGCGGCGATACCGGCGATCGAATGGATGGCGGTGATCTGGGGGCCGGAGACCGACGGCATCCCGGCATTCGACGACCCGCTCGACGTGCAATGGTTCGCCGGCGCGGTGGCGGCGCGGCGCGACGAGATCGTCCGCGACCTCGCACGCGGGCGGTTGCAGCCGATCATCGACGTCGACGAGCGCGACGGCGAGCCGCTGTGGGATGATTGGATCCATGGCTTCGCCGAGGCGATCGCACTGCGCCCGGAGCTGTGGGAGACGATGGCCGACCAGCCGCGCACGGCGACGGCGGTGGCCGGGCTGGAGACGCTGATCGCGGTGGCGCGCGAGGAGAGCGAGCTGGACAGCGTCGCGATCAACGCGCTGCAGGAGCATGCCGTCGCCGAACTGAAGGCGGCGGTGCAGGTGCTCCATGCCGCCCTGCCGCAAGCTGCCGCCCAATCCGCGAGGGCCGCCCCGGCGGCGAAGGTCGGCCGCAACGATCCCTGCCCGTGCGGTTCGGGCCGGAAACACAAACGCTGCTGCGGCTGAGCGGCGCGGGCGAGCCTCAGCCCGGCTTGCGCACCGCGTAATGCAGGTGGACGGCGCCGCCGGCGAGCCGCTCGCAATCGACCAGCGACAGCGTCGTTTTGCCTTTCAGCCCGTCGCCGGCCGCGACGATCCGTTCGGCGTCGTCGCCGCCGTCGAGGGCGGGCGCGATGACCACGTGGAATTCGTCGACCAGCCCGGCGGCGAAGAAGGTGCCGTTGATGCCGGCGCCACCTTCGAGCAGCAGCGTCGCGATGCCGAGTTCGCGGCGCAACGTGCCCAGCGCGTCGGCGAGGTCGATGTCGTCGCCGTCCGCCACGAGGTAGGAGACGCCGTTGGCGGCGAGTTCGGCAAGATGGGCGTCGTCGACCCCCTGGCCGAGCAATACGACGACATGGTCGCCGCCGACGTCGCCCTTGGCGAAATGCAGCTTGCCGCTGCGGTCGATCGCGATCGCGAAGGGGCGGGCATCGCGCGCCTGGAACAGCGACGGGCGCGGCGGGCGGGTGCCTGCGCGCGCCGGCCGGGGATCGCCCTTTGCCATCTCGGCCATGGTCACCCGCCCGACGATCCAGGCGTCCGCGTCGAGCCGGTCATGGAGCTGTTCGTAGGCGGCGGTCCAATCCTCGACCGTGCCGTCCGGACTGTCGGTATAGCGGCTGGGGTGCAGGCCGCCGTCGAGCGATGCGGTCATGACACCGATGATGCGGGGACGGTCGGACATGGCGGTGCGCTCCTGCGGCTGGGGGATCGCGCGTCAACGCCGACCGGCCGTGCCGGGTCCCGCCGCACCGTCCCCGGTCGGACTCATCAGCTTTGCCCTCTGCAGTGTAAATCAGGGCCCAACATAGCCAAGATAGATGGCAGTCATCGCAGTCCCATCCAAAAATGCATGAAGAACGATCCCCGCCCAAAGATTTCGCCTGGCGATGAGCCAGGTCGTTCCGAGAGCGAAGCCGGTGAGGCCCGCTGCGATCATGCCGCCTGCGCCTTGGTAGAAATGGAGCGCTCCGAAGATCACGGCTTGAAGCAAGAGGGCGGCAAAGGGCCCTGCGACGCATGTTTCCCCGAGGAGCCTGCGAAGTGCGTCCGTGACGAAACCTCTGAAGATCAATTTCTCACCGAATGCAGCCGAGACTAGCGTAACGGGGACGGCCCAGTACAGATACTCGCCGAAATTACCCTTGATTGGTGCGAAAGCGGAATAGTTAGGGGCAGGCAATCCGAAGTAGATGATAACGTTTCGCGCTGCCGCAGAGGACACGAACGTCATTACGGCCCCTATCAGCAGCGCAAGCAGGAAGCGCTGCCACGCGGGTCGATGAAGGCCTACATCCGACCATTTCAGGGATTGCCTGCGCAACATCCAATCAGCGAGTGCCACGAGCGCAGCTATTCGAGCGAGGAAGAGGACTTTGATCAAAAGACCCCCAGCCACCACGCTGCCCGGGGTCAGCGCAGGTATGAGGATGGCTGCTGCGACAAGAAAGATCACGAGCTGCAAGGCTATTCCGGCCTGAACCGCCTGGGTACCTCCCGGTCGCATCTCATTCTTATCCATCGCGAGCTCCAAAGCACGACCGACAGATTACAGCCGTATTGTTCGTATAACACACCTCTTCGTCCCGGGGAACAGGCGGTCTCTTTTCCCGAAACAGGATTGTCCGCTATTCGGTGAGAACAGCCACTGCGCTTTCTCCAAGCCGCGTGAAAGATGAGACATTTACCCTTGGGCGCCGCGGGCCGCCGTGGGCGAGAATCCTCCCGTTAGACGCCGCACACCGCAAACGTGAGCTTTGCGATGCCCAGTCGGCCAGCGACGATGCCGGCGCGTCACGAAGACGGTCGGCGGGGCGGCGCTTTGCTGTATGGGACGGGCCATGGAAGTCCCCGCCACCCCGTCGCTGGTCGCCACGTCGCCGTCGTCCGCCGCTGCCGAGGGGCGGGCGCTGCTCGCGCTGGCCGGTCCATTGGTCGGCGCCAATCTGCTGCAGATGGCGATCGCCGCGGTCGACGTGGTTTTCGTCGCGCGGCTCGGTGCGGTCGACCTCGCCGCGGCGACGCTCGCCGCCTTTCTGTTCAACCTGCTGAGCTATGCGCTGATCGGCCTGACCAGCGCGGCGGCGCCGCTGATCGCGGCGGAGCGCGGGCGCAAGGCGCATGCGGTGCGGGCGGTGCGCCGCAGCGTCCGCATGGCGCTGTGGGTCGGCATCGCCGGGTCGGTGCCGGTGATGCTGCTGCTGTGGCAGGGCGAGGCGCTGCTGCGCCTGGCGGGGCAGGATGCCGAGGTGGCGCGGCGCGCCGGCGGTTTCCTGATGGTGCTGCTCGCCGCGGTGCCGCTCGCCGTCGCGGCCGGGGTGATGCGGACGACGGCAGCGGCGCTGGGCCGGCCGGGCTGGGCGTTCCTCGCCACCGGACTGGCGCTGCTGGTCGACATCGTCGGCAACTGGATGCTGATCTTCGGCCATGGGCCTGCGCCGGCGCTCGGCCTGGTCGGATCGGCGATCGCCAATCTGGTCAGCTTCGCGGTGATGGCGCTGGCCTATGTCGTGATCCTGCTGCGCGACCCGCGGCTGCGCCGCTATCACCTGTTCGGGCGGTGGTGGACGATCGACTGGGCGAGGGCAGGCGACATCGGCCGGATCGGCGCCCCGATCATGGCGACCTGGATGCTGGAGGGCGGGCTGTTCGGCGGCGCGGCGCTGCTGATGGGGCTGATCGGCGTCACCGACGTCGCCGCGCATGCCATCGCGCTCAACATCGCCGCCTTCGCCTTCCAGCTGCCGTTCGGCATCGCCCAAGCGGCGACGATCCGCGTCGGTCTGGCCTATGGTGCGGGCGACCGGCGGTGGATCGCGCGGGCGGGCAATGTCGCGCTGGCGCTGGGCATCGGCGTCATGGCGGTAACCGCGGCGACGATCTGGATCGCGCCACGCGCCCTGATCGGCATCTACCTCGACACGGAGGCGCCGGCCAATGCCGCGGTGGTGACGCTGGCGATCCGCTTCCTGGCGGTGGCCGCGGTATTCCAGCTCGCCGACGGGGCGCAAGCGGTCGCGGCCGGCGTGCTGCGCGGGCTGCAGGACACGCGCGTGCCGATGCTGATCGCCGCCTTCGGCTATTGGGTGATCGGCTTCGGCAGTTCGGTGGCGCTCGGCTTCGCGACGCCGCTGGCCGGCACCGGCGTGTGGTGGGGACTGGCGGCGGGACTGCTGGTCGTCGCGCTGCTGCTGACGATGCGCTGGCGGGCGCGGGCGCGGATCGGCCTGTTGCCGTCGTGCTGAGCATTTGCCGTCGAGCGTTTCGCCGCGATCGGCTCAGACGGCGAGCTGGTGCGCCTCGACATGATCGGCGATGGCGCCGGCGGTGGTCCACCAGATGCGCGGATCGCCGGCCTCGCGCAGCTCGGTCAGCACGCGGGCGAGCGCCGGCATGCGATGCGCCTGTCCCATGATATAGGGATGGAGCGCGATGCCGAGGACGAGCGGCCGGCGGTCGCATTCGGACAGCAGCTGCTCGACCGCGGCGCGGATCATGCCGGCGAAGGTCTCGGCCTCCTGATGGCGGCCGATGATTGCCGGTATGTCGTTGATCTCCTGCGAATAGGGTATCGATAGCAGGCCGCCGTGGCGGGTCGACAGGCGCGTCGGCTGATCGTCGTGCGCCCAGTCGAGCACATAGCGATAGCCGTGCTTGGCGAGCAGGTCGGGCGTGCCGTGCGTTTCGGAGATCCACGGGCCGAGCCAGCCGGTCGGGGTGACGCCGAGCGCCGCCAGCCGCGTGGTGACGTCGGCGATCAGATGATCCTCGCGCCGGTGCGACAATTGGCCCTGCGCGACGGCGTTGCTGGCGCCGTGGGCGGCGATCTCATCGCCACGGTCGCGGCACGCCTCCGCCAGCCCGGGGCAGGCGTCGAGGACATCGGCGTTGATCAGCGCGGTGGTGGGCAGCGACAGCCGGTCGAACAGGTCGAAGAAGCGCCAGGCGCCGACCCGATTGCCATAGTTGCGCCAGGCATAGTTCATCACGTCCGGCTCGGTTTGCGCCGGCGCCAGCTGTGCGCCAAGGCCGCTGCCGAACTGGAACACCTCGTAATTGACGCCGAGATAGATGGCGAGCCGCCGCCCCTCCGGCCAGTCGTAGACGGGGCGATCGACGATCGGACGATAGGCGTAGCGGTCGTGACTGTGGCTCATCCGCCGCCCAACGCGCGAGGCGGCGTCGGGAGCCGCCGGCGGCGCGCTCAGGTAACGGCGAGCCGGGTGGCGTAGGCGGGATCGCGCCATGCCGCGTCGGCGATCACCGTGCGCAGCAGCTCGCCCGCCCGCCAGACGTCTTCATGGGACAGATAGAGCGGCGTGAGGCCGAGGCGCAGCACGTCGGGCGCGCGGAAATCGCCGATCACCCCGCGCGCGATCAGCGCCTGGGTCACCGCATAGGCCTGCGGGTGGCGGAAGCTGATGTGGCTGCCGCGCGCCGCCGGATCGGCGGGGGTGATACAGGGGAGGCCGGCGGCGGCGCCGGCTTCGGCCAGGATGGCGAACAGCGCGGCACTTTTCCTGGCGAGCGCCGCCTGGTCGACGTCCGCCCAGATCGCCAGCGCCGCCTCCAGGCTCGCCATCGCCAGGATCGACGGCGTGCCGACCAGCCAGCGGCGCATCCCCGCGGCGGGGCGGTAGCCGTCCTCGAAGGCGAAGGGTTCGGCATGGCCCATCCAGCCACTGACCGGATTGGCCAGCGCCGCCTGCCAGCGTTCGGCGACGTAGAGGAAGGCGGGGGCGCCGGGGCCGCCGTTGAGATATTTGTAGGTGCAGCCGACCGCCAGATCGACCCCGGCCGCGGCGACGTCGATCGGCACCGCGCCGACGCTATGGCTGAAATCCCACAGGACCAGCGCGCCGGCGGCATGGGCGCGGGCGGTCCAATCGGTGAGGTCGAAGCGCTCGGCGGTCTTGTAATGGACATGGGTCAGCAGCAGCAGCGCGGTGTCGTCGTCGAGCGCATCCGCCAGCGCGTCGCGCGCCACCACCTTCAGCCGCGCACCGGGGACGCAGCCGACCGCGCCCTCCGCAATATGCAGGTCGGTGGGGAAATTGCCCGCCTCGCTGACCACGGTGCGGCGCTCCGGATCGCGGCGCAGCGCGGCGACGATCGCCTTGAACAAATGGGTCGAGGTGGTGTCGCCGACGATCACCTCGTGCGGACCGGCGCCGATCAGCGGCGCGATCGCCGCCCCGAGCCGCTGCGGCGCGTCGATCCAGCCCTCGTTCCAGCTGCGGATCAGCCGCTCGCCCCATTGCCGCTGCAGCGTGTCGTCCAACGCCGGCGGCACCGCGCGGGGCAGGGGCCCGAGCGAGTTGCCGTCGAGATAGATCACGCCCTCCGGCAGCGCAAAGGCGTTGCGGTGGCGGGCGAGGGGATCGGCGCGGTCGAGCGCGCGCGCGTCGTCGCGGGTCATAACGGTCCTTGCAGGGCGTCGAGGATGGCGGTGCGGGCGACGGCCCAGGCGGGGGTGCCAGGGGTGATCAGCGCGACATGGCCGGTGTCGGGCACCGTCAGCAGTTCCGCCGCGTCGCCGGCCGCCCGCGCCCGTTCGCAATAGTCGGTGGCGAAGCGATAGGGGACGATCGCATCCTCGCGCCCGTTGACCAACGTCTGCGCGACGCCGAGCGGCAGCAGCGGCGGTATCGATGTGTCGGCGAAGCGATCCGGACGATCGCCGACCAGATCGGCGATGACGGACGTGCCGCAGCCATTGTCGGGACTGGCCGCCACCGCCGCCAGGTCGGGAAGGCCGCCGAGGCAGATGACGTGGTCCAATCGCAGCGGGTCCGGCCGGTAGAGCGCACTGGACCGTGGTAGTCGCGGGCGCGCCGCCAACCAGAGGGCGAGGTGGCCGCCGGCGGAATGGCCGATTGCGACGACGCGGCGCAGGTCGAGGTCGTACGCCGCTGCCGCGGTACGCAGCAGGTCGGCCGCCGCGGCGACGTCTAGGAAGGTGCCGGGATGGCCACCGCCGGCGCGGTCGACGCCGCGATAGTCGACGTTCCACACCGCGACACCCTGCAGGCGCAGGTCCGCGGCGATCCAGTCCATGAGCCGCCGGTCGGCGATGCTGGTCTGCCAGCAGCCGCCATGGACCATGACGACGACGGGGTGCGGCCCCGGGCCGGCGGGCCGCCACAGATCGACGCATTGCAGGCTGTCGGGCCCGTAGGCGATCGTCGCGTCGCACGCCTGTCGCGGGCGGCCGGTCAGATCGGGCCAGGTCAGGGTGGCGGTCATCGCTGCCGGGCTAGCGCAGCCGGCGACCTGGCGCCACTCGTCATCATCGCGCCGACAACGCCGTCACAGGCCGGCGGGATTGGCGCCGCACCAGCCGGGCAGGCAGCGCGCCTCGTCCGATCGGGCGATACGCAACGCGCGGTCCACCGCGGCATCCCAATCCTTCCGCACATCGACGGGATCGATGCGTCGGCGCAGATGGTCGGCCCAGAGAAATTCGGCGAACGGGCGATTGGTCTTGGCGCAGCCACCCGCCCGGATCAGCGCACCGGCGAGCGACCGATAGGGATCGTCCGCGAGATCTGAGAGATGTTTGGGGATCGCGCCGAGCCGCCGGCGCTTGCCCGCCGCGTCATAGGGATGGCACCAGGCGCTGTTGTCCAGGAAGGTCCAGAATTCCTGCTTCGGCAAATGCGACAGATCCGCCAGCACGTAGACGGCGGCGTGCTTCGCGCCCTCGTCCAGCAGGGCGCGGGCGAAATGGTGGTGATCGGTGATGTAGCGACGGCCCTTGGGTCCGATCACCGCGGGCAGGACGTGGCGGCGCAGCAGGATCGCACGGTCATGCTTGTCGGCGTCGCGCCAGCGTCGTCGCTTCGCCGCCACCTCATGCAGCCCCACGGTCATCTGAGTCGGGCGTAGGTCGGCAACGGCGACACCGATCGGAATGTCCTTAGACACGGGGCGTCTCCTGATGCTGGGTTGGGCATTCACTCGTCGGCTGCGCATCGTCGATGTGTGCGCGTACGGCGCGTCCCGACAGCAGTACTTCCGCCGCGAAGCAGGTGAGGGCGACGATCGCCGCCACCAGGGCCGCGCCGAACAGGCCGAACAGGACGCTGGCCGTCGCCGCGTCGCGCAGCACGCCGAAGAAGATCGTCGCCGCCGCGCCGCAGGTCAGCGCACCGGCGACCGCCGCGGCGAGCACCGCCGCGTCGAGGAATTGCGAGCGCAGCCGCAGCCGGGCGAGCTCGGCGCTGTCGGCGGACTCGGCATTGCGCTTCATCTGGTGGACGCGGTCGACGACGCGGGCGAGCCGCGACGAGAAGACGTTGAGCAACGATCCCACCGCGGTGAGCAGGAAGACGGGGGTCAGCGCCAGCTGGATGACATGCGCGGCATTGTCCAGCGATCCCGCCACTAGCGCGGGTCCCGATGTCGGAGCGAATGGGAGAGGGGCAATAACGTCGGATAACAGGCCATATCGGCCCAACCATCGGGCGGGCGGCGGCGTTGCGTGACAAATGCGTCAGGTCGGCGACCGCACATAAGCGCCGCCGCCGCATCGACGTATGCCCTGCGCAACCCTAGATAGGGCATCGATGATGACCAGGGATGGCGACGGTGCCCGCTAGGGGTGCGCACGAGGCCGGTGCGACAATGGCCGATCTGTTCGATGTGCCGTTGTTGCCCGGCCTCCACACGGCGGATGCGCTGATCGACGCCGACGAGGAGCGGATGCTGATCGCGCGGATCGACGCCACCGACCTGACGCCGTTCCGCTTCCAAGGCTGGACGGGCAAGCGGCTGACCAGCGCGTTCGGCTGGAGCTACGATTTCGCGATCGGCCGGCCGGTCGAGGCGCCGCCGATCCCCGACTGGCTGCACCCGTTCCGCGAGCGCGCCGCGGTGTTTGCCGGGCTCGACCCGGCGGCGCTGATCCAGGCGTTGCTGATCCGCTACGATCCCGGTGCCGCCATCGGCTGGCATCGCGATCGTCCGATCTACGGCGACGTCGTCGGCCTGTCGCTGGGCGCGCCGGCGGCGATGCGGTTCCGGCGGCGGCGCGGCACCGGCTTCGACCGGGTGTCGGTGCCGCTGGCACCGCGCGGCGCCTATCGTCTCGGCGGCGACGCGCGGCATCTGTGGGAACACAGTATCGCGCCGCTGACCCGGCGGCGCTGGTCGATCACCTTCCGCAGCCTGGCGGCGGCATGACGGACGCGCCCGATTTCGTCGTCGTCGACGTCGAGACCGCCTGCTCGCGGGTCAGCAGCATCTGCCAGATCGGCATCGTCGGCTTCAAGGACGGCGCGGAGCTGTTCGCCTATGAGACATTGGTCGACCCGCGCGACGATTTCTCGCCGTTCAACGTCCGTATCCATGGCATCACCGACAACCACGTCCGGGGCGCGCCGACCTTTGCCGACATCCATCAGCTGGTCGACGGGCATCTCGCCGGGCGGATCACCGTCGCCCATTCGATGTTCGACAAGGGGGCGCTCGGCGCCGCCTGCACGATCCACCAGCTGGCGGCGATCAAGACGCGCTGGCTCGACAGCGTACGCGTCGCGAAGCGGGCGTGGCCGCATCTGCCCAGCCATCGGCTGAACGCGCTGACCGCCTTCCTCGGTGTGCCGCACCGCCATCATGACGCGTTGAGCGACGCCCGCGCCGCCGGCATGGTGATCGTCCGCGCGATCGAGCAGACCGGCGTCGATCTGGCCGGCTGGCTGTCGCCGCCGCCCCGACGCGCGGCCAAGGCACCGCTGCCTGCCCCGGCTGGCCCGCTGAAGGGTGAACGGGCGGTGGTGCTCGGTGGCACGCGCGACGGCCCGCTGGCGCAGCGGCTGGCGGCGGCGGGGGCGCGGGTGGTGAGTTCGGTCGGCGCGACGACGACGCTGCTGGTGATCGGCGACGACCAGCCGTTCGGCCGCTTCGTCACCGCCCATGCCGACTATCGACGCGCCGCGGCGCTGCGTGACGACGGCGCCGCGATTGCGATCCTCACCGAAGAGGAACTGCGGCGGCGATTGGATGGCTGACGTCGGCGGACAGCCCGCAACGCGCCGCCGCCGAGGATCTGGTCGAGATCGTCCATGCCTATCTGACCTGAGGCCGATGGCGGCGGGACGCAGGATCGGCGATGATCGGCATGGCGTAGCGGGGAGGGACGGGACATGGAATCGGATCGGCTGAAGGCCCTGACCGACGGCGTCGTCGCGGTGATCATCACGATCATGGTGCTGGAACTGCACCCGCCGGAGGCGACGACGCCGGCGGCGCTGGTCAGGGTGGCGCCGGTATTCCTCAGCTATGTGCTGAGCTTCCTCTATGTCGCAATCTATTGGAACAACCATCACCATTTCTTCGCGCTGACGCCGCGGGTCGACGGGGCGGTGATGTGGGCGAATTTCCACCTGCTGTTCTGGCTGTCGCTGATCCTCTTCACCACCGCCTGGGTCGGTGAGCACGGGCTGCGGCCGTGGCCGCTCGCCGCTTACGGCATTGTGCTGCTGTGCTGCGCGCTCGCCTGGTATCTGTTGCAGGCGGTGATCGTGCGGGCGCAGGGCGCCGCCTCACCGCTGCGCCAGGCGATCGGCCGCGACTGGAAGGGCAAGCTGTCGCCGCTTCTCTATGCGATCGGCATTGTCCTGTCGTTTCCGGAACCTACGGTGGCGGCGCTGATCTACGCCGCGGTCGCGCTGCTGTGGCTGGTGCCGGACGGGCGCGTACGGCGGCTGGTCCATGCCCGCCATAGCGCCGCCGGCGAGGCGTGATCGCGCGCTAGAGCGCCCGCAGCGCCGTCGCCGGACGCGCGCGCAGCACCGGCAATGTCGCGGCGAGGCCGATCGCGATCGTCCCCGCGGCGCCGGCCAGCAGCGTCGCCAGCACCACCGACCAATCGGGCAGCCAGACGAAGTCGAAGACGCGGGTGACGACGAACCAGCCGGCGCCCGCGCCGAGCAGCAGCGCGACCAGGCCGACGGTCGCCGCGAGCACCGCATATTCGATCGCCTGCATCGCCAGCACCTGGCGCCGGGTGGCACCGAGCACCTTCAGCATCACCGCGTCATAGGTGCGGGCCGCGCGCGCCGCCGCGATCGCGCCAAGCAGCACCGCGATGCCGGCCAGCACCGCGATGCCGGCGGCGACGGTGATTGCGGTCGCCATCTGACCGACGACGTCGCGCACCTGTTGCAGCACGCCGCCGACCTCGACCACCGAGGTGGAGGGGAAGCGCGGCAGCAGCGCGCGCGTCACGGCGGAGGCGCGGGCGGTGGGCATGTCGATCGTCGCGGCGAGGTTGTGCGGCACGTCGGCCAGCGCGCCGGGCGAGAAGACCATGATGAAATTGAAGCCGAGCGTATCCCAGGCGATGCGCCGGAACGAGGCGATGCGCGCGGTGCGTTCGAGGCCGAGCACCGACACCGTCACCGGATCGCCGATCCTGAGATGCAGCGTCTCCGCAAGCTTCTCGTCGATCGACACCAGGCTTTGCCGGCCCTCCGCCGCGCTCCACCAGCGGCCGGCGGTCAATGTGCTGCCGGCGGGCAGGGTGGCGGCGAAGGTGAGGCCGCGTTCGCCGCGGAGCGCCCATGCTCCCTCCGGAATGGTCGCCAGATCGGCGACGCGCGTGGTGCCGTAGCCGGTGATCGTTCCGCGCATCAGCGGCACCGTCGCGATGCGGGCGCCCGGCGCGACGGTTGCAACGACGCGGCGGAACTCGCCTTCGCGTTCGGGCGGCACGTCGAGCGCGAACAATGCGGGCGCGCGGGCGGGGATGGTCTGGCGGATATTGCCGTCGATGCTGGTGCGGACGCTGGCGAGCAGCACGAACAGGGTGAGGCCGAGGCCGAGCGCGACGACCAGAGACACGGTGCGCGATCCCGGCCGGTGCAGCGCGGCGAGCGCCAGCCGGGCGAGCGGCGAGCGCGGCCGCGGCAGGCGCGCCGCGATCGCGCGGATCGCCACACCGATCGCGACCAGTACCGCCAGCGTCGCTGCGGTCGCGCCGAGGAAGCCGGCGGCGAAGGCTGGGCGGCTGCTCGTCGCCAGCGCCAGCGCGACGACGGGCAGGGCGGCGGCGATGGCCCAGACGGTTCCCCACCAGCCGCCGCCCGCCCGCGCGTCGAACGTGCCGCGCAACAGCGCCGCCGCCGGCACGCGCCCGGCGGCGATCAGGGGCCGCGCGCAGAAGGCAAGGGCGATCAGCAGGCCATAAGCCGCCGACAGCGCCAGTGCGGCGGGGGCGATCGTCAGGCCGGGCGCGACCGGCAGCACCGCGCCGACCGCAATCCCGACCAGCGGCACCGCGACGATCCCGGCAGCGAGGCCGAGCAGGATGCCGACGCCGGCGACGGCGAGGATCTGCAGCAGATAGACGCGCGCGACCAGGCCGGAGGTCGCACCCAGCACCTTGAGCATCGCGATCGTGCCGCGCCGCGCCTCCAGATAGGAGCTGACGCCGTTGCCGACACCGATGCCGGCGATGACCAATGCAGCGAGCCCGACCAGGGTCAGGAACTCGGCCATGCGCGCGATGAAGCGGCTGGCGCCCGGTGAGGCGCGGTCGCGGGTGCGCGTCTCCCAGCCGGCGGTGGCGTAGCGGCGGGCGAAGCCGGCGGCGACCCGCGCCGGGTCGCGCGCGGTGGCGATGCGGTATTTGGCGGCGAACAGGCTACCCGGCTGGATCAGGCCGGTACGATCGAGCCCGGCGCGGGAGACGATCGCGACCGGGCCGAGGGTGAAGCCCTCGCCGAGCCGGTCTGGCTCGTCGGCGATGATCCCGCCGATGCGGAAGCGGGCACTGCCGAAGCGGAGCATGCCACCGCGCGCGACCGACAGGCGCTCGGCGAGCGCGCGACCGATCCACACCTGATCCGGGGCGGGCTGCCGCACCGTCCGGCCGTCGCTCAGCGTCAGGCGGCCGTACAGCGGATAGGCGCCGTCGACCGCTTTTAGTTGCACTGGCGCGGTCGCCCCGCGGGTGGTGACCGCCATGGATTGCATCCGCACGGTCTCGGACACCCGCCCGGCGCCAGCCATGGCGGCGCGTTCCGCTGGGTCGGCAAGCCGTTGCGATACGGCCAGCTCGACGTCGCCGCCGAGCAGGATCCGGCCGCGTGCCGCCAGCGCGTCGCCGATCGCATCGCCCAGGCTGCCGATCGCGGCGAGCGCGCCGACTCCCAGGAATAGACAGAGCAGCAGCAGCCGCAGGCCGCGGAAGCGTGCGGACAGCTCGCGCCGGGCAAGCCGCCAGGCCAGCGTCCAGCCGCTCACGCGGCGATCCGGCCATCGGCGAGTTCGATAACCCGGTCGCAGCGCGCGGCGAGCGCGGGGTCGTGGGTGATGATGACCAAAGTCGCCCCGGTCGCGGCGCGGCGATCGAATAGCAGGTCCATGACCCGGCCGCCGGTCGTCGCGTCGAGGTTGCCGGTCGGCTCGTCGGCGAACACGATGCGCGGTCGCGGTCCGAGCGCGCGGGCGATGGCGACGCGCTGCTGCTCGCCGCCCGACAGTTGCGCGGGATAATGATCGAGCCGGTGGCCGAGGCCGACCGCGGTCAGTTCCGCCTCCGCACGGGCGAAGGCGTCGGCGACGCCGGCCAGCTCCATCGGCACCGCGACATTCTCGCGCGCGGTCATCGTCGGCAGCAGGTGAAAGGCCTGAAGGACGATGCCGATCCGGCCGCGCCGCGCGATCGCCAGCCCGTCCTCGTCGAGCGTGCCGAAATCGGTGCCGGCGACCTCGACCCGTCCCGACGATGCGCGCTCCAGCCCGGCGAGCACCGCCATCAGCGACGACTTGCCCGATCCCGAGGCGCCGAGCAGCGCCAGGCTTTCGCCGTCCGCGACGGACAGGTCGATGCCCTTCAGAATCTCGACCGGCGTCGCGCCGCCGAGCGTCAGCCTTACATCCGCGGCGCGGATGACCATATCGCCTGCGACCATGATTGCGGGGAATCCATCAGAGCTATGACCAGGACGCCATATGTGGCGGGTGCCGCGCTTCTCCAAGCCGCGTGGCTGCTCGCCGCCTGCGATCGCCAGCCCGATGCGGTGCCGGCGCCCGCCGACACGGCCGCGCCGGTGCCGACGCCGATCCCGCGCGTGGCGGTGCACGGGCCGAAGCGGACGATCCTGGCGTTCGGCGACAGCCTGTACGCCGGTTACGGCCTGCGCCGCGGCGAGAGCCTGCCCGACGCGGTGCAGGCGCGGCTGCGCGGCCAGGGCATCGACGCGACGATCGTCAATGCCGGCGTCTCGGGCGACACCACCGCCGACGGGCGGCGGCGGCTCGTCTATACGCTCGACCGGCTGAAGCCCGCGCCGGACCTGGTGATGCTCGGTCTCGGCGGCAACGACGTGCTGCGCCAGGTCGACCCCGCGGAGACCCGCGCCAACCTGAGCGCGATGCTCGACGAGCTGGCGCGCCGGCATATCCCGGTGATCCTGACGGGGATGATGGCGCCGCCCAACCTCGGCCCGGATTTCGCGGCGCGCTTCAACGCGATCTGGCCGGAGGCGGCACGCGCGCACGACGCGGTGCTCGACCCGTTCATCCTGCAGGGCGTGCTGGGCAACCGCCAGCTGATGCTGCCCGACGGCGTCCACCCCAATGCCAAGGGCGTCGCGCGCATCGCCGACCGGATCGCGCCGCTGGTGACGAAGCGGCTGGCCGCGTTGCCGGCGGCGGACGCCGCCGCGCGCTAACCGGTCGGCTGCAGCCGCAGGTCGAGCGCGGCGAGGCTGGCGGCCAGTTCGTCGTTGCGGAACGGCTTGCTGAGCCGCGCCATGCCGGGATCGATGCCGTGCGTTTCGGCATAGCCGGAGACGATCAGCGTCTTTAGCCCCGGCTGCCGCGCGATCAGTTCGCGCACGAGCTGCGCGCCGCTGATCCCGGGCATCAGATGGTCGGTGATCAAGATGTCCGGCACCAGCCCGGCCTGCACCAGGTCCAGCGCCGCCGCCGCCGACACCGCCTCGACCACGGTATAGCCGAGGTCGCTCAGCATATGGGCGGTGCTGAGGCGAACGAGCTCCTCGTCGTCGACCAGCAGCACCACGCCCGCACCGGCACGATGCGGCTGCGGCGGATCGGCCAGGGGCGTTGCGATGATCATGTCGCTGGGCGGCAGCCACAAAGCGACGCGCGTGCCGGCGCCCGCGACGCTGTCGATGGTCAGCCCGCCACCCAGCTGCGCGGCGAGGCCGTGGACCATCGACAGGCCGAGGCCGGTGCCCTTGCCGACGCCCTTGGTCGAGAAGAAGGGCTCGATCGCGCGCTGGCGCGTCGCATCGTCCATGCCGACCCCGGTGTCGGCGACCTCCAGGCAGACATAGTCGCCGGCGGGCAGCGCATGCGTCGCGCCGGCGCCGACGGCGCAGCGCCGCACGGCAATGGACAGCGTGCCGCCCGCGGGCATCGCGTCGCGTGCGTTCACCGCCAGGTTGAGCAGCGCCATTTCCACTTGGTTGGCATCGGCGCGGGCCGGCGGCACGTCGTCGCCGACATCGATCCGTACCGCGATCGTCGGGCCGAGCGTCGAGCCGATCAGATCGGCCATGCCGTCGACCAGTTGCGACAGATCGACTGCGGTCGGCTGCAGCGGCTGGCGACGCGCGAAGGCGAGCAGCCGCTGCACCAGCGTCTTGGCGCGTTCCGCGGATTGCAGCGCACCGTCGATCAGCCGCCGCTCGCGCGCGGTGCCGATGCCCTTGCGCATCAGCATGTCGAGCGAGCCGATGATCGGCGTCAGTAGGTTGTTGAAATCGTGAGCGACGCCGCCGGTCAGGCTGCCCATCGCCTCGACCTTCTGGCTCTGTCGCAAGGCCTCCTGCGCGACCTCCAGTTCGGCGCGGGCCGCCAGTTCGGCGGACATGTCCTTCGCCTGGTGAAAGGCGCCGATGACGCGGCCGCTGTCGTCCCGCAGCGGCGTATAGGACATTTCCCAGGCCGGCGTGCCCAAGCCGGCGCGACCGAATGCCTCGGTCACCGTAAAGCTCTCGCCGGTCAGCGCGCGCTCCATCAGCGCCCGCATCGTCGCGCGCTGCCCCCCTTCGAACTGATCGGGAAAGACATCGCCGATGTTGGTTTCGAAGCCGTTGACCCGGCGGAATTCGCTTTGGTGCGCGGCGTTGAAGGCGACCAGCCGGCAATCGGTGTCGAAGGCGCAGATCGGCGACGTCGTCGCATCGACGATCGCATGGTAGCGGCGCAGCTGCGCGGTCCGATCGATCACCTGCTGCTCGAGCGAGCCCTTGAGGTCGTGCAGCGCCTGCTCGGCGCGCGTCCGCTCGACCGCCGCCTTGACCCGCTCGCCGACCTCCTGGACGAGCTCCTCCTCGCCGCTGGTCCACACCCGCGCGGTGGCGTTCTGCACCGCAAGCAGGCCGACCCATTCGTCCTCCTGGAACAGCACGACGTCGATGAAGGCGCCGACCTCGCGCGTCTGCAGGCCGCTGCGCGCGCCCTCGCTCAGCCGGTCGTCGCCGGCGACGTCGCGGACGACGACCGGCGCGCCATCGCGATAGGCGGCGAGCAGATCGGGGCCGAAGCTTTCCAGCGAATGGCGGCCGACGATCGACGACACGCCACGGGCATGATCGCGCTCGACGGTCATCCAGCCGCGGCTGGTGATCTCCGCATAGAAGACGCGGCTGGCCGCCATCTCCTCGCCGAGCCGCGCCGCCGCGAGCGCCATGATCGCGGTCGGCGTATCGAGCGTGCGCAGATCGTCGCCGAGCTTGAGCAGAAAGGCGGAGCGCCGCGCCGCGACGACCCGGTCCGTCGCATCGACCGCGACGCACAATACGCCGGCCGGCCGGCCCATGTCATCGACCAAGGCGGAGAAATCGAGGTCGAACCAGGCTGGTTCGGCCCGATCATCGCGTGTCAACATACGCTGTTGGTCGCGGTAGCGCAGCGCGCCGCCGGCACGGCATACGGCCAGCACGCGATCGTCGAAGCCGGTCTCGTCCGGCGTTCCATCGCCCAGCCAGCTGCCGAGCAGATGCGGATGCCGCCCACCGGCAAGCGGCACATAGGCGTCGTTATAGAGCAGCACGCCGGCATCGCCCCAGCGCAGTGCCATCGGCAGCGGCGAGCGGATCAGCGTCGCCAGGATCGTCCGCAACGCCGCGGGCCAGGCATCGATCGGCCCCAGCGGAGTCGCCGTCCAGTCGTGCCGGGCGATCAACAGGCCGCAGACGCTGGCCACGTCGAGAAAGCCCGGCGTTTCCGGCAACAGCACGACCGACGGTCCGCCAATCGACGGGTCGCCATGCGGGGGAAGGGCAGCGGCCATCACCGGTCCCTACCGCAAACCGGCCGAGCCGTTAAGTTGCATTGCGGACCGATCCCGGACCGGGATGCGGCCGGGCCGCATTGCCGTTTCGTCACCCGACCTTGACGCCTTTCCAGAAGGCGATGCGACCACGGATCGATTCCGCGTCCGGCTTGGGATCGGGATAGTACCAGGCGGCATCGCGGTTCTCCGCGTCGCCGACGGCGAGGCTGTAGTAATGGGCGATGCCCTTCCATGGGCAGACGCTGGTCGTGTCGCTCGGCTTCAATATCGACGCATCGACCGCATCCGCAGGGAAATAATGGTTTCCCTCGACCACCACCGTATCGTCGCTGCGCGCGATCAGCGTGTCGTTCCACCAGGCTTCGATCATCATGCACCTCGTTGCGGGCCTGCCGCGTGTCAATTGGGGTCGGCGTCACGAGATCGGCACGCCGCCGGTCACCGCGATGACGTTGCCTGACATATAGCTGCCTTCCGCCGAGGCGAGCAGGACATAGGCGGGGGCGAGTTCCGCCGGCTGGCCGGCGCGACCGAGCGGTGTGTCCTGGCCGAGCGTTTCCAGCTCGTGCGGTGTCTTGGCGATCGGCTGGATCGGCGTCCAGATCGGCCCCGGCGCGACCGCGTTGACGCGGATGCCGTCGCCCGACAGCAGGTTCGACAGGCCGACCGTCAGGCTGGAGATCGCGCCCTTGGTCGCGGCATAGACGATCATGGTCTTGCCCGCGACCTTGGCCTGTTCGCTGGTCGTGTTCACGATCGCCGCGCCCGGCTTCATGTGCGCCGCCGCGGCCTTGGCAAGGCGGATCATCGCGAAGACGTTGGCGGCGAAGGCGCCCTGCATCTCGTCGTCGTCGATGCTGTCGATGCCCTGATTGATTGTCTGTGCCGCGGCATTGTTGACCAATATGTCGATACCGCCGAGCTCACTGACGGTGCGCTCGACCAGCTGCACGCAATGATCGCGATCGCGAATGTCGCCGGGCAGCAGCAGACAGCGACGCCCTGCCTTCTCGACCCATTGCCGCGTCTCGTCCGCATCGCGCTGCTCGTCGGCGAGATAGGAGATGGCGACATCCGCGCCTTCGCGGGCATAAGCAATCGCCACCGCGCGGCCGATGCCCGAATCCCCGCCGGTGATCAGCGCGACCTTGTCGGTCAGCAGGCCCTTGCCGACATAGCTCTCCTCGCCATGATCTGGCTTGATCCTCATGTCCGCGACCAGGCCGGGGCGGGGCTGCTGCGGCTCGCCGGGAAAGCTGGTCGGCTGGCTGGTACGCGGGTCGGTCATGGCGGTTCCTGTCGATCGAACGGGTGCCGAACGGCCCGCGACCGGGAACGTGCCATGCCGTCGTCGAAAAGCCGTATACCAGCCGATGGTCGGGGCGACGCCGACCTGGCCGCGTCGCCCCTGGACGCTCAGGGCATCATAACGGTGTCGATGACGTGGATCACGCCGTTCGACTGCATCACGTCGGCGATGGTGACGCGGCCGGTATCGCCCTTGCCGTCCATGATCGCCCAGCCGCTGCCCGACTTGCGGAACATCAGCGGCTCGCCCTGCACGGTCGTGTAGGTCGCCGTGCCGCCATTCGCCTTCGCCTTGGCGGCGATGTCCTTGGCAGTGATGCGGCCGGGGACGACATGGTAGGTCAGCACCGAGGTGAGCTGCGCCTTGTTCTCCGGCTTCAACAGCGTGTCGACCGTGCCCGCGGGCAGCTTGGCGAAAGCGGCATTGGTCGGCGCGAAGACGGTGAACGGACCAGGGCCGGACAGCGTGTCGACCAGGCCCGCCGCCTGGACCGCGGCGACGAGCGTCGTGTGGTCCTTGGACTGGGAGGCGTTCTGAACGATCGTCTTGGTCGAATACATGGCGGCACCGCCGACCATCGGATTGCTCTTCGCCATCACTCCGCCGGCGCTGAGCAACAGCGCGGCCGCGAACACCGGGCGCAGATACCGATTCATCCTGTCTCTCCTTACGCCGGAATGGCGCTGGCGACAGGTACGGCCGCACCGGCACTACGGATGCAGCGCCGCCCGATTTGGTCAGATCATGCTGAGCTGTCCCGTCGCGACGACCGGTCCGGTCGGCAACGGGCCTGGCGAGCCGCCGATCGGCTCGATCGACACCGCCAGCGTCGTCGTCTGGTCGATCGTCACGCCGCGAACGACGATCTGCGTGCGGCCGTCACGATGCAGCAGGCCCAGCGCGCGGGGCACGCCGTCGCGGCCAATCGCCCAGAGTTCGGCGTCCCGATCCGTCGGCACCGCCATCCGGCCAATCGTGCGCACCTGACCCGCGGCCCGGTCATAGACCGCCGCGATCGACGTCGCCTCGCCGGGTGCAAGCGTGGCGACGAGCGGGGCGTCGGGACGCGGCGCCGGGCGGGGCGGCAACGCCGCCGGACGGGTCAGCAGCGTGACGAGCAGCGCCGCGGCGACGGCCGACATGCCGCCGCCGAACCACCGCCAGCGGCGCAGCGTGCGGACGGCATCCCGATCCTGCGCCGGGTCCAGTGCGGCGAGGATCCGCTCCTCCAGCTGGGGCGGGGGCGCGACCTCCGGCACCTCGGCGAACAGGGTGGCGAAATGGGCGCGCCAGCGCGCGACGTCGCGGGCGAAGACGGGATCGGCGAGCAACCGGCGGTTGGCCGCTGCCCGTTCCTCGCCTTCCAGCACCCCCAACGCCAGTTCGGCGGCGGTCATGTCCGGATCGTCAGGCGTCGTCATCGAGACAGTCCCGGAGACGCCCCAAGCCGCGGCGAATCCAGCTCTTCACCGTGCCGAGCGGGACGGCGCCCCGGTCGGCGAGTTCGGCATAGGTCAGGCCGCCGAAGAAGGCGGCGCGAATCGCCTGCCGCTGCGAATCCTGCAGCTGGTCGAGGCACAAATGCAGGCGGCGGTCGGATTCCTCGACCAGCATCTGGTCGCAGGCCGATGGCGAGGGTTCGGGCAAGGAGGCGATATCTTCAACGCTCGTAGTATCGCGGATGGGATTGGCGCGCCGCCAGTCGATCGCGCGGTTGCGCGCGATCGTCGCCAGCCAGGTGATGGGGCTGGCCCGACCGGGTTCGAAGCCGCTCGCGCGCTTCCAGACCGAGACATATACGTCCTGCAAAACATCCTCTGCTGCAGTGCGATCACCACAGATACGGAGGCAGATGCCAAAAAGCTTCGCCGCTGTCAGCCGATATACGCGAACGAAGGCAGCCCGGTCCTGCTCGCCCGTCGCCACCAAGGCTTCGACCAGCGCGTGGCGCGCGTCGTCGGTGCTCTCGGGCGCGCCATTCTCCATGGCCAAGCGCTAACTAAAGTTAATGGTGCGGGCAAGCACCTGTCGCGCGGGAAAAGTTTTTTCACATTCGTGCATCCGCCGCATCCGCCGCTCCGTAGCTCGCGTGGGCGAAGTCTCGAGCTTCGCTGGCGGGACCGGGATGGCCTCGCCGTAGCAAAGGGAGACAGCCGGATGACCCAGAGCGAACAACTGGTGGAGGCGCTGGATGCGCGCGTGACCCGCCGCAACGAACGACGCGAGCTGTTCCGCATGGTGCTGGGTGCGGCCGCGGTCGGTGGTGCCTTCGCTTATGCCGACGCCGCTTCCGCCCAGACCGCGCCGAGCGATGCCGACGTGCTCAATTTCGCGCTCAATCTCGAATATCTCGAGGCGAATTTCTATTCCTTCGCCGCCTTTGGCACCGCCATCAACAGCTCGCTGACCAGCGGCACCGGCACGCTGGGCAGCGCGACCGGCGGACGGGCGGTGGCGTTCCAGGACCCGCTGGTCGCGCAATATGCCAAGGAGATTGCGCAGGACGAGATCGCGCACGTCGCCTTCCTGCGTAGCGCGCTCGGCTCGGCCGCGGTGGCGCAGCCGGCGATCGACGTCGGCACGTCGGCGACCGGCGCCTTCAGCTCCGCGGCGCGCGCGGCCGGTCTGGTCGGCACCAACCAGTCGTTCGATCCCTATGCCAGCGACAACAACTTCCTGCTCGCCTCGTTCATCTTCGAGGACGTCGGCGTCACCGCCTATAAGGGTGCGTCGCCGCTGATCTCCAACAAGACGTTCCTGGAAGCCGCCGCCGGCATCCTGGCGGCGGAGGCGTATCACGCGGCGATCGTCCGCACCGTGCTCTATCAAAAGGGCATTGCGACGCCGTCGCTGCGCACCAGCGCGGACGCCATCTCGAACGCCCGCGACAGCCTCGACGGCAGCAGCGACGACGATCAGGGTATCTCGCCGGTCACCATCAGCAGCGGCACCGCGTCGAACATCGTGCCGGTCGACAGCAACGGCCTCGCCTACAGCCGGTCGACGGGGGCGGTGCTTAACATCGTCTACCTGACCAAGGCGGCGGTCACCATGGGTGGCTTCTTCCCCGCCGGGGTCAACGGCTCCATCCGCACCAGCACGGCCCAGGCCTGATCCGGCCCGCATCCCAGGGAGACAGACGATGCACGACAATCAGGTCCTGACCGAAGTCCTCGCCGCGGCCGAACAGCGCCGTCACCACCGCCGCGCGTTCCTGCGCACCGCCGGCGCCGCCGCCGCGACCGCCGGCGTCGCAGGGCTGCTCGCGAGCTGCAAGGACGACAACAACAACGCCTATCAGCCGACGCCTTTCCCGACTCCCACGCCGACCGTGTCCGACGCCGACGTGCTCAACTTCGCGCTCAACCTCGAATATCTCGAGGCGCAATTCTATTCGTTCGCCGCCACGGGAGCGGGCCTGCCGAACTCGCAGCTCAGCGGCACGGGCACGCAGGGAACCGTCACCGGCGGCAAGCAGGTCGCGTTCAGCGACCAAACGGTCGCGCAATACGCCCGTGAGATCGCGGCGGACGAAGCGGCGCACGTCGCCTTCCTGCGCAGCGCGCTCGGCTCGTCGGCGGTGGCGATGCCGTCGATCAACATCGACGGCGGTGCAACTGGCGCCTTCACCGCTGCGGCGCGCGCCGCCGGCGTGGTCGGCAGCACGGGGACGTTCGATCCCTATGCCTCCGACGAAAATTTCCTGCTCGGCGCATTCATCTTCGAGGACGTCGGCGTCACCGCCTACAAGGGCTCGATCGCCTCGATCAACAACAAGACCTATGTCGAGGCGGCGGCCGGTATCCATGCGGCGGAAGCCTATCACGCCGGCCTGGTCCGCACGCTGTTGTACGCCAAGGGCCTGCAGACGCCGACGCTGCGCACCGCCGCCGGGCAGATTTCGGACGCGCGCGACAGCCTGGATGGGCCGACCGACCTCGACCAGGGAATCGTCGGCGACAGCACGACGTCGAACATCGTGCCGACCGACAGCAACGGCATCTGCTTCAGCCGTACGCCGGGCCAGGTGCTCAACATCGTCTATCTCACCGCATCGTCGACGACGAGCGGCGGATTCTTTCCGTCGGGCGTCAACGGCACCGTACGGCAGAGCTCGGGCGTCTGAGCGGTTCTTCTTCGTTGCTGTCTACAGGGAGTTACGACATGCACACCAAGTTCCTCGGCCTGATCCCGGCCGCAGTCCTGGCGGCGATGGCGGCATCGCCCGCCGCCGCGCAGGACATGAGCGCCGACCCGGAGCCGTACAACGGCGTCTATATCGGCGCGGCGGGCGGTTATGACGTCCAGCCCAATCCGGTGGGGGCGCGGCTGCTGTTCGACCGCAACCTCGACGGTCGCTTCGGCGACACCGTGGTCACCGCCGGCAACACCAACGCCTTTGCACCGGGCTTCTGCAACGGTGCGGCACGCGGTGCGACGCCGGCAGCCGGCGGCTGCCGCAACGACAAGGACGGTTGGGCCTATTACGGACGGATCGGTGCCGACACCCAGCGCGGCCACGTCGTGGTTGGCTTCGTGGGCGAATTCGGCAAGTCGGAGATCACCGACAGCACCAGCGGCTATTCGACCACGCCGGCTAGCTACGTGCTGACCCGCGATGTCGATTACGAGGCGTCGATCCGCGGCCGTGCCGGCCTCGCCTTCGGCACGACGCTATTCTACGGCACGACCGGTGCCGGCTATGCCAAGATCAAGCATAGCTTCACGACCACCAACACCGCCAACGCCTTCGCGCTGTCGGGCGACGACACCAAGTTCGGCTTCCTGGCCGGTGGCGGTATCGAACAGCAGATCGGCCGCCATTTCTCGATCGGCCTCGAATATATGTACCACCGCTACAACGATAACGACTTCCGCGTCCGCGTGACCCAGGGGTCGGCGGCAGCGACCAATCCGTTCGTGCTCACTCCCAATACGGCTGGCACGGACATCATCCGGTCTGACAACATCTTCCGCTGGCACAGCATGCGAGCGACGGCGGCGTTCCGCTTCTAAGCCTCTACCGATGCGGCCGCGTCGTGTCTTTCCGCGAATGGGAAGATGCGACGCGGCCGATCGGCAATGATCGTTGCAAACGCGTCGCTGATCCCCCGCATCGGGATCGGCAGTGCATACGGCACCATGCGGTGCCGGGCCGAGAGCCTGCGAGCTCCTAAAGTGTCTCGTGCCCCAGCGCCTTGGCCGCAACGCCTGCCTCGCGCGCTCAGTTATTCATACGGAATCAGTTGCCTAACCTGTCACGCCGCGCGATGCGCTGGTCAAAAGCAGGAGAGGGTAGAATGCAGCCAGTGACGCGCCGCGACATGGTCGCCGGCATGGCGGCGATCGGGATCGGCGCGATCGGCAAGCCCGCGCTGGCGATGACCACCAACGATCCGGACCTTGGGCCGAACGTCCTGATCGTCGATCCCGGCGCGCCGGACGCGCAGGCGACGATCGCCCGCTGGTTCGGCGAGCAGGAGCGCGCGCATTTCACCGACCGGCGCCGCGCGATCCTGCTGAAGCCGGGAAGCCATCGCCTCGACATCAAGGTCGGTTTCTTCACCCAGGTCGCCGGGCTGGGCATCACGCCTGGCGACGTGACCGTGACCGGTCACGTCCACGCTGAGGCGGATTGGGCGAACGGCATGGCGCTGGTCAATTTCTGGCGCGGCGCGGAAAATCTGACGGTGCGACCGCCCGACGGTGCCGATCGCTGGGCGGTGTCGCAGGCCGCGCCCTATCGCCGCATCCATCTCGCCGGCGATCTGGCGTTGGACGACGGCGGCTGGTCGAGCGGCGGCTTCATGGCGGACTGCCGCGTCGACGGCACGATCCGGTCCGGCACCCAGCAGCAATGGTTCACCCGCAACAGCCGCATCGGCGGCTGGCAGGGGTCGAACTGGAACATGATGTTCATGGGCGTGGCCGGCGCGCCGGCGACGAGCTTCCCCAAGCCGCCCTATACGACGCTGCCGACCGTGCCGGTGATCCGGGAGAAGCCGTTCCTGTGCGTCGGTCCGGACGGCGCGTGGAGCCTCTTCGTCCCGGCGCTGCGCCATGATGCGGTGGGAGTGTCGTGGGACCGGGCACCCGCCGGCCGGAACGTGCCGCTGCGCGACGTGCTGATCGCCGATCCGGCGACGCCGGTGGCGGCGATCAACCGCGCGCTCGCCGCGGGGCGCCATCTGCTGCTGACGCCGGGCGTCTACCGCCTGCGCGAGCCGCTGCGGGTGACCCGGGCCGATACGGTGGTGCTCGGCCTCGGGCTGGCGACGCTGCTGGTCGAGGGCGGCACCGCGGCGCTGACCGTCGCCGACGTGCCGGGGGTGACGATCGCCGGCCTATTGATTGATGCTGGGGCACAGAATTCGCCCGTGCTGGTGCAGATCGGGCCGCCCGGCGCAGACGGCGATCACCGCGACCGTCCGACCTTGCTCGCCGACCTCTTCTTTCGCGTCGGCGGCGCCGCGGTCGGCAATGCCGGCACCTGCCTGGAGATCAACAGCCACCATGTCATCGGCGACCATCTGTGGATTTGGCGTGCCGATCATGGCGATCGCGACAACGGGCGCGTCCATGTCGGCTGGGACGAGAGCCGGGCGACGCACGGCCTTGTCGTCAATGGCGATCACGTCACCTGCTACGGGCTGTTCGTCGAGCATTTCCAGGGCTGGCAGACGCTGTGGAACGGCGAGGACGGGCGGACCTTTTTTTACCAGAACGAACTGCCCTACGATCCGCCGAGCCAGCGCGCCTGGCGCGCGGATTCCTCGCGCGGGTGGGCGGCGTACAAGGTCGCCGATCACGTCCGCCGGCACGAGGCGGTGGGAATGGGCGTCTACGCCAACTTAACCGCCGACCCGTCGATCGTCCTCGCCAGCGCGGTCGAGGTACCCGACACGCCTGGCGTGCGCGTGTCCAATGTGACGACCATTTCCCTGGGCGGCGGCAAGGGGACGATCGCGCATCCGGTCAACGGGGCAGGGGCAGCCGCAAGGCCGGGCAGCATCCGCCAGACGCTGGTCCGCTACGGCGGGGGGGGCATAGGCCCGGCGGGCGCGGTCAGCCGATCGACAGGAAGGCGGTGACGGTCAGGCGCCCGATGGCGGGATCGGATGACAGGATCGCATCTGGCGCGATCGCGCCGCTGTGCAGGAGCTGGCTGCGGTAGAGGATGGCGCGGTTGTAGCGTGCCTCCGCCATGCCGATCCGCTCGAACAACGGCGTGTCGCCGAGGATGTAGCCTTCCGGCGGGGCGGCGGCGACTTCCCCCTGCAACCGATCGAAGAACGCAGGGGCGCGAGCGTCGTCGATCGTCTCGAAGCCGGTGGCGCGATGGCGGAAGAAGGCGGTGCCGTCGCGATGCGCGGGGGAGAGATAATGGACCATCGCAATGCGGTCGCGGCCATAGGCGTCGACGTGCGGCACGCGCTGGCGGACGTCGAGGGCATCAGGCCGGGCGGTGACGATCGAGAAGCTGGCATCGATCACGCCGATCTGGCGGTGCGGTCCGAAGCGGCGGCCGAGCGCCTGCGCGATCACCGGGAAATGATCGCGGAAGTAGCTCTCGGGCAACGGCGCGCGCACGCCGGGGTAGAAGTGGCCAGCGGCTTCGAACGTGGCGGCCGCGGCGGCCTGCCGCAGGCCGTCGGGATCGGCGGCGAAGTCGTCGATCACGACCAGCGGCTCGCCTTCCTGCCCCAGCCGCTGCGCGAGGATGGTCGGGCGGGTCACGCCGGTGATCGGGGGGCGCCCGTCGAAGCGCGAACCGCGAGCGTCGCCGGCACGATGATCGGTTCGGCGACATCGCCCGACTGATCGCCGATCACCTGCTCCACTGCGCGCGCGGTGACCTCGGCGATCGGCTGGACGATCGCGGTCAACGGCGGGTGGACGAAGCGGACGATCGGCGTGTCGTCGAAGCAGAGGATCGACAGGTCGCCTGGCACGTCGAGCCCGCGCTCGCGTGCCAGCTCCAGCGTCGCCAGCGTCATCTGGTCGCTGCAGGCGATGATCGCGGTCGGCGGCACCGCGCTGCCGAGCAAGGCCGCCGCCGCTGCCCGACCCGATGCGAAACCGAAGTCGCCGGCGGCGAGCAGGCCGTCGGTCGGTAACCCGGCGTCCACCATCGTCGTCCGCCAGCCATCGGTGCGCCAGCCGCTCAGCTCATATTCGTCGGGACCGGCGATGAAGCCAATGCGGCGATGGCCGAGCGCGATCAGATGCTCGGTGGCGATGCGCGCTGCGCCCGCTTCATCCATCGCGACGGCGAAGCCGGGGCCGGCGTTGCGCGATCCGATCCGCGCGAAGGCGATGCGATGTTCCTCGAGCAGGCGCGTGATCAGCGGGTTCTCGGAATGCGGCGGGGTCAGGATGACGCCGTCGGGCTGGATCGCGGCGATCGCGGCGAGCAGTTCGCGCTCGATATGGTCGCTGTGTGTGTCGACCAATTCGACGATCATGCGATAGCCGTGTTCGGCACAGGTCAGCATGCCGCCGAGCAGCATCTGGTCGACCCAGTCGGTGCCCTGGCGGTCGCGCCAGCCGGCGATGGTCCGCTCGCGGTCGTTGAGCGCGACGATCAGATAGGACCGCGAGCCCGCCATCCGCTGCGCCGCGATCGACGGGACATAGCCGAGGCGTGCGATCGAGTCCTGCACCCGCGCCATCATCTCGGGCCGGACGTTCGGCTCCTTGTTGATGACGCGGCTGACCGTCTGCAACGACACGCCGGCGTCCGCCGCGACGTGGCGGATGGTCACCGCTTGTCGACGCCGCGCCATCAGGCGGGCGCCGCGCCGCAATAGCGCGCGACATAGTCGCCGTGCGCGGGCAGGCCGCGTACCGTCGATGTGACACCCTGGCGCAGGCCGGACAGGAAACGGGCCAGTTCCTCGTCGGGCAGCTTGGCGGCGATTGGGTGTCGCGCGGCCGGGGTGATACCCTGGCCGAGCATCACCTGGATCCAGCTGTTTTCCGCGAACAATTCGTCGTTGCGGCGGAAGACGCGGCCGGTCTCGCGGAACAGGCCGATCTTCTGCGCCAGGCTGTCTGGAATCTCCATCGCCGCACACTGCCGCCAGAACGGCGAATCCCGCCGCTCGGTGACCTTGTAGTGAAGGATCAGGAAGTCGCGGATCTGATTCATGTCGGTCAGTTGCTGATCGTTGAATTCGGCGACGTCGTGCGGCGAGATCGGTCCGGCCGCCGGCAGCAGCCGGATCAGGCGCAGGATCGCGCGCTGGATCAGGTGGATGCTGGTCGATTCCAACGGCTCCATGAAGCCGCCTGCCAGGCCGATGGCGACGCAATTGCGATGCCATTGCTTGCGCCGCGCCCCGGTGACGAAGCGCAGCATGTTGGGCTCGGTCAGCACCTTGCCCTCGACATTGCCGAGCAGCCGGTCGAGTGCCGCCTCGCGCGACAGGTAGCGGCTGCAATAGACGATGCCGTTACCGAAGCGATGCTGCAGCGGAATCCGCCATTGCCAGCCGGCATCGTGCGCCATGGCGCGGGTATAGGGAACCGGCGGCCGCACGCTCTCGGTCTGCACCGCGATCGCGCTGTCGCACGGCAGCCAGTGCGTCCAATCGTCATAACCAACGTGCAGCGCCTGCTCGATCAGCAGCGCACGGAAGCCGGTGCAGTCGAGGAACAGGTCGCCCTCGACCCGTTGCCCGTCCTCCAGCACCAGCGCGGCGATGTCGCCACTCTCGCCATCGAGATCGACGCAAGCGATCTTGCCTTCGATGCGGCGCGCCCCGTCCCCCTCTGCCATGCGGCGCAGGAAGCGGCCGTAGAGGGTGGAGTCGAGCTGATAGGCGTAGCTCATCCGGTCGTCGGGCAGATGGGCGAATTTGTTCTCGCGCGCCGCGATCAGCTCCAGGCAGTAATCGTCATAGGATTGGTCGTGACCACGCGCGCGTCCCTCCAGCCAGAAATGCTGGAAGCCGGCGGCCCAATGATCCTTGCCGGTCAGGCCGAAGGCATGGAAGTAGCTGTCGTTCGGACCTTTCCAGCCGTCGAACTGGATGCCCAGTTTGAATGTCGCCTGGGTCGCCGCCATGAATTCGGTCTCGTTGATCCCCAGCAGCCGGTTGAAGGTGATCAGCGGCGGGATCGTCGATTCGCCGACGCCGACCGTGCCGATCGCGTCGGATTCGACCAAGGTGACGGTGGCAGTGCGGCCGAGCGTCCGGATCAGCGCCGCGGCGGTCATCCAGCCGGCGGTGCCGCCGCCGGCGACAATGATGCGACGCGGTGTCACGGCGGTCATCGGCTGAGCGCCCGCAACAGATAGCTGCGCAGCCGGCTCGCCAATTCCGGCGTCATCGGGTCGAGCACGCCGCGGCCGCCTTCGGGCACATGGGCGGTGACCTGATCGTCGTTTTGGAAGACGTAATAATCGAACATGTCCCGCCAATGCGCCTTCTGGTCTGGAGGGAGGTCGCGGATCGCCATCAGCGCGTGATTGAGCGCCTCCTGCGGCTGACCGAGCCAGCGCGGCGTCTCGCGCCACCAGTAATTGACCAGCACGTTGAAGTCCTCCAGCCCTTCGACGTGGTGCCACCACAGCGCCGGGATGTAGAGCGCGTCGCCGGGCGCCATCTCGACCGTCTGGCCATGCGCCATCGCCTCGGCAAAGCGCGGGTGGCGTTCGAGGTCCGGTGAGTGGAAGTCGACCATGCTGATCGCCCGGCCCGCCGGCGTGTTGTCGACCGGGCCGAGGTAGAGGTTGCGGAACTGTTCGCGCGGGAACAGCGTGAAACGGCGCCGGCCGGCGGCGACCACGGCGAGGTTGTTGGGCACGTCGTTGTGCGCGGCGATGCGCGTGCGCGTGCCGATCCAGATGCTGGCCAGCGGTTCGCGATCAGCAAGGTCGATATGGTTGGCGGCGTGCAGGCCGTCGAAGAACTGGTGCACGTCGATCGAGGCGAGATAGACGGTCGGTGCCTGCGGCTGCCCGGCGAAGGCCGCCATCCGCGCAAAGATCTCCGGCAATTTCGCGTCGAAGGTGCGGAAGTTCATCGCCATCGCATCGTCGTAGAACAGCCGGCCGCCGCTGCCCGGCTGGCTGACCGACACCGTGAACGGCCGGTCGCGGTGGTGACGCAGCAGATAGTCGCGCGCGGCGTCGGCGGACTGCAGGCCAGCCTTGACCAGCGGCCAGTCCGCGGCGAGGCCGCGGATCACGAACGGCGTTTCCGCGCCGCGCAACCGGGCGTCGAGCGTGGCGGCGTCGGCGACCTGCTCTTCCGGCACCCGGGCCAAGCCCGCGAGCGGACCCGGATCGGCCTCAGCCACGCGCCAGCCGCCGGTTCCGACGCGCGACGAGATCGCCGAGATGAGCGAGCGATGCGATCGCCATATAGATCGGCAGCAAATGCTCGTTGGCATTGAGCTCGGCCAGTGCCGCGCCGTCGAGTTCCGCGAGGCGGTCCTCGTCGATGATGTGGAAGCCGACCAAGCGGTTGGTCGAACCGTCGTTCAGCGTGACTTCCAGCGTGAAGGGTTCGAGCAGATCGTGGCGTTGCAGCGCCGCGAAGAAATCGGCCGATCCGCGATATCCCTCGTCGAGCGCGCCGAGCTGTTCGGCGATACGCTCCAGATAGGGCGTCGGCTGGCCCATTTCGTCGAACACGCGGATGCCGGCGTCACCGGCGGCGATGCGGGGCGAAGCGAGGTCGACATGGACCTGCTTGGCATCGTCGTCATCGGGACCACCACCGATCAGGAATGGCTGGATGTCCATCGCCAGCGGCCGGTAGCGTGCGTCCCAGCGCCCGCCGTCCAGGTAAAGGTTCTCGCCATTCTCGAAGCCGAACATGGCGAGCGCAGTGAAGCGGTCGCGGGTGTCATTGAGGCGGAAGAGGATCGGATATTCGCTCTGCACCGCGCGGAATTCGCTCGGCACGGTGATGCAGCACATCTGCGCATCGCCGAGCCCGGCGTCACGCTCGGTAAGAATGCGCAGGTCGCGATGCGCCTCGGCGGTCAGGATCGCGTGCTGGCTGGTCATCGAACGCTTAACTCTCGTCAGGATCGGATGGTGCGCAGGCGTGCCGTCGTCGCACACAAAAAGCCAGCCTTCTCTTGCAAGAAGGCTGGCAGGCCGTGGGGGGGCTTAGAAAGTGAAGCGCACGCCGGCCGAATAGCGCGCGTCCTGCTTCGCCACGAACGTGACGTTGCGATCCGAGCGCAGATGCCCGCTCCGGTCCTTGCCAAGGATGTTGATGCCTTCGGCGAAGATCGTGATCTGCGGCGTGATGGCGTAGCTCGCGCTGCCGTCGAGCTGCCCGTAGGTGTTGATATAGACCGGATTGGTACCCGATCCCTGCAGGAAGCCCTTGCGCCAATTGTAGGCGGCGCGGGCGTTGATGCCGTATTTGTCGAAGAACAAGACGGCGTTCGCGCTGTCAGAGAGCCCGACGATTGCGAACTGCGCCACGCTCGACGGCAGGCGGTTGTCATAGTCGCGGTTGCCGTTGACGACCGTGTAGTTGAGGATCGTGCCGAAGCCCGTGTCCCAGAAATTGTGCTGGATCGCGAATTCAAAGCCGTCGACGGAGGCGGTCTGGTCGCTGTTGAACGGTGTCGTGATGACGAAGTTGACCAGCGGGTCGCCCGGCCCGGCGAGCAGAACGTTGTTCTTGCCGACATAGGCCGGGAAGTTTTTGATGTAGTAATTCTGGATGAAGGCGAAGGTGCCGTCATAGCCAGGTGCGTTGATCGCCGCCTGGTAGCGGGGGCCATTGGTGGTGACGCCATTGAACGTGGTGGTCGGCGACGCGATGCCGGGGATCGTGGTGTTAATCTGGGTCGAGCCGATGTAGTTCGACACGTCCTTGTGGAAGTAGCCGACCGAAATATAGTTCTCCCTGCCGTAATACCATTCGGCGGACAGGTCGATGTTCTTGGACTTGTACGGAATCAGATTGGGGTTGCCGACCGATCCGGTGCCCCCGCCGACGCGGAACAGCGTGTCGAGGCGGCGGCCGCCCTGCAGGCTGCCGTAATCGGCGCGGGTGATGGTGTGGCTGTACGACGCGCGCAGCTTGACGTTGTCGATGGGCGTGATGTCGACGTCCACCGATGGCAGCCAATTGTGATAGCTACCCTTGAACGTTGTGAAGCCGCTGCCCTGGTACAGCACGTTGAACTCGTTCTGCGAATTCTGCTGACCGCCGACCGGTGTCGGCACCAGCGCACTCGCCGACACGTCGGTATTCTCGTAGCGGATGCCGGCAATGAAGTGACCGGGGCCGGCGAGCAGGTCGAACTTGCCGTTGAACTGGAAATAGGGCGCGATCGTCTTTTCATGGATGCGCGAGTCGGTGGTGTAGGGCAGCAAGCATTGCAGGTTGCCGCCGCACGTGCCGTACGCCTTGTCGGTCAACGCCAGCGCCGTCGGCAGATCGTAGGTGAAGAACGACTTGATGATGTTCGGGTCGTTCGATCCGCTGATGCCGGAAAAAGCGTCGGGGATGCTGGTCAGGTGGAAGATGTTGTCGGGCAGCAGCGCGGCCGCCGCCGCGCGCTGTTCCGGCGTGCTGCCGCCCGCGCCGCCCCAAGTGTCGTTCTGGAGCACGCTGTACGCGGAGCGCACCTTGTTGTCGGTATATTCGAAACCCCAGTCGAGGCTGTCCATGAAGCCGTGATCATGGTCATAGTGGCCGCGGATTTGGACCTGGTTGATCTCGTCACGGAAGTAGGAATTCCGGAACGCGTTGCCCGTGGGCACGATGTTCGCCGGGTTGAGCGCGTCGACGCCGGGATACATGGTATACGACAGGACCGGCAGATCCTTGTCGAAATTGATCGACTGGCTCTGGATGCCGAACACTGCCGCGCCGAACGAGTTGCTGTTGCCATAGGGGCTGTCGGGCTTCGACGTCGCGGTGGAATGATGCGCGTCCAGCGTCATCGTCACGCCGCCCGGTGCATTCCAGGTCAGGTTGCCGCCCAGCGACTTGTTCTCGCTGCGGGCGGCCGTCTGCGAGACGGAATAGGCAAGGTCCTTCGCTTCGGCAGCGGTGAAGCGCTCGGTGTAGAAGATCGGGCCGGCGACCGGGCCGTTCGTCCAGGCGCTTAGCGTATCGTTATGGTTGTACCAAATGCCGACGCTGTTGTCGCGGATGTTCGTGGTGTTCCGGGAATAGGTGTAGTCAATCGTCGCGGTGAGGCTGTCGATCGGGCGGAATTGGAGCACGGCTTGGCCGTTGATGCGCTCGCGGCGACCATTGACGACGTCATAGCCGCCGTTCTGCGGCACCTGGTAGACGTCGGTCGCCTTGGGCCGGTTGGTGATGTTGGCGTAGCGCGGATCGCCCGGCTGGGCGAGCGAACCCCAGTTGTTCTCGTTGCCGAGATAGCCGTCGCGCCAGCCGATGTTGGCCGAATTGGCGCTGAAGTTGCGGCGCTGATACGCGCCGGTGACGAGGATGCCGATGCGGTCGTCGGCGAAGGTGTCGGAGAAGATGCCCGACACTTCCGGCGTGATGTCCTTGTGCCCGTTCTGCGACGTGTCGATCACCCCGCGCGCGGAGAGCGAGCCGCGCAAGCCCATTTTGTCAAAGGGGCGCGGCGTGCGGATGTTGATCACCGAGCCGATGCCGCCCGACGGCACGGTGGCGCGGCCGGACTTGTACACCTCCAGCGCGGCGACGCCTTCGGAGGCGAGGTTGGCGAAGTCGAACGAGCGCGAGGAGGGCGCGCCGTTGCCGTCACCGATCGTCGAGGTCGGCATCTGGCGGCCGTTGAGCGTGACCAGATTGTATTCCGGACCGAAGCCGCGGACGGTGACGAACTGGCCTTCGCCACTGGCGGTGCGGTCGATCGACACGCCGGTGATGCGCTGCAGCGATTCGGCGAGGTTGGTATCCGGGAACTTGCCCATGTCCTCCGCGCTGATCGCGTCGACGATGCCCTGCGCATTGCGCTTCAGGTCGATCGATTCGCGCAAGGACGCGCGGATACCGGTGACGACGATGTCGCCGTCGCCCCGGCCGACGTCGCCCGATGCGGACGGCACCGGATCGGTCTGCGCGGGGCCTGGCTGGCCCATCGTGGCGGCGGCGTCCTGCGCCGCAGCGGCGGCCGGCAGGATGAAGGCGGCGGCGGAAACGCCGATGGCAAAACGCGAAAGCAGGCGAGCACGAACGCTACGCATGGATATCCTCCCCAATGACGAACGACGCGGTTGGACCGCGCTTCTTGAGAACGTTCACTTGTGCCAAGTCGCGAAGCCTGTCAAGCGAGCCTAAGCATTGAAAAGCATCGGTTGTGAACGTTCACCCGATATGCTTGTCTATTTGCGAAGGATCGTGGCCCGAAGGACACACACAGGGCCAAGGGGAGGACCTATGACGACGACTCACATCGCCCGCTGGGCATCGCTGGCAGCGCTGGCGATCGCGATCGGCGGCACCGCCACCGCCCGGCCGCCACAGGCGAATCGCGCCGCACCGGCGGCCTTGGGCAGCGACGCGCGCGCGCGCGCCGACGCCCTGGTCGCGCGGATGACGCTGGATGAGAAGATCGCGCTGCTGCACGGCCTGTTCCCGCCGATGGCGGCGGGCAAGACCAGCAACGAGCTGATCCCGTCCGCCGGCCACATCGACGGCCTCGCCCGTCTCGGCATCCCGCTGGTGCGCGAGAGCGATGCGTCGCTTGGCGTTGCCAATCAGGTCGAGCAGCGCAAGGGCGATGTCGCCACCGCCTTGCCGTCGAGCCTGGCGACCGCGGCCAGCTTCGATCCCGCGATCGCGCGCGCCGGCGGCACGATGATCGGCGCAGAGGCGCGCGACAAGCGTTTCAACGTGCTGCTTGCCGGCGGCGTTAATCTGACCCGCGATCCGTGGAACGGCCGCAATTTCGAATATCTCGGCGAGGATCCGCTGCTCGCCGGCACCTTGGCCGGCGCGCATATCGCGGGCGTCCAGTCGAACCGCATCGTCTCCACCGTCAAGCATTTCGCGCTCAACAGCCAGGAGACGGGGCGCATGGTCGTCGACGCGCGGATCGGCGAGGCCGACCTGCGGATGAGCGACCTGCTCGCCTTCGAGATTGCGATCGAGACCGGCCGGCCCGGCTCGGTGATGTGCGCCTACAACAAGGTCAACGGCGACTGGGCGTGCGAGAACAAGCATCTGCTCACCGACGTGCTGAAGCGCGACTGGGGCTATCGCGGCTGGGTGATGAGCGACTGGGGCGCGGTCCATTCCACCGCCAAGGCCGCCAATGCCGGCCTCGACCAGCAATCGGGGCAGGAACTCGACAAGGCGCTGTACTTCGCCGAGCCGCTGAAGGCCGCGGTGGAAAAGGGTCAGGTGCCGATGGCGCGGATCGACGACATGGCGGCGCGCTACCTGACCGGGCTGATCGAGACTGGCGCGTTCAACGACGCGGTGCCGGCCAAGGCGGTGACCCCCGACTATGCCGCGCATGCCGAGGTCGCGCAGCGTGCCGCGGAGGCGGGCATCGTCCTGCTCAAGAACGACGGCGACCTGCTGCCGATCGCGCGGACGGCGAAGCGGATCGTGGTGATCGGCGGCAATGCCGATGTCGGCGTGCTGTCCGGCGGCGGGTCGAGCCAGGTCCGCTCGGTCGGCGGCGCGCCGGTCGAGATCCCGCTCGCCACCGGCGGATCGGCGTCCTTCGCGCGCATCACCTATCACGCCTCGTCGCCGCTGCTCGCGCTGCGCAAGGCGCTGCCCGGCGTGCGGGTCGACTGGGTCGACGGGCGCAGCCTCAACGCCACGGTCGAGGCGGCGAAGAATGCTGATCTCGCCATCGTCTTCGCAACGCAATGGACGACTGAGGCGGACGATGTGCCGAACCTCAACCTGCCCAACCAGCAGGACGCGCTGATCGCGGCGATCGCCGCGGCGCAGCCGCATACGGTGGCGGTGATGGAGACGGGCGGGCCGGTGCTGATGCCGTGGCTGGCCAAGGTGCCGGCGGTGGTTCAAGCCTGGTATCCCGGCCAGCGCGGCGGCGAGGCGATCGCCGCGATCCTGACCGGGCGGGTCAATCCGTCGGGCCGCCTGCCGATCACCTTCCCCGCCGACGCCTCGCAGCCGCCGCGTCCGCATCCGGTCGGGCTCGACCGGCTGAGCGGGCTGGAGGCGGCGGCCGCCGCCAATCCGGCGGCGGCATCGACCTATGTGCTGCAGAGCTTCCCCGTCGATTACGTCGAGGGCGCCGACGTCGGCTATCGCTGGTATGAGAAGAAGGGGCTGAAGCCGCTGTTCCCCTTCGGCCACGGCCTGTCCTACACGCATTTCGCCTATCGGAACCCGGTGGTGCGCGGCGGCCGGACGCTCAGCGTGACCTTCGACGTCACCAACACCGGCGATCGCGACGGCATCGACGTGCCGCAAATGTATGTCGGCCGTGACGGCGGCGGCGCTCCGATGCGGCTCGGCGCCTTCACCCGTGTCGCGCTGAAGCGTGGCGAGACGCGGCGGATCACGCTGACCGCGGAACCGCGGATCGTCGCCGATTACGACACAAAGCTGCCCGGCTGGCGGATCGCGGCCGGCAGCTATCGTGTCGCGCTGGCGCAGGATGCCGCCGACCGGACGATGATGGCGAGCGCGACGCTGACCGCGCAGACCTTCAAGCCCTGATCCGCCGCCATCCCGGCGAGCCCTGCGCGCGCGGGCGTTGCCGGGAATGGCAAAGCGGGGCAGGGGTGGGTGATGAGCAACGTTCGCTATCCACCTCGGTCACCGCGTTTTCTTGGCGCGGTGGCACTGGCCGACGCCGGCGGGGTGATCGCCTATTTGCCGCTGCTGACTTTGCTGCTGCCGATCAAGGTCGAGCGGCTGACCGGGGACGCGCGGATCGGCGTGTTCACCGCCACCGTCGTCGCCGGCGCCATCGCCGCCAGCCTGGCGAACGTCACCTTCGGCTGGCTGAGCGACCGGTCGTTCGCGCGCGGCCACGGCCGGCGCCGATGGATGGTCGCCGGGGTGATCGTCACCGCCGCGAGCTATGTCGGGATCGCCTTCGCCACCTCGCCGGTGGCGCTGGTCGCGGCGATCGCCGCCTTCCAGATCGCGGTCAACGTCCTGCTGGCACCGATGATGGCGGCGATCGCCGAAGAGGTGCCGGATTCGCAGAAGGGCATCGTCGGCGGCCTGTTCGCCTTCGGCGGGCCGCTCGCTTCCGCCTTCTCCGCCCTTCTGCTCGGTCAGGTGTTCCTGTCGGAGGACATGCGATTCGCCATCCTGCCGGTGGCGGTGGGGCTGTGCATCGCGCCGTTGCTGCTCTCACCGGCTCGCGTTGCTGTCGACCTCGACGCACCGCCCGGCGACGGGCCGCCGCCGCGCCGCGAACTGGTCGTCGCCGGGGTGGCGCGGCTGCTGGTGCAGATCGCGGCGGTCGTCACCCAGGCTTATCTGCTCTATTATTTCGAAAGCATCGTGCCGGCCTCCGGCCGCGCCGGGCTGCCGACGCGGATCGGCCATCTGCTGACGATCGCCCTGATCATCCCGCTGCCGGTGGCCCTGATCCTGGGACGGGTGTCGGACGTGACGCGGCGGCGCAAACCCGCGATCCTCGCCGCGGCCGCCACTGCCGCCGCCGGCTTGCTCGCCATGGCGCTGGCGCGCGACTGGACCGCCGGGGCGATCGCCTTCGTCGTCTACATGCTGGGTTCGGCGGTGTTCGTCGCGCTCAATGCCGGTATCGCCATGCAGCTGCTGCCCGATCCGCGCCGGCGCGGACGTGACCTCGGCCTGCTCAACCTGGCCAATACCGTGCCCTCGCTGCTCGGTCCGCCGCTCGCCTGGCTGTTCGCGACGCCGCAGGATTTCGGCGGCGTGATGGTGGCGCTGGCGGTGCTGGTCGCCGGCGGCGGGCTGACGATGATGCTGGTCGAAGGGCGCTAGGCCCTTCGCTCTTTCCCCCAGATCAGCCCGGCAGGGCGACAACGCGGAGCCGACGCTGGTTCGGATCGATCGGGTCGAGGAAGAAGGCGCCGGCATCACGGTTGGCGATCAGCCAGGCGACATGCGCCGGTTCGATCAGCTGTCCCGGGACGAGCCGCGGCACACCGGGCGGGGCAGGCGCGATCATCTCCGCGGCGATGCGTCCCGCGGCGGCCTCGATCGGCACGCTTTCGGCGGGGCCGAACAGCGCCGCGGCGGGATCGTGACGCATCGTCACCGACAGCGTGTCGATGCGCGGCAGGGACGACGGCAGGGGCGGCAGGCCACTGGTGCCGGCGGCGATCTGTTGCGCCGCGTCGCGCAGCGCCTTGACCAGGGCGCGAACGTCGCGCGCCGTCGTGCCGGGGGCGAGCACCGCGAGCAGGTGACGCGCGTCCGACAGGCCGACGCTGACCCGATGGTGCTGAACCAGCCAATCGTCGAGTGCATAGCCGCTGACGGCCCAGCCGGACACGTCGATCAGCACCTTGGTCGGGTCGAGCTGGCTGTCGGCAGGCAGATCGCCCTCGCCGAAGACGCGCAGGCCGTCGATCGCCGCCAGCTGCCGGCGCAGCGTAAGCGCCCGGTCGATCACGCCCTGCCACAGCGTCTCGCCGTGTAGAGCATGGTCACGGCGCACCGCGTCGAGGCTGGCGAGGATCGGTACCGACGGGCTGGTGGTCTGGAACAGCTCATAGGCCATCCACAGCCGCTGCAGATCAACGTAGCCGGTCTTGGCGAGGATCGCCGATCCCTGGGTCAGCGCACCCATCGTCTTGTGGATGCTGTACACGGCGATGTCGGCGCCCTTGGTCAGCGGATCGTGCGGCAGCGCTTCGCAGAAGGCGAAGGCGCCGCCCCAGGCGGCGTCGCAGATCAGCGGGATGCCGCGCGCGTGGCACAGGTCGGCGAGCGCGGCGATGTCGCTGGTGACGCCATAATAGGTCGGCGAGACGACGACGAAGACCTTGGCCTGTGGATGCGCATCGAGCGCGTCGGCGAGCGCGGTCGGCGTGACGCCATGCTCCACGTCCCAATGCGGATCGACCAGCACGGGGACGATCGCCGCATCCAGGCCCGCGGCCAGCGCATGGGCGCGCTCGGCCTTGTGGACGTTGGCGGCGAACAGCACCGTGTCGCCGGGGCCGGCGACCGCGGCGAGTGCAGTGTGCAGGCTCTGGGTCGAGCCGCCAGTGACGAAGCGGCAGAAGTCCGCCTGCCAGGCCTCCGCCGCAATCTCGTGCGCGCGTTGCAGGACGTGGGCGCCCTCGGTTCGGTCATCGAGGCCCTTGGGCGTGATGACGTCGGCCGCGAACAGGCGCGCGCCGAGCAGCGCCTTCGCCTCCTTCGGTACCGCCTGGCCCTGATGATGGCCGGGTGCGCCGAAGCCGTGGATCGGGCGGCGCTCAAGCGCTTTGAGGGCGTCGAGCAGGGGGGCCTGATGCTGGTCCATCGCGAGCGATCCTTGTCGATAACCGGTCGCCGGACGGCGGGCGGGGATCGCAGGTGGAGGGTCGCGTCGATCCGTCGCGCCCAACGTCCCGATCCGGGAAAGGGACTCCTATGTTTTTAACTTACCCGGCAAAATCAGGTTGATGCGGATCAACTTCGGCTGGAAACGCAGGAACGCCCATACTGCGCGGCTCGTTCGCTCGTCATGCTGTCATCCAAACCTCTATTCAGCTGGAGCGACCCCAGCGAGGCGGATGCGGGCCGCCTGTTGTCCGCCCATATCGCCGATCATGGTTTCCCCTGCGTCGGCGCCAAGGCGGCGTTGGCCAAGGGCACGCTCGACGTGCTCGGCGCGCGCGACATCGAAAGCGCGTGGGACGATCTGCGCATCCACGATCGGCTGCGCTGCTTCGCGGCACGCTATCGCGCGGAGCCGACGCTGTTCCGCAGCCTTGCCGTCGTCTTCGCCGGCCCCGACGAATTGAGCGAGGAGGCGTTCGAGCGGGCGATCTGGCAACGCATCCAGTCGCTGTCCGACAAGGACGTGTGGCTGGGACAGACCTGGGACGAGCGGGTCAGCGCCGATCCCGACAGCCCGCATTTCTCGCTGTCGTTCGGTGGCGAGGCGTTCTTCGTCGTCGGCCTGCATCCGCGTGCCAGCCGGCCGGCGCGGCGTTTCGCCCGGCCGGCGATGATCTTCAACCTGCACGACCAGTTCGAGACGCTGCGCGCGCAGGGGCGGTACGAAACGATGCGCGAGAAGATCATGGTGCGCGACGAGATGCTCGCCGGCTCGCGCAATCCGATGCTGTCCCGGCATGGCGAGGCGAGCGAGGCGCGCCAGTACAGCGGCCGGGCGGTGGACAGCGGCTGGCAATGCCCGTTTCGGTATTCGGGGCGATGAGTCGCATGGCCGATGAGCCGGCGGTGGTCGAGATAGCGGAACGGAGCGGCGCGGGTTTCCGGCTGGGCAAGGGACAGTCGCTGACCGTGATCGACCCGCGCGGCTGCCAGGTCGCCGATCTGCTCGCTTTCAACGCCGACGATCTCGGCGAGGTGATCTCGTCGGGGCGCACGCTGGACTATGCCGAGACGATCCGGTTGACCACCGGCCACTCGCTCTATTCGAACCGGTCGAACGTGATGCTCGACATCGTCGCCGACACGGTCGGGATGCACGACTTCCTGCTGACGCCGTGTTCCTATGCGACCTTCGACCATTTCTATCCTGAGCTGCCGCGCCACCGCGGCTGTTTCGGCAATCTGGCCGCGGCGCTGGCGCCGTTCGGAGTGGTGCCGGACCAGATCCCCGTCGCGTTCAACTGCTTCATGAACGTGCCGATCGACGGCGCGACGGGCACGCTGTCGGTGCTGCCGCCGATCAGCCGGGCGGGCGATCACATCCGCTTCGTGGCGCGGATGGACCTGATCGTCGGCCTGACCGCCTGTTCCGCGCCCGCCTCCAACGGCGGGTCGTTCAAGCCGATCCACTATCGCATCGACGACGCGCCGCCGGCCGATTGAACCTATCGGGTGCGCGGCGGTTCGGTGGCGACGGAGATCGGCATGAGCAGCGACGCGACGACCATCCTGAGCAGCGAGGCCGGCGCGGCGGCGGCCGGGCCGGGCGAGCATCACCTGATCCACCGTACGGGCTGGCTGCGCGCCGCGGTGCTCGGCGCCAATGACGGGATCATCTCCGTCTCCAGCCTGCTCGTCGGCGTCGCCGCCGCGCCCAATGCGACGCACGGCGCGGTGCTGCTCGCGGCGGGTGCCGCGACGGTCGGCGGCGCCCTGTCGATGGCGGCGGGCGAATATGTCTCGGTCAGTTCCCAATCCGACACCGAACAGGCGGATCTGGCGCGCGAGCATCGCGAATTGCTGCGTGCGCCGGAACAGGAGACGGCGGAACTCGCCGCGATCTACGAGACCCGCGGCGTCGCGCCCGCCTTGGCGCGGCAGGTTGCCGAACAGATGATGGCGCACGACGCGCTCGGCGCCCACGCCCGCGACGAACTGGGTCTGAGCGACGATCTTGCCGCGCGACCGATCCAGGCGGCACTGTCCTCCGCCGCCGCCTTCACCGCCGGTGCGATCGTGCCACTGGTGGTGGCGATCACCGCGCCGCGCTCGGCCGTCGCGTTGACGGTTTCGCTCGGTGCGCTGCTGGCGCTGGCCATCCTCGGCGCGATCGGGGCGCGGGTCGGCGGGGCGCGGCTGCTGCCAGCAGTGGTCCGCGTCACGTTATGGGGCGCGATCGCCATGGGCGTGACCGCCATGATCGGACGGCTGCTCGGCGCGAGCGTCTGATCGCCGCTTCCGCACCCAAACTAATCTAAAGCAAATTTTAGGAAACGCAGCGCCCCCCGCCACGTTCTGGCTTGATGTGGATCAGGTTCGCCTGTCGCATGCCGGGTCGTCCGCATCGTCCGGCTGCGCGCCTGTTCCGCGCCATGAGCGATGCCGGAGCGTGCCTCGATGAATGATTACAAGAATGTCCTCGCCGGTAAGTGCCCGTTCGGCGGCGACCGCATCGGCGGGGCGCAGACCAGCAAGCCGACGTTGCAGGACTGGTACCCGAACCGGCTGCGGGTCGAGCAGCTCCACCGCAACGGTCCGCGCGCCAATCCGCTGGGTGAGGACTTTGACTATAAGGCAGCGTTCGAGGCGATCGACCTCCAAGCGCTGAAGGCGGAGATCAAGGCGTTCCTGACCAGCTCGGTGGCCTGGTGGCCGTCCGACTATGGCAATTACGGGCCGCAGATGATCCGCATGGCGTGGCATTCCGCCGGCACCTATCGCATCGCCGACGGCCGCGGCGGCGCCGGCGAGGCGATGCAGCGCTTTGCCCCGATCGACAGCTGGTGGGACAATGGCAACACCGACAAGTCGCGCCGGCTGATCTGGCCGATCAAGCAGAAATATGGCGCTGCCCTGTCCTGGGCAGACCTGATGGTGCTGACCGGCAATTGTGCGCTGGAGATCATGGGCTTCCCGACCTACGGCTTCGCCGGCGGCCGCCACGACGCCTGGGAAGCGGACGACGCGACCTATTGGGGGCCCGAACATGTCGACATGACGACGGTGAAGTCGTTCGATGAGATGGTGAACCGCGACAAGCGCTGGCGCGGGCGGAACGGCGACGCCGACTATGACTTGGAACAGCCACTCGCCGCGACGCACCAGGCACTGATCTACGTCAATCCGGAAGGACCCTATGCCAGCGGCGACCCGATGGCATCGGCGCGCGACATCCGCGTCGCCTTCACCCGCATGGCGATGAACGACGAGGAAACGGTCGCGCTGATCGCCGGCGGCCATGCGTTCGGCAAGAGCCACGGGATGGTCAAGGCCGACCGCATCGGCGCGCCGCCGGAGATGGCGCCGATCGAGCAGATGGGCCTCGGCTGGCACAATCCGGAGGGCACCGGCGCCGGCGAATTCACCATGACCAACGGCATCGAGGGCAGTTGGACGCCGGATCCGACGACCTGGGACAACAGCTATCTGGAAAACCTGTTCAGGTTCGAATGGGAGCAGACGCGCAGCCCTGCCGGCGCGCTGCAGTGGACGCCGGTCGACAAGGACGCGCCGCACACGCCCGACGCGCATATCGCGGGCAAGACGCATCCGCTGATGATGATGACCAGCGACATCGCATTGAAGGTCGACCCGGTCTATCGCCCGATCTGTGAGCGGTTCCTGCATGATTTCGACTATTTTACCGAGCAATTCTCCAAGGCCTGGTACAAGCTGACGCACCGCGACATGGGTCCGAAGGAGCGCTACCTGGGCGAGGAACGGACGATCGAGGACGACCTGCTGTGGCAGGACCCGATCCCGCCGGTGAACCATCCGCTGATCGGCGATGCCGACATCGCGGCGCTGAAGCAGGCGATTTGGGCGGCCGGCCATTCGGTGTCGGACCTGGCCTATACCGCCTTCTCCGCCGCCTCGACCTTCCGCCACAGCGACAAGCGCGGCGGCGCCAACGGTGCACGCATCGCGCTGGCGCCACAGAAGGATTGGGCGATCAACGCGCGCACCCGGCCGGTGGTCGACAGCCTGAAGGCGATTGCCGCGGACTTCGCCGATCGCGCCGGCGGCGGCAAGGCGGTGTCGCTCGCCGATCTGATCGTGCTGGCCGGCTGCGCCGCGGTGGAGAAGGCGGCATCGGATGCCGGGAACAGCGTCACGGTGCCGTTCGTGCCGGGCCGCATGGACACGACCGATGCGCTGACCGACGCCGACAGCTTCGAGTGGCTGCGGCCGGTGGTCGACGGCTTCCGCAACTATGTCGATCCCGCCTTCGACGAGGTCAACGTCGCCCATCTGTCGCCCGAGCAAATGTTCCTCGACCGCGCCGATTTGCTGTCGCTGTCGGCACCCGAATGGGTCGTGCTGACCGGCGGTCTTCGGGCGTTAGGCCTGAACTGGGACGGCTCGCGCCGCGGGCAGTTCACCGACCGGGTCGGCACATTGACCAACGATTTCTTCACCGTGCTGACCAGCATGGATTACGATTGGAAGAAGGCGGACGAGGGCGGCATGACCTTCCATCTGATCGCCCGCGACGGTGGCGAAACCCGGTTCGAGGCAAGCCGCTGCGACCTTATCTTCGGCGCCAACTCGCAATTGCGTGCGGTCGCGGAAGTTTATGCCGCGGCGGACGGTCAGGCCCGCTTCGTTCGCGACTTCGTCAAAGTGTGGGACAAGGTGATGATGCTCGATCGCTACGACGTGCATCAGTGATCGCCGCAGGCCGATCGGGGTCAGTACGGTTCAGTACAGGGCCCGAAGCGGTTTTATTAATCGCTTCGGGACCATCGGTGTGACGGCATCCCAGGCGGAGCTGGCCGGTCGTCGACGGCGCCGGCCGCTGCCGGCGATCGGGTTGTCGTGTACGAGGTGGCAAAGTGTCTCGCGAGTTCTATGACATTGCGTTCGACGAGCCGGCGGCCCTGCTGACCATCACGGCACGCGGCTTCTGGACGATCCCGGTGGTCAGCAAGTTCACTGCCGAGGTGTTGGCGCGCGGGACCGCGCTGCGGCTGCGCCATGGCGCATTCTGCACCCTCGCCGACCTGCGCCAGTCTACGGTGCACACCGGCCCGGTCGTCGACCTGCTGACCCTGTTCATGCCCAAGGCGATGAAGGTCACGTCCGCCCCGGTCGCAGCGGTGGCATCGTCCAGCCTCGCGAAGCTGCAGACCGAACGGTATCTCATCGGCGACAATTGCCGCACCTTCCTGTCGATCGATGAGGCTAGGGCGTGGATGCAGCAACGCTGGGCCGACCGATGACGGCCATGATCGGACACTATGGCACCGCGGCGATGGACGCGGCGGCACAGCTTGCGGCGGTCATGGCGCATATCCGCCAGGGTGTCGTCGTCTATGACGGCGACGAGACCATCCTGCTGATCAATCCGCACGTCAGTGGCATATTCGGCTTCGCCGACGACGCGATCGCGGCTGGATCGACGCTGCCCGAATATATCGCCTGCGTCGGTCGCGCGGTCGGTTGGCCTCCGGAACGGATCATGCGCGTGCTCGCCAACCATCGCGCCTGGGCGGCCGAGGGGGCGGCGCAGCGGCTGGACCATCATTTCGACGACGGCAAGGTGTTCGAGATCACCTTCGATCCGCTAGCGTCGGGCGGTGCGGTGCTCACCTTCCTCGACGTCACGGACCAACGGACGATGCAGCGGATCGGCGAGCGGCGTGACACGCTGATCCGGCAGTCGGGCGCGATGCTCGCCTCCGTGGGTAAGATCGCGACCGAGACGCGCATCCTCGCCTTCAATGCAAGCATCGAGGCCGCCAGATTGGGAGAGGCGGGCAGGGGCTTTGCGGTGATCGCCGAGGAGGTGCGCAACCTGTCCCGCCAAACATCGGCAGTGCTGGTCGAGCTGGCCAGGGCGAATGAGGACTCGCTCAGCCTGATATGACGCCGGGTGGCGGTTGCGCGACATTATCGCACGATTGGTTGACTTGGCCGACGCCGTGCCGGACAAGGCGAGATACCCCGCGATCGCAACGCGCACGGCGCTGATCCGATCTGCCACGGCGATCGGTCCCGGTCTTCCGGAACTTCCATCAATGATCGACGTTATCGGCCTAACGGCCGGCGCTTCGGGGCATGCCTTTCTCTAGCGCCTGGATCCCATTTGGCCGACGCAACACCCGAAACCCCCCGAGGGGGGCCGCCGCCTCATCTGTCCGGGGCGGCGAATCACGACATGTCGGACGACAGCAACAGCATCTTCTTCGCGGCGGTGAAGACGACGCGCATGCCGATGATCGTCACCGATCCCAACTTGCCCGACAATCCGATCGTCTTCGCCAATCCCGCTTTCATGAACATGACCGGCTATGGCTGGGACGAACTGATCGGCCGCAACTGCCGGCTGTTGCAGGGTCGGGATACCGATCCGGACACGATCAGCGAATTGCGCCGCTCGATCGCGCAGCGCCGCGAAACCGCGGTGGAGATCCTCAATTACAAGAAGAACGGCGCCGCCTTCTGGAACGCGCTGTTCATGTCGCCGGTCTTCGACAGCAACGGCAAGCTGATCTATTATTTCGGCTCGCAGCTGGACGTGACACGGCGGCGTGACGCGGAAGAGGGGCTGCGCCAGGCGCAGAAGATGGAGGCGGTCGGCCAGCTGACCGGCGGCATCGCGCACGACTTCAACAACCTGCTCACCGTCATCCAGGGGTTCGCCGACGTCGTCCTCAACAACATGGAACGTAGCGGCAGCGAGTTTGACCGGCAGAAGGGCGCCAAGTCGATGCGCGCCATCCTGCAGGCGTCGGAACGCGGCGCGACGCTGACCCAGCAGCTGCTCGCCTTTTCGCGCAAGCAGAAGCTGCAGGGCCGGATCGTCAACCTCGTCGACATGGTCGACGATCTGCGCCCGCTGATCGAGCGCACGGCGGGTGGCCGCGTCGCGGTGCGCATCGTCCATCAGGAAACGACCTGCAATGCGCGGATAGATCCAACCCAGGCCGAACTGGCCATCATCAACATCCTGATCAACGCGCGCGACGCGATGCCCGACGGTGGCAAGGTGACGATCGAGGTGAGCAATCGCTCGGTCGAGGGCGGCGACAAGGGGTTCGGCGAGCTGGAACCCGGCAGCTACGTCATGGTGACCATCTCCGACGAGGGCACCGGCATGTCGCCGGAAGTGCTGGCGCGGGTGACCGAGCCCTTCTTCACGACGAAGGACCAGGGCAAGGGCACGGGCCTCGGCCTGTCGATGGTCTATGGCTTCATGAAGCAATCCGGCGGCGCCCTGCGCATCTATTCGGAAGAGGGGCATGGCACCACGGTGCGGATGCTCTTTCCCTGCGACAATGCCGCGGTCGAGCCGCAGGGATCGCAGCCGTCGCGTCCGCTGGCCGCCGACAAGCGCGGCAACGAGACGGTGCTGGTGGTCGAGGATCAGGTCGACGTCGGCGATTATGCCGAAACCGTGCTGACCGAATTCGGCTACACCGTGTTGCGGGCCGAAAATGCCAGCGAGGCGCTGGAGCTGCTTGACGGCGCGGGCAAGATCGACCTGCTGTTCAGCGACCTGATCATGCCGGGCGGCATGAACGGCGTGATGCTGGCACGCGAGGTGAAGCGCCGGCGGCCGAACATGAATGTGCTGCTCACCACCGGTTACGCCGAATCCTCGATCGAGCGGGTCGACGCGCGCGGGGCGGAATTCGAACTGATCCAGAAGCCGTACAAGCGCACCGAGCTGGCGACCAAGGTCCGGCTGGTGATCGACGGCCCGACCGGCGTCGGCACGCACGGCGCCTAACGACGAGGGGACCATGGAAAGCTATTATCGCGATCAGGCGGCGAGCTGCGCCGCACAGGCGGACGCCGCGACGCTGCCCAATGTCGAGGCGCGGTTGCGCCGGTCGGAGGCGGTGTGGACGGCGATGGCCGACCGGGCCGCGCGGCACGCCGAGATCAAGACGACCGGGCGGCCGTGATCCACCGGTTTGAATTTGTGATCCAGATCAATTAGCGTGTTCCTGCTTTGGACCCTGCTGCTGTAGATTTCCCTCCCGTCCGTTCGTTCGTGCCGTCGCCGGAGGTTCAGGCGGCGATCGACGGCTATGCGCGCGGCCTGGACGCATGCGATCCGATGCAGGTCGGGTTCAACATGACGCCGGTGGCGATGGTGGTCAGCGATCCGACGCTGCCGGACTGCCCGCTGATCTACGTCAACGCCGCGTTCGAACGGCTGACCGGCTTCCCGGCGAGCGAGATCCTAGGGCGCAACTGCCGTTTCATGCAGGGGCCGCTGACCGATCCCGACGATGTTGCCCGGCTGCGTGCGGCGATCGCGCAACGCGAGCCGATCCAGCTCGACCTGCTCAACCACCGCCGCGACGGCACGCCGTTCTGGAACCGGCTGATGGTGGCGCCGGTGTTCTGCGATGACGGCGCGCTACGCTATTTCGTCGCCTCGCAGATCGACGTGACGGTCGAACGGCATCGCGTCACTCAGCTCGAGCGCGACCGCGAGGCGCTGGCGGCGGAGATCGCCCAGCGCGACGCCGATCTCGCCACCAACAATGCGCGGCTGCAACTGGCGCTGCGGGCCGGCTCGCTCGGCATGTGGTCGGTGGACCTGCCCGATCTCACGCTCCACGCCTCGGCCGGCTGCAAGCGTATCTTCGGCCGCCCGCCGGGCGAGGATTTCACCTATGACGCCTTGCTCGACGCCATCCATCCCGACGATCTGCCGCGGATGCAGGCGGCGTTGCGCCGGTCGCTCGACACGGGCGAATTCTATCAGCTCGAATATCGCATCCTCACCCCCGACGGGGAGCAGCGCTGGGTCGCGATTCAGGGCGAGATGCAATATCGCGCCGACGGGTCGCCGCTGTCGATGACCGGCTTCTCCACCGACATCTCGCAGCGCAAGTTCGCCGAGGAGCATCGGGCCGTGCTTGCCCGCGAACTGACCCACCGCGTCAAGAATTCGCTCGCGACGGTCAATGCCGTGGTCAGCCAGACGTTGCGCGACGCGACCTCGCTGGCGGATGCGGCGGCCAGCGTGTCGGGGCGGATCGCCAGCCTCGGCGCGGCGCAGGAACTGCTGATCCAGGACGAGGTCGAGGGGGCGGCGATCGACGACATCGTGCGGCGCGCGCTGCTGCCGTTCATGGCCCGCGACGGCAGTCGCTTTGCGATCGCGGGGCCATCGGTGCGGCTGTCGCCCGAGATCACGCTGGCGCTGAGCATGGCGCTGCACGAGCTCGCCACCAATGCGGTCAAATATGGCGCGCTCTCGGTGCCGGACGGCAAGGTGAGCATCGCCTGGGCGATCGAGACGGCCGACGGCGAACGGCGCCTGTGCTTCCGCTGGCAGGAGCAGGGTGGTCCGCCGGTGACGCCGCCGACGCGCACCGGTTTCGGCACGCGGATGATCGAACGGATGCTACACCGGCATGTCCGCGGCGGCGCCGTGATCCGCTACCCCGCGACCGGCGTGTTGTTCGAGATCGAGACCACGATCTAGCGCAGGGCCGCACGCATTGCGGCGATCGGGACCTTCGCGGCTCGCCGGCGTTGTGAGGGTATGGCGCGGGCGCTGAAGGTCTTTCGTACGCCGATCGGCTTCCACGACGCCTATGTCGCGGCGACCAGCCGCAAGGCCGCGCTGGCGGCCTGGGGGGCCGACGTCGACCTGTTCGCACGTGGCGCGGCGGAACAGGTCACCGATCCCGACCTGATCCGCGAGCCGCTCGCTCAGCCGGGGGTGGTGATCCGCAAGCTGCGCGGTTCGGTCGACGACCATCTCGCCGCCCTGCCGGACACGCCGCGCCGCCCAGCCGCCGCCAAGAAGGTCGGCGAGGAGGGGGCGCCAGCGAAAGCGAAGGCCCAGCCGAAACCGAAGCACAAGCCGAAACCCAAGCCGCGTCCGAGTCGCGCCGACCTCGACGCGGCGGAGCAGGCGATCGCCGACGCCGACGCGCGCTTCGAGGCGGCGCGGCGGGACATCGCCGCGCGCGAGGCGGCGCTGGTCCGGGAGCGGCGCGCGCTCGACGCCGACCGCGAGCGGGAACGAGCGGCGCTGGAGTCAGGGCGTCACGACCAGGAGGTCGCCTATCGCGAGGCGCTGGCGCGATGGCGGGCGGATCAGGATTGATCGCACTGGCCACGGAGCCAGCGTCCGATCGACCGGTCACGGAACCCGATTGCCGGTCGCGGGTCGAGCAGGGATGAACGCCAGCACCGCAACCCTCACCATCAGCCGGGTCATGCGGCCGGGCCACGAAGCGCAATACGACCCCTGGATCGAGCGGCTGATCCGCGATGCGACCGCTGCCCATGGCTTCCGGTCCGCCATCCGCCTCGATCAGGCCGGCGGCCTGCATCACAGCGTGCTGCAATTCGACGATCGGCAGGCGCTCGACGATTGGCGCGGCAGCGACGCCTTTGGCAGGCTTGCCGCCGAAGCCGACTCCTTCTCCGTCGGCCTCGCGCAGAGCAAGACGGGCGCGGAGGTCGGCTTCAGCCTGCCGAGCGAAGCGGCGGCGAAGAAGTGGAAGACGGCGATCGTCACCTGGGTCGGGGTGGTGCCGACGCTGCTCGCGGTCAGCGGGCTGGTCGGCTGGGCGCTACCGTCGTTGCCCCGCGTGGTGCAGCAGATCGTGTCGTCGATCCTGCTGACCAGCGCGCTGACCTGGCTGATCCTGCCGCGTGTGCGGTCGTGGTCGCGCTTCTGGATGCTGCAGGATTCGGACGGTCGTCTGCGCAAGGCGGACGGCTGACCCGCTATTCGGAGGTCTTGCCCAGCGCGAGCAGGATCTGCCGCTCTTCGAGGTCCAACTCTTCGGTCAGCGTCATCAGCGTCTCGCCGTCGATCGCGTCGCGGCGGCTGCGCAGATCCTCGCGCGCCGCCTGGATACGCGCGAGCTTGTCCTGCAGCGTCGTGGCGAGCGGGATCGCGGACGGGCGGGTGCCCCGCTGCCTGGCGCGATCCTCCTGATGCTGCATCGCCTGCACCGGATGGCGTGCGGCGTCGGGCTGGCTCGGCCCCACGCCGGCGATCGCCGCCGCGACGATCTCGCGGGCGGTCTGGGTTGCGGGCGTGACCTCGTGGATCTGCGGATCGTCGATGTTGACCCAGCGGATCAGCAGCTTCAGCGTCGTGCCCTGCACCACCAGCGTGGTGAAGATCGTGTAGAAGGCGAGGAAGATGATCAGGTCGCGGCCCGGAAAGGACAGCGGCAGCGCCAGCGCCGCCGCCAGGCTGACGACGCCGCGCATCCCCGACCAGGAGATGATCGTCGGATAGCTGGGCGGCGGGGTGAACGATCCGCCGCGGATCACCGCCATGATTGCCGAGGCGGGGTAGAAGGTGGCGAACACCCAGAGGAAGCGCGACACGATCAGCACCAGCGAGACGATCGCGCCGAGCATCAGCAGCTCGCCCGGCTGATAATGCGCGATCCGCGACAGGATGCCGCGCAGTTGCAAACCGACCAGCAGGAAGACGAGGCTGGACAGGGTGAATTCGACCAATTCCCAGGCGCTGTTGGTTTCCAGACGGGTCTGCGCGGAAAGCTTGAGCTGGGCCCGCCCGATCAGGCCGCCGCAGACCACCGCCGCCAGCACGCCCGACCCGTCGATCTGCTCCGCCGCGAGATAGCTCAGGAAGGCGGCGAGGAAGGAAGTGACGATTTCGAGGAACCGGTCGTTCAGATGGCGCATCAGCCAGTTGGTCACGATCCCGAACGCCGCACCGATCGCCACGCCGGAAAGCGCCGGGACGACGATCGCGCCGAACAGGCCCTTGGCGGGAACGGTGCCGGCGATCGTCGCGGCGACGCCGACCCGATACAGGACCAGCGCCGAAGCGTCGTTGATCAGGCTCTCGCCCTCCAGCACCGCGAGGATCCGTTTGGGCAGGCGGAAGCGCTTGAGCACCGAAGCGGCGGCGACCGCATCGGGCGGGGCGACGATCGCACCCAGAGTGATGGCCGCCGCCCAGCTCAATTCGGGCAGCAGCTGCCGCGCCGCCACCGCCACGACCCCGGCGGTGAACAGCACCGCGCCGAAGGCGAGCAGACCGATGAACAGGATGTTCTCGCGAAAGGCGTTCCAGTCGGTGCGCAAGGCGCTCGCCTGCAGCAGCGGCGGCAGGAACAGCGCCAGCGCGAAGGTCGGCTCCAATTCGACGGTCGGCAGGCCGGGCAGGAAGGCGAGGACCATGCCGCCCAGCACGAGCAGCACCGCCGAGGGCAGTTGCAGGCGATTGGCGAGCAGGGTCAGGGCAAGCGATGCCGCCACCAGCAGCAGGACCAGTTCAAGCGTCTGCAATCGCCACCACGTCCTCTCCCGCTTCGGCATGAAAGACGCGGCAGAAACGATTTCGTTCATTTTACTGGTTTTACGAACGCTTCCTCGAGCCGCGTCGATAAAGGACAGTGATACTGCGACACAATCATGCCGCTCGTCGATGTCGATCGGCGTCAGCGTAAGACACACTCTGTTAGGTCAATGTGATTGCTATATACATGTCGGATTTGTCTCTTCGCGCGTGACGACAAGGCTGATCATTGCTGATATACCAGACGCCGTAGTGCATCGATACTAGGATACAATGATCGTCGTTACGGTTGATCCTCGACATTCAGGGGAAAGACCATGATGAGGGCTAGATATCTCGTTGCGCCGCTGCTGGCGGCCTGTGCCGTGTCGGGCTGCGTCAATCCGTCTGCACGGATCGCGTCGTCGCTGGAGGGCTATGGCTTCCAGCCCGCGCAATCGCAGTGCGTCGGCGACCGGCTGGAGGCGAATCTGTCGATCGGTCAGCTGCAGCAACTCGGACGCGCCGCCCGCGCCGCCCGCGAGGGCGACACCACGCCGGGCCGTCTGACCGCGAGCGATTTCGTCCGTGTCGCAGGACAGGTCAAGGATCCGAAGGTGGCGGTCGAGGTCGCCCGCGCCGCCGCCGGCTGCGGCATCCTTACCGAGATTCCCGCCGCGCTCTGACTCTCGGGCTCTCCCGATCCTGCGTAAAGGACCCGTATCTTCATGAATGACGTGACTTATGCCGGCGACACCGTGGTGTCGAACGGCCGCGAATTCGGCACGCAATTGCTCGTCTTCGCCGAACAATGGCTGCCGCGCATCCTCGCCGCGCTGATCATCCTGGTGATCGGCTGGGTCGTTGCGCGCGGCGCGAAATGGGCGGTTGCCAAGCTGGTCAACCGCACGCCGCTCGCCCGCCACGCCAACGAACCGGGCCTCGACGTGCGGCATCCGTCCAGCATCGGCGCCCAGGTCGGCGACGCCGCTTATTGGGTCGTGCTGCTGATCGCGCTGTTTCTCGCCACGCAGCCGCTCGGCCTGACCGGCGCGACCGGACCGCTCGCCGACATGTTGCGCGGCTTCGGCCAGGCCGTTCCGCACATCATCGGCGCCAGCCTGATCTTCTTCCTCGGCTATGTGCTTGCCAAGGTGGCGCGCAAGGCGGTCGAGGCGGTGGTGTCGGTCAGCCATGTCGAACGCTTCTCGGCGCGCCTGGGCGATTCCGCGCCCGCCGATCCGACGATGCTGTCGCGCACGCTCGGCGCGATCGTCTTTGCGCTGATCATCATCCCGGTGGCGATCGCGGCGCTCGACACGCTCAACATCGGGGCGATCTCGCAGCCGGCGACCGCGATGCTGCGCATCATCCTCGACGCCATTCCGCACGTCATCGCCGCGGCGCTGATCCTCGCGGTCGCCTATGCGATCGGCCGCTTCGCGTCGCGGCTGCTGGTCCAATTCCTCGGCACCACCGGCTTCGACCGCGCCGTCATGTCGACGGGCATCTGGAATCAGTCGGGCGAGGCGGCGCGCTACCGTCCGTCGGCGCTGGTCGGCAACGGCGTGCTGGTCGCGGTGCTGATCTTCGGCCTGATGGAGGCTTTCCGCCAGCTGCAGTTCACCTATGGCTCGCGGATCATGGCCGAGGTGCTGACGCTGTTCGGCCAGGTCGTGTTCGGCTCGGTGATCATCTTTGCCGCGGTGGTCATCGCCCGGCTGATCGGCCGCGCGATCGAGCGCAGCGCCGACGACGGCACGCGCATCGCCGCCCCGGTGGTACGCGTCGCGATCATCATCCTCGGCACCGCGATCGGCCTGCGCTTCATGGGTCTCGCCAACGACATCATCAACATGGCATTCGGACTGCTACTCGGCGCGCTGGCGGTGGCGTTCGCGCTCGCCTTCGGCCTGGGTGGCCGCGAACCGGCGAAGCGGGCGGTGGCCCGGCTGCTCGCCGGTCGCCACGACGACGCCGCGCCGCGCAACCAAACGGCCGATACGCGCTTTACGGCAGAGTCCGACACTTCCCTGTCCACCCCCCATCGTGATGGAGACGCACAATGAACCTCGACAGCATCGCCGGCCAGGCCGCCGACCTTGGCGGCAAGATCAAGGAAGGCCTGGGATCGGCCACCGGTGACACCACGCTGAAGGCGGAAGGCAAGGCCGACCAGGCGACCGGCACCGCCCGCCAGGCCTATGGCGACGCCAAGGACATGGTCGAGGGGACGATCCGCCCCGTCGTCGACTATGCCCGCCAGTTCATCCACGAACGGCCGTTCACCGCCGCGGCGCTCGGCGGGGTCCTGGGCATCGCGGTGCTCAACACGCTGCGCGGCAAGTAATGGGTCGGGGCAGGGACGCGGACGTTCCTGCCCCGCTCGCCATCGACCGGCTGCCGACCAAAGGCGCCCGATCGGCGCGGAAGCCGCCGCCCCATCTCGACTATCTTTAACCTATGTGTATGGTTTGGGTGGGCCGGGGGGCCAGAAGCCGGAATAACAGGGATTGCCGAACTTTACGGAAGAGGCGCGGATCGTCCGCGAACTGACACGGGCGGGCGGTGGGCCTGATCCCTTCTCGTCGGCCGTGCGCGCGACTCGGATGCCGATGCTGATCACCGATGCGCGGCTCGACGACAATCCCATCGTCTTCGCCAATGCCGCCTTCGCCCGGCTGACCGGCTATGACCGCGAGGCGATCCTCGGCCGCAATTGCCGCTTCCTGCAGGGGCCGGACACCGATCGTGCCGAGGTCGCCCGGCTCGCCGCCGCCATCGCCGATCGGGAGACGATCGAACTCGACCTGCTCAACTATCGCGCCGACGGCACCACCTTCTGGAACCGGTTGCTCGTCTCGCCGGTGTTCGACGAGGACGGCACGCTCACCTATTTCTTCGCATCGCAGCTCGACGTGACGCTGGAGCGCGAACGGCTCGCGCTGCTCGAGCGCGATCGCAGCGAGCTAGAAGGGGAGGTGGCGCGGCGGACGCTCGAACTGGTCGCGACCGAGCAGCGGCTGCGCTTCGCGCTGGAGGCCGGCCGGCTCGGCGTGTGGAGCATCGACCTCAGCGACAACAGCCTTTCCGCCTCCGACCAATGCAAGGCGATCTGCGGCCGCCAGCCGGACGAGCCGCTGACGCTCGCCGATCTGCGCGCCTCGATCCACACCGACGATCTGGTCGGCCATGTCGAGGCGATCGACGCGGCGATCGCCAATCGCACCTTGCTCGACACGGAATATCGCGTGACGACCCCGGCGGGGGAGGAACGCTGGGTGCAGATCCGCGGCGAGGCGACCTATGCCGTCGACGGCACGCCGCTGGTGCTGGCGGGCACGACGCAGGACATCACCGCGCGGCGGCTGGTGCAGGAGCAGCGCGTGCTGCAGGCGCGCGAGCTCGGCCATCGCGTCAAGAACACGCTGGCGGTGATGCAGGGCATGGTGTCGCAGACGCTGCGCCGGGCCGGATCGATCGAGGCGGCGGAGGATGCGATCCGCGCGCGAATCCAGGCGATGGCGGCGGCGCACGACCTGCTGGTCCGCGGCGATTTCGGCAGCATCTCGATGCGCGAACTGATCGAGCGGACGCTGGCGCCGTTCGGGGTGGAGGATGCGGCGCGCTTCACGCTGACCGGGCCCGATCTCGAACTGCCGCAGCGGCTGGTCACTGCATATGCGCTCGGCCTGCACGAACTCGCCACCAATTCGGTGAAATATGGCGCGCTGTCGGTCGCGGACGGCGGCATCGACGTCAGCTGGTCGATCGCCACCGACGACGACGGCGACCATCTCCACCTGACGTGGAGCGAACATGGCGGCCCGGCGGTCGCCGCGCCGGCCGGCGACGGTTTCGGGACACGGCTATTGCGCATGCTGCTCGCCAAGGAGACGGGCGGCCGTGCCGAGGTCGAGTATCGCGCTAGCGGTGTGCTGTTCACCGCCGTGTCGCCGCTCGCCGCCTCGACCCGTCGCTGACACCGCCCGCCGGCGGTTATTCGCTCGGCCGGCCGACCAACCGGTCGACTGCCTCGGCCAGACGCTGGTCGAGCACCGGCAGCAGGGCGGTCCAGCCGTCGACGCCGTCGAGTTCGCCCGGCCCGTCCGACACGCCGCGCAGCGCGGCGAGCGGCACGCCGAACCGCTGGCAGGCCCGCAGCACCGCGAAGGTCTCCATGTCGACCAAATCGGCGTCGATCGCGTCGTAGGCGGTGCCGACGACGATGTCGCTGCCGGTCGACAGCGTCGCCAGGCTCATGCCGGCGATCGGCGTCGCCAGCGGCATCACCGCCTGATGGTCGGCAAAGGGTGTGATGCCGCGCGGAAAGCCGATCGGCGAGGCGTCGATGTCGCGCCACGCAACGCTGGCGATCTGATGCACCGAGGCGAGCGGCAACCGCCGGGATCCCGCCGATCCGAGCGAGACGACGAGGTCGGGCCGATCACCGGACGCCGCGAGCGTCTGCAGGCAGAGCGTTGTCCCGATCGCCGCCTCGATCGGGCCGACGCCGGTGATCAGCGGATCGATCCGCGCACGCAGGTGAGTGCCATATTCGTGATCGGTGGCCATCACGAACAGGATGCGGCGATCGCCCGCGGTCGTCAGTTGCATGGGTGTCGGTTCCCGGTTGGACGCGTGCTGCCTAGCACTCAACGCGCGGCCACGCTCCTATCGCCGTTCTACCCTCTCGTCAGCCGGCGTGTCGCGGCGCACCCTCCGCCTCGGCCGGTGCGGTCCAATAGGCGACCATGCCGCGCAATTTGTGGCGCAGGCGGAAAAGGTGGAAGTGGCGGATGCCGCGGTGGGTGGTGATCGGCCGTGTCACGTCCTGCGCGACGCTGGCGACGTCGCGGAGCAGGAAGACGCGCACCCGCCGGTCGCCGCGCCAGTGTTTGGCGTAGAGGGCGCCGTCGCCGAAACTATAGCCGGCGAGCAGCCGCGTCTCGTCTGGGATCGCACGACGGCCGTGATGATGGTCGACGGTGAAGCGCGGGTCGTACAGGATCGCGAAACCGGCATGCTGCACCCGCAGCAGGAAGTCGGTGTCCTCCGCGGCGACGAAGCGCGCGCCCGCGCCGAACCGCTCGTCGAAGCGCCCAACCCGCGCGATCACCTCGGCCGACAGGGCGAGATTGGCGCCCATCACGAAGCCGCCGGGAAAGGCGTCGGGCGCCGCGACCATCGGATGATCCTCGGTCTTCAGCGTCACCGGCAGGTCGGCGGCGTTCCCCGGCAGGATGCGCCCGCCGATCACCGCCGGCCGGTCGACCTCGGCGAACACATCGACCAGCCCAAGGAAATAATCCGGATGGAGCACGCAATCGTCGTCGGTCATCGCAACGATCCGGCCGCGCACCCCTGCCAGGCCGGCATTGCGGGCGCGCGCGAGGCCGGGCCGTTCCTCCCGCAGCAGCCGTACTGGAAAGCGCTGGTCCGCGGCCCAGCGGCGCAGCCGTTCCGCGGTGTCGTCGCGCGAGCCGTTGTCGACGATCACCGCCTCGATCACGATCGCCGGCGCCTGCGCGGCGGCGCATGTGATCGACGCCAGCAGCGTCGACAGCGCCGCCCCGCGATCGCGCGTGCAGACCAGCAGGCTGACGTCCGGCGTCATGGTCACGCCCCGACCTGTACCGCCATCACCTCCGCCCAGTCGCCGGCCTGGCGCGCCAGCGGCGAGGCGGCGGTCCAGGCGTCGCGATAGGCGCCGACCTTGCCGTAATGATTGTCGAGCACGACGTGCGGGATGCCGAGCAGCAGCGCCAGGATATGGCCGTGCAGCCGGTCGGTGACGATCGTCTCGCCCTGCGCAAGCAGATCGAGCCCGCGGCGGACCCGCGCCGCTGCCTGCGCTTCGTGACTGCCCGTCGTCGGCGGTTCGTCGAGCCAGTCGACGATCGTCGCCTCGGGCGGGGGAGGGCCGCTGCGTTCGCTGCGCTCGCTGTCGGTGCGCAGCAGCGCGAGCAGCGGTACGGTCGCCACACCGCGCGGCTGCGCGCCGAGTGCGAAGGCGGAATCGGGCGCGAGCTGCGCGCGATCACCGATCATCGCGCGGGCGATGGCGAGGCTCGCGGCGTCGCGGACGTAGAGCGTCAGATCGGGGTGGGCGAGGGCGGTTTGGCGGAAGCGGTCGGCGGCGGCAGGATCGGCGAAATGGATCGACTGCGGCAACTGGACCACCCGCCGGTCGGCAAGGGTCGCGAGCACCGCCTCGCGCAGCCGCTGGTGATGCGGCCAGATATCACCGAGATTGCCGCCGCCGTGCAGGAACACGACGCCGTCGGGGCAGGCACGGCGCAGCGCGGCGGGATCGAAGTCGTGCCAGCAGCACACGTAATCCGGCTCGCGTCCGGTGATGGCGCGCAGCATCGTCACTTCGCCGAGCCAGATCGCGCTGTCGCCGACATTGGCGTGATCGGGGAAGTCGAGCAGCGCATAGGCGTCGCCCGGGCCGACATGCGTGCGGTACATCCGGTCGAGGGCGGCCCGCTGCGTCGCGATCACGTCGCTCACGCGGCGAGGGCCGCGTCGCCATGGATGACGGCGTGGTACAGGGCCTCGCAGCGGTCGAGCATATGGTCGTGCGTGAACATCCGCAGCACGCGCTCGCGCGGCACCGACGCCGGGATCGCCAGCGCGGCCTGGATCGCCCGCGCCAGGCCGTCGACGTCGCCGGGCGCGGCGAAGGCGCCGGCGTCGCCGATCACCTCGCGCGCGGCACCGGCGTCAAAGGCGGCGACGGGCAGGCCGCAGGCCATCGCCTCCGCCGCGACCAGACCGAAGGGCTCGTCCCAGCAGGGCGTGAACACGAACACCGAGGCACGGCCGAGCTCCGCGGCGAGCGCCTGCGCGTCGAGGTGACCGCCATAGACGATGTCGGGGCCGATCAGCGGCGCCAGCTCCGCCTGCCAATACTCCGGGTCCTCGATCGCGCCGAACAGGGTCAGCCGCACGCCCGCTTGTCGCGCCGCACGGGCGGCGAGATGCGGACCCTTGTTGGGGGTGATGCGACCGCACCAGATCGCCTCGCCATTGCCTTGCGGCACATAGGGCCAACGCGCGACGTCGATGCCATTGTGCAGCACCGAGGCCTCGGGCGGCGCCCCCTCCGGCCACCAGGCGGCGAGCTGCCGCGCCGAGGTGACGGTCAGCCGGTGGCGCGGTGCGGGGCTCGACGACACGAACCAGTGGAGCGCGTCATAGGGCGGCACGTGCAGCGAGGTTACCGTCGGCACCATCGCGGTCCGCCGCTGCTCGAGCGGGAAGCGATGCAGGCTGTTGTTGTGGACGACGTCGAAGCCGCCCGCCGCGATCCGGTCGCAGGCGGCGGCATAGCCGGCGTCGAGATGCGCGATCAGCGGCTGCGATCCGCGATGCTCCGCCCAGGGGAAGGTCAGCTCATAATGCTGCGCGACGACGGGATCGATGGTGAAGCGCGGGTCGCTGTCGCCGGAGGCGAACAGGACGACGTCATGGCCGCGTGCCTGCAGCCCCGCCGCCAGTTGCCAGGCATGCGCCTCCATGCCGCCGGCGAACGGCTCGGCGATGCGCTGGCGGACATGGGCAAGGATCGCGATCCTCATGCTGCGACGATGGCCCGCGACGCCGCCTCCGCCTCCAGCAGCTGCAGCACGCGCGCGGTATTGGCATAGGGCTGGTGGCTCTGCTGGCCGGTCAGCGACAGGTCGCCGTCGTCCGGGCGGCGGACGATGCGGATCGGCCGGCCGGGCGTGTCGTCGATCAGTCCCATCAGACGAAAGGCGTGCAGCCAATGGCCCATCGTCCGATAGCCCCATTTCGCCTCGAACAGCTGGGCGTTGCGCACGACGCTGTCGAGGTGGTGGACCGGCGGCATGTGATGCGGGTGATATTGATGATAGGCGAGGCCGCCCTTGATCCACGCGATCGGCACGCCGGCGGCGTCCAGCGTCTTGCCGAAATCGGTGTCCTCGCCGCCATAGCCGGCATAACGTTCGTCGAAGCCGCCGGTGCTGAGGAAGGTGTCGCGCCGCATCGCGAAATTGAGCGACCAGAAGCAGCGATAGTCGGTGCAAATCTCCCAGCCCTCCGGCGGCGGGCCGCGGCGATCGGAATGCTTCTCCGCCACCGCGGCGAACGCATCGTAGCGCCAATCGCCCGCGGTCGCGCCGCCGGGCAGATACATCACCTCGCCCATCAGCAAGCCGTCGCATTCCGCCATCCTCGCGACGTAATCGGCGACCAGCTCGGGCGCCGGGATGCAATCCATGTCGAGGAAGACGAGGATGTCGCCGCCCGACGCGCCCGCGGCGACGTTGCGCGCCATCGCCAGCGGCAGCGTCTCCGCCGTGACCTGCATCTGCCGGATCGGGAATGGCGCTTCCGGCAGGACGTAGAGTTCGTCCTGCATCACCGCGACGACCAGCTCGATCGGCAGATGCGTCTGCCGCGACAGGCCGATAACGACATTGGCGAGGTGATCGGGGCGGCCCTTCGCCAGCGTGACGACGGAAACGGATGTCATTGGGGGTGGCGCTCCATGGGCGTGAGGGGGAGGGGAAAGGGCAGCGGCGTCCACAGCCGGTCGGCAAGCGCTTCCAGCCAGAGGGCGATGCGATCGGCGGGGGCGTCGTCGATCATCGCGCGCTGGCGCAGCGGCCGGTGCGCGGCGAGCGTCTCGGCGAGCGCCGCGTCCCAGGCATGCGCCGACGAGGGCAGGTGCGGGCGGACGGTGGCAACGCCGGCCGCGGCGAGTGCCTCCGCCTTGCGATGCTGTTCGTCGAAATAGCGCCATTCGGGGATCGCCAGCCACGGCCGCCCGGCGGCGAGAATCTGCTGGCAAGTGGTGTTGCCGGTCGAGGCGATGATCAGGTCGGCAGCGGCGATATGGTCGGCGGCATCCTCCACCCAGCCGCGATGTTCGATATTGGTCGGCTCGGTGGCATGCCAGTCGCGCTGCACCTTGCCGATCGTCACCCAGCGGGCTGCCGGCCGGGCACGGGCACCGACGCCCAGCGGCGCCTGCGAAAAGCCCTCGCCGCCGCCGCCGGAAACGACCAGGATCATCTCCTCGTCGGCGCCGACGCCGATCCGCTGACGTGCCACCTCCCGCTCGGGAATTCGCACGTCGACGCCCAGCCCGCCCGCGAAGCAGGTCTTGGCGCGCAGACCCGCATCCCATTCGGGCTGGGCCAGCTCGGCATGGAAGGGCGCGAGCAGGCCGGCGGCGCCGTCATAGGCAGCGCGATGGCCGGGATCGTCGCGGTCGCCGTGCTGCAACACCTTGACGTGCGGCACCGAACAGATGCGCGCCAATTGCGCCACCTCCGCCGAGACGTCGCAGATCATCAGCGCCGGATCGGCGCGGTCGAACCAGGCGGCGAGCGTTGCCATCGCGTGGCGGATGCCGGGCCAGCCGAGCGGCGCGCAATGCAGCGTGACGGGCGTCGGCACCCAGTCCATCGTTCCCGGCTCGTCGCCGCTCGGCTCGAACAACGACGGCAGCCGGACGATGTCGACCTGCGCGGGCAATGGCGGAAAAATATCGTCGCGCGCGCAGAACACCGTCATCGGCCGGGTCGGCGGCAGCGCCTGCGCGATCGCGGCACAACGCTCGGCATGGCCACGGCCTTGATGGTGGACGAAATAGCCGAACGGACGTGTCACGCCGCCACCGCCACCGCCACCGCCACCGCCACCAGCGGCGGCGCAGCGATATCGGCATCGGCCAGGCCCAGTGCGGCAAGACCCTGCAGCACCCCGGCGGCGTGGCGTGCAGCGACGCGATGCAATCCGGCGCGGACGGGCAGATCGGCAAGGTCGGCGCTCGCGTTGCCGACGACGATGGCATGGCCACAGGCGGTCAGCATGTCGGCGTCGTTGCCGCTGTCACCCGCGGCGATGCAGTCGGCGAGCGTCCACCCGAAGCGCGCGGCATAAGCGGCGATCGCCTGGGCCTTGCCACCGGTGGGTGCGAGCACGTCGATCAGCCGGTCGTGCGAGAAGATGACGCGGGCGGCGAGGCCGGCCTCGGCCAAGGTCGCACGAATACGGGCGGCGTCCGCGGCATCGCCGTAAAAGCTGATCTTGTGCCGCCCCTCCGTCGCCGGCGGCTGCGGCGTGATGCCGAGCGGGGCGAGCGCGGCGGCGACGCCCGCGCGGTCCCACTGGGTGTCGAGGCTGGCGGCATAGTCCGCGCATTCGCGCCACCCGCCATGGCCGTCGGCGAGGATCAACCGCGTGCCGACGTCGACGATGAAGGCATCCGGCTGCGGCAGACGCCAGCGACGCAGGATCATCCGTGCGGCATCGAAGCTGCGCCCGGTAGCGACGACGAACGGCAACGCGCTGCCCGCGCGCCACGCTGCAAAGGCCTCTGCCGCCGCCGCATCGCCGGTCAGCGTATTGTCGATGTCGCTGGCGAGCAGACGCGGTGCCGCCAGATCCGCGTAGATGCCGCGCGTCGCCGCCGCATAGCGGTGCCAGCAATAATGGTCGGCGCCCGCTGCGCCGGCTGCGGCAAGGGCGGCGTGGCGGGCGGGATTGGTGACGATCGCGGCGATGGCGGCGGCGATGGCCGCTGGGTCGGTGGGGTCGACGAGCAGGCCGTGGCCGATCGTCGCGACGATCTCGACCGGACCGCCATTGTGGGTGGCGACCACCGGCACGCCGGCCGCCGCTGCCTCGACCAGGGTCAGCCCGAACGGTTCGTGCAGCGCGGCATTGACGAACACGCCGCCCGCCGCGGCGCGCCGGTAGAGGGCGGCGACATCGTCGACGTCGTGCTGCCGCGGCAGCGCGACGCGTCCCGCCAGCCGCGGATCGGCGGCAAGATCGCGCAATTCCGCCAGGACTGCGCGTTCGTCGTCGCAGCCATGGTCGTGCTGGCCGGCGACGATCACCAGATTGGCGGTGTCGCGCAGCACGGCGTCGTCGCGATAGGCGCGTACCAGCATCGCGAGATTCTTCTTGGCGACCGGACGGGCGATGGCGAGGATGATCGGCCGTTCGGGCTGGTCGAGCCAGTCGCCCAGCCGGTCGGCGATCGTCGGCGCCGCCGGTATCAGGTCGCGGCGCGGCACGCCCGGTGCGACGGGGTGGACGCGCTCGCCCACCTCTACCCGATAGCCGCCGACCTGCCGCTCCGCCTCGTCGCGGGTCGACACGATGATCGCCGCGGCACCGGCGATGGCGCGCCGTTCGGCGGCGATACGCGCGTCCAGATCGGCGCCGTCGATGTTTTGTGCGCGCTTGTCGATGCCCAATGCGTGCGGGGTGTAGACGAAGGGGATGCCGAACCGGCGTTGCACGACAGTCGCGACGGCGGCCGCATCGGCGAAATGGGCGTGGATCACGTCCGGCCGGCGCGGCGCCATGGCGAGATAGTCGCAGAAGGCCTCGGCAAATGCGGGCAGCTCCGCGCCCAATGCTTCCTTTTCCAAATAGCGTCGATCGGCGGTCGCGATGCGATGGATCGCCACCTTGGCCGCGACCGTCTCGCGCGCCACCGCATAGTCTGCGCCCAGCCGCGCGTCGTCGAAGGCGCGGGTTGCGATGATCACCTGCTCGACGTCGTCGCGCAGCGCCTGGTGGCACGCCGCGTCTAGGACGTAGGCGATATGACCGCCGGTATCAGCGGTGATGCCGAAATGGGTAGGGGGCGATTTCAGACAGCCGCCGAGCGCCAGATGAAGAATGATCACGAGCGCCCCTTTTTCGCTGTTTTACGACGGGACGAACGCCACACAGGGTGAATCGGTCCCGAATTAATTACTTGGATCAGTTTCCCATGATGGGATCGCAGGGTCGCGTCGGCGCCGTGCGTCCGCGGCGGCTTGTCAAATCGGCGGCCACCGCGCATCTCGCAAAGCTAACGTCGATCAGGACGGCAGCGGGAGGATCATGGGCGAGAGGATGGTATCGCGGGGCTGGGCCGCGCCGATCATCGTTGCCGCGATGCTGCTCACCGGCTGCCAGCGGCACCAGGGCCAGCCGCCGCGCGCCAACGATGCGATCACGGTGAAGCCGACTCCGTCCGAAATCGCGGTGCCGGTCGATGTCGACATGGGCGACCTGCAGCGGCTGCTCGACCGCAACGTCCCGCGCACGCTGTGGCGGGTCGACAAGCCCGATCAGATCTGCGCCGGACACAAGACGATCGACCTTGGCATCGCCAAGCTGAAGACCCCGAAGGTCAAATGCCATATCGTCGGTGACGTGACGCGCGGGGCGATCCGCATCGCCGGCAGCGGCCGGACGATCCGCGCCACGATTCCGCTCCACGCCGTCGTCCGCGCCGAGGATATCGGCGGCGTGCTGCACGAGACGGCGACGGCGGATGCGGTCGCACATGCCGTGATCACGCTGTCGCTGGCGCGCGACTGGACGCCGCGCGGTACGCTCCGCCTCGATTATGACTGGACCGACACGCCGCATATCGACCTGCTCGGCGTCAAGGTCGACCTGACCGAACAGGCCGACCGCAAGCTCGCCCCCGTCGTCGCCAAGCTGGAGCGCGAACTGCCCGGCGAGCTCGGCCGCATCGGCGTGCGCAAGGCGGTCGAACAGGCCTGGCGCACCGCCTTCGCCACCGTCTCGCTCAACGCCGACCATCCACCCGTGTGGATGCGGATCGAGCCGCAATCGTTCCAATATGGCGGCTACACGATCGACGGCGGGCGGATGCACCTCAACCTTGGCATGCGCGCGATCACCGCGACGCATATCGGCCCGCGACCGGCGCCACCGACGCCGACGCCGCTGCCGCCGCTCGAACCGCTCGCCGCGCCGTCGGGCGACGCCGCCTTCTTCATCCCGGTCTTTTCCGATTATGCGGTGCTCGAGCCGGTGCTGATCCGCGCCCTGCGCAAGCGCGAGCAACGGCCCTTCGCCGTGCCCGGCCTCAATCCGGTGCGCGCGCATTTCCAGCGGGTGCAGATCTATGGCACCACCGGCGGCCGCATCGCCGTCGGCCTGACCTTCACCGCGGTCGAGGGGCAGGGCGGCAAGCCGGCGCGCGGCACCGTCTGGCTGACCGGCAAGCCGGTGACACGGCCCAATTCGCGCCGCGTCGGCTTCGACGGTCTCGCGGTCAGCGGCACCACCGACGTGACCGGCGGCGATCTGGTGCTCGACGTCGTCAACGCGCCGGGCATCGCGACGATGGTGGCGGAGACGCTCGCCCAGAATTTCGAGCGCGACTACGTCGAGCTGATCGGCAAGGTCGATCGCGCCATCGCCGAGAAACGCACCGGCAGCATCGTCATCCACGCCGACCTGCGCGAGGCGCGGACCGGCCAGCTGCAGGCGGCCGGCGCCGGCCTCTACCTGCCGGTCTGGGCGAAGGGCACGGCGTCGGTGACGATCAAGCCGTGACGGCGACGGGCGGCGCCGCGGAACGGGTGCCGAAGGTGAACATTCTCCCTCTATGATAACCAACCGGATCCGCACGATCCGGCATCAGAGTAACCGACGCGTGGCAGAAGAATGGGATGTGCGGGGCGCACACGAGGAAGCGGTCGAGGAGAGGGCGAACCACCGCGAGCCGTTCGGCCAGCAGGTCGCGATCTTTTCCGCCTTGCTGGCGACGGTCGGGGCGATCGTCAGCTTCCTCGGTGGCCACGAGCAGAATGACGCGCTCTATTACAAGAACGAGGCGGTGCTGATGAAGGCGCGCGCCTCCGACGCCTGGGCCTATTATCAGGCGGAGGACATCAAGCGTCACCTCGCCGAAACGACGGCGGCGCTGTCACCGTCGGACCAGGCGCGTCATGCCGCCGATGTCGCACGCTACGCCCACCGTGGTCATGCGCTGCGCGCCACAGCCGAATCCTATGACCGGCGATCCGAAGCGGCCGACGAGGAGGCGCGCCGCGCGCTGCGCCCGCATACCAAGCTCGCGATCGCCATGTCGCTGCTGCAGATCGGCATCGCGCTCGCCTCGATCAGCGCGCTGACCCGGCGGCACTGGCTGTTGCGCGGGGCGGGGGTGTTCGCGCTGATCGGCATCGGCCTCAGCATCGGCGCCTGGTTCTGATCCCAATCCTGATCCCGGCACGCTAACGCCGGGGCCGACACGATGAACGGACGTAGCATGCAGCCAGACGTGATGACGCAGCCCAGGACGATCAGTGGCAATGACGCCCCGACGGTGCATGCGTCGATCACCCCGGCGCCGGCGCTGCGCCCGGAGGAGCCCTATGCGCGCGACGAGCTGCTGCACGAGATCTTCGACGCGACCTGTCGTCAGCACGGCGGCGCGACCGCGCTGCAGCTGATCGGCGCCAGCGAGGAATTCGGCCGCAGCACCAGCTGGAGCTACGACATGCTCGCCCGGCGCAGCCTGGCGCTGGCGCATCGCCTGCGCGCGATGGGGATCGGCCGCGGCGACCGCGTCGTGCTGTGCCTGCCGCGCGGGCTCGATCAATATATGGCGATCCTCGGCGTGCTGCGCGCCGGCGCCGCCTATGTCCCGGTCGACTGGGGCTATCCGCGCGACCGCATCGACTTCATCGTCGAGGATAGCGGCGCGGCGCTGATCCTGACCGTCGCCAGCCGGGCGGGCGACCTCGGCGGTACGACGCTGGCGATCGATGCGGAACTCGGCGATCTTGCCGCCGAACCGGTGCTGCCGCTCGGCCGCGCCGATACCGGCGCGACGCCCGACGACCTTGCCTATATCATCTATACCTCCGGCACGACGGGCCGGCCGAAAGGGGTGATGATCACCCAGGCCAATGCCTGCCATCTCGTCCGGTCCGAAAGCGCGATCCTGGCGCTGGAGACGACGGATGTCGTGTTCGGCGGCTTCAGCCTGGCGTTCGACATGTCGGTGGAGACGATGTGGAGCGCCTTCTTCATCGGTGCGCGCCTGCTCGTCGCGACCGAGGCGCTGGCGAGCAGCGGGCCGGACATCGCGATCGCGCTCGACGCGGCGGGGACGACGATCTGGCACGTCGTGCCGTCGCTGATCGCGCTGGTCGAACATCCCGTGCCGAGCCTGCGCCTGATCAACATGGGCGGCGAGGCGTGCCCGCCCGACCTGCCGCGGCGGCTGGCGCGGCCGGGGCTGCGCCTGCTCAACACCTATGGCCCGACCGAGACGTCGGTCACCGCCACCTGGACCGAGGTCGCGCCCGGCCAGCGGATCACGATCGGCAAGCCCTTGCCCGGCTACACCGCTTGGATCGTCGACGAACATTTGCAGCCGGTGGCGGCGGGGCAGGAGGGCGAGCTGGTGATCGGTGGCCCCGGCGTCGGCGTCGGCTACGTCAACCGGCCCGACCTCACCGCCGAGAAGTTTACCATGACGCCGTTCATGACGCCGTCCGGCGCCGCGGAGCGGATCTATCGATCGGGCGACCTCGTGCGGCTCGACGCGGCGGGCGACATCGATTTCGTCGGACGCATCGACACCCAGGTCAAGATCCGCGGCTTCCGCGTCGAATTGGCGGAGATCGAGGCGGTGATCGGCGAGGCGCCGGGCGTCGCGCAGGCGGTGGTGCATTTGTTCACCGACGATGACGGATCGGAATTCCTCGCCGCCTTCATCGTCGCGCGCAATGGCGAGACGGTCGACGTCGACGCCATCAAGGCGAAGGTCACCGAGCGCCTGCCGACCTATATGCGGCCCGCCGCCTACAAGCTGCTCGCCGCGATGCCGACGCTGCCCGCATCGGGCAAGGTCGATCGCAAGGCGCTGGTCCGGCCGGAGATCAGCGTCGACACCGGCCGCACCATCGTCGCCCCGGCGACACCGATGGAGGAGGCGCTGCACCGCGTCTGGGCAGAGGCCTTCGCGCCGCAACCGGTATCGGTCACCGACGATCTGTTCGAGGATCTGGGCGGCCATTCGCTGAAGGCGGCGCGGCTGGTGTCGGCGGCGCGCAAGGTGCCGGGGCTCGCCGGCCTGTCGCTGGAAGACGTCTATGCCGCGCCGACGATCCGGACGCTCGCCGCGCGCGTCGCCGGCGCGGCACCCGCCGTCGTCCAGGATGCGGCGAGCTTCCACCGCATCGCGGCGTGGAAGCGCTGGCTGTGCGTCGCCGCGCAGACGATCGCGCTGTTGCCGATCTATGCGCTCGCCGGGCTGCAATGGTTCTCGCCCTATCTCGCCTACACCCACCTCGCCGGGCGGGTCGACCGGCTGACAGCGCTGGCGCTCAGCGCCGCCTTCTTCACCATCGTGCCGATCGCGGCGATGCTGTTCTCCATCGTCGCCAAATGGGTGATCGTCGGCCGGTTCAAGGCGGGCGATTATCCCCTGTGGGGCGGCTATTACTTCCGCTGGTGGCTGGTCCGCCGGATCATCGGCGTCACCGCCACGCCCTATCTCGCCGGTACGCCGATGATCCGCGGCTATTACCGGATGCTCGGCGCAAAGATCGGCAAGCGCGCGCATATCGGCGCGGGGACGATCGACACGGTCGACCTGTTCACCTGCGGCGACGATGCGATCGTCAGCGACCAGGCGGTGCTGGCGACCAGTTCGGTCGAGCGCGGCCTGCTGCGGCTTGGCACCGTCACGCTGGGGCCGGGCGCCTTCGTCGGGGCCCAGTCGGTGGTCGGCCGCAACGCCGCTCTGGGCGAGGATGCGGTACTCGACGACATGTCGGCGCTGCAGGCGGACACGGCGATCCCGGCGCGCCAGCGCTGGACCGGCTCGCCCGCGTCCTTCGCCGATCACGTGCCGGCGCGGCCGATGCCGGCACGTGGGGAATCGCCGCTGGCGACGGTCAGCCTGCTGGTCGGCGCGCTGCTGCTGCCGATCATCGCGATCCTGCCGATCGCCCCCGGCCTGATCGCGCTGATCGAGCTCGACTGGGCGACGACCGGCTATGCCTATGTCCTCGTCTCGCCGCTGCTCGCGGTCACCTATGTGGTGATGATGTGCGTGCTGACCGTCGCGGCCAAACGGCTGATCCTGGGCAAGGTGCGTCCCGGCATCTATGCCACCGACAGCGGCTTCTACGTCCGCTACTGGCTGGTGAAGCAGATCAACGATCTGGCGCTGCGGCTGCTGCATCCCATCTTCGCGACGCTCTACGTCATCCCCTGGTACCGCGCCCTGGGCGTCAAGGTTGGCCGCCGGGCGGAGATCTCCACCGCCAGCGCGATCGTCCCCGACCTGGTCGAGATCGGCGCGGAAAGCTTCATCGCCGACTCGGTGATCTTCGGCGCGGCGCGGATCGGCCACGGCACGATCGAACTGGCGCACACCCGCATCGGCCGGCGCAGCTTCATCGGCAATTCGGCGCTGCTGCCGAGCGGCGCGCAGATCGGCGACGAGGTGCTGATCGGCGTCTTGTCCAAGCCGCCCGAGGATCCGAAGCTCGCCACCGACGGCGGCAGCACCTGGTTCGGCTCGCCGGCCATCCGCCTGCCGGTGCGCCAGGTCGCGACGATGTTCGACGAGGGCGCACGCTTCAATCCGTCCAAGCGGCTGATCGCCACCCGTCTGGCGATCGAGGCGGTGCGCACGACGCTGTCGCTGACCGCCTTCCTGGTCTTCTTCAGCCTGCTGTTGTCTGTCGTCGGCGACCTCGACGACCTCGAACGCGGCGGGCTGATCATCGGCCTGAGCTTCCCCTTCCTCTATGTCGGCTTCTGCCTGGCCTGCGGCCTGTTCGTGCTGGCGCTGAAATGGCTCGTCGTCGGCCGCTACAAGGCGACCACCGCGCCGCTGTGGAGCACCTTCGTCTGGCGCACCGAGCTGGTCACCGCGACATATGAGAATCTCGCGGTCGCCAATCTGCTCGAGCCCTTGCGCGGCACGCCGTGGCTCGGCCTCTACCTCAGGCTGATGGGGGCGAAGGTCGGTCGGCGCTGCTACATCGACACGACCGACCTCACCGAGCACGATCTGGTGACGATCGGCGACGACGTCGCGCTCAACGATTTCGCCGGCTTGCAGACGCATCTGTTCGAAGACCGGGTGATGAAGGTCGGCGCGATCCGCGTCGGCGACCGGGCGACGATTGGCTCGCTGGCGATCGTGCTCTACGATGCGGAGGTCGGCGCCGACGCGCAGCTCGGCGATCTGTCGGTGGTGATGAAGGGCGAGACCCTGCCCGACGGCACCAATTGGGAAGGCAGCCCGGCACGGCTCGCAACCGGCGGGTGACGCCGGTCTGGTACGACGGGCCTCTCGCCGCGATCGACCCCGCAGCGCGCGCCGTGGTTTGGGCCCTGGCGGACGAGGGGCCGATGGCGCGGCAGGCGGCGGCCCGGGCTCTGGTCGCGCATCTCGCCGGCGGCGAGGCCGACCGCGTTCGGCTGGCCCGCGATGTCGAGGGCGCGCCGCGCGTCGCCAGTCCCGGCGGCTGGCATATCAGCCTGTCGCGGCGCGGCGGCACCTGTCTGGTCGCCGCTGCCGACGTGCCGATCGCGGTCGACCGCGAGATCGTCGATGCGGCGCCGCCGTTGTGGGACATGCTGACCGCCGATGAGGCGGCGGCGGTGCGGGCGCTGCCCGCGCCCGAACGGCCGCGCGCATGGCTGCGTCGCTGGACGATCAAGGAGGCGCACGCCAAGTTGGTCGGCACGCCGCGACGGCTGGCGGCGGAGGCGATCGCGACGCGGCTGGTCGACGCCGTCCACGCCACGGCGGAATGTCACGGCCGGTCGCGTTGCTGGACGCGCGACACCGGCACGGCGATCGAAACGGTCGCGATATGGGCGACCGATGCAGGAGGAATGGCATGAGCCGGGTGGCGGTACGGGCCTATGATCCCGCGGACCGGGCGGCGGTGCTGGCGATCTTCGACAGCAACCTCCCCGAATATTTCGGCGCCGGCGACCGCGAGTGGCTGGAGGAGACGCTGGACGATCCCGATGGCCCGGCCTTCGTCGTCACCGTCGACGGTGCCGCCGCCGCCTTCGGCGGTTACGAGCTCTGGGAACATTACAACAAGGCGCTGCTCTATTGGGGCATGGCGTCGCGGCGCTTCCACCGCGCCGGGCTCGGGCGGCTGCTGCTGTTCGCGCGGCTGGCGCATGCGGCGCAGGCGGCGGAGCCGGCGACGCGCTGGGTGACCGTCGACACCTCGCCGCGGGTCGCGCCGTTCTTCGAACGCTGCGGCTTCGAGACCACGGCGGTGTGGCCGCAGGGTTATCGCTCCGGCATGACGATGCACGAGCTGCGCTTCGATCTGGCGGCGACGACGGCGGCGGCGCTGGTAGCGGCGTGCGACGCGGCGCTGGCCGCGGCCGAGCGGCACGTCGCCGACCTGTAGGGGCGGGGCGGGTCGATCGCGCGGCACCTGCGTTGAGCTGGTAAGGAGAAGGATCGATGCTCATTGTCACTCTGCTGATCGCCGCGAGCTCGCCCCAGCTCGACCGCTGCCTCAACAGCGGCGAGGCCGCGCGTGGCGTCACGCCGGCGATGGCGGCCTGTTTCGGCGCCGACTATCGCCGCGCCGACGCCAGGCTCAACGCGACCTATCGCGCGACGCTGCGGCGGCTGCCGCCGGCACGGCAGGCGGCGCTGCGGCAGGCACAGCGCGGCTGGATCGCCCGGCGCGACGCCGCCTGCCCGCTGCAGACGGGGGATGGCGTCGGCACGATCGAGCGGCTCAATCATCCGGCCTGCCTGACCCGCGAGACCGATCGCCGCACCGCCTGGCTCGCCCGCTTCCGCTGACCCGCAGTGGCGGTCGCCGGTTCGGCGCGATAAGGCGGCACCGGCAACACCAACGGAGAAGTCCCGACATGCGGCTCAGCGCACGCAACCAGATCGCCGGCACGGTCACGTCCATTACCCCCGGCGCGGTCAATGGCACGGTGAAGGTCGACATCGGCAACGGCACGATCGTCACCGCCAGCATCACCGAGGAAGCGGTGCACGACCTCGGTCTCGCCGTTGGCGACACGGTCACCGTGGTGGTCAAGGCCAGCGACGTGATGATCGGCAAGTGACGTGAAGATCGGTCCGCTCTGGCTGAAGCTACAGGTGGCGTGCGGCGACGCGCCGGCGATCGGCCCGGGCAAGGCGGCGCTGCTGGAGGCGATCGCTACCCACGGATCGATCTCCGCGGCGGGTCGCGCGCTCGGCATGAGCTATCGCCGGGCGTGGCTGCTGGTCGACGAGATGAATCGCTGCTTCGATCCGCCGCTGGTCGAGACGCTGCGCGGCGGCGGGCTGGAGCGCGGCGCCCGTCTCACCGAGACCGGCGGCGTCGTGCTCACCGCCTATCAGGCGCTGGAGCGCCGCGCCGCCGCCCAAGTCGCCGATGACCCCGCCTATGCGACGCTGCGTGGCTTGCTGCGCCCGGAACCGCTGCCGCCGGCGAAATAGCCGCAAGACGCGATCTTCTATATACGGACGGATATAGCCTCGATATATCGATGGATATAACGAGCGGGCTGCCCCGCCACGATAGGGGTATCCGACCGATGACGAAGCGTTGTGCGTGGCTGCTGTGCGCCGCGGCCCTACCATTGAGCGCCGGCCAGGCCGGGGCACAGACGCAGATCCTCACCACCGAAGGCGACGGCACCGACAGCGCCCGCCCAGCGGAGGAGGGCGCCGTCCCCGACGTGATCGTCACCGCGCGCCGCCGCGCGGAAAGCGCGCAGCAGGTGCCCGCTGCGTTGTCGGTGGTCGACGGCGCGCTGCTCGACCGCAGCTACACCATCAATACCCAGGGGCTGACGACGCTGATCCCCAGCCTCAACTACAGTTCCGCCAATCCGCGCAACACCGCCTTCACCATCCGCGGCCTGGGATCGAGCGTCGTCGCGGTCAGCCAGGCGAACGACGGGCTGGAGCCGGGCGTCGGCGTCTATATCGACCAGGTCTATCATGCCCGTCCGGCGACCGCGGCGTTCGACTTCGCCGACATCGAGCGGGTCGAGGAATTGCGCGGCCCGCAGGGAACGCTGTTCGGCAAGAACACCACCGCCGGCGCGCTCAACATCAGTTCGCGCGCGCCGACCTTCACGCGCGAGGGGTTCGCCGAACTGTCCTACGGCAGCTACGACACGGTCCAGGCACGCGGCTGGGTGTCGGGGCCGATCAGCGACGCGATCGCCTATCGCGTGTCCGCCGTCTCGACCCGCCGCGACGGCGTGCTCGACAACGTCCGCACTGGCCGTGCCGCCAACACGCTGGGGACGCAGGCGGTGCGCGGGCAATTGCTGGTCAGGCCCGACGACACGATCCAGATGCGGATCATCGCCGACTTCACCAATTTCCAGGCCTATTGCTGCACCCAGGTCTATCTGCGCACCGGCACGTCCCTGCGTGCGGCCAACCGGCAGTTCGGCGGCCCGAGCGGTCTCGCCGCGCAATTCGGTTACACGCCGGCGAGCACCGATCCTTACGATCGCAAGACCGATATCGACGGGCCGCTCGGCGTCGACACCAACGAGGGCGGGGTCAGCGCGATCACCGACTGGAACCTGGGGCCGGCAACGCTCACCTCGGTCAGCGCGTGGCGCTTCTGGAATTGGGATGCGGAAAACGACCGCGACTATACCGGCATCCCAGTCCAGCTGTCGCAGCATATCCCGTCGCGCCAGGACCAGTATAGCCAGGAATTGCGCCTCGCCTCGAACGGCGATGCGCGCTTGTCCTACGTCGTCGGCCTCTACGGCTTCCGCCAGCGGCTGACCGGCCGGCCGATCAGCATCTACGGGCCGGCCGCGGCACGCTATCTGATCGGCACCACCACCGGCACCGCCAATACGCCGGTGCCCGCCAATCTGCTCGACGGCTACGGCCAGGACGGCCGCACCGATTTCCGCAGCACCAGCTATGCCGCCTTCGGCGAGGCCAATTACCGGATCGTCCCGCGGCTGACCGCGACGCTCGGGCTGCGCTACACGCAGGAGGACAAGGACGGTTATTACGCCACCACCGTCTTCGGCGGACCCGCCACCACCAACGCCGCGCTGATCAGCGCGCGGCTCGGCGTGTTGCGGCCGCAGAGCTACCAGGCGCACGACAGCGACGGCAGCTTGTCCGGCCGCGGCAATCTCGCCTGGCAGGCGACCGACACCACGCTCGCCTACGCCAGCTATGCGCGCGGCTTCAAATCGGGTGGCATCAACATGTCGGGCCTGCCGCTCGACAATGCCAACCAGCCGGTGCTCGCCACGGCGGTCGTCCGCCCCGAACGCAACGAGACCTATGAGATCGGCCTGAAGAACGCGCTGTTCGATCGTCGCCTGATCGTCAACATCGACGGCTATTACACCAAGGTGCGCGACTTCCAGGCGACGGTGGTCGAGAATTCGCTGACCCAGACGGTGCAGTTGCGCGGCTATCTGTCGAACATACCCCAAGTGACGGTGAAGGGGGTCGAGGCGGATGTCACCGCCGTCCTGCTCCCCGGCCTCAGCCTGCGGGCCAACGCCGCTTACGCGGACGGCCGCTACAGCGACTATCCGGCCGGACCATGCCCGCTGGAGGTGCAGACCGCCGCCACCACCCGATGCAGCCTGACCGGCCGGCGGCTGGCGTCGTTGCCGCGCTTCGCGATCACCGCCGGCCTCGACTACGTCCGTGCGCTGGGCGATGGCGAGATCATGCTGCACGTCGATACCGCCTCGCGCAGCGGCTATAACGGCGACCCCAGCCTGTCGCGCTTCACCTATATCCGGGCCTATAATCTGACCAACGCCAACATCGGCTATCGCTTCGCCGATGGGGTTGAGGCGATCGTCTGGGCGCGCAATCTGCTCGCCGCCGACTATATCCAGAACCTGACCATCCAGGCGGGCAATTCCGGCCTGATCCTCGGCACGCCCAGCGATCCGCGCACGATCGGCGGGACGATTAGGTTCCATCTTTGAACGGGCGCTCTTGAAAGAATAAAGCTTTGCGAGCCCGCGGCTTTTCCGACTAGATTGGCAACCTAGGCTAAGGAGGAAGCTGCATGTCGCTCATCATCAACGGGATGGCGGTGGCGGCCCCCGCCGACCCCCGCGTCTCGCTGCTCGACCATCTGCGCGAGACGCTGCACCTGACCGGTACCAAGAAGGGCTGCAATCAGGGCGCATGCGGCGCCTGCACAGTGCTGGTCGACGGCGAGCGCATCCTGTCCTGCCTCGCACTGGCGGTGCAATATGACGGCCGCGCGATCACCACGATCGAGGGGTTGGCGAACGACGACGGCCTTCACCCGTTGCAGGCCGCGTTCATCGAACATGACGGCTTCCAGTGCGGCTATTGCACGCCGGGCCAGATCTGCTCGGCGATCGGCATGGCGGCGGAGGCGAAGCGCGGCGTGCCCAGCCACGTCAGCGCCGATCTGGTCGGCGATGTCGCGCTGACCCGCGAGGAGGTGCAGGAGCGGATGAGCGGCAATCTGTGCCGCTGCGGCGCACACAACGGGATCATCGACGCGATCCGGCACACGCTGGTCGAGGAAGTGGCAGCATGACGCCGTTCGACTATGCCCGCGCCGGCGACACGGCGGAGGCGCTGCGCCTCGGCACGGGGCAGGGGGTCGCCTATCTCGGCGGCGGGACCAATCTGGTCGATCTGATGCGCGAGACGGTGGCGCGACCCGACCGGCTGGTCGACGTCTCTGGCCTGTCGTCCGACATCACCGAGACGCCGGACGGCGGCCTGCTGATCGGCGCGGGCGTGCGGAACACCGCGCTCGCCGAACATCGCGCCGTGCGCGAACGTTATCCGGTGCTCACCCGCGCGATCCTCGCCGGCGCCTCGGCCCAGATCCGCAACATGGCGACCGTCGGCGGCAATCTGCTGCAGCGGACGCGCTGCACCTATTTCTACGACACCGACGGTTCGCGCTGCAACAAGCGCGCGCCGGGATCGGGCTGCGATGCGCGCGACGGCTTCAATCGTATTCACGCCGTGCTCGGCGCCTCCGACGCCTGCGTCGCGACGCATCCGTCGGACATGTGCGTCGCGCTGGCCGCGCTCGACGCGACCGTCCATGTCGAGGGCGCGGACGGCCGGCGTACGATCGCCTTCGGCGAACTGCACCGGCTGCCCGGCGATACGCCGGACCGCGACACCGTGCTGCAGCCCGGCGATCTGATCACCGCGGTGGAACTGCCGGCGCTGCCGCTGGCGGCGCGCTCGACCTATCGCAAGGTGCGCGACCGGGCGAGCTACGCCTTCGCGCTGATCTCCGTCGCCGCGGCGGTGGAGATGGACGGCGACCGCATCGCCGACCTGCGCATCGCCTTCGGCAGCGTCGCGCACAAGCCGTGGCGGGCGACCAAGGCGGAAGACGCGCTGCGTGGCGGTCCTGCGACCGAAGCGGCGATCCGTGCTGCGGCGGAGGCGGAATTCGCCGACGCGCGCCTACTGCGCGACAATGGCTTCAAACCCTTGCTGGCGGCGCGCACCCTGGCCGCCGTTATCGGCGACCTTGCACAAGGAAAAGCGGCATGAGCATCGTCGAAACGGTCAAACAGGCGGCGCAGGGCGTCGCGCAGAGCGCGATGCAGAAGCTGGTGCCGCTCGCCCCCGACAGCTGGATTCCGGGCGGCGTCCCCGATCCGCTGATCGCCCGCAAGCACGGCCTGATCGGGTCGCCGGTGTCGCGCCTCGACGGCGCGCTCAAGGTGCAGGGCGAGGCGCGTTTCGCGGCCGAATATCGCTTCGACGACATGGTCTATGCCGCGCTCGCCTTCGCAACGATCGCGCGCGGCCGGATCACCGCGATCGACAGCACCGCGGCCGAGGCGGCGCCCGGCGTCGTGCTGGTGATGACCCACCGCAACGCGCCGCGGATGAACAAGCCCGGCGTCTTCGGCTCGTCGCCGACCGCGGTCGGCCCCGCCGATCTGCCGATCCTGCAGGACGATCGCATCCACTGGAACGGCCAGCCGATCGCCTGCGTCCTCGCCGAGACGCAGGAACAGGCGGATCATGCCGCCAGCCTGCTGCGCTTCACCTTCGCCGAGGAACCGTCGACCACCAGCCTCGAACAGGCGAAGGCGAACGGGATCGAAAAGGGCGTATTCATGGGCCGCCCGCTCGCCGACACGATCGGCGACGCCGATGCGGCGCTGGCCACGGCGGCGCACCGGGTCGACCAGCGCTATTTCACGCCGCGCCACAACCACAACCCGATCGAACCGCATGCGGCGACGCTGGCATGGCAGGGCGACGAACTGATCATCCACGACGCCAGCCAGATGGTCACCGCACAGGCGCAGACGATCGGCGAGGTGTTCGACCTGAAGCCTGCACAGGTGCGCCTGACCTCGCCCTATGTCGGCGGCGGCTTCGGTTCGAAGGGCCTGTGGGATCATCAGATCATCGGCGCCGCCGCGGCCAGGCTGGCGGGACGGCCGGTGCGCATCACGCTATCGCGCGAGGGCGTCTACCGCACCGTCGGCGGCCGCACCCTGACCGAACAACGGGTCGCGATCGGCGCCGACGCCGATGGCCGGTTCCAGGCGCTGATCCACACCGGCCTGTCGGTGATGACGCCGCACAACAACATGCCGGAACCGTTCATCCTCGGCACCCGCGCCGGCTATGCCGCGCCCAACATCACGCTGGGCGTCGAGGTGACGCGGATGAACATGCTCGCCAACACCTTCATGCGCGCGCCAGGCGAGGCGGTCGGCACCTTCGCACTGGAATGCGCGATCGACGAACTGGCGGTCGACATGGGCATCGATCCGGTCGAACTGCGCCTGCGCAACGAGCCGGACAAGGACCCGACCTCGGGCCTGCCCTTCTCGTCGCGCCATATCGTCGAGGCCTGGCGACAGGGGGCGGAGAAATTCGGCTGGGCCGATCGTCCGACCACCGCCGGTACGCGCCGCGACGGCGAATGGCAGATCGGCGTCGGCTGCGCGACCGGCACCTATCCCTATTACCGAATGCCGGGCGCGCAGGCGCGGATCACCCTGGTCCGCGACGGCGACGCAGTGCGCGCGCAGGTCGATGTCGCGGCGGCGGAAATGGGGATGGGGACGTCGACCACCACCGCGCTGGTCGCGGCGGAACGGCTCGGCCTGCCGCTCGACCGGGTCGCGGTCGACTACGGCGATTCGCTGATTCCGGGGGCGATCATGGCCGGCGGGTCGCAACAGACCGCGGCGATCGGCGCGGCGGTGATCGCCGCGCACAATGCGCTCGTGGCCGAATTGCTCAAACTCGCCGGCAACGATTCGCCGCTTGCCGGCCTGTCGCCGGACGAGGTCGGCAGCGAGGAGGGCGGCCTCACCAAGCTCGACGATCCGGCCCGCCGCGAAAGCTATGCCTCGATCCTCGCCCGGGCGCAGCGCGATCAGGTGCAGGTGACGCAGGCCGGCTCGCCGCCGCTCGAGCTGATGCACTGGTCGATGCATTCGCACAGCGCCCTGTTCTGCGAGGTCCGGGTCAATGCGGTCACCGGCGAGACGCGGGTCAGCCGCTTCCTCGGCTCGTTCGATTGCGGCCGCATCCTCAATCCCAAGACGGCGCGCAGCCAGTTCCGCGGCGGCATCATCATGGGCCTCGGCATGGCGCTGATGGAGGAAACCCAGTTCGACGAGCGCTACGGCCGGATCATGAACCCCAGCCTCGCCGAATATCACGTCCCCGTGCATCTCGACGTGCCCGACATCGACGTGATCTGGACCGACATCGCCGATCCGCACACGCCGATGGGCGCGCACGGTATCGGCGAGATCGGCATCACCGGTGTCGCCGCGGCGGTCGCCAATGCGATCTACAACGCCACCGGCAAGCGCATCCGCGACCTGCCGATCACTTTGGATAAGCTATTGTAATGAATTGACAATTTTGGCGGAGTGGCCGTCTGGGCCACCTCGCCTGTGCGTGAACTTCGAGAACTTCGGACGCTAGCGGCCGTCCGTCGCCCAGTCGCCCCGGCGGCTCGCGTCGGTGGCTGCGGCGGGCCGTGCGGTCGCGGCGCCCTGCAGGCGCAGGATCGTCCAGTCGCCCCGCACGTCGCGCCCCGTCTCCCGCGCGCCCTGCGCCGCATAGGCCTCGACCACCTTCGCCGCCTGATTGGACAGCAGGCCGGCCAGCACGATCGTCGCGCCGGGGGCAGCGATGCCCGCGACCTCCGGCGCCATCGCGATCAGCGGCCCGGCCAGGATGTTGGCGATGACGAGGTCGTAGGGGCCGCCCGCGACGATCGCCGGGTCGCGCGTCCCGTCGGCGACGATCAGCGCGACCTCCTCGACCTCGTTGAACGCCATGTTCTCGCGCGTCACGTCGACCGCGATCGGGTCGATGTCGGTCGCCGTCACCGCCGCCTCCGGCCACAGGTGCCGCGCCGCGAAGGCGAGCAGGCCGGTGCCGGTGCCCAGATCGATGATCCGCGCAAAGCCGGCGCCCTCGACCGCCAGCCTGTCGAGCATCGCCAGGCAGCCGCTCGTCGTGCCGTGGTGGCCCGTACCGAACGCCTGGCCGGCGTCGATCAGGAAGGCGCGCCCACCCTCCGGCGTCTCGACCGGATGTGCGCTGGTATGGACGACGAAGCGGCCCTCGCGGATCGGCTCCAGCCCGGCCTGGCTCATCGCCACCCAGTCGGCGTCGGTCAGCGGCTCGACGACCGGGTCGCGCCCACTCGCGCTCGGCACCAGCGCGTGCAGCGACGCGAGCATCGCCGCATCGGGCTCGGCGTCCATATAGGCGTCGAGCCGCCAGCGCTCGACATCGTCCTCGACCTCTTCGGTGGTCATCAGCACCGCGTCGATCGCCAGGTCCGACGCGGCGTCGATCGCCTCCGCCTCGGCGCGGGTGCAGGGCAGGGTGACCTTCCAGCTGGTGACTTCAGCGGACATAGCTGGCTCCGTTCACGTCGAGCACCGCGCCGGTCATCGAGGCCGGGGCCTCCAGCGCGCAGAAGCGCGCGACCTTGGCGACCTCCTCGGGCATCGCCACCTTGCCGAGCGGGATGTCGGCGAGCAGGCCCTCGCCGCCGCGGCTGGCGAGATAGTCGTCGGCCATGCCGGTCATCGTAAAGCCGGGGCAGATGGCGAAGGCATAGATGCCCTCGCGCGCATAGCCGCGGGCGATCGTCTTGGTCATCGCCACCATGCCGGCCTTGGCCGCGGCATAATGCCAGTGCGCCGGGCTGTCGCCCCGATAGGCGGCGCGGCTGGCGATGTTGACGATGCGACCGTGCGTGCCGCGCTCCTGCCAGTGGCGCACTGCGAGCCGGGACAGCTCCGCCGCCGCGGTCAGGTCGATGCGCAGGGTCCGTTCCCAGTCGCCGACCCAGTCGTCGTGGTCGCGGTCGAGCGGATTGGCCTCGAACACCCCGGCATTGTTGATTAGCACGTCGATCGTGCCGTCCGCCTGCTCCAGCGCGGCCTGCCACAAGGCGCGTGGGCCGGCGGGGTCGGCGAAGTCGGCGGCGATGCCGCTCTGCGTGCCGTGGCCGATGACGGTCTGGCCGGCGTCGGTCAGCGCAACATGGATCGCGGCACCGATCCCGCGGCTCGATCCGGTGAGAAGGATAGTCATCGCCTGCCCTTACGGCGGGCTGGGGCGACCGGCAACGCCTGTTCCCCTCCCGCGGACGGGAGAGGGCAGGGGCGTCAGGCGGCGACCTTGGCGACGAACTCGCCGGCGCTCGACTTCAGCGTGGCCAGCCGGCCGTCGAGGCGGTCGAAGCCGCGGCCGACGCTGTCGATCTCGGTCGCCACCGCCTCGGTATCCTCACGGATCGCGGCGATGGTGGTGGACATGGAGTCGGCGGCGAGCGCGGTCTCGTCGACCGCAGCGGTGATCGCGGTCACCGTCTGCGCCTGTGCCTCCATCGCATAGCGGATGCGGTCGGCGCTTTCCTGCACCTCGGTCACCGTCGTCTTGATCGAGGCATTGGTGTCGACCGTCGATCGGGTCGCGGCCTGGATCGAGGCGATCTTGGCGGCGATGTCGTCGGTCGCGCGCGCGGTCTGGTTGGCGAGGCTCTTCACCTCCTGGGCGACCACCGCGAAGCCGCGGCCGGCGTCGCCGGCGCGCGCCGCCTCGATCGTCGCGTTGAGCGCGAGCAAATTGGTCTGGCCGGCGATGTCGCGGATCAGACCCAGGATCGACTCGATCGACTTGGCATGGTCCGACAAAGCCTCCGACATGCCGACCGCATCGCTCGCCTGAACGCTGGCGCGCTGGGCGATCTCGGCGGCGGCCTCGACCTCGGTACGGGCATCCTCGATCGCACGGATCAGGCCGGCCGCAGTCTGCGCCGCCTCGCGCATCGCGACGGCGGACTGTTCGGCCGCGGCGGCGACCTCGCTTGCCTTGCCCAGCATGCCGCGCGCCGAACCCGAGCTGCGCTGCGCCTGCGAGCGGAGCGCCTGGCCCTCGTCGGTCGCGGTTTCGACGGCGCTGGCGATACCCTCGCGGAATTCCGAGGCCAGCCGGTCGCGGGCCACGCGATTGCTATAGTCGTGGAAGCCGGCGAACAGCTCGACGGTCAGCTCGGTCTCCATGCCGAACAGGCGCATCAGCACGTCGACCAGCACCGATCGGCGCGGATCGTCGGTGGGCAGCCGTTGCATCAGGGCCTTGAGCGCGGCGCGATCGGATGCGCAGGACATCGCCAGCACCTCCATCGTCGATACGCCCGCCGCATAGGCGGAGGCCACGGCACGCTCGAGCGATTCGACCCATTCGCGGCCGCTGAGATTGCAGAAGCGGTTGCGCAGATAGGTAATGCCCACCGCGACGCGCCGCTCACGCTCGTGCAGCGACCATTCCGGTGCGCCGGGATTCTGCAGACGCCAATGGCCCCAATAGGCCTCGACGATATCGGCCGCATCGGGCTCGATGATCGACCACAGTTCGACGGCGCGCTGGACCAGCGTGTTCTCACCCCCGTCGAACGCCTTGATCCGACTGGTCAGGTCGATCGCGGCGGCGATCGTGGTCGGCTGGGGCAAAGCGATATCGGACAAGTCGGCACTCCGCGACGCTGATTGAGGTTCTGTCCGCATCGCTATCGCCCATTGGTTAATGGTCAGTTAGAGCGCAGGCATACGGCTTGCATCATCGGCGCACGCGCCTAATAGGCAGGGCAATCATACCCGAGGACCGTCCATGGCATCCCGCACTCCGGCTCGTCCGAAGAGCCCACATCTCTTTGCCGGCTTTCTGAAGCTCCACTATGCCTGGGGACCGCACATGCTGGTCTCGATCCTTCATCGCGCGACCGGCACGGTGATGGCGACGCTCGGCACGGTGATGCTGGTGTGGTGGCTCGCGGCACTGGCGGGCGGGGCGGAAAGCTATGCGACCTTCCGCGACGTTTTCACGACGTCGGCGGGACACCTCAACATCATCGGCTGGCTGGTCGGTGTCATGCTGAGCTGGGCGTTCTTCACGCACATGCTCAACGGCATCCGCCACCTGGTGATGGATGCGGGGGCCGCGTTCGAGCTGAAGCGCAACAAGATGTTCAGCCTGGTCGTGCTGGTCGGCGGCATTGCGCTGACCGCCGCCTTCTGGCTCTATCAGGGGATCAAGTGATGGGTTCGGGCACCAGCATCGGCCGCGTCCGCGGCCTCGGCAGCGCCAAGGAAGGCGCGCATCATTGGTGGCGCCAGCGGCTGACCGCCGGATCGAACCTGTTGCTGATGCTCTGGTTCGTCATCTCGATGGCGCGTCAGCCCGCCTTCGACTACACGTCGATGCACCTGTGGCTGTCGTCGGCCTGGGTCGCCATTCCGATGATCCTGCTCGTCGTATCGGTCTTCTATCACTTCCGCCTCGGCCTGCAGGTCGTGATCGAAGATTACCAGCACGACGAACAGCGCGTCGCCGCGCTGATCGCGCTCAACTTCTTCACGGTCGGCACCGCCGCCGTCGCCATCTTTGCGATCCTGCGGGTCGCCTTCGGAGCTGCCGCATAATGGCTGATGCGTACAAGATCATCGACCACACGTACGACGCTGTGGTCGTCGGCGCGGGCGGATCGGGCCTGCGCGCCGTCATGGAATGCGCGCAGAACGGTCTGAAGACCGCCTGCATCACCAAGGTGTTCCCGACGCGCAGCCACACCGTCGCGGCGCAGGGGGGCATCGCCGCGTCGCTCGGCAACATGGGTCCAGATCACTGGACCTGGCATATGTACGACACCGTCAAGGGTTCCGACTGGCTCGGGGACCAGGACGCGATCGAATATATGGTGCGCGAGGCGCCGGCCGCGGTCTACGAGCTGGAACATGCCGGCATGCCGTTCAGCCGCACGGACGAGGGCCGCATCTACCAGCGCCCGTTCGGCGGCATGATGCAGAACATGGGCGAGGGCCCGCCCGCGCAGCGCACCTGCGCCGCGGCGGACCGTACCGGCCATGCGATGCTGCACACGCTCTACCAGCAATCGCTGCGCTACGATGCCGATTTCTACGTCGAATATTTCGCGCTCGACCTGATCATGGAGAATGGCGAGTGCCGGGGCGTCATCGCCCTGTGCATGGAAGACGGCAGCATCCACCGTTTCCGCAGTCACAACACCGTGCTCGCCACCGGCGGCTACGGCCGCTGCTATTTCTCCGCGACCTCGGCACATACCTGCACCGGTGACGGCGGCGGCATGGTGCTGCGCGCCGGCCTGCCGCTACAGGACATGGAGTTCGTCCAGTTCCATCCGACCGGCATCTACGGCGCGGGCGTGCTGATCACCGAGGGTGCGCGCGGCGAGGGCGGCTATCTGACCAATTCCGAGGGCGAGCGCTTCATGGAGCGTTACGCCCCCTCGGCGAAGGATCTGGCATCGCGCGACGTCGTGTCGCGGTCGATGGCGATGGAGATGCGCGAAGGCCGCGGCGTCGGCCCGCACAAGGACCATATCTTCCTGCACCTCGACCATATCGATCCCAAGGTGCTGCACGAGCGGCTGCCCGGCATCACCGAGACGGGCAAGATCTTCGCCGGCGTCGACCTGACCCGCCAGCCGCTGCCGGTGACGCCGACCGTCCACTACAACATGGGCGGCATCCCGACCAACTTCCACGGCGAGGTCGTCCAGCTGAAGGACGGCAATCCGGACAGCGTCGTCCCGGGCCTGTTCGCGGTCGGCGAGGCGGCGTGCGTCAGCGTGCACGGCGCCAACCGCCTCGGCTCCAACTCGCTGATCGATCTGGTCGTGTTCGGTCGGGCGACGGGCAAGCGGATTGCCGACATCACCAAGCCAAACACCAGCCACAATCCGCTGCCCAAGGGCTCGGAAGAGCTGGCCTTGGGCCGTCTCGACACGTTCCGTCATGCCGCCGGCGGCTCGCCAACCGCGCAGATCCGTCTTGAGATGCAGCGCACCATGCAGAAGCATTGCGCCGTGTTCCGCGACAATGCGCTGCTGAGCGAGGGGCAGACGCTGATCAACGGCCTGTACAAGCGCATGGCCGATGTCGGCATCCAGGATCGCAGCCTGATCTGGAACACCGATCTGGTCGAGACGCTGGAACTCGACAATCTGATCAGCCAGGCCGTGGTGACGATGGAATCGGCTGCGAACCGTAAGGAATCGCGCGGGGCGCACGTCAACGAGGATCATCCGGATCGCGACGACGCGAACTGGATGAAGCACACGATCACGACCTTCGACGGCTGGGGCGGCGAGGGCGGCAGCACCGCGATCGATTATCGCCCGGTGCATGATTACACGCTGACCGACGAGGTCGAGTACATCAAGCCGAAGAAGCGGGTGTATTGATCACGTCGATCTGACACGTTCGTCGAGCGGCAAGGGGCGGGGGGAGTGCAGTCCTCCCCCGCCCCTTTTCGTTTGTCGAAGGTGAAGCATTTGTGCCCTTGCTGAGGCCCTCTGGCTCTGCCATCGTATACGATCTACGAGGTGAGTTTCGATGCGCGTTCTGGCCCTGACACTGATTGCCTTCTCCTCCGCCACCGCAGCGCAGACTCATCTCGAGGGTCCGGATTACGCCGCAACCGTTGTCACGGCGCCGCCGCCCGCGCTGAAACTCGATCGCTTCTACAGCCGCTATGTCGATGCCGCGGGTATTCCGGTCGCTGCCTCCTCGAAGGTGCCGCCGGTCGCCCTGCTGTTCGCGCGCGACGTCATCCGCGACATGCTGGTCGAGCGGCCCGACCTCCGCCATTGGCTGATCGCGCGCGGCTATCGCGTCGCGGTGATGTCTCCCGAAGAGGGGACGATGGATCTTCCCGAACAGCGCGACTGGAAGAAGCCGAAAGCCGACGATCCGGCTTTAACGGTCTGCGAACGCAAACATTATGACGAACGGATCGGGCGTCTTACCGACGCACAATATTGGAACGGCCGCGCCCGTGGCATGGGCGGCAAGCTGACCTCTGGGGCCGAGGAAAACCTGCTCGGGCTCGACCACGACCGCTATCGTGGCGAGAACATCTTCGTGCATGAATTCAGCCATGCGATCCTCGATGCGGTGATCGAGGCCGACCCCTTGCTCTACCAGCGCGTCGAACGCGCTTATGCCGCGGCGCTGGCGGCCGGGCGGTGGAAGGGCGAATATGCCGCCACCACCGTCCAGGAATACTGGGCCGAGGGCACGCAATTCTGGTTCAACTCAAACAAGGTCGCCCGCTTCGGCGACGTTGTCGTGCTGTCCGATGCGGATCTGGTCCGGTACGATCCCGCCCTCGCCGACGTCCTGCGTGCCGTCTATGGCGATCGTCACCGGCTTGCAACGGACGTCTTCTGGAACAGTCCTGCCCGCGTGCCGCCGGGCGGCCCGCCGACCTTCACCGCCGAGGTGTGCTGACGGTCACTCGGGCAGAAGATCCGCGAGCTGGCGGATCGCCTGGCCTTCGAAGGCCGCGACCGCCTCGCCGTCCAGGTCCACAGGTCGCTCCGGCGTTAGCACCGCCTCGTTCTGCAGGCCGTTGTCGAGCGCGAGCCACGCCCGCACCGCCCCGGCGAGGTTGGTCACCTCCGGCACCTCACTGTCGCCGCGCTGCACGGCGTCAAGGGCGGCGCTCATCGTCCAGTCGATCTCAGCCAAGATCGTTCTCGCTGACGACGATCCGCTCCTGATCGGGATCGCGCGCCAAGGCGGCGGTGGCGGCGCGCTCCGCTGCGGCACTGTGCAATTGGAAGACGGGCAGAGGATCGGTCGGTACCGCGCCAGCCAGCGCCTCCAGGACGTCGTAGCGCAATGCGAAGTCGTAACGCTCGCCGCTTGCCTCGCCGGCGAACTCGATCTGCCGCTCGTCGACATTGTCGAACACGGTGGCGGTATCGATCGTCACATGGGATTCGGCCATAAACTTTGCGTCCTTTCGATCAGTGTCGGGTGCGGTGGCGCGAGGCGATCAACGCGCCCAGCCCGGCGGCGAGGCCGACACCGATGGCCGCGGTTGTGCCGGGGTATTCCGCCGCGGTGGTGTAGAAACTGGTCTGGCGCGCGTGATGTTCGCCGGAGCGGATGCGTCCGGTGCGCACGCTGGCGAAGAGATTGTCCGGCCGCGGCTGCGGCCGTGCCGGGTCGACGAAGCTTGCTGCCGCCTTGGGCGCAAGGACTTCGAACAGCGCCGGAAAATGGGCGGCGAACAGCGCCTGCGCGCGCCCCGCACCGCCGACGGTGATCTCGCGCTTCACGTGCGTCGCGCAATGCAGGATCGCTTGGGCGACCAGCTTCGGATCGTAGACCGGCGGCGGGATCTGGGCCTCGCCCGGTTCGCGATTGGCGGCATGCTGCGCGATCGGGGTATCGATGCCCGACGGCTTGACCAGCGTCACCGAGATCGGCAGCCCGGCCTCGCCCAGCTCCATGCGCAGTGCCTCAACATAGGCCTTGATCGCATGTTTCGACGCCGCATAGGCGCCCATCAGCGGGCTCGGCATATCCCCGGCGATCGATCCGATGGTGATCAGGGCGCCGCCCCGTTCCAGATGCGGAATGGCGGCGAGGCAACCGTGGACCGTGCCAAAGTAGTTGGTGCGGAAGAGTTGCTCGTGTTCCTCGGCAGGTGTCTCGCGCAGCGCGGCGTAGATCGCGACCCCGGCGCCGTTGATCCAAGTGTCGATCCGCCCGAACCGCTGCACCGCATGGGCGGCCGCGGCACGCAAACGCGCTGCGTCGCCGACGTCGGCGGCGAAGGCGTCGGCGGTGCCGCCGCTCGCCACGATCTCGGCAACGATCGGGCGCAGGTCCTTGTCCTCCCGCGCGATCAGCAGCACCCGCGCGCCGGCCTCCGCAGCCGCGCAAGCGGTAGCAAGTCCGATGCCGGAACTTGCGCCGGTGATGACGATGACCTGTTCCGCGAGCGGCTTGAGCGTCGGCTTCATGGGCAATTCCCGTGGGTTGCTTCGCGTCCCAAGCGTCTCAGCCGGGCGCGGGTTCCGCCGCGATTCGCGCGGAACCGGACAGTGATGCGAATGGTTCGCACGCCATGATCCAGGCCCCCAATACCGCCCGCGACTATCCTCTGCTCGCCCGCCCGCATGTCCAGCTGCACGGACCGGTGGACGAAGGGATGTACGATCGCTTCAAGAGCCAGCTCGCCGCGGCGCCCGCCGATGGCCCGCTGGTGGTCTCTCTGACTACACTTGGCGGCGACCCGGAAATGGGCCGGGCCATGGGCGACGACATTCGGCTGCTGCGAGACCATAGCGGTCGAGACGCCCTGTTTCTGGGCAAGGTCGCCGTCTATTCCGCCGGCGCCACCTTCATGGCTGCATTTCCTGTCGAGCGCCGTTTCCTGACCCGCAACACCCGGCTGATGCTGCACGAACGCCAGATGACCGGCAGTCTCGATCTTTCGGGGCCGCTCACCACCCTACCTGTCGTGCTGAAGGCCAAGTTGCATGAGATCGAACAGTCGGTCCTGATCCAGGAGGAAGGGTTCCGCGCGATCGTCGCCGGCTCGCAGGTCACGTTCGAGCAGTTGCGCGATCGCGCGCGGAGCAACTGGTACGTCGAGGCCGAGGAGGCCAAGGCGCTGGGACTGGTGCTCGACGTGATCTAACCCCACCTTGGGGGTTGCACCCGCGCGGCGAAAGGCATAGCCGCAGGTGCAGCAATTCAAGGAGCGCTGCGGCGATGGCCGACTTCACCCTGCCCAAGAACAGCAAGGTTCGCGCCAAGGGCAAGGTCCATAAAGCGAATGGCGACGCCAAGCGCGTCAAGACCTTCAAGGTCTATCGCTACGACCCCGACACGGGCGAGAACCCGCGGTACGACACGTTCGAGATCGACCTCGATAGCTGCGGTCCGATGGTGCTCGACGCGCTGATCAAGATGAAGGGCGAGCAGGACAGTTCGCTGACCTTCCGTCGTTCGTGCCGCGAAGGCATTTGCGGATCGTGCTCGATGAATATCGACGGCCGCAACGGCCTCGCCTGCACCACCGCGATCGAGGACATTCGCGGCGAGGTGAAGATCACGCCGTTGCCGTCGATGGACGTGATCAAGGACCTGGTGCCCGATTTCACGCACTTCTACGCGCAGTACAGCTCGATCAAACCGTGGATGCAGACGGTCAGCCCGCCGCCGTCGGGCAAGGAGCGGCTTCAGTCGCCGGAGGATCGCGCCAAGCTGGACGGGCTGTACGAGTGCATCCTGTGCGCTTGCTGCTCGACGTCCTGTCCGAGCTATTGGTGGAATGCCGACAAGTTCCTCGGCCCGGCGATCCTGCTGCAGGCCTATCGCTGGCTTGCCGACAGCCGTGACGAGATGACCGGCGAGCGGCTCGACCAGCTGGAAGATCCCTTCCGCCTGTATCGCTGCCACACGATCATGAACTGCGCCAACACCTGCCCGAAGGGGTTGAACCCGGCCAAGGCGATCGCCGAGGTCAAGAAGATGGAAGCCGAGCGCATCCTGTAACTTGGCGCTCGAACACCCTCGTCCGGCCGACTCTGCGCCGGTCCCTGCCTCGCCCGACGGGAGTGGTACGGCGGCCTTTGGTGCGGCCGGGGCGACGGGCGGGGAGGGCAAGGCTGTGCCGTTCCGCTACGAAGCCGACCCTGACGTTCCCGGGTGGATGCTCTGGCAGTTGGGTGACAGCAGCCGCTTCAATGCCTTCCTCGGGCCCATCCATGTCAGGGTCGAGGACGGCATCGCGCGTGTCCGCATGACGCCGACGCGCGCGCACAGCAATCTACGCGACCAGATCCATGGCGGTGCGCTGCTCGGCTTCATCGATTGCGCCCTGTTCGCGGCGGCCCGGGGTTTCGATTTGCTGCAGGCCGGCGGCGGGGTGACGCTCGACCTCGCGACGCAATTCATCGGCGGCGGGGCGATCGACCGTCCGGTCGAGGCACGGATCGAGCTTCTACGGGAAACCGGCCGACTTCTGTTTTTGCGTGGACTGATCGTGCAGGACGACGTCTCGACGATCGCCAGCTTCACCGCGACGCTGCGGAAGTCGACCCCGCCCGCCATCGCCTAAATGTTCACCATGCTCCCGGACCCGCGGGGGCGCCGTATGCGACAGGGCTGGCGGTCGAAGGGGCCGCGCGGTTTGGTCGCGCAGGAGATTGTCCGTGTCCGCTGTTCTCGCTGCCTATGACGCGCTGATCGCCGCCGGCGAGTTGCGCCCGGACGCGGAGCAGCGTTCCGCCGCGGAATGTCTCGATGCCCTCGCTGTCGCGCTGGAGCGGCCGCAACGGCGCGGCCTGCTCGCTCGCGTCACCGGCCGCGCGACGAGCGTGCGTGGTGTCTATCTGTGGGGCGACGTCGGACGCGGCAAGTCGATGCTGATGGACCTGTTCTTCGCCAATGTCGGTGTGGCGGCGAAGCGGCGGGTGCATTTCGCCGAATTCATGCTGGAGGTGCACGGCCGGATCGCGATCGAGCGGCGCCGCGAGGTCGGCGATCCGATCGCGCCGGTCGCGGCGGCACTGGCATCGGAGACGCGGCTGCTCGCGTTCGACGAGATGATGGTCACCAATTCGCCCGATGCGATGATCCTGTCGCGGCTGTTCACCGCGCTGATCGCGGCCGGCGTGACGATCGTCACCACCTCGAACCGCGCGCCGTCCGACCTGTATCGCAACGGCCTCAATCGCGAGCATTTCCTGCCCTTCATCGCATTGATCGAAAGCCGGCTGGACGTGCTCGCGCTTAACGGGCCGGTCGACTATCGGCGCGACCGGCTCGGCCAGCAGGACACCTGGCTGGTGCCGAACGGACCGCAGGTGACGGCGGAACTGTCCGCCGCCTTTTTCCGACTGACGGACCATGAAGTCAGCGAACCCATCCCCTCGGAGGACCTGAACGTGCAGGGGCGCACCTTGCATGTTCCCAAGACGCTGAAGGGCGTCGCGGTATTCTCCTTCAAGAAGCTGTGCGGCGAGGCGCGGGGCGCGGCGGACTATCTGGCGGTCGCGCGCCGGTATCACACGGTCATTCTGGTCGGCATTCCGAAGCTGGGGCCGGAGAACCGCAACGAGGCGGCGCGGTTCGTGCAACTGATCGACGCGCTCTACGAGCATAAGGTCAAGCTGCTCGCCGCTGCGGATGCGCAACCCGACGCGCTCTATCCCGAAGGCGACGGCCGCTTCGAATTTCAGCGCACCGTCAGCCGGTTGGAGGAAATGCGCTCGGACGACTATCTTGCCCAGGGGCATGGTGCGGCGGGGGAGACGGCCTAGCGCCGCCCCGCGGCAATTGTCTGACGCGGGGGCACGGCTTTGGGTACACAGACCCGTTTTCGTCCCGGGCGAAGACCGGGGCTTGGTTGAGGAACGCTGCTAGCCGGGCGCGGCGCCTTGTCACGACTGCCTGTCCATCGGATCAGAACCTGCGCTGAGGAGAGGCAGATCCGCCTTATCGCTATCGCGAACGATTATCATCAATTATCTTAACCGGTGGTCGTTATGCGGTTGTGCCATCGCACCAATAGGCCTATGCGGCGTGACCAATTCACACGCCCTCATCACGGAGTAGGATTGGGATGGCCCGCAAGAAGATCGCGCTGATCGGCGCCGGCAATATCGGCGGCACGCTCGCGCACCTCGCAGCGCTCAAGGGACTGGGCGACATCGTCCTGTTCGACGTCGTCGAGGGCGTGCCGCAGGGCAAGGCGCTCGACCTGTCGCAGTGCGGCCCGGTCGAAGGCTTTGACGCCAGCATCAAGGGCTCGAACGATTACGCCGACATCGCTGGTGCGGACGTGATCATCGTCACCGCCGGGGTCGCGCGCAAGCCCGGCATGAGCCGCGACGACCTGCTCGGCATCAACCTCAAGGTGATGAAGGCGGTAGGCGAGGGCATCAAGGCCAATGCGCCCGACGCCTTCGTGATCTGCATCACCAACCCGCTCGACGCGATGGTCTGGGCGCTGCGCGAATTCTCCGGGCTGCCGGCGAACAAGGTCGTCGGCATGGCCGGCGTGCTCGATTCCGCGCGCTTCAGCCACTTCCTCGCCGAGGAGTTCGGCGTGTCGGTGAAGGATGTGAACACCTTCGTGCTCGGCGGTCACGGCGACACGATGGTGCCGGTGCTCCAATATTCGACCGTCAGCGGCATTCCGGTCAGCGACCTGATCGAGATGGGCTTCTCGACCAAGGAGAAGGTTGACGAGATCATCAAGCGCACGCGCGGCGGCGGTGGCGAGATCGTCGCGCTGCTCAAGACCGGCTCGGCCTATTACGCGCCCGCGACCAGCGGCATCGCGATGGCCGAGGCGTATCTCTATGACCAGAAGCGCATCCTGCCCGCGGCCGCTCACCTGTCGGGTGAATATGGCATCGACAATCTCTATGTCGGCGTGCCGGTCGTGATCGGCGCCGGCGGCGTCGAGAAGGTCGTCGAGGTCAAGCTGTCGGACGAGGCGAAGGCCAACCTTCAGGTCTCGGTCGACGCGGTCAAGGAACTGCTCGTCGCCTGCAAGGGCATCGACGAGAGCCTCGCCTGATCATCTTTTCAGCGCCGGCGGCCGGTGGTCGCCAGCGCCTTTTATCATGGCCTCCGCCGACGGAGGCTGTCACTCTCGGGAGCCTCCATGAGCATCCTCGTCAACAAGAACACCAAGGTCATCACCCAGGGCATGACCGGTGAGACCGGCAGCTTCCACACCAAGGCGGCGCTGGATTACGGCACGCAGATGGTCGGCGGCGTCACGCCGGGCAAGGGCGGTACCGAGCATCTCGGCCTGCCGGTGTTCGACACCGTCGCCGAGGCGGTGACCAAGACCGGCGCCGATGCGTCGGTGATCTACGTGCCGCCGCCCTTTGCCGCGGACTCGATCCTCGAGGCGATCGATGCGGAAGTGCCGCTGATCGTCTGCATCACCGAAGGTATTCCGGTGCTCGACATGGTCCGCGTCAAGCGCGCGCTGTCGGCGTCGAAGTCGCGGCTGATCGGCCCGAATTGCCCGGGCGTGCTGACGCCGGGCGAGTGCAAGATCGGCATCATGCCGGGTTCGATCTTCAAGAAGGGCTCGGTCGGCGTCGTGTCGCGCTCGGGCACGCTGACCTATGAGGCGGTGTTCCAGACCTCGAACGCCGGCCTCGGCCAGACCACCGCGGTCGGTATCGGCGGCGACCCGGTCAACGGCACCAACTTCATCGACGTGCTGGAGCTGTTCCTGGCCGACGACGCCACCGAATCGATCATCATGATCGGCGAGATCGGCGGCTCGGCCGAAGAGGAAGCGGCGCAGTTCCTGCGTGACGAGGCGAAGCGCGGTCGCAGCAAGCCGATGGCGGGCTTCATCGCCGGCCGCACCGCGCCTCCGGGCCGTCGCATGGGCCATGCCGGTGCGATCGTGTCGGGCGGTCAGGGCGGCGCCGAGGACAAGATCGCGGCGATGGAAGCCGCCGGCATCAAGGTGGCGGCCTCGCCGTCGGAGCTGGGCTCGACCCTGCTCGAGGTGCTGAAGGGTTGACGTTACACCCTCCCTCTCCCGCCGGGAGAGGGAGGGAGCCGCCGACAGGCGGCGGAAGGGTGAGGGTGTGGGGCACCCGTCACCCTCACCCTCCCACCCGCTATGCGGGCGGGCCCCTCCCTCTCCCGACGGGAGAGGGAAAGAAGGACGAAGACGATGGGCTACGAAGGCCAGGATTTCAGTGACATCGCGCAGGGCGTCAGCCCCGCGTTCATCGAGGCGCTTTATGCCAAGTTCCAGGCCGACCCTGCGTCGGTCGAGGGCGGCTGGCAGACCTTCTTCGAAGGGCTGGAGCGTGGGGCGGGCGGTCCGAGCTGGACCAACAAGCGCTGGCCGCTGACCACCACCGATGACCTGACTGCCGGCCTCGACCCGACGCAGATGGAGCCGGCGCCGAAGCCGGCCAAGGGCGGCAAGCCCGCGCCGACCGCCGCCGCCGCGCCGGCGCCGTCTAAGGACGAGATCATCCGCGCGGCCGGCGATGCGATCCGCGCCCAGCTGCTGATCCGCACCTATCGCGTCCGCGGCCACCTCGCCGCCAATCTCGATCCGCTCGGCCTTGCCAAGCGCGAGATGCCCGAGGACCTGCGCACTGAATATCACGGCTTCACCGATGCCGACATCGATCGCCCCGTCTATCTGGGCGGCACGATGGGCTTCGAATGGACGACGATCCGCCAGCTGGTCGACACGTTGCGCAAGAATTACTGCGGCAACGTCGGCCTCGAATACATGCACATCGTCGATGTCGAGGAACGCCGCTTCCTGCAGGAGCGGATGGAGGGCCAGAACAAGGCGATCGACTTCACCGTCGACGGCAAGAAGGCGATCCTCAACAAGGTCATCGAAGCCGAGCAGTGGGAGAAGTTCCTCGGCAAGAAGTATGTCGGGACGAAGCGCTTCGGCCTCGACGGCGGTGAATCGATGATCCCGGCGCTGGAAAGCGTCATCAAATACGGCGGCCAATATGGCGTGCGCGAGATCGTCTTCGGCATGGCGCACCGCGGCCGGCTGAACGTGCTCGCCAACGTGATGGGCAAGCCGCTGCGCGTCATCTTCCACGAATTCGCCGGCGGATCCGCCAATCCGGAGGACATCGGCGGCTCGGGCGACGTCAAGTATCACCTCGGCACCTCGTCGGACCGCGAATTCGACGGCCACAAGGTGCACATGAGCCTGGTCGCCAATCCGTCGCACCTCGAGGCGGTGAACCCGGTCGTGCTCGGCAAGACTCGCGCGATCCAGACGATCGCCGGCGACCTGACCGACCACACCGCCTCGCTGCCGGTGCTGATCCATGGCGACGCGGCCTTCGCGGGGCAGGGGATCGTCTGGGAATGCCTCGGCTTCTCCGGCATCCGCGGCTACAACACCGGCGGCTGCGTCCACTTCATCATCAACAACCAGGTCGGCTTCACGACCAGCCCGCAGTTTGCGCGCTCGTCGCCCTATCCGTCGGACGTGGCCAAGGGCGTGCAGGCGCCGGTGTTCCACGTCAACGGCGACGATCCCGAGGCAGTGACCTTCGCCACCAAGATGGCGATGGAATTCCGGCAGAAGTTCCACCGCGACATCGTCATCGACATGTGGTGCTACCGGCGCTTCGGCCACAACGAAGGCGACGAGCCGGGCTTCACCCAGCCGCTGATGTACAACATCATCCGCAAGCATCCGGGCGTCAGCGAGATCTACTCGAAGCGTCTGGTGGCGGAAGGCGTCGTCGACCAGGCGTGGGTCGACGAGAACATCAAGCAATATGTCACCCGCTGCGAGGGCGAGTTCGAGGCCGGCCAGGTTTACAAGCCCAACAAGGCGGACTGGTTCGCCGGTCGCTGGTCGGGCCTGTCGGCGCCGAAGGAAAGCGACCAGGGCCGCCGCAACGTCGAGACCGGTCTCGACCGCAAGCTGTTCGACGCGCTCGGCCGCAAGCTGACGACGATCCCAGACTCGATCCAGGTCCACAAGACGCTGAGCCGCGTGCTCGACGCCAAGCGCCAGATGTTCGCAACCGGTGAGAACTTCGACTGGGCGACCGGCGAGGCGCTGGCCTTCGGTTCGCTGCTGTCGGAGGGCTATGGCGTGCGCCTGTCGGGCCAGGATTCGGGCCGCGGGACGTTCAGCCAACGCCACGCCGTCTGGGTCGACCAGACCGACGAGCATAAGTACATCCCGCTGCAGACGGTGGAGCACGGTCGTTTCGAGGTGCTCGACAGCCCGCTGTCGGAATATGGCGTGCTCGGCTTCGAATATGGCTATGCGCTCGCCGACCCGAAGACGCTGGTGCTGTGGGAGGCGCAGTTCGGCGACTTCGTCAACGGCGCGCAGATCATGATCGACCAATTCATCACCTCGGGCGAGTCCAAGTGGCTGCGCGCCAACGGTCTGGTGATGTTGCTGCCGCACGGCTACGAGGGGCAGGGGCCGGAGCATAGCTCGGCGCGTCCCGAGCGCTTCCTGCAGTCGTGCGCGGGCGACAATATCCAGGTCGCCAACGTCACCACGCCGGCGAACTATTTCCACCTGCTGCGCCGGCAGATGCATCGCAACTTCCGCAAGCCGTTGATCCTGTTCACGCCCAAGTCGCTGCTGCGTCACAAGCTGGCGGTGTCGAAGAGCGAGGACTTCCTGGGCGACAGCCACTTCCGTCGCCTGCTGTCCGACACCAACGGCGCGGCCGATGCGGAAACGACCCGGCTGGTGCTGTGCACCGGCAAGGTCGCCTATGACCTGATCGAGGCGCGCGATGCCGCCGGCGACACGGGCACGCAGATCGTCCGCGTTGAGCAGCTCTACCCCTTCCCCAGCGAGGCGCTGGCGGAGCGGATCGCGAAGATGCCGAACCTGCAGGACGTGGTTTGGGCCCAGGAAGAGCCGAAGAACAACGGCTATTGGTTCTTCGTCGAGCCGTTCATCGAAGAGGTGCTACAGCAGGCCGGTGCGCGTGTTGCCCGCGCCCGCTATGCCGGCCGCGCCGGTGCGGCTTCGCCGGCGACCGGCCTGATGAAGCGCCACACCGCGGAGCAGGGCGCGCTGGTCGCCGATGCGCTGGGCCATAATGTGCGTGAGGAAATCCGCCGGACGCGTGCAGAAGGCAGCACGACGACGGCACGGCCCACGCAGGCGCCGTCGAGCTAAGATGACGAATGGCCCGGCCGTCGCTTCGGCCGGGTGATACGGTGAAACTGGCGCGGGTGACGACCGACCCGCGCGCGTGAAGCCCCCCGGGGCGGAGGAAGATGGGAATGGCGACTGAAGTTGTGGTGCCGACGCTCGGCGAATCGATCACCGAGGCGACGCTCGGCGAATGGCTCAAGCAGCCTGGCGATGCGGTCGCGGTCGACGAACCGATCGCCAGCCTTGAGACCGACAAGGTGTCGGTCGAGGTGCCGAGCCCGGTCGCGGGCGTGATGGGCCAGCATGCGGTCGAGGTCGGCGCGACAGTCGAGGTCGGCGCGATGCTGGCGACGATCGAGGCGGGCGACGGCGCCCCGGCCAAGACCCCGGCGGCCGAGCCGGCCGTGACTGCCAGCCCGGCGACGTCCGCGCCTGCCGCCGCCGCTGCGCCGACCGGCGATGCCGCCGCGGCCCTGTCGCCGTCGGTGCGCCGTGCGGTGCTGGAGCATGGCGTCGATCCCTCGACGATCCAGGGCACCGGCAAGGACGGCCGCCTGACCAAGGAAGACGTCGCCGCCGCCGCATCGGCCAAGCCCACCGCGTCCGCGTCGGCGACGCAGCCCGTTGCCGCCGCTCCGGCACCCACCGGCGGCCGCAAGGAAGAACGCGTCAAGATGACGCGCCTGCGCCAGACGATCGCCAAGCGCCTCAAGGAAGCGCAGAACACCGCCGCGATGCTGACGACGTTCAACGACGTCGACATGACCGCGGTGATCGAGGCGCGCGCCAAGTACAAGGACCTGTTCGAGAAGAAGCATGGCGTCCGGCTGGGTTTCATGGGCTTCTTCGTGAAGGCCGCAACGATGGCACTGAAGGACATCCCGTCGGTCAACGCCAGCATCGAGGGCGACGAGATCGTCTACCACGATTATGCCGACATCTCGGTCGCTGTCTCCGCGCCGAACGGCCTGGTCGTGCCGGTGATCCGCGACGCCCAGGACCTGTCGGTCGCCGGCATCGAAAAGACGATCGGCGATTTCGGCAAGCGCGCCAAGGATGGCACGCTCAAGATGGACGAAATGAAGGGCGGCACCTTCACCATCTCGAACGGCGGCGTGTTCGGTTCGCTGATGTCGACCCCGATCATCAACCCGCCGCAGTCGGCGGTGCTCGGTCTGCACCGCATCGAGGAGCGCCCGGTGGTCCGCGACGGCCAGATCGTGGTGCGCCCGATGATGTATCTCGCTTTGAGCTACGACCACCGTCTGATCGACGGCCGCGAGGCGGTGACCTTCCTGGTCGCGCTGAAGAATGCGATCGAGGATCCGACCCGCATCCTGATCGACCTGTAAGACTGGCGCTTCCTGCCACCCCGGCGCAGGCCGGGGGTGGGGCGGCGACTGATGCAACCGGGGCCGTGCACGCCTATATCCGCCCCGTAACTGGCCCCCGGCAAGCGCCGGGGTGGAGACAAGACCATGGCTGACGAACAGCAGTACGACTATGACGTCCTCGTGATCGGTGCCGGCCCCGGCGGCTATGTCGCCGCGATCCGCGCGGCGCAGCTCGGCCTGAAGACGGCCTGCGCGGAAAGCCGCGAGACTTTGGGCGGCACCTGCCTCAACGTCGGCTGCATCCCGTCCAAGGCCATGCTGCACGCGTCGGAATATTTCGAGGGTGTCGCTGGCGGCGCCTTCGCCAAGCTCGGTATCAAGGCGACGGGCGTCGAGCTCGACCTTGATGCGATGCACGGCCAGCGCCGCGACGCCGTCAAGCAGCTGACCGGCGGCATCGAATATCTGTTCAAGAAGAACAAGGTCGAGTGGCTGAAGGGCCGCGCCAGCTTCACCGGCAAGGACACGGTCGAAGTTGCGGGCCGGACGGTGCGCGCCAAGAACATCGTCATCGCCACCGGCTCCAGCGTCACGCCTCTACCCGGCGTGACCGTCGACCAGAAGGTCGTCGTCGACTCGACCGGCGCGCTGGAGCTGGCAAAGGTGCCGCAGCACCTCGTCGTCATTGGCGGCGGCGTGATCGGCCTCGAGCTCGGCAGCGTGTGGCGGCGTCTCGGCGCCAAGGTCACCGTCGTCGAATTCCTCGACCAGATCCTGCCCGGCTTCGATGGCGACGTGCGTAAGGAAGCCAATAAGATCTTCAAGAAACAGGGCATCGAGTTCAAGCTGTCGACCAAGGTCACCGGCGTTGCCGTCAACGGCGACACGGCGACGCTGACCGTCGAGCCCGCGGCCGGCGGCGAAGCGCAGTCGATCGAGGCGGACGCCGTGCTGGTCGCGATCGGCCGCAAGCCCAATACCGACGGCCTCAACCTCGAAGCGGCTGGCGTCGCGCTGAACGGCCGCGGCCAGGTGGAGATCGACCACGATTTCCGTACCAACGTTCCCGGCGTCTGGGCGATCGGCGACGTCGCGCCGGGCCTGATGCTCGCGCACAAGGCGGAGGACGAGGGGATCGCGGTAGCCGAGAATATCGCCGGCCAGCATGGCATCGTGAACCACGACGTCATCCCGTCGGTCGTCTACACCATGCCGGAATTCGCCGGGGTCGGCCTGACCGAGGAAGCGGCGAAGGCACGCGGCGATGTGAAGATCGGCAAGTTCCCGATGATGGCGAACAGCCGCGCCAAGACCAACCATGAGCCCGACGGCTTCGTGAAGATCATCGCCGATGCCAAGACCGATCGCGTCGTCGGCGTCTGGGCGATCGCCAGCGTCGCCGGCACGATGATCGCGCAGGCGGCGCAGGCAATGGAATTCGGCGCGACCAGCGAGGATATCGCCTATACCTGCCACGCCCATCCGACCCATTCGGAGGCGATCAAGGAAGCCGCCATGGCGGTGACCGGCAAGCCGATCCACATCTGATGCCCCGCGGCGCGGTTCCGGCTTCCGATCCGGACCGTGCCGCCCTGGAGGACGCGTGGCTGACGCTGACGCGGGTCACGCTGCCCGCGCTTGCCGCCGAGCGCCACTGGCCGGTGCGCGCGGATCATTGCTTCCAGCGCATCCTGCTCGATAACGCACTCGGCGGCCGGTGGTACGATGCCGTCACCGGCCGCCCGGCCTATCGCCACATCGACGCGGCAGCTCTGGCCAGGGCCGTGGCCTTGGGACAGGCGGCGATCGACGGGGACGCGGATATGGCGGCGATGAACGGCCGCTCCCTGGCTTGGCGCGTCGGGCGGACCGATGCTGCGCGCTAGCTCCGCTTCCTAGAACAATTTGCGGACACCGAGCCGGATGGATCGACCGAGCGGGTCGAGATAGGCGGCCTGGAACCGATTCGGCGTCGCACCGGTGCGGTCGCGCACGTCGATCCGATCGTTCAGCAGATTCTCCACGGTCACGTTCAACGTCGTGTTTTTGGCCCACGGCTGGTGCACCACCTGATCCGCGTGGAGCGAGCCGTAGGCGACGATCCAAGTACGTCCGGAGAAATGCAGGTCCGACGCGGCGATCGAATTGCGGACCCGCGTCGGTCCCTGCAACTGCGTATAGGTGCCGAGATTGACCGGCCCGAACGAGCCGCCGATATCGCCCGTCACTTCCCACCGTGGACGACCGCCTGTGCCGTTCAGCGTCGCGCCGTCGAGCAGGTCGAGCGTCGGCAGGCCGGCGCGCAGCAACGCGGTGTCTTCGAGCCGCAGCGTCGCATTGGTCGATGCGTAGAGATAGGGTCGCGGCTTCGGCGGCTTCGGGGGCGGCGCGACCTTCGCAGCGCCACCGGCTGGCGACGCAGCGGCGGCCGGTTTCTTCCCAAGCTGCGTGAAGATGCTTCCGGTGAATTGCAGGCTGCGCTCCCGTTCCTCGGCGACGTTGATCGAGCGCAGATCGACGCGGGTCAGCTGGCCGATGTCGTTGCGCTGGAACAGCTCGGGAAAGGCAGATTGGAAGGCAGACGTCGCGCTGCCGACCGAAGTCATCTGGTTGACGGTACGACGGTCGACGTAATCGACCGACAAGCGGAGCGGTCCATCGGCGAACGGCGTCAGCGATACGCCAAACCGGGCGGCGTGACGGCGCTCGGGCAAGAGCAGCGGATTGCCCCCGCTGATCGTCGTCACCGTCGCCGTGGTGCCGGTGACAAAGTCGAAGAACGGCGTGTTCGGCGTTGAGAGGATCGGCAGGGTCAGCACCATGAGATCCGGCGGCGTCTGCGAAAGGTCGATCGACGCGGTGAATTGGATGCGCTTGTCGATCGCCCAGGTGAGGCCGTAGGTCGATCGGACAAGGCTGCCGTAACCGGACACGTCGGAGATGCCGATCGTACCGTTCAACGTCAGCCTTCCGACAAATGACAGCACGCCCTGATCCGGCGCCGTGACGGGGACGGTCGCGTTGATGCTCGCACCGCTTGTCGTCCGGGCCAGCGCCCGGTCCGAGCCGTTGGCAAGGCCGATCGTGCCGGTTCCACGCATATAGTCACCCGTCACGGTGACCAGGGCATCGCCTGCCGGCAGTCGGACCAAGGGCCCGTTCGCGGTCGCTTTTGCGGTCAGGTTGTCGGCGCTGCCACGGCGGCGCGTGGCCAGCCGCGCTGCCGTCTCCGCCGCATCCAGCGGCTGCAGCGGGTCGCCGCCCGCGGTGATGCTGGCCTGTAAGGCGTCGGTCGGGATGCCGAGTTCGTTGTAGGTGCTCGATTGGGAATGGTCGTAACTGCCGGTTACGTGCCACGACCAGCGACCGATCAGCCCGTGTACGCCGCCGCCGGCGTTCAATTTCAGGTTGGTGCTACGTTGATGGAGCGTGGTGTCGGCAAAGTAGCGCGATACCAAGGTGTCGCCGGCGAACGGCAGGACGCCACCGCCCGGCACGCGCAGCGTGGCGGCGGCGAGTCCGTTGCGACCAAGGGTTTGCTGAGCCTCCATCCCGAGGGTCAGCGAACCGGAGACGGCGTCGGCGATCGGCGCGGCGAACGTCGCATCGGCTTTTACGGTGTCGATCCGCGGCTGCAGCGTGCGGTAACGACCGATGTCGGTGATCGCCGGCCTGTTCGCGGTCGCGGTATAGGCGGCGAGGTTGCGCCGGCCGGCGGAATCGGTGGGCAATGCGGCGACCTTCACCGTGTCGCCCACAAGGTGGTCGAGCGCGGGATCAATGCTGCCGCCACCGGCGGCGGCGACATTGCCGGTCAAGGCGAAAGGGATGTCCGGATCGGGCAGGATTGCGCGGGAATCCTGCTGTACCGGGTTCTGCCGCAACCAGGATGCATTGACCGACAGGCGCCGCGATCCGGACAGTCGGGTGGCGATCATTTCAAGATAATTGGTGCCGCCGCCGCCTTCGGTCGTCGTGCCGGCGAGTTGCTGCGTCGCCACCGAACGAAATTGCTTCTTGGTTATGAAGTTCATCACCCGCTGCGTCGGCGGGAAGCCGAATCGTGCCGCATCCTGTTCGGGCAAAATCTCCGTGCGCTCGATCGCCTCGGGCGGCAATTCCCAGATTTCTTCCGGTGCGGCGGTGCGCCGGCCGTTGAGCAGGAAGATCGGCGCGCCGCCGCTGGCGCTTGCCGTCAAGCCTTTCAGCCGCTGCACCAACTCCTTCATGTTCGTTGCGCCCATTGCGCGGATCGCTGCGGGGTCCAGCACTGCGATCGGCGTGGCATCGCCGATCGCGGAGCCGGCGATGCGGCGGGCGCTGATGATCACATCGTCCGCGGTGCCCGCTTCGGTTGCGGCAGCGGCCCGATCGGCCGCCGGTGCTGCACCGTTTTGCGAAAGCGCCGGCTGGGGAATTGCCAACGCCAACCCACTGCACCCGGCCATCAGCAGCGTCAGCGATGTCCTACGCCCGGTCATTGGATTATCCCCCGAAAGCAAGTCGTTACCGTGTCAATTCTGGCAAGCCCGCAATTTCCCCCGAGCCGAATGCCAGCATCATTCGGGCAGTGTTGCATTCTCATCTCAGCGAAATCGATTTTATACATCAGTTATAGGAAAGAGATTGTGGCCGGCATGTGGCGTGAAGGCCGACAATTGCCCGTAAAGCCAAAGTGGCGGCGCCCTGACTGGTATGGACCTACATGGCCGCCGCTTCGTTACCCTGGCATAGATCGCCCATTCGGCGCGGTGATGGGGGGATGATGACGCCAATCCGGTGGCACGTGGCCCGTGGTGTGGCGGTGACGGTGGCGATGCTGCCGGCGCTGTCAGGTTGCGTCCCGGGTGTCCTCGATCCCGCCGGCCCGGTAGCGGCCGGCGAGAAGAGCATCCTGATCAACGCGCTCGGCATCATGCTGGCGATCGTCGTCCCGACCATTGTCGCGACGGGTGCCTTCGCCTATTGGTATCGCGCTTCGAACGACCGCGCCAAACGCTATCCGGACTTCTCCTTCTCCGGAAAATTGGAGCTCCTCGTCTGGTCGGTGCCGCTGCTGATCATCATCTTCCTCGGCGGCATGGGCTGGGTCGGCAGCCACCAGCTCGATCCGCCGCGGCCGCTCGTCAGCAAGCAGGCTCCGGTGACGGTGCAGGTCGTCGCCCTCGATTGGAAATGGCTGTTCATCTATCCCGATCAGGGCGTCGCCAGCGTCAACCGGCTGGTCATCCCCGCGGGGGTGCCGGTACGGTTCCAGATCACCTCGGCAACGGTGATGAACAGCTTCTTCATCCCGCAATTGGGCAGCCAGATCTATGCGATGGCGGGGATGGAAGCGAAGCTGAACCTGATGGCGGATCGGCCCGGCCAGTATCGCGGCCTGTCCGCGCACTATAGCGGCGAGGGCTTCGCCAACATGAACTTCACCGTGACCGCCGTGCCGCCGGCACAATTTGCGGCCTGGGCGAACGGCGTGCGCGGCAGCGGCGGCGCCGTGCTGGACGGCGCCAGCTACCTCGCGCTCGCCAAGGCGAAGGGCAATGTCGCGCCCTTCACCTATCGCGCGGTGCCGCCCGGTTTCTTTGCCGCGGCGGTGCGCCAGGCGGGGGCGCCGGTGCATGAAGTCGACAACGAGGGGCGCGAAAGCTGATGTTGGGCAAGCTCGGCTGGCATTCGATCCCCTTCGACAATCCGTTGCCGCTGTTCGCCGCCGGCGCGGTCGGCGCGATGATCCTCGCCGCCGCCGTCTGGGCGTGGCGGCACGGCTATGTGCCCTATCTGTGGAACGAGTGGATCACGTCGGTCGATCACAAGAAGATCGGCATCATGTACTGCCTGTTCGCCCTCGTCATGCTGGTCCGCGGTTTCGCCGACGCGGCGATGATGCGCTCGCAACAGGCGATCGCCTACAATAATGGCGGCTGGCTGCCGCCCGATCACTACGACCAGATCTTCTCCGCGCACGGCACGATCATGATCTTCTTCGTGGCGATGCCGTTCATGGTCGGGCTGATGAACTTCGTCGTGCCGCTGCAGCTTGGCGTACGTGACGTGGCGTTTCCGACCCTCAACTCGGTCAGCTTCTGGCTGACCGCAGCGGGCGCGCTGCTGGTCAACCTCAGCCTGGTGATCGGCGAGTTCGCCAAGACCGGATGGCTTGCCTATCCGCCCTTGTCGGAGCTGCGCTTCTCACCCGGTGTCGGCGTCGATTACTATCTCTGGGCGCTGCAGATATCCGGGATCGGCACGCTGCTCAGCGGCGTCAATCTGGTTACCACGATCCTGAAGATGCGGGCGCCGGGCATGACCTACAGCCGCATGCCGATGTTCTGCTGGACCTCGCTGGCCTCCAACCTGCTGATCATCGCCGCGTTTCCGATCTTGACCGCGACCTTCGCGATGCTGCTGCTCGACCGATATCTCGGCTTCCACTTCTTCACCAACGAGCTCGGCGGCAACCAGATGATGTTCGTCAACATGATCTGGGCCTGGGGCCATCCCGAAGTCTACATCCTGATCCTACCGGCCTTCGGCATCTTCTCGGAAGTCGTGTCGACCTTCTCGGGCAAGCCGCTGTTCGGCTATCGCTCGATGGTCGTCGCGACCATGGTCATCTGCATATTGTCGTTCATGGTCTGGCTGCACCATTTCTTTACGATGGGGGCGGGGGCCGACGTCAACGGTTTCTTCGGCGTGACGACGATGATCATCGCGGTGCCGACCGGGGTGAAGGTCTTCAACTGGCTGTTCACCATGTATGGCGGCCGCATTCGCTTCCATGTGCCGATGATGTGGGCGGTGGCCTTCATGATGACCTTCGTCATCGGCGGCATGACCGGCGTGCTGCTCGCCGTACCGCCCGCCGATTTCGTCCTGCACAACTCGCTGTTCCTGGTCGCGCATTTCCATAACGTGATCATCGGCGGCGTGCTGTTCGGCGCCTTTGCCGGCTATAATTACTGGTTCCCGAAGGCGTTCGGCTTCATGCTCGACGAACGCTGGGGCAAGCGCGCCTTCTGGCTGTGGGTGACGGGTTTCTACCTCGCCTTCATGCCGCTCTACGTCCTCGGCCTGATGGGCATGACGCGGCGGATGCAGCATTACGACGTCGCCGGCTGGCAGCCGTGGCTGATCGCCGCCGCATTTGGCGCGGTGCTGATCGCCGGCGGCATGGCCTGTCAGGTCATGCAGTTCATCGTCTCGATCCGAGATCGTGCGAGGCTGGTGGATAGCAGTGGCGACCCGTGGGACGGCCGCAGCCTGGAATGGATCACCAGTTCGCCGCCGCCGGCGTTCAACTTCGCCGCCTTGCCCAATGTCGAGGGGCAGGAGGCCTATTGGGGCATCAAAGAGACGGCGCGGGAGAACAAGGAACTGTCGAAGCAGCCCAAATACGAGAGCTTCGAGATGCCGCGCAATTCGCCGACCGGCGTCGTCACCGCCTTCTTCGCCACCGCAATGGGCTTTGCCCTGGTGTGGCACATCTGGTGGCTGGTGGTGCTCGGCTTCCTCGGCGCTTGGGCGACCTTCGTCATCTTCGCCTGGCGCGACAAGACCGAGTTCGAGGTCAGTGCCGACGAGGCCCGGCGGCTCGATGCGGATCGGCGGCGTGGCAAGGCGGCGATGCTTGACCTGCCGGTGGAGCAGACCGCGTGAGCGCCGCCGCCACCAGCGCAGGCGATCCCCACCGGCTCGGCCGGTCGGAGGCGCAGGGCAGCAGCCACAAGGGGCCGGCGCCGAAACGGATCGTCGTTGCCTATGGCTTCTGGATTTTCCTGCTGACCGACTTCGTCATGTTCGCCGGCTTTTTCGCCGGTTATGCGGTGCTCGAACGCGCGACCGCGGGCGGACCATCCGGGCGCGACATCTTCGAACTGCCGCTGGTCGGGGCGGAGACGGTGCTGTTGCTGCTGTCCAGCTTCACCTGCGGGCTCGCCGGCATCGCCGCGAGCGTCAAGAACCGCCTGTGGTTCCAGCTCGCAATGGCCGCCACTGCATTGCTCGGCGCGGGCTTCCTGTGTCTTGAGGCCTATGAATTCCTACATTTGATCAATGAAGGACATGGGCCACAGCGCAGCGCCTTCCTGTCCGCCTTCTTCGCGCTGGTCGGCTGCCACGGCGTGCACGTCACGCTCGGCCTGATGTGGCTGACGACGATGATGGCGCAGGTCTGGGCCAAGGGCTTCCGCGACGACATCATGCGGCGCGTCGCCTGCTTCAGCCTGTTCTGGCATGCGCTGGACATCATCTGGGTGGCGCTGTTCACCGTGGTCTATCTGCTGGGATCGGGCGCATGAGCGACGATAATGCCGAACTCGACGACGATCGCGCGCCCGGCGACGGGGCAAGCGCGGGTGCCAGCGTCGGAGAGAAGGTGCGGACCTACGCCGCGGGTTTCGTGCTCGCCGCGCTGCTCACCGGCGCCTCTTTCACGGTGGCGGGAACCGGCTTGGTGTGGGGGCCGGCGATCCCGGTCGCCCTGATCGCGCTGGCGATCGCCCAGATGGGCGTCCACCTCGTCTTCTTCCTCCACGTGACCAGCGGACCGGACAATACCAACAACGTGCTGGCCTTGGCGTTCGGCGTGCTGATCGTCGGTCTGGTGCTGGTCGGCTCGATCTGGATCATGGGGCATCTCGACCACAATCTGATGCCCGGCATGGTGCGCCAGCCGGCGATGTGACGGTTCAGCCGATCGTCACCTGGCGCGTCACGCGATCGACGCGGATGCGGGCGCCGCGGATCTCCAGGATGAAGCCGGCTGCGCCGTCCCAGGCCGCGGCCGTCATTGGCGAGCCTGACAGATCATACCATCGCGGCTGCTGATACGGAGCCGGATCGCCCAGCCGATGCGCCTTGCGTAACTCCGCCAGGCCGGCGACATAATCTTCCAGCGCGCCATCGCGCGCCGCCCAATCGACCCAGCCGATCGCATTGTCCTGCGCATAGGCATTGTTGTTGCCCTGCTGCGTGCGCCCGAACTCGTCGCCTGCGGTCAGCATGATCGTGCCGCGCGAGGCGAAGAGTGTCGCCAGCAGCGCACGCCGATCGCGGTCGCGCGCCGCATTCACGGACGGATCACCGCTCGGCCCCTCAACGCCGTTGTTCCAGCTGTAATTGTCGCCGTGGCCGTCGCGATTGCCCTCGCCATTGGCGTGGTTGTGACGGTGTTCATAGGCGACGAGGTCGGCGAGCGTGAAGCCGTCGTGTGCGGCGACGAAGTTGACGCTGCGCGTACCGTCATTGCCGAAGATGTCGTCCGAGCCAGCGACCCGCGTCGCCAAGGCTCCGGCACCGAGATCGCCGCGCCAAAAGCGGCGGACGTCGTCGCGATAGCGGTCGTTCCATTCCAGCCAGCCAGCCGGAAATTGACCGAGCTGATAGCCGCCGGGTCCGATGTCCCATGGCTCGGCGATCATCAGCCGGCCGGCAAGCAGGGGGTCGGCGGCAATTTCTGTGAAGATGGGCGCATCGGCGGCAAAACCCGGACCGCGCGCCAGCACGGTCGCGAGATCGAAGCGAAAGCCGTCTACGCCCAGCGCGGAAAAATGGCGCAGGGCATCGAGGATCAGCTGCCGCACCTCGGGCCGTGCACAGTCGAGCGTGTTGCCGGTGCCGGTGTCGTTGATCAGGCTGCCATCGGGCGCATGCGCATAATAGAGCGCGTCATCGAAACCGCGCAACGACAGCTTCGGGCCGTGTACGTCGCTTTCGCCGCTGTGATTGAAGACGAGGTCGAGGATCACGCCGATCCCCGCCGCGCGCAGCGTCGCCACCGTGTCGCGGAGCTCCGCCACGCCTCCGGGAGCGAGCCGCGGATCAAGCGCCATCGGCACGACCGGATTGTATCCCCAGGCGTTGGTGAGGCCGAGCGGCGGCAGGTGACGCTCGTCGATCCAGGCGACGATCGGCATCAGCTCGACCGCCGCGACGTGCAGCTTCCGGAGATGCGCGATGATGGCGGGATGGGCGAGGGCCGCGATCGTGCCGCGCTGCGCCGGCGGCACGTCCGGATGAAGCATGGTGAAGCCGCGGACGTTGATCTCGTAGATCAGCCCGCCGGGCGCGAAGAGCGGCGGCAGCGGGCGCGTCGGGCTGAGCCGCGGTTGCACGATCGCCCGGGGAACCAGAGGGGCGGTCTCGACGCCGGGCTCACCCAGAATGGGATCGTAGACGAAGGGGCGGTCGAGTTCGACCGCATAGGGATCGACCAGCAGCTTGGTCGGGTCGGTGGCGCAGCGATAGCCGTAGCGCTGGCCGGGGCCGACGCCGGCGACGCGCACGGTCCAAATGCCCGCGCCGGTATCTTCCATGGCAATCTGGCGCTCGGCATTGCCGTCGTACAGGCAAAGAGTGACAGGAGCGGAAGCACGAACGGTAAAGCGGACGGCACCCTCGTCGACGATCGCGCCGAAAGCGGGGGCCGACGCGACGGACCCCGCAAGCCCGATCACGTTACCACGTCGGGCGCGCTCCGCCCGGTGTGCCGCCCGATCCCCGCGATCGCATCCGCCGCCGCGACGATGTCGGCGAGCATCGTGCCGGTCTCCTCGTCCAGCCGACCTTCGGCGGGCTCGTAGCGTTCGAGGTAGACACGCAGGGTCGCGCCGCTGGTGCCGGTGCCCGACAGACGGAAGACGACGCGGCTGCCGCCCTCGAAGAGGATGCGCACGCCCTGGTGGCGGCTCACCGACTGATCGGTCGGATCGGTATAGGCGAAGTCGTCCGCCGCGGCGATCGTCAGCGAACCGACAGTGCGACCCGGCAGGTCGCCCAGCGAACCACGCAACTCCGTCATCAGGGCGTCCGCCCGCGCGCTCTCGACGCCTTCATAGTCGTGACGAGCGTAATAATTGCGGCCGTAGGTCGCCCAATGATCGCGGGCGAGCTGGTCGACCGACTTGCCGGTGACGGCGAGGATGTTGAGCCAGAGCAGCACCGCCCACAGGCCGTCCTTCTCACGGACATGATCGCTGCCCGTGCCTGCACTTTCCTCGCCACAGACCGTCGCCATGCCGGCGTCGAGCAGATTGCCGAAGAACTTCCACCCGGTCGGCGTCTCGAAGGCGGGGATACCGAGCCGCTCCGCGACCCGATCGGCCGCGGCGCTGGTCGGCATCGAGCGGGCGATGCCCTTCAGCCCGCCGGCATAGCCGGATGCGCAATGCGCGTTGGCGGCGAGCATCGCCAGGCTGTCCGATGGCGTCACGAAGCGGCCCCGGCCGATGATGAGGTTGCGATCGCCGTCGCCATCCGACGCGGCGCCGAAATCGGGCGCGTCGGCGGACATCATCAGATCGTACAGGTCCTTGGCATGGACCAGATTGGGGTCGGGGTGATGGCCGCCGAAATCCTCCAAGGGGATGCCGTTGCGCACCGTGCCCGGGGCGAAACCCAGCCTGCGCTCAAGGATCTCGGTCGCATAGGGGCCGGTCACCGCGCTCATCGCGTCGAAGGCCATGGTCAGCCCAGCGTCGCGGATCGCAGCAAAGTCGAACAAGCGCTCCATCAACGCGGCATAGTCCGCGACGGGATCAACCACTTCGACCGTCATTGCGCCGACCTGGCTCTCGCCCAGCGTATCGAGGTCGAGGTCGGCTGCATCGACGGTCAGCCAGCGGTCGATGGTCTTGGTTCGCGCGAAGATCGCCTCGGTCACCCCTTCGGGCGCGGGACCACCGTTGGCGATGTTGTACTTGATCCCAAAGTCCTCGGTCGGGCCGCCCGGATTGTGGCTGGCCGACAGCACCAGACCACCCAGGGCTTGGCGGATGCGGATCATGTTGCTCGCCGCCGGCGTCGATAGCAGGCCGCCGCGGCCGACCACGACGCGCCCGAAACCGTTGGCGGCAGCGATGCGGATCGCCTTCTGGATCACCTCGCGATTGAGGAAGCGGCCGTCGCCACCGATCACCAGGGTCGCGCCGTCCTTGCCATCGATAACGTCGAACACCGACTGGACGAAATTCTCGGCGTAGTTCGGCTGCTGGAAGACGGTCACCTTCTTGCGCAGCCCGGAAGTGCCGGGCTTCTGGTCCGGATAGGGCGTCGTCGAAACACTACGGGTCATGCGATCAGGCTCTTGTAAAGATCGGCATAGCGGCGGCCGCTCTCGTTCCACGAGAAGTCCGCACGCATACCGTTGCGTTGGATGGTGCACCACAGATCGGGTCGTGAATAGGCCCGAACCGTCCGCGCTATGGCGTGGCTGAGACTATGATAGCTGACCTCGCCGTGCTGAAAGCCCGTCGCGACGCCGGCGGCGAGCGCCGCTTCATTGGCGTCGATCACCGTGTCGGCGAGCCCTCCGGTCCGCGCGACGACGGGGACGCAGCCATAGGCAAGCCCATAGAGCTGGGTCAGCCCGCACGGTTCGAAGCGCGACGGGATCAGGATCGCATCGGCGCCGCCCTGCAGCAGGTGCGACAGCGGCTCGTCATAGCCGATCCGCACGCCGATCCGACCGGCATGGCGCTGGCTGGCCGTCAGGAAGGCCTGTTCCAGCGGCGCGTCGCCCGAGCCGAGTAGCGCCAGCCGACCGCCGCGCGCGACCAATTCGTCCAGGCAGTGGACGAGCACGTCCATGCCCTTCTGCCAGGTCAGGCGACTGATGACAGTAAACAACGGGCCGTCGCCGGCCTCCAGCCCGAACATCTTTTCCACCGCACGCTTGTTCGCACGGCGCCGGCCGAGCGCGCGGGCGGTATAGCGCTGGGGCAGGGCGGCGTCCGTTTCCGGGTTCCACACCGCCGGATCGATGCCATTGACGATGCCGTGGACGCGGGACACGCGCGCCTCGATCAACCCCTCCAGCCCCATGCCGAAGCGGTTCTCCCGGATTTCGGCGGCATAGGTCGGGCTGACCGTGGTGATCGCATCGGCGCTTTCCAGGCCCGCCTTGAGAAAGCCGACCCCGCCGTAATATTCGACGCCGTCGATGCCCCAGGCGGCGTCCGGCAAGCCCAGTTCCGGAAAGATGTCGGCGCCGAACTGGCCCTGGAAGGCGATGTTGTGCACGGTCGTCACGCTGCGCGCCGTGCCACCGCCGTAGCGCAGATAGGCCGGCGCCAGTGCGGCCTGCCAATCGTGGGCATGGAGCAGGTCGAAATCCTCCGCCACGTCCGCCGCCGCTTTCGCCAACGCTGCGAAGCGCCGCCAATCATCCGCGTGGCCGTACAGCCCGCCGGTCCGCGCGAACAGCGCCGGCGCGTCGAGCACGAGCAGCGGATGCTCGCCGATCCGTGCGCTCAGCAGCCGCGCCTCGCTGTCCATCAGGTCGGGCCAACGCCGCACGACCTTGGCGCCCTTCACCGCCTTGCCGACCACTGGATAGCCGGGGATCAGCGTCGTCGTCTGCACGCCGTGCGGAGCGAGCGCCGCAGGCAGCGCCCCGACGACGTCCGCCAGCCCGCCGGTCTTGACCAGCGGGAAGGCCTCCGAGGCGACGGACAGGACCTTCACGCCGTCAGCCGGTCGATCATCGGCTGGGTGATCAGACAGACGCCCTTGTCGGTGCGGCGGAAGCGCTGGCCGTCAAGCATCGGATCCTCGCCGACGACGAGATTATCCGGGATCACCACGCCGCGGTCGAGCACCACTTTCTTCAGCCGCGCACCGCGACCGATGTGGCAATAGGGCAGGACGACCGCTTCATCGAGCGACGAGTAGCTGTGCGCCCGCACGCCGGTCGACAACAGGCTGCGGTGGATGGTCGATCCCGACACGATGCAATTGCCCGACACCAGGCTCGACACCGCCGAACCACGCCGCCCGTCGAGATCGTGGACGAACTTCGCCGGCGGCGTGATCTCGGAATAGGTCCACAGGGGCCATTCCTTGTCGTACAGGTCCAGCTGCGGGATGATGTCGGTCAGGTCGATGTTCGCTTCCCAATAGGCGTCGACCGTGCCGACGTCGCGCCAATAGGCGGCCGGCTCCTCCGACGAGCGCACGCAACTGGCGGAGAAGCGGTGCGCCTGCGCCTTGCCGTGTTCGACGAGGTAGGGGATGATGTCCTTGCCGAAATCGCGACTCGATCCCGGCGTGTCGGCATCGCGGCGCAATTCTTCGAACAGGAACTGGGTCGAGAAGACGTAGATGCCGAGCGAGGCAAGCGCGACGTCGGGCTGGCCGGGGATCGACGGCGGATCGGCGGGCTTCTCGACGAAGTCGATGATCCGGTCGGTCTCATCGACGTGCATCACGCCGAACGCACGCGCCTCCATGCGCGGCACCTCCATACAAGCAACCGTGACGTCGGCGCCACTGTCGCAATGCTGCTGGAGCATGATCTCATAGTCCATCTTGTAGATGTGATCCCCGGCCAGGATCACCATAAACTCGGGACCGTAACTCTCGATGATGTCGATGTTCTGATAAACCGCGTCGGCGGTGCCCTCATACCATTGGAATTCCGAGACGCGCTGGCTGGCGGGCAGGATGTCGAAGCTTTCGTTGCGCTCGTCGCGCAGGAAGTTCCAGCCGCGCTGCAGGTGGCGGATCAGGCTATGCGCCTTATATTGCGTAGCGACGCCGATCCGGCGGATGCCCGAATTGATCGCGTTGGACAGCGCGAAGTCGATGATCCGGCTCTTGCCGCCGAAATAGACCGCTGGCTTGGCGCGGGTGTCGGTCAGTTCCATCAGCCGGCTGCCGCGCCCGCCAGCCAGCACATAGGCCATCGCATCGCGCGACAGCGGGTGACGTCCTATCCGGTCTACCATCGACCCCTCTCCATCATTTTGTTCATTGTCGTTGCCATGAGGATCAGCCCACGAATTGCAGCATGATCGTCGCGAGCGGCGGCAGCGTGACCCAAGCCCCGCCGTCCTTCGCCGTCACGCCGCCCAAATTGCCCAGGCCGGATCCCCAATATTCGTGCGCGTCCGAATTGATGATCTCGCGCCAGCAGCCGTCGTGCGGCAGCGGGATGCGGTAGGGCGCGCGCGCTACCGGAGTCAGATTGGCGATCACCGCCACCGGCTTCTCGCCCGGCGCGGTCCGCAGCCAGGCGAAGACCGAGTTGAGCGCGTCGTCGGCGACCAGCCAGGCGAATCCCTCCGCCTCGCAATCGCGCGCATAGAGTGCGGGCGTGTCGCGATAGACGCGGTTGAGATCGCGCAGCAGATTCCGCACGCCTTCATGCGAATGGGCGCAGCGCAGACCCCAGTCGAGGGCGCGATCCTCACTCCATTCGCGGCGCTGGGCGAATTCCTGTCCCATGAACAGCAGTTTCTTGCCGGGATAGCCCCACATGAACGCGTAGAGGCTGCGCAGGTTCGCGAACTTCTGCCAGTCGTCGCCCGGCATCTTTTCGAGCAGCGTGCCCTTGCCGTGCACCACCTCGTCATGGCTCAGCGGCAGCACGAAATTCTCGTTGAAGGCGTAGACCAGGCCGAAGTTGATCTCGCCATGGTGATGGCGCCGATGGATCGGCTCACGCGCGAAATAGTGGAGCACGTCGTGCATCCACCCCATGTTCCATTTGAAGCCGAAGCCGAGGTTGTTGCGCGGTCCGTCGTCCAGGGCGGGGGCGGATACGCCCGGCCAGCTGGTCGATTCCTCGGCGATGGTGAAGATGCCGGGATGCTCGCGATAGACCGCGCGGTTCATCGCGCGCAGGAAGTCCACCGCCTCCCAATTCTCGCGGCCGCCCTCCGCATTCGGGATCCATTCGCCCGCCTGGCGGCTGTAGTCCCGGTACAGCATCGATGCGACCGCATCGACGCGCAATCCGTCGACATGGTAGCGTTCGGCCCAGAACAGGGCGTTGTTGACGAGGAACGCCTCGACCTCGCGGCGACCGAAATTGTAGATCGCCGTGTTCCAGTCGGGGTGGAAGCCGAGACGGGGATCGTCGTGTTCGTAGAGCGCGGTGCCGTCGAACCTGGCGAGGCCGTGCGCGTCGGTCGGGAAATGCGCCGGCACCCAGTCGAGGATGACGCCGATCCCCGCCTGATGCGCGCCGTCGACGAAGCGCGCGAAGCCTTCGTGGTCGCCGAACCGCGCCGTCGGCGCGTAGAGGCCGGTGGTCTGATAGCCCCATGACGGGTCGTAGGGATGCTCGCTGACCGGCATGAACTCGATATGGGTGAAGCCCAGGTCGACGACATAGGGGATCAGCCGGTCGGCCAGCGCGTCCCAGCTGAGATACCAGCCGTTGTCGTCGCGATCCCAGGATCCTGCGTGCACTTCGTAGATGCTGATCGGCACGCGGCGCGGATCGACGCCTGCCCAGCTGTCGCGATGCGGTGCGTCGTGCCAGACATGCGCGGGTGGGGCGGTGGTGATCGACGCGGTCTTCGGCCGCAATTCGGCGGCGAAGGCGAAGGGGTCCGCCTTCAGCGGCTGGATGGTGCCGTCCGGCCCGACGATCTCGAACTTGTAGGCACGGCCAGGGCCTATGTCGGGAAGGAAGATCTCCCACACGCCGACCGCGCCACGACGGCGCATGACATGCCGCGCGCCGTTCCAGTCATTGAAGTCGCCGACGACCGACACCCGCCGGGCGTTGGGGGCCCAAACCGCGAAATGCGTGCCCTGCGCGCCCTCATGCTCGATCTGGTGCGCACCGACCTTGTCCCACAGGCGGAAGTGCGATCCCTCAGCCATCAGATAATCGTCGGTGGGGCCGAGCACCGGGCCGAAGCTATACGGGTCCGTCAGCCACCATTCGGCGCCATAGCCCTGGGCCTTATACTTCACCGGCTGCGGATCACCGGCGACGTCGCCTTCGAACAGGCCGCGGTCGTCGGTGCGGATCAGCACGCCAAGGCTCGTGCCGTCGAGCGCATGCGCCTCCACCGTCTCCGCGCCGGGTATCAGTGCGCGAGCGAAACTGCCCTTCGGTCCGGCGAAGACGCCGAGCAGCGAGAAGGGGTCGTCGTGCCGCCCCTCAATCAGGGCTGCCAGGGCGCCGCGCGGCGGCTTCACATCACGCCCCAGATGTCGCGGGCATATTCGCTGATCGTTCGGTCGGAAGAGAACCAGCCCATATTGGCGACGTTGAGGATCGCCGACCGACCCCAGGCGGCGGGGTCGCTCCAACGGGCATCGACCGCCCGCTGCGCGGCGGCATAAGCGTCGAAATCGGCAGCGACCATGAACCAGTCATGGTCGTACAGGCCCCCCATCAACCCCTTGTAGCGATCGGGATCGTCGGGCGAGAAGACACCGGAAGCAATCGCGCTGACTGCCTGCGCCAGCTCGCGCGAGTCCTCGATCACCTCGCGCGGTTCATAGCCGGCGGCGCGCTTTTCAGCGACCTCGTGGGCAGTCAGGCCGAAGATGAAGATGTTGTTGTCGCCGACGTGATCCTTGATCTCGATATTGGCGCCGTCGAGCGTGCCGATCGTCAGGGCGCCGTTCAGCGCGAACTTCATGTTGCCGGTGCCAGAGGCTTCCATGCCGGCGGTGCTGATCTGTTCGGACAGATCGGCAGCGGGGATCATCCGTTCTGCCAGGCTGACGTTGTAATTGGGCACGAAGGCCACCTTCAACAGATCGCCGACCGCGGGATCGGCGTTGATCCGCTTAGCGACGTCATTGGCCAATTTGATGACCAGCTTGGCATTGTGGTAGCTCGACGCCGCCTTGCCGGCGAACAGCTTGACCCGCGGCGTCCAGTCCCGCTCCGGATGGCTGCGAATCTGGTCATACAGCGCCACCGTCTCGACGATATTGAGCAGCTGCCGCTTATATTCGTGGATGCGCTTGATCTGAACGTCGAAGATGGCGTCAGGATCGGCGCGCAAGCCTATGCTTTCCTTCAGATAATTCGACAGTGCCACCTTATTCGAACGCTTCACCGCGGCGAAACGCTCCCGAAAGGCTGCATCGTCGGCATAGGGCGCGAGCGCGGTCAGCGCCTGCGCGTCGTCGCGGAATGTCTCGCCGATCGCGCCGGCGACCAGCTCGGTCAGGCCCGGATTGCATTCCTGCAGCCAACGGCGCGGGGTGATGCCGTTGGTCTTGTTGTTGATCCGGTCGGGAAACAGCCGGTGCAGGTCCGCGAACACCGTCTTCTTCATCAATTCGGTGTGCAAAGCCGCCACACCGTTGACCGAATGGCTGCCGGCGAAGGCGAGGTTCGCCATCCGGACGCGCCGTTCACCCCCTTCGTCGATCAGGCTGATCGCGGCAATGGCGCGATCGTCGATACCGTCGACCTTGCGCGCATCGCGCAACAGCTTGGCGTTGATCTGATAGACCAACTGCATATGCCGTGGCAGCAGGCGCTCGAACAGCGGCAACGGCCAGCTTTCCAACGCCTCGGGCAGCAAGGTGTGATTGGTGTAGCCGAAGGTCGCACGGGTGATGTCCCACGCCTCCTCGAAGGCCAACTCGTGGAAATCGACCAGCACCCGCATCAGTTCGGCGACAGACACGGCGGGATGGGTATCGTTCAACTGGATCGCCGCTTTATCGGGCAGGGTGCGGATGTCCCCGAAATATTGGACGTGACGGCGCACGATGTCCTGGATCGATGCCGAGGAGAAGAAATACTCCTGGCGCAGCCGCAATTCCTGCCCCGCGGGGGTGGAATCGTTGGGATAAAGAACGCGGGTCAGCGTCTCCGCCCGCAGCTGCCCGGCAAGCGCGCCCTGAAAATCGCCCGCGTTGAACTGGTCGAGGCGGATCGGGTCAAAGGCGCGGGCACGCCACAGCCGCAGCGTATTGACCCGCTTGCCGCGCCAGCCGACCATCGGCGTATCGAAGGCGACCGCTTCCACCGCCTCTGCCGGCGACCAATGGGTCAGGCCGGCCGCGGTGCTAGTCACCTCGCCGCCGAAGCCGACGAAATAGGCGCTCTCCCGGCGCTCGAACTCCCACGGGTTGCCGTGCGCCAGCCACGTCTCCGGCAGCTCGACCTGCCAGCCATCGTCGATGCGTTGGCGGAACATGCCGTTCACGTAGCGAATGCCATAGCCGTAAGCCGGCAGGTCGAGGCTGGCGAGGCTTTCCATGAAGCAGGCTGCGAGCCGGCCGAGACCGCCGTTGCCGAGCGCCGCGTCGGGCTCGATCTCCTCGATCTCCGCAAGGTCGACGCCGAGGGATGACAGGGCCGCCGCCACCTCTTCGGTATGGCGAAGGTTGGACAAAGCGTCGCGCAACAGGCGGCCGATCAGGAACTCGAGGCTGAGATAATAGACCCGCTTCGCCCCGGCGGCATGCGCCGCCTTGGTGGACTCCATCCAGCGTTCGATGATCTCGTTGCGCAGCGTGAGGATCGTTGCCGCCAGCCAATCATGGGGACGCGCCGCCTGCGCGTCCTTACCGATCCGGTGGACGAGCGTGTCGACGATCGAAGAGGCGAGCGCCTGAGGAGAATCGCTATCGGTCACAATGGCCCCGTAACTTGGGAAATGGGTAAGCACGTACTGACGACAGGGCCCATAATCTTGGCACTGTTAACATGTTGCCGAGGGGCGAAACGGCGTGGCGATCAGAACATTCCCCACAGCAAGGTGATGTTCAAGCCAATGATCGTCGCCGCGATGATCCAGGCTAGAGCGCGCAGCCAGATCGGGCCGGCGAACCGTCCCATCACGGTCGAGCGGCCGGTGAAGGCGACCAGCGGCACCACGGCAAACGGCAATTGCAGGCTCAGCACGACCTGGCTCAGCACCAGCAGCCGGGTCGCGCCGCTGTCGCCCGCCGCTCCGACGACGAGGACCGCCGGGACGATCGCGAGCAGCCGGGTGACCAGCCGCCGCAGCCAGACCGGCAGCCGGATGTCGAGGAAGCCCTCCATCACGATTTGGCCGGCGAGGGTTCCGGTGACGGTGGAATTCTGTCCGGAGGCGAGCAGGGCGATGCCGAAGACGATGCTCGCCGCACCGACCCCCATGGTCGGCGCCAGCAGGCGATAGGCCTCGTCGATATCGGCGACGCCGGTCTGGCCGCTGGCATGGAACACCGCCGCGGCAAGGATCAGGATGGCGGCATTGATGAAGAAGGCGAGGCCGAGTGCAAGCGTACTATCGAACGTTGCCAGCCGGACCGCTTCCGCCTTGGCCGCGTCATCGGCTTCGATCGCGCGCGTCTGCACGATCGAGGAATGAAGGTAGAGATTGTGCGGCATCACCGTCGCACCGAGGATGCCGATGGCGAGGTATAGCTTCGTCGGATCGGACAGGATGCCGGGTGTCGGCAGCAAGCCCGCGACGACACCGCCGACATCGGGTCTGGCATGGAACAGCTCGAACGCGAAACAGCCGGCGATGATCAGCAGCAGCGCGACGATGAATGCCTCGATCTTGCGAAAGCCGTAGCGCTGCAGGGCGAGGATCAGGAAGACATCGAGCGCAGTGACCAGAACGCCCCAGACGAGAGGCAGATCGAACAGGAGCTTCAACGCAATCGCGGTGCCGAGCACTTCTGCCAGGTCGCAGGCGATGATCGCAACCTCGGCCAGCGCCCAGAGGCCGAGCGTGACCGACCGGGAATACTGCGCCCGGCACGCCTGGGCGAGATCCAGCCCGGCTGCGATGCCGAGCCGGGCCGACAAGGCCTGCAGCACGATCGCCATCAGGTTGGACAGCAGAACGACCGAGAGCAATGTATAGCCAAAGGCCGAGCCGCCGGCGATGTCCGTCGCCCAATTGCCCGGATCCATGTAGCCGACCGCGACAAGAAATCCCGGTCCAAGGAATGCCGCCAACCGCCGCCCCGGTTTACCCCCGACCGGCACCACGACGCTACGGTGGCTGCCGATCAGCGAGGGGGCGGAAGCAGGTGGCATCGGCCGAATGTGTGGCGGATGATGGCACGATCGGCAAAGAGAATGTTTTGTTGTGCGGTGCGGAACCTTTTCGGCCGCCGCCTTCTCATGAGAAAAATGGGCCCTCACCTCGGCGGATCGGCTCTCATCATTTTGCTCGCTGGCGCGGATCGTGGCGTTGATGCCGGCGGGGGAGAAGCCGCCGGATTACGGCTGCACGATCTCGGTAGACGGGAGCCCGGCCGGCCTATAGCGGGTCGCCGGCTTGGCAGCGTTCGAGTTCGACGGGGTCGTGGGTACAGGTGATTGTGACCGCGTCGCGCCGTTCGATCGAGAGCGTCCGCAGCCGCTGCTGATTGGCGAGGCGGGCGACCCGATCGACCTCCATCAGCCGTTGATAGGCGCGCAGCCCCGGGGTGCAGCGCCGCTGCGCACTGCGCATCTCGCCGCGATAGAAATAGGCGTCGCCGGCATGAAGCAACCATCGGCCGTCGCCGACGCGGACCGCGACCCCGGCGTGCCCCCAGGTGTGGCCGGGCAGGGGCAGCAACAAAATTTCCGGCGGCAAGCCGTCCAGATCGCGGACCGCGTCGAAGCCGAACCACGGTTCCCCCCTTGCGCCATAGCCGCGCCAGCGCTGCACCTCGTCGATCTGGGCGGGGCGCCAGCGGTGGCGGGCGACGAAGTCGGCCCGTGGCCCGGTCGCATCGTCATATTCACGCTGCATGACATGGACCGTCGCGTGCGGAAAATCCTCCAGTCCGCCGGCATGGTCGAAATCGAGATGGGTGGCGATAATGTGCCGGACATCGTCGGCGCGATAGCCCAGCGCCTCGATCTGGCGCCGCGCGGTCTCCCGCTCGTCGAGCCGGATATTGAGCATCGCCCGCCACGCCGGGGTGATGCGGGGGTGGGGGTAATGGTGGGGATGGGCGACGTCGCGCAGGCCATAGCCGGTGTCGACCAGCACCAGGCCGTGCGCGTCCGTCTCGATCAGCAGGCAGTGGCAGACGATTCGCCCGAGCGGGCCGAGGCTGCGGCCGTCGAACAGGGCGCCGCCGAGCGGGCAGTCGGTGCCGCAGTTGAGGTGGTGGATTCGCATCGCGACGCTCCTGCCAGATCGCCGCCGGGCGACCGTTCCTGGCAGGTAACCTCCTGACATCGAACGGGATCAGCCGATGTTAGCCAGTCTGCGAGATTTGGGTCAGACCGGCGCCTTGCTCAACTCCACGTCGGGTCCGGCGCCATAATGATGCCAGGTGAAGATCGCGAGCGCGCCTCGGTGCGGGCGCCATGCCTCGGCAATCTGACGCACCAGCTTCTCGGAAGGACGGGTGTCGTGGCCGAGCAATTTGCCGATCTCGACCTGCACCGCCAGATCGCCGGCGGGCCAGACGTCCGGACGCCCCTCGGCGAACAACAGATAGATTTCCGCCGACCAGCGGCCGATGCCCTTGATCCGGACGAGTTGCGCAATCGCCTCTTCGTCATCGGCGGCCAGATGGTCGAGGTCGAGGCGACCGCTCGTCACTTCTTCGGCGAGGCTGCGCGCATAGGATGCCTTTTGCCGCGACAGGCCGGCCGCGCGCAGCGTCTCGTCGCTGGCGGCGAGGATGGTGTGCGGATCGCTGGGATTGCCGACCAGCGAGGCGAGCTTGGCATAGACCGCATTGGCCGACTGGACGCTGACCTGCTGTCCCAGGATCGTCCGCAGCAACGTATCGTAGCCGCGGGCGCGGATGCGCGGGGCGGGATAGCCGACGCGGGCGAGGCCCTCGGCAAAGGCGGGCTCGATCGCGCCGAGCGCATCGAGCGCATCGCGCAACTGTTCGGCGTTCAGGCCCATGCTTGATCCCGGACGGCGCAGGCGGCTAGGGCGCGGAGACGAATTCTGGAGAAGATCATGGCCAAGCTTATCGTCGTCACGCGGACGGGGGAAGAACGCGAAGTCGCTGGCGACACGGGGCTTTCCGTGATGGAAGTGATCCGCGACGGCGGCATCGACGAGATCCTCGCGCTGTGCGGCGGCTGCTGCTCGTGCGCGACCTGCCACGTCCACGTCGACCCCGCCTTCGCCGACAAACTGCCGCCGATGAGTGAGGACGAGAATGACCTGCTCGATTCGGTCGACGACCGTGACGCGACCAGCCGGCTGTCGTGCCAGCTGCCGTTCGGGCCGGCGCTGGACGGAATGCGCGTGACGATCGGCGCGGACGAATAAGACGTTGCCGAGCCCCTCCGACGACGGAGGGGCTCACGGGCGATCAGCGGGCCGCCACTGCGTAGAGCGCGATCGCCGCGGCGTTGGAGACGTTGAGGCTTTCGACCTTGTGGCTGATCGGCAGCTTGGCGAGCTCGTCGCAATGCGCCTCGGTGTTCTGGCGCATGCCCTCGCCCTCTGCGCCGAGCACGATGCAGATGCGCTGTTTGCCCATCGCCTGTGCCAGCGTCTGATTGGCGTGGCCGGTCAGGCCGATCCGCCAGAAGCCGGCTTCGGCGATCTCCTCCAGCGCACGGGCGAGATTGACGACGCGGACCCAGGGCACCGTCTCCAGCGCACCGGACGCCGAGCGGGCGACCGTGCCGCTTTCCGGCGGCGCGTGGCGATCCTGCGTGACGATGCCGAGCGCGTCGAACGCCGCTGCCGAGCGCAGGATCGCGCCGACATTGTGCGGGTCGGTGACCTGATCGAGCACGACGAGCGGGCGCTGGTCATCCTGCCCCTCGATCAGCAGGTCGCCCAGCCACATGTCTTCGAGCGGCTCGACCTCCGCGACCAGGCCCTGATGCGGGGCATCGGCGGGCACCAGCCGGCCGAGGTCTGCGACATCGGCGAAGGTCACCGGCAGCACCGGCGGCAGGTCGAGCGCGGCGAGCGCCTCGCGCGTGCCCCACAGCTTGCGCACGACGCGGTTCGGATTGGCGAGCGCCGCCGTCACCGCGTGACGACCCCAGAAGCGGGGACGGTTGGCGGTGCCGGTCGACGGACGGTGGCCACGACGCGCCATCAGCGGGAGCTCGTCATTTGGGAAAAGGCGGGATCAGTCATCATTGTCGCTATAGGCAAAGGGATCGGTGACCACCGGCCTGGTCGGCAGCGGCGGGCGAGGCAGCGCCTTGTCCGCATTGGCGGCGGAGAGCAAGACGCCGGCGAGCACGATCGATCCCTGGCGCATGTCCTCCGCCTTCAGGTGGTCGTAGGTGTCGATCGCGCTGTGGTGGATGCGGCTGCCGTAGTCGAGCGGGTCCTGGATGAACTGGAAGCCCGGCACGCCAACCTGTTGCATGAAGACGTGATCGGTGCCGCCGGTCTGGCGCGCGACGACGTTGCCGGCGCCCATTGAAGCGTAGGGGGCCAGCCATTCGCGGAAGATCGGCACCACCGCCGGGTTGTTCTCCGCATACAGGCCGCGCAGCTTGCCCGAGCCGTTGTCGATGTTGAAATAGGCGGCGAGGTCGCTGTAACCCGGCAGCGGCGTGATCGGCCAGCGATCGGAAAAGCCGTAGAAGCCCTTCATGCCAGCCGGCATCGCTTCGCCCGGTGCGCCGCGGCGGGCGAGATGCGCCTGCACATAGGCCATCGAGCCGAGCAGGCCCTGTTCCTCGCCCGCCCACAGGGCGAAGCGGATCGTCCGCTTCGGGCGCACGCCGCTCGCCGCGAGGATGCGTGCCGCCTCCATGATCTCCGCCGAACCCGCGCCATTGTCGGCCGCGCCGTCGCCGGCGACCCAGCTGTCGAGATGCGCGCCGGCCATGACATAGCCGGCCTTCGGATCGGTGCCGGGGATCTCGGCGAAGACGTTGTACGCCTGCTGGTCGCTGTCGTCGAAGCGCACGTCGCTGGTGATCTCCAGCGTCGGCGCCGGACCGACCTTGGCCAGGCGAGCGAGGCGCAGATAATCCTCCTGCGCGATCTGCACCGAAGGCAGCGACGCCGTTTCGCCCGTGCCGAACAGATAGCCTTCGCCGGAGACGAGCTTGCCGTCGCGATAGGCCATGGTCGCGATCGCCACCGCGCCCTCGCTCTTCAGGAAGGCATCGAGCTTCTTGGTGAAGTCGAGCCGCTTCAGGCGGCGGTCGGTCGCGGCGGGATCGTAGGTCGGCTGCTGGAACTGGTCGAGCTTGCCGATGTCCTCGCCGGACAGGCGCTTGAACGGCGCGTCGGTCGCATCGCCTGCGGCACGGGGCAGGGTGACCATGACGATCTTGCCGGTCAGCTGGCCGTGATATTTCGCGAAGTCGCGTTCGGTGCTGATCGGAGCGACGACGACAGGCGCGGTGATCGTGCCGTTGGTCGCCGGCGTCCAGGCGACCGGAATGGCGGTCAGCTGCACCGCGCGCGGAGTCACCATGCGGACACTGGCGCGCTCGATCGACCAGCCGCGTCCGAAGGCGAAGCCTTCCTTGTGGACGTTCTTCAGTCCCCACTCGCGGAACTTGGCCTCGGTCCAGTCCTCCGCCCGACGCATCGCCGGCGAGTTGGTCAGGCGCGGGCCGATCACATCCGACAGATGCTGCGCGATCGGCATCACCTCGCTGTGGTTGGTGCCCTGATCGATGATCGCGTTGACCGCGCCGCGGTCCTGCGCGGTGGCGGCGCTGGCGAGCGCTACGGCGGACACGGCAAACAGCAGGTGACGCATGATATTCCCCCCGGGTGTTTCGTTGCCGAGGGTGCTAAGGTCCGCTGTCGGACGATGCAAGCATGCCGTTGACAGGGGCGTTCGGCTTCGCCAATAGGCCGCCTCCGCTTCGAGGGAAGCGACACCCCGGAAGGGTGGCCGAGTGGTTAAAGGCAGCAGACTGTAAATCTGCCCACGCAAGTGTACGCTGGTTCGAATCCAGCCCCTTCCACCATCGATCCGACATCGAGGGAGCAAGCGGGACGGCGCCGAGAGCGGCGGGCGACCCGTTGCCGCGCGCGAGTCTTGACAGAATTGTCGCCTGGATGTTGCGAATGGCGCATCTGTCGCGACAGTAAATTACACGATGAGAAAGAATCGGGTGAGCGCTGCATACGGCGTAGCGGCACGCGCGCGTGTAGGACAGCGCGGTTTTTGGGTCGCCTTGACCTTGGCGTCGACATACATCGTCCCCGACTTCGTCAGCGCCAGCCCGGCGAAGGCCGGGTCGTAGGGTCAGCGCCAGCCCGGCGAAGGCCGGGGCTCAAGTGCGAGTCCGCTGTGGTCAGCGGATACGCTCCGTCACCTGGGCCTTCTCCTCTGGAGCCCGGCGTTCGCCGGGTGATCCCGGTGTGGATGCTTGGCCCCTTTTGGTTAGTCGGGGACGACGCGACCGACCGCTTATTCGCCGCCCTGTACCGACAGATCCTCGGTGAGCTGGTCGTGAAGCGCGTCGGTATCCTTGTCCGACCGGACCGAATTCTGGGGGGCTGCCGGCTTCGCGCCGTCTTCGTCCACTTGTGCGGCGAGGGGTGTTTCGCCGGTGGTGTGCTGCGGCTGCATCGCTGCGCGCTGCGGAGTGTCGGTGATCGCGTCGGTGATCGGCTGATGGTCGGTCATGATTGTCTCCTGGCTGTTGCTGACGAACGCGTGGCGGCACGGATCGGCCGCTCCGGCCGCAAAATTCATGTTTATCTGTTTTAATTCAGGGGTGTAACGGTTGGAACGGGCAACCGTCGCGGCGGTTGGGCGGGCATTCGACTAGAGGAGATGCCGATGTCCGACGCCCGTGAAGGCCTGAGCGACGACGCGCCGCTGTCCGCCTCCAAACAGGCCCATGCCGCCGATGCCGCGACCGACGCGCTGGTCGAGGGCAAGGGCTCGTCGGTGGTCGGCCGCGCCGTGACGATCAACCGTCCGGTGGCAGAGGTCTACGGCTATTTCCGCGACTTCCAGAACCTGCCGAGCTTCATGGAGAATGTCGTGTCGATCACCGTCGGCGACGCGCAGCGTTCGCACTGGGTGGTCAAGGCGCCGGGCGGTTCGACCGTCGAATGGGACGCGCGCATCACCGCCGAGGAGCAGAACCGCTTCATCGAATGGACCTCCGAGCCGGGCGCCGACGTCGCCAACAGCGGCCGTGTCGAATTCCGCGACGCCGGTGCGCGCGGCACGGTGGTGAGCGCGACGATCGCCTATGATCCGCCAGGCGGCATCATCGGCAAGGTGATCGCCAAGATGTTCCAGCGGGAACCGGCGATCCAGGCCCGTCGTGACCTGCGCCGCTTCAAGCAGTTGATGGAAACCGGCGAGATCGCGACCCCCGCGATGAATCCCAAGCAGTTCGAGGAGATGGGCCTGTGAGAGCGCTGGCTTGGCATGGCAAGCATGACGTCCGCATGGACACGGTGGACGATCCGGAGATCGTCAATCCGCGCGACTGCATCATCAAGGTGACGTCGACCGCGATCTGCGGATCGGACCTGCATCTCTACGACGGCTATATTCCGACGATGCAGGCGGGCGACGTGCTCGGCCATGAATTCATGGGCGAAGTGGTCGAGGTCGGCGCCAAGTCGACGCTGAAGAAGGGCCAGCGCGTCGTGGTGCCGTTCACCATTTCGTGCGGCAGCTGCTACCATTGCAACAAGCACCAATATTCGGCCTGCCCGAACGGCTTGCCCGCCGACAATCAGGACATTGCCATGTCCTTGTACGGGCAGGAGATGTCGGGCCTGTTCGGCTATAGCCACATGACCGGCGGCTATGCCGGGGGACAGGCGGAATATGTCCGCGTGCCGTTCAGCGACGTCGGCCCCATCGTGGTCCCCGATGGGGTCGACGACGACAAGGTGCTGTTCCTGTCCGACATCCTGCCGACCGGTTGGCAGGCGGCGGAATATGCGCAGATCGAGCCGGGCGATACCGTCGCGGTGTGGGGCTGCGGCCCGGTCGGGCTGTTCGCGGTACAATCCGCCTTCCTGATGGGCGCCGAGCGGGTCATCGCGATCGATCACTTCCCGCATCGCCTTGAACTCGCCAAGCGCTTCGGCGCGGAGACGATCAACTTCGAGGAAAGCGCCACCTATGAGGCGCTGATGGAGATGACCGGCGGCATCGGCCCCGATGCGGTGATCGACGCCGTCGGGCTGGAGGCGCACGGCCTGTTCGTCGACAATGTCATCGACCAGATCAAGGCGTCGACCTTCCTGGGCACCGACCGGCCGCATTCGATCCGCCAGGCGATCATCGCCTGTCGCAAGGGCGGGCGGGTGTCGATGCCGGCGGTCTATGGCGGCTTCGTCGACAAGTTCCCGCTCGGCGCCTTCATGGAGAAGGGGCTGACGCTGAAGACCGGCCAGACCCACGTCCAGCACTACATGCCCGCGCTGCTCAACGCGATCATGGAGGGCAAGATCGACACCGAATTCCTGATCTCCCACCGCATGCCGCTCGAGGACGCGCCCAAGGGCTACAAGATGTTCCACGACCAGCAGAACGAGGTGACGAAGATCGTGCTGAAGCCGGGCATGGCGGCGGCGGCGTGACAGCTGAACGTCATCCCCGCGCAGGCGGGGATCCAGAGACGCTGACGGTGCGGCTCTATCAAGGACGTAAGCGTGTCTGGATTCCCGCCTTCGCGGGAATGACGAAGGAGAGGAGTGAAGGGAATGGCCGATAAATTCGCGATCATCACCGGGGCCTCGACGGGCATTGGCTTCGAACTCGCCACGCTGGCGGCGAAGAACGGCTACGACATTCTGGTCGTCGCCGACGAGCCGTTGATCGACGCCGCCGCGGCGGACTTCAAGCAGTTCGGTACCGAGGTACGCTCGGTGCAGGCGGACCTGTCGACGATCGACGGCGTCGATACGCTGCTGAGCGCGACCAACGGGCGGCAGGTTGACCTGCTGTGCGCCAATGCCGGTCACGGCCTGGGTCGCGCCTTCCTCGACCAGGAGGTCAAGGACTGGCGGCTGGTGGTCGACACCAACATCACCGGCACCACCTATCTCCTCCAGAAAGTGCTGCGCGACATGGTCGCGCGCAATGACGGCAAGGTGCTGGTGACCGGCTCGATCGCCGGCTACATCCCCGGCGCGTTCCAGGCGGTGTACAACGGCACCAAGGCGTTCATCGACAGCTTCGTCGCGGCGATCCAGAACGAGATCAAGGATGCCGACGGCGTCACGCTGACCAATCTGATGCCGGGGCCGACCGACACCGAATTCTTCGCCCGCGCCGACATGCTCGACACCGACGTCGGCACCGATCCTAAGAAGGCGGACCCGGCCAAGGTCGCGCAGGACGGCTGGGACGCGCTGATGGCGGGCAAGGCGGCGGTCGCCTCCGGCCTCAAGAACAAGCTGCAATCGGCGATCGCCAACGTCACGCCCAATGCGGTGCTGGCGGAGCAGCATCGCAACATGGCCGAGCCCGGCACCGCCAAGAACTGAACCAAGCAGGAGGACCGACAATGAACCGCATCCTTACCGCCGCCGCCATCGCGGCCATCCCCTTCGCCGCCGCCGTGGCGCAGACGCCGATGAGCGGCATGACCTATGTCGCCAAGGCCGGCGCCGGCGACCAATATGAGATCCAGTCGAGCAAGCTGCTGCTGCAGACGACGCAGAACGCCAAGCTGCGCAGTTTCGCCAACATGATGATCCAGGATCACACCAAGAGCACCGCCGAGGTCAAGGCGGCGGCGCAGCAGGCGCGCATGACCCCGCCGCCGCCGAAGCTCGATGCGATGGGCACGCGCGACGTCGCCGCGCTGCGCGCCGCCAAGGGCACCGCCCGCGACCAATTGTACGTCACCCAGCAGAAGGCAGCGCACCAGCGCGCGCTGGCGCTGCACCAGGGCTATGCCGCCAGCGGCACGGTCGCACCGCTGAAGGCGGTTGCGGCGAAGGTCGCGCCGGTGGTGCAGACGCACATCACCGAACTCCAGTCGATGTAAGGCGGCGCAGCGCCGCAAGGTTCGTCGCGCGGACGGGACGGGGCATGCTTGCGCACCCCGTCCCGTTTCGTTTAAGGGCTCAACCCTCGATGGCGATCCGCCCTCGCGGGTATAGCACAATGGTAGTGCAGCAGCCTTCCAAGCTGAATACACGGGTTCGATTCCCGTTACCCGCTCCATCGCCCCACGCGGCCTGACTGGCGGTTCCGAACCGAAGCCATGCGGCTCTTAATTTCCTCGGCGGCATAGTTCACGGCTTGCTTACCACTGCCGCGCTAGCACAGCCGGCATGTATCACGATCCGGCGCTCGCGGCGCCTATCCAGCAGGCGAAGCGGCCGGCGTCCGCGGTGAGCAGCGGGGTCGGACTGGCGGGGCTCGTCGGCTTCGCGCTGTGGGTGAGCGTCGCGCGCCATGTCGGCATGGACGGACCCTATGCGGCGCTGGTCGCGCTCGCCGCCTGCGCGATGCCGATGGTCGGCTGGTCGCTGATCGTCGACACGGTGCACCGGCGCGCCAGCACCGGCATCGACTGGACCCTGCCGCGCGAACGGCGGGCGACGCTGGACGTCAGCCTGACCAAGCTGTTCGGCCTGTACGCGACCTGGGCGGGGATCGCGCTGATCTATTGCATCTGCCGCTTCTACTGGCGCGGGCCGTTCGCCTTCGCGATGGAATGGCTGGCGCGGGCGATGCCGTTCGTCGCGGTGCTGGCGGTGCCCTATGTGCTGTGGCTCGACCGGCGGCTGGTGGACTCACGCGACGGCGCCTGGCATTTCGGCACCTGGCTGTCGGGCCGGTCCGGCTGGCAGGCGGAGGCGATCTACGGCCATCTGCGGGCCTGGGCGGTGAAGGCTTTCTTCCTCGCCTTCATGCTGGCGGTGGTGCCGGGGGGCTGGAGCGATCTGATCCGCACCGACCTGACCCAGGCGGTGCGCGATCCGGTCGCGCTGACGCAATGGCTGATCGGCCTGATGTTCAGCGTCGACGTGATGTTCGCGACGGTCGGCTATGTGCTGACGCTGCGCCCGCTCGACGCGCATATCCGCAGCGCCAATCCGTTCGCCGCGGCGTGGACGGCGGCGCTGATCTGCTATCCGCCCTTCATCCTGATGGAGAGCGGCGGTCCGCTCGATTATCACCCCGGCACCCAGGATTGGGCGACCTGGTTCCAGTGGCATCCCTGGCTGCTCGCCGGCTGGGGGGCGATGCTGGTCGCGCTGACCGCGATCTACGCCTGGGCGACGGTGGCATTCGGCCTGCGCTTTTCCAACCTGACCAACCGCGGCATCCTGACGCACGGTCCCTATGCGCTGTCGCGGCACCCGGCCTATTTGTCGAAGAACCTGTTCTGGTGGGCGTCGACGCTGCCGGTGCTGACCACGGGCAGCGTCGTCGACGCGGTGCGGGCGACGGCGCTGATGGGGGTGGTCAGTGGCGTCTATTACTGGCGCGCCCGGACCGAGGAGCGGCATCTGCGACTCGATCCGGATTATGTCGCCTACGATGCCTGGATCGCCCGCCATGGCGCGGTGCCGCGCTTCCTGCGCTGGATGGTAGCGCGCTGACCTCCCTGCCGGCGTGACGCGCGCGGAAGGTCGCAAAGGTCTCACCTGTGCGCCTTCGCGACCCGACCTCCCGACTTCGGAAAGTCTCGAAAGTCGCACCGGTACACGGCCGTCCGGCCGCGGAAGGTCGCAAACGTCTCAGCCGAGACGAATGGGGGCGGCGCCTGTGATCGACGATAAGAAAGAGCCGCGGTCAGCATAGCCGCCGCGGCCCGTGTAGGACAGCGTCAGAAGCTCGCCTCGGCATAGACGTGGGTGATGTCCTGCCGCCAGTCGCCGTTGTAGCGGTCGAGCAGCCGCTGGGCCGGCACCTTGCCGCTGCGCACCACCTCGCGCAGCGGGTCGAGAAAGCCGGTCTCGTCGTCGCCCGCGGCATTGAGGCGGCCGCGCGCGGCGAGGCCCCCATGGGCGATGTCGAGCACCTGGCCGGCGATGTCGAGGAGGCGCCCGCCACCGGGCAGCGGCGCGTCGAGGCCGAGGCGCGGCACCGCATCGCGCAGCGCCTGCCGCTCGGCGAGGCTCCAGCCCTTGACCAGGTCCCAGGCGGCATCCAGCGCGCCCTGGTCGTAGAGCAGGCCGACCCAGAAGGCGGGGAGGGCGCAGATGCGGTTCCACGGCCCGCCGTCGGCGCCGCGCATCTCGAGGAAGGTCTTCAGCCGCACTTCGGGAAAGGCGGTGGAGAGATGGTCGTTCCAATCGTCGAGCGTCGGCTTCTCGCCGGGCAGGACGCTGAGCTCGCCCTTCAGGAAGTCGCGGAACGACAGGCCGGCGGCATCGATATACTGGCCGTCGCGGTAGACGAAGTACATCGGCACATCGAGCATGTAATCGGCGTAGCGTTCGTAGCCAAAGCCGTCCTCGAAGACGAAGGGCAGCATGCCGGTGCGTGCCGGATCGGTGTCGGACCAGATATGGCTGCGGAACGACAGGAAGCCGTTGGGCTTGCCTTCGGTGAAGGGCGAATTGGCGAACAAGGCGGTGGCGAGCGGTTGCAGCGCCAGGCCGACGCGGAACTTCTTCGCCATGTCGGCTTCCGACGCATAGTCGAGGTTCACCTGGATCGTGCAGGTGCGCAGCATCATGTCGAGGCCGAGGCTGCCGACGCGCGGCATGTGGCGCAGCATGATCGCATAGCGGCCCTTGGGCATGATCGGCAGCTCGGCGCGCGCCTTGTCGGGCCACATGCCGAGGCCGAGGAAGCCGAGGCCGAGCCGCTCGCCCGCCTCCTTGACCTGGCGCAGGTGCCGGCCGGTCTCGGCGCAGGTCAGGTGCAGGTTCTCGAGCGGCGCGCCGGACAGTTCGAACTGGCCGGCGGGTTCCAGGCTGACGCTGCCGTCGGCGCCGGTCAGCGCGATGAGGTTGCCATTCTCCTCGACCGGTTGCCAGCCGTGGCGTTGCAGGTCGGTGAGCAGGTCGCGAATGCCGCCGGCCTCGTCCCACGACGGGGCACGATGATCGGCAGTACGGTAGACGAACTTCTCGTGCTCGGTGCCGATCCGCCAGCGTTCCGCGGGCTTCTCGCCGCGGGCGAAGCTGGCGATCAGCTGGTCGCGCGACTCGATGATCGGCGAGTCCTTCTGAATGTCGGTCTTGGTCGTCATGGCGCGGGCCTTACGCGGGGATGAACGGAGGCGCCAGAGACCAAAGTTAAGCCTCTGATACGGCCGGATTCGCCCAATCGCCCGCCGCCGCCATCCACACCGATACCGCCGCCGCCGCCGCGGTATCGGCGCGCAGGATACGGGGGCCGAGACCGATGCCGACGGCGGCCGGATGGGCGCGGATCGCGGCACGTTCCTCGTCGGTGAAGCCGCCTTCCGGCCCGATCAGGATCGCCGCCGGGCCGGGCCGGGCGCGCATCGCGTCAAAGGCCGCGACGCCGCCGGTCTCGTCGGCGAAGAACAGCGCGCGCTCCTGCGGCCAGTCGCGCAGCAGCGCGGTCAGCTTGGCGGGCTCGGCAAGGCCGGGCAAAGCGGTGCGGGCGCATTGCTCCGCCGCCTCCACCATATGGGCGCGCAGCCGGTCGAGCTTGAGCTTGTCGACCACGGTGCGGCTGGTCAGCACCGGGACGAGCCGGTCGACGCCCAGTTCGCAGGCCTTTTCGGCGAGCCAGTCGATGCGGCCCTTCTTGAGCGGCGCGGCGACCAGCCACAGGTCTGGCACCGGCTCGCGCGGGCGCAAATGGTCGGTGACCTCGACGGTCAGGTCGCGCCGGCCGACGTCGCGGGCGATGGCCAGCCATTCGCCGCTGACGTCGTCGCACAGCTTGACCGGGTCGCCGACCGCGAAGCGCAGCACGGAAAGCAGATAATGGGCGGGCGGCCCGTCGAGGCGGAGCGGGCCGGGGGCGAGCGGCGCCTCGACGAACAGCCGCGGCGTCGATTGCGGCGGCCAAGCGGGGGTGGCGGTCACTTCATCCTCCGGCGGCGCTGGCGCGCCCATAGCTTGCGCAGGACGATCAGCACGAGCAGCGCCGCGGCGGCGGCCGCGACCACCGCGACCGTCACCACCCCCGCCACGCGCAGGATCGCCCAGAACAGCGCCTCCACGAAACGGCCCACCGCTACCGACAAACCGATCATGCCTGAGGACGTGCACGATATTTGCGGCTGGCGCGAGGCAACAATTTATCCTCCCCGGCACGGGGAGGATAGGGTCTTGCGGTCGTCACATCGGCGGGGGAAGGAGCGGCATGGCCACCTCTACTCCCGAGATCGTCCCCGACAGCGAGCATAAAGGCCTTGTCGGACAGCTGCCGCAGCCGTTGCGCGGCCTGGCTTTGCTGGCGCGATTCGACCGGCCGATCGGCTGGTGGCTGCTGTTCTGGCCGGGCGCCTGGGCGGTGGCGCTGGCCGGCGGCGCGATCGCGCGCTGGCCGCTGATCCTGTGGATCCTGGTCGGCAGCATCGCGATGCGCGGCGCCGGCTGCGTCTACAACGATATCGTCGATCGCGACCTCGACGCGCAGGTGGCACGGACGCGCAGCCGGCCGATCCCGAGCGGGCAGGTGTCGCTGCGCCTCGCCTGGGGCTGGCTGATCCTGCTCTGCCTGATCGGGCTGGTCGTGCTCGTCCAATTGCACGGGTTGGCGATCGGCGTCGCGCTCGCCAGCCTGGCGCCGGTCGCCGCCTATCCCTTCATGAAGCGTATCACCTGGTGGCCGCAGGCGTGGCTAGGTCTCGTCTTTTCCTGGGCGGCGCTGGTCGGGTGGAGCGAGGTGACGGGGTCGCTGTCGCTGCCGATCTGGCTGCTCTACGCCGGGTCGATCTTCTGGGTGATCGGCTATGACACGATCTACGCGCTGCAGGATCGCGAGGACGATGCGCTGATCGGGGTGCGCTCGTCGGCGCTGCGGATGGGCGCGCATGTCCGCGGCGGCACGGCGCTGTGCTATGCGCTGGCCCTGTTGTGCTGGTCGGGGGCGATGTGGAGCGTGCGGCCCGATCCCGTCGCGGTGCTCGCCCTGGCGCCGATGGCGGTGCATCTGATCTGGCAGGTCGCGACGCTGCACCCGGACGACGGGGCAGGGGCGCTGCACCGGTTCCGCAGCAACCGCTTTGCGGGGTTGCTGCTGTTCCTCGCCTGTCTGGTGGTCGGCAGCGCGTAACAACTTAGCCCCTCCCCTGAAGGGGAGGGGCGTGTGTCCGGTTACGCCGCGGCGACCGATCCTCCGCCCCAGCCGCGGTTGGCGAGGGCGGGGGCCTCGTCGACGGGGAGCGGGCGGCCGAAATAATAGCCCTGTACCTTGGTGCAGCCGAGGTCCTGGACCATGTGATGCTCGGCCTCGGTCTCGACGCCCTCCGCGGTGGTCGCCATGCCTAGGCTCTGCGCCAGCGCGACGACGGCGCGGATGATCGCGATCGCCTCCTTGACCCCCTTGGACGCGCCCTGGACGAAGCTGCGGTCGATCTTGATCGACGAGAAGCGGGTGCGCGACAGATAGCCAAGGCTGGAATAGCCGGTACCGAAATCGTCGAGGCTGAGCCGCACGCCGAGGTCGAGGATGCGTTCCAGCACCTTGGTCGCGCCGAGCCCCTCATGCATGAAGACGCTTTCGGTCACTTCCAGCTCGAGCCGCTCGGGCGACAGGCCGGAAGTGGCGAGCGCGCTGGTCACCACCTGGACGAAATTGGGGTTCTGCAGCTGGTCGGGCGAGACGTTGACCGCGACGCGCACCTCCGACGGCCAGCCCGCCGCCTCGTGACAGGCGGTGCGCAGCACCCATTCGCCGATCGGCTGGATCAGCCGCGCTTCCTCGGCGAGCGGGATGAACTTGGCGGGCGAGACGTTGCCGAACTGCGCGCTCTGCCAGCGCAGCAGCGCCTCGAAGCCCTTCAGGCCGCCGGTGCCGGCATCGACGACGGGCTGGTAGTTGAGGTGCATCTCGCCCTTCTCGAGCGCCTGGCGCAACGCCATTTCGAGGACGCGGCGCTCCTCCGCCTGGACGTGCAGTTCGGGCTCATAGGCGTGATAGACGCCGCGGCCGGCATCCTTGGCGCGGTAGAGCGCGAGATCGGCGGAGCGGATCAGCATCTCGGCGGTGCGGCCGTCGCGCGGTCCCATGGCGAGGCCGACCGAGGCGCCGATATAGAGCGTGTGCTGGTCGACCTCATAGGGGCGGGACAGCGTTTCGATGATGCGGCGGGCGAGCTTCTCGACCTCGGCGGGATCGCGGGCGTCGCGGACGACGACGGCGAATTCGTCGCCGCCCAGCCGGCCGCACATCTCGTTCTGGCTCATCAGCTGGGCCAGCCGCTCGGAGACGCGCCCCAACAGGCGGTCGCCGATCGGATGGCCGAGCGTGTCGTTGACCGCCTTGAACCGGTCGAGGTCGATCATCATGAAGGCGCAGCGGCCGCCCCATTGTTCGGCGTCGCTCATCGCGCGCTGCAGCGTCTCGTTGACCATGACCCGGTTGGGCAGGCCGGTCAGCGTGTCGAACCGCGCCATGCGGTTGATCTTGTCCGCCGAGGCGCGCTGTTCGGTGACGTCGGAGCCGACGCCGCGGAAGCCGCAGAAGCTGCCCGACGGGTCGAAGCGCGGCGAGGCGGCGAGTTCCCACCAACGTTCCTCGCCGCCGACCGTCACCGGCAGGCGCAGGTCGCGGAAGCTTTCGCGGCTCTTCAGCTTTTCCGCCAGCGTGTGCAGGCCGGCGGCAAAGGTGCCCGTCTCCCAGCTCGGCCCGGCGAGCACCTGGAGGAACGGCATGCCGTTGATCGTGACGGGGTCGAGGCCACAGGCGAAGGCGAAGCGCGGGCTGGCCTTGACGATGCGGCGCGCCGAATCGGTCTCCCACAGCCAGTCGGCGTTGGTCTCCTCGAACTCGCGCAGCAGCAGGCTGACCGTCTCGTCGCGTTCGCCGAGCGCCATCTGCACGCTGCGAATCGCCACCATCGCCCGCGCGCGGTGGACGCAGGCGACGATCAGCAGCGCGGTGAATAGACAGGTCGCCGCCGCCTCGGCATAGCCGCCGGAGATCAAGAGCTTGACCGACACCGCCGTGCCCAGCCCGCCGAGGAAGGCGATCGTCGCCAGGGCGAGCGGCGCCATCGCGAACGAGCCGGCGGTCATCAGCACCGACAGGATCATCCACAGCGCGTAAGCGGTGGCGGAGGCCGGTCCGCTGATGAAGACGATCGGCGCGATCGACCAGGCGAGCGCCAGCGCCGCGCCCTCCACGCCGGTATTCCGCAGCTCCGTGGTCGTGGCATAGCCGTCGGAGCGATGGTGAGTCGCCAGCCGGCGCATCGCCACCGCGATCGAAACGACCGCGACCAGGCCGGCCCAGGCGCCAAGCTGCCAGTGCGGCACCAGCGGCGCGAACAGTCCGACGGTGAGCGCGGCGGCGACCAGATTCGCCCCGAGCAGGACGATCGCCATCTGCCGTCCGGCATGCAGCTGCGCGGCGCGAATCCGCGCCCACTGCGCCGCATCCGCGCCGTCGCTGAGGCCAAGCAGTTGCGCGAAACGGATCGCGGCGGGGTCGGAAGGGGCGGTATCGTTCGTCACGCGCCGGAGTCTATCGCCCGGCTGGTTGACGCATGGTTGAGAGATCAGGACTTTTTGATCAGGCCCAGCATATCGGTTTCGCGTCCGAGAGACCGGGCAGGGTCCGACCGCCGTCCCCCGGAGCAGGTCCGGAGGTGGCGGAAGCGGCGCCGACCCGTCGCCGACGCCGATGTCCGGAGCGACGCGCCGGTCGCGCCGGCGTCAGGCGGCGATGTCGTAGGGCTTGATGTCGCCCGACAGATAGAGGTTGCGCGCCTTGGCGCGGCTGAGCTTGCCGGAGCTGGTGCGCGGCAGCGTGCGCGGCGGGATCAGTTCGATCACGCAGTTCATGCCCGTCACCGAACGGACGCGCTCGCGAATCTCCTCGCGCAGCCGCTGGCGCTCGTCCTCGTCGCTGCTGCGGCACTGGACCAGCACCGCCGGCGTTTCCTCGCCCCCCGGCGTGGTGATGGCGAAGGCGGCGATGTCGCCCGCCTTGAACCCCGGCAACTGCTCCACCGCCCATTCGATGTCCTGGGGCCAGTGGTTCTTGCCGTTGATGATGATCATGTCCTTGGCGCGGCCGACGATATAGATGTAGCCGCCCGACATATAGGCCATGTCGCCGGTGTCGAGCCAGCCGTCGGTCATGCACGCCGCGGTCGCGTCCGGATCGCGGAAATAGCCGACCATGACGCTCGGGCCCTTGCACCACAATTTGCCGATCGCGCCCTCGGGCAGCGGCGTGCCGTCCTCCTCGCGGATCTCGACGGTCATGTCGCGCACCGGTTTGCCGCAATTGACGATCGCGCGAAAACGCTGCGGGCGGGGGCCGTCGTTGGCGGCGAGCGACGGTTCGTCCGACCCGCCCGACAGCTGCGTCTCCTCGACCAGCTCGACGCGGATGCCCTCGCCGGGCGGCATGATCGACACCGCCAGCGTCGCCTCGGCCAGGCCGTAGCTGGGCAGGAAGGCGGAGGCCTTGAAGCCGGCATCGGCAAAGGCGTCGACGAAGGCCTGCATCACGTCGGGGCGGATCATGTCGGCGCCATTGCCGGCGATCCGCCAGCGCGACAGGTCGAACCGGTCCGACGCCTTGGTCTGCGACGACATGCGGCGGGCGCAGATGTCGTAACCGAAGGTCGGCGAATAGGAGAGGGCGGTGCCGTCGTGGCGGCTGATCAGATCGAGCCAGGCGAGCGGCCGCCGCGCGAAATCCTCGGTCTTCAGATAATCGGTCGAGACCTGATTGGCGATCGGCGACAGGAAACAGCCGACCAGGCCCATGTCGTGATACCAGGGCAGCCAGCTGATGCAGCGGTCGGTGCCGTCGATCTCCATGCCGTGGCTGTGCGCGGCGAGGTTGTTGAGCAACTGATGATGGGTGATCGCGACGCCGTGCGGGAAGCGCGTCGAGCCGCTGGAATATTGCAGATAGGCGATGGCGTCGCCCGATGCCTGGGGCAGGGTCGTCTCGGGCGCGTCGGACCGCGCGAATTCGGCCCAGTCGATGCCCTGCGTGCCCGCCAGCGCCGCGGCCTCGGCCGCAAAGGCGGCGAGTTCGGGCGGGTAGATCAGCATCCTGGGTTCGCAGCTGGCGAGCTGGACGCGCAATTGCTCGATGTACGAATCACGGCCGCCGAAGCTGGTCGGCAGCGGCAGCGGCACCGGCCAGGCGCCGGCATAGACCGCGCCGAAGAACAGCGCCGCGAAATCGGGGCCGGTTTCGGCGACCAGCGCGATGCGATCCTCTGGCTGCACGCCCGCGGCGATCAGCCGACGCGCCATCGCCAGCGCATCCTCGCGCAGCTCGGCGAAGGGATAGGGACGGGTCAGCGTGCCGCGCGCATCGTGGAAGTTGAGGCCGCGCCGGCCGCTGGCGGCATAGTCCAACGCGTCGCCCAGTGTCACGAAATCGGCATAACGGCGGGGCAGTTCGTCCAGCGTCGGCGTCGGAGTCGGCGCAAGCTGGGGAGGAAGCTGCTCGGTCATTCGGTCGGTCCTGTTCACTCGTGCGCCCGTCGCCAGGGCTCCATCACTACGCCGCCCGTCACGACGGCAAGCGTTCTTTTTCTCGCGCCACTGTGGCAACAACAAGGCCATGACGCGCTTCCGCTCCGCCGACCGCGATCGCGATGGTCCCGACGCCCCATCGCGGCGAAGGTTGCCGCCGCCGCTCGATGCCGCGGCGCTCGACCGGCTGGCGCTGCGCTACGTCGAACGGTTCGCGACGACGCGCGGCAAGCTCGCCGACTATCTGAGGCGCAAGATCCGCGAGCGGGGGTGGGACGGGCCGGCCGCCGATCCCGCCGCGGTCGCCGAGCGTATGGCGTCGCTGGGCTATGTCGACGACCGCCTCTATGCGGAGAGCAAGGCGGCGGCGCTCGGCCGGCGCGGGCTGGGCGCGCGGCGCATCGCACTGGCGCTGCGCGCGGCGGGGATCGAGACCGCCGATGCCGATCATGTCGCCCCCGCCATTGCGGAGGATGCGGAGGCGGCGGCGGTGCGCTTCGCTCGGCGCCGGCGGCTTGGCCCGTTCGGCCCGCCGCCGATCGACCGGGCGGCGCGGGAGAAGCAACTGGCCGCGATGCTGCGCGCCGGACACCCCGTCGACCTTGCCCGGCGGGTGCTGGCGGCCGCATCACCCGACGAATTGGCGCAAAGCGGGTAAAAAGCACTAGGTAAACGGGTCTTTCGCAATTGCGGTAGCGACGCAACGTGCTAGCGTGGCGGCAACAGGGGTGCAGTGATGCGTAGCGAGCCGCAACAGGAGGGCGACGAGCACGGTGGGGGCGTCATGCCCGCCGAACCTGTCGTCGTGCGAGGAACGATCAAATGGTTCGACGGCACGCGCGGCTTCGGCTTCGCGGTGTCGGAGGATCCGGCGATCGGCGATGTCTTGGTCCACTTTTCGGTCCTGCAGCCGCATGGCCGGCGCAGCCTGCCCGAAGGCGCACGCGTCGAGGCGCTGGCGGTGCAGCGTGGCCGCGGCTGGCAGGCGCGCGAGATCGTCGCGATCGACCTGTCGCAGGCCGTCGAGGAGGCGCCGCGCCCGCCGCGCGGCGGCAGCGACCGCGTCGACCCGGTCGCCCTGATCGATGCCGCCGGCGCATTCGAGCCGACCGCCGTCAAATGGTTCAACCGGCTGAAGGGCTACGGCTTTCTGGTTCGCGAATCCGACGGCAGCGACGTGTTCGTCCATATGGAGACATTGCGCCGCGCCGGAATCGCGGTCATCGAGCCGGACCAGCCGCTGCGCGCCCGTATCGTCAGCGGGCGCAAGGGGCCGCTGGCGGTGATGGTCGAGAGTGATGAGGCACAATGATCGGTAGCAAGGCGCTGATCGCGATCGTCGCGGTCCTTGGCATCGGCGGCGCCGGCGTCGCGGTGCAGCAGGGCGTGTTTTCCGGCAAGCCGGACAGCGTGGCCGACGCCAAGGCGCCGCTGGCGGTGACGATCGCCTCTGCCAACGGTCCGCACCGCTTCACCGTCGAGCGGGCGGTGACCGCGCCGGAGCAGGAGCGGGGCTTGATGTTCCGCACCGACCTGACACCCGATGGCGGCATGCTGTTCTGGCCCTATCCGGCCGGCGGCGGCGGGCCGCGCGAGGCGAGCTTCTGGATGAAGAACACGCCGACGCCGCTCGACATCATCTTCATCCGCCCCAATGGCACGATCGCGACGATCGCCGAAAATGCCGTGCCTTACTCGGAAACGCCGATCCCGTCGGGCGAGCCGGTCGATGCGGTGCTGGAGCTGGTCGGTGGCCGCAGCGCCGAGCTGGGCATTGCCGCTGGCGACAAGGTGAGCTGGGCGGGGCGCTGACGTCCAATCCGTCCGGCACCGGCGCGACGGTCGAGCCGTGCCAGAGCCGGCCATGGCGGCAGCGTACCGGAATCTCGGTTGAAGCGCGCGGCGGGGGCGGGTAAGCGCTGGGGCCATGGGCATCAACCTCAATCCCTTCACCTGGTGGAACGGCGCGACCTGGGGCACCGTCCTCTACGGCCTGCGCGGCATGAAGCAGGTCGGCACCGATGAGCTGGGCAACGTCTATTGGGAAGGCGGCAAGGATACCGCCGGCCGCGCGCGCCGCTGGGTCATCTATGAGGGCGCGAACGATGCCAGCCGGGTGCCGCCCGATTGGTTCAGCTGGCTGCACCACCATATCGACGACGTGCCCGATCGCGCGCTGCCGCCGGCGCGGCCGTGGCAGAAGCCAGCGATGCCGAACATGACCGGCACGCCGCTGGCCTATCGACCGAGCGGCGCGCTCGAGAAGGGCGGGCATCGCCAGGCCGCGACCGGCGATTACGAAGCCTGGACGCCGGAAGGGTGACACGCCGCTGGCTGGCCGCCGCCGTGCTGGTGGCGGTGCTGGCGCTGGCCGGCATATTCGGCTGGCGCGTCTATCGGGGCGGTGAGGGCGCGGCGACCTCGTCCGTGGTCGCGACCCAGGACATCGGTCCCGCCCCGCGCGACGCCGCGGCGAACGGGATCGAAACCGTGGCGGGGCCGGACGAGGCGGTGCCGACCGGCGGCACGCCGATGGCGGAACGGGTCGCGGTGGTCGGCCTGCTCAACAAGCGCAACGGCGTCGCCCGCGAGCTGACCCTGAAGCCGGGTCAGGCGGTACGGGTCGGCGACGCGATCGTGCGGCTGCGCGCCTGCGAGAAGACGGCGCCGTGGGAGCAGGATCCGCTGACCGGCACCTTCGTGCAGCTCGACGTGCGCGGCAGCGACAAGCACTGGCGCCGCTATTTCTCCGGCTGGCTGTACAAGGAACGGCCGGGGCTCAACGTCGTGCCCCATCCGGTCTACGACGTCTGGGCCAAGAGCTGTGCGATGAGCTGGCCGGCGACCGGCCCGGACACGGTGTCGCTCAACGCCGTCGCCGCCGGCAATCGATCGAGCGCCCCGAAATCGGCAGCGGCCGATGCCAACGACGATGCCGCCGATGGCGAGGCGGACGGCGGCGCGGCGGCAACCCCGTCGAGTGCCCCGCTCAGCAATGCGCAATAGGCGTCACGGCTGATCTCCACCGCGCCCAGCGATTCGAGGTGCGGGGTCTGGAACTGGCAGTCGAGCAGTTCGAAGCCGCCGACGCGTAGCCGGGCGACCAGCCAGGCGAGCGCGACCTTCGACGCATCGGTCCGCCGGCTGACCATCGATTCGCCGAAAAAGGCACGGCCGAGCGCCAGGCCGTAGAGGCCGCCGACCAGTTCGTCGCCGTCCCAGCATTCGATCGAATGCGCGAAGCCGAGCCGGTGCAGGGTAACGAACACCTGTTCGATGCCACCGTTGATCCAGGTTTCCGGCCGGTCCGCGACGCTTTCCGCACACAGGCGCAGGATCGATTCGAACGCGGTGTCGGCGGTGACGCGGAAGCGGTCGCGGGCGATCGTCTTGCGCAGCGAGCGCGACAGGCGAAAACCGTCGAGCGGCAGGATCGCGCGGGTGCGCGGCTCCACCCAATAGACGCTGTCGGCATCACGCCGATCCGCCATGGGAAACACCCCCATCGCATAGGCGCCGAGCACCGTTCTTGGGTCGAGCATCTGCATGGTCGCCCGCAAGGTGGCGGCTGGGCGCGGCGATGGCAAGGCGTTGCGTCGGTTGGGCGGATGGGCCGCATTAGCGGCCGTTAGGCTACTGATAGGACATATCTATTTCCTATTTTGAAGCGGTAGTGTTGCGACGTCGCAACATTTCGTAACAATCTTTACCACCCCATTGCCAATGGGACGTGATCCATGTCCTTTTGGCATAGAATAGAAACATAAGGGGTATCCAATGTCGTTCGCATCGTCGGGGCGGTTTCTGGGGAATTCGGCTGGGCTCGCCTTGGCCGCGGCGTTGAGCGTGGTCGCCCAGCCTGCGTCAGCACAGCTGACGCAAGGGGCGCAGACGCCGGTGGCCTGCCCGGACGGCAGCGCGCCGCAGCCTAACACCCCGTGCCCGGTCGGCACCGAAGTGGCGACGCCCGACACGCGGCCCGATGCCGCCGGCGACCAGAGCGAGCGGGCCGGCCCGACCGGGCGCAACGACATCGTCGTCACCGGTTCGCGCATCAAGGTGCGCAACCTGACCTCGCTCGAGCCGACCGTCACGGTGGGCGACGCCTATCTCGAGAATCGCGGCATCACCAACGTCGCCAATGCGCTCAACGAACTGCCGCAGTTCCGCGGCAGCGAGACCCCGGACGGCGCGCAGGGCAGCTATGGCCAGGGCATCAACTTCGTGAACCAGTTCGGCCTCGGCTCGAACCGGACGCTGGTGCTGGTCGACGGCAAGCGCTTCGTCACCTCGAACGTGACGTCGCTGTTCAACAGCAGCAGTTACGGGTCACAGGTCGACCTGAACGTCATCCCGTCGATCCTGGTCGATCGGATCGAGGACATTTCGATCGGCGGCGCGCCGGTCTACGGCTCCGACGCGATCGCCGGCGTCGTCAACATCATCCTCAAGAATCGCTACAAGGGTGTCACCACGTCCTTCACCAGTGGCGTCACGGAAGAAGGCGACAATTTCCGCTACAACGCCTCGATCCTCGCCGGCCATGATTTCGCCGGCGGCAAGGGCAACGTCACCTTGTCCTACTCGCACGACAGCGTGGACGGTGTGCTGTACAACGGGCGCGACTTCCTGCGCCAGAACTTGGGCAACGTCACCAACCCGTCGTCGGCGCAGGCCGCCTCGCTTGGCCGCGGCACGACGATCACGCCGGCCAACGACGGTCGTATCGACCCGAACATCGGCTACAACAACAGCAGCACCGACGGTTTCCCGGGCTCGATCGTCGCCCGCGACGTCAGCATCTATTATCTGACCCGTGGCGGCCTGATCACCTACAATCAGAACGCCGCTGGCAATGGCGTCGCCGGGGTCAACCAGCGCTACCAGTTCGACCGCAGCGGTAATCTGGTGCCCTTCAATCGCGGCATCATCTTCCCGGGCATCTATGCGAGCGGCGGCGACGGCTTCCGCTTCAACGATTTCTCGCAGATCACCAGCGATCTGAAGCGCGACACGGTCAACGGCTTCGTCAGCTACGACTTCTCCGATGCCGCCCGCTTTTTCGCGTCGGGCGAATGGTATCACGCGCGCGCCGATCAGCTGGTCACCCAGCCGACGTTCAACAGCAACCTGTTCGGCGGGACCAGCGGGCCGCTGTCCTTCGATATCACCAACCCCTTCCTGACCGATCAGGCGCGCCAGCAGTTGCAGGCGCTGGGGGTCAGCTCGTTCGACGTCTCGCGGGCCTCGGTCGATCTGGCGGACACCTCCGGCTTCTCGCAGACCGACATCCTGCGCGGCGTCGCGGGGATGCGCGGCGATTTCACGCTCGGCGGCCATGCGCTGAACTACGAGGTCAGCGGCACCTATGGTCGCACGCTGATCCGCGACACCAACCAGGATCTCAATGCGCAGAACTTCATCAACGCGGTGAACGTGACGCGCAATGCGGCCGGCCAGATCGTCTGCACCACGGCGCCGACGACGGCGGGCTCGGAGAACGGCTTTGCGGCGCCGGAAGGAACGCCGATCGCCGACAGCGCCTGCGTGCCGCTCAACATCTTCGGCGAAGGGGTGGCGAGCGCCGCGGCGCGCAATTACGTCGTCAACCAGCACACGACGCGCAGCGTGCTCGAGCAATATGTCATCAACGCCAACGTCGGCGGCGAATTATTCAAGCTGTTCGGCAACCAGACCAGCTTCAACATCGGTTACGAGCATCGCAACGAAAAGGGCTCGTTCACGCCCAGCCAGTTCGAGCAGCAGGGGCTGGGCCGTTCGGTGCCGATCAGCCCGCTGTCCGGCCAGTACAATACCGACGAAGTGTTCGGCGAAGTCCAGGTGCCGCTGGTCACACCCGATAACGGGCTCAGCTTCCTCAACCAGTTCACCGTCTTCGGCCGCGGCCGATACGTCGACAATACGGTGAACGGAGGTTTCTTCTCCTGGGCCGTCGGCGGCACCATCGCTCCGGTGCGCGATATCGCTTTCCGCGGCAACTTCACGCGTTCGTTCCGCGCGCCGGCGATCACCGAATTGTTCCTGCCCGTGTCCAACGCCTTTGATACGGTGGACGATCTGTGCGCGCCGGGTGCGATCAACGGGGGGCCTGCACCGGCCACCCGCCAGCGCAACTGCGCGGCATTCCTTGCGAAATATCCCAATGCGACGCCGCTAGACGCTGCGTCGGCGACGGTACCGTCGCAGTCCGGGGGTAATCCGACCCTGAAGAACGAAGTGGCGAACAGCTATACCTTCGGCGTGATCCTGCAGCCACGCTGGATCCGGGGCCTGTCGATCACGGCGGACTATCTGCACATCAGCATCGACAATCCGATTTCGAACCTGTCCGTCGCCACGATCGACTCGGCCTGCTTCGACAATCCGGACTTCAACGCCGCCGATCCTGCCAACGGCAACGCTTTCTGTTCGCAGATCAAGCGCTATGCATCCGGCCAGGGGGGCACTGCCGCCAATGGCGGAGACCGTGGAGGCCAGGTGATCGTCGATCCGCTCAATCCCGGTGTCGTCAGCGGCTTCACCAATGGCAAGAACTACTTCTACGAAGGGATTCAGGCGACGATCGCCTACCGGACCTCGCTCAACGGCTTGCACCTGCCTGGCACCCTGTCGTTCGACGGTAACCTCCTCTACACGGGCAAGCGGGTCAACGACATCACCGGCGTCGCGCCGCAGCGGATCGACGGCACGCTTGGCGATCCGACCTTCGCGGGCCAGTTCAACGTCGCCTATCTCGGCGATGGCTATGGTTTGGTGTCGTCGTTCAACTACACCGGGCAGCAGCTGTTCTCGCGCGTGTCGCGCGGCGCCGACATCCGCGAGTTCGACAAGCTGAAGGACTTCGTAACGATCAATCCGTCCATCTACATCGACGTGGCGAAGCAGTTCCGCTTCAACTTCTCGGTGACCAACTTGCTCAACCGTCGCGGCCAGAAGTTCGGCGATTACATCATCCCGGCGAGCTACAGCGACCTGCTCGGTCGCCGCTTCACCGCGAGCGTGCAGCTGACCTTCTGATCCGGCCTGGCTCCGACCGCGGTAGGCCGCGGCCGGGGCCATCCGGCATGTTCGCACGGACGAACGGCGGGCAGGCGGAGGCTTGTCCCGCCGTTTGCCGTTGGGCAGGATGACGGCCTTGCCAATTGGAGGATCGTCGTGCGCTTCGTCCTGCCGCTGGTGCTGCTGACCCTGGGGATGGCAGCGCCGGACGGCCGCCTGCCGCCGCCGGCCGTGATCTGGCAGGGGAAGGGCGCTGCGATCGAGACGCGGCCCTGCCCGCCGGGCGGCGACCATGACGCAAGCTGCCGGTCCTTGTGGCTACGGTCCGACGGCATGATCCGCCCGCTCGGCGCGGGCTATCTGTCGGTCGAGATGTTATCCGATCATGGCGATGGGCCGGGCGATCCGGACCTCGTCATCCTCGGCAACGACGGGGGCTCGGGCGGCGACGGCGATCTGTTCGCGATCCGCTTCGGCGCGATGGTGACGATCGACACGGTGCGGGGCGAGCGGTTCACCGCGATCCGCGTCACCCATGCGCATGACGGCCTGCGCGTAATGCTGCCCTTCGACATCGAATATTTCAACGGCGCGGCCCATGCGGGGGCGGTGATCGTGCCGCTGCCGGTGCGGTGGCGGGCGGGGCGGGCGGCCGCGGATGTCGCGGCGATGACCCACACGCCCACTTCCGCACCCGACCTTTTCGCCCGCGAAACCGGCGTTCGGCGCGAACTGGCGGCTTGGGCGACAGACGTCGGGGCGACGCTGCACCTCTATCCACCCGCGGCGCGCTCCGGCACCGGCACGACCCTGCACGCCATGGCCGAGCTGATCCTGTCCGGCCACGCCGATGTCGCGCGGGCGATGCTGCACCGTGCATGGTCCCGTCGCCCCGGCAGCACGATCGCCCTAGGCGGCGAGGAGTCATTCTGGCGCGCGATCTGCCGCGCCATGGTCGGCCAGCCGCTCTGGCAGCGTTTCGCCCTCGACCAATTGCCCCATGCCGACTTGGTCGCACGGGCGGCATAGCGACAGCGGGCCCGGGTCAGGATGCCGGCAGCGCGGAACCGGCAAGCGGATTGGCGATGCGCGCGCGGTCCTCGGCAATCAGGCTGCGCAGCGTCGGCGACCGCGTCAGCCAGTCGGCCGCGATCGCCCAATTGGCATGGGCCGGTTCGAAGCGCGTCAGCGGCCGGCGCGTCGCGCCGAACTCGCCCGCATTCATGCCGACGACGGTGGTTCCGGCGAGCAGCGGCGCGCCCGACGCACCCTCGCGGGTGGCGCAATCGTGGAACAGCCAGCCGCGACGCCGGTCGAATGCCCGGATCGTGCAGCCCTGCTGGACACTCAGCCGCCGCATGCTGCGGTCGCGCGAGATGCTCGCCATGACCAGCGGGACGCCGGGGATCGCGTCGGCAGAGGGTAGGCCGAGCGGCAGGTCGAGCCACCCGATGTCCCGGCCGTAGCAATGGTCGAGGCGGATCAGCGCGACATCGGGCGCCGCCGGGCCGGCCGGGTCCCAGACGCGCACTTGCCCGCGCGCCATCACCGCGGCGGCGCCTTTGGCATCGATGCCGAAGCGGATGCGGACGGCATAACGCGCCATCGGATCGTAGGAGACGAGGGCGGTGCCGAACAGCACGTGATAGCTGGTCATCGCATAGCAGGGCGACACCAGAAAGGCGGTGCCCATGCCCGGCATGATGCTGCCGAACCCGTCCTGACCCTGCTTGTTCTGCATGGCGAATTCGGAGGTCAGCTGTCCGACGGGCAGCAGCCTGCGCCACTGAGGGTCGCGCGGTTCCAGATAGCGGCGTGGGTCCGTGCCGTCGGCCGAGAAAACATTGGCAGGGGCGGGCGGCGATGCGGCGGCGACCACCAAGGCGGCGATGGCCGCCAACCGCCGCCGCATCACCGACCGCAGCGGATCAGCGCGCCGCCGCGACCTTGTCATAGGGCGTGAAGGCGCCGAACTGGCAAACGCTCGACGGCACCGACGACGTCGCCTGGACGGTGCGGAAACGATCGCCGCTGCACAATTGCGCGCCACGCCGTTCGACCACCAGGCTGCGCATCGGATGCAGGCCGGGGCAGGCGCCCTGCGGATGCGTGATCCACATGCGGTTGGCGGTGCGCGAATAGGCGATGGTCCTGTCGTCGACGATACGCACCTGCGATCGGGCGTCGAGATCGCTGATACATTGCACCGTCTTGCCGGCGGTACGACCGGCAAGCGGATCGTCCTTCGCCGCGGTAAGCGCCAATGCCGGAATGATGAGCAGGAGAAGCCGCTTCGTCATACAATTGACTCCCGATTGTAACACGAGGTCGCGTGATCTTCGATGCGATTGCGGTAGCTTAGGGGCGGCAGTGATGGGCGGCAATGGTGAAAGTGGATTCGGAAGACTTTCCAGACGAATACTTGACCCACTGCGCCGGTTGGTGCCGCTTCGCGATCGGGCCGCATCCGGCGCGGCCCCCTTCGCGGTTCGGCAACGGCGAGGGGGAGCCAAGGTTCGGTGGCGATCGCCGATCAGAACGCGCCCGACAGCGTCAGAAATGCCTGGCGCGGCGGCTGGGCATAGCTGTTCCACGTCTTGCTCGCGGCGCCGACGACGATCTCATAGACGCCCTTGCGATTGGTCACGTTGGTGATGTTGACCGACAGGCGTAGCGACTTGAAGGCGGTGCCGGGGATCGGGCCAAGGCCGTAGGCCGCCTGCAGGCCGAGCAGGAACCGGCCGGGCACCGACTGGTCGTTGGTGAAGGTGGCGAAGCGCCGGCCGACATAATCGCCGATCGCCTGAACCTCGACCGGCCCGGCAGTGGCGGTGACCACCGTCTTGTTCAGCCAGCGCGCGACGTTGGGCACGTCCTTGCCCGCGGTCGGCACAACGGTGCTGCCGCTGGTGTAATCGTCGTCGTAGCGCGAGCGATTGTAGGACAGCGCGTTGTACAGCGACAGGCCGCCGCCGAAGCGCAACGTCGCCGCCGCATCGATGCCGTCGGTGGTGACGCCGCCGACGTTCTGCAGGATCGGCACGCCGCCGATCACCGACGAGATCACCGTTGTCGGGCTGATCGACAGCAACCGGTTGCGAAAGGCGACGTGATAGGCGCTGACCTGCGCCTCGACGCTAGTAACTGGGCCGAAGGTGAGCTGGTGACGAGTGCGCAGGCCGGCCTCGTAGGTCCAGGAGCTTTCCGGTTCGACGCTGCTCCTGATCCGGTCGAACGCCTGCTGGCTGCCGACGTTGTAGGGGGACTGGCCGGCCGCGACCGACGCCTGGAACTGGCGCACGTTCTTTTGGACGTGGGCGAACAGCTGATCGTCGGGCGTGATGTCCCACACCGCGCCGATCGCAGGCAGGAACCATTTGCGGGTGTTGAGCCGCCCTTCCGGGAAGCCGGTCGACGAGCCGGGCAGGGCGCCGGGCAACGGCTGGACGGGGATGCGGCCGTCGGCGAATTGCAGGCTGGACTTGAACCCGGCCTCGATCGCCAGATCGGGGGTGACGTGCCAGCGATCCTGCAGGTGGAGCTGGACGATGTCGTAGCTGACGATGCTGGCATATTGCGTCAGCCGGCGCAGCGACGGGTCGGCCCATTCATAGGGCGAGGGCGGGCTGTCGACCGGCGCGGCATACCAGCGGCGGAAGATCGTGTTGCGATTGTGCTCGTACCAGCCGCCGAATTCGATCTCATGCGCGCCGGTACGGACTTGCAGCGTCGAGATCAGGCCGCGCCGGTCGATGCCATATTCGGTGGTGCGCAGCGCATAGCCGGAATTGCCGAACACCTGCTTCAGGTTCTGGCCCGGATAATAGATGCGGAACAGGCCGGGCAGGCCGGCGGCGGCGATCGGTCCGGTGATCTGGCCCTGACCCTCGTCATGATGGCCGTAGATCTGGTGCGACAGGCTGACCGCGTCGCTGAAGCGATATTCGTATTTGAGATAGGCGAGATAATCGGTGCGCTGCGCATCGCCGAAGTAATTGGCGTAATTGTTCGGGTTGCTGGCTGGCGGCGCGCCGTTGCCGTCGACGTAGCGCAGCGCCGCCTGCCAGTCCGGAAACAGCAGCGAGCGGTAGTAAGGCTCCGCGCCGCCGGCATTGTGGGCGACCGAATCCTGATTCGGTTCGACCTTGTCGGACAGGGCGAAATAGCCGGTCAGGGTATCGCGCTCGCCCTTGTGGACGAATTTGGCATTGGCCTGCCAGCCGCCCTGGCGCGCGTCGAACTCCCACGCCCGCGCGCGCTGGCGCACGACCGCGACATAGCCGGCATTGCTGCCGCCGAGGCCGTCGACCAGCCCGCTGTCGAGGCGGAGATAGGTGCGGTTCGCGTCATAGCTGCCGATCGTCTGGCCGAAGCGCGCGCCATAGCTGGCGGCAGGATCGCTGGTGTAGGTTTCGAGGCCGCCGCCGAGATTGCTGACCGAGGCGGTGCCGAGATCGGCCGCGCCGGCGGTGAGCCTGACGCTGCCGACATTCTCGCTGATCACGGCGCGCTGGGGAGAAAGGCCGTTGAAATTGCCGTAGCTCTGATCGCCGAGCGGGACGCCGTCGAGGGTGAATCCGAGCTGGTTCTGGTTGAAGCCGTGGACGAGCAGCGAGATATTCTGTTCGTTGTTGCCCCAGGGATCGGCGGTTTCGAACTGGACGCCGGGCAGCGTCTGGATCGCCTTGACCGGATTGACGCCGGGCAGCACCTTCTGGATCTCGCTGCCCTCCAGCGTCACCGCGGAGCGGGTCGCGCGCTTGCCGGTGACGACGATCAGCCCCTCCTCACTGTGAGGGGCGTCGGACTGTGCGGCGGCCGGTGCGCCATCCTGGGCGAGCGCGGGTGTCGCGGCGAGCAGCGACGATGCCAAAGCGAGCGCCGCACGACAGCGTGCGCCGGACGAAGAAACGGCCATGTAACCCCCCAAAGGTCCGCGGGATCGCGGTGGCGGGCGATTAGGGGCGAGATATGACCGTTTCGGGATTGCCCTATGTCATGCCGATGACGGTCGCCGGGCGATCCGCCGCTCGATCGCGATCCAGAAATCGCAGAAGGCGCGTGTGGCCGCGGAGCGCGGCGCGTAGGCGCCGACCGGCGCGCGATGCTGCCCCATCGCCTCGACCGCGCTGGCGGCCGGGATCGTCGGCCAGTCCGGCTTGGCCGCCAAGGCGTCGGCATGGAGCCGGCGACGGCGATCGACCATGGCGTGGACCGGCAGCACCGGCACCTTGCCGCCGAGATGCCGCGTCACTTCGTCCAGGGCACGTTGCGCGAGCGGGGCGGGGACGACGGGCACGACGATAAGGTCGGCGGCGCGGATCACCTGTTCGGTGGTTTCGGTCAGACCGGGTGGGCAGTCGAGCAGGACGTGATCATAGTCGCCGAGGCCGTCGATGAGCCGGCCGAGCCGCTTGCGCTTGCCCAAGGCGTGGAGCGTCTGGTCGAGGTCACGCAGCGACGGGTCGGCGGCGATCAGGTCGAGCCGCGGCACGGTGGTGGGTCGTGCCTGCGCCGCGGCGGCGACGTCCTGGGTGAAGATCGCTTGCGCTCGATCCGCTGCCCGTCCGCCGGGCCGGGCGAGGATCCAGCTCGCCGCCGCCTGCGGATCGAGATCCCAGACGAGGGTGCGGCGGCACGACTGGGTCGCGGCGCACCAGCCGAGGTTGACCGTGATGCTGGTCTTTCCGACGCCGCCCTTGGAACTGTAGATCGCGATGGTCGCCATGCAGCAGAACGTATCGTTTTGGACCTATCGCGTCGAGATGCGTCACCCGGTTGTAACAAAAAAGGGCCGGCGGCTCATGCCACCGGCCCCATCTGTGCGGGTCAGACCGACCCTATCAGGACTTGCAGGTCAGCGAGTCCTTGCCCGGCCGGGTCAGGGTGATGTTGCTGGGGTTGCCGGTCAGCTTCCAGCCGCCGGTGGCGGTCAGCGGATCGCCGCCCTTGTCGGCGGTCAGGCGGGTCGGCGAGCCGGCCTTCTCCGTGCGCACCAGCGCCTGCTTGTCGCCTTCGAAGAAGGTGACGTAGACGAGACTGTTGTCCTTGCAGCGGAAGGTCTTCTCCGCCTTGATGGCGGGCGGCAGTTCGACCGGGGCCCGGTTGGCGAGCTGCGTCGCCATCGGATCGGGATTGGTGTCGACGACCTCGGGCTGGGCCGGCTTGTTGTTGCAGGCGGCCAGCGCGAGCAGCGTGGCGGCGGCGGGGAGGAGGAGGGGGCTCTTCATAGCGCGGCGGTGCTTCGCGTATGCAACATGGAGCGTCAAGGGCGTTGCGTCCCCATTGCGGCGAACCGCCAAGTCCAGCTTGCGCTTTTGCAAGTTGGCCTGCGCCGCGCCGCGATCGCGGGTTGCCGCGCCGCCTGGCCCGCGCCATCTAGCGGCGATGCACACGACCCCCGACACGCTCGCCCTGATCGGCAACACCCCGCTGGTCCGCCTGAAAGGGCCGAGCGAGGCGACCGGCTGCGATATCTTCGGCAAGTGCGAATTCGCCAATCCCGGCGCGAGCGTGAAGGACCGCGCCGCGTTGGGCATCGTCGAGGATGCGGAGGCGCGCGGGGCGTTGCGGCCGGGCGGCACGATCGTCGAGGGCACGGCGGGCAATACCGGCATCGGCCTGGCGCTGGTCGCCAATGCCAAGGGCTACAAGACGATCATCGTCATGCCCGAGACGCAGAGCCGCGAGAAGATGGATACGCTGCGCGCGCTCGGCGCCGAACTCGTGCTGGTGCCCGCCGCGCCCTATTCGTCGCCCTATCATTTCGTCCACACCAGTCGCCGCATCGCGGAGGAGCGCGACAATGCGCTGTGGGCGAACCAGTTCGACAATGTTGCCAACCGTCGCGCCCACATCACCGGCACCGCCGAGGAGATCTGGGCGCAGATGGAGGGGCGGATCGACGGCTTCACCTGCGCGGTCGGCACCGGCGGCACCTTCGCGGGCGTCGGTCTGGGGCTGAAGGCGAAGGACGAGGCGGTGTGTATCGCGCTCAGCGATCCCTATGGCGCGGCGCTCTACGATTATTACGCCTGCGGCGAATTGCGCAGCGAGGGCAGTTCGGTGGCGGAAGGAATCGGCCAGGGGCGGATCACCGCCAATCTGGAAGGGGCGCCGGTCGACACGCAGTTTCGCATTTCCGACCAGGAGGGATGGGAATGGGTGCAGCGGCTGCTGGCGGAGGAGGGGCTGTGCCTGGGCCTGTCGTCCGGGATCAACGTCGCCGGTGCGGTGCGGCTGGCGCGGCATCTCGGGCCGGGCAAGCGCATCGCGACGATCCTGTGCGATACCGGCTTCCGCTATCTGTCGTCGCTCTACGATCCGGCGTGGCGGGAGGCGAAGGGGCTGGCGTGATTCGGGCCCGTCCGCCATCGTCGCGTCCGTATTCGACAAACGCGTGACAAGCCGTTATATTGATACGGCAAGATGAAATCGTCGCGCGACACATCCCAAACCGTCCAGCGGGTCAAGGTCGGCATGATCGGCCTGGTGGCCGTGGTGCTGCTGATCGCCGTCGCCTCCGCGATCCTGGGCTCGGCCACGCGCGAGCGGCCGATCGCCACCGCGGGATCTGCCCAGGCATCGGTGGTCGCCAACATCGCCATCACCAACATCGATTCCGGGCAGACCGATGGCTCGGGCGAACCGCTCGCCGAACTCGGCGTCGCCCCCTCCACCAGCAACAGCCTCGCCGCCAAGTGATCCGGCGGGGAAAATCGGGGACGGTGCCCGTAAACGGCGCCGGCGGCGGTGATTCCGGTCGCTTGATCGGGTTCCACCGCCTCACGTTTTGGGGCCATTCCCCGCCGGATTGACCCGCTGGTGGGTGCGAATTCCCCGCCTTTCCCCTAAAATCCCGTTGCGTCCCCGCAGGCCTGTTGGTATCGACAGCGAACAACGGGGCAGGTGTCACCCTTTGCTTTGCGCAAAGATGCTCGGAAGCCGGTGATGGCCGGTTTTCGAAGGTGTGATGCCGTGCGCGCCATGGTGCGAGGCGGGCGTGACGGAAAGGGGCAACTATCAGGGAAGCGGACTTGCTCTTGTCGACGACAAGGGCCGTGTCGCGATCCCGAATGCCCTGCGCTCGACGCTGGCCGAGAATGCGCCGCGCGCCGACGGCAAGGACGGCGGCACGGTGATCGTCGCCGCGCACGAGGACCAGCCCTGCCTGATCGCCTACGACCCCGCCTATGTCGACGAACTGAAGCGCGAGCTGAACGAGCGGGTCGCCCTGTCCCGCGGTGCCGACGGCAAGATCGACCACAATATCAAGCGCGGCGGCGCCAATGGCGAGGCGGTGCCGTTCGACGGTTCCGGCCGGTTCATCATGCCGGGCTTTCCGCGCTTCTACGCCAACATCGGCGCGCACGCCTTCTTCTGGGGGACGTTCGACTATATCGAGATCTGGGACCCGAAGACCCTGCTCTCCACTCCCGGCATCGCGCCGCAGATGGTCGCTGCCTGCCGCTTCTACTGCCAGGACAAGGGGATCGCGCTTGACTGACGCTCCCCATATCCCGGTGCTGCTCGGCGAGGTGATCGCGGCGCTGGCGCCTGCGCCCGGCGAGACGATGGTCGACGCGACCTTCGGCGCCGGCGGCTATACGCGCGCGATCCTGGCGACCGGCGCCCGCGTCATTGCATTCGACCGCGATCCCGATGCGATCGCGGCGGGACGGGCGGCGGCCCTCGACGGCCTGACGCTGGTCCACAGCGACTTTTCGGCGCTGGAGGCGGCGCTCGACGCGCCGGTCGACGGGCTGACGATGGACATCGGCGTGTCGTCGATGCAGCTCGACCAGGCGGGGCGGGGCTTCTCGTTCCAGGCGGACGGGCCGCTCGACATGCGGATGAGTCAGGACGGGCCGAGCGCCGCAGATTTTCTCAATACCGCCGACGAGAGCGAGATCGCCGACGTCCTCTACCATTATGGCGAGGAGCCGCGGTCGCGGCGGGTCGCGCGCGCGATCGTCGCGGCGCGGCCGCTAACCCGGACGGGCGAGCTGGCGGCCGTGGTGCGCAAGGCGCTGGGTCACCGGCCGCATGACAAGAAGGATCCGGCGACGCGGACCTTCCAGGCGATCCGCATCCATGTGAACCGCGAGCTGGACGAGCTGGCCGAAGGGCTGGCGGCGGCGGAGCGGGCGCTGAAGCCGGGCGGCCGGCTGGCGATCGTCACCTTCCACAGCCTGGAGGATCGGCTGGTCAAGCGCTTCCTGCGCGAGCGGTCGGGCGCGACGCCGGGCGGTTCGCGCCACCTGCCGCAGGCGGTGGCGGGGCGTGCGCCGACCTTCGAACGGGTCGGCAAGCCGGTGCGCGCCGGTGCGTCGGAACTGGCGCGCAATCCGCGCGCGCGGTCGGCGACGCTGCGCGCCGCGGTGCGGACCGCGGCCCCGGCCTGGCCGGCGCAGGAATCGAGCGTGGGGTTCAACACCAATTTGGGTCCGGGGGCGGACAGCAAGCAGGAGGCACGGGCATGACGGCGGCGTATCGGTTGAAGGGGATCGGGTGGTTCGGCGGCTGTGTCGCCGTCGTCCTCGGTTTCTACCTGGTGTCGCTGCAGGTCGCCGCCGAGCGCAAGAAGCTGGAAGGCATGGACCGCAAGATCGAATCGGCCCAGCGCGAGATCCGCGCGCTGGAGACCGAATTCGACACGCGCGCCAATCTCGCGCAGCTGGAGAAATGGAACGGCGAGACGCTGGCGCTGGCCGCGCCGACCGCGGGCCAGTTCGTCACCGACGAGGCGGCGCTCGCCAGCCTCGACGCCAACCACGGACCCAATGGCAGCGACGGCAAGACCCAGACCGCCGCGCTGGTCGTGCCGTCGCTCGTCACGCCGCATGTCCCGGCCGCCCCCGCCGCGACCCCGGCGCCCGCCGTCGTCCAGGTCGCCGCCGCACTGCCCGAGGCGCGCCGTGCCGTGATCCCGACCCACCGCGCCGCCGCCGACGCGACCGTGATCCATGCGACCGCGATGGAAAAGAGCCCGCGGATGATCGCCAAGCTTGACGATGCCGCGCGCAGCAAGGCGGCGGTCGCCAAGGTACGGCCGCAGGCGGTGGCGCTGCTCGACAAGAAGCTGCTGTCCGACACCACCTTGGGCGAGATCCTGTCGAGCGCGCGGGCGGAGGCTCGCAAACGGTGACCGTCATTGTCGCCCGACCTGCAGCGCAGCGGCGCAGCGCCGGCCAGCGCCAGGCGCTGGTCGCGACCAGCCACACCCGGCTGATGATGCTGCTGCTGCTGTTCGCGGCGGCGGTGGTGGTGGTGATCATGCGCCTGGCGATGCTGGGCGCCTTCTCGGGCGAGGAAGCCGCGGCGCGGACCGCGGCGCTGGCGGCGCGCGGCGACATCGTCGACCGCAACGGCGCGCCGCTGGCACGGACGATCGACGCCTGGACGATCGCGGTGCATCCGCGCAAGGTGCTGGGCGACAAGATGGAGATCGCGGCCCGGCTCGCCGCGCTGATGCCCGACCGCGGCGACCAGGCCTGGTTCTACGCACAGCTGACCAAGCCGGTCAGCTTCACCTATCTGCAGCGCCGCGCCAGCCCGGCGCTGGTCGAGCAGGTCAATGCGATCGGCGAGCCCGCGATCGTCTTCGCGCGCGAGACGCAGCGACTCTATCCGCAGTCGACGCTGGCGGCGCATGCGCTCGGCTTCCTGTCGACCGACGGCCACGGCATGAGCGGCATGGAGCGCGTGCTCGACGAGCGGCTGCTCGACCCGGCCAAGGCGGGCCAGCCGGTCGCGCTGTCGATCGACACGCGGGTGCAGGCAGCGCTGGAGAGCGAGCTTGGCCGCGCGATGACCACCTTCTCGGCGCATGCCGCCGGCGGCATCGTCCTCGACGTCCACACCGGCGAGGTGATCTCCATGGTGTCGCTGCCGACCTTCAACCCCAACCGGGTCGGCAAGTCGGGCAGCGACGAGCTGCGCAACATCACCACGCAAAGCGTGTTCGAGCTGGGCTCGACGTTCAAGCCGATCACCATGGCGGCGGCGATCGACAGCGGCGTCGTGACGAGCCTCAACCGCCGGTTCGACGCGACCCATCCGCTGCAGGTCGGCCGCTTTACCATCCATGACGAGCGCGGCGATCCGAAGCGCTGGCTCAACATGGCGGAAACGCTGATTTATTCGTCCAACATCGCCACCGCACGCGTTGCCGACGAGGTCGGGCCGGAGCGGATGCAGGCGATGTTCAAGCGACTGGGCTTCGACACCAAGCCGGACATCGAGCTGCGCGAGAAGGGGCGGCCGCTGTGGCCGGGCTTCTGGGCCCGGACGACGACGATGACGACGGCTTATGGCCACGGCATCGCGGTGACGCCGCTGCATCTCGCCTCGGCTTATGCCGCGCTGGTCAACGGCGGTATCTGGCGGCCGGCGACGCTGATCAAGACCGCGGTGGGCGACGCGCCGCGCGGGCGCCGGGTGATCAGCGAGGCGACCAGCGCGCGCATGCGCCAGATGCTGCGGCTGATCGTGTTGCGCGGCACGGGCCGCAAGGGCGACGCGCCGGGCTATCGCGTCGGCGGCAAGACCGGCACGGCGGAGGCCGCGGTGGCGGGCGGCTACGACCGATCGCGCAACGTCGCCACCTTCGCGGCGGCCTTCCCGATGGATGCGCCGCGTTATGTCGTGGTGGCGATGCTCGACTCGCCGCAGGGAACGAAGGAGACCGGCGGGTGGAAGACCGCTGCGTGGAACGCGGCGCCCGTCGTCGGCCGCACCATCGCCCGGGTCGGGTCGATGTTGGGCGTGGTGCCCGACGAGCGGCGTGACATCGACGTCTCCGACATCACCCCGACATTGTGGCAGGATCCCAGCGCGCCACCGGTCGACGGCCGGTGATCCGGGCGATAGGGTCGATCGCATGAGGCTGGGACAATTGATTGGCGGTGACGGGCAGGCGATCGTCACCGGGTTCGCCATCGATCACCGCAAGGTCGCGCCGGGCACGATCTTCGGCGCCTTCCAGGGCGCGCGCGTCAATGGCGAGGATTTCATCGCCGACGCGGTGCGCAGTGGTGCGATCGCCGTGGTGGTACGGCCGGGCGTCGCGGTCGAGGGCGCGCTGGCCATCGAAGACGAGACGCCGCGCGAAAAGTTCGCGCAGCTCGCCGCCGCCTTCTTCGCGCCGTTTCCCGATGTCGCGGTCGCAGTCACCGGCACCAATGGCAAGACCTCGACGGTCGAGATGACCCGGCAATTGTGGCGGATGGCGGGCCATCATGCCGCATCGATCGGCACCTTGGGTGTCACGACGGCCGACGAGCGGGTGACGACGGGGCTGACCACGCCCGACGTCGTCACCTTCCTGTCCAACGTCGCCGGGCTGGCGCGCGAGGGCGTGACGCATCTCGCCTTCGAAGCGTCGAGCCACGGCCTGACCCAATATCGCACGGAAGGGCTGCGCGTCGCCGCCGCCGCCTTCACCAACCTCAGCCGGGACCATCTCGACTATCACGGCGACATGGGCGCCTATCTGACCGCCAAGTTGCGGCTGTTCTCGGAAGTGCTCGACCCCGCCGGCACCGCGGTGGTGTGGGCGGACGACATCCACGCCGATCGCGTCGTCGACCTCGCGCGGGCGCGCGGCAATCGGCTGATCAGCGTCGGCGAGCGCGGCGCGACGCTGCGGCTGGTGCGGCGCGACCCGACGCTGTTGGGGCAGGGGCTGACGATCGAAGCCGATGGCCGGGAGCATCGCGTCACACTGCCGCTGATCGGCGGCTATCAGGCGGCGAACGCCTTGGTGGCAGCCGGGCTGGTGATCGCGACCGGTGGCGACGTCACGCGGACGATCGCCGATCTGGCGCGATTGCAGCCGGTGCGCGGGCGGCTGGAACGGGCGGTGATCACGCGCAGCGGCGCGCCGGTCTATGTCGATTATGCCCACACGCCCGATGCGCTGGAGGCGGCGATCGCGGCATTGAAGCCCCACGCCGGCGGGCGGCTGATCGTGGTGTTCGGCGCCGGTGGCGACCGCGACCCCGGCAAGCGCGAGACGATGGGCCAGGTCGCGGGCACGCAGGCCGACGTTGCGATCGTCACCGACGACAATCCGCGGACCGAGGACCCGGCGGCGATCCGCGCCGAGATCCTGCGTGGCGCGACCGGCCTGCGCGAGATCGGCGACCGGCGCGCGGCGATCGCGGCGGCGATCGCCGAGGCGGGGCCGGAGGATATCGTACTGATCGCCGGCAAGGGGCATGAGCAGGGCCAGATCGTCGGCGATCTGGTGCTGCCGTTCGACGACGTCGGCGTCGCGCGCGAGTGCGCGGCGTGAGGGGGGGCGGTCTGCTCCCCTCCCCTTCAGGGGAGGGGCTTTGATGACCACCCTCTGGACCGCCGCGGAGATCGCCGCCGCGACCTCGGGCATCGCTGCCGCCGACTTCGCCGTCTCCGGCGTCGCCTTCGACAGCCGCGAGGTCGGGCCGGGCGATCTGTTCGTCGCGCTGACCGGCGAAAGCACCGACGGCCACCGCTTCCTCGACCAGGCCTTCGCGCAGGGCGCGGCGGGCGCGATCGTGTCGCAGGACGCGCCGTACCCGCACGTCCGGGTCGCGGACACCGCCGCGGCGCTGAACGACCTGGGCCGGGCGGCGCGGGCGCGGATGACCGGCATGGTGATCGGCGTCACCGGCTCGGTCGGCAAGACCAGCGCCAAGGAGGCGCTGTTCGCCGCGCTCGACCGGTCGCTGCCGGATCGTGTCCATCGCTCGGTCAAGAGCTACAACAATCATACCGGCGTGCCGCTCAGCCTCGCCCGCATGCCGCGCGACACCGAGGTCGGCGTGTTCGAGATGGGCATGAATCATGCCGGCGAGCTCGCCCAACTGACCCGGCTGGTGCGTCCGCATATCGCCGTCGTCACCGCCATCGCGCCCGCGCACACCGCCTTCTTCCCCGACGAGAGCGCGATCGCCGACGCCAAGGGTGAAATCTTCCAGGGCCTGGAGCCGGGCGGGACCGCGATCGTGCCCTATGACAGCCCGCATCGCGACCGGCTGATCGCCGCCGCTACGCCCTATGCGGCGCGGATCGTCACCTTCGGCCTCGACAAGGGCGCCGACGTCCATGCCCTGGAGGCAATGCGGCTGCCGACCGGCGGCACCTTCGTCTCGGCGCGGATCGGCGCGCGCGAACTGTCCTTTACGCTGTCGCAGCCGGGGCTGCACTGGGTGTCGAACGCGCTGGCGGTGCTGGCGGCGGTCGATGCGGCCGGCGCCGACCTCGGCCTTGCCGGACTCGCACTCGCCGAACTCGGCGGCCTCGTCGGCCGCGGCGCGCGCTTCCTCGCCCCGGCCGCGGGCGGGGACATGCTGGTCATCGACGAAAGCTACAACGCCAATCCCGCCTCGATGCGCGCGACGCTGGCGGTGCTGGCGCAGGAGCCGGGGCGCCACCTCGCCGTGCTCGGTGAGATGCGCGAGCTGGGCGACGACAGCGATGCCTATCATGCGGGGCTGGCCGAGCCGATCGTCGCGGCGCGCGTCGAAACGGCGCTGCTCGTCGGCGAAGCGATGACGCCGCTCGTCAAGGCCCTTGAGGGGCGCGTCGATGTCGTCCATGTGCCCGACGCCGCGACCGCCCTGGGCCGCCTTCGGGACCTGGCCCGTGCCGGCGACGCGGTGCTCGTCAAAGGATCGAATGGGGTGGGGCTGTCGCGGCTGGTCGCGGGCCTTGGGGGCGGAACTACCTGATATGTTGTACTGGATCGCCGAGCACCTGAGGTTCTCCGGGCTGCTGAACCTCATCCGCTACCAGTCCTTCCGGACCGGGGCGGCGATCGCCACCGCGCTGTTCATCGGCCTGATCATCGGGCCGCGCTTCATCGGCTGGCTGCGCGTGCGGCAGGGCAAGGGGCAGCCGATCCGCGCGGACGGACCGCAGACGCACCTCGCCAAGCGCGGCACGCCGACGATGGGCGGGCTGATGATCCTGACCAGCATGGCGCTGTCGATCCTGATCTGGATGGACGTCGCCAATCCGTTCGTCTGGGCGTGCCTGTTCGTGACGCTCGGGTTCGGCGCGATTGGTTTCCTCGACGACTATGACAAGGTGCGCAAGGCGAGCACCGCCGGCGTGTCCGGGCGCACCCGGCTGCTGCTGGAATTCGCCATCGCCGGCATCGCCGCCTGGATCATCATGGGCCAGAACGGGCCGCATCTGTACCTGCCGTTCACCAACCGGCTGTACCTCGACCTCGGCTATTTCTACCTGGTGTTCGCGGCGTTCACGATCGTCGCCTTCGGCAACGCGGTGAACCTGACCGACGGGCTGGACGGACTGGCGACGATGCCGGTGATCATCGCCAGCGTCACCTTCGCGATCATCACCTATCTCGCCGGCAACGTGAAGTTCGCCGAATATCTGGGCATCGCGCATGTGCCGGGGGCGGGCGAGCTCGCCATCTTCTGCGGCGCGGTGATCGGCGCCGGCCTCGCCTTCCTGTGGTTCAATGCGCCGCCGGCCGCGGTGTTCATGGGCGACACCGGCAGCCTCGCGCTGGGCGGCGCGCTCGGCACGATCGCGGTGGTGGCGCATCACGAGATCGTGCTCGGCATCGTCGGCGGCCTATTCGTCGTCGAGGCGCTGAGCGTCATCATCCAGGTGTTCTTCTACAAGCGCACCGGCAAGCGCGTGTTCCGCATGGCGCCGATCCACCATCATTTCGAGCAATTGGGCTGGAGCGAGCCGACCGTCGTGATCCGCTTCTGGATCATCAGCCTGGTGCTGGCCCTGGCCGGCCTGTCGACGTTGAAGCTGCGGTGATCGTTTCCCAGGCCTGGGCGGGGCGGCGCTATGCGGTGCTGGGGCTGGCGCGCTCCGGCATGGCGACGGTGCGCGCGCTTGCCGCGGCGGGCGCGCATGTCGTCGCCTGGGACAGCGATGCCGCGGCGCGCGAGCGGGCGGCGGCGGTCGACGGCGTCATCGTCCACGATCCGGCGCTGCTCGACCTGAGCGGAGCGGCGGGGCTGGTCGTCTCGCCCGGCGTGCCGCTCAACACCCATCCGCTGGTGGCGCAGGCCCGCGCGGCCGGCGTGCCGGTGATCGGCGACATCGAGCTGTTCGCCCAGGCGCGCGCCGAGCTGCCGCCGCACAAGGTCGTCGGCATCACCGGCACCAACGGCAAGTCGACCACGACCGCGCTGGTCCACCATATCCTGAAGACCGCGGGCGTGCCGACGCTGATGGGCGGCAACATCGGCCTGCCGATCCTCGAGCAGGCGCCGCTGGAGCCGAATGCGCAGGGGGGCGGCGTCTATGTGCTGGAGCTGTCGAGCTACCAGATCGACCTGACGCAGAGCCTCGATTGCGACGTGGCGGTGCTGCTCAATATTACGCCCGATCACCTCGATCGCTACGATGGGTTCGAGGCGTACGCCGCGTCGAAGGCGCGGCTGTTCGCGATGCAATCGGCGGCGCATGAGGCCGTGATCGGCATCGGCGATACCGCCTCGGCGCAGATCGCCGGTACGCTGGCATCGCGGGCGGACCGGCTGACCAAGATCGCGGCCGGCCAATGCCTCGACCAATCGCGCTGGCCGGCGCTGCAGGGGCCGCATAACGCGCAGAACGCGCTCGCCGCGATCGCCGTGGCGAACGCGCTGGGGCTGGCGCCCGAGGCGATCGAGCAGGGACTGGCAACCTACAGCAGCCTTCCGCACCGCATGGAAACGGTCGCGACGCGCAACGGCGTCGCCTTCGTCGACGACAGCAAGGCGACCAACCCCGAAAGCACCGCCCCCGCGCTCGGCGCGTTCGAGCGCATCCACTGGATCGTCGGCGGCAAGCGCAAGGGCGACGACCTCGACGCCTGCGCTCCGTATCTCGACCGCGTCGCCGCCGCTTATACGATCGGCGAAGCGGGGCCCTTGTTCTCCGACCTGCTGAAGGGACGCGTTCCCGTCGTGGAACAGGCGGGCGACCTCGTCACCGCCGTCCGCCACGCCGCCGCGGCGGCCCGGCCGGGAGAGACTGTGCTCTTGTCGCCGGCCTGTGCTAGCTTCGACCAGTTCCGCGATTATGAGGATCGGGGGCGGGCATTCCGCGCGGCGGTGGAGGCATTGGACTAATGGCGACACGGACGGATGCGGTGCCCGGTGCGGGGCGCGACAGCCTGATCGCCAAGGTCAAGCGTCGCGGCGGGCGTGGCGATCGTTCGCCGCTCGGCACCTGGTTCTGGGACATCGACCGGATGCTGCTGCTGCTGACGCTGTTCCTGATCGCGATCGGGCTGGTGGCGGTGGCGGCGGCGAGCCCGGCGACCGCGGTCCGCTATTCGGGCGAGCACCACAAATTCACGCCGCTCTACTATTTCTGGCGGCAGCTGATGTGGGTCGGCCTGTCGCTGCCCGTGCTGTTTGGCGTGTCGATGCTGCCGGTCGCCACCGCGCGGCGGCTGGCGCTGGGCGGCGCGGCGCTGTTCGCTTTCCTGCTCGCGGTGACGCCGTTCATCGGCGCGGTGCACAATGGCGCGCGGCGCTGGATCGGCGTCGGCATCGCCGAATTCCAGCCGTCCGAGTTCTTGAAGCCGCTGTTCATCGTCGCCGTCGCCTGGGTGCTGTCGCTGAAGGTGAAGGATCAGGAGCTGCCGACGGTGGTGATCACCGGCGCGATGACCGCATTGGTCGCCGGCCTGCTGATGCTGCAGCCGGATTTCGGGCAGACGGTGATCTTCTGCTTGGTCTGGATGGCGCTGCTGATGATCGCGGGGACGCCGATGCGCGTGCTCGGCGGGATCATCGCCATGGTGCCGGTAGGGCTGGGCGCGGCCTATATGTTCTACAGTACGGCGCGCGCGCGCATCGACGCCTTTCTGTTCCCGGGCGTCGACGGCGAGGGGGCGGGCGACCATTTCCAGACCAACGCCGCGCATGCGACGATCACCGCCGGCGGCTGGACGGGCACCGGGCCGGGCGGCGGCGTCGCCAAATTCGGCCTGCCCGAAGCGCATACCGATTATATCTTTTCGGTGATCGGCGAGGAGTTCGGACTGATCGCCTGCGCCGTGATCGCCGTCGTGTTCCTGGCGATCGTCGTGCGGGTCTTCGTCAAGCTGCTCGACGAGCAGGATGAATTCAAGCTGCTTGCGGCGAGCGGGCTGGCGGTGCAATTCGGTGCGCAGGCGCTGGTGTCGATGGCGGTGAACACGGGGCTGGCGCCGTCCAAGGGGATGACGCTGCCGTTCATCAGCTACGGCGGATCGTCGATGATCGCGCTGTCGATCGGCATGGGGCTGCTGCTCGCCTTCACGCGGCGCAACCCGTTCCTGACGCGCAGTCCCTATGTGGTGAGATGGGGTTCGAATTGAGCAAGCATTACGTCCTCGCCGCCGGTGGTACGGGGGGGCATATGGTGCCCGCCGCGGCGCTGGCCGCGGAACTGACGAAGCGCGGGCATCGCGTCGCGCTGGTCAGCGATGCGCGCGGCGTGCGCTTCCCCGGCCTGTTCGACGGCATCCAGACGCACGTCCTGCCCGCCGGCCGTTTCCAGTTGAAGAGGCCACAGGGCTGGCCCGGTGCCGTGCGGGAGATGCTGCGCGGCCGGGCGATGGCGCGCGAATTGTACCGGACGTTCAAGCCGGCGGCGGTGATCGGCTTCGGCGGCTATCCCGCCTTTCCGGCGCTGCTGGCCGCGTTTGCGGAGAAGATCCCGACCGCGGTGCATGAGCAGAATGCGGTGCTGGGGCGCGTCAACCGCGTCGTCGCCGGGCGGGTGGAGGCGATCGCGACCTCCTATGCGGACACCGCGCGGTTGCCGGCGAAGCTCGCCGGCAAGGTGCATCTGATCGGCAATCCGGTGCGCGAGGCGGTGCTCGCCTTGCGCGCCAAGCCCTTTCCGCTGCTGGAGGAGGACGGCATCTTCCGCGTGCTCGTCACCGGCGGCAGCCAGGGCGCGAGCGTGCTGAGCCAGGTGGTGCCCGACGGTCTGGCGATGCTGCCCGTCACCTTCCGCCGCCGGTTGCAGGTAACGCAGCAGGCGCGGATCGAGGATATCGACGCGGTGCGCGCCAAATATGCCGAGCATCAGATTCCGGCGGAGCTCGCTACCTATCTGCCCGACATGCCGGAACAGCTCGCCTGGGCGCATCTGGTGATCGGCCGTGCCGGCGCCTCGACGATCGCGGAGCTGACGGCGGCCGGGCGGCCGGCGATCCTGGTGCCGCTGCCGTCCGCGACGGACGACCATCAGACCGCCAATGCGCGCGAGATGACCAGGGCGGGCGGCGCGCGGACGATCCCGCAGGGAGAGTTCACCGCCAAGGAGCTCGCCAAGCAGATGCAGAAGCTGGGCCTCGACCCTGCCGCACTCGAAAATGCGGCGGCGCGGGCGAAGAGCGTCGGCCGGCCGAATGCCGTCGGCGACCTCGCCGATCTGGTCGAGAGCCTGGATGCACCGCTCGCCCGCTTGCCGGTCGGCAAGCCGGTCAAGCCGAAGCCCGTATTGGCGGGGGCGGGCGCATGATCCGCGGCGTCCATACCGACATCGGCCCGATCCATTTCGTCGGCATCGGCGGCATCGGCATGTCCGGCATCGCCGAGGTGATGAAGAACCTTGGCTATACGGTGCAGGGCTCCGACGTCGCCGAAGGCTATGTCGTGCAGGGACTGCGCGACAAGGGCATCGCGGTGACGATCGGCCATGCGGCGGAAAATGTCGCCGAGGCGGCGGTGGTCGTCACCTCGACCGCGATCACCCGCTCCAATCCCGAAGTGGAAGCGGCGCTGGAGCGGCGCATCCCCGTCGTTCGCCGCGCGGAGATGCTCGCCGAGCTGATGCGGCTGAAGCAGACGGTGGCGGTCGCGGGGACGCACGGCAAGACGACGACGACCTCGATGGTCGCGGCGCTGCTCGACGCGGGCGGGATCGACCCGACCGTGATCAACGGCGGCATCATCAACAGCTACGGATCGAACGCGCGGCTCGGCGCCTCCGACTGGATGGTGGTCGAGGCGGACGAGAGCGACGGCAGCTTCCTACGCCTCGACGGCACGATCGCGGTGGTCACCAACATCGATCCCGAGCATCTCGACCATTACGGCAGCTTCGACGCGGTCAAGGACGCGTTCGTCGAGTTCGTCGAGAACGTACCCTTTTATGGCGCGGCCTTGCTGTGCCTCGATCATCCGGAGGTGCAGAACGTGCTGCCGCGGGTGCGCGACCGGCGCGTCGTCACCTACGGTTTCTCGGCGCAGGCGGACATCCGCGGCACCGACGTCACGCCGGTGCCGGGCGGCAACCGCTTCGCCTGCGTGATCCGGCAGCGAGACGGGTCGACGCGGACGATCGACAATGTCGAGCTGCCCATGCCCGGCCGGCACAATGTCCAGAACGCGCTGGCCGCGATCGGCGTCGCGCTCGAACTCGGCATCGACGATGCCACGATCGCCAAGGGCTTCGAGGCGTTCGGGGGGGTCAAGCGCCGCTTCACCAAGGTCGGCGAGATCGCGCTCGACGGCGGCAGCGTGACGGTGATCGACGATTACGGTCATCATCCGGTCGAGATCCGCGCGGTGCTCGCCGCGGCGCGCGAAGGCGCGCGGGGCCGGGTGATCGCGGTGGTGCAGCCGCATCGCTATTCGCGTCTCGGCAATCTGATGGAGGAGTTTCAGACCGCCTTCAACGACGCCGACCGCGTGCTGGTCACCCCCGTCTATGCCGCGGGCGAGGCGCCGGTGCCCGGCGTCGATGCCGAAGCGTTGGTCGAGGGGCTGAAGCGACGCGGCCACCGCTCCGCCGCCGTCGTCGCCGATGCGGATGCGCTGGCCACGGAATTGGCGGGGACGATCCAGGCGGACGATATGATCGTCTGCCTGGGGGCGGGTGACATCACCAAATGGGCGGCCGGACTGGCCGCGGCGATCGAGGCACGGCGATGAACGATTGGTTCGATGCAAGTCTGCGCTTCCAAAAGCAGATCCTCGACGCGCAACGCCGCACGCTGGAGGCGGGCAGCCAAGCGGTCGGGGCGGGCGATGCGCTGGTCCAGGTGCAGGAGGCGACGCGCAAGGCCGCCGAAGCCAACCTCGCGGCGTTCCAGGCCTGGGCGCGACTATGGGGTGCCGGGCCGTGGTGAACGCCGACGCCATCGCCATGCCGGCGGTCCGCGGCCGCCTGACCCGCAGCGCGCCGCTCGCGCCTTTGGTCTGGTTCAAGGCGGGCGGCGCGGCGGAATGGCTGTTCGAGCCGGCGGATGTTGACGATCTCGCCGACTTCCTCGCCGCGCTCGACCCTGCGGTGATGGTGATGGCGCTCGGTCTCGGGTCCAATCTGATCGTCCGCGACGGCGGCGTGCCGGGCGTGGTGGTGCGATTGGGCAAGGCCTTCGCCAAGGTCGAGGCGATCGACGCGACGACGCTGCGCTGCGGCGGTGGGGCGAGCGGCATCCTGGTGTCCTCGACCGCGCGCGATGCGGGCATCGGCGGCGTCGAGTTCCTGCGCTCGATCCCCGGCACGGTCGGCGGCTTCGTCCGCATGAACGGCGGCGCCTATGGGCGCGAGGTCAAGGACGTGCTGATCGAGGCCGATGTCGTTCTGCGCTCGGGCGAGCGGCGCACGCTGAGCCTCGGCGATCTCGGCTATACCTATCGCCATTCGGCGCTGCCCGACGGCGCGGTGGTCGTGTCGGCGATCTTCCGCGGCATGCCGGCCGAGCCGGCGGCGATCCAGACGGAGATGGATCGCATCGCCGCCGCGCGCGAGGCGTCGCAGCCGTTGCGATCCAAGACCGGCGGGTCGACGTTCAAGAACCCGGACGGCCACAAGGCCTGGGCGCTGGTCGATGCCGCCGGCTGTCGCGGCTTGCGTCGCGGCGATGCGCAGGTATCTGAGAAACATACGAATTTCCTGCTCAACTTGGGTGCGGCGACGAGCGCGGAGATCGAGGGGCTGGGCGAAGAGGTGCGGGACAAGGTGAAGGCGCATTGCGGGGTGACATTGGAGTGGGAAATCCAGCGGGTGGGGGTGGGGGCGTGATTGCCGTGAATCCAGTCCTCCCCGGAACGGGGAGGGGGACCATGCGCAGCATGGTGGAGGGGGCTCTCCACCCGCGCTGCGCTCCATGGGCCCCCCCCTCCGTCAGCGCTCTGCGCTGCCACCTCCCCGTGCCGGGGAGGATTTAATGCAGCCGCTCCACATCGCGGTCCTGATGGGCGGCTGGTCCGCCGAGCGTCCCGTGTCGCTGATGTCCGGCGCCGGCGTCGCCGATGCGCTGGAGGCGAATGGCCATCGCGTCACCCGCATCGACATGGGCCGGGACGTCGCGGCGCGGCTCGCCGAGGCGAAGCCCGACCTCGTCTTCAACGCGCTGCACGGTTCGCCCGGCGAGGACGGCACGGTGCAGGGCATGCTCGACCTGATGGGCATCCCCTATACCCATTCGGGTCTCGCCACGTCGGTGATCGCGATCGACAAGGTGCTGACCAAGCAGGCGCTGGTGCCCGCCGGCATCCCGATGCCGGGCGGCCGGGTGGTCCAGTCGGCCGACGTGTTCGAGGGCGATCCGATCGCGCGGCCTTATGTGCTCAAGCCCGTCAACGAGGGCTCGTCGGTCGGCGTCGCGATCGTCACCGCCGACGGCAATTACGGCAATCCGATCGGCCGCGACGTGGAGGGGCCGTGGCAGGAGTTCGACGAGCTGCTCGCCGAACCCTATGTGCGCGGGCGTGAGCTGACGACGGCGGTGCTCGGCAACCGGGCGCTCGGCGTCACCGAGCTGAAGCCCAAGAACGGCTGGTACGACTTCGACGCGAAATATACCGACGGCCTGACCGAGCACGTCTGCCCCGCCGATATCCCGGATCATATCGCCGATGCGTGCAAGCGACTGGCGCTGGAGGCGCATCGCCTGCTCGGCTGCAAGGGCGCGAGCCGCTCCGACTTCCGCTGGGACGACGAACGCGGCGTCGACGGCCTGTTCCTGCTGGAGGTCAACACCCAGCCCGGCATGACGCCGCTTAGCCTGGTGCCCGAACAGGCGCGGCATATCGGCATGAGCTACGAACAGCTGGTTCAGGCGATCGTCGACGAGGCGCTCGCCGATGCGAAGGCGCGCGACGGATGAGCCGCACGATCAAGCGCGGCAGCCCGCCGCGCCGGCCCGCCCCGCGCAAGAAGCAGCCCGTCCGCAAGGTCGGGCTGTTCGAGCGTGCGGTCGGAGCGCTGCCGGTCAGCGAGACGACGATCCGCAAGGCGGCGACCTGGACGATCACCGGCGCCGGCGTCGCGGGCGCGCTCGCCATCCTGACCTGGATCGGCATCCCCGGCATGATCGGCACCGCCGTCGCCGAAGGCGCCGGCCGCGCCGGCTTCCGCGTCGAGCAGATCGAGGTAACCGGCCTCAAGCGCATGGACCGGATGAGCGTCTATGCCGTCGCGCTCGACCAGCAGAGCCGCGCCATGCCGCTCGTCGACCTCGAATCGGTGCGCGAAAAGCTGCTCCGCTACGGCTGGATCGCGGACGCCCATGTCTCGCGGAGGCTGCCCGACACGCTGCTGATCGACATCATCGAGCGCGCGCCCGCCGCGGTGTGGCAGGACAATGGCCAGCTGACGCTGATCGACAAGGATGGCGTGTTGCTGGAGCCGGTGCGGGCGGAGGCGATGCCGGATCTGCCGCTGGTCATCGGCCCCGGTGCCGATCGGCAGGAACCCGGCTATCAGGCGCTGCTGGCCGCCGCACCCGCGCTGAAACCGCGCGTCAAGGCGGCGACCTGGATCGGCAATCGTCGCTGGGACCTGACGTTCGACACCGGCGAGACGCTGGCGCTGCCCGAGGATGGGGCGCCGGCGGCACTGCTCAAGTTCGCGGAGATGGACGGGGCGCGGCCACTGCTCGGCAAGGGCTGGGTGCGGTTCGACATGCGCGATCCCGCCAAGCTCGTGGTACGACGGCCGGACGCCAGCGTCGTCCATGCCTTGCCCGACCCGAGCGAGACGGAAGCGCCGGCGCCGGCAAGCAGGACAATCGCATCGGCGGGGGCGTCCGATGGTTAAGGGGGGCTGAGGCATCATGGCGAAGGTTGCACCGGAAGGGCTGATCACCGCGCTCGACATCGGGTCGTCCAAGGTATCGGCGATGATCGCGCAAAAGGGCGACGGCGGCGAGCTGATCGTGCTCGGCACCGGCCAGCGCGAGAGCCGTGGCGTCAAGCGCGGCTATATCGCCGACATGGGCGCGACCGAGGCGGCGGTGCGCGAGGCGGTGGAGCAGGCGGAGCGGATCGCCGGCATCAACATCGAGAACGTCTGGGTCGGCTTTTCCGCCGGCGGGCTGGTCAGCGACGTCGCCGAGGTCGAGTTCGAGCTGGGCGGCCACCGCGTCGAACAGCAGGACATCGACGCGCTGCTCGCCGCCGGGCGCAATTCGATCGACCCACAGGGGCGAATGGTGCTGCACGCACAACCGGCGCTCTACACGCTCGACGGGTTGACCGGTGTCAAGAAGCCGCTCGGCCTTCATGCCGACCGGCTCGGTGTCCACATCCATGTCGTCGCTGCCGACGGGTCGCCGGTGCGCAATCTCGACTTGTGCGTCCGCTCGGCGCATCTCGAGGTCAAGTCGATCATCGCCGCGCCGGTCGCGACCGGGCTGGCCTGCTTGAGCGAGGAGGAGCGCGAGCTCGGCGTCGCGTTGGTCGAGATGGGGGCGGGGATCACCAACGTCTCGCTGTTCGCGGGCGGCATGCTGGTCGGCCTGTGCTCGCTGCCGATGGGCGGGCAGGACATCACCGACGACATCGCCTCCGCCTTCGGCACGCGCCGTGCCCAGGCGGAGCGGATGAAGTGCTTCCACGGCTCGGCCAACGCTTCCCCGCGCGACAATCACGAGATGATCCCGGTGATGCCGATCGCGGCGGAGGACGACGTGCATGGCGGGATGCAGATCACCAAGGCGCAACTGATCGGCATCGTCCGCCAGCGGCTGGAGCATCAGATGGGCGAGATCCGCAAATCGCTGCAGCAGCTGAAATTCGAAGGACCGGTCGGGCGGCAGGTGGTGCTGACCGGCGGTGGCGCCGAGCTGAAGGGCATCGCCGATTACGCGCAGCAGGCGTTGGGGCGCTCGGTCCGCATCGGCCGGCCGCGCGGCTTGACCGCGCTGCCGGAGGCGCATGGCGGTCCGGCGTTCGCGACATTGGCCGGCCTTGCCTTCTACGCCGCGACCGATCCGATCGATCTGCGTGGCGCCGCGCCGCAGCCGCAGACCGTGCACCGCCAGAAGGGGCTTGGCATGGTCCGCAAGCTCATCCAGGCGGCGCGAGCCAATTATTGAAATTGCTTGACGTTTTGCGACGGTTTTCGGTGGAACCATCCCAAGCGTTGAGGCACAAGGGTTAATCAGTGCCCCGGTCAGCGTTTACCGGTAGGGGGCGGAGAGAACAGGCCATGAGCATCGAATTCATCACTCCGGAAGTCGACGAGCTGACGCCGCGTATCGCCGTGATCGGCGTCGGCGGCGCGGGCGGCAATGCGATCGCCAACATGATGCGTGCCGACGTGCAGGGCGTCGACTTCCTCGTCGCCAACACCGATGCGCAGGCGCTGAAGTCGTCGGTGGCGCCGCATCGCATCCAGCTCGGTTCGAAGATCACGCAGGGCCTGGGCGCCGGCGCCCGGCCGGAGATCGGTCGTGCCGCGGCAGAAGAGACGATCGACGAACTCGCCAAGCGGCTGGAGGGGGCGCATATGTGCTTCATCGCCGCCGGCATGGGCGGCGGCACCGGCACCGGTGCCGCGCCGGTGATCGCCAAGGCGGCGCGCGACATGGGTATACTGACGGTCGGTGTCGTCACCAAGCCGTTCAGCTTCGAGGGCAACCGTCGCGCCAAGGCCGCCGATGGCGGCATCGAGGAGCTGCAGAAGTACGTCGACACGCTGATCGTCATCCCGAACCAGAACCTGTTCCTGATCGCCAATGCGAACACGACCTTCAAGGAAGCGTTCGAGATGGCGGACGAGGTGCTGCAGCAGGGTGTGCGCGGCATCACCGACCTGATGGTCATGCCCGGCCTGATCAACCTCGACTTCGCCGACGTCCGCTCGGTGATGCAGGAGATGGGCAAGGCGATGATGGGCACCGGCGAGGCGAGCGGTGACAACCGCGCGCTGGAAGCGGCGCAGAAGGCGATCGCCAACCCGCTGCTCGACGGCGTCAGCATGCAGGGCGCCAAGGGCGTCATCATCTCGATCACCGGCGGCGACGACATGCGCCTGCTCGAGGTCGACGAGGCGGCGAACCACATCCGCGACCTGGTCGATCCCGATGCCAACATCATCTGGGGCTCGGCGTTCAATCCTGATCTCGAAGGCAAGATCCGCGTTTCGGTGGTCGCCACCGGCATCGACTCCGACGCCAAGCCCGCCGCCGTCGCCGCGCAGGCCGAGCCGACCAAGTCGTTCAGCTTCGGCATGGGCCGCAAGAGCGACGAGTCGACCTCCTTCCGTCCGAGCACGGCCGCGCCGGCCCAGTCGGCTCCGGCTCCGGCTCCGGCTCCGGCGGCCGCACCTGCCGCACCGTCGCCCAGCGTGTCGTTCGCGCCGCAGCAGCCGGCCGAGCCCGAGCCGCTCGACCTGACGCCGGACGCGGAGGTCGTGCCGATGTCGCAGGCCGATGCGGCGGATGACGAACTGGTGCTCGGCACCGAGACGATCGTGCCGCAACCGGCACCGCGTGCCTATGGCGATGATCCCTATCCGGCGGCCCCGGCACGCGGCTCGGCCGCTCCCGCTGCGGCGCCGACCGACGACGGCAGCCGCCGCCGCTGGATCGCGCCCGGCAGCGAGGCCAGTCCCGAGGCCGCGCCGCAGCCGCGCGTCAAGCTGGGCGGGACGCTGTTCGAGCGCATGTCCAACGCCGCCCGCGGCGCACAGCGCGAGGACACGGGCGAGGACAAGGAACCGCTCGACATTCCGCGCTTCCTGCATCGTCAGAACAATCAGTAACGGTCGATCGGGCCGCGGCGCAGGTCGCGGCCCCTCGTCCGGCTCCATCGGCCCCGGCGGATGACCGGGGCTTTTTGTTGTCCGCGCGCCCGATCCTGCCGACACGATCCCGCGACAACGACCCTCTCACCGCCTTCGTCGCCGCGCAGTCTCGTTCTGGCGCACGGTCCTGTTGCAGGACATTGCCGGTTCAGTTCCGCTCGGCTCTAGTCAGTGGCAATCCCATGCGTGTCTTTCTTCCCGCTTTCGTCGCCCTGGCGTCCGCGCCGGCCGTGCTGCCTGCGCAGCAGATGGTGCAGGCGCTGCCCGGCACCACCGATGCCGATCGGCTCGCCGAACAGATGCGCGCGCTCGCCAGCAATCCCCGCGACGTCAACGCGCTGATCGCGGCGGGCGAATTGTCGCTCGGCCTCGACGACCTGAGCGGCGCCGCCTCGCTGTTCGCGCGGGCGGAGCAGGTCGCGCCGGGCAATCCGCGGATCAAGGCGGGCGAGGGGTCGATCCTGGTCCGCTCCGAACGGCCAGGCGAGGCGCTGCGCTATTTCGCGCAGGCCGAGGCCGCCGGGCTGGACCCACGCAATTATGCCGCCGACCGCGGCCTCGCTTATGATTTGATCGGGCAGCAGGAGCGGGCCCAGCGTGATTACCGGCTGGCGTTGAAAACCGCGCCGTCGGACGAGACGTTGAAGCGCTATGCCCTGTCGCTGGGTATTTCCGGCAAGCGCGATGCGGCGCTGGAGCAATTGGATCCCTTGTTGCGCAAACAGGACCGCAGCGCCTGGCGCGTCCGCGCCTTCGTCCTCGCGATGGGTGGCGATCAGTCGGGGGCGGCGAAGATCGCATCGACGATGCTGCCGGGTGGCATGGCGCAGGGTCTGCAGCCGTTTTTCGAACGGCTGCCGACGCTGCCCGCCGCCGACCGCGCCTTTGCGGTTCATTTCGGCGAGGTGCGGACGACGCCGGAACGGATCGCCGATGCGCGGCTGGCGCCCGCCTTGCCGTATCTGGCGCCCGAGGCCGCACCGGTGGCGCTGGCGGCGGTGCAGCCTGCCGCACCGTCCTCACGCGCTGCGAGCCGCAGCGAGCGTCGCCGCCGCGGGCGGGATCGGGAACAACCCGGCCGCGTGACCCTTGCCTCCAATTCGCCGACGCCCGCCACCACCCCATCTTATGCGGAGGTGACGCGAGCCCTGACTCAGGTCCAGCCAGTGCCGGCGAGCGGCGGCTCGATCACGCGCGCTGCGACCATGGCGCCGGTGGCGCCGGTTGCGGTGGCGGCACAGCCGACCGTTCAGCCGTTGCCGCCGACCCGGACACCGGTTCCAACTACGACGCCTTCCGCGCCGGTCACGCGCCCGCCGGTCGAGGTCGTCACCATCGCGCCGGCGCCGCGCCCGACAACGGTCGTGGCCAGTCCGCCGCCGCCGGTGGCGCTGGCGACCGCTACGCCGAGCCAGCCGGTGGTCGCGCGGAGCATGCCGGCGCCCGGCTTCACCACCGCCGCGAGCGCCGCTCTGCCGACGGCCAGCGTGCCGACGAGCACGTCCGCACCGGCCGTCGAATACGCCTCGGCGTCGCCGCCGGTGCCTGCGCCGGTCTCCCCCGTTGCATCGCCAGTCGTGACGACGACGCCCACTCGAACCGCCTTCGTCGCTCCGGCCCCGACGCGGCGGCGCGAGCAGGCCGATTCCGTCCTGGCGCGGATCGTCGCCGGTCTGTCGATTCCCGGCAGCGAACTGGGCGTCGCCGAACCGCCACGTCCTGCTCCATTGGTCGCGGCACCGGTCGCCGCGGTGGCGTCGTCGCCCGCTGCTGTCGCCACACCGTCGCCCGAACGCGTCCTCGCCGAGGCGAAAGCCAAGGAGCAGCGCGACGCGGAGGCGGAGAAGGCGCTCGCCGCCAAGGCGGCGGCCGACAAGCGTGCCGCGGACCGCAAGGCTGCGGCCGAGAAGAAGGCGCTCGCCGCCAAGAAGGCCGCCGAGGCGGAGAAGCTGGCCGAAGCCAAGGCCGCGGCCGAGGAAAAGAAGAAGGCGCGCGCCAATCCGTCGCGCATCTGGGTGCAGGTCGCCGGCGGCGCCAATGAGGACGATCTGCCCAAGGCCTGGGCGGCGGCGAAGGCCAAGGCGCCGATCCTTGCCGGCAAGAGCGGTTGGAAGACGCCGCTACGCGCGACCAATCGCGTGCTGACCGGGCCGTTCAAGACCGATGCGGAGGCGCGGGCTTTCGTCAACCAGCTGACCAAACAGGGGGTCGGTGCCTTTGCCTTCACCAGCGATGCGGGACAGGTGGTGGAGAAGCTGTCGAGCAAGTAAAGGCGGCGCATGACGTTTCATGCGCCCTGGGCCTCCGACCCCGCCGCCAGCCGCGGTCGCCTTCACCCCGAGGGGGAGGGGACGCGCGGCCCGCGCGACGATTTTCAGCGCGATCGCGACCGGATCATCCATTCGATCAGCTTCCGCCGCCTGCGCCACAAGACGCAGGTCTTCATGGCGCCTGACGGCGATCATTTCCGCGTGCGCCTGACCCACAGTCTCGAGGTCGCGCAGATCGGCCGTACGATCGCCCGCGTGCTCGGCCTCAACGAGGATCTGACCGAGGCGCTATGCCTGGCGCACGACATCGGCCATCCGCCCTTCGGCCATGCCGGCGAGGATGCGTTGAAGGCGGCGCTCGCCGGCGCCGGCGGCTTCGACCACAACGGCCATACGCTGCGCACGCTGACCGAGATCGAGCGGCCCTATCCGACCTGGCACGGGCTCAATCTGACCTGGGAGACGCTGGAGGGGCTGGCCAAGCATAACGGCCCGGTACGCCATCCCGGTTGGGCCCTGGCCGAGGCGGATGCGCAATTTCCGCTCGACCTTGCCAGCCACGCCAGCTTGGAAGCGCAGGTGGCGGCGATCGCCGACGACATCGCTTATGACAATCACGATATCGACGACGGCTTGCGGGCGGGGCTGCTGACGCTGGACCAGCTGCTGGCGGTGCCGATGGTCGCGGCCGGCTGGCAGGCGACGCAGGCGCGCTTTCCCGACGTGCCCGCCAAACGGTTGGCGCGCGAACTGGTGCGCAGCCAGATCGGTGTGATGGTCAACGACCTGATCGAGGAAACGCGACGCCGGATCGCCGCATCCGGCGTGCAGACCGTCGACGAGGTCCGCGCTACCGGCCACGCGCTATGCGGCTTCTCGCCGGCAATGCGCGAGGCGGAGCGCGACCTGAAGCGCTTCATGTATGCCAACCTCTATCACCACCCGCGCCAGCTGGAGGCGGCGGAGGCGGCGCATGGCATCGTTGCCGGCCTGTTCGCCGTCTATCAGGCCGACCCGCGGACGATGGGCGAGGAATGGGCGGAGACGGTGCCGACGGAGGAGCCGGCGCGCAGCCGCCACATCGCGGATTTCATCGCGGGGATGACCGACCGGTTCGCCATCGCGCGGTATCGGGAGCTGATTGGCGAGGTGGCGCTGCCCGAAGGCTTTTGAACCGGCGGGATCGTGCCGAACGCCGCTGATATGGCGGGTCCGCTCCGGAAGCCGTCGGGTGTTTCTGTTGCATATGATATGAGAAGGGCCGCCCGTGATGCGGACGGCCCTGACGCATGCCGGTTCGGCGTTGCGGCTTAGCGCGCGGCGGTCTGGATACCCGTCGCTTCGCGGGCAGCGCCCACCGCCTGAGCGGCGCGGAACGAAACCGGATAGCCACCGGCAAAGCCGCTGACCCGGTCGCCGCGGACGACGAGTCGGAAGGGCGTGCCCGACGGATAGCGGCGGCCAGAGATCACCTGGTGATCGCCGCTGACCTGGCTCGAGTAGATGTACGTATAGCCTTCGTGCGTGAAGCTCTGACGCGGTGCGCGGGCTTCGACGGTGGCGGTGGCAGTGACGGCAACCGTGACGGCGGCCAGGATCGAAATGGTCTTGCGCATGATCGTCTCCCGCTTGGATGCGAGCCGGATCAGGTCCTTCCCCTACTTTCGTCCGGAGCGGATATTGCGGTGCAGCACAGCACGCAACTGCAACTCCCATCGTCCTGCATGCAGATCGCGCAATCGTATGTTCAGGTCGACAATGGTATAGATCTGCGACAAGTGCCGCGTAGCAGAGACGAATCTTCCGGGAGTGGAGGAGCGTTTTGATGTCCGATGCAGCGATCGCGTTGAACCGGTTCGGGCTGGGTGCTCGGGCGCAGGATGAGCCGCCGGCCGATCCGCGACGCTGGCTGACCGAGCAGATCGAGCGATACCAGCCGCGTCCGCCGGCGCTGGCGTCGGTGCCGACGAGCGCCGCCGTGTCGGTTGATATCCAGGACTATCGGGCCGAACAGCGCGCGATGCGGATGGTGCAGGGGCCGGCGGTGAAACCGGCCGCCACGCCCGCCGCTGCCGCTGCCATGGCCGCACCGGCCGTGCCGGCGGCGATGACGACGCCGGCAGCCACCATGCCGGGGGCGACGGCGATCAAACCGGCGATGCAGGAGGCGCGGCAGGCGGCGCGGCGGCTCGCCCGTGACGATTATTCGACGCTGATCGCGGCGCGGGCGGCGGCGGCGGTGACGAGCGACACGCCGTTCGCCGAACGGTTGGTGCATTTCTGGTCCAACCATTTCGCGGTGTCGGCCGACAAGCTGGAACTGCTCGGCCTGTCGGGCACGCTGGAGATGGAGGCGATCCGCCCGCATCTGATCGGGCGCTTCTCCGACATGCTGTTCGCGGTGGAGCGGCATCCGGCGATGCTGCTCTATCTCGACCAGTCGGTGTCGGTCGGGCCAGACAGTCCGCTCGGCGCGCGCATCGCGGCGCGGGGTAATCGCAAGGTCGGCCTCAACGAGAATCTCGCCCGCGAGATCATGGAGCTGCACACATTGGGCGTGCGCACCGGCTATACCCAGGCCGACGTCACCGAATTCGCGCGGGCGATGACCGGCTGGACGGTGGGCGGCATCGGCGGGGGTGCCGGCGGGCGTTTCTCCGACGGCTGGACGCCCGGCAGCTTCGTCTTCGTCGATCGGGTCCATCAGCCCGGCACCCGCACCATCCTCGGGAAGATTTATCCCGAGGGCGGGCAGGAACAGGCACAGGCGGTGCTGATGGATCTCGCGGTCCATCCCGCCACCGCGCGCCATATCGCCACCAAGCTGACCCGGCATTTCGCCGGCGACGTGCCGCCGCCGGCGATGGTCGCGCGGCTGGAGGCCGCCTTCCTGCGGTCGGGCGGCGATTTGCCGACCGTCTACCGCGCGATCATCGCGTCGCCGGAAGCCTGGGCGCCGGCGCCGGCCAAGTTCAAGACGCCATGGGAATGGTCGGTCTCGGTCGGCCGGGCCTTGGGGCCCGCCGCGCTGCCGCCGCCCTCGGTCGAGGGATTGATGAACCAGCTCGGCCAGCCCGTCTGGAAGCCGGGCCAGCCGATCGGCTATGACGACACCGCGCCGAGCTGGGCCGGGCCGGACGCGGTGATGCGCCGGGTCGAGGCGGCGCAGCGCTTCGCCGCCCGCGTGCCGGCCGCCGTCGACGCGCGCGCGCTGGCGGCGCAACTGTTCCCCGCGGCGCTGTCTCCGGCGACCGCCCAGGCGCTGCAACGCGCCGAGAGCCCGGCACAGGCGCTCGCCCTGCTGCTCGTCTCGCCCGAAATGATGCGGAGGTGACCACCATGGACCGTCGTACCTTCTTGCGCGGCGCCGGCACGATCGGCGTGCTCGGCGGCTTCGCGCCCCGTCTCGCCTTCGCCAAGGCGGCGACCGCCAAGCGGTTCGTCTTCATCATCCAGCGCGGCGCCGCCGACGGCATGGGCATCGTCGGACCCGTCGGCGACCCCGCCTTCGTCAGCGCGCGTGGCGATCTGGCGGCGGACGTCGCCGCCGGCACCAAGCTCGACGCGATGTTCGCGCTGCATCCGGCGCTCGCCACCACCGCCGGCCTGTACAAGCAGGGGCAGGCGCTGTTCGCCCATGCCATTGCCTCGCCCTATCGCGACCGCTCGCATTTCGACGGGCAGAACGTGCTCGAGACGGGCGGCACAAGCGCCTATCAGCTGCGGGATGGCTGGATGAACCGGCTGCTCGGCATCGTGCCGCAGGAGGACGCGCATGCGATCGCGATCGCGGCGACGGTACCGATGGCCTTGCGCGGCAAGCGCGAAGTGGCGAGCTACGCTCCGTCCGCGCTGCCCCACGCCTCGGACGACCTGCTCGCGCGGGTGACGCAGCTGTACCAGGGCGATGCGCAGCTCCACGCGCTGTGGGACGAGGCGCTATCGACGCGCCAGTTGACCGGCGACTTGACCGACAAGGATGCGCGCAACACCGGCGCGCTGGCGGCGCGACTGCTGGTGCCGGCGAATGGCGCACGCATCGCGACGATCGAGACCGGTGGCTGGGACACGCACGCCGGCCAGCGCGGGCGGCTGACCCAGCAGCTCAAGGCGCTCGACGCGATGGTCGGTGCGTTGAAGACGGGGCTGGGCCCGGTGTGGGACGATACATTGGTGCTGGTCGCCACCGAATTCGGCCGGACGGTGGCGGTCAACGGCACTGGCGGCACCGACCACGGCACCGGAACCGCGGCGATGCTGCTCGGCGGCGCGGTCAAGGGCGGGCGGGTGCTCGCCGACTGGCCGGGGCTGGCGGCGGCGAACCTGTACGAGAACCGCGACCTCAAGCCGACCGCGCAACTCGACGCCTTCATCGCGGGGGCGGTGGCGGATCACTTCGCGGTCGATCCCGCCCGCGCCATGCCGGCGCTGTTTCCGGCGAGCCAGAAGACCGCGGCGGTGGAGGGGCTGCTGCGCGTCTAACGCCTCCCCGCTCGCGGGAGGTGGAAAGGGACATCTCCAGACACTGCGTTGCGTCGAGGTCCCGCACCGTCAGCGCAGGCGCGCTTGTCCTCCCCGTGCCAGGTAGGATAAGCGCGCCTTGCGACAATCCGGCCACGCCCGTACATCGCGGCGCATCATGACGCTCTATACCCGTTTCGCCGGCCATGTCGCCGCCGCCCTCGACACGCTGACCGCCGCCGGCACGCTGCCGGAAGGGCTCGACCGCCGCAACGTCACCGTCGAGCCGCCACGCGATCCGAGCCACGGCGACCTCGCCACCAATGCGGCGATGGTGCTGGCCAAGCCGGCCGGCACGAATCCGCGGCTGTTGGCCGAAGCCCTGGTGGGCGAACTCGGCAAGCTGCCCGAGGTGGCGGCGGCAAGCGTCGCGGGGCCGGGCTTCATCAACCTGACGCTGACCGACGCCGCCTGGCGCGACGAACTGGCGGCGATCCCCGCGGCCGGCGCCGATTACGGCCGTTCGACGATGGGGCAGGGCGTGCGCGTCAACATCGAATATGTCTCGGCCAATCCGACCGGACCGATGCACATGGGCCATTGCCGCGGCGCCGTCGTCGGTGACGCGCTCGCCGCGCTGCTGGAATTCGCCGGCCATGACGTGATCCGCGAATATTACGTCAACGACGCGGGCGGCCAGGTCGACGTGCTCGCCCGCTCCGCCCATCTCCGCTACCGCGAGGCGCTGGGCGAGGACATCGGCGCGATCCCCGAAGGCCTGTATCCCGGCGATTATCTGGTGCCGGTCGGCCAGGCGCTCGCCGCCGAGTTCGGCGATCGCTACGTCGCCGCGCCGGAAAGCGCATGGCTGGCGCTGTTCCGCAGCCGCGCGGTCGCGGCGATGCTGGTGATGATCAAGGACGATCTCGCGCTGCTCGGCATCCATCACGACGTCTTCTCCTCGGAAGCGGAGCTGCAAGCGGCGGGCAAGCCGGAGGCGGCGGAAGCGTGGCTGCGCGAGCACGACCTCGTTTATGACGGCGTGCTGGAGGCACCCAAGGGCGAGACGCCGGAGGATTGGGAGCCGGTCGAGCTGCCGTTATTCCGCTCCACCGCCTTTGGCGACGATCAGGATCGCCCGATCAAGAAGTCGAACGGCAGCTGGACCTATTTCGGTGCCGATCTCGCCTATCATTTTCAGAAGAGCCAGAATGCCGACCAGCTGATCGACATCTGGGGTGCGGATCACGCCGGCACAGTCAAGCGGATCGTCGCCGCCGTCGCCGCGCTGACCGGCGGCAAGACCCGCTTCGACGTCAAGCTGGTGCAGATGGTGCGGCTGCTGCGCGGCGGCGAACCGGTGAAGATGTCCAAGCGCGCGGGCAATTTCGTCACGCTGGCCGACGTCGTACGCGAAGTCGGCAAGGACGTCGTCCGCTTCACCATGCTGACCCGCCGGGCCGACGCGCAGATGGACTTCGACTTCGCCAAGGTGGTGGAGGCGTCGAAGGACAATCCCGTTTTCTACGTCCAATACGCCCATGCGCGTATCGCCTCGCTGCACCGCCGCGCGGCGGAGGCGGGGATCGCTGCCGGAGAGGCCGATTTGTCCCGGCTTGACACGGAGGAACTAGCGCTGATGAAGCTGGCAGCGCAGTTCCCGCGCGTCGTCGAAACCGCCGCGGTTGCGCGCGAGCCGCACAGAATTGCGTTTTATCTGTATGACTTAGCGGCGGCTTTTCACGCCGCATGGAACGTCGGCAACGATCGACCCGACCGCCGCTTCCTGATGCCCGACGATCATGAGGCGACGCGTGCGCGTCTCTTCTTGGCGGACGGCATCGCACAGATTATTCGTAACGGGCTCGCCATCATGGGCGTGGTGGCGGTTTCGGAGATGAAGTGATGGCCGACGAGATGGATCTGCGACAGGACGATCGCCTGCCGTGGCTCGAGACCGTCGAGCCCGAGGAGGAGCGGACCGCGCCCGTCGGCAAGGTGATCGCGCTGGTCGTGGTCGGCCTCGCCATCCTCGCGGCGATCGTCTTCGGCATCTACAAACTGCAGACCCGTCACGGCGGTGGCAACGGCGAGCTGATCGAGGCGCAGGAAGGTGATTACAAGGTCCGTCCGGACGATCCCGGCGGCCTGAAGGTGAAGGGCGAGGGCGACGCCGCGGTCGCGACCAGCGCCGGCAAGGCGGGCAATGCCGCGATTGATCTCAACGCCGTGCCCGAAAAGCCGGTCGATGGGCGCCGCGTCGCGCCGACTGCCGGCAAGGCGCAGGGCGACGGCGGCCGCAACGCGGTGGCGCAGGTGCCGTCCTCGGGCGGCAAGCTGGTGGCGACGCCGCCGGTGACCGCCCAGCGGCCGACCGGCCCCGGTTCGGCGAGCGGCGGATCGCTCGTCCAGCTCGGCGCCTATCCTTCCGAAGCCTCGGCGAATGCGGCGTGGACGGGCTTCTCCAAGCGCTTCTCCTACCTCGCGCCGCTGGGCAAGGCGGTGCAGCCGGTCGCGACGGGCGGACGCACGCTCTATCGCTTGCGCGTCAATGCCGGCAGCGCCAATCAGGCCGCGGATATCTGCGGACGCCTGCGCGTCGCCGGCGAAAGCTGCTTCATCGCCAGCTGACCGGTGCGGCGATCCTGTCGCCGATTGATGGCTTTCCTCTTGCGCAGGAGCGGGGGAGGAAGCCAGCGTTATCGACATATCGACTTCTGTCATTCTTCGCTACCTGCTACGTTCCGCATCCTAAAGAAGCAGAGCAGGATGCGGACTCGGCGAGTGGCGTGGCTGGCGGTAGCGGCGATTGCACTGACCGGGGCGCAAGACCGTCCGGCGCCGCCACAGGCTGGCAGCGATACGGTCGTCACCGGCAAGCGCGACGAACCCGGCATCGACCTGTCCGGCCCCGTCCCCAGATTGCATGGCGGCCTCTGGGTCTTCGATCGGACGGGAACGATGGTGAGCGGGCATCCGATCAACGCCCCGCGCCAGCGCTTTCCGGGCGCCGGCGGTGGCGAGGGAAGACCGTTCTCCTTCCGCACCTGTCTGGCGGACGACGATCTGGCCGGCGCCTTGCGACGCATGGCCGGCGAACATTCGAGCCTGCCCGATCCCCAGCATTGCGGCCGCCTGCAAATGACCGTCGACAAGGGTCGCGTGAGCGGACGCCGTATGTGCGAACTGACCAGCTTCGAGATCGGTCAATCGCATTCGCGGCTGTCGATCGACGTCAGCGGCACCTATGACGCCCAGCGTCTTCGCTTGACCATGACCGGTAACGAGGGGACCGACGGCTTTGCGGAGGGTTATCGTTCCGTGCCGCGTCCGGCGACCTGGCGCTGGCGGGTGACCGCCTCGCGGGCGGGCGCCTGCCCGGACGATCGTCGCGCGCTGCGCGGCGCCGACGAAACCGTCGACTTGATTTTCCTGCCGGGCGTCGATGGATCGGGCATCTAGCCGGGGCGGCGGTAGCGCGCATCGCCGCCGCGCGCTACACCGCCGCGCATGAAGCCCGTCATCTTCGGCCTGTCCGGCCCGGCGCTCACCCCCGACGAGCGCGCCTTCTTCGCCGACGTCGAGCCCGCCGGCTACATCCTCTTCCGCCGCAACGTGGTGGACCGGGCGCAGCTGCGCGCCCTGACCGACTCCCTGCGCGACCTGGCCGGGCGCGACGATCTGGCGATTCTGATCGATCAGGAGGGTGGCCGCGTCGCCCGCATGGGGCCGCCGGAATGGGCCGCTTTTCCTGCCGGTCCCGCCTTCGCGAAACTCTATCAGGCCGCGCCGATGTCGGCGATTCAGGCGATGCGCGCCAATGCCCAGGCGCTGGGGCTGATGCTGAGCGAGGTCGGCATCACCGTCGATTGCGCGCCACTGCTCGACGTCGCGCAGCCCGATACGACCGAGGCGGTGGCGTCGCGGGCCTATGGCACCGATCCGATGCAGGTCGCCGCGCTCGGTCGCGCGATGCTGGAAGGGCTGGCAGCGGGTGGCGTCGTCGGCGTCGTCAAGCATATGCCCGGTCATGGCCGCGCGATCGTCGACAGCCATCACGATCTGCCGACGGTGACCGCGCCGGCGGAGGCGCTCGCCGTCGACATCGAGCCGTTCCGCACGCTGCGTCATGCGATGATGGGCATGACCTCGCATATCGTCTTCCAGGCCTGGGATGCGGAGCGTCCGGCGACCTTGTCGCCCGTCGTCATCGATCGGGTGATCCGCGGCGAGATCGGCTTCGACGGGCTGTTGATGACCGACGACATCGACATGAAGGCGCTGTCCGGCACCGCCGGCGACAAGGCGGCGAGCGCGATCGCGGCCGGTTGCGATCTCGTGCTCGATTGCTGGGCGCGGATGGACGAGATGATCGACATCGCCGGCCGGCTCGAACCGATCGCGGCGCACAGCCGCGCCCGCCTCGACCGGGCGATGGCGAGCCGCCGCGCGCCGGACGGCGACTTTGACGAATTGATCGAGCGCCGCGACGCCTTTCTCGCCTTGGCATGATGCCAGGCGGGCTCGTATCACCGCGCCGCCGTCTGGAGCAGAGATCGCGCTGATGGTGGAGCCGGAGCAGCTGACGCTCGACCTCGACGGCTGGGAGGGGCCGTTGGACCTGCTGCTGTCGCTGGCGCGGGCGCAGAAGGTCGACCTGCGCGCGATCTCGATATTGGCGCTGGTCGAGCAGTATCTGCGCTTCGTCGAGCGCGCCAAGGTGCTGCGGCTGGAGCTGGCGGCCGACTATCTCGTGATGGCGGCGTGGCTGGCCTATCTCAAGTCGGCGCTGCTGTTGCCGCGCGACCCGTCGGCGGAGGAGGAGGATCCCGAAATCCTCGCGCTGCGCTTGCAGCACCGGCTGGAGCGGCTGCAGGCGATGCGCGAGGCCGGCGCGCGGCTGATGGCGCGCGACCGATTGGGCCGCGACGTCTTTGCGCGCGGCGCGCCGGAGGGGATCCGCACCGTCCGTCACGCCCGCTGGCAGGCGGAACTGTACGACGTCATTGCTGCTTACGGGCGGATCAGCGCGCGCAACCGGCCGGTGATGCACGTCGTCGCAGATCGCGAGGTGATGACGCTGGAGACGGCGCTGGCGCGGATCGGCGCGCTGCTCGGCACCCGGCTCGACTGGTCGACGCTGGAAAGTTTCCTGCCCGACGGCAGCGAGCGGCTGCGCAAGTCGGCGCTCGCCTCATCCTTCCTCGCCGCGCTGGAACTCGCCAAACAGGGGAGGGTGGTGCTGCGCCAGCAGGCGCCCTTCGCGCCGCTCTTCCTCAAGGCCGCCGAAACGTGACCCCGCCGGACGATATTGTACGCGCGGTCGAGGCGCTGCTGTTCGCCGCGGCCGAGCCGCTCTCGCTCGATTCGATCCGTGCCTATGTCGGCGGCGACGTCCGTGCGGCGCTGGCCCAGCTGGAGGCGGATTATGCCGGGCGCGGCGTCACGTTGGTGCAGCGTGGAGAGCGCTGGCATTTCCAGACCGCGCCCGATCTGGCGCATCTGCTCCGCCGCGATCGCGACGAGCCGCGCCGCCTGTCTCGCGCCGGCGTCGAGACGCTGGCGATCATCGCCTATCACGAGCCGGTAACCCGCGCCGAGATCGAGGCGATCCGCGGCGTGCAGATCTCCAAGGGAACGCTGGACGTGCTGATGGAGGCGGGCTGGGTGCGACCGTCGGGGCGGCGCGAGGTGCCCGGTCGGCCGCTGATGTATGCGACGACGCCGGCGTTCCTGGCGCATTTCGGACTCGCCAGTCGTCGCGACCTGCCTGGGCTTGAGGATCTGCGCGCGGCGGGGCTGCTCGACCCCGTCGACCTGACGCAGGACGACACCGCTTTGGCGGTGGAAAAGGACGTCGACACCGACTAGATGCAGAACAAGTTTCAGGAGACATGCCATGGGCAGCTTCAGCCCGATCCATCTGCTCGTCCTCGCCGTCGTCGCCATTCTGCTGCTCGGCGGCGGGCGATTCTCCAATCTGATGGGCGACGTCGCCAAGGGCGTGAAGAACTTCAAGAAGGGCATGGCCGAAGAGGACGAGACGCCGAGCAAGCCGGCGCCGCGCATCGAAGCGAAGAAGTCGGCCGAGCCCGCCTTCGACCGCGACGGCGAGCGCGTCCGCGACGACCGCTGATCGCCGTCGCCGCCAGCCGCCGCTGACACGTCCATGCTGGACATCGCACCGTCCGAATTCCTGCTCGTCGCCTTCGTCGCGCTGGTGGTGATCGGCCCGAAGGACCTGCCCAAAGCGATGCGCATCGTCGGCTATTGGGTCGGCAAGGCGCGCGGCGTCGCGCGCCAGTTCCGCCAGGGCTTCGACAATATGGTCCGCGAGGCGGAACTGGAGGAAATGGAGAAGCGCTGGGCGGCCGAGAATGCGCGCATCATGGCGGAACATCCCGCCGCGCCAGCCGAGCCGCCCGCAACGACCGAACATGACGCTGGGGAGGCCGCGCATGGCGAGGATCATCCGCCGGCTACGGTGGCACAACCCGTGCTGATCGACGCGCCGAAGGTCGAGCCGGCACCGGCCGATCATCCCGCGCCCCCGCGCGAGGGGGCAAATTCGTGAGCGACGACGCCGTCATCGACGAGATCGACGCCAGCCGCGCGCCGTTGCTCGACCATCTTGTCGAGCTGCGTCGCCGGCTGCTCTATTGCATTGCCGCGGTCGCGGTCTGCTTCGGCGTCGCGATGTATTTCGCCAGCACCATCTTCGCCTTCCTGCTTCATCCGCTGTACAATGCCGGGCAGAAGGAGGTGATCTTCACCACCGTCTACGGCGGCTTCTTCACCGAGGTGAAGCTCGCGTTCTTCACGGCGATGATGCTGAGTTTCCCGGTGATCGCCAATCAGGCGTGGCGGTTCATCGCGCCGGGCCTGTACCGGCAGGAAAAGCGTGCGCTGCTACCCTTTCTGCTCGCAACGCCGTTGCTATTCATCGCCGGTGCGGCGCTGGCCTATTACATCGCCGTGCCGATGGCGCTGCACTTCTTGCTCGGCTATTCCGGCATGGTGGGCGGCGTGAAACGTCAGGCCTTGCCCGACATCGCCGAATATCTGTCCTTCATCATGCAGTTCCTGTTCGGCTTCGGCATCGCCTTCCTGCTGCCGGTGCTGCTCATGTTGCTCGAGCGGGCGGGCATCGTCACGCGCAAGCAGCTCGTCTCGGCGCGGCGCTACGCCATCGTCGGGGCTTTCGCGATTGCGGCGGTACTGACGCCGCCCGACGTCGGATCACAGCTGTTGCTCGCGATACCGCTGTGCCTTTTGTACGAGATGGCGTTGGTCGGGATTTGGTTCACCGAACGTAAGCGCGCCAAGCTGGCGGCGGCGGAAGAGGCAGCAGCCGGGCAGGCGTGACGCGGCCTCGGTTGCGCGGTCCTATGTTTCCACCAATGAAAAAGCCCTCCGCCCCGGCGGGGGCGAAGGGCTCTCGTTCAGCCGGGTGAGGGGCTTACTTCGACTTGTCGGCGGTCTTGGCGACGGTGTTGCCAGCCGAGCTCACGTCCTTGCCAACGCCTTCGACCGTATTGCATGCGCTGACCATCAGCGCACCAGCGACCACGGCGAGACCCAGAACCTTGCGCATCGAAAACCTCCTGAACGTTTGAAAAGCGGTGCCCCTCCAATGATCGGGGGCCCGGATCGTTCCGGATGCGCAATGCGTCGACCAGCGGGATTGTCGAGTGATACGTTCGGCGCGAGACACGTCGCCAAAACGTTAAAGGCCCGGAAGCAGCACCGGGGGGGGGAGGGTTGCTGCTTCCGGGCCTATGTCGTGGACCGCGAGAGCGGGGGGGCATAAGGTCGCGATCCGAAGGGCATAACACCCCTCCAGCAGGCGAGTTCCGCCGATCCGTCGAAATTCCGAAACTTTTTTCGATCTGTGCGCGTGCGTGCCGTATCGCGGTCAGTCGCGACCCATCACGGGGAAGGCGATCTCATAGGCGCCGGTCATCGGGTCGTGGTGGAGCGGCGTGCGCAGCTGGCGGGACAAGCCCTCCATGACGCGGCCATAGCGGGTGGAGAGCAGATGCGTCAGGGTTTCGCTCTCGACGAACGCTCGCGATACGACGCGGAGCTTCGCGCGCTTTTCCTCGTCCCCCGGCTTGACCGCCACCCGGATTTGCGCGGCGGGGTCGCAGGTCATTGCCAGCTCGATAGTCTCGGTGACTAGGAAGGCGACGGCGACGGCCACGTCCTGATTGACCAGGAACGGGTCGACGTCGAGCGCGATGTGCAGGCTGCCAGCGCCCTCCGGCGCGGTGGCGCGGATGTTGGAGGCGAGTTCGCCGATCACCGACCGCAGGTTAAGGCCGCGGTTTTCCTCCATCTCGGCGAAATGGTTGCGATGGACGACGGCCAGCGCGTCGACGCGACGCTGGATCGAGGCATAGGCCGCGGTCGCATCGGCGCTGGGTGCGCCCCGCGCATGGAAGTTGATCAGGCTGGAAATGACCTGGAGGTTGTTCTTGACGCGATGGTGGACTTCGCGCGTCAACTTGGTCTGACGCACCACCGCATCGGCCAGGCCGGCCTCATGCAGCGCGACGGTGCGACTGATCGCGCGGAACGTGTCCCCGAGTTCGCGGATTTCCTGTGCCGGCAGCGGGCCGAGCTTGCCCGGATCGATCACTTCGCCCGGCGTGTAGGCCGCGACGCTGGCGCGCAGCAGGCGCAGCGGGCGGATCAGCAGCCGATCGACGATGAACCAGGACAGGCCCGCCGCCGCCGCCCACATCAGCAACGGCAGAAGCAACGCGACGAGGAAAGGCGAAGTGATCGGCGCGCTGCGGATGCTGGTGCGGAGCTGCAGCCCGCCAAGGCCAAGATCGGTCTGTACCGTCTCCGTGCGTTCCAACGGTCCTTGGCCGGGGATCGACGTCAATTCGAGGCTATGATCCTCATCGATCAGCGCGGTGCCGAGCGGCATCGCGCGGCTGCCGGAGCCGACAAGCCTTGCCAGGAACGCGGTCGGGAACACCACGCGGGCGATCGGGGCGCCGCCGGGGGCGGCGACGGTGACGATCAGGCCGCGGTGATTGAGAATGCGGACATCGACCGGATCGTCGCGATCGTCCGGGATGCGCGTGTCGAGCGGGACGCCGCATAACAAGCGGCCGCTGCGATCGACGATCGAGAAACGCGTGCCGATCGTCGCCTGTTGGGCGAATACGCCCTGAGCGCGCGCGCAACTCGGCGCGTCCGCGGGGTCGCCGCGCAGCGCGGCGACCGCGACCCTCAGCGCGTTGATGTCGCCCGACAGTTCGATCGCGATATTGCGTGCGCTTTCATTGGCAGCGATGCGCAGGCGCGCACGCACCTCGGAATCCGCCAGGCGGCCGGTCTGCAGCGTCGCGCCGATCGCGATCAGCGCGAGCAGCAACAGCGCGATGGAGAGGGTGATGAACAGCTTCGCCCCGGTCGGCAGCCGCGACAATGCGGAAACCGGTGCCATCGCCGCCCGGCGGGTCGTGGCGGCTGCGTCGATAGAGGAGGCCATGCCCCCTCCGTTTAGGCCAGCTTGTTCAACAGGTCGAGCATTTCGTCGGGAACGTGTTCGTCCACCGTCTTTTGATAGGCGGAGCGGAGCGCCGCGCCCATGTCACGATCCTTGCTCTGGACCTTGGGTGAATTCTGCGAAGACGTGTTCCGGTCCTTGTCGCTCTGTTGCTTGTCGCTGGCCAAGTCCAAAACGTCCCCCTGGTGGCCCGGCACCGCGACCTGGGCAATCCACGCACACATGATAGCGAACGGCACGATCCGTCGCACTCGCCGGCGACATAATCGCTTCCGATCGCCGAGGAAACCAAATCGACGGTCGATGGTTCCACCGACGCGCGAAAATTCCGCAGGTCCACGGGGGCGGCTGGGTTCTTCGACAAACATTGTTGCAAAGCCGCGGGTCCCCCATCACCTATCGGGCCCGCTGGTTCTATCAGGGAGTGAACACGACCCATGTCGCTTGGACAGCAACTCGCACCGCATCTTCCATTTCTGCGGCGCTACGGCCGGGCTCTGACCGGCAGCCAGCACCAGGGCGACAAATATGTCCGTGCCACGCTGGAGGCGATCGTCGCCGCGCCCGACCAATTCCCGCGCGATGTCGATCCGCGTCTGGGCCTGTACCGTATGTTCCAGGGCATTTGGGCCTCGGCCAATGTCGACGGCGCCGAGGAAACGTCGGCCAGCGATGCCGAGGGTACGGAGGCGGTGGCCCGCGCCCGTCTGTCGCGCATGACGCCCTTGTCGCGTCAGGCGCTGCTGCTCACCGCCATGGAAGGCTTCACGCCGGAAGATGCGGCCTATCTGATCGAGGTCGACACCAGCGAGGTCGAGAGCCTGGTCGCCGAGGCGCTGGCCGAGATCGAGAAGCAGACCCGCGCTCGCGTCCTGATCATCGAGGACGAGCCGATCATCGCGATGGACATCGAGACTATCGTCCGCGATCTCGGCCATGAGGTGACCGGTGTCGCCGTCACCCGCGACGAAGCGGTGGCGCTGGCGATGGAGGACCGGCCGGGTCTGGTCCTCGCCGATATTCAGCTCGCCGACGACAGCTCGGGCATCGATGCGGTCAAGGACATCCTGGCCGAGTTCGAGGTGCCGGTGATCTTTATCACCGCCTTCCCGGAGCGGTTGCTCACCGGCGAGCGGCCGGAGCCGACCTTCCTGATCACCAAGCCGTTCCAGCGTTCGACGGTGAAGGCGGCGATCAGCCAGGCGCTGTTCTTCGACGAGGCGACCATCCCCGCCAGCGTCTAACGGCACGCGAAAGTTACGGACCCAAAACGGAACTCGGGGGTTATTGCGACATGGCTGATCCAGATGATGCTATGCATGTGACGACCACCGAGGCCCGTGCCGGGTCGACGCCGGGCGTGACGCGGTATGTCCTTGGCATATCGCTGGTGCTGATCATCGCGATCTTCGCCTTCCTGATCCTGCGTTGATCGGCGCGCTGCGCGACTTTCGCCGCCAACCTTCTGGCATTTGCCAGTTCGGGGCCTTATCTTCCGTCTTCAGGGCGGCAGATCTTGCCCCGGCTTCGAACGGAATTGCATGACCCAGCCTGCACCGCGCGACGAGTATGACGACGACGACGCGGTGGCGCCGATCGTCGAGCATGTCGCGCTCTCCGACCCCGAATTCAAAACGCAATTGGCGCAGGTCATTCCGCACCTGCGTGCGTTCGGCCGCTCGTTGTCGGGCAGCCGCGACCTCGCCGACGATCTGGTGCAGGAAACTCTGCTGAAGGCATGGGCGGCGCGCAAGCGCTTCCAGGCCGGCACCAACATGCGTGCCTGGACCTTCATCATCCTGCGCAACCTGTATTTGTCGCAGATGCGGCGTGCGCGCTTCAAGGGCGAATGGGACGATCTGGTCGCGGATCGCATCCTGGCAGCGCCGGCGAGCCAGGATCGTCACGTCGAACTGGGCGACATGCAGCGCGCGCTGATGCATCTGCCACAGCCGCAGCGCGAGGCGTTGATCTTGGTCGGTGCGGGCGGCTTCGCCTATGAGGAAGCCGCCGAAATCTGTCAGGTCGCGGTCGGCACGATCAAGAGCCGCGTCGCGCGCGGCCGGGTTGCGCTGGAGAACATCCTCAACGACGGCGCCCTGCCGTCGCGGCGCGAGCATGAGACCGATACGAGCAAGACCGCGCTCGACACGATTATGGGCGAGGTCGACGAGCTTAGCCGCGGCCATTGAGGGGGCGGGCGGTGTGTCGCCCGTCCTTTTTCACCCTCTTGTTGCACGATCCCGTTCGTTGCCACTGGCAAGCACGTCCGGGTGCCGCAAAGCGCCAGCGGACTTATCGCTCGCCGACTGCCGAAATCAGTGTTTTACGTGATCCAGCCGATCCAGCAGGCGCGCCATGTCCTCCGGCATGCCATGATCGCCATAGACGCCGCGGAGCATATGTCCGATCGTATCGGTCGCGCGCGGCGGACGGACGACATAATCGCCACGACGCTGCTTTTCGGGATGATGCGCGGCCAAGGTCATGTCATCGTCAACGAGCGATCGGACGAAACGTTGCGCCTTTGTGACGGTCGGGGGCGAAGGCAGGGCGAAATATCGTGTTAAACGAAAGGCTTGATTCGCCCTCATCGCAAGATGCCCGCGGCGTGGCGATCCGCCGTGCGCGGGACCATGCGCCGTTTCTTGCGACCATCCTGACCCGGCACCCGGATTGGGAAGAGCGGGCCGCCGCCGGTGCGCTCGACTGGCGCGACGCGGCCGTGGTCGATCCCGCCATGCCGGTCGGCCGGCGGTTGCGCTGGCAGCGGCAGGCACTGGCCCTCTCGGTGGCGATCGACGATCTGGCCGGGGCGGCCGATCTGACCACGGTCACGCGCCGGCTCAGCGACTTTGCCGATCATGCCCTTGATACCGCCATCGCTGCCGCGATCGCGGAGCGCTATCCGGACGCACCGCCGCTTGGCTTTGCCGCGATCGCGCTCGGCAAATTGGGTAGCCACGAACTCAATTATTCCTCCGACGTCGACCCGATCCTGATCTTTGACCCGGTGACCTTGCCGCATCGCGCGCGCGAGGAGCCGGAGGAGGCGGCGGTACGGATCGCCAAGCGCGTCGTCGATCTGCTGCAGACGCGCGACGGTGACGGCTATGTGCTGCGCGTCGACTTGCGGCTGCGCCCGGCGGCGGAGGTGACGCCGATCGCGGTGCCGTTGCTCGGCGCGATCAGCCATTATGAATCGCAGGCGCTGACCTGGGAGCGCGCCGCCTTCATCCGGGCCCGCAGCGCGGCGGGCGATATCGCCCTGGGCGACGGCTTCCTCGATGCGATCCGCCCCTTCGTCTGGCGGCGCGGGCTCGATTTCGGTGCGGTGCGCGAGATCCGCGACCTGTCGCGTCGCATTCGCGATCATTATGCCAGCGGCCAGGCGTTCGGCCCCGGCTATGATCTGAAGCGCGGGCGCGGCGGCATCCGCGAGATCGAATTCTTCGCGCAGATCCACCAATTGATCCACGGCGGTCGCGACCCCGCCCTGCGCGCACCCGCGACGCGCGAGGCGTTGGCGCGGCTGGCGGCGGCGGGCTGGATCGATCCCGCCGACGCAATCCTGCTCACCGACGCTTATGGCCGGCTGCGCACGATCGAGCATCGGTTGCAGATGGTCGACGACCGCCAGACGCATGTGCTGCCGACCGGAGAGGCGCTGGAGGGCGTCGCCCGACTGCACGGCGTCGCCGATGGCGCGGCGCTGCTCGCGCTGCTGCGAGATGACGTCGCTCGGGTGGGTCGACTGTACGACACGCTTGACGATGCGGGCGGGGCGCGGCTCGCCCATGATCCGGTCGTCCTCGCCGGCGACCTCGGCCGCGCCGGTTTCGCCGACAGCGACGCCGCGGCCGCGGCGGTCGCGACCTGGCGGGGCGGGCGCTATCCGGCGCTGCGCAGTCCCGCGGCGCGCGACGCCCTGGAGGCGGTGCTGCCGGTGCTGATGCCGGCGTTGGCGGAGGCACCCGATCCGGCGGCCGCCCTGTTGCGCCTCGACCGGATGCTCGAACGGCTGCCGAGCGCGATCAATATCCTGCGCCTGCTCGAGGCACGGCCCGGTCTCGCCGCGCTGCTCGCCACCATCCTCAGCCACGCGCCCGCGCTCGCCGATGCGCTGGCGCTGCGCCCGGAACTGATCGACGGACTGATCGACGCCAGCGCCTTCGAGCCGCTCGGCACCGTCGATCAGCTGGTCGCCGAGATGCGGCGCGGCGACGCCGCCGATTATCAGGCGCTGCTCGACCAGGTCCGTCGCATCGTCGGCGAGCGGCGGTTCGCGCTCGGCTGCCAGATCGTCGCGGGCGCCGCCGATCCGCTCGACGTCGCCGCCGGCTATGCCCGGCTGGCGGAGGCGGCGGTGGAGACGCTGGCCGCCGCGACGGTGGAGGAGTTCGCGCGCGCGCACGGCCGGGTGCCGGACAGCGAATTGCTGATCCTCGCCTACGGCCGGCTCGGCGGCGAGGCGTTGACCCACGCCTCCGATCTCGACCTCGTCTATCTGTTCACCGGCGACTTCCACGCCGAATCCGATGGCCCACGGCCGCTCGGCGCGACGCTCTACTACAATCGCCTGGCGCAACGGATCAGTGCGGCCCTGTCCGTACCGACCGCCGCCGGGCCGCTCTACCCGGTCGACACGCGGCTGCGCCCGTCCGGCACGCAGGGGCCGCTGGTCGTCAGCCTCGACAGCTATGCCCGCTATCAACGCGAGGAGGCGTGGACCTGGGAACATATGGCGCTGACCCGCGCCCGGCCGGTGTTCGGTGCGCCGGCGGCGCGGGCGGCGGCGGTGGCGGTGATCCGCGACGTACTGGCGGGCGCGCGGCCGGTGCGCGACGTCGCGGCCGACGCGCGGGCGATGCGCGCGGAGATGGCGCGGCACAAGCCGCCGACCGGGACACTCGATGCCAAGTTGCTGCCCGGTGGCCTGGTCGACCTGGAATTCGCCGTGCACGTCGCACAGCTGCGCGCCCGCGTCGGCTTCGATCCGCGGCTGGCGGTGGCGATCGACGCGTTGATCGCACGCGAGCTCGTTCCCCCCGGCTTCGCGGACGCCTATCGGCTGCTCGGGCGGCTGCTGGTGACGGTGCGGCTGGTCGCGCCCGACGCCGCCGAGCCCAAGCCGCCGACCTGCGCTTTGATCGCCCGCGCGCTCGGCCTGCCCGACTGGACGAGCGTGGTTGCCGCGCTCGACGCGACGCGGCAGGAGGTGGCGGATGCCTGGGCACGGATCACGGAGGATGCCGATGGATGAGGGGATGACGCTGCCGCCGGTAACGGTGATTGCCATGGACGGGACGCCGATGCGGCTGAGCGACCGGCCGCTGCCAGCGGTGATCTATTTCTACCCCAAGGACGACACCAGCGGCTGCACCCGCGAGGCGCAGGATTTTTCGACCCTGGCGGACGCGTTTGCGGCAGCCGGGGCGAGCGTCGTCGGGATCAGCAAGGATCCGCCCTTCAGCCACGGCAAGTTCGCCGCCAAACATGCGCTCACCGTGACCCTGGCGAGCGACGAGGACGGCAGCGCCTGCGAGGCCTTTGGCGTCTGGGGCGAAAAGCAGATGTACGGGCGCAGCTATATGGGGATCGAGCGCGCGACCTTCCTGTTCGGCGCCGACGGGCGGCTGGTCCGCGCCTGGCGCAAGGTGAAGGTCGCCGGCCATGCCCAGGCGGTGCTGGAGGCGGTGCAGGCGCTGTAGAGGAGGGCGATGCGCCGGATTCCGGCGCTATCCGCCGAGTACGATCGTCCCCTGGGTCCGGCCTCGGCCGGCATCGTTCAGCTCCATCCGGAACGGCTTCTTCTCGTCGGTCGTGCCGCTCAGCCCCTGGCCGTCGGCATGCAGGGTGAAGCCCGCACCGGTCAGCCGCTGCTGGAACCAGTCGCGCACCGTCGCGGCATCCGCCGGGCTGGTGAACCGCACCTGCACTCCGCCGTCGGCATCACCCGCCTTGCCGGCGCCGTCGCCGCCGCTGACGTTGATCGCGTCGACCGTTGATCCCGGATAGAGATGGACGCCGTTCAGGTCGAAGTTGTTCGGCTGCACCTTCAGATTGGGCAGCTTGAATTGCCCGGTGAAGCCGGGCAGCTTCAGCTTGACCTCGCCGGTCCGGCCGTCGACCGCGCCGACCGTATTGCCATCGCCGGCGTTGATCGTGATCGACGTCCCGTCACCCGACCGGTCGCAACCGGCGGCCAGCATCGCGGCGGCCAGCGCCGCCCCCGTCATCGCCTTCCGCATCCTCATGCCTCCAAAGTCCCTGCAGGGGTTCCGCGCCGTGCGTCGGGAGGTTAGGGGAGCCGGGTGACCACGTCATCCCCTTCTTCCGCCGACCTTTCCGTGGCGTACGAGCCCCCCGGCGCGCCGATCGGCTTCGTCGAGTTCGTCGCCCTGGTCGCCGCGCTGATGTCGCTTGCCGCGCTCGGCATCGATTCGATGCTGCCCGCGCTGCCGGCGATGGGCGCGTCGCTGCACGTCGATGGCGAGAACCAGCGCCAGTTCATCATCACCGCCTTCGTCCTCGGCTTCGGCATCGCGCAGCTCGCCCATGGGCCGCTCGCCGACCGCTTCGGCCGGCGCCGGCTGCTGCTCTGGGCGCTCGGCGGCTATGCGGTGGCGAACATCCTCTGCGCGGTCTCCGCCAGCTTCACCCTGCTTCTTGCGGCCCGCGTCGTCGGCGGGGCGATGGTCGCCGCGACGCGCGTCGCGGTCGTCGCGCTGGTCCGCGACTGCTATCACGGCCGGCCGATGGCGCGGGTGATGTCGATCGCCTTCATGGTGTTCATGATCGTCCCCGTGCTCGCCCCCGCCTTCGGCCAGACGGTGCTGCTGTTCGCCAATTGGCGCGGCATCTTCTGGGTCATCGCCGGCATCACCATCGGCATCATGACCTGGTTCTTCATCCGCATGCCGGAAACGCTGCGGCCGGAGGCGGTACAGCCGCTGTCGCCGTCGCGCATCCTCGCCGGCTGGCGCCGCACGCTCGGCGACCGCTGGTCGATCGGCTATACGCTCGCCTCGACCGCGCTGATGGGTGCGCTGTACGGCTACCTCAATTCGATCCAACAGATCATGTTCGACACCTTCGGCCATCCGCGTCTGCTCGCGGTAATGTTCGCGGTGACCGCGACGCTGATGGCGGCGGCGAACCTGACCAACGCGCGGCTCGTACTGCGGCTCGGCACCCGGTTGATCAGCCATAGCGCGGTGACCGCACTGATCGTGCTGAGCGCGATCCATCTCGCGCTCGCCTGGAGCGGCCACGACAGCCTGATCAGCTTCGTCGTGCTGCAGGCGCTGACCATGGGCTGTTTCGGCCTCGCCACGTCGAATTTCTCGGCGATGGCGATGGAGAATATGGGCGCGATCGCGGGCACCGCGTCGAGCGTGCAGGGCTTCATCTCCGTGACCTTCGGCGCGATGCTCGGGGTGGTGATCGGCCAGGCCTATGACGGCACCACCGCGCCGCTCGCCGCCGGCTTCCTGCTCGCCGGCTTGGTCGCGCTCACCCTGGTCGCGGTGACCGAGAAGGGGCGGCTGTACCGCCCCGTCTGAGCGACGGGGCGGGAACCGCGCCCATGGTCCCGCCGTTCGCCCCCTACCCATGATATAGGAGGTGGCGATGGGCGGACATCAGGTGCCCGGCTACGGCTCGGGCGACGACGGTTACGACGAAGAGGGCTATGACGAGAGCCAGCGCGCCGAGATCCTCGAGGCGACGCGCGACGGCCCGACCGACGGCGTGGTGCTGACCGATCTCGATCCCGACCTCGGCGACGATGACGAGGAAGACGAGCCGCTCGACGAGCTCGACATGGATTCCGAAGAGGTCGGCGAGACGGACGCCGATGCGGAGCCCGACGAGGCCGATCTCGACGAGGACGACGCCCAGGAGGACTTCGACGACGACACCGTCGACGACGAGGAGCTGGACGACAAGGACGACGTCGCGTTGCGGCCCTAATCCCTGTTCCATGCCGCGCCTGATCGGCCTTACGGCCGCGAGGGATCAGGCGCGGCAACCCGCGCGAGCGATATCTGCTGCAGCGCACCAAGCTGATTTGTGGCAAGAATACGCCGGCAATATGCCGGCTTTATTATGGTTGTGGCACGACGTTCATAGTTGAGAAAGAAAGTGTGCCCTTCGCGCAACAGGTTTCACCCTTCGTCCGGAATCGACGCTTGCGGTGCAACAAAGGCCGGGGCGCGCGGTTTTGATGGGCCTGGGACGGCCGGCAGCGATGCCTTGGCCTCCCGAGTTGAGGCAATAAAGGTATTTCACACATGCGTAAGCTCGCCCTGGCGGCCGCCGTTGCGGTCGCGTCCTTCGCCGTCCCCGCTTTCGCGCAGGACATGTCGACCACGTCGACCGACACCACCGCGACCGCGCCCAGCGATGCGCCGACCGCACCGGACGGTACCCGCGCGTTCGGCATCGAGCCGTATTTCGGCATCATGGGCGGCTGGGAGCAGTTCGATCGTCCGTCGGTCGCCGGCATTCCGGCTCAGCCGCGCGGCTACAACCTCGACGGCGCGCTGGTCGAGGGCGTGGTCGGCGTGAACGTGCCGCTCGGGCCGCTGTTCGTCGGCGCCGAGGGTAGCGTCGCCAAGGGCGTGTCGGGCAACATCGACTGGGAATATGGCGCTTACGGCCGCGGCGGTTTCCGCGCGGGTGACAGCGGCCTGTTTTACGGCAAGGTCGGCTATCGCTGGAACAACTTCGACCATTTCGCGCCGGGCGTCGTCGGCGACACCAAGCGTGACTATCACGCGATGGTCTACGGCATCGGCGCCGAGATCGGCCCGAAGGACATCGGTCTGGGCGGCATCACCGGCAATTCGGGCCTGCGCCTGCGTATGGAGGTCTCGACCTTCGACGACGCGCACAGCTTCCGCCCGATGGCGGGTGTGATCGCGCACTTCTAATCCGGACCGGGGCATCCGCCCCGTCGGTAGGAACAGGGGCGGGTCCGGCCGATGCCGGGCCCGCCCTTCGTTTATCCGTCGCGCGCCCCATATCGACGGCATGGCCGGACGGGTGAAGCGCAAGGCGGGTTTGGTGGAGGCGGCGGAACGCACCGCGCGGGCGGCCGCCCCGCCGCCATGCCCGATCTGCCAGCGGCCATTGGGTCAGAAGGTGGAGTGGCACCATCTCGTGCCCAAGTCGGAGGGCGGCCGGATCACCGCGGCGGTCCATCCGATCTGTCACCGCACCGTCCATGCGCTGATCGCCAATGCCGATCTGGCGCGGACCTATGCCGATCCCGCGGTGCTGCGCGACCATCCCGGCATCGCCCGCTTCGCGCGCTGGATCGCCGACAAGCCGCCCGATTTCCACGCGCCGACCCGCCGCGGGCGGTGAGCAGCCGGTCGGGGCGCGTCAGTCGTCCGTCTTCTTCTCGTCACGCTTCTTGCGATAATGGTTCGCCAGCAGCGTCGCCCCGAGGATGAAGCCACCCGGCGCGAGCAAGACGACGGCGGCGAGGCCGACCTTTTCCCAACGTTTGTCCATGCCCCATCCTAGCGCGCGGAACTGAACGTCCGGTTGCGGCTAGAAGGGTATTTTGGCGCGCAGCATCGCACGGCGGATCGGGATGCCGCCGGGCAGCCCGGCCTGTTCGCCCTCCGCCACCAGGCCGACCTTGCCGATCCGGGTGGCCGCCCGCACCGGCTTCTCGCGATATCGCGCGTCGTCCAGCCGTTCGACGCGGTTGGCGTCGGCGCTGCGGCCGCAGACGACGACGTCGGCGCCCGCGTCGGCCTCGTCACAGCGGCGAGGGAGCACGGGCTTGGCCTTGGCGGCCATCTCCGGCGGCAGGGGCGGCCCATAAGTCGCGCTCGCCGCCTGCATCGCCATCAGCACCGCCAGCCGCATCGCCGCCTCCATCGCCCGTCGGCACGAAGGTTGGCCCTGATTGCGGCATCAGTGCGGCGGCTCAGCGATAGTTGAAGCTGATGCTGATCCGTTCGCCCTTGGCGGCATTGGGCACCACCTCGTGGCGCAGCCAGCTTTCCCACAGGAAGACGCTGCCCGGCTCCGGCACCGCATAGACGAAGGTCTTGAGGTCCTCCGGCGCGTCGTCGGTGCGCGTCGGCGCGGCCATCATCATCGGCAGCCGCGGGTCCTCCAGCTTCAGCGCCCCTGCGCCCGGCGGCACCGCGACATAGAGCGTGCCCGACACGACGCTGTGCGGATGGATATGCCCCGAATGGCTGCCGCCCGGCTTCAGCACGTTGACCCACAGACTGTCGAGCTTGAGCTTGCGGCCGAGGTCGAAGGCGCAGGCCCCGGCGAACCGCGCGACGTGGCGGTTGAGCAGCTTGACCAGATCGGCGAAGCGCGGGTCGCGCGCGGGCAGGTCGTCGAGCGAGGCATAGGAGGTATAGCCGCGATAGCCATGCGCCTTGCACCAGCCGATTCCGGCGCGATCCTCGCGCGCCAGGTCGAGCGCGGCCTCCTCCAACTCGGCGAGCAGCGCGGCATCGCCCAGCGGCGCGTCGTAGAAGCGCGTGGCGAACAGCGAGCGGACGGTCATGCGCCCAGCCTCATCGCGACATCGTTCATGAAGCGCACGTCGTCGCCCGCGGCGAGCCACGACGCCTCCGCGCCGATCGCGCCCAGCATGTCGGCAAGCGGGTCCATCTCCGCCTTGGCGTAATTGCCGAGCACATAGCCGGTGACGCGGTCCTTGTGCCCCGGATGGCCGATCCCGATCCGCACGCGGCGAAAGTCCGGCCCGAGATGCTGGTCGGTCGAGCGCAGGCCGTTATGGCCGGCGGTACCGCCGCCGCGCTTTACCTTGACCTTGAACGGCGCCAGGTCGAGCTCGTCGTGGAAGACGGTCAGCGCGTCGGGTTCCAGCTTGTAGAAGCGCAACGCCTCGCCGATCGAGCGGCCGCTGTCGTTCATGAACGTCGCCGGCTTGAGCAGCACGATCTTTTCGGGCCCGATCCGGCCTTCCTGCGTCCAGCCCTGGAACTGCTTCTTGGCCGGCGTGAAGCCGTGCATGTCGGCGATCGTGTCGATCGCCATGAAGCCGACATTGTGCCGGTGCAGCGCATATTGTGGCCCCGGATTGCCGAGCCCGGCCCAGATCTGCATCGCGTGGCTCCTTCCGGATGGTAGGGGAACGCCCACCTAGCTGTTATCGTCATTCTCGCGAAGGCGGGAATCCAGACTGGCTGATCTGCCGGCGAGAGCGCGACCGTCAGAGGTTCTGGATCCCCGCCTGCGCGGGGATGACGCGAACTGCGGGGCATGACCGAAACAACGAAAAGGGCAGGGGAGCGTCGCCGCCACCCTGCCCCTGTCGCTTGGCCGAAACGGCGGAGCGATCAGCCCTCGGCCGAATCCTCGCCAGCGGCCTCGGCCGACTGGGTCTCGGCGACCTCGGCGTCGAGCGCCTCGTCGGCGGCGGTCGGCACCGTCGGCGGCACGATCGTCGCGATCGCGAAGTCGCGGTCGTCGATCGCCGGCTTGGCGCCGTTGGGCAGCTCGACGTCGCTGATGTGGATCGAATCGCCGATCTCGCGGCCCTTCAGCGAGATGGTCAGCTCGGCCGGGATCTCGGCCGCGTCGACGACCAGCTCGACCTCGTGGCGGGTGATGTTGAGCACGCCGCCCTGCTTGATGCCGCGGCATTCGTCCTCGTCGGCGAACACCACCGGCACCGCGACGGTGACGGTCGCATGCTCGCTGATGCGCAGGAAGTCGGCGTGGGTCGGACGGTCGGTCACCGGATGGAAGGCGACGTCCTTCGGCAGCGTGCGCTCGCCGTTGATCATGATCACCGAAGTGAAGAAGTGACCGGTCATCAGCGCCTTGGTCAGCGCCTTCTCCTCGAGGTGGATCGAGGTCGGTTCCTTGTTCAGGCCGTAGATCACGGCGGGGACGCGGCCGTCACGACGCAGCGCCCGGGAGGCTCCCTTGCCAACCCGGTCGCGCGTCTCGGCTGCGAGCGTAATGGAGTCGCTCATGCAGATACCTTCCGAAACGTGCTAAATGTCATTTCCGCGCCCACGCCTCCAGGGATGACCATGGACCGGAAGCGGGCGCGCATAGCGGGTGGACGGGGAAAAAGCAATCAGCGTCGCCCACCCTCACCCCTTCGGCGCTGCGCGCCTCTTCCCCTCTCCCGCTGGGAGAGGGGCAAGCCGGCGGAGCCGGCGCGGGGTGAGGGTGGGTGCGACGCCGTCAATATTTCACCCGTTCCGCCTTCAGCCCGAGCTTGGCGAGTTGCGCCTGCACAGACCCCGCTCCGGCGAGGTGCCCCGCGCCGACCGCGATGAACACCGTGCCAGGCTGAGCCATCCGGCCCTTGATCCACTGCGCCCAACGGGCGTTGCGGTCGGTCAGCAGCACCTTGGCGACCTCCGGCGAATCCTTCAGGCTGTCGTTCATCTCGCGCGCCAGCGCATCCGGGTCACCGTCCGCCCATTCGCGGACCATCGTCTCCATCGTCTCCTGCAGCTTGGGCAGTTCGTCGACCGTGCTGTCGAGGAACTGGATCTGCGCCTTGTCCGAAAGGCTGCTGAAGAAACCGAGCTGCTGCTCCGCCGTTTCCAGCCCGGTCAGCGGCTTGCCCGCCTGCTTCGCCGCCGCGGTGATTACCGCCTCCGGGCCGTTGGCGCTGTCGTAGCCGAGCTTGCCGAGCGGCGCGACCGACAGCTGCGTGGCGGCGAGCCACGGCTTGAATGTGTCGAGCGCATTGGCGGGCAGGCCGAGGTCGACCACCGCCTTGGTGAAGGCGGCGCGCTTGTCGGCGGGCAGCCGCTCGGTCAGCGGCGGCGTGCCGGCCGGGGCGAGACCGGTCGCCATCACCAGCCTGGTCATCGCCGCCTGGTCGGGCAGCACCAGTTCCAGCTTGACCTCGGTCGACCGGTCGAAGGCGCTCTTCACCGCCTCGTCGAACCAAGTCAGGCCAGGTTTGAGCACGTGGATCGTGCCGAACAGATAGACGGTCGTGTCCTGGTCCTTGACCACCCACAGGGCCGGGTCGGCATCGTTGGCGGCGCGCGCCTTGGCGGCCGGTGCGGCCTGTTGCGCACAGGCGGGCAGGGCCAGCAACAGGCCGATCGCGGTCAGGGTCGTCTTCATCAGCCTTGTCATGCAGGCGCTCCGGCAGGAAGGGAAGGGGATCAGGCGTATTTACGGTACAGCCAGACGATGCCGGTCACCGCCAGCGTCGCGACGTAGAGGCCGATCGGATCGACTTCGGCGACCAGCCCGCCGCGCGCCAGCACCCACCAGACTGGCGCACCCGCACCCATGACGTAGAAGCCGGCGACCGCGCCGTCGCGATAGGCCTCGCGCTCATGCTCGTCGACGACGCGCTGCCAGCGCCAGGCGATCAGCGGCAGCGCCACGCCCCAGGCGAGCGCGACCAGGATCGCGAACCAGGCGGGCAGGGGCGCATGCAGCAGGTCGGCCATGTCGGGTGCGCCCTCGCCTTGCGGGATCAGCACCAGCACCAATCCCACACCGATCGCGCCACCCAGTGCGCCGGAGGCGGCGAGCAGCCGCTGGTTGGCGCGGACACTGGCTGCGACCGGCGCGTCGTTGCGCTTCATCGGGGTCATTTCCACATCTCCAGGGTCAGGCGGGCGGACAGGAAGGACGGCTGCCAGGTCGCGGTGAGCGTGCCGACGCTCGGCGTCGTCACGCTGACCGGGGCGGGGCGGGGCAGGCCCGACACCAGGATCGTTCCGGCGACCAGCGCGGCGATCGCGGCGCGATGCGGTGGACGCCGGCTCATGCCCGCACCCGGCGATAGGCATAGAACACCATGCCGGCGGCGGCAGAGGCGAGCCAGGCGACCTGCCCCGGCTGATGCATCGGCATCCACCGCGACCCGATCTCGATCAGCGGATTGAGCAGGAAACCGCTCAGTCCGATCACCGCCCAGGTCTGGATCGCGAGCAGCCGCTGCATCTCGTCGGTCTCGCGCCAATTGCGCCAGGTGACCAGGCCGGCAACGACCAACAGGGTCACCATCACGGCGTCCGCCCAATTCTGGGGCAGCGGTGTGGAGGCGCCCCGCGGTGCGCCGGTAAGGCCGTCGTAGAAGCCGCGCAGGAAGTCGATGCCGCCGACCAACACGGCGGCCGACACCGCCAGCACGATCCGCCGCCTGGCCTTACGCGCCGACTTGGCACCGGCGCGGGCCTCGCCCCAGCCGGCTTCGCGATCACTGACCATCATGGGCGTCATCGAAAATCTCCTCGATCGGGCGTTCGAACAGGCGGCCGATGCGAAAGGCGAGCGGCAGCGACGGATCGTATTTGCCGGTCTCGATCGCGTTCACGGCCTGCCGCGACACGTCGAGACGGCCGGCGAGTTCGGCCTGGCTCCAGTTGCGTTCGGCTCGCAGCACCTTGAGGCGGTTCTTCATATCGGCCTCCTCTGTCATGCCAAGACCCCCTTGTCATCCATCCCTGACTCAGTGTCAGGTGACCATGACAAAGTGACAGCGACTCGCGACAATGTCAACAACCCCTGACATTTTGCTGCGGGTGCCTGACATCGGGACAGGTCGGCCCCTTGCGGAAGGCGCGGGCATCGGCCAAAGCCTGCCCCCGATGGCCGCCACACCGCTTTCCTTCCAGAAGATGATCCTGACGCTCCATGACTATTGGAGCGACCGGGGCTGCGTGATCCTCCAGCCGTACGACATGGAGATGGGCGCGGGCACCTTTCACCCGGCGACGACGCTGCGCGCGCTCGGCCCCGACACGTGGAACGCCGCCTTCGTCCAGCCGTGCCGCCGGCCGACCGACGGCCGCTACGGCGAGAACCCGAACCGGCTGCAGCATTATTATCAATATCAGGTGATCCTGAAGCCGAGCCCGCCCGATCTGCAGGATCTCTACCTTGGCAGCCTCGCCGCGATCGGCGTCGACATGACGCGCCACGATATCCGTTTCGTCGAGGACGATTGGGAAAGCCCGACACTCGGCGCGTGGGGCCTCGGCTGGGAAGTGTGGTGCGACGGCATGGAGGTGACGCAGTTCACCTATTTCCAGCAGATGGGCGGCTTCGACATGAAGCCCGTGGCGGGCGAGCTGACCTACGGGCTCGAACGGCTCGCGATGTACATTCAGGACGTCGACAACGTCTACGACCTGCGCTTCAACGATGCCGGCGTCAGCTACGGCGACGTGTTCCTCGAGAACGAGCGCCAGATGTCCAAGTGGAATTTCGAGGTGGCGGACACCGCGACCTTGTTCGATGCCTTCCGCAAGGCCGCGGCCGAGTGCGAGAACAGCCTCGCTGCCGGCCTGCCGATCCCCGCTTACGAACAGGCGATCAAGGCCAGCCACACCTTTAACCTGCTTCAGGCGCGCGGCGTCATCTCGGTGGCGGAACGCCAGGCGTACATCGGCCGCGTCCGCGATCTCGCCAAGGGCGCATGCGGCGCTTGGATGGAGAAGAACGGGTGGGCGGCGTGACTGGCCCCGCTAATCCTCCCCGGCACGGGGAGGGGGACCGTCGCGCGCAGCGCGATGGTGGAGGGGGCTCGCCGCAATCGCTCCGCCCAGAAACGGCGCTCGCCCGCCAGCTTCGCCGCGATATGAGCCTGCCCGAAGTCCTGCTGTGGCAAAGGCTCAAGGGGCAACAGGCGGGCATCAAGTTCCGCAAGCAGCATCCTGTCGGCTCCTATGTTGCGGATTTCTATTGCAGTGCGACGCGCACGATCGTGGAGGTCGATGGTGAGACTCACAATCGTGGCAGCCGGCCCGCCCATGACGCCCAACGCGACGCCTTCCTGATTGGGAACGGTTATCGGATCCTCCACGTCTCGGCCACCGAGGTGCTGCGTGACGTCGATGCAGCGGCCGAAGCCGTCGCAGCCTTTGCCGCAAGCCCCCTCCACCACCAGCCTGCGGCTGGCGGTCCCCCTCCCCGTGCCGGGGAGGATTGAGAAGATTATGACCGACTTCCTGCTCGAACTCCGCTCCGAGGAAATTCCCGCGCGCATGCAGGACAAGGCGCGTGAGGACCTCGCGCGTCTGTTCGTCGCGGAGCTGGGCAAGGCCGGCCTCGCCGCGGGCAACATCGTGACCTATGCCACCCCGCGTCGTCTCGCGCTGATCGCGCGGGGACTGCCCTTGCAGACTGAGGCGGTGTCCGAGGAGCTGAAGGGCCCCAAGGCCAATGCGCCCGAACAGGCGCTCGCCGGCTTCCTGCGCAAGACCGGCCTCACCCGCGAACAGCTCACCGAGCGTGATGGCGTGTTCTACGCGATCACCGAAAAGCCCGGTCGCGCCAGCGCCGCGGTGCTGGCGGAGGCGATCCCGGCGATCGTCCGCGCCTTCCCCTGGCCCAAGTCGATGCGCTGGGGTGCCGCGTCCGCGTCGACCGAATCGCTGCGCTGGGTGCGCCCGCTGCACGGCATCGTCGCGCTGCTCGGTGAGGACATCGTCCCGGTCGAGATCGCCGGCGTCGCCAGCGGTGCGGCGACGCTCGGCCACCGTTTTCACCACAGCGGCCCGATCACCATCGGTTCGGCGGCGGACTATGTCGAGAAGCTGCGCGCCTGCCATGTCATCGTCGATCAGGACGAACGGCGCGCGCTGATCCGCGACCGGGCCAAGGCGCTCGCCGCGGAGGCCGGGCGGACCCTGGTCGAGGACGAGGGGCTGGTCGCGGAAAATGCGGGCCTCACCGAATGGCCGGTGCCGCTGCTCGGCCGCTTCGATGCCGACTTCCTCAGCGTGCCGCCGGAGGTGATCCAGCTCACCGCCCGCGTCAACCAGAAGTATTTCGTCTGCCGCGATGCGTCGGGCGCGCTCGCCGACGCCTTTGTCTGCACCGCCAATATCGAGGCGAGCGACGGCGGCGCCAAGATCGTCGAGGGCAACCGCAAGGTGCTCGCCGCGCGCCTGTCCGACGCCCGCTTCTTCTACGACACCGACCGCAAGACGCCGCTGGAAGAGCAGGCGCAGAAGCTGTCGAACATCGTCTTCCACGAGAAGCTGGGGACGGTGGCGGACAAGGTCGACCGCGTCGCCAAACTGGCACGGTGGCTGGTGGAAGAGGGTATAATCCTCCCCGGTACGGGGAGGGGGACCAGCGAAGCTGGTGGAGGGGGAGCTCCACCAGCGGTGTCGCATGCGGAAACCCCCCTCCACCACCAGCCTGCGGCTGGCGGTCCCCCTCCCCGTGCCGGGGAGGATAGAGTGTCGCTCGCCGACATGGCGGAGCGCGCCGCGCGCCTTGCCAAGGCGGACCTCGTCACCGGCATGGTCGGCGAGTTCCCGGAATTGCAGGGCCTGATGGGCGGCTATTATGCCGCCGCGCAGGGCGAGCCGCAGGCGGTCGCCGACGCGGTCCGCGACCATTACAAACCGGTCGGGCAGGGCGACGACGTGCCGACCGCGCCGGTGACGGTGGCGGTGAGCCTCGCCGATAAGCTCGACACGCTCGCGTCCTTCTTCGCGATCGGCGAATTGCCGACCGGATCGAAGGATCCGTTCGCGTTGCGCCGCGCCGCCCTCGGCGTGATCCTGCTGATCGAGCGGTCGCAGCTGCGCGCGCCGATGCTGCAGGCGTTCCGCGTCGCGGTAACCAATGTCGTGCTCGGCGTCCTCGAACGCACCGCGCAGATCGATCCGAACTACGCCGTCTATCTCGACACGGTGAAGCGGATCGCCCCCGACCGTAGCCTGCCCCAAGACGAGTTCGACCGGCGCATGGTGCAGATGGCCGACGCGCTGGGCGATTTCGAGATCGTGCTGAAGCCGGAGACGGAAAAGGTCTTCCACTTCCTGCAAGCTGGCGGCGATCGCATCCGTGAGACGCCGGCACAGCTGCTCGCCTTCTTCGCCGATCGGCTCAAGGTGCAGCAGCGCGAAGCCGGCGTCCGCCACGACCTGATTGACGCGGTGTTCGCGCTCGGCGGCGAGGACGATCTCGTCCGGCTGCTCGCGCGGGTGCGGGCGCTCCAGGCGTTCGTCGCCACCGAGGACGGCGCCAATCTGCTCGCCGGCTATAAGCGCGCCGCCAACATCCTGAAGAAGGAAGGCTACGCCGCCGATACCGAGGCCGCGCCGAAACCACTGTCCTACACGCCCGAAACGGCAGAAGCTGACCTGGTCGCCGCGCTCGATTCGGCCGAGCCCGCCGCTTCGGCCGCAGTGGCGGACGAGGATTTCGAGCGTGCGATGGCGGCACTCGCCTCGTTGCGTGCGCCGATTGACGCGTTCTTTGACAGTGTGACCGTCAACGATTCCGATCTGGACAAGCGCGCCGCCCGGCTCGCGCTGCTCGCCCGCGTTCGCGCCGCAGTTCATGCCGTCGCCGATTTCTCGAAGATCGAGGGATAATGGCGCGCGTCATGTAGTGCGACTTTTGAGACCTTCCGACACCGCCTTCCTCCCCGGGGCAATGTGTATCGAACTGAAGGACCAGCGATGACCCAATATGTGTTCCGTTTCGGCGGCGGCGTCTCCGACGGCGGCAAGGGAGACAAGAACCTGTTGGGCGGGAAGGGCGCCAATCTGGCGGAAATGGCGTCGATCGGCCTGCCGGTGCCGCCGGGCTTCACGATCAGCACCGCGATGTGCACGCGCTATTACGAGGAGGGGGAGCGCTTCCCCGACTCGCTGCGCGACGAGGTCGCCAACGGCATCGCCCATATCGAGGGGGTCACCGGCAAGCGCTTCGGCGACCCGGCCAATCCCTTGCTGGTCTCGGTCCGCTCGGGCGCGCGCGTGTCGATGCCCGGGATGATGGACACGGTCCTCAACCTCGGCCTCAACGATGCGACCGTCGAGGGGCTGGCGGCGGCGGCGGACGATGCGCGCTTTGCCTGGGACAGCTATCGCCGCTTCATCCAGATGTACGCCGACGTCGTGCTGGAGCTCGACCATGGCGCCTTCGAGGAGGCGCTGGAGATCGCCAAGGAGGACAACGGCTATACGCTCGACACCGAGCTCAGCGCCGACGACCTGCGCGCCCTGGTCGCGGAATATAAGGGCCTGGTCGAGCAGCAATGGGGCAAGCCCTTCCCGCAGGACGTGCACGACCAGCTGTGGGGCGCGGTCGGCGCGGTGTTCGGATCGTGGCAGTCGGAGCGGGCGAAGGTCTACCGCCGCCTCAACGACATCCCCGGCGACTGGGGCACCGCGGTCAACGTCCAGGCGATGGTGTTCGGCAACATGGGTGACACCAGCGCGACCGGCGTCGCCTTCACCCGCGATCCCGCCAAGGGCGATCGTGCCTATTATGGCGAATTTCTGATCAACGCGCAGGGCGAGGACGTCGTCGCCGGCATCCGCACGCCGCAATATCTCACCCGCGTCGCGCGCGAGGAGGCCGGCGCCAAGCCCGCCTCGATGGAAGAGGCGATGCCCGAGGTCTATGCCGAGCTGGCGGCGGTGTTCGACCGGCTCGAGACCCATTATCGCGACATGCAGGACATCGAGTTCACGGTCGAGAAGGCCAAGCTCTGGATGCTCCAGACCCGTTCGGGCAAGCGCACCGCCAAGGCGGCGCTGAAGATCGCGGTCGACATGGCCAATGAGGGGCTGATCAGCCGCGAGGAGGCGGTGGCGCGGGTCGATCCGATGGCGCTCGACCAGCTGCTCCACCCGACGCTCGACCCGAAGGCACCGCGCGACGTCATTGCCAAGGGCCTGCCCGCCAGCCCCGGCGCGGCGTCGGGCCGGATCGTCTTCGATGCCGATACCGCGGAAAAGCGGGCGGCTGCCGGCGAGGCCGTGATCCTCGTCCGCGTCGAGACCAGCCCGGAGGACATCCACGGCATGCACGCCGCCAAGGGCATCCTGACCGCGCGCGGCGGCATGACCAGCCACGCCGCGGTGGTCGCGCGCGGCATGGGCCGCCCCTGCGTCTCGGGCGCCGGCGGCCTGTTGATCTCGGCCAAGGACAAGGTGCTGCGCGTCGGCGACCGGACGCTGGGCGAGGGCGATACGCTGACCATCGACGGCGCCAGCGGCGAGGTGATGGCAGGCGCGGTCGCGACCGTGCAGCCGGAACTGGCCGGCGACTTCGGCACGCTGATGGAATGGGCGGACGGGGTGCGCCGGCTGAAGGTGCGCGCCAATGCCGAGACGCCGGCCGACTGCCGGACCGCACGCGACTTCGGCGCGGAAGGGGTCGGCCTGTGCCGCACCGAACATATGTTCTTCGACGCCGACCGCATCACCGCGGTGCGCCAGATGATCCTCGCCTCGGACGAGGCTGGTCGCCGCGCTGCACTTGACCGCCTGCTGCCGGCGCAGCGCAGCGATTTCACCGAAATCTTCGAGGTCATGGCCGGCCTGCCGGTGACGGTGCGCCTGCTTGATCCGCCGCTGCACGAATTCCTGCCGCACGAGGAGGCGGAGTTCGCCGAGGTCGCGGCGGCGGCGAGCGTCGACGTCGAGACGCTGAAGCGCCGCGCCAACGAGCTGCACGAATTCAACCCGATGCTCGGGCATCGCGGCTGCCGCCTCGGCGTCACCTATCCGGAGATCTACGAGATGCAGGCGCGCGCGATCTTCGAGGCGGCGCTCGACGTCGCGGCGAAGGGCGAGGCGCCCGTGCCCGAGATCATGATCCCGCTGGTCGCCACCAAGCGCGAGCTCGACCTGATGAAGGCCGTGGTCGACAAGGCGGCGGAGACGGTCTTCGCCGAGCGCGGCAGCAAGGTCGACTATCTGGTCGGCACGATGATCGAGCTGCCCCGTGCCGCACTCAAGGCCGGCGAGATCGCCGAGACGGGCGAGTTCTTCTCGTTCGGCACCAACGACCTGACCCAGACGACGTTGGGGGTCAGCCGCGACGATGCGGCGCGCTTCCTGGGCGCCTATGTCGAGAAGGGCATCTACGCCAAGGATCCGTTCGTCAGCCTCGACGTCGAGGGCGTCGGCGAGCTGGTCAAGCTGGCGGCGGAGCGCGGCCGTGCGACCCGGCCCGACATCAAGCTCGGCATCTGCGGCGAGCATGGCGGCGATCCGGCGAGCATCGCCTTCTGCGAGGCGGTGGGGCTGAGCTACGTCTCTGCCTCGCCCTATCGCGTGCCGATCGCGCGGCTGGCGGCGGCGCAGGCAGCGTTGCGGAAGTAAACCGAACCCCGTCATCCCCGCGCAGGCGGGGATCCAGAACCGCCGAGGCTGCTGAAAGAGTCGCTCGGCCAGCCAGTCTGGATCCCCGCCTGCGCGGGAATGACGTGCGGGGGGCGAGAGGGCGGTCTGGCACCAAGTTGAACCACCGTTCAGGTTCTTGACCCGGCCGCCGCCGCCTCGCTAATCCCGCCTCAAACACAGGAGAGTCCCGGCCGATGAACAAGCTCTACCCCGATGCTGCGGCGGCGCTCGACGGACTGCTGCACGACGGCATGACGATCTGCGCCGGCGGCTTTGGCCTATGCGGCATCCCGGAACGGCTGATCGACGCGATCCAGACCGCTGGCGTCAAGGATCTGACCATCGCCAGCAACAATGCCGGCATCGACGGCGAGGGCCTCGGCAAGCTGCTGCGCAGCCGTCAGGTGAAGAAGATGATCTCGAGCTACGTCGGCGAGAACAAGGAATTCGAACGCCAGTATCTCGCCGGCGAGCTCGAGGTGGAATTCTGTCCGCAGGGCACGCTCGCCGAGCGTTGCCGCGCCGGCGGTGCCGGTATTCCCGGCTTCTACACCAAGACCGGCGTCGGCACCCTCGTCGCCGAGGGCAAGGAGGTGAAGAGCTTCGACGGCGAGGATTACATCCTCGAACGCGGCATCCGCGCTGACCTGTCGATCATCAAGGGTTGGAAGGCGGACGAGAGCGGCAACCTGATCTTCCGCAAGACCGCGCGCAACTTCAACCAGCCGATGGCGACCGCGGGCCGGATCTGCGTCGCAGAGGTGGAAGAGGTGGTGCCGGTCGGCAGCCTCGATCCCGACCACATCCATCTGCCCGGCATCTACGTGAAGCGGATGATCGTCGGCGCCCCCTACGACAAGAAGATCGAATTCCGGACCACCCGGCCGCGCGAGGCCGCGTGACCCGCTCCCTTGCCTGCGCCTTGCTCGGTGCGACGTTGCTCGCCGGATGCGCCGCGCGCCGGCCGGCGACCGCGACGCTCCCCCGTCCCGGGCAGACCTATGTGGCGGACGGCCAGACGGTCCGGATCGTCGGTCTGAAGAGCCTGCCGCCGCCCGATAGCAATGCAGCGGTCGCGGGCGCAGCGGCGTCGGTGCCGCCGCAATTCCAGTTCCTCTACGGTTCGGGTGAAGCCGCGGCGCTGAGCCGCCAGGCCTATCGTGCGCTGGTCAATTACGCGACCTATCGCCGCGCCGGCGGCGACAGCGTCGTGCTGCGGCCGGGGGCGACGCTGGTAGCGCCGCAATGGCTGCCCTGCGCGGGCAAGCCGCGTGCCGCGGTCTTCGACGCCGACGAGACGGTGATCCTCAACCTCGGCGTCGAGGCGCTGGCGGCGCGCGATCCCGCCGCGCCCTTCGATGCCGCACAATGGACGCGCTGGGAACGCACCGGGCAGCGGGCCGTCGCTCCTGTTCCCGGAGCCGTGGAAGCCTTTGCCGCCTTGCGCGCGGCGGGCATCACCGTGGTTATCAACAGCAACCGCGCCACGGCGACCGTGGCGGGCACCGCGGCGGCGCTCAAGGCGGCGGGGCTGGGCGACTTCACGCCCGGCAGCGATCTGTTCCTGCGCGACGGGCCGAGCGGCAAGGATGCGCGCCGCACCGCGATCGCCGCGCGTTATTGCGTGGTCGCGATGGCGGGTGACCAGCTCGGCGACTTCAGTGACCTGTTCAACGCCATTCCGTCCTCCGCGGAGCGGCGGCGCGTGACCGATAGCGGGGCGATCGCCGACCTGTGGGGCAATGGCTGGTTCGTGCTGCCCAACCCCGTCTACGGCAGCGCGCTGAAGGGCAGCGCCGCCGACGTCTTTCCCGCCGACAAACGCTGGGTCGATCCCGGCCAAGGAGCAAAGTGAGATGAGCTGGGATCGCAACCAGATGGCGGCGCGCGCGGCGCAGGAATTGCGCGACGGCTATTATGTGAACCTGGGGATCGGCATTCCGACGCTGGTCGCCAACAACATTCCCGCGGGCATTACGGTGACGCTGCAGAGCGAGAACGGCATGCTCGGCATCGGCCCGTTCCCCTATGACGACGAGGTCGATCCCGACCTGATCAACGCCGGCAAGCAGACGATCAGCGAACTGCCGCAGAGCGCCTATTTCGGCAGCGAGCAGAGCTTCGCGATGATCCGCGGCGGGCATATCGACCTGACCGTGCTCGGCGCGATGGAGGTGAGCGAGGGCGGCGACATCGCCAACTGGATGATCCCGGGCAAGATGATCAAGGGCATGGGCGGCGCGATGGACCTGGTCGCCGGGGTCAAGAAGATCATCGTCGTGATGGACCACAATGCCAAGGACGGCAGCCCCAAGTTCATCCCGTCCTGCACGCTGCCGCTGACCGGCAAGAACGTCGTCGACATGATCGTCACCGACCTGGCGGTGTTCCAGCGCCCCGACCACCAGTCCCGCTTCAGGCTGGTCGAGCTGGCGCCGGGCGTCACCGCCGACGAGGTCGCCGCCAAAACCACGGCGGCCTACGACGCGTGAGCTACACGCTCGTCACCGCCAACCGGAATTACTCGAGCTGGTCGCTGCGCCCGTGGCTGCTGATGACCGCGCTCGGCATTCCGTTCGACGACCGGATCGAGCCGTTCACGCAGGCTGACAATTACGAGGCCTTCCGCGCCTTCTCGCCGACCGGGCAGGTGCCGGTGCTGATCGATGGCGATCGCACCGTCTGGGATTCACTCGGCATCGCGCTGTATCTGGCGGAGCGTCATGCCGGGGTGCGGCCGACGGACGAGGCGGCGCGGGCTTGGGCGATGTGCGCCGTGGCCGAAATGCATGGCGGCTTCGCGGCGCTGCGCAGCGAGCGGACGATGAACGTCGGTGTGCGCGCCGACGCCGCGCCGGGCTCGCCGGCGCTGGCTCGCGATGTCGCGCGCCTCGCGGAGCTGTGGGCCGAAGGGCTGGCCCGATTCGGTGGGCCGTGGCTGGCCGGTGGCGATTTCACCGCCGTCGACGCCTTCTTCGCGCCGGTCGCCTTTCGCGTGCGTACCTATGCCATCGAGGTCGGGGTGGCGGGAGCACGCTGGGTCGAAACGATCCTGTCGCACCCGGCAATGCAGGCCTGGGAGCGCGCCGCATTGTCGGAGGAATGGCGCGAGCAGGAGCATGAGGCGGAGCTCGCCCGCTGCGGACGAATCATCGCCGACCATCGCCTCGGCTGATTAGCGTCCACCTGTCCGTTATCGGGCAGTGGTTCTGCGGAGCTTCATCCCAACCTGCTGATCCGCCAGCCATTTCTACTCTCGCTGCAGCCGTGCGATCCTTCAGTTGAGCGGATAGGATGGGGGATGGAATGATCGGGACGGCGATGATGATCGGTGCGGCGATGTGGCAGTCCGCACCAGCAGGATCGGCGCCCGTGGAAGCGCCATCGGCGCCGGTCGCGGCGCGGGATTGGGCGGCGGCGACACGCCATGACCTGCAGGCCTTCCACGCCCTCATCCAGGCCGATCATGCCGGGCCGGTCAATCCGCTCGATCCGCCGTTCAACGCCCGCGAAGGCGCCGCTCTGGCGCTCGCGCAGCGGCGTGCCGCGCAGGTTCGCGACTATGCCGGCTATTTCTGGACGATGCGCGGCTATGTCGCGAGTTTCGACGATGGCCATGTGCAGTTCTCCACCCTGAAGGGCTCGCCGATGCTGACGGCGCAGTGGCCGGGCTTTCTGACCGGCCTCGACGCGCGCGGGCGGCAGGTGGTGATGACCCGAACCGACGATGCCCCGGTGCCGCTTGGCGCCGAGTTGGTGGCCTGCGACGGCGTGGCAGCCGATCCGTTGCTCGCCCGCAACGTCGGCGCCTTCGTCGGGCGCTGGTCGCTGCTCGCGACGCGGCGATCGCGGGCGGGGCGCCTGTTCATCGACAGCGCCAATCCGTTCATCGCACGCCCGACGCGCTGTACCTTCGCCGTGGCAGGGCAGGCCCGGACCGTGTCGCTGGCCTGGCGGCCGCTGGTCGATCCGGAATGGTCCGCCCGGCTCGATCAGACCAGCTATCGGCAGCCCGGTTGGATCGGGGCACGGGCGTTGGCAGACGGGACGCGCTGGTTCGGCATGACCTCCTTCGATGGCGATCCCGACGGGCCGGCGGGCAAGGCGCTGCGGCCGATGATCGCAGGCATGCGCGATCAACATGCGGCCCTGCTCGCCGCCCCCGCCATCGTGCTCGACGTCCGCGGCAATGGCGGCGGATCATCGCAATGGTCCTATGACATCGCCAAGCTGCTGTGGGGCGACGCGGCGGTAGCGGCGGCCGATGACGACAGGACCTATGTCGAATGGCGGGCGTCGCGGGACAATCTGGCGACGATCGAACATTATCGCGACCAGTGGAGCAAGTCGCCGGACGCGTCGGCGGAATCGCTGGCCTGGGCGCGGCGCATATCGGCGGGCCTGTCCGCCGCCATCGCGGCGGGACAGCCGCTCTGGCGCGAACCAGCGGATGCCGCTCCCGTCGCCGTACCGCCGTCGGCCGCACCCGTCGCGGCGCGAATCCCGCCCATCTACGTGCTGACCGATGCCGCCTGTGCCTCCGCCTGCCTCGACGCGGTCGATCTCTGGACCAAGCTCGGCGCCATCCAGGTCGGTCAGGAGACCAGCGCCGACACGCTCTACATGGACATTGGCGAATATCCGCTGCCCAGCGGCATCGCGGAGGTCGGCATCCCGATGAAGGTCTATCGCGGCCGTGCCCGCGGGTCGAACGTACCGCAGGTGCCGCGGTATCGCTATGATGGCGATATGCGCGACACCGCCGCGCTGGAACGATGGATTGCGACGCTGAATGGACGCCGGAACGGGTAATGAATCGTATGTCGCGCTTGGCCTGTGCGCATCTTTCGGTTAACGCGGCGACATCATGGCATCCCGACCCCTGACCCTGTACGAGAAGATCTGGGCCGCCCACGTCGTGGAGCGGCGCGACGACGGCACCTGCCTCATCTACATCGATCGCCACCTTGTCCATGAGGTGACGAGCCCGCAGGCGTTCGAGGGACTGCGGGTCAGCGGCCGGCGCGTACGGCGGCCCGAATTGACCCTGGCGGTGCCGGATCACAATCTGCCGACGACGCCACGCGTCGATGCGCAGGGGCGGCCGATCCCGATCGCCGATCCGGAAAGCGCGCAGCAGCTCGACGCCCTGCGCCGCAACACCGCCGAATTCGGCATCGACTATATCGATGCGACCGCCGCGGAGCAGGGCATCGTCCATGTCGTCGGGCCGGAGCTCGGCTTCACCCTGCCGGGCACGACCCTGGTGTGCGGCGACAGCCACACCTCGACCCATGGCGCGCTCGGCGCGCTCGCCTTCGGCATCGGCACCAGCGAGGTGGAGCATGTGCTCGCCACCCAGACGCTGCTGCTCAGCCCGTCGAAGACGATGGAGGTGCGCGTCGACGGCACATTGGGCTTCGGCGTCAGCCCCAAGGACGTGATCCTGGCGATCATGGGCCGGGTCGGCGCGGCGGGCGGCACCGGCCACGTCTTCGAATATACCGGCGACGTCGTCCGCGACATGTCGATCGAGGGGCGGATGACACTCGCCAACATGTCGATCGAGGGCGGCGCGCGGGCCGGCCTGGTCGCCCCGGACGACACGACCTTCGCCTATCTCAAGGGGCGGCCGATGGCGCCGTCCGGCGCCGAATGGGATCGCGCCGTCGCCTGGTGGCGGACGCTCGCGTCCGATCCGGCCGCGCGCTACGACAAGAGCGTCCGCCTCGACGCCACCGACATCGCCCCAGCGCTGACCTGGGGCACCAGCCCGGAGGATGTCGTGCCGATCACCGGCACGGTTCCGGCCCCCGACAGCTTCGCCGATCCCGCCAAGCGCGCCGCGGCGCAGGCGAGCCTCGATTACATGGGGCTGGCGCCGGGCACGGCGATGCAGGACGTGGCGATCCAGCATGTCTTCATCGGCAGCTGCACCAACAGCCGGATCGAGGATCTGCGCGCCGCCGCGGCGGTCGCCAATGGCCGGCGTGTCGCCGACGGCGTGCACGCGATGGTCGTGCCCGGCTCCGGCCTGGTCAAGCGTCAGGCGGAAGCAGAGGGATTGGACCGCATCTTCGTGTCCGCCGGCTTCGACTGGCGCGAGCCCGGCTGTTCCATGTGTCTGGCGATGAACCCGGACAAGGTACCGGCCGGCGAACGCTGCGCCTCCACCTCCAACCGAAATTTCGTTGGCCGTCAGGGACCCGGGGCGCGCACCCACCTGTTGTCGCCGGCAATGGCCGCTGCCGCCGCGGTGACCGGCCGACTGGCCGACGTACGAGATCTGATGGGAGACAGAGCGTGAAGAAGGTCCTGGTGATGCTGGTTCTGGGCGCCGTATTCAGCGGCGCCGCGGCTTATTACGCAGGCGCACGCACGCCCGTGCCGATCAAGACGCCGCACTGATCCGGAGCCTCCCGTGCAGCCTGTCACCGCCGTCAGCGGCACCGCCTATCCCTGGGGTGCCAAGAATATCGACACCGACGTCATCATCCCGGCGCATTGGCTGAAGACCATCACCCGCGCCGGCCTGGGACGCGGCGCGTTCGAGACGGTGCGGGCGCAACCGGGCAACGTGTTCGACGACCCACGCTATGCCGGCGCGCCGATCCTGATCGCCGGCGACAATTTCGGCTGCGGGTCCAGCCGTGAACATGCCGCCTGGGCGCTGGCCGACATGGGCGTGCGCGCGGTGATCGCGCCGAGCTTCTCCGACATCTTCTCGGGCAACGCCTTCAAGAACGGCATCATCCCCGTGGTCTTGCCGCAGGAGGCCATCGACCGGCTGCTGGTCGTGGCGGAGGATCAGCCGGTCACCGTCGATCTCGAGACGATGACCGTCACCACCCCCTATCAGGACCGTTTCGATTTCCACCTCGATCCGTTTCGCCGCCGCTGTCTCATGGAAGGGCTGGACGAGATCGGCATGACGCTGGCAGAAGATACCGCGATTTCGAAATTCGAGGGGATGATGCGCGAACATCGCCCCTGGATCGAGGATAGGAGCGGATATGCGAGCATTGCTGTCGAGGGCGCCGGGCGGACCTGAAACTCTGGAACTGGCCGAGCTGCCCGATCCGGCGGCCGGGCCGGGGCAAGTTGTGGTCGCCATCCGGGCCTGCGCCATCAACTATCCCGACGTCCTGATCATCGAGGACAAATATCAGTTCAAGCCGCCGCGCCCGTTCGCGCCGGGCGGCGAGATCGCCGGTACGATCGTCGGCGTCGGCCCGGGCGTCGACGGTTGGGCGATTGGCGACCGGGTGATGGCGGTGATCGGCCATGGCGGTCTCGCCACCCATGTGGTCGTCGAGGCCGCACGGCTGACGCGATTGCCGGACGACCGCGATTTCGCGCAGGGTGCGGCGTTGCTGCTGACCTATGCCACGACCATCCACGCCTTGCTCGATCGCGGTCGGCTCGCCGCGGGCCAGTCGCTGCTCGTGCTCGGCGCCGCGGGCGGGGTCGGCCTCGCCGCGATCGAGCTCGGCAAGGCCTTTGGCGCGCGCGTCGTCGCCGCCGTGTCGTCCGAGGAAAAGGCCGCCGCGGCCAGCGCCGCGGGTGCGGACGAGACGATCGTCTACGGGCGCGCGCCGTTCGACAAGGATGCCTCCAAGGCGCTGGCGGAGCAGTTCAAGGCGGCTGGCGGGCGGGCCGGCTTCGACGTCATCTACGATCCGGTCGGCGGCGACTATGCGGAACCCGCCCTGCGCGCGATCGGCTGGGAGGGGCGCTATCTCGTCGTCGGCTTCCCGGCCGGCATCCCGCGCCTGCCGCTCAACCTCACGCTGCTGAAAAGCTGCGACGTCTGCGGCGTTTTCTGGGGCGCCTTCGCCGCCCGCGATCCGCAGGCCAACCAGGCGCATGTCGCAACGCTGATGCGGCTGTGGCAGGACGGGCGGATCACCCCGCGGGTGACGCAGACCTATCCGCTGGCTCGCGGCGGCGAGGCGATCGCGGCGATGGCCTCGCGTCAGGCCATCGGCAAGCTGGTCGTGACCCTCGACGAGGGGTGACGCTCAGACGATCGCCAGAACCGCGGCGGCGATCAGCGCCCAAAGAATCAGGGAGATGAGCACGCCCAGCACGATACCCATCATCGGTGTCGGCCTGTGGCGAATGGGAGCGTGGGTGCCGCGTGCGACGACGGCGGGGGTCATGATTCTCTCCTAACTTTAGTCTCTCCGCACTCACGGTGCGGTATAAACCTACCATCGCTTGAGTTACCCGCTTTGTTCCTCGCTCGGACATGCACGGCAGCGGCGCGTTGCGCCGGATGCCGGCTGTTCCTATGTGAAGCGCGACGACGACAGTTCGGGGGTTTGACGCGATGGCCATGTTCGAAGATCGGGGGCGTGCCGAAGAAGCCAAGTTCGCGCGTGACGAGGAAATGGCGTTCCGCATCACGGCCCGGCGCAATCGCCTGCTCGGTCAGTGGGCGGCGTCGCAGATGGATCTGACGCCGGCCGAGACGGATGCCTATGCCAAGGCGGTGGTACAGGCGGATTTCGAAGAGGCGGGGGACGAGGATGTCGTCCGCAAGCTGTTCGGCGACCTCACCGCGGCCGGCGTCGACACGGACGAAGCCTCCGTCCGCCGTGCGCTCGACGAGAAAACGGTCGAGGCGCGTCGTCAGCTGATGCAGCCGGAGTGAGCCGCTGATGCCGATGGCTGCCGACGACATCGCCGCCCTGATCAAGGCGGCCATTCCCGATGCCGAGGTCGAGATCACCGATCTCGCCGGTGATGGCGATCATTATGCCGCACGGGTCGTGTCGGCGAGCTTCGCCGGCCTGCCGCTGCGCCGTCAGCATCAGGCCGTTTATGCCGCCCTGGGAGACCGGATGGGCGGGGAATTGCATGCGCTGCAGCTGAAGACGGCCGCGGCTTGAGGATGATCGATATGACCGACGATACCAATGCCCGCATCGATGCCGTGGTGAAGGCCAATCCCGTGGTGCTGTTCATGAAGGGCACGCCGCTGTTCCCGCAATGCGGCTTTTCCAGCCGCGCCGTGGCGATCCTCGACCATCTCGGCGCGCAATATGAAAGCGTCGACGTGTTGCAGGATCAGGCGATCCGTCAGGGCATCAAGGGCTATTCCGACTGGCCGACCATCCCGCAACTCTATGTTAAGGGCGAATTTGTCGGCGGCTCGGACATCATGATGGAGATGTACGAGAGCGGCGAGCTTGCGGAACTGTTGAAGGCGTGACGCGTCTCCCGGTCGACGGGAGACATGGTACATGCTTTTTCAGAACGACAGCTTTCGCCGCGCGCCTGGCACGCGGCCCTTGCTGGTTTGCGATCTGACCCAAAGCTATTCGCCGGCCGGCGGCGGCGGGATCAGCACCTATCTGCGCGAGAAGCGCGACTATGTGCTGACCCGCACCCCGCACCATCTGCTGCAGATCGTGCCGGGTGCCGAGGATCGGATCACGGTCAATGGCCGTCATATCTTCGCCGAAGTGGCGGCGGATCCGGTGCGGGGCAGCCCGAATTACCGCTTCATCCTGCGTACGCGCGCCGTACGGCAGTTGCTCGCCGAATACCGGCCCGACGTCATCGAATCCCTGTGCCCCTGGGTTCTGCCGTGGACCGCGATCCAGCACCGGCGGGCCTTTCCCGAGACGGCCCTCGTCGCCGGCTATCGCACCGACTTTCCCAATGCGCATGTCGATCGGGTGGCGCGCGACCTGTTCGGCCCGTTCGGGCGGATCTTCTACTGGCTCAGCCTCGGCTACACCGAGATGACCTATCGCGAATTCGATGCGGTCTACACCTTGGGGCAGGAAGCCCGCGAAACCTTACGCCGCCGCGGCATCACCAGGACCGACGTGCTGCCGCTCGGCGTCGACACCGACTTGTTCCACCCGCGGATGCGCGATCCGCAGCTGCGCCAGGCGTTCGGCCTGCCGGGCGAGGGGCCGCTACTCGTCTATGCTGGGCGGATCGATAATGAAAAGCGTGCCGATCGCCTGGTACGGATGATGCGGCAGCTGCCGCGGGAGTTGGGTGCCGCGCTGTTGATGATCGGCGACGGGAAGCTGCGCGCCCGGCTGGCGACCCAGGCTGCGGACCTGCCGATCGCTTTCGCCGGCTTCGAAACGGATCGCGCCGCGCTGGCGCGAATGCTCGCCTCGGCGGATATCTACGTCTCGGCGATGGCGGATGAGACCTTCGGTATCTCGGTGATCGAGGCGCAGGCGGCCGGTCTGCCCGTCGTCGGCGTTGCCAGCGGTGCGATGCCCGCGCGGGTGCCGCCGGAGCTCGGCCGGCTTGGCCCGGTCGATGACGTCGCGGCGATGGCGGCGAATGTGCAGGCGATCTGGCATGGTGATCTTGCGGGGATGAGCGTCGCGGCGCGGGCGCATGTCGAACGGCATTTCAGCTGGCGCGCAACCTTCGGGCGGTTGTTCGGGACCATCTATCCGAAGGCGTTGGCGGAAGCGGCGCAGCGGGTCGGCGTGCCGATATCGGAGCCGGTGCTGGCGCAAGCATGATGCCGGGTGCGGGTGGGGGCCTGGATACCGGAAAGCGGCGGCCACCCACCCTGCTGAAGCGACGAGCGCTCGGCTGCCTCTGACGATGCAGGCCGCGTGCCAGCCTCGATCAAGGACGCAAACGCGATCTTACAGCGGTTAACGGCGCCGAAATCCCGCGATACGGTGTAAAGAAGCTCGACATTGCGATAGGGACAGCGGCCCTGCACCTCCCGCCGGCCAGTAGGGCGGTGGAACTCGACGCTTGACTACGCTCGTAATCGGTGAGACTACAGTTGTAGTTCATCGGAGAGCGAGTCATGGCCGAACGGATCAGCGATGCCGAACATGCGGTGATGGAGGTGCTCTGGGACGAGTCGCCACTCACCGCGCAGGACGTGGCCGAGCGCGTCGATCCGGCGCGCGCCTGGAGCGTCAACACGGTCAAGACGTTGCTGGGCCGCTTGCTCGCCAAGAGCGCGATCGCGCATGAGGAGGATGGCCGCCGCTACCTGTACCGGCCGCTGGTGGCGCGGAGCGACTATGTGTCCGGCGAATCGCGGCGGTTGATCGACCGGCTGTTCGGTGGCCGGCTGACCCCGCTGGTCGCGCACCTCGCCGAGCGCGACGAATTGACCGCCCAGGACATCGCCGAGATCGAGGCGCTGCTCAAGGATCTGAAGCAATGACCGGCGCCGGGCTCGCCGCCTGGGCGATCGAGGCGCTGATCGCCTCGACGCTGCTCATGGCCCTCGTCCTGCTGCTGCGCGCGCCGGTGCGCCGGGCCTTCGGGCCGCAGGTCGCCTATGCGCTCTGGGCCTTGCCCGTGCTGCGCCTCGTCCTGCCGCCGCTGCCGGCCGGCCTGCGCCAGGCGGCCGCGACGCCGCTCAGCCGGGCGAGCGAGACGATCACCGTCTTCGTCGTCGACCCCACGGCAGCGGCTCCCACCCCGGCCGCCGCCGTCTCCGCGACCGATATGGTGACGTCGCTGCTGCCGGCGATCGCGGCGACGCTGGCCGTGCTGTGGGCGATCGGTGCCGCAGGCTTCCTCGTCTGGCACATGACGCGCCACGCCCGCTTCTGCCGACGGATGCTGACCAGCGCCGCGGCGGTCGAACATCTCCGCGGCGTCCGCGTCATCGCCAGCCCGGCCGCGCCCGGTCCGCTCGCCTTCGGGGTGATGCGCCGTTACGTCGCCTTTCCGCTCGACTTCTCGGACCGTTACGACGACGACGAACGCGCGCTCGCGCTGGAGCACGAGATCGGCCACCACCAGCGCGGCGATCTCGTCGCCAATTGGATCGCGCTCGCCGTGCTTGCGCTGCACTGGTTCAATCCCGTCGCCTGGCGCGCCTTCCGCGCGTTCCGCGCCGACCAGGAACTGGCCAATGACGCACGCGTCCTTGCCGGCCGCTCCGCCATCGACCGCCACACCTACGCCTGCGCCATCCTCAAGGCCGCGCACGGCGGGGCGGTATCGGCCGCCTGCCACCTTCATACCATCGACGATCTGAAAGGGAGACTCCGGATGCTGACCACTTCGCCACGCTCGCGTCGCCGCCTTGCCGCGGGTGGTGCCCTTGTTACCACCCTGATGGTCACCGGCCTCGGCCTCACCGCCTCGGGTACCAGTGCCGCCAAGGCGATCAGCACCAAGGTCGGGGCCGCGGTGGGCGTCGACCTGCAGGCCGTGCCGCCTGCGCCGCCTGCGCCACCTGCGGCAGCCGCGGCTCCCGCCGCGCCTGCCATTCCTCCGGCGCCAGCCAAGGCCCATCGCACACGCGTGACGATCGTGAAGAATGGCCGGGCGGCGACCTATGAGGGGGCGGCCGCCGATGCCTATGCCGACCAGGATGCGCGACAATTGCCGCCGCCGCCGCCGGCCCTGGCGATGAACCAGGGGCCCGCGGTGGTCGCGCCGCCGGCCCCGCCCCTGCCGCCGATGCCGTTGATCGAATCCCGCAACTGCTCGACCGGCGGCAACGGTCGGACGAGCTACACGGAGCAACGTCGCGACGGTCGCGTCACCGTGATTTGCGTCAACCGGATTCAAGCCGCAGCGCGCAAGGCCGCGATTAGCGCAGTGGACGCCCAACGTATCAAGGTGTCTGCCATGGCCACCGCCATGCAGTCGCTGAACGCGACGCGCGCCTCGCTCGCCGCCAATGTCGACATGTCCGCCAAGGACCGGCAGGAGGCGCTCGCCGAGATCGACGGCGCCATCCGCGAAATGCAGTCGGAAATGCGCAGCGCCGATTGATGCGATCCATGCCCTCCCGCATCGATGGGAGGGCATCCCCCTTGCGCGGCGGGACGCTTGCCGCCACATCCGACCCAATGGCCGAGCATCCGACCGGTATCCCGATCCAGCTCGAGCCGCTTGTCACCCGCGTGCTCGCGCCCAACCCGTCTGCCTATACCTTCACCGGTACACAGACACATCTGGTGGGTATTCGGGATGTCGCGATCATCGACCCCGGCCCGGACGATGCCGCCCATGTCGCGGCCTTGCTCGCGGTGATTGGCGATCGCCCGGTCCGTGCCATCCTGATCACCCACCACCATCGCGACCATAGCCCGGCCAGCCGCCCGCTCGCCTGCGCCACCGGCGCTCCCATCATGGGCGCGGCTCCGCATCATCATGGTGGCGGCGACCCGCGCCACGACGCGGCCTTCGATGCCGATTATGCCCCCGACCGCGTGCTGACCGAGGGTGACCGGGTGACCGGCGACGGCTGGACGCTGAGCGCCTTGGCGACACCGGGCCACACGTCCAATCATCTCGCCTTCGCGCTGGCGGAGACGCAGGCGCTGTTCTCCGGCGACCATGTCATGGGCTGGGCCACCAGCGTCGTCTCGCCACCCGACGGCGACATGGGTGCCTATATGGCCAGCCTCGACAAGTTGCTGAGCCGGGACGACCGTATCTATTACCCCGGCCATGGCGAGGCGATCGAGCGGCCCCAGCGTCTGGTCCGCGGCATGCTCGGTCACCGCAAGCAGCGCGAGGGGCAGATCCTGCGCCTGCTCCGCGACGGCACGATCATGACGCTGCCGCAGATGGTGGCGCAGATGTACGCCGGTCTCGACCCCCGGCTGATCGGAGCCGCGGAACGCTCGACGCTCGCGCATTGCTACGACCTCGCCGCACGCGGCCTGATCGAGGAGGAGGCGACCGGATGGCGCAGCAAGATCTGAACCCTTTACCCCAGTCGGTCGCGCGTCCGCGGGGTTCGGTCACCGCGTTCCTGGCGAAGGCCGCCGGCTTTTTGGTGCTGCTCGTCCTTGCCGGGCTGCTCGCATTGTGGGGCGTCCAGCGCTATGTCGCCTCGCGCCTGTCGCCCGATCCGACGACGATCGCCAGCGCCAGCCTTGAAGGGTTGCGCGAACAGAATCGCCTGTCCGCCTTCGCCGCCCGCTACGTCGCCGTCGTCACCTCGCGCCAGTCGCAGCTCGGCCTGTCCAGCGAGAGAACGCTGATCATGCCGGGTATGGTCCGCTATGAGGTCGATCTCGGCAAGCTCAGTCAACGCGACGTCCGCTGGGACGCCACTCGCAAGCTGCTGTCCGTTCGCCTGCCGTCGCTTGAGATCGACGGCCCGCAGGTCGATCTCGCCGCCATTCGGGAATATGGCTCGGGCGGCCTCTTGTCCCATATCACCGATGTCGACCAGCGGCTGGAGGCGGCAAATCGCCGCGCCGGCCAAGCCGAACTGTTGCGCCAAGCACGGGACGCAACGCCGATGAAACTGGCCCGCGACGCGACCCGCCACGCCATCGAGCGCAGCTTCGCGATGCCGCTGCGCGCCGCCGGGCTCGATGCCAACGTCGACGTGCATTTCGCCGACGAGCCGGATGCAACGCCGGAACGCTGGGACACGACGCGTTCGCTGGAGGAAGTGCTCGGGAACCAGCGCTAATCCGCTTGATCCCGGCCGCCCGGCGGGCCATCTCGCACGCCATGGAACAGCAGCACAGCTTTGCGGGTCTCGACCTGCGCGCCGAGATCGAACGCCTCCGCCGCGAGCGCAACGCCGTGATCCTGGCCCACTATTATCAAAAGCCGGAATTGCAGGATCTTGCCGATTTCGTCGGCGACAGCCTTGACCTTAGCCGCAAGGCACAGGCCACCGATGCCGAGGTGATCGCCTTCTGCGGCGTGCGTTTCATGGCGGAGACGGCCAAGATCCTGTCACCCGACAAGGTCGTGGTGCTGCCCGATATGGACGCGGGCTGCAGCCTGGAGGACAGCTGTCCCCCGGAGCAATTCGCCGCCTTCCGCGCCGCGCATCCCGACCATATCGCGCTGACGTACATCAATTGCTCGACCGAGGTGAAGGCGCTTAGCGACATCATCGTCACGTCATCATCGGCCGAGACGATCCTGGCCCAGCTGCCGCCGGATCAGAAGATCATCTTCGGTCCCGATCGCAACCTCGGCGGCTATCTGGCGCGCAAGACCGGACGCGAGCTGCTGCTGTGGCCGGGCGTGTGCATCGTGCACGAGGCGTTCAGCGAGACCGAGCTGCTCAAGCTCAAAGCGCAGCATCCCGGTGCGCCGATCGCGGCCCATCCCGAATGCCCGGCGGTGATCCTGGATCATGCCGATTACGTCGGCTCAACGCGCGGCATTCTCGAATTCGCGATGGCGATGCCGGGCGATACGCTGATCGTCGCGACCGAGCCTCATATCATCCATCAGATGGAGAAGGCGCTGCCCGGCAAGCACTTCATTGGTGCCCCCGGCGCGGATGGCAACTGCAACTGCAACATCTGCCCGTACATGGCCTTGAACACCATGGAAAAGCTGTACGTCGCGCTCCGTGACCTGGAACCCCGGATCGAGATCGCCGAGGACTTACGCATCCGCGCGAAGACGAGCCTCGATGCGATGTTGGCGATGGCGTCGGGTACGATCGGGCAGGGCGATCTCGGGCCGGCGAAGGTGAGCGGCGATTGAGCGATCAGTGTGCGGCGGGGCGTGGCGGTTTGGCCTCCGCCTCCCGTGCCAAGGCTTGATACGCTTCTTCCACATGGATGGCGACGAGCATCCATTCGCAGCAATCCGCCAGCGCCAAGGCTTCGCGCAGAAGCCCTTCCAGACGCGTCCGCGCTTCGTCGTGAGCGATGGTCATAAGTGCACCGGCAACTTGGACATGCTGACTCATAGACGATCCAGCGGCTGACAGGAGTAATCGCGTATCTTGTATGCGGAATACCCGACGCCGTCGACCATAGTGGAACTATCTCATGACCCTATTCCAACTTGAAGGTTTTGAACTCTCCGCGTTCGTTGCAGCAACGCTGGCAGAGGATTGCGGTACGGTTGGCGATGTCACCGCGGCGGCGGTGATCCCGGACGATGCGCGGTTCCACGGCGTGATGGCGACACGGGAGCCGATCACGGTGGCGGGTCTGCCGATTGCGGCGGCTTTCTTTGCTGCGCTCGACCCCGCCGCTCGGATCGAGCTCGTGGCTGGCGAGGGTGCTTCGCTCGACGCCGGCGCTGTGCTGCTTCGCGTCGAGGGGGCGGCACGCGCGCTGCTGACCGCCGAACGCTCCGCATTGAATACCGTCCAGCATTTGTCCGGCATCGCGACGCTGACCCGCCGTTATGTGGATGCTATTGCCGGCACCGGTGCGACCCTGCTCGACACGCGCAAGACCATACCCGGTCTGCGCCGACTGGAGAAATATGCCACGCGGACCGGCGGCGCCCGTAACCACCGAATGGGTTTGTGGGATGCGGCGATGATCAAGGACAATCATATCGCGGTCGCCGGGAACATCGCCGAAGCGGTGCGCCGCGCCGTGGCGGCGGGAATCGCAGAGGTGATTGTCGAGGTCGACCGGCTCGACCAGATCGCTCCCGCGCTCGATGCCGGCGCAACCCATCTGCTGCTCGACAATATGACACCGGACGAATTGCGGGCGGGGGTGGCGGAGATCGCAGGACGCGTGCCGACCGAAGCATCGGGAGGAGTGCGGTTAGACACGATCCGCGCGATGGCAGAGACGGGAGTGACCTACATTTCCGTCGGCCGACTGACCCAGTCGGCGCCGGCGGTCGATATCGGGCTCGACTTCGCGATCGTCTGACCGGCACGGACCCTTTGCGGCGCTCCCCAGGACCGGCTAGGATCGCGGCAGTTCACAAGGGGGGCTTTTGTCATGACCAAACCACCGTCGATCGCGCGTTTCGAGATGCTGTATTGGCCGGCCGTCGTTCTAGGCTGGCTGAACTCCGCATTGAACTGGCGAACGTCGCAGGCGGCGCTCGATGCCAATCCGATGCTGGCCAATGTCCACTGGTTCCTGCCGGTGTCGGCGGCGGTCGGCGCGCTGATTTCGATCGCCATTTGGTTCTTCATCGCCCGCAAGGCGAGCGTGGTCGCCAAATGGGTCCAAGTGGTGTTCGCCGCCCTGGGCGCGATCGGGATCCTGACCGGTATCTACACGCTGGTGTCCGGCAAGGCGCCGTCGGCGCTTGCCGTGGTGGTCGTGATCGTCGCCAATGTGCTCTATGTCGCGGCCGCCACGATGCTGTTTAAGCCCGATGCCAAGGAATGGTTCGGCGAGGGGCTGGACGAGGACGATTCGGAGACGCTGGCATGATCAGCCGCGTGCTGCTGGCCGGTGCCTTGCTTGTGACGCCGGCACTGGCGCAGGCGCAGGCCTTCCAATGCTCGGTGCCCGGACAGGTCGAGCGGCCACATCCGGACCTGGCCAGCGCGGATCAGCCGCAACGGCTGTTGCCGATCGGCGGCTATACGCTGGCGATCACCTGGGCACCGGAATATTGCAAGACGCATGGCCGTGACGCCTCGGCACGATTCCAATGCGGGCAAAGCAATCGTTTCGGCTTCACGCTCCATGGTCTGTGGCCCGACGGTATCGGCAAGGACTGGCCGCAATATTGTCGGTCAACGGCGTTGCTTCCGCAGGCGGTGATCCGACGCAACCTCTGCTCGACACCGTCAGCGCAGCTGTTGCAGCACGAATGGTCCAAGCACGGCACCTGCATGGCGGGCTATCAGCCGGCGAGCTATTTTGCCAAGTCGACCGGACTGTATGCCAAGCTGCGCTATCCCGACATGGACAGCCTGTCTCGCGGCCCACTGACTGCGGCCGGCTTCGCGCAGGCGATGGCCAGGGCCAATCCCGGCATGACCGCGGACATGATGCGGGTTACCGCCAACCGTCAGGGCTGGCTCGACGAGGTCTGGATCTGTCTCGACAAGGCCTTTGCCTATCAGCGCTGCCCCGCCCATCAGGGCGGCCTAAGCCCGGACGCCAGCCTCAAGATTTGGCGCGGTAAGCGCTAGAGGCGCTCCCCCTCCCGCCCAGGGGGGGGAAGCCGACATCCTTAAGCGGCCACTTTCTCGCGCGGCTGCTCGACCGGCGCCAGCCGGATCAGATGATCGAACGCGGCCAGTGCCGCGCGTGAGCCTTCGCCGGCGGCGATGACGATCTGCTTGAACGGCACCGTCGTCGCGTCGCCTGCGGCAAAGATGCCTGGCCACGACGTCGCGCCACGATGGTCGACCTCGATCTCGCCGTGGGCGCTGAGCGCGATCGTGTCGGTCAGCCATTCTGTGTTGGGTACCAAGCCGATCTGCACGAACACGCCCTCCAGGTCGACGCGGTGCAGGCTGCCATGATGGCGGTCTTCGTAGGTCAGGCCGGTCACCCGCTCCCCGTCGCCATGGACTTCGGTGGTCAGCGCGGACGTGACGATCCGCACGTTGGGGAGGCTGGCGAGCTTGCGCTGCAACACCGCATCGGCGCGCAAGTCGCCGTCATATTCGATCAGCGTGACGTGAGCGACGAGTCCGGCCAGGTCGATCGCGGCCTCGACACCGGAATTGCCGCCGCCGATCACCGCGACACGCTTGCCCTTGAACAGCGGCCCATCGCAATGGGGGCAATAGGCGACGCCCTTGTTGCGATATTCCGCCTCGCCGGGCACGTTCATCGTCCGCCAGCGCGCGCCGGTCGACAGTATCACCGTCCGCGCCGACAGCGTCGCCCCACTGTCCAGAACTAGTTCGTGCAGGCCGCCCTCCTGCGCCGCCGGGACCAGCTTGGCGGCGCGCTGCAGGTTCATCACATCGACATCATAGTCGCGGACATGGCGTTCCAGATCGCCGACCAGCTTGGGGCCTTCGGTATGCGGTATCGAGATGAAATTCTCGATCCCCATTGTGTCGAGCACCTGTCCGCCGAACCGCTCGGCGACCAGACCGGTGCGAATGCCCTTGCGGGCGGCGTAGATCGCCGCCGCCGCCCCAGCAGGGCCGCCGCCGACGACCAGCACGTCGAACGGATCCTTGGCCGCGATCGTCGCCGCCGCGCGTGCCGAAGCACCGGTATCGAGCTTGGCGACGATCTGCTCCAATTCCATCCGGCCCTGGCCGAACGGCTCGCCGTTGAGGAACACAGTCGGAACCGCCATCACCTTGCGCTGCGTGACCTCGTCCTGGAACAAGGCGCCGTCGATCGCGGTGTGCGTGATCCGCGGGTTCAGCACCGCCATCAGGTTCAGCGCCTGCACGACGTCGGGGCAATTCTGACAGGACAGCGAAAAATAGGTTTCGAAGGCGAAATCGCCATCGAGTCCCCGCACCTGATCGAGCAGGGCGGGCGCCGCCTTCGACGGATGACCGCCGACGTGCAGCAGGGCGAGGACCAGAGATGTGAATTCATGCCCCATCGGCAGGCCGGCGAAGCGCACGCCGATGTCGGTGCCGGCGCGGCGGATCAGGAAGCTGGGCGTGCGGGCGTCGGTGCCGTCGACGACCGTGATATGGTCGGACAGCGCCGCGATCTCACCCAACAGCTCGCCCATCTGGCGCGACTTGGCATCGTCGCCCCGGGTTGCGACCAATTCGATCGGCTGCCGGATATTGACCAGATAGCCCTTGAGCTGCTGCGTCAGATTGGCGTCGAGCATGGAACACTCCTGGAAACGTGAGATCGGGGAGAGCGCGGCGCGGGTCGTGCCCGGCGTCGCTGCGCCGCTTGCCTGCGGGAGCCGCCGTTGTGGCGACGCCCGCAAGCTGGCCTTGGAACGTCATCGACGGACGACGACTCGTCCGCCCGCCGTCACCGTCGCGACGAGGAGGATCCGGAAGCCGGATCCCCGCCGACGCGGGGATGCGTATGCCCTCAGCGGCTCAGATCTTGCCGACGAGGTCGAGGCTGGGGGCGAGCGTCTCTTCGCCCTCTTCCCACTTCGCCGGGCAAACCTCGCCCGGATGTGCCGCAATATATTGCGCCGCCTTGATCTTGCGGAGCAATTCCGCGGCGTTGCGGCCGACGCCTTCCGACGTGACCTCGATCAGCTGGATCACGCCCTCGGGATCGATCACGAAGGTGCCGCGATCCGCCAGGCCCTGGCCGGCGCGCAGGATCTCGAAATTGTTCGAGATCGCGTGGCTCTGGTCGCCGAGCATGTAATAGTTGATCTTGCCGATCGCCGGCGAGCTGTCGTGCCACGCCTTGTGGCTGAAGTGCGTGTCGGTCGACACGCTGTACACCTCGACGCCCATCTTCTGCAGCGTCGGATAGATGTCGGCCAGATCCTCGAGCTCGGTCGGGCAGACGAAGGTGAAGTCGGCCGGATAGAAGAAGAAGACCGCCCACTTGCCGAGCACGTCCTGGTCGGTGACTGTGACGAACTTGCCTTCCTTATAGGCCTGGGTGGTGAACGGCTTCAGCGAGCTGCCGATAAGCGACATGAGGGGTCTCCCGAGAATTGAACAAGACCGATCTAGCCGGTTTATGCCGCAGTGCAAAATTGAAGTCGTTTCGCGGGGCGATCGACCCAGTCGATCAAAACAACGGATATCGGCCGTCTCGGCAGCACTGTCTAGATACCAAGCTGCTCAGTCGGCGCGATTATCTCGCAAGCGCGGCATAGATCGACCACAGGCTGGTCAGCGTCAGCAAGATGCCGACGAACGCCATCAGCTGACGCGTCGGCACCCGCTTGGCGAGCACACCACCCAAAGGCGCGGCGAGCAGGCCGCCGAGCAAGAGCCCCACCGCCTGCAGGGTGAACGCCGCCCATCCGAGCGAGACGAAGAAGGCGACCGAGGCCGTGAGCGTCAGGAAGAATTCGGCCGTATTGACCGTGCCGATCGTGTGCCGCGGAGTCGCGCCCTGGACCAGCAGGTTGGACGTCACCACTGGCCCCCAGCCGCCGCCGCCCGCGGCGTCGAGAAAGCCGCCGATCAGACCGAGTGGTGCGATCACGCGGGGCTGCCGCCGTTCGATCTCGCCCCGCCAGGCGCGGAACAGCAGATAGACGCCGATGGCGGCGAGATACGCCATGACGAACGGGCGCGCGACCGATGCGTCGAGGCGGCTGAGCACCGTCGCGCCTAGTGCGGCGCCGATGACGCCGGGGATCACCAACCGCCGGAACAGCTTCCAGTCGACGTTGCGGTTGACGATATGGCTCACCCCGGAAGCCGCCGTGGTGAAGGTCTCGACCGCGTGCACGCTGGCGGAGGCGAGGGCAGGGGGCGTGCCCATCATCGTCACCATCAACGTCGAATTGATCAGGCCGAACGCCATGCCTAGTGCGCCGTCGACGATCTGAGCGGCGAAGCCGATCGCCACGAACGGTAGCAGTTGCGACCAGTCGATCTGGGTAAGGAAATGCGGCATAGGCGGTGGTGTCTCCCTGGACAGGCGGCACGTCGCCGACGCGCGCACCGTGCACGCCTGGCTCAAACCCCACAACAAAGCTCGGGTTTCCATCGCTCAAGGGGCGGGCGCCAGAGAGTGGAAATCACCCGCCCGCGTCATTAGATGGTGCCGATACGCATGAAGGGGACGCGGATGTTCGGACGCTTGGCGGCCTATCTCGATTCGATCCGGGCACGTGACCCGGCGCCGCATTCGCGTGCCGAAATCCTGACCTATCCGGGCGTCTGGGCGCTCGGCTGGCATCGCGTCGCGCACCGTCTGTACCGGTCGCGCGCCTTCTTTCTGGCACGGCTGGTCAATCATATGTCGCGGGCGATGACCGGGATCGACATCCACCCCGGTGCGACGATCGGCCGCAACTTCTTCATCGACCACGGCTTCGTCGTGATCGGCGAAACGGCAGAGATCGGCGACGACGTCACCATCTACCAGTGCGTGACGCTTGGCGGCACCAGCCCCGACAATGGCGTTGCCGGTAAACGCCATCCGACGCTCGCCAATGGCGTCATTATCGGTTCAGGCGCGCAGGTGCTCGGGCCGATCCACGTTGGCGCCGGCGCGCGGATCGGCGCCAATGCCGTCGTCACGCGTGACGTTACGGCGGGCGCGGTGATGGTCGGCATTCCGGCGCGGCCGACGCTGGTGGAGGGCGGCAACGTCCCCGAACCGCGCTTCGTCCCCTACGGAACGCCGTGTAGCGAGATGTTCGATCCGGCGACGCAGAAGCTGGAGATCATGCGCTGCGAGCTGGAATCGATGCGCAAGCGGCTGGATGCCTTGCTCGCCGAACGTGGTCCCGCCTTTCCCGAGGCGGAGCGCGATCGCGCCTGATGGGTACGGTCACGCCATTCCCGCATGCCGGCAAGCCCAACCAGATCGGCTTCGAGCGGCTCGAACTGACCCGTATTCTCGATCTTTACGGCCGGATGGTCGCGGCGGGTCACTGGCGCGATTACGCGATCGAATTGGGTCAGGATGCAGCGATCTTCGCCGCCTTCCGGCGCGCGGCGGAGCGTCCCGAATTTCGCATCGAGAAGCGCCCGGCGCTACGCAATCGCCAGGGCATGTGGGCGCTGATCGGCGAGCACGGTGTGGTCTTGAAGCGTGGGCATGAGCTCGGCCCGGTGCTTGCGCCGGTGGAACGCCGGCTGGTCAAGCTGGTCGAATAGCCGGCCTCTGCCGGCTCGGATGGGCACGGCAGATCGGAAAATGGCCGCCCCGGCATGAACCGGGACGGCCAAGCCCGTCGCTCGGTGATGCTGGCTTATGCCGGCTGCTGGACCGGCGGCAGTCGGAGCCGCAGCGGCTGCGACAAAGCGCCCACGATGCTGCGCCGCATCGGCTGCCATAAGGCGGAGAGAGTCAGCAGCGCTGAACCGATCACCAGAGCGGTGAAGGCCGCCCCCAACTCGATCGCGCCCGCACTGCGGATCAAGCTGTAGAGGGCGTAGAGCACGTAGACGAGGCTGGAGACGAGCAGCGCACGCCGGTCGACGGCCAGCGCCAGCGCCCCGAACAGCACGTACAGGATCAACACCAGCGCCGCAGTGCCGCCGCCGATCTCGCCGTTGAACACACCCAGCATCTGGAAAATCGGATGCGCGATCATCGGCGCGGCGGCCAGGTGCAGCCAGAAGGCGACGTCGGATCGGCGCGTTTCCCGCCGGACGTCCGACATGTCCCACCGCATGGCGAGTGCGAACACGCCCAGGCCGCCGATCAGCAGCAACGGCCAGACCCCCTGTTTCACGTCCGGGATCACCGCCATCAGCAGGCCGATCGCAACCGCCACCGTCGCCGCAGCTCCCGCCGCCACCGTGATCGGTACCATGAAGCGGCGCCAGTGCAGCCACGCCGCCCCCGCTGCGACGATGCCGACCGCCGAGACGGCCAGCGCCCCGGCGCGCTCGTCGATATGCGGGAAGGCAGTTTCGATTCCGCCCGCCAGCGCCCCGGCCACGCCCCCGACGAAGCTCAGCAGCAGGAGGATGCTGGGTAGCGCCATCCGCCGCCGCGCCGTGAAGTAGAGCGCGAGCGGCCACGACGCCGCGGCGACGAAGGCCCCGCTCAAGGCATGGGTGATCTGGAAGCCGATCTGACCGAGCGCAGTCAGCAGCAGCACCAGGGCGATCGACACGAAGATGTCGTTGAACCCGGTGAGCAGCCGAAAATGCTCCTCGTCCACCGCCGGCGCCGCCTGGGCCGTGGCGACGTAGCGGCGCAGCGCCATGGCGGCATCGGGCGAGATCGCCCCCGCCGCCACCGCACCGTCGATGTCGCTTTCGCTGTACATGACGTTCTCCCTGTTAACGAACAGGCAGGATCGCGCATGTGTGTTACAGAGTCAATACACTGCGAGTTGAGCGTCTTGGCAGGGGGGGGGGCGACACACTTACCTGCTCATGGTGCTCGAACGAGGGTAGCTTGGCGGATTCCGCAGTTCCGCCGGCAACGATACGGTTCAATCCCCCTGCAGCCGCCGTCCGATCGTCATCGCCTGCTCGGCGCCGGATCGGGGCGTGATCTCGCCGACGCGATCGCTGATCGCAGGCCATTGCGCCGCAACGCCTTCCGGCGACAGCGCATCGCCGGCGAGCGCCGATCCCCGGGTCAAGGTGACATAGGACGTCTGGAATACCCCCGCTCCGGCGCCCAGGATCACGCCTTGCGGCGCATCGTCGCCGACCAGATAGAGCGCGCCAGGCGCCACCGACTCCGGCGTGAAAGCATCGAAGGCTGCCTGCGGGAACAGCCCCTCCGTCATTCGCGTGCCAGCGGTTGGCGCGATGGTATTGACGCGGATGTCGTGCTTCGCGCCTTCCAGCGACAGGGTCTTGGCAAGACCGACGACGCCCATCTTTGCGGCGGCATAATTGGCCTGTCCGAAATTGCCGAAGAGGCCGCTTGATGACGCGGTCATCACGACGCGGCCGTAATTCTGGTCCCGGAACGTCTCCCAGCATGCCTTGGTGGCGAAGGCGGAGCCCAGCAGGTGGACGCGGACGACGAATTCGAAATCGGTCGGATCCATCTTGGCGAAGCTTTTGTCCCGCAGCACGCCGGCATTGTTGATCAAGATATGGACGCCGCCCCAGCTTTCCTTGGTACGCGCGACCATGGCCGTCATCTGCTCATAATCGGCGACATTGCCGCCGTCCGCCATCGCCTCGCCACCGGCGGCGCGGATTGCCTCGACAACTTTCATCGCTGCGTCGGAATGGCCCGTGCCGTCACGCGCGCCACCCAGGTCGTTGACCACGACCCTGGCACCGCGTTCCGCAAGGGCGAGCGCATAGGCGCGGCCCAAGCCGCCACCGGCGCCGGTAACGATCGCGACACGCCCGTCGAAGCGAAGGGGAGCAGGGGACATAAGAAGGGCGCCTCGTCCATAAAGGATGAAGCGCCCTCCATACCGAACCTTCGAACGGGCGCAATGCCCGTCCGGAGGGTCGATCGCGATCAGCGACGCGTGCGGCGCTTCGCCTTGGTCATCTTCCGGCCTTCGACCTGGCGGCAGCCGTCATACTGGCCAGCCTTGCAGACCGGATATTCGGCCTTGGGCGCCGGCGCCGGATAGGCTTGATCCGGGGTCGGTGCCGGACGGAAGGTCACCGGCGCACCGGGCGTCGCCGGGCCGGACAGTGCCGAACCACTCGGCTGGTATCCGCCGGCCGGGGTACCCGAACCCGTGGTCATCGGTGCAGGGGTGCCGGCCTGCTGGGTCGGCGCCATCGTGTCCGTGGCGGGCGGCGTTGCAGTCTGATCAGCCGGCGGCGGCGTGGTCTGATCGGTCGGGGCAGGGGTGGCCGTCTGCGGCGCCATCGTGCCGGCTTGCTGAGCCATCACGGGGGCAGCGATGAGGGCCGTGGCGGCCAAAAGAATGAGCTTCATTGCGAATCTCCCAAATCTGTCGCGCAGGTTTGCGTAAGCGCCCCCGCCTAACGTCCGATCCGGAACTTGGGTCCTTTGTTTCGCTCGCGTCTCTGTTCCGCCCGCCAACTCTCTCCCTTGCTCAGGCGCCCGAGTCCAACGAATAGCCGGCGGACCGGACGGTACGGATCAAGTCTGGCCGATTGCCGATATTGATCGCCTTGCGCAGCCGACGGATGTGCACGTCGACCGTCCGGCTTTCGATGTCACTGTCATGGCCCCAGACCGCGTCGAGCAGGCGTTCGCGACTGAATACCCAGCCGGGATGTTCAAGGAAGTGCTTGAGCAGCCGGAATTCGGTCGGCCCCAGCGGCACGACTTCGCCGCCGCGCCGAACTTTGTGACCGACGGTGTCCATCTCGATATCGTCATAGGTCAGCTGCTCGCCTGCCAGCGCCGGCCGCACCCGGCGCAACACCGCACTGACTCGCGCTACCAGCTCGCGCGGCGAGAAGGGCTTGGTGACATAGTCGTCGGCACCTGTCTCCAAACCACGAATGCGGTCTTCTTCTTCTCCGCGTGCGGTCAGCATGATGATCGGCACGTTCGCCGATTCCGGCATGCGGCGCAGCCGACGGCAGACCTCGATCCCGGACAGACCTTCGACCATCCAGTCGAGCAGCACGATGTCCGGCGCCTTTTCCTTGGCGAGCAGCAGCGCCTCCTCGCCATCCGGAGTGTGCGCGACCTCGAAGTCTTCACGGCGGAAATGATAGGTCAGCAGCTCGGCGAGGGCGGCGTCGTCCTCGACCAGCAGCATGCGTGCGCGTGCCATCAGCGTTGCTCCTCGGTGGTACGAGGGCCGCCACGAATGTGGTCGGCCATCTGGGTGCCGGTTGCGGCGAAATAGACCATCTCGGCGACGTTGGTCGCATGATCGCCGATCCGCTCCAGGTTCTTGGCGACGAACAGCAAATGCGCGACCTGGCTGATCGTCCGCGGATTCTCGACCATGTAGGTGACGAGCGTTCGGAAGATGCTGTCGTAGAAATCGTCGAGCGCGCGGTCGCTCTCGACCACCTCGACTGCGGCGTCCGGGTCGCGTGCGGCGAAGGCGTCCAGGGCACGGCGAACCATGCCGCTCGCCATGGCCGCCATGGACGGCAGGATGGAGATCGGTTCGATGCGGTGTTCGCCGTCGATCATCGGCACGCGCCGCGCGATGTTCTTGGCATAATCGCCGATCCGTTCGACCACCGAGGCGATCTTCAGCGCCGCGACGACCTCGCGCAGGTCGACCGCCATCGGCGCGCGGAGCGCGATGATGCGCACCGCCAGCCGTTCCACCTCGCGTTCGATCGCGTCGATGGCTTTGTCATCGGCGTCGACGCGTCGCGCCAGTTCGGGATCGGGCCGTTGCAGCGCCTTGATCGCCTGCACGATCGCATCCTCGGCAAGCCCGCCCATCTGCGAGATCATGCCGCGCAACTGACCGATGTCGGCGTCGAACGCCTTGACCGTATGGTCTACCATTATCCGTACCTGCCGGTGATGTAGTCGCGGGTCCGTTCCTCCCGCGGATTGGTGAAGATGTCGCTGGTGGGGGCGAACTCGACCAGCTGGCCGAGGTGGAAGAAGGCGGTCTGCTGCGACACGCGCGCCGCCTGTTGCATGTTGTGGGTGACGATGACGATCGCGTAGCGGCCCTTCAGCTCGTGGATCAGCTCCTCGATCTTCGCGGTGGCGATCGGATCGAGCGCGCTGCACGGCTCGTCCATCAGGATCACTTCCGGATCGACCGCAATGGCGCGGGCGATGCACAGGCGCTGCTGCTGGCCGCCCGACAGCGCCGTGCCGCTGTCGTCGAGCCGGTCCTTGACCTCGTCCCACAGGCCGGCGCGGCGCAGCGAGCGCTCCACCATCTCGTCGAGGTCGGCGCGCGCCGCGGCGAGGCCGTGGATGCGCGGGCCGTAGGCGACATTCTCGTAGATCGACTTGGGGAAGGGGTTGGGCTTCTGGAACACCATGCCGACGCGCGCGCGCAGCTGCACCACGTCCATGTCGGCGGCGTAGATGTCCTCGCCGTCGAGCAGGATCTCGCCCGTGACCCGGGCGCTGGCGACGGTGTCGTTCATCCGGTTGAGCGTGCGCAGGAAGGTCGACTTGCCGCAGCCCGACGGGCCGATGAAAGCGACGACATTGTCCTCCGCCACGTCGATCGAGACATGGTCGATGGCACATTTGTCGCCGTAAAAGACGCTGACGTCGCGCGCCTGGATCTTGGAAGGAGGAGTCACCAGCGGGTCTCGAAACGGTTGCGGAGATAGATGGCGAGGCCGTTCATCGCGAGCAGGAAGACGAGCAGCACGATGATCGCGGCGCTGGTCTTCTCGACGAAGCCGCGGTCGACCTGGTCCGACCACAGGAAGACCTGCACCGGCAGCACGGTGGCCGGGTCGGACAGGCGCGACGGTGGCGCGGCGATGAAGGCGCGCATGCCGATCATCAGCAGCGGCGCGGTCTCGCCCAGCGCCCGCGCCATGCCGATGATCGTGCCGGTCAGGATGCCGGGCAAGGCGAGCGGCAGGACATGGTCGAACACCACCTGCACCGGCGACGCGCCGACGGCGAGCGCGGCGTCGCGGATCGACGGCGGCACCGCCTTGATCGCGTTGCGCCCGGCGATGACGATCACCGGCATGGTCATCAGCGCCAGCGTCAGGCCGCCGACGATCGGCGCCGAGCGCGGCAGATGCAGCGTGTTGATGAAGACGGCGAGGCCGAGCAGACCGAAGATGATCGACGGCACCGCGGCGAGATTGTTGATCGACACCTCGATCAGGTCCGTCCAGCGGTTCCGCGGGGCATATTCCTCGAGATAGAGCGCGGCGAAGACACCGATCGGGAAGGCGAGCGCCAGCGTCACGACCATCGTCAGCAGCGAACCTTTCAGCGCACCCCAGACGCCGACACGGGTCGGGTCGTTCGAATCGGCGGACGACAGAAAGCCCCAGTTCCATCCGGTCGACAGCGCGCCGCGGGCGTTCAGCCGGGCGACGATCGCCTCGTCGGTGGCCGAACCGTCATGGCGCGCGGCGATATCGAGCGCACTGGTGACGGGCACCTCGACGGTGGTTCGCCGTTGCAGCAGGGTTGGGTCCCGCTTGATGGCATCGCGCACCACCAGCCAGGCGCCGTCCGACAGATAGTCGGCCGAGTCTGGGCCGTAAGCCGCCGTCGCAGCGCGATCGACCGCGGCCTCCAACCCCGCGCCCGCGAGGGCGAGATCGGCGCCACGACCGCGCAGCTGTGCCGGCGTCACCTGCAACTTCGCCGCGGCGAGATCGATCGGCAGTGCGATCCGCGTCTGACGGAAGCCACCGATCCCGCCGGCCAGCATCGACAGCAGGAGGAACGCGAGGAAACCCGCCGACAGCCAGACGGCCGCCAGCCCGAGCAGCCGAAAACGCCGTTCCGCGGCGTAGCGGCGCTGCGTGCGGCGGCGCACCGATTGCGTCGTCCAGTCGGTCGGACGACGCGGTTCGGGCTCGTGCCCTTCCGCCGGCACACCTGGGACCAGCGGGCTATTCATAGGCCTCCCGATACCGTTTGACGACGCTGAGCGCGACGACGTTGAGCGCGAGGGTCACCGCGAACAAGGTCAGGCCGAGCGCGAAGGCGGCAAGTGTCTTGGCGCTGGTGAATTCCGCCTCGCCGGTCAGCAGGTCGACGATCTGCTTGGTTACGGTGGTCGTGCTGGAGAATGGGTTGAGCGTCAGCGTCGCGACGCCGCTGGCGGCCATGACGACGATCATCGTCTCGCCGATCGCCCGCGACACGGCGAGCAGGATGCCGCCGACCACGCCGGGCAGAGCCGCGGGAAGGATCACCTTGCGGATCGTTTCCGAACTCGTCGCACCCATCGCCAGACTGCCGTCGCGCATGGCGGCAGGAACGGCAGCGATCGAATCGTCGGCCATCGACGATACGAAGGGGATGATCATCACCCCCATCACCGCGCCGGCCGCCAACGCGCTTTCCGACGAAGCCCAATGGATGCCGAGCGCCACGCCGAGCTGCCGTACTGCCGGCGCGACGGTCAATGCGGCGAAATAGCCGTAGACCACGGTCGGTACGCCGGCGAGCATCTCCAGCACCGGCTTCATCCAGCGCCGCGTCGTCGGATGGGCATATTGGGTCAGGTAGATCGCGCTCATCAGGCCGAACGGGATGGCGACCGCCATGGCGATCACCGCGCCGATGAAGAAGGTGCCCCAGAACAGCGGCACCGCGCCGAGTGATGCGCCGGGATCGCGCGGGTCGATCACCTGGGGGCTCCAATGCGTGCCGAACAAGAAGTCGCCGATCGGCACCATGCGAAAGAACCGACCCGACTCGTACAAGAGTGAGGCGACAATGCCGACCGTGGTCAGGATCGCGATCAGCGAGGCGACGAGCAGCAGCAGCATGACGCCGCGCTCCACTTGCGTGCGCGCCGCGAAATCGGGACGGATACGGGTGAAGGCGAGCGTTCCGCCGGCAAAGGCGAGTAACAGTGCTGCAGCAGTGGCGATCCAGTCGTACCGGGTCTGCGCGGCGGCATAAGCGGGAGCGAGCGTCTCGGCGAGATCGTGAAACGCCCCATAGCTACGGCCCGCGGCCAGCTCACGGGCTTCGGACAGGATCGACGCGCGCTCGAAGCCCGGCGCCGGCAGTGCGGCGGCAGCGGGCGTGGCGAGCACGGCCTCCGTCACCAGCGCCGGCGCCGTCATCGCCCACACGGCGAGGAAGATCAGCGGCGGCACCACAGTACAGACCGCGACAAACCAGCCGTGATGCGCCGGCAAAGCACTGAATCGTGCCACCCGCGGGCGACGGAAGGTCGCAGCCCGCATGCGTGCGGCCAGCCAGCCGATCAATGCGAGGCCGATGACGGTAAACAGCAGGCCAAGCGCGCTCATCGGTCCAGATCCGCCGCGGTGAGCGCCGTTTCGTGCGCGATGATCGCCGCGGAGCGCGCTCGACTGGACGCGGGCGATGCGATCAGCCCGCGGCGCACAAGCGGTCCTTCGGGGCCCCACGCTGTCGCATAAAGGTGCAGGAACGTCTTCAAACCGGGGATTGCGCGCAGATGCGCCTTCTTGACGTAGAGGAACAGCGGCCGCGACCCCGGATACCGGCCGTCCGCGATCGTCGCATAGGTCGGCGCAACGCCATTGATCGTCACCCCGGTGACGCTGCCCTTGTTCTCTTCGAGATAGCTGTAGCCGAAGACACCGATCGCGCTCGGGTTGGCGGCGAGCTTCTGTACGATCAGATTGTCATTCTCCCCGGCGTCGATGTAGGCGCCGTCCTCGCGCACGCGTGTGCATAGCGCCTTGTGCGCGTCGGGGTCGTCGGTCGCCAGTGCCTTTGCCCGCGGATCGACCATCTCGCAGCCGCGCGTCAGGATCAGTTCGGCGAGTGCGTCGCGGGTACCGCTGGTCGCTGGCGGGCCGTAGACTTGGATCGGCGTGGCCGGAAGCGTCGGATTGACATCGTGCCACGTCCGCGCGCCATTCGGCCGGCCGTTCACCTTCGCCGCCAGCGCGCGATACAGGTCCGCTTCCGTCAGCGCCATCCTGGGGCCGTTCAGCGCTTCGGCAAAGGCGATGCCATCGATGCCGACCTGGATTTCCAGGATCGCGCCGACCCCGTTTCGCTGGCACTCCTGGAACTCGCCCGGCTTCATGCGCCGCGAGGCATCCTCGATATCCGGATGAGCCGCGCCCAATCCGGCGCAGAACAACTTCATGCCCGCGCCCGTGCCCGTCGACTCGATCACCGGCGCGCGCGCATCGGCATCGTTGGCGACGAACTGTTCGGCGACGATCGTGGTGAACGGATAGACGGTCGAGGATCCGACGACGGTAATCTGGCTCCGCGCGCCGCCACCGCCGCCATTGGCCTGATCCTGACAGCCCGCGAGGCAAAGCCCGAGAGCGACTATCGCGATACGCATGATGTTCCCGCCCCGGGCGCGACTCCTAGTCCCGCTCCGCACGCCCCTGTGTGACGGTTACGTTACCCTTTGATGACACCGCTTCCGCGGGCGGCAAGGCGACGGACACGATCGTGCCCACCCCCACCTTGCTGCTGATGTCGAACCGGCCGCGATGTCGCTCGACGATATGCTTGACGATCGCCAGGCCGAGACCGGTCCCGCCGACGCTGCGGCTGCGCCCGGCATCGACACGGTAGAATCGCTCGGTCAGGCGCGGAATGTGCTGGGGCGCAATGCCTTCGCCTTCGTCGGCGACGGTGAAGCGAACCATGCCGGACCGGTCGCGGCCGACCGTAGCGGTGACCGGCGAACCCGGCCGGCCGTATTTCATCGCATTGCCGATCAGATTGTGGACCAATTGGGATAGCTGCGCGGCGTCCCCCGTGACGGCGGGCAGGTTGTCCTCGAAGCCGATCGTCACGTCGCCGACCCGCTCACCACCGCCCGCTGCCAATTCGGCATAGACGTCCTCGAGCACCTCTCCCAAATCGATCAGCTCGCCCGGCAGCCGGTATTTCTCGCCTTCGATCCGCGACAGCGAGATCAGATCCTCGATCAGCCGCTGCATGCGCTGCGCCTCGTCGAACATGACCTTCAGGAAGCGGGTGCGCAATGCCGGGTCTTCGCCCGCTTCGTCGCTGAGCGTTTCGACGAAGCCGAGGATCGAGGCGAGCGGCGTGCGCAATTCGTGGCTGGCGTTGGCGACGAAGTCGACCCGCATCTGTTCCGCCGCGTAATTGCCGCTCTGATCGACCAGATGAACGATGCGGGCGCCGTCGGACGTCTCGCCGACCGCCATTTGCCAGCGTTGGTCGGCGCTGCCGAGCCCGACCAGTTCGACCGGACGCCCCGGCAAGGCGGAACCGGCGGACAGCCGGTCGGCGGCGGCGGGGTGGCGGATCGCGACGCGGACGTCCTCGCCGACGATATGCTGGCCGAGCAGCCCGCGCGCCGCGACATTCGCGCAGGCGACGACCCCGCCACGGATCATCAGGACGGGGTCGCCGATGCCGTCCAGCACCTCGCCGACCAATGCGCCGGCATCCGCCCCGGTGGGGCCGTGTGCGACCGGGGTGGCACTGCGGATGCCCATCGCCGCAAGTCCGGCAGCGATGGCGCCGATCACCGTCACCGCCACGGCGTCGATCGATCCGCCCAAGGCATAGACGGCAAGTCCGCTGAGCAGGGCGATCACGATCGCGCCGCTGAGGCGCTGGACGAATCTGGGCGGCATGACGCTCCGCTGGCTAGCGCAATTCCGCTGCGGCTGCACCTGTTCGCGTCGGAACGTCTTCCGCGGTCCCGGATCGGCACCGGAGCACCGCTTGCCAGTGGTTAGCGAATGTGAAAGGCAGACGCGCTAGGATCTTGGCCATGACCGACGACGCAACGCCTTCTGATCAGCCCGCTGCCACCGGGGCGGCCAGCCGCCGCCGCGTGCTGATGCTCGGCGCGGTCACCGCCGGTGCGGTGGTGTCGATTCGGCCGGCGCTGGCGCAAACCGCGGGATCGGTGATGAATTGCGAGATCCCGGTGCCCGACATGACCCGCGCGGGCGGCTATATCGATCCCGACGGCAATGTCGTGCCCGCGGGTACCAAGGGGGCGTTCGCGCCGCCGGCGCGGCCGTTCAAGGGCGAGGACGTGAAGCGCGCGCTGGCCGGCGGCATGCTGCCCGGCACCACCTACGAAACTAATCGCGCCTATATCAGCTACATCCGTCGGTTGCAGCGCGGGCAGGGTGGCTTCACCTGCTTTGCCTCGCTGCAGATGCCGCGCGCCTGATCGCTTGCGGTATCGCGCCGCGCCGGCCGACACGCTGCTCAGCGTCGGGCTGGACACGTTCACGGCGGTGTTTCACCGCCCATCGGGCATCACCCACCTGCTCGCCAGCCCCGCGCCTGAAATCCTCGCCTGCCTTGCGGATGGGCCGTTGGACGATGCGGCACTGATGGCGCGGCTCGAGGTGAGCTTCGACGTCGCCGATGCGGACGTCGCTGCGCTTCGGGCACGGCTGGCGGAACTGGTCGACACCGGTCTGGTGGAGGTGTTGTGAGGCACGTCTGCTCGCTGCGCATCGGCCCCGTCGGTTTTCGGGTCGGGTCGGATTGGGCGACGCCGATCGCCATGCTTGCCGACCTCTATCGCGATTATCCGCAGGCAGACATTGCGGACTTCACCGTCCGGTTGGAGGCGACCCGGCCCTGGCGGCGCTGGATCCGGCCTTCGGTGCGGATCGGCGGCGACTATATGCTCCCCGAAGCGGCACCGTTGCCGCTCGCCCATGCGCTGCTCGCCGCAGAGATGGGGATGAACCTGCAGGTTGCGCTCGGATCGCAACGTTGCCTGCTGCTCCATGCCGCAGCGGTCGAGCGCGACGGGCGCGCGCTGCTGATCAGCGGTCAGTCGGGCGCCGGTAAGTCGACGCTTGCCACCTTGCTCGCCGCGCGGGGCTGGCGCTTCATGGGCGACGAGTTCGCGATGCTCGATCCGGACAGCGGAGAGGTCTTCGCCTTTCCCCGGCTGGTCAGCCTCAAGAACGAAGGCATCGCCGCCGCGATTGCGGCCTTGCCGAAGGCGCGGCTGGGACCCGAGCTTGCCGGCACGCCGAAAGGGACGATCCGACACCTCGTCCCGGACGCGCATGCGATCGCGGCGATGGACGATCCGGCGATGCCCGTGCTGCTGCTCTTCCCGCGTTTCGGTGCTGCGCCCGCGGTACGATCGATGCCGGCCAGCGAGGCGTTCGTGCGGCTGACCCACGCCTCCACCAACTATGTCGCGCTCGCGGAACGGGGGTTCGCCTGTCTGACCGCACTGGCCCGCGACGTGCCGGCCTATGCGATCGATTATCCCGACGGCGTTGCGGCAGTCGACCAAGTGGAGGCGTTGTGGCGGACGCTCTGAGCCTCGCACGCGCGCTCGCCGACCCGACGACGTTGCGACTGGACACCGACTGGACCGGGCTGATCGCGACCGCGCGGGCGGAGCAGCTGGTCGGCACGCTCGCGTGGCGGTTGCATGGCCTGCCGCTGCCCGAGCCCGTGGCGCTTCTCTTGGCCGAAGCGCGTGCCGCTGCAGAGGGCGCCCGCCGCACCGCGCTTTGGGAAGCGGAAATGGCGCGACGTGCGCTCGCGCCGCTCGGCTGTCCGGTCGTGTTGCTGAAGGGAACGGCCTATGTCGCGGCCGGTCTGATGGCGGGCCAGGGCCGGTCGATCGGCGATCTCGACATTCTCGTGCCGCGGGGGTCGCTCGACGCGGTCGAGGCGGCCTTGCTCGCGGCCGGATGGGAATGGGTCAAGCCCGACCCCTATGACGATGCCTATTACCGCCGCTGGATGCACGAACTGCCGCCGCTGATCCATGGCGAGCGCGACCGGATGATCGACGTGCACCACACGATCCTGCCGCTCACCGCCCGCATCACCCCCGATGCTGAAGCGCTGGTCGCCGCGGCCCAGCCGCTGGCCAACGGCCTCCTGGTGCTCTCTGCCCAGGATATGATCTGCCACGCCGCCGCGCATCTGTTCGCCGACGGGGATCTGACCGGCGGGCTGCGCAACGTGTGGGACATCCACTGCCTGCTGACCGAATTCGGCAGCGACGGACTGGCTAATCGCGCGGCGCGGCATGGCCTCGATGTGTCGGTTCGGCGCGCCGCACGACACGCGGCGGGGCTGTTCGGGACCGACGTCCCTGGCAATTGGCGACGCTCAGACGCACTCGACCCCTGGATCCGCCGCCGCCTGCTGGCCCGCGACGGGTGGGGGCGAGCCACGCGTCCGGCGACGCGTTTCGCCTTCTACGTCCGCTCACATTGGCTGCGGATGCCGCCGGCCATGCTGGCGCGCCACCTGTGGACCAAGGCGTGGCGCTGACAGGCCGGTCGTGGATCAGCGCGGTCGCTCGGCGAGCCGCTCCAGCGTCGGTAGCAGCTCGTCATAGCCATTGATCACCGCCTCTGCGCCAAGTGTCTCGACCGGCTCCATCAGGAAACCGAACGAACAGGCGATCGCCGGCAGGCCTGCCGCCTGCGCCGCCGCCACGTCGAAGCGCGAATCACCAACGAACGCCGCTCGCCCACCGCCGCAGCGGCGTAGCATCTCCTCGATCGGTATCGGCGAGGGTTTGGCATTGCCGGGCCCCATCGTATCGCCACCGATGATGCAGGCGAACCAATCGGTCAGTCCCAATTGGTCCAGCACCTGCCGTGCCAGCCCCTCCAATTTGTTGGTCACCACCGCCAGCGTCGTCCCACGCGCGGCCAGCGAATCGAGTGCGTCGAGGCATCCAGGATAGGGCGCGGTGAGTACGGCGATATGCGATTCATAATAGGCGAGCAGGCGCCGGTGGAGCACGTCCAGCGTCGCTTCGTCGCAGCCGCCGGTCGCCGCCATCCCCTGCGCCAGCATGTGCCGCGCGCCGCCGCCGATCATCGGGGTCACCTGCGCCACGGTCAGCGTCGGCCGGTCGATCGAGGCCAAGGCATGGTTGACCGCGGCGGTCAGATCACCGCTCGTGTCGAGCAACGTGCCGTCGAGATCGAAGCCGACGATGTCGAAGGGGAGGGGGACGGCAGCGGAAGACATCGTCTGCGCGTGGCGGGATGGTGTGGAAATGGCAAGCCTTCCGTGGCAGACGCTGCCGCATGACCACGCCACTCGCCGTCATCATCCTCGCCGCAGGCAAGGGTACCCGCATGAAATCGGACCTGCACAAGGTTCTCCATCCGATCGCTGGGAGGCCGATGCTCCTGCACCTGATTGCTAGCGCTTCGTCCTTGTTCCCGGAAAAGATCGTCGTCGTCACCGGGGCGGGCCGTGAGCAGGTCGAGGCCGCGGTCGCACCGTTGGGCGTGGCGACGGCCCTTCAGGCGGAGCAGCTCGGCACCGGCCATGCTGTTCTTCAGGCGAAGGATGCGCTGGGCGGTTTCGAGGGCGACGTGCTGATCCTCTACGGCGACGTGCCGCTGGTCGCCGCCGCGACGATGCAGCGGATGCTCGACGCTCTCCACGTGCCGCAGCCGCCCGCCGCGGTCGTGCTGGGGTTCCGCCCCGACGATGCCGCCGCTTATGGCCGGGTCATTGCCGATCCGGAGGGCCGCATCGTCAAGATGGTCGAGTTCAAAGACGCGACCGCCGACGAGCGCGCCGAGACCCTGTGCAATTCGGGCTTGATGGCGGCACGCGCGGACGATCTGTGGCGCTTGTTGGCCCAGGTCGGCAGCGACAATGCCGCCGGTGAATATTACCTGCCCGACATCGTCATGCTCGCCGGAGCCGAAGGCCGCTACGCCTCGGTGATCGAAACCGGGGCGGAGGAAGTCGCCGGCGTCAACAGCCGCGCCGAACTCGCCGCGGTAGAAGCGATGTGGCAGACGCGCCGCCGGGCGGAGGCAATGGCCGACGGCGCCACGCTGATCGCGCCCGAGACGGTATGGTTCGCTCACGACACGCGTATCGGCCGCGACGTGGTGATCGAACCGCATGTCGTGTTCGGCCCCGGCGTCGCCATCGCCGACCGGGTGACGATCCACGCCTTCAGCCACATCGAGGGCGCGACGGTTGCCGAGGGCGCCGACATCGGCCCCTATGCCCGTCTGCGCCCCGGTGCCGTGGTCGGCCGCAACGCCAGGGTCGGCAATTTCGTCGAGATGAAGAAAGCGGTACTGGGCGAGGGCGCCAAGGCCAATCATCTGACCTATTTGGGCGATGCCGAAATCGGCGCCGGCGCCAATATCGGTGCGGGCACGATCACGTGCAATTACGACGGATTTTTCAAATACAAGACGCAGATCGGGGCGGGAGCGTTCATCGGCTCCAACTCGGCACTGGTCGCGCCGGTCGCCATCGGCGAGGGGGCCATCGTCGCTGCAGGTTCGGTCGTCACGCAGGACGTCGAAGCCGGCGCCCTCGCCCTTGTCCGCCCCCCGCAGATCGCGAAAGCCGGGTGGGCGACCCGCTTCCGCGCGATGATGGCGGCGCGCAAGGCTGGTCAGTGACGGCGTTTCTGTGCCATCCCTTCCGGTGACGCGCGGCGTTCACCTCTCCAATACCCTCTAAAGGCAGACCCCCTTCATGTGTGGAATCGTTGGAATCGTCGGAGCCGAAGACGTCGCGGATCGTTTGCTCGATGGGCTGAAGCGGCTGGAATATCGCGGTTACGACTCAGCCGGTATCGCCACCGACGTCGACGGCACAATCGAGCGCCGACGCGCCTCCGGCAAGCTGGTCAACCTGGCCAAGGAACTGGCGGCACATCCGCTTGCCGGTACCACGGGCATCGCCCATACGCGCTGGGCGACACATGGTGGCCCGACCACCAACAACGCGCATCCGCATGCGACCGCCGAAGTCGCGGTCGTCCACAACGGCATCATCGAGAATTTCAAGGCGCTGCGTGACGAACTGACCGCACGCGGCCGCGTCTTCACCAGCGAAACCGACACCGAGGTCGTCGCGCATCTGATCAGCGAGAAGGTCGAAGCCGGGCTCGATCCGATCGGCGCCGTACGCGAGGTGCTGCCGCGCCTCCATGGCGCGTTTGCACTCGCCATCCTGTTTCGCAAGCATCCCGACCTGCTGATCGGCGCCCGGCTCGGCTCGCCGCTGGTGGTCGGCTATGGCGATGGGGAGACCTATCTTGGCTCGGACGCCCTGGCATTGGCGCCGCTGACGCAGCGCATCGCCTATCTCGACGAAGGTGATTGGGTCGTCTGCACGAAGGAGGGGGCGGAGGTCTACGATCGCGACAATCATCGCGTCGAGCGGCCGGTCACCATCTCCGGCGTCACCGGCGAACTGATCTCCAAGGGCAATCATCGGCATTATATGCTGAAGGAGATTTACGAGCAGCCGATCGTCGTCGCCCAGACGCTGCGTTCCTATCTGCAGCGGATGGAAGAGCGGGTCACGCTGCCCATCCCCGACTTCGATCTCGCCGCGATCAAGCGCGTGACGATCGTCGCCTGCGGCACCAGCTTCTATGCCGGCATGGTCGCCAAATATTGGTTCGAGCAGTTCGCACGCGTGCCCGTCGACCTCGATGTCGCGTCCGAGTTCCGCTACCGCGCGCCGGTGATGGAGCTGGGCGGCTTGATGATCGTCATCAGCCAGTCAGGTGAGACCGCCGACACGCTTGCCGCGCTGCGCCACGCCAAGAGCGAGGGGCAGAAGATCGCCGCCGTCGTCAACGTGCCGACCAGCTCGATGGCGCGCGAGGCGGACTTGCTGCTACCGACGCATGCCGGGCCGGAGATCGGCGTCGCCAGCACCAAGGCCTTCACCTGCCAGCTCGCGGTGCTCGCTGCGCTCGCCGCTAACCTTGCGCAGGCCAAGGGGCAGCTCAAGCCGGGTGAGGAGAAGCAGATCGTCCGTCACCTCGGCGAGGCGCCGGCGTCACTCAACGCGGCGCTCGCCTATGACGAATCGATCCAGGAGATGGCGGGCGTCATCGCGTCGGCGCGCGACGTCCTCTACCTGGGGCGCGGCACCGATTATCCGCTGGCGCTGGAGGGGGCGCTGAAGCTGAAGGAAATCAGCTACATCCATGCCGAAGGCTATGCGGCCGGCGAGATGAAGCACGGCCCGATCGCGCTGATCGACGAGAACGTGCCCGTCATTGTCATCGCGCCGTCCGGGCCGCTGTTCGAGAAGACTGTCAGCAACATGCAGGAGGTGCAGGCGCGTGGCGGCAAGGTCGTGCTGATCAGCGACTATGACGGCATCCAGGCGGCGGGCGACGGCTGTGTCGCGACGATCACCATGCCCAAGGTCCACCCATTGATCGCGCCGCTGGTCTACGCGGTGCCGGTGCAGCTGCTCGCCTACCATGTCGCAGTGGCTAAGGGCACCGACGTCGACCAGCCGCGGAACCTCGCCAAGTCGGTCACGGTGGAATGACGACGCCACTGGACTGAGTTTGGTCCGTCCCCCGGGTCGCTGCCCGGGGGACGGGGACCGGATTTAGCAGGTCATCGCGCCCTATTCCATCACGCTCAACAGATCGTCCAGCGATCCCACGGCAAAGGCGGTGTGCTCGTCGCCGATGCCATAGGGCAGCAGCACGTGCCGTCCGTGGACCAGCGCTCCACAGCTGTACGTCACGTTGGGCACATAGCCGCCGCGTTGTTCCGCACTGGGAAACAGCAGGGGGGACGGCGTGCGGGCCAGCACCTTGGACGGATCGTTCTTGTCGAGCAGGCAGGCGCCGACGCAATAGCCGCGTACCAACCCGACGCCGTGCGTGAAGACCAGCCAGCCCTCGTCGATTTCCGTCGGCGATCCGCAATTGCCGATCTGCACGAACTCCCACGGATATTTCGGCTCGAGCAGCGGTTCGGCATGTTCCCAATGGTGCAGATCGTCCGATCGCAGTAGCCAGATCCGCTCATTATCCTGCCGGCCGAGCATGACGAACCGCCCGTCGATCCGCCGTGGGAACAGCGCCATGCCCTTATACGCCGCCATCGCGCCGGTCAGCGGCCGCATCTCGAAGGTGCGCTCGTCAATTCCGCGCAGCAGTTCGCTGCGCGCGTCGCGTCCGTCGAAGGCCGTATAGGTCCCGAGCACGCTTTCCACGCCGTCGTGATCGGTGAAATGGACCAGGCGTAGGTCCTCGACCCCCTGCCGTTGGCTGGGCAGGATCGGGAAGATCACCGTTTCCGAAAGATCCTGGCTGTCGGGGCAATGCAGCTTGACCCAGCCGGCATCGTCGTTGTTTTCCACGACCGGCGGCACGCCCTGGCTGCTGGCCGGGTCGATGACCAAGCCGCGGTCGCCGTCCCAGGTGCCGGTGCGGAACGTCACCGATGAGACATGGCCTTCGCCGATCCCGCGCAGTGAGAGAATGAAGCGGACGCAATCCTCGCGCTGTGCCTCGCGCGGAATGCGGACGATGCTGGGGTTGAACAGCGCCGCCGATTCGAAGGCATATTCCTGGCTCAGATAGGCGCCGAACAACAGCCGATCGCGCGCTTCGGTCATCTGCGCGCACGCATCGATCCGGTCACGCACCTCCTTGAAGCGCCGCAGGAAGATACCGTCAGCGTCGCGGTGACGCGGGCGCATCGCTTCCTGCAACCGCGTCAGCATCCGGTCGCGCATGGTCGGGTCGAGACGCATCAGCCGATCTGCCACTTCCTCGACCCGGGTCGGGCGGCCTTCGGCGAATGGCGCGGGATAGTCGAAGGAGAAGGGGCGGATCACCGTCCGCGCCGGGTCGGGCTTCAATTCGATGTCGAGCGTCTGAAAAACGTCGGCGGCGTTCACGGGCATCTCCATCGAGGCGGGTGGCACTGGGACGCGGGCTCAGCGCAGGGACGGCCGAATTGATCCATGATGGCGCGCGATTGCCCTGAGAGGCCAGCACACGGGCTCGCCTAATCCGGTATACTCGTCTAGCGCTCGGGCATAATCGCTAGCAGGGACAGGGATATGGTCAGCGTACCGCCATTGGTTGCCGGAATCGAGCTGGGGGGTACCAAGATCGTCTGCCTGCTCGCGCGCGGTCCGGATGCCATCGAGGGTCGGGTCCAGCTGCCGACCGAACGCCCCGACGAGACGCTGGCGGCTGTTGAGCGTGTGCTCGACGGCTGGGGCCGTTTCGACGCGCTCGGCATCGCCAGCTTCGGCCCCGTTTCGATCAACCGCGACGCCGCCGATTATGGCCACATCACCTCGACGCCCAAGCCCCATTGGGCAGGCACCGACGTCGCGGGCCGGCTTGCGCGCCGGTACGACGTTCCGACCGGCTTCCACACCGATGTCGTCGGGGCGGCGCTGGCGGAGGCGAAATGGGGCGCCGCCAAGGGTTTGCGCGACGTGGCCTATGCCACGGTCGGCACCGGTATCGGCGTGGGCCTGATCGCCGGCGGCAGACCCGTCGATGGGCTGACCCATTCCGAATTCGGCCACATCCGGCCTGCCCGGCTCGAGGGCGACGATTGGCTCGGCCTCTGTCCGTTCCACGGCAGCTGTCTGGAAGGGCTGGCTGCCGGCCCGGCAATCGGCGCCCGCGCCGGCTGCAAGGGTGAGGATATCGCTGCCGACGATCCCGTGTGGGAGCCCGTCGCGCATGTCCTGGGTCAGCTCTGCCACACGCTGGTCCTGACCGGCGTGCCGCGTCGGATCGTCATGGGCGGCGGCGTCATGGTCGGCAATGATCATCTCTTCCCACGCGTCCGGGCCGCCATGGTCAAGAGCCTGGCCGGCTATATCGCGCTGCCCGAAATTGCCGAGGAATCGTTCATCGTGCCGCCCGCGCTCGGCAGCAACGCCGGGCCGCTCGGCGCGATCGTGCTCGGCACCCAGGCGCTGGAGAACCGGCTGAAGGCGTTTACAGCCTTTTAACCGTGTCCGCTTACCTCCTCGGTTGACCGATCGAGGGAATGCGCCTGATATGACTGCCTTGCCACCGCGGAACCTGCGCCAGCGGCTGCTGATCGTCGACGACGAACCGGCGATGCATGAAAGCTACGCGCGCAGCTTCGCCAAGGCAGACGGTGCCGCCGCACTCGGTTCGATGGCGGCGGAGCTGTTCGGGGACGCAGCGGACGCCGTCGCGGACGACACGCCCGATTTCGATCTGACCTATCATCATCAAGGCCTCGACGCGGTCGCCGCGGTGGAAGCCGCGCTGGCGGCGGGCGATCCCTACGCCGTCGCCTTCATCGACGTGCGCATGCCGCCGGGGATCGACGGCCGCGAAACCGCGCGGCGGATTCGCGCCCTTGATCCGGATATCAATCTCGTCATCGTGACCGGCTTCTCGGACTTTTCGCCGATCGAGATCAGCAAGGTCGCCGGCCCCGCCGACAAGATCTTCTATATCGCTAAGCCCTTTGAGGTCGCGGAGGTCGTACAGACCGCGACCGCGCTCGCCCGCCGCTGGGAGGTCGACCGCGAGCTCGCCGCCGCGCGCGCGCTGCTCGCGCGACAGGTCGTCCAGCTCGAAGAGCAGAGCGCGGAACTCGCCGCCAATGAAAGCCGTGCGATCCATATCGCGACGCACGATTCGCTGACCGACGCACCGAACCGGCTCGCATTCCTGCGCGCGCTCGCCGACCGGGCCAAGCGCGATGGCCTGTTCGCCACCGCGATGCTCGACCTCGACCGATTCAAATTGGTCAACGACACGCTCGGCCATCTCGCCGGCGACGCCCTGATCCGCGAGATCTGCACGATACTTCATACCAACGCGCCGGAGGGCGCGATTGTCGCGCGGCTTGGCGGAGATGAATTCGGCGTGCTGTTCGACACGCCCGGGGTCGAGGCGGCGATCATGGCCTGCGACCGGATCGTCGTCGCCTGTTCGGGGACGCATCAGGTGTTCGGCAATTCGGTGCAGAGCGGCGCGTCCGCCGGTATCGTCGTCGTCGAGGGCGCCGGCTGTGATCCGATCGACGCGCTACGCCGCGCTGATCTGGCGCTGAACGATGCGAAGCGTAGTGGCCGCGGCGTCACGCGCCTGTTCGACGAGAGCATGGACGAGGGCATCCGCTTCCGTCGACGGGTCGAGGCCGGTCTTGGCCAGGCGATCGCGCGAGAGGAGCTCAGTCTCGCCTATCAGCCGATCGTCAGCCGCGACGCGCTGGAGGTGCTCGGCTTCGAGGCGCTCGTGCGCTGGAATACGGCCGAATATGGCCCGATCAGCCCCGCGATCTTCATCCCGATCGCCGAGGAATCCAATGTCATCCACGAATTGGGCGACTGGATACTCGATCAGGCACTGGAGATGCTGAAGCGTTTCCCCGGTCAGTACGTCTCCGTCAATTTCTCGCCGCGCCAGTTCCGCCGTCACAATTTCGTCGGGCACATCATGGAAAGCGTCGAGCGCGCCGGGGTCGTGCCCAGTCGCGTCCAGATTGAGATCACCGAAACCGCGATCTTCGACGATGCCGAACGGGCGGCGGAAACGCTGTACAGGCTGCGTCAAATGGGCTTCCGCATCGCGCTCGACGATTTCGGGACGGGCTATTCCAGCCTCTACAACATCCGCAAGTTCGCGCTGGATAGCCTGAAGATTGACCGCAGCTTCATCGACGGCATGGGCCGCGAGCGCGAAAGCGCCGCGATCGTCCACTCGATCATCCACCTGGGCCGTGCGCTCGGCCTTGAGGTGATCGCCGAGGGGGTCGAGACGGAGGCGCAGGTTCAAGCGCTGCGCATCGCCGGCGCCAGCCATCTGCAGGGCTATTTCTTCTCGCGGCCGGTATCCGCCGAGCAGGCGCTCGCGCTGGCCGAGCTGCGCTATCTGGGTGGCCAGGCCGCGGCCGACGAGCCGAGTTTCGGAACCCACGGCTGATGCGCATGCTGCGCGGGCGGTACGACTTCGGCCCTGCGTCCCTGGGCGGCAAGCTGGTGTTGATCCTGACGGTCGTCGGCCTCGCCGGCGCCCTTGGCATCACGCTGCTGCTCGCCGGGATCATCACGCCGAGCTTCAACAGTCTGGAGACCAGGGCGGTCGACGGTCACGTCGAGCGCACGCGCGCCGCGCTGGGCGACTACGCCAGCAAGGTCGAGAATGCGGTCCGCGACTATGGTGACTGGACCCAGAGCTACGATTACATGGCGCAGCCGAGCACTGCGTTCGAGCGCGACAGCTTCTCGCCGCTGGCGATGAACAATCTCGGTGTGCAGGGCATGGCCTATGTCGGCCTCGACGGACGCATCCAGATCGCACGTTGGCTCGACCAGGGCAGCGGGCACGAACGGCCCGACCTGCGCGCGGCGATGATCGCGATGATCCGGCGCAGCGATCTGGCGCGCGTCGTCGACAAGGGCAATTCTGGGCATTTCTATGCGCGGCTGGGGCCGGTCGTCGCCGCGGTCGGCGTGGCGCAGGTCCGCCGATCCGACGGCACCGGCACCCCGCGCGGCTATGTGCTGATGGCGCGCCAGATCACCTCTGGTCAGATCGCCGATCAGTTGCGCCTCGACGCCCATATCGACCTGTCGCCGCACGGCGATCATGAGATCGCGACGCCGGGACCGACGACGGTGCAGATTTCGGTGCCGATGCGCGGCGCCGACGGTCATGCGGTGGCGACCACGCGCTTCCGGGTGGTGCGCGACGTCTCGCTGCTGGGCCGGCGCATGCTGCTGCTCGCCGTCGCGGGATCGACGCTGCTCCTCCTCATCGTCCTGCTGGTGCTGCGCCGCGCCTTGGCCCGGCTGGTCCTCGCGCCGCTGCTGCGCGTCGAACGGCATATGCAGCGGGTGCGGGCCTCCGGATCGATGGCGCTGTTCGAGGATGATGGCCGCCGCGACGAGTTCGGGTCGCTCGGCCGCAGCCTCAATGCGATGCTGTCGCAGCTCAAGGCGATGCGCGAGCAGATCGAGGTGCAGAGCTTCGCGCTGGGCCGGTCGGAGAGCGCCGTCGCCGTGATGCACAACGTCCGCAACGCGCTGAACCCGATCAGCACGATCCTCAGTCAAGGGATCGCCCAGGCGCCGCCGATCGACCGGTCGATGGTCGAGCGTGCATTGGGAGAGCTCGCCCGCGACGACCTGCCGGCGGCGCGGCGGGAGAAGCTGGTCGCGTTCGTCACCGCGGCCTTCGCGGCGGAGGGCGGCGCGCGCGACACGATGCGCGGCGAACTGCAGGTCGGTCGCGAAGCGATGGCGCATGTTCTGGAGATTATCGGCCAGCAACAGAAGCAGGCGCACGAGCGCCCGACGCTCGAAATCTGCGACCTGAGCGAGATCGTCGCCCGCAACGCCACGATCGCCCGCTACGCACAGGGCGCGTCGATCGCCTTCAGCTTCCCCGCGGAGCCACATTATGCACTCGCCAACCGCGTCATCCTCAGCCAGGTGATCGGAAACCTGCTCGGCAATGCCGCCGAGGCGATCGCGGCGAGCGGGTGTGAAAGCGGCTCGATCAATGTCACGATCGTAGAAGGGCAGGCTGGTGTCGTTCTTGCTATTCGCGACGACGGCGAGGGGTTCGATGCGGAAACCGGTGCGACGCTGTTCCAGCGTGGTTTCTCGACGCGCGCGCACAAGTCGGGGGGGCTAGGCCTCCATTGGTGCGCCAATTCGATGACCGCCATGGAAGGCGCGCTGCGCCTCGAAAGCGAGGGCAGGGGGCGTGGCGCCGCTGCCATCCTCACCCTCAAGGCCGCTCCCAGTACTCCCATCGCCGCCGCGGCCTGATAGGCCCTGGGCCTAGGCCGCGCGCTCGCGTCCCGGTTCGACCGTCTCGACCAGATAGGGCGCCACGACGCCGCGCAGGCGGTACCAGATTTGCCGTTCCACCGGCAGCGTCGCAAAGGCGCCGATCGTTCCGCGACACGTCGCCGTTCCGCAGCGACACTCCATCGACCAATCGGGGTCGTCGAGCGTCGTCGAATAATCCCAGCAGATCTCTTCGTTCGGCGCGATTGGCGTCAGCGCGACGAGGACGACGCCTTCGCGTTCGAAGCGCAATCCGGCGTTGGGCGCGCAGCTGTGATTGATAAGATCGTCAATCCGTCCGGATGGCCCCATGTACCGGTCACGCGCGATCTGCAGGAACCGGTCGCGTGCGCCGTTCAACGCGCGTGGTACCCGCGACGCGGCGACGCGACGGCCGGAGAAGCGGGTCAGTTCCTCGCCCTCGGCAAAGGCGCGGGCGGCGAAAACCGCCTTGCCGAGGTGGGTCGTGCCGATCGTGAACGGGTTGGCCGGCACATAGGCATCGAGCAATTTCTGTCCGCGGGAGCGCACGCTGAGTGCCTGCCGCGGATCGATCGTATCGAGGCCGACCATCACCCACACGCTGGCATGGCAGGTCAATTCTACCAGGATATAGGCATAGCCGCCGATGCCGAGGCCATGGGTGCGCACCGCGACGACCAGCGTCGCCAAATCGCCCAGCGTCCACAATCCCCAAGCGGGTGACCGTTCCCGCGCGCGGTCCTCCACCACGCTTGCCCAGGTCGGCCAGAAGCCGAGCGGCACTGCCGCGACGACCAGCATGTGGGCCCAGAACGTCTCTTGCAGCGGCAGCCACAACACGACGGCAGCCAGGCTTGCCGCCATACAAATCGCCTCGGTCGGCGAGGGACGGGTCCAGCGCGACCGTTGCCACATGGCCAAGGTGATGATGATGCAGGCGACCGCCGAAAAGATGAAGACCAGCCCCTGCGGCTTGCCCGGGTTGACCGCGAGATAGGTCGCCGCCTCGACACCCGTCGCCACCGCCCAGATCAGCCACGAGGCGCGGCTCGGCTCGACCAGATGGCGTCGCAGCCCGGCAAGGTAGAGGCAATACCCGGCCAGGCTCAGCACCATCGCGACGATGAACCACGGCTCGACTGTCATCCCCCACCTTCAACGAATGAAGGTTGCGTAAACGAACGCGGTGAATCCGTCGAGTGGCGTCAGAGCGGCAGGCTGGCCTGTCGCGGTTCGGTCTCCGCGTCGCGGTCGCCGCCGCGCAGGATGCCGGACAGCGTCAGGCCCAGCAGCCGGATTCCCTCCGCGACCGGCAGTTGCGCGTCGAGCAACTCGCCCCCGATCGCCAGGAATGCCGCCCTGTCGCGCACCGGCTGGTTGAGCGAACGGGCGCGCGTGATGGTGTGGAAATCCGCCCGGCGCAGCTTCAGCGTGACGGTTCGGCCCTGCGCCCCGGATTTGGCGACCCGCGCCCATGCGGCGTCGGCGATGTGCGACAGTTGCGCGTGCAAGGCGTCGCGGTCGGTCAGGTTGGTATCGAACGTGCGCTCCGCCCCGATCGACTTGGACGGACGGTTGGATCGCACCGGCCGCTCGTCGACGCCGCGCGCCGCGCGGTACAGATAGTCGGCGTAGGAGCCGAAATGCGCCTGCAGGAACGCCAGCGGCCGATCGCGCAGATCGGCACCGGTGACGATGCCCAGCCGCTCCATCTTCTGCGCGGTGACCGGGCCGACGCCGTGGAAGCGCTTGACTGGCAATCCCGCGACGAACGCCGCACCCTTATGCGGCGGGATGACGCACAAGCCGTCGGGCTTGTTCTGATCGGATGCGAGCTTAGCGATGAACTTGTTGTAGCTGACCCCGGCCGAGGCCGTCAGCCCGGTGTCGGCGCGGATGCGGGCACGAATCTCCTCGGCAACCGCGCGCGCCGAGCCGCGGCCCAGCCGATCGTCGGTGACGTCGAGATAGGCCTCGTCCAGCGACAGCGGCTCGATCAGATCGGTATAGTCGGCGAAAATCGCCCGGATCTGCAACGATACCGCGCGATAGACCTCGAAGCGGGGCTTCACGAAGACGAGATCGGGGCAGCGTCGCACCGCGGTTGCCGACGGCATTGCCGATCGCACCCCGAACACCCGCGCTTCGTAACTTGCCGCGGCGACCACCCCCCGCGCCCGCGATCCGCCGACCGCAACCGGCCGGCCACGCAGGTCCGGGTCATCGCGCTGCTCCACCGATGCATAGAAGGCATCCATGTCGACGTGGATGATCTTGCGCTGAATCGGCGGCGGGGCGGCATCGTCGGCCATGATCCCGTTTCGTTCCAATCGCGCGGCAGATCAAGGCGGCGGCCGTCCTGACGTGCTAAATTCCTGCCATGACGGACAATTGCACAGCGCCGGGGCGCACGGCCCTGATCATCATCGACATGGTCAACGCACTCGCCTTCGAGGGAGGGGAGGCGTTGCGCGACACTGGCGAGGCGGCGGTTCGCCCGATCCTCGCCCTTCGCGATGCGGCGGACGCGGCGGGGGTGCCGGTCATCTACGTCAACGACAACAACGGCCAATGGCATTCGGAGCGTGATCGGCTGATCGAGGCGGCGCTGGCGCAGACCGACGCGCCCGGCCGCCATCTGACCGAGGCGCTTCGTCCGCGGCGCGACGACTATTTCATCATCAAGCCGCAATTTTCGGGCTTCTACGCCACCAATCTTCCGGTTCTGCTGCCGCAGCTGGGGGTCAGTCGCCTGGTGCTGACCGGCATCGCCGCGGACATCTGCGTCCTGTTCACCGCGGCCGACGCGCACATGCGCGACTATGCATTGTGGGTGCCGGGCGATGCGGTCGCGGGTGAGGATGCCGAGCGGACGCGCTGGGCGCTGGAGATCATGCACAATGCCATGCAGGCGGATGTCCGTCCGACGGACGAAGTCTCGCTCGACGACTGGATCGCCGCCGGTGCGGCGGACGATCCATCGGCGATGTCATAAAAATGGTCGGGAAGAGAGGATTCGAACCTCCGGCCCCTGCCTCCCGAAGACAGTGCTCTACCAGGCTGAGCTACTCCCCGACGGAGCCCGGTCGTCAGCTTTCGGGAGCCGACCGGATCGCTTGGAGGCGCGCCTATACGCAGGCTTTTTTGGGGATGCAAGCGCCGAAGATAGGCTCTTGCGAAATCCCACCCGCCGCCTAGGCATCGACGGTGTGAACCCGGTCGAACTCTGTGCCGCTGCACTGGTCGTGATCAATGTCGTGCTGGTCGCGCGGCGCAGCGTCTGGAACTATCCGGTCGCGCTGGCCGCGGTCGCCATCTACGGCTGGGTGTTCGCTGGCGCACGTCTCTACAGCGACGCGCTATTGCAAGGGTTCTTCTTCGCCGCCAACCTCTACGGCTGGCGCAATTGGGCCCGCAGCCGCGCGACTGCGGGCGAGGTGATGGTCGAGCGCCTATCGGACGGTGCGCGGACCGGCTGGGTCCTGGCGGGCCTGGTCGCCACCCTGTTATGGGGGACGCTGATGCACCGCTTTACCGACGCCTCCTATCCATGGTGGGACGCGGGGCTGGCGATCACGTCGGTGATCGCGCAATGGCTGCAGGCCCGGCGCGCGATCGAAAGCTGGTGGCTGTGGATCGCGGTCGATTGCGGCTCGATGCCGCTCTATCTCGCTAAGGGGCTATGGGTCACCGCCGCCCTGTACGCGCTGCTGCTGGCGATCGCCGCCGCCGGCCTGATCGAGTGGAGCCGGGCGCGCGGTCGGCAACATATGGTTCCGGCATGAAGCCGCGGTCGATCTGCCTGCACGGGCCGGAGAGCACCGGTAAATCGACACTCGGCGCCCGTCTGGCGCGGCATTTCGACACGCCGCTCGTCGACGAGTTCGGCCGGACCTATTGCGAGAGGTTCGGCACCGACCTGACGATGGCCGATCTGGTCGAGATCGGTAAGGGCCATGATGCCAAGGTCCGCGCCGCGCTCGCCGGGCGCAACTTTCCGGTCATCGTCGATACCGACCCGCTGATGACCGCGGTCTGGGCGGACATGATGTTCGGCCGGCGCGATCCCTGGTTCTCGACCTGGAACAACACCGCCGACATCTATCTGCTATTCGACATCGACCTGCCCTGGGTCGACGACGGCACCCGCATGTTCGGCACCGCCGCCGAGCGCCAGCGGTTCTTCGACCTGTCGCGCCGCGAGCTCGACCGGCGGCGCGTGCGCTGGGCGATGGTCAGCGGGGAGGGGAGCCGGCGGTACCTCAACGCGCTGGAGGCGATCCGCCGGCTGTCCGAAGGCGAGGACGGGCCCGACGTGCCCGTCAGTGGACGATGAGCACGGGCACGCCCTGATCGGGCTGCGGCGTCGGCGCGAGCTTGGTGTTAAGCACCCAGCCGACATTGTCGTTCTCGTCGGCGACCTCCCACCACAGCCCGTCCTTGTTGCCGGTTGGATAGACGATCGCCCCCTGCGGCAGAGTGCGCAGCGTCTTGGCGCTGGCGGAGGCGCTGGCATGGAGCGTCAGCGGCGCCTGCACGGTGAAGGTCTTCGCCGGTGCGGCCTGGGCAGTGCCGGCATCGCCCGGCTTGATCAGGCCGAGGCTGGTGACGAGCTTGCCATAGGCCTGAATGAAGGAGAGGGTGATGACCCGGCCGATGTCGGTATTGTCGTAGCCGCCGCCGATGCCGCCCGCGAGGCCGGCGAAGCCGGAGGCGCCGAACGACAGGTCCTTCTTGGCGGCATAGCCCTCTTCGGTCGCCAGCGTCTCCGTGGTGCGGACGTTGGTCAGCGAGAGGACGGTGTTCGCCTCCAGCTTCTTGCTCTTGATGCCACCGAGCAGGCCGCCGATCGTCCCGCCGAGCACCGCGCCGACGCCACCGGCGACGGCATTGCCGCTGACATTGGCATTGGCGTCCTGCACCTCAGCGACCAGTACGTAATCGGCCGCCTTGATCTGGCCCTGACCGGTGTTCGAGCCGCGTTGCAGGCCGAGGTCGGTGCCGATCGACCGCTCGCGCTGGGCGGCGCTGAGGCCGCTGCCGCGATCGACGAGGTTGAAGCAGCCCGACCGCTGGACGAGGACCTTGAGCAGCTTGGAGGGGGGCGCCAAGCTCCACTTGGTTCAGGTCGGATCGTCGCCGTCGACGATCGACAGGGTGCCGAGCTTGCGGGTGCAATGCGGCACGTCGCGGGCGGTCTGTTCCTGCAGGCGCTGGCCGCTCGACGGCTTGGCGAGCTTCTGCGCCGCGACCGGCGCGGCCAGGGTGAGCGCCGTGCCGGCGAGCAGCGCCAGTGCGGCGCGCGCGGACTGCAATTGGGTCATCGTCGTCTCCTTCCTCCCGATCGGCGCGCCCCCCGCGCCATTGGTCGATTATCGACATATAGATCGGAAGGAGACACTTTCGTGACGGCGGGGACGGCTGGCGCTCGGCGGGCGAGTGCGCTAGGTCGCGCCGATCATGGCAACCCCGCTCAAGTCCATCCGAAACTTCTCGATCATCGCGCATATCGACCATGGCAAGTCGACGCTGGCCGACCGGCTGATACAAAGGACAGGAGGGCTGTCCGATCGCGAAATGTCGAGCCAGGTCCTCGACAATATGGACATCGAGAAGGAGCGCGGCATCACGATCAAGGCGCAGACCGTGCGCCTGTCGTACACCGCCAAGGATGGCGAGACGTATACGCTCAACCTGATGGACACGCCGGGCCACGTCGACTTCGCCTATGAGGTCAGCCGCAGCCTCGCTGCCTGCGAGGGCGCGCTGCTGGTCGTCGACGCGGCGCAGGGCGTCGAGGCGCAGACGCTCGCCAACGTCTATCAGTCGATCGAGCACGACCATGAGATCGTGCCGGTCATCAACAAGATCGACCTGCCCGCCGCCGAGCCGGAGATGGTCCGCAAGGAGATCGAGGATGTGATCGGCCTCGACGCGTCCGAGGCGGTGCTGGCCAGCGCCAAGTCGGGGACCGGCATCGACGAGATCCTGGAGGCGATCGTCACCAAGATCCCGGCGCCCAAGGGCGATCCGGACGCGCCGCTGAAGGCGATGCTGGTCGACAGCTGGTACGACCCCTATCTCGGCGTCGTCATCCTGGTGCGTGTGATGGACGGCGTGCTGAAGAAGGGGCAGCAGGTCACCTTCATGCAGGCCGGCACGCAGCATCTGGTCGATCGCGTCGGCTGTTTCCGGCCGAAGATCGAGCAGCTGACCGACCTTGGGCCGGGCGAGATCGGCTTCATCACCGCGCAGATCAAGGACGTCGCGCAGGCGCGCGTCGGCGACACGCTGACCGATGCCAAGAAGCCCGCGGCCGAGGCGCTGGCCGGGTTCAAGGAAGTGCAACCGGTCGTGTTCTGCGGGCTTTTTCCCGTCGATGCCAATGACTTCGAGAAGCTTCGTGAGAGCATTTCGAAGCTGCGCCTGAACGATGCCAGCTTCTCGTTCGAGATGGAAACCTCCGCCGCATTGGGCTTCGGCTTCCGTTGCGGCTTCCTGGGGCTGTTGCATCTCGAGATCATCCAGGAGCGGCTGACCCGCGAATACGACCTCGACCTGATCACCACTGCGCCGTCGGTGGTCTATCAGATCGAGCTGACCCACGGCGGCGGCCATATCGAGCTGCACAACCCGGCCGACATGCCCGATCCCAACAAGATCGAGAGCATCAGCGAGCCGTGGATCGAGGCGACGATCTACGTGCCCGACGAATATCTCGGCTCGATCCTGAAGCTGTGCCAGGACCGGCGCGGCATCCAGAAGAACCTGACCTATGTCGGCGGCCGGGCGCAGGCGACCTACGAATTGCCGCTCAACGAGGTGGTGTTCGACTTCTACGACCGGTTGAAGTCGCTGTCGAAGGGCTATGCCAGCTTCGACTATCACCAGATCGGCTATCGCGAGGGCGACCTCGTCAAGATGAGCATCTTGGTCAACGAGGAGCCGGTCGACGCGCTGAGCATGATCGTCCACCGCGGCACCGCCGAGGTGCGCGGTCGCGGCATGTGCGAGCGCCTGAAGGAATTGATCCCCAGGCACCTGTTCAAGATCCCGATCCAGGCGGCGATCGGCGGCAAGGTGATCGCGCGCGAGACGATCAGCGCAATGCGCAAGGACGTCACCGCCAAATGCTACGGCGGCGATGCAACACGTAAGCGCAAGCTGCTGGAAAAGCAGAAGAAGGGTAAGCTGAAGATGCGTGAATACGGCAGCGTCAGCATCCCGCAGGAAGCCTTTATCGCCGCGCTCCGCATGGGCGACGAAGGGTAGGGATAACGTCGCCCCGCTTGCGGGAAATCCCGGCGCGCGTTCCCCCTGCTAGTGGGCGGGGGGGGACGCAGGCGTTGGGGAGGGACGTGGGCGCTGCGTTGCGCAGAGAGCCCCCTCCGTCAGCGCATTTGCGCTGCCACCTCCCCGCAGGCGGGGAGGAGTTTGAGTGAGACGGCAATCCTCCCCGCTTGCGGGGAGGGGGACCGCCGCAGGCGGTGGAGGGGACCATCCGCAAGCATGACGCTGCGGGACCAGCCCCATCCGTCAGCGTTGAAGCGCTGCCTGCTCTTCGGGAGCGGGAGACATGCGGCTCCCGCTACCGCTCACATATAGTTCTGCGGGTCCGGGCTCGGCATATTGCAGGCGCGGGTGTGGCCGCGCTTGCAGGCGGCGACCTGTGCGCGCCAGTCGGCCATCGCCATCGCATAGGCCCGCTCGCGATCGGCCTGCAATGCGGCATCGGCCGCCGCGATCCGGCGGTTCATCCGCATCGACGCGCGATAGCGGCGCAGATCGGCCTGATATTCTGCGCTGTTCGCCAGGTTCACCGCGGTGGCGGCGTCCGCCTGCACCTGGGCCTGGACGGCGGATTGCTGGTTGGCGGCGGCAACCCCCGGGGCGGTCTGCGCGGCGATGGCATTGCTGCGCGCCGAATTGCTGTCGTGACCGGGGTCGTAGGGCAGCGGCGTGCTCGGCTGATCGGCTGGGTTGGCGGTCTGCGTCTGGGCGGCGACGGGGGCGGCCACCAGCAGCGCGCCTAGGATGAGCGGACGGAACATGGGCGAATACTCCTCGCTATGATGCGCGGGAGAATGAGTGGAAGCGGGAGTGGTTCCGATCCGGGGTGAACCGAGGCGTTTAGAACCGGGCTGCGGCAAGCACGCGGTAATTGGATCGCTGCATCGTCACGCGGACGCCATGGCCATCCTCCTTTCGCGTAATCCGCGCGATCAACCGCTTCCCCTCAGCGCGCGCACCGAAAGTAAAGCCCGTCGCGGTCGTACAATTGATCGCGAACACCCGGTTCGCAATCGGCCGTGCGACGCTGATCGCCCGGAGCGATTCGGCTTCGGTGATGCGCGGTTCCGCCGCTTCCCTTGCGGAAGGACCGGCTAAAGCGACCATCGCCGCAACCCATGCCAGCATCAGCAATCCTCCGCGCCGAGTGAAATCTTCGAATGCTATATAGTCCGCGTCAGGGCGTTCGGCTTTAAGCGAGCCGGCGTTTTCCAGCCGAAGGTCGTGACGGTCGACGGCACACCTGGGTCCGTGGCGATGGGATTATTCACGGGACGGTGGAGCTGTCCCGGCAACGCGGACGCGCCGCGACCGTGCTCGCGCATGCTGTCCGATCCTCAGCTCGGGCGTGGTGCTCGTTTGCGGGGGCGGGAGGGCGAGACGGAGGCCGCGGCGGCATCGGCCCGCTGCAATGCCGCATCGTCGCCAAGCAACTGCCATTCCGGTTCGCCGGGAACGAACGGCGGGGGACCGTCCTCGACGCCGCCTTCCATCTCGCCGATCAGGGTCTCGCCGACGTCGCCGGTGGACACATAGGGCACGTCCGTATCCTCCTCCGGCAGCGTCTCGCTCACCCGGCGGGCATTGTCGGCGAGGACGGCGAGGATCGCCTGTTGCGCAGCGGCATCGAGCGGGATGCCGGAAAAGGCGGCGAGCGCCTCGCTTTGCGCGTCGGCCAGTTCGGCCGCGCTGGGCGTGGCGGTAACGCTGGCCTCGGCGGCGGCGGCGGCGCTGCTATCGGCGGCCGACGCGCTGGCCTTGGCGCTGATGTGGCGGATCAGGTGGCGTGGTTCGGCGGCACTGGCGCCGTAGTGGCGCAGCACGAACATCAGCAGCCGGTCGTTCTTGCGGCGGCGATAGCCCATCAGCCGGCCGCCCGCGAAGACGGGTTCGAGCTGACCGTTGATCGCACGATCGAACGCCTCGTCCTTCAATCGCTGGACGCCCAGGCCGAGCGCGGCCTCCCAGGCGGCGCGGAACGGCGCGGCCCCCGGATGGCGGCGCAGCGCATAGGCGCTCTCCGGCGACATGTTGACCATGTTGGCGGCGGTGCGGACCGACCCCGTATCAGCCAGCGCCTCGATGAAGGCGCGCTGGCGCTCGGCGGTCCAGCCGTCATGGCGCGGTATCGCGCGCGGCACGGGGGTGAAGGGAAGAGCATGGCGCTCGGCGGGCGGGGTGGGGGTGCGGTTCTTCATGATGAACATGAAGTACCAAATCGGTTCGTTGTAGGACAGCGCCAATCAGGGCGCGTAGCGCTTGCCCAGCCGGTGGCAGGGAAAATGCCCTTTGATCCGTTCGTTGAAGAAACTTCCGGCGGAGGGCGCTTTCGCCAGCGCGTCATAGATGGCGCGCGGGACCTGCTCGTAGAGATATTCGCGGCGGTTGCGGAAGCGAATCGCCAGCGTGTCCGCCTCGTCGTCGTGGCGAATCCGCTCGATCAGCGCCGAATCGAGGCGACGGGCACGTTCCATGCCCGCGGAATTGACGAGCGACTCACCGGTTCCCGGTGAGTCGCTCAATTGAATCGGGGGTGCGGCGAACCGATCAGCCGTTGCGCTTGGGGCGGAAGGGCTTGGCCGTATGCCGTGCCGCGCCGCCATGGCCGCGGGCCGGACCGTTGCCGCCGCTGCGCGGTGGGCGGGCGGCATTGTCGCCGCGGCGCTGCGTCGCTTCGCGCGGATTGCCGCTGAAGGGCGCGATCGTCAGGCTGCCCTCGTCGCTGTCCGGATTGGCGGTGCGTCGGACGCTGGCGAGGAAGCGATCGGCGACGCCGCGCGGCAGCTCGAACAGCGTGTCGTTCGGATTGATGCGGATCGCGCCGATTTCCGCCTTGGTGACATGGCCGCGGCGGCAGATCAGCGGCAGCAGCCAGCGCGGATCGGCATTCTGGCGGCGGCCGATGTCCATGCGGAACCAGACGGTGTCCTCGAAGCCGGGGCGGGGGCCACGGTCGCGCGCGGTCTGCGGCGCGGTGTCGGCGTCGAGCAGCTCCTCGGCCTGGGGCAGGCTGGCGCGGTGGGCGTGAACCAGCGCGGCGGCGATATCCTCCGGCGACTTCTCGGCGATCAGGCGCTGGGCCAGCTCGCGATCCTCGTCGTCGACCTCGACCGGGGCGAGCAGGGCGGTGAGCAGCCGCTCGCGGTCGGCGGACCGGATGTCGGCGGCGCTGGGCGCCGGGATCCATTCGACCGGGATCCGCGCCTGCCGCAACATCATGTCGACACGTCGACGGCGCGGATAGGGGACGATGAGCACGGCCGTGCCCTTCTTGCCGGCGCGGCCGGTGCGGCCCGACCGGTGCTGCAACGTCTCGGCGTCGCGCGGCAGTTCGACATGGACGACGAGCGTCAGGCTGGGCAGATCGATGCCGCGCGCGGCGACGTCGGTGGCGACGCAGACGCGGGCGCGCCGATCGCGCAACGCCTGCAGCGCAGCGTTGCGTTCGGACTGCGAATGCTCGCCCGACAGCGCGACGGCGGCGAAGCCGCGCTCGAGCAGACTGGCGTGGAGGTGGCGGACGTTGTCGCGCGTCGCGCAGAACAGGATCGCCGTCTCCGCCTCGTGGTAGCGGAGCAGGTTGATCACCGCATGCTCGATGTCGGCGGGTGCGACGGTGACTGCCTGATAGGCGATGTCGCCATGGCCGCGCTCTTCCGACGCGGTCTCGATGCGCAGCGCGTCATGCTGATAGCGGCGGGCGAGCGCGACGATCGGCTTGGGCATCGTCGCAGAGAAGAGCAACGTGCGGCGAGTGTCGGGCGTGCCGTCGAGGATCTGCTCCAGATCCTCGCGGAAGCCCATGTCGAGCATCTCGTCCGCCTCGTCCAAAACGACCGCGTGCAGCGACGACAGGTCGAGCGCGCCGCGCTCCAGGTGATCGCGGAGACGGCCGGGGGTGCCGACGACGATATGCGCGCCGTGGTTGAGGTTGCGGCGTTCCTTGGACGGATCCATGCCGCCGACGCAGGTCGCGATGCGGGCATGCGCGCCGGCGTACAGCCACTGCAATTCCCGACTGACCTGCAGCGCGAGCTCGCGCGTCGGCGCGATGGCGAGCGCGAGCGGCGCGCCGGCCGGGGGCAGGTCACCGTCGGCGAGCAATTCGCCGGCAAAGGCGAGGCCGAAGGCGACGGTCTTGCCCGAGCCGGTCTGCGCCGAGACGATCAGGTCGCGGCCCGCCGCTTCCGGCTGGATGACGGCGGCCTGGACCGCCGTGGGGGCTTCGTAACCGCGCGCGACGAGCGCCTCGGCGAGCACCGGGGGGAGGGAGGAAAAGGGCATGAGGGTAACCTAAATGGGGGCGCGCGCCTTAGCGGCAAGTGCGCGGGAAGGAAAGGGACGGGTGTTTGCGCGCGGCAATATCCCGGCAATGTGGCGGTGGCAGGGCGGCGACATGACGCCATCCCCGCCTCCTTTTGAACGGCTGATCCGCGAGGCGGAGGCCGCGCGCGACCAGGCTGGTTCCGAACCGCTGGCGCGAGCCTTCGCACAACTTGCCGCCGCTTATGCGCTGGCCGCGGGCGAAGGCACGCGCCCGTCGCGGTCGCCGACGCGGCCTTAGCGTGTCGCGGCCTTGCGCTACAGTTGTTGGGCCGCCGCCCAGCCGCTCGCCCAGGCCCATTGGAAATTGTAGCCGCCGAGCCAGCCGGTGACGTCGACCGCCTCGCCGATCGCATGCAGGCCGGGCACGCGCCGCGCCTCCAGCGTTTGCGACGACAGATCGGCGGTGCTGATCCCGCCGACCGTCACCTCCGCCTTCGCGAAACCTTCGGTCCCGTCGGGATGGAAGGCCCAGGCGGCGAGGCGGCGCTCCGCCTCTTCCAGCCTGCGGTCGGGCGTGTTGGCGAGCTCCGCCGGCAGCGCCAGGCGTTCGGCGAGCGTCTCGGCGAGCCGGTCCGGCAGGGCGATGGCGAGCTGCCGGCGCACGGTGGTGCGCGGCTGCGCGCGCTTGGCGTCCCGCAACCAGCCGCGGTCGGCGTCAGGCAGGAAATCGATGTGGATCGGCTCGCGCGATCGCCAATAGCTCGACGCCTGCAGGATCGCCGGGCCGGACAGGCCGCGGTGGGTGAACAGCGCCGCCTCGCGGAACGCGGCGCGGCCGGTCTCGACGACGACCTCTGCCGCGACTCCCGAGAGACTGCGGAACAGCGCCTCGTCCGCGCCGAGCGTCAACGGCACGAGCGCGGGGCGGGGCTCGACCACCTTCAGCCCGAACCGACGGGCGAGGTCATAGGCGAAGCCGGTCGCACCGAGCTTCGGGATCGACGGCCCGCCGGTGGCGATGACGAGCCGCGGCGCGCCGACGGTGCGCGCGGGCAGCGAGACGCGAAACGCGCTGCCGTCGTGATCCACCGCGGCGATCGGGCTGGACAGCGCCAGCTCGACGCCGCCGATCTCGCATTCGCCGGCCAGCATCGCGACGATCTGCCGCGCCGAGCCGTCGCAGAACAGCTGGCCCAGCGTCTTTTCGTGCCAGGCGATGCCGTGGCGTTCGACCAGGGACAGGAAGTCGGCGGGCGTGTAGCGGCCGAGCGCCGATTTGGCGAAATGCGGATTGGCCGACAGGAAGCGGTCCGGCGCGGTGCCGATGTTGGTGAAGTTGCAGCGGCCGCCGCCGGAGATCAGGATCTTCTTGCCCGGCGCATCGGCATGGTCGACCAGCAGCACCCGTCGGCCGCGCTGGCCGGCGGTGGCGGCGCACATCAGCCCGGCGGCGCCGGCGCCGAGGATGATCGCGTCATAGAGGTCGTGGGCCATGGCGCGGGCGCCTAGCCGATACGCGGCCGCCGCGACAGGGGCGATGGTCCGAGGCAGCGGCGGGTTGGGCGAGCCGCTGCCCTTGCCGATCGCATCGGAAATCGCGAAGGCGGAGGGATCTGGGAGGATGATGTGATGCGGCTGAGATCGTTGCTGTTCGTACCGGGCGATCGGCCCGAGCGATTCGCCAAGGCGGCGGCGAGCAAAGCCGATGCGATCATCCTCGACCTCGAGGATTCGGTCGTCGCGGCGGCCAAGCCGGCGGCGCGCCAGGCGGTGGCGCGCTATCTGGCGTCGCCCGCGGACGGCGTCCTACGCTTCGTGCGGATCAACCCGCCGACGGAAGGGCTGCTCGATGCCGATCTGGCGGTGGCGCGGGCGGCGGACGGCGTGATGCTGCCCAAGGCGGAAGGCGCGGCCGATGTCGCGCGGCTTGCCGCGGCCCTGGCACCGCGGCCACTGCCGATCCTGCCGGTGGCGACCGAGACTCCGACGGCGGTGTTCGCCCTCGGCGGCTATCGTGCGGTGGCGGATAAGCTCGCTGGGCTGACCTGGGGCGCGGAGGATCTGCCCGCGGCGATCGGCGCAGCCAGCGCGCGCGAGGCGGACGGACGTTATACCGCGCCCTATGAGATGGTGCGATCGCTGGCGCTGTTTGGCGCCCATGCCGCCGGCGTCGCGGCGATCGAGACGGTGTATCCGGCGATCCGCGACGAGGCGGGACTGGCCGCCTATGCGGCGCGCGGCGCGCGTGACGGTTTCACCGGCATGATGGCGATCCACCCGGCGCAGGTTGCGACGATCAATGCCGCCTTTACGCCCTCGGCCGAGCAGCTTGCCGCAGCCCGCGCGATCGTCGAGGCCTTCGCCACCAATCCGGGGGCGGGGGCGCTGCAGGTCGACGGGCGCATGGTCGATGCGCCGCATCTGAAACAGGCGCAGGCGCTGCTGGCGCGGGCAGGTTAGCAGGGGCGGCCGGTCATACGACCGCCCCATGAGCCGCTTAGCGGCAGCGGACGTTGCCGCGATCGACCGAACGGCCGAGCAGCGCGCCGCCACCAGCGCCGAGCAGCGTGCCGAGCGTACCGCCACCGACGAGATTGCCGAGAACGCCGCCGCCGACCGCGCCGACCACCAGGCCCGTCGTGCCGTCATTGCGGCGGCAATAGGTGCGCCCGTCCTGGCCACGATAAATACGGTCGTTGCGGCCGAGGCGACGCTCGCGGTAATTGCCGTTGCGATAGTGATCGGCGGGGTTCCAGTCGCCGTCGCGATCGCCGTTCCAGCTGTAATCGCGATCGTCGTGGCGCTGCGCCTGCGCGCTGTCGATCGTCACCGGGGCCGTCAGCGTCACCACCGCCAGCGCGGCAAGCAGACCATTCTTCATCGCGCGTCTCCTAATAAGGCGTTGGCACAACCGGTTGCGGCCGAGTTGGTTGCGGAGGCGAATGGGAGGCAAAGTGGCGCGGGTCGTTCAGCGCGTCTTGACGAGCCAGGGTTTGACCCGGCCGCTGGGGTGCGGCGTGCCGCTCAGCCGCTCGACGCGCGTCACCGTCACCGGCTTCAGCAGCAGCTGCCCACCCATGCCGCCGCCGGTCGGCAGTGCCAGGATGCGACGGACCACCGGCATGCCAGCGACGACATGGCCAAAGGCGGCATAACCGGGCGAGGTGGCGGTCGCATCCATGCTCGGCATGGCGCCGACGGTGATGAAGAAATTGCCGCCGGCAGAGCTGGGATCGCCCCGTCGCGCCATCGAGATCGTGCCGTCGACGTGGCGCAACCCGGTCTGGCGCGTGGTTTCGAGCGGGAAGGGCGGCAGGATGCGGCGCGCATCGGTGCGAATGCCGCCCTGGACGAACCCGTAATTCGGGGCGAGCCGGCTGCGCGCACTGCGGTAGAAACTGGCACCGTTGAACCGGCCGTCGTCGACATAGGCGAGGAAGTTCGCCACCGTCGCCGGCGCGCGCTTCGCCTCCAGCAGCAAGGTGATCGGGCCAAGCGAGGTGACGATGCGAACACGCACCTGGGCCGGCTCACGCGCAGCGGGAGCGCGGGCCAACAACGGCGCCGTTATGGTTGCGGTGGCGAGGATCGCGGTGGCGAGAAAGGCGGGTCGGGTCATGGATGCCGGCTAGGCGGGGAAGCCGGCACAGTGCAAGCGCGACGCCAATCCCTATCGATTGCGTGGAACAAATGCACGATTGCATTTTTCGCACTTGATCGTATACGTGCTGCGGTGCACAAGGATCGGGCCTTTCAGGCATCCTCTCCTAAAAACTTCATGGCCGGTCGTTGACCGGCCTTTTTTTTGCGCTTACGCCCTCCCAGCCCAGGCCGCACCGTCTATAAAAGATAAACGGAGCGGATGTCGCCGGTCAGACCGGCACGCGGTACGGTTAGGGCGCGGGGGATGATGCGCCGACGGACGCTGCTCTCCCCCGCCTTCTTCTCCATCGTTGCGACTCGCGGACGCCCACCTGGTGGGCGTTCGTCATCGGTCACACTCGAGATAACGACCGACGCGCAGGATATGCACGCCGCTGCCGATCCATTTACCGATACCGGGCTCGGCATGGCTCGGTGATGGCACCGGCAGCGAGGCGAGGTACGATTGACCCGCATAATCGCGCGGCACGATCGACCCGATACCGACTGGCCATTCGCGACCGCTGCGCCGACGCCTTCTCGTCGGCATCACGCCCCGGTCGTACGGCGCCGCCGCGAGCTGCCGATACGCTCGCTCTTAACGGCGGCGCGACACGGATCGAGTGCCAAGGTCGTAAACAGGGTCCGTGAGCCTAGGTGGAGCGAAGCGCATCCCCAAACCCCTCATGCGGGGGCAGGGGGTCTTCTCCATGACCTGACGGTGCCGTCTCAGCAGTCCGAAAGGTGCAACCGAATGGAGAAGGCGGCGTTGTGGGATGAGGTCGTCGACGAACGGCCCCGCCAGGGCCCATGCGCGGCCCGCCAGGCAACTTTTTTGGCCGGCTGCCAAAAAAGTGCAATTTTCCTGTTGACCGTTCGGAGCGACCCTCCTAGATGGGTGTCACCGCAGCGGTGGCCGACACGGTCATCGAGGCAGTCACAAAAAATCTGGCGCGCTGACCGCCCCGAGAAAAAGGGGTAAGGGAGCTGTGCCGGT
>NZ_RCVT01000004.1 GCF_016107325.1 Sphingomonas sp. MA1305
GCTTTTCGCGTCCCCGAACCTCCCGCCGCACTCCGCTCCGCAATGGTCTCGCAACCGTCCGGCTCGCCCACGCCCCAAGGGCGCCATCCAAATAATTCCACTTCGGACCCGTCCGTGGGCGAACACATCGGCCCGTCGCGAGTTGGGCGAGAGCGGGGGTGCATTGGCTTCACCAATGGTTTTGCCCCAGCGCCGCCATGACCGCACGGGAGCATCGTGATGAATGCCGCTTGGGCCTACCCCTTCATCTTCGCCGCCGGCATGCTGCAGGCGGTTGGTGCCGCGATGGGCGGTCAGCTCAACAAGTCGCTGCACAATCCATGGTTGGCGACTTCGATATCCTTCATGCTGGTGATGTTCACGACCGTCGCCCTCTTTGCCTGCATGCCCAAGCCGCTGCCTTCGGTCGGCGATTTTGCGCAGATGCCCTGGTGGGCGCCGCTTGGCGGTGTGGTCGGCGCCGTTGCGGTGTTCGCCGGCTTCATGCTGATCCAGAAGCTCGGCGCGGGGCCGGTCAATGGCGTCACGATTACGGCCAACATCATCGCAAGTTTGGCCATCGACCATTACGGTTTGCTGCGTATGGAGCAGCATGCGATGAACCCCTACCGTCTCGTCGGCGCTGTGCTGATGATCGCGGGCGTGACCCTCATCGCCAAATTCTGATGGCCAGGGGCAATCAGCACTTCGGGCGGATCGCGCTGATCGTCGCGCTGGTAGCGGCGATCGGCTTTACGGCCTTCCATGCCATGCGCCTCGTCCGCGACGCCATCTATTGGAATGCCCATCAGGATGAGCCGATCGAGGGCTGGATGACGATCGGCTATATCGCGCATTCCTACCATGTTCCACCCCATGTGCTCTTCTTGGCGCTGGGCATGCCGCCGGGCCCGCCCGAGCGCCGCAACCTCGCGGCGATCGCGGCCAGTCGGGGACAAAGCATCGGCGAGATACGCGCGATCCTGAACCGGGCGATCATCCATGCGCGGCCGCCATATCCGCCGCCCGGGCCCCCCCCGCGCACTGCCGCCCCGAGCGCCGCCCGGTGAACGGCGAGCTACTGGCGCTGCTGACCAGCTACGGGCTGCCGGCGCTGTTCATGATCCTGTTGATCACCTCGGCGGGCGCACCATTCCCTGATTCGCTACTGCTTGTTGCAGTCGGTTCGTTCGTTGCACAGGGCGATCTGGCATTCGTGCCGGTCGTGATGGTGGGAACGCTGGGCGCCGTGGCGGGAGACCAGATCGGCTATGCCATCGGTTATTGGGGCGGCCGCCCGCTGGCTGGCAAGGTTGCCGGCGCGGAGCGCATCGCAAAGGCGGAAGCGTTCGCGCGCAAATGGGGCGGGCCGGGCATCTTCTTCAGCCGCTGGCTCGTCGGGCCACTCGGTCCGTGGATCAACATCACCAGCGGAATGACCGCCTATCCCTGGCCGAAATTCCTGGTGCTCGATGTCGCCGGTGAATTGATCTGGGTGATGCTCTACGTCTCGCTGGGACGCCTGTTCAGCGACAAGGTGCAAGCGATCGCGGATCTACTCGGCAATCTGACCTGGGTGGCGCTCGGTCTCCTAGCGATCGCCGTGCTCGGCTTTCGCCTGTGGAAGGCCCGGTTGCGCCCAGGTGACGAGGGCGGGTCGGCCGATCATCAGCCAGGATAAGCCGCGCCGAGGCGCGTCACCGTCATCCGCCCCTTTGGCGGCCCGCAAACGGCTCAAGCCGGCTCGGATTCCGCTACCGTCCCCATCACCTGTGTGGCAAAGCGCTCCATCTCCTCAGCCTGCGGGCTCATCTGCAGCAGCAGCAGGTCGAGGCCGGCCTCTTCATATTCCGCGATCCGTTCCTTCAGCTGTTCGGGCGTCCCAACCAGATTGGGCCGCAGACCACGGTTGGACACGGAATATTCCTGCAGCTTCAGCTCCCGCTCCAATTGCGTGCCCGACAGCCATTGATCGAAATTGGCGTAGCCTGGCGGCAGTTCGGTGACGCTGGTAATCCGTTCGAGCTCGCGTCGCGCCTCCGCCTCGCTGTCGCGGACGATCGCATAGGCTGCCATGCCATAGTGCATGCGGGGGCGGCCCGTCGCGGCCCGGCGGGCGGCCATGTCGGCGATCTTGGGCGCGATCGCCGCCACCGGATCGCCATGCATCACATAGGCGTCGCAGCGTTCGGCGATCATCGTCTTGGCCGCTTCGCTTTCGCCGCCGGCATAGATCGTCGGCCGCTTGACCGGCTTGGGCGCGCAGATCGCGGCGTCGGTGGTGTAGAACCGGCCGTCGAAGCTGAACCGATCCTGCGTCCACAGGCCGTCGACGACCTGCAACCATTCCGCCGTGCGGGCATAGCGGTCGTCGTGCTGGTCAAACTGCAGGCCATATTGTCGCGCCTCGTCCGCCCACCAGCTGGACACGACGTTGAGCGCCAGGCGACCGTCGGCGATGCGATCGATATTGGCCGCGGCCTTGGCGAACAGCGCAGGATGATGGAAATTGGGTCGCACTGCGACCATCAGTTCGATCCGCTCGGTCACGGCCGCGAGCGCCGCCGCCGTCGACCAGGCGTCGAGCGCGGGCTGTTCGACACCCTTGATGTCGTTGAGGTTCAGTTCGGCGATCAGCGTCAGGTCATAGCCCCAACGCTCCGCATTCTGCGTCAGCGCTTTGGTATAGGCCCAGCTCGCCTCCATTCCCTCGTCGGGGACGTTGCGCAGCCAGCCGCCGAACACCGGCATCCAGAATCCGTAGCGCATCAGCGTGTCTCCTCGATCCAGCCGACGATCCGATCGACCAGCCGATCGTGGGGGTCCCAGCCCAAGACGTCGAGCGGCTTGGCGACGAAATTCGACAGGGCGTTGACGTCATAGAAGCGTGGAACGCCATCGCGATCATCGATCATCACCTCGACCCCGCCGAGATCGAGTGTGGCGGCCTGCGCGATCGCCTCGGCGGCGGCACGCAGCTCGGCCGCGGGTTCCACCGCGGTCATGGTGATCGTGCTGCCGGGCACCTGACAGGCGTCGGCCGGGCAGAGATCGAACGCGCCGCCGCCAGCGACGTCGATGGCGTACAGATAGCGGCGGTCGAGGGTTTCGATCCGGGTGATCGTGCCGTTGCGGGCGGGGACATAATCCTGGACCAGCAGGACGCCGTCGATGCTGGTCGGTAGCAGGCCATCGGCGACCGCGGCCTTCAGTTCGTCGGCGCTGTCGAAGCGGGCGATGCCGGCCCCGGCACCGCCGATATTGGCCTTTACCACCAGCGGGAAGCCCACTGTTGCTGCGGCGGCTGGTACGTCGCCGGCGCGATGGACGACACGGGTGACGGGGATGGCGAGGCCGAGGGAGGCGATGAGCGCCAGCTGACGCGCCTTGGACGTATCCACCGCAAGAGCGGCGGTGCCGTTGAGGACGCGCGCGCCGGCGCGTTCCCATTGCGCGAACAGCGACTGCGCCCAGAAGATCGGGTGTTCGGCATCGCGCAGAAAGGCCGACATCGCCAGCCGGCTGAGCACGAGCGGTGCTGGGCATGTGGCATCCGCCGGATCGAAGGCGAAGTCGGTCGTCAGCGCCTGATAGGCGACACCGCGTCGATCGAGCGCCGCGAACAGCGGGGTAAACCATTGCGGATGTTCATAAAGAATGGCGAGATCGGTCATCAACGCAGCCATGCCGGAGTTGCCGGGCAATGCAATGGGTCCACGCTTTTCTGTCAGAAAGAAGAGCTTGTGCCGCAGCAAGGTGGAGATGATCGAACGGGCGATGACGCTCCTCCACTAACGGCATTCCGTAAAAGCTTTGCAATTCTATCCATTCCTGACTAAAGGCCGTCGCCTACGGTCAACGTAGCGGGGCATGGAAACCTCGGAGATAGCGAGCCGGATCGATCGACCGGGTGGCGGACGCGCATGTCCAGGCCATCCGGCTAAAGGCGTTCGCGCCTAGCGCTATCTAGGTTTCCAACACCCGGTTCCGAGCGACGACGCACCGTCCAGTGCGTCGCCGGCTCCGCTTAGGGATTGCCATGGAAGCGATTGAACGCGCGCGTATCGTCACCTCGGCGCTCGATCTAATCGAGACGGCAGCCAAGATGCTCGACCTGTCGGGAGAGATGCAGATGGCGGTGCAGATCAGGGGCGTGATCGCTGCGACGCCCAGCGCTCCGGCACGATCGACCATTCGTGCGGAACTGCGTGTACCACTTGCGCTGACCGGCCTGGCGCTCGCTATCCTGGACGACGTGGGCGAGGGGAGCACGGGGATCGCGTGCGATCTGCAATCGGCGATCGATCGGCTCCATCGCACCGGCATCATACGGGCGGAGCCGATCTAGCACCGGCGCGCCTCCGGACGGCCCCCTTTGGCGCGTTCTACACCGCCGCGCAGCACGTCACCGGCGTGCCAACCTGACGCGGGCGGCAATGACCGGAACCGCTCGCCCCCGAAGGTTCACAGTGCCAAGAACCAGGGTAGGGCCACGATCGGCGATATCGCCGAGGCGGCCGGCGGGTCGAAGATGACCGTGCCCCGGGTAACGAGCAGTTTCGGGGGGGGGGGGCGTGCGCCCGGACAGGCGCGAGCGTGTCGTGAAGGCCGCCGAGGCGATGGCGGCGCATCGCTTGCCGGTGCCCGATGTCTATGTCGCGCAGGGCTATCTTACCTATCGTTTCGGCCTCGATGCCGCCGAGGCAATGCTGCGTCTCGACTCGCGCCCTACACGCTGATCGTGCGCCAGGACGACGGGCCCTATACGGCCGTCGCCCCGTCAGCCTGACCTTCATGGTCATATGAAGACGATCTAAGTCACTCAATTTCGCAGCGTCGGGAACCAGCGCCCGCCACGTGCACTTCATCATGGATCAATAAAACATGTGAAGGCGCCGCGGGTGACGAGACTGTTCTTCCTCCACGCGCTGGGCGCGAGTGCGCGCGAATGGGATGAGGTGATCGCCGGACTGGGCGACGTCGGGGACTGCGTCGCGCTTGACCTCCCCGGCTTCGGCGACAGCCCGGACGCCGTTCTCGATGTCGCAGGACTGGTCGATTGGTTCGCGACGCAGGTGTCGGCACGGCAACCGCAGAGCTGGGCAGTGATCGGTCATAGCATGGGTGGCAAGATCGCGACGCTCGCCGCTGCCCGCGCGCGCGACGGCGATCCGGCCTTCGCCGGCCTGGCCGCGGTGGTGTTGCTCGCCGCCTCGCCGCCCGCACCCGAGCCGATGGCCGAGGAGCGTCGCGCCGAGATGATCGGCTGGTTCGCCAACGGCAAGATCGATGCGGACGAGGCGGCGACGTTCGTCGATGCCAATACCGCGCGGCGCCTGCCCGAACCGCTGCGCGATCAGGCGATTGCCGACGTGGAGCGCTCCGGCCGCCTGGCTTGGACCGGCTGGTTGGAGCGCGACAGCCGCGAGGATTGGCAGGCGGCGGCGGGGACGCTCGCGGTACCGGCGCTGATCGTCGCCGGCGGCGAGGACGGTGATCTGGGCGAGGATGCGCAGCGGCGGCTCAACCTGCCGCACTATCGGGACGCGCGCGTCGAGGTGGTGGCCGGTGCCGCGCATCTGTTGCCCTATGAACAGCCCGCTGCGGTCGCGGCCCTGATCCGGGACCACGTCACACCGGCTTTTGCCCGAGCTTTGCCTGCGCCGTTTGTCGCGCTGCTCGCGTCCGATCGGGTCAGCCGCCGGACACGCGCGGTGATGACCGAGCGACACGCCGCCCCCGCGCCTGGCAAAGTGCTGTCGCCGCAGCAGCGGGCGGTGCTCGCCGCCCTGGTTGAGACGGTGCTGCCGGGCGCCGCCGATCCGGTCGACCTCGCCGCGCGGATCGATGCGATGCTGACGAGCGGGATCGGCGACGGCTGGCGCAGCGCCGAACTGCCTGCCGATGCCGAGGGCTGGACGTCGGGCCTCGACACGCTTGACCGTCTCGCCGGCGGCTTCGCCGACGCCGCCCCGGCGGATCGTGAGCGATGCCTGCGGTCGATCGCCGACGGAACTGGCGACACGAAGGGCGATGACCTCGATCCGCGCCAGATGCGACTGTGGTTCGCCGAGGCGCGCGCGGAGATCGCGCGGCAATGGATGGCGCTGCCGGCGACCATGGCTCGGATCGGCTATGACGGTTTCGCGGTCGGCGGCGACGGACCGCACAAGCAGGGGTATCGGCTGACCGCAGCCGACACGATCGAGGATTGGCAGCGGCTGGAGTCGCGAGCATGAGCGCCGCGGCAGACGTGACCGACGTCGTTATCGTCGGCAGCGGCGCGGGCGGCGCGCCGCTCGCCGCGCGGCTGGCGGAGGCGGGCGTCTCGGTCGTCGTGCTGGAGGCGGGGCGCGCCTTCCGGCCCGACGATCATGTCGCCGACGAACTCGCCGCCGACATCTATTGGATGGAGGAGCGGCTGAGCGGCGGTGCCGACGCCACCGCCTTCGGCGCCAACAATTCGGGCATGGGCGTCGGCGGCTCGACGTTGCACTGGGGGGCCTTCTGCCCACGCCCCGACGCGCGCGACCTGCGACTGCGCAGCGAGAGCGGGCAGGGCGAGGACTGGCCGATCGCGCATGACGAACTGATCGGCTATGTCGGCGCGGTCGAGCGCTTCATCGGCGTGTCCGGCCCGGCGCGCTATCCGTGGGACGAGGGGCGGCGCTACGAATTGCCTCCGGTCGCGCGCAACGCCCCCGCCGACGCGATGGCACGCGGCTGCGCGGCGCTCGGCATCGCCGCGACCGACGCTCCCGCCGCTCTGATCTCGCGTGACCGCGTGCAGCCACACTGGGGCGAGCGCAAGGCGTGCGTCAACTGCGGCACCTGCCACCAGGGCTGCCGCACCGCGGCCAAGGCGGCGACCGACACGAGCTGGCTGCCCCTCGCCGTCGCCCATGGCGCCGAGGTGCGCGCGGAGTGCCGTGTCGTCGATATCGAACGCGACGGCAGCGGCCGGGTGACCGGCGTCGTCTATGTCCGCCGCGGCGAGCGTCGACGACTGGCCTGCCGCGCGCTGTTCCTGTGCGCGGGCGGAGTCGAGACGCCGCGGCTGCTGCTCAACCTCGATCTCGCCAATTCGAGCGGTCAGGTCGGCCGCAACTTCATGGCGCATGTCGCGACGCAGGTATGGGGCCGGTTCGACGCCGACATGCGGATGAACCGCGGCTATCCCTCGTCGCTGATCACCGAGGACATGATGCGGGCCGATGACGCCGATCATGCCGGCGGCTATCTGATCCAGAGCCTCGGCGTGATGCCGGTGACGCTCGCCACCAATCTGGCGCGCGGTGCCGGGCTGTGGGGGCAGGCGCTGGTCGACCTCCTCGACGATTACAACCAATTGGGCGGGATCGGCATCAACGGCGAATGCTTGCCGTCCGACGGCAACCGGCTGACGCTTGCGGACGAGACAGACGCCTACGGGTTGCGCAAGGCGCGGGTCGACTTCAGCTACGGGCCCAACGAGCGCGCGATCGACTCGCATGCGCGAAAGACGATGACCGCGATCTGGGAGGCGGCGGGCGCGCGCGACATCTTCGCGGTCGACCGCTCGGCACACACGATCGGTACGTGCCGAATGGGTGATGACGCCGACCGCGCCGTGGTCGACGCCGATGGACGCAGCTTCGATATCGATAATCTCTTTATCTGCGACAATTCGGTGTTCCCGAGCGCGCTCGCCGCTAACCCGGCGTTGACGATCATGGCGCTGTCGCTGCGCACCGCCGACCGTTTCCTCGCAACGCGAGGCTGAAGGAGAGAGACATGGATCTGGGTATCAACGGCCGCATCGCTTTGATCAGCGGGGCGGACTCGGGCATGGGCAAGGAAACTGCGCGGCTGTTGCTGGAGGCGGGCGTGCGCGTCGCGATCACCGACAAGCCGGACGGCACCTTGGACGAGGCGGTTAGCGAACTGTCGCCGCTCGGCGAGATCGTGGCGGTGACCGGCGACGTCACCAAGCTCGACGAGGTAGCAGCGATCTGGCGTCAGGTTCGCGAGAAGCTGGGCGAACCCGATATCTACGTCAATGCCGCCGGCGTCACCGGCGCGACCGGCGACTTCCTCGACGTCGAGGACGCCGGCTGGCTCGAGACGCTCAACATCAATCTGATGGGCGCGGTGCGCATGTGTCGCGAGGCGATCCCGGCGATGCGCGAGAAAGGTTGGGGCCGAATCGTGCTGTTCGCGTCCGAGGATGCGGTGCAGCCCTATGTCGACGAGCTCGCCTATTGCGCGTCCAAGGCCGGGATCCTCAGTCTCGCGAAGGGACTGTCCAAGGCCTATGGCTGCGACAACGTCCTGGTCAACACCGTGTCGCCGGCATTCATCGCGACGCCGATGACGGATGCGATGATGCGAAAGCGCGCGGAGGAGAAGGGTACCTCCTTCGACGAAGCGATCGCCAGCTTCCTGGAGGAAGAACGGCCCGGCATGGTATTGAAGCGGCGCGGCAAGCCGGAAGAGGTGGCGGCGGCGGTTGCCTTCCTCGTCTCCGAACGCGCCAGTTTCATCAACGGCGCCGGCATCCGCGTCGACTCGGGCTCGGTGTTCACGATCGCCGGCTGATCAAAAGCCGAAATGTCCCGGCGCCCTATAGCGCCGGGACAATATCCGTCAGGCGACGCCGGCACCGCCGGTGACACCATAGACCTCGCCGCTGATGAAACTCGCTTCCTGGCTGGCGAGCAAGACATAGACCGGTGCGATCTCGACAGGCTGACCGGGGCGGCCGTATTGGCTCTCCGATCCGAACTGCATCACCGCCTCCGGCGGCTGGCCACCCGACGATTGCAACGGCGTCCAGAACGGCCCCGGCGCGACCACGTTGGCGCGGATGCCCTTCTCTAGCAGCTGCTTGGCGAGTGCCTTGGTATAGGCGACGATGCCCGCCTTGGTGGTCGCATAGTCGAGCAGGATCGCCGACGGTTCATAGGCCTGGATCGAGGCGGTGGTGATCACCGACGCACCCGCGGGCAGATGCGGCACCGCCGCCTGGGCGATCCAATGCAAGGCGTAGAGGTTGGTCTTCAGCGTCTTGTCGAAATCCTCCGACGTGACCTTGCTGATGTCCTCGCGGTTCTGCTGACGGCCGGCGTTGATGACGAGAATGTCGATGCCGCCGAGCTTCGCCACCGCCTGCTCGACCATGTCGCGACACCAATGCTCGTCGGTGATGTCGCCGGGCAGGTCGACTGCGATGCGACCCTCCGCCTCGATCAGTCGGATCACTTCCGCCGCATCATCGCGCTCCGCGGGTAGATAGGAAATGGCGACGTCCGCGCCCTCACGCGCGAAGGCAATCGCAGCGGCACGGCCGATGCCGCTGTCGCCGCCGGTGATCAGCGCCTTGCGACCGGTCAGCTTGCCGGAGCCCGTGTAGCTGGTTTCGCCATGATCTGGCGTCGGGTCCATCTTCGCCGCCGAACCGGGCACCGGCTGCGGCTGGCGGGGGAAGGGCGGGCGCGGATATTGCGCGCGCGGATCCTGCATCGTCATGCGGTCGGTCATCATCGTCTCCTTTTGGGGGGAAGGCATCAACCAGAAGGCGGTCGATCAGTCGCAGACGGCGTCCTCGTTGAGCACGGAGAGCGCCATCAGATGGGCCAGATGGCTGAGGCCCTGCGGCAGATTGCCGAGGAAGGCACCGCTGTCGGGGTCGACCATTTCGGCGAGGATCCCGTGGCCGTGCGACAGCGCTGTGGTCAGCCGGTCGAGCGCGGTTCGCGCCTCCGTGCGCTGGCCCAACAACGCGCGCGCCTCGACCATCCAGAAGGAACAGGCCAGGAAACAACCCTCCTCGGCCGCCATTCCGGTATAGCGGTAGTGGAACGGTCCGGCGCCGAGTTCCCGGTCGATCGCGTCCAGCGTCAGGCGCAGCCGCTCAGCACCGTCGAAACCGAAGCGCACGGCAAGGGCGAGCGAGGCATCGATGGCATCGCCGCCCGGGTACATGACAAACGCCTGCCGATCCTCCGACCAGCATTCCGCCTCGATCCACGCCTTGATCCGGTCGCGTTCGCGCTGCCAGCGTTCGCGGCAGGTGGTCGGCAGCTGGCCCTGATCGGCGAGCTCGACGGCGCGGGCGAGCGCCTGCCAGCAGCTGATCTTCGACATCGTGTAATGGCGCTGCTCCTGCAACTCCCACATGCCCGCGTCCGGCAGGCGCCAGCGATCGGCACATTGATCGGCGAGGTGCGAGAGGAATTCGGCGCTGGCACTGTCGAGGATGTTGCCGCTGGCGACGAAGCATGAGGCGGTTTCGAAGATGTCGCCATAGACGCCATGCTGCGCTTGGTCAGTGGCGAGGTTGCCGGTCACGACCGGTTGACTACCGCGATAGCCCGGCATCGCCCATTCGGACACCTGAGGCACGACGCCGCCGCCAAGCGTGTAGCAGACGCGCGTGCCCGTCTCGCGAAGCTGACCGAGCAGCCAGGTGAAGGCCGCCTTGGCTTCTGCCTGCGCACCGGCGGTCAGAAAGGCCTTGATCGTATAGCCGGCGTCACGGACCCAAGCGTAGCGATAGTCGTAATTTTTTTTGCCGCCGATCCCTTCGGGTACCGACGTGGTCGCGGCCGCGGCGATCGCCCCAGACGGCGAATAGAGCAGCAGCTTGAGGGCGAGGGCGCTGCGCAGGAAGGCCGCGCGATCCGCTCCCTGATAGGTGACGCCGGCCGCCCAGTCGCGCCATTCCGCGTCGGAAACGTCAATGCGCGCGTCGATCTCCTCGATCGGTGGCGCCACCAGCGGCTCGTCGCGACCCGCGACGATCGCGACGGTGCGTCGGTCGCCCGCCGCGACGGCGACCTCGCCGGTGATGCCCTCGTCCGACCAGCGGCAGGTGATGCGCGGATCGTGCACGAACAGGCCGAGCACGCGTTCGACGTGGAAGACCGTATGCTTGCCGATCGTCGAATGGTACGGATTGACGGTGTCGCCACGGCGGCCGGGCCGCATCGTCAGCCGGAAGCGGACCGTGCCGTCCAGCCCCTCGACGCGGCGCGCCAACTCCGCCCACGGCAGCCGCCCGGCGGTGCCGCTGTTGAGTGATTCGGTCAGTCTGGCGCGACCGCCGGCGGTGGTGAACACCGTTTCCAGCACGTTGCTATCTTGCCGATAGCGGCGCTCGACGGTGAAGTCGCAATCGGGGATCAGGCTGAAGCGACCCCCGCGATCGGCATCGAGCAGGCGATCGAACAGCGGCGGAGAGTCCATATTGGGAACGCACCACCAATCGATCGAACCGTCGCTTCCCGACAGCACCACCGAACGGCCATCGCCGAGCGCACCGTAGCGGGCGAGCGGCAGATAGCCGTCGACCCGGGCATCGAGCGCACCCGCGTCGTGCGGTCGCCAGCGATCGAGCAATTCGGTCAGCATGCCGAGGGTCGTGATCCCGTTCGCCGTTGCCCGTCCTGCGCCATCGCCTGCCGCCCAAGTTGTTGAGCGGCTTATAATGTTCTTGATCCAGGTTGGTTCTGTCGGACACCAAATCAATTGTGCGCGGCCGTCACGGTGGTGTGGTGAGGGAACCGCGATGCCCGGCAAACGCTTCGGCCTTCACCTACATCAATAACCGGAGCATCATGGTGGCCGCCACGGACGAAGCCCAGCCGCAATACAAGATCGACTATCGCGAGATTCAGCCGTTCGGCACGCTCAAGGAGCTGCCGCTCGGCCTGTCCGACAATGCCCGCAAGCAGAGCGTGTCGATCCTCAATCAGGTGCTCGCGGACACGATGATGTTGCGCGACCTGTACAAGAAGCATCACTGGCAGATGTCCGGCGCGACTTTCTACCAGCTGCACCTGCTGCTCGACACGCATTACGAGAAGCAGGTCGAGTTGGTCGATATGGTGGCGGAGCGGATCCAGGCGCTTGGCGGGATCAGCATCGCGACGCCGCACGACGTCGCCGAGATGACGCGCATCCCACGCCCGCCCAAGGGACGCGAAGACGTGCCGACGATGCTGGCGAGGCTGCTGGAGGCGCACCGTGTCGTGCTGGAACAGGCGCACGAAGGTGCCAAGGCGGCCGATGAATCGGGTGATGATGGCACCAACGACCTGCTGGTCAGCGACATCATCCGCTCCAACGAGCCGCAGGTCTGGTTCATCGGCGAGCATCTCGCAGCCACGGCGCTGCAGCGCGCCGACTGATCACCAGCGAAGGGACGGGCGAGGCCATGACGGAACGCAATTTGGCGGACGGCATCGCCTCGTCCGACCTCGACGACGGCACGATCGTCGCGGGCAAAGTTGGCGAGCAGGATGTCGTGCTGTTCCGCAGCGGCGGCAAGATCTGCGCCCTGGCGGGCGTTTGTACCCATGCCGGGGCGCCGCTCGCCAAGGGGCTCGTCGCCAACGGTACGCTGCGCTGCCCCTGGCATCATGCACGCTTTGACGTTGAGACCGGCGAGGCGGTCGGCGCTCCGGCGTTCGAACCGCTCGACCGGTTCGCGGTGATCGAGGACGGCGACACGATCCGGGTCGGCGACACGCTGCCCGCCGTCGCGCCGGTCGCTGCCGCCGCCCTGTCGGAACGGATCGTCATCGTCGGCGGCGGCGCGGCGGGCCATGCATGTGCCGAAATGCTGGCGCGGCATGGTGCTGGCAGCACGGTGACTTTGCTGTCGGACGAACCGGACGCGCCCTACGACCGCACCGCCTGCTCCAAACAATATCTCGCCGGCAAGGCCGAGCGTGACGCGCTTGCGCTCCCCGAGCCAAAGGGCGCAACGGTCCGCCTGGCGACGCGGGTAACGGGGATCGACCGCGAGGCACGATGCGTGCAACTCGGTGCGGGCGAATCGGTCGCCTACGACCGGCTGGTGCTCGCCACCGGTGCCGAGCCGATCCTGCCGTCGTTCGACGGTGCGAACCGCGACGACGTCCATGTCCTGCGCACGCTCGCCGATGCCGATGCGCTGATCGCGGCGGCGCGGGAAGGGCACCGGGCAATCGTCATCGGGTCGAGCTATATAGGGCTGGAGGTCGCGGCGTCGCTGGTCGGGCGCAAGCTGGCGGTGACGGTGGTGTCGGACGACGACGTGCCGCTGGAGAAGACGGCCGGGACGGAGGTCGGCGCGATGATCCGGCGGCTGCACGAGAGCAAGGGCGTCAGCTTTAAAACCGGCCGCACGTTGACGGCGTGGGACGGGCAGGCGGCGACCCTAGACGATGGGACGCGGATCGACGCCGACCTGCTCGTCGCCGGCACCGGTGTCCGCCCGCGTACGGAGCTGGCGGAGGCGGCGGGCCTGACGCTGGCCGATGAGAAGGCCGGCGGCGGCGTAGAGGTCGACGCACTGCTGCGCACGTCCGATCCGTCCATCCATGCCATCGGTGACATCGCCAGCGCCCCCGATCCGCGCCTTGGCCATTCGATCCGGGTCGAACATTGGGTCGTCGCCCAGCATATGGGTCAGTGGCTCGCACGGCATTTGCTGGGGCTGGTCGACGGCGCTTATGCCGACGTTCCGTTCTTCTGGTCGGGTCATTATGACGTCAGCCTGCGCTACGTCGGGCATGTCGAGTCTCCCGAGGACCGCACCGTCGAGGGCGATGTCGAAAAACCGGACTTCGCCGTCTTTTTCGCCGAGGACGGCGAGCGGCAGGCGGTGCTGACCGGCGGGCGGGATGGTGCTGCGCTTGCGTTCGAGCGGGATCTGGAAAAGCGCTAGACGGCGCGTGCCGCGGGCGCCGGACGGAATGCACGCTCCGCCGGCGTGGCGCGCTTGATCGTCGCTGTTGTTCGCGGAACATCGGCTGGGGCCCCGGGTTGGAAGCCGTTGGAAGGATTGCCCATGTCTTACATTCCGAGTTCCGTCATGAAGCACGCTGGCCCGCTGCATCACGACGAGCATCCGCCGCAGACGTCGGATGGGGAGGGGCGGCATCGGCACGGCGGCCTAGGCGCAGGTGCGTGGCTGGCGATCGGCGGCACGATCCTGGCCTCCGCTGCCGCAATCGCGGTGCCATTGATCCGGGGCGGCAAGGCCAAGGCAGCCAATCGCAGCGCTTCGAAAGCCACCCGCAAGCGCAAGAAGGCACCCGCGGCCAAGGCGGCCTAAGTCGCGTTAGCCAAGTATCGCGCCCCTGGCTTTACCCTACCTGTCAGCCTGGTCTATCCGCCGGCGAACAATGGGTTGCCGCGCGTCCGTAGATTGGAACCAATTTGCAGAATTGGGGTCAGTCTGGCGATGCATTTCTCGACTTGTCATAGGCGACGACCGCATCCGCCATCGCCTGTTCCTGGGCCAGAGCCCACGAACAGAGAGCATCGAAGGGCTCGCGGAGCGAATGGCCTAGCGGCGTGATCGTATAGACGACGCCGATCGGCGTGGTCGGTATGACCGTGCGTGTGATCAGTCCATGACGTTCCAGGCGCTTCAGCGCGTCGGCAAGGGACTTGTGGGTGATGCCGTCGAGGCGTCGCTTGATGGCGTTGAACCGTGCCGGCTCAGGGCACAGCACGGTCAGGATCATGATCGTCCACTTGTCCGCGATCTTGTCCAGCACGGGGCGAATGCGCGGCACGTCCAGCATCGCCTTGCAGGACAGGGCCTGCAGGTCGGTATCGCTCGCCATATCTAGGCTACTCCGAGTGCGTTCTTGATAGCAGATATGCACCGTATATCTGATTCGCCCTATCAAATGAAAGGGCGCACAATGACAAGTATGGCAGGCAAGGTCGCGGTGGTGGTCGGCGGAGCGAAAGGAATCGGACTCGCCACCGCCCGCCGCCTTGCACAGGCTGGGGCCAAGGTTGTCCTGACGGGGCGTCGGGCCGAGGAAGTCGCCGCTGCGGCGGAGAGCATCGGCGCTTCGGCGCAGGGCATCGTGGCCGACGCGGCGAGCCAGGTCGATCTGCTACAGGTCATTGGCGAGGTCCAGCGTCTGCACGGGCATATCGATGCCCTGGTGCTCAACGCCGGACTGTCGGAGCCGGCCACGATCGGCGAAGAGACGGGCGAGCATTTCGATCGACACTTCGCCGTCAACGTGCGCGGCGCGCTGTTCGGCATCCAGGCGGCGCTACCCGTGCTGCGCGACGGCGCCGCGGTGGTGCTGGTCGGTTCGATCGCCGACGTCATGGGCGTGACGCCGTTCAGTACCTATGGTGCGACCAAGGCGGCGTTGCGCTCCTATGCGCGCAGCTGGGCGGCCGAACTCGCGCCGCGTCGCATTCGCGTCAATGTCGTCGCGCCAGGCCCAACCGATACGGACATGATGGCGGCGGTGTCCGAGGAGATGCGGCAGCTGCTCATTGCGCCCATTCCGCTCGGTCGCATGGCCCGCGCCGATGAGGTTGCCTCTGCGGCCGTGTTCCTCCTCAGCGATGACGCCAGCTTCATCACCGGCGCCGAGCTCTGCGTCGATGGCGGCATGCGCCAGGTGTAGCGTGATGGATGGGCGGCGCTGAAGGATTGACTCGGTCAGCGCGCGATCAGTGTCGGCGGTCGACGACGGCCATTAAGGTCGGCCGATGCATTCAGAACCGGGGGAGGAGAGTGCGCCATGTCGTGCTGAACGGTCGGCCTCTTTCGGACAACGAGAACCAAGCTGCGAAAACCGGAACGTGCGTCCACCTGCCGCCGGCCGTTACCGGCGGCAGGTGGACATATTCCGTTCGCAAGCTTCAGGCGCTGGCGATCTGCACCGCGGTCCCCTGATAGCTATGCAGCGCGGGCCTAGCCATGTTGGCCTCGAAACCGCTGAGGTCGTCGCCGCCGCTCTGCGAGCTGATCCGACCGGTGCGGGATCGAAACACGTCCGCTGCCCCCGCGCAGCTTGGAGCCATCTTTGCACAGCCCGAGACGGACACCATCTTAGGGTCTATGGATAATCTCGAAGACTTGGGTTTGGTGGACGATGCCGACATCGTCCTGGACGAGGCCGCGCTCGCGCTGGCGCTGCTCGATCATGATGCGATCGACATTGGTGCTTATGAAGACGTGCTGTCAGATATCGCGTCGCGCCTGGACGAGGTCGGCGTCGATGCTGCCGATGCGGCGGAGCGTGCCGCTTGCCTCGCGCAGGTTCTTGCCGGCGAATTCGGCTTCTCGGGTGACGCGGCGACCTATGACGATCCCGACAATGCGGACCTGATCCGCGTCATCGATCGTCTGCGCGGTCTGCCGATCAGCCTGTCGATCCTCTACGTCGCCGCCGCTCGACGCATCGGCTGGGCCGCCGAGATCTTGAACCTGCCCGGCCATGTCCTCGTCCTGGTCGGACAGGAAGCCAAGCCGGTGATCATCGATCCGTTTCGCGGCGGCACGCGCGTCGATGGCGACGAGATCAACGCGCTCCTGGCCGCGGCGAAAAGCGGCGTTTCGGCCGCGGTGCGGCATGTCGCAGCCATGGAGAACCGGGCGATTCTTGTTCGGCTACTGCTCAACCAGGCAACCCGCGCGGAGAAGGTTGGCAAAGGCCGGCGGGCACTGGCGCTTTATCGTCGGATGACCTCAATCGCGCCACAATATCCCCATCCCTGGTGGGAGCGGGCCCGATTGGAGCTCGTCGACAATGACGTCGCGGCCGCGCGCCACAGTCTTACCGCGTTGCTCGAGATCACTCGCGATCCCGTGTTACGAGAGCGGGTCACCGGTACGTTAGTTGCCCTCGCCGCGGAATAGCGGCCTACTGCCAGGCGTTTACGCGTTGCACGTTGCACATGCGCCGACGTCACCGCATGCTTCGCAACGAAACGCCGGGGGAGACGACGCATGCGGAACGGGTTGATGATCGCGGGGCTGCTCGCCCTGCCGACGGGCGCAGTGGCACAACTGTCCCCGACGACCGTACCACCGCCCGCCGCGGTCCCAGGTGTGGGCAGTGCTCAGGGTGACGTGTCGGTGACGATCTACAACGGCGACGTCGCGCTGGTGCAGGATGTCCGCCAGCTCGACCTCGCCGCCGGCCGCGTCCGTCAGTCCTTCCCCGACGTCAGCGCCCAGATCCGCCCCGAGACGGTGTCGCTCAGCATGCCCGACGCCGGCATTGTCGAGCAGAATTTCGACTATGATCTGCTCAGTCCCTCGAGCCTGATGGAAAAGGCGGTGGGCGAGACGATCACGCTGATCCGCACCAACCCCGCCACCGGCGCAGAAACGCGGGAGCGCGCGCGGGTGCTGGCGGTGAATGGCGGCGTCGTGCTCGACATCGACGGGCGGATCGAGGTGTTGCGCGACGACGGCCTGCCGGTGCGCGCAGTATTCGACCGCGTGCCCGAATCGCTGCACGCCCGCCCAACACTGTCGGTGACGCTGGCGAGCACGCGATCGGGAACGCGGCCGGCGAAGCTGTCCTATCTCACCCGGGGGCTCGGCTGGAGCGCCGACTATGTCGCGCTGTTCGACGACAAGGCCGGCACGATCGACGTGCAGGGCTGGGTGACGCTGCGCAACACGAGCGGCACCACCTTCACCAACGCCAGAACCCTGCTCGTCGCCGGCGAGGTCGGCAGCGCGACCGACGGGGACGATGCCCCGGTGCGTTCGCGGCGCCCGGTACGCACCCGTGCCGGTACCGAGACGTCGACGCGCGAGCAGCTCGGTGACTATTACCTCTACCCCCTCGCCGAGCGGACCACGATCGCCGACAAGCAGACCAAGCAGGTCAGCTTCCTCGATGCGAAGGGCGTCGCCGCCAGCTCCGGCTATCGCTTCGAGAACGGCTGGCTCGGCTCCGCCGACGCGCCGCGCAGCGCGCAGAGCGTGCTCCGCTTCTCCAATCGCGGCGGCGCCGGTGGCGTCGGCGATGCGCTGCCCGCCGGTACGGTGCGCGTCTACATCCGCGATGCGCGCGGCCAGCCGCAGTTCACTGGCGAGAACCGCATCGAGCACACGCCGCAGGGCTCGACGATCGCGCTGCCGACCGGCGACGCCTTCGACGTCAAGGTCCAGCCGACCATCATCGAACACACGCGACTGGCCAGCGACCGGTGGCGGACGCGGATGCGCTATACGCTCACCAACGCGCGGCCGCGCGCCGTGACGGTCGAACTCGCCCAGTCCGGCCTCGACTGGACCGACACGCGCATCACCGAGGAAAGCCGCAAGAGCGAACGGCCCAACGCAGGCAGCGCGACATGGCAGGTGCCGGTACCCGCCAACGGGGAGGCGGTGGTCACCGCGACCTTCGACACGCGCTACTGATGCGCGCGCTGCTGACGGTCCTGTCGGCCCTCGTTGCGATCGGCGCCGCGCCGCCGCCAACGCCGCCGACGCCTGATGTCGTCACGTCGTCACAGCCTGCCGCGGTCGCGCTCACGGTCTATCGCGCGCCCTACGGCCGCGGCGCGATGAACCTCGACTATCTCGAGGGCTTTGCCTTGGTCACCGAAACCCGCCGCATCACCGTGCCGAAGGGCGCCGCGGTCCTCCGCTTCGAGGGCGTGGCCGAAGGCATCGTGCCGGTCAGTGCGGTGGTGGAGGGGCTGCCCGGCGGCGTGGTCGAGAAGAACCGGGATGCGCGCCTGCTGTCGCCCGCGGCGCTGATCGACGGCACGCTCGGCCACGTCGTGACGCTGACCCGCACCGATCGCGCGACCGGCCGCCGCGTCTCCGAACAGGCGACGATCGTCGCCGGCCCCGCGCGCGGCGTCGTGCTGAAGACCCGCGCCGGGATCGAGACGCTGCGCTGTTCGGGGCTGCCCGAACGGCTGAGTTTCGCCGGCATACCCGGCGGGCTCTCCGCCAGACCGGTGCTTAGCGTGGCGACGGTCAGCCCGGTGGCGCGCACCGTCACCGTCCGCCTGAGCTATCTCGCCCGCGGCTTCGACTGGCGGTCGAGCTATGTCGCCACCGTCGCGGCCGATGGCCGGACGCTCGACCTCTTCGCCTGGCTGACGCTCGCCAACGCCAATCCCGAGCGCTTTCCCGATGCGCAGCTCAGCGCGGTCGCCGGCCGGCTCAACCGGGTCTGGACGCCCACGCTCGAGCGCGCCGTCGGGGCGCTCTCGCTATCCTGCTATCCGCTCGGTACGACGACGTCGGACCTGCCCGAGCAAACGATCGAGGAAGCAGCCGACATCGTCATCACCGCGGCGCGGATATCATTGACACCGATAAGCGCACCGCCACCGCCGCCAGCTCCTGTGCCGATGGCGCCGCCGCCCGAGAATCTCGGCGACCTCAAACTCTATCGCGTGCCGATGCGCGTCACCGTCGCGTCGCGCGCGCAGAAGCAGGTGGCGCTCCTCTCCCGTGTCGGTGTTCCATTCGACCGCCGATACCGCGCCCGCCTCGATCCGGGACAGGCCATCGAAGGCTCGCCAACGCGTATCGTCTTCGCCTTGCGCAACCGCCGCGACGCCGGTCTCGGGCTGCCGCTGCCGGCGGGCAGCACCGCGGTCTATACCACGCGCAACGGCGAGCGGCTGCTGCTCGGGGAGGGGGCGCTGACCGACCGCGCCGAGGGCGAATCCTTCCGCCTCGCCGCGGGGATCAGCCGCCAGGTAACGGTGATGCAGGAGCGTATCTCCGCCGACATCATGCGGATCGTGGTGACCAACGCTAGTGGCACGTCCGCGCCGGTCGATGTGCCGATCGGCACCGCAGGACAGCGCATTGAAGCGATCGACGCGACGCTGCCGATCGTCGATGGCGCCCCCATGTGGACGGTGTTGGTCCCGCCCGGCGAAACCGCCGAACTGCGCTATCGTTACTGCTGGGACCGGTGCCAGCGCTAGCTTACCGTACCGGTCCGGCCGGCTCCGTCAGAATGGATCGCCGTCGCGCCAACCTCTCGCCGGCGCATGGCGCGGAGGCAATATCTTTACCTACTTTTCTTCGTTGCGTTGCGCGTGTTGATCCTCACTACTGCCGGCCAGGCGCTTTCGCTTATCGCGTGCCACGTTGCCGCCCGGACGGAGTAGGCGATCCGCGACTCTCGCCACTAGTGGATAGCCCCCAGTCCGCTTTCGGGGGAACCAACGCCGTAAGTTGTCGGTCGTTCAGGTGAGGGTAGGGGGCTATGAGCGCCTGGAACTGATGGCAAAGCGGAACGTCTGCTTGTCGGAAGATTCGATCCGGTTCTGAATGACCAAAACTGGTCACGCTGACCCTTGATCAGCTGCGGGCGGCAGGGTCGGTGGAACGCTGTCCTAGATCGGCGCATGACATTCTGGTCACGCGTGATGCTTATGTGCGCTTTGCTCGCGGCGCCAGTGTCGGCTGAACACGTCATCAGGGTGGAGCGCGCCGCTCGCGACGATGCCACTCAACACGCAACGAATGTCGCCGCTGCGGCTTTTTGCATGTCGGGGACGCGGGCGCCGCGATCGCCTTGGGGGATCATGGTGGAAGATACGGTTATGCTTCTCGTCGTCGGCGTGGCCGTCGCCGGCGTATTTGGCCAATGGCTCGGTTGGCGGCTGCGGCTGCCGGCCATCATCCCTCTGCTGATAATGGGTGCCATCCTCGGGCCGATTGGCGGCTTCGTCCGTCCGTCAGTTGCCCTGGGTGACGTGATGCGGCCGGCGATCGGCATGGCGGTGGCGATCATCGTCTTCGAAGGGGGCCTGAACCTCAATTTGCGGGAGCTTCGCTCCGCAGGTTCCGGGATTGCACGGCTAGTGGCGGTGGCGCTGCCACTCAACTGGTTGATGGGTACGATCGCAGCACATTGGGTGGCCGGACTGTCCTGGCCGGTCGCGATCCTCGTCGGTGCCATTCTGGTCGTCACGGGGCCGACGGTGATCATGCCCCTGCTGCGCCAGGCCAAGCTGGAGCCCCGGGCTGCGGCATTCCTCCGGTGGGAGGCGATCGTCAACGACCCGATCGGCGCTACGCTGACGCTGCTGGTGTTGAGCTACCTCACACTCGCGACCAGCATGAGCGGGGGGGCGGCGATCGTTAGCCTCGCCTGGCATACCGCCCTTGGTGCAGGTGTCGCCGCGGCACTTGGCCTGGCAGTGCCCTTCGGCATCCGGACCCTGTTCGCGCGCGATCTTGCTCCTGAATACCTCAAGACGCCGATCCTGCTGGCTGGTGCGCTAGGCATATACGCGGCAGGCGAAGCGATACAGCCGGAGACCGGGCTGGTCGGCGCGACGCTGTTCGGGGTCGTGCTGGCCAACATCGACGTCACGGGGCTGCAGGAGCTGCGGCGATTCAAGGAGGCGCTGACGGTCTTCCTGGTCTCGGGACTCTTCATCCTCCTCACCGCCAACATCGATCGCGGCACGGTCCAGATGCTGAGCTGGCCGATCGCGCTGACCACGCTGGTCATCTTGTTCATTGTCCGGCCCTCGGCCATCTGGCTGGCGACGATCGGCGCGAATGCAAGCTGGCGGGAGCGGCTTCTGGTGGGCTGGATCGGTCCGCGCGGCGTGGTCGCGGCGGCAATTGCTGGCGTCGCGGGGGAGCGGCTCACCCAAGCGGGCTATGCCGACGCCCGCCTTGTGCTTCCTCTCGTATTCGCGGTCATCGCGTCGACGGTACTTCTTCACGGCCTGACGCTCGCCCCGCTTGCACGACGGCTGAAGCTGGCTTCGGGAGGTCGCGGCGGCTTGCTGATCGTGGGCGCATCCCGCTGGAGCATCAGGCTGGGCGAGGTTCTGCATGGAGCCGGCATTCCAATCGTCGTGGTGGACCGATCCGCCCTCGCACTGAAGGCGGCGCGGCTTGCCGGGCTCGCCGCGTTGCGCGTCGAGGTTCTCTCTGTCATCGGGGAGGAGGTCGTCGATCTGCGCGATGTGGAGCAGGTGCTCGCCGCGACGCCGGACGATGCATACAATGCACTGGTGTGCACGCGCTTCGCACCGGAGCTTGGTCGGGAACGCGTTCATCAGCTTGCGCCAGATGCCGCCGGGACCAGGCATGAGGCGTCCCGTGAATGGCGCGGCAAGATCGTCATCGGGGAGGACATGACGTTTCAGCGCCTTGCCGATCTCATGGAAGCGGGCGCGAGCGTCATCGTGCAGCCCTTCGGTATTGGCGAGACCGACGTACCCGGTCGCGACGACGGTTGGCCGGTGGCGCTGATCCGTGCTGGTGGCGAACTCGTGTTTTTCGGCGTCGATCACGATGTCGACCCTGCACCCGGCGATCTCGTCGTGTGGCTATACAAGGCCGCGCTTGCGCCGACTACCGAGCGAAAGCCTGCCCGGTGGCGTCGCCTGCTGGGCGCAGGTCGGCAACGCGCTACGGGCCTCCCCAGCAGAGCGGGCGGATCAGCGCCTGAATGAACAGACCGTCTGAGCAATATCGTCGAATAGGCTAAGCTGGCGGCTGAAGGCGTTCACCGGTGGCTTCGCGCTCGTTGCTCCCACATGACTTTTGCCGAGGCCAACGACCTCCGATCTCGACTTCCAGAGAGAGATCAGGAACGTGCGGATGCCCATGCACTGCGGCTTCGTCATACGCCGGAATTTACCGTGAGCGGGACCGGGTCGTCGAACGGTGCATGGTCCAGACTGCGAACTGCGATGAACGAGCGTCCGCTTTCGAGAAGGCCTTTGATTGCCGATAATCGGCTGGAATTGGTTCTCACGGCAACACAGCAGGGCGGCCGCTATATCTACTATGCAAGAGGGTCAGCGAGTGTCGGTGTCCTGCCGCCGTATCCTACCGTGGCGGCCAAGCACTTGATCGCGATCAGTGTCATAGGTGAAATATGCCGCTAGGACTGACGGCATGTTGTTCGGCGATCTCACCTGATGAAACAGTCGCCTGCAGGTCGTATCCGCGTCGCAATCTGTGTGCCTGCCCGCAACGAGGCGGACGCATTGCCACGGCTTTTCGCGGCGCTGGACAGGCTCGACCGGTACGGCTTGGACCCCGTCATCTGTCTCCTGCTCGACAGCTGCGACGATCGAAGCGCGGCGGTGGCGCACGACTATGCTGCGCGGGCGTCGCTGCCGATACGAATCGACTACGCTACCCAGGCGGAACCCAATGCCGGCCGTGCCCGGCACGGGGCGATGCTGCTGGGCGAACGGGCGTTGGACGGTCGAGGGCTTCTGTTGACCACCGACGCCGACAGCCTGCCCGCGGTCGATTGGCTGCAAGCGATGGTCGCAGCGCTCGGCCAGGTCGACGTTGTCGCGGGGAAGGTGGTGCGCACCGTCACTTGGCCCAATCCGGCGCAGGATCGTCTCGAACAATATTATGAGTCGCTCTACGCGATGCGGCGCGTGCTCGACCCAGTCGTGTGGGAGGCGGCGGCGGCCCACCATCAGACAAGCGGCGCGAACTTGGGCATTTCCGTGCACCATTACCGGATACTGGGCGGCTTCCCCCCGATCCCCGCGGGCGAGGACGCCCAATTGGTTGATGACGCGTCACGCGCGGGGCTGCGGGTGCGGCGCGATGCGGCGAGCGTGGTCTACACGTCGGATCGGCGCACTGGCCGCGTGGTCCATGGTTTCGCCGGGGGACTGCGGGTACTCGATCGCGATGGCGATGCGGTAATGGTCGCGCACCCTGAGGATGCCGCCTGGCAGTATCGCGGTCATGCCTTGGCGCGCCGCGTGTATGACGACGGGGATGTCTCTCCGCTCGCCGACGCGATCGGGCTGACCTGCGATCATCTCGTTGGCGTCCTGCGCGACAGCCCCAACGCCGAAGCCTTCGCGATGCGCGTCGTACCGGTGCCGCCGGGCGGCATGCGCCGGGTGACGCTGGCGGTGGCGGAAGCGGGACTGGCGACGCTTTCGGCGGGAAGGTTTGCCGCGTGAGCGCCCTGAGACAGGCTATCGCGGTGCGCGCAGCGCTGTTGCCGGATCTGGGCGATCCGGGCCAACCCAGTGCGCTGTTGCATCTGCTACGGCTGCTTTACGAAACCGGTCGCGTCGATCTGCCTCTCGGCCGGCTCCTGGAAGGGCATGTCGACGCGATGCAAATCGTGCAGCGCTACGGCACCCCGTCTCAGCGTGCGCAGGCCGCCGCGACCGTTGCGGGTGGCGGCGCGTTCGGCGTATGGAACGCCGATCTGGCGGGAGAGCCGCTTCGACTGATCGGAAACAGGCTATGTGGCGGTAAGAGCTTCGCCAGCGGAGCCGGGCTGCTTTCACACGCGCTGGTCACCGCGGATGGCGGCGACGGGCGACAGCTGATCCTGATCGATCTTGCGCGCACGACGCCGGCGGTCGATCGGACATTCTGGCAGGTCGCCGGGATGCAACGGTCGGAGACGCACGTCGTGCGCTGGTACGACGCATGCGTCACCGCCGACGACCTGATCGGTACGCCTGGCGATTACGTCCGCGAACCGTGGTTCAGCGGTGGTGCGCTGCGGTTCGTTGCCGTGCAGGCCGGGGGAATTGCCGCGCTGCTCGACCATACGCGCGCGCATCTGGTCGCGGCGGGGCGCGCGGACGATCCGCATCAAAAGGGGCGCCTTGCGGCGCTCTACGAGCTGGCCGAAACCGCGGCGGGGGCAATACGCACTGCCGCGGCCGGCTGGTTCGGTGATCCTGCCGCGCGTTTGCCGCTGGTCGCCGCCGCGCGTGCGGCGATGTATGCGGCTGGCGGGCAGGCTATCGAACTCGCCGAGCAGGCGGTCGGCGTTCAATCTCTGTTCGTCGACCATCCACTCGCCGCAGTCATCACCGACCTGTCGGTGTATCTCCGCCAGCCATCGCCCGATGCGCAGCGCATGCAGGTGGGTGCCGCGGTCGCGGCGGGTACCCTGACCGCGCATCTGTGACGCTGCGGGCGGGAACCCCGCGCCGGCTGCTTGTGGTCGCGCCGCACCCCGACGACGAGGCGATCGGGGCGTATGCGATGATGACCCGCTTGCGACGACGCGGCGTGGCGGTGCAGGTCGTCGTCGTTACCGATGGCGCCGCGTCGCATCCCTCCAGCGTGCGCTGGCCCCATCGGAAGCTGGTGGCGGAACGCCGACGCGAGTGTCGGCGCGTGCTGCGCCGCATCGGGGTGACGGCGGCTGCCGTGACGTTCCTCGACCTTCCAGATGGTCAGCTGCACCTGTGTGCGGCGGCAGCGCGTCGCGGCCTCGCCCGCGCGATGGGCAATCACGGCCCGACGCTGTTGGTGTCCCCCGCTCATGACGACGACCATGCCGATCACCGCACTGTGGCTGCGTGCGTGGAAGCGCTGCGGCGGCCAGGCGTCCGCACGCTCGCCTATCCGGTATGGCCGGCCGGCTGCGCGGTCACGGGGGCAGGCGCGCTGTTCTTGACCGGGCAGGAACGGCTGGCAAAGCGCTACGCGCTCCGCAGCTACCGAACCCAGACCGGGCGGATCACCGATGATCCGAACGGCTTCACGATGACCCGCGCACAGATCGCAGCATTTACGGGTCCGCGTGAAGTCTTCGTGGAGCGGCGGCGATGAGGCCGATCACGCTCGACAGCTTTGCGGCGAAGTTTGCCCAGAACGATGACCCTTGGTCGACGTTTACCGATCGGAACGAGGCGTTGAAGCGCCGCGCTATTCTGCATGCGATGGGCGCCGGACCATGGGGCCGCGTTCTCGAGCTCGCCGCTGGGAACGGGTCGAACAGTGCTGCCATCGCGCCGCGTGCTCTGCGCTTCGACGCCACCGAGGCAACGTCGACTGGTGTGGCGTTGGTCGCCAAGGCGGTCGCGGGGCGAACGCGGGCGCGGGCGATCAAACTGGCCGTGCCCGCCCGTCTGCCGCGACCGCGGTACGACGTCGTGGTTGTCGCAGAGGTCCTGTATTATCTGACGGCTCACGACATGGCGCAGACGGCACGCGATGCCGCGGCCGCCTTGCGCCGGGGCGGCATGTTAGTGCTGGCGCATCATCGGGTCGATTATCCTGATTTCGCGCAGCATGCCGCGCATTTGCACCGGGCATTTCTAGCGGCGACAGGGCGTTCCTGGCAGGTGCGGGTGGCGCGCCGTACCGGCCGCTGGATCGTGCTGGCATGCCGCATTCGAGCAAGCCGAGCCGCCAGCGATTAGCCCAAGGTTTCATGGCATCAGCGGCAAAGTTCCCGCGCCTGACTATATCCCGTCCCACTCTTGGCTGACGTTCTAACTCCGCATCGTGCGGCATCCCGTGGGTTCGGGCGTGAACGTTGGCGACAGTGTGATTGACCTGACTGCGCAGGCTTATCGTTATTGCAAGTGTCGGCTGAGGACGGCCGGCGGGCCTCACATCAGTCGGCAAAGACACGGTTCATTGTTTAATGCCGGACGGAATAACGCTGGTCCTTGCCATTTACAGGAATACGCGTCTGCTTTCCGGCAGCGGCAGTGCCTGCCTCACGTCGGCTTCTGGGTCATCGCGTCTAGGGGCAGGGTTTAGTCGAAAGTACGATCTTGCGGATGGAGCTCAATTCGCTTGCTTAATCTAATATCGCCTCAGGTCGGATCGGCAGGTCGCGGACGCGCACTCCGGTCGCGTTGAAGACGGCGTTGGCCACGGCCGCAGCGACACCGATGATGCCAATCTCACCCAGTCCCTTGATCCCCTCAGGATTCACCGCGGTGTCTTCATCGGCCACCATGACCACAGTCTGTTCGGCAATATCGGCAGCGGTGGGGACGAGATACTCGGCGAGATCACGGTTCATGTAGATGCCGGTGCGCAGGTCCAGCTCAGTCTTCTCTAGCAGCGCCGAACTCAGACCCCAAGCCATACCGCCAAGATACTGGCTGCGCGCGGACAAGGGATTGAGCACTCGCCCCGCCGCAAAGGCCCCGACGTGACGCGGCACACGTAACTCGCCGGTCAAGGCATGGACACGAACCTCGACCATATGCGCACCAAAGGCCCAGGCCAGCCCGTCCTCAGGCAGCGTCAGGAGTTTGATATGGCCGGCGCGCAGCGCCTCCAAGGCACCAGGCTTCGCACCCGCTGGCAGATAATCGAGATGGACCTCTCGCGGGCCTATCGGCTTGAGGAGCAGTGCCGCACATGCGTCAGCCAGAGCGTTCGCCAGGCTGGTGGTGGTAGCCGAGCCTCCTGATATTCCGGCCGCGGGCAGTGTGGTATCCCCAAGCACAACCGTGACGCGCTCTATCGGGACGTCGAGACGCTCAGACGCGATCGTCGCCAGCAGCGTATACAGGCCGTTGCCTATCTCGTGGTGCGCGGTTTCCACCCGGACATTGCCATCACCATCCTGCGCGACCCGGATCGACACCGGACCGATCTTCACCGGTCGCGCAGCTGCTGCGCAACCATAGCCGATCCACCAACCGTCGCGCAGCGTGGCCCGTGGCCTGGACACACGCTCGAACCAGCCGAATGCGGTCGCTGCCGCATCGAAGCAGCGCATCAGCGGCCGTGTCGTGAATGCCTTGCCAGTGACAGGATCAGTATCCGTATCGTTGCGACGTCGCAGCTCGATGGGATCCATCTCCAGCACATGGGCCAGCTCGTCCATCGCGCTTTCCAGAGCGAACAGGAAGGGCACCTCAGGCGGGGCGCGCATCGGGCCCGGCGTATTCCGGTCCACTCGTCCAAGCCGCTCCTCCGCTTTCACTGCCTCTGCCGCATATAGGGCGGTGGACACATCTGTACCCTCCATCGCGAAGTCGTCGAAGCGCGAACTGACCGTTGCTGCCTCATGTCCGAGACCTAGCAAGCGGCCATCGGCTGTCGCGCCCAAGCGAATGCGGTGCTGCGTTTCTGTGCGGTGGTTGGCAATTGTGAACTGATCGCGACGGCTGACCTCAAGCCTGACCGGCCGGTTGAGCCGGCGCGCCGCGAGAGCGCAAATTGCGGTGTGCTGCGACAAAGCCAGCTTCGAACCAAAATGGCCACCGATGAAGCGGGCGACGACGCGCACCTGTTCAGGTGCGATGCCAAGCTGTGCGGCAAGGCCATGCCGCGCCGCGCCAAGATAGCGGGTTGGCTCATACACAGTGAGCTGGTCTCCGTCCCACCGACACGTCGTGCTTGGCAGTTCGATCGGATTATGGTGCTGGATCGGGGTCGTGTAGCGTGCTTCCACACGGACATCCGCGCTGGCCAATGCGGTATCGAGATCGCCCTTTGTGCGGTCATGGTGCTCGGCGCTGACTTCCCCCAACCGTTCGGTCGTACAGCGCGGATCGGCTAGTGACGCGACCGGTGACTGCCCGGCATAGCCGATGCGAAGAGCGGCCGCGGCCGCAATGGCGACTTCCGCCGTCTCCGCCACGACTATGGCAACGATCTGGCCGGCATAACGGATTTCGGGCGATGCGAGCGGACGCCAGCTGCTGTTCGCATAGCCGCCTTCCATCAAATGGCCGACGAGCCCTATGGCGTCGCCGACGTCCTCGTGTGTCAGGATCAGGAGCACACCGGGCATGGCTTCCGCTTCGTTGCGCGTGATCGACGTCACCCGGCCGCAGGCAATGGCACTTACTGCGAGGGCAGCATGCGCCATGCCGGGTAGCGATACATCACCCGGGTACTCGGCAAGACCGCAGACCTTTTCCGGCCCGTCGATGCGAATATGCGGCTTACCGATCTCGGCGATACCGGAAGCGCTCCGTTGCCTAATGCCGGTCATAGCCGCCGCCTTGGGTATTCTAGTTGCCATCTCGGCACCTCGTCTGGCCTGAGGCTTCAACGTGCAGGAGCACACGGATGCTCCGCGCATCGACGAAATGGCGGTGTGCCCGCGTTATTGCAGTGGACCGGCGCGCATCCGCGCCGATGAACGAGTGTTTGGATTTGGGAAGCGGGCGGCGGGGGTGAAGGACCGCTTCTGGGTTACTTCGTCTAAGGAGCCGCATGCGTCGCGGGGTAGCAAAGTCAGGCGCGTTCGATCCGCGCGGCGTAGCAGCCGCGTTTCGCATAATGCGCGTGCAGATAGGCCACGGCGGGATTGCGTAAGAACCGCTCGATCAGAGGGGCAAGCGCGTCGCCATCGACGAGATCGGCGTCGACCATCTCGCCATCATCGCTGAACGCTCTGAGCGAGATGGGGCGTATGCGGATTGCTTCCGGTATTACACCCACGACATCCAACGCTCGTCTGGCACCTTCGTGGAAGAAGATCGCATGCCGGGAGCGATAAGGCGTGTCGGCCGGCTGATGCTCGTAGTTGAGAAGAATCGCCCGCTCACCCACATCGAGGTCGCGAATTTCGACGCGATCGGGATAGCCCGGCGTGGAGTCAACGACGAACCGCTTTGCGCCGGCGGCAGCGAGGTCAGCATCCGACAATCCATAAAGGTGGCTGAATTGATTGGGATCGAGTCCCAGGAAGCGAAAGGACATGGGTGCATTCTCCTAAACACTGCGATCTACCGCCAGCAGCACGCCGACCGCTTCCCGATAGGTGCGTGCAAACTGCTGACTTGTCGGATCAGTCAGCCTTTTGAAAAGCCAAGAAGCCGGCCAATGTCGCGTTTGCAATGACCCGGTGTAGCGGCCAGTCCGCAATCTTACTCCACTAGGCCGAGCCGATGATTTCCCGGACGCTCGGCGATTGATGCACGACATGAATGAACGGTCGGTCCGGGAAGAGGGCGAGCATGCCTGAGTGACCGGTCCTGGTTGGAAGTACTCCAACGCGGTGATGCAGTTCGCCACTTCGGGTCGATTGCCAGCTAACATATTGATGTGGATGCAAGATCCCATAGCGCCGGTTGACGCGCCTCGCCGCGATAGGCATCCCTGAAAACCTCTTTCAACAAACAAGAATAACCCTCTGTCGAAAGAAGGTTCGTCGTTGAGATCGCTGCGGGCCCATCTTGTCGCTATAACCACCGTCCTTGCCCTGCTCGGCTGCGCCGCAGCGGCCGTGCTGATCCATCAGGTCGAGGGTTTCGGGCGACAGCAGACGGAGGCGCAGCTTCTCGCGACGACCCGCGCCCTCACACTCGTCCTCGACGGTGATATACGACGCTACGAAAGCCTGCTGTTCGCGTTGCGGGATGACGAGCGTCTCCAACGGGGCGACTGGCAAGCCCTCGATGGTCAGGCCCGCCGTCTGGTCAATGGACGCGACAGCTGGGTAACGCTGGCTGAACGATCGGGCCGACAATTGGTGAACACCCGGCTGCCCGCGGGCGCGGCGCTTCCGATCGGCCATTTCCCACCATCGATCTGGGCGGCGCTTGATCGTGGGGAGAGCCGGACGTGCGACCTTACCCGAGGCGCCGTCGAACGCCTGATCACATGCATCGATGTTCCGATCGGGCGGAAAGGGCGTGCGAGCTACGTCCTTTCCGTCATCATGCGACCGCATTGGCTTCAGTCGGTGATGGACGGACAGCGATTGGCGCAGGGCCAGTATGCGACCGTCCTCGACCGGCGGGGGAGGATCGTCTGGCGAAACGTCGATCCCGATCGCTTCGTCGGTCACCTCGCGACATCGGACATGCGCACCGCTTTGGCCCGGCGCCACGAGGGCATACTGTACAGCATCTCGATGGAAGGCGTGCCGACGCTGGCTGCATTCAGCACCTCGCCGCGCACGGGCTGGACATTCATCGTCGCCATTCCCCGCGCGCAGATCGGTGCGGGGAGCCTTCGGGCGCTGTATGGTGGTCTACTTGGCGCGGCTGTCCTGCTGGGCCTCGCGATCCTCGCGGGCGTGGCATTGGCGCGCCGTATCGCGGGAGCAGTCGATCACCTGTGCCAGGCCGCCGTCGCATTTCGCGATCACGGTGATGCGCGATACGTGCGCACCGGGCTGCGCGACATCGACGCGGTCGGCAGCGTCCTTGAGGAGGCGATCGCGGCGCGGGCGCTCAGCGACGAGAGGTTTGATCTTGCTCAGGAAGTGGGCGGCATCGGCGCCTGGGACTGGGACGTGCCCAACGACCGCGGCTATGTGTCGGATAGTTACAAGCGGATGCATGGCCTCGAGGCGATCGCGGGACCATTGTCGACGGCTCAGGTGCGCGAAGTGATCCTTCCCGAGGATCTGGCGGGCTATGGCGAGCGTCTGATCGCCGCCCGTGGACGGCGTGAACCGTCCGTCAACGAATATCGCGTGCGCCATCCAGATGGCACTCTACGCTGGATTTCGGCCAAGGGACGGCCGCTGTTCGATGCCGATGGCCGCTATGTGCGCGCGGTCGGCATCGTCCGCGACATCACGGCCGAACGAGAGAGCGCCGAGGCGCTGCTGTCCAGCCAAACGCAGCTGAGCTTGGCCACCGAAGCGGCACAGATCGGCATTTGGGACCTTGATCCCGCTTCCGGTCGTCTGGTCCAGTCCGACCGCGCCCGGATCCTCTTCGACCTGCCGGCCGACGGTGATCGATCAATTGACGAGGTATTGGCTGCCGTCCATCCAGACGACCGCGACGCGCTGAGCGACAGGATCGCGCGCGCGCTCGATCCGGACCTGCGCGAGTCGCTGCCGTTCGAGTATCGCGTCGTCCGCCGCGACGGCGGCGTGCGTTGGGTGCTCTCGCATGGTGCCGCGGTTTTTGCCAACGATAGGCCTCGTCGCTTCACGGGCGCGGTGATCGACATCACCGAGCGCAAGCTTGCCGAGGAGGAATTGCGCCGCCTCAACGGCCTGCTTGAGAGCAGCGTGGTTGAGCGGACGGCGGAGCGCGACCGTTTATGGGCTTTGTCCCGCGATCCGTTCGTCGTCGCCGACGATCGCGGCGTCTGGCTGGCCGCCAGTCCGGCGTGGACCGACCTGCTCGGCTGGACACAACAGGAACTGGTAGGGCGCACCGCAGAATGGATCGAGCACCCCGAAGACCAGGCCGCAAGCCGGGCCGAAGAGCGGCGGCTAGCGACCGGCCACGTGGTGACCGGCTTCGTCAATCGGTTGCGGACCCTGGATGGAGCTTATCGCTGGCTGTCATGGACGGCGGTTCCCAACGAGGGTCGCTTCTACAGCGTCGCGCGCGACATTACCGACGAGCGCGAGCGAACCGAAGCCCTGCGCAAGGCGGAGGAGGCCCTGCGCCAAAGCCAAAAGATGGAGTCGATTGGGCAGATCACGGGAGGATTAGCACACGATTTTAATAACCTTCTCGCGCCGATCGTCGGCACGCTCGACCTGCTTCAGCAGCGCGGCTTGGCGGACGATCGGTCGCGACGCCTGGTCGACGGCGCGTTGGAGGCCGCAGAGCGCGCCCGGCTTCTGGTGCAGCGGCTGCTTGCGTTCGCCCGGCGTCAGCCGCTGCAGACGAGCGCCATCGACGTGGGCGCGTTGGTCGACGCGCTACGCGGGTTGCTCACGACCACGCTGGGGCCGCGTATCGAGCTTCAGACTGCCGCCGACGATGCGGTCGGGCCGGCCTTCGTCGATGCCAACCAACTCGAACTTGCGATCCTGAACCTCGCCGTCAACGCGCGCGATGCCATGCCCGATGGCGGCCGGCTGACGATCGAGGTCGGAGCGCTGAAGGTCGGCGAAGCCGAGGCCGACCTCGAATTGAAAGCGGGCCGCTACGTCGCGCTGACGATATCCGATAATGGCATCGGCATGCCGCAGACGGTGGTGGATCGCGCCATCGAGCCTTTCTTCTCGACCAAGGGGACGGGCCGTGGCACCGGCCTTGGCCTGTCAATGGTGCATGGGCTTGCTGCCCAGCTGGGTGGTGCGATGCGGATCGCCAGCCGGGTTGGGGAGGGCACGACCATTCAGCTGCTGTTACCCGCTGCTCAAAGTAGTGCCGCGTCGACTGACCTGCCGCAGCAGGCGCTGCCTGTAATGAAAGCCAATCGGCAGACGGTGCTGTTGGTCGACGACGAGCCGCTGGTTCGGGGTAGTACTGCGCTGATGCTCGCCGAACTCGGCTATGCCGTCATCGAAGCCGGCTCCGCCGAGCAGGCGCTGAGCATCTTGGACGGTCGACCCGGGGTGGACCTGCTCGTTACGGATCACCTGATGCCGGGCATGACCGGGACCGAACTCGCTCGCGAGACGCGCCGGCGGTGGGGTCATTTGCCCGTTCTGATCATCTCGGGCTATGCCGATGTCGACGATATCGCTGCCGATCTGCCGCGGCTGGCCAAGCCGTTCCGCACGATGGATTTGATGCGGTCCCTCACGACAATGGCGGCGCCTACGTCGATCGATGCCGATGGGTGACGCCATCCTGACGCAGATTGCCATAGGCAGCGTGTCGCCGCTCGGGTCACGACGAGCAACCGGTCTCGGTTAGACGCTCCGGATCAATGGAGCATGAAGGATGTCGAGCTAGTCCCTCTGGGTGACGAACGTTCATCCAGGCATTGCCGACCTGCCGAGCTGGCATAGCAAGCACCAACGATCGTGACCATCGGCGGTCTGGCAATTGCCATGACATGCCTCGAATGACCAAACGTCGGTCATCGGCAATCTGCAGAGGATTGTTGGCGTTCGAAGGACCCGTTTCCCGGAATCAGGTCGGTCGTCGAAGCCGTGTCCCCCTTATGGTCCTCACGGCGTCTCGACGATCGATGCATGCGCCTCCCGCAGTTCGTTCATCCAGGAGGCGTGCACGCCGCAGCGTCGGCTGATCTCCTCGCCTGCCGTGATCGGCAGAAGCTTGTTGAACATCACGCCGCACCGACCGGCGTGGCTCCAGCGTACATAGCCTCCGATGGGAAGAATGCCGTCAATCTCGATCATCACTCCGGTGTTGAGCGCCAGCGACAATCCCGTTGTGAGCTGAGCGCCGCCCGAGCAGACATTCTCGATGGTGACCTTGCGGTCGAGGCCGGGCCCTCGGACGGTGGCGGTCAGCTGGACCCGCGCGCGCCCGGGGCGCACCCGCTTGCCCGGATCGAAAAGCGCTGACGTATCCTCAACGATTTCCTCGGCCAAGGCGCTGTTGAACGCCATGCCGCATTCCGGACCCGCCATCCACCTTACCGAGCCGGTGAATGGGGCAAGCGTGCCGGCGCAAACCAGCAGCTGCGCGCCCTTCACCAGCGGCGGCGCCTTCTCGAATGCGAGTTCGAGACCGGTCGTCGAGATGTTCCGGATCTGGCCGGGATAGGTGCGGCCTCCGGTGACGACCTCGGCGGACAGGGCGGCCTGTCGGCGCGGGGCTACACGCCGGTCGTCCGGACTGTTTGGCGCCGGCTGCGCTCGCAAACGGCCCGGCAGGATCCGGTCAATCACCGACCGGGTCAGAAGGGCTGCGTTCATCGTACATCTCCTTGGATCGATCAAGCCGCTTTGCGCGACAGTGAGGGGCGACCGGGGATCGATCTGTTGAGGGGCGAGCGAAACGTCCTTGCCTGTCGTGACAAGGCGTGAGCGATCTTCTCTGCCGGCAGTGCCTTGCTGTAGAGAAAGCCTTGGCCGATGGCACAGCCTAGGGAGAGGAGCTGAGCGGCATGCCGCGGTGTCTCCACGCCCTCCGCGATCGCCTCCAGGCCTAGCTCGCTGGCCAGTGCAAGCAGAGCGCGGACGATTGCTTGATTGGCGCCGTCGTCCAGTTGCCGCACGAAGAGCTGGTCGATCTTGATTGTGTCGACTGGAAAGCTGGGAAGATGGGCAAGCGCGGCATAGCCGGTGCCGAAATCGTCGAAGGCGATGCGTACCCCTGCATCCGACACGGCTCTGACCGTGGCCAGCATCACAGCGGACCGCTGATCGAGCAAGACGGTCTCGAGGATTTCGAGTTCCAGCCGCCCAGGGGCGATGTCGTGCTCGGCCAGCGCTGCGGTGAGGCGGTCGGCATAGGTTGGATCGCCGAGTTCCGTGGCCGACACGTTGATGGCGACGCGGCCGAACTGCAGACCGGCGTCCAGCCACCTGCGCATGTCGCGAAGAACCTGGTCCAACATGCTCCGGCCGATCGCCTGGGCGAGCTCCGCTTCGTCGAAGGCAGCAGCAATGCTATGCGGCAGGATCGCCACGCGACCGGGCTCCACGATCCGCAGCAAGGCTTCGAGACCCAGAATGGTACCGTGCTTCAGATCGACTTTCGGCTGGTAGAAGGGTACGATCTGACCCGCCGCCAGTGCGGTCCGGGCGCGGGCGATCTCGATCCGTCCGCGCGACTGTTCGGCCAGCAGGTGCTTCTCGAACATTACGAACACGCCACGTCCTCGCGATTTGGCCTCGTACAGGGCGGCATCGGCGTATCGCACCACTTCGCTCACTTCGAGGGAATGATGGGGCCAAAGCGCCCCGCCGATCGTGATGCGGCATTCCAGTGCCCGCCCGTCATGCAAGAACGGGGCTCGCATCGCGTTCAGCAACCGGTCCGCCAGCTCGGCCAATTGAATCTCGTCGGCCATGCCATCGAGCACGACCGCAAATTCGTCCCCGCCGAAACGGATGACGATGTCATCGGTACGGACTGACTGCGTCAGGCGGCGGGCGATCTCCTTCAGTAGTTCGTCGCCAGTCTGGTGGCCGAAGGAGTCGTTGATCTGCTTGAAATGATCGACGTCGATCGCGAGCAGCCCGAAAGGCGGCGTTTGCGTATCGGCGCGGCTTTCGAGCGTCTGGCGCAGCAATGCGCGGTTGCCGACGCCGGTGAGGTGGTCATGCGTAGCGACCCAGCTTAGCTGGCCTACCACAGAATTGAGTTCGCGAACCGCATCGTCGCGCTCGCTCACCGCGCGACGCAGCTGCAGCTGCAGGCTCGCCTGCGTGGCCAGCATCGCAAGCGCCTGACGCTGTTCGGAACTCAGGCCGTGCGCCCGCGCCTCCGTGTCGATCACGCAGAGCGCCCCCACGGGCTCGCCATCAATGAGCAGGGGCATACCCGCGTAGAAGCGGATGTGATCCGGTCCGGTGACCAGCGGATTGTTGCGAAAGCGGGCATCCATACTGGCATCTTCGACCGCAAGATACTGTTGGGCGTGGACCGTGTGGATGCAGAAGGACTGGTCGGCGGGCATGGCTCCGCGATCGATACCGACCGCACCCTTGATCCACTGCATGTTCTGCGCGATCAGCGTCACCGCTGCCGCCGGCGTTCCGCACACCGTGGCGGCCAGGCTTGCGAAATGATCAAACTCCGGTTCCGCCTCGAGATCGTCCGTAAAACGCCACGAAGGCTTTCCGTACGGCTCGTCGATCTGGCGTAGCGGACTGGCTCCCTTAGTCATCTGCCCCTCCTTTACCCTGGCTCCATGTGCCGGGTGGGCGGGGGCGCTAACAATATGCGAAAATTACGGGCCGCGCGTCAGAGAAATCTTAACCGTAAACGGGCCCAAAGACGATATCGCACGTCGCGAGCGCTTGCCCGGACGACCCGTGCAGGCGACTGCATTTCAGCAACGTTCGTCGGACGAGAACGCCTGCAACAGCCGCAGCAGCGGTTGCGCGGCATGATCTCTCTGGCCGGGCGGGGGCGATTGCGCCGAGCCGATCGCCTTCTCGACATAGGCCGCCCATCCTCGATAGGTAATCCGCCAGTCGGCGAAGCGGCGATGGGCCGGGCAATCCTCCAGGACGGTGTGAATGTCCCTATGCCGGTAATCACCCTCGATCAGGGCACGCAATTGCCGGATCGCGCCGGGCGAGCCCTCGATATACTGGCCAACTCGGCCTGCCGCGAAGATCAGCGCGCCAGTGACGCCGAGATCCGTATTACGGCGCAGGGATACGGCCTCGATCGATCTGATCCGCGCGACCGCTTCGGACATCGGGAACGTTGCCCAGCTGACATACATCCAGGTTACGAGCATGCTGGTCTCTTCGCCTATCGCTGTTGTCGATCCGCATGGGCAGGGTGCTGCGGGCAAGCCTCAAACACCGGCCGCTGTGAAGACCGTAATTGCCGCAATCGTCCGCACGACACCGATCGTGTCGCGCCCCGAACCAGCGGGCTGTCGCCCAGTCATCGGCGAGCGCGCGCTCTGCAGCGACAGCCCTTCCCGTTGGAATTGGGGTCCGGCCTTACTCCAGCAGACCTGCGGTTACGGCCAATCGGGTCGCTTCGGGCAGGGTCCTGACCCCAAGCCGCTCGAACATCTGTGCCCGATGCATTTCGACGGTGCGGACGCTGAGGCCAAGCGCATGCGCGACAAGCTTGTTCGCTTTCCCCTGCGCCAGCAAGACGAGGACCTCGCGCTCGCGGTCGGTGAGCTTGCTCGTCTGGTCCAGAGCAGCCATCCGCTGCGCGACGCTTTTCAGATAGGCGTCCAATTCCGTCGACAGCCGCTCTACGATGCCGAGCAATTCATGCTCCTCGTAAGGCTTTTCGAGAAAATCGCGAACGCCATGCCGCATCGCCTGTATGGCCGCAGCCATGTCGCCGTGGCCGGTCACCATGACGATGGGGAAACGGGAATCCAGCGCCGGAGGAAGATCCTCGACCAGGGCAAAACCATCTTTCTCCGGCATTCGCAAGTCCAGGAGCAAGATGCCGGGTGCGAGATGCTCAGCCTCCTGCAGGAAATCCGTCGCCGAAGGGAAGGCCCGCGACGGAAAGCCGGCCTGTTGCAGCAGAAAGGAGGTTGAGCGCCGAACCGACGCGTCATCATCCACGATATACACCGGTCGCATAACGTCCCCGAACCGCCTGGCTGCGGTCCAGCGCATGAGCGCGCTTTGTCCGGAGGGCCGTGCGGATATATCGCGATTTTCTGTGTGTGGACAACGGTTTAGTTGCTTTATGTAGCCGGGCGTTTCTGAAGGATTCTTGCCGTTGTCCCCGACTTCTGTCCGCGAGCTTCTGTCTTTTATCGGCAACCCGGCGATTGTCGTCGAACGCGATGGGACGATCACCTACCGCAACAAGCCGGCCGAGCAGTTGTTCGGCAACTCGATGCTGCTCCATCGCCGGTTGGGCGACATGCTTGCTCACGGGGAGAAGAAGGCATTCTTGCTTGCGGTAGAGAACGCGCAGGAGCTTGGGGCGGAGACGCACGGCGAACAGTCCGTGCTCCTTCATGGGTGCCGATGGGACGTCCGCGCGTTGTGCGTCGACGATCAGATTGCCCTGCTGCTGCATTCCGCCGAGGCGAAGCAGCCCGATCCGGATGCTCCGCTCGAAGCGGCGGCGGCCGACGCTCTGCTGAAGACCATCGTGGACAGCGCAGCCGACCTGATCTTCGTCAAAGACATGGCGGGCCGCTTCCTTCTGACAAATCAAGCGCTGCGCGATGCTGCTCCCGATCTCCTCGGCAAGACGGTCTTCGAGGAGTATGAGACGGATCTCGCCCAAGGCTATGATGCTGCCGATCAGGCCGTCATGAGTACCGGTCAATCCTGCACGATCGAGGAGACGATCCCGGTCCGCGGCGAACGCCGGCTGTTCCAGACGATCAAAGTGCCCTGGATCGTCTCCGGCGAAATGCGCGGTGTCATTGGCATTTCCCGCGACATAACGGAGCGCCACCGCGCCGAGGCGCTGATCCGCGAAAGCGAGGAGCGCTATCGACTGGCGGCGCGTGCGACCAACGAAGCGATCTGGGATTGGGATCTCGTCGCCGACGAGGTTAGTTGGAACGAGGCGATTGAACGGCTCGCCGGCGAAAAGCCGGATCGGAGCGGCCTTTGGTGGAAGGCCAGGATCGATCCTGCGGACCGGGAGCGGGTGCTCGACAGCATCGCGCAGTTCATCCGGGGCGAGCTGACGACGTGGCAATGCGAATATGGGTTCCGTCACGCAGATGGCACCTTCCACGCCGTCTTTGATCGCGGCTTTCTGGTGCGCAACGAATCGGGGGAAGCCGTGCGGATGATCGGCGCGATGTCCGACCTGAGCGAGCGGATGAAGGCGCAGAACCGCGTCGTGCAGCTGCAGAGTGAGCTCATTCATGTCTCCCGCGTCAGTGCGATGGGTACCATCGCCTCGGCGCTCGCCCATGAGATCAATCAGCCATTGGCCAGCGCCAGCAATTTCGTCGCCGGCGCGCGGCGGCTCTTGGTCCGCAGCGATCGGGAGGTGATCGCCAAGGCGCGCGAGGCGATCGATCTTGCCGCTTCCGAGGTGTCACGTGCCGGCGAGATCGTGCGCAGGATCCGCCGCATGGTGGCGCATGGCGAGACCCAGGACCAGCCGGTCCCCTTGCGGGCGCTGATCGACGATGCCCTCGCGCTCGCCTTGCCGAATTCCGCCTTGTCGGGCGTCACCGTACGGCTGGGAGCCCGCCGCGGGGTGGCACGCGGTGACTCCGTGCAGCTGCAGCAGGTGCTGGTAAATTTGATCCGCAACAGCGTGGAAGCGATGGAGACCGCTTCACAGCGGGTCCTGACCCTGTCGACGGCGCACGGCGGCGGGCATGTGCGGATCGATGTGCAAGACACAGGGTGCGGCATTCCGCCGGATCGAATCGGCACGGTATTCACCGCTTTTGGTAGCAGTAAAGCGGGGGGCCTAGGGGTGGGCCTAACCATATGCCGAACGATCGTGGAAGCGCATGGCGGACGGATATGGGTTGAGAGGTCGGACAGTCAGGGCACCATGATCGCCGTGCAGCTGCCTGCTCACGCCAATCCTGCAGCAAAATAGGCAATCTGATTTCGGTCAGGCTATCCTCAACGGCCAGAGGGGACCAGAGCCGCCAACCGAACGAGACAATGATCTCGTGAACGAGCGCTCGCTCGGAGGCGTTGTGGGTGCACTTGACCACGTCTCGGGATGGGGCTCTGTTCGTGTGAACGATGCTGGCCCCTCGAACCTCAAGATAGCCGGCTAGCTTGCACCACTTCGCTCTTGATAGGGCGTTTGCCGTTTGCGAGGACTACCGCCGACCTGCCGCTCTCCGAGCAACATGCATCAGGTAAATAAAGGCGGTCGCGGGGCGTCTGAGGGTTGCGCCCCCAATTGTCGGTTGCGACTATGTCCTGCCGGGGGGGCGCCGCGGAGAGATCGCATCATGGCGCAAGACGACGACACCGTTCACTACGACGGCCCCTCAGGCGGCTTCGGATCGCTTCAGGGCGTTGCGCGCATCTTCGGCAAGGAATGGGCGACTCCCATGGCGCTGGAGACGTTGCGCCGACAGAACAAGCCCGGCGGCTTCATGTGCGTGTCGTGTGCGTGGACGAAGCCGGAGCATCCGCATCCTGCGGAATTCTGTGAAAACGGTGCCAAGGCGACGCTTTGGGAACTCACGACGCGGACGTGCGAGCCGTCGTTCTTCGCCGAGCATACGGTCAGCGAGCTGAAGGGCTGGAAGGACTATGATCTCGAGCAGACGGGGCGATTGACGCATCCGATGCGCTACGACCGGGCAACCGACAGATACGTCCCGGTGGGCTGGGAAGAGGCGTTCACCGCGATCGGCGCCGAGCTGAAGGCGCTCGATCCCAAGTCCACCGTCTTCTATTCGTCGGGCCGCGCCAGCCTCGAGACGTCCTACCTCTATGCGCTGTTCGCCCGCCTCTACGGGCACAACAACCTGCCCGACAGTTCCAACATGTGCCACGAGACGACCTCGGTCGGGCTGAAGAAGGTGACGGGGTCGCCGGTCGGCACCTGCCAGCTCAAGGACTTCTCCTTGTGCGACGCGATCTTCTTCTTCGGTCAGAACACCGGCAGCAACAGCCCGCGCTTCCTCCACACGCTCAAGGATGCGGTCGAGCGCGGCTGCAGGATCGTGACGTTCAATCCCGTACGCGAGAAGGGGCTGATCGAGTTCGTCGACCCGCAGAACCCGATCCAGATGATCACCCAGAAGCCGACCGAAATCTCGTGCCTGTATTATCAGGTGCGGCCGGGCGGCGACATCGCCGCGATCATGGGGATGATCAAGCACGTCCTTGCGGTCGAGGAGCGGCAATGGGCGGAAACCGAGCATCACCTGCTCGACGTCGATTTCATCGCCCAGCACACGCACGGCTTCGACGAAATGGTCGCCAAGGTGAAGGCGACGACATGGGAGGAGATCGAGGCGGAGTCGGGGTTGTCGCGCGCGGATTTGGAAGCCGCAGGACAGGTGTATTGCGATGCCGGCAAGGTCATCGGCATCTATGGCATGGGGCTGACGCAGCACGTCCATGGCTCGCAGACGATCGGGATGCTGGTCAACCTGCTGCTGCTGCGCGGCAACATCGGCGTCGAGGGCGCCGGCATCTCGCCGGTGCGTGGCCATTCCAATGTGCAGGGTCAGCGTACGGTCGGGATCTCCGAAAAGCCCGAACTCGTGCCCTACGACTATCTCAAGCGGCTCTTCGATTTCGACCCGCCGCCCGAGAAGGGGGTGAACACCGTCGAGGCCTGCGAGGGCATCGTCGATGGCAGCATCCGCGCCTTCATCGGGCTGGGCGGCAACTTCGTGCGTGCCATCCCCGAGCGCGAGCAGATGGAGACGGCGTGGACGAGCATGCGCCTGACCGTCCAGATCGCGACCAAGCTCAACCGCAGTCACCTGATCAACGGAGAGGTCGCCTATCTGCTGCCGTGCCTAGGCCGCTCTGAGGAAGACATGCAGGAAGGTGGCCCGCAGACCGTCACGATGGAGGACTCGCTGTCGATGATCCACGGATCGGTCGGCAAGCGTAAGCCCGCCAGCAAGCACCTGCTGTCCGAGCTGGCGATCGTCGCCGGCATCGCCAAGGCCACCTTGCCGCCCAAGCCGACGATCAGATGGGACGAATGGGTCGGCGACTATGGCAAGGTCCGCGACCTGATCGAGGCGACGTATCCGGACAAGTTCAAGGACTTCAACGCCCGGATGTTCACCCCCGGCGGCTTCTTCAAGGGCAATCAGGCGCGCGAGCGGATCTGGAAGACCGAGAGCGGCAAGGCGGAGTTCACCACGCCGACGACGCTGAGCGCGATGGGGGTGCCCGACCAGCCAGGTCGATATCGCCTGATCACGATGCGCTCCAACGACCAGTTCAACACGACGATCTACGGCTATTCGGACCGCCTGCGCGGGATCGAGGGAACGCGCGACGTCCTGCTGATGAGCCCCAAGGAGATCGCCGCCGCGGGACTGCGCGAAGGGCAGGTCGTCAGCCTCGCCAGCGATGCCGGAGACGGGGTGCATCGGCAGGTCGACGGACTGACGGTCACGCCGTTCGATCTGCCGGACGGGTGTCTCGGCGCCTATTATCCGGAGATGAATCCGCTGGTGCCGCTCTGGTACCATGACAAACTGTCGAAGACGCCCGCGGCAAAGGGTGTGCCGGTGCGGATCGTCGTCCAGGCAGACGTCGGCTGAGCAAGCAGGCGATGGCAGGCAGCAGGCTGAAAAGGCGCCGCACAAGAGGCGCTTTGGTCGCCCTCGCGCTGCCACTTCTGCTCGGCGGCTGCGCGGCGTTGCAGCTCGGCATCGTCAATCATGCCGGTCCGGTCGCGGCGGATCAGTGGCACGTCTATGTCATTCTCTCCGTCGTCCTGATCTTCGTCGCCGGCCCGGTGTTGCTGCTGGTGCCGCTGATCGCCTGGCATTACCGAATATCGAACACGCGGGATGCGTACCGCCCCAATTGGGGCTTTTCCTGGCCGCTTGAGATCATGGTCTGGGTGCCGCCCATCGGGATCGTCATCGGCCTTGCATTCCTGCTCTGGAATGCGACGCATCGGCTCGATCCCTATCGCCCGCTCGTCGCCGCGCAGCCGGCGGTCGAGGTGCAGGCGGTCGCGCTCGATTGGAAGTGGCTGTTCATCTACCCGGACGAGGGCATCGCCAGCGTCAACCGTCTGGTCATCCCGGTCGGGCGGCCGGTCCATGTCAGCCTGACAAGCGGCACCGTCATGCAGTCGCTGCTGATCCCGCAGCTGGCGGGGCAGGTCTATGCCATGGCCGGCATGCGCACCCAGCTGAACTTCGCCGCCAGCCGTGCGGGCGTGTTTCGCGGCGAGAACACCCAATACAATGGCAAGGGCTTTCAGGACCAAAAGTTCGACGTGATCGCCATGGACGCCACCCGCTACCGAGCGTGGCTGACCAAGATACGCGCCACGTCGGTCCCATTGGACGGCCGCGCGCTGACCCGGATGGCCGCACAATCGATAGAGCCGCGGCCGCGGGCGTTCTCGCGCGTGCCGCCGCATCTGTTCGACAGGATCATGTCCGTTACCCGGACGAAAGAGGGGCAATGAGCATAGCCGTTTGGCCGGAGGTGCTGGGCCGGTTTGCATGGCACGACCTGCCGTTCGTCCGTGCCTGGGAAGATCCGACGATCAACGAGCTGATCGGCGCCGGCGCGGGGGCGATGGTGGTCGTGGGTGCGCTCGCCGTGGCCCTGCTGCTGACGGTGACGCACCGTTGGCGATGGCTATGGTCGGAATGGTTGACCAGCCTCGATCACAAGAAGATCGGCATCATGTACGTCGTGATCGCGTTCGTCATGCTGGCGCGCGCCCTTATCGAAGCCAATCTGATGCGGCTGCAGCAGGCGACGGCGATCAACGCGCCCGGCCTGGTGGCGCCGGAGCATTTTGCCGAGCTGTTCAGCACGCACGGCTCGATCATGATCTTCTTCATGGCGATGCCGTTCCTGACCGGCGTGATCAACTATCTCGTGCCGTTGCAGATCGGCGCGCGGGACGTCGCCTTTCCGTTGCTGAACGCGATCGGTCTGTGGCTGACCGGCAGCGGCGCGGCGTTGATGATGATCAGCCTGGTGATCGGCCGCTTCTCGACCGGCGGCTGGAGCGGCTATCCGCCCTATACCGAGATCGCCTTCAACCCCGGCGTCGGTCCCGACTATTGGATCTGGGCGGTGACCCTCGGCTCGATCGCGTCGACGCTGGCGGGCATCAACATCGCGGTTACGATCTACAAAATGCGCTGCCCCGGCATGCAGTTGATGCGGATGCAGATGTTCTGCTGGACCAGCCTGTGCACCGCGATCCTGATGGTGTTCGCGATGCCGCCGCTGACGGTCGCGACCGCGCTGCTGGCGCTGGACCGCTACCTCGGCTTTCATTTCTTCACCAACGCGGCCGGCGGCAACATGATGAATTACGCCAACCTGTTCTGGATGTTCGGCCATCCGGAGGTGTACATCGTGATCCTGCCCGCTTTCGGCATCTATTCGGAGGTGGTGTCGACCTTCTCGTCGAAAGAGCTGTACGGCTATGTTTCGCTGGTGATCGCGACCATGGCGATCGCGGTGCTGTCGTTCACGGTCTGGCTGCACCACTTCTTCACCATGGGGCAGAGCCCCAGTATCAACGCGGCGTTCGGCATCGCGACCATGACCATCGGCGTGCCGACCGGCGTCAAGATCTACAATTGGATCTGGACGATGTTTCGCGGCGAAGTGCGCTTCACGGTGCCGATGCTGTACGCGCTTGCCTTCATGGTAACCTTCGTGCTGGGTGGCCTGACCGGCATCATCCTCGCCTTTCCGCCGCTCGACTATGTCGTCCACAACACGACCTTCCTCGTCGCGCATTTTCACAACATGCTGATTCCGGGGACCCTCTACGGACTGATAGCGGCTTACACCTTCTGGTTTCCCAAGGCCGTCGGCTTCCGTCTGAACGAGCGATGGGGGCGGATCGCCTGCGCCTGCTGGGTGGTCGGCTTCTATCTGGCCTTCATGCCGCTCTACGTGCTTGGTGCGGCAGGACTGGCGCGGCGCACCCAGGCGGTGATGGAGCCGGTCTACCGGCCCTGGTTGTATGCCGCGGAACTGGGCGCGTTGATCCTCTTCTGCGGGCTGGCTGCGCTGATCGTACAATTATGGGTGAGCATCCGCGACCGCGATGCCAATCGCGTGTTCGCGGGCGACCCCTGGGACGGGCGGGGCCTGGAATGGTCCACATCGGCGCCGCCACCGGAATACAACTTCGCCCGGCAGCCGCACGTCGACCACCGCTACGCCTTCTACCAGGAGAAGCGGGAGGGGACGCCCTATCATCCGCCGGCGGGATACCGGTCGATAGAAATGCCCCGAAACAGCGTGGTCGCGCCGGTGATCGGGATCGCCAGTGCAGCCGCGGGTTTCGGCCTCGTCTGGCATATGTGGTGGCTCGCGATCGTCGGCATTCAGGTCGTCGTCGGCACGGTGATCGTGCGCAGCTTCAACCGCAATACGCAGCGGCGCATCCCCGCGGACGAAGTGGCGCTGAGGGAAGCGGCATGGCTGGCCGCCGTGGCCCGCGCGCAACCGATTCCGCGTGAATTGGAGACGACCCGCGCGAATCAGGGCTTGGCGGAGGTACAGGCATGAGCGGAGCCGCGGTCCTGCACGCCGGTCTCAACCTCGGCGATACCGACAGGGACACGCACGACGCGGCCGGCACCGCGATGTTCGGCTTCTGGATGTTCCTGATGAGCGATGCAGTGGTCTTCGCGCTGCTCTTCGCGACCTATGGAGTGATGCTGCCGGCGACGGCGGGGGGTCCGACGCCGGCATCCGAATATAAGATCGGCCCGACGTTCGTCGAAACGCTGCTGCTACTCACCAGCAGCCTGACCTACGGCATGGCCTCGATCGCCATGAAACATGGCGCACGGCTTCGCCATATCCTGGCGTGGATGGGTGTGACGCTGCTGCTCGGCGCGGCTTTTCTGGCGATGGAGTGGCACGATTTCGCCGACATGTTCGCTCACGGCGCTTATCCGACGCGCAGCGGCTTCCTGTCCGCATTCTTCGGTCTGGTCCCGCTCCACGGCCTGCACGTCCTGATCGGCAGCCTGTGGCTGATCGTCATGATGGCGCAGCTGTTGGCCTTCGGCACCGATGCACGGGTCAAGATCAATCTGTTGCGGCTGGGGTTGTTCTGGCACTTCCTCGATATCGTGTGGATCGCGATCTTCTCCACCGTCTACCTGCCTGGGCTGATGCGATGAGCGATGCGCGAGACGACAAGCGGCGTGAGCTTCGCACCTATCTGATCGGCTATGTCGGTGCGCTTGTCCTGACCGGCGCCGCCTTCGCCCTTGTCCATTGGCCGGTGCTCGCGTCAGACACGCTCTTTGCCATCGTGCTCGGCCTCGGACTGGTGCAGATGGTGGTGCAGTTCCGCTGCTTTCTCCACATCAGCCTCGCCCGATCGGCGCGGGACGATCTGCAACTCATCCTCTTCTCGGCGCTGATCGTCGCGCTGATGGTCGGCGGGACGTTGGTAATCCTGTTCAACCTGCGCGAGCGGATGATGTAGATCGGGCGCGGCGATGCGCTCAACTGGCGCGGCGGCCGCCCGATCGACCGCATCGCAGGCCTCGCGCGCGCACGTCGAGCGGATGTTTTCATCTCGAGCATAGGCATCCCTGGTCACGGGTAATCGGCGCCGGCTTGCTGACCAAGCCGGCGCCGGCAAATCGGCCCCGGTTAGCGACCGATCCTGTCGAGTTCGGCCAAGGCGTCTTCGGGCAGGGTGAGCCGCGCCGCCGCGAGGTTCTCGTGAAGGTGCGCGACCGAGGATGTGCCGGGGATCAGCAGGATGTTCGGCGACCGTTGGAGCAGCCAGGCCAGCGCCACTTGCATCGGCGTCGCCTTGAGCCTTGCGGCCACGTCGGACAGCACCGCCGATTGCAGCGGGCTGAAGCCGCCGAGCGGGAAAAAGGGGACATAGGCCACACCATCGGCGGCCAGCGCGTCGATGAAGGCGTCGTCGTCGCGGTGGGCGAGGTTGTACTGGTTCTGCACGCAAACGATCTCGGTAATCGCGCGCGCTTCGTCCAATTGCCTGGGCGTGACGTTGCTGAGGCCGATATGGCGCACCAACCCCTGCCGCTGCAGGTCCGCCACGGCTTTGAGCGGCGCGGCCAGCGACCCTTCGGCCGGACCGTGCACGTCGAACATCAAGCGCAGGTTGACGACGTCCAGCGCCTCCAATCCGAGGTTCGTCAGATTGTCGTCGACGGCGCGCGCCAACGCATCCGGTGCGAACGCCGGCAGCCAGGCGGCGTCGTCGCCGCGGCGTGCACCGATCTTGGTCACGATCAGCAGTTCGTCCGGATAGGGGGACAGGGCCTCGCGGATCAGCCGGTTGGTGACGTGGGGACCGTAGAAGTCGCTGGTGTCGATGTGATTGACCCCAGCCGCGACGGCGGCGCGCAACACCGCGAGCGCCGCATCAGGGTCGCGCGGCGGACCAAATACGCCGGGGCCGGCGAGTTGCATCGCGCCATAGCCGAGCCGATTGACGGCGCGTCCGGCGAAGAAATACGTGCCTGCCTGTTCGATCATCATGCGTCTCCTACTGGGACGCAAAGATACGGCTTGCGGATCATCGCGATAAGCGTGAGTGATCCGCACGGGCTGTACGGAAAGCCGAACAATGCAGGCTGATCTCTCCGATCTGAACGCTTTCCTCGCGGTCGCACGGGCACGCGGATTCCGGGAGGCGGCGCGTGCCGTCGGGGCGAGCGCTTCGACCCTGAGCGAGGCGGTGCGCCGGCTCGAAAATCGGCTGGGCATACGCCTGCTCCATCGCACGACGCGCAGCGTCACGCCGACCGAAGCGGGATTGCGGCTGATCGAGCGTCTGGCGCCGGCGCTGAGCGAAGTCGAGGCTGCGCTCGACGTCGTCAACCTGTTCCGCGACCAGCCCGCTGGCAGGTTGCGCCTCAACGTGCCGGTGAGCGCTGCGAAACTGGTGCTCCCGGCGATCCTGCCCGGCTTCCTTGCCGCTTATCCCGACATCGAGGTCGAGATCGTTGCCGAGGACGGCTTCGTCGACATGGTGGCATCGGGCTGCGACGCAGGCATTCGTTACGACGAGCGGCTGGAACAGGATATGATCGCATTGCCGATCGGCCCGCGCGTGCAGCGCTTCGCTCTCGCGGCCTCGCCTGCCTATCTCGACGCGCGGGGGCGGCCAGCGCACCCGCGCGAGCTGCTCGCGCACGCTTGTCTGCGCGGCCGTTTCAGCAGTGGCGCACTAACCGCCCCATGGGAGTTCGAGCGGGATGGCGAGATCGTGCGGATCGAACCCCATGGGCCGCTGATCGCCAGCGTTGCAGGTGCGGTCGACCTGCTCGTCGACGTCGCGGTCGCCGGCGGCGGCATCGTCTCTCTGTTCGAAGGCTGGCTGCAGCCGGCGCTGGACAGCGGCGCGCTTGAAGCGGTGCTGCCCGACTGGTGGCAGTCGTTTTCCGGCCCGTTCCTGTATTACTCCGGCCGTCGCCTGGTGCCGCCGCCACTACGCGCCTTCATCGACTTCGTGCGCGCCTAGCGCGGCCCACGTCGGTGCGGCGGCATCTGCAGCACCGTTGTGGATCGACAGGGAGCGGCGCCGTGCTCCGCACCGGAATCGCAAAATTTACAAAGTTTTTCAGCCTTATAGCTAGATGATTCGGCTTCCCCGGCCGCGCTCGCGCGTCGGGTCCGTTTCCAGCGCCGGGGGGCTGCCGATGAAGAATCTGATTATCCGCAACAAGCTGTTGCTCGCCTTCGTGCCGATCGCGCTGATCATCGTCGGCTTCGCGGCGTTCACCGTTTCCCAGCTCGCCTCGCTCAACGAAGGGACGGACGAACTCGCGCATCGCCGCCTGCCGATCAACATGGCGGTGTCGAGCATCGACACGGCGACCTCGGATTATCTGATCGCGCAGCGCGACGAGATCCTCGACGTCGATCCCGGTCGCATCGCCGCGGACGTCAAGCAGAAGCAGGAGCGCGCCGCCTTCGTCGAGCGGCAGATCGCCAATCTGCACGGCATGATGCAGAAGCCGCATTCGCGGGAATTGCTCGCGACCTTCCAGCACAATTGGCAGGCCTATGTCGCGGCATCGGCGGTCGCGAGCCAGCTCGCCAATGCCAATCGGAACGACGCGGCGCTGGCGGCGCTGCGTCGCGCGAACGGCCTGTACATCACGGCCGAGACGACGCTGCAGGAGCTGCTGACCTACCAACAGTCGATCGCCGACGGCACCGCCGCCGCTGCCTTCGCGTCGTTCGAGCGCGGCAAGTGGCTGTCGCTCGCCGCCGTCATCCTTGGCATCGCCCTGATGATCGCCGTGCTTGCCCTCCTGGTCCGCTCCGTGGCGACGCCGATCAGCACCTTGACCGTGGCGATGCGCCGTCTTGCCGGCGGAGACCTGAGCGTCGCCGTCGACGACGATGCACGCGCCGACGAGGTCGGCGTGCTGGCCACGGCGCTCCGTCAGTTCCGCGACCAATTGGACGCCGCCGAACGGTCCAAGGCGGCGCAGACCGCCCTGATCTGTGACAGCATCGGGGCGGGCCTCGCGAGACTGGCGCAGGGCGACCTCGTCACCCGGGTCGACGCCGAATTGGTCGGCGCCTTCGCCAAGCTGAAGGACGACTTCAACGCCGCCGCCGCCGCCCTGCAGGCGACGCTGGCACAGGTCGCGGAATCGACCGGCGAGATCCACAACGGCGCCAACGACATCCGCCGGGCGTCCGACGACCTGTCGATGCGCACCGAGCAGCAGGCGGCCAGTCTGGAGGAAACCGCCGCCGCCATGGACCAGATTACCGCGACCGTCCGCATGACCGCGGCGAATGCGGCCAAGGCCAACGACGCGGTGCGGCTCGCGCGCGAGCGCGCGGACCATTCGGGGCAGGTCGTCGGCACCGCGATCCGCGCGATGGACGAGATCGAGCGGACCTCCGCGGAAATCTCCGAGATCATCAGCGTGATCGACGCCATCGCCTTTCAGACCAATTTGCTCGCGCTCAATGCGGGGGTGGAGGCGGCGCGCGCCGGTGACGCCGGCAAGGGCTTCGCGGTCGTCGCATCGGAGGTCCGGGCGCTGGCCCAGCGAACGGCTGATGCGGCCAAGGACGTCAAGGCGCGGATCACCGCCTCGTCCGAACAGGTCAAGTCGGGCGTACACCTCGTCGGCGAGGCGGGCACCGCGCTGCATCACATCGTCGAGCAGATCGTCTCGGTCGACGCTTTGATGACGTCGATCGCCACGGCGACGGAGCAGCAGGCGACCGGCTTGCAGCAGATCAACACCGCCGTCGCCGAGATGGACGGCGTGACTCAACAGAATGCCGCGATGGTGGAGGAATCCACCGCCGCTGCGCGAACCTTGGCATCCGAAGCGGACCGGCTGGCGGAGCAGATCGCCCGGTTCAACACGGGGGCGGGCGGGGGAGCACATCCCGTGCCGATCCGTCGCGCTACGGGCCGGACGACGATCGGCCACGCAAGGAGCGGGCCGGTGGCGCGCAGCCGCGGCGCGACGGCCCTGGCCGTCAGCCACGACGACTGGTCGGAATTTTGACGACACGTGTCGATCCCGCCGCGGCGGATCATGATCCTCTCGGCGGGCGGTCCGTGGCTATGCTGCGCCGCCCGTCATCCCGCTGGCGTCCCCCGCCCGATCGATCGCGACAGGGCGGGCAGTCGCTCTCGCTGAACCCCGGCGGCCTAACGGATCGCCACGCCTTCGGCGCCATCGGCGGGTGCGATCCAGCCACCGGCGGTGGCGACATAGAGGCGGGCGACGTTGAGGAACTGCCGCGTCCGCGCGACGACCAGGCCATTGCTGGCGCGCTGATAGAGGCGTTCGGTCTCCAGCACCTGCAATATGCCCGAATTGCCGACCTCGAAGCTGCGCCGCGACAGATGGCGCGAGCGTTCGGCCACTTCGACCGAGGCCTGTTGGTCGGCGACCGAGCGACTGTCGTTCTGCATCGCCGACAACAGGTCGGCGACCTGGCTGAACGCGACCAGCACCGTCTGTTCGTAGCTCGCCTGGCTGGCGCGGGCCCGGTCGATGGCCGCTGCGCGCTCGGCCTTCAGCGTGCCGCCGTGGAAGATCGGCGCGGTCAGGCCGGCGAACAGGTCGTAGCCGCGGAAGGCGTTCTTGACGAGGTCGCCGACCGCGGGCGCGCCCTGCGTCAGTGTCGCGCCCAAAGTGATGTCGGGATAGAGGCGCGCGGTGGCGACGCCGATCGCGGCGGTGGCGGCGTGCCATTGCGCCTCCGCCTGGAGGATGTCGGGGCGGCGGTGGACCAGCGCCGACGGCAGCGCCACGGGGATCGTCGCCGGCAGGGTCAGCCGGTCGAGCGCGACGTCGGTCGGCGGCAGCGCGTCGGGCGTGGTGCCGATCAGGGTCGCGAGCAGGTGCCGCGCTTCGGCGAGCTGCTGGTCGAGCTGCGGCAGATCGCCGCGGTCCGCGGCATATTGGCTCTGCGCGTTGAGCACCTCGACCAATGTGCCCTCGCCGCCGGCGCGGCGCTTCTGCGTCAGGTCGACGTTGCGCTGGTCGTCGGCGAGCAGCGCGCGGGCGGTGGCGATCTGCGCGTTGAGCGCGGCGATGGTCAGCACCTGATTGACCACCTGTCCGGCGATCGAGAGATGCGCCGCTTCGGTCTGGCGCTGCTGCGCCTCCGCTTGCGCCGCGCTCTGCTCGACGCTGCGGCGCAGGCCGCCGAACAGGTCAAGGTCGTAGCTGATGCCGCCGCCGACGGTATAGAGGTTGAACTCCGGATTGCCGCCGGGCGCGAGCGGATTGCTGCCGGAAAAGCCGAAGGCGGCGAGGTTGACCTGCTGCTGGTCGGCGCGGGCATTGGCGTCGACCTGCGGCAGGCGGCGGCCGGCGATGGCGCGGACCTCGTCGCGGCTGGCGGCAAGCGTCGCGTTGCTCGCGGCGAGGCTGCGGTTGTGCACGATCGCCTGATCGACAAGCGCGTCGAGCTGCGGCGAGCCGAAGGCGGTCCACCAGCGCTGCTCCGGCCCCGCGCCGAACGCGACGCGCGGCGGCGCTGCCTCGCCGGCGGGCTGGTAGCGGCTCGCGGCGGGGGCCTGCGGCCGCGTGAAATCGGGGCCGACGGTGCAACCGGCGAGCGCGCCGGCCACGACGGCGGAGAGGAGCAGGGGGGCAACGCGCATCGGATCAGTCCATGTGGATCGTCGGGCCGTCGCCGCCGCCGGCGCGGGGGCGGCGCATCAGCAGCAGCAGCGGGATGACGGCGAGGGTGAGGATGAAGAGCAGCCAGAAGGCATCGACGTAGGAGACCATCGCTGCCTGGCGCGTGATCTGCGCGTTGAGCATCGCGACCGCCGACGGCGCGTCGAAGTCGAAGGTGGACGGCAGCAGCGGATTGTCCGGCCGGATCCCCTCGACCAGCCGCGCGTGCACCGTCGCGCCGTTGCGGATGGTCAGCGCCTGCAGCATCGAGATGCCGACCGCCGAGCCGATGTTGCGGGTCAGCGTGAACATCGCCGCGCCCTCGTTGCGGTAGCGCGCGTCGAGCGTCGCGAAGGCGATGGTGGTCAGCGGCACGAACACGAGGCCGGTGCCGATGCCCTGGACGAAGCCCGAGACGATCACCAGCCGCTCGTTCATGCCGAGCGTGAAGCCCGACATGATGTGCAGCGAATAGGCCGCGATGGCGAAGCCGACGAAGATCAGGATGCGCGCATCGACCGTTTTGATCAGCCGGCCGACGACGATCATCGAGATCAGCGTGCCGATGCCGCGCGGCGCGGTGACCAGCCCGGTCAGCACGACGGGATAGCCCATCAGCGTCTCCAGCATCGTCGGCAGCAGCGCGAGCACGCCGAACAGAACGGTGCCGAGGAAGAAGCCGAAGATCGATCCGGTCAGGAAATTGCGGTCCTTGAACATGCCGATGTCGATGAACGGCCGTCGCGCGGTGAGCGTGTGGACGACGAACAGATAGCCGAAGAACAGGCCGAGCGCCGCCTCGAGGCAGATCTCGGTCGAGCTGAACCAGTCCTTGGTCTGGCCGCGGTCGAGCATCAGCTGGATCGAACCGATGGCGAGCGCCAGCATCGCGAACCCGAACAGGTCGAGCCGGGGCCGCGCCGCATCCTTGGTCTCGGTGAGGAAGCCCGACAGGCCGGCGAAGGCGAGCGCGCCGATCGGCAGGTTGATGTAGAAGACCCAGCGCCACGACAGATTGTCGGTCAGCCAGCCACCGAGCGCCGGGCCGATGATCGGCCCGAGGATCGCGCCCATCCCCCATACCGCCATCGCCGGGCCGTGGCGTTCGGGCGGGTTGATGTCGAGCAGGATCGCCTGGCTCATCGGCACCAACGCCGCGCCGAACACGCCCTGCAACAGGCGGAAGCCGACCAGCTCGCCGAGGCTGTTGGCAATGCCGCACAGGCCGGAGACCGCGGTGAAGCCGACGATCGACCACAGCATCAGCCGCTTGCGCCCGAACCGCCCGGCCAGCCAGCCGGTCAGCGGGGTCATGATCGCGGCGGCGACGATGTACGAGGTGAGCACCCAGGTGATCTCCTCGCCCGAGGCGGAGACGCTGCCCTGGATATGCGGCAGCGCGACGTTGGCGATCGTGCTGTCGAGCGAGTTCATCACCGTCGCCGCCATCACCGCGGCGGTGATGAAGCGCCGCGAGACCGGGTCGGGATAGCTGCCGGTCATCGTGCGGCGGCGTCACCGCCGAACAGGTGGCGGCGGTAGCCGGTGTCGACCTTGACCTCGACGCTGAGCCCGGCGTGCAGCGGTACGTTCTGCGGCAGCCGGTCGATGCTGAATTCGACCGGCAGGCGCTGGACGACCTTGACCCAATTGCCTGTCGCATTCTCCGCCGGCAGCAATGCGAAGCTGTTGCCGGTGCCGGGGCTGAAGCTGGTCAGCCGGCCGGTCAGTTCCAGATCGGGGAAGGCGTCGACGTGGAAGGTCGCGCGCTGGCCGACGCGCATATGGTTGAGCTGGTCTTCCTTGAAATTGCCCTCGACCCACAGGCGCGTGCCGGCGAGCGTGAACACCGGCTTGGCGGCGGTGACGTAGCTGCCGCGCTGGAGCTGGTCGACCTTGGTGACGATGCCGTCCTGCGCGGCGCGCACCACCGTATAGCCGAGGTTGAGGCGGGCGCGTTCCAGCGCCGCCTCCGCCCGCTGCACCGCCGGTTGCGCCGCGGTCGGCGCGTCGACGCTGCCGGTCAGCGTCGCGGCGACGCCGGCATTCTGTTGCACCGAGGTCTGGATCTGCTGGCGCGCGGTCTGCGCGGCGAGCACCGCCTGGTCGTACTGGTTCTGCGACGAAATGCCCTCGGCGAGCAGCGACTTCTGCCGCGCCGCCTCACGCTCCGCATAGGCCAGCCGCGCGCGGGCGGCGGCGAGGCCGGCCTCGCCCTCGCGGTAATTGGCGCGCAGCGACGACACCTGCGTGCGGGCGTTGGCGAGCTCCGCGGCCGCCTCGTCGACCGCGGCCTGGAAGGGGGCGGGGTCGATCCGGAACAGCACGTCACCGGCGCGGACGTGCTGGTTGTTGTGGACCATCACCGCGACCACGGGTCCGCTGACGCTGGCGGCGACCGGCACCAGCCCCGCCTGGATATAGCCGTTGTCGGTCGACTGGTAGCGGCCGCCGCTCAGGTAGAAGAACAGGCCGATCGCGATGGCGACGATCGGCGCGGCGAGCAGCAGCGGCAGGCGCAGCCGGTTGCGTCGCGCCGGGGTCGGGTCGGCCGCCTGCACGACGGGGGCGGGATCGGTGATCGGCGGCGCATCGGCCAGCGCGTCTGGGTCGGTCCGGTGGTCGGGGCGGGAATCGGCGTGATCGTCCAGGCTCATGCTACCTCGCGGATCCGGGGACTCGCCCCGATGATCTCGGTCAATGTCGCGCCGGTGCACCCGTTGGGAATGGAAAGCAACCTGATAATAAGGCAACTTACAGATAAGTGACATTGACCTTTATCGACGGAGCCGCAACACGCTGACAGCCGCCGGCGGCACGGTTAGGGTGACGCCGCCACGAGTTTCGCATGGGACGAAGATATTCGATGACCGCTCCTGCCGGAGCCCCGCCCGAACCCGCCGCCGAGGGCGTCCAGCGCAGCTTTGCGTCGCAGATCGCGCTGATCGCCCGGCTGCTGCGCAAGCGATTCGACGAGCGGGCGCGGGCGATGGCGTCGAGCGCGGACGAGGCGCTGACCCAGGCGCAATGGCGGGCGCTTGGTGCGATTTGGCTGCATCCCGGCTGGACGCAGAAGGAAATGGCGGAGAAGCTGGAGATCGGCCCGGTGGCGATGGGCCAGACGCTTGACCGGCTGGAGGCGCTGCAATGGGTTGAACGGCGCAGCGATCCGGGTGACCGGCGGGTCAAGCGCCTGTACGCGACCGACGCGGCAGAGCCGATGGTCGCCCGGCTCGGCCTGCTTGCGGGTCGCGAGGACCATTATGCCAGCGTCAGCCTGTCGCCGGAGAAGATGCGGACGCTCACCGGCCTGCTCGACGAGGTGATCGAAAGCCTGACCGCGGGCGAGTGACCGGCCGTCAGCCGGTGCCGTCGCCGAATCCGATCTGCGCCAGCCAATGGGCGCACAGCGTCGGCCAGATCGACACCGGCAGGCCCTGCGTGTCGAGGGCGAAGCCGTGCGGCGCGTTGGCAAAGACGTGCAGCTCCGCCGATCCGCCTGCTGCCCGCCATGCCGCGTCGAGCCGATGGGCATTGTCGACCGGAACGACGTCGTCGGTGGCGGCATAGACGATGAATGCCGGCGGCGGCGCCGCGGTCAGCTGCGCGTCCGGCTGCATGCGATCATAGAAGGCCTGTTTCTCGGGCGGTACGAGCGGCGGCTTGTCGGGGACGATCGTTCGGCCCTTGGCATTGGTGGAGATCGGCGCATACCCGATGACCAGCACGTCGGGACGCCGCATCGCCAATCCATCCGCCGTCTGCGCCAGCGCCCATTCTGCCGGATAGTCGGCGGCGAGGCAGGCGGCGAGGTGGCCGCCCGACGACAGGCCGACGACGCCGACACCCTGATAGCCCGCCAGTCCTCGGATCGTCCGCATCGCCGCGATCGCATCGTCGAGCGCCGCCGAAACGCCATGCGCGGCATTGGGAAAGCGGTGGACGAGAACATAGGCGTGGAAGCCGAGGCGATTGAGCCAGCGCGCCACCGCGACTCCCTCACGCCCGACCATCAGCGCGGTATAACCACCGCCTGCAAGTACCAGCATCGCCCGTCCGTTGGGTCGTTCGGGCGCATAGCCGAACAGCCAGGGGCGATGCACGTCGGCGACCACCGCCGCGTCCGGCGCGGCATCGGGATCGGCGAAGACGATCGCGCCGTCGAGCGGCGTGTCGGGCCAGAGGGGGTGGAGCGTATCGGCGTCGAGCAGGGCGGGCATGCCCTCCTGCTAGTCGCGGAACGTCCGCGGGTGAAGCGTCGCTCGCCGCCCCTGCTGATTTCGTGCACGGGCCACGCCATGCCCGACTAGCCCCCGACTAGCCTTTCGGCGGGATCGTCACCGTGCCGGTCGCTTCGGGAGCGTCGCGCAGGCGCAGCGTCAGGCTGCCGGGCATTGCCCTGGCGGACAGCGGCACATCGACCGACCCGGCGGTGAAGCCGTCGGGAACCGCCTGCGCCGGCCCATCCGTCCCGGCCGCGACCGTGGCGATCAGGAACAGCCGGTTGCCGCTGACCGTGCAATGCGCCGGTGCGGTCGCAAGGCAGGCGACGGACTGGACGTCCGGCAGGCGGACGGCCGTGCCGAGCGCGGTCCAGCGGCTTGCCTCGCCATTGCGGACGATGCGGAACTGCAGCGCACCGTGCACCGCCGTGCCGAGCGTCTCGGCCGGAACGAAGGCGACGATGCCGGTGGTCGTATCCTGCAGGTCATAGCCCTTGCCCTGGGCGATCGACGTGACCGCATCGCCGGCGACGGTGCCGATCTCGATCGTCTCCGCCCCGGTCAGCGGGGTCGCCGGGTCGAGCCGGAAGGCGAAGGTGACACGGCCGTCCTGCGCGAACATCGTGTCGGGGCCGAGGGCGATCGGCAGCGAACCGGCATGCGGTGGCCGCTCGACACTGCGATGCAGCAGGACGGGGGTCTGCCGCGCCGCCGCCACGGTGAGCGTGACCGTCCTGTGGCGGTTGCCGGTGAAGGTGACCTCTGCGTTGAGCCGCGCGCCCTCGGTCAATTTGGCCGCCGCGGCGGGATCGCGCGGTTGCAGCATCAGCCGGTCGGTATTGGTCGCGCGCGTCAGGGCACCCGGCTGCCATTCGCTGCCAGCGATCGCGACGCTGCGCACCTGATCGAGACGCGACCCGGTCAGCACCGCCTCGTTGTCGCCGGCGGCGAAGGTCAGCGCGTCGATCCGGCCGACCTCCTGCAGCGCAGGAACGGAGAGCGAGACCGGCGTCGCCTGGCCGGTCGCGGCGATGGTCAGCGTCACCGGTCCCGGTGCGGCCTTGGCGAGCGGCAGGTCGATGCTGATCGCATCGGTGCCGACCTGCTTCCAGGTCACGGTCTGCGGCGCGCCGTCGCCGATCCGCGCCTCGACGCGGGTGATGCAGCCGCCGCCATCCCCCTTCAGCGTCAGGCTGTTGGTGCGCCCGACGACCAGAGATGCATCCGGCGCCGCCGCCCAATGCTGTACGCGCGGGTCCGACAGGCGGAAGCGCGGCCCGTCGAACGGGGTAAAGCCCCAATTGCCGCGCAGGCGGCCGGTGACGGTCGCGCCGCGGCCTGCGTCGGGCAATCCCTTGTCGAGCACGAAGCCGCCGCGGCGCGGATCGGCATGGACGGGGATGTCGACCGGTGCGCCGCCGGTGCCGTCGAGCCGCAGCGTCATCGCATGAGCGTAGCGGGTCGCGAACACCAACGGCGCGCCTTCGACCGGTAAGACCGCGCCGACATTGCCGCAGAGCAGCGGCGCGTCGCCCGCGGCCTGCAAGGGAGGCGGCTTGGCGGCCTCGATCGCCGGCAGGCCGATGACCATGACCGAGGCCGGCTTGGCGAAGGACAAGGGCGTGTTGAGCAGCAGGGTGACGCCGCCGTCCCCCATCTTGGCGAGCGCGGGGACGAATTGCAGCTGGGTTGACTGGAAGGCGCCGAACAGCCGGAACAGGTCGCGGACCACGCCGATATAGGAACTGTAGGTGCCATAGCCCGCCTGCGGCGTCGCGCTGAGCTGGAAGGCGAGGTCGACCGGCGCGCCGGTCAGCGTGTCGGCCAGCGCGGAACTGTGCGTGTCGGCGAACAGCAGGGTCTCGCGATCGCCGGTCAGGCAGGCGGCCTGCAGGGCGGCGGGCTGCTGCAGGCATTCGGTCTTGAGCTTGATCGCCAGGCTGCGGGTCAACGCCTGTGAGGCGGCGTTGACCGCGGTCGGATCCTCGCGCCCGACCTGGAACAGCATGTCGAGATAGGTGTCGAGCCGCGCCCGGTCGAGTGACGCCTGGTTGAGGTCCTGTGCGGCGCGGACGAAGGTGCCGGGTTGTTTGCGGACCGCGCTGACGATCGACTTCTTGCCCGCCTGGTGCACCGGCAGCGCGAACAGGACGAGCTGCTGCGCGCCCTTGGGCACGACCAGCGACAGGTCGCCCGCCTTGCTCTTGCCGGTCACCGTGTCGTGAAACCAGTCGTCGGGCGGCCGGTCGATGGGGCCGCGCAGGAAGGCGGAGACGAGGCGGAATTGGTCGGCCTGGCCGGACGGCAGCGTCAGCTTGACCGAGATGCGGTCGCCTTCGGCAAGGTTGGGCACCCATTCCAGCGGCAGCGTCTGGCCATTGCGGGTCACCGCCACCTCCAGCCGCGGGCCGGTCAGGTCGAAGGGCGACGGGGCGGCATCGGCGGCGACGCCGGCCAAGATCAGGGCCAGGCCGCCCAGTGTACGAAGAAGACGCGACATCCGAACCGGCTTGCCCTCACGAGGAACCGCAGTGATCGACCGCGCCTGTGCCGCGCGGTTGTGGTCACAATATGTCCCTTAGCGTCGGCGGGGACATTTGCCGATGCCGTTCGTTGGGCGGGAATGGCGAGCAGGGCGGTATCGGACGCGGGAACGGAACGAGCTTGGCGGCCGCGTCGCCTCCTGGTGACGCGCGCGGCGATGGGGTTCGCGCATGGCCGCGCGATCGCGGATCGTGCCGCCGCGCTCGGCGTCGAGGTGCAAGTGCTGGCCGGCGACCGGCTGGCGCTCGACCTGCCCGACGATCCGCGCCAGGCCTATGCCGCCGCCAAGTCGACGCTGGCCGTCGTCGTCGCGCCGCCGTCGAAGCGTAGGCTGCAGCCGATCGCACCGAGCGCGGACTGGCGCGTCGACCTGGCCGAAGGATGCCCGGCGCATTGCAGCTATTGCTATCTCGCCGGTTCGTTGAAGGGGCCGCCGATCACGCGTGTCTATGCCAATCTCGACGAGATCCTCGCGGGCCTGCCTGCCTATCTGGGGCAGGGGGCGGTCACCTCGCGCAGTGTGGCGCGGGCGCATGAGGGCACGACCTTCGAGGCGTCGTGCTACACCGATCCGCTCGCGCTGGAACCGATCACGGGATCGCTGTCGACCGCCATCGCCTGGTTCGGCGGGTGGGACGCCGCGACGCAGCTGCGTTTCACCAGCAAGTTCGCCGACGTCGCGCCGCTGCTGACCCTCGATCATCGCGGGCGGACGCGGATGCGGGCCTCGATCAATCCCGCGCGTTTCGCCCGCTTCGAGGGCGGCACCGCGCCGGTGGCGGCGCGGCTGGCGGCGCTCGGCCGGATGGCCGCGGCGGGCTATCCGGTCGGGCTGACGATCGCGCCGATCATCGCCGCCGACGGCTGGCGTGAAGCCTATGACGGCTTGCTGGCGGCGGCGGCCGCCGCGCTGGCGGACGTGCCGGGGCTCGACCTGACGATCGAACTGATCACCCACCGCTTCACCGCCGGTTCGAAGGCCGTGCTCGACAGCTGGTATCCGGGCTCGTCGCTCGACATGGGCGACGGCAACCGCACCACCAAGCGGACGAAATTCGGCACGGAGAAGCAGGTGTACGATGCGGCGACGATGCGCGCGCTGCGCGGCTTCTTCGAGGAGCGGATCGCCGTGCTGCTGCCGGCGGCGCGCATCCTCTATTGGACATGAGCGTCTTCTTCACCGCCGACACGCATTTCGGCGACCACCGCACGATCAACATCCAGCGCCGGCCGTTCGCCAGCGTCGCCGAGATGGACGCGCAGCTGATCGCGCGCTGGAATGCGACGGTCGGGCCGCAGGACGTCGTCTGGCATCTCGGCGACGTGGCGCGGCGGCCGGCGGACGTGGCGGCGCTGCTCGCGCAGCTGCACGGCTCCAAGCACCTGCTGCGCGGCAACAACGATCCGGAGGCGACGGGGCTGGCTGCGGGGTGGGCGAGCGTCGGCGACTATGCCGAAGTCACTGTCGACGGCCACGCCCTCGTGCTGTGCCATTACCCCTTCCGCAGCTGGAACGGCCAGCACAAGGGCGCGATCAACCTGCACGGCCACAGCCATGGCCGGTTGAAGCCGATGCCGCGGCAGTTCGACGTCGGCGTCGATCCCCATGACTTCGCGCCGGTCCGCCTCGCCGACCTGATCGCAAACGGCGCGACCGGATGATTGCGCGCTCTGGCCGATTCGGGCAGTTCGGAACGCCGGTGGGGGCCGGGCGCTTGTTGGCGCGGCGGCGCCCCGGCCGCCATGGAGCGATGTGATGGCCGACGCGCAGACTGCGATCCTCTACCGTATGGTCCTGCCCGACCATGTCTGTCCGTTCGGCGTTCGTGCCAAGGCGATGCTGGAGGCGGCGGGCTATACGGTCGACGACCGCATCCTCGAAGACCGCGAGGCGGTCGAGGCGTTCAAGGCGGACCGCGGCGTCGACACCACCCCGCAGATCGAGATCGATGGCGAGCGGATCGGCGGCAGCGACGATCTGGAACGCTACCTCGCCACGCGGGACGGGCGTTGATCCGGCCGCGCGGCTGATGGCGCGCAACCGTTATTACCAGGGGCCGCCGAGCGATCATTTCGACGGCACCCGCTTCTTCAATCCGGGCCAGCCGCCGACCGATCGCGGCCTGCGCGATCTGATCCGCTGGCGAATGGCGGGCGAGACGGCGCGCTGGCCCAGATCCGTGCCGGTGACGCCGGCGCGCCCCGCGGCCCGCGTCGCCGGGCTGCGGGTGACGATGGTCGGTCATGCGACGCTGCTGATCCAGGCGGCGGGGGTCAACATCCTCACCGACCCGATCTGGTCGCCGCGCGCCAGCCCGTTCCGGTTCGCCGGTCCGCAGCGGGTGACCGATCCGGGGATCGCCTTCGACGACCTGCCGCCGATCGACGTCGTGCTGCTCAGCCACTGCCATTACGACCATTGCGACGTCGCGACGCTGCGCCGGCTGCAGGTTGCGCATGCGCCGCTAATGGCGATGCCGCTGGGCAACGACACGATCGTCCGCGCCGCGGTGCCCGGCGCCCGCTGCGTCACCGGCGACTGGTGGGACCGGCTGACGCTGGGCGAGGGGATCGCGACGACGCTGACCCCCGCCTATCACTGGGCGAACCGCTGGCCGAGCGACGTGCGCATGGCCTTGTGGTCGGGGCATCATCTCGCCACGCCGGCGGGCACAATCTGGTTCGTCGGCGACACCGGCTATGGCGACGGCACCATATTCGGCGAGGTCCGCGCCAGGCTCGGTGCGCCCGACCTCGCGCTGATCCCGATCGGCGCCTATGCGCCGCGCTGGTTCATGGCGGCGCAGCATGTCGATCCCGCCGAGGCGGTGCGGATCTGCGCGACGGTGGAGGCGCGCCGCGCGCTCGGCATTCACTGGGGTACCTTCCAGCTGACCGACGAACCGCGCGAGGAACCCGCTGCCGCGCTGGCCGAGGCGGTGGCGGCGCAGGGCTGGGCCGCGGACCGCTTCGTCGCGGCGGTGGCGGGCGGCGTGTACGAGGCCTCCGCCCGACCCTGACGGCCTACAGCATCTCCAGCGGCTGGCGCTGGCGGGGCCGCGGAAACATCGTCTCCAGGCGCTGGCGATCCTCGGCGGTCAGCATCAGATCCGCGGCGGCGCGGTTGTCGCGAACATGCGAGATCGAGCCGGCCTTCGGGATGGCCAGCACGCCGTCATGCGCCAGCAGCCAGGCGAGCGCGAGCTGGGCCGGCGTTACCTGCCGTTCGCGTGCGAACTGGACGAGGCCGCGATCGGCGATCAGCCGACCCTGCTCGACGGGGCTGTAGGCCATGACCGGCATGTGCCGCTGCGCCAGCCACGGGATCAGGTCGTGCTCGGGTCCGCGGCGGGTGAGATTGTAGAGGATCTGGTCGGTCTGGCAGCCGCTGCCGCCGGCGGCAATCAGTTCCGCCATGTCATCCGAGTCGAGATTGCTGACGCCCCAACGGCGGATCTTGCCGGCCGCGACCAGCCGTTCCATCGCCTCCACGGTCTCCGCCAGCGGCACGCGACCGCGCCAGTGCAGTAGGTACAGGTCGATGCGGTCGGTGCCGAGCCGGGCCAGGCTCGCCTCGCAGGCGCGGGGCAGGCGATCGCGCGACGCATTCTGCGGATAGGCCTTGCTGACCAGGAAGACCTCGTCGCGCAGGCCGCGGATCGCCTCCCCGACCAGCCGTTCGGATTCGCCGTCGGCATACATTTCGGCCGTGTCGATCAGCGTCATGCCGAGGGCGACACCCTCGCGCAGCGCGGCGATCTCATCGCCACGGCGCGAGGGGTCCTCGGCCATCATCCAGCTGCCCTGGCCGAGCGCGGGAACAACGGTGCCGTCGGGGAAGCGGATCGTCTGCATGCCGTCGACAACGCGTCGCGGCGCCGATCGGCCCATCCCGGCGGCACGTCCCGATCAGCGGATACCGCCGCTCGCGGTGATATTCTCGCCGGTCAGCCAGCCCGCCGCATCGGAGGCGAGGAAGGCGACGACGCCGGCAATGTCTTCCGGCTGGCCGGCGCGACCCAGCGGCGTCTGCGCGACGATGCCGGCCGCCATGTCCGACTGGACGATGCCCGCGCTGTGCGTTCCTTCGGTGACGACGAAGCCCGGGCTGACCGCATTGACCCGGATCTGGCGCGGTGCGATCTCATTGGCGAGCACACCGGTGATCGCATTCACCGCGCCTTTCGTGCCCGCATAGACCGCCGCGCCGGGCGTATGCACGTGCGTGATCGCGGACGAGACGTTGACGATGCTCGCCCCGGCCTGAAGGTGCGGCGACGCCGCCTGGGTGACGAGCAGCGTGCCGAGCACGTTGACGTCGAACTGACGCCGGTAATGCTCCTCCGTCACCTCTTCGATCGGCGCGAATTCGTAGATGCCGGAATTGTTGACCAGCACGTCGAGCCGCCCGAACCGCTCCACCGCCGCCGTCACCAATGCCCGTGCGTCGTCCGCCTTGGTCACGTCGCCCCGCACCGCGATCGCCTGTCCGCCGGCGGCGGCGATCCCGCCGACGACCGCGTCGGCATCCGCCTGGCTGGAAGCATAATTGACCACCACCGCCGCGCCCTCCGCGGCCAGCGCCTTGGCGATTCCCGCACCGATGCCCTTCGATGCCCCCGTGACGATCGCAACCTTGCCGCTAAGTTTCGCCATGACCTGAACCTTCTGCTATGGGCCGGCCCCACGACGGCAACCGTTAATCCCATAGTTCGGGAATCTGGAACTAACCGGAGCGGGATCAAGACCCCATATGCAAAAAACATGCGACCCCTGATCCACCCGGCGATCGAAGACATTCGGCCCGACGCGATCCTGCACGCGCTGTCCGATCCGGCGCGCGCCGCGATCTTCGCGACGATCATGAAGGCGGGATGCGTCGACGCCTGTTCGGCGGTGGCGTGCGTCGGCGATCGGGTGATCCCCAAATCGTCGCTGTCCAACCATATCAAGATCCTGCGCGACGCGGGCCTGATCCGCAGCGAGCGCCATGGGGTGGAGGTGCGCAACGCGCCGCGCTGGGACGAGGTGGAGGCACGATTCCCCGGCCTGCTGCCCGGTATCATCAATGCCTATGCGGTCGATCTGAGCAACGAGAGCTTCGCCGCCGCGGCGGCAAAATCAGGCCAGGGCTGACCCGCATTGATGCGACGGTCGGTGATCTCTGCAGCCGGCGATCTCGCGAAGTCACGCGCGTAACGGGCGCCGGCCGTTTGATCGACAGTAAGACATCGCAGTCTCGCCGTTGCGGCATGACCATCCGGATGCGATAACGTCCAGGCCACGAAGGGCGATAGGCCAAACGCCCGCCCCGTCACCTGCCCACCCAGGGCGGCAGTGCGACCGGTCCCCCGACGACCTGGCACGGCAAGAGCATCACCGAGGCGGTAAATGCCGATGTCCGGAGGTGCCCCATCGCGGCAGCGCCGACCAGTACTCCGCGCTTACAGGATCGTGAGGTCGTCCTTTCTCAAGAACTCGGCTGCCCCGGTGCAGCCGGGCGCGTCGCCGACGGCACCGGCGTCGCCTCGACCTCCGGTGGCGCGGGCGACGTCGATGCTGCTTCCGCTGCAGGATTCACCGTGGGAGCAGGCGTGCCCGCATCCGCCGGCGCGGCAACGTCGCTCACCGCCGCCGCACCGGACGACGGCGGAATGGCGACCGTCTCCACCGGTGTCGGGGCGGCGGCGGGCAGCGTCGGAACGACCGGCGGCGGCGTCACCTTCGGCTCGTAATAATCGCGCCATTTGTCGAAGGCGGTGAAGAAGTCGATGAACGGCTTGTCGAGCCGCGCCAGCGCGCCGCGCGCGTGCAGCGGCAGATCGGCGTCGGCGACCGGCGCGACGGCGGCGATCTCCTGCCGCGCGACCGCGCAGAAGGCGACGCGGATCGCCGGCTGGCTGTAGAAATTGTAGAGGCGGGTCTGCTGATTGTCATAGGCCGCCTGCCAATCGGCCCAGCCCGTCTCTTCCCATTCATGCTGGTAGCGTTTGACGTAGCCGTCCAGCCCGGTGCGATGGGCGACGATCCACGCATTGTAAGGGTCGGTGACGCCGCCGCCCGCACCGTCGCAGGCTAGCGCGGCGACGTTCAGCGCGCCGCGCAGATGCCAGACGGCCGCCGCGTCGGTCATCTGGAAATTGGGGGTTACGTAGCTGCCGTCGTCGCGCTTGGCGGCGATCTCCATCCCGGCATAGCCGCCGCGCGGCATGGTCGGCGGCGGCGGGGGAGGGGGCGGCAGCGTTGCAACGACCGGCGGCGGCGTGACGCGGGGGGCGGCGCAGCCGGCCAGACCCGCGGCCAGCGCGGCCACCGCCGCCAGCGTCCAGGGCGTGCGCAGCATCGTCGTCCAGTCTCCTTCGGGCCGGATCCGTCGGCCCCTGTATCCCGGTCGTGCGGAACCGCGCGACGGCGCGCATAGCGCCGGCCGATCGAACGCGGCAACCCGCCTGTCGATCCGCCGACGCAACGACACGCCCGGCCGAGCGAGGGTCAGCCGGTGATCGGCCCGCCCGCCGCCTGGAGCAGCGCCACCGTGTCGGTCAGCCGTGCGGCGCGCGCCTGGATCAGTTGCTGGCGCGCCTGGGCGTCCGCGGCGGTGGCGTTGAGCAGGTTGAGCGTGCCGACGCTGCCCAGCGCCAGCTGCCGCCGTGCGAAGGTCAGCGCCTGGTCGGCGGCATTGCTCGCCCGCGTCGCCGCGGTCAGTGCGTCGCCATCGGTCGTCAGGCCGGTCAGCGCATTGGCGACGTCGCCGAAGGCCTGCAGTACCGCGGCGCGATATTGCGCCTTGGCCGCCTCCAGCGCCGCTTCCGCCGCCTTCTGCTGGTGACGCAGCGCGCCGGCATGAAAGATCGGCTGGGTGATGCCACCGAGCAGCGTCCAGAACGGATTGCCGCTCTTGAACATGTCCTCGAACCGCTGGGCGGTGCCGCCGCCGGTCGCGGACAGCTGCAGGCTGGGCAGCCGTGCCGCGATCGCCGCGCCGACATCGGCGCCCGCCCCTTCCAATTGCGCCTGGGCGGCGCGTACGTCGGGGCGGCGCGCGACCAGATCGGACGGCACGATCGCCGGCAGGGTGGCGGGCAGGGTGAAGGACGCCATGTCGGGCAGCGCCGGCAGCGGATCGCCGGCCGGGCGGCCGATCAAAGTGCCGATCAGCACCCGCTGCTGCGCTTCGGCGCGGACCAGCGGCGGCAAGACGCCCTCCGCGGTGGCGAGCGCGGTCTGCTGCGTCGCGACGTCGGCCAGGCCGATGTCGCCGAGCTGCTGGCGCCGTTGCAGCGCGGCGAGGATGTCGCGGTTGACGCGGATGCTGGTCTGCGCCGCGACGATCTGGTCGGCCAGCGCGGCGCGGGTGATCGCGGCGGTGACCAGATTGGCGACCAATGTGGTCCGCGCGGCGTCGCGCCGATGCGCCTGGACCGCCGCCGCGGCCCGCGCCGAGCGGACACGGGCGCGGGTGCCGCCGAACACGTCGGGCGCGTAGGAGACGGTGACCTGCGCGGTGTGCAGCGTATAGATCTGCTGGTTCTGGTCGGCGACCGCGGGCGACAGCGCGTTCGACACGCGCGTGCGTTCGACCTGGTAGCTGGCGTCCGCCTGGGGCAGCAGCGCGGCGCCGGCGGCGCGCGCCTGCTCCTGCGCCTGGCGCAGCGTCGCCTCGGCGACCGCGACGTCGGTGTTGTGCGCCAGCGCCTCGCCGACCAATGCGTCGAGCGACGGGCTGGCGAACGCATGCCACCAGTCGGCGGCGACCGCTGCGGTGCCGGTTGCCTGCACCGGGCCGCCGGCGGGCGCGACCGTCACCGGCGCGGGCGCCGGCGGCAGCGCGGCATGGGCGTCGAGATTGCGCGACCCGACCGCGCACCCGCCGAGCAGCGAGCCGGCGAGCAGGGTGGTGGCGAGCGTGGCCGTCCGGGTCCGCGTCATGCCAGAGCCTCCGTCTGCGGCGCATCCGGGCCATGGGGGCCGGGATCGTGCGGATGATGGCCGACGTCGCGGCCGTGGGCGCCGCGATCGACCGGCGGCACGCGATGCGAGAAGCGGGCGATCAGCACGGGGAGCAGCAGCAGGATCAGTACCGGCGCCAGCGTCATGCCGCCGACCACGACCAGCGCCAGCGGCTTCTGCACCTGGCTGCCGATGCCGTGCGACAGCGCCGCGGGCAGCAGGCCGATCGCGGCGACCAGACAGGTCATCACCACCGGGCGCAGGCTGTTCTTCACCGTCGTCGCCAGCGCGACATCGCGGCTCGCGCCCTCGTCGATCGTGTTGTTGTAGGTCGTCACCACCAGGATGCCGTCCATCACCGCGATGCCGAACAAGGCGACGAAGCCGATCGCGGCCGAGATGCTGAACGCCGTGCCGGTCAGCGCCAGCGCGGTGACGCCGCCGACGATCGCCATCGGAATCGCCGAGAAGGCGAGCAGGCTGTCGCGGATCGAGCCGAAATTGGCGTAGAGCAGCAACAGGATGACGAGCAGGCTGATCGGCACGACGATCTCCAGCCGCGCGATCGCATTCTGGAGGTTGTCGAGCTCGCCCGCCCATTCGAGGTGATAGCCGGCGGGCAGGTGGACATTGCGTGCGATCCGCGCCTTTGCCTCGCCGACCGCCCCGCCGAGATCGCGGCCGCGCACCGAGAATTTGATCGGGATGTAGCGTTCCTGATGCTCGCGATAGATGAACGAGGCGCCGGTGGTCAGCCGCACGTCCGCGACCTCGGACAGCGGCACCTGGATGGTGCCGGTGCCGTCGGGGGCGGGCGCGCCGATGGTGATGCGTCGCACCGCCTCCAGCGAATCGCGCTGTTCGGGCTTCAGCCGCACCATGATCGGGAAGTGCCGGTCGGTGCCCGCCTCGTACAGATCGGCGGTCGATTCGCCGCCGATCGCGGCCGCGACGGTGGCGTTAACGTCGTCCGGCGTCAGGCCGTAGCGCGCCGCCTTGCCACGATCGACGTCGATGCGCACCGTCGGCTGGCCGAGCGATTGGAACACGCCCAGATCCTCGATGCCCTGCACCTTGGCCATCTGCGTCTTGATCTGGTCGGCGTATTTTTCCAGCGTGGCGAGGTCGGGGCCGAACAGCTTGATCGAATTGGCGCCCTTCACCCCCGATGCCGCCTCCTCGACATTGTCCTCGATGATCTGCGAGAAGGAGAAGTCGACGCCGGGATATTTGGCCTGCAGCTTGGTCGACAGCTCCTCGATCAGCTTTTCCTTGGTCATGCCGTGCGGCCATTCGTCGAACGGCTTCAGCGGCACGAAAAATTCGGCGTTGAAGAAGCCGGTCGCGTCGGTGCCGTCGTCCGGGCGGCCGTGGGCGGAGAGGACCGCGGTGGTTTCCGGATATTGCGCGATGATCCGGCGCACGCCGTTGACGATCGGCTGCCCCGCCTCGAGGCTGATCGACGGCGGCAGCGTCGCGCGGATGTACATGTTGCCCTCTTCGAGGTGCGGCAGGAACTCGATGCCGAGCGACCGCACGCCGACCACCGCCAGGCCGAGCATCAGCACGCCGCCGCCGATCGCGAGCAGCCGGTTGGCGAGCGCGAAGGCCGCCGCCGGCTCGTAGACGCGGCGCAGCTTGCCGACAATCCACGTCTCCACCTCCGACAGTCTGTCGGGCAGCAGCAACGTCGCCAGCACCGGCGCGACGGTGAAGGTCGCGAGCAGGCCGCCGGTGATCGCATAGGCATAGGTCTTGGCCATCGGGCCGAAGATGTGGCCCTCGACCCCGGTCAGCGTGAACAGCGGCAGGAAGCTGGCGATGATGATCGCGGCGGCGAAGAAGATGCCGCGGCTGACCTCGCTCGACGCGCCGAGTACCGCCGAGAAGCGGTTGGCGAGCGTGAAGTGCCCGCGCCCGCTTTCGACATGGGCGGACCGTTCGACCATGTGGCGGAAGATGTTCTCGACCATGATCACGCTGGCGTCGACGACCAGGCCGAAGTCGAGCGCGCCGACCGACAACAGATTGGCGCTCTCGCCCTGCAGCACGAGGATCAGGATCGCGAAGGCGAGCGCGAAGGGGATCGTCGCCGCGACGATCACCGCGCTCCTCAGATTGCCCAGGAACACCCATTGCAGCGCGAAGATCAGCAGGATGCCGACCACCATATTCTCGAGCACGGTGTGGATCGTCAGGTTGATCAGGTCCGACCGGTCGTAGATGCGGGTCAGCTGCACGCCCGGCGGCAGCACGCCCGATGCGTTGATGTCGGCGACTTCCTTCTGCACCGCCTTGATCGTCGGCATCGACTGGGCGCCGCGCTGCATCAGCACGATGCCCTGCACGATGTCGTCCTGGTCGTTGTAGCCGGCGATGCCGAGCCGCGGCGCGTTGCCGATCTGGACGTGGGCGACGTCCTTGAGCAGGATCGGCTGGCCGCCGGCGGTGCCGACCAGCACGTTCTCGATGCCGCCGACCGACTGGATCAGGCCGACGCCACGGACGATCGCCGCCTGGCTTCCGAAGTTGATCGTCTGGCCGCCGACGTTGCCGTCGCTCTTCGACAGCGCGGTCAATACCTGGCTGACCGAGACATTGTGCGCCGCCAGCCGATCGTTGTCGATGACGACGTCATAGGTCCGGAGCTTGCCGCCCCAGCCGGTGACGTCGATCACGCCCGGAATGCGCTTGAAGCGGCGGTCCAGGATCCAGTCCTGGATCGTCTTCAGGTCCATCACCGAATAGCCGGCCGGCGCGGTGATCTTGTAGCGGTAGATTTCTCCCACCGGGCTGGTCGGCGAGATCGACGGCTGCGCACCGCCGGCGAGCGGCGGCAGCTGCGACAGGCGGTTGATGACCTGCTGCTTGGCCTGTTCGTTGGTGTAGTCGTAGGTGAACTGGATCTTGACGTCGGACAGGCCGAACAGGCTGATCGCGCGGATCGCGGTCATGTGCGGGATGCCCGCCATGCCGACCTCGATCGGGATGGTGACGTTGCGCTCCATCTCCTCCGCCGACAGGCCCTTGGTCTGGGTGATCACCTCGACCATCGGCGGCACGGGATCGGGATAGGCCTCGATATTGAGGTTGGCGAAGCCGATCACGCCCGCGACCAGCATCGCGACGAAGACGCCGACGATCAACAGCCGCTGACGCAGCGCGAAGGAGACGATGCGGTTCACTGGCCGAGGCCCGCTTCGTTGACGAACAGCGCGCCGGCGGTGACGATCCGCTCGCCCGGCTTCAGCCCGGCGGTGATCGTCACCTGGCCGTCGGTGGCGTCGCCGGTCTCGACGTTGCGCGAGACGAGCAGGCCATCGGGCCGAACCAGCCAGACGCGCGCGCTATCGCCCTCGTGGATCACCGCCTGCGCGGGCACGCGGATCGCCTCGCCGAGGTTGCGGCGGTGGATTGCGAAGCTGGCGAACATCTGCGGCTTCAGCGCGCCGTCGGGATTGGCGATGCTGGCGCGCACCGGCAGGCGGTGCGTCTGCGGGTCGAGCGCGGCGCCGACCAGATCGATCGTCGCATGGAAGGTGCGGCCGGGCAGGGCCGGCGTCGTGACGGTCACCGCATCGCCGAGATGGACGTCGCTGGCATCGCTTTCCGCGACCTGCGCGACGAGCCAGACGCGCGACGGATCGGTGATCGTCATCACCGGCTTGTCGCCGCCCTGCGAGACATATTCGCCCGCCGACACGTCGCGCGTGGCGATCAGGCCGCTGATCGGGGCATGCAGCGTGGTGACGTCGTGAATGCCGGTGACCTCACCGGCATTTTCCAGCCGGGCGATCTCGCCCGGCGACTTGCCGAGGATGGCGAGCTTGTCGCGCGCCGCGCCGAGCGAGGCGGCGGCGGTGCGCGCGGTCGCCTGCGCGGCGATGAGGTCGGCCTTGGCCTGCTGGTAATCCTTCAGTGCGCCGCCGGCGGTCTGGTAGATCTGCTGCTGGCGGTCGGCGTTGCGCTGGGCGGTGGCGAGCTGCGCCTGCGCATTCTGCAACGCCGCCCGCGCCGCGAACAGCCCGCTGCGCGCGTCGACGAAGTCGCTGGTCTTGATCAGCAGCAGCGCCTGCCCCTGGCGGACACGCTGGCCGGCATCGGCGAGGACGCGCACGACCTGGCCCGAATAGGGCATCAGCACCGGCGTCGAATGGTTGCCGTCCACCGTGATCGCGCCCGAGGCGAGCGTGCGTTCGCCCGACTCGCCGACGCCCACGCGCACCGTCTGCAAACCGGCCATCTGCGCGCCGGTCAGCTTCAGCGTGCCCGCCGGCAGCGGTGCGGGCGGCGTGGCCTCGTGATGGGTCAGCTTGCCGATCAAGGCGATGAGCAGCGCGACCCCGACGATCACCGCGGCGGCGATGCCGAGCCAGCGCAACTGCGCGGACCGCGACAGCGTGGTGGCGGCGGGAAGCGGTTCGGCGAGTTCGGCAGCGTGCATCGGAAGTCCTGACGAGATCAGACTGGTCCGGATAGGGCCTGTTGCTTACAGGATGCTTACGGTTGCTGCGTTGCGGGAAGGGGCGAAGAACTTTGCGGATTCTGCTGGTCGAGGACGATCCCGATCTGGCACGCGAGCTGGTCGACGCGCTGGAGCGGCGCGGTCTCGCGGTCGATCATGCCCGCGACGCCGAGGAGGGCGAGGCGTTCCTGCGGGCGACGCAGCATGACGCGCTGCTGCTCGACCTCGGTCTGCCCGACGCCGACGGGCTGACGCTGCTGCGCCGGCTGCGCGCGCGCGGCGTGACGCGGCCGGTGCTGCTGCTCACCGCGCGCGGCGCGGTGGAGGCACGTATCCAGGGGCTGAACGCCGGCGCCGACGACTATCTGGTCAAGCCGTTCGACACCGACGAGCTGCATGCGCGCATCCTCGCGGTGCTGCGCCGGCAGGGCGGCTACGTCGGCGAGACGCTGAGCTGCGGCGCGCTCGTCTTCGACATCGCCGGCCGTCAGGCGCGGATCGGCGCGACGGTGCTCGCCCTGTCGGCCCGCGAGACCGAATTGCTCGAGCTGCTGCTCCGCCGCCAGGGCAGCGTCGTTCCCAAGCGGCTCGCCGAGGACCAGTTGTTCGGCGTCGGCGGCGATCTCGGCTCGAATGCGATCGAGGTCTATGTCCACCGGTTGCGCAAACGGCTGGCGGAGGCGGGGGGCGGGGTGCGCATCGATACGGTCCGCGGCGTTGGCTATATGATCGCGGCGGCGGCCGGCGCATGAAACGCCTGATCCCGCGATCGCTGTTCGGCCAGTTCATCGCTCTGCACGTGCTGCTCGGCATCCTCGCCGCGGTGCTGCTGTCGCTCGGTGTCTCCGTGCTGCTCAACCGTACGGCCAGCCATTATCAGCGCGACTTGCTGGTCCAGCAGGCGGGGGCGGCGGCGCGGGTGCTGGCGCGACGGCCCGATGCGGTGCTGGTCTCCGCCACCGACCTGCCGGTCAGCGGCCTGTCGATCAGCGTCATCGACCGCAACGGCCATACGCGGCTGGTGCATGGACCGGCGATGCCCGGTCTGGTCGCCGAGGCACCGCACGGGCCGAGGGCGGTCTTCTTCCGCCGCGGCACGGTGCGTGCGATCAGCCGGCCGTTCGCCGCCGGCTGGATCGTCGTGTCGCAGGATGCCGCCGCGCCGCAGGCGGTGACCGACGACATCGTCCGCACCTTCCTGAAGCGGTTCGCGCTGCTGCTGCTGCCGATCGCGGCGCTGCTGCCGCTCAGCGGCGCGCTGCTCACCCGGCGGCTGACGCGGCGGATGCGCACCGTCTCCGCCATCGCCGCCGGCATCGGGCCGCGGGCGATCGACCAGCGCCTGCCGCGCGGCACCCTGCCGATCGAGGTCGAACCGCTGGCGATCGCCACCAATGCCGCGCTCGACCGGCTGGAAAAGGGCTATCGCGTCCAGGCCGCCTTCGCCGCCGACATCGCGCACGAGTTGCGCACGCCGCTCGCCATCGTCCGGCTGCGCGCGGAGAAGGTCGCCGACGAGGAACTGCGCCGGGCGCTGCTCGCCAGCGTCGACCGCGCCTCGCGCGTGATGACCCAGATGCTCGGCCTCGCCGACCTCGAGCGCCGCGTCGAGGATTCCGGTGGCCGCGTCGACCTTGCCGCGCTTGCCGAGGACGTCGTCGCCGCGCGGGCACCGGCAATTCTCGCCGGCGGCCGGACGATCGCGCTCGAGGATCAGGGGCGCGCGACGATGCACGGCTTTGCCGGACCCTTGACGCTGGCTCTGGAGAATCTGGTCGACAATGCGATCCGCCACACCCCGCCGGGCACGCAGATCACCGTTGCGATCGGCCCCGGCGCGCGGCTGTCGGTCCGCGACAATGGCGACGGCATCGCCCCCGACCAGGTCGCGCGGCTGACCGAACGCTTCTTCCGCGGCGATGGCGCGCGCAGCGAAGGCTATGGCATCGGCCTGTCGATCGTCCAGCGCGTCGCGGAGGCGCACCACGGCCTGCTGACGATCACCCCCGGCCCAGACCGCCGCGGCGCGATGTTCACGCTCAGCTTCCGCGGCGCCTGAGCGGGAAGGGGCTTCGTCACCGTCGCGCTCGGCCGCCCGAGGCGTCATCTAGGCGCGTGGTGTCCGCTCGACACGGGATGACGGGGGACGGGCGGGGGTGAGGTGCGCGTCGGTGCCGCGACGGCCCCAGTGATTGCGTGACGCAGCGGCACAGCGCGGATAGGCTCTTGCCATGCCGCCCCTCCACCATCGCATCGTTGTCGTCGCGCTGGCGGCTTCGGCGCAGCCGACCGAGTCGCGTGGCGGACCGGCAACGACCCGATGGATGCTGAGCGAGATCGATGGTCGACCGGTCGCAACCGGGCGGTTCGACGCGGCTCATCTCGTCTTCGGGCCCGATCGCCAGATCGGCGGGAGCGCCGGCTGCAGTTCATTCGGTGGTAACAGGATACGGTGGTCGACCGATCGGACCGGCACGCGGGGAACCCTGACCGTCGATCCCAAAGGTTCGATGTTCTGGACGACGATCCGCTGTGATGACTCGCCGGCGGATCGTGACGGCACGCTGTTCTGGGACAAGATGCGGCGGCCGCGCTCATGGGCAGCATCAGCGGGGCGGCTGACCATCACCTTCGCCGATGGCAGCACCGCACGGCTTGTCCCCCGATCCCCTCGCTAGCCGCCAAGCGGCGCCGGTGACGACGCCACCCCCACCGCCTATATCCTCTCGATGCACCGCCTCGCCGAAGCCGTGATCCTCGCCGTCCGCGCGCATGGCGAGCATGGCGCGGTGGTGCGGGCGCTGACCCGCCAGGACGGGGTGCAGCCCGGCTACGTCCGCGGCGGCCGGTCGCGCGCGCTGCGGCCCGTGCTGCAGCCCGCCAATGCGATCCGCGGCGAATGGCGCGCCCGTACCGGCGAACAGCTCGCGGCGCTGACCGTCGAGCCGTTGCACAGCCGGGCCGCGCTGCATGCCGAACCGCTGCCCGCCGCCGCCCTCGCCTGGCTGACCGCGCTCACCGCGGCGGCGCTGCCCGAGGCGCAGCCCTATCCGCGCGTCTACGACGGGCTGACCGGCGTGCTCGACGCGGTCGAGGCGGCGCCGAGCGCGCGCGGCTGGGCGGCGGCATTGGCGCGATACGAGTTGCTGCTGCTCGCCGAACTCGGCTTCGGCCTCGACCTGTCGGCCTGCATCGCCAGCGGCGCGCTCGACGACCTCGCCTTCGTCAGCCCGAAAAGCGGCGGCGCGGTCAGCCGCGCGGCGGCGGCGGGCTATGAGGCTCGCCTCTACGCGCTGCCGGGTTTTCTACGCGAGGGCGGAATGGCGGATTGGCCCGACGTCTTCGACGCGCTGCGCATCACCGGCCACTTTCTCGCACGCGACATCCTCATCGATCGCCGCAGTGAGCCGCTCGCCGCACGTACCCGGCTGGTCGACCTGATGAAAAGGGCGGTTGCCTGAAACCGACGCCGCCGCCATGAAGCCGCGACGGTTCTTTTGCCATGAAGAGGGACAGCGATGGCGCTGGTAGCAATCCTGGCCGGCGACGGCATCGGCCCAGAGGTGACGGCCGAGGCGCGCCGCGTGCTCGAGGCGCTCGACCTCGGCCTGACGTTCGAGGAGGCGCCGGTCGGCGGCGCCGGCTATGAGGCGGCGGGCCATCCGCTGCCGCCCGCGACGCTGGCGCTGGTGCAGCGTGCCGATGCGGTGCTGTTCGGCGCGATCGGCGATCCCCGCTACGAGCGGCTGGAACGGCATCTCCGGCCCGAGGCGGCATTGCTCGGTCTGCGCAGTGCGCTTGGCCTGTTCGCCAATATCCGCCCGGCGACGATCTTCCCGGCGCTGACCGATGCGTCCAGCCTCAAGCCGGAGGTGGTCGACGGCCTCGACATCGTCATCGTCCGCGAGCTGACCGGCGACGTCTATTTCGGCGACAAGGGCCAGCGCACCACGGACGGGGGACTGCGCGAGGGTTATGACCTGATGCGCTACGACGAGGAGGAGGTGCGGCGTATCGCCACCGTCGGTTTCGAGATGGCGCGTCGCCGCAAGAGGCGGCTGTGTTCCGTCGACAAGGCCAATGTGCTCGAGACGTCGCAGGTCTGGCGCGACGTGGTGGTCGAGCTGTCCGCGCAATATCCCGACGTCGCGCTGCAACATATGTATGTCGATAACGCGGCGATGCAGCTCGTTCGCGCGCCCAACCAATTCGACGTCATCGTCACCGGCAATCTGTTCGGCGATATCCTGTCCGACCAGGCGAGCATGTGCGCCGGGTCGATCGGCATGCTGCCCTCCGCCTCGCTGCGCGCGTGGAGCGGCGACAATGGCATGTACGAGCCGATCCACGGCTCCGCCCCCGACATCGCCGGCCAGGGCAGGGCGAATCCGTGCGCGGCGATCCTGTCGGCGGCGATGTTGCTGCGCCACTCGCTCGACGACGAGGAGTCCGCGCAACGGATCGAGGCGGCGGTGGCGAGCGCGCTGGATGGCGGCGCGCGCACCGCGGACCTCGGCGGCGACCTGTCGACCCGCGCGATGGCGGACGTGATCCTCGCCCAGCTATGAGCGACCTGCTCGAGATCGCGGTCGTCATCCCGACCTTCAACGAGCGCGCCAACGTGCCGGTGCTCGTCGCGAAGCTGGACCAGGCCCTGGTCGGCCGCAAATGGGAGGCGATCTTCGTCGACGACGACAGTCCCGACGGCACGGCGGATGCCGCGCGCGAGCTCGGCCGGCTCGACGCCCGCGTCCGGGTGATCCAGCGCATCGGCCGGCGTGGCCTGTCGTCGGCCTGCATCGAGGGCATGTGCGCCACCGCCGCACCGGTGGTGGCGGTGATCGACGGCGACCTGCAGCATGACGAGACGCTGCTGCCCAAGATGCTTGACCTGCTCCAGCGTGACGGCGACCTCGACGTCGTCGTCGGGTCGCGCTTCGTCGACGGCGGCGGCACCGGCGATTGGGATCGCGACCGCGTCGCCAAATCGGCCTTCGCGACCAAGCTGTCGCGCCGCGTGCTCAAGGGCGATCTCAGCGACCCGATGAGCGGCTTCTTCGCCATCCGGGCCGAGGTGGTGCGGCGGCTCGTCCCCGAACTGTCGGCGATCGGCTTCAAGATCCTGCTCGACCTGATGACGACGTCGCCGCAGCCGCTGCGCTTCGCCGAACTGCCCTATACGTTCCGCGTGCGGACGGAGGGGGAGAGCAAGCTCGACCACGTCGTCGCGATGGAATATCTGATCGCGCTCTACGACCGGATGTTCGGCCATGTCGTGCCGGTCCGCTTCGCGATGTTCTCCGGCATCGGCGTGCTCGGCGTCGGCGTGCACATGGGCGTGCTGGGCCTCGGCATGATCCTCGGCGCCTCCTTCCTGCTGGCGCAGATCCTCGGCGCGATGGCGGCGATGACGTTCAACTTCTTCCTCAACAACGCGCTGACCTATCGCGACCGCCGGCTGAAGGGGTTCCGCCAGATGCTCGACGGCTGGGTGTCGTTCTGCGTCGTCTGCTCGGTCGGCCTGGTCGCCAACATCGGCATCGCCGCCTTCCTGCACGACTTCCGCAACGGCGGTGCGGCGGCGTCGGCGCTGATCGGCATCCTGGTCGGCGCGGTGTGGAATTATGCGCTGTCGTCGAAGTTCGTCTGGGGGCGGTACTGAGCGGCGTTCCGGCCCATTCTGTCATTCCCGCGCAGGCGGGAGTCCAGAGACGCTGACCCTCGCGACCGAAAGCCAAACCTGCGCGCCTGGATCCCCGCCTCCGCGGGGATGACGAATGGTGGGAATTGGGCGTTTTCCTACAAGGCGCGCCCTGTGCTAGCCGTCAGTCGGCAGCCCTGCTGCCGGCTCTTTGCACCGTCCAGATCATGACCGGCATTCACGTTTCGCCGAGGAGTGCGGAATACCGCGTTCAGGCGTCAATTCTGTCAAGACTCGCGCAGAAAACCCTGCCTTGTCAGATCCAGCTCGCGAACCACGTCCAGCGATGGAACGCCCCCGGCCCGCTGAGCGCCGTTGCGGCAAGGATCGGGAAGAAATGCACGAACAGCACCGCCGCGGCGAGTAACAGCCCCTCGTCCCAATAGGTCAGCCGCCGGCGCCAGTGATCGACCACCGCGGCCAACGCCACCGCCAGCCAGATGCTCGACAGATAGTAATAATAATAGAAGCCGAGCGATTTGGGGATCACCGCCCACATCGCGACGCTGGCGATCCACAGCAGCGCCGCCAGGCCCGGGGCGACGGCGCGGTCGCGCCCGCCCGCCCACAGGCCGGCGATCACCGCGACCAGTCCGCCCCACATCACCACCGGATTGCCGAGCAGCAGGATGCCGCGCTGCGCATCGTCGGCGCGCTCGTACAGATACCAGATCGGCCGATAGTCGAACGGCCAGCTGTACCAGGCCGACTGATAGGTATGCGGCGGCAGCACCTGCGTCTGTTGGCGATACATATCGAGCTGGAACGGGATCAGCCGCGCCAGCGTCATGGGATCGTTGGTGTAGAGGAAGGCCGGCCAGAAGGTCGCGGCATAGGTCAGGGTGCTGGCTGCACCCAGCACGACCAGCGCGGGCAAGGCCGGCAGCCCGGCCCAGCGGTCGGGGCGGCCGCGTCGCAGCCACAGGAATCCTGCCCCGACCAAGGCCAGATAGGGCAGCGCCGTCCATTTGGTGCCGACGGCCAGGCCGAGCAGCACGCCGCCCGCGATCCAGCGCCGCCACGCCGCGCCTGTCGTCTCCGCGCGCATCGACCAGAGAAACGTCGCCAGGCCGGTGACGACGAACGCCGCCATGAACCCGTCGAGCATCGCGATCCGCGCCTGCACGAAGACGGTGAAGTTGAGCAGCGTCAGCAGCGCGCCGATCGTCGCGGTGCGCAGCCGGCCGAGGCCCAGCCACAGGATCGCGAACACGCCGACCACCACCGCCGTCCCGGCCAGCGTGGAGGCGGCGCGCCAGCCGAGCGGATCGTCGCCGAACAGTCGCATGCTCGCCGCGATCAGCGTCTTGCCGAGCAGGGGGTGTTCGATGTTGGTCGGGCCGATCAGGCCGCTCAGGATGCGCGCCGCCGGGACATAATGGACCTCGTCGAAGACGAGCTGGTGCGGTACCGTCAGCCGCCAGCTGAACAGCATTTGCGCGACAAGGCCGATGGCGGCGGCGACGGGCAGGGGGCGGGCTAACGATCGCACCCTATGGTTCTTCCCGCTGCACAGGCGCTTGGCAAGCCATGGGCTTAGCCGCACGCCCTTGCGAGCGCGGCTCCGGTCCGGCAAAGCGCTTGGCATCATGAAGCGCAAGGCAGGCCAGGACCCCTCGATCACCCAGCATTGGCGCCCCGCGACGCTCGCCGTCCGCGGCGGCACCGCGCGCAGCGAATATGGCGAGACGAGCGAGGCGCTCTTCCTCACCTCCGGCTACACCTACGACCGGGCGGCGGATGCCGCGGCACGGTTCGCCGGCGAGCAGCAGGGGATGACCTATTCCCGCCTGCAGAATCCGACCGTCGAGATGCTGGAGAAGCGCATCGCCCTGCTCGAAGGCGCCGAGGCGTGCCGGACGATGGCGAGCGGCATGGCGGCGATGACCGCGGTGCTGCTCTGCCAGTTGCAGGCCGGCGACCATCTGGTCGGCGGCCGCGCCGCCTTCGGCTCGTGCCGCTGGCTGACCGACACGTTGCTGCCCAAGTTCGGCATCGCCACCTCGATCGTCGACGCCCGCGATCCGCAGCAATTCCTCGATGCGGTGCGGCCGGAGACGAAGGTGTTCTTCTTCGAGACGCCGGCCAATCCGACGATGGACGTGGCCGATCTGGCGGCGATCTGCGGCATCGCGCGCGAGCGCGGCATCACCACCGTCGTCGACAATGCCTTCGCCACGCCGGCCTTGCAGCGGCCGATGGAGTTCGGCGCCGACGTCACCGCTTATTCCGCGACCAAGATGATGGACGGCCAGGGCCGCGTCCTCGCCGGCGCGGTGTGCGGGACGGAGGATTTCATCACCAACACGCTGCTGCCCTTCACCCGCAACACCGGCCCGACGCTGTCGCCGTTCAACGCCTGGGTGGTGCTGAAGGGGCTGGAGACGCTCGACCTCAGGATCATGCGCCAGTCGGAGAGCGCGCTGACGGTCGGCCGCTTCCTCGAAGGGCGGGTGCCGCACATCCTCCACCCCGGCCTGCCGAGCCATCCGCAGCACGAACTGGCGATGCGCCAGATGCGCGCGACCGGCCCGATCTTCGCCTTCGAGGTGGCGGGCCGCGCCCAGGCGCATGGCCTGCTCGACGCGCTGACGCTTATCGACATTTCGAACAACATCGGCGATTCCCGCTCGCTGATGACGCATCCCGCCTCCACCACCCACGCCGGCGTGTCGGCGGAGACGCGCAGCGAGATGGGCGTGACCGAGGGGATGCTGCGGCTCAACGTCGGGCTCGAGGATCCGCAGGACCTGATCGACGATCTCGACCAGGCGTTGCGCCAGGTCGGCCTGTGATCGCCGCCGGCGTCCAGAGGCTGTTCCCGCATGCCGCGACGACGGACGGGGTCACCGTGCGCGTCTCGGTCAGCTATCTTGCCGATCAGTCGGAGCCGGGCCGCGGGCGGTGGTTCTGGGCCTATCACATCCGCATCGAGAATGATTCGGTGCAGCCCGTGCAATTGCTCACCCGCCATTGGGTGATCACCGACGGCCGTGGCGCGCGGCACAGCGTCGAGGGCGAGGGCGTGGTCGGCGAACAGCCGCTGATCGTTCCCGGCGCCAGCTACGATTACGTCTCCGGCTGTCCGCTGGCGACGCCAAGCGGTGCGATGCAGGGCAGCTACCGCATGGTCCGTGGCGACGGCGCAGAGTTCGACGTCGCCATTCCCCGCTTCGCGCTGAGCGCCCCGGCGGTAGAGATCTGAGCCGCCGGCGATGAAGCGGACGCACCTTCCCCTCAACGGCATGCGCGTGCTTGACGCCGCGGCGCGCCACCTGTCCTTCACCCGTGCCGCCGACGAACTGGCAGTGACCCCCGCCGCGGTCGGGCAGCAGATCCGCGCGCTGGAGGACACGCTGGGCGTGGTGCTGTTCCGCCGCACGACGCGGGGACTGGAACTGACGCCGGAAGCGGAGGCGGGGCTCGCCCCGCTGCGCGACGGTTTCCTGCAGTTCGAGGAAGCCGTCCGCGCGATGCAGGCGGGTCAGTCGTCCAAGTCGCTGACCATCGCGGCGCCGCGCGACGTCACCGAAAAGTGGCTGATGCCGCGCCTCGCCGGGATCGCCGCTGCCGATCCCGACCTGCGCTTCGTGCTCGTCGCCGCCGACAGCCATGGGCCGGCGGCGGCGATCGACTTCACCGAAGCCAACCTCGATCTCGCGCTTCGCTGGGGCGAGGGGCCCGGCGAACATGAGGGCGAGGCGATCGAATCGGACGGCATGATCACCGTCGTCGCGCCGGGCAGCGGCAAGGCGGGCGAGGCGACGATCGGCTGGCCCGGCGGTCCCGATCCGGAGGGGACGACGCTGGTCCGGGTCGGCGATGCCGGTCTGGCGATCGACGCCGCGGCGGCCGGCCTCGGCCGGGCGACCGTGCCCGAACTGCTCGCCGCTGCCGACATTGCGGCGGGACGGCTGGTCGCGATCGGCGAGCCGCAACCGTCGCGCTTCGGCTATTGGTTCGTCGCTCCCCTGCCGCAATGGCGCCAGGCCAAGGTGCGGGCGCTGGTCGACGCGCTGACCGCGTGATCCCGATCCTCGCCACGGCGCGGCTGACATTACGGCCGCGGGTGGCGACCGATGCGGCGGCGCTGTTCCCGACGATGCGCGATCCGGCGGCGATGACCTGGTGGTCGCGGCCGCCGTTCACCGACGTTGCGGAGCTGGCCGATCATTTCGCGCTGTGCGACACCGGGCCGTGGCGTGCCTGGGCGATCACTCGGACGGGCGACGACACCGCGATCGGCTTCGTATCCGCCGGCGCGCGTCGGCCCGGCGTCACGGAGATCGGCTATCTCCTCGCGCAGGACGCTGCGGGACAGGGGATCGCGGCGGAGGCGGTGTCGGCGGTGATCGACCGCCTGTTCGTCGAGGGGGATCGCCGCGTCTTCGCCGATACCGATCCCGACAATGGCCGGTCGATCGCGTTGCTCCGCCGCCTCGGCTTCACGCTGGAGGGGCGGCTGCGCGGGGAGTGGGAGACGCATATCGGCGTTCGCGACACGCTGCTCTTCGGCCTGTTGCGGGACGAATGGCGCCACTGAGCAACCGGCAATGCCGGGCGAGGCTGCTCGCCAGCCTCGTCTTGCTCGTGCGCTCCCGCCGGTCGGGTCGTCACGCGCGCTGAGCCGCGCCTATTCATCGCGTGACCTGCGCCAGCGCGCGCGTGACCAGCGCGATGAAGGCGGCGTCGTCGACCGCGGCGTCGCGGCGATGCCAGTCGCCGACCACGGCATACCAGCGGCCGTCCTGCGTCTCGGCCAGCAGGTTGAGGGCGATCACCCCCGGTTCCGACCCACCCTTGAAGCCGACGTAGCGGAAACGCGCGGCGGTCGTAGGGTCGATCCCCGGATTGACAGCCAGGATCGCGCGCACCACCGGCCCCGCATCGCGTAGATGTGCGAGCAATCGCGCCATGTCGCGCGGCGCGGCGAACCATTCGACCGCGTCATTGGCGACCGGGCCTGATGAGAACATCATCGCATCGATCCGCTCACCGGCGATTCGCGCGGCCTGCGCCGTCAGCAGGGCTCGACGCGCCGCGGCATCGGCGCCGGTCCAGGCGGCGGTGAGCGCCGGATCGGCCTTGATCGCGAAGGCCTCTCGCGTCGTCAGCACCGGCCCCGCGCCGCCGAAGCGCGCCGCCATCGCATCCACCTCGCGCCTACCGAGCACGCCGATCAGCGTATCGGTCGCGGTATTGTCGCTGATCGCGATCATCAGCGTCGCCAAAGTCTGCAACGTCACCGGCGTGCCGCGCGGCCAGCCCTGCAGGATGCCCGAGGGCAGCGACGGCACACCGACCGGCACCACCTCGTCCCAGCGATGCCGGCCCGCCGCCACCTGACGCGCCGCCTCCGCCAGCACCCACAGCTTGAATGCGGAGCCGATCGGTGCCGGCGTCGCGTCGTCGATGGCGAGCGTGGCCTTCGGCGTCGCGCCCGCGAGGGCATAGACGCCAAGGCCGGTGGCGCCGGGCAGGGCGGCCAGATCCTTGGCGAGGGCGGCGGCGCTGTCGTCGGCGCGCGTGGTGCCGGTGATTCGCAGCCCGGCGATCGCATGGGGCGGGGCGGGATCGACCGCGATCAGCATCGTCGCGGTGCCGCGGTCGTAGGCGACCTCGACCGTCGCGGCGAAACGCCCCCGCGGCGTCAGCGACGCGATCCGCCGCGGCGCGCCCAAAGTATCGGCCAGCTGCTGCGTCAGCGGCGACCACTGGCCGAGCGGCACCGCCTGGCGGAAGACGGGGGCAAACAGGCTGTCATAGCCCGGACCGCCGGCGAGCAGTGGCAGCAAGGCCTCTGCCTGCGTCCGCACCGCCGGGTCGGCCGCGACCGCTTCGGTCGGCGGTGTCTGTGCGGCTGCGACGCTCGGCGCGAGCCCGGCGAGCGCCAGCGCGGCGATCAGTTCTTGAGCTTCCAGCCTTTGCGCAAGAGCAGATAGCATGTCACCCCCAGCACCACGTCCGCCGCGAGGATCGCGACGCTGCCGATCATGATGGGCGAATCGGCGGTGCCGAGGAAGCCGTAACGGAAGCCGGAAATGATATAGAAAAAGGGATTGGCGTGGCTGAACGCGCGGAAGGCGGGGGCGAGCCGATCGACCGAATAGAAGGTGCCCGACAGCAGCGACAGCGGTGCGATGACGAAATTGGTCACCGCCGCGGCATGGTCGAACTTCTCCGCCCAGATCGACGTCAGCACGCCCAGGAAGGCGAGGAAGCCCGCGCCCAGGAAGCCGAACCACAGGATCGCCAGCGGATGGGCTGGCGTGACGTGGACGCCGGGATAGAGCGCCATTGCGCACCAGCAGATGAAGCCGACGATGAACGCCCGCGTCATCGCGCCGCCGACCAGCGCGGCGAGCAGTTCGGCGGTCGACAGCGGCGGCTGCAGGTAGTCGACGATCGTGCCCTGGATCTTGCCGACGAGCAGCGAGAAGCTGGCGTTGGCGAAGGCGGGACCCATCATCCCCTGGCTGATGATCAGGCCGGGGGCGATGAAATCGGCGAAGGGGATGATCGTGCCGCCGACCTGCACCGGACTTTTCGCGCCGGTCGCGATGGTAAAGACGATCAGGAACAGCAAAGTCGTGATCGCCGGCGCCCATACCGTCTGGAGCTGCACCTTGAAGAACCGGCGCACCTCCTTCACATAGAGGGTCTTCAGGCCGCCCCAATTGACGTTCCGGATCACCGGAACACCGGGTGCGGACCGGATCGCCGAAGGAATTTGGCCGATTGGGGGCTGGCTGCTCATGGCCGATGCGGGTAACCGCAGCGACTGCCGCCCGCAACCCGGCTGACGTGTTAACGAGGAAAGACCATGTCCTGGACCGACGAGCGGATCGATACGCTCAAGACGATGTGGGAGGCGGGGCAGACCGCCAGCCAGATCGCCGACGCGCTGGGCGGCGTCAGCCGCAACGCCGTGATCGGCAAGGCGCACCGGCTGGGCCTGCAGTCGCGCCCGTCGCCGGTCAAGCCGAACGAGCCGGAGGCCAAGGCGGCGTCCGAACCGGTCGCGGCCGTCGCCGCGCCACCGGCCCCGCCCGCGCCGGAGCCTCAGGTGGAGGCCGCCGCCGAGGAACCGCCGTTCCGCGACGAGCCGGTCGCGCCGCCGACGCCGGAACCGGTGCGCGACCCGCAGCCGGTGCTGCGTTCGGTCGGCCCCGGCGGCTTCGTCCGCCAGTCGCCCGGCGAGCAAGCGCCGCCCGCCACCCCCGCGCCGCCGCGCCGGCTGGTGCCGGCCAAGCCCTCGCCCGAGATCGCGGGCAAGACGACGCTGCTCGATCTCAACGACCGCATCTGCAAATGGCCGCTCGGCCATCCCGGCGAGCCCGACTTCCATTTCTGCGGCGAGAAGGTGAACCCCGGCTTCCCCTATTGCGTCGCCCATTGCGGCCACGCTTATCAGGCGCAGCTGCCCCGCCGCGACCGTCGCCCGCCGCCGCCGCTGCCCTTCGGCGGCCCGCGCGTGCGCTGAAGCCAAGCTTCAGCGCCGCGGTCTGCGGGCCGGCCGGCGCGGCCACGAGCCGCGTCCGACGTCATGGGATTTACTCCCATGACGGGGTGCGCGGGCATTCTTGCTTCAACCCGGCGCCGCGGCGGAGCCTGCCAGCAGCCCGCCGTCGATGGTGATTTCCGTCCCGGTGACATAGGTGGCTTCGTCGGACGCCAGCGTCACCGCTACCGCCGCGACCTCCTCGGGCAAGCCGAAGCGCCGCAGCGGCGTGTCCGCGACCAAGGCCTGCATCCGCTCCTCCCGGTCTGCGCCATCACCCAGCATCGGCTCCCACATTGGCGTCAATATCGCGGCGGGATGGATCGAGTTGCAGCGGATTTGCCAGCCTTGCTGCGCACAATAGAGCGCGACCGTCTTGCTGTGGTTGCGGATCGCCGCCTTGGATGAAGCATAGGCCGCGGCGCCGGGAATGCCGACCAGCCCCGAACGGGACGAGATGTTGATGATCGATCCGGCGCCCGCCGCCTTCATCGCGCCGATCGCATAGCGGCAGCCAAGAAAGGTGCCGTCCAGGTTGATCCGATGCACCGCCCGCCAATCGGCGAGACTGGCATGTTCCGGATCGTGTCGCGTCATACCGGATTCGAATCCCGTGACGCCGGCATTGTTGACCACGACGTCCGCCACCGGGACGCAGGCGGCCAGGCGCGACCAATCGCTTTCCTCTCCGACATCAAGAGGCTCAAACCGGCAGCCGATCGCCGTGGCCGTCGCAGTGCCGGCAACATCGTCGATATCGGTGACGACGACGGTCGCCCCTTCGTCATGGAAGCGTTGGGCGATCGCTCGGCCGATACCGCGCGCCGCGCCGGTGATGACGCACGTCTTGTCTTTCAGTCGTTGCATGATGGTCTCGTAACCAGAGGTCGACCGGCGGCATCGGCCGCCTGCGAATGTTCGGCCGCGTCAGCGGTCTCGCTGGATCATGTCGAACGCTCCTCCGTACCGGCGCTAAGATAGAACATCGGCCTTGCAGCCGCAAACCGGTCGACAGGGCGCCGATCCGGCCCGCACCTTGCCCTTCGCGCCTCCGTACCCCATACGTTCGCACATGGCCGACGATCTGTTCGCTTCCAACGCTTCCACCCAACAGAATTACGATGCCTCCTCGATCGAGGTGCTGGAGGGGCTCGAACCCGTCCGCCGTCGCCCCGGCATGTATGTCGGCGGTACCGACGAGCGCGCGCTGCACCATCTTGCCGCAGAGGTGCTCGACAATGCGATGGACGAGGCGGTCGCCGGTCATGCGACGCGGATCGAGGTGACGCTGGAGCCGGGCAACCGGCTGACCATCGTCGACAACGGCCGCGGCATCCCGGTCGATCCGCATCCCAAATTTCCCGACAAGTCGGCGCTGGAGGTGATCCTCTCGACGCTCCATTCCGGTGGCAAGTTCGCCGGCAAGGCCTATGCGACCAGCGGAGGCTTGCATGGCGTCGGCGTTTCGGTGGTCAATGCCCTGTCCAGCGAAACGGTTGTCGAGGTCGCGCGCGACCGGCAGCTGTATCGCCAGCGGTTCAGTCGCGGCCAGACGCTGGGGCCGCTCGAGCATGTCGGCGCGGCGCCGAACCGGCGCGGCACCTCGGTGACCTTCGTGCCCGACGTCGAGATCTTCGGCCCCGAACTCGGCTTCAAGCCCAAGCGGCTCTACCAGCTCGCCCGGTCGAAGGCCTATCTCTATGCGGGGGTCGAGATCCGCTGGAAGTGCGCGCCCGCGCTGGTCGAGGGCAGCGATACGCCGGCCGAGGCGGTGTTCCAGTTCCCCGGCGGCCTCGCCGACCATCTCAAGGAACAGATCGGCGCTCGCGAATGCGCCACCACCGACTTCTTCGCCGGGCGGCAGGATTTTCCCGGCGAGCAGGGCCGCGTCGAATGGGCGGTCGCCTGGCCGTTGTGGAGCGACGGCAGCTACAGCTGGTATTGCAACACCATCCCGACCCCCGACGGCGGCACGCACGAACAGGGCCTGCGCCAGGCGCTGGTCCGGGGCCTGCGCGCCTTCGGCGAACTGGTGAACCAGAAGAAGGCGAAGGACATCACTGCGGACGACGTGATGATCGGCAGCGAGCTGATGCTCAGCGTCTTCATCCGCGATCCGCAGTTCCAGAGCCAGACCAAGGACCGGCTGACCAGCCCGGAGGCGGCGGGTCTGGTCGAGAAGGCGGTGCGCGACCATTTCGACCATTGGCTCGGCCACAATATGGACCGGGGCAAGGCGCTGCTCGGCTATGTGCTCGACCGGATGGACGAGCGGCTGCGCCGCAAGGCGGAGCGCGAGGTCAAGCGCAAGACCGCAACCAGCGCGCGCAAACTGCGCCTGCCCGGCAAGCTGACCGACTGCGCCGCCGACAGCCCGGAGGGCACCGAGCTGTTCATCGTCGAGGGCGATTCGGCCGGCGGCTCGGCGAAGCAGGCGCGCGACCGCAAGACGCAGGCGATCCTGCCGATCCGCGGCAAGATCCTCAATGTCGCCAGCGCGACCAGCGCCAAGATCCTGGCGAACCAGGAAATTGCCGATCTGATCCAGGCTCTGGGTTGTGGTACGCGCAAGGACTGCCTGCCCGACAATCTCCGCTACGAGCGGATCGTCATCATGACCGACGCGGACGTCGATGGCGCGCATATCGCGACGCTGCTGATGACCTTCTTCTTCCAGGAGATGCCCGATTTGGTCCGGCGTGGGCATCTGTATCTGGCGCAGCCGCCGCTCTATCGTCTGACCGCGGGCGCCAAGTCGCTCTACGCCCGCGACGACGCACACCGCGCCGAGCTGGAGCGCACCGCGTTCAAGGGCAAGAAGGTCGAGGTCGCACGGTTCAAGGGGCTGGGCGAGATGAACCCGCAGCAGCTGCGCGAAACCACGATGGACCCGAAGACACGCGGCATGATCCGCATCACCCTGCCGCAGGAATATGAGGAGCGGGCGGGCGTCAAGGATCTGGTCGACCGGCTGATGGGCAACAATCCGGCCCACCGCTTCGCCTTCATCCAGGAAAATGCCGCACGGCTGGACGAGGAAGCGATCGACGCGTGACGGGGCTCCGCGGCGCGGGCCGCGGAGCCGGGTCGCCCCTCACTTGACGACGAAGGTCACGCCCTGCGCTTCCCAGTCGGCGCGGGTCTGGCACAATGTCTGCGGCATGTCCTTGGTCGCCTTGCTGCCCAGCGTCGTCTTGGGCATGCAGAGACGGCCTTCCTTGTTATCCATCATCTTGGCGGTCATCGTGATTGTCGCCGGCGCCTTGCTGCGTGCGAAGGCGGGAGCGGAAGCGCCGGCGGCCAATGCGATGGCGGCGGCGAACAGGGCGGGGCGGGCGAATGCGGTACGGGTCATGATGAAGGTCCTCCTGCGATTGATATCTGGTCCGGGCTTGCTGCCCGGTACCTGATGCACTGCATTACCCATGCCAAACACCTAAGATGCTGTAATACAAAGATTATGTCTATTCCGTGGCTAAGCGCCTTGGGCTTGAAGACCAGAAAGTGGCGGCTGTCGCCAAGCATCGGCGGCCTGTCATGGTCGGGTGGTCAGTCACGTGTTGCGCGGGGGTCTCTCGCCTGCCGTCCTTTTTTGAGGTATGATGACTAAAAACGGGGAGTGTTGATCGTGATGCTAGCAGCATTTCTTCTCTTGCAGACAGTTGTCGCGGCACCATCCAGCCCGGGCAACGCAGAGGATGAAGTCGTCGTCACGGCGACACGTCTGGCCGGTGCGAAGCATGCCTTGGACGCATGCATCGCGCAGCAATGCCCACCGAACAAGGAAATGCGCGCAGCACTCAGCTACGCCAACGAACAGTTTCTCGCCGGCGACTATCCTGAAGCCCTGCGCACCATTCGCATGTCGCGCAGTCGCAACGACCATTTTGCTGCGCAATTTCCCTATGAAGTGTCCGATCTTGCCCGGGCGAGTTCGGTCCTGTCATCTTACGACGGTCGGATCATGGCGTCGCGGATCGACGCGCGATCGGCCACGGATGCGTTGCGGGCAGGCCTGAAGGCGACCGATCCGATCATTCAAGTTCAGCGTCTCGAAACGGCGGATCGGATGCTGTTGAATGACGGGGGCGATCCGGTCGTTCGCCTCAATATGGCCTTGGCCATCTACGACGAGGTTGCCGCCAAGGCGCGGCAGCTCGGGAACGTGCCGGTGGAGGGGCATGCGCTCTTCCGCAAGGCATCCGTCCTGACCGAAGTTGCCCGCGACCAGCCTCTTTATAAGGATCGGGCGCTACGGGCGATTGCAGCGCTGCGTGACCATGACGGGGCCGCGTTCGCGCCCTTCCGCAGTGCGGGTCTGATGCTGCAAGCCCGGATCGCGGCGCGCAGCGGCAAGGGGGAGGCGGCGCGGCAATTGCTCATGACCCTCCCTGCCGACGAACGGCGCTCGCCCTTGTTGGTCGACGAGCCGTTTCTCGATTTGACCGGTTATCAGCTTCAGGGCAGCACGATCGACGATCGTCCGCAATGGGCGGACGTGGGCTTCTGGGTGCGGCCGGACGGATCGGTCGATGATGTCGAGGTCGTCCAGCGATCCGCTGCCGAACCAGGTGCCTGGCTGCGGGCGAAGATGGCCAATGTCGCCAAGCGCACCTATGCGCCGCTCCCCGTCGGCGCCGATTCGCCCGGCGTCTACAGGGTCGAACGCTATTCGATGATCTTCGATCGTACGCCGGGTTTCGGCCGGGTTCCGATCCGCTCGGATGCCGGGCGTCTGATGACCATGGATGTGACGACGGTGCGGCCGGGTGGCCTCGGCGATGCGACGGTGCCCGTGTCCTGACGGTCTGATCGCGACACGGTGTTGATTCGCCGCATAGCTTGCCGGTATGACGATATCGGGCGGTCCGCGAACGGGCCGCCCTTTCTCGTTTGGAGAAGAGGAGACGTCCCGTGACCATTGCCCCCCTGATGCCCGTCTATCCGCGGTGCGGGGTGCGACCGGTGCGAGGCGAAGGCTGCTACCTGATCGCCGAGGACGGCACCCGCTATCTCGACATGGCGGCCGGCATCGCCGTCAACGCATTGGGTCACAGCCATCCCAAGCTGATCGAGGCGATCCAGCGGCAGGCGGCGACGCTGATGCATGTGTCGAACCTGTACGGCAGTCCGCAGGGCGAACATTTCGCGCAGCGGTTGGTCGACGCGACCTTTGCCGACACGGTGTTCTTCACCAACTCGGGCGCCGAGGCGGTGGAATGCGCGATCAAGACCGCGCGCCGCTACCATTTTGCCAACGGCCATCCGGAACGGCATGACCTGATCACCTTCAACAACGCCTTCCACGGGCGTACGCTGGGGACGATCTCGGCGACCAACCAGGCGAAGATGCGCGACGGCTTCGAGCCGCTGCTGCCGGGCTTCAAATATGCGCCGTTCGATGATCTCGCGGCGGCGTTGGCCTTGGTCGACGAGCATACCGCCGGCTTCCTGGTCGAACCGATCCAGGGCGAGGGCGGCCTGCGCCCGGCGAGCGAGGCGTTCCTGAAGGGATTGCGCCAGGCGTGCGACGAGCACGGCCTGCTACTCATCCTTGACGAGGTCCAGTGCGGCTACGGCCGGACGGGCAAGTTCTTCGCGCACGAACTGTACGGCGTCACGCCCGACATCATGGCGTCGGCCAAGGGCATCGGTGGTGGCTTCCCGCTCGGCGCCTGCCTTGCCACGGCGGAAGCAGCCAAGGGCATGGTGTTCGGCACCCACGGCTCGACCTATGGCGGCAATCCGCTGGCGATGGCGGCGGGCGAGGCGGTGCTCGACGTGATCCAGGAGCCGGGCTTCCTCGACCATGTCACCGCCATGGGGCAGCGGCTGCGCCAGGCGCTCGAGCAGATGATCCCCAATCACGACCATTTGTTCGAGGAGGTACGCGGCCATGGTCTGATGCTCGGCCTCAAGCTGAAGACCGATGCGCGCCGCTTCGTCGGCTTCCTGCGCGACGAGCATCAATTGCTCACCGTCTCGGCGGGCGACAATGTCGTGCGCCTGGTGCCGCCGCTGGTGATCGACGAAAGCCATGTCGCCGAATGCGTCGAGAAGCTGAGCGCGGCGGCGCGGGTCTACGTGCCGGTCGCCGACGATTGATCGATTGCCCTCTCCCGGTGGGAGGGGGATTTCGGGTGAACAGCGCCCCGTACTGTTCGGGACATGCCGGTGGCTGTCCGACCCGACCATAGCCCGCGTCGCGAGCGTGGGGAGGAGGGCGGCACCGACGCAGCGCCGCTCTTCCTCCCTGCGCTTCGTGGCTCCCTTTGCGGGAGGGGACAGAAGGATCGACGATGCGCCATTTCCTCAACCTGACCGATGCCGGCGCCGACGGGGTCGCGGCGATGCTGGCCGACGCCATCGATCGCAAGGCGGCACGCGCCGGCTGGCCGAAAGGCCGCGTCGATGCCGACGCGCCGCTCGCCGGCCATGTGCTGGCGATGATCTTCGAAAAGAATTCGACCCGCACCCGCGTGTCGTTCGACATGGCGATCCGCCAGCTCGGCGGCACGTCGATCGTGATGGACGCGGGCTCGATGCAGCTCGGCCGCGGCGAGAGTATCGCCGACACCGCACGCGTGCTGTCGGGCTATGTCGACGCGATCATGATCCGCACCGACGACCATGCCAAGGTCGAGGAGATGGCTCGCTATGCGACCGTCCCGGTCATCAACGGCCTCACCGATGCGTCGCATCCCTGCCAGATCATGGCCGATCTGCAGACGATCATCGAAAGCGGCAAGGCGCTGCCCGGCCTCAAGGTCGCCTGGCTCGGCGATGGCAACAACGTCCTCGCCTCGATCATCGAGGCGGCGGGGCTGATGCAGTTCGACGTCGTCGCCGCCTGCCCGCCCGGCTTCGCGCCCGGCGCAGCGGACATCGCGCTCGGGCACGGCCGCGCCCGCGTCGTTGGCATGGCGGCGGAAGCGGTCGCCGGGGCGGATATCGTCGTCACCGACACCTGGATCTCGATGGGGCAGACGCATGCCGAGGAGAAGCTGGCGGCGATGATGCCCTTCCAGGTCGATGCGGCGCTGATGGCGCAGGCCAAGCCGGACGCCAAGTTCCTCCACTGCCTGCCCGCGCATCGCGACGAGGAAGTGGTGGATGCGGTGATCGACGGCCCGCAGTCGCTGATCTGGCCGGAGGCGGAGAACCGCCTGCATGCGCAAAAGGCGGTGCTGCGCTGGGTGTTCGGACAGGTGGGATAGCACGGCATCTGCCTTCACGTCCCTCGTCATCGCCGCGAACACGGGAATGATGGAACTGGGAGGGGCGGTCATCGGCCACGAGCCACCCCGCGGAACCGCCCACTGTTCAATCCGCTCCCGAGCCCCCATCTTGTCGCGATGCAACAGACCGTGACGTTCGACCTCGATCGCGCTTTGGCGTTCGCGATCCCCTCCCGCTCGGCCCGCGGACGCTTCGTGCGTCTGGGGCCGGCGCTCGACCAGGTGCTCGCCGCCCATGCTTATCCGCCGGCGATCGAGGCACTGCTTGCCGAGGCGCTGACGCTGGTCGCGCTGCTCGGCTCGACGCTGAAGGATCCGCAGGGACAGCTGACTATCCAGACGCGGACCGACCGTGGCGCGATCAACCTGATGGTCTGCGACTATCGCGGTGGCGAGGTGCGCGGCTATATCCAGTATGACGCCGACAAGCTCGCCGGCCTGCCGGAGAAGCCGACCCTGTTCGCGCTGTTCGGCGAGGGGTATCTGGCGATCACCTTCGACCTCGCCACGACGGGCGAGCGCTATCAGGGGATCGTGCCGCTCGACGGCGCGACGCTGGCCGAGGCGGCGCAGAGCTATTTTATCCAGTCGGAGCAGATTCCCAGCTTGGTCCGCGTCGGTATCAGCCGCAAGGACGGCCACACGATCGCGGGGGGGCTGTTCCTACAGCATCTGCCGGAAGGCGAGGTCGGGCGTGAGCGGCTGCACACGCGGCTCGATCATCCCGAATGGGAACATGTCGCCGCGCTCGGCGAGACGATGGGGGCCGACGAGCTCGCCGACCCGACGCTCCCGCTCGAGACGCTGATTTGGCGCCTGTTCAACGAGGAGGAGGACGTGCGCGTGCTGGCGGAGACGCCGCTCTCGCGCGGCTGTCGCTGCACCGGCGAGTATATCGCCGGCGTGCTGTCCAAGTTCACGGTCGAGGAACGTCGCGAAATGGCGGATGAGAACGGCCTGATCCAGGTCGATTGCGCCTTTTGCGCTACCAAGTTCCCGGTGCCGGCGGAGGCCTGAGCGGTTCATCGCAGACGGGCCACCACTCGTCCTACGCTGTGCCCTCGCAAAAAAATTTGGCGCAACCTCATGGCGTTAATCGGTCTTTTACCATCTCGTGCTAGACAGCGGGGGTGCAAACTCCTGCGGTGAGCACGCTTTTCTCCCAAGCGAGCAGCAATGCTCTCCCTCGAAGGGCCGTGCATGTGTGCGCGGCCCTTTTCTTTTGGTCGAAACTGGCCTAGCCGCGGCCGGATCATGACACGCCATCCTGCTGCGGTCGTGCTCGTCTCCGGCGGGCTCGACTCGATGATCTCCGCCGCCAGCGCGCGCGAGGCGGGCTATCGCCTGCTCGCGCTGTCGATCGACTACAATCAGCGTCACCGCGTCGAACTCGCCGCGGCACGTCGCGTCGCGCACGAACTCGGTGCCGAACGGCATATCGTGCTGCCGATGGACCTGTCCGCGTTCGGCGGTTCCGCGCTGACCGACGACATCGCCGTCCCCAAGGATGGTGCGGGGACGGAGGCGGGCGGCGGCATTCCCGTCACCTATGTGCCGGCGCGCAACACCATCTTTCTCAGCCTCGCACTCGGCTGGGCCGAAGCGGCGGGCGCGCGGGATCTGTTCATCGGCGTCAATGCACTCGACTATTCCGGTTATCCCGACTGCCGTCCCGAATTCATCAAGGCGTTCGAAGGACTGGCGGAGATCGCGACCAAGGCGGGCGTCGAGGGATCGCCGTTCCGCATCCACGCGCCGCTGCAGGACATGACCAAGGCCGACATCGTTCGCGAGGGCCAGCGGCTGGGCGTCGACATGGGTCTCAGCTGGTCGTGCTACGATCCGGCGCCGGGCGGCGTACACTGCGGCCTGTGCGACAGCTGCCGCCTGCGCTCACGCGGGTTCGAAGAGGCCGGCATCCCCGATCCGACAGTCTACGCAACGCGGGCGTGAGGCGGCGATGAGCTATGCGGTCAAGGAGATGTTCCTGACGCTGCAGGGGGAGGGAGCGAATGCCGGTGCGCGCGCCGTGTTCGTTCGCTTCGCCGGATGCAATCTCTGGAGCGGGCGCGAGGCGGACCGCGCGACCGCGGTCTGCCGCTTCTGCGACACCGATTTCGTCGGCACCGATGGCGTCGGCGGCGGCCGCTTCGCCGATGCGGCGGCGCTGGTCGCAGCCGTGGAAGGGCATTGGGGCGAGGGGCGCGATCACCGCTTCGTCGTGCTAACCGGCGGCGAGCCGATGCTGCAGGTCGACGATGCCCTGGTCGAGGCGCTGCACGCTGCCGGGTTTCGCATCGCGATCGAAAGCAACGGCACGCTGCCCGCGCATCCCGGCATCGATTGGGTGTGCATCAGCCCCAAGGCGGGCAGCACGGTGGTCCAGCGCTCGGGAGACGAACTGAAGCTGGTCTGGCCGCAGGCGGGCAGCGACATCGACGCACTGGAAGGCTGGGACTTCCGGCATCGATTGCTGCAGCCGCTCGACGATGCCGATCACGCCGCGCATGTCGAGGCGGCGATCGCCCTGGTCATGGCGCGACCGCAATGGCGGCTGACCCTGCAGACCCACAAGATGCTCGGACTGCGCTGACCCGCAGCAGCCCGTAGACCGTGCGCCGGCGGAACGGGCCCGCCGGCGGCATGGCGTCAGCGCAGCGCGGTCTGCGCGGCGGCGGGGGCCGCACTGGTCGCGATCGTGCTGGTCGATACGGCGGCGGGCGGCCAGTTGAAGGCGCCGCACTTCTTCACGACCCAGTCGCCCTTCTTGTTCCAGCAGATCGGGTCGAACCGCGGCTTGGACGAATAGTCCCGGCCGAGGATGCGCGAGAAATGCTGCTCGCCATAGGGCACCAGGCTGGCGCGCAGTTCCGGCAGATGCTGGGTGGCGAAATCGGTGAAGCCGCCGCGCGGCACGAAGGTGGCGTCACGGCCCAACACGCTCGCCGTCTGACAGAAGCCGATCTTGCCCGGCACCGCCGAGAAGCCGGAATAGAGGCGCGTGCCGAACTGGTCGAGCGCGGCGAGCCCGGCCTTGGGCGTCTTGTTGTTGCGCGCGAAATATTTGGTCAGCGTCGTCCACACGCCGTCCAGCTCCGCCTTATGATCGGTCAGGATGGCATTGTAGTTCTGCGGGGTCAGCAAGGTCGGCTCGAATTGGCACTGCAACGCAGCGGCGTTGAGCGCGGCGCGCATGTTCCACGCGACGATCGCGCGCTTTTCGGCATCGGTGGCGCCGGGCAGCGCTTCGCTGATCCCGGTGGGATCGCCCTTCAGCGTGTCCGTGCGGAAATCGTGCGAGCGCAGGAAGAATTGGGCAGAAGCAGGCGTCGCCAGCATCGCGGCCAGTGCCGCGCCGCCGAGCGCCAGCGCAATACGCAACTGGGTCATGACTAAGGGTTCCTCCCGAAGCGGGTCTGTTATGGCACGCCAAATACAGGAATCCGCAGGCTTCCCCAATCCCCCATTTACTATTTGCGACGATCCGAGGCGACGAACCGGGTCAGGCGGTCGCCAAGCCGAGTTTCGCCGCTGGAACCAAAAGAAAAGGCCGCCCGGTTGCCCGGACGGCCGTTTCGTACGTGTAACGAACCCTTGCGGGTTATTACATCGCGTTGGTCGTGGTCGCCGACGTGTCGTTCGACATCATGGTGTCGTTCGACATCATCGTGTCGTTGGCCATCATGCCACCGTTCATCGAACCGTCGACGGCGGTCATGTTGTCCGACATGGTGCCCATGTCGTCAGTGCTGTTCATGTCGGTGACCATCGTGTTCTCGGTGGTGGTCTCCGTCTTCGGGCCGCAAGCCGACACGGCGAGCGCGGCGCCGGCGATCAGCGAGCCGGTCAGGACCTTGGAGATGATTGCACGCATTGGAAGCTCCCTAGATAGAGGATTTGGACGGCTTGCTGGCCCCTAATACCCAAATCACAGTGGACATTAGTCGTATAATGCCTGCCTCTCAACCCTCGTTTTATAGGGGACAAGAAAGAGTTTCGAGGAACGACCGGGCGCTCAACGCCAGCGCGGCGTCAAAGGTTTCCATGGGGATAGGCCGGTCGAGCGCGGCGAGGCTGGTGACCGGATAGTCGGGCAGGCCGCACGGCACGATCCCGCCGAAATGGGTCAGGTCGGGCGCGACGTTGACCGCGAAGCCGTGCAGCGTCACCCAACGCCGCACGCGCACGCCGATGGCACCGATCTTCGCCTCCGGCTCGCCCGGCGCCGCCCCGTCGCGCGTCCAGATACCGACGCGGCCTTCCGCGCGGAAGGCGGTGACGCCGAGCTGCGCCAGCGCCGCGATTACCCAGCCTTCGACGCCGTGAACGAAGCAGCGCACGTCGCGTCCGCGCTTGTTGAGGTCGAGGACGAGGTAGCCGATCCGCTGACCCGGCCCGTGATAGGTATATTTGCCGCCGCGGCCGGTGGCATGGACCGGGAAGCGCGGGTCGATCATCTCGGCGGGATCGGCGCTGGTGCCGGCGGTATAGACCGGCGGATGCTCGAGCAGCCAGATCAGTTCGCGCGCCTCGCCCGCGGCGACTGCGGTGGCCCGCGCCTCCATCTCGGCGAGCGCCTCGGCATAGGGGGTCAGGCCGGGGCTCACCCGCCATTCGATATCGTGCAGGCCGGCGGGCGCGGCGGCCATCGTGTCGTCGGTCATGATCCGTCACGCATGGGGATCGATGCGACGCGATGCAAGCCGGTGCGATGGTCAAGCCGCGCGGCTTAGGCTAGGCCGCGCGGCAGGGCAGGCAATGCGGGGACGCGTGATGGTCAAGATGAGCAATGTGTGGGACCGCAGCACCGAGGTGCTGTCGGGGCGCGGCGGCATGCTTGCCGGCATCGCGATACCGACGCTGTTCGTGCCGGCGGTGCTGCGCGCCTTGTGGGCGCTGGCGACGGCGCCGGTGCCCGGCACGGCGGCCGGGCCGGCTGCGGCGCTGGTTGGCGGACTGCTGGCCATCGTCATCGCGCTGATCTCGCTGTGGGGCCAATTGGCGCTGATCGCCGCAGCAAGCGACCCGGCCACGCAAGCGGCGGACGCGCGCCGTCTCGCCACCGCGCGTTTCCTGCCGGCGCTGGGGATCGCCGCGCTGTTGGTCGCGGTGCTGACCGTGCTCGCGTTGCCGCCGGCGGTGCTCGCGATCCAAGCCGGCTTCGACTTCACCGCACCCGCCGGTGCGCCGCAGCCGGTCACCATGGCACCCGGCACGGCGATCGGCCTGTCGCTCTACCTCGTGGTGCTGGGACTGGTGATCCTGTTCGTCGGTGCGCGGCTGGTTCCGCTCTATGCCGTGGTGGTCAACGAACGCCGCGGCATCGGCGCGATCGCCGAAGCCTGGCGGCTGACCCGCCGCCATACCTGGCGGATCGTCGGCGTGCTGCTGCTCTGGGGGATCGTGCTGCTGATCGCGACCTGGGCGGCGCAGGCGGTGGTCGGCACCGTCTTCCGGCTGGCGCTGGGGGCAGGGGCGCTCAATGTCGTCGCCTTCCTGGTCGCGGTCGTCGGCGCGGCCGTGTCGACCGTGTTCAGCGTCATCGCCATCGTCTTCACCGCCCAGCTGTACGTGGCGCTCGTCCGCCGCGCCCGGCCTGCCGCATGACGACGCCTGCCGCCGGCCCGAGCTTCGCCGGCCTGCTGACCGACGCCTGGGCCTTGTTCCGCCGCGACGCCGATTTGCTGCTGCGCGCGGCGGGCCTGTTCCTGTTCGTGCCCAGTTACGCACTGGTGCTGCTCGTCGCGCCCTTTCCGATGCCCGACGCCACCATCGCCGACGCGCAGGCGCGGGCGCAGAGCTGGATGACCGCGGTCGACGGGTGGATGGGCGACTATGGCCTTGGCTGCACCCTAGCCTATCTCGCCACCTATTTCGGCATCGCACTGCTCTACGTGCTGTTGCTCGACTCCGCCCGGCCGACGGTCGGACAGGGATTGCTGCGCACGCTGCGGCTGTTCCCCCGATTCCTGCTGGCGATGCTGGTCGTCGCCATCCCGTCCGGCGCCGGCCTGTGGCTGGTGCTGCTGCCCGGCCTGTGGCTGATGAGCCGGTTCCTGCTCGCCGGACCGATCCTGGTCGCGGAGGCGCCGGTCGGCGCGCTCGCCGCGGTCGGCCGCTCGTGGCGGCGGACCCGCCGCGCGCAACTCGCGCTGCTCGGCGCTACCGCCTTCCTCTATCTCGCCGCGATGCTGGCGGGGCAGCCGTTCCTGATGTTCGCCACCTACCTCGGCGAGGGTGCGCAGGGGCAGCCGATCGCCGTGGCGATGGTCGATGCACTTGCGGCGGCGGTCGCCACCGCCGCGCAACTCGGCGGCGCGATGATCGCGGTCGCCGCCTATCGCCGGCTGGCCGTCGCCAGATAGGGGATGTGCGGCGCCGCGCTCGCCGGCAGCAGGCCGAGCGCACGCGGATCAGGGAAGGTCTCGATCGTCCGCGACACCGCGACGAAGCCTTGCGCGCGATAGAAATTGAGCGCGGACGGATGATCCAGCGTGCAGGTACGCACCCACACCTTGCCGATCCCCGGCCGCCAGGCGCGAGCCATCGCCTCCGCCATCATCCACCGGCCGTGGCCCTTGCCGGCCAGCTCCGGCACCAACCCGAAATAGGACAATTCGCAGATCCCGGCGGCGCGGAAGTCGAGCTCGACCATGCCGACTTCGATCCCTTGCGGATCGACCGCTGCGAACACCGCTACCTGCGGATCGTGGATGGTCGCGGTCAGCGTCGCATCGTCCATCGCCAGCCGCGAATACCACAGCCACGGCCCGCCGACCCGCGCGAACAGCAGGCGATAGCGGGCCGGATCGGGCGCCGGCCAGCCGATCAGCCGCAGCGGCGAGGCAGGAAGCGGGCGCAGCGGCGGCCGCGCCGGCATCTCCAGCGTGGTGACCACCGTCGCCAGCTGATCCGGCGCGACCGGCGTCAATCCCATGTCGCGACCGGCGGCAGGCTCATCAGGATCGCGTCGACATTGCCGCCGGTCTTGAGCCCGAACAGCGTGCCGCGATCGTAGACGAGGTTGAATTCGGCATAGCGTCCCCGCCAGGCGCGCTGCGTCGCCAGCTGTTCCGCATCGAACGGCAGGCCCATGCGCCGCCGGACGATGCGCGGATAGATCGCCAGGAACGCCTCGCCGACCGCGCGGGTGAAGGCGAAATCGGCGTCGAACCCGCCTTCCAGATGATCGTAGAAGATACCGCCCACGCCGCGATGCACGCCGCGATGGGGAATGTAGAAATAGTCGTCGGCCCAGGCCTTGAAGCGCGGATAATAGGCCGGATCATGCGCATCGCAGGCGGTCTTCAGCGTGGCATGGAATGCCTCGGTGTCCTCCGCATAGGGAAGCGGTGGGTTGAGGTCGGCACCGCCGCCGAACCAGCGCTTGGTGGTTACCAGGAAGCGGGTGTTCATATGGACCGCCGGGACATGCGGATTGGCCATGTGCGCGACCAGGCTGATGCCCGTCGCGAAGAAGCGCGGATCGTCACCGGCGCCGTGGATCGTCTTGCCGAACTCGCTTTCGAAGGTGCCGCCGACGGTAGAGACGTTGACCCCGACCTTCTCGAAGACGCGACCCTTCATCACGCCGCGCACGCCGCCGCCGCCGGGCTCACCCGACGGATCGGCTCGGTCCCAGGCGATATAGTCGAAGGCGGCGTCGGATCCGGCCTCGCGCTCGATCGCCTCGAACTCGGCGCAGATCCGCGTCCGCAGGGCTTCGAACCATTGGCGCGCGGCCATCTGCTGCTCGTCGAGTGCGATCATGGGCCGGGCTTTAGGCAAGTGGCGGCGGGAATTGAAGCCGCGGTGGTGGCGCAGAAGGTTACACGCCGGGGGGAACGCTCGCCAGCCACTCGGGATCGCGTATTGTGTCACGGTCATGGGCGGCGGCGATGCGCCGCAGCCGGTCCAGTTCCGCGATGGTGATGCGCTGCCGGGTACGGACGATGACGCCCTCGCTCTCCAATTGACGGATCATACGGTTCACATGGACTCCGGTCAGGCCCAGATAGTCGCCGATCTGTTCCTGCGTCACCGGCATCTCGAACGTCTCGGCCGAGGCGCCGCCCGCCGACGCCAGCCGCGTGCTGAGGTCGAGCAGCAACGCCGCCAGCCGCTGCACCGCCGAAGTGCGGCCGATCACGGCCAGCCGGTCCATCAGCGATACCCGCTCGCGCTGCGCGCTCAAAAACATGCAGGCGGCGAAGCGCGGGTTCGCCATGAACAACTGGCCAAATGCGGCGGCGGGCACGCGGCTGATCGTGATCGCGGTCAGCGCCGTCAGCGTGTCGGCGGCGTGGGTCAGGCTGAGGCTCGCGGTACCGAGCATGTCACCAGGCAGGTGCAATTTGACGATCTGCCGTTCGCCGTCGGGCAACAGCATCGAGGAGGCGACCCATCCGTCGATCAGCAGCCACAGGGCATGCGCCGGCTCACCTTCGCGGCGGACGATGCCATGCCGCGGCAGACGGACCGGCGGCTCGCCGAGCGCGCGGATCTGCTCCACCTCGCCGGGGGTGAGCGTGGTGAATTCGTGGAGGCGGTGGGTCGGCAGGTGATCGAGCAAGTGTGCGGTTCCGGACGGACAGTCTACCGCTGCTAGCGCCAATGCCTCCCGATCGTTTTGATTTACATTGATTATCAGATGCTTGTTGGAAAGTTGTCGGGGCTCGGCCAGCTATTGGTCTGGCGCAGCGCCTCGCCCAGCACGATGGCGCCGGCGATCGCGACGTTGAGCGAACGCACGCCTGTGCGCATCGGCACGCGCACGCGCGCATCGGCGCGGGCATGGACGTGCGGGGGAACGCCGGCGCCCTCGCTGCCCAGCAACAAGATGTCGTCGGGCAGGAAGGTCATCGCCGGCAGCGGCGTCGCCCCGGCCGTGGTCAGCAAGACGATCCGTCCCGCCGCGGCGGCGAGAAAGGCCGGGAAGTCGGCGTGGCGGCGCACCTCCGCCTGGGCGACATAGTCCATCCCGGCACGCGCCATCGCCCGGTCGCCGAACGGAAAGCCCATCGGTTCGATCAGGTCGATGCCGATCCCCATGCAGGCGCCGAGGCGGATCAACGTGCCGACATTGCCGGCGATATCGGGTTCGAACAGGGCGATGCGCATCGCGCCGCGATAGGGCGAATCGCCGCCGGCCGGAACCGTCCCGACGGAGATGCGGCGCCTGCCACCGGCGGTTCGCGCAAAAAGCCTGTTGGCAAAGCGCGCACGCGCCGTCTATCACCCGATCGGCCTGCCAAGGGGATGGCAAGGCACGGACGGGGGCATCACTTCCGCGGGTTCCGCACGGAACAGCAGGGATGACTTCTCCGCAATAAAGACGGTTAGGGTGAGAGACGCATGGCGACTGACAGCATGGTGCCTCCCGGTGAATCGCCGGAGCCGTTCCACGAGGAGGTCGCCGATCCCCGTCGCCGCGACTTCATCAACATCGCCGCCGTGTCCTTCGCCGGCGTCGGCGCCGTCGCGATCGTCCTGCCGCTGATCAACCAGATGAACCCGTCGGCCGACGTGCTCGCCCAGTCGACGACCGAGATCGACATTTCGAAGATCGCGCCCGGCCAGGCGATCAAGGCGCAGTTCCGCAAACAGCCTTTGTTCGTGCGCAACCTGACGCCCGCGGAAATCGCCGAGGCGAACAAGGTCGACATCAAGACGCTGCGCGATCCGCAGACGCTCGCCGAGCGGACCAAGGCGGGCAAGGAGAATTGGCTGATCACGCTGGGCGTCTGCACCCATCTCGGCTGCGTGCCGCTGGGCGCGGGCGAAGGCGAGAACCGAGGCCCGTTCGGGGGCTATTTCTGCCCGTGCCACGGTTCGGCCTATGACACCGCGGCGCGCATCCGCCAGGGACCGGCGCCGAAGAACCTCGTCGTGCCCGATTACAAATTCGACACCGACACGACCGTCACGGTCGGCGCGGCCAGCTGAGGGAGAACCGAGACATGAGCTTTCCCTGGGCCAAGCATTACGAACCGAAACAGCCGCTGATGCGCTGGCTGGACGAGAAGCTGCCGCTGCCGCGCCTCGTCTACAATGCCGTCGGTGCGGGCTATCCGGTGCCGCGCAACCTCAATTATTTCTGGAACTTCGGCGTGCTCGCCGGCGCCGCGCTGGCGATCCAGATCGTCACCGGCATCGTGCTGGCGATGCATTATGCCGCCAATGCCGGCGTCGCCTTCGGCTCGGTCGAAAGCATCATGCGCGACGTCAACGCCGGCTGGTTCCTGCGCTATGCGCACGCCAACGGCGCGTCGATGTTCCTCGCCGTCGTCTACATCCACATCGGCCGCGGCCTTTACTACGGCTCGTACAAGGCGCCGCGCGAGATGGTGTGGCTGCTCGGCGTCGTCATCTTCCTGCTGATGATGGCGACCGCCTTCATGGGCTACGTCCTTCCCTGGGGCCAGATGAGCTTCTGGGGCGCGCAGGTGATCACCGGCTTCTTCTCGGCGATCCCGCTGGTCGGCGAGACCATCCGCGTCTGGCTGCTGGGCGGCTTCGCGCCGGACAACGCCGCGCTCAACCGCTTCTTCTCGCTCCACTATCTGCTGCCGTTCGTGATCGCGGGCGTGATCATGCTGCACATCTGGGCGCTGCACATCCCCGGCTCGAACAATCCGACCGGCGTCGAGGTGAAGGACGAGCAGGACACCGTGCCCTTCCACCCCTATTACACCGCGAAGGACGGCTTCGGGCTCGGCGTCTTCCTGCTGATCTTCGCGCTGTTCATCTTCTTCAGCCCGAACCTGCTCGGCCACCCGGACAATTACATCGAGGCGAACCCGCTCTCGACCCCGGCGCATATCGTGCCCGAATGGTACTTCCTGCCGTTCTACGCGATCCTCAAGAGCTTCACCGCCGACTTCATCCTGCCGGCCAAGCTGTGGGGCGTGCTGGCGATGTTCGGCTCGATCCTGCTGCTGTTCTTCCTGCCGTGGCTCGATTCGTCGCCGGTGCGGTCGGCCAACTACCGCCCGAAATACCGCATCTTCCTCGGCATCCTGCTGCTCGACGTTCTGGTGCTCGGCTATGTCGGCGGCGCCGAGCCGATCGCGCGCAACGTCATCATGGGGCAGATCGCCGCGGCCTATTATTTCGCGCACTTCCTCATCATCCTGCCGTGGGTCGCCCGTTCGGAACGCCCGCGCCCGCTGCCCAATTCGATCACCGAGGCGGTGCTGGCGAAGCACGGCGGCACCAGCATCGCGCACAGCGCGGCGCAGGCCTGATCCGGCCTAGGGGGAACAGAACACATGGTCCGTCTCATTTCATCCCTAGTCGGCGCGGCGTTCGTCTTCGTGCTGGCGATCGCGCTGTTCGGCACGGTCAAGACCGCGATCACCGAACCGGCCAAGGAAGGCCCCGAAAAGGTCTTCCACCTGCATCCGGAGAACATCCACCTGCCGTCCGCCGGCTTGTTCGGGAAGTTCGACAACCGCCAGCTGCAGCGCGGCTTCCAGGTCTACAAGGAGGTCTGCTCGGCCTGCCACAGCCTGAAGTTCGTCTCCTTCCGCGATCTCACCAAGATCGGTTATTCGGAAGCCGAGGTGAAGGCGATCGCCAACCAGTGGCAGATCGAACAGCCGAGCGTGAATGCGGAGACGGGCGAGCCCGCGACGCGCAAGAACCTGCCGTCGGATCGTTTCCCGTCGCCCTTCGCCAACGAGGTCGCCGCGCGCGCCGCGAACAACAATGCGCTGCCGCCCGACCTGTCGCTGATGACCAAGGCGCGGGAGGATGGGCCGAACTACGTCCATGCCCTGATCACCGGCTATGCCACGCCGTCGCCCGCGCTGAAGCGCGAATTCCCGGATTTCACGACGCCCAAGGGGCTGCACTACAACCCCTATTTCGCCAACCTCAACATCGCGATGCCGCCGCCGCTGACCCAGGACGGGCAGGTGACCTATTCGGACGGCACCAAGGCGACCAAGGACCAGATGGCGCGCGACGTCGCCGCCTTCCTGACCTGGACCGCCGAGCCGAACCTCGAGGCACGCCACGCCGCCGGTCTGGCCGCGATCATCTTCATCGGCATCTTCATCGTGCTGGCCTGGGGTGCCTATCAGAACGTCTGGCGCGACGTGAAACATTGATGCCGGCCGCCTGACGGGCGGGTGGATGCAAGGGGCGGGGGGCGCGGACGGCGTCGCCCGCCCTTTTTGTTTGGGACAGGTCGGCCTCCCTTTGTCGTCATCCCGGCGCATGCCGGGACCCATGGATGCGGTGGCGAAGCGATGGCGCGACACCACCGGCCGCCCGTAACCATGGGTCCCGGCGTGCGCCGGGATGACGAAGGAAAGGGCGGGTGACGCCACCCCATTGACCCCGCCATCGCCGCACGCGACAGCGGCGGCCATGAACGACGACCTCAAGGCGCTGATCCGCACCATCCCGGACTTCCCCAAGCCCGGCATCCAGTTCCGCGACATCACCACCTTGCTGCTCGATCCGCACGGTCTCGCCGAGACGGTGAAGCGGATGGCGGCGGCCACGCTCGGCCCGGTCGACCTCGTCGCCGGGATCGAGGCGCGCGGTTTCCTGTTCGCCGCGGCGCTGGCGGTGCCGCTCAAGGCCGGCGTGCTGCTGATCCGCAAGGACGGTAAGTTGCCCGGTGCGACCATCGCCGAGGATTATGCGTTGGAATATGGCCAGGACCGGATCGCGATGCACGAGGATGCGCTGGTGCCGGGCCAGCGCGTGCTGCTGGTCGACGATCTGATCGCCACCGGCGGCACCGCGCGCGCGGCGATCCGGCTGTTGCGCAAGGCCGGGGCCTCGGTCGAGCAGGCGCAGTTCGTCATCGACTTGCCCGATCTCGGCGGCGCCGCGGCGCTGGCCGCGGACGGCGTGCGCGTCGACGCGCTGTTCGCCTTCCCCGGCCACTAAGGGCGCACGGTCGCGTCCCGATCTGCAACGCTTCAGTAACCATTCAGCCGGAACCAGCGATGATCCGCCCTCGTTTTACGACGATCGGCGCGTATCGGCCATTCAGCTCGCGCCCGCGTATTGGGAGAGCATCATGATCCTCAAGCGTCTCGGCCTCCTCGGCCTGATCCTCGGCGCCGGCCTCGGCACCGCCGCCTGCACCGACGGCTATGGCTATAGCGGCGTCTCCGTCGGCTATGGCACCGGCTATTACGACGGCTACGGCGATCCGTACGGCTATGGCGGCTACGGATACGGCTATCCGAGCTACTATGGCTGGTACGGCGACTATTATTATCCCGGCACCGGCGTCTACGTCTACGACCGCTACCGCCGCCCCTATCGTTGGAACGATGGCCAGCGCCGCTATTGGGAGGGCCGTCGCGGCCAATGGCGCGGTGATCGCAATTTCCAGAGCGACTGGCGCGGCTTCAATGGCCGGCCGGGCGGCGACGGCCGCGGCTGGAATGGCGGCCGGCCCGGCGGCTGGGACGGGCGCCGCAACTTCTCCGGCACCCCGCAGGCACAGCCCCAGGCGACGACGCCGGGAACGGTGACGCCACGCGGCACCGGCGGCGGGCGGAACTGGGGCGGCGGCGGTCGCGGCTGGGGCGGCGGCAACCGCGGCGGTGGCGGCCATGGCGGCTGGCACGGCCGCCGCTGACGGTCAGCCCTGCGCCGGCCGGGTGCGCATCATGCCGTTGGACTCGAAGGTCATCACGACCACATCGTCCTGGTTGAGAACGCGCATCCGGCTCCGCACGATCCCCATCTCGGGACGGCTCGCCGACGGCCGCGTGTCGAGCACCTCGGTCTCGCATCGCAGCCGGTCGCCAGGATAGACGGGGCGTAGCCAGCGCAGTTCGTCGATCCCCGGCGATCCCAGGCTGGCATGGCCCTCCTCGTGCATATGCGCGACCAGCATCGCCATGGTCATCGCGCACGTGTGCCAGCCGCTTGCGGCGAGCCGGCCGAAATGCGTTTGCGCCGCAGCCTCGTCGGACAGGTGGAAAGGCTGCGGATCGTATTTGCGTGCGAAGTCGATCACCTCGTCGCGCGTCACCGCATAATCGCCGAACCGGGCGACGTCGCCGACCGCCACATCCTCGAAATAGCGCATATCCCGCCCGCTCCTATCGTCTGAGCACCTTTTGGAACGGCGCGTCGGTGCCGTCGAGCCCCGTGCCGGCGGGCAGGCCGATCAGGTCGCGCAGCAGCGGCGCGATCGATGTGTTGTCGAACGGCGCCAGCCGCTGCCCCGCGGCGAAGGCGGGGCCGTTGGCGATGAACAAGGCCGCCATGTCGGGGACGCGGTTGTCATAGCCGTGCATGCCGCCGTGGACGGCCTCGGTCGGCGCCGACTTGAGCACCAGCCAGCCATCGTCCGCCAGGCAGACATAGGGCGGGATACGCGGGTTGGTGCCGTAGTTCAGCCGGGCCGGTATGTCCTGCTTGCGCCAGCAGGTCAGATGATCGTGTGTCTTCAGCAGCGCCGCCGCCAGCGCCGCCTCGTGTCCGGGCACGGGGTAGAGCGTCGCGAACGGCCCCGTATCGAACAGGCGATAATCGGCGGGATCGGCGATGCGATCTATCGCGACGACGCGGGCCGTGTCGGTCGCGGCCATGCCGTGATCGGCGACGATCACCAGATTGGCACGCTGGTGCAGCGCGCCGAGACCGGCGACCAGGCGGCCGATCTGCGCGTCGATCGTCGCCACCGCCTGCGTCGTCTCCGGCGCGTAGGGGCCGTTGGCGTGGCCGGCGGTATCGACCGTGTCGAAATAGAGCGTGACGAAACGCGGCCGCGTCGCGGCGGGGCGGCGCAGCCAGTCGATCACCGCATCGACCCGCTGGGTCGGCGTCACCGCCTGGTTGAACTGCTGCCAGTCCTCCGGCCGGGTCGCGCCGTCGATCAGGCCATGGCCGTGCGGCGACGGCGTGCCGCCCCAGCCGACGTTGGCGCCCGGCCAGAACATCGTCGCGGTGCGCACGCCCGCTTTCTCGGCAGTGACCCAGATCGGCTCCGCCTCGTCCCACCAGAAGGGATCGTCGTTCGCCATGGTGAAGGTCTGGCCGGGCCGCCGCGGATCCTCCATCTTGTTGGAGACGATGCCGTTGTGATCCGGCACCTTGCCGGTCACCAGCGTCCAGTGGTTGGGAAAGGTGACCGAGGGGAAGGACGGGCGCATTGAGGCGCTGACCCCGCCGGCGGCGAGCCGATTGAGATTGGGCGTGACGCCGCGCGTCAGATAGTCGGGCCGGAAGCCGTCGATCGACACGAGGATGGTGACCGGCGCATCCGCCGCCATCGTCATCCCGGCCGGTCGGGCGGCCGGGGCGTTCGGCACCGCGGCCATGGCCGGCGGCGCGGGGCGGGAGGCGGGCGCCAGCGCCGGCGGGGTGACGGGCAGGCCGCATCCCGCCAGCGAGAGCAACAGGGCGGCGAGGGAAAGCGTTCTCACGGCGGGACCATCCGAAAAGCTAACTGCTTACGGGGCCTTAGCCATTATGAGTAACCGGGGAAAGCGCTCCCTCGGATGGTGCCGGGCGCTACAACCCCAATGCCAGCTTGGCGAACAGCGTACCACTGACCGGACTGCCATAGGCATCGGCGATCGCCCGCGGCCGGCCATAGACCGCCACCGTGCCGCCGAGCGCGACCCCGAACGGGCCGGCGATCGGCAGGCGATAGGCATAGCCGCCCTCCGCCTTGGTGACGCGATAGGCGATATCGTGGCGCGGGTCGGTCAGGGCGGGAAACAGCTCGTCGTTGGCGACATTCTCGATCCGGCCGAAGATCGCATGGTGGCGGTCGATCTCCCACGTCGCCTCGCCCAGCCAGGCGGTCAGCACCGGCCCGGCCGTGCCATCGGCGGGCAGGCGCCGCTTGCGCGCCCAGGCGGCGGTGACCGCCAGCCCGCCGCGCGCATAGCCGATGCTGGCGGTGGTGCGCGCTTCGTCCTCGCCGGGATGCTGCTCCTCCGGACTCTCCAGCCGGCCGTGGCTCACCTGCACGGCCCAGAACGGCGATGGCGTCCAGCTGCCGCGCACGCTCCACGAATCGAGCTTCGGCCGTTCGATGTCCCAGCGACGCTCGTCCGGCTCGCGCCCGCGGAAGGCGGAGGCCTCCAATTGCACGCGCGGCCCGGCATAGCCGGCGGTGATCACGCCATAGGTGATGTGCGTCGAATCGAACCAATGGTGGGTGATCGGCGCCATCGGCAGATAGCGGGCCGAGGCGCGGTGCATGAAGGCGCTCGGTCCCAGTGCCGGTTCGCCGACCGGCGCGGCATAGACGAAGGCGGTGGCGTCGCCGCCCATTCGCGCGTCCAGCCGGGCCGACAGCTCCATGAACAGATCGTGCGGATGCTGGCGATCGACCAGCGGCCGTCCGTCCGCCACCTCGCCGGTGGCGAACAGGTTGCGATAGCCCTGTGGCCCCATCGCCGGCTCCAGGCTGCCCATCGCCCGCAGCTGCAGGTGGAGCCTATCGCCCAGGTCGCGGTCCGCCATCAGCATCGCCATCGATCCGACGAAGGCGTCGCCGCCGCCGCGCGGGCCGCCCTGCTCGGTCGCCACGCCCCAGGCATAGCCGTGCGCCATCAGCATCCAGTCGCCGGCATGGATCATCGCGCCGCGCATCGGCCCTTCGCCCGCCGGCAGCCGCGCCGTGCCGCTGCCCATCTGATACCAGCCGCCGCCGGCGCCCATCGTCATCGTCGCCGGCGGCGCACCGGCGGGTGCCTTGGCAGAGGCGGCGACGGCTGCCGCCTGCCAGGCGGTGGGAGCGGTGAAGGCGGGCATCGTCATGGCGCCGTCGGCCATGCCCGCCTGGTCCATGCCGCCCTGGTCCATCTGCCCGTGATCCATGCCGGACATGTCACGGCCCGCTGGCGCCGGCGGTCGCCGCATGCTCGGATGGGCCTGATGGTGGGGCGGTGGGGGCGGCGTCGCCGCGTCCTTGGCCGGTGGCATTGGCATCGTCATGCCGGACATGGCGTGATCCTGCGCCGTCGCCGGCACAGTCGGGCCCGCGGCCAGGGCCGCGAGCAACAGATAACTGGTCATCGAATCTCTCTTCGCGCGTTCGAACGGGGAAGCAGGGGCGTCGACCCCTGCGTTCTCAGGCGATGCGCGGCGGCGGTAGCGCCGGCGGAGCGGCGCGGCCGAGATCGAGCGGGCGGATCGTGGCGGCTAGCAGCGGCTGCGGCGCCGGCACCGGCGCGACGATCGGCGCCCGCCACCAATCGCTCGGCGGGATGCAGCCGATACAGCCATGGACCGCCACCGCCTCCTGCCGCGGCGCCGGGTGCGACATCGGCATCGCATGCGCCGCCGCCCCCGGCGCCATCGTGTCGTGACAGGCCGCGGTCGCCGCATTCGGCAGCGTGAAAGCGGCCAGCAGGAGCGCGAGGATCAGGCGGATCAGCACGGGCGGACGGTAGCCCAGATCGCGCTCCCCGTCACGCGGCGGGATATATTGCCGGATCGCGGGCAGGGCGGTGATCCCGCCGATCGCACGGCGGACGATTGGCCGTATCGCTGCGACGCCGCTGGTCAGGTCAGGCGGCCCGCGCCGGCCGATCGGGATGTCAGCGCGCCGTCGTCCAGCGGATCGCATCGAGATCGTAGGTGCCCGCGACCGGCTGGCCGGCATGACGGGCCGGGGCGAAGCGGACGTTGCGATGCGCCCATTCGCAGGTCGCGCGATCGACCGTCGCGACGCCGCTCGTTTTCACGATGCGACAGCCGATGATGCGGCCCATCGGATCGATCGCCAGCGACGCCGACACCGGGCCGGCATCGCGGGGCCCATCCGCCGGATAGGCGCTGGCGGGGAACCAGGTCGCCGGGTCGGACAGGGGGGCGGGGGCGGTGTCGGTGCCTTGGGCGGCAAGCGCGAGCAGAATCAGCATGGCCTCATGCTATCCCGTCCCGCCGCCGCCGTCACCGCCTCACACGTTGAAGCGGAACAGCATCACGTCGCCGTCATGGACGACGTAGTCCTTGCCTTCCTGGCGGAGCTTGCCGGCGTCGCGCGCGCCGGCTTCGCCGTTGAACTTGACGTAGTCGTCATAGGCGATCGTCTCGGCCCGGATGAAGCCGCGCTCGAAGTCGGTGTGGATTTCGCCGGCCGCCTGCGGCGCCTTGGCGCCGGCATGGACGGTCCAGGCGCGCGCCTCCTTCGGCCCGACGGTGAAGAAGGTGAGCAGGTGGAGCAGCTTGTAGCCGGCGCGGATGACGCGGCCGAGGCCGGTCTCGGTCAGGCCCAATTCGTTCAGGAACTCGCCGCGATCCTCCGCCGCCATGGTCGCGATATCGGCCTCGATCGCCGCGGAGACGACCACCGCCTCCGCGCCTTCGGCCGCCGCCTTCTCGAACACGCGCGCCGAATGGGCGTTGCCGGTGGCGGCATTCGCTTCCTCGACGTTGCAGACGTAGAGCACGGGCTTGGCGGTGATCAGCTGCGCCTGGGCGAAGACGCGCTCTTCCTCGGCATCCTTGGGCTGGGTCAGCCGCGCCGGCTTGCCCTCGCGCAACAGCTCGAGCGCCTGGCCGAGCACCGCGGCGCCGATCTTCGCCTCCTTGTCGCCCTGCTGCCCCTTCTTGATCAGGGCGGGGACGCGCTTTTCCAGGCTTTCCAGGTCGGACAGCATCAGCTCGGTCTCGACCGTCTCGGCATCGGCGATCGGATCGACCTTGCCCTCCACGTGCGTCACGTCGCCATCCTCGAAACAGCGCAGCACGTGGACGATCGCGTCGACCTCGCGGATGTTGCCGAGGAACTGGTTGCCCAGGCCCTCGCCCTTCGACGCGCCGCGGACCAGCCCGGCGATGTCGACGAAGGCGAGCTGCGTCTCGATGATCTTGGCCGATCCGGCGATCCGCGCCAGCTCGTACAGCCGCGGGTCGGGCACCGCGACGTTGCCGACGTTGGGCTCGATCGTGCAGAACGGATAGTTCGCCGCCTGCGCCGCGGCCGTTTCGGTCAGCGCGTTGAAGAGGGTGGACTTGCCGACGTTGGGCAGGCCCACGATGCCGCAGCGGAAACCCATGGATGGAGCTCTGATCTGATAGAAGGGAAGGCGGCGGCCTTAGCGTCCTCCCTCATCCTTGGCCAGCATTTCCCGGATGCAACATGTCGGCGACGTTTCGAAACGGTTCGTCGCATCTTATCCTTGCCGCAATTGTGCCTTGATCGCCGCCGCGCCGTCTGATGATATGCAGCACAATGCTCCTCGTGGGGACGAGGAGCGGGGAATTCAACGCTGTGGCTGGGAGAGCACATGCGGCGCTTGGGGTGGATCGCGGGGCTGATCGTTGGGGGCACGGCCGGGGCGGCCGGGGCGCAGGTCGCGCCGACGACGGCATCGACGCCGCTGCCCACCATCCTGCCGGCGCCTGCGCCCGCAGCGCGCGGCGCGCTCAATCTGTCGCTGGTGCCCAATGCGGTGGGCGGCCGGGTCGAACGCAACGCCCGCCTCAGCCGCACGCTGTCGATGCGCGTCACCGTCGAGAATAGCGGCGGCAGCGCGCGCGACCGGGTCCACTCGCGGATCACCGGTCAGATGGTCGACTTCTTCCCCGCCGGCGATCACGGCTTTCACCTGTCGGCCGGCACGCGCGTGTTCAATCCGCGCGCGCTCGGCCCGTCCGACGTGGCGATGCGCGGCCTGCTGCCCAGCCAGCGCCGGCTCAACCTGCCGGGGATGAAGACCAGCATGCGTCGCGCGCCCGCGGTGACGATGGGCTATACCGACCGGATCGACACCGACACCAGCGTCGGGGTCGAGGTCGGGGCGATGCAGGGCCGCGCCTATAACGACGTCGCCAATGTCGCGCGCCAGACCCGCGCCGACCGCAACCAGATCGGCAGCCCGATCAATCCGATGGTCAATCTGGTGATCGGCCACCGCTTCTGATCGCCGCCGCCGCTGTCGTCGTCGTCGCCATCGGCGGCAGGGTCGGATGACCATTTGCCGATGTCGGCGGCTGGGCTAACCGCTGTCGCGATGCTGACGCCGACCGCCCTGCTGCTGCCCGCCTTCGCGCCCTGGTTCGACATCGCCGGCCTCGGCGTGTTCGCCGCCTCGGGCGCGCTCGCCGCGGCGAAGCGGGGGCAGACCGCGGTGACGCTCGCCTTCTTCGGCCTGATCACCGGCGTCGGCGGCGGGACGGTGCGCGACCTGTTGATCGGCGCACCGGTCTTCTGGGTCCACGATGCCCGCGTGCCGACGGTATGCCTGGCGGTATCCGCGCTGATCTGGGTGACGCCGGAACGCTGGTGGCGCGACGACGCGCTCGCCTGGTTCGACGCGATCGGCCTCGCCGCCTATGCCGTCTACGGCGCCGCCAAGGCCCTGGGCTATGGCATCCCGCCGGTGCCTGCGGCGGTGATGGGCGTGGTCACCGCCTGCGTCGGCGGCATCATCCGCGACGTGCTGGCAGGCGAGCCGTCGATCCTGATGCGGCCGGAGCTCTATGTCACCGCCGCCGCGCTGGCCTCGGCGAGCTATGTCCTGCTCGATCTGCTCGGCGTGCCGCGCGCGGTCGCTGCGGGCATCGCCGCGGCGGCGGGCTTCGCGTTGCGCGCCGCGGCGATCCACTGGCATCTCGGCCTGCCGGCCTATCGCGGCCGGCGCTAGCCGCCCGGCGAGGATCAGGCCGGGACGGCGGCGACGGTGCGCACGCCGACGATCTGCGCCACCCGGTCGCGCAGCCGCTGCGGCGAGGTGTCGCTGTCGGCGACGACGACGCTGAACCGGAAGGAGGCGCTGGCGCGGCGCACGCTGATCTCGGTCGGCACGCCGCCGGTGACCAGCACGGCGTCAAGCACGCGCATCAGCCCGCTGGGGCAGGCGGAGGTGACGCCGACCAGCGTCAGCCGCGGGCGGGGGGCGGGGGACGGCGCGGCGGGGGACTGTACGGCGACGAACGGCGACGCGGCACGCATCGGCATGGGAACGGTCATGATCGAAAGACTTTCGGCGCGAGGATGAGGGCCCCGTCCGAAGGCCGCGCAAACGCGCGCGGCGAAGAACCGGCGAGGCGTTACGGCTGGCGGCGACGCGCAGACACGGCGACACCGCCGGCGCTAAGTCGCCGCCCGGTAATTCGCAGGATCATGGCCGAAGTCATGCGCGCTCTGTGCCGCGTGGCGCCGCCGGATGCAAGGGGCCAAATCGGATCGATCGCGCGATCGATGATGACGACGGTCTGCCGGCTCCCCGCGTGGTTGAGCCGCGCCAGAACCGTCGCCATTTACCCCCTGACCACGCCGATCTCGGCGAACGGCCTTGGCTCGCGCGGCGGCACCGACGGTTCGGTCAGTTCGTGCTGCCAATAGCCGACGTCGATCCATTGGCCGTGCTTGTAGCCGATCTCCCGGAACACGCCGGCGCGGCGGAAGCCGACCGCCTCGTGCAGGGCGATCGAGCGCTCGTTGGGCAAGGCGATCCGGCCGATCGCCTGGGTGAAGCCCTGTTCGCGCAGCGTTGCGATCAATCCGCCGTAGAGCAGCCGGCCGATCCCCTGCCGCTGCGCGACATCGGCCATGTAGATCGTCGTCTCCACCACCCAGCGATAGGCGCGGCGCTGCGAGAATTCGGCGGCATAGGCATAGCCGAGCACGCCCGCTTCCGCCGCGTCGCCGGGATTGGTCATCACCGCGACGATCCAGGGATAGAGGCCGTGCGACGCCGCCATCCGGCTGCGCATCGCGCGGGCATCGGGCGCCTCCTCCTCGAACGACACGGTGCCGGCGAGCACGTGCGGCGCATAGATGGCCGCGATCGCGCCGGCATCCTCCGGCGTCGCGGCGCGCAGCGCGATCACCAGCCGGCGATCCCGAACTTCGCCATGACGAGGCCGGCCAGCGTCGCATCGTCGCGGCCGGGGGCGACCGGCGCCAGCCCGCCGCATTCCAGGCAGCGCGCCTGTACCGAACCGCCGGTCGCCAGCCGGCGCGCATCGCCGAGCGCGCGGGCGAAGGTGGCGCGGCGTTCGCTCGCGACGCGGGCGAACACGTCGCCGCCCGCCTGGCTGTCCTCATCGTCGCCGGTGTTGAGCGACGCGGCGAGCGTCGCGGCGAAGCCCGGCTGCTTTTCCAGATATTCGGCATGGACCTTGGTCGGGTCGAGCTTGGCGCGGCGCGCCGCCTCCGCCACCGCGTCGTTCAGCGTGCCGAACCGGTCGACCAGGTTGATCTGCCGCGCCGTGCCGCCGTCCCACACCCGGCCCTGCGCGATCGTGTCGACGCGCTCGGGCGTCATGTGGCGCGACTGGGCGACGCGGGCGAGGAAGTTGCGATAGCCGTTCTCGATCCCCGACTGCAGGATCGTGTCGAGCACCGGGTTGAAGCCGCCGGTCACGTCCGGCTGGCCGGAGAGGGCGGTGGTCTTCACCCCGTCGGTGGTGATGCCGATCTTGGCGAGGCTCGCCTCGAAACTGGGGATGATGCCGAAGATGCCGATCGAGCCGGTGATCGTCGACGGTTCGGCGAAGATCACGTCGCCCGGCGTCGACACCCAATAGCCGCCAGAGGCGGCCAGCCCGCCCATCGACACGACGACCGGCAGCCCCTTCTTCTTCGCCTCGAGGATCGCGAGCCGGATCCGCTCGGAGGCGAGCACCGATCCGCCCGGCGAATCGACGCGCACCACCAGCGCCTTCAGATCCTTCTTGGCGAGGCCGTTGAGGATCGCCTTGGCGATCGTGTCGCCATGGGCGCTGCCCGGGCCGCCCTCGCCATCGACGATGTCGCCGGCGATGGTGACGACGCCGATCGCGTCGCCGGTCTTCGCCAGCGGATGCGCGTCGACCCAGCTGTCGTAGCGGATCGTGTTGAACGCGCCGAGCGGCCGCTTGGCATCGACCCCGGCGATCTGCGCGATGCGCTGGCCGAAGGCGACGCGGTCGCCCAGTTTGTCGACGATGCCGGCGTTCAGGTTCGCCTTGGCGATGTCGCCGCCGGCCGCGACGATCAGCTGATCGGGCTGGCTCAGGAAGGCGTGGATGTTCGCCTTCGGCCGTGCCTTGGCGATCGCCTCCTGCCACTGGCCGAACAGCGATCCGTACAGCGCCTGGCTCGCCGCCTTGGCCTCCGGGCTCTGGTCGGTGCGGGTATAGGGTTCGACGAAGCTCTTGAACTTGCCGACCCGGTAAACGTGGACGTTGACGCCGAGCTTGTCGATCAGACCCTTATAGTAGAGCGCGTTGCCGCCGGGCCCGGTGAAGATCGTGCCGCCGAGCGGATTGACCCAGACCTCGCTGGCATTGGCGGCCAGCCGGTAGCCGGCATCGGTATAGGCGGTGGCATAAGCGAGGACCGGCTTGCCGCCGCTGCGGAAGCGACGGATCGCGTCGGCCACCTCGTTGAGCGAGGCGGGATAGCCGCCGCCGAACCGGTCGAGATCGAGCACCAGCGCCTTGACGCGATCGTCGTCGCGCGCCGCATCGATGCTGCGCACCACGTCGCGCAGCCGATATTGGTGCGGCACGTTCTCGCCGCCGCCCGACAGCAGGGCGGTGACGCTCGGCGTCTCGGGCTGCTCGACGATCGGCCCGTCGAGATCGAGCACCAGTGCGCCGGCACGGATCGGCTTCGACCCCGGGCGGGCGTTGAGCGCCGCGAACACCAGGCCGAAGAACAGCAGCATCGCGACCAGGACCAACCCGTCCTTGATCGCCACCAGCAGCTTCCAGGCACCCCGAACCAGCTTCACACCTTGCTCCTCGCTCTCGTGACGACCAGAGCTAGAGCAGAGCCGGGCCGGAGGCAATCGCCCGTATTATCGGCGCAATACAGAACGATGCTTCCTCGCCGGTGGAAGGGCCTTACCCCTTGCTCGGCTTCTCCGCCGCATAGGACATGGCCGCGGCGGTACCGGTTGCCGGCTTGATCTGCCACCAGCCCGGGCGATCGATCGCCACCAGAAACGCCAGGGCGAGCAGCCCGAAGGCGAGGACCAGGGCCGACGTCCAGTTCGGCTGATAACGCTTTTTGTCGTCGCGATGCATCGGTCGTTCCCGGATCGTTGGAAAGGAGACCATCAGATAGGCGACCCGTCCGAACGCTCCATGCACCGGACGTGACATATGTTTGCTGCGGCGCATCATGCGGCGGGACGCCCTTGATCGGCGCCCGGTCGTGGCGTGGCGAAAAAAGCCGGCCGCGACTCTCTTGACGGGTCCGGCCTCGCGGCACATATCCGCCGCGTTGGCACTCTCCCCGCGGGAGTGCCAGAAATCTGTAACACTTTAGAACCGAAGAGGGACTTCGCAATGAACTTCCGTCCGTTGCACGATCGCGTTCTCGTCCGCCGCGTCGAGGCCGAGGAGAAGACCGCCGGTGGGATCATCATCCCCGATACCGCCAAGGAAAAGCCGCAGGAGGGCGAGGTCGTCGCCGCCGGTACCGGCATCAAGGCCGAAGACGGCAAGGTCACGCCGCTCGACGTCAAGGCGGGCGATCGCATCCTGTTCGGCAAGTGGTCGGGCACCGAAGTCAAGGTCGACGGCGAAGACCTGCTGATCATGAAGGAATCCGACATCCTCGGGATCGTCGGCTAACTTCGAACCTCCGCACACCCCCGCGCGCCGCCCGTGCGGGAGTGAGACTTTTGAGACTTTCCACATTTTGAAAGGGCAGTCACATGGCAGCCAAGGACGTTAAGTTTTCGCGCGACGCACGCGAGCGCATCCTGCGCGGCGTCGACATCCTCGCCGACGCGGTCAAGGTCACGCTGGGGCCGAAGGGCCGCAACGTCGTGATCGACAAGAGCTTCGGCGCGCCCCGCATCACCAAGGACGGTGTGTCGGTCGCCAAGGAGATCGAGCTGAAGGACAAGTTCGAGAACATGGGCGCGCAGATGGTGCGCGAAGTGGCCTCGAAGACCAACGACGTCGCCGGCGACGGTACCACCACCGCGACCGTGCTCGCTCAGGCGATCGTGCGCGAGGGCATGAAGTCGGTCGCGGCCGGCATGAACCCGATGGACCTGAAGCGCGGCATCGACATCGCCGTCGCCAAGGTGGTCGAGGACGTGAAGGGCCGTTCCAAGCCCGTCTCGGGCTCGGCGGAAGTCGCGCAGGTCGGCATCATCTCCGCCAACGGCGACCGTGAGGTCGGCGAGAAGATCGCGGAAGCGATGGAGAAGGTCGGCAAGGAAGGCGTCATCACCGTCGAGGAGGCCAAGGGTCTCGAGTTCGAGCTGGACGTCGTCGAGGGCATGCAGTTCGACCGCGGCTATCTGTCGCCCTATTTCATCACCAACCCGGAGAAGATGACGGTCGAACTCAACGATCCGTACATCCTGATCCACGAGAAGAAGCTGTCGAACCTGCAGGCGATGCTCCCGATCCTGGAAGCCGTCGTCCAGTCGGGCCGTCCGCTGCTGATCATCGCCGAGGACATCGAGGGCGAGGCGCTGGCCACGCTCGTGGTGAACAAGCTGCGCGGCGGCCTCAAGGTCGCGGCCGTCAAGGCGCCGGGCTTCGGCGATCGCCGCAAGGCGATGCTCGAGGACATCGCGATCCTCACCGCCGGTGAGCTGATCAGCGAGGATCTCGGCATCAAGCTCGAGAGCGTCACCGTCGGCATGCTCGGCACCGCCAAGCGCGTCACGATCGACAAGGACAACACCACCATCGTCGATGGTGCGGGTAACGCCGATGCGATCAAGGGCCGCACCGAGGCGATCCGTGCGCAGATCGAGAACACCACCAGCGATTACGACCGCGAGAAGCTCCAGGAGCGCCTCGCCAAGCTCGCCGGCGGTGTCGCGGTGATCAAGGTCGGTGGTGCGACCGAGGTCGAGGTGAAGGAGCGCAAGGACCGCGTCGACGACGCGCTGCACGCGACCCGCGCCGCGGTCGAAGAGGGCATCGTTCCGGGCGGCGGCACCGCGCTGCTGTACGGCACGAAGGCGCTCGAGGGCCTGACCGGGGCCAACGACGACCAGACCCGCGGTATCGACATCGTCCGCAAGTCGCTGACCTCGCTGGTCCGCCAGATCGCGCAGAACGCCGGTCACGACGGCGCCGTCGTGTCGGGCAAGCTGCTCGACCAGTCGGATACGTCGTTCGGCTTCAACGCCGCGACCGACCAGTATGAGAACCTCGTCTCGGCCGGCGTGATCGACCCGACCAAGGTCGTCCGCACCGCGCTGCAGAATGCGGCCTCGGTCGCCGGCCTGCTCATCACCACGGAAGCCACCGTGGCCGAGCTGCCGGAAGACAAGCCCGCGATGCCGGCGATGCCCGGCGGCGGCATGGGCGGCATGGACTTCTGATTTCGGACCGGGGCAGCGAGAGCTGCCCCGGACACGACATCAGATCGGCCGGCGTGCTGGCGGCGAGGCCGCCAGACACGTCCGACGTCCCGGCAGCGGCTTCGCCGCTGCCCTGCCAAGGCGAAACGAAAAGGAGTCGGCGGAGCGATCCGCCGGCTCTTTTTTGCGTCTGCGGGCTCGATCGAGCGTCGTGCAGGGTCCCGACGCGCGCCATCTCGTCATCCCGCGGCGGCAACCCGCGTCGTCGCCGCTCGTTACCGCCGGCGATGAGCCACGACGCCACCCGTACCGAACCGCCCGCCGACGGCGTGATCCTGGGCTATGGCCCGATGCTGCCGACCATTGCCGCGGCGATCGGGGCGTGGCTGATGCCGCCGCCCTGGCCCTTCTGGGCGGTGCATCTCGGCGTCATCTGGGCGGCACTGATCCTGGTGTTCATTGCGGGGGTGCGCCGCGGCTTCGGCTTCGGCTTCCCACCGGCATCGACGGCGATCGCCATTGCCTCGAGCATCACCTATTTCGTGCTGGGCGGGCTGGCGCTGGTGATCGGGCCGCCGTCCATCGCGCTGATCCCGCTGATGATCGGCTATGCGCTCGCCGCTTTGCTCGACCGTCGTGCAGCGCTGTCGGGCAACGCGCCGGCCTATTTCGCCCGGCTGCGGCCGCGGCAGATGCTGCTCGGGCTTGCCGGACTCGCCGGCCTGTGGGCGTGGACGGTGCTGCACTGACCGTCCACGCGCGACCGGGGCGGATGCCTATTTCTTCATCGCCTCGATCAGCTTCTTGACCTCCTGGCTGCGGCCGCGTGGCAGCACCAGCACGTCGTTGCCGCTGGCCACGACGATCAGATCCTCGATCCCGACGGCGGCGATGCGGATCCCGTCGGAGCGGAGCAGGCAGTTCTTCGTATCCACCGCCAGCACCTCGCCGCGGTGGACGTTGCCGTTGTCGTCGGCGTCGCTAATGGCATGCAGCGCGTCCCAGCTGCCGACGTCGCTCCAGCCCATCGCCACCGGCACCACCGCGACGCGACCAGCCTTTTCCATCACCGCATAGTCGATCGAATCGGAGGGCGAGGCGGCGAAGGCCTCGGCATCCGGCCACACACAGCTCCGTTCGCGCCGGGCCCGGCTCATCGCATCCTTGGCCGCGGTCAGCATCTGCGGCGCATGTTGGCCCAGCTCGCCAAGGAAGATGTCGGCGCGGAACAGGAAGATGCCGCCGTTCCAGGCATGGTTGCCCGCCGCCAGCATCGCTTCGGCCCGCTCCTTCTGCGGCTTTTCGACGAACCGAGCCACGCGGTGGACGCCGTGGCCGATCTCCTCGCCGATCTGGATCCAGCCATAGCCCGTCTCGGGCGCATCGGGGGTGATGCCGAACGTCACCAGCCATCCCTCGGCGACCAGCGGCATCGCCGCCTCGATCGCGGCATGGAATGCCGCGACGTCGTGGATGACATGGTCGGACGGCATGATCAGCAGCGCATCCTCGCCCTTGGCGGCGAGCGCCCCCAGCGCGATCGCGGGTGCCGTGTTGCGCGCCGCCGGCTCCAGGATCACGGCCTGCGGCGTCACGCCGGCGGCCTGCAGCTGATCCTCGATCTCGCGGGCATGCGCCGCATTGGCGACCACGATCGGCGCGGCGAACCCCTCGCCATGCGCGCGTTTCGCGGTCAGCTGCAGCATCGTCTCCTCGGCCGTCAGCGACAAAAGCTGCTTGGGCATCTCAGGCCGCGACATCGGCCAGAGCCGGGTGCCCGATCCTCCGGAAAGGATCACGGGAACGATGGTCATGATGCTGTGAATCTCCTTCGGAGGCGCACCTCTAGGCGATTGGGTGCGATGCCGTAACGATCCAGGCCGGGGTCTTGTTCAAGTTTTCTTTTACATTTTCTGAGACAGGCAAAGCGAGGTGTCGGAACGGCTTACACACGCTGAAGGATAGTCTCGGTCGATGATCCGACTGTTCAAGCATTATATCCCGCAGGCGGTGCTGCTGCTCGGCCTGGTCGATGCGCTGCTGCTGTTCGCGGCGGCGGAGGCCGGCTGGGTGATCCGCGCCCATCAGATCGGCATGACGGTGGAGCCGCTGACCACACGCCTGCCGCAGCTGGTCAGCTTCGTCGTCGCCTTGCAGACGGCGCTGGTCGCGGTCGGGGCCTATGGCGTCGCCTCCTTCCTGTCGCTGCGTTTCGCCGCGGCGCGGCTGGCGGTGGCCGTGGCGCTGGGCGTGACCTTCCTGGCGCTGATCTTCTTCCTGGTGCCGGCATTGACCTTCTGGCGGTCGAACCTGTTCTACGCGATGCTGATCGCAATCGTGCTGCTGGTCGCCATCCGCGCCCTGCTCGGCCGTGCGCTCGGCAGCGATACGCTCAAGCGCCGGATCGTCGTGCTCGGCGCCGGGCCGCGCGCGGCGCGGATCGGGGAACTGGCTGCGCGGCCGGGGGCCAATGTCATCATCGCCGGCTATGTCGCGATGGGCGAGCCGTCCCCGGCCGTCGTCGGTGCAGTGCCGCGCGACGCCATCCCCAATCTCGCCGGCCATGTCGTCGACCATAATGCCGTCGAGGTGGTGCTTGCGCTGGAGGAGCGCCGCAACGCGCTGCCGCTCAAGGATTTGCTGCGGGTGCGGACGACCGGCGTCGCGGTCAGCGAGATCTCGACCTTCCTGGAGCGCGAGACGGGGCGGATCGACCTCACCTCGGTCAATCCCTCCTGGCTGATCTTCTCCGACGGTTTCGCTTCCGGGCGGATGGTCTCGGGCATAGTGAAGCGCGCCTTCGACGTCTTCGCCAGCCTGCTGCTGCTCGCCGTCACGCTGCCGATCATTCTGGTCACCGCCATCGCGATCAAGCTCGAATCGCGCGGTCCCGCCTTCTACCGCCAGCGGCGCGTCGGCCTGTACAACCAGCCGTTCGACATCCTGAAGCTGCGCTCCATGCGTCAGGATGCGGAGGTTGCCGGCACGGCCGTGTGGGCGGAAAAGGACGATCCCCGCATCACCCGCATCGGTCGGTTCATCCGCAAGGTGCGGATCGACGAACTGCCGCAGACCTGGACGGTGTTGAAGGGCGACATGAGCTTCGTCGGGCCGCGCCCCGAACGCCCGCAGTTCGTCGAACAGCTCGAACAGCATCTGCCTTTCTATGCCGAGCGGCACATGGTGAAGCCGGGCATCACCGGCTGGGCGCAGATCAATTATCCCTACGGCGCGTCGATCGAGGACGCGCGGCACAAGCTCGAATACGATCTGTACTATGCCAAGAACTATTCGCCGTTTCTCGACCTGTTGATCCTTCTGCAGACGCTGCGCGTCGTGCTGTGGCCGGCGGGGGCGCGGTGACGCTGGCACTGACCCTGTGGAGCCATGCGCTCGCCGCGCTGGGCTTCGGCCTGCTTGCGGTCGCTGCGGCGCGCGGCGATGGCGGGCTGTGGGGGCGGCTGTCGCTCGCCGGCGCCTGCGCGCTCACCGCCTGCTGGGCGCTGGCGGTCGCCGGGATCAACGCCCGCGATCCCGCGACCGCACTGGCGGAGACGGCGCGCAACCTCGCGTGGCTCGGCTTGCTGTGGCAGCTCGGCCGCCGCGATCGCGGCGGCAGCGCCGCGCTGCTCCTCGTCTATCTGGTCACCGGGGCGATCAACATCGGCGCGGTGCTGCTGGCACTGATCCAGACGCTGCCGCTCTCCGGCGACGGCGCAGAAGCGGCGGCCGGCCTGGCGCTGGTCGCGCGCATGGTCGGGGCGCTGCTCGGCCTCGTCCTTGCTCATCAATATGCCGTCAGCCTCGCGGCCGGCGAACGGCGTGGCGTGCTGCTGCTGTTCACCGCAGCGATCGCCGGTATGTGGACCACCGATCTGGCGCTTGCCGTGCTCGCCTACAGCGCCGGCTGGCCCGATGCGATGGTCGCGGTGCGCGGCTTTGCGATGATCGCGATGGCGATGCTGATGGCGCCGGCGGTGATGCGTGCCGAACGGCCGCTCGCCATGTCGCATGCGGGTGCGCTGCGACTGCTGACCGGCTTCGCCGTCATCCTGTATGTTGCCCTCACGGTCGGGTTGATTCAGATCGTCGATCGCTTCGCCGGCAGCCACGGCCGTATCGCGCAGACCGCGATCGTCTGCGGCGCTGCCGCGGCGCTCGGCACGTTGCTGACCGCGCCCTGGCTGCGCGGCTGGGCCAAGGTGAAGCTGGCGCAGCATTTCTTCCGCCACCGCTACGATTATCGCGTCGAGTGGCAGCGTTTCGCCACGCGACTCGGCCGTCCCGGCGCCGAACCGCTCGGCCGCCGCATCGTCCGCGCCATCGCCGATCTGACCAGCTCGCCTGCCGCCTTGCTGCTCGTCTGCCGCGACGGCGAGCTCGAACCCGACGAGGCGTGGAACTGGCCGATGCCGTTCGGTGGCGGCGCCGCGCTGGTTGCCTATCTCGCCGCCAGCGAGCGGATCGTCAGCCTCGACGAGCTTCGTCGTGCCCAGGCGCCCGCCGCCGAGGCCGCGGCGGTACCGGCGTGGATGGTCGAGGACGAGGCCGCCTGGGCGCTGGTACCGCTGCTCCATGGCAGCGAACTGGCCGGAGCGATCCTGCTCGCCCGCCCCGCCGCCAGCCCGCCGCTCGACTGGGAAGACCTCGACCTGCTGCGCATCGCCGGGCGCCAGGCGGCCAGTTATCTGGCCGAGGAGCGCGCCCATGCCGCGCTTGCCGAAGCGGCCCGGTTCGACGAGTTCAACCGCCGCTTCGCCTTCATCATGCACGACATCAAGAATCTGGTCAGCGGGGTCAGTCTCGTCGCACGCAATGCCGAGCGTCACGCCGACAACCCGGCCTTTCGCGCCGATATGATCGCGACCTTGCAGGATTCGGCGGCACGGATGAACGCACTGCTCGCCCGCCTGTCGCAGCATCATCAGGGGGGCACCGAGCCGGTGCAGCCGGTCGATGTCGGCACGCTTGCGGCCCGTCTCGCCGAGCGTCGCCGCGCGCAGCATCCGATCGAGGTGGCGGGGCAGGGAATCGCGCTGGCGCAACCGCATCGGCTCGAGCAACTGCTCGATCATCTGGTGCAGAATGCGGTGGAGGCGAGCCCGCCGGACCGTGCGGTGCGCCTTACCGTTTCTGGCGATCGCGCTGCCGTCAGCATCGATGTCGAGGATGAGGGGTGCGGCATGAGCGCCGCCTTTATTCGCGAACGGCTGTTCCGTCCCTTTGCCTCGTCCAAGCCGGCAGGCTTCGGCATCGGCGCCTATGAGGCACGGCAGCTGGCGCAGGCGATGGGCGGCACGATCGACGTCGCCAGCCGCGAGGGCGCGGGCAGCCGCTTCCGCGTCCGCCTGCCCGCGGCACCCGCTCAGTCGCTGGATCAGGCCGCATGACCGACAAACCCGTGCTGCTCGTCGTCGAGGACGACCTCGCGCTGCAGCGCCAGCTGCGCTGGGCCTATGACGGTTACACGATCGTCACCGCGGCCACTCGCGCCGAGGCGATCGAGGCGGTGCGTGCGCACGAACCCGCGGTGGTGACGCTCGACCTCGGCCTGCCGCCCGATCCCGACGGCACGACCGAAGGTTTCGCGACGCTCGCCAACATTCTCGCGCTCAAGCCCGATACCAAGGTGATCGTCGCGTCCGGCCATGGCGCGCGCGACAGCGCGCTGGAGGCGATCGCGCGGGGAGCGTGGGATTTCTATGCCAAGCCGATCGACATTGACGCGCTCGGCCTGATCGTCACGCGCGCTTTCCACGTCCAGGCTTTGGAGGCGGAGAACCGCCGGCTGGCGCGCCGCAACGAGGCGGCGGGGCGCGGCTTCGGCGGGTTGATCTATGCCTCGGACGAGATGGCGCGCGTGGTCCGGACGGTCGAGCGCGTCGCGGCGACCGACGTCTCGGTGATGCTGCTCGGCGCCAGCGGCACCGGCAAGGAATTGCTCGCACGCGGGCTGCACGACGCCTCGCCGCGTGCGCGCGGCGCCTTCGTCGCGATCAATTGCGCCGCCATTCCCGAAACGTTGCTGGAAAGCGAGCTGTTCGGCCATGAGAAGGGCGCGTTCACCGGCGCGGTGAAGATGACGCCGGGCAAGATCGAGACGGCGGCGGGCGGCACCCTGTTCCTCGACGAGATCGGCGACGTGCCGCTGGCGTTGCAGGTCAAGCTGCTGCGCTTCCTGCAGGAACGGACGATCGAGCGGATCGGCGGGCGCAAGGCCATTGCGGTCGACACGCGCATCGTCTGCGCGACGCACCGCGACCTTGATGCGATGGTCGCCGACGGCAGCTTCCGCGAGGATCTCTATTATCGTCTGGCGGAGATCATCGTGCGCATCCCCGCGCTCGGCGAGCGGCCGGGCGACGCGGTGCTGCTGGCGCGCCACTTCGTCCGCCATCATGCCGCGGCGATGAAGCTGGCGGTGACCGGCCTCGCGCCCGATGCGGTCGCGGCGATCGCGGCCTGGCCCTGGCCCGGCAACGTCCGCGAGCTGGAGAACCGGATCAAGCGCGCCGTCATCATGGCCGACGGCAAGCAGGTGACCGCCGCAGACCTCGACCTCGATGATCGTGCTGGCGAGGATGACGGCGATGCCTTGCCGCTCAACCTGCGCCATGCGCGCGAGGCGGCGGATCGGCGCGCGATCCGCATCGCCCTGACCCAGGCGGAGGGGAATATTTCGGGTGCGTCGCGCCTGCTCGGAATCAGCCGCCCGACGCTCTACGACCTGCTCAAGAGCTACGATCTGCATGCCTGACGCCGTTTATCCGATGCTGCGGCCGCGACGGACGCGGCGGCGCATCGCGCTGCCGCGGCTGGCGGGCGTGCGGCTGATAGCCATCGCCATTCTGGTCGCCTTGGCCGTCGCCATCGCCGCCTTGGTGCTGCGGCCGCATCGCCGGGTCGATCCGGCTGCGGCGCTGGCCGATGCGCGCCGCGCCTATGCGCTCGGCAATTACAGCGCGGCGCGCAACCATGCGCTGACCGTGATCGCCATCAGGCCGCGCCAGGCGGCGGCACAAGTGCTGCTCGCCGACAGCTACCTCCACCTCGGCGACGGTCCGGCGGCGGAGGGGGTGATCAGCCGCGCCCGGACCGCCGGCCTGCCCGTCGCGACGCTCGCCGGCCGGCTCGCCGCGGCGCGGCTGCTGCAGGGCGATGCGCAGGGGGCGATCGACGCCGCCGGCGCCGCGCCCGACGACCGGCTCGCGGTACGCAGCCGCGCCCGCGCGCTGGCGGTGCAGGGTGACGCGGGACAGGGCGTCCGCCTGCTCGCCGCGCAGCTCGCCCGCGACGACACGGATGGCGAGGCCTGGGCCGATCTTGGCCGGATCCGCCTCGACGCCGGCGAGATCGCCGCGGCGAGCGACGCGATCGCCCGCGCCCTGCGGCTGCGCCCCGGCGACCCGGTCGTGCTGACCCTGTCGGGCGAACTGACGCGCAGCCGTTACGGCTTGGTCGCTGCTTTGCCCTGGTTCGAGGCGGCGCTGCGCCGCGACGCCTATTTCCATCCCGCGCTGATCGAATATGCCGCGACCTTGGGCGAGGTCGGCCGCAACCGCGACATGCTGGCGGCGACCCGCCGCGCGCTCGCCGCCCGGCCGAACAGTCCGCAGGCGCTGTACCTTCAGGCGGTGCTCGCCGCCCGCGCCGGCCGCGGCGAAGTGGCGCGCGATCTGCTCCAGCGGGCCGGCCCGGCGATCGCCGGACTGCCGGGCGCGACCCTGGTGGGCGGCGCGCTCGATTATGCCGGTGGCGGCTGGGAACGGGCGATCGACAGCTGGCGCCAGCTCGTCGCCGACCAGCCGATGAACCTGCCCGCCCGCCGCCTGCTCGCCGCGGCCCTGCTCCGCTCGGGCGATGCGCCCGCCGCCATCGCCATGCTGGCGCCGCTGATCGCGCGCGGCGATGCCGACACCTATGCGCTGACCGTCGCCGCCCGCGCCTATGAACGGACGGGCGATCGCGCCACCGCCGCGCAATCGCTCGACCGCGCCGCATCCGGCGGCCGCACCGCCGCGACGGTGTTCGCCAGCGACGACGGCGTCGCCGCGCGGCTCGCCGATGCCGCGGACGCACCCGACGATCCCAATTACTGGCTCGGCGTCATCCGCGCGCAGCTGACCGCCGGCGATGCCGCCGGGGCGGTACAGCAGGCCCGCACCCTCGTCGTCCGCGCTCCCGGCGCACCAGCGCCGCTGCTCGCGCTCGGCGATGCGCTGGTCGCGTCCGGCCGCTTCGCCGAAGCGGCCGCGGTCTACGCCCGCGCCGCCGATCTCGCCTATGACGAGCCGACGATGCTGCGCCTGGTCGACGCCTGGGGGCGGGCCGGCCGCCCGCGCGACGCCGCTGCGGCGCTGTCGCTTTTTCTCCAGCAGAACCCCCAGAATATCGCCGCGCTGATGCTGCTCGGCCATTGGCAGCGGCTCGCCGGCCACGGCGACGCCGCGATCGAGACGCTGGAGGCGGTCCGCCGCCTCGCCGGCAACCGCGACGCCGCCCTGCTCGCCGAACTCGCCCAGGCCTATGCCGGCGCCGACGACGGCGACATCGCCCGCGTCTACGGCCGGGCGGCCTATGCGCTGGCGCCGATGAGCCCGGTCGCCGCCGATGCCTATGCCGTCGCGCTCGCCGCCGCCGGCGATCTCGGCGCCGCCCGCCAGCTTGCGGTCAAGGCACGGGCGCTCGCCCCGCGCGATCCCGCGATCGCCGGTCACGCCGCCGCGATCCTGCGTTGAGGCGCCGGCTGCCAGCGCCTACAGCCGCGCCGATGACCGACCCCCTCGACCGCATCGCCGCCGCGCTCGAACGGCTCGCGCCGTCGCCGCCGGCCGACGCCGATCCGCGCGCGCATCCCGCCTATGTCTGGCGGGACGGTGCGCTGGTCGCGGCGCGTGCCTTCGCACCGCTGCCGCTGACGATGCTGTACGGGGTGGAGGCGCAGAAGACCGCACTGCGCGACAATCTCGCCCGGCTCGCCGCCGGCGCGGCGGCACAGGACACGTTGCTGTGGGGCGCGCGCGGCACCGGCAAGTCGGCTTTGGTCAAGGCCGCAGTCGGCGACGTGCAGGCGGCGGGTGGCGCGCTCGCCCTGGTCGAGGTCGCCGCCGACCGGCTCGCCAGCCTGCCGGCGCTGTTCGACGCGATCGCGGCCGTCCCGCGCGCGTTTGCGATCTTCCTCGACGACATCGGCTTCGACGCCGCGGCGGAGGCGCGCGCGCTGCGCTCGCTGCTCGAGGGCGGGGCGGAGGCACGGCCCGCCAATGCGCGGCTGGTCGTCACCTCCAACCGGCGCCACCTCGTCACCCGCGACATGTCCGAACAGGCGAGCGCGATAAATCCGCGCGATTCGGTCGACGACCAGCTGGCGCTCGCCGACCGCTTCGGGCTCAGCCTCGGCTTCCACGTCGTCGACCAGGACGGCTATCTGGCGATCGTACGCGGCTATGCCGGCCATTACGGCCTGCCGTTCGACCCTGCCGAGGCGGTGCAATGGGCGACCCGCCGCGGCAGCCGTTCCGGCCGCGTCGCCTGGCAATATGTCGTCGAGATCGCGGGCCGCGCCGGGGTGGCGCTCTAGCTTTCGTCGCCGCCGCCGCGGGGGTCGAGGTCCCAGGCCGCGGCAACCTGTTCGACCGCGCGGCGGGCGATGTCGTCCAGCCCTTCAGGGCAATAGGCCTGGACGTCCCAATTATGGTCCGCCACGCCATCGGCGAGCGTCGGCAGCATGAAGTCGATCTTGGCGCCCTCGCTGTCCAGCGACAGGCGCAGCGCCGCCTGGTTCAGCTCGTCGCGCAAGGCTTCGGCGGTCAGGGTGGCGCGGGCCATGCGTCGGCTCCCGTAGCGGTCGATCCCTCGTCAAGCGCACCGCACGGCCCGTTCGTTCCGTCTACAGGAACGGCGTGCCCCCCGTTACCGGGATCGTCGCACCGGTCACATAGCTGGCCCGGTCGCTGGCGAGATAGACATAGGCGGGGGCCAGTTCCGCCGGCTGCGCGGCGCGGCCCAGCGGCGTCTCCTGGCCGAAGCTCTTCACCTGGTCTGCGGGCATGGTCGATGGGATCAGCGGCGTCCACACCGGGCCCGGCGCGACCGCGTTCACGCGGATCTTCCGCTCGGCGAGCATCTGGGCGAGCCCGGCGGTGAAATTGTGGATCGCCCCCTTGGTGGTCGCATAGGCGAGCAGCGTCTGCTTGGGCTTGTCGGCATTGATCGAGGTCGTGTTGATGATCGACGAGCCCTCGCGCATGTGCGCCACCGCCGCCTTGGCGAGGTAGAACATCGCATGGATGTTGGTCGCGAAGGTGCGCTGCCACTCGCCGTCGCTGATGTCCTCCAGCGCCTCGAACGTCTGCTGGTGCGCGGCATTGTTGACGAGCACGTCGATCCGCCCGAACGCTTCCGCCGCCTTGGCCACGACGGCACGGGCATGGTCGGGATCGGACAGGTCGCCCGGCACCAGCACCGCGCGCCGGCCGGCGTCCTCGACCAAGCGGCGGGTCTCCTCGGCATCGTCCTGTTCGTCGAGATAGGCGATCAGCACGTCGGCACCCTCGCGCGCGAAGGCGAGGGCGACGGCGCGGCCGATGCCGCTGTCGCCGCCCGTGACGATCGCCGCGCGTCCGTCGAGCAGGCCGCTGCCGACATAGCTGTCCTCGCCATGATCGGGGCGCGGGTCCATCGCATCGGTGCGGCCGGGGATCGGCTGCTGCTGCTCGGGATAGGGCGGAATGGGGTAGTCGGTCATCGCTGGGGCTCCCGTGAATGGGGCCGAACCGCATGGCCGCCGCTGCCGTTCCGACCGGATTGATCAAGGTGAGCCATTTTCCCTTATTCTCCCCGCGAGCCGGAAGGAGATCAGGTGATCCCAACGCAGGCGGTTGCAATCGCACGGGTTTTCCCCTCTGCACGCCCGCGATGCGTTTTCTCTTGCTTGCCGTGGCCGCCACGCCCGCCCTGGCGTCCGCCCAGACCGGCCCCGACATCGTCGTCACCGGGCGTGGCCTGACCGAATCCCCCGGAGACCGGGCACTCGACATCGTCACGATCGACCGCGACCGGCTGCAGGCCAACGCCAGCCAACGACTGGAAAGCGTGCTCGCCGACGTCGCCGGGCTGCAGCAGTTCCGCCGCTCCGACTCGCGCAGCGCCAATCCGACCAGCCAGGGCCTGTCGCTGCGCGGCATCGGCGGCAATGCGTCGAGCCGCGCCTTGCTGGTGCTCGACGGCGTCCCGCAGGCCGATCCGTTCGGCGGCTGGGTCGCCTTCCCCGCTTACGCCACCGGCCGGCTCGGCCGCATCCGCGTCACCCGTGGCGGCGGCAGCGGCTATTTCGGCCCCGGCGCGCTCGCCGGCACGGTCGAGCTCGATAGCGCCACGCCCGACCAGCTCGCCCCGCTGGAAGCCAGCCTGTTCTACGGCAGCCGGGATTCGATTGAGGCGCAAGGGTCGGCGGCGCTGGTCCGCGACGCCGGTTTCGCCACCCTGTCCGGTGCCTATGCACGCGGCGACGGCTTCACGCCTACCGTGCCGGAAAGCCGCGGCCCGGTCGACCGGCCCGCCCCCTATGAACAGGCCTCGGGCGCGTTGCGTACGGTCGTCCGCCTGGCGCCTGCCACCGAGCTCCAGGCCAATGTCGCCGCCTTCACCGACAGCCGCGACCGCGGCACCGACTTCACCGCCAACCGCTCGCAGGGGGCGGACGCCAGTCTGCGCCTCGTCGGCCGCGGCCGTTGGGGCTGGTCGGCGCTCGCCTATCTGCAGACGCGCGCCTTCGCCTCCAGCTTCGCCAGCATCAATGCCGCGCGGACCAGTGCGACTCAGACGCTGAACCAGTACAACACGCCCGCCACCGGTCTTGGCGCGCGGCTGGAGGTGCAGCCGCCGGTGGCCGCCAACGTCGACCTGCGCCTCGGCGCCGACCTGCGCGACGTGTCCGGCCGGACGCAGGAGCTGTTCAGCTATGCCGCCGGCGCGCCGACCCGCCGCCGCCAGGCGGGCGGTGAGACGCTGACCGGCGGGCTGTTCGCTGACGGCAGCGCCGATCTGGGCGCGCTGACGCTGACCGGGGCGGCGCGCGTCGACCGCTGGACGATCCGCGGCGGGTATCTGACCGAAGCGCCGCTCGCCGGCGGTGCGGCCCTGACCGACAACCGCTTTGCCGACCGATCGGGGACGGAATTTACCGGCCGCGCGGGCGCGGCCTGGCGGCCGGTCACCGGCGTGACGCTGCGCACCGCCGCCTATCGCGGCTGGCGCTTGCCGACGCTCAACGAACTCTATCGCCCGTTCCGCGTCGGCAATGACGTCACCGCCGCCAATGCCGCGCTTGATCCGGAACGGCTGACCGGGATCGAGGCGGGGGTGACGCTGACCCCGTTGCGCGGCGCCAGCCTCGCCGCCACCGTCTTCCACAACCGGCTGGCGGATGCGATCGCCAACGTCACCCTGTCCTCCACCGCGACGAGCGCCTCGCGCGTCCGCCGCAACTTGGATGCGATCCGCTCCACCGGCGTGGAGGTCGATGCCGCCTATGCGCCCGGCCCGGTCGGCATCCGCGCCTCATGGAGCCATGTCGATGCCCGCGTCGAGGCGAGCGGCGCCGCGGTCGCGCTCGATGGCCTGCGCCCGGCACAGACGCCGCGCGACACCGTGTCGGCGACGCTCGGCTGGCAACGCCGCGCCTGGGCGCTGTCGACGACGCTGCGTCACGTCGCCCGCCAGTTCGACGACGACCAGAACAGCCGCAGCCTCGCGCCCGCGACGACGCTCGACGCCTTTGCCGCGCTGCCGCTCACCGCGGCGCTGACGCTGGAGGCGCGAGGCGAGAACCTGTTCGACGAGCGCGTCGAGGCGGGAATCAGCAGCGGCACCATCGTCGAACGCGCCACGCCGCGGACCTTGTGGATCGGGCTTCGCGCCAAACTCCGATAACTTCCCTCCCCTTCAGCGGTGGGGTTGAGAAAGTGCTGTCCTACACGGTCGCGACCCGCCTAGCGTTCACCGCGCTCTTTCTCATCGCTAAGATGCAAGCAACAATCGTACGTCGGGAAAGCCGGCGACGCATCATCCAGGCGTCAAATCTGTCAAGATTCGCGGCCGCCCCACCCGCATTGACGCCTTCTACACCCCCGCCTAAAGGCGCGACTCGTGAAGGGTCCCCGGCAACGGGGTCAAAAGGGAAGTCCGGTGAGCCTTGTCGCGAGCCCGGCGCTGCCCCCGCAACTGTGACCGGATAGCGGTCCTCCGACAGGCCACTGGGCTCCGGCCCGGGAAGGTGGAGGAACCAGCGACGACCCGGGAGCCAGGAGACCTGCCTTTCACCGTCGATCCACTGTGCGGACGGGGTGTGCCGGACAGCCGAAGGGGGGACCTTCGTGAGCGAACGACATCCGCCGTGGGCGAATGGTCGCCCGCGGTCACGAAGGATGGACGAGAGAATGACCGTGACCCGTTACCTGTTCGCCGCCAGCGCCCTTGCGCTGGCCGGCGCCGCTGCGCCTGCCGCTGCGCAGATCGCGCCCGCCGCCGACAACAGCGACGAAATCATCGTCACCGCCGCCCGTGTCGAACAGGCGGCGAGCGAGGTCGGCCAGGCGGTGACGGTCGTCACGCGCGACGAGATTGACCGCCGCCAGGCCGTGTCGGTCGCCGACCTCTTGTCGACCACGCCCGGCGTCACCGTCACCCGCAACGGCAGCCTGGGGGGCTTCACCGGCGTGCGTCTGCGCGGCGCGGAGGCAGAGCAGACGCTCGTGGTGATCGACGGCGTGCGGGTCAACGATCCCTCGTCGCCGGGCGGCGGCTTCGATTTCGCCAACCTGTTGTCCGCCAGCGTGGAGCGGGTCGAGGTGCTGCGCGGCCCGAACTCGGTGCCCTGGGGCAGCCAGGCGATCGGCGGCGTCGTCAACGTCATCACCGAAGCGCCCACCGAGCGGCTGAAGGCGCGCGCGGGCGTCGAATATGGCTATGCCGACAGCGTCTTCGCGCAAGGCGGCGTGTCGGGGCGCAGCGGCGCCTTCTCCGGCGCGCTGACCGGGGGCTATCTGCGCAGCGACGGCATCTCCGCCGCCGCCGACGGCAGCGAACGCGACGGCTACCGCCAATATGGCGCGACGGCACGGCTTGGCATCGACTTCACCGACGGCATCGGCCTCGACCTGCGCGGCTATTGGGCGGACAGCAAGACCGAGACCGATGGCTATCCCGCGCCGAACTACGTGCTGGCCGACGATCCCAGCTATTCGACCGCGCAGGAATTGTACGGCTATGCCGGTCTACACGCGAACTTCGTCAACTTCCGCAACCGCGTCGCCTTCACCATCGCCGACATCAACCGCGATACCTATGCGGGAGCAGGCGCGACCCCGTCGCCGTTCCGCGGCCGGTCGGAACGCTACGAATATCAGGGCGATTTCCAGCCGATCGAACAGGTGCGGGTCGTCGGCGGCGTCGAGCATGAGGACAGCCGCTATCGCGATGCGAGCCTGCGCCGCTCGGTCGGCGTCACCAGCGTCTATGGCGAGCTGATCGTCAAGCCGATCCGGCCGCTGACCATCACCGGCGGCGTGCGCAACGACGATCACGACACGTTCGGCAACCACACCACCTTCGGCGCCGACGCCGCTTTGGCGCTCGCCTCCGCCACGACGCTGCGCGCCAGCTACGGCGAAGGGTTCAAGGCGCCGACCCTGTACCAGCTGTACAGCGATTACGGGAACACCCGCCTCGATCCCGAAACCGCCAAGAACTACGATCTCGGCGTCGAACAGGGCCTGCTCGGCGGCCGCGCGACGATCGGTGCGACCTACTTCCACCGCGACACGCGCAACCAGATCGGCTTCCGCGGCTGCTCGCGCGCCGAACAGGGCGCCGCCGGCTCGATTTGCGCCAACCGCCCGTTCGGCGTCTACGACAACATCCAGCGCACCCGCGCGGAGGGCGTCGAGGTCGCGATCGGCCTGCGCCCCGTCGACGCGCTGACCGTGTCGGCGAACTTCTCGTACATCGACAGTCAGAACCGGACGCCCGGGACGAGCTTCGGTACCGACCTGCTCCGCCGGCCGAAGGAGACCGCGGCCTTCGTGGTCGACTATCGCCTGCCGTTCGGGCTCGGCATCGGCGGCACGGTGCAGATCGTCGGCGACAGCGTCGACAGCGACAGCTACGGCAACCGCGTGCAGGTCGACGGCTATGCGCTCGCCTCGATCCGCGCCGAACTGCCGCTCGGCGACCGCTTCTCGGTCTACGGCCGGATCGATAATCTGACGGACGAGCGCTATTTCACCGTCGCCGAATACGGCACCTACGGCCGCGCCGCTTACGGTGGGATACGCGTGAAGCTGTGAGGCTGGCGTCGCGCTCACCCTTCGCCGGCTTTTCCCTCTCCCAGTGGGAGAGGGAAGGAGGCGCGCAGCGCCGGAAGGGTGAGGGCAGCGTCCTGCTCCTCGTCGCGGCTCTCCTCGCCGGCTGCGCGCCGACACCGCAGCGCACCGGCGGCATCGTCTCGACCAATCCCTGCGCCGACGCGATCCTCGCGGTCGTCGCCCCGGAGCGGCTCGCCGCCGTCAGCCATTACTCGCATGATCCGGGTGCCACCTCGATGCCGCTGGCGCTCGCCCGCCGCTGGCCGGCGACGACCGGGGCCGCCGAAGACGTCATCGCGCGCCGCCCCGACCTCGTCGTCACCGACAGCTTCGCGCCCGCCGCCAGCCGCGAGGGCTATGCGCGGGCCGGGCTAAAGGTGCTGACGCTCGACATCGCTTCGACCATCCCCGCCAGCGAGGCGCAGGTCCGTCAACTGGCCGCCGCCGCCGGTCATCCGGCACGCGGCGAGGCGCTAATCCGCGCGATCGACCACGCGATCCCGCCGCAGACCGGTCCGCGCCCCGCGGCCCTGTTGTACATCGCCGGCGATCTGGCGAACGGCGGCAATACTCTGCTCGACGCGATGATGACGCGCGCCGGGCTGCGCAACGCCGCCGCCGATTACGGTCTCGCCTTCACCGGCACGCTGCCGATCGAGACGATCGCCGCCCGCCCGCCCCGCATCATCCTCAGCGACGGCGACGGCCGTACCGCCGCCTTGCGTCGCCGGGTCCTCGTCCGCACCGGCGCCGGCACGATCGAAGCGGGCTTTCCCCGCCAGCTGATGAATTGCGGCGGGCCGACCCTGATTCCGGCGCTGCGCCGCCTCGCCGCCGTGCGTGCGCAGGTGTTGTCGTGAACCGCGCCGGCCGCCTGACGATATTGGCAGCGTTGGTCGTCCTCGCCTTTGCTGCGTCGCTGGGCGCGGGCAAGCAGGGCCTGCCTTGGGGACACGACGCCGCCACCGCGATCATCATCGAGCTGCGGCTGCCGCGGGCGTTGCTCGGCCTGCTGATCGGCGCGATGCTCGGTATGTCGGGTGCGGTGATGCAGGGCTTCCTGCGCAATCCGCTCGCCGATCCCGGCGTCGTCGGCGTGTCGTCCTCGGCCGCGCTCGGAGCGGTCGCCGTCATCCTCTATGTCGGGGCAGGTAGCCTTGGCGTCTTCGCCGGGGCGATGGCGGGCGCGCTGGCGGCGATGGCGCTGCTCGTCGCACTGACCTGGCGGGGCGCCGACCCGGTCGCCTTCGTGCTGGCGGGTACGGTCCTCGCCAGCCTCGCCGGCGCGCTTACCGCCTTTCTCATCGCGATCGCGCCTAACCCCTATGCCGTGGCGAGCGTGCTCGACTGGCTGATGGGCGCGCTGACGGATCGCGGCCTTGCCGACGTGGCGCGCGCGGCACCGCCGATCCTCGTCGGCCTGCTGTTGCTCGCCACGACCGGCCGCGCGCTCGATGCACTGGCGCTAGGGGAGGGGGCGGCGCGCTCGCTCGGTGTCGACCTGGTGCGGGTGCAGGCGCTGGTGGTGCTCGGCACCGGCCTCGGCGTCGGTGCGGGAGTGGCGGCGACCGGCGTGGTTGGCTTCGTCGGCCTCGTCGTGCCGCATCTCCTGCGCCCGCTGTTCGGCCACCGCCCGTCCGACCTGTTGCCGAGCGCACTCGGCGGTGCGGTGCTGCTACTCGTCGCCGACTGCCTCTGTCGCCTGGCACCGGGCGCCAGCGAAGTGCGGCTGGGCGTAGCGATGGCGCTGATCGGCGCCCCCTTCTTCCTGATCCTGCTGTTGCGCCGCCGGGGGCAGGCATGGATCTGATCGCGCAGGGCCTCACCGTCGCGCTCGACGGTCGCACCGTGCTCCGCGACGTCGATGCACGGCTGCGGCCCGGACGGGTGACGGCGATCCTCGGCCCCAACGGCGCCGGCAAGAGCAGCCTGCTCAAGGCACTGGTCGGCCTGCTGCCGCCGCAATCCGGTGCGGTGACACTCGACGGCCGCGCGGTGGGCGCGATCGGGCGGCGCGAGCGGGGACGACTGATCGGCTATTTGCCGCAGGACGGTGCAGTGCATTGGAACCTGCACGCCCGCGACCTCGTCGCTTTGGGGCGCCTGCCGCATCGGGCGCCGTTCACCGCTGCCGGGACCGCCGATTTGGTCGCGATCGATGCGGCCCTTGCCGCCACGGAGACGGTGCATCTTGCTGACCGTACGGTTGCCGCTCTGTCGGGCGGGGAGCGTGCGCGCGTGCTGCTCGCGCGGGTGCTGGCGGGCGAACCGCGCTGGCTACTCGCCGACGAACCGCTCGCCAGCCTCGATCCCGCGCATCAGATCGACCTGCTCGACCGGCTGCGCGGACTGACGGTGGCTGGCTGCGGCGTGGGGCTGGTGCTGCACGATCTCGCCCAGGCGGCACGGATCGCCGACGATGCGCTGTTGCTTCGCGACGGGCGCGTCGCCGCGACAGGGAGTGCGGCGGAGGTGCTGACGCCCGATGTGGTCGCCGACGTGTTCGACGTGGCGGTGGCACGATTACCCGGCAGCCGCATCATGGTGCCGGTCGGGCGCATCGCGCGCTGAGCGGCGGCCGTGGGGGCGGCAGGGAATCGACGAAGGCCGTCCGGCGGCCTATGCGCGCTGGGGTGACCGCACCGCTTCGCCTCCGTCTCGACCTCGCCGCCCTCGCCGACAATTGGCGCAGCCTCGCCCGGATGAGCGGCCGCGCCGCGTGCGGTGCCGCGATCAAGGCAAACGGCTATGGCCTTGGCGCGGAGACCGTCGCGCGGCGTTTGGCGGAGGCGGGGTGCCGCGACTTCTTCGTTGCCACCTGGGCCGAGGCGGAGCGCCTGGCGCCGCTTGAGCTGCCCAATGTGTCGGTGCTGCACGGCATACGGGACGAGGACATGGCGCTGGCCCGTGCCGGTGTCGCACGGCCGGTGTTGAACACGCCGGCGCAGATTGCGCGCTGGCGCGAGTGCGGGGGCGGCGCCTGCGACGTGATGGTCGACACCGGCATCAACCGCCTCGGCATCGCCCCCGACGTCGTGGTCGCGCTCATCGACGGTTTGCGGATCGAAACGCTGATGAGCCATCTTGCCTGTGCCGACGAGGATCATCCGCTGAACGCCGAACAATGTGCGGCCTTCACGGCGCTGCGGGGTGGCACCGGTGCCGCCCGGATGAGCCTGGCGAATTCGGCCGGGATCGCGCTCGGCAGCGCCTACCATTTCGATCTGACCCGACCCGGCTTGGCCTTGTACGGCGGCGAACCGCGGCACGAGTTTGCCGGCGTGATCCGCCAGGTCGTTTTCCCGGAGGCGCAGATCCTCCAGCGCCGGACCGTGCGCGCCGGCGACACGGTCGGCTATAATGCGACCTGGTCCGCTCCGCGGGATACGGAGGTCGCGATCCTCAACCTCGGTTATGCCGACGGCTATCGCCGGGCCTTTTCGAATTGCGGCAGCGCAGGGTCGGGCAAGCTGCCGGTGATCGGCCGCGTCTCGATGGACCTGCTCGCGATCGACGTGTCGATGGCGTCGGACCTCGTCGAGGGCGATTGGGTGACGATGGACTATGCCCTGCCGGCGGCGGCCGAGGCGAGCGGCGTGTCGCAATATGAATTGCTGACCGGGCTGGGGCGGCGGTTCCAACGTCCCTGAAAAAAAGGGCCGCTCCACAGGAGCGGCCCATGAGGGAAACCATATGGTCGATGTCGATCAGAACTTCACTTCGACGCCCGCATAGAAGAACCGGCCCGTGTTCGGGTAGATCGCGTCGTTGCCGGTACCCGTCGCGTCATAGGGCGGCAGTTCATTGGTGACGTTGTCGACGCCGAAGTAGAAACGGTAGCGATCATTGGCGTTCACGCCGATGCGCACGTTTTGGTACACAATCGGATCGTAATAGACGAAGGGACGTGCATCCGGGTTGAGTGCCGGACGCCCCTGCGACGCGAAGAACGTCTCGTACGACAGGCCAGACACGATCTGCTTGCCGACGTAATTGGCGACATAGTTCAGGTCGACGTTCTTGAGGCTGAGCAGGACCGACAGATTGCCGCGCCAGCGCGGGTCACCGAGGGTGCTGTCGATGCGATCGTACCGGTTGGGCTCGGTGATATAGCTGTAGGACAGGCGATCCATCAGATAGCTGACGATGCCGTGCACGTTGATGCCGAAGTTCTCGCTGAAGCGGTGACTGTAGGCTGCATCGAAATCGATGCCCCGCGTCTTGAGCTGCGCGAAATTGTAGGGTTGGTTGATGAACCCGATGCCGTTGCCCACCAGCGGGAATGGCGGGATGATGTACGTGTCGATCGTCCGCGACGTCTGGCCGTTGAAGGTCAGATTGGTGGTCGGATCGTTGGTGGTGCGGCGGAAGATCGCGGCGCAGAACTGATTGTTGATCCCGCCCGGATCGTCATAGCAACGGTTGAGGATCGCCTGGCCGGTCAGCCCGGAGATGACGTTCTTCACCCGGATGTTGTAATAATCGACCTTGAGCGTGAAGCCCGGCAGTGCCTCGGGGGCGAGAATACCGCCCAGCGTGAAGCTGTTGCCGACTTCGGGGGTCAGGTTCGGATTGCCCTGATTGTAGCCCGCGACGCCTGAGCTGGCCTGGTTGGTCCAGGGACGGGTGATGATTTCCGCGGGATTGGCCGGGTTGGCGAACGTGATCGTCGTCGGGATCCCGGCCGCGGCGCAATTGCGAGCACGGTTGGGATTGGCGGTAATGTTGTTCGAGCTATTGGTACCGCCGGGCTGATCGCAAGGATCGGTAAGGCCGTTGGCGAACGTGACCGCCTGCGTCGCATACAGGTTGCTGAGATTGGGCGCGCGAACCGAGCGCGACAGCGTCGCGCGGAACCGCAGACCACGGACCGGCGCCCAGATCGCACCCGCATTCCATGCCCAAACCGAACCGGTCGTCCCACCATAGTCGGAAACGCGGCCGGCGCCTTCCAGCGTGAATTCCTTGATTAGCGGCAGGTTGGCGAGCAGCGGCACGCGCAATTCGCCGAATGCTTCCTTGATGTTCACCGCGGGTGGATTGAACGGCGCGGAGCAATTCAGGAAGGTCTGCGCCGGGCAGGAGGAGGTCAACGCGTCATAGGCGGAATAGGCATCCTCACGCCGATATTCGCCACCCAGCGAGAAGCCGATGGGGCCGCCCGGAAGACGGAGGAAGCCGCTGGTGTCGCCCGAGATGTAGGCGGTTGCGTCGATCTCTTCCGCCCATTGCCGACGCGTCGAACGATAGAGGATGTAGTTCAGCGCCTGCTGGCTCGGCGCTCCATAACCGAAGACGTTGAGCGGGAAGCAGCCTGCATCGTCGTTGGTGGTGCTGGCGTCGGCATTGATGCCGCACACCACCCGCTGGCCGGCCGAGTTCAGCACATAATTGCTGCCGGCATAATTGGCGGGGGCTAGTACGGCGTTGACCGCGTTATTGTAGTTGGCGATGCGCACGTTGCCGCCGGTGGCGTAGAAATTCTCCGTGCGCCCGTAATTGCCGGCGATCTCATAGTTCAGGCTACCCGAACTGTTCAGATCACCACGGACACCCAGTACCGCGCGATAGGTGTCGCGGCTGTGCTGCTCGGCACGCGTGCCGAAGTCGTTGTTGAAGCGGTAGAGGGTGAAGCTGGTCGCACCCGGTGCCAGAATTTGGGTCAGGGTGTTACGGGCCTGGGTCGTCAGGAATGCGTTGTTCAGGCTGAACGTCGGGCTGAGCGTGGCGTTGATGAAGGTCGGCTGGGTGGACTGTTGTTGCGCGTTCACATGGGCATAGGTCGCTTCCAGGAACGGCTGGAACGCGCGCGACAGCTCGGCGTTGATGAACAGGTTGCCAAGCACACGCTCCTGACCAGGCAGCAGCATGGCGTCTTCGACGCCGGTGGCACCCAAGCCACCGAGCACACCGCCACCGATTGAGCGATTGTCGACCAGACCCTGGCTGGGGTCGTTGCGGATCAGCGTGCCGTTCGGGAGGAAATTATAGAAATAGTTGAGCAGACCACCGGTCGGGGTGGTCTGGCCGGTGCAGACGAGATTGCGGCGGGTGGCATTGGTCGCGGTTGCGGCCGGGCAGCTCGTCTGCACGACGCCGCCCAGCGACAGGTTGCTGTAGGTGATGCCAGGCGGCGTGCCGACGAACGCCGTGTTCGGAATACCGTCGAAGTTGCGGTTCGGCGCCGTCGTGATCTGCGAGGTAATGAACCCAGGCACGCCGGTGGTAGCGCCGAGATACGAGCGATCCGAATAGAACACCGGCCGCTGGCGGGAATATTCGCCCGACACCGTGACGTTCAGCTTGCCGTCGGCGAAATTGTGGCCGGCGATACCGCTGACCAGATAGCTGCCGCGGTCCCCATATTCGCTGACACCGCTCTGCGCGCGGAGGCGGAGGCCTTGATAATTGCGGCGCAGCTTGAAGTTGACGACGCCGGCGACGGCGTCGGAGCCGTAGATCGCCGAATTGCCGCCGGTGACCGATTCCACGTTCTCGATCAGGTCGGACGGGATCGTGCTGATGTCGGGCGTGTAGCTGCCGGGGACTGCGGTGACGACGCGGCGGCCGTTGACCAGCACGAGCGTGCGCGAGGTGCCGAGACCGCGCACGTCGAGCAGGCTGAGACCGGCGGTGCCGATGCTGCCGGTCGAGTTTGCCTGGCTGAACGTCGGACGGAATTGCGGCAGGGTGTTCAAGGCATCGCCAACGTTCAGATCGCCGCGCGTGCCGAGCAGTTCGGCACCGGTGATCGTCGCGATCGGCACGGCGGCATCAATCGTGCTGCGAACCCGGATACGGCTGCCGGTGATCAGGATTTCCTGATTCTCGTCCTGCGTGTCCGTGCCGCTCGTCGCCGGCGTGGTGGCCTGCGATTCGTCGATGGCGGCATTGGCCGAAGTGGTCGAGTCGGCCGGGACCGGTGGATTGGAGGTCTGACCAGCGGTCTGCGCCGATGCCATGGTGCCAAGGAACAGCGTGCTCGCAAGCGCCGTGGCGCCCGCGAGACGGGTAAGTCTCGTCATCTAAGTACCCCTGTTAGCGACATTTTTGTCTAGCAGGGGCATGCTGTCGGGAAGCTATGAACGACTCAAGTCAGCATCGCTTACCGAATATGACAATCCCGTCATTTTGGAGTAAAGTGTGACGTTCAGGTAACAGTCATATTTCGTATATGTTGCTGATCTGAAACCATTCACCGCTCGACGCACATGGCGATGCCCATGCCGCCGCCGATGCATAGCGTCGCCAGGCCCTTTTTCGCGTCCCGCTTCTGCATCTCGTAGAGCAGGGTGGTCAGCACGCGGGCGCCGCTGGCGCCGATCGGGTGGCCGATGGCGATCGCGCCGCCGTTGACGTTGACCTTGTCCGCGTCCCAGCCGAGTTCCTTGCCGACTGACAGCGCCTGCGCGGCGAACGCCTCGTTCGCCTCGATCAGGTCGAGGTCGGCGATCGTCCAGCCCGCCTTGTCGAGCGCGCGGCGGGTGGCGGGGACCGGGCCGATGCCCATCACCGACGGGTCGACGCCGGCCGACGCCCAGCTCTTGATCGTCGCGAGCACCGGCGCCCCGCGCTTCTCCGCCTCTTCGCGGCTCATCAGCACCAGCGCCGCGGCGCCGTCGTTGAGGCCGCTGGCATTGGCGGCGGTGACGGTGCCGTCCTTCTTGAAGGCGGGACGGACGGCCGCAACGGCGTCGAGCGTCGCGCCGGCGCGAATATATTCATCCTGGTCAACGATCGTGTCGCCCTTGCGGCCCTTGACCGTGACCGGCGCGATCTCGTCGGCGAAACGGCCCGCGGCGCGCGCCGCCTCGGCCAGATTCTGCGAGCGGACCGCGAAGGCGTCCTGGTCGCCGCGCGTGACCTGATATTCCTCCGCCAGATTCTCGGCGGTGATGCCCATGTGGTAGCCGTTGAACACGTCGGTCAGGCCGTCGTGGACCATCGTGTCGACGAGGCTGACGTTGCCCATCTTGGTGCCGCCGCGCATCGTCTGGGCATGCGGGCTCAAGGACATCGACTCCTGGCCGCCGGCGACGACGATCGTCGCGTCGCCGGTCTGGATCGCCTGTGCCGCCAGCGCCACCGCGCGCAGGCCCGAACCGCAGACCTGATTGACGCCCCAGGCCGGCACCTCCTTGGGTACACCGGCGGCCATCGACGCCTGACGCGCCGGATTCTGGCCCTGCGCCGCGGTCAGCACCTGGCCCAGGATCACCTCCGACACCTCGTCGCCGGCGACGCCCGCCTGGGCCAGCGCCGCCTCGATCGCGACGCGGCCGAGCTCGTGCGCCGGCGTCGCGGCGAAGGCGCCGAGGAAGCTGCCGACGGGGGTACGCTTGGCGGCGGCGATGACGATCTCGGTCATGATGAACTCCTTTACGGGCCTATCTAGTCGGCGGAAGCGCCGCAATCCAGTCGGCGAGTGGCTGCCACAGGTCGGCGCGGGCACGGCCACCGACGATCATGCCGACATGGCCGAGCGCGATGTCGCGCCGGTCGGCCAGCCCGATCGCGGTCGCGGCGGGGACGATGCGGTCGGTCAGCGACACGAATTCCACCGCCGGACAATCGAGGCGATCCGGCCCGGCGGGGGCGCCGGCGATCGGCCACAGGCCGCGACCCGGCGTGTCCTGCGCGACGAAATCCTCGAACAGGTCGCGGGCGAAGGCGAGCGGCAGCGGCGCGCCGCCATTCGCCCAATCCTCCAGCCGGACAAAGGCGCGGGCGGCGTCGCTGGCCGGATCGAGCTGCGCGAAACGGGCGAATTTGTCGACGGTGCGGGCGGGGTCGAGCCGCCAGAAGCCGGCCTGTAACGCCTCCATCGGCAGGACGCCGAGCGCATCCGCCGCCGGTGCCGCCGCGTCCCACAGCTCGAGCATCGCGGCGCGCTGCTGCTCGCCATAGCCGCGATAGTGCCAGGGGGAGGCGATCGTCGCGATCCCCGCCACCGGCGCCGCCGCCGCAGCGGCAACGGCGAGCGTACCGCCGAGGCAATAGCCGACCAGAACCGGCGGCTGTGCGCACGTCCGCAGCAGGGGCACCAGCAGCTGTTCGACATGCGCGGTGACGCCGAGCGCGCGATCCGCCTCGCCGGGTTCGCCCCAATCGAGCAGATGGACGGATAGGCCCCGCGCCGCGAGCCATTTGGCCAGCGACGCGTCGCGGAGATCGAGCACCGCCGGCGGATTGATCAGCGACGGCACCAGCACCACCGGCCGACCGACGCCGCCGCAATCGCGCAGCATCGCGCGGCCGGCGCGGGCGACGACGGGGGCGGGCGGCGGCGGCGCCGGGCGGGGCGCCCGCTGGAAAGCGGCGAGGCCGGCGAGGGCGGCGGCGCGGCGTTCGGGCTGTTCCGCGGTCTCGCTGCGCAGCATGGCAAGGAACAGCGGCAGCGGGCGCGGCCCGTGTTGCGGCGCGGCAAGCGTCGGTCTATCATCCCCGGCAATCACGGACAGGGGAGCCGTATGAAGAAACAGAACAAGGCCGGCGGCACGGTCATCATCAAGAAATACGCCAATCGGCGCCTCTACAATACCGAGACGTCATCCTACATCACGCTGGACCATCTGGCGACGATGACTCGCGAGGGTCGCGACTTCAAGGTCGTCGATGCGAAGACCGAAGAGGACATCACGCACAACGTCCTCACCCAGATCATCATGGAAGAGGAAAGCCGCGGGCAGACGATGCTGCCGGTCAACTTCCTGCGCCAGCTGATCGCGATGTACGGCGATTCTATGCAGTCGATGGTGCCGGGCTATCTGGAAGCGTCGATGGACAGCTTCCGCCGCAATCAGGAGCAGTTCAAGAGCGCGGTCGAGGGCGCCTTCGCCGGGTCGCCCTTCGCCGAGATCGCGAAGCGCAACCTGGCGATGTTCGAGGCGGCCGCGGCGGCGTTCAAGCCCGCGAGCGTCGCCCCGGCGCCCGCGGCCGCTGCGGCGCCATCCGCGCCGGTCAGCAAGGACGACGAGATCGCCGCGCTGCGCGCCGAACTGTCGCGCCTGCAGGACAAGGTCGAGAAGCTCGGCTGACCGCCATGCCGGTGGCGTTCTGGGGCGCGGCGGCAAGCCTGATCGTCGCGCTCGCCGCCGCACTGGGCGAAGGCCGCCGGCGGCGGCGACGGGACCTCGACCGGGTCGGCTGGGTGGATTGGCGGACGGTGCAGCTGGCGGCGATCGTGCTGGCGCTGCTGCTGATCAGCATCGGCTTGAACGCGCGGTAGCTGCGGGCGGGGCGGCGCGGAAAGTCCCAAAAGTCTCACTCGTGCGGTATGGCCAATGCGCGTTTCGGGTATCCAGATGCCGGAACGTCGCAAAGGTCTCATGCACGCGCATGTCGGGCCATGCGGTGATGCGATTCTCACGCTGAGAAAGAGCAAGCAGCTGGGCTGCAGGTCCACAGTAACGAGCTGGCGGCTTGTAGGACAGCGCCGATCGGCGGGCAGGACCACTTTCGACCGAAACGGATGCGCGCTATCAGCTTCCGCCATGACCGATGTCGCGCTGCAGCTGATCGAGACGCAAGCCGCCCATCCGGCACGCGGCCGGGTACCGGTGTCGCTGTACGCGATCGTCGCCGACGGGCTGGCGGTCGGGCGGATCGTGCTGCGCCACGGCCATGACGACACCCTGCGCCTGTATGCGAGACAGGTCGGCTATGCAGTGGATCCCGCGCATCGCGGCCATGGCCATGCCGCGGCGGCGCTGATGACGTTGCGGCCGATCGCGTTGGCGGCAGGATTCACGGAATTGTGGATCGCCTGCGCGCCGGACCATCGCGCGTCGCGTCGCACGCTGGAGAAGGCGGGGGCGGTGTTCGTCGAAACGGTCGATCTGCCGCCATCCTCCGACATGTATGCGCGCGGCGAGCGGCGGACATGCCGCTACCGGCTGGACCTATGATCCTCGACCGCCTGGGGCCGCGGCTGATCGTGATGGGGCCGTCGAACAGCGGCAAGTCGACCCTGGCGCAGGCGATCGGCCGGGCGCGGGGCTGGCCGGCGGTCCATCTGGACCAACTGCATCATCGGCCCGGCAGCGACTGGGTGCCGCGACCGGCGGAGGAGTTCGCGGCGCTGCACGATGCCGCGATCCTGGCCGAGCATTGGGTGATGGACGGCAATTACACGCGCCTGCTGCCGCAGCGGCTGGCGCGGGCGACGGGATTGATCCTGCTCGACGTGCCGACGACGACCAGCCTGTGGCGCTATCTGCGACGCTGCTGGTTCGAGACGGCGCGGGCCGGCGCGCTGGAAGGCGGCCGCGACAGCGTCAAATGGGACATGCTCCACCATATCGCGGTGACCACCCGCGCCAACCGGCGGCGCTATGCGGCCATGGCGGTGACGCTGCCGGTGCCGGTGCTGCGGTTGACCGGGGCGGTGGCGCTGGCGCGCTTCTACCGGGACGAGGGGCTGCGCCGGTGAGCCTTCAGTAGAAACGGCGCGCGGTCAGCGTGCGCGTGCTGCCGTCGCACAGGCCGAGGCGGGTCACCGTGCCGGGCGCGGCGATCGACCAGTCGGCGACCGTGCTGCCCGCATAATCGGCCGGGACCGGCGCGTCGTTGATCCGGCAGATCGTCTCGCCGCCCTGCCAGCCGTCGGTGGCGGCCGGGCTGCCGCGCATGACGTGCAGGACCTTGAGCTTGCCCGGCTCCAGCCCGACAAGCAGGCCGCTGGTCGAACGCAGCGGCGGCACGTCCGCCTGCGGGCCGGGGCTGAGCACCATCCGCCCGGCGGACGGGTCGAGCAGCACGCGATAATTCTGCAGGAAGCCGGAGCCGAGGCGACCGGCGACACCGATCGTTTCGGAAAAGCCGCCGGGCGGCTCGACGCGGACCTCGACATTATGCGCGGTACGCTCGCCGATGCGCAGCACGGGCAGGATGGCGAGCGTGCTGGTGACCGGGCCGGCAAGGCCGAAGGAGATGGTGGTGGTGGACGGCAGGTCGCGGCTGCGCGTCGCCCGCCACGCCGGGGTCGACAGGGTCAGCGCGGCGCCGTCGCCGGTGTCGACGACGAGCGGCGCGACGCGGCGGCCGGCGACCGTCGCGGCGCTTTCGTAGACGCGGCGGCCCGGCGATATGCCGAGCGGCGCGAGCGCGCCCGGATAGGGCAATTGGCCAGAGGGGATCAGGCGGAAGCGGTGGTTGGCATAGTCGATGTCGAGCGCCTGGCCGGCGGTGATGTCGCGGCCGACGAGCATGTCGACGGCGCGCGCGCTGCCGGTGGCGAGCGCGGGCAGGTCGGCGACGGTGACGCCGCCGCCGCGTCGGGTGAGGCCGCCGAGCGTCAGCCGGTCGGTCGGCAGCCAGCCGATCGCGACCATGCCGCCGATCGCCGTCGCCTGGCCGCCGTCGGTGATCCGCTTCGGATCGGCGGCAGGCGAGTTGCGCGCGAGGACCGAATGGCTGACGCCGGTGTCGAGGATGGCGGTGACCGGTCGCGCGTCGAGCGTCAGGGTGAAGCGGATCTGATTGCCGGGCGTCAGGTCGAACGGCACCCAGCGCGTGTCGCTGTCGGGCGCGAGCGTGGCGATGCCGTCGCCCTGCGCGCCATTGCCCTGCGGCACCGTGGCGGCGGGCAGCAGGAGGAGGATGAGCGGTAGCAGGGCGGACGACGGGGGGCGGGGCATGCGCCACCGCCCTTATCGTGCCAGCGCCCCCTTCGATAGGCGGGATGCGCGCAGCGCATCGGCGCGGGCGGCATCGCGGATCAGCTGGTCGGTGCGATCGAAGACGGATTGCAGCGCGAACGGCGTGGCGCTGCCGCCGCGGCACTGGCCGGTACGGGCGTAGAGGCACATCGTCGGCTTCTGTCCCCCGGCCGGGGCGGCACAGGCGGTGCGGGTGAAACCGGCGGGGATACCGATACCGTCGGGATTGCCGATGATCCGGTTGATGCGGCCGGCGTCGGCGGCGAGCGCTTGGCTGGGCGTGCGGCCGTGCAGCATCGGGTCGCCGGGCAGATAGGAGGTCACGGGTACCGGACGGTGCAGTTCGACATAGCCGCCCCATTCGACCAGATCGTTGGCGAACAGCGCGACGCCGCACAGGTCGGGGTCGGCGCGCAACCGGCTGGTCAGTGCCAGCGTGTCGCTGCCTTCGACCCGCATGCCGTTGAGTTCGCGCCCGGACAGGGTGCTGGCCGAGGCGACCAGCCAGAGCGCGGCGATCGTGCCGAGGATCAGGCGGGGCGGCCAGTCCGGCCGACGCCGCGCGAGCCGGTCGGCGACGTCGACGCTGCCGATCGCGGCAAGCAGGATGAACAGCACCGCCGACAGTTCGACGAAGCGATATTCCTTGTGCGCGATCAGGCTGTGGAAGACGAGGTGGACGATCGCGGTGGCGAGGAGCGCGGGATAGCGTTTGCCGCCGATCCAGACGAGCGGCGCGATCGGGATCAGCCACCAGCGCCACATGTGCTCGAACCAGGTCACATAACCGAGCGGGCCGAGCGTGCCGTAATAGCTGGCGCGGTTCTGCAGCAGATTCTGCCGGATGTTCTCGACGAACCAGCCGAACGGCAAAAGGCCGGTGGCGAGGTCGACCAGCACGCCGAGCACGGCCATCGCCAGCGCGCCGGCGATCAGCGGCGGCCAGCGATCCGGCCGACGCCCGATCGTCGCCAATGCCAGCGTCGCCAGCGCCGGCGCATATTGGAAGCGGAACAGCCCGGCGAGCATCAGCAGCGCCCCGGCCGCCGCGAGCGCGCGGCGGTTCTGCGCGGGCGCGGCGAGCAGCACGGCCGCAGCGGGCAGCATCGCGGCGAGCGCGAATTGTTCGGACAGCGTGTGCGGGGCGAAGATCACGAACTCCGCCCAGCTCGCGGTGACCAGCCCGGCGATGGCGCCATGTGCCGGCGACAGCCGCCGCCCGAGGATCCAGGCCGTGGCAGGAAGGGTGAGCGAAACGAGCACCGCGAACAGTCGCGGCAGGACGATGTAGAGGTTGGTCGCCGGCGCCAGCGCATGGCCGAGCGCCATCGGTCCGGTGATGAGGATCGGCAGCAGCCAGTTGCGGATGCCGTAATGCGCCTCCCACGGCACGATGCCGTAGCCGAACAGCCAGCGGTGCGCCGGTTCGAGATATTGGAAGATCTCGTCGGGATGGATGATCGACGGCGTCGCCATCGCGACCAGCCGCAGGAGGAGGGCGAAGCCGAGGATGGCGGCGAGGACGACGGCGGGGCGCGCGCGCCAGGCGGAACGGATCGCCGCCGCGTGGAGGTCATCCGCCACCGGGCCCCCGCGCGGGGCGGGGGAGACAGACGTCACGGACACGGCCGCGCTTACAGGCAGGCTTCGAGGAAGGCGCTGTCGAAGCCGAACTGCTTCGCCTTGTCGAGCGTATAGGGGCGCAGGCCCATCGAGCGATATTCGCCGATGATCTTGCCGTCGGCGCTCTCGTCCAGATATTCGAACTTGAACAATTCCTGCGTCACGATCACCGGGCCTTCCATGCCGATCACCTCGGTGACGTTGGTGACGCGGCGGCTGCCGTCGCGCAGGCGCTTGACCTGGATGATCAGGTCGACGGAATCGGCGATCTGGCGGCTGATCGCCTCCTTGGGCACCTTGATGTCCGACATCATCACCATGTTCTCCATACGCGCCAGCGCCTCGCGCGGGCTGTTGGAGTGGAGCGTACACATCGAGCCGTCGTGGCCGGTGTTCATCGCGGCGAGCATGTCGAAACATTCGGCGCCGCGGATTTCGCCGAGGATGATGCGATCCGGGCGCATACGCAGCGCGTTCTTGACGAGGTCGCGGATGCTGATCTCGCCCTGGCCCTCGAGGTTCGCAGGCCGCGTCTCGAGCGGCAGCCAGTGCGGCTGCTGCAGGCGGAGTTCGGCCGCGTCCTCGATGGTCAGCACGCGCTCGCCCGGGTCGATCATCTTCGACAGGGCGTTGAGCATCGTCGTCTTGCCCGAACCGGTACCGCCCGAGATGACGACGTTGAAGCGGCTGGCGCCAGCGATCTTGAGCGCGGTCGCCATCTTCGGGCTCATCGAGCCGCCGCCGGCCATCATGTCGAGCGTGATCGGCTTGGCGGAGAATTTACGGATCGAGATGGCGGTGCCGCGCAAGCTGAGCGGCGGCACGATCACGTTGACGCGGCTGCCGTCCTTCAGGCGGGCGTCGGCGAGCGGGGTGGTCTGGTCGACGCGGCGGCCGACCGAGTTGCAGATGCGCTGCGCGATCTGGAACAGATGCTCCTCGTCGCGGAACTGGATCTGCGCGAGTTCGAGCCGGCCCTTGCGCTCGACATAGGTCTGTTCGGGACCGTTGACCATGATGTCGCTGATCGCCGGATCGGCGAGCAGTTCCTCGAGCGGGCCGAGGCCGAGCAGCTCGTCGACCAGCACCTTTTCCAGCGCGAACTGTTCGCGCCGGTTGAGCGTCAGCTTGAGCTCGGCGAGCACCTCGCCGATGATCGGGCGGAATTCCTCGGCCAGTTCGTCCTTGCCGAGCGTCGCCGCGGCTTCCGGATCGACGCGTTCGAGCAGGCGCGGCAGCACCTGTTCCTTGATCTTGTGGACCGAGGCCTCGAAGCCTTCGGAGCGGCTGTTGCCGGCGTCACCGCTGGCATTCTGGCGCTCGGTCAGCCGCGCCATCGCATCCATCGCGGTGCCCGGCATCGTGCCCGGACCGTGGCCGTCACCGCCGAGCGGATCGGGCCCGCCGAGCGGTGCCATCGCCTCCAGCGGGGGGAATTGGCTGCCGGGCAGCGGCGCCTCGCCGTCGGGGCGGGCAGTACCGCCGCCCTGCATCGGCTTGGCGACACCGAAGGCCGGCCGTACCGGCTGTCCGCTGCCCATTCCGTTGCGACGCCCGAACGCGCTCATTTACCAAATCCCCATGTTCACCGGCCGGGGTAGCCGGCAAGGCTTGACATTTTCCTAACCAAATCACGCCGCCACCAGACGGTCAGCACCACCCGCCGGCCGCCGTAGAGGCGGATCGGACGGGCGGCGGTGGCGACATAGCCGGCGCCGGCGAGATCGCGGCCGAGCGCCAGGTCGACGACCGCGGCGGGGCGGCGGGCGAGCGCAGCGGCAAGGATCGCGGGGCGCGGCTGGGGCAGCGCGTCGGCCTCGTCCGCCGCGGCGAAATGGCCGGGAAAGGCGAAGGGCGAGGCAAGGCAGGCGTGGCTGACGTGATAGAGGATCGCCGGCCCCTCGAGCACCAGCAGGCATTGGTCACGCACCTGCGGCGGCAGCGCCGCGGCGAGCGCAGCCAGCGCGCGGCGATCGCCCGTGCGGGGCGACGGCAGCAACAGGCCGGCCGCGGCGGCGAGTGCGAGCAGGGCGGCGCCGGCCGTGGCGACCCGCTGGCGCAGGGCGCGCGCCGCCAGGATGGCGAGCGGGGGGATCAGCGGCATCGCATAGTGAAAGGCGAAATAGCCGATCGCGACGAAGCCGATCGCGGTCGCCGCCACCCAGGCGGCGAGCAGCGCGCGATCGTCGGCTTGGTTGGCGCGCGTCTTGTCGTGGCGGCGCAGGCCGATGACGGCGGGGATCGCCACCGGCAGCAGTAGCAGCAGCGTCGCGATCAACTGCACGCCGGTATCGGCGGTCAGCCCGCCGGTGCGGCGCAGCACCGAATCGACGATCGCGAAGCGGAAGGCGCCGAAGCGGCCGGTCGCGGCATAGAGCGTCGCCGCCGCCGCCATCGGCAGCAGGCCGAGCGCCATCCACAGGATGACGCGTCGGATCAGCCGGGCGCCGATGCCGCTGGCGCGATACTGGCGGACGGCGAGGATCAAGCCGAAGGCGGCGCCTTCGAAGACGGCCGTGGTCTTGATGCTGATCGCCAGGCCGCAGAGCAGCATCGCGACAGCCGCGGGCAACGCGTGCGGCACGGGCATGCGCAGAACCAGCCAGGCGGCGAGCGCGGTCAGCAGGTCATAGAAGACGGGCGCTTCGCCGAGGCCGACGCCGAGCAGCGTCGAGAAGACGATGGTGGCGAGGCCGGCGGCGAGCGCCGCGGCGTCGTTCGCCCCACGCCGCGCGATCCGCGTGACGACGAGGCCGGTCAGCGCGAGCGCCAGCGTCGCGACGAGCTGATAGGCGAGGATGCCGTCGCCGGGCAGCGCGCGGATCGCGGCATAGAGCAGGAACAGGCCGGGCGGCTTGCGGTCCCAGATGTCGACATAGGGCCAGGCGCCCGACCAGATGCGACCGCCGACCAGCAGGTAGAATTGCTCGTCCACCCCCGCGATCGGATCGCCGAGCAACGGCAGGCGCATCGTCACCGCCACAATGAGCAGCAGCACGGCCACGACGGGCAGGCGGGAAACGGAGCGATCCATGCGCGATGACCATGGCGGGGGATGGTTGGCGAAGAGTTAACCATCCGGCGAAGTCGGGATACTGTCGCGCGCCTGCCGGCCAGGAGCGGGACGTTTCGTTTTCCGTGAGTTCTCCACGGCTTCCGACGCTCGTGTTCGTCGCCTGCTCCACCGGCGCCGCCGGTCTGCCCGATCGGATGCCGATCCCCGCATGTCCGGGGATCGCTGCGGGGGCGATCCGACCGGACAGTCCTGGCCGGAAGATCGCGCACGCCCCTTGATTCGGGTCGCAGGTTCGCCGACACGGCGGCCGTCATGCGCTTCCTCCGCCTGCTCGCCGTCGTGATCGTTGCCGCGCTGGGTGCAGCGCCGGCGGCGGCCGACGATATCGGCGCCACCGCCCGCGGCGTGGTGCGGGTCGTGACGATCGCGGTGGTCGACGGCCAGGTCGTCGGCTTCGGCCACGGTAGCGGCGTCGCGATCGCGCCCAACCGCATCGTCACCAACGCGCACGTCACCGAACTCGCCGAACGCTATCCCGACAATGTCGTCGTCGGCGTGGTGCCGAGCGAGGGCGACAAGAGCTTCCAGGGGCGGGTGGTCGCCTATGACGCGCAGCGCGACCTGGCGATGATCGAATTCGCCGGGACCAAGCTGCCCCCGGCGTCGCTGTACACGGGACCGGTCAACGAGGGCGATCCGGTGATCGCGCTGGGTTATCCCGGCAACGTCGATCTCGCCACCGCGCGATCGGCGGCGGACTATATCCGGCCGACCTCGCCGGTCCGGTCGGAGGGCGTCGCCTCGGGCCTGCGCAGCCTGACCGGGGTCGAGGTGCTGCTCCACACCGCCAATATCGCGCGCGGCAATTCGGGCGGGCCGCTGCTCGACCGCTGCGGCCGGGTGATCGGCATCAATTCGGCGATCACGCGCGGCGAGGAGGGCGACAGCTCGTTCGGCTTCGCCATCGCCGACACCGAACTCGCCGCCTTCCTGCGCGAGGCGAAGCAGCCGTTCCAGCAGGTCGGTACGCCCTGCACCTCGATCGAGGAGCGGCTGCGCCAGGACAGCGAGGCGGAGGCGCGCGCACGCGCCGATGCGGTGACCAGCGCCCGCGACACGGCGGCGCAGGCGGCGATGTCCCGCGAGGAGGCGCTGGCCGAGGCGCGCACCGCGGCGCTGACCCGGCGCGAGAATGTGATGGCGCTGGCCGGATTGATGCTGGTGCTGGGCGCGATGGGAATCGGCGGCGGCGGCTTCCTGCTACTGCGCGAGCAGCGGCGCGGGGCGCAGCGCAGCGCGATCGCCGGCGGTGTCGTCATGGCCGCGGCGGTCGCGGTGTTCCTGCTGCGCCCATCCGCCGAGGTGACGCTGCCCGCGACCGCGGCGGCGGTGCCGGTGGTGGCATCCGGCGCGAATGCGGCGCTCGGCAAGCTGACCTGTCGCTTCGTGCCGGAGCGCAGCCGCGTCACCGTGTCGTCGACCGAGGACGTGACGCTGAACTGGGGACGCAGCGGCTGCGTCAACGGCAGGACGCAATATCTCAGCGCCGGCGACCAATGGCAGCGGGTGCTGGTGCCGGAGGGCGAGCAGACGGTGTCGGTGGCGCATTTCGATCCCGCGACGCGGACCTACAGCAACACCCGCTACCTGCTGGGGGCGGGGGCGATGCAATCGGTACGGTCGCTGCGCGGCGACAGCGCGCTGAAAAGCTGCACCACCGATCCGGCCAAGATCGAGGCCCTGTCGCAGGCGGATGCGGCGATCCGCGCGGCGCTGCCGCCGCTGCCCAACGAGAAACTGGTGTACAGCTGCCGCAAGGGTGGTTGAGGGCACGGGTGCCGGTGCGGGGTGCAGGCTGCCGCTCAGCCCCGCTCGCGGTCGAGCAGCGCGCGCTTGCGGTCGGTGCCCCAGGCATAGCCGCCGGGTGAACCGTCGGCGCGGGTGACGCGGTGGCAGGGAACGATCACGGCGAGCGGATTGGCGCCGCAGGCGGAGCCGGCGGCGCGGCTCGCCTCCGGCCGGCCCGCGGCGGCGGCGAGCTGCGCATAGGAGCGCGTCTCGCCAGCCGGTATCGTGCGCAGCGCCTGCCACACCGCCTCCTGGAAGGCGGTGCCGCGCACGTCGAGCGGCAGGGCGGGATCGGGCGCGGCGCCCTCGACCTCAGCCACCACCGCCGCCGCGAGCGCGGCGAGGCGCGCGTCGGCAGGGGCGATCGTCGCCTGCGGGAAACGCGTCGCCAAGGTCGCGGCATCCTCGTCGAAGGCGATGCGGCACAGGCCAGTGTCGGTCGCGGCGATCAACAGCGGGCCGAGGCTGGTGGCGGCGACCGTCCAGCGGATCGTCACCCTGGCGCCGCCGCGCGCCCAGGCGGACGGCGTCATGCCCAGCCGCGGTGCGGCATCGGCATAGAAGCGGCTCGGCGCGGCATAGCCGGCCTCGTACAGGGCATGGGTCACGCTGGGCTCCTGCTGGAGATGGTCGGCGGCGCGCGCGGCGCGCAGGGCACGGGCGTAAGCGGCCGGGCTGACGCCGGTGGCGCGGGTGAAGAGGCGCTGGAAATGATGCGGGGAATAACCGACCCCGGCGGCCAGGTCGGCGAGCGGGATGGCGTCGGCGCTTTCCTCGATGCGGCGCGCGGCCTCGGCCACCGCCGCGGTGTCGCGTGCGACGCTGTCTGGCGTGCAGCGGCGGCAGGCGCGATAGCCGGCGGCGCGCGCCCCGGCCGGATCGGCGAAGATGCTGACCCGGTCACGCGCCGGCCGCCGCGCCGGGCAGCTGGCGCGGCAATAGATGCCGGTGCTGTGCACCGCGACGACGAAGCGGCCGTCGGCACGGCGATCGCGGGCCAGGAAGGCGGCCCAGGCGGCGTCGGGATCGATGGGCTCGGTCATGCGGCATGTATAGCGCGGCGCTGCCCGACCCTCATCCCGGCAGTTGCGCTCGAACTTTTTCTGCCCGCTCGCCCGCAAGGAAGGGGGCAGCATTAGCGCTGACGGGGAAGGGGGCTCCACGCAGCCTGACGGTCGTGGAGAGCCCCCTCCACCGGCTGCGCCGGTCCCCCTCCCCGCAGGCGGGGCGGAATGCGGGTTTACAGCGCCGCCATGTGGCGCACGTCCTCGTCGCCGGCGGCGAGCGCGCCGACTCGGGCGAGGCCGCGGCTGACGTCGCCGCCGGCTTTGGGCGCGAACAGGCGGGCGCGGGTGTAGCGGTCGAGCGCTTCGGGATAGAGGCCTGCCGCCTCGGCGCAGAGCGCCAGGTTGAACATCGTCGGACCGTGGTCGGGGACCATGGTGTCGACCTCGGCGAAGGCGCGGCAGGCCGCCTGCGGATCGTGCTTGGTCAGCCGCACCGCCTGTTTGAAACGGTCGGCGGCCGCGCGCGGCAGGCCGTCGCGGCTTTCGTTGACGCGGATCTTGTAGCTTTCGCGATGCGGCGCGAGGTCGAGGCGCACGTCCTGCGCGATCGATTCGATCATCGAGCCGATCGCCGCATCGACGCTGGTCTCCACCCCGGAATCCTCGCACCAGCTGCTGGTGTCGTCGCGCGTCTTGGGGGCGGCGAACAGCACGCGGCGGTCGTTCCAGCGCAGCACCCGCAGGTCGGCGCGCAACGCGATGGTGCGGCGGACGCAGGCGACGCGATAACGCTGGCGGGCGACGCACTTGCCGTCCTTCTTCTCGGTGCAGCGTTCGCGCGTCTCGCTGTAATCCTCATGGTCGACGCGCGTGCCGACGTCGCCGACGAGCAGGCCATCGGGGCGCAACGCGGCGGGGACGATGCGCGCATGGCGGACGCCGTCGCGGCCGAGGGTCGCCAGCCGCCGCTCGATCGCGTCGCCGAGCGCCGCCCCCTCCGTACCGCCGATGGCACCGACGCCGAGCGTGGGCAGCAGGCTCGCCTCGCGCGCGGTGGCGGCGAACACGCCCTCGACGCGCAGCACCTCCGCCGAGGCGGAGACGGGGAAGAGGGCGGCCAGCACCGCGGCGGCAACGGGGAGGGCGCCGGACTTCGTCGTGCCGGTGGGATCGTGCCGGGGCAAAGGCGTGCCCGCCGGCTGCGCCACCGCCTCGCGCTCGAGGGTCTGGCATGACGATTGGCGGTCTGGCTCGCGCATCCGGTGTCTCCCTTTGCGATGATGCTGGCGCGAACTAGCTGAACGGTCCGTGGCGGCCCTGTTCAGCCGGCGTTATCCTGCATCGCTTGCATCATCGCGACCCCCATGCTAGCCGCCCGCAACCCATAGCAGGTGCGAGCTTTCGCGCCCACTTCCCCATGGGCCAACAGCAGTTTCGACCACCAGTTACGAGGGGCCTCGATCGCGTGGAGACATCCGGCGGTATTCAAGCAAGCTTAGGCGGACGCTATGCGCTCGCGCTGTTCGAGCTGGCGCGCGACGCGAAGTCCATCGATGCGGTGGAGAACAGCCTGTCGCGGGTCCGCGACGCGATCGACCAGTCGGCCGAGTTCAAGGCGCTGATCGCCAGCCCGGTGGTCGCGCGTGGCGCCGCGGTGAAGGCGGTGCTCGCCGCGGGCGACCAGTTGGGCGTCGATGGCGTGACCAAGAATTTCCTCGGCGTGCTCGCCGAGAACCGCCGTCTGGGCGCGCTGCCCCAGATCATCCGCGCCTTCCGCCAGCTGGCCGCGCGCCACCGCGGCGAAGTGGCGGCGGAGGTGACCAGCGCGCATCCGCTGACCGAGGATCAGGTCGGCGAGCTGAAGCAGCAGCTGCGCACCCGCGTCGGCCGTGAGGTCGCGGTCGACCTGTCGGTCGATCCCGCGCTGCTCGGCGGGCTCGTCGTCCGCATCGGTTCCCAGATGATCGATTCGTCGATCCGTACCCGTTTGAATGCGCTCGCCAGCGCGATGAAAGGCTGACGTCATGGATATCCGCGCCGCAGAAATCTCGAAGGTCATCAAGGACCAGATCGCCAATTTCGGCACCGAGGCCCAGGTCAGCGAGACCGGCCAGGTGCTCAGCGTCGGTGACGGCATCGCACGCATCTACGGCCTCGACAACGTCCAGGCCGGCGAGATGGTCGAATTCGCCAATGGCGTGCAGGGCATGGCGCTCAACCTCGAAGCCGACAACGTCGGCGTCGTGATCTTCGGCTCGGACGCCGAGATCCGCGAGGGCGACACCGTCAAGCGCACCGGCACGATCGTCGACGTCCCCGTCGGCAAGGGCCTGCTCGGCCGCGTCGTCGATGGCCTCGGCAACCCGATCGACGGCAAGGGCCCGATCGACAGCGACCAGCGCAGCCGCGTCGAGGTCAAGGCGCCCGGCATCATCCCGCGCCAGGGCGTGTCCGAGCCGATGCAGACCGGCCTGAAGGCGATCGACGCGCTGGTGCCCGTCGGCCGCGGCCAGCGCGAGCTGATCATCGGCGACCGCCAGACCGGCAAGTCGGCGGTCGCGATCGACACCTTCATCAACCAGAAGACGGTCAACGCCGGCACGGACGAGTCGAAGAAGCTCTACTGCGTCTATGTCGCGGTCGGCCAGAAGCGCTCGACCGTCGCCCAGCTGGTCCGCACGCTGGAAGAGAATGGCGCGATGGACTATTCGATCGTCGTCGCCGCGACCGCGTCGGACCCCGCGCCGCTGCAGTTCCTCGCGCCGTACACCGGCACCGCGATGGGTGAGTATTTCCGCGACAACGGCATGCATGCGCTGATCGTGTTCGACGATCTGTCGAAGCAGGCGGTCGCCTATCGCCAGATGTCGCTGCTGCTGCGCCGCCCGCCGGGCCGCGAGGCCTATCCGGGCGACGTCTTCTACCTGCACAGCCGCCTGCTCGAGCGTGCGGCGAAGATGTCGGACGCGAACGGCGGCGGCTCGCTGACCGCGCTGCCGATCATCGAGACGCAGGCGGGCGACGTGTCGGCCTACATCCCGACCAACGTCATCTCGATCACAGACGGCCAGATCTTCCTGGAGACCGATCTGTTCTTCGCCGGCATCCGCCCGGCGATCAACGTCGGCCTGTCGGTCAGCCGCGTCGGTTCGGCCGCGCAGACCAAGGCGATGAAGAAGGTGTCGGGCTCGATCAAGCTCGAACTCGCCCAGTATCGCGAGATGGCGGCGTTCGCGCAGTTCGGTTCGGACCTCGATGCGTCGACGCAGCGTTTGCTCAACCGCGGCGCGCGTCTGACCGAGCTGCTCAAGCAGGCGCAGTTCAACCCGATGCCGTTCGAGGAACAGACCGCGTCGATCTTCGCCGGCACCAACGGCTATCTGGACGGCGTCGCGGTGCAGGACGTGGTGCGCTACGAGGCGGCGATGCTTGCCGACCTGCGCGCCAACCATGCCGACGTGCTGACCAAGATCCGCGAGACTCGCGATCTGGGCGACGAGGCGAAGGCGGGGCTGAAGGCCGCGCTCGACCAGTTCGCGAAGACGTTCGCGTAAGGTCTGCGCATAGCGGGTGACACACACACACACGCCGTCACCCCGGACTGGTTCCGGGGTCCACCGATCCACAATCGCTGATGGCGCCAGTGGTCGGGTGGATGCCGGAACAAGTCCGGCATGACGGTTGAGGGAATGGTGACGAACTAGAATGGCAAGCCTCAAGGCCCTCAAGCTTCGCATCGGCTCGGTGAAGTCGACGCAGAAGATCACCAAGGCGATGAAGATGGTCGCCGCCGCGAAGCTGCGCCGGGCGCAGGAGGCGGCGCAGAACGGCCGCCCCTATGCCGAGCGGCTGGAAGCGGTGATGGCGAGCCTCGCTGCCCGTGTCGGCGGCGTCGGCGCGTCGCCGCTGCTCGCCGGCACTGGCAAGGACCAGGTCCACGTCCTGGTCGTCGCGACCAGCGAACGCGGCCTCGCCGGCGCGTTCAACAGCAACATCGTCCGCGCCGCCCGGCGCAAGGCGGAGGAGCTGATCGCCCAGGGCAAGACGGTCAAATTCTACATCCTCGGCAAGAAGGGCCGGGTGCTGCGCCGCTTCTACGCCGATGCGATCCTCGCCGATCACGACATGTCGCACGTCAAGACGGTGTCGTTCGAGGATGCGCGGATCGTCGCCGACGATCTGATCGCGCGCTTCCTGAAGGGCGAATATGATGTCGCGCACCTGTTCTTCGCCAAGTTCGTCTCGGCGCTGGTGCAGGAACCGACCGGCCGCCAGCTGATCCCGGTGCCGTTGCCCGTCAACGCCGCGCCCAAGGCGGGTGCCGACGCCGTGGTCGAGTATGAGCCGAGCGAGGAGGACATCCTCGCCGACCTGCTGCCGCGCAACGTCGCGGTGCAGATCTTCCGCGCGCTGCAGGAAAATGCCGCGTCGGAACAAGGCAGCCGCATGAACGCGATGGACAATGCCACGCGCAACGCGGGCGACATGATCAATCGCCTGTCGATCCAGTACAACCGCACCCGCCAGGCCGCGATCACGACGGAACTGGTCGAAATCATCTCGGGCGCCGAAGCGCTCTAGTTTCGCATAACCGTCATCCCCGCGAAGGCGGGGATCCAGAGACGCAGGTTGCGTTATGGATCGAGACGGCAGAGTTTATGGATTCCCGCCTTCGCGGGAATGACGATGAAGGCAAGGAAGCATCCGATGGCAACCGCCGCAGACGACATCCGCCCGACGCAGAGCACGGGCAGCACCAACAACACCGGCACGATCGCCCAGGTCATCGGCGCGGTCGTCGACGTGCACTTCCCCGACCAGCTGCCGGCGATCCTGTCCGCACTGGAGACGAACAACAACGGCACCAAGCTGGTGCTCGAGGTCGCGCAGCATCTGGGCGAGAACACCGTCCGCACGATCGCGATGGATTCGACCGAGGGCCTGACCCGCGGCCAGAACGTCACCGACACCGGCGCGCAGATCTCCGTGCCGGTCGGCCCGGCGACGCTGGGCCGCATCATGAACGTCGTCGGCGAGCCGATCGACGAGCGCGGCCCGGTGACCACCGACCTGCGCGCGCCGATCCACGCCAAGGCGCCCGAGTTCATCGAACAGTCGACCGAGAGCGCGATCCTGGTCACCGGCATCAAGGTCATCGACCTGCTCGCGCCCTACGCCAAGGGCGGCAAGATCGGCCTGTTCGGCGGCGCCGGCGTCGGCAAGACCGTGCTGATCCAGGAGCTGATCAACAACATCGCCAAGGGCCATGGCGGCACCAGCGTGTTCGCGGGCGTCGGCGAGCGGACCCGCGAGGGCAACGACCTGTATCACGAATTCCTCGACGCCGGCGTCATCGCCAAGGATGCCGAGGGCAATGCGATCAGCGAAGGCTCCAAGGTCGCTTTGGTCTATGGCCAGATGAACGAGCCGCCGGGCGCCCGCGCCCGCGTCGCGCTGTCGGGCCTGACCATCGCGGAATATTTCCGCGACCAGGAAGGCCAGGACGTGCTGTTCTTCGTCGACAACATCTTCCGCTTCACCCAGGCGGGCGCAGAAGTGTCGGCGCTGCTCGGCCGCATCCCGTCGGCGGTGGGCTATCAGCCGACGCTGTCGACCGACATGGGCGCGCTGCAGGAGCGGATCACCTCGACAAACAAGGGGTCGATCACCTCGGTGCAGGCCGTCTATGTGCCCGCGGACGATCTCACCGACCCGGCGCCGGCGACCTCGTTCGCCCACTTGGACGCGACGACCGTGCTCAACCGCGCGATCTCGGAACTCGGCATCTATCCGGCGGTCGATCCGCTCGATTCGACCAGCCGCGTGCTCGAGCCGCGCGTCGTCGGCCAGGAGCATTACGAGACGGCGCGCGCCGTCCAGTCGCTGCTCCAGCGCTATAAGTCGCTGCAGGACATCATCGCGATCCTGGGCATGGACGAGCTGTCCGAGGAGGATAAGCTGACCGTGACCCGTGCGCGCAAGATCCAGCGCTTCCTGTCGCAGCCGTTCCACGTCGCCGAGGTGTTCACCGGCATCCCCGGCAAGTTCGTGCAGATCGAAGACACGATCCGCAGCTTCAAGGCGGTGGTCGAGGGCGAATACGACCATCTGCCGGAAGCGGCCTTCTACATGGTCGGCGGCATCGACGAAGCCGTCGCCAAGGCCGAGAAGCTGGCCAAGGAGGCGTAAGCCATATCACCTTCTCCCCTTGTGGGAGAAGGATACCGAAGCTTGGCGGCCGTGCCGCCTAGCGGAGGTTGGATGAGGGGGAAGCGGCGCGATGCGAAGCGCTAGCGTTGGGCTCGCCCCCTCACCCTCCCATCGCTGTCGCGATGGGCCCCTCCCTCTCCCACAAGGGGAGAGGGGTGTCAGGACCGAGACAATGCTGCACTTCGAACTCGTCACGCCCGAAAAGCTGATCCGCTCCGAGGAGGTCCACATGGTGGTGGTCCCCGGCACCGAGGGCGATTTCGGCGTGCTGGAGGGGCATGCGCCCTTCATGTCGACGATCCGCGACGGCGCGCTGTCGATCTACCGCACCGCCGGCGGCCAGCCGGAGCTGGTGCCGATCCAAGGCGGCTTCGCCGAGGTCAACGCCAAGGGGTTGACCGTCCTCGCCGAACAGGCGGGCTAAGCGGCGGGGGCCTCCGGCGCAGGCCGGGGCTTTTCGGTATCGACTTCAGGCTGCGTTAGGCGGGGCGGCCCACGTCAGGCCAAGACGTCGGGGGCGAGCGTGGCTTCCACCCCCACTGCCATCCCCGCAAAGTCGGGGGATCCAGACGCGCAGGTCAACGTGTCGAGCGCCAGCGTCAGCGTCTCTGGAGTCCCGCCTTCGCGGGAATGACGACGAGACAGTTGCAGGCGTCTCTGCCATCGCGCGATGATGCCGAGGCACCGGGAGGACGCGCCAGCGCCGGACCGGCGCGATCCGCTCCCGTAACGCCTATGCCGCGAACAGCGACGGAGCCTTCAATACCACCGTCGCACCCGAGGCGTCGGTCACCGCATAGGTGAAGCCGGGCAGCAGGCAGAAGGCGCCCACCTCGCCCCGCGGCGACAGCGCTAGGAAGCCGACCTGCACGCCCTTGATCGCGTCGCCGCGCAGTTGCGCGATGTGGCGGACGACCTCTTCGCATGCGCGTTGCGGCGACAGGCCGGCCCGCAGCGATGCGACGACGCGGGCGCTGCCCGAGACGCGCGTCACTTCTTCGCCGAGGCCGGTCGAGGTGGCGCCGCCGACGCCGCGCTCGACGTAGAGGCCAGCACCGACCTGCGGCGAGTCGCCGACGCGCCCGCGCATCTTGAACGCCATGCCCGAGGTGGTGCAGGCACCCGCCATCCGGCCCAAGACGTCGCAGGCGAGCAGGCCGATGGTATCGTGGTCGAGCGCGCCGCCGCGTGGGCCGGCATGTGGCCCACGCTTGTTCTCGACATTGGCCTCAGGCTTGTACTGCGAGGTCTTCAGCCATTCGCGCCACGCCTGTTCGGCGGGCGGGGTGAGCAGATCGACTTTCGGAAAGCCCTGATCGCGCGCGAAGCGGGTCGCGCCTTCGCCGACCAGCAGCGTGTGCGGCGTCTTGTCCATCACGCGACGGGCGACGGAGATGGCGTGGACCGTATCTTCGAGCGCGGCAACCGCGCCGACGCCGCCGGCATCGTCCATGATCACCGCGTCCAGGGTGACGTGGCCGTCGCGGTCCGGGTAGCCGCCGTAGCCGACCGAATGGTTCTCCGGATCCGCCTCCGGCACCATCGCCGCGGCCTCGACCACGTCGAGCAGCGAACCGCCGGCACGCATCTTCGCATAACCGGCGGCGTTGGCGGCGGCCCCGAAATCCCAGGTGGAGACGATCGTCGCGCGCGGCGCGGCGGCTTGAGCCGCTGTTCCCGCGGCTATGCCGGTCACGGCCATGCCGCCAAGGAACGTGCGCCGTGTCGTCATCTCTTCACCCTTCAACCGTCATGCCGGACTCGTTCCGGCATCCACCGTGCCGCAAGCGTCACTGGCGTCGATGTTGCGGCACGGTGAACCCCGGAACAAGTCCGGGGTGACGAGTCGGTTGATCTTGGCCAGTGGCTCACAAAAAATTATAGGGATCGACGTCGACCGTCACGCGTACCTTCGCCGGCCAGTCGAGCGCACCGAGCCAGCCGCGGATGACGTCCTGCACATCGAGGGCGCGGCGGGCGTGGACGAGCAGGCGGTAGCGGTGACGGCCGCGCAGCATCGCCAATGGCGCGGGGGCGGGGCCATAGACCGCCATGCCGTCGACGCGGGGGGCGGCGGCAGCAACGGTGCGCGCGATGTCGTGCGCGCAGCCCTGATCCTCGGAACTGACGATGATCGCGGCGTAGCGGCCGAACGGCGGCGCACCGGCGTCGGCGCGTGCCTCCGTCTCCGCGGCGTAGAAGGCATCGGAATCGCCGGTGACCAGCGCCTGCATCACCTGTGCCGAGGGACTGTGCGTCTGGATGAAGACATGGCCCGGCTTGCTCCCGCGGCCGGCACGCCCCGACACCTGGCGGATCTGCTGGAAGGTGCGCTCCGCGGCGCGCAGGTCGCCGCCCTCCAGGCCGAGATCGGCATCGACGACGCCAACCAGCGTCAGATTGGGGAAGTGATAGCCCTTGGTCACCAATTGCGTGCCGACGACGATGTCGATGTCGCCGGCTTCCATCCGGCCGACGAACTCCGCCGCCTTGGCCGGGGACCAGATCGTGTCCGAGGTGACGACGGCGACCTTCGCGTCCGGGAACAGCGCGGCGACCTCATCGGCGATGCGTTCGACGCCGGGGCCGCAGGCGACCAGACTGTCCTCCGCACTGCATTCGGGGCAGGCGCGCGGGGTCGGCATGACGTGGCCGCAATGGTGGCAGGCGAGGCGGCGGGTCAGCCGGTGCTCGACCATCCAGGCGGTGCAATTGGGGCATTGGAAGCGGTGGCCGCAATTGCGGCACAGGGTCAGCGGGGCATAGCCGCGGCGGTTGAGGAAGAGCAGCGACTGTTCGCCCTTGGCCAGCGTCTCGCCCATCGCCTTGACGAGGCGCGGCGCCAGCCAGCGACCGCGCTCCGGCGGCTCGGCGATCAGGTCGATCGCCTCGATGCTCGGCATTTCGGCCGGGCCATAGCGGCCGGGCAGCTTCAGCTCCTCATAGCGGCCGAGCGTCACCTGCTGGCGCGTCTCGATCGCCGGCGTCGCGCTGGCGAGGATCACCGGGCAGCCTTCGAACTTGCCGCGCATCACCGCGACGTCGCGGGCGTGGTAATGGACGCCCTCTTCCTGCTTGAAGCTAGTTTCGTGCGCCTCGTCGACGACGATCAGGCCGAGGTTGCGATAGGGCAGGAACAGCGCGGAGCGCGCGCCGACGGTGACCAGCGCCTGGCCGCTGGCGATCGCGCGCCAGGCACGACGGCGCTGGGTCGAACGCAGGCCCGAATGCCAGGCGACCGGCTCGCAGCCGAAACGGTCGTGGAAGCGCTTGAGGAAGGGTTCGGTGAGCGCGATCTCGGGCAGCAGCACGAGGGTCTGGCGGCCCTGGCGGATCGCCTCTGCCACCGCCTCGAAATAGACCTCGGTCTTGCCCGAACCGGTGACACCGTCGAGCAGGATCGGGCGGAAGTCGTGCGCGTCGACCGCGCCGCTCAGCGTGTCGGCGGCGGCATGCTGATCGTCCGACAGTATCGGGGCCCCGTACGCCGGGTCAGGCAGGGGATAGGGGCTGTCGATGTCGACCTCGACCGCCTCGATCGCACCCGCCTTGACGAGGCCGCGGACCACCGCGTCGGAGACGTCGGCGATGGCGGCGAGTTCGCGGATCAGGCCCTGGCGATCGCCGATCCGCTCCAGCGCCTGTTCACGCTGCGGCGTCAGGCGCGGCGGGACGGTGCCGGTGGCGCGATATTCGGTCGCGGTGCGCGCGCCCTCCAGCGCCGAGGTCGACGACAGGGCCATGCGCACCACCGCGGCGGGCGGGGCGAGATAATAGTCCGCGGTCCATTCGACCAGCCGGCGCAGCGGCGCCCCCAGCGGCGGCGCGTCGGCGACGGCAAGCAGGTTGCGCAGGCGGTTGTCGCCGACCTCTGCCTCCGAGGGCAGCCGCTCCGGTTCCCAGACGACGCCGATCAGCTGGCGGGGGCCGAGCGGCGCGACGACGATCGAGCCGGGCTCGACATGCATGCCGGCCGGCACGCGATAGTCGAGCGGACCGAGGGCGGAGTTGAGAACGAGGACGCGGGCACGGGTCGACATGGCTGTGCCCCATATGGGGCGCCGGCGACTCGGGGGGAAGCAGCCAATGACAGGCGCAATGCCGTCCGGCGCGGGACCGGCGCCGCCGGGCTCGGGCTCAGCCCGGTCGGGTGGCGGACCTCAGGCCGCGCGATGGACCGCCGCGAGCCGCCGTTGGCCGACGCGCGCGCGCTTGGCGGCGTACAGTACGATGTCGGCGCGCCGCGCGAAATCGCGCAGCGAGTGGCATTGATCGTCGAAGGTGGCGATGCCGACCGAACCGGCGCTGGTCATCGTGACGCCGTTCGCCTCGACCGGGATACGCAATGCGGCCTCGATCCGCAGCCGCAATTCGTCGGGCTCGGCGACGAAACGGGGGTCCTCGACGATCAAGGCGAACTCGTCGCCGCCGATCCGCGCCGCCTTGCAGCCGCGCAGCCACGGCTGCGACAGGGCTTGGCCGGTCAGGCGCAGGACGTCGTCGCCCGCCTGGTGGCCGAGCGAATCGTTGATCGCCTTGAACCCATCGAGGTCGATGAGCGCGAGCAGCAGCGGTGTTCCGTCGCGGCGGGCCCGCGCCATCGCCGCCTCCAGCTCGCGATCGAAGGCGGCGCGGTTGGCGATGCCGGTCAGCGCGTCGGTATCGGCGGAACGGCGGAGCTGCACCTCGAGCCGATGTCGGGAGGTGATGTCCTGGAAGACACCGACGATGGCGGTGACGGTGCCGTCGATCTGTTCGGGCTCGCCCATCGCGCGGACCCGGATCGCGCGACCGTCGGCGGTGACGAGATCGGTTTCGATGTCGAAGGGCTGGCCGGTGGAAATGGTGTTCTGGACCGTCTCGGCGACACCGCCGCGGGCATGCGGCGGATAGAAGGCCAGCGCACTGTCCAGATCGGGCTTGGTCTCGAAAGGCAGGCCGTGGATGCGATAGACGTTGTCAGACCATTCCAGCGCCTGGTCCGCCAGCGACAGCCGCCACGATCCGATCGCGGCGATCCGTTCCGCCTGGCGGAAGATGCGGTCCTTGGCGGCAAGCTGCGCGACCAGTTCCTCGCCGACCGTGGCGATGCGGATCGCCTCCAGCGCGGTGCGGCGGGCGGCGATCAGCGCCTCGGCCAAAGTTGCAAGGTGGCGCAGCGCGGCATGGCCGGCGCTGTTCAGCGAGCGCGGATGCGTATCGATGACGCAGAGCGTGCCGATCGGCAGGCGCGCGCCCTTGCCGTCGATCGTGTGGATGGCGGCGCCGGCATAGAAGCGGCTGCCCGCATCGGTGACGAGCGGGAAGTGGGCAAAGCGCGCATCGGCGGCGAGATCGGGCACGACCAGCGGCACGTCATAGCGGATCGTATGGTCGCAGAAGGCGACGTCGCGATCGACCTGGCGCGGGGCAGGAGCGTTGGATGCCTTGATCCAGACCTGATCGCGGTCGACCAGGTTGAGCAATGCGGTCGGACAGCCCAGCATCTCGGCGGCCAGCGCCACCAGGGCGTCGAATTCACGCATCGGCGCGCTGTCGATCAGCGCCAGGTCATGAAGGGCGGCGAGACGCGCGTTTTCGTCGAACGGGCGGGCAATGAGCGGCTGTTCGGTCACCCATCAGATTTGCGGGAAAAGTGGTTTAAAAAGTCTTTGCGATGGCCGTCGCGCCGCCCAAGATGCGACGGAATGAACGACGATCGCCCCGCCTCCATGCGCTGGGCCGAGCATCTGGCCCATGGTCGCCGCCGCTCGGCGCATACCGTCCGTGCCTATCAAGCCACGGCCGAGCGGCTGGTCGCCTTCCTGCAGGCACATCGCGGCGAACGGGTCGACGACGCGGCGCTGATGCGCGTCGAGGCCGCTGAGGTGCGCGCCTTTCTGGCGCATCGGCGCGGCGAGGGGCTCGGGCAGGCGTCGGCGGCGCGCGAACTGTCGGCGGTGCGCGGCTTTCTGACCTTCGTCGGGGGCACGATGCCGAAGCTGACGGGACCGCGCGTCAAGAAGGGCGTGCCGCGGCCGGTCGCGCCGCACGAAGTGCTGGCACTCGCCGGCGAGGTGGCGGACGATGCCCGCGAGGACTGGATCGGGCGGCGCGACTGGGCGGTGCTGCTGCTGCTCTACGGCGCCGGGCTGCGCATCGGGGAGGCGATGGCGCTGACCGGCGCGGCGCTGCCGTTGAGCGAGACTTTGGTGGTCACCGGCAAGCGCGCGAAGACGCGGATCGTGCCGCTTCTGCCGCAGGTCCGCGCGGCGATCGAGGCCTATGTCGCGGCCGTCCCCTACGAACTGGAGCGCACCGCGCCGCTGTTCCGCGGCGCCAAGGGTGGGCCGCTGGCGCCCGGCGTCGTGCGGCGGGCGGTGCAGGGCGCGCGTGGCCGGCTCGGCCTGTCGGAGCGAACGACGCCGCACGCGCTGCGCCACAGTTTCGCGACGCATCTGCTGGGCCGGGGCGCGGACCTGCGCCAGCTGCAGGAATTGCTCGGCCATGCCAGCCTGAGCTCGACCCAGGTCTATACCGCGGTCGATGCGGCCCATCTGCTCGACGTCTACCGCCACGCCCATCCGCGGGCGTGACGGGCGGGTGAGACTCAGTCGCGCCCGGCGCGCGGCTTCCAGGTCATGACCCGCCATAGATAGCCGAGCACGATCACCACCGTCAGCACGATCGCGGCGGGGCCGACATAGCGGTCCAGCTCGGCATAGTTGCTGCCGAGATAATAGCCGGCGGCGGCGAGGATCGTGTTCCAGATCGCGCTGCCGGCGAAGGTCCCCAGCAGGAACCGCCACAGCGGCATGCCCGTCATCCCCGCGGGCAGCGAGACGAGCGTGCGGAAGGTCGGCATGAAGCGGAACACGAATACCACCCAGCCGCCGTGATGGAGGAAGAAGCGGTGCAGCCGCTCGACATCCTCCCATTCCGCCGTCAGCCAGCGGCCGTAGCGGTCGACCAGCGGGCGGAAGCGCCGGTAGCCGATGTGGCGGCCGACGAAATACCAGACGTAATTACCCGCCGTCGTGCCCGCCGTGCCCCAGGCAATCAGCGGCACCAACGCCATGTCGCCGCGTGCCGCCGCCATGCCGCCGAGGCCCATGATCACCTCCGACGGGATCGGCGGCACGATGTTCTCCAGCGCCATCAGCAGGAAGATGCCGAGGTAGCCGCCCCAGGCGATGGCATCGAGGATCAAGGCGGTCATCCGCGGAAATCCTGCCGCCGGCCGGTCAGCCGCGCGCCGCGACCTGTCGCTCGATCGCGTCCCAGATCAGGCCGGCGACGTCGGTGCCGTCGAACCGCTCGATCGCGACGATCCCGGTCGGCGAGGTGACGTTGATCTCGGTCAGCCATTCGCCGCCGATCACGTCGATGCCGACGAACAGCAAACCGCGCCGCTTCAGCTCCGGCGCCAGCGCCGCGCAGATCTCCCGCTCGCGCGCGGTCAGTTCGGTCTTCTCCGCCGAACCGCCGACCGCCAGATTGGAGCGGATCTCGCCCTCGCCGGGCAGGCGGTTGATTGCGCCGACCACCTCGCCGTCGACCAGGACGATGCGCTTGTCGCCCTTCGCCACCGCCGGCAGAAAGGCCTGGATCATATGCGGCTCGCGCCAGGTCTGGTTGAACACCTCGATCAGCGCGGACAGGTTGGCGCCATCCGATCCGACACGGAAGATCGCCTTGCCGCCGTTGCCGTGCAGCGGCTTGACGACGATCTCGCCATGTTCGGCGAGAAAGGCACGCGCCTCCTCCAGGCTGCGGGTGACCAAAGTCGGCGGCATGAAGCGCGCATAGTCGAGCACGAACACCTTTTCCGGCGCGTTGCGGACGCTGGCCGGATCGTTGACGACGAGGGTGCGGTCGGCGATCCGCTCGAGCAGATGCGTCGCGGTGATATAGCCGAGGTCGAAGGGCGGATCCTGCCGCATCAGCACCACGTCCGCCTGGTCGCCAAGGTCGAGGTTGACCGGCGCGTCGAAGCGGAAGTGGTCGCCCGCGCGGCCGGCCTCAGGCCGCTGCACGGTGACCGGATGCGCCTTCGCCCAGACGCGGCCGTCTCGATAGTTCAACGCATCGGCGGTGTAATGGAACAATCGGTGGCCGCGCGCCTGGGCGGACAGCATCAGCGCGAAGGTCGAATCCCCCGCGACGTTGATCGTCTCGAGCGGGTCCATCTGGACGGCGACGGAAAGCGGCATGGTTCCTCCGGTGGCTGCGCGACCCGTCAGGTAGGGGCGCGGCCGCCGCTTGTCAGCAGGCGATGGGACTTCGCCGCCGCCGCGTCGCGCCGATCAACTCACCACGCGGAAGGAATAGCTGTATTCACTCTGCGGCGCGCCGGTGACGCCGGTGATCCGCACGGTATAGCTGACGCCGGTCTGCAAACCGGTGACCCGCCATTGGACGTTGTTGGCGACGCCATAGCCGTCATTGTCGCTGGTCACGTCGGTGACCGGCAGCGCGCCCGACGGGCCGGTGACGGTGATCGTCGCATTGGTGAAGCGGACGTTGGCGTTGGCGCCGAACGCGCTCGACGTACCGGCGACGACGCTGAACGACAGATAGCTCGACAGGCTGAAATAGCGTGCCGGATAGTCACCCGACGGGTAAGCGACATAGGCGGGCAGACCGGTCGGCACGGCGACGCCAGTGGTGAAGTTGAAGACGCGCATCGACGCCGCGCTCGCCCGGCTGCCATCGGGTAGGACCAAAGCCACGCGGCCGTAGGAGGTCTTGCCCAGGAACGGGTCGAGGATCCAGCGGCGGTGGCCGATCGACGCGCTGCCGCCTTCGGTGAGCCATAGGCCGAGATAGCTGTCCTCGCTGTCGAAGCCGAGGCCGGTGCCCCAGCCGCCGATCAGATTGCTCGACCCCGCCGCGGTGGCGCCGCTTGCCGAATAGCAGGTCCAGCTGGTCGGCGGGGTATGGCTGAGCTGTTTGTTGACCGCCATCATCAGCGAGGAGTCGGCTTCCGCTGCATCCTCGGCCTCGGAATAGGTCACCGCGGGCAGTTGATGCAGCGCGCGGATCGCGTTGAGCCGGGCGAGGAAGTCGGCCTTGACCGTGGCCTTGAGCGTACCGGCGCGGCAGGTCGTGGCATCAGGCTGCACGTCATAGAGCGCGGCGGCCGCCGCCGCCCAGGTCGTCGGCGTCGCGGTCGGCGTCGGTGTCGGTGCGGGGGTGGGCGATGGCGTCGGCGACGCGGTGGGCGCAGGTGTCGGGCTTGGGGTCGGCGTGGTGACGATCGGCACGGCGCTGCCTGCACCGGTGGCGCTGCTGTCGCCGCTGCTGCCGCTGCCGCCGCATCCGGCGAGTGCCATCAAAAGCGCCGTTGCGGCGCCGGTCCTACCCATTCGCATGATCTGCAAATTAGCGGCGCGAATATTGACAAGATCTTGATCAGGCTGGCGTTTCATCTTCCCGACGGCACGGCTCGGCGCGCAGCCTCAAGATCCCGCCCGGCCAATCGCGCCCTATGCGCTCAATAGCCGATCCAGGCGTTCTCGATGTGGCGCGGGCGGGTGCCGGGGGCGAGCAGGATGACGTCGATGCGAATGTCCTCACCCGCGGTGGCGTAGCGCGGTATCAGCAGCTCCGCCGCCGCGGCGACACGGGCAAGCCGGCGCTCGTCGATCGCCATATCCAGTTCCGTCGGGGTGCGACGCATCTTCACCTCGACGAAGGCGATCAGCGCGCCGCGACGGGCGACGAGGTCGACCTCGCCCGCCGGCGTCCGGACGCGCCGGTCGAGGATGCGCCAGCCCTTCAGCCGCAGCCACCACGCTGCCAGCCGCTCGCCACGCCGGCCGGCGGCTTCCGCGGCGCGGCGTTCAGCGGTGGGACGGCGAGGGGGCATGACGGCAAGGTGGTCGAGCGTGACGGGGCAAGCAAGCCGCCTATTGAGCCGGCGACTAAGCGCGAGCACCGCCTTCATCACGCCGATGGACTGTGGAATAGCTATCGCCGCCCGCCTGCGGGTACTGTAATCGGAGCCTCACGGCGGTAATAGCCAATGAAGACCTGCCGTCCGTCTCTGCCCGGGCCGAACATCTGGTTCATCGGATGATAGCCTCTCGCCCACATTCGTTCTGAGACATCCGGCGCCTGCACGCTCCTCATGACGGTGCCGCGTTCGGGAAAGTCCAGGCTGCCGCTGACCTCGCACAATGTCACACCGCAATGAATCTGTGGCGCATGGTCGGTGTCCTTGATCCCGGGCATTCCGGCATATTCGCGTGCCAGCATCGTTTTGGACCGGCTCGCCCAGGCCTCATCGCGCCCTTCCGCGCGGAGGTGATCGTGCAGCGACTTGAGCGCGGGATTATAGCCGAAGAACGGCGCTACCTCGTCCGAGATACGGGCGAGTTCGGCAGCGCGGAGATCCGCCGCGAGGTCGCGCCGATCCTGTGGAGTCGGTACGTCGCGTCGGCGGATGGAGACCAAAGGGGCGCCGCGTGGCGATGCCCCGCCTGATGACACCACGGGCACGGTCGATCGATCGATCGTCGCCTCGCTGGCAGACGTGCCCACCCATCCAAGCCGCGTCGAAACGAACAGTGCGGCAGCCAACATGATGACGCATACGGTGGCGGTGGCGCGTCCGACGTTCATCTGCCGTCACCTCCTTGTAGCGCTCTATCAAGCAAACAGTTGGTGATCCGCATAAGTCATACCCTGAGGGCATGACCAGCGTGCCGACACATAAAACATCTTTCGGCCGCTGCGCAGTGTTAACGGCGTCGCGCATGCTGAAAATGTCGCACATTCGCGCGACAAATTGCCCTCCTGGTCACGGTATTCCTCGCCATCACTGCAATAATGGTACGGCGTTTCGGAATGGTATCCGTCATTACTGGCCTGCTCTCAGGAATAATAATTCCCCTCTCGGTTGCGCTGTTTGACGCAATATTTACAGTCGGATGCGGATTCGGCGAACGCTTGCGTCGATAGCAGACAAAGAAGAGCCGTTGTCGCAACGCCTTTCATGGAAATTCTCCTCACAGGAAGCCGCTGTCGGTTTGAATGAAATAGCCCAACTCAGCCAATCCGGTGCCTCTTGTCCGGCCACCCGACATCACAATACCGCTTTCGCACAGTGGCTTAGGGCATAGGGAAAGGGTGATGCGATCGACGGCCTGCGAAGCGCGTATGCGGTCCGCGTCCGATAGCGTGTCCGGATAGAGCAGAACGTATTCGCAAGCTTTGGCCCGACAGCTGATGCAGACATGCTTGGCTGGTCTAAAGAATGCGCCGGCCTTTACAAAGGCTTCGCGGATGACCTGCTCGCGCTTGAGGTCCTCGGCGCGGGCGGGAGTGTCGCGGATGTAATGGTGCACCTCGGGAAACGAGGGCATTCGCCACGGTCCGATCATCGGCCGCTTAAATTTCGGTATGACGGGCTGCGACCAGACGTCAGTAAAGTCACGCTCATCCATGCGAGACCCGACCGCCGAGTCTTTCATAGCATGCGATGACATGGAAAATGGCAATATCGCGCAAGCCATTAATATATAAATGCATTTTTTCATCATGTGGCTATTCCACACCAAGATGATTTTCCTGCCCTACTTACATAATTATTTAGTGTAAGTCAATTTCGGGGCAGTATTGTTCTGTCTAAATAGCGAAGAACATCTTAAAAGCTTGAGGCGATGGGCTTTTATCGCGGTTTGTGCGACAGCGGCTTGCTGCAATAGATCTATCGTTCGTGCGATCGCAGCGCCAGCGCCCGCGCATACAGCGCCTTGCGATCGACGCCGAAACGCTTCGCCACCTCGCCGGCGGCCTTGGCGGCGGGCAGGCGGGTGAGGGCCTCGGCGAGGGCGGCGTCGGCATCCTCGATCGGCGGTGGCGCGGCTTCGCCCGGCGGCGCGACGACGATCGCGATCTCGCCCTTGGGCGGCGCCTCGGCATAGCGCGCGGCGAGGCTGGTCAACGTGCCGGTGACCGCTTCCTCGAACCGCTTGGTGATCTCGCGCGTGACCGCCGCCTCGCGATCACCCAGCCCCTCGGCCAATGCGGCGAGGCAGGCGGACAGGCGCGGCCCCGATTCGTAGATCACCAGGGTCGCACGGACGGCGGCGATCTCCGCAATGGCATCAGCACGTGCCTTGGCCTTGGCGGGCAGGAAGCCGAGGAACAGGAAGCGATCGGTCGGCAGGCCGGCGAGGGTGAGCGCGGCGACGGCGGCGCAGGGGCCGGGAATGGTGACGACCGTGTGGCCGGCGGCGCGTGCGTCGCGCACCAGCTTGTAGCCGGGGTCGGAGATCAGCGGGGTTCCCGCATCGGAGACGAGCGCCACCGCCTCGCCGGCCATGCGCGCGATCAGGCCGGGACGGACGCCTTCGGCATTGTGATCGTGATAGGGGACCATCGGCCGCTTGACGCCGATATGGCGGAGCAGCCCGGCGGTGACGCGGCTGTCCTCGACGGCGATGACGTCGGCGCGCGCCAGAATGTCGGCGGCGCGGGGGGATAGGTCAGCGAGATTGCCGATCGGGGTCGCGACGATGTACAGGCCGGGTTCGAGAACATTCACGGGGACGGTCATGGCAGAGGCGGGAACGATTGGACAGCCTGCGCAGGCGTGGCGGCGCGGCTTCGCCCTGATGGCGGCAACGGCGCTGGGTGCCTGTTCGACGGTAGTGCCGCGCGCGCCGGTCGAGGCGCCGGAGCGCCAGCCGACCCGGCCGCAGACAAGCCGGCCGGAGCCGGTCGATCAGGGCCTGCCCCGCGACACGCAGCGCAACCGCGTTGCGCTGCTGGTGCCGCTGACCGGCAGCAACGCGGGCGTCGGCCGATCGATCGCCAATGCGACGATGCTGGCGGTGCTCGACACCGGAACCGACAAGGTGCGGATCACCAATTACGACACCGCGACCGGCGCGGCGGCGGCGGCGAGCCGTGCGATTGCCGACGGGGCGCAGCTGATCCTCGGCCCGTTGCTCGCCGACGACGTGCGCGCGGTTGCGCCGGTGGCCAAGGCGGCGAACGTGCCGGTGCTCAGTTTCTCCAACGACGCCAGCGTCGGCGGCAACGGCGTCTATCTGATGGGATATGTGCCGGCCCAGTCGATTGCGCGGGTCGTCGCGTATGCGCGCAGCCGTGGCGTGACCAGTTTTGCCGGGCTGGTGCCCAACGGCCTGTATGGCGAACGGGCGTCGACCGCCTTCCTGCGCAGCGTCGAGGGCGCGGGCGGCCAGGTCGTGTCGCTGCAGACCTACGGCCGCACCAACGGCGGCGTGCAGGCGGCGGTGACCAGGCTGGCGGCGAAGGCGCCCTATGGCGCGGTGCTGATCGCTGACGGCGGCGCGACCGCCGCCGCCGCGGCACCGCTGGTCAAGCGCGGCAGCGGCGCGGGCACGCGCGTGCTCGGTACCGAATTGTGGAATTCGGAAAGCGGCATCGCCGCCCGGCCCGGCCTGTCGGGTGCGTGGTTCGCCAGCGTCGGCAACGGCCTCTACCGGCAATATGCCACCAAATACCGCGCCCGCTACGGCGCCGCGCCCTATCGTCTGTCGAGCCTGGGCTATGATGCGGTGCTGCTGACGGTCCGGATCGCGCGCGATTGGCCGGTCGGCCGCGCCTTCCCCGAATCCCGCTTGCGCGACGGTGACGGCTTTGCCGGCATCGACGGCGCGTTCCGCTTCGGCCGGGACGGGGTCGCCGAGCGCGCGCTCGAGGTGGAGGAGATCCGCGACGGTCAGGTGGTGACGGTATCGCCGGCGCCGACCGGCTTCGGGGGCTAAGTGGCAGGGGGCCGCGCGCCCGAGGGCGCGTAAGGCGCACATCGCTGCGCCGGTGTTCTTCGTCGCGCAATCGACCAACACGGCGGCTTCGTCCGTCACCCGCTCACGGTTGCGATCCTCAATCGGGTATCGCGTACGGATTTCGTTGCGCTGGCCGCACGCCTCGTCTCTGCCGTAGGGGGCAATCGCGACGTTCGCGCCTGACGCCCGCCCTGCCACGGCTTGGCGCCGCCAACCGCTGACGGACGATAGGGAGGCGTGGCGAATACGCCGACGCGATCTCGACACCGACGCGCCCACCGCCTATCGCGCATCCACAAGACACACCGACACAAGGGGAAGACATGCCCGCCGCCAGCCAGGTTCTCGATCGCGTCCTCGTCCTCGAGATGGTGCGGGTCACCGAAGCGGCGGCCATCGCCGCCTCCACCCTGGTCGGGCGCGGCGACGAGAAGGCGGCCGACGCCGCCGCCGTCGAGGCGATGCGTGCCGCGCTGAACGAGCTGTACATGGACGGCACCGTGGTGATCGGCGAGGGCGAGCGCGACGAGGCGCCGATGCTGTACATCGGCGAGAAGGTCGGCACCGGGAAGGGGCCGGAGATCGACATCGCGCTCGATCCGCTGGAAGGTACGACGATCTGCGCCAAGGCGGGGCCGAACAGCCTGGCGGTGCTGGCGATCGCGGAAAAGGGCGGCCTGCTCAATGCGCCCGACGTCTATATGGACAAGATCGCGGTCGGCCCCGGCCTGCCTGCCGGCGTGATCGACCTCGACAAGACGCCGACCGAGAATGTCCAGGCGATCGCCGCGGCGAAGGGCGTCAAGCCGAGCGACATCATCGCCTGCGTGCTCGACCGGCCGCGGCACGAAGCGCTGATCGCCGAACTGCGCGCGCTCGGCGTCGGCGTGATGCTGATCGGTGACGGCGACGTCGCCGGCGTGATCGCCACCGCCGATCCGGAAACCACGATCGACGTCTACATGGGATCGGGCGGCGCGCCGGAGGGCGTGCTGGCCTGCGCCGCGCTGCGCTGCGTCGGCGGCCAGTTCAAGGGCCGGCTGCTGTTCCGCAACGACGACGAGCGCGCACGCGCCCGCAAATGGGGCATCGAGGACCTCGACAAGCAGTACGACCTCAAGGAACTGGCGCGCGGCGACTGCATCTTCGCGGCGACCGGCGTCACCGACGGGTCGCTGCTCGAAGGCGTCAAGCGCAAGAAGGGCAAGATGACCACCGAGAGCGTGGTGATGCGCGCCTCGTCGGGCACGGTGCGCTGGGTCAAGGGCGAGCATCGCCTCGACTGATGATCGCTGAGGCGCTCGCCGCGCTGCTGTGCGGCTATGCGCTGTTCGTCCTGTGGCGCGGGCGGCTGTGGCTGCCGGTGACGCTGCCGATCGGCGCGCGGCACGCCCGCTGGGCGGCGGGGCTGTGGCTCGGCTATGGCCTGCCGGCGCTGGCGGCCTTGGCGATCTGGGGAAAGCTGGCGACGATCGGCGGGCTGGCGGTGGAGTTCGCGCCGCTGGCGCGGGCGATCGACCTGTTGCCCGGGATGATCGGCTTCGGCACCGTCGCGGCCGGGCTGGCGGGCGGCAGCGCGTTGGGGCTGGTCGCGACCTGGTGGCGGGCGCGGCGGGGCCGGGCGCCCTGGACCGCCGGCGATGCACGCTCGATCATGCCGCAGGACGGCGGCGAATTACTGCCTGCGGCGCTGCTCGCGGTCAGCGCCGGAGTGACGGAGGAGCTGTTCTTCCGCCTCGCCCTACCGCTGGCCGTGGCGATGCTCAGCGGATCGGGGCTGGCAGGGTGTGTCGTCGGTACCGGCTGTTTCGCGCTTCAGCACCGCTATCAGGGCTGGATCGGCGTGGTCGCCACGGCGATCGGCGGCGCGTTGATGACGGGGCTCTATTTTGGCAGCGGCGGGCTGTGGCTGCCGATCGTCGCGCACGCCCTGACCGACCTCAACGCGCTGGTGCTGCGGCCAGCGGTCAGCGCATGGCTACGCCGGCGCCGTCGATAGGCACGCCGCGCGCCGCCGCGGCGGCGTGAAGCCGGTCGCGCAGCGCAGGGGCGAGGGGCGCGACGATATAGCCGGTGGCGAGGTCGCCGATCATGATCGACTGGGCCGCCGGCGCGCGCCGCCAATGGAGCGCGATGGCGCAGCAGAGCATCGCGTCGAGCCTGTCCTGGTCCGCCTTGCGCGGTCGGGGATGCTGCGCGGCGTCGCGACACCAGGCGGCGGGTTCGGCCAGGCCCCAGCGGTCGAACTGCGCAGCGGCGGCGAGGGCGACGCGGTGCCAGTCGTCGGGGCGGAAGCGGGCGTTGGCGGGATTGTACTTGGCGGCCGTCTTGTGTCCGGCATGGCTCGCGTCGAAGGCGGGAATGGCGAGGGCGGGGAACACCTCCATGACATAGCGTCCGTCCGGCGCCTGTCGTGCGGCGAGCGGATCGTCGGTCGCGCCGAGCGCGTCGAGGAACGGCCAGACCGGGGCGGCGTCGCAGAACATGCCGGTTTTGGCGCGGCTGGCGGGTTGGACGCCGCCGCCCAGCCAGCTGATCGCCGCCGCCGCGACGCGCTCCGCCGGGCGCATGCCGGTCGGATTGTTCACGATCGTCGGCTGGTCGAGGGCGATCAGCGTATAGTCGCCGGCGACGACCTCGATGAAGGCGAGGGCGTTGGCGAAACGGGCAAGACGCGGCGGGTGGAAGGTCGCGGTGCCGTCGTGCGCGAGGGTCACGGCGCAGATCGCACCCGGCGCCCGTGGACTGTCGGTCCAGGCCGAGTCGAAGCCGATGAAGGTCTCCGCTGCCCTCACCCTTCGCCGCCTGCGGCGGCTTTTCCCTCTCCCGTCGGGAGAGGGAAGGGGCCCGCGCCGCGCAGCGGCGTGGGAAGGGTGAGGGTGGGGCGAATCTTCAATTCTTTAGCCGCCACCCGGTCCGGAAGATCCAGCCGACCACCGCCAGGCACAACAACAGGAAGCCGGCCGTCACGCCTAGGCTGATCAGCACCGGAACGTCGCCAGTGCCGAAGAAGCTCCAGCGGAAGGCGCTGACGAGATAGACGACCGGGTTGAACAGGGTGACCGTCCGCCACGGCTGCGGCAGCATGTCGATCGAATAGAAAACGCCGCCGAGAAAGGTCAGCGGCGTCACCACCAGCGTCGGCACGAAGTTCAGTTGCTCGAAATTCTTCGCCCAGATGCCGATGATGAAACCGAACAGCGAGAAGGCGAGGCTGGTCAGGATCAGCAGCGCGGCCATGGCGACGGGATGGTCGACGCGCACTTCGACGAAGGCGGTGGCGGTGGCGAGAATGACGAGGCCGATCGCCACCGACTTGGTGGTCGCCGCGCCGACGAAGCCGATCACCATCTCCATCGCCGAGATCGGCGCGGACAACAGTTCGAAGACGGTACCGGTGAATTTGGGGAAGTAGATGCCGATCGAGGCGTTGCTGACACTCTGCACCAGCAGCGACGACATGATCAGCCCGGGGACGAGGAAGCTGCCATAAGCGACGCCGCCGACCTCCTGAATACGGCCGCCGAGCGCGCCGCCGAAGATGATGAAGTTGAGGCTGGTGAGCAGGACCGGCGTGATCAGGCTTTGCCACACCGTCCGCAGCGCGCGCGCCATTTCGAAGCGATAGATCGCCCAGATGCCGTTGAGGTTCATGCTGCGCGGGCTCCGACCAGATCGACGAAGATGTCCTCAAGGCTCGACTTCGACGTCTCGAGATCCTTGAAGGCGATGCCCTGCTCCGCCAGCGCGCGGAGCAGCGACGGGATGCCGGTATGCTCCTCCGTGGCGTCGAAGACGTAGCGCAGCGTCTTGCCCTCATTCTCGAGCGTCAAATGCCAGCGTTCGAGGCCGGACGGCACGGCGGTCATCGGTTCGACCAAGGTCAGGTCCATCTCGCGCTTGCCGAGCTTGCGCATCAGCGTCGCTTTGTCCTCGACCAGCAGCAACTGGCCCTTGGCGATGACGCCGACGCGGTCCGCCATCTCCTCGGCCTCCTCGATATAATGGGTGGTCAGGATGATGGTGACGCCGCGGGTTCGCAGGCCGTGGACCAGCTTCCACATGTCCCGGCGCAGCGCGACGTCGACACCGGCGGTGGGCTCGTCGAGGAACAGGATGTCGGGCTCATGGGCGAGCGCCTTGGCGATCAGGACGCGGCGCTTCATGCCGCCGGACAGCTCCATCACCTTGGCGTCGCGCTTGTCCCACAGCGACAGGTCGCGCAGCACCTGCTCGATATGCGCCGGATCGGGGCCGCGGCCGAACAGGCGGCGCGAATAGCTGACGGTAGCCAGCACCGTCTCGAACATGTCGACCGACAGTTCCTGCGGCACCAGCCCGATCATCCGGCGTGCTGCCTTGAAGTCGCGCACGGCGTCGTGGCCGCCGACGGTGATCGTGCCGGTGGAGGGGGTGACGATGCCGCAGACGATGCTGATCAGCGTGGTCTTGCCGGCGCCGTTCGGGCCGAGCAGCGCGAAGATCTCGCCCCTGTTGATCGTCAGGTCGACGCTGGCGAGGGCGGTGGTGCCGCTCTTGTACGTCTTCGAGACGCCGGCGATGGCGAGGATCGGTTCGGTCATGAGGCCCCCTGATTTTCGCCGGAGATAGGGTGGCGAGCCGGCGGTTGGAAGGGAGCGCAGGCCGGTTGAAAGGTCACAAAGGTCACGCAGACGGATTGGGCGCCGACCTCGCCCGCCATCTGAGGAATAGGCGCTAAGCCTGACGTATTACAGCGAAAGGGGTCAGCGCCCTCGCGCCGCTGCGATCGCCCGTTCGAGATCAGCCACAGGCAGCGCGCCGGACAGCATCTGATCGCCGACGATCCAGGTCGGGGTGCCGGTGACGCCGAGCTTCGCCGCGACGTCCATGTTCCTCGCGATCTCCTGGTCTAGCACCGGCGCGTTGCTGCCGGGCAGGGCGACGCCGGTCCTTGCAGCGGTGGCGGCGATCGACGCTTCGCTGACCGGCCCCGCGGCGTAGAGCGCCTCGTGGAAGGCGCCGAACTTGCCCTGTTGCGCCGCGGCCAGGCTGGCGCGCGCCGCCGGGCGGCTGGTCGGTCCGAGGATCGGCAGTTCGCGGTACACGACGCGCAATCCGGGATCGCGCTTGATCAGGTCGGCGATCATCGGCAGCGACGCCCGGCAATAGCCGCAATTGTAGTCGTAGAATTCGACCAGCGTCACGTCGCCCTTGGGATTGCCCGCCCAGGCACCCGCGAAGGGCGTGGCGATCGCATCGCGGTTGGCGGCGACCGCCTTGCCCGATTCGCGGTTCTGCAGGGTCTGCATCGCCTGCACGATGATTTCCGGATGGGTGACGACATAATCGCGGACAACGCGCTCGATACCGGCGCGACCGGGGACGGGCGCGGCAAAGCGGTCGACGCTCCACACCGCACCGGCACCGACGACGGCGCCGAGCGCCGCGACGGCGATAAGGGAGGAGGTCTTCACTTGCGCTTATACTTCTTCGGATTGTCGTCCATGTCGTTCTGCGCCGCCATGGCGATGTCCTGCGCGCGAATCCAGTCCGGCGTGTTCTGCGGGATGCCGGCCATGGCGTAGCGCGCGCTCTGTGCGGCGGTGCGCTGATCGCCGTTCATGCTCGCCCGCTCGGCGGTCGCCAGGGCGGCGCGCGCCGTGTCGCCGGTCAGTTCATAAGCGGTGCCGAGCTGGTACCAGGCAAAGGGATTGTCGTCGTCGCGCTGCGTCGCGATGCGCAGCACCTTGATCGCTTCCGGATAATTGGCCTTGTCCTCGGTGGCGATCAGCGCATGGCCGAAGGTGGTGGCGATCAGCGGGTTGTTGCCCGACCCCTGGGTCGCGCGGCGCAGCGGCACCAGCGCCGCGGCGGGCTGGCCCGCCTCGAGCAGGATCTGGCCGCGGATCTCGAGGAAATAAGGATCGTCGGGCTGCGCCTTCAGCAACGCGGCGGATTCGGCATCGGCTTTGTCGGGATAGCCGGCCTTGTGATAGGCATAGGCGCGTGCGTAATGCGCATAGACCGAGCCGTCGCTCTCCGGAAAATCCTGCAGCGTGCGTTCGGGCGGCAGCACATAGCCTTCCAGCTTCGCCTTCACCCGGCGGAAGCGTTCCTCCAGCGCGGCGTCGGGCGGCTTGTTCCACGCCGGGGACGCCTGCAGGTCGGCAGTCAGATGCTGGATGCGCTCACCCGACAGCGGGTGGGTCTGCATGAACGGATCGATATTCTCCACGCCGTAGCGATATTCCTCCTGCTGCAGGCGCTTGAAGAAGCTGACCATGCCCTTGCCGCTGACCCCGGCGGCGTTGAGGAAGCGGACGCCGGCGGCGTCTGCGGTGGTTTCCTGCGTGCGGCTGAAGGCGAGATATTTGCCCAGGCCCGCCTGCTGGCCGAGCGCCATCAGCCCGGCGCCCGCCTCCGCCCCGCCGGCGGCGATGGCGGCGAGGCCAAGCACCATCGACAGGAGCGTGATGTTCATCGCCGGCTTGATGCCGCGATCGGCGAGGACGACGTGGCCGTCGGCGATATGGCCGAGTTCGTGCGCGATCACGCCCTGCACCTGATTGGCGTTGACCGCCGCCTGCAGCAGGCCGGAATGCACGTAGACGGTCTGGCCGCCGGCGACGAAGGCGTTGATCGACTCGTCGTTGATCAGCACGACCTTGACGTCGCGCGGCGACAGGCCGGCCGCCTTGATCAGCGGGTTCGACATGTCGGCGAACATCGCCTCCGTCTCCGCATCGCGCAGGATCGACTGCGCCGCGGCAGGCTGGGCGGCGAGCAGGATGGTGGCGGCGGCGACGGCGATCAGACGCTTCATCGGCAAGCGCGTCATGGCAGGGAAACCGGCACGTGGGTCACGGCGGCCAACATAACCGCCGGCGCGGGCGAGGTCACGACGAAACGGCGGGGAAGGGCCATGCGGGCCGTGCTGCCGCCTTCGCGGTGAATGGCGGCTGAAGAGGCGGCCGGGATGTCCCGATCCCTGGGACCGATCGACAGTCGGCGTCGCAGGCTTTGAAAACGCCCCGCCGTCATTCCCGCGCAGGCGGGAATCCAGACGCGCGGAGGCTGCGTCTAGAGCCGTGACGTCACGGCTTCTGGAACCCCGCCTGCGCGGGGATGACGGAACATGGCCTGCCATGCCGAATGGCGATCGGCTCTGGCGCTACGCCGGCGAACGCCCTGAGCCTGGATGATGCAGCCTATGCCGTAACGACGGCAGGCCACTCACCGACAGCAAAAGGCCCTCCCGCCGGAGCGGAAGGGCCTTTCGTGATGGCAAAACCGATGGATCAGTTGCCGAAGGTGCGCTGCCACCAACCGCGGCGTGGCGTGGCGTTGGCGGTGTCTTCGACCGGTTCGTCGGTTGCGGCCGGAGCCTCGCTCGCCGGTGCCGGAGCCTCCACCGCGGGCGCTTCGGCGGCCGTCGCCTCGGTCGCGGCGGCAGGGGTCGCCTTCTTGCGGGTGCGCTTCGGCTTGGGTGCAGGCTCGGCCGCTTCGGCGGCGGGAGCATCCGCGACCGGCTCGGCCGCCGGCGTCGCCTTTTTGCGGGTGCGCTTCGGCTTGGCCGCCGGCTCGGCGGCTTCGGCGACGGGCGCTTCGGCCGGAGCGGCGGGTGCCGCCTCCGCCACGGGCGCGGCGTCGGCGGTAGCCGCCTTGCGGGCCCGCGGGCGACGGCGGGTGCGCGGCGCCTCGGCCGTGTCCTCGTCCGCCACTGGCGCGGGAACCGGGGCATCGAGGCCGGTGGTCACCGGGCCGGCGTCACCGGCCTCGACGATCGGCTCGAGCTCGGGCGCTTCGGCGGTGGTGTCGGTCGCGTCCTGCTCGGCCGTCGCCTCGGCACCGCCCTCGTTGCGGCGACCGCCACGGCGACCGCGCCGGCCACGACGACGGCGCTTCTCGCCCTGCGGCTCGTCGGTGGTCGCTTCGACCGCATCCTCGACCGCCTCGCCGGCGTCCAGCTCGGCGTCGCCAGCGGCGTCCGCAATGGTCGCCGCCGCTTCGCCCTCGACGTCGCCTTCGGCCTCGTCGCCGGCCGCCTCGTCTCCGCCCTGCTCGTCGCGGTTGCGACCGCGGCGACCGCGCCGGCGGCGACGACGACGGCCACGACCGTTGCCCTCGCCATCGTCCTCGCCACGCTCCTCGCGGGGCGCGCGTGCAACGGGTTCGGCCTCCGCCTCGACCTCATCCTCCTCGTCGAACTCCTCCTCGATCTCCTCGGGGAGGTCATCGTCGAGATCCTCGACCAGCGCCTCGATCTTGGGCGCGTGGGCGGGCGGCGGGCCGCTCGCCTCGACCGACATGCGCGCGCCTTCCTCCTCGCGATCCGGCACGATCTCGACGATCACGCCATAGCGGTCCTCGATCTCGGCGATGTCGGCGCGCTTCTTGTTGAGCACATAGACGGCCGCTTCCTGGCTGGCGCGCAGAGTCAGGATCGAACCGCGGCCGCGTGCGGCCTCGTCCTCGATCAGGCGCAGCGCCGACAGGCCGGCGGACGAGGCGGTGCGGACGAGGCCGGTGCCCTCGCAATGCGGGCACTGGCGGGTCGACGCCTCCAGCACGCCGGTGCGCAGCCGCTGGCGGCTCATCTCCATCAGGCCGAAGCTGCTGATCCGGCCGACCTGGATGCGGGCGCGGTCGTCCTTCAGCGCTTCCTTCATCGCCTTCTCGACCTTGCGGACGTTGGAGCCATTGTCCATGTCGATGAAGTCGATGACGACGAGGCCGGCCATGTCTCGCAGGCGCAGCTGGCGGGCAATCTCCTTGGCCGCTTCCAGATTGGTCGCGGTCGCGGTCTGTTCGATATTGTGTTCGCGGGTCGACCGGCCGGAGTTGATGTCGATCGACACCAGCGCCTCGGTCGGGTTAATGACGAGATAGCCGCCCGACTTCAGCTGCACGACCGGATTGTACATCGCGGCGAGCTGGTCCTCGACATGCGCGCGCTGGAACAGCGGCACGGCGTCGGCGTACTGCTTCACGCGCCGCGCATGGCTCGGCATCAGCAGCTTCATGAAGTCCTTGGCGTGGCGATAGCCGTCCTCGCCCTCGACCAGGATCTCGTCGATGTCGCGGTTGTAGATGTCGCGGATCGCGCGCTTGATCAGGTCGCTGTCGCCATAGACCAGCGCCGGCGCCGACGAATGCAGCGTCGTTTCGCGGATCCCGTCCCACAGGCGGGCGAGATAGTCGAAGTCGCGCTTGATCTCGGTCTTGGTGCGCTGCAGGCCGGCGGTGCGGACGATGCAGCCCATCGACGAGGGCAAAGCCATGTCGGCCATGATCGACTTCAGCCGCTTGCGGTCGGCGGCGTTGCTGATCTTGCGGCTGATGCCGCCGCCGTGCGACGTGTTGGGCATCAGCACGCAATAGCGGCCGGCGAGGCTGAGATAGGTGGTCAGCGCCGCGCCCTTGTTGCCGCGCTCTTCCTTGACGACCTGGACCAGCAGCACCTGGCGGCGGCGGATCACGTCCTGGATCTTGTAGCGGCGGCGCAGATTCATGCGGCGCTGGCGCAGCGCCTCGACCTGGTCGTCATTGCCGTTGCCGCGCGGCTTCTTCGAGGTGCCGCGCGGCTCCTCGCCCTCGTCGCCGTCGGCCGGCTCGTCATGGTGATCGTCGTCGGCGTGGTCGTGCTCGGCATGGTCGTGCTCGACCTCGTGATCGCCGTCGAACTCCTCCTCGTCGGCGTCCTGCTCGGCGCGCAGCGCCGCCTCTTCGGCGGCATGCTCGGCCTCTTCACGCAGCAGCGCGTCGCGATCCTCCTTGGGGATCTGATAGTAATCGGGGTGGATTTCGCTGAAGGCGAGGAAGCCATGGCGGTTGCCGCCGTAATCGACGAACGCCGCCTGCAGCGACGGTTCGACGCGGGTCACCTTGGCGAGGTAGATATTGCCCTTGAGCTGCTTGCGCTCGGCGGATTCGAAATCGAACTCTTCGATCCGGTTATTCTTGACGACGGCGACCCGGGTCTCTTCCCGGTGGCGAGCGTCGATCAGCATACGCGTGGTCATTGGATAGTCTCCACGCGCGTCCCGGCGGTGCGGCAGAGCCGGCAGGGCGGGGCGCGCGACGATTGAATGCGCCGACGTGATCGGCGCGGATGGCATGGAAGGCGCCGATCACGTCGGCGCGAAGGTCTTGCGAAAGTGCGTCTGCTCGCGTGGCACTTCGGGGGGCACGGCCCGCCCACACGCCCGCGCGACCGCCGGCATCAGCCGGGCGGTGTCGGACGTTGGAGAAGTGCGTCATGCGAGCGTCAACCTGGTTCTTGAACCCGCGCCAGGACGGCGCGGCCGCCCGCCGCATCGCTCAGTCCTGGTCTTTTGCAAGTCCTTGTCTTCGCGACGCACGGGTGCAGTAGGGTAGGTAGCACCGGCATCATCATATCGCAACCGGCGCGATTTTGCCGGTTCGGCCGGCAGAAACATGCCGAACGACCCGTTAACCTTGCCGGGCAACCTGGCGGAAAATGCTGCTGCGCTACGGCAAGTCCCTGCGATCGCAAGGGGATCGCCAAAGGGGTAGAGATGGGTTTTCGCTGGACCCGCGGGCAGGACAAGCGGCAAATACGTGCCGTGTTCGCGTTGCTCGCCTTGTTGGTCGGATGGATCGCCGGCGGTCCCGCCGCGGCGGCGACCGCGGTGCGCAGCGTCGCGGTCGGCGACGGGCGGATCGACATCCGCTTCGACGGTCCGGTCGGCGACGCGACCGGGACGATCCTGCCCGACACGCGCCAGATCGCCGTCGATATCGCCGGCGTGACGCCGGGGCTGAAGACGATCGTCGGCGGACCGGTGCGCGCCGTGCGCCAACTGGTGCGCGGCACGGGCACGCGGCTGGTGTTCGATCTGGCGCGGCCGGCGGTGATCGGCGACGGCGGCTTCGACGCCGACGGCCGGCGGCTGACGCTGTCGCTGCAGGTGGTCGACGTCGCCCGCTTCGCGGCGGCCAGCGCGGCGGGGCCGCTCAGTTTCCTGTCGTTCGACTTCGCCAATTGGACGGCCCGGCCGAAGTACAAGGTGTCGATCCCGGTGCCGCCGCCGGCGCGTGGCGTGAAGCTGCCGCGGGTGCAGGGCGACGACGACCGGCCGCTGGTGGTGATCGATGCCGGCCATGGCGGGGTCGATCCGGGTGCGATCAATCCCGATACCGGCCTGCGCGAAAAGGACGTGACCCTGCGCATCGCCAAGGCGATCCGCGACCAGCTGCTCGTCAGCGGCCGGGTCCGCGTCGCGCTGACCCGCGACGACGACCGCTATCTGGTGCTGCGCGAACGGTTCGGCATCGCGCGGCGGCTGCACGCCAATCTGTTCATCTCGATCCACTGCGACAGCGTCGGCAGCGGCGATGCCAGCGGCGCCTCCGTCTATACCCTGTCCGAGGTCGCGTCCGACAAGGAAGCGGCGCGGCTGGCGACGCGCGAGAACAAGGCGGACGTGATCAGCGGCGTCAATCTCGGCGATGCCGGGGCGGACGTATCGTCGATCCTGATCGACCTGACGCAGCGCGAGACGATGAACTCCTCGGCCAATTTCGCGCGGCTGCTCGGCCGCGAGGCTAAGCCGCTGATCCCGACCAAGGCGAATTTCCATCGCATGGCGTCGCTGATGGTGCTGAAGGCGCCGGACATGCCGTCGATCCTGTTCGAGACGGGCTATATCTCCAACCCCGGGGACGCCGCCTTTCTGGACAGCCGCGAAGGCCGCGACAAGATCGCCGAGAGCGTGACGCGCGCGGTCGAGGTTCATTTCGCCCGGCAGATGGCGAGCAAGTAGCGCCAGGCTCGCGCCGGCCGGCCGTCGTGGCGACGGATCGGCCCGCCGCGATGCGACCCGCCGCAACCCGGCTGGCAACCGGCCGCGAACCTGCTACACGCGGGCCCCACGACTATGGCGTCCGATCCCCCCCAGACCTCTCGCATGACCCAGTTCCGCGACGCCGGCGGCGTGCGGGGGGCGGTGCGGCGTGCCTGGGGGCGGTGGTGGGTCAAGGCGCTGGCCGCGCTCGCGGTGCTGGCCGTCATCGGCTATGGCGTGCTGTACGTGACGATCCTGCGCGACCTGCCTTCGGTCGACCAGCTGCGCACCTACGAACCGCCGCTGCCGACCAACGTCCGCGGCAACGACGGCAATCCGATCCAGTCCTACGCCCGCGAGCGGCGGGTCGAACTGTCCTATGCCGAATATCCGCCGATGCTGGTCCGCGCCTTCCTGGCGGCGGAGGACAAGACCTTCTTCGAGCATCATGGCGTCGACTATCCCGGTCTCGCCGGCGCGGTGTTCGACTATGCGCGCAAGTTCGGCAGCGGCAAGCGCGCCCGCGGCGGCTCCACGATCACCCAGCAGGTCGCGAAGAACCTGCTGATCGGCAACGAATATTCGCCGACGCGCAAGATCAAGGAGGCGATCCTCGCCTTCCGCATCGAGGACACGCTCGACAAGCCGCAGATCCTGGAGCTGTACCTCAACCAGATCGCGCTCGGCCGCAATGCGTTCGGCGTCGAGGCGGCAGCCCATGCCTATTTCGACAAGGAGCTGCCCGAACTCGATCTTGCCCAGCTCGCCTATCTCGCCATCCTGCCCAAGGGGCCGTCGAACTACGACCCCGTCCGCCATCCCGACCGCGCGATGGAGCGGCGCAACTGGGTGCTGGGCGAGATGCTCAAGAACGGCTTCATCACCCAGGCGCAGCATGACGAGGCCGTGGCGGAACCGCTCGGCACGGTGCTGCGGCGCACGCCAAAATACGAGCGGGTCGGCGGCTATTTCGTCGAGGAGGTGCGCCGCCAGCTGATCGACAAGTTCGGCGAACAGTCAAGCGACGGGCCGTACAGCGTCTATGCCGGCGGCCTGTGGGTGCGCACCAGCCTCGACACGCGGCTACAGGATCTCGCGACCCAGGCGCTGCGCGACGGGCTGGTCCGCTACGACCGTGGCCGCGGCTGGTCCGGGCCGCTGCGGCATGAGGAGATCGACGGCGACAATTGGCTCGGCGCGCTGGTCAACACCAATGTCGCGCTGGACTATGCCGACTGGCGGGCGGCGATCGTCATCGCGCGCAGCGGCGACGCCTGGCAGATCGGCTTCGCCGACGGCAAGACCGGCGAATTGCCGCGCAGCCTGGCGCAGACGCCGGTTCGCGGCAGTGCGGCGACCAGTTTCTCGGCACTGAAGCCCGGGGACATCATCGCCGTCGCGCCGGAGGGGCGCAGCTGGGCGATCCGATCGGTGCCCAAGGTATCGGGCGGTTTCGTCGTCGAGGAGCCGGGCACCGGCCGCGTGCTGGCGATGCAGGGCGGCTTCGACAGCCGCATCCAGGCGTTCAACCGCGCGACCCAGGCGATGCGCCAGCCCGGATCGACGATCAAGCCGGTGGTCTATTCCGCCGCGCTGGAGAACGGCATGACGCCGGCGACGATCATCCTCGACGCGCCCTATTGCGTCTATCAGGGGGCGCGACTGGGCCAGAAGTGCTTCCGCAACTTCGCCAACCAGCGCGGCGCCGGCCCGCACACGATGCGCTGGGGCATCGAACAGTCGCGCAACCTGATGACGGTGCGCGCCGCTGCGACCACCGGCATGCCGAAGGTCGTCGACGTGATGAAGCGGCTCGGCGTCGGCACCTATTCGCCCTATCTGGCGATCGCGCTGGGTGCGGGCGAAACCACGGTCAGCCGCATGGTCAACGCCTATGCGACGCTCGCCAACCAGGGGCGGGCGCACGAGCCGACGCTGATCGACTTCGTCCAGGACCGGCATGGCAAGGTGATCTGGCCGGAGAACTGGCGCGCCTGCGACGGCTGCAACGCTCCCGACTGGAACGGCAAGCCGATGCCGCGGCCGCGCGACCGGACGCGGCAGGCGATCGACGCGATGACCGCCTATCAGATGGTCCATATCACCGAGGGCGTGATCCAGCGCGGCACGGCGACGACGCTGCGCGAACTCGACCGGCCGATGTTCGGCAAGACCGGTACGACGACCGGCCCGACCGACGTGTGGTTCATCGGCGGCACGCCGCAGTTCATCGGCGGCCTCTATCTCGGCTACGACAGCCCACGCCGGCTGGGCGCGGCGGAGGGCGGCACCGTCGCGGCGCCGATCTTCAAGGAATTCGCGGTCAAGGCCTATGAGGGGCTGGACAAGCTGCCGTTCCGGGCACCCGCCGGCATCCGCATGGTGCGCATCGACCGCGCCAGCGGCCGGCCGGTTTACGGCACCTTCCCGACCGACAGCGATCCCAAGCCGGCGGTGATCTGGGAAGCGTTCAAGCCGGAGAGCGAGCCGCGCCGCGCCGCGCGTCACGCCGGCCCCACCGCGACGCCGACGACCAGCGCCGGGACGCCCAAAGCGCAGGCGCCGCGCGACAGCGATTTCTTGCAAAGAGAAGGCGGAATCTACTAGCGCGGCTTCCCATATCGTGGCCGCTACGCCATCCTCGTGTTTTCCGGAGACTCTTCATGCGCGCCGAAGCGCAATCCCATGTCGACAGCATCAAGGAGGCGCTGTCGCTGCTGCGCCGGTTCCTCGATTGGGATCGTGCGCTGCGTCGCCTCGACGAACTCAACGCCCGCGTCGAGGACCAGGCCTTGTGGAACGACCCCAAGGCCGCGCAGGAGGTGATGCGCGAGCGTCGCCGGCTGGACGAGGCGATCAGCGCGACGCGGGCGATCGAGAAGGACCTCGCCGACACCGCCGAGCTGGTCGAACTTGCCGAGATGGAGGGTGACGCCGAGTTGGAGGCGGAGGGGATCGACGCGCTCAAGCAGCTCGCCGAGCGGGCGCAGCGCGACAAGGTCAAGGCGCTGCTCGCCGGCGAGGCCGACGGCAACGACACCTATATCGAGATCAACTCCGGCGCCGGCGGCACCGAGAGCCAGGATTGGGCCGGGATGCTGCAGCGCATGTACACGCGCTGGGCGGAACGGCACGGCATGCGGGTCGAGCTGATCGACTATCATTCCGGCGAGCAGGCGGGGATCAAGTCGGCGACGCTGCTGGTCAAGGGCGAGAACGCCTATGGCTTCGCCAAGACCGAAAGCGGCGTCCATCGGCTGGTGCGGATCAGCCCCTACGACAGCGCGGCGCGGCGCCACACCAGCTTCTCCAGCGTCTGGGTCTATCCGGTCATCGATGACAATATCGAGGTCGAGTACAACGAGAGCGACCTGCGCATCGACACCTATCGCGCCAGCGGCGCCGGCGGCCAGCACATCAACACCACCGATTCGGCGGTGCGCATCACGCACATCCCGACCGGCATCGTCGTGCAGTGCCAGAACCAGCGTTCGCAGCACAAGAACAAGGCGGAGGCATACAATCAGCTGCGCGCGCGCCTGTACGAGCTGGAGCTGCAGAAGCGCGAGCAGGCGGCGAATGCGGAGAATGCCACCAAGACCGACATCGGCTGGGGCCACCAGATCCGTTCCTATGTCCTGCAGCCCTATCAGCTGGTCAAGGACCTGCGTACCGGCGTGACCTCGACCGCGCCGGGCGACGTGCTCGACGGCGACCTCGACGATTTCATGGCGGCGGCGCTGTCGCAGCGGGTCACGGGCGAGAGCGTCGAGGTGGAGGACGTGGATTGATGCGTCGCCGTCGCCTGACGATGCTGGGCTTGGCGGCCGGGGTGATCGCGCCGGCGCTGCTCATCGCCGCGTGCGACGGCTCCAAGCCGCTGATCCGCCACGAGCCGGACACGCCGGGACCGTTTCCGGCCGCCGACCGCCCGGTCGCCAACATCGTGTCGTCACGTTGGTCGAACGAGGAGGCGCGCGATCGGCTCAACGAGGCGAGCGAGGTGATGGGCAAGGCGGACATCCGCCGCGGCATGACCGTCGCCGATATCGGCGCCGGCGAGGGCTATTACACGATCCGCCTGGCCAGCCGGGTGGGCAAGACCGGTCGCGTGCTGGCGGAGGACATCGTCGCCAGCGTCCGCGACGCGCTGGCCGAGCGCGTGGCGCGCGAGGATCTGGAGAATGTCTCCGTCCGGCTCGGTGCGCCGGCCGATCCCAAGCTGCCCGAGAACAGCTTCGACCGCGTGCTGATGGTCCATATGTACCATGAGATCGCGCAGCCTTACGAATTCCTGTGGCGGCTGCGGCCCTCGCTGAAGCGCGACGGGCTGGTCGTCGTGGTCGACGCCAATCGCCCGACCCAGAACCACGGTACGCCGCCGGCGCTGCTGCGCTGCGAATTTCAGGCGGTCGGCTATCGCGAGGTGTCGTTCACCGACATGCCGTCGGCCGGTGGCTATCTGGCGACCTTCCAGCCGGCGGGCACCCGTCCGCAGCCGGAGGATATCCGCGCCTGCCGGATGCGCTAAGAACCATATTTGGCGACTGGCGTGTTCCTGCGTACGCAGGAACCCAGAGCCACACACACCAGCGCCTGAAACTCTGGGCTCCTGCATGCGCAGGAGCACTTCACGCCTTCGCCCGCCGCCAGCGCGGCTTGGCGCTGCCCGACTGCAGCACGCCGCGCCGGAACAGCCGCGCGCCGATGACGATGAACAGCGACACCCACAGCAATTGCCAGGCGATCGCCGCGCCATGCTGCCACAGGCTGGCCGAAGTGGCGGCGCGGCCGGCCATCGCGAACGGCGAGGACAGCGGAAACAGCTGCGCGGCCAGCCCCATCGTGCCGTCGGGATGCGCGGTGCCGGCGAGCGCCAGCGCCAGCATCGCCATCTGGATCACCGAGATCGGCAGCGACAGCATCTGGATCTCGCGCGGGGTCGAGGCGAGCGCGCCGACGACGAGGAAGGCCGAGCCGAGCAGCAGATAGGCCATGGTGAAATAGACGAAGAACAGCACGCCGAACACGGGCAGCGGCAGGGCCGTGTGCAGCGCCAGCGCCGCCGCCGTTTCGGGTGGCAGAAAGCTGCCCAACTTGGCGACGATCGTGCCCCAGAAGCCGACGAACAGGATGGCGACGCCGAACATGCCGAGCAATTTGCCAAGGAAGACGCTTTCCAGCGGCACCGCCGCGGCGAGCACCTCGATCACCTTGTTGTTGCGCTCTTCCGCCATCGTGCCGACCACTTGGCTGGCGAGGAACAGGTTGAGCAGGAAGACGCCGAACACGGCGAAGGAGGCGGACTGGCGATAGCCGCCGTCGCCGCCGGCGGCGCCGCTCGGCCGCTCGAACGGCATCTTGGTGACGGTGACGCGGGGCAGGGCACCGCCGAGCTGCTCGGCGGCCAGGGTCTGGCCGGCGAGCACGCCGAGATAGCCCGCGGCGCGCTTGCCGAGCGGACCATAGAGGATGGTGGGTGTGGCGAGGGGGCCGTAGAGGACGGCGCTCGCCTCATAATCCTTGGCGGCGAAGGCGGCGCGGGCCTGGGCGGCGGGATCGGCGCTCGCGGTCAGCGTGGTCAGCGCCGGCGGCTCCTCCTCGTCGCGACGAAAGACGGCGCGCAGCCGCGTGTCCGCTTCCGCGATCGGCCGTGCCGCGGCATCGGGGACGATCGCGACAACGCGGGCACGGTCGCTGTTGCTGCCGGCGACGCTCGCCGCGCCCATGCCGCCGACCGCACCGAACGCACCCATGATCAGCGGCGCGAACAGGAACAGCAGGAAGATCGGCGTGAACACGGTCGCGGTGAAATCCCGCCGCGCGATGGTCAGCGCCTGGCGAAGGGTGCGCGCGAGGGTCATGCCTGTGGCTCCGATACGGTGGCGGCGTCGGCGCCGACGATGCGGACGAAGGCGTCGTGCAGCCCGGGGCGTTCGATCGACAGGCCGGCGATGCCGTGGCCGCGCTCGATCAGCGCGACGAGCAGCGGCTCGATCCCGTCATGCGGCAGCTGGAAACGCCAGCCTTCGCCGTCCCGCTCCGCATCGGGCGGCAGAACCGCCACTAGGTCCGCACCGGGATGCGCGGGCGTATAGCGGACGCGCTGCGGCAGCGTGGCGCGCGCCTCGTCCACCGTGCCCTCGAAGCGGCGGTTGCCGCCGGCGATGATCGCAAGCCCGTCGCAAATCCGTTCGGCATGGGACATGATGTGGGTGGAGAAGAGCACGGTTGCGCCACGATCGCGCTCGGCGAGGATCAGCGCCTCGAGCTTTTCCTGGTTGACCGGGTCGAGGCCGGAAAAGGGTTCGTCGAGGACGAGCAGATCGGGGCGATGCACGACGCTGCCGAGCAGCTGCACCAACTGCGCCATGCCCTTCGACAATTTGCGGATCTTCTGATCGATGGCATGGCCGAGGCCCGCCGCCTCCATCATCTCCGCCGCGCGCGCCCGGCCGGTCTTCCAGTCGAGCCCGCGCAACGCGCCCATGAAGGCGATCGCCTCGCGCGCCTTCATCGCCGGATAAAGGCCGCGCTCCTCGGGCAGATAGCCGATGCGGTCGCTGGCGTCGCGCGGCGCGTCATGACCGAGCACGACGCGGCGGCCCTCGTCCGGCTCGATCGTGCCGAGCAGCATGCGCAGCGTCGTCGACTTGCCCGCGCCGTTGGGGCCGAGCACGCCGTAGATCGCGCCGCGCGGCACCGCCAGGTCGACGCCGTCGACGACGCGGCGCTCGCCATAGCGTTTCACCAGCCCGCGGGCCGATACCGCCAGATCGCTCTCGTTCGCCAACCGACATCCCCCGTGCGCCCGCCCTTCGAAGCGGCGTCGCGATGTGGTAGCGGGCGCGCGTGGCCCAGGACAAGCTGGAAGATCGGATCAAGGCCAAGGCGACGGAGCTCGGCTTCGTCGCCTGCGGCATCACGCGCGCGGACGCGGCGCCGCGCACCGCCGCGCGGTTGCACCAATGGCTGGCCGAGGGGCGGCATGGCGGCATGATCTGGATGGAGGAACGCGCCCATCACCGCGAGACCCCGGCGGGCCTGTGGCCGGCGGTGCAGAGCGTCATCTCGCTCGGCATGAGCTATGCCCCCGCCGCCGATCCGCTACGGCTGGCGGACGAGGGCGAGGTCGGCCGCATCTCCGTCTATGCGCAGGGCGGCGACTATCACGACGTCGTCAAAAAGGCGCTGAAGGCGCTCGGCCGCTGGCTGGCGCAGGAGGCGGGCTGCGAACTCAAGGTGTTCGTCGACACCGCGCCGGTCATGGAGAAGCCGTTGGCCGAGGCGGCGGGGCTGGGTTGGCAGGGCAAGCACACCAATCTGGTCAGCCGCGACCATGGCAGCTGGCTGTTCCTCGGCGCGATCTACACGACGTTGGCGCTCGATCCCGATGTGGCGATGCGGCAGAGCTGCGGCTCGTGCGACGCCTGCCAGCGCGCCTGTCCGACCGATGCCTTCCCCGCGCCGTTCCGCCTCGATGCGCGGCGCTGCATCTCCTATCTGACGATCGAACATGCCGGGCCGATTCCAGAGGAATTCCGCGGCGCGATCGGCAACCGCATCTATGGCTGCGACGACTGTCTGGCGGTGTGTCCGTGGAACAAGTTCGCCGCCAGCGCCGCGGCCAATCTGGCGTTTCAGCCCCGCGCCGAGCTCACCGTGCCGCAGCTGGCCGACCTGCTGGCGCTCGACGATGCCGGTTTCCGCCAGGTGTTCGCCGGATCGCCGATCAAGCGGATCGGGCGCAACCGGATGGTCCGCAACGCGGCGATCGCGGCGGGCAACAGCGGTGCGCCGGGCCTGAAGCCGGTGCTGGCGCGGCTGGTCGACGATCCCGATCCGGTGGTGGCGGAAGCGGCGGCATGGGCGCTCCAGCGACTGTGAGCATCGACCGGCGGCGGCATCCGCCGGGCATGCGTTTCGCGCCCTGGCCGGCGACGGACAATTGGCCGCTCCGCGCGTTCGACTGGCCCGCGGAACGCGAGGCGGGGCGGCTGCTGTTCCTGGGCGGGCGCGGCGACTTCGCCGAAAAGTATCTCGAGGCGATGGCGCATTGGCGCGGGTCAGGCTGGAGCATCGCGGGCTTCGACTGGCGCGGGCAGGGCGGCTCCGGTCGGCTGCTGCCCGATCCGCTGGTCAATCATCTCGACACGTTCGAGCCGTTGCTCGACGATCTCGACCGCTTCGTTGCCGGCTGGCGCGCGGGCAAGGGGCCGCACGTCGCGGTGGCGCATTCGATGGGCGGGCATCTGCTGCTGCGCCTGCTCGCCGAGCGCGGCGTCCGGCTCGATGCGGCGGTGCTCGCCGCGCCGATGCTCGGCATCCGCGCAGGGCCGCTCGGGACGCGCGCGATCCGGCTCGCGGCACAGGGCGCGGTGGCCGCCGGGCGCGGACAGCGACGGGTGTGGGAGGGCGATGCTGGCAATGTCGGCGGGCGGATGACCGCCTGTCCGGAGCGGCAGGCCGACAAGATCTGGTGGAAGACGCAGACGCCCGAGATCGCTTCCGGCGCACCGAGCTGGGGCTGGACGCTGGCGGCTTGCCGCTCGCTCGACCGCCTGCACGCCGCGCCGCTCGACCGGGTGGCGACGCCGCTGTTGCTGCTGGTGTCCGAGCGCGACCCGATCGTCAGCCGCGCGGCGATTCTGCGGGCTGTCCGGCGCTTGCCGGGGGCGGAGGTGGAGGTGTTCGCCGGGCAGGGGCATGAACTGCTGCGCGAGGCCGACGCGCGGCGGCTGGCGGTGCTGGGACGGATCGACCGGTTCCTGGAGCCGCTGATTCGCCAACGCGCCGTCATTCCCGCGCAGGCGGGAGTCCCAATACACTGACGTCCCGCCCCTCGCGCGGCGTTGCATCTGGATCCCCGCCGGCGCGGGGATGACCCGTGAGGGTAGGCAGACCTATCGAGGCCTTCAGCCCTCTAAGCGTGGCGGCCTATTTGCCGCCTTCGCGCCGGGTCAGGGCGGCGACGCAGCTGGCGCGATCGATGGTGCTGCCATCGGGTTCGCGCGCGTCGAGATAGGTGACGCGCGGCTCGCTCCCCGGGTCCTTGGCGTCCTTGGGATAGAGATAGGTGTCGAGCACGCAGATCGGGCCGGCGAATTGCAGTTTGCGCGCGACGCCTTCGCGCACCTCGGCGTCGGGCTTGCCGAACAACGCGGTGAGGCCGGCGGCATTCTGGCCCAGCACCCGCTCCAGCCCCATCGTCGGATAGGTCGGCACGACCGCCCGCGACACGGTCGACGGCGCGGCATTGGGCGCGGCGCAGGCCGACAGGCCGGTGGCCAATAGCAGCGCGATCCGAGCCTTCATGCCTTGCCCCCGTGAAACAGATGCGTCGCGATGCCGGCACCGAGGATCGGCGCGAGCAGCCCGAGCACCGGAACCACGAACACGCCGGTCGCGACAAGCCCCAGCGCGAAGCGGCGCCCTGCGGTCGCCCTGCGCCAGCCCCGCATCGTCGCATCGTCCATATGCCGGCTGGCCACCATCTCGCCGAGGTCGCGGCCGAGCAGCCAGGCGTTGACGATGGTGAAGGCGACCACCGGTCCGACCGCGGTGAACAGCAGGGCAATATAAATGGGAAGCATCAGCAGGTTGATCAGCGTCGCGCGGATTGCCGAGGCCAGCCCCATCCGCGCCGCCCGTGCCATGCCGGCCGGGCGCGCCTGCGTGAAGGCGGCGGGATAGTGGCGCCGCTCCACGGCCGCGACGACATCGTCGGCGAACAGGCCGAGCACCGCGATGGCGACCACCCGGAACAGCAGCCAGCCGGCGAGCAGCTCGATCGCCACCGCGCCGACCGCGGCAAGGCCGTGCGCGCCGTCCCAGCCGGCCAGCGCCTGATCCAGCAGGAGATACAGGCCGGCGCCGAGCGCGACGAACACCGCCAGCGTCACCGCCAGCGATGTGACGAGGACGCGCAGGATCGCGCGGTCGCCGAGCTGGCCGAGGGTGAGCAGGATCGCGCGGATCATCCCGCCGGGGTGGCGTGGCTGCACCCCTCCGTCAAGCCGGGGCTCGCGTCGCGCGGCGTTCGGCGATAGGAGGCGGCCTTCCCGTTGTTTTCGAAAGTCATCCCACCTTGACCCAGCCCCGTTTCGAGGTCGTCGCGATCGGCAATGCGATCGTCGACATCCTGTCCCAGGCGGACGACGCCTTCATCGACGAGATCGGCGTCGCCAAGGGGTCGATGCAGCTGATGTTCTCGCCCGAGGATGCCGACGCGCTCTATGCCAAGATGGGCCCGGGTCGCGAAGTGTCGGGCGGATCGGCCGCCAATACCGTCGCGGGCATCGCCGCCCTGGGTGGCCGCACCGCCTTCATCGGCCAGGTCGCCGACGACCAGCTCGGCCAGGTCTTCGCCCATGACATCCGCGCCGCCGGCGTCCATTTCGACACGGCGGTCCGCGAAGGCCAGCCGACCACCGCGCGGTGCCTGATCTTCGTCACGCCGGACGGCCAGCGGACGATGAACACCTATCTCGGTGCGTCGCAATTCCTGCCCGCCGGGGCGCTCGACCTGTCGATCATCGAGGATGCCGCGATCCTCTATCTCGAAGGCTATCTGTGGGACCCGGAGGAACCGCGGGCAGCGATGCGCGCGGCGATCGAGGCGGCGCGCAAGGCCGGCCGTCGTGTCGCCTTCACCCTGTCCGACGTCTTCTGCATCGGTCGCCACGGCGGCGATTTCCGCCAGCTGATCGCCGACGGGCTGATCGACATCCTGTTCGCCAACGAGAACGAGCTGACCGCTCTGGCCGAGGTCGAGGATTTCGAGGCGGCGGTGGCCAAGCTGTCGGCCCAGGTGCCGACGCTGGTCGTGACCCGCGGCGCGCAGGGGGCCTGCGCGATCCAGCACGGGACGCGCGCCGAAGTGAGCGCGGAACCGATCGAGCAGGTCGTCGACACGACCGGTGCGGGCGACCTGTTCGCGGCGGGATTCCTGCACGGCCAGGCGATCGGCAAGGATTTGGAAGCGTCGCTGACGCTCGGCGCGATCTGCGCGGCGGAGATCATCAGCCATTTCGGTGCTCGGCCGATGGTCGACATGAAGGCACTGATCGCGTCGAAGCTCGGCTGACGCTGGATCAGGACCCAGCAAAAAGGGCCGGTGGATCATTCCACCGGCCCTTTTTTGTTGTGTCGGTCGGCCGCTCAGGAAAGCGGCTTGGCGACCTCCGGCTGGATCGCCGGATCGTCGACCGTGTCGATGATCCCGCGCCCGACATAGGACCGGCTGCGGCTGTAGGTGAAATAGATCACCAGGCCGATCGCGCCCCAGATCGGCAGCACCAGCTTGGCGGTCAGCGGCAGCGACAGGTACAGGACCACGCAGCCGATCAGCGCGAGCGGCGCGACGATGTAGACCGCGGGGGTGCGGAACGGCCGCGCGCGGTTCGGGTCGGTCCGCCGCAACACCATCACCGACACCGCCACCATGAAGAAGGCGAACAGCGTACCGGCGTTGGAATAGTCGGCGAGCTTGCCGACCGGCAGCACCGCCGCGGCGACGCCGGCGGCGACCCCGGTCAGCAGCGTCACGACGTGCGGCGTGCGGAAGCGCGGATGGACCGAGGCGAGCCGTGCGGGCAGCAGGCCGTCGCGGGCCATGGTGAAGAAGATGCGGGTCTGGCCGAACATCATCATCAGCACCACCGACGGCAGCGCCAGCACCGCGGCGAGGCCGACGAAGCGGCCGATCATCGGCCAGTTGATCGTGTCGAGAACGTGGACCAGCGCCTCCTTGGAGCAGACCAGCGGCTCGAGCGCGCCCGACGCGACGATCGCGGCGCAGCGGCCGGCGATCTCCGGCGTGCCCGGCGACAGCACCTGGCCCGACAGCGAGGCGACCGGCTGGGCGCCGATCGCCCCGATCGCGCCCGAGGCGACGAGCAGGTAGAAGATGGTGCAGATGGCAAGGCTGCCGATCAGGCCGATCGGCACGTTGCGCTGCGGGTTCTTGGTCTCTTCCGCGGCGGTCGACACGGCGTCGAAGCCGACATAGGCGAAGAAGATCGACGCCGCGGCGCCGAGCACGCCGAGGCCCGACGAGCTCAGCGGGTTGCCGATGCCGGTGGGCAGGAACGGGTTGAAATTGTCCGCCTTCATCACCGGAATGGTCAGGGCGACGAAGGCGGTCAGCGCGGCGATCTTGATCGCAACGAGGATCGCGTTGACGCGGGCGCTTTCGGTCGTGCCGATGATCAGCAGCCAAGTGACGATCGCGACGATGATCACCGCGGGCACGTTGACCCAGCCGCCGGTGGTCATCGCCTGCGTCAGGTCGGCGCTCGGCGGGGCGCCGAAGGCGATGTACATGTGCGCCATCAACGCGTCGGCGTTGCTGATCGCCGCGGGGACGTGGAAGCCGATACCGTTGAGCAGGCCCACCGCATGGTTCGACCAGCCGACCGCGACCGCGCTGGCGCCGACCGCATATTCGAGGATCAGCGCCCAGCCGACCATCCAGGCGAGGATCTCGCCGGTCACCGCATAGGTGTAGGTATAGGCCGACCCCGACACCGGCACCATCGAGGCCAGTTCGGAATAGCAGAGCGCGGCGACCGCGCAGATGAAGCCGGCGACGATGAAGCTGAGCAGCATGCCCGGCCCCGCCTTCTGCGCCGCTTCGGAGGTGAGCACGAAGATGCCGGTGCCGATCACGGCGCCGATGCCGAGCATGGTGAGCTGGAACGCGCCGAGCGAGCGGTGCAGGCCCTTCTTCTCGGCGGTGGCAAGAATGGCGTCGAGTGGTTTGACGCGCCCGAATATCATGTAAGCGATCCCCCCAGCTGCGATCGGGGCCTGGCCGGCCCTCCGCATGGTGAAGCGGCGGAGCCTAGTCGCAAATGATACAGGCGCAATAGCTTATCTTTCCCGCATGGAAGCGGGAATGGGTCAGCGCGCCAGCATCGGCCCGAGTGGGCCGCCGCCGAACAGATGGACGTGGAGGTGCGGCACCTCCTGCCCGGCGTCGCGGCCGATGTTGGCGAGCAGGCGGTAGCCGCTTGCGACGAGGCCGCGCTCGCGCGCGACATGGCCGACGGCGCGGACGAACCCGGCGATCTCCTCGGCCGAACCGCGCGCGGCGAAATCGTCCCAGGAGACGTAGCGGCCGCGCGGGATCACCAGGATGTGCGTGGGCGCATGCGGCGCGATGTCGTGGAAGGCGACCGCCCATTCGTCCTCATAGACCCGGTTCGACGGGATCTCGCCGCGCAGGATCCTGGCGAAGACGTTCTGGTCGTCATAGGGCTGGGTGGGGTCGATCGGCATGGCAGGCGCTCCTTTACGACGGGCGGGCGGCTTTCTCGGCATGGCCCGACACGCCCTCGCGCCGGGCGAGTTCGGCGCGCACGTCGTCGAGGCCGAGCCCCGCGTCGGCGAGCAGCACCAGCAGGTGGAAGACGAGGTCCGCCGCCTCCGAGGCCAGCGTCTCCGGTGCGGCGAGGGCGGCGATCACCGTTTCGGTCGCCTCCTCGCCGACCTTCTGCGCGATCTTGGCGCGGCCCTTGGCGAACAGGCTGGCGGTGTACGAACTGCCCGCATCGGCGGCGCGGCGCGCGGCGATCGTGGCTTCGAGGCGGTCGAGCGGGTCCATCGCGATGGGCTTGGCGCGGGCGGGGCCCCCGCGTCAATCGTTCTTCTGGAAGCGGCTGCGCAGGCGGCGGCGCACCCACCACAGGCCGGCGGCGGCGACGACGAACAGCGCGACGTCCGACCATTCGGGCGCGCTGCGCGGGTGGACGATGCCGGAATGGCCGCCGGCATAGGCAAGCAAGGCGATCACGCCGCCGCCGCCTCGGTCAGCCAGCCTAGCGCCTCCGCGGCATCGGCGAAGACGCGCAGATAGGGCTGGGTCATGAACCGCTGGACCTGCAGCCGGGTGATCGCGCTGCCGGTGACGATCGCGATCCGGCTGGCCTTGGGAAAGGTGGCGAGGCGGGCGTGGATCGCCGCCGCCGCGTCGCGCGGCTGGACGCTGGTGGCGCTCATGTCGATGCGCAGCCGATAGCCGGGGCGGAAGCCCGCGGCGGCGAAGCGCCGTTCCAGATCGGCGGCATAAGCGGCGACGGTCGTCTCGTCGAACAGACCCTGCCAGCGGATGTCGACCAGGTTGAGCGTGGGGTTCAGATCGATCGCATACATGGCCGCGACATGTCGCACGCAAGCGTTGCGGAACCGCTAAGCCGCCAGCATCGGACGACGGACCGGAATGCCGGCGGCGGCGAGTGCGGCATGCGCGTCGGCGATGCTCGCCTCGCCAAAATGGAAGATCGACGCGGCGAGCACCGCGCTGGCATGGCCGTCGCGGACGCCGGCGACGAGATCGTCGAGCCCGCCGACGCCGCCGCTGGCGACGACCGGCACCGCGACACGGTCGGCGATCGCCCGGATCAGCGCGAGATCGTAGCCGGAACGGGTGCCGTCCTTGTCCATCGAGGTGACGAGCAACTCGCCCGCGCCCAGTTCGGCGAGGCGGACGGCGTGCGCGACCGCATCGATGCCCGTCGCGCGGCGGCCGCCGTGGGTGAACACCTCCCAGCCGTTGCCGGCGCGGCGCGCGTCGACCGAGGCGACGCAGCATTGGCTGCCGAAGCGTTCGGCGATGTCCGCCACCACCTCTGGCCGCGACACGGCGGCGGAGTTGACCGCGACCTTGTCGGCACCGGCGAGCAGCAAGGCACGGGCATCGTCGGCGCTGCGTACGCCACCGCCCACGGTCAGCGGCATGAAGCAGACCGAGGCGGTGCGGCGGACGACGTCGAGGATCGTGCCGCGATCCTCCGCGCTGGCGGTGATGTCGAGGAAGCAGAGCTCGTCGGCGCCGGCGGCGTCATAGGCACGCGCCTGTTCGACGGGATCGCCGGCGTCGACCAGATCGACGAAATTGACGCCCTTCACGACGCGGCCGTTGGCGACGTCCAGGCAGGGGATGACGCGGGCCCGCACGGTCACGACAGCAGCGCCCGCACGACGAGGACGACGGAGGCGATCAGGATCAGCGCGACGAGCCCCACCATGCCGGCGACGCACAGGCGAAAGGCGAGGGGGTGTTCGTCGCGGCGCACGCCGATCGGGTTGATCGCGCCGAACGGCACCTCGATCCGCCCGCCGCGGATCTGGTCGCGCAGCGTCGGGACATAGGCGCCGACCAATCCCCCGGCGAACAGGCCGGCAAGGCCGGGGTTCATCATGCCGCCGCCGCGACGCTGAGCGCCGCCGCCAGATCGAGTCGACCGTCATAGAGCGCGCGGCCGGTGATCACGCCCTCGATCCCGTCCTTGGCGTGGAGGGCGAGCATATGGATGTCGTCGATACCCTTGACCCCGCCGCTGGCGATCACCGGGATCGACACGGCACGGGCAAGGTCGACCGTCGCCTCGATGTTGGCGCCCTTGAGCAGTCCGTCGCGACCGACGTCGGTGAACAGCAGGGCGGCGACGCCGGCATCTTCGAACCGGCGGGCGAGATCGGTGACGCTGGTCGTCGACACGTCCGCCCAGCCTTTGGTCGCGACCATGCCGTCTTTGGCATCGACCGCGACGACGATGCCACCGGGATAATCGCGGGCGACGCCGCGCACGAAGTCCGGATCGTCGAGCGCGGCGGTGCCGATGACGATGCGCGACACGCCGAGGTCGAACCAGCGTTCGACGCTGTCGCGATTGCGAATGCCGCCGCCGAGCTGCACGTGGCCGGGGAAGTCGGCGACGATCCGCCGCACCGCCTCGCCATTGACGGATTCGCCGGCGAAGGCACCGTCGAGATCGACGACATGCAGGTGCTGGGCCCCCGCATCGGCGAACAGCCGCGCCTGATGCGCGGGATCGTCGCCATAGACGGTCGCGCGATCCATATCGCCCTCCGCGAGGCGGACGACCTGGCCATTCTTGAGGTCGATGGCGGGGAAGACGATCAGGCGATGGGACGTGGTCATGGCCGCCATTTCAGAAAGCGTTCGAGCAGCGCGATGCCATAACGCTGGCTCTTTTCGGGATGGAATTGCACGCCGAGCATCGTGTCGCGCGCGATGGCGGCGGTCACCGGACCGGCATGGTCGGTGGTGGCGACGACATCCTCGCCCTCATAGGCGTAGCTGTGCAGGAAATAGGCTTCGCCGGCGGGCACGAGCGGATGGTCGCCCGCGGGCCGGACGTCGTTCCAGCCCATGTGCGGCACCTTGGCGTCCATCGTGCCGGGGTCGAGGCGGCGGACGCGGCCCTGCATCCAGCCGAGACCGCGATGGGCGCCCATCTCCTCGCCGGTCGCCGCCATCAGCTGCATGCCGACGCAGACGCCAAGGAAGGGGCGGCCCCGGTCGAACACCGCGCCGCGCAACGCCTCCTCCAGTCCGGCGACGCGGCGCAGATTGGCCGCGCAGGCGCCGAACGCACCGACGCCTGGCAGGACGATCCGATCCGCGGCGGCGATCACGTCGGGATCGGCGGTGATCGTCACCGCCTCCGCACCCGCCGCCGCCAGGGCGTTGGCGACCGAATGGAGGTTGCCCGATTCGATGTCGATCAGCGCCAGCGTCATGCCAGCAGCTCCGCCAGCGCGGGTGCCGCCATGCTCGCGGTGAACGGCGTGACGGTCGCGCGGGCGAGGCCACCGGCAACGAACGGATCGGTCGCGACCAGTTCCTCGATCCGGGCGGCGTCGCCGCGGATGACGATGATGCCGCCGGTCCGCGGCACCTTGCGCCCCGACGCGAGGATCAGGTCGGCCGCATAGCCCTGGGTCAGCCAGGCGACATGCTCCGCCATGCGCGCGTCGATCCCGGCCAGCGGCGCGTCATAGTGCAGGTCGACGATGCACAAAGGCGCATCGGGCCGGACGAACGGTTCGCTCACAGCATCCCCTTGGTCGACGGGATCGCATCGCCCTTGCGCGGGTCGATCTCCACCGCCGCGCGCAAAGAGCGGGCGAGGCCCTTGAAGGCGCTTTCGACGATATGGTGGTTGTTCTGGCCGTACAGCGTCTCGACGTGGAGGGTCAGGCCGGCGGTCTGCGCGAAGCTGTGGAACCAATGTTCGATCAGCTCGGTGTCGAGATCGCCGAGCCGCGTCATTGTGAACTGCGTCTTCCACACCAGCCACGGCCGGCCGGAGATGTCGAGCGCGACACGGGTCAGCGTCTCGTCCATCGGCGACAGCGCGTCGCCGTAGCGGCGGATGCCGCGCTTGTCGCCCAGCGCCTTGGCGATCGCCTGGCCCAGCGCCAGCGCCGAATCCTCGGCGGTATGGTGACCGTCGATATGCAGGTCGCCCGCCACCTTCAGGTCGATGTCGATCAGGCCGTGGCGCGACAGTTGCTCGATCATATGGTCGAGGAAGCCGATGCCGGTGCTGATCGCATAGACGCCGGTGCCGTCCAGATTGACGGTGACGTCGATCCGCGTCTCGGCGGTGGAGCGGTTGATCGTGGCGATACGCATGTCGCTTCGGCCCATAGGAGCCTCTGGCCGCACGCACAATCTTGACCGGTCGGGGGAAGCCGCTACCCAAGGACGAATGACCGACGGACTGCCCGATAGCCTGATCCCCTATGACGAGATCGTCCAGGAGGCGCTGCGCGCCGTGGTCGGGCGTGTGCTCGGCTCGGTCGCCGAAACCGGCGGCCTGCCGGGCGAGCATCACTTCTACATCACCTTCAAGACGCAGGCGCCGGGCGTCGACATCCCCAAGCGGCTGATTGAGCGCTTTCCGGACGAGATGACGATCGTCCTGCAGAACCGCTTCTGGGACCTGACCGTGGACGAGCGGAAATTCTCGGTCGGCCTGAGCTTCAACCAGGTACCGTCGAAGCTGGTCATTCCCTATTCGGCGATCACCGGCTTCCACGACCCGGCGGTCAATTTCGAACTCCGCTTCCAGGCGACCGAAGGCCCCGATGACGGCCCCGAGCCGCACGACGAGGCAGAGAATGACGGCCCGACCGCGACGCCGGTCGAGGACGGCTCGAACGTCGTCAGCGTGGACTTCAAGCGGAAGAAATAGGGGCCGGCGTCCAACCGGGGGCGTTCGCCTGCGCCGTCATGACTGCGCAGGTGGGACTCGAGGTGCGCCAGCGCCGCTGGTATGCACCACCGTCCGCGCGTCTGGATCCCCGCCTGCGCGGGGATGACGGTGGGTGGCGGAGGGGCCGGCTGCCGTAGAAAGGCGATGGTTGGTCCTGCGATAAGGACGGCACACCGCCGCATCACGCCTGCTACGCCATTCCCCCCCCGGTTGATCCGCGGCTATGATTCCGCGGGCAACCAACCCCGCTGCCGCAGGTTCACGTCGCATGACCGACACCCGCACCGAAACCGATTCGATCGGCCCGATCGAAGTTCCCGCCGATGCCTATTGGGGCGCGCAGACCGAGCGGAGCCTGGAGAATTTTCCCTTCGGACCGCGCGAGCGCATGCCGATCGAGATCGTCCGCGCGCTGGCGATCGTCAAACAGGCGGCGGCGCGGGTGAACCGCAAGCACGGCCTGGCCACCGAGAAGGCAGACGCGATCGAGGCGGCGGCGCATGACATCGTCAGCGGCACGCTGGACGACCAATTCCCGCTCGTCATCTGGCAGACCGGGTCGGGCACCCAGTCGAACATGAACGTCAACGAGGTGATCGCCGGACGCGCCAATGAGCGGCTGGCCGGCACGCGCGGCGGCAAGGCGCCGGTCCACCCCAATGACGACGTCAATCGCGGCCAGTCGTCGAACGACAGCTTCCCCACCGCGCTGCACGTCGCCGCGGCGCTGGCGGTGCGCGACCAGCTCCTCCCCGCGCTTGGCCGGCTGCACGACGCACTGGCAGCGAAGGCCAGGGCGTGGGACGGCATCGTCAAGATCGGCCGTACCCATCTTCAGGATGCGACGCCGCTGACCCTGGGGCAGGAGGTGTCGGGCTACGTCCAGCAACTCGCCAATGCGCGCGATCGCATCGAGGGGACGGTGAAGCGCAACATCCTGCCGCTGGCGCAGGGCGGTACCGCGGTCGGCACCGGCCTCAATGCTCCGGAAGGCTTTGCGGACGATATCGCCGCCGAGATCGCGACGCTGACCGGCTTCCCCTTCGTGACCGCGCCGAACAAGTTCGAGGCGCTGGCGTCGAACGACGGGCTGGTCGACCTGCACGGCACGCTCAACGTGCTGGCGGTGGCGCTGAGCAAGATCGCCAACGACATCCGCCTGCTCGGGTCTGGCCCGCGCTCCGGTCTCGGCGAACTGGAGCTGCCCGCCAACGAGCCGGGCAGTTCGATCATGCCGGGCAAGGTCAATCCGACCCAGGCCGAGATGCTGACGATGGTGGCCGCGCAGGTGATGGGCAACAATGTCGCGGTCACCGTCGGCGGGCTGCAGGGGCATATGGAGCTCAACGTCTTCAAGCCGCTGATCGGCGCCAACGTGCTGCGCTCGATCGCCTTGCTGAGCGTCGGGATGACCAGCTTCGCCGAGCGGACGGTCGACGGGATGCGGGCCAACGAGGGCCGCATCGCCGAACTGGTCGAGCGATCGCTGATGCTGGTCACCGCGCTGGCGCCGGAAATCGGCTATGACCATGCCGCCAAGATCGCCAAGCGCGCCCATGCGGAAGGGCTGACCTTGAAGGAGGCGGGGCTGGCACTCGGGCTGGTCGACGAGGCGACCTTCGACCGGCTGGTCCGTGCCGAGGACATGGTCGGAAAATAGGTCCGGAACCTCTCCTGCCGCGGCGAATTGGTCCAGTCTTGTCGCGGCTGTGAGGGAGGCAATCATGAGCGCAACGACGATAGGCGCGCTGGTCGGTGGTGCGATCGATTCGCTGTCGGGCGACGATGGTGTCGCGGACGGCGCGATCATCGGCGCGGTGACGGCCAACGTCCTGAAGGTCGTGGTGCCGATCGCGATCACCTATGCGGTCGGCTGGGCGGTGTTGCGCGGCGCGGCGGAACTCAAGGACGGTGTTTTCGGAAAGGTTGAAGCATGATCGGCAAGATTATCGGCGCTCTGGTCGGGCGCGAGTTGGACCGTCGCGACGGGTCGGATGGGGTCAAGGGCGCGCTGACCGGCGCCGTCGCCGCCGGCGTGTTGCGCCGCATGGGGCCGCTCGGCATGCTAATCGGCGGCGGCTATGTCGCGAAAAAGGCCTATGACCGGCGCAAGCTCGCCAAGAGCGGCGCCGCCTATCGCTGATGGCCCTTTCCCCGGAGACTGGGGATAAATAACCTGTATTTCACGACAGGCTGGACCGCGGGCGCTTGACGCCTGCGGTCCTGGCACGTCACTAGCGCGCCATGCCCGTCACCCCATCCGATCCGCACGGTTTCAGGCGTCGCGGCGTCCTGTTCGTTCTGTCCTCGCCTTCCGGCGCAGGCAAATCGACGATCGCGCGCAAGCTGCTGGCGGCAGAACCGGAGCTGGCGATGTCCGTGTCGGCGACGACGCGGCCGATGCGGCCGGGCGAGGTCGACGGCAAGGACTATCATTTCGTCGATCTCGAGGAATTCCGCCGCATGGTGGCGGAAGACGAGTTCCTCGAATGGGCGCACGTCTTCGGTCACCGCTACGGCACCCCGCGCGGGCAGGTCGAAGCGATGCTGGCGGCCGGCAAGGACGTGTTGTTCGACATCGACTGGCAGGGCGCACAGCAGCTGTTCCAGATCGCCGGCGGCGACGTGGTGCGCGTCTTCATCTTCCCGCCGTCGATGGAGGAGCTGCGCTCGCGGCTGACCAACCGCAACACTGACAGCGCCGAGGTGATCGACGCGCGGATGGCGCGCGCGACCAACGAGGTCAGCCACTGGGACGGCTATGACTATGTGCTGGTCAACGACGACGTCGAACAGTGTTTCGACGGCGTGCGCACCATTTTGGCGGCGGAACGGCTGAAGCGCTCGCGGCAGACCGGACTGATCGGCTTCATCCGCAAGCTGACGCGCTAGGCGGAGCGACTTGCGCCGCCCGGCGGTCAGGCGTCGAGCGCCGCGAGAAAGCGCACCGCCGCGTCGAAGTCGTGTCGGCGGACGTCGCGGGCCTGTTCGGCGAGCGGGTCGCTGCCCCAATGTTCGGCCTGCCAATCCTCGTCGAGGTTCGCCGCCGTCCACAGGGTTTCGGCGTCACCGGCACGCTCGGCGAGCGCGAGCGCCAGCACCAGCGAACCGGTGATCGTCACCACCGGCGACAGGCCGGCAAGGTGGAAAGGATCGAGGGCCGCCACGGCGTCGCCGAGCCGGGCGAGCGTCGCCGCCGGCTGCGGCTGGTGGAGGATGCCGGCAGTGACCGTGAAGTGGACGTCGTAGCGTCCCCGCGCCCAATCCAGCCAGGGATCCCAATTCGCCGCCTGACGCGCCGCAAGCGCCGGCGGTTCCGCGGCGCGATAGCAGAGCAGGTCGCTTTCGCCATAAGCGGCCAGGCCGGTGGCGAAGGCGGCGGGGGCGGCGGCGATCCGATCGATCGCGGCATTGGCGAGGCCGGTCAGCGGCATGGCGCGCGGGTCGAGCGTCTCGCCGACGCTGCGCCATTCGTCCGCCACCGCCGTCGCTAGCGCCGCGGTCGGCAGCGCCAGCGGCACGCGACCCGGCGTGCGCACCGGCCGACCGTCGAGGGCGATCCCGCCCGCGGCATCAACCGTGACGTCGGTCCAGAAGCGCTTCACGGCTTGGGCGTCCGCCAGCGGTGCGCGAGGCTGGCCGGCACGATCACGATCATCGCCAAGGCCGACAGCACGATCGCGATGCCGAGGACTTTGATCGGCCATTCGTGGCTGCGCGCGGCGAGGATCATGCCGAGCACCGCGCCGGCGGTGCCGACCAGGCGGATGCCGACGAGCACCATCCAGCGCCGCATCGCGCGGGCATCGTCGGGCATCATGTCAGCAGCGCCGGCAGAGCGGCGACGCGATCGGCGACCACGTCTGCGCCGCCGTTCACCAGATCGCTTTGGTCGTGATAGCCCCAGGCAACGCCGATCGCGCGCGCGCCCGCCGCCTTCGCCATCACCATGTCGAAGCTGGTGTCGCCGATCATCGCCGTCTCGGCCGGAGTCGCCCCCGCCTCCGCCATGGCGGCGAGCAGCATCGACGGATCGGGCTTGGACGGGTGGCGATCCGCGGTCTGCAGGGTGACGAAACGGTCGGCGAGGCCATGGTGGGCGAGGATGTGCGCCAGCCCGCGGTCGGATTTGCCGGTGGCGACGCCGAGCAGCCAGCCGTCGGTTTGCAGTCGCTCGATTACCGCCGCGATTCCGTCGAACAGCGGCTCCTCCGCCATCGCGCCGCTGGTCCGCAAACGGAAGAAGGCGTCCTTGTAATCCGCCGCCATTCGCCGGTGCTTCTCGGTGGCTGCATCGGGCAGCAGCGCCTGCAACGCCTCGACGAGCGACAGGCCGACGATGCGGCGGATCGCGGTGCGCGGCGGCGCCGGCAGCTCGGCGAGCAGGAATGCCTCCTCCATCGCACGGCAGATATTGGCCTGGCTGTCGACGAGGGTCCCGTCGCAGTCGAATACGGCAAGGCGGGTCATCGCGCGGGGAAGGGAGCCTGGAACATCGCTTCCGTTGGTAGCGCCGCCGGGGCCGCAAGAGAAGCGCCACCGTGACCAGCCAACGGCCGCTTTACGACCTCTTAATCTGACTAAGGTATTTCAAGTGCATGATCTTGGGTTCGCGATGGACATATATGGCCCAGTCGCTCGCGCGGCATGGCACGGCACGCCGGGGCCTGGCGCGCATTCGCGAGGATCGTCGCGGCGTCTCGCTGCTCGAATTCGCCCTGGTCGCGGCGCCGTTCATCGCGCTGATGCTCGCGGCCTTGCAGACCAGCCTGCTCTATTTCGCGCAGGAAGGCCTGGAGACCGCCGTCGAAGCGACCGCGCGTAGCGTCACCACGGGGCAAGCGCAGGCGGCCGACGCGACCGCGACATCAATGACTTCCGCCCAACTCGCCAGCCGGTTCCGCACCCAGGCCTGCGCGCGCCTGCCCGCCTATCTCAGCTGTTCGCGGCTGTTCGTCGAGGTCAAGAGTGCGACGAATTGGAGTGCGATGACCACCGATCTGCCCGACCTGACCAAGGATTCGTCGGGCAATCTGAAGACGCCGATGAGCTACAGCCTCGGCAGCCAGGGTTCGGTGGTGATGGTCCGCCTGCTCTATATGTGGCCGCTGCAGACTGGGCCGCTCGGCCTCGATTTCTCGGACCAGGGCCGCAACACGCGGCTGATCATGGCGACGTCGGTCGCCAAGACGGAGAATTATTGATGCTGCGCGGTCTCGTCCGGCCCGGTCTGGCCGAGGACCGGCGCGGCACCGCGCTGGTGGAGTTCGCGGCGGTCGCGCCGGTGCTGATCGTGCTGTGGCTCGGCAGCCTGCAGATCGAGGACGGCATCGCCTGCAATCGCAAGGTGACGGTGGCGACCCGCGCGATCGCCGATCTGATCGCGCAGAACGTCTCCGGCACGACCACCAAGGGCGAGATCGACAGCAACCTCAATGCGACGACGATGGTGCTGGCGCCATACGATGCCAGCCGCGCGACGATCCGGGTGACGCAAGTCTACACCGACGCGTTGCTCCGCACCAAAGTGGTGTGGAGCCGCAGCCTGAATGGCGCTGCGCTCAATGCCAACGATACCGCGGTGATCCCGGTCGGCCTGCGCGTCCAGAACAGCTACATGCTGTTTGCCGAAGTGACGTACAACTACAAGCCGCCGATGAACTTCGGGTTCATCGGGCCGATGAAGTTGGGCGACAATCTGTTCATGCTGCCGCGCAATTCCAACAAAATCGACTGCACGGATTGCTGAGGGTCCGAACGACGATGGTTTCCTTGATCGCCCTGCTCCGTCGCCTGCGTGCCAACCGGCGTGGCGGCGTTTTCATGATCTTCGGCTTTGGCTTGCTGCCGCTGTCGTTCGCCGTCGGAATGGGCATCGACTATGCGCGGGCGATGAAGACGCAGACCAAGCTGAACGCCATTGCCGATGCCGCAGCCCTGGTCGCGGTCAGCAAGCAGGTGATGACCATCGATGACACCACGGCCGCGCTCTTGGCGACGCAGATGTTCAACACGCAGGCGCAGGCGCTGATCGACGCCAACCAGGCGCGGATCACGAGCCTCACGGTCACCGCGCCGAAGGACAGCACCGGGCGGCGCGTCGCGACGGTGGTTTATACCGCCCAATCACCCAATAATTTCGCCCGACTGCTGGGCATGGCGAACCTCAACATTGGGGGCCGGTCGACCACGACCAACGCGACCGCGCCGGACATCGATTTCTACATGTTGCTCGACGTTTCCGGGTCGATGGCGCTGCCGACGACCTCCGCCGGCCTGACTATCGTCGCCAACAGCAACAGCAGCAAATGCCAGTTCGCCTGCCATTCGACCAATGACCTCAAGGGCACCGCCAAGGACGGGACGACCAAGGATCTGTACGGCGTCGCCAAAAGCTATGGCCTGACGCTGCGCATCGACGAAGAGGGGACCGCCGTTTCCAAGCTAACCTCCGACGCACAGAGCACGTCCAGCAAGAACGGTGCGCAATATCGCATGGCGATCGCCACATTCCGCGGCGCGGGTGGCTTTTCCAAACTGTACGCCATCGACGATCCGAACGGACTGGCCGGCGCGTCGACCAAGACGACCAACCTGACGCCATCGAACTTCTATAAAAATGGTTGCCCGACCAGCGCCTGCGCGTCGACGGAGGTCGGCTACAACGACCGGGACACCGGCAGTTCGGACGCGTTCACGCAGATCAACGCCTGGATGCCGAACCCCGGCGACGGCATCACCACCAACGCCAAGCCGCAGGCGATCATGTTCGTCATCACCGACGGCATGCGCGACGAGACGCGGTCGAACGGCCGGCCTGAGATCGCCTTCGACACGACGAAGTGCGACACGATCAAGGCGCGGAACATCCGCATCGCGGTGCTCTACACCGAATATCTGGCGCAATCGCTGGACAACGACAGCTGGTCGCAGAGCAACGTCAAACCGTATCTGTATCAGGTCGAGCCGGCGCTGCAGGCCTGCGCGTCGCCCGGCCTATACACCAAGGTGACCTCGGACCAGGACATCTACACCGCGCTCGACGCGCTGTTCCAGAGCGCCGTCGCCACCGCCCGCATCACCCGCTGATCGGCGCACCGGCGGCGACGGCCTGCGCCATAAGCGAGCTGCCGCCACGCGTCAGCCCGGCGACCACACCGGCGCGATCCGCCGCCGTCTTGTTCTGGCTGAGCTTGAGGGTGGCTGAGAGGATCGGTTTGTCGATGGCGAAGCCACGGATACCCGCCAGCAGCTTGGCAAAGGCGTGCTGGTCCATCTTGGTGCGTGACCACGGCCGGTCCGCTGGCTCGTGCAACAGGGCGAGGCGGTCGAGCTGTTCGACGGTGTCATCGTCGCTGATCGCGGTGGCGGTGCCGCGCATTTCGACGGCGACGTAGTTCCAGGTCGGCACCTGATTGTCGGGCCGTTCGTACCAACTGGGGCTGATATAGCCGTGTACGCCAAGTACGGCGACGACCAGATCGGCTCCGTCGCAATGATCCGCGGCGGGATTGCCGCGCGCGACATGAAAGCGCACGCTCCCACCGTGCCGGGTGATCGGGGCGTGCACGATCAACGGCCCCCCGGGGGCGGGAACGACGATGTGCGCCAGACCGATCGACTCCGCCATCGCCAAGAGGTCGGCGTCGGGCTCCGGCCTGAATGCCGGATGCGGATGCATCAGTCGCGACCGCCGCGGCGGCGGCGCTCGCCGCGATGTTCCTTGCGCATCGACTTGGCGTGCGCCTTCGCGCGTTGCTTCAGCACCGACTTGGGCGGCGGACCCTTCTTCGCCTCCTCGAGCGGCAGCGCGTCGCCCTGCGCCTCCTCGAAGCCGAGGCTGGCGAGGCTTTCGGCGAAATGGTGCGGCAGCGCGGCGGTGGCGTCGATCGCGCCGCCGTCGGGATGGTCGACGCGGATGCGCCGTGCGTGCAGGTGCATCTTGCGGCTGATCCCGCCGGTCAGGAAGGCGGCGGGACCGCCATATTTGCCGTCGCCGACGATCGGATGGCCGATCGCGGCCATGTGGACGCGCAGCTGGTGGGTGCGGCCGGTGAACGGCTGCAGCTCGACCCAGCAGGCGCGGTTGCCGGCGCGCTCGATCACGCGGTAGCGCGACCGCGACGGCAGGCCGTTCTCCTCGTCGACATGCATCTTCTCGCCGCCGGTGCCGGGCTGCTTGGCGATCGGCAGGTCGACCATGCCGTCGTCGATCGACGGCACGCCGACCACCAAGGCCCAATAGACTTTCCGCGCCGTCCGGCTGGAGAAGGCCTTGGCGAAGAAGGCGGCGGCGCGGCTGGTCCGCGCGACGAGCAGCGCGCCGCTGGTGTCCTTGTCGAGGCGGTGGACCAGCTTGGGCCGTCCCTCGCTTTCGAACTGCAGCGCGTCGAGCAGCGCGTCGACATGCTCGTGCGTCTTGGTGCCGCCCTGCGTTGCCAGGCCAGGCGGCTTGTTGAGCACGATCGCCGACGGGTCGCGGTGGATCACCATCTCGCGAGCAAAGGCGATCTGATCCTCGGTCAGCGGCGTGCGCGGCTTCTGCGGGCGCGGCGCGTCGGTGGCGGCGGGTTCGGCCGGTGGCACGCGCAGCACCTGGCCGGCGGCGATCCGGTCGCCGGGCGCGGCGCGGGCGCCGTCGACCCGCAACTGGCCGGTGCGCGCCCATTTGGCGACGGTGGTGAAGCTGGTGTCGGGCAGGTGCCGCTTGAACCAGCGGTCGAGGCGGATGCCGTCGTCGTCGAGGCCGACGGTGAACTGGCGGACGGCGTCGCTCATGCGGTGATCCCCCTGGCGAGTGCGAGACCGGCGGCGAGCGCGAGCAGCGATCCGGCGACGGAGACGAGAATATAGGCCCAGGCGACCGGCGCCGCGCCGCGCTCGAACAGGGTCACCGCGTCGAGCGAGAAGGAGGAGAAGGTGGTGAAGCCGCCGAGCACGCCGACGCCGAGCAGCAGCCGCCAGGTCTCGCCGCCCTGTCCCAGCCGCGCGAGGGTGCCGACGAGCAGCCCCATCAGCAACCCGCCGATCAGGTTCACCGTAAGCGTGCCGTAGGGAAAGGCGGGACCGAGCAGCGCGAGCATCGCGCGGCCGACCAGATGGCGTGCCCCGCTGCCCAGCGCACCGCCGATCATGACGAGGACGAGTGGCATAATCGCACCGCCCTAGAGGCAAATGCGCCGGAAGGGAAATGCCGGCGGCGGCTCAGCGCACCAGGAGGTCGACGTCGGTGCCGCCGCCGGGGCGCGGGGTGGCGTAGACGACATAAGCGTCGTTGCCGCGGGTGCCGCCGAGCACGTGGCGGTCGCCGTCCGCCTGATGCTCCGCCGAATAGCCGGCGCGGGTGACCCGGGCATGGTACCAGTCGAGGATGCGACCGACCGGCGCGCTGCTGGCGAAGCTGACCGCGCGCAGGCCGCAGGCGTCGTTGCCGGCCGCATCCGTCACCCGCGCGTCGGGGTAGAGCGGCACCGCGGCGGGCAGGCGGTTGGCCCAGCCGGCGGAATAGCTGACGTTGGCAGCGCAGTCGGCCGAGCCGGGCGACTGGCGCCGGGCGAGTTCGCCGAGGGTCAGCGCGCCGTCCGCCTTGCGGCATTGCGGGCAATCGCCCTGCGCCGCCGGCGTCGGCTTGAGGTCGGCGGGCGAGACGCCGTCGGGCCGGGTGCCGAGGTCGGCGGGCGGGATCGCGCCGGGGTCGGGGCGGCTGGGCGGGCGGACGACGTTGGTGTTGGCCGATTGGGTGAGGGCGGGATCGACCATGATCTGGTCGCGGAGCGCGGCGGTGAGCGCCGGGTCGCGCTGGTTGGCGGGCCGGGCGCCTTCGGTCAGTTCGCGGTCGAGGCTGTCGAGATCCTGTTGCGCGGACGGTGCCTTGCCACAGGCGGCGAGCAGCAGAGCGACGGCGAGCAGGGCGCGGGAAGCGGACACCGGGGATATCTGGCACGACCGCCGCTAAGGAACCACCGACAGGCGTGGTTAACGGTCCGGCACCGTCGCCCCGACGCAGCGGCGGCGATGCTTGTGCCGGGGCGCAGCATTGCCCATGTCAGGGCGATGCTGAACATCCTTTCCGTGCTGATCGGCCTGGTCACGCTGGCGCTGGGCCTGGTCGCGTTCGTGCCGCTGCTCGGCTGGCTCAACTGGCTGGTCATTCCGATCGGCATCGTCGGGGCCGCGGTCGGCGCCCTGTCCGCGTCGAACGGCGGGCGCAACCTCAACCTGCTGCTGATCGTCGTCTTCGCCCTGCGGCTGATGCTGGGCGGCGGGATCTTCTGAACCCGCGACACGGAGCCCGGCGTGTGCCGGGCTCCGTCCCCGTGACGAACTTTTAGCGGCAGACGACCTGGCCGCGGTCGACCGACTGGCCGAGCAGGGCCCCGCCGGCGCCGCCGACCAAGGTGCCGAGCAGGCGCGAGCCGCCGCCGGCGATGACGTTGCCGAGCGCACCGCCCGCCAGGCCGCCGACGATCAGGCCGGTGGTGCCGTCCGAACGGCGGCAGTAATACCGCCCGTTGGTGCCGCGATAGATGCGGTCGTTGCGGGTCAGCCGGCGCGGCTGATAATAGCGGCCGTCGCGATAATAACGGTCGGCGTAATAGGCGCGCTGGCCCGGCGGCAGCCGGTTATAGTCATAGTTGCGATAGGCGCGCCAATCGTCGCGGCGGTCCTGGCGGATGTCGCGCAGATCCTCGCGCCGGTCCTGGCGGGCATCGCGAACCTGGTCGCGATATTCGCGGCGGGCGTCGCGGACGTCGCGCGGCGAATCGGCGTCGCGCAAGTCGCGGCGATAGTCGCGCTGCGCGTCGCGCACTTCCTTGCGATATTCGCGGTTCGCGCCGTACGGCGTGTCCTGCGCGGCGACCGGCATCGCGGCCAGAGTGGTGGCGGCCATCGCCACCGACAGAAACAGTTTACGCATCACACTCTCCCGTGTTGATCGATGCAAAGACAACGGCTTGGCCAAGGCGCGGTTGCGTGAACCGGAAACTACGTCCGGTTCACGTCACCGACAGGCGCAGCCGCCGCCCAGCCGAAGCGCCGCCGCTCAGCCGAAGCGGACGTCGAGCGCGATGTCGCAGTTGAGCACCTTCGAAACCGGGCAGCCGGCCTTGGCCTCGTTGGCGATCCGTTCGAACTCGGCGGGGTCGATGCCGTCGACCTGGCCGGTCAGGCTGAGCTGCGAACGGGTGATGGTGAAGCCATCGCCGTCCTTGTCGAGCGTCACCTTGGCGGTCGTTTCCAGATTGCCCTGGCTATGGCCGGCGCCGGCCAGCGCGAAGCTCAGCGCCATGGTGAAGCAGCTGGCGTGGGCGGCAGCGATCAGCTCTTCCGGATTGGTGCCCTTGCCGTCCTCGAAGCGGGTGTTGAAGCCATATTGCGTCTCGTCGAGCACGCCCGACTGGGTCGAGACATGGCCCTTGCCGTCCTTGCCGAGGCCTTCGTAGCGGGCGGAGCCCGAGCGGGTCACCATGATGCTGATCTCCTGAACACATGAATGGGGCGCCGCGAGTCTCCCCGCGACGCCCGGTCCAACGCGCCACGCGCGTTTTGGCGGCATGATCGCCCGTGTCCGCTACCGCGCCGAGGCACGGCGGCGGACCGGCCGAATCAGCGGCAGCCGCGGCGGCTGCGCTGGCTGCTGCGGTCGACCTCGCGGCCGAGCAGGCCGCCGGCGACCGCGCCGCCGAGCGTGCCGAGCGTGCGGTCGCCACGCGTGTCGATCGTGCGGCCGAGCAAGGCGCCGGCGACGCCGCCGACCACCAGGCCGGTGGTGCCGTCGGGCTTGCGGCAGCGCAGGCGGCCGCGATCGTCGCGCCACTCGCGATACTTGTAGCGCTGCGCACCGGCCTGCGACACCGGCACCACCATCGTCGCCGGCAGCACCATCGCGGTGCACCCCAGAGCGAGCATCAACTTACGCATCGGAACAACTCCCTTTCGTGAAGAAACTGTCATGAAAACGTCGCCCGATTAGCGGGGGTTGCATGAACCCAGAACAACGTTCCATTCAGGAAACGACCGTCCCGAAACGGATCAGCGCAGCGCCGCGATCGCTGCCGCGACATCGGCATTATCCGGCTGGTCGGTGTCGTCGCCGGTCGCGGCCGCCGTCGCATGGGCGGCCGCGTCGGTCCGATGGCGTTCGCCGGGCAGCGCATCGGCGAGGTCGGCCGCCGCCCAGACGATGCCGGCCGCCCAGAGCAACGCCGCCCAGCGGCTGCGGAACAGGCGCGGGCCGGGCAGCATCGCCGCGCAGTCTGCACGCCGATCCCTTGCCGCCGGCTTGCCGGACGGGGTTAATCGTGGGCCATCCCCATCGCCATTGTCGCCGTCGCCAGGGCGGGTCGCAGCCGGAAAGTCGCAAAGGTCGCACCGATCACCCCCGTCAGGCGAGCGGCGGCGGCGGCGGCGGCAGCGGCACGTCATAGTCCGCCGCGCCGAGCGGTTCCGGCGGGCAATCCTCCGGTGCGACGTCGGTCAGCGCGGCGAGCGCATCGGGCAGGTCGCCGAGCGCCCAGACCGAGCGGCGGTCGCTGCGCGCGATATTGGCGGGGATCGGGCCGAACAGATGCGGCATCATCTTGCCGAGTAGGAAGACGAGCAGCCGGTCCGACGGCACCCGCGTCTCCGACACCAATTCGCCGTCCTTCCACACGGTGCGTGCGCTGCCGTGGATCGCGCGGTCGAAGGCGATGCCGAGCAAGCGGTGGCTGGCGGCGAGTTGCGCATGGTCCCAGGCCTTGGCGAAGGCGGCGCCGAGCGGATGCGCGCGCAGCCGATAGGCGGAGCGTGGGGTGAGGCCGACCGATTCGGCCGCGGCGGTGACGCAGCCGCTTTCCGCCAGCGTGGTGAGGAAGCGGCGCTGGCGATCGGCGGTCCAGCCGTCGTGGCGCGGGCGCAGCGCGACGGGCTGGAAATCGGGATCCGGATCGATCGGGGCAGTGGCGGTCATGACAGGCTCCTTCGTTTGAGGGAGTCGATCACCTAACCAAATAGGTTATTGTAGGACATGGTCGCGACTACCCAAGGTGGCGGTTGACGGCAGTCGGGGCGTATGATGTTATCACGTTACATATAGCCGGGAGAAAGAGGATGCGTCGCCTTCGTCCTGCCACCGTCGCCAGTGCCGAGATCGGCGAGCCGATCGCCGCGCTCAATATCACGCCGCTGATCGACGTGCTGCTGGTGTTGCTGGTGATGATGATCCTGACCCTGCCGCAGGTGCTGCACCAGGTGCCGATCGACCTGCCGCAGAGCGGGCCGGTGCCGGTCGCGGAGCGGGTGGTGCATACGCTCGATCTGGCGCGCGGCGGGGCGGTGACGCTGGACGGCGCGGCGGTGGCCGATGCGGCGCTGCCCGAACGGCTGGCCGCGGTGAAGGCGGACCCGGCGTCGGTGCTGGTGATGCACACCGACCCGGAGGCGCGCTACGAACGCTTCGACCAGACGCTGGCGGTGGTGAAGCGCGCGGGGATCACCCGGTTGGGGTTCGTGGGGAATGGGCCGTTGGGGTGAAGTTCAAGCTTTACTGGCAGACAATCTAGGTGTTGCGTCTATTACCAAAACTTCTGGCGCAGCCCCCGTTTGAGAAATTTGAATTTCTCTCGCGGCTTCAACCTGTTTCAGCTTCTTTCCCATGCCGCCGACATCGATGATGATGTATTTACTTGAGAAGGCCTTCTCGGCAGAATTGTAGATGTCGAGCTGCTTAGCAAAACCCTGCGGAACTTTCGGATTTCTGGATAACTTCATTTCGACCAGGATTCTATCGTTGATCCCGGTAGAAAATTTGAAATCAACCGGCCCCCGACCTGTCTCCGCTTCAGGGGTGACATCGAGATTGTTTGCTTCGCAATATGACAGCGCAGTCATGTAGAATAATCTTTGTGCCGACTTCTCAAGTCGCGGCTGCCCATTGTCAGTGTAGAATTCTCTCCAGAGGTCTCGTTCCTCAATTAAATGCCGAAATTGCTCAATTATCTTATCAACTATAATCGCGGTCGACAGGGCATCTTTTGATTTTGGCTTTTCTATGCATAGCGGAAATTCATTGTTAATGCGCTCTGCAAAGTTTCTCCAAACGAACTCTCCAAGCTTGTCATTCGCGAAATCGTAAGGCTTCCCGTCCATTCCATGAATCATGTCGAGGAGGTCGCCGAAAGAATCCGAACTCGATGTCGCCCACTCTTTCAATCTAGATTTGCTCTCAAGAGTTTTTCTCGACCAAAGGCTTGCGATGTTTGCGTTCAAGCTATCTCTAAAGCTCTTGTTTTCTTCACTCGTCTGCTGGATGCCGGACCAGTCGAGCGCTACCGGCAAGTCCCGCAGAACGTCCAGCGGCATTAATATGACAGGGACGCGTCGGCTATTTATAAGAGGATTCCGAGGAAAACGAGCTTCGTACCTTAGGCCGTTGCGTAGGGTAATGGCAAAAAGCTCAACTGGCACGCCAAGGTTCTGGGTTATTCGATTATTAAATTCAATAATTTCGGCAAAGCATACGTTGGTGAACATGTCCCCTATCATGTCTGGGCCAAAGTCTTCTTCAAAAAGGCCCACAGCCATAAATAGGTCAGGATCGTCTATACCAAGTGAGGCGACCTGAAAGCCGGTTGTCGCCAACCGATCGGTCATTACCGGGCCGGAGCCCGATCCTGATATCGACCCTTCGCCATAACCAAGGCATGTGCCTTGGATTTCAGGAAAGGAAAGCAGCCTGAAAGCTGCTTTCCAAATAGCGCTATTTTTATCGCCCTTACTATGAAGGAGTAGCCGGCGGACTTTTTCGAAGTATTCGTCGAAGGTGGATCTCGCGGCCCGCATCTCCGGATGGGAGCTGGTATCAAGCAGCATAGGATCAGGAAACAACTTGGTGTCTATGTTGAGAGAAGGATCGAAAGCTCCTTCCGACAATAATATAGATGGCTTAATACCAAAATGTCTACTGAATAGATGTGGCTTGATACTGCTTCGTCTCACATGATTACTCCGCCGCCACCCCAGCCCGCGAGAACATGTCACCTTCAACGGCGCCCAAATCCTCGTTCGCCGGCTTGCTGCCCTTGGCCTTCTGGCGCTTGTCGAAGCTGTCCCAGACGTCGTTCCACTGGCCCTTGGTCGCCGCCTTCGAATATTCGGTGGCGCGGGTTTCAAAGAAATTGGCGTGCTCGACACCGTTGAGCAGCGGCGTCAGCCACGGCAGCGGGTGTTCGTCGATCATGTAGATCGGCTTGAGGCCGAGCTGGCCGAGCCGCCAGTCCGCGATGTAGCGGATGTACTTCTTGATCTCCTTGGGCTTCATGCCCTCGACCGGGCCCATCTCGAAGGCGAGGTCGATGAAATTGTCCTCCAGCCGGATCGTCGTCTGGCAGACGTCGGCGATGTCGTCCTTGACCGCCTTGGTCAGGCACTGCCGCTCCTGGCAGAAGGCATGGAACATGCGGATGATGCCTTCGCAATGCAGGCTCTCGTCGCGCACCGACCAGCTGACGATCTGGCCCATGCCCTTCATCTTGTTGAAGCGCGGGAAGTTCATCAGCATCGCGAAGCTGGCGAACAGCTGCACGCCTTCGGTGAAGCCGCCGAACATGGCGAGCGTGCGGGCGATGTCCTCGTCGCTGTCGACGCCGAAGTTCTGCATATAGTCATGCTTGTCCTTCATCTCGGCATATTCGAGGAAGGCGCCGTATTCGCTCTCGGGCATGCCGATCGTGTCGAGCAGATGGCTGTAGGCGGCGATGTGCACCGTCTCCATGTTGCTGAACGCGGTCAGCATCATCTTGACCTCGGTCGGCTTGAACACGCGGCCGTATTTCTCGTGGTAGCAATCCTGCACCTCGACGTCGGCCTGGGTGAAGAAGCGGAAGATCTGGGTGAGCAGGTTGCGCTCGTGATCGGTCAGCTTCTGCGCCCAGTCGCGGCAATCCTCGCCCAAGGGCACTTCCTCGGGCAGCCAGTGGAGCTGCTGCTGACGCTTCCAGAACTCGAACGCCCAGGGGTATTCGAACGGCTTGTACTGCTTGGAGGCTTGGAGGAGGGGCATAAGTCAGGTCCTTGAGACTAATTCGTAGAGATCGGTAAGTAGGTCGAGGGCGCCGATCACGGCGACAATCCAGCCGAGCATGCGCTGTGTCGGATTGCCGCCCTGCCTTGGCGTAAACAGGCCACGGATCAGGCAGACGCCCGCCGTCGGAAGATACAAATGGCCGAGCAGCCGGTGCCAGGTGGGAACCGAGGCAGGATGCAGGGCGAGCACTTCGACCGCGGTGACGAGGCCGAAGCCGAACAGCACCCAACTGATTGCGTAGACCGCGCGATCACCTAGGGGGCCTGCCGGACCCTGCGCGCGTACCATGCCGATGGCGAACATCGCGCCGGAGGCTAGCGAGAGCAGGAGATAGAGCAGTGGGCTCATCCGCCGACGCTCCATCGCTGCATCTGGCTGGCGCCGACCGCGAGCAGGATGCCCGCCGACAGCGCCATGATGCCGACCATGCGCAGCACATAGGTGCGCGCCGGCCCGCCCTCGCGCAGCAGCAGCAGCAGCAGGCTGGCGGCGCCGATCAGGATCAGCACCACCGCGACCGCATACATGATGAGCGACTGACGGATCATGCATCCATTCCCCGTGATGCTCGTTTCGCGTCCGACCCTATCGAAGGAGGAACGTCGTGCACGATCATAGCAACATCAAGGAACATATGAAGGTCATCGGCGCCGACGGCGTCCATGTCGGCACCGTCGACCATGTCGATGGCGAGCGCATCAAGCTGACCAAGAACGATTCGCCGAGCACCGAGGACGGGCAGGGCGGCAAGCATCACTATCTGCCGGCCGGTCTGGTCGCGGAGATCGAGGGCGACACCGTGCGCCTGTCGGCGACCGCGCAGAACGCCGTCGACATGTTCGAAGAGGCGGAGTGAGCCATACTCTCCCTCTCCCACTGGGAGAGGGAGGGAGCCGCCGGCAGGCGGCGGAAGGGTGAGGGTGGTGCCGGTCATGCGGTGCCGCCCTTTTTCGTGTCCGCCACACGCGCGCCGACGTTCGCCACGACACCGTCGAGGTTCATCATCACATCGGCGTTGGCGAAGCGGATCACGTCATACCCTTCGGACTCGAGGAAGCGGGTGCGCTGCGCGTCCCGTTCCGGTTTCAGCGCGTGGTCGTCGCCGTCGACCTCGATGATGAGGCGTTCGGAAAAGCAGAGGATGTCGGCATAGAACGGACCGACCGGCGCCTGGTGACGCCATTTCAGATGCGGAAAGGCTTCGCGCAGCGCGCGCAGCACCCAGCGTTCGGGTGCGGACGCCGCGCGGCGGAGCTGGCGGGCGCGCTGGACGGTGCCGGAGCGATGATTGTCGTAACTGCGCACACCCTCACCCTTCCGCCGCTCCGCGGCTCCCTCCCTCTCCCGATGGGAGAGGGAATTAGCGGCAACCTGCACCCCTCTCCCGCCGGGAGAGGGAGGGGCCCATCGCGTCAGCGATGGGAGGGTGAGGGTGTCAGCGAACGGCCCGATCACCTCACTGGCAGGCCAGACACTCGTCATAATCCGTCGTCTCGCCGATCTCGAACTTCGGCGCGCTGATCGTATTGTCCGCCTCGACGCCGCCGCTGCCGGCGAAGCCGGCACGCTGCACCGACTTGGAGCGGAGGTAATAGAGCGACTTGATGCCCAGTTCCCAGGCGCGGAAGTGGAGCATCAGCAGGTCCCACTTCTCGACGTCGGCGGGGATGAACAGGTTCAGCGACTGCGCCTGGTCGATATAGGGCGTGCGGTCGCCGGCCAGTTCGAGCAGCCAGCGCTGGTCGATCTCGAAGCTGGTCTTATAGCAGTCCTTCTCCTCCTGGTTGAGGAAGTCGAGGTGCTGGACCGAGCCGCCATGTTCGAGGATCGAATTCCACACCGCGTCGCTGTTCTTCGCCTTTTCGGTGAGCAGCTTCTCGAGATACGGATTCTTGACCGCGAAGCTGCCCGACAGCGTCTTGTGGGTGTAGATGTTGGCCGGGATCGGCTCGATGCAGGCCGAGGTGCCGCCGCAGATGATCGAGATCGACGCGGTCGGCGCGATCGCCATCTTGCAGCTGAACCGCTCCATCACCCCCATGTCGGCGGCGTCGGGGCAGGGGCCGCGCTCGATCGCGAGCTGCATCGACGCTTCGTTCACCTGCGCGTTGATGTGCTTGAAGATGCGCAGGTTCCACGACTTGGCCATCGCCCCCTCGAACGGCAGGCCGCGTGCCTGCAGGAAGGAGTGGAAGCCCATCACGCCGAGGCCGACCGAGCGTTCGCGTGCCGCGCTATAGGCGGCGCGCTCCATGCCCGGCTCGTGGCGGTCGATGTAGTCCTGCAGCACGTTGTCGAGGAAGCGCATCACGTCCTCGATGAACTGCTTATCGTCCTTCCACTGGTCCCAGGTCTCGAGGTTGAGGCTGGACAGGCAGCAGACCGCGGTCCGGTCGTTGCCGAGGTGATCCTTGCCGGTCGGCAGCGTGATCTCGCTGCACAGGTTCGACGTCGACACCTTGAGGCCGAGGTCGCGGTGATGCTTGGGCATCGCCTTGTTCACATGGTCGGCGAAGACGATGTACGGCTCGCCGGTGGCGAGGCGGGTCTCGACCAGCTTCTGGAACAGCGCGCGCGCATCGACCTTGCCGCGGACGCTGCCGTCCTTGGGGCTCTTCAGCTCCCATTCGGCACCGTCGCGCACCGCCTCCATGAAGGCGTCGGTGAGCAGCACGCCATGGTGCAGGTTGAGCGCCTTGCGGTTGAAGTCGCCGCTCGGCTTGCGGATCTCGAGGAACTCCTCGATCTCGGGATGCGAGATGTCGAGATAGCAGGCGGCGGAACCGCGACGCAGCGAGCCCTGGCTGATTGCCAGGGTGAGCGAATCCATCACGCGGACGAAGGGGATGATGCCGCTAGTCTTGCCGTTGAGGCCGACCGGTTCGCCGATGCCGCGGACGTTGCCCCAATAGGTGCCGATGCCGCCGCCGCGCGACGCCAGCCAGACGTTCTCGTTCCAGGTGTCGACGATGCCGTTGAGGCTGTCGGGCACCGAGTTGAGGTAGCAGCTGATCGGCAGACCACGACCGGTGCCGCCGTTCGACAGCACCGGCGTCGCCGGCATGAACCACAAGCGGCTGATGTAATCGTAGATGCGCTGCGCATGCGCCTGATCGTCGGCATAGGCGCTAGCGACGCGGACGAACAGATCCTGGAAGCTTTCGCCCGGCAGCAGATAGCGGTCCTTCAGCGTCTCCTTGCCGAAGTCGGTGAGCAGAGCGTCGCGGCTATGGTCGACGTCCAGCGCATAAGGCTGGGCGACCGAACGGCTGCCGGTGGCGGCGGGCGCCGGCGTGGTGACGGTGGTGTCGAGCGTGTCTACGGTCATCGTCGCGTCCTGCGTATCCCTGAAATCCATCGGCCCCGTCGCTCCTTGTCCTGTCGTCCGCCGGGGCACCGGGGCACGCCAAATGCAGCGTGACGGCGCCGGCCGGGGATCGTATAGCCTTGGTCGTCCACCGCCCCGGGGCATGCGGCCGGATCCCCCCGCGATCTGCGGCGAATGCCAGCTTTATACCATCCGTAGGGTCGGCCCCCGAAACCAACCCCCATAAATTGTGGCAAACCGTGCCGGGAGGCAAGAGGTTAATGATGCGCCGACGATCCGGTTCCGGCGGTTGTGACGGCGCTGTTACGGACCCGGGCGATGCGACGCGCGGACTTCTGCGGGTTTCGCGAATGGCAAGGGGGCGGGGGCGACCGGAAAATATTTTCTATCAACCGATCCGGGCCGAAAACCGCCCGGATCGGCTGTTTCGGCATAGGGCGGGCGGGGTGGCACCGCCCGACCGGCGGGGAGCGCCACCACCGCCGATGGCTCGCCCGCAAGTCGTTGCGCCAGCAGTGAAATGCTTCTGCCTCGGCAGAAGCGAGGACGCTGTCGGCTGAACCACCCACCGACGGGGCGTGCTGCCGGCGCCCGCGCGCCTGCCCGCTCAACCCGTCCGACGGAGCGCGCGGGCTACCGGCTGGTTGAGCAGGTCGAGGTCGAAGGCGTCGAGGAACTGCAGGCCAGCCTTGCCGTCCCGCGCCCAAGCGACGCGAGCGGTGACCATTTCATTCTCGACCAGCTCGATCAGGACGTCGAGCCCGGTTGCGTCGCCGTCGATCGACAGTCCCTCGACCAGCGCGCCGTGGGGCGAGATGTCGCGGACGCGCACGTCGCCGCGCGCCGTGCCGAGCGCGATCCGGGCGGAGCGCAGGATGCGGGTGCGCGGGCCGCGGCTGATCTTGTGCCCGACCGGTGCCAGGCGATCGCCCTGCAACTGCTCCTGCACGCCGTCGGCCGGCACCGGCCGACCATAGACGAAGCCCTGGATGTGGCTGCAGCCGAGCGCGCGGACCAGCGCGATCTCGTCCTGCACCTCGACCCCCTCCGCCGTCGTCTCCATGCCCAGGGTTTCGGCGAGCGTGACGATCGCCTTGATGATCGCGGCGTTGCGGTTGCCGGGCTGCACCGCGCCGCGGACGAAGGACTGGTCGATCTTGATCTTGTCGAACGGCGCGTTGCGCAGATAGCCGAGCGACGAATAGCCGGTGCCGAAATCGTCGAGGCTGAGTCGGATGCCGAGCCCCTTCAGCGCCTTGAACATCGAATCCGACGAATCGTTGAGGAAGGCGCTCTCCGTGATCTCCAGCTCCAGCCGGCGCGGCGGCAGGCCGGCATGGCCCAGCGCGCTGGCGACCAGCGAGGGCAGCGCCGGATTGGCGAATTGCAGCGGCGACACGTTGACCGCGACGCGGACCGGCCGCGGCCAGCGCGCCGCCTCGCGACAGGCGGTGCGCAACACCCATTCGCCGAGCGGCGCGATCAGCCCCGATTCCTCCGCCACGGGAATGAAGGCGGTCGGCGAGATCGGCCCGCGCGTCGGGTGATTCCAGCGCAGCAGCGCCTCATAGCCGACGATGCTTTCGTCGAGCGTGCTGACCAGCGGCTGGTAAACGAGGTGGAAGCCGCCGTCGTTGAGGGCGGTGCGGATATCGTCCTCGAGCTGCTTGCGGGTGCGCGCACCTTCCAGCATCTCCTCGGAGAAGAAGCGATGAACGCCGCGCCCGTCCGCCTTGGCGGCATAGAGGGCAAGATCGGCATTGCGTATCAGCTCCTCGGCATCCTCGCCATGGTGCGGCGCGATCGCGACGCCGATCGAACAGCCGATCGACACCGAATTGTCGTGAACGAAATAGGGCTGGGACAGCGACCGGATCAGATCATTGGCCAGGGCGGCGAGCGTGTCGCGCTTGTCGAGGCCGGGCAGCAGGACCTGGAATTCGTCACCGCCAAGCCGGCCGACCAGGCCCTTGTCGCCGACGCCACGCTGCAGCCGCTGCGCGACCTGGACGAGCAATTCGTCGCCGGCCTGGTGGCCGAGCGTATCGTTGACCGCCTTGAACCGGTCGAGGTCCATCAGGAACAGCGCCGCTGGGCGATAGGGGCCGGCCTGCTGCTGTAGGGTCTTGTCGAGGCTGTGCCGCATGCGCTGGCGATTGGCGAGGCCGGTCAGGCTGTCGAACAGCGCGAGGCGGGTGATCTCCGCCTCCGAACGGCGCTGTTCGGTGAGGTCGCTGCCCGAACCGATGAAGCCCTGGAACCGGCCAAGATGATCGACCAGCGGCCGGCCGGAGATCGACCACCAGCGGTCGGGCTCCTTCGCCTGCGTCGCGCAGACGGTATAGTCGGCAAAGGAGGTGCGCGACGACAGATGGAAGGCGAGCGTCCGCTCGGTTCCCGGTGCGACGCTGTCGAGGCGCAGCACGTCGATCAGCATCCGGCCGAGCGGCGTTTCCGCGTCGCGCGCCAGTGCGCCGGCGACCTTGGCCGACAGATAGGTCAGCCGCCCGTGGCGATCGGTCTGCCAGAACCAGCCGGCGCCATGCGCCTCGAACTCGCCGATCATCCGCGTCGCAAACTGGCCGGCCTCGCGCTCCTCGGCACTGGCGCGGCTGGCGGCGATGTCGATGCGGGCGACGCGCAGCGAGGCGAGCGCCAGCCCCGTCAGGACCAGCGCGGCGACACCGACCGGCGCCCAATGGTGGCTGAGGATGGCGAGCATCAGCACCAGCCCGCCGCCGAAGGCGAGACTGGCGGCGCGAACCGGATGCAGGATCAGGGCGGTCATGCCCGCCGCGCCGAGCATGCCGACGAAACTGGCGAGCTGCAGCGGCCCTGCGGGCAGCGCGATGGTCGACCACAACATCGCCATGATCGCCGCGGCCATGCCACCGCCGGCCAGTGCGAAGCTGCGTGTGCGCAGATGCGCCGGCCAGGTGCGCACCTCCTGTCGGACAAGCAGCGCATAGCCGGCGAGCGACAGCGCGATCAGGAAGCCCCCGTGGATGAGCGCGGCGGCCACCATGCCGGGCTGGCGCAGCGCCAGCGTCGCGCCGATCAGGATCAGCATGGCGAATCCCTGCGCCAGCATGGCGAACGGCCAGACCACGCCGACCAGATGCAGGCCGGAATCGTGGCTGCGCAGGAAGCGGTCGCCGCCTTCGTCGGTCAGGCCGAGCAGCTGCGCCGGAGAGGTGTTCCGTTCGGCATCGATAGCGGCGCGGCTCGGGATGATCGGCATGCGGACAGCGTAACAATGTCTGGTTGCCGAAGGGTTTAGAGGCGGAAGCGAATCGATGGGACCGCCGCCGAGGCGCGGCCCGTGTCGGGCCGACCGCGGCGGGGGCCTTGGCGGGCGGGGCGGGGGGAATTAAGGCTTCGGCGCAAAGGAGCCTGTTGCCCGTGATCTCCCATCATCCTGCCGCGTCGACCGGCGCGATCGTCACCATCCGCCCCTACGACCTGATCGAGAGCGTCGCCGACGCGCTGCAGTTCATCAGTTACTATCATCCGATGGACTATATCCGCGCCCTGGGCGAGGCCTATGCCGCCGAGCAGAGCCCAGCCGCCAAGGATGCGATGGCGCAGATCCTGACCAACAGCCGGATGTGCGCCGAGGGGCACCGTCCGATCTGCCAGGATACCGGCATCGTCACCGTCTTCGTCAAATGGGGCCAGGATTGCCGGCTGGAGGGCGATCGCAGCCTGCAGGAGGTGGTCGACGAGGGGGTGCGGCGCGCCTATCTCCATCCCGAGAACAAGCTGCGCGCGTCGATCCTCGCCGACCCGGCCTTCACCCGTCGCAACACGCGCGACAACACGCCCAGCGTGTTGCATGTCGAGATGGTGCCGGGGGCGCAGGTCCATGTCGACGTCGCGGCCAAGGGCGGCGGCAGCGAAAACAAGACCAAGTTCAAGATGATGAACCCCAGCGATTCGATCGTCGACTGGGTGCTGGAAATGATCCCGCAGATGGGCGCCGGCTGGTGCCCGCCGGGCATGCTGGGCATCGGCATCGGCGGCACCGCGGAAAAGGCGATGGTGCTCGCCAAGGAATCGCTGATGGGCCAGATCGACATGGCGCAGCTCAAGGCGCGCGGGCCGAAGAACGACCTGGAGGCGCTGCGCATCGAGCTGTTCGACAAGGTCAATGCGCTCGGCATCGGCGCGCAGGGGCTGGGCGGTCTGTCGACCATCCTCGACGTCAAGATCCTCGACTGGCCGACGCATGCCGCGTCCAAGCCGGTGGCGATGATCCCCAATTGCGCCGCGACCCGTCATGCGCATTTCACGCTGGATGGCAGCGGGCCGGTCTATCTCGAAGCGCCGAAGCTCGACGAATGGCCCAAGGTCGACTGGCAGCCGGACAGCGCGGCGATCCGCGTCGACCTGGACACGCTGACCCCCGAGGTGGTGCGGACGTGGAAGCACGGCGACCGGCTGCTGCTCAACGGCAAGATGCTGACCGGCCGCGATGCCGCGCACAAGCGCATCGCCGATATGCTGGCCAAGGGTGAGGAGTTGCCGGTCGAGTTCGAGGGCCGCGTGATCTACTACGTCGGGCCGGTCGACCCGGTCGGCGAGGAAGTGGTCGGGCCGGCGGGGCCGACCACAGCGACGCGGATGGACAAGTTCACGCGCATGATGCTCGAGCAGGGCCTGCTGGCGATGGTCGGCAAGGCGGAGCGCGGCCCCGCCGCGACCGAGGCGATCCGCGATCACCAGAGCGCCTATCTGATGGCGGTCGGCGGCGCCGCCTATCTGGTCGCGCGCGCGATCAAGGGCAGCAAGGTGGTCGGCTTTGAAGACCTCGGCATGGAGGCGATCTACGAGTTCGAGGTGAAGGACTTCCCGGTCACCGTCGCGGTCGACGCCGAGGGGCAGAACGTCCACCAGCTCGCGCCGTTGGTGTGGCGCGAGAAGATCGCGCGGGAAGGGCTGCTGCAGCCGGCGTGAGCGAAGGCGCGGCGGCTGTCGGTTCTGGGATGCGACCGCACCGCGAGGTGCGGCGCGGCAGGCGCCGCTACTTGCGCCGATAGACGAGGAAGAAGGTCGGCCGTCCGTGCGCCGAGCCGAAGCTAGACGTCGGATTATCCAGGCCGAGCGCGGTGGCGCGGCGGGAGAGTGTTTCGCCTTGCAGCGCCTGCATGACCGCATTGGCGTCGGCGAGGGGCAGATTCGCGGCATAATCGCCGCTGACTTCGCACAGGCTGCTCGCGCATTGCACGGTGAGCGCATTGCCGCCGCCGATCTGCGGGATCTCGGCCAGGGCGTTGCGCAAGCCGGCTTCGCTGCGCGATGCCCAGGCGGGATCGCGCGGTTCGGCGCGGAAACGGGCATGAAGCTGGGCGGGCGAGATACCGTCCGGCGGCAAAGTGGCCGCGATGTCATCCGGTTGGGGTGTGACGCCGGCGGCGGCTGGCGACGGGGCCGGGGCAGCGCGGGGCGCGACTGTCGCGGCGGCTGCCGGCGCCGGTGACGCGGCGACGACCGGGACCTCGTCAGCGGCGGCGCGCGGCGGCGAAGTAGGCCGTCGCCCGGCATACCAATAGCCGAGCCCGGCGAGCGCGATCACGGCAAGCGCGACGATCCAGTTCCGCTGCGCCATCCATACCTCCCTTACCGGACAGTCTAGGTCGGATGCGGACCGGTGGGAAGAGGCGGCCCCATATGAGAAGAGGTTGCCGGACACCCCTCACGAGTGTGCCCGACAACCCCTAAACATGGTCAGCGGCCGGAGAGCTCCAGCCCGGGAGACCATGAGGCCTCTTCAACCCTTGCCGGCATCGTTGATTGGGGGAGGATACCCCCCGATGCGGCGTCAACAGGTCTTAGAAGCCAGTCCCCCGAACGAACTGAACCGACCCCATTGCTGAACCATGAGACATCGGATCACCTCCTTTCGCTTGTGGATAGCCAAGTGACGAGGACCCCCGCCACACCACCAATGTGCGCACCAAGGCGTCGAGATACAAGTCTTGTTTTACGGCGCCGTCTGCGCGACATTGGTCGCCCGTTGCCAATGTGCGGCTAGCCGCGGCAATCCTCCGTCACGCGTCCGATTTCGGCCCAGGCCGGCACGACCAGCGTCGCCGTGCCCGGCTGCTCGACGGCGATATGGCCGCGGCTGAACGCCATGGCGTCGAGCAGGCGGTCGTCCGCCGCCAGCGCGGCCGCGACATAGGGCGGGGTGCCGCCGGTCGGCTGCACCGAAAGCTGGCGCGTCGTGCTGGTGGTGCGGATGACGAGCGGCGCCGCCGCGCTGCCGCTGCGCGACACATACATCCGACGCGCGGCCCGGTCGCAGCGCAGGGTCAGCAGCGCGTCGCCACCCGCCGGGCCGAACAGCGCCAGGCTGCCGCGGCCGTCCTGGCGGTAGGTCCAGGTGCCCGGCGTCGGCGGCCAGTCGCGCCAATCGTCAGCCAGCGGTTGGACGACCGGGCGCGGTGTCGGCCGCGCCGCGACCGGGGGCGGCGCCGGCGTGGGCTCGGGCGCGACCTGCGGCACGCAGGCGGCGGCAAGCGCGGACGCCAGAACGGAAAACAGGCGGGGCCAGGAGCGTGTCGACATGGCGGCGGCTTATGGGCGATGCGGCCGGGCGCCTCAACCCGCGTCCGCGGGAACCGCCGTGGCGGCCGGGCGGTTCACCTGCATCAACCCCAACGTCCTCGCGTCCAGGAGCCGCCATGTCGACCGAAGCCCCCGCCAGCCAGACCGCCACGACCCAGCTGCTTGTGCAGGCCAATGTCGCCCATACGCTGAAGGTCGAAAGCCGCGACGGCGACGTCGTCGGGTCGGTCTATGCGCTGATGGTGCACAAGGGTTCGGGGCGCTCCACGCATGCGGTGCTGAGCCTCGGCGGCTTCCTCGGCATGGGCAAGAGCTTCTATCCGGTGCCGTTCGACCTGTTGCAGTTCGATCCGGTCCGCGACCTGTACGTGATCACCATCGATCGGCGCATTCTGGAGGGCGGGCCGAGCTGGGCGAACAACGCGCCGGTGTTCGACCAGGCCTATGCCGACCGCGTCGCCAGCTATTACGGCGTCCGCGCCGAGGATCTGAGCGCGGGTTAAGCGGCGCGGGGCACGATCCGGTCGAGCGCGTCGTTCAAGGCGCGCTTGGCCTCGACGATCTCGTACCGGTCCTGCAGCCGCAGGAAGAACCCCTCCGACAGGCCGAAATAACGGGCGAGACGGAGGTCGAGTTCGGCATCGATGGGCTCCACGCCGTCGATGACCGACTGGATATGTGCGCTGTCCGCCTCGATTGCTTGCGCAAGCTGGTCGACGCTGAGTTCTTCCGGTTCCAGAAATTCGCTGACCAGCAGCTGACCGGCATGCTCGTTTGCGAGCCATTCCGGATCAGTGGTAATCCGTGATTTCGACGTCATGGGCGTCACCGTCCTTCTATACGAAACATATGCGCCACTGCATATTGATGGCAATCGCATGCTGACCGGCGCGATCGTCCCGTAAGGCGTGCAGCCGATTACCCTTGAGATTGCCGACCTCGTCAAGGCTTTGCGCGGAGTCGAGCAACGTCAGGCGGCGCATCGCCCGTTGTTGAATGTCTGGCGGGAGTTTGCGACTACGATCGCGGTTCCAGATGCGTTCGGTTTCGGGATCGGCGAAGCTGCGGATCATGCACGGCGCCTCCGCCGCTAATCTAGACGATCTTGCGGTGGCGCGGGCAGAGAGGTGGCGATCAACGCGACCGCCGTCCCCCCATTCGCATCTTCTGCTGCTTGCCGTAGCGAGTCTTGCGCGTGCCCGGCTTGCCTTCGTTGCTGCGGCCCATGATCGGCGCCTTCTGCTGCTCCACCGGCAGGCCGAGTTCCTCCTGTTCCAGGCTGCGGATCTCGTCGCGCAGGCGGCCGGCCTCCTCGAACTCGAGGTCGGACGCGGCTTTGCGCATCTTCTTCTCCAGCTCCTCGATGTACGCGCGCAGGTTGTGGCCGACCATGTGCGGACGCTCGTCGTCGATCGGCACGGTGACCTGATCGCCCTGGCTGACATGGGCGATGATGTCGCCGATGTTGCGGCGGATCGTCTGCGGCGTGATGCCATGTTCGAGATTGTACGCCTGCTGCTTCTCACGACGACGCGCTGTCTCGTTCATCGCCCGCTCCATCGATCCGGTGACGCGGTCGGCGTAGAGGATGACGCGGCCGTCGACATTGCGCGCGGCGCGGCCGATCGTCTGGATCAGCGAGGTCTCGGAGCGCAGAAAGCCTTCCTTGTCGGCGTCGAGGATCGCGACCAGCCCGCATTCGGGAATGTCCAGGCCCTCGCGCAGCAGGTTGATGCCGATCAGCACGTCATAGACGCCGAGCCGCAGGTCGCGGATCAGCTCGATACGCTCCAGCGTCTCGACGTCCGAGTGCATGTAGCGGACCTTGATCCCCGCCTCGTGCATATATTCGGTGAGGTCTTCGGACATGCGCTTGGTCAGCGTGGTGACGAGGCTGCGATAGCCCTTCGCCGTGGTCGCCTTGCACTCCTGAATCAGATCCTGGACCTGCTCCTCGACCGGCTTGATCTCGACCGGCGGGTCGATCAGCCCGGTCGGGCGGATGACCTGTTCGGCGAAGACGCCGCCGGTCTGCTCCATCTCCCAGCCGCCCGGCGTCGCCGAGACGCTGACCGTCTGCGGGCGCATCGCATCCCATTCGTTGAAGCGTAAGGGGCGATTGTCGATGCACGAGGGCAGGCGGAAGCCATATTCGGCGAGCGTGATCTTGCGGCGATGGTCGCCGCGCGCCATCGCGCCGATCTGCGGCACGGTCTGGTGGCTCTCGTCGACGAACAACAGGGAATTTTCCGGCAGATATTCGAACAGGGTTGGCGGCGGCTCGCCGGGCAGGCGGCCGGTCAGGAAGCGGCTGTAATTCTCGATCCCCGCGCAACTGCCCGTCGCCGCGATCATCTCGAGGTCGAAATTGGTGCGCTGCTCGAGCCGCTGCGCCTCGAGCAATTTGCCCTCGGCGACCAGTTCCTTGAGGCGCTCGGCAAGCTCGTGCTTGATCGCCTCGGTCGCCTGCTTGAGCGTCGGGCCAGGCGTCACATAATGGCTGTTGGCGTAGATACGGACCGAGTTGAGGTTGGCGATCTTCTTGCCGGTCAGGGGATCGAACTCGACGATCTCCTCGATGTCGTCACCGAAGAAGCTGATCCGCCAGGCGGTGTCCTCATAGTGCGAGGGGAAGACCTCCAGCGTGTCGCCCTTCACGCGGAAATTGCCGCGCGCGAAGGCCGCGTCGTTGCGCTTGTACTGGAGCGCGACGAGCTTGCGCACGATCTCGCGCTGGTCGGCGGTCTGGCCCTTCTTCAGGTCGAAGATCATCGCCGAATAGGTTTCGACCGAGCCGATACCGTAGAGGCACGACACCGAGGCGACGATGATCACATCGTCGCGTTCGAGCAGCGACCGCGTCGCCGAATGGCGCATCCGGTCGATCGATTCGTTGGTCGACGATTCCTTCTCGATATAGGTGTCGGAGCGCGGGACGTAGGCTTCCGGCTGGTAGTAATCGTAATAGCTGACGAAATATTCGACCGCATTGTGCGGGAAGAAGCTCTTGAACTCCCCGTAAAGCTGCGCGGCGAGGATCTTGTTGGGCGCGAGGATCAGCGCCGGACGCTGCAGTTCCTCGATCACCTTGGCCATGGTGAAGGTCTTGCCCGAGCCGGTGACGCCGAGCAGCACCTGGTCCTTCTCGCCGGCGCGCGCGGTTTCGGTCAGTTCACGGATCGCGGTCGGCTGGTCGCCCGACGGCTGATACTCGCTGACCAGTTCGAAGCGCTTGCCGCCCTCCACCTTGTCGGGACGCGCGGGACGGTGGGGGACGAAGCTCTCACCGGTTTCCGGCTCGGCGAGGCTGGTGCGGATCTGAATGGCCATAGACGACGGGATATGGGGGCGGCGTTTGGCGGTGGCAACGGATCGGGAACATCCATGTGCTCTTGCACGCGCAGGAGCACTGGGGAGGCTGCAAGTTTCGCTTTGGTTGACCCGTCCGGCCCGCACCCATATTGCGACCGCTTCGCGAACGATCCGAAGCTTTGCCCGCAATGACCGATACCCGTGCCCCCGTGCTGATTCCCGAGACCAAGGCGTTCCTCAACGTCAAGGTGCTGTGGGTGCGTCACTGGAACGACCGCTTGTTCTCCTTTGCGGTCGAGCGGCCGGCCTCGTTCCGCTTCCGCTCCGGCGAGTTCGTGATGATCGGCCTGCCCGGCGACGATGAAAACGCCAAGCCGATCATGCGCGCCTATTCGGTCGCCAGCCCGCATTATGCCGAGGAGCTGGAGTTCCTGTCGATCAAGGTCGAGGACGGGCCGCTGACCTCCAAGCTCCAGCTGATCCAGCCGGGCGACGAGGTCTATATGGGCAAGAAGCCGACCGGCACTTTGGTCACCGACGCTCTGGTCGGCGGCAAGCGGCTGTTCTTCTTCTCGACCGGCACCGGCCTGGCGCCGTTCCTCAGCCTGGCGCGCGATCCCGACGTCTACGGCATGTTCGATCAGGTGATCCTGGTCCATTCGGTGCGGCAGGTCAGCGACCTTGCCTATCATGACGAGTTGCAGGCGCGGCTGGCCGACGATCCGTTGGTATCGGAGGAAGCGGCGGCGCAATTCCACTATATCCCGACCGTGACGCGCGAGCCGTTCCGCACCACCGGGCGGATCGGCGACCTGATCGAAAGCGCCGCCCTGTTCGGTGATCCGGTACAGGGACCCAAGAGGCTCGATCCGGAGAACGACCGGATCATGCTGTGCGGATCGATGGCGATGATCCGCGAGACGGCGGCGATGCTGGATGGGATCGGGTTCGAGGAAGGATCGAACGCCAAGCCCGGCACCTATGTGATCGAGCGCGCCTTCGTCGACTAAAGCCATTCCCCTCCCGTAAGTGGGAGGGGAGAGAAAGCTTTTATCTTCCTCCCCTTTACCCTAACCCCCACCGCATGACCGGCGAGCCCCCACCGCCGCGTCGCCCGCGGGGGTGGACGCTCCGACGCTTCCGTGCGCTGCTGCGTTCGCGGGGGCCGACCAGCCTCCGCTTCCGGCGCCGCATCGCCGTCCTGACCGGCGCGATCGCGATCGGCATCGTCGCGGTGCTGTTCGCCGAACTGTCGGACGCGATGGGGCTGACCTTCGCGGCCTTCGCCCGGCGCTGGCACTGGCTGCCGCTGCTGACCACGCCGTTGGGCTTCATGGCGCTGGTCTGGCTGACCCGCCGCTTCGTGCCGCTGGCGCGCGGATCGGGCATTCCGCAGGTGATGGCGGCGCGTCACGATCCACAGGGAGCGACGCGCGGGCTCATCTCCGTGCCGACGGTGATCGGCAAGGTCGCGCTGACCATCGGCGCGATCCTGTGCGGCGCCAGCGTCGGCCGCGAGGGGCCGACGGTGCAGATCGCGGCGGCCGTGATGGGCGTGACCCACCGCTTCCTGCGCGTACCGCTGAACGCGGCGGTGATCGTCGCGGGCGGCGCGGCGGGAGTCGCGGCGGCGTTCAACACGCCGCTCGCCGGGGTGCTGTTCGCGATCGAGGAACTCGCCGCCGCCTATGAGCAGAAGGTGACGCTGCTCGTCCTGTCGCTGATCGTCGTCGCGGGCATGACCGCGCAGGCGCTGATGGGCGACTATATCTATTTCGGCGCGATCGGCGCGCATATCTCGCTGCAGGCGGCGGTAATCGTCGTGCCCGTCGCCGGGCTGGCGGGCGGCGCGTTCGGTGGCCTGTTCTCGCGCACCATGCTCGGCTTCGCCAACGGGCGGCATCGGATCACCGGGCTGGCCAAGGCGAACCCGATCCTGTTCGCCGGGGGCTGCGGGCTGGTCGTCGCCGTGCTCGGCATCGCCACCGTCGGCCTGACCTGGGGCACCGGCTATAGCGCGGCGCGGGCGATGATCGTCGGCGTCGATGCGCCCCTGTGGTTCGGGCCGGCCAAGGCGCTGGCGACGCTGGCGACCGCGGTGGCGGGGATGCCGGGCGGCATCTTCGCGCCGAGCCTGGCGGTCGGTGCCGGCGTCGGCAATCTGCTGCGCTTCGTCTTTCCCGGCGACCCGGCGGGCGCGGTGGTGATCCTGGGCATGACCGCCTATTTCGCCGGCGTGGTGCGCGCGCCGCTGACCGCGGTGATCATCCTGTCGGAGACGACGGCGAGCCGCGGCCTGCTGCTGCCGATGTTCGCGGCGGCGTTTATCGCCGATTGGGCGAGCCAGGCGGTGTGCCGGGAGAAGCTGTACCACGGGCTGGCGGCGACGTTTCGGTAGAGGTTAGGGACGCCCGCTTCGCCATTCCCACACGGGCGGGAATCCCGACATGCTGACGCTTTTGACCCTCGCGAAGGCCCACGCGTCTGGATCCCCGCCTGCGCGGGGATGACGAGAAGGGTGGTTTAGCGCAGCGCGTTGACCGCCGGACGGTCCATGCAACGCAGCATCGCCTCGCGGGTCAGCGGCCGGGTCGGCGCCGGCGCGGCATAGCTTGGCACTTCGAACGACTCGCCGATGCCGGCCGCGGCGAATCCGGTACCGCCGGTGCAGCGCATTGCTTCCGCCAGCATCTCCGGCGGGGTGTCATAGCCTTCATAGGACAGGCGGAAGGTGCCCCAATGGATCGCCATGCTGTGCGCCGCGCCCAACCGCTGGTGGATCAGCGCCGCCTCCGCCGGACCGATATGGCTGCCCGACGACATCTGGCCGGGCACGAAGCGGAAGGCGCCGATCGGGATCATGGCGAAGCGGATCGGACCGTAGCCCGCGGCCTCGCGCGGCCAGTGGCCGTCGCCGAAGCCGGTGTCGCCGGCAAAGAAGATGTTGCCGCCTTCGCCCGGCAGGCGGATCACGAAGCTTGACCACAAGGCTCGGTTGCGATCGGTGAACCAGCGGCTGCCCCAATGGTGGTTGCGGGTGACGATGATCTGCGCCCGGTCGCCGCGGCACCAGGGGCTCTCGCCGCAGCGCGGCGCGACCGGCGTGACGGTCAGGCCGCTGGCGGTCAGCGTCGCCGCCTGGCCCCAATCGAGCGCGGTCGCCCTCGCACCGACCTGGCCGATGACGCTGTCGTTGCCGAGGCTGGTGACGATCTGCGGCCGGTCGCGCTGCCACAGCCGCTGCAGCGTCGCTTGGTCGAGATGGTCGTAATGGTTGTGGCTGACCAGTACGAGGTCGATCCGCGGCAGATCCTCGAAGCGGATGCCGGGCGCGGTGACGCGCTTCGGGCCGAAGCCGAGCGGCCCGGCACGGTCGCTCCACACCGGATCGGTGAGGATGTTGAGCCCGCCGGTCTGGATCAGCACCGTGGCATGACCGACCCAGGTGACCAGCATGCGGTCGCCATCGACCCGTGCCGGCGGCCGCGCCTGGGTGACGGCGACGCTTTTCGGCCAGGCGGGGCGGCCGTCGCTGCCGGTCAGCTGGCGCCAGAAGAAGCCGGCGCGGCCGCCGCCCGCGGGCAGGCGCATCGTGTCGGCGTCGCCGTCGGGATTGCGGAAGCGTTCGCCGTCAAAATGGTCGCTGGCCGGCCCGCGATAATAGATGCGGTCGAGGAACCGCGGCACGATCGTCACCGCCAGCCCAATCGTGACGATCAGCAGGACGAGGACGGCACCGATGATCTTGAGCGCTGTGGCCACGCGGAAATCCGGAAGAAGGGACGCCGGGTAACGCAGGTGAAGGGTCATGGTTCATGCCGCAAGCCCGCTTGCGTCGGCCATTTCCGGCGATAGCATCGCAATCTGTTTCAAGAGGGGATTCCATGCGCCGGATTTTATTGGCCCTTTCGCTTGCCGGCCTGGCCGTGCCGACGGTCGCCGCGGCCGCCGACGTCAAGGTCGAGGAAGCGTCGATCGACCAGTTGCAGGCGCTGATGCGACAGGGACAGACGTCGAGCGTCGCGCTGACCCGCGCCTATATCGCGCGGATCGCGGCGATGGACCGCAAGGGGCCGACGCTGCGCAGCGTCATCACGCTCAACCCCGACGCGCTCGCCCAGGCCAAGGCGCTGGACGCGGAGCGCAAGGCGGGGCGGGTGCGCGGGCCGCTGCATGGCGTGCCGATCCTGATCAAGGACAATATCGAGACGGCGGACCGGATGCCGACCACCGCCGGCAGCCTGGCGCTGAAGGACAATGTCACCGGCCGCGACGCGCCGGTCGTCGCGGAGCTGCGCCGTGCCGGTGCGGTGATCCTCGGCAAGACCAATCTGTCCGAATGGGCTAACATCCGCTCCACCCATGCGATGAGTGGCTGGAGCGCGATCGGCGGGCTGGTGAAGAACCCCTATGCGCTCGATCGCACCGCCTGCGGGTCCTCGTCCGGCTCGGGCGCGGCGGTGGCGGCGAGCTTCGCCGCGGCGGCGGTCGGCACGGAGACGGATGGGTCGGTGGTCTGCCCCTCGTCGCTCAATGGCGTCGTCGGGCTGAAGCCGTCGATCGGCATGGTCAGCCGCACCCGCGTCGTGCCGATCAGCCACAGCCAGGACACGCCGGGACCGATGGGGCGCAGCGTCCGCGACGTCGCCACGCTGTTCTCCGCGATGGTCGCCGCCGATCCGGAGGATGCCGTGACCAAGGGTGCGGTGACGCGCGACTATGCCGCCGGCCTGTCGGTCAGCGCGCTGTCGGGCACAACGGTCGGCGTGATCCGGCCGGAAGGCATGGCGGCGGACCTCGCCGCCGCCTACGACCGCGCACTTGGCGTGCTGCGCGCGGCGGGAGCCCGGCTGGTCGAGGTCACGCCGCCCAAGCTCGACGGCATCGGCGACGCCGAATTCACCGTGCTGAAGACCGAGCTAAAGGCGGACCTCAACGCCTATCTGGCGACGACGCCGGCGGCGGTGACCGCGCGGACGCTGGACCAGCTGATCGCCTTCGACCGGGATCACGCCGCGACGGAGATGCCCTTTTTCCAGCAGGAAATCTTCGAGTTGGCGGCGAAGACCAAGGGGCTCGACGACCCGGACTATAAGGCGGCGCGGGCAAAATCGCTGCGCCTCGCCGGGGCGGGCGGCATCGACACGATGCTGAAGGCGGCAGGGGCGACCGTGCTGGTCGAGCCGACCTATGCCGGCGCCTGGCTCAGCGATCCGGTCTATGGCGACCAGTATAATGGCCCGTCGGCGTCCGAACTGCCGGCGATCGCCGGCTACCCGCATCTGACCGTGCCGATGGGGCTGGTGAAGGGACTGCCGGTCGGCCTGTCGTTCATCGCGACGCGCGGCGAGGATGCGCGGGTGCTCGGCGCTGGTTATGCCTACGAACAACGCGCCAAGGCGCGGGTGGCGCCGCGCTATCTGCCGCAGGCGGATGTCGGTCCGGGACTGGACGGGACGCGCTGACGGTGCGGCGTAGTGCGGCGGGCCGCTATCGGGCCTGCCGCCGCGCCACCCGCGCCTGCCACAGCATCAGCAGCGGCACCACGCCGAGCTCCATCGCCAGCCCGAAACGGTGTCCGACCGACGGCGCCCCGACGCTGGCGAGCGACACCAGCCGCGACAGACCGCCCGCCACGATCAGCGCGCCGAGCAAGCGGAACCGCGGACCCTTGTCGGCGACATCGGGGATGCAGGTCGCAAAGGCGATGCCGACGCCGAGGAAGATGCCCGAGACATAGCGGAAATGGCTGTCGAGATCGCGCGGGATCACCGGCGGATGGCCGAGGAAAGCGGGGCCGTGCAGCACGCCCTCGCCACCGATCAGCAGCGGCACGCAACAGGCGATCGCGACCACCGCCTGCAGCAGCCGCAGCTCGAGCCGCGCGCTCACAACAGAATTTCCTTGCGGACGTGGATCGCGCGCAGCGACACGCGCACTTCCCACATGAAGGCGATCAGGCACAGGATCAGCAGCGTCACCGCGACGATGAATGCCAAAGCGATCCAGGTGCCGATATGCAGCTTGGCCAGATTGGCGACGAATAGCATCGCGATCACGATGCACGCCATCACCGCGCTCGCCACCGCCAGGAACAGCGCGCCGTTGATGATCGACATGCGCTCGTCGAGCAGCCGCAATTCCCATTTGTGCCGCTGCACCGCGTCTTCGGGGGCATGGACCAGCGCCTCCTCCAGCGCGCGGGCGCGGTCGATCACGCGGGCCAGCCGTCCGGCGAGGACGTTGAGCACCTGGCCGATCGCGGCGAGCATGAACACCGGCGCGAGGGACAGCTGGATCGTCTGCGCGATGGTCGTGACGGCGGGCAAGGTCGGCATGGCGACATTCTAGGGCGGTATACGGTTCGGTGAAAGCGCCGAGTGGTGACCCTTCGGGTTGCACCGGTTGGTAACCCTCTGCTTCTACAGCGAGGCACGTGACCAAGCCGATGCGCCTTGCCGACTTCCAGCAGCTGCCGCCGGCCGCGCGCGCGCAGATCGGCGACGGCCTGTCGGTGGCGATCGACCGGGTCGCGGAGGCGGGATCGGCCAGCCACGCCTTCCTGCGCTACGGCTGGTACGCCGCGGCGTTGGCGGCTTATGGCGGCGCCGCGCGCACCTTGGTGGTCGAGGAGGATGGCGCGCCGGTCCTCGCGCTGCCGTTCGTCGGACTGGGACCGGCGATGCTGCGGCTCGCCGCGGTGCCTGGCTGTTACTGGCCGTTCCGCAGCTTCCCGATCGCGCTGGGCGCGGGCGAGGGGGCGTTGGGGGCGGCGCTCGACGCGCTCGCCGGCACGATCAACGGCCTGCGGATCGGGCCGGTCTATGACGACGATGCGACGGCGATGCCGCTGATCGCCGCGGCGCGCATGCGCGGGTGGACGACGATCGACCGCTTCGTCGCGGACAGCTGGCTGCTCGACATGGCCGCTGTGCAGGCCGAAGGCACCTGGCCGCGCAATTCGACGCTGCGCAAGAACCGCTTCCACGAGAAGCACCTCGCCGAACACGGCGTGCCCGCCTGGCATTTCCTGCACGGCGCCGATTGGCCCGCGGCCTTCGACCGGCTGGCGGCGGTGGAGGAGGCGAGTTGGATCGCGACCCGCACCGACGGCAGCGACGCCAAATTCACCACCACCGGCCATGGCGCCTTCTGGCGCGCGGCGGCGGCCGACCCGGTGCTCGCCGACATGTTGCGCGCCGCGTTGCTGACGATCGACGGGCGGCCGGCGGCCTTTTCCTTTGATCTGGATGCCGGCGACCTGAAATATGCGATCGCCAACAGCTACGATCCGGCCTTCGCCAAACATTCGCCGGGCAAGCTGCTCTATTACCGCAATCTGGTCGAGGCGATCGGGCGGGGCGTGACGCGCGTCGATTGGGGTGCCGGCGACAGCGGCTACAAACAGGTGATCGGCGCCGACCGCGGCCCGGCGATCCGCGATTGGCTGCTGCTGCCGCCGCGCCTGCCGGCGCTGGCCGGGCGGCTGCTGCGCGGCCTCTGGCAACGGTCGGGGCAGCATCGCTGAACCCGTGACACGCGCCGATGCGTTGTTCGGCGATGCGCGTCTTCCTCGACTTCGAAGCCTCCTCGCTCGCCAAGACCAGCTATCCGATCGAGGTCGCCTGGGTGTTCGAGGACGGCCGCGGCGAAGCCCATCTGATCCGGCCCGCGGAGGGGTGGACGGATTGGGATGCCGAAGCCGAGGCGATCCACCATATCCCCCGCGAGGCCCTGGTCCGCGACGGCACGCCACACGATGTCGTCGCGGCGCGGATGATCGACACGCTAGGTGGCCACGATTTGTTCGCCAGCGCGCCGTCGTGGGACGGAAAATGGCTGAGCGTGCTGCTGCGCGCGGCGAAACGGCCGCGGCACAGTCTGCGCCTGCGCGACACGGACGAGGCGCAACGGGAGGCGGCGGCCGCGATCCTGCGCGAGGCGGTGCCGGCGGACCGCGTCGCGCCGCTGGTCGAGGAGGCGCGGGCGCGGGCCGGGGTGGCGGAACGCGGCACGCCGGCGCACCGCGCGCTCGCCGACGCCCGCGATGAACTGGCGCGGTGGCAGCGGGTCTGCGCGATGGCGCGGACGCTCGCGGCAGGTTAGGCTGTGGCGATGGCTGAGATCGTCAACCTGAACCGCGCGCGCAAGGCCCGCGACCGCGCCGCCGCCCGCCAGACTGCGGAGGCCAACCGCGCCAAGTTCGGCCGCACCAAGGCGGAGAAGCAGGCGGACGCCATGGAACGCGCGCGTAGCGACCGGACGCTCGACGGGGCCAAGCTGGAGGAGTGAGGCGGCGCGCCTTGGGCGTCCGGCAATATGCAAACGGCGCGCCGCGTAAGTTGGCACGGGCAGCGCGAGGCCGACGAAGGCGTTTGCGAGACCGGGCGCCCACCGTCCGAAGTGACGAGGCTTCAGCTTCGAATACCAGCTCAACTTCACCTTTGACGCTGTTTGTAAGCAGTTGGTGAGCGCCGCTCTGAAGGTCTCGCGACGCGTTGCCGAGTACCCCATCGTTGGGAAAGGTCCGGCTTCAGAATGCGGGTTTGCCGTTGTATCGGCACTCACTCATAAACAGCCATAGCGGATTAGTTCCTTTCCGGTCCTTATGGACGGTGTCCACCGGTACATAGCGACTTGCTAGCTGGCCGCTTTTTAGAATTGGTATTCTGTCCATAGTGGCTAATGTAGAGCCAAAATGGATATTGATATTTAGGATCAACTTGCTTGATTACTGCCAATCCGTGATTGATACTTCCCGTCAGCGCAATGGGAATGCGCTGTAGGGGGTCTGATGAAAAAGGTAATGATGTCGATGGGCATTGCGCTCGTCGTTGCCACACCGGCTTACGCCAAGCTGGAAATCAAGCCGGTCGCAGGGCCAGCACAAATCGTCCGCTTCAATCAGGGTGTTCCTGAAATTGAGGAGGATCTTCCGGATCAGCAGGCGGCAGTCCGCATCGTGCCGCTACCCGGTCTCGATCACGGCAGCCTGACATTCAAGGTAGCCGTGTACAACAAATCCAGGCAAGCGATGAACGTGGGCGTGGAGAATATCGCGTTCAGCTATGGTGCCAACCGGCTTCCTGTTTTCACCAAGGCCCAGGTAGAGTCGAAGGCTAAGAAGCGGGCGATGTGGTCTCAGATTGGCTACGCCATGTTAGCAGGCGCGGCGGCTGCCGCACAGAACAACAACACAACCGTGACGACGTATGCGCCGAGTGGGCGAATCTATCGAACGGTGATCGAACGACCTGGATTGAGCGATGGCCAAGTCGCGGCGGTGGCCGCTGGCGGGGGCGCCATCGCGTTGAGTCAAGTCGGGCTCAACAAGACGCTCGAAATGTTGAATGATGAGTATATCCAAACGACGACACTAGATCCCGATAGTGGCTATGGCGGGCGCATCATCTGCTCGAAACTCAAAAATGCGAAGATCGGTGAGTTGGTTGCGTTGGCCGTTGAGGTCAACGGGGAGCGTCATCTGTTCAAGTTCCGAGTCGAACGCGTTTGACTGCCGAGGCGAACCCGAGCCCAAGCGCTTTCTATCGCTGTAAGCATGCAAATAGAGTCGGGTAGCGCATTATGCTGAGGGGATTGGTCCGTCGTCCTTCGAAGCAGGGCGATGGGCCAGTACCGGTCCTATGTCCAAACCTGGCACACCCCTGCGCGCTATTGCCGGATATACCGGAAATACCAGACCTCGTGCCCCTGGCGGCGCGCCTTGCGCTCGTAGCGGGTTTCCGGCCAGTCGGCGGGGCGGCTGAGGAAGTCCTGCGGCCCCTCGGCGGTCCAGACGAAGTCGCTGCGCTGGTTCATCACCATCATCGACCAGCGGCAATAGGTCGGGTCGTCCGTGCCGAGGCGGAATTCCGCGCCGGGCTTCAGCTTGGCGGCGATGACGTCGAGCGGGCCGTGGTTGACCATCCGCCGCTTGGCGTGGCGCGCCTTGGGCCAGGGATCGGGGTGGAGCAGATAGACGCGGCCCAGGCTGGCGTCGGGCAGCCGTTCCAGCACCTCGAGCGCGTCGCCCATGTGGAGGCGGACGTTGCCGAGGTCGCGGTCGCGGATGTGGCCGAGCGCGCCGACGACGCCGTTGAGGAAGGGTTCGCAGCCGATGAAGCCGGTGCCGGGCCGCGCCTCCGCCTGGCCGGCGAGATGCTCGCCCGCGCCGAAGCCGATCTCCACCTCCAGCGGACGGTCGTCGCCGAACAGCGTCGCGGCGTCGAGCGCGCCGTCTTCGGGAACGCTGACGCGCGGCAACAGCTCCTCGACGAGCGCGGCCTGGCCCTGGCGGAGCTTGTGGCCCTGGCGGCGGCCGTAGAGACGGCGGATGGTGACGGGATCGTTCATGGGAGCGGGGCCTTAGCCGCTTCGCGTCGCGGCGCAAAGCACCGCGCCCGGCGGAGCAAAGCGTGGCGCCGCCCGTTGGCCGCTTATGGCCGATTCCCCTCCCGCCGACCGCGCTGACCACGATGACGATCTGAAAGCGGCCGACGCACGCGAACTGCACCGCACCGTGCGCGAGGCGGGCGAGGACGAGATGCGGCGGCCCGCCCGTTCGCTGTTCTGGTCGGGACTGGCGGCGGGGATCGCGATCAGCACCTCGCTGCTGACGGAGGCGGCGCTGCATCGCGCCTTGCCCGATACGCCATGGCGGGAGCTAGTTGCCGCGCTCGGCTATCCGATCGGCTTTCTGATCGTCATCTTGGGCCGCATGCAGCTGTTCACCGAAAGCACCATCACCGCGATGCTGCCGCTGGTCACCCGGCCATCGGGGCGGGCGGCGATGGCGACGCTGCGGCTGTGGGGGATCGTGCTGTTCGCCAATCTGATCGGCACCGCGATCGCCGGTTATGCGATCGCGCATGGCATCATCGGCGATGCCGCGCTGCGTGAGGCGGCGCTGGCCGTGTCGGACAAGATCACCGAATTGTCGGCCGGCCGGACGATCGTCAACGCCATTCCCGCCGGCTTCTTGATTGCGATCGTCGCCTGGGTGCTGCCCAATGCGCGCGAGCAGAGCTTCTGGGTGATCCTCGCCTTCACCTATGCGCTGACCATCGCCGGCTTCAGCCATTCGGTGGTCGGCTCGGCGGAGGCCTTCACCCTGATGTTCGCCGGGCGGATCGATCTTGCGCAGACGCTGGGCGGGTTGATCGCGCCGGCGGTGCTGGGCAATCTGATCGGCGGCGCGGGGATCTTCGCGTTGCTGGCGCATGCGCAGGTGCGCGGCGAAATGACGGAGACACCATCGTGAGCCATCCCCCCAAGGCCGAAGCCCATCCGATCGCCGCCGTCTGGCACGAGGCCGCGCGCGAGCCGCTGATGCTGGTCGCTGCCGCCGGCGCCGTGGCGGCGGGGCTGGCGCTGCGGAATCCAAGGCTGACGCGCGGTGGCACGCGTATGCTGGCGAGCCAGATCGTGGTCGCGGTGGGAGCAGTGGCGGCGCGCCGGCTGGGCGGTCCCGACACGCGGCACGGCTTGCCGTCGTGGATCACCGCGGCGATGATCGAGCGGGCGACGGCGGCGGCCGTCGCGGCGCTGCACAAGCCGCACGGCGCGGCCGAGCATGCGAGCGAAACCTCCGGATTAGCTGGCAAAATTCATAGTTCGGTAACTACGCAGCCGGCATAGCGGCGGCAACGAGGTTGTGATGGATCAGTCGCTAGAATCCCCCCGGCAGAAGCGCAGCAGCGTCATCGTACGCGCCTATCTGCATGTTCCAGGGCTGCCGCGCCCGATGCTGCAACGTGTCCGCAATCTGTCGCTGACCGGGGCCTGTGTCGAGCATCACGGCGAATTGAAGGCCGACATGCCGATCATCGTCGACATGGGGCTGCTCGAAGGGCTGCCCGCGATGGTGATGTGGGTCACCGATCGGCTGGCCGGCCTGAATTTCGCCCAGCCGATCGATCTGGAAGCGGCGCGCAGGCCGCGCTCGGCGGCGGCGTCGGGTACGCCCGCGTCGAACGTTCAGGTCGGCTGGATGGACGAGATGCGGCACGCCTACCGGCGGTAGGCGGCCGATTCCAGGCGGACATGGCTAGGAAAACGAAAAGACCGCCGCGGTAGCACCGCGGCGGTCTTTTGCATGGCGCTCACCGGCCCCCGATTTTTGCCGGGGCCCGGCCGGTATCAGGCCGCGACCGCGTCCTTGAGTTGATCGACCAGATCGGTCTTTTCCCAGGTGAACAGCTGGCCGTCCGGCTCACGGCCGAAGTGACCGTAAGCGGCGGTCTTGGAATAGATCGGCGCGTTGAGCTTGAGATGCTCGCGGATGCCCTTGGGGGTCAGGCGGACGAGCTGCGGCAGCACCTGCTCCAGCTTCGCCTCGTCGACCGTCCCGGTGCCGTGCGTGTCGACATAGACGCTGAGCGGCTCGGCGATGCCGATCGCATAGGAGAGCTGGATCGTGCAGCGCTTGGCGAGGCCGGCGGCGACGACGTTCTTGGCGAGGTAGCGCGCAACATAGGCGGCCGAGCGGTCGACCTTCGTCGGGTCCTTGCCGCTGAATGCGCCACCGCCGTGGGGGGCGGCACCGCCGTAGGTGTCGACGATGATCTTGCGGCCGGTCAGGCCGGCGTCGCCGTCCGGGCCGCCGATCTCGAACAGGCCGGTCGGATTGACGTAGATCTTCTCGTCTTCGGGCAGCCAGCCGTCGGGTAGGATCTCGGCGAACACGCCCTTGACGTAGTTGCGCAGCTTCGCTTGACCCTCGGGGTTGGAATGGTCAGCATTGTGCTGGGTCGAGACGACCAGCGCGGTCGCCTTGACCGGCACGCCGTTCTCATACTGCAGCGTCACCTGGCTCTTGGCGTCCGGCTCCAGGAAGGGGGCGGCGCCCGAGTGGCGGTCGGCCGCCATCTTCTCGAGGATCTTGTGGCTATAATAGAGCGTCGCGGGCATCAGGCCGGGCGTCTCGTCGGTCGCATAGCCGAACATGATGCCCTGATCGCCGGCGCCTTCGTCCTTGTTGCCGCTCTCGTCGACACCCATCGCGATATGCGCCGACTGGGCGTGCAAATTGTTCGAGAAGTCGAACGTCTGCCAGTGGAAGCCCGACTGTTCGTAACCGATGCGCTTCACCGTGTCGCGCACCGCGGCCTCGATCTCGTCGAGCGCGCCGGGCGCCCATTGGTCGTTCTCGAACACGCCCTTGCAACGGATTTCGCCGGCCAGCACGACCTTGTTGGTGGTGGTCAGCGTCTCGCAGGCGATGCGCGCCTCCGGATCCTTGGAGAGGAACAGGTCGACGATCGCGTCACTGATCTGGTCGGCGACCTTGTCGGGATGACCTTCGGATACGGACTCGGAGGTGAAGATATAGGAACTGCGCATCACTGCCTCATAACGATATAAAGATGCCTTTATATGACCACTATAGCGTAGGGCGGCGGATGGCAATCGCGAGCGCGGCGAACACCGCCGCCGTGAGCAGGGCCGCCCAATTGCCGATGCGGCTGAATGGCGTCGGCGGCAGCGGCGGCGGCATCGCGACCTCGATCGCGCCCGCGCGCTCATGCGGAACCGTGGCCAGCAGGCGGCCGTCGGCAGCGATGACAGCGGAGATGCCGGTCGGTGTCGAGCGGACGATCGGCAGCCCTTCCTCGATCGCGCGCATCCGCGCCTGCGCCAGATGCTGCGGCGGGCCCCAGCGGCCGAACCAGGCATCGGTCGACGGATTGAAGATCAGCCGCGGTCGATGGGCCTCGTCGACGACCCTCCCGGAGAAGATGATCTCGTAGCAGATCTGGAAACCGATCGCGCCGAAGCCGGGCAGGGTCAGGGTACGCGGGCCGGGGCCGCTGTCGAAGTCGAAGTCGCCGGGGACCAGCCGGGCGAGGCCGAGCGGCTTGAGCAGCCAGGGCATCGGCAGATATTCGCCATAGGGGACGAGATGCGCCTTGTCGTAGCGGCCGACGATCCGCGCCCGCGAGTCGACGGCGAATACCGAATTGGACGCGCCCGCGACGTCGCCGGCCCTGTCGAAGCGTAGCGGCGTATGGCCGGTCAGCAGAATGTCGCGCGGGCCGAGCAGGCGGGCCAGCCGCCAGCGGTTGAACAGCGGGCTCTGCCCGTCATAGATCCAGCCGGGATAGCCGCTTTCCAGATAGTCGCGCATCACGCCCTCCGGCCACAGCACCAGGCGTGGGCGCGGGCCCGGGCGGCCGGACCAACGGGTTAGCGCAGCGAGCATCGCCTCCTGATCGTCCTCGCCGCGCGCATCCTGGCCGATATTGGGCTGGACGACATGGAGCAGCGGCGCACCCGGCGCGGCATCCGGCGCGCGCGACAGCGGGGCGAGGATCGCAGCCACCGCCAGCGCGGAGAACGTGAGAGCCGGCAGGGTCCACCGCCGCTGCGGCACCAGCAGCAGCGACGCGGCGGCCAGCGCGGTGACGCCGGACAGCGCATAGGTGCCGATCAAGGCGGAAAGACGCGCGACCCCGATCACCGGCAGCCAGACGACGCCGACCGGGTCCCAGGCATAGCCGGTGAACAAAATGGAGCGGAGGTATTCGGTCGCGATCCACGCCGCAGCGAAGATCAGTGCGAAGGCGGCGTCCGGTCGCTTCCGACGACCCAGCCGCCATGTCGCCATCGCCGCCGCCATCGGAAAGATCGCGAGATAGAGCGCAAGGCCGACCGCGGCGAAATAGCCCAGCACCGGCGGCATCTTGTCCTGAAAGTCGAAGGCGTGCTGGAACCAGTTGTTGTTGACGGTGAAATGGCCAAGGCCCCAGCACCAGCCGAGCCATGCGGCACGGCGCATCGTCGGCGCGCGATGGATCAGCCAGGCGAGGCCGGCAAGCCCGCCCAGCATCAGCGGCCAAAGTTGCAGCGGCGCGAAACCGGTGGCGGCAAGCGCGCCGAACAGCAGAGCGAGAAGGGCGGGGCGGCGGGTCATCGCCCGCGCGCCTAGCAAATCCGGGTCGGGGCGGGGAGGGGTTCGTCGTGCGCGGGCAGGCTATCCGGTGCCGCGGAGAATAGGCTATGCAACCATTATGACGCTTCGCCCCTTCCATCTCGCCTTCCCCGTTCACGATCTCGCCGCGGCGCGCACCTTTTACGGCGGGCTGCTCGGCTGCCGGGAGGGGCGGTCGAGCGACCAGTGGATCGACTTCGACCTCTACGGCCATCAGATCGTCGCACATCTCGATCCGGCGGCACAGCCGATCGCCGTCGCCAATCCGGTCGACGGTCATCATGTGCCGGTACCCCATTTCGGCGTGGTGCTGACCATGGCCGACTGGCGGGGCCTCGCCGACCGGCTGGAGGCGGCCGGCGTCCGCTTCGGCATCCCGCCGCACGTCCGCTTTCCCGGCCAGGTCGGTGAACAGGCGACGATGTTCTTCACCGATCCTTCGGGCAACGCGCTCGAGTTCAAGGCGTTTGCCGACGATGCGATGCTGTTCGCGACCGAACAGAACGAGAAGGAACCGGCATGAGCCAGATCGACGTCAACATCCCCCACCAGCTCGGCAAGGACGCCGCCAGGGCGCGGCTGGACGGCGGCATTGGCAAGATCGGCAAGGTGATCCCCGGCGGTTCGATCACTGAACAGCGTTGGGATGGCGACACGCTGCATTTCAAGGTGGAGGCGATGGGGCAGGCGCTGGCGACCCGTGCGACGGTCGCTGCGGACAATGTTCATATGGTCGTCGACGTACCGATGTTCCTGGCGATGTTCTCGGGCAAGATCCGCGAGGTGCTGCAGCAGGAAGCGCCGAAGCTGCTGCGCTGACTGCCGCTCCGTCATTCGGGCGCAGGCGGAAATCCAGAAACGCTGGGCTTCACGATAGAAGCGCAAACGTCGCGTGTCTGGATCCCCGCCGGCGCGGGAATGACGGCGTTGCTGGCTCAGCCCATGTGTCGCTTGTCGAGCTTCCGCGCCAGCGTCCGCCGGTGCATGCCCAGCCGCCGGGCCGCCTCGGAGATGTTGAAGTCGGCATCCGCCAGCGTCTGGTGGATATGCTCCCATTCCAGCGTCTTGATCGAGGTCGGCGGCGCCGAAATGTCGACATCTGCATCGCCGTCCTCACGCGCGAAGGCGGCCTCGATGTCATCGGTGTTGGCGGGCTTGGTCAGATAGTTGGTCGCGCCCAATTTGATCGCCTCAACCGCGGTGGCGATGCTGGCGAAACCGGTCAGCACGACGATCTTCATCGCCGGGTCGAGCGTGTGCAGTGCGGCGACGCAGGCGAGCCCGGACGCGCCGCCCAGGCGTAGGTCGACCACCGCATGGCTGGGTCGAAAGTCGCGCGCCGCCGCTTCCAGTCCGTCGGGGCCGGCGAGCATCTCCACTCGATAGCCGCGCCGTTCGAAGCTGCGCGCCAATGTGCGGGCGAAGCTGGCATCGTCCTCGACGACGAGCAGGCGCCGGTCCGTCGCCGTATCCGTCTCGATGTCGGTCATGCGTCCTCCTCCAGCGCCAGGCTGGCCAGTGGCAGCGTCAGCCGTGTCTCCGCGCCGCCGCCGGGCAAGTTGCGCGCCTCCAGCGTCCCGCCCAGCGTGCGCAGCACGTTGGTGGCGAGGAACAGGCCGAGGCCAGCGCCCTGGCGCGGCTTGCTGCTGTTGTAGGGGCGGCCCAGGCTTTCGAGCACCTGGTCCGGATAGCCGATGCCGTCGTCCTGTACCGCCAGCACCAGCGCGTCGTCGGCGGTGCGCGCGACGAGTGCGATCGAGTTCGCCGATGCCTCCGCCGCATTGTCGAGCAGGGCGGTCAGCGCTTGGCCGAGCGCGCGGTCGGCGACGATCGGCCGGTCGGCGCCAAGCCGGTCCTCGAATGTCACCTTGCCCGGCCAGGTGGTGACGATCGCGGTCAGGAAGCGGCGCAGCGTCGTCCGCGCCGGCGCCTCGCCGGTGACCTCGCCCGCGGCGAACAGGATGCCGGAGACGATCGCCTTGCAGCGCTTCACCTCCGCCTGCATCTCGTCGACCTCGGTGGCGAGGCGCGGATCGGCGCGGATCGCGGCCTCCGTCTTCCAGTCGCCGAGCAGGACGGAGATGGACGACAGCGGCGTTCCCAATTCGTGCGCGGCGCCGCTGGCGAGGAGGCCCATGCGAACGATCTGTTCTTCCTCCGCCGCGCGCTGGCGCATCTCCGCCAGGTGGGCGTCTCGGCTGCGCAGATTGGCGGCGATGCGGGTGACGAACAGCACCAGCAGCACCGCGGCGAGCACGAAGGCGAGCCAGCTGCCGAAGATATAGACCGGCGACAGGCTGGTCGCCAACGCCGCGGGCAGCAGCAGCGGCCGGTGCTCGACGGCGAGCAGCGCGAAGGCGGCACCGGTCACGCCGACCAGTGCCCAGCTCGACCAGGCGTCGAGCAGCACGGCGCCCATCACCACCTGCAAGAGATAGAGCGAGACGAACGGATTGGTCGCGCCACCGCTGAGGTAGAGCTGCACGGTCAGTGCGGTGACGTCGACGAGCAGGCTGCCGAACAATTCGGCATGCGTCACCGGCCAGCGATGCAGGCGCAGCAGCGTGACGAGATTGAGGAAGACGAGGCCCCCAAGCACCGACACCATCGGCAGCAACGGCAGCCGGATCGCGAACACCGCGTGGACGATGACGATCGCGGCAAGCTGACCGCCGACCGCGAGCCAGCGCAGCAGCACCAGCTGGCGCATGTTGCGCGCGGCGGCATCGGCGCGGGCGGGCGGGGCGAAGGGCATGGCACCGCTATAGCCGCTGCGATCGGCGAAGGCACGACGCATCGCGATTGCCGCGCACCTGTATAGATGCTATAGACTCGCAATAGCAGAAGATGACGGGAGGTCTTTCGATGGTCGATCACGCGGAGCGGGACCATGCGCCGGGCAGCGGTCGCCGGCCGATGATGAGCGGGATCGGGACGGTCATCATGCTGGCGACCTGTGCGGTGCTCGTCGGCCTCGCCACGCTACGCTGGCGCGAGAACGGCTTGGGCGGGCTGCTCTGGCTTGTGCTGTTCGTCGCGATGACCGCGATCCGCCTGCCGCACGCGGCCCGCAATCGCGCCAATGCCGTGGTCCATGCGCATAGCGACGTCACGGAGCGCACGCTGCTGCTCGGCATGTTCGCGACGATGATCGTCCTGCCGCTGCTCCATCTGGCGACCGGGCTGTTCGCCCTCGCGGATTATCGGCTGCCCGGCGCGGCGACGGCCGCTGGCGCGATCATGCTGTTGCCGACGCTATGGCTGTTCTGGCGCAGCCACGCCGACCTGGGGCGCAACTGGAGCCCGGGACTGGAGGTGCACGCGGAACACCGCCTCGTCACCGAAGGCGTCTACGCGCGCTGGCGGCATCCGATGTATGTCGCCATCTGGCTGGCGGTGCTCATCCAGCCGTTGCTGATCCACAATGTCGTCGCCGGCGCGTTCGCCATCCCCGCCTTTGCGGCGATGTGGACGCTCCGCGTGCCGCGCGAGGAGGCGATGATGCGGGCGCGGTTCGGCACCCAGTATGACATCTATGCGGCGAGGGTCGGCCGGTTGTGGCCGGCGACACGGTCATGACGGTGCCGGCGGCGGTCATCGCGCAGGCCGCGCGCTGCTGGCGTGCCGCACGCGACGCGCGATTGCCGGTGCAGCAACGCCTGCACGCGCTGCTTGCGCCGCTCGGCTTCGACATGCTCGCGCCGGTGGTCGACAGCGTGATGACGCTGGGCGAGGGCTGCCTTGGTAGGCCGCTGTGCCGGGCCTGTCCCTTCGGCGCGGGTGGCGACGAGGCGCTGATCTGCGGCCTTCTCGCCGACCCGAGCCGGCTCGATCGTCTGCCGCGGTGCATGGCGTCACGCCGAAGAGCCGAAGCGGACCAAATGTTCGCCGGGGCGCTCGCCTCCGCTATAGTGATGATGGAACTGGCATGAGCGGAAAGGCGCGACGATGAGCGGTGAAGCGACCCGGCCGGAGGATGTCCTGGCGGACGGCGACGATTATCTCGACGTGGACGGTTTGACGCTGCGCAAGGGCACGGTAGCGGCCTTCGTCCGCAATGCGCAGCGCTGGTCCGATCCCGAGATTGACCCTGCCGCGCGGGAGCTGTTGTCGGAAGCGATCGCGGCGGCGGTGCCAGCCTTGCAGGCGCTCGATCTGTTTGCCGTGTTCGAGATCCGCGACGAGGAGCTGCGCGAATTCGTCGCCAATTGCTGAGGCGTCAGCGCCGCGCCCGCCAGGTCATGAAGGCGATCAGTGCGGCGAGGCCGAACCAGGTGAAGGCGTAGAGCAGGTGGTTGTTGGGGAAGCGCACCACCGTCAGGCCGCCGCGCGGCCAGCCCTGGGTCGGCTGACTGGCATCGACGAAATAGGGGGCGGTAACGCCGAGGCCGCGGCGTGCGGCGATCGCCGCGACATCCCGCGAATACCAGCGATCGGCCGCCGGATCGTTGTGGCGCAGGAAGGCACCGCGCGGTTCGGCCAGGCGTAGCAGGCCGACGACGCGCTGCGGCCCGGCCGGCGTCGCGACGCGGCCGCGCAGCTCCTGCGGCACGAAGCCGCGGTTGACCAGCAGGGTGAAGCCCGCATCGGTGGCGAGCGGCGTGACGACCCAGAAGCCGCCGCCGAGATCGGTCACCGCCTGGACATAGGTGTCGGCATCGCGGCGGTAGCGGCCGGCGGCGATGACGGGGCGATAGGCATCGCCCTTGCCGATCGTCGGCCAGCGGTCGGGGCCGGGCGCGGCGACCGGGGGCAGGGCCAGCTGTCGTTCGGTCTGGGCGATCAGCGCCAGCTTCCACTGGCGGCGCTCGAGCTGCCACACGCCGAGCGCGATCAGCAGCAGCACCGCCACCGCCGCCACGATCGTGACGGCGGCGCGGTGCCGGCGGGGGGGCGGGGATGCCGTCATCGCCGCCGCCCCGTCACATACCGTCCATCGCTCCCTGGCCGGGCATCATGTTGAGGTTCATGTGGTACATGACCCACAGCGAGCCGGCGAGGCAGATGCCGACGATGACGACGGTGAAGATCAGCGCCATCAGCGTCCAGCCGTTCTCCGACTTGGCGTTCATGTGCAGGAAGTAGATCATGTGGACGACGATCTGCACCAGCGCAAACGCCATGCAGAGGCCGGCGGTGACGCGCGGATCGGCGATCACGCCGCTCATCACCAGCCCGAACGGGATGGCGGTAAGCACGACCGACAGGAAGAAGCCGATCAGATAGTCGCGGCGCGAGCCGTGCGGCGCGTCGCCGTGGTGGCCGTGGCCATGATCGTGGCCATGGCCGTGCGCATGGTCGGCGGCGTGATGGTCGGCGCTCATCGCAGCACTCCCAGCAGATAGACGAAGGTGAAGACGCCGATCCAGATGACGTCGAGGAAGTGCCAGAAGAGCGACAGGCACTGCAGGCGGCGCTGGTTGGCGGGGATCAGGCCCTTGCGGCCGACCTGCACCATCAGCGTCACCAGCCAGATCAGGCCGAAGGTGACGTGCAGACCGTGCGTCGACACCAGGGTGAAGAAGGACGACAGAAAGGCACTGCGCTGCGGCGTCGCGCCCTCGGCGATCAGATTGCCGAATTCGTACAGTTCGATGCCGACGAACGACGCGCCGAACAGGCCGGTGACCGCCAGCCAGCCCTGCACGGCGCGGACTTTGCCGTCGTTCATCGCCAGCATCGCAAAGCCGTAGGTGATCGACGACAGCAGCAGCATCGACGTATTGAGCGCGACGAGCGGCAGTTCGAAGATCTCGTGCGGCTGCGGCCCGCCCGCATAGCTGCCGCCGTAGACGCCATAGGCCGCGAACAGCATGGCGAAGATCAGGCAGTCGCTCATCAGGTAGAGCCAGAAGCCGAGCATCGTGCTGCCGCCGGCCTCGTGGTGATGCTCGTCCGTCTCGTAGAAGATCGGCGCCTGCGCACCGGGCGGGATGGTCGCTTCTTCGACCGTGGGGTTACGGCTGGTCATGACTCCCTCAGGCTCCCGCGGTGGCCAGTGCGCGGGTGCGCGCGTCTTCCGCCGCGGTCACCTCGTCGACGGGGATGTAATAGTCGCGGTCGTAGATGAACGTGTGGCCGATCGCGACGGCAAGGATGCCGACGAAACACAGGATGGCGAGCCACCAGATGTACCAGATCATCGCCAGGCCAAAGACCATCGACAGGCCGGCGAGGATCACGCCGGAGCCGGTGTTGCTGGGCATGTGGATCGGGCGGAAGCCGTCCACCGGCCGCGCAGCGTTGCGGCTCTTCATGTCGTACCAAGCGTCGAGATCGTGGACGACCGGGGTGAACGCGAAATTATAGGCCGGCGGCGGCGACGAGGTCGCCCATTCCAGGCTGCGCGCGTTCCACGGATCGCCGGTGGTGTCGGCGAGCTCGTACCGCTTCTGATAGCTGACGAACAGCTGGATCAGGAAGGCGGCGATGCCGACCGCGATGATCAGCGCACCGATGGCGGCGACGATGAACCAGATCTGCAACGACGGGTCCTCGAAGTGGCGCAGCCGGCGGGTCACGCCCATCAGGCCGAGCACGTAGAGCGGCATGAAGGCGACGTAGAAGCCGACCACCCAGCACCAGAAGCTGATCGTGCCCCAGAACTTGTCGAGCTTGTAGCCGAACGCCTTCGGGAACCAGAAGTTGATCCCGGCGAACATGCCGAACAGCACCCCGCCGATGATCACGTTATGGAAGTGCGCGATCAGGAACAGCGAGTTGTGCAGCACGAAGTCGGCGGGCGGCACGGCGAGCAGCACGCCGGTCATGCCGCCGATCACGAAGGTGATCATGAACGCGACCGTCCACATCATCGGCAGCTCGAAGCGGATCCGCCCCTTGTACATGGTGAACAGCCAGTTGAAGATCTTCGCACCCGTCGGGATCGAGATGATCATCGTGGTGATGCCGAAGAACGAATTGACGCTCGCCCCCGACCCCATGGTGAAGAAATGGTGCAGCCAGACGAGATAGGCGAGCACGGTGATCACCAGCAAAGCGTAGACCATCGACGTATAGCCGAACAGGCGCTTGCCGCAGAAGGCGCTGGTGACTTCGCTGAACACGCCGAACGCCGGCAGGATCAGGATGTACACTTCCGGGTGGCCCCAGATCCAGATCATGTTGACGTACATCATGGGGTTGCCGCCCATGGTGTTGGTGAAGAAGTGCGTGCCGACGTAGCGATCCAGGCTGAGCAGCGCGAGCACCGCGGTCAGGATCGGGAAGGCGGCGACGATCAGCGTGTTGGTGGCGAGCGCCGACCAGGTGAAGATCGGCATCTTCATCAGCGTCATGCCCGGCGCCCGCATCTTGACGATGGTGGTGAGCAGGTTGACGCCCGACAGCAACGTGCCGACGCCCGCGATCTGCAGGCCCCAGACGTAGTAATCGACACCGACGTCGGGGCTGTAGTCGAGGCCCGACAGCGGCGCCATCGCCAGCCAGCCGGTGCGCGCGAATTCGCCGACGAACAGGCTGGCCATGACGATCATCGCGCCCGCGACGGTCATCCAGAAGCTGAAGTTATTGAGGAACGGGAAGCTGACGTCGCGCGCGCCGATCTGCAGCGGCACGACATAGTTCATCAGGCCGGTGACGAACGGCATCGCCACGAAGAAGATCATGATGACGCCGTGCGCGGTGAACACCTGGTCGTAATGGTGCGCGGGCAGGAAGCCTTCATTGGCGCCGAAGGCCATCGCCTGCTGCGCGCGCATCATCAGCGCGTCGGCAAAACCGCGCAGCAGCATGATGATGCCGAGCACCATGTACATGATGCCGATCTTCTTGTGGTCGACGCTGGTGAACCACTCCTTCCACAGATAGCCCCACACCTTGAAATAGGTGAGCGCGCCGAGCACCGCCGCGCCGCCGATGGCGACGACGATGAACGTGCCGACCAGGATCGGCTCGTGATAGGGGATGGCGTCGAGCGTCAGTCGCCCGAAGATGGTCTTCATCAGGGTATCGGACATGGATACGGTCCTACGAACGGGCGACGGTGGCGCGCCCGGCGATGAGCGCCGGCAGCGGGTCGACCGAGGTCATGTTGCGATTGGCATCGGAGCCAGGCTGAGCGGCGCCGGGCGCCTCACCGCGCGGGGCGGCACGGCTGGGGGCGGCGCCCTTTTCCTGCGGTTGCTTCAGGATCGCGCCCTTCGCCTGGCTGCCGCGCTGGTCGGGCGTGTCGTTGGTCGCGGCGCCATGGCCGCCACCGTCGCGCATGTCCTTGGCCATGGTGTGCTGCATGCAGGGCAGGCCGGGCTTGACGCACTGGCCGACGATCCGGTCGAACAGCTGCGGCGGCACCGCGGCGAAGCGCATCGCGGGCACGCGCTCGCTCGGCCGCTCGACACGCAGATAGGTGGCGAGGTCGAGCTTGCCCTGCGCGCCCTTGGCGGCGGCCGCCCAGCGGTCGAAGCCGGCGGCATCGGTGCCGGTGACGCTGAAGCGCATGTCGGAGAAACCGGCGCCCGAGTAATTGGCCGACAACCCTTCGTAGCGGCCGGGCTTGTTGAGCACGGCGTGCAGCTTCGTCTCCATGCCCGGCATGGTGTAGATCATGCCGGCGAGGGTGGGGACGTAGAAGGTGTTCATCACCGACGACGAGGTCAGGCGGAAACGGACCTGGCGGTCGACCGGCAGGACCAGCTCGTTGATCGTCGCGACGCCCTGTTCGGGGTAGATGAACAGCCATTTCCAGTCGAGCGAGACGACCTGGATCTCCAGCGGCTTGTCATTGCCGGCCAGCGGCCTGCCCGGCGCGGTGCGCGACAGGGGGCGATAGGGGTCGAGCGTATGGGTGCTGATCCAGGTCAGCGCGCCGAGCGCGATGACGATCAGCAGCGGCGCCGACCAGATGACGAGTTCGAGACCCGTCGAATGGTCCCAGTCGGGCGCATATTCCGCCTCCTTGTTCGCGGCGCGATATTTCCACGCGAACAGGATGGTCAGCGCGATCACCGGCACGATGATCAGCAGCATCAGGAAGGTCGACCAGAGGAGCAGGTCCGCCTGCTGCCGGGCGACGTCGCCCGCCGGGTTCATCACCACCCAGTCGCAGCCGCCGAGCAGGGCGGGCGCGAGCGACACCGCGGCGAGCGTGCGCAACCGGGTGCGGGCACGGGATGGGGAGAGCGTGGGAATGCGCATGGACGCGCAGCTAGGCTTGGTTGCTGCACCGCAAAATAGGACATTTTGTCCTATCCCATGGTCCGCGATCGGGCGATACAGGGGCGCGTTATCGTGCCGGGACCGACCGTCCGCCCGGCGCGTTGTCGCCCGGAGGCCGGTGGCCTTCCGCAAGAAGTCAGGAACGTAGATCATGGCCGTGGCAACCGCCTCTTCCGCCCCGCTCGAGCGCGACGCACGCGCCGTCAACACCCATGGCGACCAACAGGTCCGTCCGGGTGAAATCGCGATCGGCGTCATCATCGGCCGCACCTCCGAATTCTTCGACTTCTTCGTTTACGCCATCGCCTCGGTGCTGGTCTTTCCGCAGGTCGTCTTCCCTTATGTCGACCGGCTGACCGGCACGCTCTGGTCGTTTGCGCTGTTCCCGCTCGCCTGGGTGGTGCGGCCGATCGGGACGCAGATCTTCATGAAGATCGACCGCCGCCATGGCCGCGGCACCAAGCTGACCATCGCGCTGCTGCTGCTCGGCACCTCGACCGTGTCGCTCGCCTTCCTGCCCGGCTACAACGAGGCGGGGAATTGGGCGGCGATCCTGCTCGCGCTGTTCCGCATCGGCCAGGGGCTGGCGCTCGGCGGCGCCTGGGACGGGCTCGCCTCGCTGCTCGCGCTCAACGCGCCGGAAAAGCAGCGCGGCTGGTATGCGATGGTGCCGCAGCTCGGCGCGCCGCTCGGCCTGATCGTGGCGAGCGGCCTGTTTGCCTTCTTCCTCAGCAATATGCAGCCGGTCGACTTCCTCGCCTGGGGCTGGCGCTATCCATTTTTTGTGGCGTTCGCGTTGAACGTGGTTGCGTTGTTCGCCCGCCTGCGCATCGTCGTGACGCCGGAATATACGGAACTGTTTAAGAGCCGCGAGCTGACCCCGTCGCCGGTCAGCGCGACGATCAAGGCGCAGTGGCGCAACATCGTCATCGGCGCCTTCGCGCCGCTTGCCAGCTTCGCGCTGTTCCACATGGTGACGGTGTTCCCGCTGTCGTGGATCAACCTTTACACCGACCAGAATATCGCCCGCTTCCTCGGCATCGAGATGATCGGCGCGGTCTTCGGCCTCGCCTCCACCGTCGCCTCGGGCATGCTCGCCGATCGTATCGGCCGGCGCTCGGTGCTCGGCTATACCGCGGCGGCGATCGCGGCGTTCAGTGGCTTCGCACCGCAGCTGCTGCGCGGCGGCGACGCCGGCGAATTGGTGTTCATGATCGGCGGCTTCATCCTGCTCGGCCTGTCGTTCGGCCAATCGTCGGGTGCGGTGACCAGCAATTTCCCCAAGCGCGCGCGCTATACCGGCGCGGCGCTGACCTCGGACCTCGCCTGGCTGTTCGGCGCCGGCTTCGCGCCGCTCGCCGCGCTGGTACTGGCGAGCAAGTTCGGCCTGATCGCGGCGGGCGGCTATCTGCTGTCGGGCGCGCTCGGCACGCTGATCGCGCTCGGGCTCAACAAGGAACTGGCGCGCCGCCTGGATTGATCGGCACGGGGCCGGGGACCCTAGAATCCTCCCCGCTCGCGGGGAGGTGGCAGCGTGCAATCGCTGACGGAGGGGGGCGCCACGCCGCGTACCGCTCGCGGACATCCCCCTCCACCGCCTGCGGCGGTCCCCCTCCCCGCAAGCGGGGAGGATTTTCAGTTCATCGGGTCGCCGGACGCGCTGCGGCCACCCATGCCGCCGTCGATACCGCCACTCATTCCACCGTTCATGCCGCCGCCCATCGGCCGTCGTCCGGCGCCGCGGCCGCGACGTTCGCCGCCATCGCGATTGCCCGATGAGCGCACCTCGGCCCTGACCCTTACGTGCGGCAGCTCGTCCCAGGTCAGCTTGCCGTTATGGTTCTTGTCGAGCGAATCGAAACGCTGTTCGGCCGCGCGCCCGAATTCCATCGGGTCGACGCCGCGGTTGAAGTTGCGGTCCGCGGCGGTGACCGGCTCCGGCAGATCGAAATAGCTGAACCGCGCCGCGCCGAGCGTGCCCGCATCGTAGAGCACGCCGCGCGTTCCCTGCGTGCTCGCGCCGCCTTCGCCGTCCTGCACGCGCGCGATGATGCCGCTGCCGACGGCATTGCCGGAGCGGACCTCCGGCGCCAGCGTGTTCTCGTAATAGTCGATGTCGTCGGGATCGATCTCGCCGTCGCGCTTGCGGTCGAGGATGGTGAAGAAACGCCCCGCATCCGACTTGAACTCGGCCAGCGTCAGCGCGCCGTCATGGTTGGTGTCGACGCTGTCGAACCAGGCGCGCTCCGGATCCGGCGCGGCCTCGGTGCCGCGGAACGGCTGACCCATCGGGCTGATGAAGATGCGGCGGGGGCCGCGCGATGCCTGGGCACGGGCGGTCACCGTGATCGGCGGCTCGGCCTGTGGCGGTGTCGACGCTGCCGGAGCGGAGGACGCGGCGGGCGGCGCGGTCTGCGCCGCGGCGATCGCGCCGGGCATGGCGGTGGTGACGAGCAGGGCAAGGCAGGCGATGCGGCGCATGATGGGTTTCCCGGAACCGATGTGACGGTCAATCACCCCAGTATTGCGGCAGAATGTCAGGCGAGGCGAGAGGGGACGTGCGGCACTCCTGCCGCACCGCACCCCGGCGGGATGTCGCTTGCCTGCGCCATCTGATATTCGGCAGCAACATTCGCCTGTCATCCCACCGCCGGACATGACCATGCAGCAATCCATCGAACAGCCCGCCTCGATCCTGGTCGTCGACGACGACCGCGAGATCCGCACTCTGCTGACCCAGAGCCTCGGCGCGCGGGGCTATCGCGTGCAGGCGGCGGCGAATACGCGCGAAATGGACGCGGTGCTGGAGCGTGACCGGATTGATGCGGTGCTGCTCGACGTGATGATGCCCGGCGAGGACGGCATCTCCGCCTGTCGCCGCATCGCCCGGGACGACGGGCCGGCGGTCATCTTCCTCAGCGCGCTGGGCGAGGAACGCGACCGGATCGTCGGGCTGGAACTCGGCGCGAGCCATTATCTGCCCAAGCCGTGCAGCGCGCGCGAGGTGTTGGCGACGGTGCGCGCGGCACTGCGGGCGCGGCGGCAGATGCAGGCAGGCGAGCGGCTGCGGCTCGGCTTCGACGGCTGGACGATGGATCTGGTCGCGCATGAGATCTTCGATCCGGCCGGCGTGCTGGTCGGGCTGACCGACGGCGAATTCGCGCTGCTGCGCGCCTTCGTCGAGCGGCCGCGGCGCGTGCTGTCGCGCGAGATGCTGCTGGAGGCGGCGCGTGGTCCCAACAGCGACGCCTTCGATCGGGCGATCGACGTCCAGATCAGCCGCGTCCGCCGCAAGCTGCGCAGCGGCGGCGACGAGATGATCCGCACGATCCGCAACGAAGGCTATCTGTTCGTCCCCGCCGTGACCCGGCTGTGACCGAGGGATCGGGGCAGGCAGAGGAGATTCCCGGCATCGTTCCCGGCCGCCGGCTGGGTCTGTCGCTGTTCTGGCGAATCTTCCTGGTGATGCTGGCGAGCGTCGCCAGCGTGCAACTGGTCAACGTCGCGCTGCTCGTCTTCGTCAGCCCGCCGACCCCGCGGATCTTCTCGGTGGCGCAGGTCGCCAGCGCGCTCCGCACGGGGCATGACGCGACCGGCGAGATCAAGCTGGCGCGCGTGGCCGACGTCCCGGACGACAATGACTGGCGCACCGACCGGCTCGAACAGGCGATTGCCGATCACCTGCGCATCGCACCGGATCGGGTGCGCATCCATTTCGGCGGTCCGGCGACGGCGTTCCGGCCGTTCCCGCCGGTCGTTTTCGGACCGCATCACCGGCCGCCGCCGGACGCCCGCAGCCAGATCCTGTTCGGCGGCTTCACCGTCGGGGTACAGCGATCCGGCGGCGATTGGGTGGTGGCGCGGGCGACGCGGACCGGGCTGGAAGGGTGGCGCTGGCGGGCGCTGCTGTGGCTGCTCGCGGCGCTGGTCGCGGTCGCCCCCTTCGCCTGGTTCCTCGCCAGCCGGTCGACCCGGCCGCTCCGCATCTTCACCGCCGCCGCCGAGCGGCTGGGCCGGGATCCACGCGCCGCGCCGGTGCCGGTCGACGGGCCGACCGAGGTCGCCGATGCCGCGGTGGCGTTCAACCGCATGCAGACGCGACTCAACCGCTATGTCGAGGATCGCACCACCGTGATCGCGGCGATCGCGCACGACCTGCGCACCCCGCTGATGCGACTCGCCCTGCGGCTGGAGCAGGCGCCCGAGCCGATCCGCGCCGCCAGCGAGGCGGATATCCACGACATGCACGCGATGATCGCCGCCGGCCTCGCCTTCTTCCGCGATTCGACCCAATCGGTCGAGCGGCGCCCGCTCGACCTGCGTTCGCTGACCGAGAGCATCGTCGACGATCTCGCCGATCGCGGCGCGGCGGTGACGCTGGCCGATGGCGCGCCGCTGGTGCTGACCGGCGATGCGACCGGGATCAAGACGATCATCGGCAATCTGGTCGGCAATGCGCTCAAATATGCGGGCGATGCGGCGCTGACGCTGAGCCGTGACGGCGACCATGCGCAGATCGCCGTGCGGGATCACGGCCCGGGAATCGACCCCGACGATCTCGATCGGGTGTTCGAACCCTTCTTCCGCGGCGAGCGGTCGCGCAACCGCGACACCGGCGGCATCGGTCTCGGACTGGCGAGCGTGCGTGGCGTCGCACGGGCGCATGGCGGCGATGCGGACATCGCCAACCATCCCGATGGCGGCGTCATCGCGACGGTCTGGCTGCCGATCTGAACGACGCGACCGCCGATCCGCCTCGCGGCGGGCCTGCCGGGCTGCAGCTAGTGACGCGACGGGCCGGGTGGCGCCGTCGTCCCCAGTTCGTCGGCGATGATCCAGCGCCGGCTGATCGCCAGTCGCATCAGCATCAGGCCGCAGCAGCGGCAGCGCGCGCGGGCGACGTCGCCCGTCTCGCGGATCACGCTGCCGGGCCGGTGGCGGCTCGCCGTGCAGCGCGGCACGCGAGCGGAGGGGGAGAGCGTTGCCATGGCGCATCATGGCCGACCCGATTTGCAGGCGCATGTCCGCCGCCGTGGCTGCCGGACATACCCCAGACACACCGGGCGGCTAGGACGGCGGTGTCGGTGCTGTTCTCTCCCAATCAAGCATCACCGGCCTATCGGGTGCTCCCCGGCGCCCGGACCCGGGCTGCGGTGGCTTTCAGCCGTCGCAGCCCGGATAATCCTCAGGCCGCGGGCGGATCGATCGCCGCCACCGCCAGTACCCGAATCGCGCCGTCGCGACCGTTGAACGGCAATTCGTCGCCTGCTTCCGCCCCGATCAGCGCCCGAGCGAGCGGCGCGCCGAAGGCGATACGGTCCAGCTTGGGATCCGCCTCGTCATCGCCGACGATCGCGATTCGGCGTTCCCGCCCCGCCACCATCGCCGTCACCAGCGTGCCGAACCCGATCGTCCCGTCGCCGGGCGCCGGCGTCCATTCCGCAGTCGCCCGCCGCGTCTGCCAATAGCGCAGGTCGCGGCGCAGCGTCTCCGCCTCGGCCTCCGGCGCGGTCGCCAGGGCCTGTTCGATCCCGGCGATCCGCTCGGCGATCACCGCCAGCCCGGCACGCGTCACCCGATTGGGACCCGCGGGCAGGGGGATCTCGAACTTCGGTTCGAGATGCTCGTCATCGCTTTCGCGGCGGAATGCCACGCTCATGCCGGTCGCCTTTCACGTCCTATAAGAAAAGGGGAATCTGTACCGGGCCGGGACGGTCCGAACTTAACCACCTTTGTCGCTGGTCGAAATCGTAAACAGGGCGTTAACACCTCGCTATGAAACGACGTCTAGTCATCACCAACGAAGCGGCCCGCCATCCTTTCCGCCAGATGCTGCCGCCGCCCCCGATGGCGCGCGCCGCACGCAACGACGATCAGGACTGGAAGCTGTTCATGCTCAGCTTCGCCGCCTTCTTCATCTGTTTCTACACGCTGTTGATCTGACGGAGGGCGAAGCCGCCTGCGCTCAGTCGCAGGCGCGGTGCAGCCGCTGCGCGATCCAGGCGGAAACCAGGCACATCGCTGCCACCAGCAGCAGCATGTCGGTCGGCCCGACGCCGAATGCGGTGATGATCAGGACGGCCACCGATCCGATCGTCATCGCGCCGGAATTGACGACATTGTTCGCTGCCACGGTACGCGCGGTCTGGTCCTTTTCCACCGTCGTGGTCAGGAAGGCGTAGAGCGGCACCACGAACATCCCGCCCGTCGTGGCGATCGCCAGCAGGCTCAGCATGATCGCGATCGCGCGGGGCTGGGCGATGAATTCGCCCCAGGAATAGAGCGTGCCGACCGGCGCCGCCGGCCATTCCCGGCACAGGACCGAGAAGAGTACGACGAAGCCGCCCATCGCGATCACCGACACGGGCGAATAGCGCGCGCTGATCCGGCCGCGCAGCATCGTGTTGATGATCACCGAACCGATCGCGACGCCGACCGAGAAGACCGCGATGGCACCGCTGGCGACGCGCTCGTCCGCGGTCAGCACGTTCTTCACCAGCGGCGGAAAGACGACGATCAGCACCGCGCCGATGGTCCAGAAGAAGCTGATCGCGCAGATCGCCAGAAACAGCCGCGGGATGTGCAGCGTCGCCCTGATCAGTCGCCAGGACGAGGTGAAGGGATTGTAGTTGAGCACCAGCCGCGGTCCCTCGCGCGGCGCCGGCGGGATCTGCCGCGCGACCAGCCAGCCCAGCGCGGCGACGGCGAGCACGGTGATCGCCGCACCCTCGATCGGGATCCAGCCCGCGGTCACCGTGCCAAGCAGGATGGCGAGATAGGTGCCCGCCTCGACCAGGCCGGTGCCGCCCAGCACGTCGTGCGGCGGCAGATGCTGCGGCAGGATCGCATATTTGATCGGGCCGAAGAAGGTCGAATGGACGCCCAGGCACAGCACCGCACCCAACATCAGACCGATGCCGACCCCCGGCAGGCCGGCGCGTGCCACCATCAGCCCCGACGCGCCGAGCAGCATGATCAGGATTTCCGCCGTCTTGACGATGCGGATGATCCGCGCCTTGTCGTGACTGTCGGCGAGCTGGCCGGCCAGAGCGGACAGCAGGAAGAACGGCAGGATCGCCAGCCCGGTCGCCAGCGCGTTGAAATTCGCCTCCATCTTCGGGTCGTTGAAGATCGCATAGGTGGCGAACAGCACCATCGACGTCTTGAACAGATTGTCGTTGAACGCGCCGAGGAACTGCGTCGTGAACAAGGGCAGGAAGCGGCGTTGCTTCAGCAACCCCAAGGCATTCAGCATGACGAAACGTGGCTTTCGCTCGATGTGTAGCGCACCGGCATAGCCGAGCCGCACCGGCACGCCAACCGGCCTGCGTCGCGGCCCCAGCCGGCCGGTGGCGGCGGGGTGTCGCGACGGCACGACTTTCTGCCACGCTCTGCCTTACGCTGGCGCGCGCGGCAGCGTAGGGAGGGATCATGCTGACGTTGCCCAACCTCCTGACGCTGTCGCGGATCGTCGCGGTGCCGCTGCTAGTCGCGCTGCTGTGGTGGCCGCGCTGGGAGGCGGGCTTCGGCATCGCCTTCGGCCTGTATTGCCTGATGGGCATCACCGATTATTTCGACGGCTATCTGGCCCGCGCACAGGGTGCCGTGTCGCGGCTGGGCGTGTTCCTCGACCCGATCGCCGACAAGATCATGGTCGCCGCGGTGATCCTGATGCTGGTCGGCACGCGTCACGACGACGCCGCGCTGATCACCGGCGTCCATCTGATCGCCGCGCTGGTGATCCTGCTGCGCGAGATCGCGGTGTCGGGCCTGCGCGAATTCCTCGCCGGGCTGCAGGTGTCGCTGCCGGTGTCGAAACTGGCCAAGTGGAAGACGACGCTGCAACTCGTCGCGCTCGGCGCGCTGATCCTCGCCGGCGCGCTGCCGGGACAGCCCTGGGTCAAGATCGTCGGTCTGGGCAGCCTGTGGGGCGCTGCGGTGCTGACGCTGGTGACGGGCTGGGATTATCTGCGCGTCGGCCTGAAGCACATGGACTGACCGGCATGGCGATCGAAATGCTCTATTTCGCCTGGGTGCGCGAACGGATGGGCCGTGCTGCCGAGACGGTGACCCCGCCGTCGACGGTCGCGACGGTGGCGCAACTGGTCGACTGGCTCGCCGCCCGCGATGCCGACAGCGGCACGGCGCTCGCCGACCGCGCCCGGCTGCGCGCCGCGGTCGACCAGGCGTTCGTGGCGATGGACGCGCCGATCGCCGGCGCGCGCGAGGTGGCGCTGTTCCCGCCGGTGACTGGCGGATGATCCGGGTCGTCGTCCATCCCGCGCCGATCGCGATCGACGCCGAACTGGCGCGGGTCGAGGCGGCACCCGGCGCCGGCGCGATCGCGACCTTCACCGGGCTGGTGCGCGCCGACGACGGCGTCGGTACGCTGGAACTGGAACATTACCCCGGCGCGACCGAAGCGGCGCTGACCCGGCTGGCCGAGGCGGCGACGGCGCGCTGGTCGCTGGGCGCGGCGACGATCGTCCATCGCGTCGGACCGATGGCGCCGGGCGAGCGGATCGTCTTCGTCGCGACCGCCGCGCCGCACCGCGCCGCCGCGCTGGAGGCCTGCACCTTCCTGATCGACCGGCTGAAGACCGACGCGCCGTTCTGGAAGCGCGAGACGCGCGACGGCGAAAGCCGCTGGGTCGAGGCCCGCGATACCGACGATGCCGCCGCCGCGCGCTGGCGCGACGGGGCATAAAGTCGACGCGGCGCGTCGATCGGTCAGCTCAGCTTGGGTACGCTCACCCCGTTGGTGACGTGAACGATGCCATTGGCCTCCTTGACGTCCGGCTGGCTGACATAGCTCTTGTTGCCGCTCGGGTCGGTGAGCACCAAATTGCCGTTGTCGATCGTCGCGGTCAGCGGCTGTCCCGACAGCGTCGGCAGCGACGCCGAACCGTTGCCCGCCGCGACCAGCGCCTTGATCTGTTCGGCCGTATAGGCGCCCTGCACGACATGGGTCTTCAGGATGGTGGCGAGGCTTGCCGCATTCTCAGGCTTCATCAGCGTGTCGACGGTGCCGGGGGCCAGTCGGGCGAAGGCGTCGTCGCTCGGTGCGAAGACGGTGAACGGGCCGGCTCCGGCCAGCGTCGGAGCGACCGCGGAGGCGGACACCAGCCGCGCCAGCGTGGCATGATGGTCGAGCGTCGGCAGCGCCTGGGCGATCGTCGCGGTCGGCGCTTCCGGCGGCAAGGCGACCCGCCCGACCGACAGCTGCGGCGGCTTCTCCTTCTTCTTGGCGTCTGCGGCCGTACCGGCGCAGAGCAGGGCGGTCAGCGTAAGGGCGGTGGCAAGCTGGGAGTGGCGGGTCATGGGACATCTCCAACGTCGGCGAACGTCATGAAGCTGTCATATGCTGCACTGCAATGTAAAGACTTTGGTATACGCTTGTGGAGGCATCTGACCCTGTTCGTCGCACAAACGCAACGCTTCAACGAGCTGTTTTGTAAGGATAATACACGCGGAACGCCGTAATCATTCCGTTAGTGTCGGCACCAGCACGCCGTTGATGACATGGATGACGCCGTTCGCCTGGCGACGGTCGGCCGTCTCGATATAGGCGCGGCTGCCGCTGCTGCTGGTCAGCATCACGACATCGCCGTCCAGCGTCGCGACGATCGGCTGCCCGGCCAGGCTGGTCAGCGTCGCCCGGCCCCCTCCGGCCCGGATGCGCGCGACCAGATCGGCCTCGCTCACCGCACCGGCGACGAGATGGTCGCGCAGCAGCAGCTGCAACGTCACGCGATTCTCCGGCGCGAGCAGCGCGGCCGGCACGTCTTCCGCCAGCCGGGCGTAGGCGGAGTCGGTCGGCGCGAAGAGCGTATAGGGGCCGGCACCGTCGAGCAGGGCAGTCGCGTCCGCGACCGCCGCCTCGCGTGCGAGCTGCGTCAGACCCGGAACCTGGGCGATCGACGTGCCGATCGTCGCCTCCGGCCGGATCCGGGTCACATCGACCGAAACCGGGGCGATCGCCGCCGGCACGGCGGGCGGCGGGGCGGCAGCGGGCGGCACGCATCCCGGCAGGGCGGCGAGCAGGACGACCAGCCACGCCCGGCGGGGAAGAGCGACATTCACCCGGCTGCTACGTTCGAGCCGGCATCGCGGTTGCACGCCGATGGGTGAGGCTCAGCGGACCTTGGCCAGCGTCTCCGCCAGCAGCTGGAAATCGCGCTCCCGCGGCGACGCACGGCGCCAGACCAGTGCGATCCGCCGCACCGCATTGTCCGCCGCAAGCGGCCGCGCGATGATGTTGGTGTGATCGAGGATGCCGGCCTCGATCGCCATTTCCGGCAACATCGTCATGCCCAAGCCGTTGTCGACCATCTGCACGATCGTGTGCAGCGAGGTGCCGAGCATCGTCGCCTCGGCGCGCAACTCCGGCCGGTTGCAGGCGGCGAGGGCGTGGTCCTTCAGGCAATGCCCGTCCTCGAGCAGCAACAGCCGGTCCTCGTCGATCGCCGCCGCCGGAATCGACGCGGGATCGTCGGGCAGGTCACCCTGATGATAGGCGACGAACAGCCGGTCGTCGAACAGTGTCTGCGACGCCACCTCGCCACAAGCGAAGGGCAGGGCGAGCAGCACGCAATCGGTGCGGCCGTTGTGCAGCCCCTCGCACGCCGCGCCGCTCGGCTCCTCGCGCAAGAACAGCTTCAGGTCAGGATAGTCGGCGCGCAACCGCGGCAGGATGCGCGGCAGCATGAAGGGCGCGATGGTCGGGATGACGCTCATCCGCATCTCGCCGGACAGCGGCCGGCCGGCAGCACGCGCCATGTCGCCCAGCTCCTCGGCCTCGCGCAGCACGCGGCGGGCCTTGTCGGCGATCCGTTCGCCGAGCGGCGTGAATCGCACCACCCGCCGCGTCCGTTCGACCAGCACCACGCCGATCAGCGTCTCCAGCTCGCGCAGCCCCGCCGACAGCGTCGATTGCGTCACATAGCAAGCGTCGGCCGCACGCCCGAAATGGCCATGGTCGCGCAGCGCGACGAGATATTGCAATTGTTTGAGCGTCGGCAGGTAGGTCGCGGCCATGAATTGCCCTTGATGGCGAGAGTGCGCGAATAGACGCGATGGCTCTGCGCCTCAACGTGGATATGCCGGGCGGGCGGCGATGGCCCGCCGCCACGCGCCTGTCGGGCCGGGACCTAGGCTTGCAGCGTCACCGTGCCGGGAAAATGCCGGTCGAGGTGCCGCCGGATCAACCGCAGGTTGCGCGTATTCGAGCGGAAGAAGAAATCGGGCACCGCGCCGATCCACGGGATCATGCCCAGCGCCCAGTCGACGCCGACATTGCCGAACATCCGCGCCATCTGCATCTTCGACATGCCGAGGTTGCGCGCTTCCCAGACCAGATACGACCCGAGGATCGCCGCGACGCTGGTGCCGATCACGGGCACGAGGTCGAGCAAGACGTCGAGGCCGACGCGGCGCTGCGTGCCCGGGATGACGAACAGTCCCTCCATCAGGCGCTCCATCGCCTCGATCCGCTTGCGGACCGACGCCGGATCACGCCCGACGGGAAGGGCGCTCAGGACCTGCTGGGGATCGATGCTGCGGACTCGGTCTTGCATGCCCGATCATCTGGTGTCGTCGCGCAGCCGGTTCAACGGGTGCCAGGCGCGGCTGTTCGGCCGCCACTGGCGCAGCCGCATCGCGACCAGCGACCAGCGCAGCGGCCGGGCGAGCGGGATGAAGGCCGCGTCATTGGCCAGGGCGACATCCGCCGCCGCGATCAGCCGCGCCCGCTCGGCCAGCGTCGGCGCGTCGCGTGCGGCGAGGATCGCCGCCTCCGCATCGGGACTACATGGCCGGCACGCCTGAGCCAGATACCAGCGCGCACTGTCATAGGGCGCGACCAGATCGACCAGCCGCAGATCGGCTGCCTCGTCCGGCCCGACCCGGCGGGCCGTGATACCGATCTCGGTCAGCGAGGCGGCGATGCCGGCGTAGAGCAAGGTGCCGCCGGGCCCGGTCGGCACCGCCACGGCGAGCGTCACCGGGCCATCGGCATAAGCGGCGACGCGGGTTCGCGCCGCCTCGCGCCGCTGGTCGAGGGTGAGTAGCGACCAACTCGGAAGGGCCGGCGGCGCGGCCGAATCGAGCTGTTCCGGCAACAGCCGGTCGGCCGTGTCCCAGCCCCCCATCACCGCGGCCGTCGCCGCACCCCGATCGATCGCGCCGCTCAGCGCCGACCGATTGGCCGCATCCGCCAGAAAGCCGGTGCGGCGCTCGATCGACAGTCCGAACAGGCCGGCGGCCGGATCGATGCGGATGTTGGCCGGTGCGATGCCGCCGATCCCGACCAGGGGCCAGTCGGTGAAGGTGCCGCCGGCGACCAGATCCGAATCATGTGCGGCGAAGCGAACGATCGCGCGTGCCGCCCGTTCGCCGATTAGCCGGACATTCTCTTCGGGACCTGGGGTGCGCTGGTCGTCTAGATCGGCCCGGCCGGGATCGAGTGCCGGGCGGAGCAGCGGGCTGGCCGAGCCCCGCGCGATGCGCAGCGGCCCCGTGCCGCCGGCGCGGGCCCGCCACAGCGCGAGTTCGGGCTGAGCGAACACCTTGAGCAGGTCGGGTCGAGGCCGGCGCAGCCGCACCTCGATCACCTGCGGCGTCATCACGACGATTTCATCGACGGCGGTCAGGAAGGGGGCGAGGGGGTTGCGCGATCCGGGGCGCAACTGGCGACGGAGTAGGGCGACGACCTGTTCGGCGGTGACCGTGCTGCCGTCGGCCCATTGCGCAGGGCGGAGGCGGAAGATGTAGCTGGTGCCGTCGTCGATGACGATCCAGCGTTCGGCCAGGCCGGGCTCGATCTGGCCGGTCGCGTCGAACCGCACCAGCCCCTGCGCGGTCGCGTCGAGCAGCAAGCGCGTCGGCGTATCGAGCGAGACCCGCGCCGGGTCCGCGGCGCGCGGTGCCGGGCCGATCGCACTGACGATCACCGCCCCCGAATCCGGCCGCTGGTTGCAACCCGCCAGCGCGAGCAGCGCGGCGATGGTGCGGACGGCGGGACTCGAACCCGCACTCCATAGGAAGCCGATTTTAAGTC
>NZ_RCVT01000005.1 GCF_016107325.1 Sphingomonas sp. MA1305
GTTCGCGCAGCGCGACGTCAAGCTCTCCAACAAGCTCCAGGTGACGCTGCAGATCATCAATCGCAGCATCATGCTCGAATCGACGCTGCAGAACACGATGACGCCGGGAATGGCATCCGCGCTCAACTTCTCCCGCGGGTTGAATGCCCAGGGGCTGATGTAGGCCGGGGCGCGGGGGAGGGGGCGATGCTGGAAGTCTTCACGGTCGGTGGCGGCGAGTATCTCGTCAACACGTTCAATGCCGTCGCGGCGTGGGCGGGGGGAGGGGGCTATCGCTCGCTCCTCCGCGTCGTGATGGTGATGGGGCTGATCTACTCGCTGCTTGTCGTCGCATTCACCCTCAACTTCCGCGCCTGGCTCAACTGGTTCCTGCAGGCGACCGCGATCTATCTCGTGCTGATGGTGCCGACGGTCGACATCAAGGTGACCGACCGGATCAATCCGAGTCTCGCGCCGGCGACCGTCGCCAACGTGCCGCTCGGGCTGGGCGTGCTGGCCAGCTTCACAACGCAGGTCGGCGACTGGCTCACCCGCACCGCCGAGACCGTGTTCGTGATGCCGAGCGAGCTCAACTACTCGACCAACGGCATGGTCTACGGCGCGCGGCTTTTCGATGCGACGCGCAATTTCGTCATCCGCGATGCCGAGTTCGCGACCAACCTGGAAAGGCATTTCAAGAACTGCGTGTTCGGCGACGTGATGCTGTACCGCAAGTCGCTGACCGACCTCGCCAAGGCGCCGGACCTGTGGGCGGCGATCGGGCCGGGTTCGGAGGCGCGCTCGCAGGAATGGCTGGAGCGGCAGGGCGACGGCACCGTCACCAGCAACATCGTCACCTGCCGGCAGGCCTATGGTGCGCTCAACGCGCAGTGGGCGACCATGATCGAGGCCAATACGCCGCTCTGGGCGAAGGAAGTCTATCCCAAGCTCAGCAACGACGTCGCCGCCGCCAAGCTCCGCCACGACGTTCCGATCATCAATGCTGCCTTCACCTCGTCCGGGTCCGACTACACCGGGGTCATGCGCCAGAATACCGCGATCAACGCCTTCATGCAGGCGCGCAACTCGATGGCGGGCGGCACCGGCGCGGCTGCGATCGACACGTTCGCGCAAACCCGGGCGGACATCCAGGCGCGCAATACCTACAATTCGATCGCGCAGCAGGCGATGGCCTGGGTGCCGATCCTGAACATCGTCCTGACCGTCGTCTTCTTCGCGATGTTTCCGGTGATCTTCCCGCTGTTCCTCATGCCGCAGACTGGGCTCGGCACGCTGAAGGGCTACGCGATCGGCTTCTTCTACCTCGCCGCGTGGGGACCCCTCTACGTCATCCTCCACATGATCTGCATGACGAGGGCCGAGGCGGCCGCCGCCGGGGTGGCGGGAGGCGGGGTGACGCTCGGCAGCTACGCCGGGATCGGTGCGGTAAACGGTGAGACCGCGACGATCGCCGGTTTCATGCTGATGAGCATCCCTTTCCTCGCGGCCGGTCTCGCCAAGGGCGCGATGTCGATCGCCGGTCAGGCGACGTCGATGCTCGCGCCTGCGCAGAATGCCGCCGAGGCCGCCGCGCTCGAGCAGACCACCGGCAACTACTCCTACGGCAATGTCAGCTGGGCCAACGCCACCTCGAACATGCGGCAGGCCAACCAGTGGACCACGGCGGCGGCCTATATGGGCGGTGCCGCGAGCGTCGGGTGGCGGCAGGACAACGGTGCCACCATCACCGGCTATGGCGACGGTCAGGAGGTGTTTGACACCGGCGGCGCGATCTCACGCCTGTCATTCACCCCGACGATGTCGACGGGCGCGGTTGCGGAGTGGCGACAGATGGCGAGCGAGGCGCATCGCCAGTCGCAGGCTTACGAGAACGCCGCGCAGGAGATGCTGACCTGGACCAAGACGGATCGAAGCGCCTATGGGACGTCGAGCGAGCGCTCGGCCGGTTGGGACACCAGCACCGGCCGATCGGCGAATACCTCGATAGAACAGTTCGACCGCTCATCGGGCAGCAGCTCGCAGGGTCTGGAGGATCGCTCGTCCACGGGTCAGAGCCTGCGTGTTTCGAGCGGCACGTCACGTGACGCGCTCACCACTGATCAGGTGAGCGGGCAGCTGAGCGCAGGCATTGGCGGGGCCGGCGGCGCGAAGGGCGGGGGAGGGCGGCTGGCCAGCATCCTGCCAGGCGGCGGTATTGGTATCAGCAAGAGTGGCACGCAGCAGCGCCTCTTGCGACACGGAACCGACGATGCCCGGAGTTCCGACAGCTCGAGCACAGCGACGACCGGCGTGCGCGACGAGCATTCGAACGGAAGCGGCGCATCGACGTCCGAAGGCACTTACGATCGGGCCGGCAGCTTCAGCCGAGCCTCGTCCGCATCGAGTTCGTCCCTTTCGCACGAGCAGGCGCTCGCGCGCGCGAAATCATTTACCGAGACCGCGCGCAAGCTCGAGGAACTTTCGCAACAGCTAACCCGGGACGCCAGCTTCGCCGAAACTCACGGCATGCAGCTCAGCGAGAACATGAGCCAGGAGCTCACACAATGGTACCGTGGCCAACAGGTCTCGAACCCTGGGCTCGATGCGCCGGAGCTCTGGGCCACCAACCTGACCGATCAACAGCGCGCCGTTCGCCAGGAGATGATCTCGCGCTGGATGCGCGACAAGGAACTTGGCTTGCGCGAGGAGATCGGCAGCGCTCTGCGCGAACCGGCGCTCGTCAGCGTCGCACGTCCGGCCACAACGGATGCCGCGGACGTCCGGGCTTCCTACCACCCGCAGGATACCGCCGCGGTGCCGCACTCTCCGTCCGTCGGAGATCCCGATCGAGCGGCAGCTCTGATCGAGGCGGGTCGAACACGCCTCGATAGCGACCGCTTAGCAGCCGAGGGTTCGCGTTCGACCCATGTCGGCGCCTCGGTCGATATTCAGGGGGAAGTCCATCGAGCCCAGGACCGTGGGTTCTTCCTGGACCCGAAACTCCGCGAATGAGCTTTCAGATCGCGAAGGACGCGTAGACACCGAGCGCGATCACCACCCCCAGACCGAGGATACGACCAATCAGCACGCCGCGGGTGACCGGCGCGTCGGACGGTTCCTCGATCGGGATCTGCTTCATCAGCACGATCGGGCCGCCAGGGAGGTGGCGCGTCTGGATGTATGTTTCGATGTCCAGCATGTTGCTTCTCCGACCTCGCAAAAATTACCAAAAAGGCACCTTCTGAGCAAGAGTGACTGACGAGCATTTCCACCACTAGAGTGAGATCAAAGCCGGGGTGCGAGCTCCCGAATTTTCGTGAGAACATCATCGAAGGGGGGCTGTCCACGGTAGTAGAGAGCCTGCGTTCGCGTGTATGCCGTTTCAAAACGCTGCCGTGTTTCGGTGTCATCGAGCAGGAACGCGGCATTCTCAGCGATCACCTTATTGTCTGCCGAAGGAAAACGAGCTTCTTTATGAGTCTCGTACTCGGGTGTGCCGATGAATTGCTGCACACTCTCATCATCTAGCAGGCAGTAGACGTCGTAATAATGACGCAGAAAGTTTGCCGGCATGCTGCCATCGTTGAGGTGCTTGCGAAACTTCGTCGAGATCGTCTGGAGCTTCTCGACCAAGGTGTAGCCCGGCTCGTAACAATGCACGTCGACCGCGCGATTATCGACCAAACCTTCAAGCCTTTCCCGAACAGCTCTATCATACGCCCACGAGCTGATCGTCCGCGGACGGTTGGGCGCGACCTGGTCGAACCCAGCCTCGAGCAAAATGCCGGACTTCACGCCTTCAGGGAGAGGATTGCCGCTCGGGTAATGAAGGCGAATGCCGGCGCTTCGCATCCGCACGTCGTCGAACGCGGTGTCACGATCGGCGCCGTCAAACCCGGCGATAGTCAGCCGATCGGGAAGGCCGTCGTAAAAGGCTTTCCGTGCTTCGATCTGCGGCAGCTTGTTCTGATTCTTGCCGATGGGCAGCTCGCCCTCGGGATGGATCAGGATATCGATGTCCTCGGAGAATCGGTGAATGATCCCGTATCCCTTGGACAGCGAGGTGCCGCCCTTAAGCTCGTACCTGAAGCCGAGCTGTTGCAAGCCCCACAGGCCGTGCATGATCCAATAGTCCTTCTCGACCAGTCCCGGGTCGATCGCCTCATCGCGCCCGACGACCGCCAGCAGATCGGCAAAGTCCCCGCGCTCGTGGAGCAGCATGCCGCAGCTTGCCGCGGTCAGGCGAGCTGAAGCACAGGCGCGAGCAGGCGCTCGGCCCGAGCCGACCCGAAGTCCTTCACCGCGCGCGCCAATTTGCTCTTGTCCATCTCTTTGGCTCGGTCGAGCGCGCGGGGAAGCACGGCCGCCTTGTCTTCCGGCAGGCGGTCGAGATTGTGGAGCAGGTCAACCAAAAGGACCTCTTTGGACAGACGCTTCGGCACCGAGGAGCGCATGCGGAAGTCGAAGGTACGGCCGTCCAGCTTGAAGCGGCCATGCCGCTTGTGGTTGTAGACGACGGGTTCGTTGTGGAGCTGGGTGGTTCCGACACCGAGCCCGTTGAAGGCGTTTGGCGTCACCATGAGGAAGCGGTCATCGCCCAGGAAGGACGCAACGAGCTTCTCGGGCTTGGCCGGCGCCGATCCGAACCGGGTCTTTCGGGGTACCATATAGAGCCCGGCCGACACCTTCTCCAACCGTCCTTCATCGAGGAGCTGCCGAAGATGGCGATCGACAGCCGTCGACCATCGCGCAAGGTCCTTGCGGCGGTAGACCTGCCCAGGGCGCAGGTGGCGCTTGAGTTCGGCTAAGCCCGACATGTTAACATCTCCGACTCTGAAGATATGGCGCGAGAGCCGCTTTTGCAATAATTCTAATTGAGGATTCATGCGGACCATCAGTGCTGCTCCCTGCGTATCGACCAAGCCTGTCGGCCTGGGAGGGTTCTGGGGAGGGGGCGCGCTTGAATACCGCGGCGTCGCACGGGCAAAACCGACCGCTATGAACAGCTACGTGTGGCGGCGATCACATGAAAAGGCGGTAGGGGTAGACGCTTCGCGGCAGATCCGGGACGTTCGCGATGGTTCGCGCGAGCCGCTGCGAATATCGGATGCTGACGGGCACCGGATCATAAAGCGCGTCGTTGTTCCAATCCATTTTTGTCAGCGCCAGCGCCTCATGGGCAGTGAGTTCGAGCGGACCGCTGCCAGCATGGCGAATCAATTGTAGCGGCCGGGGAATACTTTTCTTCCCCTGGTAATAGTCCCCTTTTGTCGACACATCGGGGGCATTGCCAGCAACCCATACCAATGCGGAATTGCCCGAGCGGATGACCATTGTCCCGCGCGGCACGGGGAACCCCGACGCCTTGGTCGGTGGACGATCCATCCCAGATTTGATGAGCCAGACGCCACGCCAGCGGGATGCAGAACTCACCTCAACGCATTCGATCTCAGGCACGCCGGCGAGCGCGTCGAACGCTCCCTCGATTTCGCTATCCTTGAACGCCGTAGTTTTATGGATGACCATGCGCCTTGGCAGATTACCAGCGTTTCGTCCTTGATAGAGCGCGAGGCTACGGGCGAGAACCGCCCGCATGTCGTCGCGACTGAGAAATGGGTTCCTGCGTGCTTCGTAGACATCAGCTACGGGATCCTGAGCTTCAAACGCCACGAACTGCATACCGCCGCCGTCCATATCGAAGACCTGGGAGCAGCAGGTAATATAGTGCGCGTCTCGTTGATCTCCTCGAAGGGCGTAAGCCAGTCCGATATAAGCCGTGTCATCGGGAACGCCCTTCAGCGGCGCCAGCTTCCACGGAGTCCCTGCCGCCTTAACGTACAGGGCGGTCGCCAGCCTCCATGCCAGTGAGGCTTTGTGGGCAAAGGTGAAAACGCGGTCATTCAAAACCTGCGTCGGGATATTGTACCTTGCGCCCAGCGCCTTCAGGACGTCGTGGGCATCGAAAAACTTGCTGCGGGTGGCAGCATTCCAACTATCCGGAAAATGGACCAGCACAACGTCAAACTCGTTTCGGACAGCATCGAGCCGACGCAGCGCGGTCTCCATTGCCAGATAAAGCTTCTGCTGTGGACCGCCATCACCCGGCAGCTGATCAAGCTCGTCGGGCCATTTGATGTGGGCGCTAGCTGCCGCCGGGTCGAGGGCAACATGGAAGAGTCGCTCGAACCCGGGATACTCAGGGACATATTCAGTGCGATCGGAAGGCCGGTGCATGTTGCGCAGCAGACGCATCAGGTCGCCTCGGCGTATGAAGGCACTTCGCGGCCCGACAGTCGCGATGCGGATGCGAGAGGTGAAGTTCCCGAAAGAGTCTTTCGAGTAGGGCCCGTAATTCGCTAAACCTCTGAGCGGGTGAACGTCGACCTGGGTGCTGTCCGATGGCGAAAAGGATAAATCCGGCTCGTCGAGAAGGCTGAACGGCGGGAGCTTTGCTAACGTCGCAGGACCAGCCATTATCTACTCCTATCAAAGTAGACGTGGTGGTGGCCGGGCCGGCTCCAGCCGGTAACGGACGCTAGATTGAAAGTAGCATCGACGCCGGTGCCGTCATCCAAATCGAAGGCGCGTCGCGGCGAACCGCTTGGTCCAGTCAGAAGATGCGCCCAAGCGCCGATGATGCGAGCCCACGTGCTGTTATAGCGCTGCGCCCATCTTTCACGACGCCAGTCGCCCGCCGGATCGCCGCCGCGGTCGTTGCGTCCGCTGAGCGGATCGTACTCGTCCTCGCTGCTCGATCGGTCCTCTGACCCAGCAGGAGGTCTTTCTCTCATCGGTAGCTCGACGAAGGTATAGGGCTCGAAACCGCACCACCACCGACCATCGATTTGATCAAGTTTAAGCGATATTCCTTCTTGAAAGGGGAACATGAGTTTTGGCACGGTTCCCGTGAGAGTGGTGCCGTAGGCATCTTTGAGGGCACGTAGAGAGCTTTCCCGACGAGCGGTCTGATCCGGACGCTCATCGGCGCGAGGCGGTGCGACAATGATTGAGTGTCCAGATCGTCGAAGGCGCGGGATGAGGGGGCGTCGGCGCGCTAAGGCCCGCACAAGCGTGTCGTACACCAGGCCAGCCGCCCAGCTCTCTCGGGCCGGATCCAATTCAATTGTGCCTGCAAGCGTGGCGCCGAGTTGGGCCAGTGCATTGAGAATATCTTGATCGCGGCCGAATACCGCTAGCTCTCGACCCATGGCGGCTGCGGTCGCGCGCACGCCAGCCGACTTAAACAACCCGCGGACCTCCGGCGACGTCGTTGCTTGAGTAAGCCGTACTCGCCTTGCGACAAGTGGCATAGCCTCGATAAGCAGCGCGGAATAGCGAAGGACAGGGAATCGTCGGGCTTCGGCGCTGGGCGGTTGGACCGGCACCAAGCGCGGCGCCGGCCGCCCAACCATAGCGTAGTCGTAAAGCGGCTGGGGCAGGTCTATCGCTTTTGTTAGTGCCGCAGCCAACTCGTCGAACGTAGCGCACTCGACCACAGCAACGTCCACGCCAACCTCGACGGCACGGGTTAGGAGTTCAACGACTTTAGGCAACAGGTGTTCAGCGGACGACGCAACCCAGTAAAGGCCGCTTGGGAAAGGCGACGGTGATTTTAGAACAGCGTTTAGCACTTCGAGGATTGACGCATCCCGACCACTGTAACCGATGAACACCATCCCGAACCGCTTACCGGCTTCTTCGAGTACATGGCGCATACGCGCGTCCTGTTGCTCCAGCTCGGAGCCGGTGTTCTTTATAGCGATGGATTGATAGTCGCCATGCAACTTCGCGATGAGCGGCCAGTCCGACTCGTTAACGGATCGCATTGCACGATCGGCCGAGTCGATCGCAGCGACCGTTGCGCGATGTTGCTCGGCAGGAGGTAAAACTGCGTTGGCCGACGTAGCCGCTTCTTCTGCGAGCGGATCAAAGTTCGTCGTGAAAATGCAGTCAACCTGGCCGGCGGCAATTAGACTGCCGAGCACTTTATGGCCGAAACAGGGTGTGCCCTTGGAGATAGCGTCGTCAATATACTGCCGGCGGTGGCGTGGCTGCGGGTAGATCGCCTCAAAGGCGGCCGCATATTCTGAAGGGTCGCCGTCGGGCGGAAGAAGCGAAGAGGTGCGAAAGAACGAGCTGATCCGTTCGATCCACACCGGGTCTCCGGTATCGATCTCTCGCTTTGATAGATTGTTTTCCCGGCAGAAGATCTGCGCCTTGAAATCCGTTATCATCGCGTATCCCGTCGGGATGCCGGATGCAGCGGAAGCGCCTGCCCCCAAGAACCACGAAATCAGCTGCGGCCGGAGTGCGAAGGCGGTCGCGAACTGCGCAGCGGACATGGTTGGGAGGGAACTGATGATCGTCGTCCTTCAGTTGTCCGTGTTGTGACGAGAGTTTAGCCAACCTTCATAGAAATAGCAGTGCTAAAGCCTCCCCGCGACGCAAGCCCTACGCGGACGGCCAAGGGGGGAAGCGGAGGCGCGCGAACGCCGGTCTCAAACATCACTCAGCCAGCCACTTTAGCAGGACACCGATCTCGATGGCGAGCTGTCGGGCCTCTTCCGGCCCGCCCTTGTGCACGATCCCCACAACCGCTCCGTGCGCGTCCAGAATGGGTCCGCCCGACATACCCTGTGCCAGTTCCTGGCTAACTTCGATCATCGGAACGCCGCTCTTTATTGGCAGCGAGGTGACCGATCCCCCACGGACGTTGATCTTATCCCCCGGTCCAAAACCGGGGTAACCGAAGGCGACGACGTCGTCTCCGACAGCCGCGGACCTCGCAGCGACATCTAGATCGAAATAGTCAGTCGAGTGGGCTGCGTGTCCAAGGAGCGCAAGGTCTCGGTGAGCGCAACGCTTGAGTACCGTTACCTTCGAACGATTTGAGGGCTTTGACGGATGGTAAACGACGAAATCGCTGTCCCCCTCGACGCAATGCGATGCGGTTACCAACCCGACGTTCTTGAGAAAGAATGCCGTTCCCTGCTGTCCACCATCGGCAGAATGCTCGACGATCCAGACCGCACGATCGCGCCGTTCTTCGACCGTGGGTGCGAGCATGATCGGGCGCGCGGGGAAGCTGCGATTGTATCTTGTCGCCAACGACCGGACCACCGGGTCTACACTTCCCTTCAAGTGCGTGATGTAGGAAATTGTGCCGCGGAGATGATCCGCGATAGCGCCTTTGCCCCCGCCGCTGCCATATTTCTGTTGAGCGTCGTCCAAGCCTAACAACTCGATAGAGTGTAAGAGGGCACGGATCCTCCGAACGTACCTTCGGTCTACATTAAGGCCACCGTTTATCTTGACGCCGGTGACGATGCGCCGCGAGTTGCGGTCCGCATAATGCGCCTTTACTGGGTTGATAATGAAGCCGTTGCTTTCAAACGCCCCTCGCAACGGTGCGGCGAGCATGTCAGGGGAGAACCGACCGACAGCGGGTAAAGCGCCTTCAAAGAGAGGCGCAGGAGGCTGATAGCTTGAGAAGGTGATATCATCTGCGTAGCGCGTGTAGATCGCGCGTGCGCTCTTCGCGATTTGAAGGAGCTGGGTATCGAGACGGAAGCAGATCATGTTGGAAAGCACGGGACTGGTTGAGGCACCCTGAGGGAGGTGACTCTCAACACAGCAAAGGCGTGCAACAATCTCTGCAACCCGCGGATCGATTAAAATCGATTTGAGAAGCCCTTTGACTCGGTTCTCCGTTATGGTTGGAAAGAAGTCTTGGAGGTCGAGGTTTATAACGAACCGTCGCCGACCATGCGCCTCCGCGTTCGTCTTCACCGATCGCAACTGGACGAAGCCGTGAACCGGATTACGTACCCTGTAAAGCTGATCTAAGAGCGGCGCGAGCTTCGATTGAAGAATCTTTAGTCGACGATCTGGCGCCATGATCAGCCGTACCTTGCCACCGCCTTTCGCGATGGAAAACTGTTGATACATGCGGCCGCGATACCACCAGATCTTCTTCAGTTCGCGCGGGCTGAGCCCGAGATGGCGAAGCAAGCTCGCCTCATCGGCCAGTTCTGCCGGAATTGGGAGCGGAAAATGCTGACCGAATATTCGCGCCGCCGAAAGCACGGGATCTCCCTTCCAATCACGCCAGTCGCCCAGTGTCGCTCGGCGGGCACGATGCGTCTAGACATTCGCTCTTAGGCCGCAGTTTCACAGCCCGTATGCGAAGGGAGACCCCGTCAAAATCGAGTAGCAGTTCGGAGTCGAAATCGGAAGGATGATAACCGGATGGGTAACGCGGATCATCTACCAGGCAGGCGCCGCTTCGGCTGGTATCGGCCGACTGGCGGCGCGACGTTCGACCTCCAAATCCTCCACGATCCGCTCGACGAGGCGACTTGGTTCGAGTTCCGTGAGCTTACCCGCGTCGTCGAATGGCTCCGGCCCTATATCGTCGACTGGCTGGCGCTGACGGCTGACTACGAAACGTTGCGAGCGGCCGAGCAGGAAATCGCGGCCGACCTCAGCGACATGCTGCTTACCGGCATGATCACGACCCTGGCCGGTGTCGACGCCAACGCTAAGGCGCAGCGTCGGCTTTCCAACTTCCTTGGCGCGGCGAGCGCCTTTCGCGACCGCGCGTCGACCCGGCTCGCTGGGGAGTTCGGAAAAAATAGCGAACAGCGCGCGTCGTTCGTCGCGGCGACGCGGCACTGGTTCGACGCGAGCTTTGCCTATCGATGCCTCTATCAGCTCCGCAACTACGCCCAGCACCACGAGCTGCCAGTTTCGTTCGTGCCTATCCAGGCCGATCGCGAGCCGGGAGGACTGATGAAGGCCCGCGTTGAGCTCCAGCTCTTCCCCGCAAAGCTGGCCGAAAGCGATCGCATCAGCGGCAAGGTACGCGTCGAGCTCCGGAGCCTTCCAAACACGCCGATGGACGCGGTAGCGCTCGCGACCAATTACATGAAGGCCCTGCGCAGCCTTATGGCGCTTCTCATCGGATTCTATGTCCCTCGTCTCTCGGACATGGCGCACTATGCGGCCGCGCTCTATCGGACGTTGGAAATCCCGCACGACGCCGTGCCGGTGGTGTGGGAGGGTGACAATCCGGCCGGCGGGCCTGAGTCGCAGCGACGGGCAATGATGATGGGGTTCGATGAACTCGAGCGCGCCTGGCGCCTTCGCGACGAGCTTCACACAGACCTTGCCAAAGGGGATGGATGTGGCCGCGTACCACCTTGATCGCTATGCAGGAAATACCTGTGGTAGAGCGACTATAGAAAGCGCTCGCCGGCATGGTCCGTGAATAGTTCGTGGTTGCGCACGTAGTCGCTCAGCACCTCGAGCGATTTGTGCCTGCTCTGCTCGCGCATCTTGAAAATGTTGGCGCCCCGCCGGGCCGCCTCTGTCAGGAAGCCCGCGCGTAGTGAATGACCGGCAACCTCCTCTGGATCGTAACCCGCGGCCGCGGCGCGCGCTTTCACTACCAGCGCGACGCCACGATCGCTCATCGGCTTAACGGTAATCCTGCCCTGCGGCGTCAGCTTGCGGAACACCGGGCCTTCGTCGAACCCGGCGAGCCGCACCCAATCAAGCAGCAGCTGCTTAGGCCGGATGCGCGTTCCCTCCGGGATCGCGATCGTCACGCCTTCGCCCTCCTGGTCGGTCTTCGATCGCCCGATCAGGATGCGGATGCCCTCCGGCACCATCGCGACCTCCTCGAGCCGGAGCGCGACCAACTCCGAACGACGGAACGCGCCGGCCATCCCGATCGCGAGGAGGGCACGGTCGCGAACGCTGCGCGGACTGTCGCCGTCGATGCCGTGGAGCATGTCGCGCAGCATGTCGGCGTCCGCGGCCCGTTTGCGCGCCTTGCGCGCGCCATGGGTGCGGCGGATGCCGGCGAGGACGTCGCGGATGGCCTGGGCACCGACGCATTGCTGGGGCGGATCGAGGCCCGCCACGCGGTGCATATAACCGATCGCAGCGAGGCGCCGGCCGATCGTCGACGGTTTCACGCCGGCTGCGGCCTCGCTGGCTAAAAAGGTGGCGACCGCAGCAGGTGCGGCGGGACGCGGCTCGATCTGGCGCGCATCGCACCAGGCAGCGAAGATCGTCCAGTCCGACTGGTAGGCACGGCGAGTGGCTGCGGCCCGCGACGCCTCAGCGTAGGCGCGGGCCGCGCCGACGTCCTGTTCGAGCAAGTCGGGCAGCCGCGGCGCCTCGATCGGCGCCGGCAGAAGGTTAGACGGATCGGCACCCTCGTCGGTCATCGACCGTCGGCCCCGTCGGCCGACAAAAGCCGCGCCCAGATCACCACGTTCGTCATGGTTCGCGAGCCTAACCGCACCCCCTCTTTCCGCGCCACTTCTTTTTTTCCGGGAATATGTCTTATCGGAAGAAACGCTGTGCGCAGCACTCGGCAAGTGTCGGTTTTCCCAAAACAGTAGACAAGCGGCCTAGCGGCGGCCCGCCATCGAGCTGCACCTGAACGGGTGAACATCTTTCTTTTGAGGTCTTCGGCCGCGTAGTCGGTCAGCCGAGGCAGAGCACCTCGCGAACCGCGGATCTGGGGAGGTGAGTGCCACCGATGTTCGGAGGCGCAGCACCGCGAGAAGATCATCTGCCCGGCAGCTACGCCAGAGCGCACAGCCGTCATGTTCTCAGAGCACGGCTGCTGGTATGAGGCTTCGTCCGATGAACGCGAGTTAGGAAAGAACGTGAGAGGTGACCCGATCGGTTAACCCGCTGTTCGCGGACGAGATAATCGAGTGCGTCAGCGAGCCGCGCTCGCCTACGGTGCAGGAGTTGTCTCGGCTCGCCAAGCGGATGTGGGAGGAGAGCGGCGCAGAACGTTCAGCATTCGCGTGGGGTGACCTGTTACCCTCGAATCCCGAGGGGCTGTGCGCTCTGCGCGCTGCGGCCGTTGCAACGACCGGAACGGGTGACGAGTTGAGCCAAGCCTCAACCGCGAAGGAGCGCACCTCTAGTTCTTGACATCCAACACGATGTGCATATATTGTGCATAGTTTCAGCGGAGATGCGACATGGCGACCGCCTTCCTTATCGACGAGCAACGCGCCACTCGGCTCGCGTCGGGCTTTGTTGCGAGTCTGCAGGAGCCGCGCACCCCGTATATCTCGCCCAAGCGGGTGGCGCAGGCGCTAGGCGTCCAGCTGTCGCGCCTCGCGGAGATCGCCGGCGTCCATCGCAACACGCTCGCCAATCCAGCGTCCGAGCGGCTTCAGGATCGGCTGCGCGACATGGTCCGCGTAATCATGGCGGCGTCGGAGCTGACTGGCGACCTGGAGCAGGCGATCTACTGGTTCCGAAACGAGCCAATCATGACGCTCAGGCGTCAAACGGCTGCGGAGCTCGTGGCCGCTGGACATACCGAGGCGGTAATGATGCACTTGTCCGAGCTGGTCGACGGCGCGAACGGATAGTCGTGCTGCGCATCGCGCTCGGAACGGGCCATTACTACCGCTATCTCACGCCCAAATGGGCGTACCTGCCACTGAGCGGGGCAGGGGCGGCGAGCGGAGGCGGCCGGTTCAACCGGCCCGGTGTCGAGGCGCTCTATCTCTCGGCCGAGCCGGATATCGCGCTTGCCGAGTACCGGCAGGGCTCCAGCTTGCCCAATCCGGCGACACTCGCCGCGTACGCGATCGAGCTGGCCGACGTCGTCGACCTGTCGGCGGGGTACGAGCCTACCGATTGGAGCCCGGAGTGGGCGGATTGGAACTGCGACTGGCGCTGGATCGCGCGCGTCGAGCACAAGGTGCCGCCGTCATGGCGATTGGGCGACGAGGCGATCAGTTCGGGTGCCCGCGGCCTGCTGTTTCCGTCGACCCACCGCGCCGGCGGCACGAACCTCGTGGTGTTCAGCGCCAACCTGTCCGCAGGAGATCGACTTGCCGTGCACGACCCAAATGATATGCTCCCCAAGGATCAACGCTCGTGGGAACCGGGACCGTAGCGAGCGCTGACGAAGGGATCGCAATGGCCGACCGGGACGACGATAGCGAGGAGACGAAGGTCGCGCAAGAGACGCTTATTCGGCTGGCCAACAGCTGCGAGCGCGAGGCTGGACGCGGCAAACCCGTGACGCCGATCGGCGCCGACCTGAACGAGGAGGATCTGCGCACGATCGCCGACATCCTTCGCAAGTTCGCGGCGACGATCGAACGGGAGATAGTATGACCGGAGTTGGGCTGCCGACGCGCGAGCCGATCGCTTAAGTGTTTCATCCTCCAAACAAATCAGTCAGTCTGATAATAATGATTATGTTAAATAGATGAAGGGTTTGACTTGGCCATGTGGGGCTCAGCGCCATGTTAACCGCGCCTTAGCTGCAGATCATACTTCTTCGCAAAAGCTCATGCCAGTCACTTGGCCAAGCGCTCAATGATCGGGCAGTCCGGCCGGTTATCGCCGTGGCAAGCTTGGGCGAGGCCCGTAAGGGCGCGGCGCATCACTTCCAGCGCGCGCACCTTATGGCCAAGCTCGGCGGCGCGCGCTTCTGCCAATGCCTTCACTTCGGCGCTCGACCGATCGCGATCGGACCACAGCCCGAGCAGCGTGCGGATTTCCTCGACCGGAAACCCCAGGTCGCGCGCATTGGCGATGAACCGCAGCCGGTGAACATCGGCGTCGTCATAGTCCCGATAGCTCCCGCGCCGAGGCGGCGCGGGCACCAGGCCGATCTTCTCATAATGGCGGATCATCCTTTGGGAGACGCCGCTGGCGTGCGATGCCGCCCCGATGTTCACAGCTTCACCGCGTTAAGCCGCAATGCATTGAGGACGACGGTGAACGATGAAAGCGCCATCGCCGCGCCGGCCAGCATCGGCGATAGCAGGATGCCAGCCACGGGGTAGAGTACGCCGGCTGCGATCGGCACGCCGATCCCGTTGAACAGGAACGAGAAGAACAGGTTTTGCCGGATGTTCCGCATGGTGGCGTGCGCGAGTTTGCGGGCGCGCACGATCGCGGAGAGATCGCCGCGCGTCAGCGTCATGCCCGCGCTCTCGATCGCTACGTCCGTTCCCGTGCCCATCGCCAGGCCCACGTCCGCAGCCGCCAGGGCCGGAGCATCGTTGATGCCGTCGCCAGCCATCGCCACCCGTGCGCCGCTCGTTTTCAGCTCGGCAATGATCCGGGCCTTGTCTTCCGGCCGCAGATCGGCACGCACATCGTCGAGCCCACCGACGGCGCGCGCCACGGCATCGGCCGTGGTGCGATTATCGCCCGTCAGCATCACGATCCGCAGCCCCTCCTTACGGAGCGCGGCAATAGCCTCCCTTGCGCTGCCGCGCACCGGATCGGCAACCGCGAAGAGGCCGGCGAGCTGCCCATCAACCGCGACCAGCATGACGCCCGCGCCTTCGCAGCGACGGCGATCGGCGGCTTCGTCGAGCGAGGCGGGATCGGCGCCGATCCGGCGCATTTGCGCGGCGTTGCCGATCACGACTTGGCGGCCGTCCACCGTCGCGCTGACCCCGAGCCCGGTTTGCGAGGCGAAGTCCGCGACCGCGCCGAGCTGCAATCCGCGTTCCTTGGCGGCCGTGACGATCGCATGGGCGAGCGGGTGTTCGGATTGCGCCTCGACCGCAGCGGCGAGCGCCAGCAGCTCGCCTTCGTCGATCGCGCCCGTCGCCTCGACGGCGACCAGCTTGGGCTTGCCTTCCGTCAACGTGCCGGTCTTGTCGATGACCAGCGTATCGACCTTCTCCAGCCCCTGTAGGGCTTCGGCGTTCTTGACCAGCACGCCGGCGTGCGCGCCGCGGCCCGTTCCCACCATGATCGACATGGGCGTGGCGAGCCCCAGCGCGCAGGGGCAGGCGATCACGAGGACCGCAATGGCGTTGAGGAGGGCATGGCCCATGCGCGGCTCAGGGCCGACCAGCGACCAGACCACGAACGTCGCAATCGAGATCAGCACGACCAGCGGAACGAACCAGCCCGAGACGCGATCGGCGACCGCCTGAATCGGCGCACGGCTGCGCTGCGCTTCCGCAACCATGCGGACGATGCGCGCGAGCATCGTATCGGAGCCGACCGCGCGCGCTTCCATGACCAGGCTTCCCGTCGTGTTGACAGTGCCGCCGGTGACAGGCGCATCTGCTTCCTTGAGGACAGGCGCGGGCTCGCCGGTGAGCATGGATTCATCGACCGAGGACCGGCCCTCGACCACGACGCCATCGACCGGGATGGCTTCGCCGGGGCGGACCCGCAGCCGATCGCCCGCAGCGACGTCGCCAAGACCGACTTCCTCCTCAGAACCGTCCGGCAGCAACCGGCGCGCCGTCTTAGGGGCCAAATCCATAAGGGCGCGGATCGCGCGCCCAGTCGCCGCCCTGGCGCGCAGTTCGAGCACCTGCCCGAGCAGCACCAGCGCCACCACGACGCCGGCGGCCTCATAATAGACCGGCACCATTCCGCCATGCGTGCGGAAGGTGGCAGGGAAGATGCCCGGCGCGAACGTCGCGACCAGGCTGTAGAGGAACGCTGCGCCCACCCCGATCGCGATCAGGGTGAACATGTTGAGGTGGCGGGTGCGGAGCGACTGCCACCCTCGCACGAAGAATGGCGCACCCGACCACAGCACGATCGGCGCGGTGAGCGCGAGCTGGACCCAAGGCGAGGCGGCCGGGCTGACCACATGCAGCCCAAGCATTTCGGCGAACATCGAGACGACGAGCAGCGGAATCGTGAGCGCGCCTGCGACCCATAGCCGCCGCGTGAAATCGACCAGTTCGGGGTTCGGCGCGTCGTCGAGCGACGGTTCTTCCGGTTCAAGCGCCATGCCGCAGATCGGGCAGGTTCCCGGCCCTTCCTGGCGGATTTCCGGGTGCATGGGGCAAGTCCACATCGCCCCCGGCGTCGCCATCGGCTCAGGACGCGGCTTGTCGCTCAGATAGGCGTCAGGGTTGGCGATGAACTTGGTCCGGCACCCGGCACTACAGAAGTGATAGGCATGGCCGGCGTGCTCGGCATGGTGCGCCGTTTTCGCCGGATCGACCGTCATCCCGCACACCGGGTCCGTTACGGTCGCCGCGGCGTCGCCATGATGATGTCCAGCGTGCGCGCCCAGGAAAGCATCGGGATCGGCGATGAACTTGGTCCGACAGCCGGCGCTGCAAAAGTGAAAGGCGTGGCCGTCATGCTCGGCATGATGCGCTGTTTTCGCGGGATCGACCATCATGCCGCACACCGGGTCTTTGACCACTTCGCCGGCATCTCCCGCCTTGCCGCCCGAGCAGCAGCCCGCCGGCTTGGCATGATGGTGCTCGACGGGAGCCGGCGCGGCCGAGCCGCCCCCGCAGCAGGATGAGGGCGCAGCAGCAGGAGCCGGGTTGGTCGCGGGCTTCGAGCAGCCGCAGCCCCCGGCATGGGAATGGGATTGAGGGTCGTTCATGGCGAGACTCCTTCGACCCGACAGCATGCAAGGTCTGACACCGTGTCAGGGTCAAGGCCCGGTTGGAGCGGCGGGTATGCTGAATCTACGCGGCGTGTGAGCATTGCCCTCACATGCCGGCGGCTAGCCCGAAACCCTCGACGCCATGAGGACCGCGGCTTAGGTCTGTTCTTCACTCGCTAGCGCGGGCTGGGCAAAACGGGGACATATGGCAGCGCAGATCGACACCCTCTCTACAGGCGACGACCATGACGGGCTTGTCCGACGCCTGATTTCCCGCTGGCGGGACGATCCGAACGCGACCTATCGGAGCTGGTTTTTGTGGGACGAGCGGTTGAAGAACTTCCGCTCGATCCGGCGCGGGATCACCCAAGTTGTCGGCGAGATCGAGCGGGGCACGTTCGGCGTCGCTTATCGGGGATCATCGCTCGAAACCGTCGTCCACTCCGTCGCCGAACAGCGGCAAATCTTCAAAGGCGCGGATCATGCCTTTTTGTGGAAGCCCAAGCTCCGCATCCCCGACATTTACGAGAGCCCGGAGAACCAGCGCGCGTTCGGCCGGCTACTCGACGCCTGTTCGTGCTGCGATACGGCCGAGGAGATCATCGGCCACATCCACGCGATCGACCGCCTGAAGATCAAGGGGCTCGGCCCCGCCGTCGCCAACCTGCTCTACTTCCTTCACCCGACGCTGGTGCCGCCCTTCAACACCGCGATCGTTAAGGGCTACAACGCGCTGACGGGCGCCAACGTCAAGCTGGGAAGCTGGGAACACTTCCTGGCGATGCGGACCGGCATCCTCGACCTCAATGACCGCTTCCGCGACCTGCTATCGAATGACCTGGGCGCGATCGGCGGGCTGTTGTTCGACATCGGCTCCGATCGCTATCCGGCCCCGCCGCTCGACGGGAGCGGCGCGGCGCTGGCGACGTGGGGGCAGCGGCTTGAGGCGGCGCGCGAAGAGGCGCGCACGCTCAGCAAGACAGCGCAGCGCGAGGGCGAGAACGAGCGCACCCATACCGAGATCCAGGCGTGGCTCCGCGATCTAGGACTGGCGCTCGGCTATGACGTATGGATCGCGGCGAACGATCGCAGCCGGCCCTTCAACGGATCGGCCTTGGGAGCCGGATGCCTTGAGGGCCTGCCCGACACGATCGCGACCTCGAAAGGGGCGGACTCCATCCGCTTGATTGATGTGCTTTGGCTTGAGCGGGGCGGCGATCATGTCGCGGCCGCCTTCGAGGTAGAGCACTCGACCTCGATCTATTCGGGCATCGTCAGGATGCTCGACCTGGCGCTCAGCGGCAGCGACCTTCACGCGACCGCTGGCCTGTTCCTCGTTGCGCCCGATGCGCGCGAGGAGGACGTTCGTGCGCAGTTGCAGCGTCCCGCGTTCAGCCGCGTCGCGGCCCTCGACATTTCCTACTTGCCCTATGGCGAGTTGGAGAAGAACCGCGAGGCCATCGCCCGGTTCGGGTCGGGGCTGAAAGCGATCAAGGCGGTGTCCAGCAAGCTCGCCTGAACCACTCTGGCAAGGGTTGGGAGCGGCGCGCGCGTATCACGGTTTAGAACTCCAGACACAGGAGGGCTCAGCGATGAATCGACGTCGTTTTGTGCTTTCCGGGATTGTTGGGGCTGGCTTGCTCGTGAGCGGCTGCATCAGCCGCCAGGAGATGGCCTTACGGCACCGTTCGGCGTGCGAGAGCTACGGCTTCACCCCCGGCACCCAACCCTATTCCAATGCCTGCTGCAGCTCGACATGGGCGACTATGGCTATAGTCACCACGGCCGCCGCGGCCATTGGCCGCAAGGGCGTCCCACCGCCCTCTCCCCGCCCTTGGCGCCCAATCCGCAATAAAAGCGGACGGCCGAGGCAGGCGCGCCGCGAAAAGCCGCGTCGCCGCGGCAAGGGCTAGGGGCGGCAGGCGCGTATCCTCTAGCAGTAGAGGAGAGCCGCCGCGACCATGCCTTCCCCGGTTCCCTGGCTCGATCCGCTGCTGATCGTGTGGTTCGGTCTGACCGCACTGTCCGTCGCCTACGTCGCGTGGGATGCGTTCACCCGCAACCCCGAGTTGAAGGTGATGAAATGGGGCTGGCTGCTGGTGACGCTCTATGGCGGCCCGGTGATGGCGGCGGCCTATGTCCTATCGTGCCAGGAGCCTGCGAACGAGCGGCACGAGGACTTTGTTCGGCCGCTTTGGAAGCAGGCGTTCGGCTCCTCGATCCATTGCATGGCCGGCGACGCCACCGGCGTCATCGTGGCGGCGGCGATCACGACGGCGCTCGGCTTGCCGATGTGGCAGGACGCGATCGCCGAGTATGTGTTCGGCTTCGCGTTTGGGCTGCTGATCTTCCAGGCGCTGTTCATGCGCGACATGGCGGGGGGTTCTTACTGGGGGGCGCTGCGCATGTCCTTCATCCCCGAATGGCTGTCGATGAATTCCGTCATGGCCGGGATGATCCCGACAATGGTGGTGTTGATGAGCCGGGACATGGCGGCGATGCACGCCAGCTCGCTCCGCTTTTGGGGCGTCATGTCGCTCGCGACGCTCGTCGGCTTCGCTGTCGCCTACCCGGTCAACCTATGGCTTGTCGGTGTTCGCTCGAAGCACGGCATGGGCACGGTGCGCGCGCTCGGGCATGGCGGGCACGACATGGCGGCCGAAAAGGCCGGCGCCGCCCCCATGACTGGGATGGGACATGGGACGATGGCCGGCATGGCAGGTATGGCCGAAGGTCCAAGCGTAACGCCGGCGCAGATCGTCGCGATGGCCGTGCTGACGCTGCTCGCGCTTGGCGCCGGGATCATCGTGGCGACGATCGGAGGCCGCTGGACGATGTGACGACGCTCTTCCGGTGCGCTCGACAAGGGATCGGGCGCCGCGCCGCGTATCTCCAAATGGGCGGGGCCAACGGAAGGAAGAACGATGCACCATCAGATGAGCGCCGAGATGCAGGAGTGCATGGACGCCTGCCACCAATGCCATGTGACCTGCCTGTCGATGGCCGTGAACCATTGCTTGGAAGCAGGCGGCCGCCATGCCGAGCCGCAGCACATCAAGATGATGCTCGATTGCGCGCAGATATGCTCGGTCGCCTTAGACTTCATGGCCCGCGGCTCCGAGCATCACCGTCATATCTGCCGCGAGTGCGCCGAGATCTGCCGTGCGTGCGCGCAGAGCTGCCAGGGGCTCGACGGCATGGAGGATTGTGTCCAAGCCTGCCTGCGTTGCGCCGAGGCATGCGAGAATATGGCGGCCTGACCACCCGCTCGCGCGGGCGGTTAGCCGCCCGCGCATCGGGCGCTAGGTTGCTAGTGTCCCATCCGCGCGATCACGTCGAACAGCTCGCCAGTAAACTTCGTCAACAGCTCGATCGCGGCGCTCCCGAACACGACCAGGCACACGCTCAGGGCGATGAGCTTGGGGACGAAACTCAGCGTCTGTTCGCTGATCGAGGTGGCGGCCTGAATGATGCTGATAATCAGCCCGACGATCATCATCGGCACGAGCAGCACCACGCAGATCAGGCCGACCACGACCAGCATCCTGCCCGTCTCATCGAGAAGGACGGATTGATCCATCAGGCGCAAGCGCCTGTCGGGCCGGGGAACGCGAGGGCTCCCCGGACGCGCATCACATCGCCGACGCAGGCGGGGCGAGCGTGCCCAGCCAGGCAACGAGCCCGAGGATCGCAACGACGCAGGCCGTCTCGATTGCGAGGCTTGTCCGCAGCGCGCCGAGTGCGCGCCCATGATCCGAGGCGGCGATCGACTGCTCGAATGCCGGCGTCAGCCGGAACCGGTTGAGCGAGGCGAGACCCAGCATGGCGACGAACAGCGCCAGCTTGGCAAGCAGGAGCTGACCATAGAGCGTCGCCGCGAGCGCGGCGACGTTGCCGATCCCGACCAGCATCCACCCGTTGACCAGGCCGGTGACAACGATCGTGCCGACCACGACCGTTCCGACCGTCCCGAACCCATGCAGCGCGCGGTGCGTCAGCCCGAGGTGCGTCGCATCGACGCGTGCGGCAGGCCGGGAGACGAGAAGGATCAATCCGAGCAGCGCGCCGACCCAGGCACCCGAGGCGATCAGGTGGAGAATATCGGCGGCAAGATGGACCCAGCCCATCGCGGCTTCGTCCATTGCCCCGTGCCCCGTCCATGCCAGCGTCCCGAGCGCGACGGCCGAGCACAGCGCAACGATGCCCAGCCAGGCGCACCGACCAGCGGCGAGCATGGCGGCCAGCGTCGCCAGGGCGAGCATGACCATTCGGAGCTTCCAGGCCGCGCCGATCGCGGACCCCGTGAGCAGCGCGCCGACCGCTTCATGGTCGACCGGCCAAGCCGGCGTCCCCGCCATCGAGGAGGCCATCAGCACGACCGAGGCGGCCGAGAAGATGAGGCCGAGCGCCGCGCTGGCGATGAGCCACGGGCGCAAGGCGAGCGCGTCGCCGCGCTCGCCTGCCCGCAGCCCATAGAGACTGAATGCGGAGAGGCCGAACAGCGCCGCCAGCGTCAGGTAGAGCGCGAAGCGGACGCCGATCAGCGACCAGTCTCCCATCGGCTCACTTCACCGCGAAGGCGTAGTTTCCAGCGACCTTGTGGGTGTCCGTCGAGACGACATGCCAGGCGACATTATAGCGCCCAGGATGGAGCGGCGCCTTAGGCGTCACGATGAGGGTTTTGCCATCGGCGGCAACCGCCGCGGTGCTGGCGATCTTCATCTCCGGCATGCCGGGCATGGCGGCCATGATCAGATCAGCCTTGGAGAAGGCAGCCACGAGCTTCTCGCTGAAACGCAGCTCGAGGCGAGTGGGCTTGGCAACCGTCGCGTTGGCGGCCGGGCTGGCGGAGACCAGCTTGGGGTGGGCATAGGCCGTGCCGGCGAACGCGAGGGCGGCAGCAGCAGCAGTCAAAACGGATACGCGACGCATAGGGGGTGCCTTTCGAGAGGAGGGTTCCTGTCCTTCATTACGCGCCCCGTTCGACCACCCCTCAAAGACATTTGGTGAGGGATGAGAGCTGCGCTTGCGTAATCCATGCTAAGGGGACGGAGTGAACGACATGGACGACCTCGACGCAGTATTGACGAGGCTGGCGCGGGCACCGGTGCCCGCGAGCCTCGACGGAATCGAAGCCAGGGTGCTCGCGCGCATTGCTGCGCGCCCAGCGGCCCGCGCCGGCATGGGTCTAGGAGCCATGACGATCGCGGTGGCGCTCGGCATGGGCATTCTTGGCGCAGGCGTGCCGGCAAAGGAGGCCAGCGCGGCATCGACGCTGTCTCCGCTCGGGCCAGTATCGCCCCTCGCACCCTCGACCTTGCTCGTCGGCGCGCCATGAGCGGCCGCACCCGCTTGGCGCTCTGCGTCATCGCGTGCTTCATTGCCGCGATCGGCGGCGTGTTCGTCGGGCGGGCGCTTCTCCCGGCCAAGGCGCAGCCTGGGGCGGAATTGCATGACGTGCTGCATCACAAGCTGGCGTTGGACGCCAACCAGCAGGCTCGCCTTGAGGTGTTGGAACAGCGGTTTGCGGTGCAGCGCCGCGCCTTCGAGCTTGAGCTGAGGGCCGATAATGCGCGGCTGGCGGAGGCGATCGAAGCCGAGCACGGCAACGGCCCCCGCGTCGCCGCGGCGGTCGATCGCAGCCACGCCGTCATGGGCGAGCTACAGAAGGCGACGCTCGCGCACATATTCGCCATGCGACAGCTTCTCCGGCCCAATCAGACCGGGCAGTTCGACCAGGCGGTGGTGAAGGCGCTCACCGACGACGCGCGGTGAGTTTCGATTGGACGGCGCTTTCCGAGGGCGAGCTTGCGACGCTCAGCATCGCGGGCCGGGAGGCTGCCTTCGCTGAGATCATGCGCCGCCATCGCCAATCCGTCTTCCGGATGGTGCGGGCTTGCGTCGGCGAAGCCGACGAGGCGCTGGACCTGCTGCAAGAGACGTTCGTCGCAGCTCATCAAGCCATGCCTCGCTACGACGGCCAGCGTTCGATGCGGGCATGGCTAGCTACGATCGCGATCAACAAGTGTCGCGATTGGGGCCGTAAACGAACGGTTCGCCGCTTCCTGTCGTTCGCGACCCCGATCGGTCCCGAGGCGGAGGCGGTGGCTGACGACCAGGTAGGAGCCGATGAGGCGACCGGCGATCGGCAAGAGCTGGACCGCGTGACACGGGCCATCGCCGGCCTTCCTGCCACGTTGAAGGAGCCCTTGGTGTTGCGAACCATCGAAGGGCTGAGTCAGGCCGAGACCGCGGCCGTTCTATCGATTAGCGAAAAGGCGGTGGAAACGCGCCTCTACCGTGCCCGCGCAAAACTGTTGGAGCAATTGGGCGGACGCTGAGGGCTAGCCGGTCGCGCCGCGTATCAAGGCTAGAGGGACACTCCCGTTCGAGAGCCTTGAGGACTGTATGAGCCGCACTATCGACCGCCGCCAGATGCTACGCGGGGCCGCCCTGGCGGGCGGCGGGCTGGCGCTGTCAGCTTACATGCCCGCATGGGCGCAGCCCGTCTCGGGCGGCATCGTCAAGCCGCTCCCGACTGTTTCGGGAACCGACATCGCGTTGACGATCGACAGCTTCCGGCTTCCCGTCGATGGCAAATCAACGCCGGCGATCGGCGTCAACGGCACGGTTCCGGCTCCGCTCATTCGCTTGAAGGAGGGGCAGAAGGTCCGCCTGTCCGTCACCAACAACCTCGACGAGGACAGCTCGATCCACTGGCACGGGTTGCTCGTGCCCTTCCCCATGGACGGCGTGCCCGGGATCAGCTTCCCCGGCATCAAGGCGCGATCGACCTTCGTTTACGAGTTCCTGATCGTGCAGTCGGGCACCTATTGGTATCACAGCCATTCGGGCGAGCAGGAGCAGGAAGGGCTCTACGGGCCGATCGTGATCGATCCGGCAGGCGCCGACCCGATCGCGTTCGACCGAGAGCATGTGATCGTGCTGTCCGATCATAGCCAGATGACCGGCGAGCAGATTTTCCGCAAATTGAAGCAGATGGGCGGCGCCTATTTCAATTATCAGCGGCCGACCCTAGCGGGCTTGCTCGCGGGCCGCGAAATGCCCCTGAAAGATCGCATCAAGTGGGGCAAGATGCGGATGGACCCCGCCGACATCGCCGACGTCACCGGATCGACCTACACCTTCTTGGTGAACGGCTACGGGCCGTATGACAACTGGACGGGGCTGTTCAAAGCGGGCGAGCGGGTCCGCTTGCGGATCATCAACGCCGCAGCCCAGACCAATTTCAACGTCCGCATCCCCGACCTGCCGATGACCGTCGTGCAGGCGGACGGGCAGAATGTGCGCCCGGTCAAGGTGGACGAGTTCCAGATCGGCGTCGCCGAGACCTTCGACGTCATCGTGACGCCCGAGGACCGGGCCTATAGCTTCGTTTCCGAAGCGATCGACCGTTCGGGCATGGGGCGTGCGACGCTCGCACCGCGTGAAGGCATGATCGCGCCGGTGCCGCCGCTCCGCCCGCGCACGCTGCTGACCATGACCGACATGGGAATGGACATGAGCAGCATGGGCGGGATGCAGGGCATGTCCGGCATGGAGGGCATGTCCGGCATGAAGGATAAGGGTCCGGTCGCAAAGCGCGGGCTCGATCCGACTGTCATGCAGAACGCCTCGCGCAACTTGTGGAAGCTGACCGGCTGGAAGGGGCCGACCGACCACGGAACCGTGGCGGTGGGCGCTGCAATGGCGGGGATGTCCGGCATGGACCATAGCCAGATGGGCGGCGCTGCCATGCCGGGGATGGATCACAGCCAGATGGCGGCGGGCGGTGCCGGCATGGCCGGCATGGATCACGGCCAGATGAGCGGCGGCAGCATGGCCGGGATGGACCATGGCGCGATGCAAAGCGGGTCCGGCCAGGCTGGCGGCATGGCCGGGATGGACCACGGCTCAGGTAGCGGCATGAGCATGAACATGCGCGACCCGAAAAATGCGCCGCAGGTGAAGATGGGGCCCGGCGTTCAGACTATCTCCCCCTCCCCCACGGATCGCAGCGGCGACCCGCCCCAAGGGCTGGAGGACGTCGACCATCGCGTCCTCACCTACCGCGACCTCGTTGCGCTCCAGCCCAATCCCGACGTGCGCGCGCCGTCACGTCAGTTCGAGATCCACCTGACGGGCAACATGGAACGCTACATGTGGGGCTTCGACGGGCAGAAGCTCAGCGACCCGGCCGACCCGATCCCGTTTCGCAACGGAGAGCGGGCGCGGATCACGTTGGTGAACGACACGATGATGCCGCACCCAATCCACCTCCACGGCCACTTCTTCGAGCTGGTGACGGGCCACGGCGACCATGCGCCGCGCAAGCACACGGTCAACGTGCCGCCCGGAGGCAAGATGACCTTCGACTTGACCGCCGATGCGCCGGGCGATTGGGCGTTCCACTGCCATAACCTCTACCACATGACCGCGGGCATGATGCGTGTCGTGACGGTTCGACCGCTTGAAGGAGCGGCGGCATGAACCGGCTGATCCCGGCGCTTGCCGCCACGACCATGCTCGGCATGGCCGCTCCCGTCGCCGCTCAGTCGATGCAGGGCATGAACATGCCGGGCATGACGATGCCGATGCCGGCCAAGAAGAAGTCGGCAGCAAAGCCCGCGACGAAGGGTAAACCGACGAAGGCCCGGCCAGCGGCCGCGAAGCGGAAAGCGGCTCCGGCCAAGCGGAACGCCGCCCCGATGGCCGGTATGAAGGGTATGGATCACGGGACCATGCCGGGCATGGATCATTCGACCATGCCCGGGATGGACCAGGCCGCCCCGCAGGGCGGCCAGCACGACATGCAGTCCATGCCGGGGATGCAGATGCCCGGAGGCAGCCAAACGCCCGCGCAGGGCGCTCAGCAGCCGATGCAGGGCATGGATCATTCAGCGATGCCGGGCATGAACATGCCGGCCGGCCAGGGCAGCGGCCACGACATGCAGGGAATGACCGGCATGGCGATGGAGGGCGTGCAGCAGACCGGCACCGCGCTTGCCGCAGGGAACGCCCCCGCCCCGCCCCTTCCGACCGACCATGCGGCCGATAACGTCTATGGCGCAGACGCGATGGCGATGGGCCGCCACCACCTTCAGCAGCATCACGGCGGCCAGAACTTCAATCAGGTGCTGTTGAACCTTGCCGAGTATCAATTCCGCAACGGCCGCGACGGCTATCGGTGGGATGGCGAGGCATGGTTCGGGGGGGACATCAATCGCCTGTTCGTCAAGAGCGAGGGCGAGGGAGCGTTCCGCAAGGGCGTCGAGAGCGCCGAGGTGCAGGCGCTCTATAGCCGGCCGATCGGCCCCTATTTCAACCTCCAGGCAGGCGTCCGTCAGGACTTAGGACCGTCCCCGAAGCGCACCTATGCGACGGTCGGGTTCGAGGGGCTGGCGCCAGGCTTCTTCGAGTTGGAGGGCGCGCTCTTTCTGTCGAACAAGGGCGACGTGCTTGGGCGACTGGAGGGCTATTACGATCAACGCATCACCCAGCGGCTGGTCCTGCAACCGCGCGCCGAACTCAATTTCGCAGCCCAGGACGTGCCGGAAAACCGGATCGGGTCGGGCCTGTCCAATGCCGAGCTGGGGCTACGGTTGCGCTACGAGGTGAGGCGCGAGTTCGCCCCCTACATCGGTGTGTCATGGGATCGCCGGTTCGGCGACACCGCGCGCTTCGCTCGGGCAGATGGTGACAAGGCCACGTCCCGCAGCATCGTCGCCGGCGTCCGCATGTGGTTCTGAGCCGCCTACCGCAGCCTCGCCGCGCCGCCCACGCATCCAACAAGCCGGCTTTCTGAGGGAGGACGCAATGGAAAGAGCCAGATCGGGAACGCTGAAACGGCACCTGCCGAGCTTGCCCTTCGTAGCCTTGCTGGCGGCGGTCGTCGCCGTGGGCGCAGCCGCGTTCATCTATCTTGGCGTTTATAACATCGCGGCCGACGAGCCGCACACGCTAGCGGTCTATTCGATGCTCGAACGCCTGCGCGATCGGTCGATCGAGGCGCACGCGCGCGGCATCACGCCTCCCGCCGATCTTGCGTCGGCGCAGCGCGTCTCGGTCGGGGCCGGACTCTACGGCGAAATGTGCTCAGGGTGCCATCTCGGCCCTGGCGTCGAGAAATCCGAGATGAGTCAGGGCCTCTACCCGCAGGCGCCGGAACTCGCACGCGCCCAGGACCTCACGCCCGCACAGCAATTCTGGATCATCAAGCACGGCGTGAAGCTCAGCGCAATGCCCGCATGGGGCAAAACGCATCCCGACCCCCTGATTTGGGACATGGTCGCGTTCGTGCGCAAGCTCCCGGGCATGACGCCGGAGCAGTATAAGGCGCTGGTCGCGAGCGCGCCGGCCGATCACGACGAGATGATGAAGGACATGCCGGGCATGAAGTGATGCCCGTGGGCGGGAATGATGGAGGGCCGGTTCTGAAAAGCGCAAAACTGCGATTGCACCTTCTCGCGAGCCGCACGCACAAGTGGCTTGCGATCATTATCGGCGCGCAGCTCCTCCTATGGTTTACCAGCGGCGCCTTGATGAGCTTCTTGCCCATCGACCGCGTGCATGGCGACCACCTGATAAATCGGAAAGCAACCGCGGCCCTGCCGAGTGGCGTCCCGCTCGCACCGGCGTCGGCGATTGTCGCTACAACGGCCGCTCCGATCGAGGCCGTGACCTACCGCATGTGGCTTGGCCGCCCGGTCGCGGAAGTGACGACGGCCAAAGGCACGCGCCTGTTCGACGCCAGAACGGGCGCGGCGCTACCCACGCCGACCGCGGCCACAGCGGAGGCCGTCGCGCGTGAAGCTTGGCGCGGCAGCGGGCGACCAGCGGCCACAGTGGAGCGGATCGAGCGCCCCAGCCCCGAGTATCGCGGCACGCTTCCCGCTTGGCGCGTGACGTTCGCCGACCCCGATTCCACCCGCGTGTTCGTGGCGGCAGACACCGGCCGGATCGCGGCGGTGAGAACGGGGACGTGGCGGCTCTACGACTTCTTCTGGGGCCTCCACATCATGGATTGGCAGAACCACGAGAACTTCAACACGCCCTGGCTGCTCGCCTTCGCGATCGGTGGGCTCGCTCTTTGGCTGGGCGGTGCGGTTCTTCTCTACATACGCTGGCCCAAACGGCGGCGTCGCAGTGCCGCGGAGCGAGGCACATTTCAGCAGGAGAGCGCATGATGGAAGATCACAAAGGCAAGATGAACATGGGAATGGGTTACGGCCGTTTCGCCGCAATGATCGCGACATCGACCGCGGTCATGTTCGGGCTGATGTACGTGAACGTCTATGCGCTAGGGCATATCGAGTTCAGCCAGACGCGCTTTTGGATGGCGTTCGTCATGGGTGCGGCGATGGCTGTCATCATGCTCGGCTTCATGTGGTCGATGTACAAGAACAAGACCGTGAACGCGGCTATTCTAGGCGGCAGCGTCGTCGTGTTCGCCCTCGCGCTCTGGCTTGTCCGCAGCCAGGAGACGGTGAGCGACGTGTCCTACATGAAGGCGATGATCCCGCACCACTCGATCGCGATCCTCACCAGCGAGCGCGCCCACATCAAAAATCCCGAGGTTCGCAAGCTGGCCGATGGCATCATTGATGCTCAGGTCCGCGAGATCACCGAAATGAAGCGTCTGATCGCGCAGCTTGAAGCTCACCCAATGCCAGACGGTGCGCCCGACTTGCCCTCCTATCGCGATAAGGGCGTTGCCCCGCCTCCGCCCGAGACGGATGAGAGCGCTGGCATCAACACGCTTCAACCAATCCGCTAAGGGGGGACCGTAGCGCCTTTGCACCCCCAAGCTTTGGCCGCCAGCAGGGCGGCCACGAGCGGATGGCGCTGGATAACAGGAGGGGGCACGCGGCGAAAGCGGAGTAGCAGGGTGTAAGATACGCGGTGCGGAAGCACATCCCTCAGAAATAAAGTGCCGTTTCTCGCCACTATCTCGCGCGTTCTAACGACTCGCCTGAGGGGTCGACGCCCCGCACGCGTAGAACCCTTAGGACTCCAAGGAGATCGACAATGCGCTTCGCACCGACGTTAGCAGCTTTGGCACTTATCGCCACGCCCGCGCTCGCGCAGCAGGGCGGCGGTATGCAGGGCATGGATCACGGCTCCATGCAGGGCATGAACCACGACGACATGTCCAGGATGATGGCCGGCAATCCTTACGGCCAGGCCGAGATGGACATGCATCAGAAGATGATGGCCGCAAAACAGGGCGACGCGGCTGAGATGTGGACCCGCAAGATGATCGAGCACCATCGCGGCGCCATCGCCATGTCGCGCGTCGCGGTTCGGGAAGCGAGCGACGCCGAGACGAAGCGCATGGCGCAGATGACCATCACGAAGCAGGAAAAGGATATTGCCGAGCTACAGGCGTGGCTTCGCAAGCACGGCAAGCGCCCGCAGTAAGGAGCGCTGCCCCCGCCCTGTCGTCCCCCTTATCCGCCCCGGCAGGGCGGGGCTTACCTTTCTGGAGCTGACCTATGAAACCTGGCTTTCGTGGCGCTGTCGCCGCCTTGTGCGTGACGATCCCGGCCGTGGCATCGGCCGCAGCCGACATCGCCATGCACCGCGATCCCGGTTGCGGGTGTTGCGAAAAATGGGCCGCCCAGGTTCGCCAGCAGTTCGGCCGCAAGGTGCAGATCATCGACGACGCCAACCGGGCAGCCTTCCAGCGCCGCGTGGGCGTGCCGGCCCAGCTCGCGTCATGCCATACCGCCATTATCGACGGCATGGCGTTCGAGGGCCACGTTCCGATCGCCGACATGAAACGCGTGCTCGCGCAGCATCCCAAGGGCGTGCGCGGTCTGGCGGTCGCCGGGATGCCGATGGGCTCCCCCGGCATGGAGGTCGCAGGGGTCAAGCCGCAGCCTTACAGCGTGATCGCGTTCGGCCCAGGCGGCCAGCGCCTATACACCCGGCACGGCAGTTAGGCAGCGGGAGCGGAGTCGTGGGCGAAAAGCACTCCCCGGCCCTCCCGCAGCGCGAGTTCGTGCCGGCGCTTGGTAGGCCCGAGCTGACCGGCCTCTATGACCGCGCAGTCGCCTTGCTGACCCGTGAGCGCCGTTGGCGGGCCGCCCTACTCCGCTTGGTCGCACCCGCCCCCGGCGACACCATCCTCGACGTGGGGTGCGGCACCGGCAGCTTCGCCATTTTGATGAAGCGCGATTGTCACGGCGCGCGCGTGATCGGCGTGGACCCTGACCCAGCCGTGTTGACGATCGCGCGCGCGAAGGCGGAGCGCGCGGGCGTTGCAATCGAATGGGCGGAGGCGATGGGGGACGAGCTGGCGAAGCTCGACCGCGCGCCAGTTGGCAAGATCGTGTCGAGCTTGGTGTTTCACCAATGCCCGCTCCCCATGAAGCGCGCGATCATCGCCGCCATGCGCCAGGTGCTACGGCCGGGCGGCGCTCTGTTCGTGGCCGATTATGGCGAGCAGCGAAGCCGCTTCATGCGCCTCCTGTTTCGGCAGATTCAGCGCCTCGACGGCTATGACAACACGCAGCCGAACGCGGACGGCGTGCTTCCCAAGTTGCTCGGTCGAGCGGGATTCGAGCAAATCGCCGAGCGCCAGGTGATCCCGACCCCTACGGGCTCAATCTCGCTCTATTCGGGGATAAAGCCACCGATAGCGGCACGGTCGGAGCACTTGCATTGACTTCCTCCTCCGCGCCTTTGACAGTGATGGCGTGCTGAAAGCTCGCCTTTCTCTGTTGCTCTTGGTGGGAGCGTTGCTTGGCCTGTTCGGCCAGGGGATGGCGTATGCAGCCGGCCCGACGCTCGCGCCCAAAATGGAGATGAGCCACGCCATGCCGTCCGGCATGGATTGCGCCGGCATGGCGACCCGCGACTCAGCGCCCGAGCACCCCTGCAAGGGACTGACGCTCGCGTGCATCGCGCAGATGGGTTGCGTCATTCCGATGACCTTCGAGGAGGCGGCGCCAGCGACCCAGCGCATGGCCCCGCCACGGCTGCGAGCGAGCTGGCCTATTTCGCCGACCCTTGCCGGCCTTGAGGTCGAGCCCGAGCCCGAACCTCCTACCGCCTGATCGCGCCGAACCGGGCTCGCGCGCAACCCTCGCAGGTTGCGGCAAGCCCGATCCCGCATCCCGATCAGAACGGAAAAAGCATACATGAACACGATCATCATGGCGACCCTTGCCGCCAGCCTAGGCGCATCCGCCGCATCCGCGACGACCCCCGATAATGGCACTCAGGCAGGCCATTGGGAATGGCGTGCCGCCACCCAGGCGGGGCCGCGCGCGCCGCTTCAGCCAGCGCGCCGTGTGTGGGTATCGGACGTCCCACAGGCGACCGCTTGCGCGTGTCCGATGATGGAGCGCAGCTCCGACGCCTGCATGTCGATGAAGGGCGGCCGACCGGGTTGAGCCGGCGGGCCTGAACAGCGGCCGGGCTCCGGGTCGGACACCCGGAGCCCGCCCGATCGTCACGACATGAAAGGATACAAGGATGCGCGCATCCGCTATACTGCCGCTGGCGGCGCTGATCGCGAGCGCCGCCCACGCGTCGCCGCTTACCTACGAACAGGCGCTACGCGAAGCGGCCGCCAATGCTCCCGGTGTCGCTGCGGTGCGTGCAGGCATTTCCGCGGCCGAAGCGGACGCCCGTGCCGCAGGGAGCCTCCCCGACCCGCGCCTGTCGATCGGCGTCGACAACTATCCGGTTTCCGGGCCGCCCGCTTTCTCCTTGTCGCAGGACAACATGACGATGGGACGTGTCGGCATCCAGCAGGACGTGCCCAATCTGGCGAAGCGCCACGCCGCCCAGGCTCAGGCGCGCGCAGCCGTCGCGACCGCCGGAGCCTCGCAGGCGGCGAGGCTCCGGCAGATACGCTTGGGGGCGGGACAGGCGTGGATCGACCTTGCCTATGCCGAGCGGCGGCTCACCGCGCTCGACACCATCGTCCGTTCGCTTCGGGCGCTGCCAACTGCGGCACGAACCGCAGTCGCATCCGGCACGGCGCGTCCCGCCCAGACCTTGGTAGTCGACCAGGCTATTGCCGCGCTGGAGGATCGTCGCGACGAGCTGGTTGCGGCTGTCACCCGTGCCCGTGCGATGCTGGCGCGCTGGACCGGCGTTCCGGCCCCTGAAGTCGCCGGCGACGTGCCGACGCTTGACTTGGCGCCGGATCGGCTCCGCGCGGCGCTTGAGCAGCATCCGGACATGATCTCGGCCGAAGCCGGCGTTCGCCGTGCTCAGGCGGACGTGGACGCGGCGCGCGCCGAGAAGCGCCCGGATTGGGCGTTCGAGGTGGCCTATCAGCGCCGCGACCCCCGATACGGCGATATGGTGTCCGCCGGCGTGTCGATGACCTTGCCGCTGTTCACCCGTTCGCGCCAGAACTCCCGCATAGCAGCCCGACAATCAGCCGCGGAGCAGGCCGGCGCCGAGCGCGAGGACGCGCGACGCACCTTGGGGGCCGAGCTGGAGGCAGCGCTTGCCGACCACCAGATGCACCACAGCCAATGGCAGCGGGCACGCCAGATTCTCCTCTCCCTCGCACGGGAGCGGGCCGAGCTCGAGACCGCGAGCTATGCGGCAGGCCGGGCCAGCCTCACGGACGTGATCGAGGCGAAGACCAGCCTCGCCGACGCCGAGCTGACCGCGCTCGATCGGGAGGCGCAAGTCGCCACCGACGCCGTGCGCCTCACCATCACCTTTGGGAGCGATGACCGATGAGCGGCACGACCATGACCCGGGCGCGCCTGTTGGCCGCGGCGGGTGCGCTGACCGTGGTTGCGGGCGGCATCGGCTTCGGCGTGGCGCGGCTGGCGACGAGTCCCGCGCCGGAAGCCCGGCAGGCCCCGTCTGAGCAGCGCAAGATCCTTTACTGGTATGATCCGATGATCCCGGCCGAGCACCATGACGGGCCGGGCCTATCATCGATGGGAATGAAGCTCATTCCGCGCTACGCCGACCAGGGCGGCGCAGCGAGCGAACCGGGCGTGCAGATCGACCCGGCGAGCATCCAGCGGCTCGGCGCCCGGATCGTCACCGTTCAGCGCGGAACGCTGTCCAACGCGGTATCGGCGACGGGCAGCATCGAGTTCAATGAACGTAACGTCGCCGTCGTTCAGGCGCGCAGCGCCGGGTTCGTGCAGCGGGTCTATGCCCGCGCTCCTGGCGACGTAGTGCGTGCCAGCGCACCGCTGGCCGACGTCCTTGTCCCCGAATGGGCCGGCGCCCAGGCGGAGTATCTTGCCGTGCGCCGCACCCGCGACGCGGCGCTGACCCGTGCTGCGCGTCAGCGCCTCGCCTTGCTCGGAATGCCGCAAGGAACGATCGCCAGCGTCGAGCGAAGCGGCCGATCGCAGGGGGTGACGACGATCACCACCCCCGTCGGCGGTGTCATCAAGACATTGAGCGTGCGCCAGGGCATGACACTTGCACAAGGCCAGACGCTTGCCGAGGTGAACGGGCTGGAGACGGTGTGGCTCAATGCCGCCGTGCCCGAGGCCGTCGCCGGCCAGCTCCGCATCGGCGCGCCCGTAACCGCCAGCCTGACCGCGTTCCCGGGCGAGGGCGTCAGGGGCCGTATAGCGGCGATCCTGCCCCAGGCCGAGGCAACGTGCCGCACCCTCACCGTCCGGATCGAGCTGCCCAACCCAGGCGGGCGGTTGCGGCCCGGCATGTTCGCGAGCGTGCAGCTCGACCAGAGCAGCCGAAATGCGCTGTTCGTTCCGAGCGAAGCAGTGATCCGCACCGGACGGCGCACGCTCGTCATGCTCGCCGGCAATGGCGGACGCTTTCGACCCGCAGAGGTTCGCACCGGAGCCGAAAGTGGCGGCAAGACCGAGATCCTCGCCGGGCTCGCCGAGGGTGAGAGGATCGTGGCGTCGGGCCAATTCCTGATCGATTCCGAAGCTAGCCTTGCGGGGCTGGACGCGCGGCCGATCGGAGAGCAGTCGCCCGCATCGGCAAAGCCGCAGACGAGTGCCGCCGGCCAGGTCCATGAGACGATCGGCCGCATCGAGGCGATCGACCCCAGCTCCGTCACCCTGTCCCATCAGCCGGTCCCGGCGATCGGTTGGCCGGCGATGACGATGACATTCCGCGTAGTCGATCCGAAGCTCGTCCGCGGCTACCGCAAGGGCGAGCGGGTGCGGTTCGGTCTCGATCAGCCGCCCGAGGGGCCGACGCTTCGCCGCATCGCACGGGAGGGCGGCCGATGATCGCCGCCGTTATCCGCTGGTCCGTCTCGAACCGCTTTCTTGTTGTCCTGGCGGCGATCGCGCTCGCCGTCGCCGGCGTTTTTGCCATGCGGGCAACGCCTGTCGATGCGCTCCCCGACTTGTCCGACACGCAGGTCATCATCCGGACGAGCTGGCCGGGCCAGGCACCGCAGATCGTCGAGAACCAGGTTACTTACCCGCTCACGACGACGATGCTGTCCGTGCCGGGTGCGAAGACCGTGCGCGGCTACTCCTTCTTCGGCGACAGCTATGTTTATGTGCTCTTCGAGGACGGGACCGACCTTTATTGGGCGCGCTCACGCGTGCTCGAATATCTCAGTCAGGTGCAGGGCCGGCTTCCCCAAGGGGCGCAGGCCGCGCTTGGACCCGACGCGACGGGCGTCGGCTGGGTCTATGAATATGCGCTGGTGGACCGCACCGGCCGGCGCGACCTTGCTCAGCTCCGATCCTTGCAGGATTGGTTCCTGCGCTACGAGTTGAAGACGCTCCCCGGCGTCGCCGAGGTGGCGAGCATCGGCGGCATGGTGAAGGAATATCAGGTGCTGCTCGACCCGACCCGGCTTGCCGCCTTCGGGATCACGCACGCCCAAGCCGTCGATGCCATCCGCCGCGCCAACCAGGAGGCGGGCGGATCGGTGCTCGAAATGGGCGGGGCGGAATATATGGTCCGCGCGTCGGGCTATCTCCGCACCGTCGATGACTTCCGCGCGATCCCGCTCAGGGTCGCCGGGGCGGGCGTGCCGGTGACGTTGGGCGATGTTGCCACCGTTCAGATCGGCCCGGAGATGCGCCGCGGCATCGCCGAGCTGAACGGTGACGGCGAGGTTGCCGGGGGCGTCGTTATCTTGCGCCAGGGCAAGAACGCGCGCGAGACGATCGAGGCGGTCAAGGTCAAGCTGGCGGAATTGAAGGGGAGCCTTCCGCCCGGCGTCGAAATCGTCACGACCTACGATCGCTCGCAGTTGATCGACCGCGCGGTGGAGAACCTTACGGCCAAGCTGATCGAGGAGTTCATCGTCGTCGCGCTCGTTTGCGGGCTGTTCCTCTGGCACGTCCGATCGGCGCTGGTCGCGATCGTGACCCTTCCCTTGGGCGTACTGGCTGCCCTGCTGGTCATGCGCGTGCAGGGCGTGAACGCCAACATCATGTCCTTGGGCGGCATCGCCATCGCGATCGGCGCGATGGTGGACGCCGCGATCGTGATGATCGAGAACGCGCACAAGCGGATCGAGCATTGGGAGCATGAGCATCCGGGCGGGGCGCTGGCAGGCGAGGCGCGCTGGCATGTCATCACCGACGCCGCTGCCGAGGTGGGGCCGGCGCTGTTCTTCAGTTTGATAATCATCACGCTGTCGTTCGTGCCGGTGTTCACCTTGGAGGCCCAGGAGGGGCGGCTGTTCGCCCCGCTTGCGTTCACCAAGAGCTACGCAATGGCCGCAGCAGCGATCCTGTCCGTGACGCTCGTCCCGGTGTTGATGGGATGGCTGATCCGGGGCCGCATCCCGGCCGAGCAGGACAACCTTATCAATCGGGCGCTGACCCGCGCCTACCAACCCGCGCTCGGCCGAGTGATGGCGCGGCCATGGACGACGATTGCAATCGCCGCCCTGGTGCTCGCGACGACGGCATGGCCGCTGACCCGCCTTGGCGGCGAGTTCATCCCGTCGATGGACGAGGGCGACCTGCTCTATATGCCATCGGCGCTGCCCGGCCTTTCGGCCGCCAGCGCGTCGGAGTTGCTGCAAAGAACCGATCGGCTCATCAAGACCGTGCCCGAGGTGGCGACCGTGTTCGGTAAGGCCGGCCGCGCCGAGACCGCAACCGATCCCGCTCCTCTCGAAATGTTCGAGACGACGATCCAGTTCAAGCCGCGCGACCAGTGGCGGCCAGGCATGACGCCGGCGAAGTTGGTGGAGGAGCTGGACCGGACGGTGCGCGTGCCCGGGCTTACCAATGTCTGGGTGTCGCCGATCCGCAACCGGATCGACATGCTCGCGACCGGCATCAAGAGCCCGATTGGCGTGAAGGTGTCGGGTGCCGACCTCGCCGAGCTGGACCGCATTGCCGCAGGCTTGGAGCGCGTTGCCAGAACCGTCCCGGGCGTCAGCTCCGCCCTTGCCGAGCGGCTGACCGGCGGACGCTATGTCGACGTAAACATCGATCGGGCGGCTGCTGCCCGCTACGGCCTCAATATCGCCGACGTGCAGGAAATCGTCTCGGGCGCGATCGGCGGCGAGACGATCGGCGAGACCGTCGAAGGGCTTGCCCGCTATCCGATCAGCGTCCGTTATCCGCGCGAGCTGCGGGACAGCTTGGAGGAGCTGCGCACCCTCCCGATTGTGACCGCATCGGGCCAGCAGATCACGCTCGGCACTGTCGCGTCGGTGTCGGTCGCCGAAGGGCCGCCCATGCTGAAAACGGAGAACGGCCGGCCTTCGACCTGGGTTTATGTCGATGTTCACGGGCGCGACCTTGCATCGACCGTCGCCGATCTACGCCGGGCGGTGGCGAAGGGCGTGCGGTTCAGCCCCGGCGTGTCGATCGCCTATTCCGGGCAGTTCGAGTATCTGCAACGTGCCGAAGCACGGCTGGCGATTGTCGTCCCCGCCACGCTCGCGATCATCTTCCTGCTGCTCTACCTGACATTTGGCCGGTTCGACGAGGCGGCACTTATCATGGGCACCCTGCCCTTTGCGCTGACCGGCGGAATCTGGACGTTGTGGCTGCTCGGCTATGCGCAGTCGGTCGCGACGGGCGTCGGGTTTATCGCCCTTGCCGGCGTGTCGGCCGAGTTCGGCGTTGTCATGCTGATCTACCTGAAGCACGCGCTCGCCGACCGCGGTCCTGCTCCGTCCGAGGACCAGATCGAGGACGCGATCCGAGAGGGGGCGCTGTTGCGCGTCCGGCCCAAGGCGATGACCGTCGCCGTGATCGTCGCCGGGCTCCTCCCCATCCTAATCGGCCACGGTGCCGGGTCCGAGGTGATGAGTCGCATCGCAGCACCCATGATCGGCGGGATGCTGACGGCCCCGCTTCTTTCGATGTTCGTGCTGCCCGCGGCTTACCTGTTGCTTCGCCGGCCCAAGAGCGATCCACAGAGGATTGTCGGAGGATCTAGCGGCACTCCACCGTCAAATGGGCGAGTTCGTGGACCGGGCGGAGGCGCTGGCGCACTGCGTCGCCATCCAGACCCCCGGTGACGCTGACAATTGCGGCGTGCGCTTCCGGGCCGACCCGCCATACATGCAGGTCCGTGATCCGAGCATCGCCTTCCGCCTCGACCAGCTCGCGCACTTCGTCCGCTACATGCGAGTCCGTGCGATCGAGCAGGATCGCGGCCGTGTCGCGCATCAGCGACCAGGACCAGCGGGCGATCACGACCGCGCCGACGATGCCCATGACAGGATCGAGCCACACCCAGCCGAGATAGCGTCCCGCCAGCAGCGCCGAGATCGCCAGAACCGAGGTGAGCGCGTCGGCGAGGACGTGGACATAGGCAGAGCGGAGATTGTTGTCGGTGCTATGCCCGGCATGGCCGTGGCCGTGGTGATGATCGTGGCCGTGGTGATCGTGCCCATGCCCATGATGATGACCGCCAGAGAGCAGAAGTGCGCTGGCGATGTTCACGCCGAGCCCGACCACGGCGATGATCGTCGCCTCGCCGAACGCGACCGTGACCGGCTCGACCAGCCGCAGGGCGGATTCCACCCCGATCCCGAGCGCGATCAGCGCCAGCACCAGCGCCGAGGCGAACCCGGCCAAGTCGCCGACCTTGCCCGTGCCGAAGCTGAAAGCCGGGTTGCGCGCGTGCCGCTTGGCATAGGCATAGGCCGCAGCGGCGACCGAGAGCGCGCCCGCGTGCGTCGCCATGTGGAACCCGTCCGCGAGCAGCGCCATCGAGCCGGTGAGGTATCCGGCGAGAATCTCGCCGACCATCATCGCGGCCGTGAGCGCGACCACCCACAGGGTCCGCTTCGCGTTTTCATCATGCGAGGAGCCGAGAAAAACATGATCGTGCGTCAGCCGATCGAGGTCGGAAACGGTAGCCATTCGAGAGAAGCCTATTTCGAGTAGCGGCGTATCGCCGCGATGAGCTGTTCGGCCCCGGCCGCCCGTTCGGCGTCGGGCAGATCGGGCCGCGCCACATGCTCGCGCACATGCGCTTCCACGATTTCGTCCATGAGGCCGTTCACTGCACCCCGGACGGCCGCGACTAGGTGCAACGTCGTCGCGCAGTCGTCGCCGGCGACGAGCGCGCGTTCGACCGCGCCGACTTGGCCGGCGATGCGGCGCACGCGCTTGAGCAGCGCGTCACTGTCAGAGGTCAGGTGAGCCATATACCCCCCTCCCCTATGGATGTTGACCTATTAAGGCAATCGAGCGTTGGAGAAACCACCCGATCGGGCTACAGCAGTCGCGGAGGCTTTAGCGGCGGCGACGCGCATTGCCTTCTTTTGCGGCCCCGCAAGTGTGTCCGTTTCCCGCGTGGGAACTAGCAGCCAGGGCCGTCCTACTAGGGCGGCCCTTGGCTTATCTGGTGCGCGTGCCTTGGTAAGCAGCAGGCGAGTTCGGGCGCTCAAGCCGAGCTATACGGCGTGCCTTCTTCACATTGGTGATGTCGCATCTAAGTCGGCAGGGTCGATCGGTCGCCAAAAGCACGAATATGAGACGAGGCCGGCCCATGCCCTCCCTGAAACGACGTCGACCGGTGCTGGCAAAGTTCGTGCTTTCGGCGACCGTTCAATCGTGCGCGCGGCAACGCTCAAATTGGTGACGGCCGGGGCCTATTGCCGCCTTACGGGCCTGTCCCGCAAACGGTCGTGGCTGTTGAAAATCTCGCGTTCGAATTGATGTTGCGCGATTAGGGCACTGAGCGCTCTTTCAGGCCCCATTCGGCTGGCGTGTGTTAAAAACCTATCGAACGATCCCGATTTGATGCGCCGGCCCGCCGGGGGGATGGCCGGGCCGGCGCCTGCAGCTGGCTTAGCGACGGGGGAGCTTTGCCAGGGCAGCCTTGTAAGCCGCGTAATGCGTGCCTTCGTCGACCGCGATCTGGCGGAACATCTGCGCCACCTTCTTGTCGCCGGCCGCTTCCGCCTCCTTGGCGAAATTCACGTACATCGTGACATTCTCGTAGTGCTCGCCCTTCATGGCATCTTCGAGGTTCACATTGTTGCTGCTGCCGAGCCGCAGCGCCTGCGCTTCGCGATCGAAGTGCTCGTTGGCCTCGACGTTGGCCGATGCGCGGAAGAGCTTGGCGAGTTCGGGCTTTCCCGCCGCCTGCGCCTGGTCGGCGTACCGCAGATACTTCAGGTTGGCATAAGCCTCCCCGTGCATCGCGGCTTCGAGGTTCGCCCGCGTGCTGGCGGCTAGCGGGCGGGTCGGCGCCGACGGCGCGGCGGTCACGCTGACGGCGAAAATGGTCGCGGCACCGGCGGCAGCGACGATCAGGGACTTCATCATGGTCGATACTCCATTGCCGCCGGAAGTGCGGCTGCCCCGCTATCGACCCCGGTCCTGACGACGACCTGACAGGTCCGCGGCAACCGCATTCTCGAGCCGTCGGAAAAACTCGCTGTGCCGTCAGGTTTCGGTCAGGCGGTGCTGCGATCTCCCGGTCATCGAGGCTATCCCGCCTCTGACAGGAGCTCGTTCGATGATCCGATTTGCCCCCTTGAAGGTCGCAGCCTTTCTCGCCGCCGTCGCAGCTGCGCCGATGGCGATGGCGTCGCCCGTCTGCACCAAGGCGCCTCAGGCCAAATGGATGACGCCGGCACAAATGAAAGGCCGCATCGCCAAAATGGGCTATCGCGACGTCAAGGTCTTTCAGGTGTCCGGCAGCTGCTACGAAATCTACGCTCACACCAAGGACGGCAAGCGCGCCGAAGTCTATTTCAACCCGGTGAACGGCGCGGTCGTTCAGAACAACGTCGACTGACGATGAGCCACGTCGCTCCAGCGGCTCCTTCCCGAAACCCTGCTCGCAACCGCGGCAGGGTCAAGGTCTGGGACCCGATCGTCCGCATCTTTCACTGGACCGTGGTAGGAGGTGTGATCGCCAACCTGACGTTCCTTCGGCATGAGGAGCCGCCGCATATCTATGTCGGCTACGTTGTCGTCACGGCGCTGGCGATCCGGCTGATCTGGGGTGTTATCGGCCGGCGTCACGCGCAATTCGCCAGCTTCGTGCCAGGCCCGTTCGTGTTGCTGCGCTATTTTCGCGCGCTGGCTGCCCGGCGCGAGCCGCGCTACATCGGGCACAACCCGGCCGGAGGCGCAATGATCGTCGTCCTCATTGTCCTGCTGGCGACGGTGGGGACCAGCGGATGGATGATGGGGCTCGACCAATTCTGGGGTGTGGGCTGGGTCGAGACGTTGCACGAAACCGCCGCCAATGTTCTGATCGGCGCGGTAGCCCTGCATGTCATCGGTGCGATCGTCGAGAGCGTGCGGCACCGGGAAAACCTGCCGCTGGCGATGGTCACTGGCTACAAACGTGCACCAACGGGGACCGACATCGACCATGCGCCTGCTGCTGATTGAAGACAACGCCCGGCTCGGCAGCCTGGTTCGGGACGGCCTGATCCCGCAGGGTTTCGCGGTCGATTGGGTCGAGACCGTCGAGGACGCCGAGCTGGCGATGAAGGTGGCGACATATGACCTGCTACTGGTCGACCTTGGCTTACCCGATGGAGACGGCTTGGACATCGTCCGCCGTTCCCGCCGGGACAAGAATGCGACGCCGATCCTTGTCCTGACCGCGCGAGGTGGCCTCGACGATCGCGTCACCGGACTCGACGCGGGCGCTGACGACTATCTGGTGAAGCCGTTCCAGATTCCCGAGCTCGCGGCGCGGTGTCGTGCCCTGCTGCGACGACCCGGGGCGTCGCTCGGCACCCAGCTCGCCGCGGGCAACGTCGTGCTCGATTGTGCCTCACGGTCGGCCGACGTGGGCGGCGTCGCGATCGACGCGACGCCGCGTGAAATCAACCTGCTCGAAGTTCTGCTCCGCCGCGCCGGACACGTCGTCGCCAAGCCGGCGCTTGAGAATACGCTATATGCGATGGACGCCGAGGTAACGCCCAACGCGTTGGAAGCGGCAGTATCGCGGCTGCGCAAGCGCCTGACCGCCGCCGGGGCGGACGTGCAGGTCCGCACCGTGCACGGCGTCGGCTATGCGCTGTTCGCGCCAAGCGTATCTGGTGAATAGGATGGATGCGATTCGGCCAAGGCGACGGCCCCCTACGCTGTTCCGACAGATTGCGGCGCGTCTGGCGGCGTTCACGCTGCTGTTCGCAGCACTCGACGTCGGGATCGTCGTGTTCACCTACAGTCGCCAGCCCGAATCGCTCGCGCAGGAATTGCTGACGCTTGAAGCGACGAAGGCTCAGGCAGGCGGCGTGCTGTCGCCCGACCTGCTAACCGGACCGCCGGGGGCCGAATCCTGGTCCGCGCGCTATGTCGAACCGGGATCACCCGAACTCCGGCGGGTAGGGGAAACCGGGATCGACGGCGCGTCAACCCTGGTCGACTGGACGCGGCGCGAACAGACTCCTCGCGGCTATCGGATATCGGGCGTTCGCGCGATCGATCGCGGCGAGGAGCGGCGATGGCTGGCGATGCAGTTCGAGGGCGACGGCATCCGCCCCTATGTGCCGGTGATCGTGAACGAGATCATTCAGCACGTGATGCTGCCGCTGATCCCGTTGTCGCTGTTGCTGTTGCTGTTCAACGTCTTCGCCGTCCGCCGGGTGCTCCAACCGCTCCGCCATGCCGAGCGCGAAGTGGACGCGCTGGAACCCGACAACACCCTGCTTCGCCTTTCGGAGCCGAGTGAGCCGCGAGAGGTCAACACGCTCGTCAGTGCCGTCAATCGGGCGCTCGGTCGGCTCGATGCAGCGATGGCGACTCTGCGGGAGTTCACTGCCAACGCCGCACATGAGCTGCGCACACCGTTGTCGATCATGCAGCTATCGCTCGATCGGCTCCCCGCAGGCAAGCAACGGGACGAACTGCAGGCCGATGCGCGGCACCTGACCCGTCTCGTCGAACAGATGCTCGATCTCGCCCAAGCCGACGCGCTGGCCCTCGATGGCCACGTTGCCATCGATATCGCCGACATCGGCCGGGACGTCGTGGCCGCGATGGCGCCAAAGGTGTTCGCGGCGCAGCGTGATCTACGTTTCGAGAGCTTCGGCGACACCGCGGCGATCGGGCACCCGGAAGCGATCTTCCGCATCTATCGCAACCTGATCGACAATGCGCTGTCACACGCGCCCGGCGTCACGCCCATCGACGTAAGCGCGGGACCCGGTCCACAGCTGACGGTCCGTGACTACGGGCCGGGGATTGCAGAGGTCGATCTTCCGCACGTGTTTGACCGCTTCTGGCGCAAGGATCGCCGCAGCTCTACCGGAGCGGGCCTAGGCCTTGGCATCGTGCAACGGTTGACCGAAGCGCATGGTGGAACGGTCAGCGTCGAAAACGCGACAGGCGGGGGTGCTTCGTTTCGCGTCCGACTCGAGGTCTAGACTTGAAATTACGGGAGCCATCGCTTTCGTCAGCTGTTCGTCAGGCCCGTGCCGCAACGCACCTGGCGTAGCTACATCGCTCCATCATCCCTGCACTGCTGTCCGGAGCCAAATACAATCCAATTCCCGCCCACTCGGCGGCTCACCGAGTTCGACATACTTTAGGATAGCCAATGACGACCGACGCCATCGATCACGCGCCAGGAGAACATCATCTCGTCCACCGTACAGGCTGGCTTCGCGCAGCGGTGCTCGGTGCCAACGACGGAATCATTTCTGTTTCAAGCCTGATCGTCGGTGTCGCAGCCGCGCCAGGCTCGACTGCGAGCACAGTCCTTGTTGCGGGGGTAGCAGCATTGGTCGGGGGTGCACTGGCGATGGCGGCGGGCGAATATGTTTCGGTCAGTTCGCAGGCGGATACCGAGAACGCTGACCTTGCGCGGGAATCGGCCGAGTTGGAACGTTCGCCCGTGACCGAAACGCGGGAACTGGCCGCAATCTATGAAGGGCGTGGCGTCGAGCCGTCGCTAGCGATTCAGGTGGCCGAACAGATGATGGCACATGACGCTCTGGGAGCGCATCGCCGTGATGAGCTTGGCCTTGCTGACGACGGCGCATCGCAGCCGATGCAGGCCGCGGTATCCTCGGCCTTGGCATTTGCCGCCGGCGCGATCCTACCCGTGATCGCTGCATTAGCACCGCGTAGCGCTGTGCTTTATGCGGTACCAGCAACGGCATTGGTGCTGCTTGGCGTGCTGGGTGCGCTTGGAGCGAAGGCGGGCGGCGCCCCGATCGGGCGCGCCATGATCCGGGTGGTTTTACTGGGTGTCCTTGCGATGGGGATGACGGCCCTTATTGGGGCTTTCACCGGGGCGGTGGTTTAAAAGCTTTTCGTTGCCCGCGGCGATGCGACACTAGTCCGCACCGCTACGTCCCGAAAACGAGTAAGCAAACGCATCGCCACCCACGCCTATGGTCAGCCCCCCCCTTTCGCAAAGCTGATCGTATCCGGCACCACGCTAATTTGTTGCCGAAGTTTCCCGAAGCCTCCACCGTAACTGTCTTTGGCCGTGAAGCGACGGGGCACTCACAGCGCACACCAACCGCCAGAAAAACGACCGGTTTTCTGGCGGTCGAGGATTTTGCCTCCTCAGCGCATTCCGAAGATCGGAAAACCCGTTGCGGAAACCACCAGCACATTGCAGGGTGTCAGATATCTTTTCTGGCGGGGTGGCGATGCTCATCGGATATGTGAGGGTGTCCAAGGCTGACGGATCGCAGACGCTGGCACCGCAGCGCGATGCGCTGCTCGCCGCAGGCGTCGATGCCTCGCGCATTTATGAGGATCTCGCGTCGGGTCGTCATGATGCACGTCCCGGCCTGACTGCCTGTCTCAAGGCATTGCAGCCCGGCAATACACTGGTGCTCTGGAAACTGGATCGCCTCGGACGCGACCTGAGGCATTTGGTCATCACCGCCGAGGCGCTGCGTGAGCGCGGCATTGGGTTGAAGGTGCTGACCGGCGCCGGCGCGCAGATTGACACCACCACCGCCAACGGCCGCCTGGCCTTTGGCATCTTCGCCGCTTTTGCAGAGTTCGAGCGCGAGTTGATCGCCGAGCGCACACAGGCCGGCCTTGCCGCGGCACGCGCGCGGGGGCGCATGGGAGGGCGACCCCGCAAGATGGACAAGGCAACGCTGGCGATAGCGATGGCCGCCATGTCCGATCGCAACGCGATCGCAGCCGATGTCGCGCGCCGTCTCGGCATGACCACGACGACACTCTATATGTACGTGAACGGTGACGGCACGCCCAAGGCGCCGGGCCAGGCACTGCTCGACGGTGTGCCATACCGCAAAGAACGGCTGCAAGCCGCGTGATAGATCACGCCGCGCCTCAGCGATCAGGCATATCGTCGAGCAGGCGAGGCGATCACGTCGTGTTCAATCGACCGGGCCGAGATCGCAGCCGGCGTCAGCGCTGCGGGGACGCATACTCCCCGGCGCGGCTTGCCCGTCAGCCGCTGGGGTCGCGCCAGGACCATCAGATTCATCACCGCCGCGCCGATCAGGAACTCTTCTTCCGCTCCGCGGATACCGCGCAGGTGAAGCCGCCTCATGCCATGCTTACCCTTGGCGTCAGCGAAAAACCGTTCAACCCCGCGCCGCAACCGCATAGACCGCTTGTAGAGCCCGGTTTCCACTTCGGCTCTGGCAAGATCGCGGACGTCCTCATCGTCCAGCCGAACCAGGGTACGACGCCGCGCCGTCGTGCATTTCTTCCGAAGCACGCACGCCTCGCAGTCACGCGCATCGGCTGCATAACGGTGTACGCCGGTGGGCAGATGGAAGGCATGATGTCGGAGCGGCTTTCCGGTCGGACAGGTAAAGCTGTCAATGTCACGATCATAGCTGAAGGCCGTTCGCGGCAGCTTGCCCTTGGTCTGTTGCGTACGGTCGATTACCGGAATGTGCGGGATTGCGCCGTGATCCCTTACGAAGCCGAGGAAGTTGGCGCTGCCATAGGCTTTGTCGGCCGCAACCCGCTTGGGACGATAATCAAAGCGATCGGCCGATCGCTCGAGCATGACGCGCCCCGCATCAACTTCCTCCGCGAACCGAGCCGGTGTCGCCTTCACATCGAGAGCGACGCCACTCGGGGTGTCGACCAGCGCATTCAGGGCGTAGCCGAACCGGCCACGCACCGTTCGCGCCGACCAAGCCGCGGCAGGGTCCGTTCGAGAGACGCCTTGGCAGCTTTTCGAGCGCGCCATTTCAAAGACGGCATCTCCTGTGTCGTGCACCCACTCCCTAACCGCGCGCGACGCGTTGGCGACATACGGCAGGTAGCCAGGAACGGTCTTGCGCTGCCAGCTCGCATCAGCCGCTATGAACGATGCATCGATCGCGGCGTCTTTTCCGCCAATCAGTCCTTCACTGATGCAGCGTCGGACCGTGCTTTCGAACAGGATCCGGAACACGTCGGCATCGCGGAAACGACCGTGCCGGTTCTTGCTGAACGTCGAGTGGTGCGGAACCTTGTCTCCCGGCGCGAGACGGCAGAACCAGCGATAGGCCAGATTGTAGCGCAGCTCCTCACACAGGCGCCGTTCGGACGTGATCGCGTAAATGCGGCCGACCAAGGCCATGCGGATGAGGAGTTCGGGATCGATCGATGGCCGTCCCCTTGCGCTGTAGTGACCGGCCAGTGCCTGTCTCAACTCGCCGATGTCGAGACATCGATCGACGCGACGCAGCAGGTGGTCTGCGGGCAACATGGCTTCTATGGTGCGGCGGGACGCCCCTTCCCGCTTACCGCGACAGGCTGGTCCCATCATAGCGACGCTCCTTTCGGCAGGGGTGAAACGAAGGAGCAACCCGGCATGTCCGGCATTTTCAACAGGCCCGGTCGATTGTCGGGGATGCCGACGCCGATCTGCGACATCGTTCGCCGAGCCACTTCTCCTCTCCCGAAACACTCCCTTCTTTCGATCTTTGGAATTGAGCTAGGCAGAGTCGAGTTCTCGGAGATCAGCACGCTGAACTCTCCGATATGGCCGAGCGCCCGTCCGGGCGGCTGTTAAGGCTGGCCGCCTCACCCAGCTTGACCAACAAACTGTGTCCGGTCGTCAGCCCACTGCGGTACTGCCTTCCCGTGTCGTCTCCCATCTATGCTGACGGGCAAGACAGGAGCTACGGGGCTGCCGACGATCAGGAACGGTCCGTGGCCTCGCTTGAAGCACATCCTTGAGCGATTCACAGCGCGACCTTCCTCGATCGCTACCCAACGAGCAGCTACAACCTGCACCGGCGAACGCGCTGGGTGCGGCAACGTGCACTGCTCGTGCAGTGATCTAGGCCGCTCCGCAGTAACATTCCAGCCACTTCGGCCAATTCCTCGTTTTGAGAATGCCCAGATCCGTTATCTGGCACTCGGCACACCCTCAGACCGCAAAGCATTTACAACTGCCATTCGCGCATTTGCCCTTGCGGGTAGATGGGGTGATCATCTGACGCTCATCGGCTACGGTCGTCATCGCCGACGCCTTGAAAAATGGTCCGCTGCATTGCGGATCGATGCCGTGGTGACCTTTGCTGAAGCAGACTGGCAGCATACCGCAGACCTAAGTTGTTACGATACAGTAATCCTTTTGTCGCAATGCGACGAGCGGAATTTCAGTCTCATGCAAGAAGTGCGTAGGAGGGGATTGAGAATAATTTCGATGAGCCGAGATGCGAATATCGTTGAACTCATCCGCAATCGCGAACTTGGGTTTTCGATCGCAGCGGGAGATGTCTTAGCCCTGAGCCACGCTATGCTGACGACGCCCAAGACCGAGGTGCAACCTCAATCCTGACCAATATGCGCCGTTCCGCGAAGACACGCCCCCTTCGCGGCCCCGGAGCCGGAGAGCGGGGCGTGCACCTGGGTAGCGCGGCGAAACGCACTTTCGGCCAGTGCTAGCAAAGCGTTCTGGCGGCAACCGGGGCGCGAAGGAATGGATATGATCCGGTCGGATTTGCGCTACGCTCCCTTGGCGGCCGGACGCCGGCGATGGATTAGGTCCCAAAGTGCACCTCACGGGATCACGGTGTCTTCCGGCAGCGAGGGCGTAGGACCCGACGCGCGGTAAGTCAGCCGGAACCGGGCGACATAGCCCACATGATCAGACAGCTTTTGGCCGTCTCCATCCCGGCCAAACGGAACATCCACGCCGACCACCTCTAACTTGGACCGCTCCCCGCCCGCGAAGAACTGCAGGTCCTTGGCGCGCCGATGGGAGTAAGCCGCGTCCCCATCGAGCGCTCGACCGTTTCGGACAACGGCGTCCAGCGCGACGTCGACGGGAAAATGCGACCAGGTACGCGCCTCGGGCAGAGGGGTCGTTCGGCGGGCTGTCGGCCACCCCATGTTGAAGTCGCCGGCGACAATTAGCGCATGGCGCGGATCGTGGTTGGCCCGCACGAACCTAGTGAGCGCGGCCACCTGCCGTCTATAGGCGACTGTCGAACGCTGATCATCGGCCCGGGACGCCCGACGACTGTTAAGGTGCGTGTCGAACACGTCGACCGCAGCCGGCGAGCCAGGCACGGCGATGGTGGCCATAACGACGCCTTTGTTGGCGAGGCAGTCCAGGCCGGCGCACGCCGTGGCAGGAAAGGCCGTCCGGTGCACCGCGACGACGGGATAGTCAGAGAGGATCCTGAGGCCACTGCCGACGAGCCTGCCCTCGGTCTCCCCGCGCCACCATCGGGCTCCGGCCGCGAACATCCGATCGGCACGACTTGGCGTCCCGTCTGCGGCTTCGCCCGCGTCCGGCCCGGCTGCAACGTAGCGGTAGCCCGCCGCCGTCCCCAACTCCTGCGCCTCGGCCGTGAACGCCTCCTGGAGCACCACGATCTGGGGCGCGCGGCTTGCGCGCCGCAGCGCGCGCAGCCGCCCGGCGATCTTGGCGATCGCGCTGGCGCGACCCAGAGCGACCGGCCAAGGCAGCCCCTTTACGTTGTAGGTGAGCACGGACAGCGTCCCGTCGAAGGGCGCCGGTGCGGGCAACAAGGGTGCAATCGCGGACTGCTGACCGGGCAGCAATGCTCCCAGCAGCAATGCGAGTCCGCCGCCCAGCACGACACTATTCCATTGGTGCACGCCACACTCCGGAGCGGGACTGACCCTGGCGTGTGACGATCCCGCTAGACTGAAACCGCAGTGTGCGGAGTGGGTGAGGAACGGCGGGCAGCGATCGCGGCGAGGTTGACGATCCTACGCCATCGGAGCCGCAGACGCCGCGGTCAGCTCAGATTGAAGTTCCTCAACCGCGTGTCCGGAAGCAGGTCGTGAGGCCTGCGGGGTCGATCGGTGACGACTTCTCGACGAGACAAACCTCAACGAAGGTCAGTCATAGAGCGGCTTCGGTCTAGCGCCTGGTGATGGTTTCATCGAGGCTGGCGACGGCTATTCCGAACTTCGTGACAACCATGCGATTTCGGGCAACCTGCCCGCCAGGCTGAAGATACAGCCACTGCTGCGCACGGAGACCGCCCTTCATCGGAAAACTCAAGTGCAGCCGATTGCCGCTGACCTGGCCGGCTACCGGTCCGCTCGCGTCGGTCAGCGTTCCTGCATAGCGGCCCAAGCCATCGGGGTGCAGGCGCCATTGGCGGTGCGAGGGCGCGCCTTGTCCACGACGCACCTGTTGGTCCAGCACGATCGTGCCGTCCGGCTCGATCTGTCCTCGCCCCTCCACCAACGTCGTCTGCTTGCCCTTGAAAACGACAGCCAGGGTGCCGCGACCCTCCGTCCGCCCGGTGAAGAACGCTGCCGGATCGAACACCGGTGCCGCCGCCTGCTCGCGCTGGAGATGGGCGGAAGGGACGCAGGCGGCGGAGGCGAGCGCGAGCAGCAGGGCGTAGGCAGTCCTCATGCCAGCGTGCGCACCTTCGGCTCTCTCGCCCAGTAGCGCTTCGCCGCTGCGGCAGCGAGGCCGGCGAGGTCGGTGACACCCTCGTCAGGCTCGACGCCCGCCTTGTCGAGCAGCGGCTTGGCGGCCGTGTTGTGGCCGATCGCCTTGAGATGGCCGAAGGCGTCCATGACCCACTGCACGGCTGCTCCCTCCTTGACGAGCTTGGCGCAGGCGTCCTCCCCCAAAATCACGGCGATGGCATCGACCGTCACTGACGGTTGGCCGAACAACTGCGCGTCCGCGGCGACAGTGGACCCGTCGGCCAGCGGCACGTCGCCAACCTTGGGCGCGATCAGCTTCACCGATCCGCCCGCCTTTTCCACGGCCTGTTTGACGCCGGCGATCTCGCCTGCGTCGCTGCCGTCCGCGATCAGTACGCCAACGACGCCGCCATCCAGCGTGGCGCGCGACCGCGGTCCGTTGATGATGCGCAGCGCCGGCGAGGTCTCCATATCGATCACCGGCGCGGCAGGCGGACTGGCGTCCGGGAGCGGCAGCGCCAAGCCGTCGGCGACCCGCTTGGCCAGGCTCTCGTCCACGTTCCGCAGGTTCGCCATGATGCGCGTGCGGATGTGCGGGATAGACACCTTGCTGAGCTCGAACACGATCGCGCTGGCGAGGTGCGCCGCCTCAGCCGGGTCGAGCGAGCGGAAGAACAGCCGCGCCTGGCTGTAGTGGTCGGCGAATGTCTCCGAGCGGACCCGCAGCTTGTCGCCCGCCTCGTGCGCGGGATAGCTGGAGAAGCCGTTCTTCGGATCCTCGCGCGGGCCGGCGATCTCGCCCGCCTCGCCCAGGCTGTTCGGCTCGTAGTTGGCGCGGCCCTTGAACACCTGCATCTGCATGTGCCCGTCGCGCTGAAAATTGTGAAACGGGCACCCGCCGCGTGCCGCCTTGGCCTGATTGATCGGGATCTGGTGGAAGTTGACCGATCCCAGCCGCTTCAACTGGGTGTCGAGATAAGAGAACAACCGCCCCTGGAGCAGCGGATCATTCGAATGGTCGATGCCGGGCACGACATGGCTGGGGCAGAATGCGACCTGTTCGGTCTCGGCGAAGAAGTTGTCGGGATAGCGGTCGAGCACCATGCGGCCGATCTTGCGGACGGGGATCACCTCCTCCGGGATGATCTTGGTCGCGTCGAGGACGTCATAGGGCTGCTGGTTCGCCCAGTCCTCGTCGAACGCCTGGATGCCCAGCTCCCATTCGGGATAGTCGCCGCGGCCGATCCGCTCGAAGAGGTCGCGCCGCTGGTAGTCGGGGTCGGCGCCCGCGATCTTCACCGTCTCATCCCAGATCGTCGAGGCCAGCCCTGCCTTGGGCTTCCAGTGGAACTTGACGAAGGTCGACTTGCCTTCCGCGTTGACGAGCCGGAAAGTGTGGATGCCGAAGCCCTCCATGGTCGCGAAATTTCGCGGCAGGGTCCGGTCCGACATGATCCACATCAGCATGTGGGTCGATTCCGGCATGAGGCTGATGAAGTCCCAGAAGGTGTCGTGCGCGGTCGCCGCCTGCGGATAGCCGCGGTCGGCCTCCATCTTGGCCGCGTGCACCAAGTCTGGGAACTTGATCGCATCCTGGATGAAGAACACAGGAATGTTGTTGCCGACCAAGTCCCAGTTGCCGTCGCGCGTGTAGAACTTGACCGCGAAACCGCGCACGTCACGCGGCGTGTCGACCGACCCAGCGCCGCCCGCGACGGTCGAGAAGCGGGTGAACACCTCCGTGCGCTGGCCCTTCTTCTGGAACAGGTCGGCCTTGGTGATGTCGGCCAGGCTCTCGTAACTTTCGAAAAAGCCATGCGCGGCCGAGCCGCGTGCGTGGACGATGCGCTCCGGAATGCGCTCGTGGTCGAAGTGGTGGATCTTCTCCCGCAGGACCTCGTCCTCGAGCAGCACGGGGCCGCGCCTGCCGACCTTCAGCGAATTCTGATTGTCGGCGATTGGCACCCCCTGGTTGGTGGTCAGGACGACGCCGTCCCCGAGGCGCTGGTGTGTCTCGCCGCCATTGCCGCGCTCGACAGATATCGTGGTCTTAACGGTCATGGTGTTCACTCCTAGGACCAAATTCAGAAAGCTGGCTTGGCCTCGCCCTTGCGGATGACGTGCTCCTCGTCGGCGTCAAAGGCGCGGTTCCAGACAAAGCGGTAGAGAAGCGCGGCCGCTCCCGCGCCGAGCATCTGTGCGACGATGTAGATCCCGACCTGCGAATAGTCGCCGATAGCGACAGCTGGGCCAAGCGTGCGGGCGGGGTTCAGGCTGGCGCCCGTGACCGGCCCGAAGGCCATGATGCAGAGTGCGACGGTCATCCCGATTGCGAACGGCGCCAAATTTCCTGCCGTTTTGCGGACTGCGGCATTCAGGACCGCGTTCGCGAGTAGGAAGGTGCCCAGCGCTTCGAGCCACGCCCCACCAAGCAGCGACGTACGCTCCAGGTCCACCACAGTGGCACCGAGATGGTGGGGAGCACCCGCGCCATAGATTGCGGCCAAGGCAAGACCCCCACCGACACCTCCCGCCAATTGCGCCAAGATCGTGGGAATGGCCGCGGCGAACTTGCGTTCGCCCGCGATGACCACCGCCAGGGAGAGCGCCGGATTAAGGTATGACCCGCTTTCATTCCCGAAGGCGTAGGCGATCGACATGATCGTCAACCCGTGCGCCAACGCGACGGCGACGGTCTCATTGGGCGAGAGCGCGATGACGGCGCCTGCGCCAATGAAGATCAGCGCGAAGGTTCCGATAAACTCCGCCAGAAGAGATTTGCCGAACCGCATAGCTGCCTCCTCACCTGGGGTGTTGGCTCATTGGATCGGGGGTGTGGGCCGTCCCGCCGGCGCGACGGCGCGGCCGTTGTTCAGGTCCGCGCCCGTGTTCGGATCCGTCGGCGTCGCCTGAATCATCGCGCGGAACTGCCACTGATATTTGTCGATCGCGTGCTGAACCTCCTGCAGGAGGTTGGCAGTGGTGGGATCGCTATCGTTCGTGTCCTTGATGCCCTGACCGATCTCATCGCTCACGACCTTGTAGTTGTGCGCAAACCACGTGATCACCTGCGCATCGTCGACAAAGCCGCCGGGGAACTCAGGCACCCGACTGTTTCGGATAATGGTGTTCGCGCGACCGTCGGAGGACACGCCGATCGATTGCAGTCGCTCCGCCACCTCGTCGGCGTATTTTGCAACCCCTTCGTAATGTTCCTGCAGCAATTCATGCAGCGGATAGAAGAGCGTTCCAGACACGTTCCAGTGCGCTTGCTTCGTCTGCAACTGCAACTGCTGAAGCTCGGTGAGCGTCTGCTGCAACGCCTTGACCGAAGGTCGAAGCGTCTCACCCTGCGGCGCCGAATGCTCGCGGTCAGTGACGCTGTTAAGCGGGAAAGGCCCCGTCTGGGGCTGAGTCTGAGCGAAAGCAGGCGTCGCCAAGGTGGCTGCTAGCAGCAGGGCGGAAAAGCGCATTGGGTTCCTTTCGGCGGAGAACGCACGGGCCGGCCAAGAACGCGCTTCCGGCCCGCAATGGAGGACTGGCGCATGAAACCCGTAAAGGCCAGATTTGGTTGTCTAAATTCGCGTTCAGACTTTGCCGGCTGAGCCGCAAATAATTGCAACGGCGCTGCCGCGGTCGGCAAAGCAAAGCGAGAAGCCATGCAATTCCGCAATGGCTTGGACCAGACTAAGTCCGAGCCCAACGCCGTCACAGTCGTGACGCCCACGATAGAAGCGTTGGGTCACAAGGCGACGTTCGTGCGGCGGCACGCCCGCGCCCTCGTCGGACACCGTAATTACCGGCGTTCCTCCCTCCGTCGTCAGCGAGAGCCCGACAACGCCGGCTCGCGGCCCGAACTTGATCGCGTTGTCGAGAAGGTTGGATACAGCCTCCATCAGAAGGCTGGCGTCTCCCTCAACCGCGGGCGTCACCCCGGCTGTACATTCAAGCCGGATCCCCTTGTCTTCCGCATCGGGGCGGTGAAGATCGCAGGCATCGTCGACCAGCCGGGAGAGGTCGACGGGGGCAAAGCGACTGCGGCGCGCATGGTCCTCAAGCTCGCGGATGCGCAACAGCGCCGCGACAATGCCCAGCAACTTGTCGATCTCGGCGAGCGCGTCCGCCGCCGCCGCGCGGAAAGCGTGCCCGTCTTGCGCCTCGCCCATGGCGCGCTCGACCCGTGCGCGGAGCCGCGTCAGCGGGGTTCGCAGCTGGTGGGCGATGTCATCACCGACCCCGCGCACCTCGCCGACTAAGGCTTGAAGCCGGTCGAGCATGGCGTTGATATGAGCGCAAAGCAGCCCGAAACTGTCAGGCTCGGGCGATACGTGGAGGCGCTCCTTCAAATCGCCCGCAATGACCCGCTCGGTAAGCCGTCCGACGGCCTCGACCTGTCGAGCTGCACGCCGTCCAACGACGAGCCCAACACCCACTGCCAGAACCAGACCCGGCATAAGCCCAAGCAAAAGCGCGCGCTCGATCAGCCGAATCGCGTACTCAGCGTCATCCAGGTCAACGCCAGTCAGCAGGCGCGTGCCGTCCGGCAGGGGACAAGCGACCAGGCGTGCCTGATCGCTGCTCTTGCCGGGCAGCTCCGTGGGCGCAACGGTAAGCGTGGCCGACCCGACCGTCGGCGCTCCGTCCGGCAGCTTGGCGACATTGCCGTCGATCAGCCTTCCGTCCCGATCAAACAGCGCCAGGAAGCGATCGCGATGGATGTCGCGAGCCAGCGCTTCGCGAAGCTCCTCCCGGCGTTCGGCTGGACCGAGCCGGCCAAATTCACGGCAGTCGGCCCGGAACTCGGTTTCCGCGGCGCGGACGTGGCTCTGGCTCGCCAACCACCAGAACAGAGCGGCGAGCATCAACGACTGGGCGACAAGCAGCGCCGCGATAGCGCCGCCCCATCGCAGCGTTGCACGCCGGGCGGGGTCAGCTGCTGACATCGAAACGATAACCCTGTCCCCGGACGTTGCGGATCAGCGGGGGCTCGCCGGCCGCGTCAACCTTGCGGCGAAGCCGGCCAATGTGCACGTCGATCACGTTCGTTTTCGGTTCGAAATTGTAGCCCCAAACGTCCTGGAGAAGCATAGAACGAGTGACGACCCGGCCCGGGCGGCGCGCCATATATTCGAGAATTTGCAACTCGCGTGGCAGCAGCTCCAGCGGCCGGCCCGCCCTGGAAGCTTGCCCGGCGAGCAAGTCGATGTCGATCGGTCCGGCGATGAGCCGCGTATCCCGTGTCTCATTGGGTCGCCGCAGCAGCGCTTCCGCCCGCGCGACAAGCTCCACGAGCGCGAACGGTTTGGCGAGATAGTCGTCCCCGCCCGCGCGCAGACCGCGGACGCGGTCGTCAAGGCTCCCGAGGGCACTCAGCACCAAGGCGGGCGTGCGCCTGCCCTCGTCGCGCAGTGCTCCAATGATGTCGAGGCCCTCTCCATCGGGCAGCTGGCGATCGACGATGATGAGGTCCACATCGTCGGAGCGCGCCCGGGCCAGCCCGTCGGCTGCAGTCGCCCGATGCTCGATGGCATAGCCTGCGGCGGCGAACTCCAGCGCGATCTCACGCGCGGTCCCGTCGTCATCCTCGATCAGCAGGATACAGGTCACTCATCCTGATCATCGCTGATCAGGTCAACCGTCAACTAAATAGCAGTTCAAAGTATGAACGCGGATTTAGACGACGAACGTCGGGTGAGCAGGATACAGCGCCGACGTTCTGCCTACCACCGGGTCACAATCATGCGTTTTACGTTGCCCGCAGCCGCGATCCTGGCGGCTTCGATGCCGGCCTGCGCCGAGGCGCAGTCGGCGCTTTCGCTGGACGCCCTCGTTCAGGATGTTGTCGCCAACAATCCTGAGCGCCAGTTCTACCAGCGCCAGATCGAGACGGCAGGGATAGAGCGCCAGGCGGCGGGCCGCTGGGCCGATCCCGAAGTGGTGGCCGAGTTCGGGGAGAGGAAGGCCAACGATCGCGCAACGGGCGGCCTTCTCGGCGAGGGTCAGACCTATGCCGTCTCAATTGTCCAGCCGATCGAGTTTGGCGGCCGGATCGCGCTGCGCCGCGCGATTGCGGAGCGGCAAGTGGAGCTTGCGCGCGTTGGTCTCCGGCAGTTCGAAGCCACCCTTGCCGCGCGAGCCCGGACGCTCGGCTACGGCCTGTTCGCGGCCGACGAGAAGGCGGCCGCCGCACGCATTGTCGCTTCCCGCGCCCGCACCTTGGCGCACGTCATCGTCTCACGCGACCCCGCCGGGCCGGCGCCCACCTTGGAAGCCGCGGCGCTGCAAGCGTCCGCGATTTCGGCTGAACGCACCGCCGCAATGGCGGATGCTGAGGCCAACTCGATCCTGTACGAATTGAACCAGCTGCGCGCCGCGCCATTCCCTTCGCGCATCCGGATCATCCGGCCGGACATGACGCTGCCCGATCTGCCCGCGCCCACAATGGTCGCCGAGAAGGCGTTGGCCAACAATTTCGAGCTCAAGGCCTTGCGCGTCCAATTCGAGCAGCAAGGCCTGCGGGTAGACCTCGCGCGCAAGGCTCGACTTCCGGTCGTGACGGTCGGGCCCTATTTCGATCGTGCCCGCTCCGACATACGCGAGACCAACTACGGCGTCCGGCTGTCGACCACCATTCCGCTCTGGAACGCGCAGGCCGGGCAGGTGGCCGCGGAACAAGGCCGGCAGGCGCAGGCCAACGCCACGCTGATCGCAGCCGAGCGCAAGCTCATGCGCGACGTCTATGACCAGGTGGCACAGTATGAGGCAAAACGTCGCGCACTGGGACAGTGGGAAGAAAACACGCCTGCGCGCTTCGCCGCTGCTGCCGAAGAGGCCGATCGGAACTTCCGGTTAGGCGCGATCCCGATCGCTACCTACACACAACTCCAGCAGGCCTATATCGACGCGACCAACGCGGTGCTCGACACCCGACGCGAGGCGCTGGACGCATTGCTGCAACTGCGCGCGCTCAACGCCGGGGATCCGCTGTCCCGATGATCGCTTGGCTCATCGATTGGGTCACGCGGCGTCGTTTCGCTGTTGCGCTCGTTTCGGCGCTTGTCGCCGTGGTGGGTATCTGGTTGTTCGCCAGCCTGCAGATCGACGCGATCCCCGACATCACGGGCGTTCAGGTTCAGATTAACACCGCCGTCCCCGCACTCGCGCCGGAGGACACCGAAAAGCTGGTGACGCTGCCGATCGAGCGGGCGATGGGCGGCCAGCCGGGCCTCGATTCCATGCGCTCGCTGACCAAAACGGGGCTGAGCCAGGTCACGCTGCTCTACAAGGACGGCACCGACCAGCTCCGCGCTCGCCAGCTCGTCACCGAACGCCTGAACGCCGTCCAGTCCCAACTACCCGCCGGCTCGACCCCTCAACTCGCGCCGATCACGACCGGGCTCGGCGAGATTTACTACTACACCCTCGAGTGGCGGCGGCCCCCGGCCGGCATGGACCCGCAGCGGCAGCTGATGGAGCTGTACGAGGCGCAGGAATACACGGTCCGCCCCATGCTGAGAGCCGTCGAAGGCGTTGCTGACGTTAATTCGAACGGTGGGCTGGAGCAGCAGTTCGTCGTCGAGCCCGACCCGGCGCGCCTCACGGCGCACGGGGTCACCGCCGCCGAACTGGCCGATGCCGTTGGCAAGAACGTCGAGAACGCCGGCGGCGGCATCATCAGTCGCGGCGCGCGGCGCTTCACCGTGCGTACCAACGCCCGGGTGATGAACGCCACCGAGATCGGCGCCATCCCCGTCAAGTTCGCCGGCGGCGTGCTGCCGCTCACGGTGCGCGATCTCGCCACAGTGGTAATCGGCTCGGCGCCCCGCCAGGGAGCGGCCACGCAGAACGGGCACGAAGCCGTGCTCGGCACGGTGATGATGCTGGTCGGCCAGAACAGCCGCCAGGTCGCGCTACGGGTCGAGGAGGCGATGCCGGGCATCCAGGGAGCCCTGCCCAAGGGCATGGTGCTTCACCAGCAGTACAGCCGCTCCGACCTGGTCGAGCGCACGATCAAGACGGTCGAACACAATCTCGGCGAAGGCGCGCTGCTCGTAGCCTTGGTCTTGCTGGTGGTGATGGGCAACTGGCGCGCCGCGCTGATCGTTGCTCTCGTGATTCCGCTGGCCTTTCTGGTGACGGTCGGCGGCATGCACGTGATTGGCCTGTCGGGCAACCTGATGAGCTTGGGGGCGCTCGACTTCGGCCTGATCGTCGATGGCTCGATCGTTGTGGTCGAGAACGGCTTGCGCCTGCTCGCGGAACGCCGGCAAGAGAAGGGTGAGCCGCTCGACGCTGAGGAACGCCGCGCGACAGTCGCCGAGGCCGCACGGATGGTGGCGCGCCCGACGCTGTTCGGCATCGCCATCATCGGGCTTGTCTATGTCCCGGTGCTGAGTCTGGGCGGGGTCGAGGGCAAGCTGTTCCAGCCCATGGCCGAAGCGGTCATGCTGGCGATCGCGGCGGGCCTCGCATGGACCTTCACGATCGTGCCGGCGCTCTCGGCGTGGCTGCTCCGCGAGCCTGAGAGCGAAGACGACGATGGCCGTCGCAAGGGCGTGATCGGGTACGCCGAGCGCGCCTACGGCCCGGCCCTGGAGCGCGCGATCGCGCATCCTTACCTGCTCGCGGTCGCTGCGATCGTGCTGATGGTCGCCACTTTCGGCGTATTCAAGACCCTTGGCTCGCAGTTTACGCCCAAGCTTGATGAAGGGTCGATGACCGTGATGGTCTATAAGCCCGTCGGCCTGTCGCTCGAGCGCAGCCTCCAAATTGAACAGGAGACCGAACGCGCGATCCGGCGGGCTTACCCACAGATCACGCATACGTTCTCGCGCATCGGCACCAGCGAAGTGGCGACCGACCCGATGCCGCCCAACGAGAACGACCTTTATATCTTCTACGCGCCAGAGAAAGACTGGCCAACGGGCGACGGCAAGCCAACGACCAAGGGCGAGCTCAGCGCCGGCATCGAGAACGTCGCGCATCACGTTTACCAGCAGCAGACCCTGGAGTTCGCGCAGCCGATCGAGATGCGCTTCAACGAAATGCTTGAAGGCGTGCGGGCCGATGTGTCGGTCAAGGTGTTTGGCGAAAATTACGACATACTGGAACGAATAGCCAAGCAGGCGAAGGCCGTTCTGCAAAAGCAGCCCGGCACCGCCGGCGTCGAGTTCGAGACTGCGGGGCGGCCGGAGAGCATCGTCGTCGAGCTGGACCGGGCGGCTCTGCTACGCCTCGGGCTCGGCGCGTCTGAGGTGAACAAGGCGATCACGGACGCGCTTGCCGGCGCGGAGGTGGGCTTCATCCCGGAAGGCGCGGCACGACACGCTGTCGTGATCCGGATGCCCGAGGCGCTGCGCGCCGATCCGTCAGCCATCCTGGCGCTGCCGCTCAGGGTTGGCGATTACGGGATGGTTCCGCTGTCGCGTGTTGCTCGGCTCCGCCAAACTCCTGCCGTGGAACCGATCCTCCACGACGACGGCAAGCGCCGAGCGGCTTTGATGGTTAACCTGGTGACCAGCGATCTCGCCGGCTACGTCGCGAAGGCGCAGCAGGCGATCAATGCCCAGGTGAAGCGTCCACCTGGCTACCGGATCGAGTTCGGTGGACAATTCCACCAGCTTGAGGCCGCGCAGAAGCGACTTTCGATCGTGGTGCCCGCTGCGCTGCTTCTGATTTTTCTTCTGGTCTATGCTGCGCTGGGCAGCATGAAGGAAGCGGCGATCGTCTATACGGCCATTCCGTTCGCCGTCACAGGCGGCGTGCTCGCCCTATGGCTGCGCGGACTTCCGTTCTCTATCACCGCCGCAATCGGCTTCATCGCCCTGTCGGGCATCGCCATGCTGAATGGCCTCGTGCTGGTCGACCACATCAATTCACTCCGCGACGGGCGCGACGGCGGTGAGCGATTGCAACCTGACGAAGCGGTCCGCCGCGGCGCGCATGATCGACTGCGACCGGTGCTATCGACGGCACTGGTGGCGTCGGTTGGCTTCGTTCCAATGGCCATTGCTACGGGCGCGGGCGCCGAGGTGCAGCGGCCGCTCGCGACCGTGGTGATCGGTGGGGTCGTCACCTCCACCCTGCTCACGCTGCTCGTCCTGCCCAGCCTCTACCGACTGGTCGCCGAACTCGGACGCGGTCGGAGCGGTGGCACGGACCAAGCGACCGCCACGTGATGCTCACGCGATCTGATAGGCTTGGCCGATGGGCAGAACTCGTCGACCGCGAGCCGGCACGGATCTTCTCGCTGTTGCCATCAACGTGGGCCATGTCACAGGAGCAGCGCTCGGTTCAGAGTGTGTGCGGCTCGGCTCTGGAAGTGGCATGCCGAGATCCGATCCTCAGGGTCGCTGGGTTGACGACCATGAGGGTGGTCGAGGCGCAGGCCTTCATGGCGTTAAGCGACTTCGAACTCGACCGGATCGTCTCGTCGTCCCGGCGCGAGACGCGCCGGGACGGGCTTGCCACCGGACGACGAATCCGCGCTGTGGCCAATCGCACGCGGGAACGATGCGCCTTTGCCGCCGCGCTGGCCTTCGCCGTCGTGGTGGCTGCTCTGCTCGATGCGCTGATACAGTTGAGGGCACCTTGATGTTTGGTGCCGCGACTTGGAGGTCGGGAACGGCGGCTGCCGAATGGCGGCCCTATCGGGTACTCCGGGTCGGACCCGGCGGTGCGGCGCTGTTCAACTGTGTCGTGGTACCGCGGCATTCGCGACTGGGCCGCCATCGGCGGCCGGCTTTGAAGCAGACCTGGCGCTCGCTTGCCAGCCTGCACGAATACGGCATCCATTGTCACGCGCTGGCGCTTCGAGCCCGCTGGGTTGCGCCCATAGCCCGAGCGCCGAGCGACTCTCTCCAACACTTCCTCGTTCGCTCAACGAAGGGCTAGACCTGTTGCTGCTGTTAGATCGCTTCCTGCGCAAGCTGGTCCGTTCTGGACCCCTGTCAGTCACCTATGCTGGCGGACAGACCCGCCGATATGGCGAGCCGTCGCCACTGGTCGCGCCGGTGGCGATTCGGTTCACCGATGCCTCGACGCCACGCCGCGTCGCCCTGAGCCCCGCCAAAGCCACAGGCGAAGCCTTCATGGATGGCCGTCTCGTCATCGATGAAGGGGACGTGCGGTCGTTCCTGCATCTCGTGGGTCACAACACGCGGTGGGATGCGGACAACCCGACCCGGGTCGCGCTCTGGCGTGCCCAGCGCCTCGCATCCAAAGTCGACGTTTGGAACTGGCAACGACGATCGAGACGCAACGTCGCCCACCATTACGATCTGTCCGACGCCCTCTACGATCTCTTCCTTGACGCGGATCGGCAATACAGCTGTGCCTACTTCGCCGACGAGGACGTTTCGCTCGATCAGGCCCAACTGGATAAGAAGGCCCACATCGCGGCGAAGCTCGCTCTCAGCCCAGGGCAGCGCGTGCTGGACATCGGCTGCGGTTGGGGCGGCATGGCGCTCTACCTGAACAGAGTCGCCGACGTGGACGTGCTTGGCATCACTCTATCGGAGGAGCAGCTGAAAGTCGCTCGGGCCCGGGCTGCCGCAGCAGGGGTCGCCGGCCGGGTCCGGTTCGAGCTGCTCGACTATCGGGCCGTCCAGGGCAGCTTCGACCGCATTGTGTCGGTCGGAATGTTCGAGCACGTCGGCCCGCCGCATTACGGAGCGTTCTTCAGAAAGTGCCGCGAGCTTCTCACACCGGAGGGGGTAATGCTGCTGCATACGATCGGGCGCGCCGACGGCCCCGGTTCCACCGACCCCTGGACGGCGAAGTACATCTTTCCAGGCGGCTATGTGCCGGCGCTCAGCCAGATCATGCCCGCCCTCGAGCGCTCGTATCTTTGGCTGACCGACTTAGAGGTCTGGCGCCTTCATTACGCACAGACCTTGGACCTTTGGTATGATCGCGTCGAAGACCGGCGCGACGAGGTCGTTCGCCTCTATGACGAGCGGTTCCTGCGCATGTGGCAGTTCTACCTGGCTGGCGCGGTTAGCGCCTTCCGCAATGACGGCCATGAGGTGTTCCAGCTTCAGCTCACCCGACGACGCGACGCCCTGCCTATCGTGCGAGATTATATGGGCGCTGCGGAGGCGGCTTTGGCCCGACCCTTCGACTTGCCGCAGGGAGATGCGCGGGGCAGCACATGAAAAAGGTCTGCTACTTCGTGCAACTAGCGTTCTTTCCGGAAGATTTGGAGGCGGTGCGGTGGCCGTCCTGTGGGCCAGCCGACGTCCGCGCAGGGCGTTCGATGGCCGTTGCCCGAGGCGCGCGGCTGGATCTGAGGGGCATCGCCGGCGAACGCGGCGCCGCCGGCGCCGCGTACCCGTACCTTAGGTTAGGGACCACTCCTCGCGTCACAGCGCGGGTGAAACCAACCCAGGTCGGGTGGTACAGGCGCCAAGCGCGGGACGCGATCGCGAATGCCGTCATGGGCAGCTGCGGAGCATCCGTGGCCTTCCGGTCGTAGGGTGCTTCTTCGTCGTGGCCGGATTTCACTGGCCTATCTCTGGCGGCACCGCCGGCTGCCGCGGCTGGATGCACCCAGCTTGTTCACCGAGCTGGTGCAGCACCGCAAGCTGCACGACCGTGATCCACGGCTCGGTGCATTGGTCGACAAGGTGATCGTCAAAGCTTGGGTGGCTCAGCAGCTCGGTCAAAAGTGGGTGACACCCACATTGTGGACCGGCTCGGCGCTGCCCGCGCTACCCCCATGGCCCAGGCCATTTGTCGTCAAGTCGCGCCACGGCTGCCGTCAACACGCATTCGTCCGCACCGGCGACGAAGATTGGGCGGCGATCCGTCGCGGGGCGCGGCGGTGGATGCGAGGAACCTACGGCCGGTGGCTCGATGAATGGGCCTATTCCGGTCTCACCCCCGGCCTGCTCGTCGAGCCTTTCATCGGGAAGAATGGCGTCCTCCCCATCGACTACAAATTCTTCGTGTTCGCAGGCCACGTGGCCTACATACAGGTCCACCTTGGTCGGGAGCACGACCATCGCTGGATCCTGCTCGATCGCGATTGGCGGCGCGTCTCAGCAAGGACGTCCGATCCCGATCCGGCTCCGCCGCGGGCGCTCGCCGCGATGATTGTTGCTGCGGAAGCGCTTGGCCGTGAATTCCCTTTCGTGAGGGTCGACCTTTACGCGACTGGCGGTCATCCGCGTTTCGGCGAAATGACCTTCTATCCAGGGTCCGGCCTGGATCCGTTTGCGCCCGTGTCGCTGGACGCGCGCCTTGGGACCGATTGGCTCGCCGCTCTGGGTGGTTCGTCGCAGCTCGGCAGCGGTTCGCAGGCTGTTGTCGCGGACATCGCCTCCAGCCTGACCCCCTGCCCTTCCACTTGACGGGGCGGGGCACGTTTCAGGACTACACGCCGACGTTCGACGCCTCTCGAGGCCGGCCGCGAGGTCCCCGATCAGCAGCCGGACGGTTTAGCGTTCCCCGAACAGTTCGCGTTGCGCCTTCTCCAACTCTTCGGCGTAACGGCGTCGCACATAGCTTTCCGAAACGATCCCCAGTACATGCCGGTCATTATCCAGCACCGCCAGTTCGTCGGTGCGCGCTTCGTCGAAGCTGGCCATGACCGCGCCAATGTCCATGTCGGGGCCGAGCGCCGCCTCGCGGTTCGACGCGAGCGTGGCGACCGGGGCGGCCGGGTCCAACCCATCAGCATAAGCGCTCGGGACGACGGCGATCCCGGCATAGGTGCCGTCGGCATCGACCAGCACCGCGCGGCTGGTGGAGCCCAGGGGAAATGCGCGCCGGAATTCTGCGATGCTCATGGATGCGGGCGTCGCCCTTGCGTCCTTGCGCATCATGCCCGCAGCTGTCAGCGTCCTAACCCAGCCGACATCCCGCGCACTCTTGATCGTTTCTCCCCGTAGGTGCAGCCGCCAAGTCGAGAACGAATAGCCGAACAGCTCGCGCACGAGCGTGGAGGAGACGAGCGATGCGGCGATGACCGCGCCCGTGAGCGGGAAGTCGTGTGTGGCCTGCAGGACCAGCATGGCCATGGTCATCGGGCCGCCGACTACCGCGACCGCGAAGGCGGCCATGCCGACTAGCGCGGCATTGCGAGGGTCGACGACGGGGTGGCCGACCATCATCGAGAGGCCGGCGGCGAACAGGTGGCCGATGAGCGTGCCCAGGAAAAGCGAGGCGAAAAAGAGGCCGCCGCGAAATCCAAACCCCAGCGAGACGATCGACGCCGCGCTCTTCGCGAACAGCACGAGCAGGATGAAACCGAGCGAGGCGCCTACGGCAAGGTCGGCATGAAGCGCGCCATGACCTGCCGAGAGGACCTGAGGCGACACCATGGCGACCGGAATCAGCAGCCCGCCGCCGATGGCCGGGCGACACCAATCGGGCACGCCGGTCCGTCGTGAACCACGTTCGACCAGCGCTACCGTCCGCATCAGGGCGATGCCAAGGAGGCCGCAGATCGCGCCGAGTGCGGCATAGACGAGATAATGGTGGCTCTCGACCGCCAGATTGGAGGCAGCCTCGATCAGATAGGGTTGCACGCCGAAGGTCTGCGCGACGAGCGCGCCCGCCAGCGCGGCGGCGGCCACAGCAGCAATTGCCGACGGGGTATAGGCCCCGATGACGATCTCGAAGGCGTAGAAGGCGCCAGCCAAGGGCGCTCCGAACGCCGCCGCGATAGCGGCTCCGGTGCCCGCGCCAACCAGCGTCCGTTGATCGGCGCGGCGCAGCTTGAGCCGCGTCCCCAGCACAGATGCCACCGCCCCACCCATCTGCGCGTACGCGGCTTCGAGACCGACCGAGGCGCCGAATCCGTTCGAGATGATCGTCTGACCGGAAATGACGAGGCTGTCCGGCAGCGACATGCGTCCGCCATGCAGCGCGTTTGCCTCGACGGCATCGACCAGTCGGCGCTTACGCGCCTGGGTTGCATAACCGAACGTGGCGAGGACGAGGCCGCCCACCGGCAGGACAATGAGGCTCGCCAGCCCAAGTTCCGCGACGCCGCTCAACCGCGTCTCCGGCGGCAGGGCGAACAGCAGATGTTGTAGCGTGCGCGCCAGCGCACCCTGAATGATGCTCAACAGGCCGGCTATCCCGCCGACGACGATCGCCAAGACGATGAAGAAGGCTTCACTTGACCGCAGCCATCCTCGGACATCGCGGGCCACCAGGCGCGCGCGACGACGAGAGAGGATTTGCGCGGACGCGATGCGCCGGTCGATCATTGCCGGGCAGCGGGAGAATAGGGCTCGCGACGCAGCTTGCGCCGTGACGCGGAGGCGATCAGGTAGACGCCGCCAACGAACATCGGCAGCGTGAGCCATTGGCCCATGTGAAGCCCGGTGCGCGCGGCGAACGCGACGAGCTGCGCGTCCGGCTCGCGGAAGAACTCGACCGTGAACCGCGCCAGCCCGTAGCCGATGAGGAAGGCGCCGACGAGCAGCCCCGGCTTCCGGCGCGCGTCGGTGAACCAGAACAGGATGGCGAGCGTCGTGAACAGGGCCAATCCTTCCAGGCCGGCCTCGTAGAGCTGGCTGGGATGGCGGGCGAGGCCGTCGTGACTGCCCGGAAACACCATGGCCCACGGAAGACCGGAGGGCTTGCCCCACAACTCGCCATTCACGAAATTCGCAAGCCGGCCGAAGAACAACCCGATCGGCACCGTGCAGGCGACGTAGTCGTGGACCCTGAGCCAGTCGAGCCCGTGGCGGCGCGCGAAGAGGACGATCGCCAAGGAAACGCCGACCGCGCCCCCGTGGAACGACATCCCTCCATCCCATAGCTTCAGGATGCTCCACGGTTGCAGCAGCATCCAGGGACCGTAGAACAAGACGTAGCCGAGCCGCCCACCGATGATGACGCCCAACGTTGCGTAGAACACCAGGTCGTCCGCCTGCGCGCGCGACATGGGCGCGGCCGGACGACGCAGCAGCCGAAGGAGGTAGCCCCAGCCAAGGACGATGCCGGTGATGTAGGCGAGCGAGTACCAGCGGATCGGGAGCGGCCCTAAGCTGAATGCGACCGGCCTCAGGCCTAGATCGACGAAGTGCAGGTGGCCGGCGGCTGCAGAGAAATGTGTCAAGCTTTCTTCCTTCCGCGACCTCCTACGCGCCGCCTTATTTCAACCCAAGCGAGTTGCGTCCCCCCTCCCTCCGCGCCCGCGATCTAGGCACTGTTGGAGCGTCTCGCCTTAACTGGCCGCTACGACACCAGTGTGTGTGGACAGGCGGAGGGCGCACGGGAGTTACCCGGCCCACGTCTGTAGACGAGCCGAATCCGGCTATGCCCTGTCGGTATGCAGGCAGCGAGGTGGTAGTGTTCCGCGAGCGCACCCTCCAGTATTCGCCGCGTGGCCGGGTTGCCGAAAGCAAACCGCGGAAAATCATCGACGATGGCGTCGGGATGGGCAGCAAGGATGCGCGCGACCTCCGCAACTGGGTCGACTCCGAGCGCGGCTGAGCTGGCCTCGTCCACCGTCGCGAGGTGGCCTGGAAATGCCCAACGCGTCGGCAGACAAGAATGGGTTTGCATGTAGAGCGCGGGATAACCGTCGTAGATGTAGATGCAGCCCTTTGCCGGGCGCGCGGCGGCTGCAACTGCCAGCGCAGCCTCGCGACCGCCCTTCTCCCGCTCGCTCACCGCGAGCACGGTCTGGCCGACCGCCCAGACCACTCCAAGCGATGCGATGATCGCCGTCCTGCGACGACGCGCACCGTCGAGCGAAGGCGCGAGCAGGATTGTGCAGGGAACGAGCGGCGGGATGCCGTAGTGCGGGCTGTCGAAGCGCCCGTAGGCGAGGAGCGACGCGATACTGGCGATCAGCCACCCCGCGATCACGCCCGTAACCGCGTCCTTGTCGCGCCAGGGCCGCGACGCCACGACACCAGCGAGCAATGGCGCGACGATGCCGGCGATGATCGCCAGCCCCGCGAGTTCGGTGGCGATCGGCCGTCGCTGTTGCCCCAGCACGGACGCGAAGTTGCAGAACAGGAATTCGTGCGCGTGACCATGCCCCGCATACCAGGCAAGCGCGAGCGCCGTGGGCAGCGCGGCGCACGTGATCCACATAGCAGCGGACGCGATCAGGCGATCCCATGGCTCCCCGTCCCGCCTGCCGAGCCAGAGAAGCGCACAACCAAAATAGATGCCTTCGATGAGCACGCTGTATTTGACCTGCGTCGCCAGCCCGACGGCAGCCATTGCTGCGGCCCCGAACCGCCGCGTGCGTCCGCGCCCGGCGGCGGCGTGCGCAACGGCTTTGGCCGCCAGAGCCATTGGGAAGGCGTAGAGCACCGACGCCTGCCCACCCTCCCCTTCCATGAAGTCGAGCCAGAGAAGGTATGTCGCGGCCGCCGCGGTCGCGCCGAACCGGGTCGTGTGCCGACGCGCCAGCAGGAATATAACCCAGGCCGTGCCGGTCGCGAAACACGCGGCCATCAGTTTGTATTGCACGAAGCCGTCGCCGCCCAGCAGCCGGGCGCCTGCGTAGATCACGAACAGGCCGATCGGCTTCCGGTCGAAGATGTCGACGTAAGGGGTAGCTCCCTGCAGCATCCGGTCGCCGACGAGCAGATAGAACTGCTCGTCAAAGCCGAGCACCGGGTTGCCGAACGTCTGAATTCTGGCTGCTAGAGCGACGATCGCCAGCAGTCCGAGCGCGGTAAAGGCTTCTGGCGCTCGTTTGGCCCGATCTACGTCTCTCCCGACCGTCAGAATAGCGCCGTGGCCCAACGAGAGGATCAACGCGCGTCCGGCATCGGTGGCGGGACCGCCGGGCTTGTCGTCTCGGGCGCGAGCACGCCCGCCGGTCCCAACTGCGAAGACGGGGCAGCGGAGGGTTCCTGCAGCGGGCTGCTCGACGACGGCTCGGGTGCAGCCTGCACGGGCGTGACAATCGGCGCGCTGGCGCGATGTCCTCGGATGCGGTCGATCTCCGCCTGGCGCTTGTGCATGTAGATAGCCCGCCGGGTCTCGTACGGGTCTGAACTCGCGCGAACCGTGCGAGCTCGGTCGTCGGACTCAGCGCGCCGGTCGAGGATCCGGACTACTCCCGTAGAGGCGAGATAAGCGCGGCCGCTGAACGGACCACGCAAGTAGGACACGGTCCCCACTCGGTCCACGACCCCCCCGACAAAGTCGCGCATGGTGGTCGGCCCAATCAACGGAAGGAAGAAATATGGTCCCGGTCTGACGCCGTAATAACCGAGCGTGTCCCCGAAGCCGTTGGGGCGCCGCGGGAGTTTGAAAGGGCGGCGCTTTGCGACGTCGAACAGCCCGCCAATCCCTAGCGTCGTATTGAGCGCGAAGCGTCCGATCGTCTCCGCGGCTTTGCCGGGCTTCAGTTGGAGCGCATAATTCAGCGCCACCGTGGGCTCGTGCAGGTTGTTGAAGAAGTTGCGCAGTCCGCTGCGGACCGGATCGGGCACGGTTCGCTTGTAGGCAAGCGCGGCCGGCCCGGTAATCGCGTCGTCAACGGCCTCGGTCGCCGCGAATGCCTGTTCATTGACCTTGTGCAACGGGTCTCCGGGTGGACGGGCGGTCACCACGATATCTGCAGGCGCAGCAGAGGAGTTGGCGGTGACGCCGGTCTTGGCTCCCGGGCCGCCGGGGCTGGCCTGGACCGCGGGATCGGCCGGGATTGAGGAGCCTGCCGGCCGGTTAGCCGTTGTTGGCAAATCAGCCGTTCCGCCCGCAGCGACCGGTCGGTCGGCCTGTATTTCCTCAGAGCGCGTCATCCCCACGGATGTGCTCCCGTCCGCAGGCGTTGCTCCTGTGGACTGGCTCGACACCGGAACCGCTGATCGCGGTAAAGTATTCGTTTGAGCGCCGCCGGTATCGGAAGGCGCGGTGATGGCGAGCGCCGCCGCGATGATCATGACACGTCCCTCTAGTCAAATCGAACGGCGGCCCGGTGGCGATGCCCTGAGCTTGGCGTCCGCGTCATCGCGCGTCCGGTCGCATCGCCAGCCCGTGGCGGTAATTGATCAAGACGCGGATCGGGGTGATACCGCCGCCCGCATCGACCGACACGGAGCGAGCTTTCGGTTTGGACCAGCCTAATCGCGGATTGCCGGCGAACCCGATCCCGTCGCCTGAGACGTTGAACCGGTGATCGCTGTTTCGATCGTGCAGGAGGCTCACCGCGTAGCGGCCCGCGTGCGGCAGCCGCACACACAATCGCACAGGCCCGGACCTTGGGATGACCGCCTCGACGCGCCGAAACGTCTTGCCCTCCGCGACTAGATGGCTGTCGTCCGCCAGGAAGTCCTCGTCGGTGGCTGGATAGACTTCGAGCTTGAGGAGCCCCGTCCTGTCCCGCAATCCGACCGCTTCGACCATCAAGGCAGGGCCGGGTTCGCTGGGCCTGCACGCGCCGGCGGCCTTGCCGAGGTCGAGGTTCGAGCCGGCCTGCAAGGCGATAAGGGTAAGCGGCAGCATCACGCTTCGGCGACCTTCTTGGCGAGTGCGGCGGCAGCCGAGCAAATCGCCACGACGACGTGGGTGGCGATGACGAGACTGCCGATCAGTGCGATGGCCGGCACGACGGCGGCGCCGCGCCCCAGCAGCGCCGCAACCAAGCCGGCGAAAACAACTTCCTTGGCGGGGAGGAACGGCAGCCGCGAGAGCATCAGGCGCAGCGTCGCGAGCACGAGAAGTCCGTCCAGCCGCAGTTCGGGAAGCAGCAGGTGCCAAAGCATCCCCAGCAGCAAAAGCGAGCCAGCTATACGCGCGGCATGGACCGCGGTGATGGTCCACAAGTCTTTAGCGGGAAGCGAGAACAGCCGGCGCCTGAGCAGAAACATGGTCATGGACGCGGAGGCGATCAGCCCTGCCGAAATGGCGAAAGTGCGTCCGAGCGGTCCCACCACGAAGGGAGCCACGATCGGCCAGTTCACTGCCATCAGAACGAGCGTGGCGAGATTGCCCGCGATCGCCGACAGCATGGCCACATCCTTCACCGCCCCGAATGGCGAGGTCGAGAGCTTTGCGTGTCGCCGCGCCCAAAGGTAGAACTGAGCTTCGCCCGAGTAGCCGAATACCAGTTCGTTGGTGACTTGTTTGCGCACGAGCGCGGCTAAACCTAGCGGCGGCAGCTTCCAGAGGCGGCGGAAGATGGTGAATTCGCAGATCGGTGAGATCAAGTAGCAGGCAACGAAGGCCAGCCAGAAAGCCGGATCAACCGGAGCTGACCGAGCGGCGAGAGCGAGGCTGTCACGCCCAAGCGCCAAGCAAACCGCAACGGTACAGCCGACTGACAGAAGCGCGCCTGCCCACCAGTGGAGGTCGGCCGGAGGGCGTCCCCAAGAGACAATTCCGCCCCTGCTCTCCGTTCCGGGTTGGACGGGAATCGCGGTCACTGCGGAGCCGCTCACCGCGTCACCTCCTCGAACCGCGCAGCCTTGACTTGGCTCGACTTCCTTACTTTCTCTCGGCTCATCATCCCTCGCATTGCGGCCAGATATTGTTCCGCCGCGCCTTCCAGCGTGAAACCTCGCGCGCGTTCCCGCGCAGCGGTGCGGTCGAACGGTCGGCTCGGCTCGGCACGAAGCGCCGCGCCCAGCAGCGTGGCATCCCCGGCAGGTACGATCGTGCCAAGCCCGCCGTGGAGCAGCGCACGCACGCCGGGGCCGCAATCCGTCGAGACGACCCGCAACCCGGCCGCGAGTGCCTCGACGAGCATTGCAGGCACCCCTTCGTAACGGGACGAGATCAGAAGTACGTCGTGGCAGAGCATTCGGCCGGCCGCGTCCGGCACGTGGCCTGCGAAGGTCACCCGATTGCTGATCCCCAGGGTGATTGAGAGCCGCTCGAGGGGCTGGCGGAGCGGGCCGTCGCCGAACAGCGTCAGCGTATCATCCTGACCGGCACCAGCGGCAAAGGCCCGGAGCATGGTGGCGTGGTCCTTCTGGGGGACGAGCCTGCCAACGGCGATGTAACGGATCTTGCCGCTCATTCCGAAGGACGTGCCGCCGCGCGACCGAAGCTGCGCCGCGTCAATGGCCGGGTCCGGCACAACGACGCAATCCACGTCGCCCAGATGCTTCTCGAGGGATGGCAGGATGGCCGGCTCCATTACCACCCATCGGTCGATGAACCGGGTCTGCAGCCGCAGCCAGGCGGACCAAGCGGCGCGAGGACCTCGAGGCAGGTCGGAGCGGCCGAGGTCGTTGCTTATCTTGGCGAGGACGGGTGGGCAGCGCTTGCCGAGCGCGAGCTTCAGGGCCACAGCGACGACCGTGTAGGTGCTCCCAGCGCAGAACACCACGTCGGGTCTGGTCCGCCGCACATGTCCGGGCAGTTTAAAGATCATCCATGCCGTCTCGCACCAGGCGGTGCCCCAGCGGGGCTGATGGGGCACGTGGAACGTCAACCCCGCCGCGAACTCGTCCCGAAGTGCCCCCTCGGCGCGCCCGAGAAAGAGCGGCGCGTCGGTACCAAGCTCGCGCCATCGGCGCACGAGGCGCAGCGCCACGCGTTCGACCCCGCCCGGCTCGAAGCTGTGAAGGAACGTCAGGACGCGCATGCGGCGTCTGCCTGGAGATCGGCGTAACGGCTCACTTGGCGCGAGCGGCGCATCGTCGCCACCGTTTCTGAGATGCTGTCCATCACCTGCGGTTCGCCGCAATCGCCCGGGTGGACCCCTATCCGCATAACTCGAAAAAAGGGCATTCGGCGGGCGACTTCCGCGACGGCGAGCGACGATGCCATGCGGCCCGGCGTCCGGGTCGCCCAGGTGACCACGGGCGAGAACGCCAAGGTAGCGTCGCGAGCCGGATCCCACACCCGCCAGTGGTCCTCCGCCATCGCGATCTCGGCATCGGCCAACGCCGCCTTCGCGCCCTTCCCGTAGAGCCAGGCGGGCGCCACGAAGCCTGTAATGGCGACGCCCGTAACGTCCTCAAGAAGTCGTCGACCCATCTCGATCCGGATCGTCGCCTCGACGTGGCTGAGCCCGAGAAACTCCCCCTCCCCCGCCGTCAGGTGCCGGGCCTTCAGCCTGTCCAGCCTGGAGGCATGTTCCACATCGTCGCGGTGCGAGTGGCCGTGGAGGAACATCTCGACTCCCTGCTCCGCCCAGGCGCGAAGGCGCGAGGCAAAGGCCGAGCCACGGACAATCGGGGAGCGGTTCCAGAAATTCGGCACGACGAGCATCGCCATGCGATCGCCGCCGACCTGAAGAAGCGCCTCACGAAGCCGATCCACGTCGCCCTCGTGCCTTGGGCACACGTCGTGGATGGAGAGCAGCAGACGCTTGGGCGGCGTTCCGGCAGGCGAGCTGATTTCAGGGTTGTCGATCGTCTGAAGCGGCATCCTCTGCACGACGCCGACCGCGCGCGGAACCGCAGTCCGTCTTCGCCGACCGCACAATGCGTCGGATGCACCCGCAAGAACTGGCCGCTCCAGCGCCTAGTCCAGACGACTCAGTCGGGAGGCGTTCAAAGCGTGCAGCGGTGGCACCGGCCGGCGGCGGCAACTCAAAGCGCCCGACACGATCGCGACGAGCTGCGGTTGCGCCAGTTGGCGGCGTCATTCCCGGAGTGGCGAAACGGCGAAGGACAGTGAGAGCCATTATCCCGTCAGGGCCGAAGCGGATACTGCCGGCCGGGCGCCTGTGCCGGCACCGCTGATCGCCGCAGCGGGCGTAATCGCCGCAGGTCCATTCGCCGCGGCCCTTGCGGCGGGACTGCGAACCGGCCGGATATCGGTGGCCGCCTGGGCCGGGATCAACGCCGACCGCGGCGCACAACCAGTGCTGTTTTGGCTGCTGGTCTTCTTCAACGCCGCGATGGCAGTCGCCCTGATCTGCGCCGCGGCTACCATCGTCGATGGCTCGGCGTAAGGTGCACACCCCGAGCGAAATTGTGTCGCTAGCTCTATGGCGAAGCACGACTGCACCCTGGGGTGCCCGCCGGCATGGCGCCGGATAGAACCCCCCGCGTCAGAAGCGGTGCGCCAGCCCGAGCCTGATGGAACGCGGTCGCAACGGCGTATACTCGCGCTCACTGCGGACCCTGAACGGGTTGCCAAAGGCGAACGTATCCGCACGGGCGTCCAGCAGATTGTCGACGTGGAGGCGTAACTCCAATCCGCCGACCGAAGTCGAAGCACCGGCCCTCACGGCGGCGTAGCCGCCCATCGAGCGATCCAGACCCGTATCGAAACTGAGGCGCGAGCGGCCGACATAGTTCGCTGCCACGTTCAGGTCCAAGCGGGAGCCGGCGATCTCTATGGTTCTTGACGCCTCCAACCGGGCTGTAAGGTCCGGCACAACCGGCAGACGGGGATCCCTGGGCAGGTCGGCTCCGTCCACGCCACGCTCGAGGCGGGATCGCTGGGCCACAGCTCCGGCGCGCAGGCGCCATCCGCCGGGCCGCCACTCGGCCGAGAGTTCCGCCCCGACAATGAGCGCGTCGCCGGCGTTCCGGGTCGCGACGAGGCCGTCCTCCTGCAGATAGTCGGACTGCACATTGCTCCAGGTCGTCCGGAATGCGCCGCCCGAAAAGGAGAGTAGACCGTCCGCCAGAACCAGACGTGTGCCGATGTCGAGGCTCCGGACTTCGTCCGCGTCATAGCGCCCGCTCCGAAGATTGGCCGGATCAAGCCCCCCCGGGCGAAAGGCGGAGCCAAAACGCAGATAGACGAGCCTGTCTGGCGCGATGGCAAAGGTGAGCGACGCGCTGGGCGTAAATCCCACCTTTGCCTTGGCCTTCGCAGCAGGTGCCCCGCCCTGTTCCAGCCGCTCGTCGTCGGTGGTCGCGCGGAACAGCCTTCCGCCGGCCCCGAGCCGCAACCGGCCCACGAGAGACGTTGACGCATCCGCAAAGATGGCCGTTTCGCTGACAGCCCGGTGAAGAAAGAAGAAGGGGGCGTCAGCGGCGTCCACGCCCCGTAGGTCGCCAGTCGCCCGCGTCGTTGCCGAGAGATAGGAAGCGCCGACTAACCAGGGGACGCGGCGATTCGGCGCCGAGGCAATCCTCACCTCTTGGTCGAAGACCCGGTGCGCACGCCGATCGCGGTAAGTGCTTACGTCGGGGCGACCCAGCGCCGCGGCAGATGCGGAGGCGTCAAAAACGTCCGTGCGATCCTGCCAGGCGTGACTGGAAGCTGCGGTTAGACGGAGTTCACCAACAGGGCCTTCGACGGTCACGTGGGCTAGCCGGAACAATCCCCTCGACGGTTCCGGCACCCGCGCCGAGCGCGCGAGGTCCTCTGCGTCCCGGTCAACATACTGGCTGTCGCGTTGCAGGATGCGCTGGATCGCGCCACCGAAGTCGACGGTCCATCCGGCAGCGGGCGCAACGCGGACGGCGGCCCTGCCGCCGGAGGTCAGCGAGGCGTTCACGTCGCGGCGGCCGCCCGCGTCATCTACCCAGCCGCCTTGCGTCGCAGAATAGGCCACGAGCCTGATAGCGGCGGAGTTGCCGATAAGGGGCAAGTTCGCCATCACCGTCGCGTCCGCCCCCGGACCGCCGGCGTGGACGATGCCGAAACCTATGTCTGCTGAGGCGTCGGCTGCCCCCAGCACCGGGCGGTTCGTCACCACACGCAACACGCCGCCGAGAGCGCCCGTCCCGTAAAGCGGTCCCTGCGGCCCCTTGAGGATCTCCACCCGCGCGACGTCAGCCAGGCGCAGTCCCGGCTCGGGCGCATCGTAGGTCACGCGGGCATTGTCGATGATCAAGCTGACGGTCGATTGGCTGAACCCGTTGAACGGGCTGTCAGCAATACCGCGGATAAACGGCCGATCCCGGCCAGGTCCAAGGTTAGTGAGGCTGAGCCCCTCCACCGCACGGGCGACGTCGTGGGCATCCGCCCGAGCGCCCTGCGGTCGTCCTGCCCCGTCCGGCTCGTAAACGGCGACCGGCGCCGGCACACGCGATAGCTGCTCGGCGAGCTTGCGCCCGGTCACCACAATGTCCGGCGGGGGCGGCGCGGGTTTGGGTGATCTCGTGGATACCGATGGTTTCGCGTCCGGGACCAGGCGCCAGGTAGAGGGCCCGACGCGCTCGGCGCGCAAGCCCGATCGCGCGGTCATGCGGTTAAGCGCCTCGCCCGCCTCCATGCGGCCGCGCACGGCGACACTGGTCCGCCCGCGCAATGCCTCACCCGTACCGACGGAAATCCCGGTCTGGCCGGCCAGCGTCGCGAGCGCGTCGGCGAGGTCGCCGGCCGGTATGTCGACCCTGAACCGCCGGTCCGCGGCCTGCGCCTCCCCAGTGATGCAGGTGCTAGCGAGGAGCGCCGTCGCCCAAACGGATAGTCTCACCGTCCCTCCGCGCCTGGAGCCCCGCCGAAGCCGCAAGTGCCTCAGCCATCGTATCCCCGCGCGCGGGGGTCAAAACGCCCGAGAACGGCCTCGACCGCACCGCGGCGTCGACTTCGACTGGACGACCGGAGGCGCGTGCCACGTCGGCCGCCACTAGGCCGAGCGGCACCCGGTCGTACAAGAGCGGCCCAGGCTGCCGCCAGCCGCCGACCTGCTTCGCGCCAATCGTCGCCGTCGTCATCGTACCGTCAGCATAGCCGGTGAGCGCGTGCCCAGCACCGAGCTCGACCTCCTCGCTTCCCAAACGCGACTTGATCGCCACCCGTCCCTCCGCCACGGCGACCCGCATCTGACCGGTGCCCGTCACGACGTCGAAACGCGTGCCCACGTCCCTGATCTCATAACCTTCGGCGCGAACAACCAGTTCGCGGGCGGGATTGTGATCGACGTCGAACAACGCGCGGCCCGAAAGCTTCAGCCGATGCCCTTCGGTGTTGTCGGCAACGAGCACGCTGCCTGGCGCCAGGGCGACGCGCGCGCCGCCACCGAGGTCGATCGACCGCGTGGAGACCGTCGCCCTGTATTCCACGGGCGATCGATCGCGGCTTGGCTGCTGCAGCGTGAAAACCCCTACCGCGAGCGCCGCAGCGACTGCGGCGGCGGCCGGCCAGCGCCAGCGAGCCGGCCGTTCGCGCGCCGCCACGATGCGGTCGGTCGCAAGCGAGCGTACTGACGAACTGCTTGAGCGCAATGCGTCGCGATGCCGGCTGATCCGCTCGTCGATCAGGGCGATGTCGTCAAAGGCGACGCGGTGACGCGGGTCCGCTTCAAGCCAGGACGTGAACGCGTCCCAGTCCATCGCGTCCCCGTCCTGAATGGCGTGCCATCGGGCCGCCTGCTCCGTGATATGGTCGCTCATGCCGCCCCAGCCCCATGGGCGTCTACACGCCGTTCCTCTTGTTCCGTCTGCATCAGACGCCGCCGACCGCTCATCCCTCAGTCCACTAACGTCCGGCGCAGGTGGGCCATGGCGACCGCCATGTGCTTTTCCACGCCGCTGCGGGTTATGCCGAGCGCTCGTGCCACCTCGGCATGTGGCATACCCTCTAGCTTGTGCATTCTAAACGCCCGACCCGCAGCCTCGGGTAGCGCCGCGATCGCGGCGGCGAGCGCCCCTGCCTCTTCGCGCGCCAGCAGGACCGCCTCGGCGTTTGCGCGCGCGTCCGCGGGCTCCGGTCCCGGCAGCGCCGCCCTTTGACCGTCCGCCCATTCCCCGTCGCGCGCCGCCCGCCTACGGCGTTCGCGCACGCGGTCGAGCGCGAGATTCTGGGCGGCCCGGTAAAGGTAGGCCCGCCCGTTCGAGACAGGGCCGGCAGCAACGCCGCGGCTAACCCGGATCCAGAGCTCCTGAAGCAGGTCCTCCGCTTCCCCGACATCCCCGAGGCGAGCGGTCAGAAAGCGGAGCAACTCGGGACGGAGTTCGCCGAGCAGCTGTGACAGTCCCGAGCCGGACGTTTGGGCTTCAGTTAGCTTCATGACGTGCGGTTACTCTGCCCGCCGCGCGCCTGCCGGACAAGTCGAATGCCTTGGCAACTGAGGAAATCGAGGAGCGCGCCGTCCCACTCGTGTCGGGGCCCGGCATTGGTCAAGCGCAGGAGAAGTCACATCAGGATTGTCGACGTCTGCGCCTTCTACACGCCGTACGGCGGCGGTGTGCGGACATATGTTCATCGCAAGCTCGCCGCGGCCGCGGCGGCAGGTCACGAGCTGGTGGTGCTTGCGCCTGGAGCGACGAACGGCTGGCGCGAGCTGCCGGGCGGCGGCATTCTCGCGACACTGGCTTCGCCGAAACTGCCGCTCGACCGCCGCTATCGGTATTTCGGCGACGAGGAGGCGCTACACCGAGCGCTTGACGAGTGGCGGCCTGACTTCGTTGAGGCATCTTCGCCTTGGGCGAGCGCGGCAATGGTTGCTAGGTGGCGGGGAACCGCTGGCCGTGCGCTTGTCATGCACGCCGACCCTCTGTCCGCATACGCCTACCGCTGGTTTGGCCGGATCGCGAGCACCGCGTCGATCGATCGTGGCTTCGACTGGTTCTGGCGCCACCTGCGCGAGCTGGACCGAGCGATGGACACCGTGGTCTGCGCGAGCCGCGACCTAGCCGGTCGCCTAGCTGCCGGCGGCCTGACGCGGGTCGCAACCATTCCGATGGGTGTCGAGCCAGGCGTGTTCTCTCCCGCACATCGCGATCTCAGCCTGCGGGCCGAACTTCTGGCGCGTTGCGAATTGCCCGCTGACGCGACTCTGCTGCTGGGCGTCGGCCGCTACTCTGCCGAGAAGCGGTGGGGCATGGTCATCGAGGCGGCAACTGCGGCGGGCGTAACCTCGCCGATCGGTCTCATCCTTCTCGGCGAGGGACGCTCCCACCGCGGACTTATGGCCCGCGCAGCCGGGTCACCGCACGTCGTCATTGGCGAAGCCGTGCGCGACCGGCGGCAGCTTGCGGCGATCATGGCAAGCGCAGACGCGCTCGTGCATGCCTGCGAGGCGGAGACGTTTTGCATGGTGGCGGCAGAGGCCGCGGCGAGCGGGCTGCCGATCATCGCGCCGGACCGCGGCGGCGCCGCCGACCACGCCGCACAAAACGGCGGACGGCTCTACCGCGCGGCGGATGTGGGCGCGTTACGGGACGCGCTGGCCGACTTCGCGTGCATCGCAAGGACGCGAGCGGCGTCGATGCCGGTGTCGGTACGGACGATGGACGAGCACTTTGGCGACTTGTTCGCCCTTTATGGCGGTTTCAGCCGGCCCGCCCTGCTCGCGGCCTGACTCCGCGAACACGTGCGCATCCTCGACACCTATCTGTTGAGGCGCGTCGCGGCCTGGCACCTTGGCATCCTAGTCGTCCTCGTCGCGATCCTGTCCATCGAGAACGTCCGCAGGCTGGCGACGGTGGTCGAGGGAACTGATGCGCCATTTGCCCTTCTGGGCCGTTTGATGGCCTGTTTGCTGCCGGAGTACTTGGCCATCGCGCTTCCCGTGGCGGCATTCCTCGCGTCTGCGCTGGCTATCCGCGGCCTGGCCCTGCGCGGCGAGTGGCAAATGTTTGGAGCACTCGGCATGCGACCGGCGCGCATCATGCTGGCTCCTATGCTGGTGGCGGCGCTTTCGGCGGGCGCTCAGCTGGCGGTCAGGTTCGAGATCGAGCCACGCGGCGAACGGGCGCTCGACGGCGTCTTCAGCGAGATTGCATCCGGTAGATACGGCGTGGCGCTGAAAGCAGGTGAGATCGTGCCGCTCGACGCCGACACCACCCTCGTCGCTGACCTCGCCCCGCTTCATGGCGACCGCGCCATGCACGACGTATTCATCAGGCGCGGAAATGACGTCTTCGCCGCGCGCACTGCGACTGCGGGCATCGACCCGAAGGGCGACGTAGTGGTGGACATGCTCGATGGACAAATAGTGCATCGCCGCAGCGACGGTAGTGCTCAGGTTGTGCGTTTTGCCCGCTTCGTCTTCCGCTCGGGTCCGGGTCGCATCAGCGCCGGGCTCCACTCGGCAGATGACCGCATGGATCGGCTACACTCGCGCGAGTTGCTCGCCGCCATCCGGCGGCAGGCCGGATCGACAATCGATCCACGACGGGCTGTTTCCACCGCCGCCGCGCGGCTGGCCAGCGGGGTGTTCTGCCTGCTATTGCCCTGGTTCGCGCTCGCCTTCGCGCCCCCGCCGCGACGTGGCATCGGTGGGGTCGCAATCCTGCTCGGCTTCGGCGTAATCGTCGCATTCCTGCGCACGTCGGCCTTGGTGGAGGGGCACGCGCTCGCCGCGCCGCTCTCTTCGGCGATCACGCACATGGCGGGCTGGTTGCTGCTCGCGAGAAGTGCGGTGAATTACGCAGCGCGCCATGGCGAGGGCGCTTGGGACATTGCCGTGGCCCGCTGGAGCCGTTTCCTCGTCGGGCAGTGGCGTGGCCCAATGCTGAGGGTGAGTCGTGCTGGTAACTGCCGACGAGGAACTGGAGCGACACTCGATTGATGCGAACCTGAACTGCACCCACAGCCAAGACGCGCGGAGTGGGTCGAAGTTTGGGTCGACTGCGAAGCCCTCCGTCGCTCGCGCGACGGGCTCGGCACGAAGGTCCATGCTGTGGTCGACCTGATCGACCTACCACAACGCTTCGCGCTCGGACCGGCCCACAGAACGAATTGAGGTGGAGCCATAGCTTTCGCCTGCGCTTCAATCGCAGTCTGAACTCGAATTTAGACAACAACTATTGGCGTCGAGAGCTTTATGCGACAAGCAATGATACGGGCCAGCGATGAGCATCTTGGCAAGCCAAAACACCACTCGGTTGAACGGAGCCTGATCTCGCAAGTCGGTGGTCTCGAAAACGCCTGTTTGCCCAGTTCTGCCTGGCAGAGTTCCAGTAACCCACCGCAGGAGAAAAAAAGAGTCTATTCTGCTTACCAAGTTGCGTTGGCCGACCCCCCGGACTCGCGCCAACGCGTGGTGCCGGCCAGTCCCCCCTGTGCTGGCCCGCACCACACCTTTAGCTCGAATACAAGCAATTTAGGTCAGCCGTAATGAGAACCGCCGAGGATATCTTCGACGGCCGGTCCAACAACTTCAGGGAGGAGAAGCCTTGGTACCGCCGCCCCTAACGCCGGGTGACGCCGGGACGGGCGCGCTTCCCAAGGCTGCCGCGTTGGTTCGTACGCTACGGGATGAGCCCCCGCGGGCATTTTGTGCGGAGGTGCCCGCCATACCGTTCGAGACGCCGCAGCGAAGGATGAGAGGAAGTAACACTGGATCGGTTCGTCACAACAAGCACCACAGGCTACGACCCGGTAGCGCGGGGCTTTCACTGGATAACGGTAGCCCTGCTGGGATTGCAGTTCGCCATTGCCTGGACGATGCCCGAGATCCATCGAGGGGTCAGACCTGTGGGCCTCATCGACTGGCATCTTTCCGTCGGTGCGCTCATCTTAGCATTGGTGTTAACGCGCCTGGGCTGGCGCTTAACCCACCGCCCGCCTCCTGCCCCGAGGGACTTGCCCTCTTTCCTACGTGTGACCGCGCGAATAACGCATTACGGCCTTTACGCGCTGCTGTTGATCCTCCCCCTGCTCGGCTGGGCAAACGCCTCCTCCCGCGGGTGGTCGGTCGGCCTATTCGGCCTGGTTTCGCTCCCGTCGATCGTTCCAGCGGGCTCGCCACTAGGCCACAGCCTAGGTGACGTTCACAAGACGCTGGCCACGGCATTGCTGGTTCTGATCGCGTTGCATGTGCTGGGGGCGCTCTACCATGCCTTGGTCCTCCGCGATGGGACGCTGCGGCGAATGCTGCCTTGAAGCCGCATCGCCATGTACACCCGTGCGAACAGGACATGAACCTCTCGCGCTGCACCTGTCTGCATCGTGCGGATCACAACGTCGCAAAGGTCGAGGTATCATCATGCGACTAAACTCATTTCCGGCTTCAGAAGCCCACTACATGACCCGCATCGGCTGGCTTCGAGCTGCCGTTCTCGGCGCTAATGACGGCCTACTATCGACATCTAGTGTGATTGTTGGAGTTGCGGCTGCCACGCCAGGGGGGCGTCAAGTCCTGATCAGCGGGATTGCGGCGCTGGTAGCAGGCGCGATGTCGATGGCTGCTGGCGAATATGTCTCCGTTAGCTCCCAGTCCGACACTGAAACGGCCGACCTGACTCGGGAGCGACGAGAGCTGTTGGAGAACCCCGAAGCAGAACAGCGCGAACTGGCCGCCATCTACGTCGGACGCGGCCTCACGGTCGAGCTTGCGGACGAGGTGGCTAGGCAGTTGATGGCGAGTGATGCACTCGCTGCCCACGCTCGGGACGAGTTGAGCATAACCGAAGTGTCTTCAGCTCGCCCCGTGCAGGCCGCGCTCGCATCGGCTGTGTCGTTCGCCGCAGGTGGCCTCTGGCCCGTGCTCAGCGTCTTGATCGCACCCGCGAAGAGCGTCGTTCCAGTGGTCGCCATGACGGCCTTGCTGGCTCTGGCGGTACTTGGCGCGGTAGGAGCGCGCGCCGGCGGCGCGCCGCCATTACGCGCCTTGATCCGGGTCGTCGTCTGGGGCGTGCTGGCGATGGCGATCACGTTCGGCGTGGGCCGGTTCTTTGGGACCTCGGCCGGCTAGCCTTCTGTCCGTCCGTCCCCACCCAACTCGGAAAGCCGCTCGTGGAGAGAAGCTTGAGCGGGTCGCGGCAGGCGTTTTGCCCGGCCGTGGCGACACGGCAGTCCCGAGGTCGTCAGATCGAGCTATTACCGGGTGGCGGGGCGATTCTGCGGGAGCGGCCCGTATCCTCGCCCTGATGCTGAGTCGCGGCACCAGGCGTCACGTCCATCCGCGAGCCATCTCTCCGCCGCGCCTGCAAGCGAACACTCGCGCGTATCCGGTTCAGGTCACGTCGGCGGCATGGCACTTCGGGATGGATCGGTCCATGAGCCCGCGACTGTCCGCCGGGCGCTGACCAGTCCCGGTCAGGTCGACGAACATCGCCCAGCCGAGTGAGCATCGCGTAATCGATCCGTTTGGACCCTTGGTATAGACGAGCAACTGCTCCTGCGCTCCAGTAGGCCCGATTGGCATTACTAGGCGCCCGCCCGGCTTCAGCTGGTCTAGAAGCGGCTGCGGGACCGCGGCCGCCCCTGCAGCGACGACGATCCCGTCGAAAGGCGCGTGTTCCGGCCAACCCGCGAAGCCATCGCCGGCGCGCACCTCGACGTTGCGGTAACCGAGCCGGTGTAGCCGCTTCGCAGCCTGCTCGGCGAGCGGCGCGACGATCTCGATCGAGGAGACGCGGCGCGCCAGCCCCGAGAGGATGGCGGCCTGGTAGCCAGAGCCGGTGCCCACATCGAGAACTTCGGCGTTCGGCGGAAGGCGAAGCTCTGCGGTCATAATCGCCTGGATGTACGCGTCAGAGATCGTCTGTCCGTAGCCAATCTGGAGCGGCGTTGGGAAGTAGGCGAGTTGCCGGGCCTCCTTGCTGACGAACTCTTCGCGCGGGATGGCGCCAATTAACTGGAGCACGCCCTCGAAACGCGCGTCGTCCACGTCAGGCGCGACTTTTCTCACTTCGCTGCGAATGCCGTCCACTAACTCGCGGCGCTTGACCGCGTAGCTGCGATGGTCGGCAGTTATGCGCTGGATGAGCGATAGATCGACCCAGCCGTCCTTCGAAAGTTCCGGCAGACCGGGGCGTGCACGCTGCCCATCAACGGCGGTCGCGCCCATGACCGCCAGCGGCGCTAGCAGCGCCGCCCCGACCACCGATGCTGTCCTCATGCCGTCTCGCCTCCGCCGTCCCATGAATCCAGACGTTGTGCCTGCACGCCCACCGCAGTCCGGCCTTCTTCAACGCGCAGGGTTATAGCCCACCAGAGTAAGGCCCAGCTGCCGCCGACCGCCCAGCCGGCGAGCACGTCCGTCGGCCAGTGCACGCCTAATAGGACGCGCGAACAGCCGATCAGGACGGTCAGGAACACGCCCGATCCCAGGACGTAGGCACGGGCCCGTCGAGTATCCTGCGCACGGGCGAGGAGCGCCCCCAGAGTGAGAAACACGATGGCTGAGTTGGTGGCGTGCCCGCTCGGATAGCTCAGCGAATGCACGTCAACGAGATGCGGCACGATGACGGGGCGGGCTCTAGCGAAGCCGAACTTGAGCAGGCTGCCGAGAGCCCTGCCGCTGGCGGTAGCGATGGTCAGAAGCGCCGCCAACGTCCAGTTCCGCGAGACCAGCAGGTAGCCGACGGCCAGCACTGTGAGCAACGTGAGCACGGTGACCCCGCCCAGCGCGGTTATATCAATGCTGGCGGCCTTGAGCCAAGCGGGGCCGATCGGCTGGGCAAGGTCGTCGGGCCGCCGCAGCGCCAACATCAGCCACCTGTCGAAGGTCGATGTCCCGTCCTCGCGGATTCCCGACCCGAGCCGCACCACCGCCAGCAGAGCGGCCGCGAGCACTACGAGGGCGACGATCAGGCGCGCTTCGCGCCGGACAAATGGTATGGGACCAGCGGCGGGACGGTTGATCGGCCGAACCCAGCCGGAACGGACGTGCTCCGGTTCCGACGACATCTCGCTCACCCGAGCGCCACGCAGACCGCGCCCGCGCCAATCAGCGCCACACCAGTCCAGCCCCGAAGCGAGAGGTGCTCGCCGAGCAGGGTCGCGCCCAGCACGGCGACGAGCACCACGCTCAGCTTATCAACCGGCGCCACCCGCGCGGCGTCGCCGACCTTCAGCGCGCGGAAGTAGCACAGCCACGACGCCCCGGTCGCCAGTCCGGAAAGGACCAGGAACACCCATGTCCGGAGGGCAATCGCGCCGACGCGGTCGAACTTGCCGGTCCCGGCCAGCAGCGCCGTCAGCACGACACCAATCACGATCGTGCGGAACAGCGTCGCGAGATCCGGGTCAACGCCGTCAACCCCGACCTTCGCGCAGACCGCGGTCAGCGCCGCGAAGGTCGCGGACAGGAGCGCCCAGGTCAGCCAGGGCGCGGCTCCGGCGATCATCGTCACCTCCCTTCTCATGCGAGCCTCTGCGCGGGGGCGATCGGCTGCCGGTCCCGCTTCGGCAGCGTGAGGCCGGCGAGCACCGGCATGGCGACGAGCACGAGCGGATATTGCAGCAGCAGGCCGGCGATGATGGCGATGGCGAGCGGCTGCTGAATGCCCGACCCCTGCCCGATGGCGAGCGCCAGCGGCAGGAGCGTCAGGATCGCGGCAAGCGTCGTCATGGTGATCGGCCGAAGCCGGTTCCTGCTCGCCTCGCGCACCGCGTCGCGGGCGGGCATGTGCGCGGCGAGCTCCTCCAGCTCCGACATGTAGAAGATCGCCATCTCCGTGCCGATCCCGATGATCATGGTCATTCCCATCAGCGCGGTGATGTTCAGCTCTACGCCGGTCAGCCACAGGGCGGTGAAGACCGCCGTGGTCGACAGGAGCGAGCAGGCGATGATGATCGTGGGCCGCCAGAACTGGCGGTAGAGGACGAGAAGCAGGGCGAACTCGGCGACCAGCGCCGCGAAGAACACCTTGACCAGCCCGGCAAACGCGACCTGCTGCTGCTGGTAGAGGCCGCCCAGCTCATAGCGCACACCCGGCGCGAGCACGCCGGGGCGGTCGATCGCCGCCTTCACGTCTGCGACCGCGGCGCCGATCCCGCGGCCTTCGATGCGTCCCGTCACGGCGACCATGGGCTCCAGGTTCTCGCGGGATATCTGAGGCTGACCCGCGACTGGGACGATCGTGGCGACCCGAGCCAGCGGGAAGACGTGGCCGTCGGGCGCTCGGATCGGCAGCTGCGCCAATCCCGCCTCCGTCATGCTCATCGCACCCGGCAGGCGGACCCGCACGTCCACCGCCTTGGTCGGCTGCGGCAGGGACGTCGCGATGGTGCCGGCGAGCGCGCTGTCCACGGCCGTCTGGACGTCCGCCGGCGTCACGCCCTCGACGCCGGTGCGGATCGGGTCGATCCTCACGTTGAGCGCATCGCCGGCGAGCTGGACACCGCTCTTCACCTCGACGACGCCCGGGAGCTTGCCGATAATGCCGGCGACCTTCTCCGCCTGGGCGCGCAGCGCCGCCGGGTTCGACGAGAACAGCTTGATCTCGATCGGCTGCGGCACCGCGGTCAGGTCGCCGATCAGGTCTTCCATGAGCTGGGCGACCTCGACCTGGACGCCCGGGACCTCCGCCTCGATCCGCGCGCGCACCGCGCTGGCGACCGCGTCGGTGCTCTTGGAGTGGTTTGGTTTCAGCCTGACGAAGTAGTCGCCGTGATAGCTCTGGCCGAGGTCGCCGCCGAGCCCGGTGCCCAAGCGGCGCGAAAAGGTCAGGACCTCGGGATCGGCGCGCAGCATGGCGTCGATCTGGCCGACCTGCCGGCTGGTCTCGTCGAGCGACGTGCCGGGCGGGGTGTAGTAGTCCATAATGAACCCGCCCTCGTCCACCTTGGGCATGAAGCCCGTGGGAACCTTCGAGTAGCTGATCCACCCCATCGCAAGCAGCGGCACGAGGATGGCGGCCAGCAGCCACGGCCGGCGGATCGCCCCATCGAGGGCTCGGTCGTGGACGCGGGCGAGCCGCCCTTCGCCGGCCGCGCCGGGGTCCCGCCACTTGGAGAAGTCGACCAGTCGGCGCGTGAGGAGCGGCACGACGAAGGCCGTCATCGCCCAGGAGATGGCGAGCGCGGCGGCCATGGTGATCGACAGCGCCTTCGAGAACGCTCCGGTCACGCCGGTGAGGAACGACAGCGGCAGGAAGACGATCAGCGTCGCGAGGCTCGAGCCGGTGAGCGGAGCCATGAACTCGCGCGCCGCCGGCAGGACGGCGGCGTTACCGGCCTCCTGCCCGCGCTCGTCCTTGGCACCCGCCCGCCGAGCGATGTGCTCGACCATGACGATCACGTCGTCGATCAGGAGCCCGACCGCTGCGGCGATGCCGCCCAGCGTCATGATGTTGAAGCTCATCTTCAACATGCTGAGGACCAGCACCGTCGTCGCGAGCGTCGCGGGCACGACGATGACGGCGACGAGCGTCACGCGCCAGCTCCGGAGGAAGCCGAGCAGGACCACGGCCGCGAGCGCCAGCCCGATCAGGACCGCGTCCCTCACGCTGGCGACCGACTGCGTCACGAGTTCGCTCTGATCATACCAGTTCACCAGCTTCACGCCGGGAGGGAGCCTGACGCCGGCGAGCGCCTTTGCGACGTCCCTGGCGATCTGGACGGCGTTCCCGTCGGGCTGCTCGTAGATGTTGAACAGCACCGCCGGCCTGCCGTCCTCGACGATGCGCAGCCATTGCGGGACGACGCCGTCCCGGACGGTCGCAAGGTCGGCCACGCGGACGATCCCGGCGGGATCGGACTTGACGACGATCGCACCTACCGCTTTCGCATCCACCACGTTCTGGTCGGCGATGACGAGCGAGAGCCGGCCACGGTCCTGCACCTGACCGACCGCCGTCAGCACGTTGCCGTTCCGGATCGCGGTCGCCAGGTCCGCAAGTGTCAGTCCGTAGGCGGCGAGCCGGTTGGGGTCGGCGAGCACCTGGACCTCGGCGGTCTCGCCGCCCTGGACGCCGACCCGCGCCAGTCCCGGGATGGACGACAGCAGTGGGGTGATCTGGTAGCGCGCGAAATCCTGGAGCGCGACGGGCGAACCTCCGTCCGACACGAGCGCATAGGAGATGATCGGGAACACGGTCGGATCCCTGCGCCTCACGTCGTATTTCGTGCCGGGCGGGAGCGAGGCCGAAGCGCGGGCGAGCGCGGAGTCGACCAGCAGCGTGCTGGCCACCATGTCCCGACCCCAGCCGAAGTCGATCGAGATCTGCGCTGAGCCGCGCGTCGTCTCCGAACGCACGTCCTGCACGCCGGGGATCGCGCGAACCGCCTCCTCGACGGGTCGGGTCACCAGGAGCGCAGTCTGGTCCGCGGGACGACTGCCGGAGTCCAAATCGACGACCACGCGCGGGAAGGCCACCTGCGGGAAGAGGCCGATCGGCAGCGAGCGCGCGGCGAACGCGCCGGCCAGCGCGAGCGCGATCGCGATTACCACGAAGGCGCGCGACTGGCGTCCGAGCAGCCGTTCCAGCATCAGCGGGTGCGCACGGCGGCGCCGTCCTCGACCTGGTAGGCGCCCTCGACGATCAGCGGGCGGCCGGAGTCGAGCGCCCCTTCGACGATGTCGACCCGTTCGCCGGGAAGGCGCACCGTGACCGCCACGGCGCGCGCCTTGCCGCCAGCTACTTGGTAGACGCGCGGCGGGCCGTTGGCGGTCACGACCGCGGCGTGCGGCACGGCCCACCCGGCGGCGACGCCCGTCGCGATCTCGCCCTTGAGCGCCTCGTTGGGCAGCACCGCACCTGCCGGCACCGACAGGTCGACGTCCACCATCCGGGTCCGCGGGTTGAGCAGGCCGTCGACTCGCGTCACCCGACCCGCCAACGGCGTACCGCCGTCCAGTCGCCACACCCGCGCGGCCTGTCCGGGGCGCACGCGGACGGCCAGCGCCGGGTCCAGCCCGATCGTCGCGACGATGCTTCCGCTCCGGGCGAGCGTGAGAAGGGGGGCCCCCGGCTGGGTGCGGTCGCCCTGCGCGGCCGTGATCGCCGTGACGACGCCCGCGAACGGCGCGGTGAGCAGGCGCGTCCTCTGCCCGGCGCCCTGCTGACGGAGCGCGGCCAGCGCGGTCTGCGCATCCGCAACGGCCTTGCCCGCCTGCGTCAGCTGGTCGCGGGTGGCGAGCTGCTGGGTCAGGAGCTGCGCCGTAGTGGCGCGCTGCCGGCGTGCGGCCGTCAGCGCGGTGACGGCCTGATCGTAGGCGCTCACGGCCGAGGGATCGGTGGCGAACACGGCGAGCAGCTGGCCGGACCGGACGACCGATCCGGGCGTAACCGCGAGCCGCGCGACCTGCCCGGGCTGCGGGACGCTGACCGTCATCGATCCGCCGGTCGCGGGCGCGGCGCTGCCGTAGCCGGCGAGCCACTCGGGCGCCTCGCCGCGCTGCACCGGCTGCAGGCCGACGAGCACACTCGGGGTCGCGGAGGCTGCCGGGTCCGGCGCCGCCGATCCACCGCACCCGGCGAGGAGCAACGCTGCCATGGGGACCAGCACCCTCACTTGCGCGCCCCCGCGCCCATCGGCGACGGCGGCAGCGCCTCGACGCTCGAGAGCCCCGCGCCGAGCAGCGTCTGGAGGGCGACCTGCCGGTCGAGCAGCGCGAGCTCCAGGTTCATGATCTCCTGCTCCTTGGCGAAGAAGTTGGTGACGAGGTCGACGTAGCTGCGCTCGTCTAGATTGGACGCGCCGAAGGCGTTGGATGCGCGCTGGGCGGCGAGCCGCGCGGCGGGCAGATCGCGGCGCACCACCGCGAGCTGGCCCGAGACCTGCTCCATTTCGCTCAACAGCGCGCCGACCTGGCCCACAGCGCCCGCGAGGCGGGCCGAATACTCCGCGTGCAGCTGCGCGCGGGTCGCGTTGGCGATGGCGACATTGCCCTGGTTGCGGTCGAAGATCGGCAGTCCGACCGTCGCGTTGGGACCGGCGTTGGTCACCCCGCTGTTGTCGCTGCTGACCGATCCGCCGAGGATCAGGTCGGGGAACTGGGAGAGGATCGCCACCCTGACGTTCTGGTCCTGGGCGGCGTAGCCCAGCCGCAGCGCCAGGAGGTCCGGCCGTCGGTCCGGCAGCGTCGCGAGAGACTGGCGGGCCGCGGCCGGGTCCCAGGGCGGAAGGTCGATCGCGGACGAGAGCGGAACGACCGCCTCGGGAACGAGGCCCAGCAGCGCGTTCAGCTGGTGCCGGATCGAAAGCCGCCGCTGGTCGAGCGTCTGCAGGCTGGTTCGGGCGTTCTGGAGCGCGACCAGCGTCGGCGCGGCGGTCACGAGCGTGGCGTTGCCGGCGGCGAGCGCCTGCTGGAGCACGGCGTTGCGTCTCGATAAGAGGTCGAAGGCCTCGACCAGCCGGGGTCGGCTCCGGTCGGCCATGATCAGGTCGACCGCGAGCTGCCGCGCCTGGCCAGCGACCTGCCACTCCTGCCACAGGATGTCGGCGTCGACCTGCTGCGCCGAGAGCGCGCCCGCCCGGCGGCGGGGTCGATAGGTGATCAGCGACTTGATGTCCTGCGACAGGCCGATGTTCCACGCCGTCATCGTGCCGACGCCCGCGATGAGCGGGAGGATGGCGCCTGTCAGCGACGGGTTGGCGATGACGCCGGCCTGGATCAGCTGCGCCTGCGCGACACCTCGACGCGCGCGCACGGCACGCAGGTCGGGATTGTTCTCGACGGCGAGCGCCGCGACCTGCGCGACGCCAAGCGGCGCGCCGGGCTGGACGCCCGGCAGCGCCGCCGCCGCTGGCGCGAGGGGGGGAGTCTGCGCCAGCGGAAGGGGGACGTAGTGGGCGCAACCCCCGAGCGCGGCGAGCGCGAGCAGCGCCGTCGCGCCTGGGCAAACGACCCGGATCTTCGGCTTGGGCGGCTTCATCGGTTCTCCCGTTCGGCGCCGGCCGAGGATCCGGGCCACGCGGCCTACTTCGCCGCGATGCGTTGGGCGTGGGGCTCAGTCCGGATTTTTGCCTTCCGCCTTGTTCTCGAGCACGCGGCCGGTCTTGGCGTCCACGCCGACCTCGTAGGTCTTGCCACGGCTCACGATGTCGAACGAGTAGCGCAGGCCGGAGCCGCCGCCTTCGCGCTCGAGCTCCTGGTCGGTGATCCGGCCCGGCCGCGCCTTGCTCGCGGTCGCGCGCGCCGTGGCGAGCGACACCTTCGCCATCGGCATGAGCTCGGCGCCGACCATCCGGCCGTGCTTGGTCGCAGCCTGCGCTCCGCCGGCGACCAGGCCCGCCGCCGCCACGATCATGAGATACTTGCGCATCGTCGTTCTCCGGAGGCGTGATTGCCTCTGCGTTTTGCGACTACACCTCCTTACATTCGCCCAGGCTCAACCGGACATTGGGAATTGCCAACTTGCGCGCGGACCGTCGGAGGGAGCCCATGGACGGGTTTGCGGAGTGTGGAGCGGACCGATGAAGCTGCTGCTGCTGGAGGACGACGAGTCCACGCGGTCGCACGTGGCGAAGACGCTGACGGCCGCCGGCCATGTGGTCGACGTCTGCTCCAACGGCTGGGACGCGGTATTCCTCGGCACCTCCAACGGCTATTCGGTGCTGATCCTCGACCGGATGGTTCCCGAGCTCGACGGGCTGTCGGCGCTGAAGCAGCTGCGCGCGCAGGGGGTGGCGACGCCGGCGATCCTGCTCACCGCCGTCGACGGCATCAAGGACCGGGTCGAGGGCCTGGAGGGCGGCGCCGACGACTATCTGGTGAAGCCGTTCGCGGCGACCGAGCTGGTCGCCCGCGTGGCCGCGCTGGCGCGTCGCCCGCCGACGGTCGACGCGCTGACCACGCTGAGGGTGGGGGACCTGGAGCTGGATCTGTTGAAGCGGGTGGTGGCCCGTGCCGGGCAGCGCATCGAGCTGCAGGCGCAAGAGATGAAGCTGCTGGAATATCTGATGCGCCACAAGGGCGAGGTGGTGACGAGGACGATGCTGCTCGAGAACGTCTGGTCGTTCCACTTCGACCCGCAGACGAACCTGATCGAGAGCCACATGAGCCGGCTGCGCTCCAAGGTCGACCGAGGCTTCGGGGCCGAGCTGATCCACACCATCCGAGGCTCGGGTTACCGCATCGAGGCGCCGCAGCCTTGACCCGTCCGAGCTCGTTCAGCAGCGGCGCCTTCCGCTTCGCACTCGTCGTCGCGGCGATGTTCGCGCTGGGCTCGCTGGCGCTCCTTTTTGTGGTCGAGCGCTCCATCCGTTCCTATGCGGAGGAGGCCACCGTGGTCGGCCTGAAGTCGGAAGCGGCGATGCTGACCGACGATTGGCCCGACGGCGGCAGGACCGAGCTGGTCGACGCCATCGTCCGCCGGGACGGCGCGCGGTTCGAGCAACCGTTCCAGTATCTGCTGCTGGCGCGCGACGGTCGGCGGCTGGCCGGCATGCTCCCCCTCTCGGCAGCGCGCGACGGTTGGGGTCAGGTGTCGTTCGTCGATGACGGGGAGCCGCACGAGGGCGCTGAACCGGAGGTGCTGCGGACGCTGGGGACGCGCCTGCCCGACGGTTCGCTCCTCGTGGTCGCGACCGACACCTTCGACGTGCAGAAGCTGCGCAACCGGTTGGCCGGCTTCACGCTCCTGTCGGGCGTCGCGATCACGTTGCTCGCACTGTTCGGCGGCTACGTGATCGGCGTCCTGTTCCTGCGAAGGCTCGCCCGGGTGAACGGCGCAGTCGCGCGGATCATGACGGGCGATCTCGCCGAACGGCTGCCGCCGATCGGCATGGCTCCCGAGTTCGATCACCTGTCGCGCAACCTGAACGCGATGCTCGACCGCATCGCCGCGCTGATGGACGGCCTGCGCCAAGTCTCGACCGACATCGCGCACGACCTGCGGACGCCGCTCACCCGCCTGCAGCAGCAGCTGGAGGCGATGAGGGGAAGCGCCTCCGTCGACGCCTACGAGGCAGGCATCGAGGCGGCGCTGGTTCAGATCGGAGAGATCCACGCGATCTTCCGCGCACTGCTCAGGATCGGGCTGATCGAGGGCGGGGAGCGGCAGGCGTTCGGATCCGCCGACCTGACCGAGCTGGTGGCCCGAGTGGCGGAGGCCTATCGACCGGTTGCTGAGGACGCGGGACGGCCCTACTCCGTCGACGTCGCCCCCGGTGTGTCTGTCCAGGGCGACGCCGAGCTGCTCGCCCAGCTCTTCACCAACCTCATCGACAACGCGCTCGTCCACACGCCCGGCGGGACGGCCATCGCTGTCGGGCTCCGCCGCGAGGGGGGGCAGGCCGTCGCCTGGGTCGCCGACGTGGGACCCGGCATTCCGGCTGACCATCGGGCAAAGGTGTTGAAGCGCTTCTACCGCATGGACGCGAGCCGCCACACGCCGGGCGCGGGGCTGGGATTGGCTCTCGTCGCCGCGGTCGCGACGCTGCATGGGGCCGAGCTGGTCATCGACGACGCCGCGCCGGGCCTCATGGTGCTGGTGCGCTTTCCCGATGCGAGCGCCCCCTGTGGCACGGACGGCCGCTAATTGCTCATCTTGCGAACGATGCGGTCACATCCTTGATTCCTCGCGAGCGGCGCATTGCCGTGACGATCGAGATCGAGCCGCATCGAGGGCGAGCCGCCCGAAGCCGCCGCCTTTCGGCTCGTGGCGTCGCCTGACCAAAGCCGCTGTCACGTTGGGAATTGCCAACGTGGCGACGAGCGCATCGCGGCCTAGACGTGTTTGGCGCGCGCTGGTGCGTCGTCAGGAGAAGGCAGATGGGCACCTCTGGTCTGGTTAAGACGCTGTTCTGCTCCGCGCTGATGATCGTCTCGGTAGGCGCGGCTGCAGGTCCGAGGGCGGATTACGTCCTCGCCCGCACGGTACCGCTCGGGGCACCCGACCGATGGGACTACGTCGTCGCCGATCCGGCGACCAGGCGCGTCTACGTCGCCCATGGTGACCGTGTGACGGTACTGGACGCCGCTTCCGGCGCGGTCGTCGGTCAGGTCGCAGGCATGCCGGGCGGTACGCACGGCACCGCCATCTCACGCGCGACTGGCCAGGGTTTCACAGATGACGGCGAGAAGGGCGAGGCCGTTGCCTTCGATCTTCGGACGCTGGAGGTGCTGCGCCGCATCCCGGCGGCGGACGACGCCGACGGCATGGTCGAGGACCCCGCGACCGGGCGCGTGTTCGTAGTCGAGGGCGATCCGGGCACGATCACGGTCATCGATCCGAAGGCGGACGAAGCCGTCGCGACCATCAGGACGGGAGAGAAGATGGAGTATCTGGCGGCCGACCAGACCGGCCACGTGTTCGTCGCAGGCGAGGCGCGCGGCGACGTTCTCGAGGTGGACGCCCGGACCGCGAGCATCGCCGCCCGCTGGCCGACGCCCGGCTGCGTCAGCCCCCACGGGCTCGCACTGGACGACGCGCGCCACCGCGTGTTCATGGGTTGTGCGAACGGAACCATGATGGTCGTCGACACCAGATCGGGCGTCGTGGTGGCGCGGCTGCCGATCGGCAGGGGCAGCGACGCGATCGCCTGGGATCCCGTGCGCAGGCGGGTGTTCAGCGCGAACGGGCGCGACGGCACGGTGAGCGTCTACCAGCAGGTCGCCCCGGACCGCTACCGCGCGCTGCCGACCATATCGACGGTGGTGAGCGCCAGGAACATGGCGGTCGAGCCGCGCTCCGGCCGCCTGTTCATCGTCGGCGCCGACACCGAACCGAGCCCTGTGCCCGGCGGCCGTCCGCGAATTCGTCCGGGTACGGTCCGCGTCATGATCTACGAGCCGAGGACCTGAGATGGTGATGTCGGAGGAGGATCGGCGGGACGCGCTCAGCAAGGTGCCGGCGGTAACGCTCGGCTTCTGGGTGATCAAGATCACCGCGACGACGCTCGGCGAGACCGCCGGCGACACGGTGAGCATGACGCTCAACCTCGGCTACTTGGTCGGCACGGCGATATTCGCGACCCTGCTCGTCGCGTTCGTCGCGTGGCAGATCAGGGCGAAGCGGTTCCACCCGTTCCTCTACTGGGCGACGATCATCGCCTCGACGACTGCGGGCACGACCATGGCCGACTTCGCGGACCGGTCCCTCGGCATCGGCTATCCGGGCGGCGCGACGCTGCTGCTCGCGTGCGTGCTGGCCTCGCTGGCGGCGTGGCGGTGGACGATGGGCACGGTCGCGGTCGAGACGGTGCGGACGCCGAAGGCCGAGCTTTTCTACTGGGTCACGATCACCTTCTCTCAGACGCTCGGCACAGCACTCGGCGACTGGGTGGCGGACGCCGGACCCGGCTACCAGGGTGGCGCGCTGATCTTCGGCGCCGCGCTGCTGGTGCTGGTCGGCCTCTACTACTGGACCGCCGTGTCGCGCGTTTGGCTGTTCTGGGCGGCCTTCATCCTCACCCGCCCGCTCGGGGCGACCGTGGGCGACTGGCTGGACAAGCCGGTCGCCGATGGCGGGCTCGCGTTCAGCCGCCCGCTCGCCTCCGCGGTGCTGGCGGCGTTCATCCTGGCGTGCCTGCTGGTTGTCCCGCAGCGCGCGGGCTCCCACCCGGGCTCGTCGGACGGGGGTCGGCTGCCCTGAACGGAGCGGCGGGTTTGGCAAGGGTCCCCGAAGGGCGGCCGTGACGACGCGGCCGATGATCCGGTAGCGACGCTGTGCATGCTCCCCGGACGAACGCTGTCGGCCGAACCTTCCCTTGTCTGTGTCTGCGAGAGTTGGAGGTGACCTTGGGTGACTGGATCACGGCGTTGGTGGTGCGGGCGGGCTACGCCGGCGTGGCCGCGCTCATGCTCGCTGAGAACGTCTTTCCGCCTATACCTTCGGAGCTGATCATGCCGCTAGCTGGCTTCCAAGCAGCGAGCGGTCGACTGTCGCTTGTTCTCGTGATCGCTGCCGGCAGTCTTGGATCGCTGGCAGGCGCGACGTTCTGGTATCTGTTGGCGAAGCGGCTCGGTTACGACCGGGTGCATCGGCTGGCGGCGCGGCACGGGCGGTGGCTCACTATGACGCCCGCCGACATCGACCTGGCGCGCGAGTGGTTCGCGACGCGGGGCGGGACCGCGGTCCTGCTCGGCAGGCTTGTCCCGACCGTGCGCTCGCTGGTGTCAATCCCCGCGGGGATCGCGGGCATGCCCGTGGGCCGCTTCCTCGCGCTGAGCGCCGTTGGAGTTACCGCTTGGACGACTGTCCTTGCCACCGCGGGCTTTCTGCTTCGGCAGGCCTACTCCGACGTTGGGCGCTATCTCGATCCGGTCGCGACCCTGGTGATGTCGGCTCTGGTCCTCTGGTACGCCATTCGCGTCTGGCGGTTTGATCCAGGCGACGATGTGGGCGGCCGGTGAACGCAACTCGTCTGGGGTGGGCCAGTCACCTCCTCGAACTCAACTCGTCCTCCGGCTATCGGGCCGGCGGAGGCGCAGTTTGCGCGTGCGTCGACTAGGCACCCTGTTACGCAGCTCTAGCAAGGCACGAACAACGCGCCGTTAACCAGTGGATACTAGTCCATGGAAATGGCCCGCGCTGATATTTGCGTTGCCGCTTCGTTGCGTCTGTTTCTCAGTCCGATTCTGACGGGCATGGCGTACTACTTAGCCGCGATCGTCTCGCTCTCTCTGACCCGCGGCACTGCTGGCCTCGCGATGCTTTGGCCATCCAGCGGCATCCTGTTCGCGGTACTGCTGGTTACACCGCGTCACCGGATCACGTGGCACGTCGCGGCCGCTGCGATCGGAAGCCTCGCCGCCAATCTCCATGCTGGTACTGTGCTGGCGACATCGATCGGGTTCACTGTCGCCAACATGGGTGAGTCGCTTTCTGCCGCATGGCTGTTGCGGGCACGCAGCCGTTGCCGGGTATCATTCGTCGATCCCGGCAGCCTGACCCGCTTCTGCATGGCTGCCTTGCTCGCGACGGTCTTGGCCGCGACTATCGCGGTTATCGTGTCGGTCGTGCCATCGATCGGCTTCTGGTTTTCTTGGTTCACGACCGATCTTTTGGGCATCCTGATCGTAACCCCCCTGATCCTGATCGCCGAAAGGGTCATCCGCGGCGGGAGCGTTCGACTGACGCGCAAGGCCGTCATCGATGCGACGTTCATGTTCGCCCTGGTCACGGTCGTCACGGGGCTGACTTTTTCCCAATCCAGCTACCCCCTCCTGTTCGTGCCGATGCTGGCAGTTTTGGCCGCGACCTTCCGTCTCGGCCCGCTGGGAGCAGCCGGAGGGGTGCTGATCGTGACGGGGATCAGCACGGTCGCAATCGGGACCGGGTCTGGTCCGCATGTGCTGGTGCACGCCGGGCCGCTCGCCCGTAGCCTGTTCATGCAATTCTACCTTCTTGCGTTGTTCGCATCGGCGTTGCCGATTGCAACGCTGCTTGCCGCCCGCAGCAGGCTTACCGAGCAAGTCGCCGAGAAGATGCGGCTGCTTCAGCTCGCCGAAAGCGCCGCTCACGTCGGGCACTGGCGTCTTGATACCGCGACCGGGACGATCACCTGGTCGCGTGAGGTGTTCCGCATCCACGGCATCGACGGCGAGGTTCCCCCAGCACTGGATGCTGCAATCGAGGCTTATCACCTCGAGGATCGGCCGCTCGTCTCGGAACGGCTCGAAGAGGCGATCCGGGACAATCACGGCTTCGCCTTTACCGCCCGCATCATCCGCCCGGATGGCGAGGTGCGTCATGTGTTTTCGCGCGGCGAGATCGACGGCAATGCCGACGACGGTGCCCCGGCCCTATTCGGCATCATCCAGGACATCACGGCCCAGGTCGCGCACGAAGCGGCCTTGGAGGAAGCACGCCGTCACGCCGAGGACGCGGCGGCCAAAGCGACGATCATGGCTGAAACCGATCAGTTGACCGGCATCGCCAACCGACGCCGGACCTCGTTCGCTCTCGACCAGGCGGTGCAGGTGTCGCGTGACACCGGCCGGTCAGTGGCGGTCGCGATGTTCGACATCGACCATTTCAAGCGCATCAACGACACCTATGGTCACCAGGCCGGCGACGAGGTGCTGAAGCGCGTCGCGGCCGATGCGGGAAAGGAGCTTCGCAGCGCCGACACGCTGGGTCGGTTCGGCGGTGAGGAGTTCGTGATCGTTCTCCCTGATGCGACCGCCAGCGTCGCGATGATGGTCGCTGAGCGTGTGCGGCTCGCGATCGAGGCTGGCGGCGACAATCCGCGCGTGACGATCAGCGTCGGCGTCGCTGAGCTGGCAACGGGCGAGAGCTGTGAAAGTCTTCTGAAACGTGCGGATCAGGCGCTGTATGCGGCAAAGCGGGAAGGCCGCAACGCTCTCAGACTCGCCGCCTGAACGAAGGGTCGAGATTGGCAACGGATGGTGCATCGGTCCGCTTCGGGATCAAAACGGAGGGTAAACGACTTTTAAGGTCTGATGACCAAAGTCGATATTCCCCTCACGTTGATGCGTATGGCGCTGGGTCTTCTGGATATGCAAGGCGAGGGGGCCGATGCTCCAGCCTGTCATTTGCAGGCCGCGATCGAGGCCAGGATCGGGAACGATCGGATTAGCGGCGCTGAGCGATCGCAACGTAGCGATCATTAATGCACCTTGGCGCGTATCGTGCGAAACAGCGGCATTTTAGCCGGATAGAGTGACATGCGAGGCTTTGGGTAATGCTGCCTGAACTAGAGAGGTTCGCCCTCGATATCCGCAATCTCAGCGCGATACATGACCAGCTCGACGATCACGAAGCCTCACTGCTTATCGATCAGATGATCGGGCATCTGCGATCGGCATTGGAGCGGCTGGCAGAGCGCGACGGTATGCTGACAGGAATCATGCCGTGGTGGCGGCAATGGCGGATGACCCCGCCCAAGGGATGATGCCGCCTTTGTCAGAGCAGCTGGTGAAATGGGCTCTCCAGCGCGCCACGCCGAAGCGGCTTGGGCAGCACGATCCCGGGAGGATTGCACGGCTGACATTCCTCCGGCGTCCCGCTGATGAAGATCACCGGCACCATGCCCAACCGGCGATGAATCTCCTGCACCGCAGCCGGCCCGGTGCCGCGGGCAAGTCGCACATCCGAGGTGATGAGTTCAGGACGATGCGACATTGCCGCCGCGACCGCATCCTCCTGCGTCACGGCGATGTCGAACGAGGTCGCTCCCTCGTCTTCCAGGGTCGCCTGGATGCTCATCGCGACGAACGGTTCATCCTCGATAATTAAAACGTGGCACATGGGGTATTTTCCGCTTCCTGATCTGAGTGAACGAGCGATCAGGAAAGCGGCTCCCTCAGCCGTCCAGTACCTCACTGATTTTGGCTGAAAGTTGCTCGATCCCGAACGGCTTGGGCAGGAAGTTGGTGCCCGGATCGAGGATTCCGTTATGCACCACGGCGTTGCGGGTATAGCCAGTCATGTAGATCACCTTCATGAGCGGCAGCAGGCCGGCCGCGCGATCGGCGAGCTGGCGGCCGGTCATACCCGGCATGACGATATCAGTAAGCAGGACAGTCACGTCCTGGCCGGCTTCGATCATGCCCAAAGCTTCCGGACCGCTCGCGGCATGAAGCACGGTGTAGCCAAGCTCGCGCAGCGTTTCGACCGTGTTCTGGCGAACTCGCTCCTCGTCTTCCACGACCAGCACGATTTCGCTCGTTCGGCCCTGCCGTGCCGGCGCCGTCTTCCGGCGTGGCATCGGAACCTCGTCGCCCCAGAAGCGCGGCAGGTAGAGCTTGAAGGTCGTGCCGTGGCCGATCTCGGAATAGACGCGGACATGGCCGCCGGACTGGCGCGCGAAACCGAACACTTGGCTAAGGCCGAGCCCGGTTCCCTTGCCGGTCGGCTTGGTGGTGAAGAAGGGATCGAACACCCTTTCCAGCACGTCGGGTGCGATGCCGGTGCCGGTGTCCGTAACTGAAATCTGCACATATTGGCCCGGCGGGATTTCAGCTTCACGCGCGTAATCGTCATCTACATGCGCATTGCAGGTTTCGATTGTCAGCCTGCCGCCTTCCGGCATCGCGTCACGGGCGTTCACCGCCATGTTGACGATGATGTTCTCCAGCTCGTTCGGATCGGCCTTGGCCTTCCAGAGCCCGGCGCCGAGGATGGTTTCGAGTTGCACCAGCTCGCCGAGCGACCGGGTGAGCAGGTCGGACAGGCCGCCTACCAGCTTGTTGAGATCAATCGGTTCGGGTGACAGTGGCTGCTGCCGCGAAAAGGCGAGCAGGCGCTGCGTGAGGGTCGCAGCGCGGGTCGCACCTTCCATCGCGCCGTCGAGATACTTGCCCACGTCCTGCTCGCCACGCGCGAGCCGGCGCTGGGCGATATTCAGCCCGCCGATGATGATGGCGAGCATGTTGTTGAAGTCGTGCGCGATGCCGCCGGTGAGCTGGCCAAGCGATTCCATCTTCTGGAGCTGGCGGACCTGGCTTTCGGCTGCCGAACGACGTTCGACTTCCGTCCTGATCTCGGTGCTGGCCTCGGCGAGCGCGGCGCTCTGCTGATCGACCCGCTGGTTCAGGCGAAGCAGGGCCTCGGCGCGCTCCACCGCCAGCCAGGTCAACTCGGCCACTTCCTTGACCAGCGAGATTTCAGCCGGCGTCCAATGGCGCACGTCTGCATGGTGCAAGTAGATGCCGGCCTGCCAGCGCCCGGCGTCCATCAACGGCACGCACAGGCCAGCGAGTACGCCGGTATCGGCATAGGCCGCTAGGTCGCCGTCGTTTTCATAGCGGCTGTCGCTAAACACCAGCGTTTTGCCGCGGCGACGCTGCCGCTCCGCGCGTTCGCCGAAGGCGCTGACCGGCTGGAACCCGATCAACGGTGACAGCGTACCGTCCGTCCAGCTCTCGCTATGACGCATCTGCTTGGCGCCGTGCAGGCGATAGAAGCCGGCGCGATGCGCACCCAGGCGCTGCCCAAGCGCTTCCGCGGCCACGCGAATGATCGTTTCCGGATCGGTCGCGACACGCTGGCGGCCGGTCAACTCGACCACAAAGTCCCGCTCCGCCTTGGCCGCGCGCAGCGCCAGCTCGGATGTCATTCGGTCGGTGATGTCGTAGCTCACGCCCGGGAAGCGCTCGCAGCACCCGTCCAGCCCGGCGATGCAGCGGCCCTGCGCCGACACCCATCGAACGCTGCCGTCAGAATGCAGCAGGCGGTATTCCGACACGAAGCTTCCGCATTGCTCGACCGCTGCCGCGACTTCGGATCGCACACGTTCAAGATCGTCCGGGTGGATGCCATTGAAGAAGTCCGCCAGCGGTGCCCCGCGCGCTGCCTCGTCGGGGTCGATGCCGTAGAGGGTCGCGAACCGCGTGTCCGCCGTCACGCGGTCAGCCACGACATCCCAGTCCCAGGTGCCGATGCTGTTGCCGGCGGAGAGGGCCAAATCCAGCCGTTCGTCCGCTGCCTTGCGTTCACGTTCGGCAATTACCCGCGGCGTCGTTTCGCCGGTGACGCAAAGGAGGCCGGCTATCTCCCCCGCATCGTCGAACACGGGCGAGTAGGTGAACGTCCACCAGCTTTCCTCAGGCAGACCGGTGCGGCTGAGATCGAGCCGCATGTCGATCAGCGTCTGGCTCTCGCCCGCCAGGGTCGTTTTCACCAACGGCTCGATCTCGTCCCAGATGCTGCCCCAAACTTCCCGGAACGGTTGGCCAAGCGCCGTGTCGAGCCGATATCCGAGGATGGGCCGGTAAGCGTCATTGTAGAAGCACAGCAGGTCCGGCCCCCAGGCGAGAAACATGGGAGTGGGACAGGCCAGCATCAGGGCAAGCGTCGAGCGCAGCGAAGTCGGCCAGGTGTCCAGCGGGCCGAGCGAGGTGCTAGACCATTCGTGACGTGCAATTTCGCTTCCGGTAACGGTCTTGTTTTCCATCGGTGTTGCTTGAAAAAGAGGGACGTTCGCGCGCGATCTTGCAACGATCACAGCGCGATGGGAGAGGAAGGATCGCTTAAACCGTTTCTCGGTGAAGCCCAGGGGGACAGGCGGTCTGATCACACAGAGGAAGGGAACGCATCGGCTATCGCGCACCGGACGGTGCAGGGGGCAACAATGAACCAGAACAGCGACGAAGCCTACTTCGCGCGATGGGCGCAGCAGGAGCTCGATCTTGCCGGCAAAGCCGCGGACGCGGCGACAAAGACGATCCATCTCGATCTGGCGGCCGCCTACGCGACGCGCCGGGAACTTGCCGCTTGCGCAATTACAGTCAGCGATAGGGGCTCCGAACCCGATCAACCTGACCATGCGATATTTCTGAGGCAGGATGGTCTGAGGACGGCCCTTTTCTGAACGACTTTCATTGGTTAATTCCGAACCGGGGGGCGCGATGAATGTCGCCGCTTCATCGGGACTTAACAAGAGAAACGTGCGGGCAGCGGCGTGACGGAACAGCGGGATCGTGTAACGGACGGCAGGGGCATGGTCGATCGGCTCCATGCTTACGACTGGAGCGCCACCCCTCTCGGCGACCCTGTGCATTGGCCGCTGAGCCTCCGCACCGCGGTTCAGATCGTGATGGCATCGGGCCATGCCATGTGCCTGGCGTGGGGTCCTGAGCGCACCTTCCTCTACAACGACGCCTATGTGCCGATGCTCGGTACACGCCATCCGCAAGCATTCGGTGCGCCTTTCAAAGAGGTCTGGCCAGACATCTGGAGCGATATAGGACCGCTGGTCGATCAGACGTTCGCCGGTGAAACCTCAACCTTCGAGAACATGCCGCTTACCATGGAGCGCAACGGCTACCCGGAGGAGACTTGGTGGACCTTCTCCTACTCGCCGGTCGTGGATGAGTGCGGCAGCGTTGCCGGTCTGCTCAACGTCACCGTGGAAACCACGGGACGCGTGTTGGCGGAGCAAGGCCGCGATGAGGCGGTCGAGCGGCTGCGCCGGAACGAAGCCAAGTGGCGCGGCATCTTCCACACGTTGCGCGAAGGCTTCATCCTCGGCGAGTTGGTGCGTGACGAAACGGGACGGGTCATCGACTGGCGCTACGAAGAGGTCAACGACGCCTGGTACGATCTCGTCGGGATCGAGCACGGCTGCGCGGTCGGTCGGACGATTCGCGAGGTGTTCCCAGGCATCGAGGACGAGTGGGTTATGGAGTTCGCCGGTATGGCCGAGGCCGACGAACCGATCCGCTTCACGCGTCAGGTGGGAACGCTCGGCCGTTGGTACGACGGCGTGGCGCAGCATGCCGGCAACGATCATTTCACCGTCATCTTCACTGAGGTGACGGAGCGTGTCCTGCGCGAGAAGCGGCAGCGGGCGCTGATCGCGCTCGGCGACCGCTTGCAGCAGGAGACGAGCGTCGGGAGCATCACTCTCGCTGCCAGTGCCATTATCGGCGATGCGCTCGGCGTCCAACTCGTCGGCTACGGCGATGTCGATGCAGGTGCGGAAACCATCACCGTCGAGCAGGACTGGACAAGCGGGGCCGCACAAACCCTCGCCGGTACGCTCCGCTTCCGCGACTTCGGTAGCTACATCGATGACCTCAAGGCAGGCTGCACTGTGATTGTGCGGGACTGCCGGACCGATCCGCGTACTTGCGACCATGCTGACGCACTTGAAGCACGCAGTGCGCGTGCTTTCGTCAACGCGCCGGTGATCGAACGCGGCGAGTTCGTCGCCCTTCTCTATGTCAGCTCCGACACGCCGCGGGACTGGAGCGCCGACGAGCTTGCGTTTATCCGTGACATCGCCTTCCGCGTCCGGCAGGCAGTCGAGCGGTTGCGCGCCGCTCAGCAGGAGGAGGTGCTGAACGGCGAGCTGGGGCACCGCATCAAGAACACGCTCAGCGTCGTTCAGGCGATCGCCACGCAGACCCTCGTCGGAAAGGCGGATCAGACGGCGGTCGATGAGTTCAGCAACCGTCTGAAGGCGCTCTCGTCCGCACACGATGTGCTGATGAAGCGAAGCTGGGAAGCCGCCGATTTCGAGGTAGTGGCGCGTGCCGCGCTATCGAGTTTCGCCAGCACCCGCATTAGGCTGTCAGGTCCCGAGCTTGCGATCAGCTCCCGCACTGCGATGTCTTTGTCGTTGTTGCTCCACGAACTGGCAACCAACGCCGTCAAATACGGCGCGCTCAGCGTGCCCGAGGGCCATGTCGCCATCGCCTGGGCGCTGCGTCGAGCCGATAGCGTAGACACGCTGGAGATGAGCTGGTCGGAACGGGGCGGCCCTCCGGCGGCCGAGCCCACTTCCCGCGGCTTTGGCTCACGGCTTATCCGAATGGGACTGAGCGGATCGGGCGGCGTCAAACTGCGTTATGGCGCTCAGGGACTAACGGTCGAGATGAGTGCGCCCCTTGCCCGGATACAGCAGGGCTGAGGGCGGCAGAACGAAGCGAATGGGTCAGTCACAGCCATTGTCGTGCCACCCGGTGCTTATCATCGAGGACGAGCCGATCCTGCGAATGGAGGCGATCGACATGGTCGAGCGTGCCGGGTTCGAGGCAATCGAAGCGAAGGATGTCGATGAGGCGATCCAAATCCTTGAGACGCGCACCGATATCAGGGTCGTCTACATGGACCTCGATATGCCCCGGGGCGTGAAAGGCATTGAGATCGCGGCATGCATTCGCGACCGCTGGCCTCCGATTGAGATCATCCTGACGGCCGCCAGCTTCAGCAAGGCCGACCTGGACCTCCCCGTACGGGCGGAGTTCTTCTCCAAGCCAGTCCGTCACAGGGAGATTGTCGCTGTCATGCGCCGCATGGCGGATCACGCTGCAGACGCTGCTTGAAACTCGCCGACAATGAGAATGACGGCTGCCATCGCATCGTGACTAGGCCATAGGTCTGCTGATGAACGAAGGTGATGCCAAGTCCGCCATATGGCCGCTAGAGGGCGCGGAGCCGCTCGCCGCAGGACGTGAGCGCGCGGTGTCGATCGATCGGGCACCGGATCGTAATGCGTTGTTCTCGGCGATCCAGTCCACGCGGATGCCGATGATCCTGACGGACCCGCATCAAAACGACAATCCGATCATCTTCGCGAACCGCTCCTTCCTCGCGCTGTCAGGATACAGCGAGGATCAACTGATCGGTCGCAACTGCCGCTTCCTGCAAGGACCGGACACCGATCAAAGCGCGGTTCGCCGTGTGCGAGAGGCCATCGCCGCGCGTGAAACGGTCGCGGTCGATATCCTCAACTATCGGCAGGACGGCAGCACATTCGTCAACGAGCTTTACGTCAGCCCGGTTTTCGACGGTGAAGGCAACCTCCTCTATTTTTTCGGTAGCCAGGTCGATGTCACGTCACTGACGCAGGCTCGCGCCGATTTGCGGGACAGCGAGGCGCGCTACCGTTCACTCTTCGAGACGATGGACGAAGGCTTCTGCATCATCGAGTTCATCGACGGTCCAGATGGACCGCTCAGCGACTATGTGCATGTCGAGGCGAACGGCGCCTACGAGCGCAATGCCGGCATCGCCAACGTAGTGGGCCAGAAGGTCCGCGAGATGGTGCCGGATGAAGCGGATAGCTGGGTCGCCCGCTACGGCGAGGTGCTGCGCACCGGCGAACCGATCCGCTTCGAGCAGGAACTGATCGCGACCGGGCGCCAGCTCGAACTCTCTGCGTTCCGACTGGAGCCGCCCGAGCGCCGCCAGGTCGCCGTTCTGTTTCAGGATATCACGATCAGACGCCGTGCCGAGAACGACTTGCGGGCGCTGTCGGGACGGCTTGAGTCCGAGGTCACAAGGCGGACCAGCGAGTTGCTCGCGAGCCAGGAGGCGCTGCGCCAGTCGCAGAAGATGGAAGCGATCGGCCAACTCACGGGCGGCGTCGCGCACGACTTCAACAATCTGCTAACCATCATTCGTTCGGCAGCCGAGCTGCTGACCCGCGACGACATTTCCGACGCCAAGCGCAAGCGCTATGCCTCAGCGGTGCTTGAAACGACGGATCGTGCCGCCAAGCTAACCGGCCAATTGCTGGCCTTCGCGCGCCGACAGCCTATGCGATCCGAGGTGATCGATGCCGGAGCCAATACCCAGGCCGCGCTCGATCTGATTCGCCAACTCGTCGGATCGCAGGTCGAGGTCACATTCGAACAGCGGGCCTCGACCTGTTTCGTCGAAACCGATCCGGCGCAGTTCGAGACGGCGCTGGTCAACCTGGCGGCCAATGCCCGTGACGCCATGAGCGGTTCCGGGACGCTGGCGTTCTTCGTCGAGAGCGTCGCTGAGGTGCCGGTAGTCCGACACCATCCGGCCGTCCATGCGCCGCACATCGCGGTGTCCGTTACGGACACCGGACCGGGTATTCCCGAGGATGTCATAGAGCGTGTCTTCGAGCCGTTTTTCACGACCAAGGAGCTTGGCAAAGGCACAGGCCTTGGCCTGAGCCAGGTGTTCGGCTTCGCCAAACAGTCCGGTGGCGAGGTGGCTGTGCAGTCATCGCCGCAAGGCACGACCTTCACCATCTACCTGCCGTGTAGCGGGGCGCAGGCTATGACTGCGCCGCTGGAAGAGGTGCCGGTTTCCGATGCGCAGGTCCGCAATGCCTGTATCCTGGTGGTCGAGGACAATGTCGAGGTCGGCACCTTCTCGACGGAAATCCTGCGCGAACTCGGTCATCAGACGGATTGGGCTCCTGACGCCAACGCCGCCCTGGAAAAGCTGCGTGACGCGCCGGATCGGTATGATCTCGTCTTCTCGGACGTAATGATGCCCGGCATGTCCGGGATCGAGCTAGGCGGCGAGATCAGGCGCCTCTACCCCACAATACCCGTCCTCCTGACCAGCGGCTACAGCTCGGCTATAGCTGAAGGTGGAACGCAAGGGTTCGAGCTTCTGACCAAACCCTATTCGGTGGACGATCTCACAAAGCTGCTTGGCCGAGTGTTGAGACGTTTGGGCTGATCGCCAGCAATGCGGCTTCCCCAAAAGGGACCATCAACGGGATGCTCGGGCGGACATGGTGCTCCATCGGGCAACGAATCCACCGTTTTCCCAAAACCTGTTCTCGATTGCCCTTTCCCGAAACTGCCGGTCGAGCACGGAGAATTGGGGCACCCGAACGCGCCTCGACGCGGCGCGTCCAAGCTGAGCCATCCGAGTACCGCCAGTGCCGGAATCTAACCCTTACTACGCATCTGACCGGGATGTTGCAGCGGCGCTCCGGCGTGCGGCCTTCTGGCGGCGACGTTCGACCTCGATGAGGCGACCGGCAGGGTTGTTACGAGGAACACGTTGCCAGATGGCTCGAGCGCCGGGTCCCTGGCCGCACACGCGCGGTACAGCGACGTCCTTAAGAGGATGTAGCGTACTGAGCGCCAAGATCACCGCGTCGGAGTCTCGCTTACCGGTTGGCGGAGGGCGTTCGCCGCGGCGTGGTCGAGCGCGGCCAGTGCTGCCCGAAAATCTGCGTTGTTGTACCTTCCTCGATACCGTTCAGCTCAAGCAGTACCGCAGTCGCGCCGTGCACGATCACGGGCAACATCGGGCCGGAAATGAGCGAGGCAATGCCGTCGAAGTAGATCGCGTGCTCCGCCGCAAAGGTCACGACATCAACAACGGAAGTCGAGCTCTGCATATACGGTTGGATCGCTTCACTAAGTCGGCGCTACGGCAGCCGTCCTGACGCGGTGTAGGGCGGTCACCCGCTTGACGTGAGCAATGCTGCATCCGGCCAATTCCGCCGTCTTCGCGATGCTCATGCCAGCCTCGCGCAGACCGATGATGCGGCGGTGATGGGCTAGGTCGGGCTTGCGGCCGGTATACCGTCCTGCCCTCTTAGCGATCTCGATCCCCTCGCGCTGCCGCTCGCGCCGGGTCTCATAATCGTCGCGCGCCGTCTGCAGCGCCACGCGCAGCAGCATGTCCTGCACCGCTTCCAGCACGATACGCGCCACGCCCACGCTGTCCGCCACCAAGTCGCTGAGGTCGACGATGCCCGGCACGGCCAGCCGAGCTCCCCTGCCGCGAATCGTCTGCACCAGCAGTTCGGCTTCCGGCAGCGGCAGGCGGCTGATACGGTCTATCTTCTCGGCCACCACCACCTCACCCGGCTGCAGGTCCGCCACCATGCGCAAAAGCTCCGGCCGGTCAGGCCGCGCGCCCGACGCCTTCTCCCGGTACACGGCCGCCACGTAGAAGCCGGCCGCACGCGCGCCCGCCACGATGCTCTCCTGCCGCGTCAGGTCCTGCTCGTCCGTGCTCACCCGCAAGTACACCCGCGCCGCCTTCACCTCGCTGCCTGCCACCTGCCCGTCACTCCTGCCCGGCGTGTTTGGGTACACCCATGAGAGCCACTCCTGGAACAAGTGGCCCAGAAGAGTAATCGTCCATCCTGCGGAGCCTAGCCAAGTAAACCGAGTCTAAGTAGCTTCGAAAGAGGGACAGTGAAGGCTCTTGATCACTAATAGCGGCCGCGTACTCGCCTCACCCTAGCCGTCATTGAAACCTTCCGGTATGAGCACCGCAATCGGGTCAGGTTAGCGGAGTCACTGCCGCGTCTTAGGCGGCGACTACGCGCAGCTGTCCCGTGCTGGGATCACGCGCAATGCGACCGCGCTGTCCGCGATCTCGAGTGCCTTCAACTCGGCCTTGAGACGAAGCATGTTGGGATAGCCGCCGACCCGCCGGGCCAGAGCGCCGGTTTCGGTCTGTTCTCGCGCGGACAGGATCGTCGCCATGGGTCCTAGACATTCCCTCCCGGCACCTGCGTAAAGGCTCGACCGGATTTCGCGCTCGTTCTGTTCGCTTCAACGCGCCGCCGGGGTCATGGCTCCCGGCGGCACCGGCGAAAGCGGCGGCTCCGCGAGCGCCGCTTCCGCCTGGCGTTCGGTGAGCGAGGCGATGATCGCGCTCAGCCGGCGCAGCAGATCGTCATAGGTCAGGATGTCGAGCATGTTGGCGTACTTGCGCTTGATCACCTCGAGGTCGAACGTCTGCTGGTCGGAGAGTGCCGGTCGACCGTCGGGCTTGCGGTCTCGACCCATGATGATCATCGCCTTGGGATTGGTGATGCGAAGGCTCAGCGCGCCGGGCAGTTTGCCACGATAGCGCTCGTTCAACACCTGCTCGCCGGCGACTCCCCATTTCGAGAGATGGAAGATGTACTTCTCCGCCTGCATGATGCTGCCCGCCAGCTCACGGGTGGGTATGCTGTTGTCGCGGTAGAGCGAGCGACTGACGATCGCATCATCGAACGGCTTCTTGATCTCGATCACGTCGATGGTGCCGCCGGCATCGACCAGGCACAGGTCGATATACCGTCGCCGGCGCTGGCCGGGCGTGCTGTAGAAGTCGGCAATCTCCACGTTCTCGAGAACGGCGACGTATTTCGGCAGGATCAGGAGAATGACCTTGATGATCATCCGTTGCCAGTCGAACTCCGAATAATCGGTTGCGCGCTCAAGCCATTTCGCGATGAGGTCACGCAGATAGACATATTTGTCGATCTCGGCCTGGAACAGCTCGACCTGACGCAGCGGGCGGCGGTCGACCACGGACCGCCGGCGGCTGAGATAGGTCTCGTAGGCATCGCGCGCGCTCCTCATGCTGTCGAAAAACTCGCCGATGACCACCTCGACCCGTGCGCTCGCGTACCGGTCGACCTCGATGCTGTTGGGAAAGCGGCGGAGCAGCTCGTCGAAACTGGTGGCGGAGATGGCGCCCGGGGCGTTGCCCCCGACGACGATCGTCGCACCGTCGCCCTTCACCTTGGCGATGCGCCGGAAAATGCCGACGTTGCGCTCGGCGATGAACAGCTTGCGCTCCAGCCACCTGCCTTCATCGATCCAGACCTCGTTGTCGATGCCGAGGATCCGCCCCGGGATCTTGAAGTAGCCGCCGCTGTGTTCGGCAAAGCGGAATCGGAAGGGCTGCACCGGCTCGACGTCGGCGTCGTCCTCTTCGGGGCCGTCGATCAGATCCTCGGCGAGGAAGCTGAAGCCGCGGCTGACCTTGACCTTGCCGTACGATTTGAGCTCCCGGCGAACCCAGGCAGGCGTCGTGAAGGTCGGCTCGTAGACCAGGACGACGGAACGGCGGTTGACCTCGAACGTGACCATGGGTTCAGCCTCGCGACTGCCCGGCCGCGCGACCGGCACCGGGCGCCCGGACGGGCCTCACCGCCCGCCCCGACGACCGAGCAGCGGCCGCAACGTGTCCCATAGAAACTCCTCGAACATCCGGGCGAGCGGAACATCGTCGGTGGCGAAGCCATAGGCTTGCAGCACCAGCGGGCCATCGGGATATCGCGCCCAATGCCGGAGGTTGAGCGCGCTCGTCTTGCGCGGACCGTCGCCGAGATGCTGCCGCAGGCGTTCGTCGAACTTGAGCGCATGCCCGACATAGAGACAGCGGCTGTCCGGCCGGCCGCCGCGCTGCGCGAACGCGCGGGGCTGCCCTTCGATCAGGCAATGTTCCTGCGCATCGTCGACCAGCGGATCGATGAGGCTCGAGGGGACGGGATGGTCATAGGCGAAGACGTAGACCGTTGAGGTTTTCCGGCGGTGCCGCCACGCAGCCGCGGCCAGGACGAGCTCCCGACGATAGTCGACGTCGGGCAATCGTGTCTGATCAATCGCGAGCCGCCATGGCTCAGCGACTTCCAGCCGGCGCGCCCGATCGGCGGCGGCGGCAAGATGCTCCGCGAACGGTGGCAGAACGGTCTGCCACGCGACCAAATCGGGATCGCGCGACGATCGGTCGAGCGGTGCCTCGCCCGGCATTTTCACTTTGCCGCGGTGCTTCCTCCCGCCCCCCGCTTCCCGCGCCCGCGCGTCGGTGCGGCGGGTTTTGTCGCCGGCGCGCCTTGCGCCCTGGTTTGACCGGGCTTGCGCCCGAGGCCGATCTTCTTGGCCATCGCGCGGCGCGCTTCGCTGTAGGTCGGCGCGACCATCGGATAATCGGGTCGCAGGTTGTAGCGCTCACGATATTGAGCGGGCGTCAGGCCGTGCGTTGACAGGTGACGCCGCAAGGTCCGATAGGGCTTGCCGTCGATCATCGAGACGATGTGATCGGGCGAGGCGAGCGATCTTCGGGCGGTCACCGCCGGCCGATACTCCACGCGCTGCTCCTCAAAAGAGACCGCGGGCGTGTCGAGCGTCGCCAGCGCGGCGTGGACGGCGCGCAGGAACCCCGGCACCTCTTCCGCCGACGAACGGGTGTTGCTGTTACCCAGCCAGGCGATCGTCAACTCGGTCGCGAGCCCGACGAGGTTGGTTTCACGCTCCATGGGCGATCAATTCTCCATCACGATCTGACGGAGCAGGTTTCCAGCAGCGACGGGCCTTGTCAAACCGCCGGCGAGCCGGGCGCCGGCAAGACGACGATGGTCGCGGCGTCGCGATCCTTCTAGGATTCCGGCATGACGCGAGTTCCGCAATCGACCGCACGGGAAGACGAGCGGTTCGTTCTCGAAACCGACCAGGCCCCGGAGTTCTGGCAGTTCGTCAATGGGCTGCGCGGCGATGATCTTCTCGTCGAGCTGATCGTCAACGAATTGGATGCGAAGTCCAGCCACACCACGGTCGAGTTCGGCCCCGACCGCCTGGTCTGCTCCGGGAACGGCGACGCGATCGACGCCGACGGCTGGGCACGCCTCCGGCGCATCAAGGGCGCCGGGCATGCGGTCAAGGCGAAGATCGGGATGTTCGGCGTCAAGAACCACGGGCTGAAGGCGTGCTTCACGATCGGGAACGACATTCTGTTGCGCTCCGCCGGCAAGCAGATCCTCCAGACCCTCTTCGCCGACGGCAGTCGCAAGCCCCCGTTCCCGGGCGTAAGGGTGCCCGAGCGCGACGATCCGGCAGCGCCAGCCCATGGAACTGTGATCGAGGTTCCTTATCGTCGCCGCGCTTTCACGGTGCCGCACGGCGAGGCGATCGCGTTCGCAGCGGTCGACGACGAGCAGATCGCCGCGATGTTCGAAGATGCGGTCGCCCATCTGCCGAAGCGGCTGATGGGCGTCATACGCCCCGGCGCATTGTCGCGCTACACGCTGGAGCTACGCCACCACCGCCTCGGCACCCGCGTCTTCACCTTCGGCGCCGGTCGCACCAGGTGTAGCGGCGACCTCGTCACCTTCTTTCGCGATTGTCGCGAGGGGGAGCGGACGATCGCGCGCGAGCAGGCCTGCCTCGTGGTCTCCGGGCTGCGATCATCGTCGAAGCCCGCCTTCTTCCAGGCCGAGGACTACAGGGTGGGCGGTAAACCGCTGTTCGCCCGACACGGCCTGATCGTGGAAGTGGCCTGGGACGTGGATGCCGACGGTCGCGTCGCCGGCGGGGCGGGAAAGCTGCGTTATCCGATCGCCTATCCCGAGAATGGCGGCACGGGCACGGCCGGCGGCGCCTATCACATCTCCGGACCGTTCGTGTCCGGGACGGAGCGGCACGGGCTCGCCGCCCAATCGTCCGACTGGAACGACCGGATCGCCGCGGCGGCCGATCGGCTGGCGACGCGGGTCGTCGGCGAGCTGCTGATCCCCCGCTTCGGTGCGCGCGCGCTCACCCTCATCGCCGATCTTCCCGCCGAACGCCTGCAACCGGCCACCGAGCGTCTGCTCAAAGCGCGTGTGCTCCCCGTCGTCGACGCGGACGAACGACCGATAACCGGACGGCACCCCGGCAGGATCGCCGTCCCGACCTATACCGCCTTGCCCTACGCCTGGGCGGGTGCCTTGGCCCGCGTCGTGCCGCCCGGCATGTCGATCATCGACCCCGCGACGCCGCCTCCCCTGCTCCGGCTGCTCGCGAGCGGCCTGTGCGCCGGCTGGGGGAAGGACCATCGTCGCTTCGACGAGGGAGATGTCCTCGAGCGCCTGCGCGTGATCGAGGCCGAACACTATCCGTGGGCGAGCAAGGCCGAGCGCGCGACCGTGCTCGGCGACCCCGCCCGTGCAGCGGCTCATCTCGACGCTCTGTTGCCGTCACTCGAGCGATTGCCGACCAAGTCGCGGCCGGCGGGCGAGGATGCTTGGCTCCCCGACACGAGCGGCACGCTGCATGCGCTCGGTGAGCTGCGGCGGGGCGCATCGGTCCCGGCAGGGCTCGTCGGTCTCGACACGCCGCCGGTCGTCCATCCGGCGCTCCGCGCCCATTCCGTTTTCAAGCTCGATGGCTGGAAGCTCGCCCGCTTCGCGCTCATCGATCTGCTGCGCGGTGGCTCGCTCGATGCGAGTACGCCGGCGGTCCGTCGCCGCTTTTTCGCCTGGCTGTCGACCCAACCCGACGAGATCGGACGCGACGACTGGCCGGTGCTGCGTGCGCTGCCGATCTGGCCTGCCACCGACGGGACGCTCCGGCGTTTCGACGAACTCTGCCTGCCTGATCCGGCGGTGTCCAAGCTGCTCGGTCCGCATATCGCCCGGCCGGCGCGCGACGTCCGGACGCTATGCCATGACGATCGCATCCGGCGCGGCCGCCTGGTGCTGCGCACCGAACCCGACCCGGCCGAGATCCGCCGCTTCTACGAGGCGGGGATAGCCGGCTTTCCCGTCGATCGGGTGCTCGACCAGGACGAGCGGCGCCGCTTCCATCGGTTCGAGCAGGCACTGCTGACGCTCGGCCGGTCGCGACGCATCGAACGCTTGCTCCGGACGCTCCGCGCGGACGCCGTGGCATTGAGCCGGGCAGGCCGGCTTCGGCCGGTGACCATGCTGGCGCGCGAGGACGGGGCGACCGCGCGCATCGCGCTGCTCGCCGACGATCTTCTCGACCGCCCGACGTCCGACCTCGACCGGATCCTGCCCCCAGCGCGGATCGTGTCGCCCGCAGCGGCGATCGCGGCGCTCCGCGCCGATCCCGCCGACGATGCCGCGCTGCTGCCCCGCCTGGCGGCGATCACCGCGACCGCGGATCCCGCTATCCGAGCCGAGCTCGAGGCGTTGCCCTGCATCCCCGTTGATGGCCGCCTCATGCCACCCAACCGCCTCGCGTTCCGCGGCAACAAGGGCGAGTTCTGGACAGGCTGGCGGCACGTTCTCGGCGGCGAAGGGTTGAGCGACCTTGCCCAGGATCTCTACCGCGACGCGGGTGTGATCCGCAGCCTTCCGTCACCGCAGACATCGCGCGCCTATTTCGAGTGGCTCGAGACACGGTCCGGTCCGCTCGACGGGGAACAGCTGAGCTGCGTCTTCCGCCATATCCTTCACCGGCAGGGTGTCGCCGGCTGGCTGTTCCAGCCCCCCGAAGTTCCCAGCATCCCGGTCGAGGGCGACGGAGCGGCGGAGCTGCTCACCCTCGGCGCGGCGTTGAAGGTCGCGGTGATCGACGACGTCCCCGAACTGGGCGACGCGATCCGGGACGATCCGAACACCGCGCGCATCCGCCTCGCGATCGACTCCGTGCGCGTGCCCAACCAGCCGATCGGCGACAATCTCGCCGCCTGGGGCATTCCGACGCTCTCCTCGCTCACGAAGGATCCCGGCAGCCCCGCCGGGGGACGGCCGGCGGAGGCGCCGGCGCTACTGCAGACGGTGCGCACGCTCACCGCGCCGGCGGCCGCGCGCCGGTTCCGCAAGCAAGTGAAGGCGTTCGACATCAAGCAGGCGGCGATCGAACCGCAATTCCAACGCAGGCTAGCCGCGATCGAGCGGGTGATGCTGGCGGACGATCTGACCGTACAATACCGGGCGCGTGGCCGGCTCTATCGCGCCACGCGCCCCTTCGTCGTTCTCCCGAACGCGATCTGGATCGACCGGGCGGGCGACACCGGCGATCTGCTGATGAAAGCGATCGCCGAGCTCGTCTTCGTGAAGCCGCGGCCGCGCTATCTTGCCGCCGTGCTGAAGGAGGCGCTGCGACATCGGGTACGCGAGTTCGACCCCCGGTCGGAGGCCGGGTCCGCCGACCCCGACGATGACGAAGACGGTGGCGACGATCGGGACAGCGGAACCGGCGAGTCCGATCAGCATCATCCGGGCGGCGAGCCCGATCCTGCGCGCAACACGCCGCGGCCGGGGAAGCTCTTCGCCGGCGCGGGCGCGCAATCCAGGAAGGGCGGCGGCAAGCAGCGGGTTCAGGTCGACACGGAGGAGATCCAGCGCAAGCAGCTCAAACTCGAACATTATGCCTCGCACTGTCAGCTCGATCTCGCGCGCCACGCTCCCGAGAGCCTAGCGCCGAAGGGGTCCTACGCCGAACACGGCGAGAACCGAGTCCGGGTTATGCAGGCGCACCATCCCGACAAGGTGTCGGCCGGCGGACCACGTCACGCGGGCAACCTGCTGATCCTCTCGAAGGTCAACCACGATCTGCTCGGGACGCGGCTCAGCCGCGCCGACATCACCGCGGCGCTGCGGGAGCGATGGTCGCCGAAGACGATCCGCGTGGGGGGCGAGCTCTGGCTCGCCGGCGGCATCGCGCGGGCGATCGACGGTATCAGCGGCGATGAATTCCCGCTGTTCTTCACCGACGATCATCGTGACTATTGGCTGGCGATGGCCTGACGGGAAGAGCGCGCATTAGGATGATCAGCGACCGCAATCGCCGCCGGCTGGCGAACCGCTCGATGAAGCGCCAGCAGGCCGCCATCCGGGCCGGGCGAGAGCCCGGTCTGGCGGCTCGTCCAGAGGTGGACGAGGTGTTCCGGCTGGAGGACGACGGGACGGGGCAACCGCTCTATTTCGACGTCAGGGCGCTGCGCGCGTGGACGAAGGCGAACTTGGAGACGAAGTCGCTCGCGGTGGAGCCGGGCCGGGCGCAACGCTTCATCGAGAGCGGACAGGTCGATCTCGACCATGTGATGGCGAGCACGATCCGGCAGCAGCCTGACCCGGTGATCCTGTGCCGTCACGCCGCCGGCCCAGGCGAGGATGCGATCGTCGATGGCGCTCATCGCTACGTCGCGGCGGCCATCGGTATCGCGATGATCAGCGGCCGGACGGCCGGTTACCACGCCTATGTCCTCGAACCGGAGCAGTGGCGTCCGTTTGTCCTTTCGCCCGATCGCCTGGCCGAGATCGCGGCCGCTAATCGCTAGGCGCGCGGCTCAGCAACGACCGGGCGGGGGGAGACCGTCGCCGGCGATCATCCGTACCGCGAGCCTGTGCTCGCGCCCGAGCTGCGCCAACAGTTCCGCCTGATGCGCTTCGAGCGCCGACGGCGTCTCGAACGCTTCCATCGTGTAGCAGCCACGGGCCATGTCCCCGCGCGGCACGGGATCGCCCGGACCGCTCTTACCGGGCCACTGGCACACCGAGAGCCAGGGCCAGCCGGCGGCGGGTGGCTCGTAACGGATGACGACGAAGTTCGCGGTATAGAGGCGCGTGGGTCGCCGATCGAAGAGATCGGGAGGGACCGGGGCATCCCGCGTCGTGCTCAGGAAGCGCTCCGCTTCCGCGATTTCGGCATCGTCTTCGAGCAGGATCGCATAATAGCGGCCCAGCGAGAGACCGGCGCCACGCTGCCCGACGGGGATGTCAATCACCAGGGCGCTCGCCACCGTCGCGATCGGCGGCGGGTAGAGCATGCGGCGGCGGGCGATGTCGTCGGTCAGCCGGTACATCGGTGGGGAGCCGAGCCTCCTCGTGGTCGGTACAATCGACGCGCGGCCCGGTCGCCGACGTCATTTCCGCGAGGATAATCAGGTGGCAGCAGCCCGTGCAACCCGGCCGCCGAGGCCGGCGCCGCGGGTCTGCGCCAGTGCTCGCCGCGTCGCTTCGGTGATCGTGTAGACCGCCTGCCGTTGGGCGCCGCGATTGTGATGGTCGACCCGGTAACCCTGGTAATGGCGACGGAGCAGGCCCATCCGAACGAGTTCGGACACGGCGCGACTGACATTGGTGCGACCCGATCGACGCAACCTGGCCTGGACCTCGGCCGCGATCGTCCGTTCGGCAGCAGCTTCGCTGTCGGGGAGCGTTCCCGCCTCGGCGAGCTCCACGCGCACTCTGGCGGCGATCGACAGGCGTCGCGGATCCTGGCGCGCCAGTGGACTGAGAGCATCGCACAGCCAGTCGCGGATCGGGACGGCGGCGCCGCCGTCCTGCACGAAAGGACCGGCCGCCCCTGTCCGATCGCTCGCTTCCGCGATGAGGGTGAGCAGCATGTAATTGTAGCGCGGTCGCTCGCAAGCGGCCGACAGACGTTCGAGCAAGCCGACGACGCCGCCCGGCGGCGTCACTGCTTCATTGATATCGCGAACGACAGCCGGCGTTTCGGCGGCGAATAGATCGGGCTGCAACATAGGAACATTTAGAGCACAGAGCGACGGAGATGTGAATCCCCTGCGTGCGCCAAGGTTAGATTATCGCCCGCTTTTTCCGATAAGCGTGGCGTCCTTCGTGTGCGACTATGAAGTGTCAGCAACGACACTTTACCGGTCCGGTAAAGTGTCACTGGTGGCATTCTATGGATCGGCTCGTCGAGCGATCAGCGAAGCTGGCTGTCTTTGCTGCCGCGCCGGTTGATGGCCGACGGCTTGGGCTCGGCGTCGCGCGCCGACTGACACTCGATGCATGTGCGGACACCCGGTAGCGCTACGCGACGGCGCTCGGGGATTGGCTCGCCGCATTCGACGCAATGGGCTTCGCTCTCATCCGTCGGCAGGCTCGCCCGCGCCGACGAGATCGCATCGGCGACCGAATCGTCGATCTGATCCTGGACGGCTCCGTCCCGCGTCCAACCGCCTGCCATCCGTCCCTCCACCCGCGTGAGGAAAAAAGATGGGAAGCGTAGGCGCGCTTTTCAGCCCTTTCCCGCCCCGCGGGAGTCGGCACGCGCCGCCGGCAGCGACCTGTCGCGTCACAACGGCTTGACCGAACGATCCCGCGGGCGGAACATATTCGGAACATGTGAGTCGATTCCGCACAATGCCTGCCGCCGCTTCTCGTCCCGAAATCCTGACGCGTCTACGTGAAAGCATTGCCGACGTGCGCCCGCGGCAAGCGCCGATGCTGCCATTCGGGATGGCCGAGATCGATGGTCGCTTGGCGGACCGCGGGCTGGATGGCGGCGCCCTGCACGAGGTCGCCCCGGCCACGCCGTCGCTCAGTGACGAAGCTGCGGCCACGCTCTTCCTCGCCGGGATCGCTGCCCGCTGCGCAGCGGCCACGGAAGCGGCGCGGGTGCTGTGGGTGGTGAGCCGCTTCGACCTCTACGCTCCCGGGCTCGAGCAGGCGGGCCTGCCGCCCGCGCGCCTGCTCTTCGCCGAGGCGCGCGAGGACAAGGAGGTGCTCGCGCTGATGGAGGACGGCCTGCGGCACGGTGCGCTCGCGGCGGTCGTCGGCGAAGTCCGCCGCGCCGACATGACGGCGAGCCGGAGGCTGCAGCTCGCCGCCGACACGGGCCGCACACCGGCATTTCTGTCGCGCCGCTGGCGGCGGCAGGGCGTCTGCCCGCTGACCGAACTCTCGGCTGCGGCGACGCGCTGGCGGATCGCCTGCGCGCCGTCGGGCCGCCTCCCCGCCCCCGGGGTAGGGCGCGGGCGCTGGATGGTGGACCTCGTCCGGCAGCGCGGTGGCAATCCTTTCTCTCTTCTCGTCGAGGCATGCGATGACACGGGTCGCCTCGCTCTACCTGCCGGCGCTCAGCATCGAGCGGCTACGGCGGCTGGAGCGGCCGCGCGCGCAGCCTGAGCCGCGTCCCCCCTCCCCTTGCCGGTTGACGACGACCCCGGTCCCTGCTCGGCGCCGCGGGGCGGCGGATGGCGGCCGGGTGCCCGATGGGCGCGCGACGGCGGCGCGGTAGCCACCACGACCGGGCTTCCGCTTCACCAGCGACCGACCAAGCGCGAGTTGGGTCGTCGATCGGAAGCGGCCGAGCACCCTTTCAAGACCCCCCCGCCGGCGCCGTTCGTCGCGCACGATATGGCGGTCGCAGCGCCGATCGCGCCGGCGTCGCCGCTGATCCTGTCGAGTCAGATCGGCAACCGGCAGCTGATCGCCGCGGCGTGCCCGGCGGCAACGGCGCTTGGGCTCTTCCCGGGCATGGCCGTCACGCAAGCCCGCGCGCTCTCCCCGGGTCTCGACGTCCGCGTCGCGGAACCCGCTGCCGACCGGGCGATGCTGGACGCGCTCGCGCTTCACGCCGCGCGTCACTGGACGCCGATCGCGGCGGTCACCGCCGATGGATTGTGGCTCGACCTGTCCGGCGTCGCCCACCTGTTCGGCGGGGAAGCGCGCTTCTGCGCCCGCGTCGTCGGCTTCTGTCACCGGCTCGGACTGACCGCGCGGATCGCGGTGGCGGGCACACCAGGGGCGGCGCACGCCTTGGCCCGGTTCGGGCGCGAGCCGGTGGAGCGGATCGATGGCGGCCGCGAGGCGCAAGCACTCGCTGGCCTGCCGCTGGTCGCGCTCCGGCTCACACCCGAAGCGTTGTCGGCAGCGGCGCGCTTTGGCCTGGAACGGATCGGCGATCTTCTGCCGCTCCCGCGCGGTCCGCTCGCGCGCAGGCTCGGGCTCGCGAGCGTCCGCCGCCTAGACGAGGCGCTCGGCCGGATCGCCGAGCCGATCGTCCCGCTGATCCCGCCCGAGATGCCCGTCGCCGTACGCCGGCTGCTCGAACCGATCGGCACCGCCGAGGCGATCGAGCAGGTGATAGGAGATCTTCTCGCCGACCTCGTCGAGCGCCTGCGCGCGCGCGGGCTCGGCGCGCGCAGACTCGTGCTGGCGCTCGATCGCGTCGACGGCAGCGCACAGCGGCTGGCGATCGGCACGGTGCTTGCCTCGCGCGACGCGGATCATCTTGCCCGCCTCTTCCACCTTCGCATCGAGCGCATCGACCCGGGGCTCGGCATCGAGACGATGCGGCTGTCCGCGCCGGGCACCGAGCCGCTCGGCGCAACGCCGTTCGGCGCGGTGCTCGCCGGTGACCACCGCCCGGCCGACCTTTCGACGCTCGTCGACCAGCTTGCGGGGCGCGCCGGCGCCGACGCGCTGTTCACCGTCGGCGCAATCGAGACCGACGTGCCCGAGCGCGCGACCGCCCGTACCGCCCCGTTGGCAAACCCCTCAGGCTGGCCGGCGTGGAAGCGGCCGGTGCGCCTGCTGCGGCGGCCCGAACCGCTCACCGGCGTCGTGGCGCTGCTGCCCGATCATCCCCCGCGACGCTTCAGCTGGCGCGGCTCCATCCATGCCGTGGTGGCGGGCGACGGCCCGGAGCGCATCCACGGCGAATGGTGGCGGCGCGAGGGCGAGGTCTGGGCGGTGCGCGACTATTTCCGGGTCGAGGATGAGATGGGCGCGCGCTTCTGGCTGTTCCGCCGTGGCGACGGCGTCGACGGCGCGACCGGCGATCTCAGCTGGCACATGCACGGACTGTTCGGCTGATGGGATATGTCGAACTCCAGGTGACGAGCCATTTCTCGTTCCTCCGGGGAGCCTCGTCGCCCGACGAGCTGTTCGCCGCCGCGGCGCTGCTCGGTCACAAGGCGCTGGGTGTCGCCGATCTCGGCAGTGTCGCGGGCGTGGTCCGTGCCTGGGAAGCGCAGAAGGCCACCGGGATCCGTCTGATCGCGGGCGCGCGACTGGTGCTCGACGATGGCCGCGGCTTGCTCCTCTATCCGACCGATCGCGCCGCGTGGTCACGCCTGAGCCGGCTGCTCACCCTCGGCAAGTCGCGCGCCGGTAAGGGCGGTTGCACATTGGGGTGGAGCGACGTGGTTGCCTGGAAGGCGGGTCTGGTCGCCATCCTGCTGCCCGACCTCCCCGGCGGGACGACGGCGCGACACCTCGCGGACCTCGCGGAGGCGTTCGGAACGCGCGGCTATTGCGCCTTGGCGTGGCGCCGCCGACCCGACGACGCGATCCGCCTCCACGACCTCGCTTCCCAGGCGGCGGCCGCCTGCATCCGCGCGGTCGCGACGGGCGACATACTCTATCACGCGCCCGAGGTGCGGCTCCTGCAGGACGTCGTCACCGCGATCCGCGAGAAGTGCACCGTCGACACGCTCGGCCATCGACGCGAACGCCATGCCGACCGTCATCTGAAGTCCCCGGAGGAGATGGAACGGCGGTTCGCGGCCTTCCCCGACGCGATCGCGGCGACCGAGGCGATCGCGCGGGACTGCACCTTCGATCTCGGCGAGCTCAGCTACCAATATCCGCACGAGGAAGTCGTCGAGGGATTGACCGCGCAAGGGGCGCTCGAGGCGCTGACCCGCGAGGCGGCCGAGCGCATGTTCCCCAGCGGCGTGCCCCTCCCCTACCGGAAGCAGATCGCGCACGAACTGCGGCTGATCGGCGATCTTGGCTACGCGCCGTACTTTCTCACCGTGAACAGCATCGTCGCGGAAAGCCGCCGGCGCGGCATCCTCTGCCAGGGGCGCGGCTCGGCGGCGAACAGCTGCGTCTGCTTCGTGCTCGGCGTGACCAGCATCGACCCGATCAAGCACGAGCTCCTGTTCGAGCGCTTCGTCTCGGGCGAGCGTCGCGAGCCGCCCGACATCGACGTCGATTTCGAGCACGAGCGCCGCGAGGAGATCATCCAGTGGATCTACGAGACCTACGGCCGTGATCGGGCCGCGCTGACCGCCGTCGTTACCCGGTATCGCGCGCGCGGCGCGATGCGCGAGGTCGGCAAGGCGCTCGGGTTGCCGGAAGACCTCACCAAGGCGCTCGCCGGGCTCGTGTGGGGCTGGAGCCAGGAGGGTGTCGGGGAGAAGCAGGTCACAGAGCTCGGCCTCAACCTCGACGATCGGCGCCTCCGGCTGGCGCTCGATCTCGCCCGCAAGCTGATCGGGGTTCCGCGCCATCTCTCCCAGCACCCGGGCGGCTTCGTCCTCACCCACGATCGGCTCGACGATCTGGTGCCGATCGAGCCCGCCGCAATGATCGATCGTCAGGTGATCGAATGGGACAAGGACGATATCGACGCGCTGAAGTTCATGAAGGTCGACGTTCTCGGGCTCGGCATGCTGGGTTGCATGAACCGGGCGTTCAACCTGCTCGACGAGATGAAAGGCATCCGGGTCGGCATGGCCGACCTCCAGGACGACGATCCCGACGTCTACGCCATGATCCAGAAGGCGGACACGCTCGGCGTCTTTCAGATCGAGAGCCGCGCACAGATGTCGATGCTGCCGCGGATGAAGCCGCGCCGCTTCTACGATCTCGTGATCGAAGTCGCGATCGTCAGGCCCGGTCCAATCCAGGGTGACATGGTCCATCCCTATCTTCGCCGCCGCGAGGGCATCGAGAAGCCCGAGTATCCGCGGCCCGAGCTGCGCGCCGTCCTCGAGAAGACCTTGGGCGTGCCGCTGTTTCAAGAGCAGGCGATGAAGGTCGCGATCGTCGGCGCGGGGTTCACGCCGAGCGAGGCGGACCAACTTCGCCGCGCCATGGCGACGTTCAAGGTCACCGGCGGCGTCAGCCATTTCTTCGACAAGCTGGTCGGCGGCATGGTCGAGCGTGGCTATCCGCGCGACTTCGCCGAGCGGACGTTCAAGCAGATCGAGGGGTTCGGCTCCTACGGCTTCCCCGAGAGCCACGCGGCGTCCTTCGCCAAGATTGCCTACGCCTCGTGCTGGATGAAGCATCATCATCCCGACGTCTTCTGTGCGGCGCTGCTCAACGCCCAGCCGATGGGGTTCTACGCGCCTGCCCAGGTCGTCCGCGACGCGCGCGAGCACGGGGTCGAGGTCCGCCCCGCCTGCATCAACGCGAGCCGGTGGGATTGCACGCTGGAACCGACCGGTGGCCGCTATCTCGCGGTACGGCTCGGCCTGCGGCAGGCGCGGGGACTGGCCAACGTCCACGGTGCCGCGATCGTCGCCGCACGCGGCGCGGCGATGTTCGGATCGATCGAGGAGGTCTGGCGCCGTGCCGGCGTCCCGCGCGCCGCGATCGAACGGTTGGCGGAGGCAGACGCCTTCCACGCGCTGGGGGAGGATCGGCGGCAGGGACTATGGAAGGTGCGCGGGCTCGGCGAGGCGCCGCTGCCGCTGTTCGCTGCTGCCGACGAACGCGAGACGACGTTCAGCCCTGAAGGGCTGGAACCGCTCGTCGGTCTCAGGGCGATGTCGGCCGGGCGCGAGGTCGTCGAGGATTATCGGGCGCTCCAGCTCTCGCTGCGTGCACACCCGCTGACCTTCCTTCGTGACGAGCTGACCCGCCGCGGAATCAAACGCTGCGCTGACCTGTCCGCAATCAAGGACGGTCGCCATGTCGAGGTCGCGGGCATCATCCTCGTCCGCCAGAAGCCCGGGTCTGCCAAAGGCGTCCTCTTCATCACGATCGAGGACGAGACGGGGATCGCCAACGGTATCCTCTGGCCGGACCGGTTCGAGGCTCAGCGCCGCACGGTCATGTCCGCGGCGATGATCGGCATGAAGGGGCGCGTTCAGAGAGAAGGAGAGGTCATCCACGTCATCTGCGATCGCATCATCGATTATGGCGACCTGCTGTCGCGGGTTGGACAGATGGATTTCCCCCACGCGACCGGGCGCGGCGATGGGGCGCGCCATGCCGGTTCTCCCGACCGTGGTGATCCGGGCTGGAAGCCGGGTCCGCGCGACAGTTACTGGCCGCCGCACGTCGAGGGCATGGATCCCGAGGAGGTCGTGCGGATCAAGACGCGCGACTTCCGGTGAGGCGTGGCTGGCCTGCCGCGTCACCAGCGCGTGATCATCTCGCTGTCGCTTCACATCCTGCGTGCCGCGATGGTGCGCTCGGGCGAGACCCGGGTCGATGGCGTCGAGGTCCGGCTGGCATTGCGCTGTTTGCTGCCGCACTGCCCCGAACGGTGGCCGCTCGAACTGTTCTGGGATGCCGCTGCCCAGGAGAACGAGATCGGCCGCGCTCAGGGCACGACGGCCGCCTTCAACGGGATCGTTCGCCAGCTGCGGCTGGCCGGCCGGCACGAGGACTGAGCGCTCCGATACGCAGATCGGTACGGGGACGGTTGCGGCCGATCAGGCGTCGATCTCGATCAGGTCGTCGCGCGGTGTTTCGACCTGGCGGATCATCGGGCCGTCGTACGGCCGCACCAGGGCCAGCGCCTCCTCCGCGCTGCCGTCGAGCCACAGCAGGAGGTCGCAGGGCTTGAGGATCACCGGCATCGCCTTGGGATGCCAGGGACGCACGATGTCGTTGGGCTCCGTGGTGCCGAAGGCGTAGGCTTCGCCGCGATCGGTCGGGCGCCACAGCCCAGCGAAGAATCCGATCGGCTGGTCCGGTAGCGCGAACCACATCTGCTTGGGCTTGCCGTCGTCGCCGATCCCGCCGTCGGGATGAGGCTCGGCGAAATAGGTGAACGGCACGATGCACCGCCGCGCCGGCGTAGCCAGCGACGGCTTCCACATGCTGGACGAAAGGTTGCGAGCGTTGGTGACGTACTTGTCGAGCTTGATCTCGGGGTTGCGCTTGCTCGGCACCTTGGTCGGGAAGCCCCATTCGAGCAGTGCCATTTCGAGCGGCCGGTTCCCTGTCGCGACACGCCTGACGACCGGCCCGTGTCGCGCGGTCTTCTTGCCGGTCGGGAAGATTTCGCGCGCTGGCGGGAAGGTTTCGTCCGGAGCGAACGGGGGGTCGAAGCCGCACGCTCGCATTACGGCAGCCTGCTTGGCGGAAATACGATAGCGATTGCACACCGCCGTTGTGTGGCAGACGGTGGTCGAAGAGTCAGCAGGGCGTTAGATCAATCAACGGGACGATCACGGGGCGCACATGCTGCAGCGTGGCGGGCGTCGCTCCCGATATCCTGATGGTCCGATATCCGGCCGCTGACGTAACCGCATCCCGCAGCGTGTCCTTATGCGTGCTATGGAACCGGTCGTCGACTTCGATCAGGGCTCTGATCGCACCGGACGCTCGATCCTAGATCACGAAGTCGACAATCTTCTGCGAGAAGTAGTTCCGGTCCGATGATAAGGTCCGACGACCCGGTGCCGGAGGTGCGCGAAGGAGCGCGCCCATCGCGACTTGGGCATGTATCCGCGCGGTGGGCAGCAGTTCCTCAAGGACGAGGAGCATGGCCGCTTCTCGATCGGTCAGCAGCGGCTTCGCGACCGGTCCCGGAGCGACCCTCCCCAGACCGAACGACACCCCGGTTATCGCTCGCACAATGAGCAACGCCGACAAAAAGAAGATGATGAGCGCCAATGGCATCAAAATCGCGTGCGACATAAGCACCCCCGCTTAGCCGTTGGGATCAGGCGCCGTCTGTTCTCGGCGCTGGCTCTTGGACGGCCTCAGCTCCAGCCGTCGCGCCGCCCTTCCCCGCCGTCGCGCAGCTCGCGCCGGTCCTGCCCGCCTCGCCTGATCTCGAGTTCGACGCCGTCGCCCGTGTCGCGCGTCCGGATGTCGCGCACATCGACGTTGTTGCGCTTGGCGAAGTCCTCGGCCGCCTTGGTACTGCCGAACTTGCCCACCTCGTCGAAATCCCAACCACTCATCGTCTTGCCCTCCATCAGTCTCCGGCGACCCGGCCGGTCGGTTCCTACAAGTCGAGCCCCAGGCTGCGCTCCGGCAGCGGCGGCAACGGATCGCTCCGCGCCGGCGGCCGGTCTGACGGCGGCGGGGCGCCGGGCGACGGGGCCCGCGCCCCGTCCGGTAGCGGCGGCAGGTCGCCGGGCAGCGGCGGCAGGTCCGCCATCGGCCCCGGATCGAACGGGCCGCGCGCGTCCCGCCGATGTGGCTCGCGGTCGATTTCGAGCCGGCCGACCGTCTCCAGCGCCGAGGTCTTGTCGCCGGGATTGGCGTCGAGCTGGCGCTCGAGCTTGGCCCGGTCGTCGACCACCATGGTGAGCGCGTCGCGCACCCGGGTCACGCCGACGTTGAAGAGCCGCTGGTTGGCGAGGTGCCGCTCGGTGCTCGACATCACCGTGATCGCCCGGTCGGTGGTGATGCCCTGCGCCATGTGCATGTTGAGCGAGTAGGCAAGGTCGAGCCGCGACAGCATCGGATCGCCGAGATCGAGCGTCAGCCGTTCCCGGCCGGCGGTCTCGACGGTGACGCCGCGCGCGTCCACCGCTAGCACCCGCGCAAGTGCCGCGTTCAAGAGACCGCGCGGTTTGTCGTTGGCGGTCCAGCGGATCCGCTCGCCCTCGCGCAGGTGCAGATCCTTCCTCTCGCTGAGCTGTAGCCTGTCGCGGGTATCGGTCGGCGACAGCCGCTGCGGGTCGATGCGGAACCGTTTGCGGCCGTCCGACAGATCTACCCGCCCGTTCGGGTGAACCTTGGCGACATCGTAGCGCCCTTCCGCGAGCCCGATCGCGGCGCCGCCGCCGCGCCCCACCTCGAGCGTCTGCCCGGGATGATAGCTCGACGCGTGGCGCAGCTCCTCGCGCGAGAGATTGACCCGCTCGTAGACCGTGAGATGGATCCCGGCGCCGCGGATCGCGCCCTCGGCGACGAGCCCGTCCTGGATAGCAGCGTTGATGACGGCGCGCGCGGCGCGCCCGGAGGCGAAGACCGCGGTGTTGTCGCGTTCGCCCGGCGGCAGCGCGAGCCAGCGTTCGGCGGCATGGCGGGCCGGCTCGGCGTGCTCCACGACCCCGTCGCCCAGCAGCTTCAACGCCTTGCCGGCAGCGCCGATGTTCGCGAGCGCCGCGACTGCACGCAGCTGGTCGGTCCGCTGCCGGATGTTCTCGTCCATCCTCGCCATCGCCGGCGCTCCCGCCTGGATAAGCGCGAACGACTTGCCGGCGTCGATCGAGGCGAGCTGCTGGCGATCGCCGACCAGGACCAGACGGTCGACGCCGAGCGCGGCAGTGATCGACTGCAGCTTCAGCATGTCGCGGCTCGAGACCATCGACGTCTCGTCGACGATCACCACCGCGCCGGCGAAGGCGGCGCTTGCCTCCGCATGGCCGTGCCCGCCGGGCTCGGCGAGGTGCCGCTCGTTGGCGAGAATGAACGATGCGATCGTCCGTGCGGGAATGCCGGCGCCCTCGGCGAGGTCGGCGACCATCTTGTTCTGGAAGGCGAGCCCGATCACGCTGCGGCCTTCCGTCTCGGCGACGCGCGCCACCGCCTGCAGCATGGTGGACTTGCCGGCGCCGGCGATCCCCTGGACCACGATCGTCCGATCCGACGACGCGAGGATCAGCGTCGCGGCGGCGAGCTGCCCGGGATTGAGCTCGCGCGTCGCTGCGGCGCGCAAACGATCGGCCGCGTCGATCGGCGACAGGATCGGGCTCGCAGCGCCCCTGCCCAGATCGACCGCCGCGAGGATCGCCTCCTCCATGCGCAGTGCTTCCGGGGTCGTGACCATCGGCGGCCGGCTGTCGTTCGGCCGGGGTGCGCCGGCGATCAGCTGCACCCGGTCGACCAGCTGGCCGATCCGCCGCTCGACATGCTCGACCGTCACGCCCGTCAGGCCGAGATCCAGCGCGGCTTTCGCGACCTGGGTGACGTCGAAGGCCGCTTCGCGCTCCGACAAGATGCGGACGGCGGAAGCGACGGCGAACTGCGCGCGGGCTTCGGCCGGCGAGCCGGTAATGCGACCGAGCCCGCGGTCGACGAGCGGATCGTGCGGACGGAGCGATGCCTCGAGCCTGGTCCAGGCGCCGCTCACCGCCGCCGCGACCGCGCGATAGCCGCGCTCGAGCGGGCCGGCGGGATCGTGGCGGGCGGCGCGTGCAACTGCCGCGTCGCGGACGGCGGCACCGTCGTAGCCGAGACTGCGCGCCTTCTCGATCCAGCTGGCGCCGAGCGCCTCGCGGTCGCCGATGGTGAGCTTGGGGTCGCGGGTCCGCGCGGTGACATCGCGCAGCCCCTGCGCGCTTTTGATCCCGAGTTCCGCCGCTTTGGCGAGGATGTCCTGCCGCCGCTGGCTGAACGTGTCGAGCACGGACTTGGGGACGCCCGCGATCTCGAACGTCCCGTGCTTGCCTTTCAGTTTGACAACATAGCCGAGCTTCTCCAGCTCGTCGCGCAGGAAGGCGTGATAGATCGAGCCGAGCAGGCTGTTGCCACTCCACAGCTTGTCTGCGTGCAGCGCCTGCCATTTGCCGTTGGGCATCCGCGTCAGGTTGGCGATCACCGCGTGGACATGGGCCTGCGGATCGAGCGCCCGGCTCGTGTCGTGCTGGAAGAGCGCATAGACGAGGTTACCGGTCGCGACCGGCACCTTCCGTCCTTCGACGTCCTTGCGTCCTTCGGCCAGGTTGCGCTCGGCCCAAGCCATGGCGCGGGCGACCGCGCGCATATTGGCGCCATCGGGCCCAAGGATGCGGCGGTCGCCGCCGACATAGGCCATTACCGATACCGACTTCGGCGCCGAAAAGGTGAGGTCAACGCCGGCGCGGCGGTTCTCGACCTGAGCCACCGCTTCGCCGCCGGGCAGCACGCCGTTGAGGAGCGCCTCGAACGGCTCCTTGTCGACCTCGCCCGCCAGACCGAGCGCGGCGGCGCCCTCCCCGCCCCAGGCGCTCGCCTCGGCGCTTCCTTCGGCCGTGTAATAATCGTCCTTCGCGAAATAGCTCGCGGCACCGGAGGCGGATCGGACCGAAGCGATCGACAGCATCGGTCAGATGCCCATGTCGATGCCGTCGGCATCGCGCCCGCTGGCGAAATCCTCGCGCAGTTCCACCAGCGTCTGATCCTCCGGCGCGGCTGGCGGGATCGCCCCGTTCACCGGCCAACGGTCGTCGCGCTCTCGCGGCGGCAGCGTCTCGCCGGCAGCGGCTGGCCTGGGGGTCGGCGACGGCCGTCCCGGCGTCCGATCGGAGCCGTCCGGCACGCGCGCGCGGTCGGCGCCGGCGACGGTGCCCTCGCGTTCTTCGTCGGTGGCCGCGGCGAGGATCCGCGTCGCCAGCTCCTTCGCCAGATTGGTCGGCGCCGCCACCTCCTCGACCACCTGATTGGCCCCGTCCCGGCCGCCGCCTTCGCCCGTCGCGTCCCCATCCCCGTCGAACACCTTCTCCGCGCGATCGGAGCGCACCGGCCGCAGGTCGGTGCGCGCGAGGAAGCCCTCCGCCACGGCGGGATAATCGCGCCAAGTGAGCGTGATCCGCGCGGCGGGAAAGCCGTCGGGAAACTTCACGAACCCGTGCATCGCCGGGAGGTTGGTGATGTCGTCGGCGATGACGAGCGGCTCGACCTGTTTGCGCGGCGTCAGCGTCGAGGCGTCGCGGGTGTTGTTGTAGCCGTAGGAATAGGCCTCATCCATCTGCCGGACCTCCCGGTTGCCGATGTAGCGGGCGCACTGTTCGGCGGTGTCGAGGTCCGCCGTCGCAAGGATCAGCTTGGAGCGCGCCAGCGAGGCGAGATTGCGGGCACCCTGTTCGCCATAGACCTCGACGAGCTTCTCGAAGCTGTGGATGCCGAGGATCATTGCGCCGCCGAACGCGCGCGCCGTCTGGAGGCCGTTCTCGATCGCGGGCAGCCTGTGCAGCGCCCCGAGCTCGTCGAACATGAACCAGGTGCGCAGGTCGCGCGTCCGCTTCATGGTCATGAGGCGGTTGATCGCGAGATCCATCCAGAGCGTCAGCAGCGCCCGGTTCATCGGCAGATCGACATAGTTCGACGTGATGAAGAGGATGCTGCCGGGTGCCTTGTCACCGGTGATCCAGTCGCCGATCGAAAAGCGCTCGCCCTTGTCGGGAAGGAAGCGGAGTGCCTGCGCGTTGGTGTTGAAGACCGCCCGGATCGATTCCGCCATGCGCGCCGCTTCGGGGGCGGTCAGCGGGTCGGCGATCGTGTTCTGCAGGAACCGGTGGACGCGCTTCAGGTCGGCGGTCATCAGGTTCTCGGACAGGGCGGCATTGGTGGTCTGGCCGCGCTCGACCAGCTTGATGCACATCTCGATGAAGAGGGTGCGTGCCGCCAGCGCCCAGAACGGCTCGGAGGAGCCTCCGTCGGCAGGGATCAGCGCCGCCGCGGCGGCGGTGAACTCGCTGTGCGTGCGGCAGTCGTTGAAGATCGACCAGGCGGGGCAGCGGCGGTCCATCGGGTTGAGGATCGTGTCGCGCGCGGGGTTGTGGAACGCTTCCACATAGGCGCCGGTCAGGTCGAAGATGACCGCACTGTCGCCGCGCTCCCGCATCTGAGCGACGAGGCTGCGCAGCGCGGTGGTCTTGCCCGATCCCGTCGTGCCGATCAGCATGGTGTGCGACTGCTCCATCCGGTGCGGATAGGGGATGCCGGCGAGCGCATAGGGATGGTGGAGGCCGGCGGCCTTTCGGGCCGCGAACGGCAACGCCAGCACCTGGCGCGGCGAACGGTCGGGGAAGCACTGTCGCGCCTCCTCGATGAAGCGGGCGTTGTTGTGCTGGACGATCTCGGCTTCGAGGATCGCGCGGGTGACGAGCATCGCGCCGCGCTCGTGCCGCTCCTGAAGGATCACCTTTCCCCGCCGGCACGAGATATCGACGAACCAGATCGTGATCGGGATCACGATGAAGGTCGCCATCAGGATCGCCCCGAACAGGCCCCGGAGCGCGATCGACCAGGCGTGCCGGACATCGGCGAGATACGGCACCGCCGCCATCACGGTATGGACGCGCTCGCCGCTCGGCAGCAGCACGTCGACGCGCTTGGCGGGATCGAGCGCGACCCAGTTCCAGATCGTCGCGTAGAGCTTCATGCAGAGCAGCTGGAAGCCGTGCTCGTCGAGCCGCACCGACATGATCAGGAACCACGAGCCGAGGAAGGCGAAGAACCACAGCAGGACGGGAAGTTTCGCGCCCGCGAACCACATCAGCAGCTCGTGGGTGAGGAGCTGGCTGCCGCGCGTGAAATTGCCCGAGTTACGCTGGATCTTGCCGCGCGCCGAGTGGTGGGTCAGCGGGACCGCGCGCCCGTCGAAGCGGATGCCGTCACGCGCCATGATATTGCTCCAGCCGCTTGTCGGCGTTGGCGATGATCCGGTCGCGGAACTCGGGATATTGTTCGCTGATGATGACGTCGAGCGCGAGCTGCATGAACTCGCCGATGCGGGCGAGGCGGCGGTGGCTCGAACCGAGCATCGCCGTCGTCCCGACATAGGCGTCGACCGCGGCGCGGATGATTTCGGAAGGGGTCGTGCCCTGTTCGGTCGCGAGCGCCAGGATGCGCTCGTACCGCTCGCGGTCGAACCGGATCGTGCAATGCTTTGATGGGTGGGACAACCCAGCCTCCTAGCAGAGAGGCTGGTGGGAACCGATGAGAGCCGGGGGCGACTTTAGCCGACGCGCGACCGGACGACAAGCACGACACGCGTCGCCGGCGTGGGACCGTGTGGGACAGCTAACTGCCTCTGAACACTCAGGTTTTGGCGCTGTCCCGGAGTGTCCCACACCGTCCCACGCCGCGCGATCCCGCTAAGTCATTGTGGACACACAAGATCCCTGCACCATCCGGTGCGTTCGGTGTGCACTCCCAAGAGCCGTTTTTAGGTCGCCATCGTCGCGTTCGAGCGCTGTTCGTCGTCGTGATCGTAGCCGGCGCGGTTCCGGCCGCCGGCAGGCGGAAATGGACCTCGACGGTCCGCCCAGCGTTTCCTCCTCCCAGTCTAAGAGGGTCGGAATTCGTGACGAGCATCAGACGGAAGATTGCAGCGTTCGACGCTGCCGCGCGTGAGCGAATGAACGATGAATCGTTCGGCCAGGCCAGCGATGCTTTCGATCACATCCTGCCGCCAGAGCTTATGGAGCGCTACTTTCAGGAGCAGGTGATCCCAGCGCTTCGCGAGTATGCCGAACGCTGCCACGGCTCGCGCCATTGCACGATTGGCCTGGTCACCGATATGCGGTTGCCGCTCGACTGGCTCGATCAGATCGGCTGTGCTTGGCCTGTCGGGCTCGCCATCCGGTTATCGCGCAAGGAGGGCATCATCGGCGTTCCCGACGCCAACGATCCATATGTGGCGGTCGTCTATGTCGAACACCGGCAGCGCGCTTATGCCGTGACCAAGATGTGGGGATCGGAAGTCGCCTGGCTTCCCCTCGGCGGTCGCGACCTCGGCCATGACGCGCTGCTCGAACGCGTCCACGATTTCGCCGTCGGCCTTGACCGCTGGGAGCGTCGGCATCCGCCACTCCGCGGGCTCGATCCTTACCCGCGGTTCAGCGCCGCGGCGTAGGTTGTCAGCCGATCGAAGAAACCCTCTTCATCGCCGAGTTCGCGTGGGTATACTCGCACCGTTCACGGCCCGATCAGCTTGAACAGCGAGGCCATCATGGCACGGACATTGGAACAGGAACGCACGGCGCTCGAAGAAGACGAGCGGCGGCTGGAAGAACGCCGACGCGCGTTCGCGGAACGCGAGCGTCAGTCGGCGCTGGCGGCGCTCGAGAAGTCGGGGTTGCTCAAGCTCGGCATCGCGCGGCTGGAGACGCTCGCGGCGACGATCCGCAAACTCGGACCCGACGAGGTCGAGAAGCGGCTCCAGGCCAGGGCCTGACCGTTCGCCGCGACCCTGTCGCGGCACGGGCGCGGGGGGCTCGATGCCCCTCGCGCCCGTTGCTTCTCCAAGCAAAAAAAGGGAGAGGCCGCAGCCCCTCCCTCCCGGATCAGAATTCGTCGTGCATCGCGCCCGGCACGGTGTGGACGATGCGGTCCACCATCGCTCTCGGCAGCACGCTGTAGTCGCCTTCGTCGACCGCGACGTAGATCCCGTCGTCCTCCTCCAGGACGTGCTGGTCGAAGTAGCTGTGGAGCGCGCGGCGTTCGGCGCACGCGACCGCGCTCATGTACGCGGCGTGGTCGGCGACGGCGATGTTCGATGTGATCTGCATGTGAGCCTCCTCTTGTCCTCAAGACGAGGCTCCGGCCGTCATGCGGGTCGGGATCGGGTCAACGACCGCCGGCATCGCCGGCGGCCGCGAAGCGGGCGACGGGGGTGCCGATTTTGTCGGGGTCGCCGTGGAGCGCAGCGGAGCGGTGGCCCCGACAAAATTGGGGGGACCGTCGATCGTTGACGCGGTCCCGGCCCGCATGACACCCTCGGACTTCTGTGAGAGATTTCCCCCTCGGTGGGGAGGGCCCGCGCCGCTCGCCGAGGGCGCGGCGGCGATGGCGGGACGAGCCGGTCGATCCCGGCCCGCCCCGCCCGTCCGATCACCGCGCGGGAGGCCGGCGCGCGGGTCGGAAAGCGTCGGACGTGTCCCCGGCGCAGGCCAGCAGCGCCGAGCCGTCGCCGCGCGGGGTGACCGTCACCGCGCACCGCTCGAACTGCGCATGATCGAGCACCGCGATCACGTCCGTGTCGAAGTCGAAGGTCCGCGCCAGTGCGGCGAGCGCGGCACCGGTCACGTCCGCGCGATAGCCGCCCGGCATCGACCCCGGACACGTGCTCGCGGCGGTGCCGAGCTGGTGCCGGAACGCGGCGGCGGCAGCGGCGCTGACGAGGACCGCGGGCGGCGCGGCGACGGCGGTTGCGCGGCAGGCGGTGGCGGTCGGCATGATCTCGAAATCCTCTCGGTTGCGCCGTTCCCTTCCCTCTCCCCTTTCGTGGCGATGGAGTTGCGCATGTCGTGCGGCGGACGCCGTCCGCTCACCGCGGCGAGCGGGCTCGATGCCCCGAGCCGCGGCCGGCCTGCGGTAAAGGAGAAGGAGGAACCCCGGCGGGTGCCGGGGCTCCTCCGAGAGGCGCGCGGTCAGGCGCGCCGAAGCTCCGCCTGCTGGGCGGCGCGGACGATGTGGAGCGGAACGCCGGCCTGGCGCAGCTTCTGCGCGAGGTTCGACTGGATGCCCGAGCCTTCGCAGACCATCGCCTCGACCGGCTTCAGCGCGACGATGCGGTCGTTGCGGACGAAGGCGGCACGGTTGCCGAGGCTGCGGTCGAGCCGGAACGCGATGGTCTTGACCCCGCGCGACGATGCCCAGGCGCTCGCGATCGCGTCGCAGCCCTTGGTCTGCGCGGTGGTCGCCAGCACCATCTCCGGGATGCGCGCCTTGATCGCGTCGAGCCGCGTCCAGAGCATGTCGTGGTCGTGCCACGCCTGCCCGCCCGAGAAGGCGACGATCGGCCCTTCCGGCGCGAACGCCTCGCGGCGGTTGCGGGCGCGGGCGGCGAGGAAGTCGCGGGCTTCGATCATCGACGCGTTGAGCGCCGACGAGACCCGGCTGCCGCGTGTCGGCGAGAACGGATGCCCGGTCTCGACCCGGTACACTTCGGCGGCGTAGTCGCGCATGCATTCCATCGCGGCGCGGCATCCCTCCAGCGTCTGGCAGAGCAGCTGCGTGTCCTCGAGATCGCGCGCGTAGCCCTCGGACGGATCGTAGGCGCGGGCGAGCTCCCCGAGCTTCTTGGCGGCGTCGTCCTCGCGGCCTTCGATGCGCTTGGCGACGACGTGGAAACTGTTCGCGAACCCCCACGCGAGATCGCGCGCGAATTCCTCCATCCGGGTGTCGCGGAACACGTCGAACAGCGTCTGCATCATCAGTTCGACCGCGGCCCGGGCCTGCTGCGGGCACGGCATCTCCAGCCGCTCCGGCGCGTCGACGATGGCGAGCTTCGCCATCTCCTCGTGCTCGACGAACGCGCCGTCGAACGCCTCGATCGCGGCGTCGCTGCCGCCCCTCGCGGCGACGAAGCTGGCGAGCTGGGCGAAGTCGGTGAACTTGGTGGAACCGGTCATGTTGGCCTCCATGCGGTGGTTGATCTCATCCGATCGATGAGGCCCCTCTCACGGCATGCGGCGGTCAGGTCGGTCAGGGACGGCGGCCCGCCGGGCCGCCGCCGCGCCAGCGGGGAGCGGGGGAACCGATTTTCTCGCGGGTGCCGCGGAGCGTCAGCGGAAGCGGTGCCCGCGTGAAAATTGGGGGGACCGCTCATCCTTGACCGGCCGCCAACCCCGCATGCCAGACTAGGAGGTCATAGAGAGAGTATTTATCCCCCAACGGTCGTCCTGGGGTCCGCCAGGGATCGTCACCCGCGAGGGCGGAGACGCGGGCACCGCGGCTCCGGGAGGCGCAGCCGACTAGAGCCCGGTCCCGCGCCGCGGCGCGGGAGGCGCCGTCTCCCTCCCGTCGGGCCCGAACCGCCCGGTCGCCCGCCCGGTCGCCCGCCCGGTCGCCCGCTCAGTCGTCCGGTCGGCCGCGCCGTCGCGCCCGCGTCGCATCGACGAGGACCACGCCGTCGACCCCCGGATTGTCGCCGGCGAGCTTGCAGCGGACGGCATCGTCGGGCGGCGCCGCGCCCATATCCTCGGCGAGCCCGAGCAGCGGCCGCAGATAGTCCGGCGGCTCGCGCTCCGGTGCCTCCGGCATCGGCGGGAGGTCTCCCACCGGCGTGTCGGGCGAGCGCTCGCGTGCCAGGGCGGCGAGCCGGTTCAGCCCGGCGATCGCGCCGTCGATCGGGTCGCGCTCGGGACCGCCGCCCGCCCCGGCGCAGAGCAGACACCGCCATGCCACCGAGACCTGCGCGAGCGTGTCGAACGTCTTGTCGGGCGGACTGCCCATCACCCGCGGATAGACCGCGCCGAGCGGGGCGACGCTCGCCCCCCAGCAGCCGACGCATTGGTGGCACGCGCAATGGTGGAGCGGGAGCCGCGACGGGTCATCGAGATGGTTGTAGAAGGCGTAGAGTGCCGGGACGCGGCGTCGCACCGACGTCGCCCACAGCCGGTCGATCTGGCGGACCCCGGTGTTGCCGACATAGCGGTCGATATGCGCATAGACCCGGTCGCGGTCGTCGAGCACCTTGGCCTGGACGAGGAAGCGCAGATAGCGGCCGGTCGCCGCATCGTGGAGGCACCATTCCCAGTCGGCGCCGGTCTTGCCCTCCTCGGGCTTCGTGAACGGGACGATGTGGATCGCGCCGGGCAGCTCGGCCGCGAGGTCGAGCAGCACCGTCTCGGTGACGGTCTCCTCCGAGAAGGGGAAGGCGAGCCGCTTGGCGACGCCGCGGCGGTCCCAGATCCAGTGGGCGCTGGCGTAGAGGCCGGTGTCGAGATCGCGGAACGGGCGGCCGAAGCCGGGGTGGTGGACCATGCGGCGACGATAGCGCGCGCTTCGGCCCGGCGCGAGCGGCGGGCGGGTCAGCCGAGGATGTTGACCGCGCGGGCGGCGACGAGCGCGATGGTCGGGAGCGAGATCGCCGCCTCGACCATCATCAGCATCTTCGCGCGGCGGGTGAGCGGCATCGCGTCGGTCGGCGAGAAGGCGGTGGCGTTGGTGAAGGAGAGGTAGAGATAGTCGAGGAAGCCGGGCAGCCAGGCGGCGTCCTCGCCGCCGAGCCCGGCTTGGGGAAACAGGAAGTCGGTGCGCTTCTCGGAAACGACCGCGCGGGTGGCGGGGCCGCCGCGGTCGATGCTCCAGAACCAGAGCGCGAAGACGATGACGTTGATGCACTAGACGATGAGCGCGTCGAGGAGGAGCGTGCGGCCGAGCTGGTGCGAGGTGCCGCGCACGAGGTCGTGGACGAGGTCGGCGAGCGCGGCGCCGTTGATGAGCGTGATGAGCGCGGTGAGCGCGAGGGCGGCGGCGCGGATGGTGCGGCGCGCGCGCAGCACGCGCAGCCAGTGGTGCCGCGTGGTCGCCTGCGCCGCGCTCGCCTGCGTCCAGGCGGTCGCCGCCGCGAGCGGGACGAGCAGCGTCAGCTCGACGACCGGCGCGAACCAGCGCGGGCCGAGCGTCAGGTCGTTCCTGAGGAGGAGCTGCAGCCCGGCGATCGCCGCGACCGCGGCGCGCGCGTACCAGACGTCCGAGGCGTGGGCGTGGATCGCCTTCAGGTCCTGCTCCACCCGTCCTCCGGCCACTGCTGTCCGCTGGGCCGATGCTAGGACCGGCGGCGCGGCGCTGCCAGCCCGCGGCACGCGGGCCCTCGGGATCGCAGGCAAAAAAAGGACCCGCCGCGCAAGCGAGCGCGGCGGGTCCGTCGGTGTCGTCGGGGGCGGGTTCAACCGACGAGCGCGGGCGCGGTCGACTCCCCGAGGCCGTCGTCGCCCGCGGCGCGGCGGCCGCGGCGCTGCCGGCCGGCCGTCTGGTCGGTGGCGTCCTCCTCCTCGGCCTCGCCGGGGAGCGGCGGCAGCGCGTCGTCGCCCCGCGTGGTCGCCATCGCCGCGGCGACGTCGCGCTTGCGGCTCGGGCGCGACCAGACGACGTTGTAGCTGCCGTCCTCCTGGCGGAACGCCGACACGTAGAGCGGCTGGGCGAGGCTCGGATCGTCGATCTTGCCGTTGAGGAAGGTCTCCCCGGTCGCGTTGGAGGCGAGCTCGAAGAGCGCGCCGACCTGGACCCACGACCGCGACGCGGTGTTGAGCGCGTGGATCTCGTACTTGGGCGCCTTCGGGTTGACCGAACGCACCTCGCGCAGCGCGATCGTCATCGCGACCGCGAGCGTCGACACCCGGCCGATGTAGATGCCGGCCTCGTTCTGCTTGATGGAACCGATGTTCATGGCGAAAACCTCCTGATCCGTCTCGAACCCCTTGTCCGTGACACCTCACTCTTCCCCGCTCCTCTTCCCGGCCTCCGGCCGGGTGAGGCGCGCCAGCGCCGATCCGTCGCCGCGCCGCGCGGCGACGGGGTGGTCCCGGGGCGTGGTCCGAGGCTGCCCGGCGCCCCGCGCCGGTGGTCGGCGTTCAGGCGAGCGGTGCCGGCATGGCGAGCCACTCGGGTTCGTCGTCGGCGATCGGCAGGTTGACCCGCGCCGCTTCGGCCTCGGAGAAGACGGCGGCGTCCCTGAGGCGGCCGAAGCCGGTCCCGCCGTTCCAGAAGCTCAGACCGTGGTCGCGATCGCGCATGACGAGGACGAAGCCGTCGACGCCCTCGTCGCGGGTGCGGTCGAGCGCGTTCGAGGCCGCGGCTCGAGCCGTGACCGGCGATGCCCTCGGCGGTGATGACGACATAGCCGCCGCCGAATTCGCCGGCGCGCAGCCGGTCGCAGTCGAGCGCATATTCGAAGCCGCACGGCAGCGCCGAGGGACAGCACCGCCGGATCAGTTCGGCGAGCGTGTCAGGGGCGACCTGGTCGCCGCCGAAATAGACCCCGACCCGGCCGTCGGCGTCGGGGGTGCCGGTGTGGATGTCGCAGTCGAGCGCCGGATAGGCGGCATCGTCGAAGAGCGCGAGGAACCCCGCGAACGGATCGTCGTCGCCCGCCGGGAACGCCGCCGCGAACCCCGCGCCGAGTTCGGCGAACGCCGCGCGGCGCTCGTCGCCCTCGGGTTCTTCGAAGGAGAGCGTCTCGGCCGCGCATTGCGCGGCGTTGAGTAGCGCGGCCTCGGCGGCGGTGACGGTCAGCGTGAATGCGGCCTTGGTGTAGCTGTTGGCCATGGTCGGGCTCCTAATGGGTGGTGTCGGGCGCGGGCGCGCCGGCAGGATTGCCGCGCAGGATCCAGGGCGCGGGCTGAATGACCCGCGCCCAGTCGGCGAAGCTCGGGATGCGGCCGAGATCCTCCGTCACGTGCTGCTCCCCGATCTGGCGGACCGGAACGACGCGTCCCGCGCTGTTGGTGATGGTCACGCCGAAGAGCGTCTCGAGCATGAAGATGCCCTCGGCATGGTGACGCAGCGCGCGGTGCCGCGGATCGGCGATGATCCGCTTCGATTCGTCGAACCATTGGTGGAGCGGCAGATAATCCTCGGGGATGCCGCCCCAGCGGCGCACCGAGCTCAGCGCATGATGATAGCAATGCGACATGGCCGGGCTCCTCACAGCTGGGTGGTGAAGAGTTCGGAGTCGGTGAAATAGACGTTGTGATCGAGCGTCGCGGTCCGCGCCGCGACGTCGATCGTCACCGTCCCGAACGCGCCGTCGTTGTTCTCCCAGCCGCTGTGATAGGCCGCGAGCGCCTCGGTCCCGATCTCCTCGAGCGCGGCCTCGAGGCTGGCGACGTCGACGACGACGCTGCCGTCGTACCCAGAGACGTAGCGCTCGCAGGCGACCGCGGGGAGCACGACCGGCGCGCCGGCGGCATCGTCGGCGCGGACCTCGTTGATCTGGCCGCTGTCGCCGCCGCCGTCATAGGCGATCACGACCGTGGCGATGCCGTGCGCGGCGAGGATCGGCGCCGCCGCGGCGACCGCGGCGGCGGTCACCGCGCGCGATACCGCCATGCCGTCGAGCGGCGCGCCGGCGGCATCGGCGAACCGCGGGTCGCGCGCGACCGCGACCGCCGGCGCGCCGGGTCGGACGCGCTCGGCGAACCGCGCGGCCTCGGCGGGAAAGGCGGCGGCGAGATGGGCGTGGGCCTCGGCGAAGGCGGGTAGCGGGAAGCTGCCGTCCCAGCCCGGACGGGTGGTGGCGAGCGCGCCGATGACGATCTCGGCGAGCTCGGTCCGCGGCGCGGTGCCAACGACGCCGCCGTAGATCACCGGCGGGGTGAATCCGGCCTCGGTCCAGGTCGAGAGGCCCGTGGCCACGGCGTCGCGATAGGCCGCGATCGCCGCCGCGTCGCCCGCCGCCGGGTCGGTCGCGAGCCCGAGCGTGCGATAGCGCCCGAAATCGTGCGCGTGGTCGAGCGCGATGAAGCGGCATCCCGCGGGCGGCGGCCCGTAGCGCGCGATCAGCGCGGCGCGCAGGACGTCGACCTCGAGCGCGTTCAGCGCGGCGAAGCCGGGGGTGCGGCCGAGCTGCGCGCACGGCTCGCGGGCGGGGGCGCCGCCGAGATCGATCGGGTGCGACATGGGTTCTTCTCCTCGCATTGGAACTGCCTCGCCGCGCCCCCTCCCCTCTGTCCGGCCACCGGCCGGGTCGCCGCCCGTCGTCGCTGCTGGCGGTCGTGCCGGGGTCATTGCAGCGCGGCGTCGGGCGCATCGCGCAGGCCGGTCGCGGACAGGCCCTCCTCGAACCGCTCCAGCCACGAGCGCATCGTCGGCCGGTCCTCGACGGGAATAGCGGCGGCGACGTCCTGGAAGCGGACGAGGTCGAGCGGCGCGTCGCGCGCGATGCGATCGATCTCGACCGCGGGCAGCAGCCGCTCGTGCCGGATGAAGTCGGTCATCCGGCCCGGGCGCGCGCGCGTGGTCTTGCGCCACAACCCTTCGACCGTGCGCAGCCGCGGCGCGGCGCGCGCCTCGATCAGGACGATGAGGCGCAGGCACCAGGCCGGCAGTGCCCGGACCTCGGCCGGGGTCATGCCGAGGCAGAACCAGCACGACGACTTGACCGGAACCGGCAGCCCCGCGGCCTCGATCCGTGCCGCGCAGCGGGCGCGATCCCAGCCCCATTCGCGCAACGGATAGCGGCAGGTGAAGCGCTCGCTCTCGATCCCCGCGGCATGGGCATGGCGCTGGCTGTCGCGCGGCCCGGCGTCGTAGCCGATCAGGCGGACGACCTTGTCGCCGCGCGCCCACGCCGCCTGCGCCGGTGCCCAGTCGCGCAGGAACGCCTCCTGCGGCGCCGCCTTGAACTTGAGGCTGCACGAGTGCCGCCCCAGCGCGATGCTCGGCAGCGTCGCGTTGGTCAGCAAATTCTCGAGCAGCGAATAATAAGGCGGCCAGTTCTTGAACCGGCGCGGGACGTAGCGGACGATCTCGTGGCGCAGCCCGTGCGCGCGCATCCAGGGGCGGATCACCTCGAGATACTCGTAGGTCCTGGGGTTCTCGGCCCCGGGGTCGGCGGTGAGCACGAGATCGGGCGGCTCGCCGCGCGCGACGAGCTCGACCAGCATCGCGGTGCTGTCGACGCCGACGCCGTAGGCGAGCACCACGGGCGGCGCGGGGGCGAGCGCGAGGCGGTCGGGCGTGCGCGCCACGGCCTCGGCGGTCACGCCGCGGCTCCGTCGACCAGCGTCAGCGGCGGCACCACGAACGCGGCGCGGGCGAAGAATGCCTCGATCGCCGCGAGCGAGCCGAGCCGACGAACGTCGGCCACGCCGATCGTCACCGCGTCGCCCTCGTTGGTCTCGAACGTCTCGGGCGCGCCGTCGCCGACGTGAACGACACGCTCGGGTCCGAACGCGCCGGCGCAGCTGCCCGAACGCCTGACATAGGCCAACCCGTGCGTTTCGCAGAACGCCTCGAGCGCGTCGAAGACGCCGCCACGTAGTTCGTAGGCGCAGATCTCGAGCGGCGCGCCGTCGCGCATCGCTTGTCCGTCGAGCGGGTCCTCGTCCCAGCCCGCGAAGCCGCCGTCCTGCCGGGCGGCCTCGCACAGATCGTCGAGGAGGGCGCGGCGCAGCGGGCCGCCGATCAGGATGGAGGCGGAAGCACGATCGGCCATGACGGGTCTCCGGTGGGGTTGGGGGTGCGAAGGCGTGCTGCGCGGCCTCGGCCGGCGGTCAGGCAGGCTCGGACGGCGCGGTCGCCGCCGGTCGCCACGCAGCGTCGGGGCGCGGATAGGCGAGCCGCGGCAGCGTGCGGCCGCGCGAACGCGCGGTGCGGGTCAGCTCGAAACAATAGGTGAAGAGACCCGCCTGGCGCGCGCGGACGAGGCGGCCGGTGCGCTTCAGCCGTTCCAGCCAGCGCGCCGGGTCCTCGCCGCGGAGCGGCGGCGGCATGCCGAGCGCGCGCAGCCGGTCGACCCCGCCGCCCGCGCCCCGCTCGCCGCCGCGGATCTTCGACAGCGTCCGTTCGGAGACGGTCGTGGCGCCGACCCGCCAGACCGTGCGCGGCCGGCTGATCCCGCGATAGGCGCCCGACAGCGCGGCATAGACCTGCCCGACATGGCCGAAGCGGGGATCGCTGTAGCTGACCACGGCCTCGATCGACGGGCGCTCGCGACGCAGCAGCCGGAAGGCGCGGCTGACGAAGAAGCTCTCGCCGTTGCCGGCGACGCTCGGCAGGCACAGGAGCCGGGCAAGCACGCAGCCCCGCTCCGGTTCGGCGAAGCCGGTGTGGGCAGTGACGACCGCGCCAACCGCGGGCACCCCGAAGACGGCGATGCCGGCGAGGCTCGCGCGGCCGCCCGGGCCGGGGCCGAACAATCCGGCGGCGAGGTGCGCGGCGGGATAGGTCGCGAGATAATGATGGCGGGCAACGAAGGCGCGCGCGATCTCGGCCTCGACCAGGTCGACGGCATAAAGTCGCGGGTCGATGACGCTCGTGTCGTCGACGAACAGGCTGCGCCGCTCGCGCCAGCGCTGGCTGCGGTCGGTGATCATCGACCCGGTCCCGCCGGCGCCCGATCGGTTCCGCCGGCAGCGAGCCGCGTCGCCCCGGCGAACCGCCGGAGCAGCATGGTCATCGCCGGGCGCAGCTTCGCCTTGGCGGAGACCGTCTCGGCGGGCGCGAGCGGCACGCCCGCCACGTCGACATAGCCGGTGGCAGGCCCGCCCCCGGCGAGGCCAATCTCGATCCGGTGGCCGCGAGGATGCGCCGGTCCGACGTGGCGTACCGTGAATTCGCCGAGCGCGGCGCTCAGCCCCTTGGCCGCCTTGGCCCAGCGGATGTGGCCGGCGCCGATGCTCGCCCCGGGCGCGAGGCCGCGGGCGAGCCAGGCGACGAAATGCGCCTTCTCCTGGAGCGGCGTGTTGCGGGTGCGCTCCATCGTCCGGCACAGCGGCAGCGCCGCGGCATGGGCGTCAACGACGGCGAGCCAGCCGCCCTGGACGGCGACGAGGATGTCGTCGATCTCGCGGCCCGCGAGCAGCGCCGCCAGCTGCGCGCGAAGCCTCGGCGCGGCCGCCAGTGCCGCCACCGTGGCGGTCGACGGCGTCGTGGCCCGGTGCGGCACCGCAAGCGCCGCGGCGACGAAACCGGTCTCGCCGATCACCACTGCAAGGGCCGCATCGGCGCCCGGCGTGGCGCGGAGGCGGCGCAGGAAGTCACCGTCGAACGCGGTCGGGTCGCCGGTGCGCCAGGCCTCGCGCGCGCTCAGGATCACCATGCGGCGGCCCCAGCTCGCCCGCCGCGGGCGGTCGCCCGGCGCGGGCCAGTCGCGCGGCAGCGGTCGCGCCGGCACCGACGGCGGCGCGACCGCGGGGGAAGCGACGAGATTGGCGCGCCGCGCGGTGTCGAACAGGTCGTCCGGACGCCCGCCGCCGTCCGCGAAACCGATCGCGTACGGCGTGGTCCCACCGCCACCCCGCCGGTCGCGGAACGGCCACCCGGCCTCGGCGGCATGACGGCCGTCGGCATAGGCGACCGCGGCATCCCAGTCGTAGCCGCGCGCGTCGCGGGCGTGGAGGATGTGGCGCTCGCGCGGCTGGGGCTGCCCGGTCGCCACACGATCGGCGACGAACGCGAAGTTGCCGCGCTGCCGTTCCGCTTCCGCCCGATCGCGGATCGCGTCGTTGACCGGCCGCATCGCGGCGACGCGGGCGCGTGTCCGGGCCATCCGGTCGGCGAGCGGCGCGGTCGGCGGGAGGTCGGGAAAGTCCTGCCAGGCGGCGGCGATCGCGGCGGCGTGGTCGGGATCGCGGCCTCGGGCCAGCCAGTGGCCCGGATCGGCGGGATCGAAGACGGGGTCGGACATGACGTCTCGCTCCTGACGGGAGGGGCGCCGGATCAGGCGAACAGCCGGTCCTGCTCGGCGGCGGCGGGTGCGAGGGCGAGTTCGCGGCGGATGCGCGCGGCGAACCGGTCGGGCGCGAGCAGCTCGCGGATCGACGCCCAGCGGTTGCGGTCGCCGTGATGGTCGCGGCGTCCGCGCACCCGCCGGAAGCAGATTTCGTGATCCGCGCCGAGCGCGCCGAGCCCGAGGCTGACCCAGACGTCCTCGCCGTGCAGCGTGATCTCGCCCGAGACGGCGACGCCGCCCTTGTTCGAGCGGATCTCGTAATCGGCCTCGGCGAGCCCCAGCGCGTCGGCGAGCCGGCGCATGGCGCGCCGCCCGTCGGCATCGAACAGCGTCTTGGCCGCCTCGTCATAGGCGACGCCGCGCAGCGCCAGCGTGAGCAGTGCCGGATGGCGCCGCAGCTCGGCGACGGCATCGAGGCAGCGACGCCGCAGCACGGCATCATCGGCGCGGTCGGCGCAGACCGCCGCGAAATGCCGCGCGAGCAGGGCCAGTGCCGCGTCGGTCTCGACATCGACGCCGGCGTTGCGGCAGTCGCGGACCGCGGCCTCGACCGCGTGGAGCGTCCCGGCGATGGTGGTCAGCGCGCTCGGATCGAGCGCCTGCTGGTGGCGGAAGGCGACGTCGTACGGCATGGGGCGGCTCCGGTCTCTCGAGCGCCTCGTGCGCTCGCCGTTCCCCTCCCCCTCCCCTTCCCGGCGCCCGGGCGCGGCTTGAAGCGCGCCCGCCGGAGCGGCCGGTCGGCGTGGTCGCGGCGCGTTTGACCGTCGCCGATGTTCACGGTACGTTTCGCGCGCTCACAGGAGGCGCGTCATGGATCTGCTCGACCGGTTCGACCTCGATCTCTCGCTCGACGAGGCGGCGCTCGCGCCCGACCAGTCGCCGGCGCGGCGCATGCTCGCCAATGCGTGCATCGGCATGGACACGCTCGATGCCTTCTACGCCGTCGCCGAGCTGCGTCAGGCCGCCGCCTGGGTTCACGACGGCGATCCCGCCGGCCGGCGTAAGCTGGTGGCGATCCTCGGCAACGACGCCGTCGACGATTTCCAGCGCTGCCTCTATTACGCGCTCGCCGGGCGTGGGATCGTCGCCATGCTCGACGATCTCGCCTGGCTCGAAGCCTTGCTCGAGCGCCGCGCGAAGGTTGCCGGACGCCTGCATGCGCGCGGCGTCAGGGTGCGCCCGCTGGTGTCGCCCTATGTCGCCGCGGAGGCGGACGGTCCGGTTGGGGTCTTCGATCCCGACTTCGCGCAAGGGCCGTCGTGGTGGCTGGAGCGCGATCCGCTCGGCTAGCGCCGATCGCCCGCCTCGCAGGCGAGCCGCTCGCCCTGGCGCCAGCGCGCGGGCGCGATCCATCGGCCCGCATGGGCGCCGCGGCGGGCGCCGCGGGCCGCACCGTAGGCGAGCGCGTAGCGCCGCGCCAACGACGGCATGTCCTGCAGATAGCGCGGTTCGGGGATGGCGAGCCCCGCCCCGATCAGCGCCTCGCCGAGGTCGACGCCGCCGACCGCGACGCGCGCGACCGGCCGGCCGTAGGTGCGTGCCGGCGTCAGCGTGACCGTCGCCTCGCCGCGGTCGAGCAGCCGCGCGGCATAATCCTGTGCCGCCTTGCCGCAGGGCCAGCAGCCGTCGTCGCGCGCGCAGAGCTGGCGGCGCTCGAACGCGTCGACGCCGAGCAGGCGGAGATCGATCGCGACGGTGTCGCCGTCGAGCGCGCGGCTGCGCGCGGTCAGCGGAACGTCGCTGCTCGCCACCGCGGCCGGTGCGGCGAGCGCGATCAGCATGAGGGTCGGACGGATCACAGGCGCATCTCCAGATCGACGGTGTCGTCGAGCGGCGGCGCCGCCGCAACCCGGTAGGGCTGCAGCGGGTGGCCGGTCCGCACGACCCAGACACGCCGGCGCGTCGCGCCGCAGAGCCGATCCGCGACGCGGACTGCATTCTCGCGGCTGCACAGCAGCAGCCGCTTCGGCGAATAGGTCGCCGGGGATTCGAGCAGGATCGACACGGGGGGCATCCTTGCGCTGAGAGGGAGCGGACGCGCTCAGGCGAAGACCGTGCCGTGGACGCGGGTCTCGTGGACGACGGTCCAGTCGAGCGTGGCGATGCCGCGGATGCGATAGCGGCCGCCGCCGCCCGGCGGACGCAGCGCCAGCCGGCGCCCGAGCCGCTCGACCACGAACTCGTCGCCGCTATAGCCATCGGTGAAGGTGACCGGACGGGCGAGCCGGATCCGCATGCCTTCCTCGAGCCGGCGTTTCGCGCGCTCGGCGCGGACGCGGCAGCGCTCGCGCCAGGCCAGCGCGTACGCATTGTCGGTCGGGCTGAGCAAGGCGAGGATCCGCGGCGGACACGCGGCCTCGTTCGGGCCGCAGGTCTCGTCCATGTCCTTGTAGCCGAAGACGAGGCCCTCGCGGTCGCGCGGGTTCCAGCGGACGAGACAGACGATCGCGACGATCTCGTGCCCGATGCCGTTCTCCATGCGCTGGGCGGCGGCGTAATAGACGCGGTTGCCGACACAGGCCGAGGCGACGACGTTGAAACCGCGGCTGCCGCCGTCGGGCTGCTCGCGCGCATAGGTGAATTGCGCGTCGAGATAGGCCTTGGCGGTGGCGTGCCCGCCCATCGAATCCCGGTGCATGTAGAGCCAGCCCATGATCGGTTCCTCTCGTGATGCGGTGAAGGTCGGTGGTCAGGCAGCGAGCCGCCGGTCGGTGATCGCGCCGGCATCGTCGACGCCCGCGACCGTCTCCTCGGCGCCGAAGCCGCGCAGATAGGCGAGCGCCTGCTCGGCCTTGGCCGCGGCATGGATGATCGCCGTCTTGTCGGCGCGCAGGATTCGCAGCCAGTGGTCGACATAGCTCGCGTGGCTGTCGTGGAGTTCGTTGGGGAGGCCGAGCTCGGCGCAGATCAGCCCCGAGCCGATCTCGGCGCAATATCCTGACAGTCCAGCCCAAAATGGCGGTTGGAAGGTGAAAACCATCGGTTGCCTCCAGCACTGCCCAAAAGCCCCATGGCCTCCCCCGAGGCGGGGGTGGGCGGCGAGAGCGACCGGAGAGGCCTGCTGAAGCGGCGGGCTGCACCCGCAGGGGCGAAATGAAATGGAGCAGCCCGGCGAAGCCGAGGCTTGCAGCGCGCCGCGGCGGGCCTAGCAGGGAGCGCCGACCACTCCCGCATCGAGGGAGAGGCCAAAAAATCGGAGCCGCCGCGCAAGCGGCGTCCGCTTAATGGCGGGCGACAGCCCGCATCGACATGCATCGCGAAGCGGCCGATCGCGCGAGGGATCGGCCGCCATGGCAGTGGCGCTCGTGCGTTAAGTCAGCATGTAGCCGACGTCGGAGGCGCCGGTCGGATAGGCGAACATGGTGGAGCGAAGATCGGCCGCGGTGAGGCCGTGGCGGATTGCCAGACCGAAAACGTTGATTACCTCGTCGGCGTTCGGCCCCACGAGATGCGCGCCGAGGATGAGGTCCGTGTCCTCGTCGATCAGCAGCTTATGGCCGTAGACCGGCTCGGCGAGGCGGCGGGCGGTGAACCAGTCTGGCGTCGAGGCTGCGTTGACCCGGAGCGCGACGCCGCCGCGGCGCGCCGCCTCCTCTGACAGTCCGACGGCGGCGATCGGCGGCAGAGTGAAGGCCACGCTCGGCACGCCGCGATAGTCCGGCTGGTGCGTCGGGCCATCCAGGAGGTTGGCGGCAACTACCTTGGCATCGTGGCTGGACACCGGCGTCAGCCGCGGCCCGACTCCGGCAGCGTCGCCGGCGGCATAGACCCGCGGGTTGGAAATGCTCCGCAGATGCGCGTCGAGCTGCAGGCGCCCGTCCTGCACCGCCACCTCGCCGGCGGACAGGTCGAGCGCCTTGAGGTCAGGACCGCGCCCGGCGGCATGAACGACGAGATCGGCGGCGACGCTGAGATCAGGCTCGCCCTGGCGCTCGGCGTGGACCAGCAGACCGCTCCCGCTGCGCTCGACCCGGGTAACGGTGGCACCGGTCTCGACGCGGATGCCGAGCGCCTCGAACCGGGGCGTCAGCCAGCCCACCAGGTCGGGATCGAAGTGCGGCAGGAGCCGCTCGGCCCGCTGTAGGATGGTGACCTCTGCGCCCGCTCGGGCCGCCAGATGCGAGAACTCCGCAGCGACATAGCCGCCGCCGATCAGCACGATCCGGCGCGGCAGGGCCTGAAGCTCCAGGAACGCATCGCTTGTGCTCACCAGATCTTCGCCCGGAATGCCGAGCGGGACTGGACGCGCGCCGCTGGCGATCAGGATATGGCGGGCCCGCAATGTCCGGCCTTCCACCACGATCGTGTCTGGGCCGGCAAAGCGAGCAACACCGTGTAATGCGTCGACACCGAGCTCGGCGTAGCGGTGCGCCTGCTTGGCGGGGATCGGATCGGTGAAGGTCCGCTTGAACGCCATCAGGTCGGGCCAGTCGATCGCCAGCGTGCCGTCGACGCCATGTCTGGCCATGCGCCTTGCCGCGTCGATCGCTTCCTCGCCGCTGACCAGCATCCTCTTGGGATCGCAGCCACGCAGCGCACAGGTGCCGCCGAACGGACGGTGATCGATGACGGCGACGGACCATCCAGCGGCACGGACCCGGCCGACCGCGACCTGCGCTGCCGTGCCACTGCCGATGACGATCAGGTCGTAGGAAGCCATGGTCGCATCTCCATCCGCATCGGCGCAAAAATCGCGCGCCCAACCTCGAGCGCTTCGGCCAGGCACAGACGAATGCCGTCATCGGCTCCGACCGGACCGCTCGCGCACCAGGCCGCCAGATGATCGTCATCGCAGAAGAAGGCCTGCAAGGTGCAGAGCGACGATGCCGCGCAGCCACTGGCATAGCGACGGCCGGACCAGACGACGATCGCGCCCGGCTCAACCTCTTCCAGCTCGCGGCCGCGGCTGGGGGTATGGATGGCGAGCGTGCGCCGGCACTGGCGGCAGGCCGAGCGGATCATGCAGTCCCGCTCCAGCATGGCGCCGATCCCCAACGCGTCGATGGCGCACATGGCGCTCATGGTCACTCCGCTGACTTCGACTTGATGTTCGCTGGGGCCGTCGGTGAACGGATAGGCGCCGGTCACCCGGCCCGCGCCGTCGAGGACCACGAGATCGCGCCCGGCGAGCCGCTGCAGGGCCGAGCCGACCTCGCCGGAGGGGAGTTCCGATGCGGCGGCGATCTGTGCCGGCACCGGCGAGCGACCATCGGCAGCATAGGCTTGAAGCACGGCGCGCCGGACCCGCTCCTCGACGCCGTCCATCCCGCGCCACTTCGAACCGATGAACGCCGCGAACAGTGCCGTCAGGGCTGCGCGGGCGCTGGGTGTTGTGACTGCGCTCCAGTCCGGGACAACGGCACCGCCGGGAAATGTAACCGTCGATCCAAAGGCGGCTTCAGCGGATGATGCGCGCGCCATCGCCCGCCCTCCTCAGCCGCAGCACGCCTTGCCGCCGCTCTCCTGGATCGGCGGACAGGGCACGTCGCCGTAGGAGCAATAGACGCAGCAATCGCCCGGCTTGGGCTTGAGGACCGCGCCGCAACCCCGGCAGTCGTAGAAATACTGGCAGGCATTGGTCGGCATGGTCTCCGTCGCCCGATGACCGCAGTGGGGACAGGTCAGCGTCGAGCGCAGCTCGGGGGTGGCATCAGACATAGCGATAGCCTGCCCAGAGCAGGGCCGCACCGAGCAGCAATCCGATGAGCGTGAGAACACGCATCCAGCGCGGCGTGCATATGCCGCCCGGCCCACAGCGCGCCGCCGTAACTTGCTGGCGCAACAGCAGCGCCGCGCCGGCAAGCAGGCACAATGCGCCAATGAGGAGAAGCGGCGTGCGATACGGCGCGGCGACAATGGCCACGCCGCCGAGCCAAGCTGCGCCGATCCCGGCGGATGCGAAGAGGATCGGCAGCGCACAGCAGGCGGCGACGCCGAACGCCGCAGCGATCCCCGCCAGCGTGAGCGTGGCGGTGCCGATCCCCTTAGGCGGGCTTGGCGTCTGGGTCACGGGCGACTCCTTGTGGCGGGCATTGAGCTGTCCTAACATCTGTAGCGACTACAGACTCAAGAGGTATTTTGGGGATGGCCGCAACCGGCGCGATCCAGATCGGCGAACTCTCACGCCGCACCGGATGCAACATCGAGACGATCCGCTATTACGAGCGGATCGGGCTGCTGCCCGCTCCGCCGCGGCGGGGCCGCTACCGCAGCTATGGCCGGGAGGACGTGGCTCGCCTGGGCTTCGTGCGCCGCGCGAGGGAGCTGGGCTTTACCCTGGACGAGGTACGCGCCTTGCTCGGACTCGCGGTTGGCGGTCAGGCCTCCTGCGCCGAGGTGCGCGAGCTCGCGGCGTCGCACCTGAAGGACGTACGCGCGCGGATCGCGGACCTCAAGCGGATGGAACGGGTTCTGGCCGACTCGGTGCGCGCCTGCGATGCCGGTCGGGATCCGGGCTGTCCGCTGCTCGACACACTTGGCGCCGAAGTGCGGGTCGCGTGAGCATTACGGCTGTCGGGCGTGCATCCAGTCGGCTGCCGCCTGCGCCTTGCTCGCCGCGGTGAAGATCGCCCGAGGCTCGTCCTTGAGCAGTTGCAGCCAGGAGGCGATGTAGGCCGCATGATCGGGTCGCGGTTCGTGCGCGATCCCAAGATCGGCGAGCAGGAACGATGCGGTCAGTTCGGCGGTCGCTTCCTCCATGGCGAGCGCGTGCCTGGTCCACTTGGCGCTGAAATCCCGGTCAAGCCGATGGGCTGCGCCACTGGCATGAGCCGCTTCGTGAATGTGGGTGGCGTAGAAGCCGTGGGCATCGTGGAAGGCGCTGAAATCCGGCATGTGAATGCGGTCTTCGGCGATATGATAATAGGCGCTGGCCGAGCCGTAGACAGTATCGATGCCGAGCGCGGCGATGAAGGCTTCGGCGGCGGCGAGGCGTTCGCTCTCAGGCAGGTCCGGCGCCGGTTCGGGCGCGTAGCCATCGACCTGATCGGCGTTGAACAGGCTGAACGCCTTGGCGAAAAGCCGTCGATGGTCGTCATCGCCGCCGGCGTCGTCACCCTTCGCGCGAAACTCCTTCCAGAGGACGCCGAGGCTGGCGTGCTCGCCCTTGCGGACCTGCGCGCCGAGCGCCTGCCACTGGCGATAGGTGCCCCAGACCCCGCTCGCGTAGCCGCTGCCATAGGCGGCCGCCCAGAGCGAGATCGTATTTATGCCGCGATAGGGCTTGCCGCTGGCGACGTTGGTCGGGCGGGTGACGTCGGCGCCAAAATGATGCCACGGCATGCGCCAGGTGCCGGTGCCGGCTTCGATGGCGTCGACGATCGCTTGCGTGACGCGAGCGTAGACGTCTGAGCGTGGTGAGGCTGACATGATATGTTCTCCGTTCTCGCGCCGGGGACCATCCCCGGCGGCGGAGGCCCGTTCGCGCCGGGCACAGGGGGGCTCGCGCACCCGTCAGGGCCGCAGCGAAGCGAAGGACGGCGAAGCCGTTGCGCGGGCGCGCCGACCGGCGCAGGACTCCGCCAACAGCCGGGGTGGTCTACGGCGCGGGAGGGTCGATCCCGGCAATCACCGCGGTCAGGCGATCAAGCTCGCGCTGGAGCGCCTGACGCTGGAGGTCGGAGATGCGCCGTTCGCGTAAGTGCGCCCGGGCATCGGCCGCCGCACGTTCCCAGGCCGGTCTGTGGCGGGCGGTGATGCAGGCGTTGGGGCAGCGGGTCGGTTCGCACAGGGCGGTAAGCGGCTGCGCGGGATCGGGGGTCGTCACGCGCTTGAGGCAGAGCGCGGTCGCGGGATCGAAGAAGCAATCCGCGAGCGGGCCGACATGGAAGGTGCGCGCGACGCTGGCGAGCATGACGCGCAGGCGGGCCCGATCGGCGATCATGGCGGGCAGTGGCCCGAGCTTAACGGCGGCATCGTCGAGGGTCCGCGCGATGCGTGGTCCCGCCGGTCCGCCGAGTGATGCGCCGCCCTGCCGCCGGTCGAAATAGTCCAGCAGATCGTCAATCTGACCGAGCCGGCGCTGCGCCTCGACCTCTGCGCGAAACCCCGATCCACTGGTCCCGGCATAGCCCTCGAAAGCGGCGACCGAGGCATGCTTGTACTGGATCATGCCGGCGATGGTGCCGAACGGACGGTTGGCGATGTGCCACGCGATGGTGCGCCGGAACTGCCGCGTCGTGATGCGCCACGGCTTGCCATCGGGGCCGGGTGGGATGACCGGCGCATCGGGGCTGCCGAAGACGGTGTTGAGGTGGTCGCGGAAGGCGTTGAGCTGGCGGACCACCTCGCTCGACAGATGCGTCTTGGTGACAGCGCGGGGACGAAGCACCGGCCAGAGCGTGTCGCTTCCAGTCTTCCGTGCCGCGTGTTCCGACAGCCGTTCGAGCACCGTGATCGCCTCGGCCACCGGTTCGATCGTCACCCAGCTCGCCGACTCACCGGCGCTCGATCGGCGCTTGTAGAGGGTCGATCGGACGCGTTGCCGCTCGATCAGGCCGTCTTCGCTGCGCGCGATCGAGAGGCAGCCGCGCCGCATCGCCTGGACCTCGCAGTCGCGCATGCCGGTCAGATAGGCGCATACGATATAGGCGGCGGCCTGCAGCATCCGCTCCTCGATCGCTAGGGTCTTCACGTCGAAGCGGGCACGCCATGGCCGACCGCTCTCGGGAGCGATCGAGATCGGCGTGTCCATGCCGCCGACCTCGGTACCAAGCGATGCAACCGCTTCGCGAATGACATCCGGTGCGCCGGTAGTGAGCATGAGATGCATGGCCGGCTCGGCGACGGCATCGATGCCGGCATGCAAATGGAGGAGATGGGCGTTGATCGGCGGGGTTGCATCCCCGGTGAGGGGATCGATGCGCGTGGCGCCGTTGTGTGCCGTCGTCCAGATGGGCACGCCGCGTCCTTGCCGGGCTCGGCGCGCGAGATAGCGCTCGAGGCGCGCGCGCTGCCGCAGGCGGCGCTCTGCATCAGGCAGTCCGCGTTCGGCGGCGAGCAGCCGAGCGCGGACTGCCTCGAGCCGATCGAGCGCGACCCGAGCCGCCAGAATATCGGTCGCGAAGGTCGTGACATAGCGCAGCGACCAGGCGAGCAGCGGCGTGACAATCTCCTCCGGCATGCGTGGGGTGCGGTTCTCGCGCACATGCCGATATCCGGCGACGCGCGCAGCCGCTTGCCCGGCCCACGGCTCGAACCCGAGACCGCCTCCAGGCAGGTGATCCCGGAGATGGTAGAGATCGGTGACCACCTGCAAGAGCTGGCCGACGATGACGGGGCGCCGCGCTGAATCATCCCGCAGGTGGCGCGCATAAGCGTCGATCAGCGCCTGATCGATGCGGCCCAGGTCGAGCCGCCCAAGCCGCTCGCGCGCGAAGGCGAAGAACCGGCGAGCCCGGTTGAATGCCTGTCGGATGCTGGCGGGCGGCAGCTTCGGGTGGTAGCCGGGAAGACCGACGTTGAGGCGGGCGTAGAGATAGGCGCGCATTGCCGCCTGCACATCGGCATGTTCGAGCACGTCGAAATGCACGGTGACGTGGCAGCGCCGAGCGTTCTCGCGGAAGACGGCGGGACCGAGATCCCAGGTCGGGTCGCCGACGTGCGACAGCTCCTCGCGGGCATGGCCCGCCTTGAGCGGCGCGCTCGCCAGCACAGGGCGATCGTCGAACGCGGGCACGAGGGCATGGACGGGCGTGGTCATGCGCGTGCCTCCGGCGGCAGATAGAGCCGTTCGCTCCCCATCTGCCGGCGCGCTTCGGCGATAACGGCATCGGAGAAGACCGGCAGGACCTGGACCGTGATCCGGGTGTGGACGCGGCCGAACTTGGCGGCCCAGTCGCTCGCCGGCAGGCTGCATCGCTGCTCTTCGACGAACGCGAGAAAGGCGAGGATCGCGGGGAGCTTGCGCGCGGTGATGACGGCGTTGGGACAATCGAGGCAGCCCCAGAAGGGCTGCGCGCAGGGCGAACCGGGCTCGGCGAAAGGACTGCTATGGAAGCCCGCGCAGGCGGCGAGCCAGACATCCTGTTCGCCGTCGAGCACCGGACCCACCGTATCAGCCGACATCAGCGACGCGACCTGTTCGGGCGCTTCGCGCAGCGCCTGCTCGGCGGTGGGTGGAAGCACGGTCGGCATCGCCGCAGCGACCGCTGCGCGGAAGGCATCGGCGACGGCCGCCTCGTGCAACGGCCGGAGCGACGGCAGATCGGCATAGTGGCGCGCCGCAACCTCGCGGGTGTGACCGACCGCGAAGCGGGCCATATGCCCCTCGGTCTTGGTGTACCATAACGCCTTGTGGGTCTTGCGCAGCCGGGAAAGCAGCAGATGGAGCGGCTTCCCATCATCGCCGGCGATACCATGGCGACGAGCCCAGGCGGCGAGTTGGAACTTGGGATCGACGATGCCGGCGCGAAGGCCGCCAACGTTGTGATAGAGCCAGAGGCAATCGTCGGTCAGATGCTCGCGTGCGACGGCGGTGACGTCGATCAGGCGACGCATGAGGCCGCCGGGTGTGCCGCTACCACCATCGCGGACCCGCATGCTCTTGTGCTCGGCACCGCGGGCGCGGCGCTTCAGATAGCGCAGCTCCACCGTGCCGGCATGCGGGTTGGTGAGACAATCCACGGTCAGCGTCTTCAGGCACTCCGGCTCGAGGCCGGTATCGAGCGTGAGCAGCACGAGCAGCGCCGGCAGATCGCGCGCGAGCAGATGATGGCGGCCATGCAGGTCGTCGATGAGCGTGCTGATCGGCAATCCGCGCCGCATGCGCATGAAATAGAGGCGCTTCAGCGCGGGCTGGTCTGCGACGATAAAGCCCTGCCGCGCGATGATCGCTTCGACATCGGCGCGCGCCCTGGCGACGACAGGGTCGCCCTCATCAGTGCGGTCGTCGGCGCCGAGGCGGCGAAGCATCGCTTCGATATCGGCCCTCGCGGCGTCGCGCAGCGCGCGGGCGACGAAGGGGCTATAGGCATCGCGCGGGGTCGAGCGGCCCGCCGAAGTGGCCAGCGTGTAGCGCAGCCGCTCATGCAGGTCGGGCGCGATCCGATCGGGCCGGTCTGCCTCGATCGCGCGCAGCGTGTTGATGACCTTGCCGACCGTTATGTGCCGGTGGATCGCGCCCATCCCACGCCGTTCGAGCGCGGACGCAAAGCCATCGATATGGACTGCGCGCAGGTCGTTGACGCCGGTCACCTCCGGCGCATCATCGCCAAGCCAGGCGAAGAAGTGGCGATAGACCTGAACATACTGCTTGATGACGCTGGCCGCACCGATGGGGCCGCCGAGCGCCGCCGATCGACGCAGCGCACCGGCGAAAGCGATGGCGAGTGGGCGAGGATCGAGCCCGGTCATATCGACTAGGACCGTTCCGCCATGCCGCGCCTCGATGGTGAACTTGAGGCCGAGCACAGGATCGGGCTGCGATCGCTCCGGCGTGATCGGCGCAAAGGCGACAGGCCGGCCCTTGCGGGGACGCCCGCTCATACGCCTTGCGGCCCCGGCAGTAACGCCAGCAGCTCCTCGACGGCCGCGTCCACCGTATCGGCGCGGGTCGCGATATGGTCGAGGTAGATATAGGTGGTGGTGAGGCTGGCGTGGCCAAGCAGGCGTTGCACCTGTTGCAGCGGGTCGCCCAGGATCAGCCGATAGCTCTCCACCGGCCCCACCGGCAATGCCGCTTCGCGCAGCCGCTGCTGGATCAGCAAGGCGAGCATATGGACTGCGAAGGCGTGGCGAAGCTGGTGCGGGCTGATCGACAGCGGGAAGCCGTTCTGTGCGCACCGCTTGCAGGCGCGGGTGAAGATCACCTCCCACGAGTTGGGGCGGACAGGCTGGCCGACCTCGGTCAGCCATAGCGCCGCCGGCTCGCGGGGCGTTCCATCCTCGTCGCACAGGATCAGGCGGCATCGTTCCTCCGGGGTGCAGATATCGCGCATGCGGTCGAGACCGGCGCGGGTGACAGGGATCGGTCGGTCGAAGCTGGCCGCACCGTCGCGCGCGGCGAACTTGGCCACGCCCGCGGCGCGCTCGACCGCGACATAGGCGGCGATCTGACGAAGCAGCCGGCGTGGGACCAGAACGCTGCGTCCGCGGTCGCCCTTGGTGAGCGGCGGCGGAAGGGGCAACCAAAGTTGTTGGACGTCACCGTCCTCGCGGTCGATCGCCGCGAGCTCGACGGTGAGCAAGCCCGACGCCTCTTCGAGGCGCAGGCCGGTGGTGACGAGAAGATCCGCGAACAGCGCGTTGCGCAGCCCATTACGGTCGCGAGCGCCGGGGCGCTCCGTGCCGTCAGGGGTGAGCCCGCGCAGGCCGACCTCGCGGAAAATGCGGTAGTCGTCCATCGTGACGAACCGGACATCCGATCGCCTGGCGACACGTTCATAGGCATCGTTGCGCGCCGCGATCATGCCGCGACGGCCACCTTGCGCCGGTCGCCACACGGCGCGGCGGCTGAACGGCGCGTCGGCGATCAACCCTTGCTGCTCGCCCCAACGGTAAAGGCGATCGAGGCTGGCGACGGCGCGGTTCCAGCTTGCCGCCGTTATCCGGTGATCGGCATCGTCGCGGCGTCGCTCACGATGATAGGCGTCGACATCGTCGCGGGTCGCAGCCCACACGGTCTTGCCGCAGGCATCGAGAAAACGAAGCCAGACTACGACATCATAGGCGTAGGCGCGAAGCGAGTGCCGCGAGCGGACGCCCGACAGCGGCAGGTCGAGAAAGAAGCGATCCAGATCGGGATCGTAGAGCGCGTCGTCGCGCTGGATCAGCGGCACATGCGCATCGAGGCCCCTGGCCTCGCGACGCTCGCAAACAGTAATGATCGACACCGGCGCGAAGCCCTCCCCCCGGACCCCCCACCCGGAAGCTGACCTTCACACCGATGCGCGCTATGGCCCGGCAGCTATCAGGCTGGCCTCCGCCAGCTCTTGGGTCAGCGCTACGGCCAGCCTGATTACTGCCTACCGTGGGCGTCCATCGCCGACCTTACTGCAATGTTGCGGACGGCGCAGACTGTCCAGATAAGGCGACCAGTTCCTCGAAGCTGTAGGCGGCGTCGCCGAACCGCTTGCCGAACGTGCGCGCGAGCCGGTGCTCGTGGCCGGTCCAGTGCACCGTCTCGTGCGCGAGCGTCGAGGCGTAATGGTCCATCGTCCGGAAGGCCGCCGGCGGCGGCATCTGAATAAAATCGAAGGCGCGATTGAAGAAGGCGCTGTCGCCGCCGTGCCGCACGTCGAGCGGCAGCGTGGCGAAGAAGCGGTCGATCGCCGCCTGGTGCTCGGACGGGGTCGGCGGCAGCGCGGCGACCGGCGTCGGGTAGAAATGCGCGGGCAGGCCGTCGATCTGGTCCGCCGAGAAGACGATGTAGGAGCGCAGGAAGCGGATGGTCTTGCGGACCTCGTCGCCGGTCCGGCGATCGGTCTCGGTCTTGGCGAAGGTCGAGAAATAGACCGACAGCGAGCCGGTCTCGCCGCGGCGGACCTGGCCGCCCAGCTCGGCGGCCTGGCGGTAGGTCATCCAGTAGCGGCTGCGATAGCCGCGCGTGTCGGCGATCGCCCAGAGGTAGAGCGAGTTGATCCCGCTATAGGCGGTGCCGCAGTGGCGCAGCGGCCGCGCGCCCGCGCCGGTCACCGACCATGGCCGCGACCAGGGCGGGACCCCCTCCTCGAGCTTCCTGACGATGAGCGCGGTGATCTCGGCCGCGACGTCGCGGCTGTCCTTCTTGGGCATGACGGATGCTCCGAAAACGAAGCGACGGCGGCGAAGCCATGGCTCCGCCGCCGTCGCGTGGTGGCACTGACGGTTATTCGGCGGCGACCAGCGCCGGCTCGTCGAACTCGGCGTCGGTGAGCGCTTCGTCGCCCTCGCCCGCGACCGGATCGGCGTCGCCGAGGTCCGCGTCGTCGTCGCCGCTCTCGTCGGCCCGGTCGTCGAAGCCATCGGGTTCGACGCCGTCGAGGAACCGCATCGCGTTGGGCACCCAGGCGAGCGCCTTCTCCTTGACCTCGGCCTCGACGATCGCCTCGCCGGCGAACAGCTTCTCGCACGATGCCGAGATCTCGGATTTCTTCTGCGCGGCGTGGCGGCCGGACAGCGCCGGTCCGCCGACCTCGTCGAGCAGCGAGAGCAGCGCGCTTTTGGTCACGCGATCGAAGAAATTCTCCGAGGTCGGCCGCCACCACGCGGCGACGTCGATCTCCATGATCGTGGCCAGCCGGTTCTGGAGCGGGTTCTGCCGGGTCGCGTAGGTCGGCTTGGCCTCGAGCGACGTCGCGACCGCCCAGGCGAGCCATCCGGCCTTGGCGTCGTCGGCGAGGACGCGGAACGCCTCGAACCGCTCGACCTCGCACGCGCTTTCGGTCCAGCCGGCGTCGAGCTCCTCGCGCGCCTCGGCGAGATCGCTGCGAGCCCGGCTCCCCGGCACCTCGCCGACCGTCGGGTCGAGCGGCGGTCGGGCGTGGATCGAGGTCCCGTACTGGCCGTGCCGCGAGCGGGCATCGACCATCGCGAACAGCGCGAAGTCGAGCGCCAGGCCGGGATGGCCGAGCAGGGCGGCGGCAAGGATGTCGCGACGCTGGATCGCGAGCTTGTCGTAGAGGCTCGCCGACAGCGCCTTGCCGCCCGGCGCGACCGCCTCGGGACGCAGCGCCGGCACCTGCGGCTCGCCGCGCCCGGTCGGACCGGCGGTGGCCCCGCCCGTGTCGCCGGCGTCGGCATCGTCGGCGCGGATCGGCTGCTCGCTGTAATAGGTCGGCTCGACGACCATCTCGCCGCGCGGCGTCAGCGTCAGGAACACGCCGACCTGCGGCTTCAGCTCGTCGGGAAGGACCGTGGGCCGTTCCGAGAGACGCTCGCGGTCCTCGCCGAGCGCGTCGGCTTCGGCGTCGAGCCGGGCATAGTCCTCCTCGGGCAGCGCCTCGTCCTCCATCTCGGCGTAGATCGCCTCGAGCCGGGCGTCGATCTCGTCCATCCGGGCGGTTTCCTCCTCGGTCGGCGGCACGGTCGGCAGCACGACGCGGTGCAGGCCCGCGGCAGCGTTCCAGGTGCTGCTCGACGCGACCGGCCGGATCCAGCCGAGGCCGGTTTCCTCCCCGATCCGCCGCGCCTCGGCCTCCATGATCTCGGCGCCCAGCCGCTGCGCGATCTCGGGATCGGTCCAGCGATCCCCCGCATCGCTGAAGAGATCGCGATCGACCCGACCGCCGGCGGCGGCATAGGCGTCCTCGCCGACGAGGATCGCGACCGGGTCGGTCGACTTCATCGTCTCGTTGGCGATCACGCGCCGGATCATGTCGGCATTGGCGTAGCCGTTCTGGCCGTAGCTGCCCCAGACCATCAGCTGCTTGTCGTGGCTCTCGGTCGAGGCATAGGCCTTGGCGATGTCGAGCGTGATCTCGCCCGCGGCGAGCGCGTCGAAGATCGGCTCGGCCAGCGTCGCCAGCCGCAGGCGCCCCTCGATGAAGCGGCGGGTCTGGCCGAAGCGCTTGGCCACCGCGTCGATGTCGCCGTCCTTGCCGAGGAAATGGTGGAAGGCGCGGCATTCCTCGGCCGGGGTCAGTTTGAGCTGATGAAAATTGGCCGCGAGCGAGGTTTCGCTGAGTTCGCTGGCGTCGGCTTTCAGCACCATCACCGGCACGTCGTAATCGTCGGCGGCGATCTGTCCCTGCTCGACCAGCAGGTGGAGCGCGCGCAGGCGGCGGCCGCCATCGAACACCTCGAAATGGCCGCGCGGTTTGGTCACCGGGGTGATCAGCAGGTTCTGGAGAACGCCGCGGGCCTGGATGGCGGCGGCGAGCGGCTCGATCGCGAGATCCTTGTCCGGCGCGGTGCGGACATTGATCGGCGACAGACGCAGCTTGGCGAGCTTGACGGTCTGGATCATCGGGAAGGCTCCTTCTTCGTCCGGATCAGCCCGGACACCTTCCCGCTCCCCCCTTCCCTTTCAGCCGGCGCGATCACTCGGGCTCCCTCGCGGCGTCGCCATGACGAGCGCGTTTGCCGCGCCGATCGGGACGACGATCGTTAAGACGCCCCCCCCGATCGCCGGACCGTCCGCCGGGCTCCAGCCGTCAGGCCGGATCGAACGCCGGTTCGAGGTCCGGGAAGGCGGCAGCGAGCATGCGGTGCATGTAGCGGGAGAGGTTCGGGAGGCCGCGCGCGATGTCGCTGATCTCCGGGTGCATCGCCCGTGCCTGGAAGAGGCCGAGCGTCATGCCGACGACCATCGCGTCGAACGACGTCGGCTGCTCGGTGCCGAGCAGATAGTCGTTGTCGCCGAGCACCTCGGACAGCGCCAGCAGGTCCTTGCGTGCCTTTTCCACGATCTCCTCGGGCGTGTAGCGGGCGATGCCCTGATCGTAGCAGCGCCGCGCGCGGTCGGCGCGGATGGCGTCGAACGCGTCGATGACGGCCGGCGGCAGCACCGACGGATCGCCGACGGACGCGCGCAGCAGGAAGTCCCAGCCGGCGTCGTCGCAGAACTCGTAGTAGATGACGATCCAGTAGAGATGGTCCTCGAGCATGCGCTGGACGAGGTGTCCGGTCGCCCACTGCGCGGCGCTGAGGCCGGCATCGGGGTCTGCCTGGGTCCGCTTCAGGTAGCCGATGATGAGATCGGAATCGGTCAGCTTCACGTCGCCGGCGAGGATATACGGCACCTTTCCGCGCGGCGCATCCTCGGTGCCCTGCACCGGCACGACCTCATAGGGGATGCCGAACAGCCGGAAATACGCCTCCAGCTTGGTGGAGGGCGGCGACAGCGTCGAGAGGTGCCGCGCCACGTCGGGATTGCCGACCGCGAAACGGTAGAGCTTGGTGGCGCCGTCCGCGTCGATCCGCGCACGATCATAGGGGTTTTCGTAGACGGGCGGCAGGGCAGGCAGGTCGTTGGTCACGCATAAGCTTCATTGACTGTGGACTTTCCTACCGTTCCGCAATTAAATGCGGCGGTCAACAATTATCTGCGGATCGGTAGGGAAATGGAGGAAAGCCGGCGTGCGCGGGGCCGTCCCAAGCGGATCGACGATGGAGGCCTGCTCGACGCCGTGCAGGGCGTGTTCTGGGAAAAGGGATATGCGGGTGCGTCGCTCACCGACCTCGCCGGCGCCGCCGGCGTCAGCAGGCCGCGGCTGTACGACACCTTTCCCGACAAGGAGGCGATGTACCTCGCCGTCGTCGATCGCGTGATCGCCGAGACGGAGGCGGCGCTCGACACCGCGCTGCCGGCCGCGCGGCCGGTGCGGGATGAGCTGGCGGCGTTCTTCGCGATGTCGATCGACCATTATCTGTCCGGGGTGACGGCGCGCGGTTGCCTGGTGACGTGTACCGCGCCGGCAGAGGCGGCGGAGACGCCCGCGATCCGGGCCGCGCTCGGGCGGCTCATCGCCAGCCTCGACGGGACGTTCGAGCGTCGCTTCGCGATCGCCCGGGATCGAGGCGAAGTCTCCGCCAACATGTCGCCGGCCGTGCTCGGACGACTGGCCACGGCGATGGTGCAGAGCCTGGCGCTGCGGGCGCGCAGCGGCGTCGATCGCAGCGAGATGACCGCGATCGCCCGCGCGACCGTCGATGTGCTGGCGCCCGAGGGAGGATCGGCATCGTCTGGCCGGGATGCGCGCGCATGAGGCGACCATCGTGGTGGACGTCGAGCCGCGCTATCGGGGACGTCGACGGATAGCCATTGCCGATCCATGGGTCGGCCAGGAGGAGAACGCGCGATGACCCCGATCGATGTCAACACCGCCACCGCGGACGAGCTGGATGCGGTCGCCGCGCTGCAGGGCCATGGCCCGGAGATCGTCCGCTATCGCGACGAACGCGGGGGCTTCAGCGACCTGCGTCAGTTGGAGGAGGTGCCGGGCCTCGCCGGTAAGGTCGACGGCATCAGCACGGCTCTGACCGTCGGCGAGCGCTAGTTCGGCGGCTGGGCCGGCAGCTCGCTGAGAAAGGCAGCGATCAGGTCGGGATCGATTTCGTCGCGCGGCCCGAGCGGTCGTGCGCCCCGCGCGCGGTCGATCGCCGCCTGCAGATGAATCGCGGCGTCGCTTGTGCGATGCCCGTCGCGGTCAAAGAGCGCGAGCGCCATCTTCATCAGCGAGAGCGGCACCTTGACGGCGTCGCGCGCGGGAAACCCGGCATCGTGCCTGATCATAGCGGCCGCTTGTCGCAGCCGCATCGCGCCGGCGCGGTCGCCGACCCCGTCCAGCAGCTTCGCCGCCTGTCGCGCCAGATCGAGCGCGGCGGCGGTCCCCTGTTCCGGTGTGACCATGTGTCGACCCCCATCCAACAGCCGGCGACGTGCCCGGGCGGGGCACGTCGTCGCTCGAAACCGGGTGTTAGTCTCCTTGAACGAGCCAAGGCGCGAACGCCTTTAGGCCGGGTGGCCCTGGACATGCGCGTCCGCCACCCGGTCGATCGAACCGGCTCTCGCATTCAGGGAGACTAAGCCCTGCCACGCGCTAACGTGGTCCGGGGATGCTACCCGGTCGGGCTCTCGTCTGGCAAGGCGGCGAAGGCGCCATTGCCGACCAATTGGCCGGCGCTCCAGCCGCCGCGCGGCTTCGGTCGCCGACGCAGGATCATGGCGCCGCGGGCGACGACACGGCACCGGCCGACAGGCGCGCGATAAGCGCGTCCGCATCCGCCAGAGGCACGAACACGCGGGTACGGTATTGGATCACCTCGGTGAAGCAGCCGATCGACTTCAGCCATGCCAGTTGTCCGGCGGGACAGCCGACCAGCTCGAGCCGCTGCGTGCCGTTCACCAGCGCGCGCTTGACGGTGAGCCGAAACGGATGCGCGAGTTCGACGCTGCGTCCCGACAGCGCGGCCTTCGCGATCGCGGCGGGCGACAAGGCGTCCGCCGCCTCGAGCCCCAGCTTGGTGTAGAGCTGGACGACATGCTCGTCGAAGACGAGGCGCCCCAGCCACGACCGGCCCGACGCGTCGACGATTCGGTTCACGACGAGGTGATCCGACGGCAAGGCCGACCAGATCGGGAGCAGCAGGCCGGTGGCCAGCCTGATCGTCTCGACGTCGACGCACCCGGCGGCCTCGGTGGCTTCCGCGTTCCAGCCTTGCTCGAAGGCCGAGCGGTCGACCGGCGACCAGGCGGTCTCGAAGAGGTCGGCCTCGCGCAGATATTCCCGCCGGGTCGGGCGCTGAAGTTCGACCCGAGGTATCGAGGTGCCGTCCTCGGCATTCATGATGGCGCGGGCGCGGGTCTGGAGCGCGACCCGGCCGGACTTGCCATTGCGCAGGCACACCGCGTCGGGATCGCTCGCCAGGATCCGCTGGACGCGTTCGAGCGACACCACCCGCCGCGGCTGGGCGATCTCGATCGTGAGCAGGTGCGACGTGGCGCCGCTGTTCGGATCGGTGCGCAGCAGCCGGTCCTCGAGCACCGTCGCCCGCTCGACCGCGATCGTCTCGACACCGACGTCGAGGGTGCCAGCCTCGCGCGCCGCGGCCGTCCGCGCCTCCACCAGCGCCAGGAACTCGTCGAAAATCGCATTCTGGAGCGCGATCGGCAGCGCGAGCAGGCGATTGAGCCAGCGCTGGATCGGGGGCAGCTCGTCGCGCAGCACCCCATCTGTCGAGCACAGCGACAGGCCGCTCCGCCGCTCGAAGTCGTCGAGCGAGATGCTCGTAAGCTTGCCGGCGACGAGCAGGTGGAACCAGCTGACCAGCGCGGCGCACGCATATTCGCTTTCGAGATTGTCGGCCGGATCGAAGAGATTCTGGCCGCCGGTCTGGCGCTGCCCCCGGGTCAACGCCCCGAGGCTGTCGAGGCGGCGCGCGATCGTGCTGGTGAAGCGCAGCTCGCCCTTGCAGTTGGTCGTCACCGGCCGGAACAGCGGCGAACTCGCCTGATGCGTCCGGTGCGTCCGGCCGAGCCCCTGGATCGCACGATCGGCGCGCCAGCCGGGTTCGAGCAGGAAATGGACGCGCTGCGCCCGATTCACCGCGTCGAGGCTGGCATGGTAGGAACGGCCGGTGCCGCCCGCGTCGGAGAAGACGAGGATCCGCTTGCGACCGGCCATGAATGCCGCCGCCTCCGCCTGCGCGGTGCGTGTCGAGCGGCTCTCCAGCTTCTGAACGCCGGTGCTCGCGGTGATGAGCCGCTTGGTCCGACCGGTCACCTCCGCCACCGCGTCGTGGCCGAAGTGACCGATCAGCGTATCCAGCGCCGCGCCGATCGGGGGCAACGCACACAGATGCTCGATCATCCGGTCGCGCGCCGCCTCCGCCTCCGGATTGTGGACCGGCCGGCCATGATCGTCGACCATCGGCATCGAGCGCGCGGTCCCGGTATCGTCGGTGAAGACCCGCATCTGCCGGGTCGGAAAGGCGCGCTCGAGATAGTCGATGATATATTCCTTGGGCGACAGATCGATGTCGAGGTCCGCGCGTTCCTCGGGCGAGAGCTCGCCGAGGCGCCGGTCGAGGATCGATTCCGCGGTCGTCACGAGCTGCAACACCACCGACTGGCCGGCCGCGAGGTGCTGTTCCACCGCGGCGATGACGGTCGGCAGCTTCATGCCGAGCAGGACCTGGCCGAAGAAGCGCTGCTTGGTCGATTCGAAGCGCGACCGCGCGGCTGCCTTGGCGCCGCCGTTGAGTGTTTCGCCGCCCATCGCGTCGACGACGGCGGTCTGCTCGAGCGCCGCCTCCATGTTCTGGTGGATCACCGCCCACGCATCGGCATAGGTATCGTAGATCGCGACCTGCTCGGGCGTCAGCGCGTGCCGCAGGATCTCGTATTCGACGCCTGCGAAGCTCAGCGCACGCGCCATGTAGAGCCCCGTCGCCTTGAGGTCGCGCGCGACCAGTTCCATCGCCGCGATGCCGCCCTGCCGGATGCCGGCGATGAAGGCCTCGCGGTCGGCGAACGCGGTTTCGGGACCCCACAGGCCGAGCCGGACCGCATAGGCGAGATTGTTGACGTCGGAGGCGCCGGTCGCCGAGGCGTAGAGCACGCGGGCGTCGGGGAGATGGTTCTGGAGCAGGACGCCGCAGATCCCCTGGAGCGAGCCTTTCTTGGCGCCGAGTGCGCCCTCCCCGCCCGCGACGCCGCCCATTTCGTGCGCTTCGTCGAACGCGAGGACGCCGTCGAAGTCCGCGCCCGCCCAGTCGATCAGCTGCTGGAGCCTGGTGCGGTCGCCGCGGGCGGAGCGGAGCGTCGGATAGGTGACGAAGATCACGCCGCGGTCGAGCGAGATGGGTTCGTCGATCTTCCAGTTCGAGAGCGGCTGGATGTCGGCGGACAAGCCGCCGAGCGCCGTCCAGTCGCGGCGCGCGTCTTCGAGCAGCGGCTCGTTCTTGGTCACCCAGATATGGCGGCGACGCCCCTGCAGCCAATTGTCGAGAACACAGGCCGCCACCTGCCGCCCCTTCCCTGCCCCGGTCCCGTCGCCGAGCATGAACCCCTGGCGATACGCCTTGCCGTCGCCGGCGAGGTCGAGCCCGACACCTTCGGCGGCCGGGCGGAAGCGACCGGGCAAGGTCTGCGCCCAGGCGTGGCCCGCATAGACGACGGTTTCGAGCTGCGACGTCGAGAGCAGCCGTTCACTGACCGTCCGCTCGGGGAGACGAGGAATATAGGCGGGCACCGGAGCCGGGATCGATCCCATCGCCACCGATTCGACGAGCGCGGTCGGATGCTCGCCTGCCGCCTCGAAAGCGATTCTGCTCGGCCGGTAGGGAAGATAGACGCCAACCTGCTCGAGCTGGGCGGCGGGCACCTCCAATGTCGCATAGGCGACGGGCAGCACGTCGTTGCGCGCGGGCGCGAAGAACGGTCGGGCTCGCGCCGAAGCCTGCCTGACCGCGCTCAGCAACCCGACCGACCGCGCCGGCGATGTCGCTCGCACAGCCGGCGCGCTGGTGACCGGACAGCGCGGGGCGATAGCGATCGCATTGAGGAGCTCGGCGACCGTCTTGCGCTGGATCAGGCCCGGACGCCCTCCGCCGGCGATCTTGTCCGCGACCAGCAGCCTCACCGCGACACTCGTGCCATGCTTGGCGTAGGCGCGCTCGAGGCGGGCGAACGTGCGCACGCTCAGCCCCGCCAGGAGATGCTCGAAGACATCGCGCATCCGCGCGGATGGAGCGAACCAGTCGGGCAGGATCGCCACCACTCGCCCGCCGGGCAGCAGGCGGCGCAGCGCGCTCTCGACGTGGCGGATCGCCGCGAAGGGGTCCGCGCCGCGCCCGAGCGAACGCGAGAACGGCGGGTTCATGAGGACCACGGTCGGGCGGCGCAGGTCGGCATGCAGGCTGCCCAGCATCGCGCCGTCGTGACCGCTGATACGGGCGTCGGCGAACGCCGAGGTCAGTCGTGCGCGACGGCCGGGTTCGATCTCGTTGAGGTGAAGCTCGGCGCCGGCCGGCGCCTGGGCGACGAGCAGGCCGTTGCCTGCCGACGGTTCGAGCACCACGTCGTCCGGTCCGATCGCGGCGAGCAGGACCGCGAGCGCCGCGAGATCGATCGGGGTCGAGAATTGCTGCCAGTCGAGCTGGTCTTCGCCGCGAACCGTCTGGGTGGGAAAGCGCGCGAGCAGCGCGGCGGCATGGCCGACGTCGCCGAGCGCGGACAGCGGATAGGGGCGCGTGCGCAAATGGAGCGCGGTCGCCAGCTCGAGCACCTCGAAGCTGTCGCGCTGGGTCCAGCACCCATCGGCGTCGCTGCCGCCATAGGCCCTGATCATCGCCGCGTTGAGGTCGTTGCGGGCGATCGCGTCTTTGCCGGCGAGCAATGGCTGCAGCAGGTCGGCGGCACGGCGGTCGGCACGCAGCGGTGCGTCGGAAAGATGGGACATCGAGGTTCTCCGGGCGACGCCGCCCCCTGGCAGCATCACCCTCCCCCGCTCCCCCCTCCTCTCTAATCGCGGGCGACGAGCACCTCGGACCAGTCCTCGAACGGATCGGCCGGACCGTGCTGGCGGACACGCCGGTCGGCCGTCGCGTAACGGTGTTCGGCTCGGTCCGCCGCCCGGCGGCCCTCGGGGTCCTCGTCGCGCACGATGATGAGTTCGCGAACGCTGCCGGGAATCGCGAGCAGGTCGAGGCGCCGAGCGCCGAGCGCCGCCCAGCAGGGCGTGGCGTTGAGCCGGGTGTAGGCGGCCGCGGTTTCGAAGCCCTCGGCGATCGCCAGCACCTCGCCTGCCGGCTGGCCTTGCCAGGCGCCGCTGCCGGGACGGCCGAGCATCACCTTGCGGGTTCGGTTACCGGTGACCGGGTCCAGGAAGATGCGCTGGATCGCGACCAACCGGCTATGCTCCCGCACGGCGACCAGCAGGGCCGGCTCGAACAGCGTTGCCGGGCGCGGTCCGAACGGGCAGCGGGCGAGGAAGCGGACGTCGGCGCCCGGCGGGTCGATCCGTCTGCCCGACAGATAGCGGCGAGCGAGCGGACTGCGATCGGTATCGACGCTGCGCTCCCAGAGGCGCGCGATGTTTGCGGTGCCGGCCCGAACCTCGGACGGTGGCGGGTAATGGCGATCGGGCCGCACGAGGCGCAGCTCGCGGAGGATGTCGGCGGGATCGCAACCGGCAAAGCAGGTCGCGAGGATGGCACGCTCCCCCTGCCGCAGCGAGAGACTGGGGGTGCGATCGGCGTGGGCGGGACATCGGCACATCGCGGTGTAGCCGTGCCAGCGGCCACCGAGGGTGGCGACGAGGTCGATGAGTGCTTGTGTCGGACGGAGGGCGGTAAGCGGCATGATCGGTCTCCAGTCATGCCCGATCCCCCCCTCTCTTCTCTCAAAAAATCTCATCAACCGCCGCTGCGCCAGCAGCGGAAGCGATTCAGGATTCTAGAGATTCTGATTCGGGACGCCGAAACCCGCGGAACTCCGCGATTCGCGACGTGTCATCCTGTCCTCCTGGGGGTGTTTGCCTGACCTTCCGGGGGCTGAGACCTGACCGGGCGGGGGCCCTATCCTGACCTGTCGGGGTAACCTGACCTCGTGGGGGCTGGACTCGCCTGAACAGCCGATAACGGAACGGCGAGCCGACACCATTTTCATCCTGTCCTGCCTTGACGACGGCGGACAGGACAGGCAAGCCGACCGTGGGAGCGATTCGGCCATGGCCACTGCCGAAGAGATTATCGTGGACGATGAGGAACGCCAGCCGGAAGTCGGGAGGGCGATGCGGGTCGCGGCGGCGCTTTCCGCCAAACGGTCCGACGACTTCGCGAAGCCCGGCAAGCTCGTCGAGGTGCGGTTCGTCCGGGGCAACTCGCTCAGCCTGACCGCGTCCCGCCTGCTTGCGCTGATGATCCTGACCGCCGGCGGCGACGCGTGGCGCGACATGCCGCACCGCCTCCGTAAGGCCGACATCCGTCGCGGCCACAAGGGCAACGAGCGCATCTCCGACATGCTCGAAGAGCTTCACCGCACGCTGTTCGCCGAGGATGATCGCAGCTGGCGCGGCAAGAAGGCGACCCGCCGCTTCTCGCTCATCCAGATGTCGCGTGAGGAGACCGACGAGGACGGCGGCGTCGAGGCCGGCTGGATCGAATGGGAATTCACGCCGGATGCGCGCAAGCTCATCCAGGAATCGGAGACCTACGCGGTGCTCAACCGCCAGGCGGTACTGGGTTTTCGATCGAGCTATGCGCTCAAGCTCTACGAGGTCGGCGCGCTCCGCATCCACCGGCGACAACCGGTCTGGCGGACGGACATGGCGGGGCTGCGTGCGGCGCTCGGCATCCCGCCCGATGTCTACAAGGATTTCGCGCAGCTGCGACGCAAGGTTCTCCAGACCGCCAAGGCCGAGATCGACCAGCTTGCCCATTTCCGGGTCGAATGGTCCGAGACCCGCGCCGGGCGCACCGTCGTCGAGCTCGAGTTTCGGTTCGAGCCGAAGGATGCGCCGGCGCAGCTCGGTACGGTCGATGAACTGTCGCGGCATTCCGGCGGACGGCGTGCGCGACGCGACGGGACGGTCGAGACGCTGGTCGAGGGCGCGGTCGCGATCGGTGCGGCCGAGCGGTCCCCTCCCCTCCCCGCCCCATCGCCGCGTCTGGCGGCAGCGCCGGCCGTGCCCGCGATCACGCCGCCCGCGGCGGAACCCGGGGCCAAGCCGAAATTCGCGGCCTTCCCGGGCGGTTCGCTACGATATGCGGACGGCGCCGAGTTCCTGGCGATCGGTCGGGCCTATGGTGGCGGGTGGGACGTCGACCTGATCGCGCAGGCCTATCGAGCGCATATGGGCGAGCGGATCGCGCGACTGAGCGGGGTCAAACTGCAGCGCTCCTGGCAGGGCTTCTGCGAAAGCTACGTCACTCGGAAAGGTCGCCCGCAGTAGAAATTGCACCGGTGCAATTTTCCGTTTTCGCCCCCAAGCGGTCAGCTTGCACCCCGTCGTTTGCGCTCTCTAAGCGGGCGGGCCACGGTTTGCACTTGAGAGCGTCAGGTTGACGATAAACCGCAAATCGGTCATCCCTCCGTCGAATAGCGAAAGGTAGGGGAATGGCGACCGCGCTCGTGCGGGCAGGGCAGGCGGATCAGGCAAGGGTCGCGGCCCTCGCTGAGCGCTGCTCGAGCATTCTGGAGAAACTTCGCGACGGGGCGCAGAGCCGCCGGGCATCGGAGCGGCGCGAACCGACCTTCACCATCGGTCGCGCGGCGGATCTGGTCGGGCGCACGCCCGCAGCGATCCGCGAGGCGGAGAAGGACGGGCGGTTGCCCGAGCCGGGGCGGACCGACACCAACCGCCGCGTCGGGTATACGCTGGCGCAGGTCAACGACATGCGTGGGGTTTTCGGCACCCGGCCATGGCGCGACGCCGCCGACCCGTGCGCGATCGTCGCGGTGCAGAACTTCAAGGGCGGGGTCGGCAAGTCGACGCTGTCGGTCCATCTCGCGCAATATCTCGCGATGAGGGGCTATCGCGTCCTGCTGATCGATTGCGACAGTCAGGCGTCGGCGTCGACGCTGTTCGGCTATGTGCCCGACCTCGATCTCGACGAAGAGCAGACGCTGTATCCGTTCCTCCGTCAGGACGAACTGACCAGCCTCGACTATGCGATCCGGTCGACGCACTTCGATGGCCTCGACCTCATCCCGGCGAACCTGCGACTGTTCCAGTCCGAGTATGAGCTCGCCGCGCGCATGGCGCGAGGGCAGGGGGCGCTGCTCGACCGGCTCCAGCACGGGATCGCGTCGGTCGCCGATCGGTACGACGTGGTGGTGATCGATCCGCCCCCCGCGCTCGGGGCAATCTCGCTCTCGGTGCTACGCGCCGCCAACGCGCTCATCGTGCCGGTGCCCCCGACCGTGATGGACTTTGCGTCGACCGCGGCGTTCCTGGCGATGCTCGACGAGACGATGAGCGTCCTCCAGGAACATGGCATGGCGACGGAGCTCAGCTTCCTGAAGTTCGTGGCGTCCAAGGTCGACGAGAACAAGTCGATGCAGCGCGAACTGCTCGGCCTCATGAGCCAGCTCTACGGCCACGCGCTCGTTCGGACACCGCTCAAGGACTCGGCCGAGATCGACAATGCGTCGGCGCGGCTGATGACCGTCTACGAGCTCGACGGGCCGACCACGAGCAAGTCGGTGCGCGATCGATGCCTGAATTACCTCGACGGCGTGAACTCCGAGATCGAGGTCGATATCCGCGCGATGTGGCCGAGCCATGCCGCGCGGCTTCGGCGTGAGGGATTGGCATGAGCGCGCGAAAATTGCACCGGTGCAATTTCGCCGGGAAGGGGGTGCTGTGTCTATGAAAAACCGTGACTTCGCCGCCGGCCTGGTCGGCGCGATCGACGCGCCGGCGGAGCCTGTTGCGCGGCCGTCGCGGCTCGGCATGGGCGTGCTGGCGGGCCGCGGCAATCGGCTCGCGGAGCTCGCGAGCGGCAGCCTCGTCAATCGCGCGATCGAGCTGGTCGATCCGGCGCGCTGCCGGATGTGGCACGGCCACAACCGCGAATATGCGGACCTCTCGGAAGCGCGCTGCCACGACCTGATCGAGAGCCTGAAGGCCCAGGGTCGCCAGGAAGTGCCGGCGCTCGTCCGGCGCGTGCGGGACGATCCCGATCACGATTACGAGGTCATCTCGGGCGCACGGCGGCACTGGTCGATCAGCTGGCTGCGCAGCCACAACTATCCCGAATTTCGCTTTCTCGTCGAGGTGCGCGACCTGACCGACGAGGAGGCGTTTCGGCTCTCCGATATCGAGAATCGGGCGCGCGAGGACATTTCGGACTATGAGCGCGCTCGCGATTATCTGCGCGCGCTCGACGCCTATTACGACGGCAAGCAGACTGCGATGGCCGAGCGGATGAAGGTGACGCCGAGCTGGCTCAGCCGCTACCTCGATCTCGCCCGCCTGCCGGCGGCAATCCTCGGCGCGTTCGCGAGCCCGCACGACCTCGGCATCAAGCACGTCACCCAGCTCAAGCCGCTCATGAAGCCCGCGGATCGCGCCGCGCGGGTCGAGGCGACCGCGCGGGACATGAAGGCGACGCGCGAGAGTGGGGCAGGGGGGGCGTTGGCCCCCGCCGACGTCGTCCGTGCGCTGACGGCGGCAGCGGAAGCCCCCAGGAAGTCAGGACGGCCGAGCAGCGCCGCCGCCCCCAGGAGGTCAGGAACCCCGGTGTTCGAGAGTGCGGGGGGCAAGCCGATGCTGCGGGTCGACGCCGCGGAGCGGAAGGGCGTGACCCTGACGCTGCTGCCGCGCTCGGGCGCATCGCGCAGCGAGATCGAGGCGGCGTTCGCGAAGGTCCTCGACGAGCATTGGAGCTGACCCCGCGGCGATCGCCGGCGCGGCTTTCCAAATCGGGCACGCGCCGGTAGGCTTAACCTACTCGCGGAGACGCGGGCGGGTCCTGAAAAGCCCGAAGAGCAAGAGCCGGTTCGGTAAACCGGGTGGCGGACGCGTATGTCCAGGCCGCCCGGCTAAAGGCGTTCGCGCCTAGCTTGCTCTAGGTTTTCAGCACCCGGTTCGAAGCGACGGCATGCCCCGGCGGGCATGCCGCCGGCTTCCGGAGGGAGGCAAGGATGGAACAGTCCAACCGTGAAATCGCCGTGGCGGTCGGCCTGATGCGGATGGCGCGGTCCCTGCTCGACAGGGAAGGCCAGACGCACGGCGCGGCGCGGCTGCAGCAGGCGATCGACACGACCTTGGAGGAGCGACCGCTCGCGCCGGGCGAGGAAGTCGAGCCGGGCCAGGCGTGCCTGATCGCGGGTATCCCGCTCGGCGGGAGCCCGGACGGAGCATCGATCACCTATCTCGATGCCACCGCGAAATCCCTGCGGCGCTGAGGCGCGGGCGAAGGCATCGGATCCGCTAGGCAGCGTCCGCTGCGCTCCCCCGATGGAGACCGCCTAGCACGAGCCCCTTCGCTAGGAGGAGACAGCGGTAGAAGGCGTCGACCGCTTCGATGTAATGGCCGTCCGACACCCGCGGCGGATCCTCCGGGCCGAGCACGAACCGCACGGTGCGGCTGTCCTCGTCGGTGGTGGCGATGCTCGTCCAGAGATGCCGTGCGCTCAGGTGAACGAAGGCGCTCGCGTCGCGGTAGACACCCTGGATCCACGGGAAGGTCTCGGCGAGCCGTTCGAGCAAGCGGTGATCGTTGAGACGGGCGCCCGTGTCGTCCTTCAGCCGGAAGACCTCGGCGCCGCCCATCACGGCTTCGGCATAGGCATGGGGGTCGGAGACGAAGCGGAGCGCCGCGACCCGGAGCGCGGTGTCGAGCTGCATGCGGATCATCGGCGCGGCGGCATGGAAGTTTCGCGCCCGGATCATCGCGGGAAAGCCTTCGGCGAGCGCGACCGAGCGCTTGGCGGCGGCCAGCAGCAGCATGTCGATCTGCGAGACGGCGCCGAACGCGGCGAGCGCCGCCTGGCCATCGCGGAGAAACTCGCGCTGCTCGCGCGCGATCGCCTCGAGCCGGTCGGCCAGCGAAGGGGAGGGGGGTGCCGGCCGATCGGACATCGCTCAACCGGCTCGCGGCGCGAGCGCGTCGATGATCCGGCAATCCGCGATCGGCCCGCGAACGCAGCTGTCGAGGCGCCGTACCAGTTCGCCGCGCAGCGCCTTGAGGTCGGCGAGCTTGCGGTCGATCTCCGCCACCTGGCTCGTCGCCATCGCATCGACGTCCTCGCACGTCCCGTCGGGATCGTCGGCCAACCGGAGCAGTTCGCGCACCTGGTCGAGCGTGAAGCCGAGATCGCGCGCGCGCTTGACGAAGGAGAGCCGATCGAGATGCGCGCGCTCATAGACGCGGTAATTGCCGCCCGTGCGCGTCGGCGCGGTGATGAGGCCTTCCGCCTCGTAGAACCGGACGGTCTCGACCTTCAGCCCGGTCTGCTTCGCGATCTCACCGATTCTCATGCAATCACCGCTTGACCCTCTAGTGGGATGAGGGTTCATATAGGGGGTCCGACACGCGAATCGAGATGGTGATGGCGGACGATTGCTGCTCCAGGAAAGGCGATACGATCGCCGAACTTGGCCGAAAAGCCGACCAGCGGCGCGTGCTCATCGTCGTCATGGCGATCAATTTCGTCATGTTCGCCGTCGAGTTCGGCGGTGGCCTGTTCGCGCGCTCGTCCGCACTGATGGCCGATTCGGTCGACATGCTGGGCGACGCGGTCGTCTATGCCCTGAGCCTCTATGCGCTGAGCCGCGGCCCGCGATGGGAGGCCGGCGCGGCGATCGTGAAGGGCGGCATCATCCTCGCGTTCGGCGTGGCGGTCCTCGCCGAGATCGCCGACAAGCTGATCAACGGCGTCGCGCCGTCGTCGACGCTGATGCTCGCCTTCGGCAGCGCCGCGCTCGCGGCCAACCTGACCTGCCTCGCCTTGCTTTGGCGCTTCCGGTCGGCGAACGTGAACATGTCGAGCACCTTCGAATGCTCGCGCAACGATGTCGCGTCGAACGTCGGCGTCCTTGCCGCCGCCGGGCTGGTCGGCGTGACGGGCGCGGCGTGGCCCGACGTGGCGGTCGCCGCGATCATCGCTCTCATCTTCCTGCGCTCGGCATGGCGCGTGCTTGGCGAGGCTATCCCCGCCTGGCGGTCGGCGCGTCCATTACCGCCCGAGGTGCTGCGATAATGTTCGCACGCGTGATGGTCATCGGAGACAATGTATCATCTCGCCGACAACTTGCCGCTGCGCGTGCGCATCTTGCCGTCGTCGGGACTATCGCGTGCGACATGCTACTGCTAGGGCCGTGTCCGTGCGGTTGCTGCTGAACATCCTTGCCTGCCTGACGCTCGTCGTCGGCCTCGGGTCGACGGCGATGGCGCACGCGCTGGAGCGTCCGGACGTCAGCGTGTCCGCGCAGGCCCCGATCGCCGAGCAGTTCGCTGAGGGCCACAGCCCGGGCGATGCCGACCAGGTCCCCGCGGACGGGGACAAGGGCTACCCCCATCATCACGGCGGCTGCCACGGCGATCATGCCGCAGCTCCCATCAAGATCGCCTCGACGGCGTGGACGGCGGATCTCCGCGCGATCCCGTCGTCCACGGTCCGGGGCATGCTGCCGCGCGCGACCGCCGATCCGGCGCTGAGGCCACCGCAAGCCTGACGACCCGCTGACCCCGCCGGCCCATGCCGCGCGGGGCGACCCCGGTTCGTCAGGAGTTGTCCATAATGCATCGTATCATCGCGGCCGTGCTGGCCGCGGCGTCGCTGGCCGCTGGGGCCGCGGCGCAAACGGCGCCGCCGCCCGGGCTTCCGGCGGCGACGGCGCCGCAATCGCTCGACACGTTCTCTCTCGAGAGCGCGCTCAGGGCAGGCGGGGTCGGGTCGGCCGCGCTGCCTGCCGCCGACCGTGCTCCTGCCGGTGCGCCGAGCGGCAGTCTGCAGTCCGGCGTCAGCGGTCCGGTCGGTCTGCCCTCGGTGGCGGCGGCGACCGCCAGCGTCGATGCCGCGACCGCGGCGCGGCGGGTGGCGGGGCTGCGTCCCAATCCGGAGCTGCAGGCGCAGGTCGAGAACATCGCCGGCACCGGGGTCTACAAGGGGCTGAGAAGCTCCGAGACGACGGTCGGGGTCGCGCTCCCGCTCGAGCTGGGCGGCAAGCGGCCGGCGCGGGTCGCGCTCGCGAATGCCCGACTGACGCGCGCGCAGATCCAGACCGAGATCGCGCGCGCCGACCTGCGCCTGCGGATCACGCAGCTCTATGTCGAGGCAGCCGCCGCCGAGCGGCGGTCGGAGGTGCTCGGCGAGCAGGCCGCGATCGCCGGAAACGCGTTCCGGATCGCCAGTGACCGGGTCCAGGTCGGCGACGTCGGCCCGATCGAGCAGCAGCGCGCCGAGGTATTGCGCATCAACGCGCAGATCGCCGCCGAGAGCGCGACCCGCCAGGCCGCGGCGGCGCGTGCCAACCTTTCCACGTTACTCGGTGCGCCGGTGACCGGGCCGCTCGATCGCGCCTGGTTCGATCGAATCGACGGCTATGGCCCGCCGCGCCCGGTCGAGGTCGAGGGGACGCTGACGCTCGCCGCCGCGCAGGCCGACGTGCGGACGGCCGACGCGCAGGTGCGCGTGGCGCGCTCGCTGCGCGTGCCGGATCTGACCGTCAGCACCTTCGCCCGGCGGCTGCAGGCCACCAACGACACTGCCGCGGTGGTCGGCATCTCGATCCCGCTGCCGGTGTTCAACAACGGCAGCGCGTTCGTCGCGCAGTCGCGCTCCGAGCAGACGGTCGCGGTCGCGCAGCGCAATCTGGCGGTGATCGATACCCGTCAGGCGATCGCCAGCGCCCAGACCGAGGTCGCGAACGCCGCGGCGACGGCCCGCGCGGCCGGTGGTCCCGGGCTCGCCGCCGCGCAGGAGGCGGCGCGCATCGCCCGCATCGGCTGGGCGCAGGGCAAGTTCGACCAGATCGCGCTGCTCGATGCCGAGCGCACGCTCTCACAGACCCGTCAGTCCTACGTCGATGCGCTCGCCGCGTACCACGACGCGCAGGCACGGCTCGACCGGCTGACGACGCCGGCTCCCACGAATTTCGGAGACACCCCGCAATGATCGATGTTGCACGCCAGAACCCGCGCCTGCTCGGCGGCGCGGCCGCGATTGCCCTCGTTGCCGCCATCGGCGGCTTCTCCGTCGCCAAGTGCAGCGGCGACAGCCCCGCGACGACCGAGACTGCGGCCGGCAACGCCGCAGCGCCCGCGCCGCAGGAGAAGGCGCCCGATACGGTCGCGATGACGGCGCAGGCGATCGAGCAGGCCGGGATCGCCACCGATGTCGTGCGCGCCGGCGGCCTGGGCGCGGAAATCGTCGCCCAGGCGACGGTCAATGCCGCGCCGTCGGGCGAGGCGATCGTCACCGCGCGCGCCGCGGGCGCGGTCACGCGGCTGATGAAGCGACTGGGCGATCCGGTGCGCGCGGGCGAGACGCTCGCCGTCGTCGAGAGCCGCGACGCCGCGCAGATCGCCGCCGAGCGCACCGCGGCGGTGGCCAAGTCGGTGCTGGCGCAAAAGGCGCTCGCGCGCGAAAGCTATCTCTACCGCCAGAAGGTGTCGGCGCGGGTCGAGCTCGAGCAGGCCCAGGCGGAAGCCGCGTCAGCCGCCGCCGAGGCGCGCCGTGCGAGCGTCGCCGCCGGTGCCGCCAAGGTCACCGCCGACGGCCGCGGCGTGATCGTGTCAAGTCCGATTTCGGGTCGGGTGACCGCCGAGGCTGCGTCACTCGGCGCCTTCGTCCAGCCCGAGACCGAGCTGTTCCGCGTCGCCGACCCGACCAAGATCCAGATCGAGGCCGCGGTGGGCGCGACGGACGCGCAGCGGCTGGCGCCGGGCGATCGCGCGATCGTCGAGCTGCCCGACGGCAAGGCGCTCGAGGGGAGGGTGCGGGCGGTGACGCCGGGTCTCGCCACCGAGACCCGGTCCGCGACCGCGGTGCTCGACGTGCCGGGCGCGTTGCAGCCCGGCCTGCCCGTCCGCGTCCGGCTGTTGCCGAGCCGCGGCGCCGTCTCCAGCGCGATCGTCGTTCCCGAGGACGCGGTCCAGTCGCTCGAGGGCCGCGACGTGGTGTTCGTGCGCACCGCGGCCGGCTTCCGCGCCCAGACCGTATCGATCGGCGAGCGCAGCAACGGCCGCGTGGAGATTGTGAAGGGGCTGGCGAACGATCAGCGGATCGCCACCAAGAACGCCTTCCTCCTGAAAGCCGAGCTCGGGAAGGGCGCGGGGGAGGAGGAGTGACCGCCGTCGCCGCCCGGCCGCTCCTCGCCATGGTGCCCGTCCTAGGGCTGTTGCAGGGCTGTCTGCCGGGAGAGCCGGTGAGGCTGCCGGTCACCCGCGCGTCGGGCCGCGATCTCACGATCTGGACCGTCGCCACGCGACGGGTCGAGGAGGGATTGCTCGTCCACGGCGTCGTCCGCGGCGCGCCGCTGGCGCTCGGCCCGATCCACGGCCACCTTCATGTCGTCGCGACGCCGCGTGACGGCGGCGCGCCGATCGTGGTGGACACGAACTGGGGCAGCATGTCGGGAGGGAAGTCCCGGCTCGCCGACTTCTACGCCACCGTCCCGGTCGCTGACACCCGCACGCTCGCCGCCGTCTCCGTCGCCTACGTCGCGACGAGCGACGCGGCGACGCCCAATCTGGATATCAAGCAATGATCGCCAATCTCATGGCGCTCTCCGTCCGCGCACGCTGGGCGGTGCTCGCGCTGTTTCTCGTCGTCGCCGGCGTCGGCGTCTGGCAGCTCACCAAGCTGCCGATCGACGCCGTCCCCGACATCACCAACAAGCAGGTCCAGATCAACACGATCGATCCGCGGCTGTCGCCGGTCGAGATCGAGAAGCTGGTCACCTATCCGGTCGAAATCTCGCTGGCCGGCATTCCGGGCCTCGAGACGACGCGCTCGATCTCGCGCAACGGCTTCAGCCAAGTCACGGCGATCTTCACCGACAAGACGGACCTCTATTTCGCCCGCCAGCAGGTCGGCGAGCGGCTGCGCCAGGCGACCGATCGCCTCCCCGACGGGGTGCAACCGCAGATCGGACCGGTGACCACCGGTCTCGGCGAGATCCTCATGTACACGGTCGGCTACGCCAACCCGGACGGCAAGGGCGCCCGCAAGGTCGCGGGCCAGCCCGGCTGGCAGCCCGACGGCAGCTATCTCACCCCCGAGGGTGAGCGGCTCACCGATCCGGTCGCCAAGGCCGGCTACCTGCGCACGGTCCAGGACTGGATCGTCAGCCCGCAGCTGCGCGCGGTGCAGGGCGTCGCCGGCGTCGACTCGATCGGCGGCTTCGCGAAGACGTTCGTCGTCGAACCCGATCCGGTGAAGCTCTCCAGCTTCGGCATTTCCTATGCCGAGCTCGGGCAGGCGCTCGAGAACGCCAACCTCGCGGTCGGCGCGAACTATTACAACCGGGGCGGCGAGGCCTATCTGGTCCGCGTCGACTCCCGCGTGCGGACGGTCGACCAGATCCAGAACGCCGTCGCCGCGACCCGCGGCGGCGTGCCGATCACGATCGGACAGATCGCCAACGTGAAGATCGGCGGCGACCTGCGCACCGGTGCGGGAAGCCTGAACGGCCAGGAGGCCGTCATCGGCACCGTGCTGATGCTGATCGGCGAGAACAGCCGCATCGTTGCCGAAGACGCATCGAAGCGGCTCGACCAGATCGCCAAGTCGCTGCCGCCCGGCGTCCAGGTCAAGGTCGTGCTCGATCGCGCCAAGCTGGTGAGCGCGACCGTGGGCACGGTGGAGCGCAACCTGACCGAAGGCGCGATCCTCGTCGCCGTCTCGCTCTTCCTCCTGCTCGGCAACTGGCGGGCGGCACTGATCGCGGTGCTCGTGATCCCCTTCTCGTTCCTGATGATGGCGATGGGGATGAATGTCTTCGGTGTGCCCGGCAATCTGATGAGCCTCGGCGCGCTCGACTTCGGCCTGATCGTCGACGGCGCGGTGATCATCATCGAGAACTGCCTGGCACGCCTCGCCCATCGGCAGGAGCATGAGGGCAGGCTGCTCAGCCTGCGCGAACGGCTCGAGGAGACGATGCGGGCGGCGCAGGAGATGATCAAGCCGACCGTCTTCGGTCAGGCGATCATCCTGCTCGCCTTCGCGCCGCTGCTCATGTTCACCGGCGTCGAGGGCAAGACGTTCTCGCCGATGGCGATCACCATCATGCTCGCCCTCGTGGCGGCGTTCGTGCTGGCGATCACGCTGGTCCCGGCGCTCGTCGCGATCCTAATCCGCGGCAAGGTCGCGGAGAAGGACGTGTGGCTCATCCGCAAGTCGAAGGAGCGGTATCTGCCGCTGCTCGACAAGGCGATCGCGAAGCCATGGCCGTTCATCCTCGGCGGCCTCGCCTTCTTCCTCGCGGCGATCCCGGCGTTCGGCCTGCTCGGCTCGGAATTCATCCCGCAGCTCGACGAGAAGAACCTGGCGCTCGCATCGACGCGCGTGCCGTCGGTGAGCCTCGAGCAGTCGCTGGCGATGCAGCGCGAGGTCGAGGCGGCGGTGAAGCAGTTGCCCGAGGTCGAGACGATGTTCTCGAAGACCGGCACCGCCGAGGTCGCGACCGATCCGATGCCGCCCAACGTCTCCGACGGTTTTGTCATTCTGAAGCCGCAGGAGGAGTGGCCCGACGGCGTCAAGACCAAGGCCGACGCCATCGCCCGGATCGAGAAGGCGGCGGGCGGACAGCTCGGCAACCTCTACGAGGTCAGCCAGCCGATCCAGCTGCGCTTCAACGAGCTGATCGCGGGTGTCCGCGGCGACGTCGCGATCAAGCTCTACGGCGACGATCTCGATCTCATGTCACGGACCGCCAACGAGATGGTGCGGGTGCTGCAGGGCATCCCGGGCGCGGCGAGCGTCAAGGCCGACCAGGTCGGCGGCGCACCAACGCTCGACATCAAGCTCGATCGCGCCGCGATCGCGCGGCTCGGCCTCACCGTCCGCGACGTCTCGGACACGATCGCGGCGGCGCTCGGCGGTCGCGAATCCGGGCTCGTCTACGAAGGCGATCGCCGCTTCGACGTCACCGTGCGGGTGCCGGAGGCGACCCGGGCGAACCTCGACGACATCCGCTCGCTGCCGGTGCTCTTGCCGGCGGTCGAGGGGAGGCCGCGGTCGCAGGTGCCGCTCGCCCAGGTCGCGCAGATCCGGCTGACGGAAGGCCTGAACCAGGTCAGCCGCGAGAACGGCAAGCGCCGCGTCGTCGTCCAGGTCAACCTCGCCGGTCGGGACGCCGGGTCGTTCGTCCAGGAGGCGCAGGCCAAGATCGGCCAGCTGAAGCTGCCGGCGGGCTATTACCTCGAATGGGGCGGGCAGTTCGAAAGCCTCGCCGCGGCGACGTCGCGTCTGTCGATCGTGGTGCCGCTTTGCTTCCTCGCGATCTTCGGGCTGCTCTATCTGGCGCTCGGCGGGTTCGGGCGAGCGGCGGCGGTGTTCCTGGCGGTGCCGCTCGGCCTTGCCGGCGGCGTCTTCACGCTGGCGCTCACCGGCATCAACTTCTCGGTATCGGCGGCGGTGGGGTTCATCTGCCTCGCGGGCGTCGCGGTGCTCAACGGGCTGGTCGTGATGACCGAGATCCGGCGGCGCAGCGAGGACGGGCTGCCGCTCGCCGAAGCGATCCGCGAGGGCATGCGCGAGAAGATGCGCGCGGTCGTGATGACCGGGTTCGTGCCGGCGATCGGCTTCGTGCCGATGGCGCTCGCGCACGGCACCGGCGCCGAGGTGCAGAAGCCGCTCGCAACGACCGTCATCGGCGGCCTGATCGCGGCGACGATCCTGACGCTCCTGGTGCTCCCGGCGATCGCGACCGTGGTCCTCGGCCGCTTCGGCGGCGCACAGGCCCGCGACGAGCGGCGGGACGGCGATGTGCCGGCGGAGGCCGGTGCATGACCGCCTGCTGCCTCGTCGCCGACGCTGCGCGAACCCCATTCCCGGACGGCCCGGCATCGCTCCCCCTGGCGATGCGGCACGCCATACCCCCTGGCGTGCCGACGGCGGGCCGGTCGAGCTTCGGCTCGGCCGAATCCGCCGAGCCGACAATCGATCCGAAACGCTGCAGCCGGCCGCCGCAACCGCGCCGGCGCTCGGTTCCGATGGAGGAGAGACACTATGGCACTCGTCAAATCGGTGATGGCCGGCACGGGAGCATCGCTGCTGGTCGCCAACGCCTTCCATGCCGAAGGGAGCGGCGACGGCGGTCCGCTGATGATCTCGGACTTTCAGGTCTTCGACCATCGGGTTTCCTGGTCGTGGCTCGTCTTCGCCGTCGTGACCGTCCTGGTCTGGCTGCTCGGCAAGGCGGTCAACCATTCGAGCATTCGATAACGAGAGGAGAACGGCGATGACGGCCGGGCACGCGCTGCTGCGCATCTACACCGACGAGACCGCTTATTGCGGCGATCGCAAGGTCTTCGAGATCGTCGCCGAGCGCGCGCGCGACGCGCGGCTCGCCGGGGCGACGGTCATCGAGGCGATGATCGGCTTCGGCCGGTCGGCGCACATGCATCGCCGCCATATCCTCGAGAACGATCGCTCGGTCGTCATCGAGCTGGTCGACCAGGAGGAACGCCTCCGCGCCTTCATGACGGACCAGCGCGACCTCGCCGGCATCGGGCTGATGACGCTCGAACGGGTCGAAGTGATCGAAACGGGTGCGGCCCAGCCCGAGCACGCCTGACCCCCGCACGAACCCGCTGCCGGCCACGCGCCGGCACCAGAAAGGACCGACCATGACCGATACCGCCACGCCCGCACCGCGCCCGCAGGGGATGTTGTGCCCCCCCTGCAAGGTGGATCTGCTGCTCACCGAGCGGCAGGGCATCGAGATCGACTACTGCCCGACATGCCGCGGCGTGTGGCTTGACCGGGGCGAGCTGGACAAGATGATCGAGCGCAACGCCGACTATCAGGCGGCGGCGCCCCGCGCGGACGCGCCGCGCTATCCGTCGCTGCGCGACGCCGCGCCCGCGGGGCCGTGGGGCCAGCACGACGAGCATCGCGGCTTCGGCCGGCACGGTGGCGACCGGCACGGCGGCGGTCATCGTCGCCGGGGCTTTCTCGGCGGTCTGTTCGACGACTGAGGGGCCCGCGAAATGACGCTCCCGACCGCAGCGCCGCGTTCCGCCGCCAACGACGATGGGCGGCGGCCGAGCATCTTTCGCGAGACGCCCGGCGCGTTCTGGCGCGTCGAGCAGGCGACGCGCGCGGCGATGATCGTCGATGCGGAGGACTATTTCACCCACCTGCGCGCGGCGATGCTGAAGGCGCGGCGCCGCATCGTGCTGGTCGGCTGGGACTTCGACGCCCGGATCGCGTTCGCCGGTGGGGGAGGGGACGGCGGGCCGGAGGCGATCGGGGAATTCATCACCTGGCTCGTGCGGCGGCGACCCGAGCTGCAGGTCCATATCCTGCGCTGGGATACCGGTACGCTGAAGGCGCTGTTCCACGCCGGCACCCTGCTCACCGTCCTGCGGTGGATCCGCGACCCGCAGATCCACCTGAAGCTCGACAGCCACCATCCCGTCGCCGGATCGCACCACCAGAAGGTGGTGGTGATCGACGACGACGTCGCCTTCTGCGGCGGGATCGACATGACCCGTCGGCGCTGGGACTCTCGCGCTCACGCCGACCACGAGCCGCGCCGTCGCAATCCGGACGGCTCGCCTTACGGCCCCTGGCACGATGCGGCGATGGCGCTCGAGGGTCCCGCCGCCCGCGCACTCGGTGACATGAGCCGGGAGCGCTGGCGCGCCGCGGGAGGCAGGAAGCTCGAGCCGGTCGAGACCGGCGGCGACTGCTGGCCCGATGACCTGGCGCCCGACTTCCAGGACGTCGAGGTCGGCATTTCGCGAACGCTGCCGGCGATGCGCGATTGCGGTGCCGTCCACGAGATCGAGGAGCTGTACGTCGCCCTGATCGCGCGGGCGCGGCGGTGGATCTACGCCGAGAGCCAGTATTTCGCGTCACGGCGCATCGCCGAGGCGATCGCCCGCCGCCTCCACGAGGCGGACGGGCCCGAGGTGGTCATCGTCAACCCGATCACGGCGGACGGCTGGCTCGAGCCGATCGCGATGGATTCGGCGCGGGCACGGCTCGTCGCGGCGCTGCGCGAGTGCGACCTTCACAATCGTTTCCGCATCTACCATCCGGTGACGGCAGCGGGCCGACCGATCTACGTCCATGCCAAGGTCATGGTGATTGACGACGAAATCCTTCGGGTGAGCTCGTCCAACTTCAACAATCGCTCGCTCCGGCTCGACACCGAATGCGACGTCACGCTCGATCCAGCGGGCGACGATCCTGCGGGTGCGTCGTCGATCCGACGGATCCGCAACGCGCTGCTCGCGGAGCATCTGGGAAGCGATCCTGCCACCGTCGAGGCGATCCTCTCGACGACGGGCTCACTGATCGTGACCATCGCCGGTCTGTCCAGCCGCGGACGTGGATTGCAGCCTTTCGAGCATGGCGAGCTGCCGGCGGTACAGCGCTGGCTCGCCGACACGAAGCTCCTCGATCCCGAGGGGCCGGCCGAGATGTTCGAGCCGCTCGCGCGCCGGACACCGCTGCTGAAACGGCTGCTGCACCGCCACGATGGCGCGGGACCGCCCGGCGGGAGGGCGCGGTCATGAGCACCGGGCCGTTCCGCGGCGCCGCAGAGCATCCCATCGGGCACCGTCGACCGGATGCGTCGGCACACCGCGCCCGCGGCGACGAGGCCGACCGCCTCGGCCGGGCCACCGTCACCCCGTTTCGAGACAGCAACTTCCAGGGATCGCAGTCGATGAAAGACGAGCCGGCGAACGACGACAGCTTCGGCGAGACTGATGCCGCTTATTGGCGGCGCCGCGCCGCGCAGGAACGGGAGACCGCCGAACATGCGGAGACCCTCGCGGCCGCCAACGCACATCGCGCGATCGCGCAGCAATACGCGGCGCGGGCCGACGAACTCCGCTCGGAGACGACGGAGCCGGCCGGTCGGCGGCCGTCCGCGGCACCCGACCCAACCTCTGAGGCAGACGGGTAATGGCAGAGCACGCGCACGGTCACGACCACCACCGGGAAGACGGGCATGGGCATGGTCACGACCACGCTGGACATGGCCACAGCCATGCCCCGGCGACCTTCGGCAAGGCCTTCGCGATCGGCACCGCCCTCAACGTCACCTTCGTGGTGGTCGAGGCGATCTACGGCGTCGCGGCGGGGTCGATGGCGCTCCTCGCCGACGCCGGACACAATCTCAGCGACGTGCTCGGGCTGCTCATCGCCTGGGGGGCGGCCACGCTCGGGCGGCGTCGCCCGCAGGGCCGCTACACCTACGGCTTCCGCAGCTCCTCGATCCTGGCCGCCTTCCTCAACGCGCTCCTGCTGCTGATCGCGATAACCGCGATCGCGGTCGAGGCGATCGGCCGGTTCGCCGACCCCGAGCCCGTCGCCGGCGGGACGGTGATGATCGTCGCGGCGATCGGCATCGTCGTCAACGGCATCACCGCGATGCTGTTCGCGAGCGGCCGGAAGGGCGATCTCAACATCCGTGGCGCCTTCCTGCACATGGCGGCGGACGCCGCGGTGTCAGCCGGCGTGGTGGTGGCGGGCTTCGTCATCCTGAAGACGGGGCTGACCTGGATCGATCCCGTGGTCAGCCTCCTGATCGTGGCGGTGGTCGCGATCGGGACCTGGGGGCTGCTGCGCGATTCGGTGAACATGAGCCTGCAGGCGGCGCCGCCGGGCATCGATCCCGACGAAATCGCCGCCTTCCTCCGCGCTCGCGACGGCGTCGCCCGCATCCACGACCTGCACGTCTGGCCGATGAGCACGACCGAGACCGCGCTGACCGTCCACCTCCTCGTGCCGGACGGGTATCCCGGGGACGCCTTCACCGCCGCGGTCGCCGCCGACCTCGCGGAGCGGTTCGGGATCGACCACGCCACGATCCAGGTCGAGACCGACGCCGGCACGCCGTGCACGCTCGAATCCGATCAGGTCGTATGAGGAGGATCGGCTGTGGAGCGGCCCCCATCGTCGCGGCGCAGATGGCGCGAGGAGGACGACGCGGACCTGCGCGCGCGGATTGGCCGGCGCCAGAAGATCGCCGACATCGCGCGGGAGATCGGGCGGACGGTCGATGCCGTCCGCGGGCGAGCGGCCCAACTCGGTCTCCAGCTGCCGTCGTCGCTGCGGCCATGGCGCCCCGGCGTGCCGCGCGGGCGCCGCACGCCCGGCGAGCCGGGTCCATGATCGCGCGGGGTCGGTGATGCCCGAATTCGTCAACACCGTGGTGCTGCAGGGCGCGCCGGTCCGGGTGTGGACCGCGTTGACCGACCGGGCGCAGCGCGACGCCTGGGGTCCGCTCGTCGACCTCGACGACACCGCGCGCGCGGGGCCGGCGCACTGCGGCTGGGCGGTCAAGGGATTGGCCCGGCCGGTAAGGATGGCGGCGACGATCGACCGGTTCGAGAAGCCGGAGATCTTCGCCTGGTCGTGCGGTCTTCCCGGCGTCTACGTATTCACCGAGCTGTTCGAGCTCAGCGGCGACGACGGCGGCACCTCGATGATGCATTCGATTTCCGCGCGCGGGCTGCTGGGCCGCCTGCTCGGGCCGATGATCCTCAAGCGGATGCACAAGCTGATGCTGGAGAGCGACGAACGCCTCGAGAAATACCTGCGCTGGCGGATCGTGCGCGCCCCCGCGCGGGCCCAGCGCGCCGCCCGTCCGACGCGCCGTAAGGGAAAGACGCGATGAAGCGATCGACCATCGGTCTTGTCGTAGGTCTGGTGCCGGTCGCGGCACTATCGGCCTGCTCGGAAAAGACGCCCGCCCCGCCGCCGACCGACCAGGAGATTCACAGCGCCGACAGCGGCGTTCCCTCCGGCCGGCTCGGGCGTCACGTCTACCGCTGCGACGACGGGTCCACGCTGCTCGTCGATTTCGCGGACAAGGGCCTCCAGCTCGATCTCCGCGTCGGCGAGGGCGGCAGGCCAAAGCGCTTCACCGCGCCTCTCCAGGGTCTGCAATATGTGGGCGACGCGGGCGGCGTCGTCCTGCGCGGGACGCAGCTCGAGACCGACGGTCCCGAGCTCGGCAAGCGGATCTGCCGGCGACAGGGGCGCGGGTGATGGCCGGACGGATCACCCGCCGATGATCGTCGGCGCATCGCCGCGGCTGCGGCAGATCATCATCGAGGTGTGGAAGCCGCTGGCGGTGCTGTTCGTCTGGGACGTCGCCGTCACCGCCTTCCATCTGCTTACGACGTTCCGCGAACCGCCGCTGCCGATGACGCTGTTCGGCACCGCGCTCGCCCTGTTCCTCGGCTTCAGGACGAACGCCGCCTATGCGCGGTGGTGGGAGGCGCGGACGCTTTGGGGTGCGATGATCAACGCCTCGCGCTCGCTCGCGCGGCTGGCGCTGAGCCTGACCCGAAGCGGCACCGCCGAGGCTCTCGCATTTCGCGAGGCGGTCGTGCTGCGTCAGATCGCCTTCGTCCAGGCGATGCGCTGCCAGCTGCGCGGCGAGGATCCGGTAGGTGAGATCGGGCGGCTCGCCGGCGACGAACTTGCAGCGCGGGCCGCCACACGCCGCGGGCCGGCGAATGCGATGCTCGAAAGCATTTCCGCGGCCGCCGCGGATGAACTCGAGGCGGGCCGGATCAATCCGATCCAGCAGTCGATCGTCGAGCAGACGCTCACCGACATCGCCAACGCGCAGGGCGGCATGGAGCGGATCAAGAACACGCCGCTGCCCAACGGCTTCCGGTTCTTCCCGAACTTCTTCACGCGCGTCTTCTGCGTGCTGGTGCCGATCGCGCTGGTCGAGAATCTCGGCATCGCCACGCCCGTCGGCTCGACCCTGATCGGCCTGGTCTTCCTGGCGGTGCTCAGCATCGGCGAGGATCTCACCGATCCGTTCGCCAACTCGGTGCACGACGTGCCGCTGACCGCCATGTGCCGGACGATCGAGATCGACCTGCTGCAGTCGCTCGGGCGCGACGCCCCACCGCCGCTCAAGCCCGTCGAGGGGGTGTTGTGGTAGGGTGGGGATCCGCTGCGAACGCGATGGCGCGATTGCTGGTGCTGGCCGTCCCGGCGAGCCTGCTAATCGCCGGCTGTCACCACAAGGTCGCGGAGCGGCATCCTGATCGTGCCGCACCGGTGGTCGAGCGGGTGTTCCGCTGCGACGATCGGACGCAGGCGACGCTGCGGGGCAGCGGCAGCCACCTGTTCCTCGTGCGGGCCGACGGTCCGAGCGGCGCCCTGACCGGCCCACGGCGATCCGGCGAGCGGCTCGACGCCAGCATCGATGGCACCGCGGTCCATGTCGAGCCGATCGGTCGCTTCGGCTTGCAGGAGCATCTGACGATCGGAAACCTGTCATGCTGGCGCTGACCTACACCGTCATACCCGTGTTCGCCGTCATCCTCGGCGCGGCGGCGGCAGCCATCCGCAAGCCCGGCGAGAGCTTCGTCGCCGCCATGCAGCATCTGGCCGCCGGCGTCGTCTTCGCCGCGGCGGCGGCCGAAATCCTGCCGCAGGTCATGCACCAGGCGAGCCCCACGGCGACGCTGCTCGGTGGGGCGTTGGGCGTGGCTGTCATGCTCGGCCTGAAGAGCCTCGAGGGGAGGGCGGCCGGGCCGCTCGCGCTGCTCGGCGCGATCGGCATCGACATATTCGTCGACGGGCTGGTGCTGGGCCTCGCCTTCGCCGCCGGTGCGAAGGCCGGCGTGCTCCTGACGATCGCGCTGACGCTGGAAGTGCTGTTCCTCGGCGTGACGCTCGCGACCGAGCTTGGCGAGACGATGAAGAGCCGCTTGAAGGTGGTCGCCGCGGTAGCCGGGCTCGCGCTCCTGCTGCCCGTGGGGGCGCTGGCGGCATTGCCCGTCGCGACATTCTCGCCGGTGGTCGTGTCGGGATTCCTGAGCTTCGGGCTGATGGCGCTCCTCTATCTCGTCACCGAGGAGCTGCTCGTCGAGGCCCACGAGAAGCCGGACACGCCCCTCATCAGCGCGATGTTCTTCGCCGGCTTCCTGGCGCTGCTGCTGATCGAGGAGCTGCTGGGGTGACCCGGCACCGGGCGCCGCGCCCGCGCGCGACACACGAGAATTGGAGGAAAGACTGATGGCAGAGAATCACGGACGTGCGGAAGGCGGGCACGCGCACGACCATACCGCCGGCGCGAACGCGAAGATGCTCGGCTGGGCGCTGGCGCTCACCGCCACCTACCTCGTCGCCGAGGTGATCGGCGGGTTCGTCTTCAACAGCCTCGCGCTGCTGTCCGACGCCGCCCACATGCTGACCGATGTCGCGGCGCTCGTCATCGCGCTGCTGGCGATCAAGCTCGGCGCGAAGGCGGCGGACGACAAGCGGACGTTCGGCTACCGCCGCTTCGAGATCCTCGCCGCCGCTTTCAATGCGGTGCTGCTGTTCGGCATCGCGATCTACGTCTTCGTGGAGGCGATCAAGCGCTTCAACGAGCCGCAGGAAGTCCAGTCCTGGGGCATGATGATCGTCGCCGCGATCGGGCTCGTCGTGAACCTCGTCTCGATGCGGCTGCTGACCGCCGGCAAGGACGCGAGCTTCAACGTCAAGGGCGCCTATCTCGAAGTATGGGCGGACATGATCGGCTCGGTCGGGGTCATCCTCGGCGCCCTCGCGATCCGCTTCACCGGCTTCACCTGGATCGATCCGATCGTTGCAGTCGCGATCGGCCTGTGGGTCCTGCCGCGCACCTGGATCCTGCTCCGCGATACTACCAACGTCCTCCTCGAAGGCGTGCCGAGCGGCCTCGATCTGGGCGAGGTCCGCCGTTCGATCGGGGCCGTGCCCGGAGTCGCGAATCTCCACGACCTGCACATCTGGTCGATGAGCAACGAGGAGGTGAGCTGCACGGTTCACGTGGTGCTGGCGGAGGGTGCCCCCGTCGATGACACGCGCGCGGCGGTGCAAATGCTGCTCCGGGACAAGTTCGACATCGAGCACAGCACCGTCCAGACCGAGCGCTCCGCCGCCGCGTGCGACGCCGGCGATCATCTCCACCGCTGAGCGGACCTGGCTCGGAGGCGATGTCGGTCGTGCGCGCGGTCAGCATCTACCACCGGCTCGTTCCGGCGGGCGGCTGGCTCTTCTTCGCGCGCGCGATCTTGACCTCGGCTCGCGAAGCACGTCGCGCCGGCTTGATGACTCCGCGTCGAGCGCTCGCCTGGTGCCGTGCTGCGGGACGGGTCTATCGGATCGGCTTCGCGGTCTGGCGGACGAACGGGGGCAAGTGGCGCGGGTTGGGTGGCTCGGCGGCCGCGCCGGCGGCGGATGCGACGCGGGCGATCCGACGCCCGACCGCTTGGGGGCTCGTCATCGGTGGGGTCTGCACCCTGATCGTCTTGCGCTTTTTGCGAGCGGACCTGGTGTGAGTTGCCCCGACCATCAGGCGCGCCGGCAGTTCACCGCCGGACCGTCACGCAGCGCGAGCCGAAGGACGCTTCCGTGCAACGCCGCGGACCCGCCCGTGCCGTGATAGGGTCGGCCCTGGGCGCGCGCGGTGAGGACGACCATGGCGCGCTCGGTCGCGACGCGCAGGCGCATGCGCAGGCCGCCCTTCTCGAACGCGATGAACGCGGTTTGGCCGTCCTCGCAGCGATAGATGTGCTCGTGATCGGGGCGCAGCTGCTGCTCGTCTGCCGGGGTCTCGCTGGCTCGATCTGAACAGCCGGCGAGGAGAAGAGCGAGCGCTGCCACGGGTCCCCACCGCCTGCCGGCACGGCCTCCACGCATCAGCGCCGGCGTCGGCGGGACGGCGATTTGGCGCGGAATCGCGACGTCGCGGGCGTGGGCGCAGGCGACGGTATCGATTGCCGTTTCTGGAGCCGGTCGACGAGGCAGGTATCGCTGCGCTCGAGGCTGCGGCGCAGCGTTCGGCTGACGAACAGGGCGGGGAGGGGGGCGAGCAGCCCCATGATCCGGAGGCAATGGACGACGCTCGTTCCGCCGCCCGCGGCGGCCGCAAGTGTGTAGCGCTCCTCGATCGCGAAGATCCAGGGTTCACCGAACCGCCAGGCGAAAACGTGCGGTCGCTTGGCGGCGACGATGTCCGCCGGCGTCGAGATCTTTCGACCGCGTCCAAGGAAGAAGTTCACCATCACGTCGCCGCCCGGGTCGACCGACCCGCTCAGCTGGAAGAACGGCTTCCAGCTTCGATGCCCGTCGAGATCTGCAAGAAGGTCGTAGACGCTCTCCGGCGAGGCAGTGACGGTCGTCTCGCGCTCGAATGTCAGCATGCTGTATGGCCTCCGCGCCGGGCCGGAGGCAGTGTCCGCCCCCTGTGACCGCCCATGGGGTGCGCCCGGCTCATCGCGGCACCGCCAGCAATTCGGCGGCGAAGACGATGAGGAAACCGAGGAAGAACAGCGAGGTGACCAGCCGCGTCTCGCCGAGATCGTGCGCGCGAACGAGCAGTTCCTCGGTGACCAGGTAGAGCAGTGCCGCCGACCCGAAGGCGAGCAGCGCGGTCAGCACGACCGGGGGCGCGCCGGCGAGCAGCAAATAGCCGACGATCGAGGAGACCCCGAGGATCGCCGCCAGCCCCGTGCAGGTGGCGAGCACCGTCTGCAGGCGCGCGCCGCCACCTCGCATCGTGTCGGCGGTGGCGAGACCGAGGAAGAACATCTCGAGGGTGAGCGCTGCCGAGACCAGCAGGCCCTGGCGAGCGCCGACCGCGAAGCCGGTGCCGATGACCACGCCGTCGATGACGCAGTCGATCGAGACGGCGGCGAGAAATCCGAGCGGCAGCTCCGCGCGACCCGCATCGCGCGCTTCGAGGCGTTCGGCGAGCCAGCGCATCGCGAACATCGCGGCCACGCCGGTCGCGAAGCCCGCGATCGCGGCCCCGGGCGCGCCACCGTGGATGACGCCCGGGACGATCTCGGTCGCGATCGCGGCGAACACGACGCCGGCGGCGAGATGCTGCACCGCACTGCGCCACAGCCTGGTGAGCGAGACCGCGCCGCCGAAGACGCCGGCCCCGATCACTGCCGCAGATGGCAGCAGCATGAGACCGAAGAGCTGCCCACCCGGCATCACGGCTGTGCCGCGTCGCCTGGAGCGGGATCGACCCGGCCGCCGCGCAGCGTCTCCACGCGTTCGAGCGTCACCAGGCCGATCCCGCTCGTGGTCGCGATCTCGGCCCAGAATGCCCGGATGCGGTCCTCGACGTCGACGATTTCGACGATGACCGGATAATTGTGGTCGAGAAATCCGCGCCGGTGAACGTGCGCGCTATGGCCGAACCCGGTCTGGGCGCGGTGGATCGTCGCGCCGAGCATCCGCGCCTCGCGCGCGCGGTCGAGCAACAGCTCGAATACCCGGCGATCGCCGAGCAGCGCCGCCTCGTCGGTATAGATCCTGAGCAAGCAGTGCGGTTGTGTTTCCATTGTTCACGCTCCTCTACTGAACTGCTCGGCGGCGTCGCGACCCGAAGGCCACGACGCCGCCGAGGTCACGCCGTGGGGGTGACGGCGGGACGGGGGGAAGGGGGGCGCACGGCACGCCGCGCCATGAGGCGCGACGCCCAGGCGGTGATCGCCGGCAGCACCAGCAGGGTCAGCGCGGTGGAGGTGATGAGCCCGCCGATCACCACGGTGGCCAGCGGTCGCTGGACCTCGGCGCCGGTGCCGGTGGCGAGCGCCATCGGCACGAAGCCGAGCGACGCCACCAGCGCGGTCATCAGCACCGGCCGGACGCGCTCCATCGCGCCGCGCTCGATCGCCTCGTCCTCTTCCGCGCCTTCCTCGCGATACTTGCCGATCGCGCTCATCATCACGAGGCCGTTGAGCACGGCGACGCCCGACAAGGCGATGAACCCGACCGCCGCGGTGATCGAGAACGGGATGCCGCGCAGCAGCAGCGCGAACACGCCGCCGGCGAGCGCCATCGGCACCGCCGAGAACACGATCGCCGCCGGCACGAAGCCGCCGAGCGCCATGTAGAGCAGCGCGTAGATCGCCAGGAAGCAGATCGGCACCACGATCATCAGCCGCAGCCGCGCCGACTGGAGGCTTTCGAAGGTGCCGCCCCAGCCGGTGTACATGCCCGCCGGCAGCTCCATCGCCGCGATCTTGGCCTGCGCATCGGTGACGAAGCCGCCGAGGTCGCGCCCGCGCACGTTGACCTGGACGATCACCATGCGCTTGCCGTTCTCGCGGCTGATCTGGTTGAGCCCTTGCGTGTAGTTGAACTGCGCGACTTCGCGGAGCGGGATCGAGCGGGCCGATTGCCCTTCGGCCGCCGGCAGCATCACCGGGATCGCGCCCAGCGTGTCGAGGTCGTCGCGCTGGGCGTCGGGCAGGCGCACGACCACGTCGAAGCGGCGGTCACCCTCGAACAGCAGCCCCGCCTCGCGGCCGCCGAGCGCGGCGGCGACGGTGTTGGCCACTTCCTCGACCGACAGGCCGTAGCGGGCGACCGCCTGGCGATCGATCTTCACGTCGAAGGTCGGTGCGCCCGAGGTCTGCTCGACGCTGACGTCGCCCGCACCGGGAATGGTGCGCACGGCGCCCGCGATCTTGCGCGCCTGCTCGTTCATCTTCTCGAGATCGTCGCCGTAGAGCTTGATCGCGACGTCGGCACGGACGCCGGCGATCAGCTCGTTGAAGCGCATCTGGATCGGCTGCTGGATCTCGGTCCGGTTGCCGATGATGGTCTTCATCTTCTCCTCGATGCGCCGCAGGATATCCTCCTTGCTCTTCACCTCGGCGGGCCACTCCTTCTCGGGCTTGGGGATGACGTAGGTATCCGACGCGTTGGGCGGCATCGGGTCGGTGCCGAGGTCGGCGTTGCCGTTCTTGGAGAAGACCAGCGCCACCTCGGGCAGCGTCTTCAACGCGTTCTCGAGCCGCATCTGCATCTGCGTCGACTGGTCGATCGAGGCGGACGGCACGCGGAAGTTGGTGACGGTGATGTCCTTCTCGTCGAGCTGCGGCATGAACTCCTCGCCGAGCAGCCCGAAGCTGAGGATCGCCGCCACGAAGATGCCGATGCCGCCCAGGATGAAAGGCATCGGCCGCGCGACCGCTTTCGCGAGCGCGGGAGCATATTTTTCCTTGAACCAGCGGATCGGCTTCACCTCGGTCTCGCTGACCTTGCCCTTGACGACGATCGCGATCATCGCCGGCACGAAGGTCAGCGACAGCACGAACGCGGAGGCGAGCGCGATCATCAGCGTGATCGCCATCGGCGCGAAGGTCTTGCCCTCGACCCCCTGGAAGGTGAGTAGCGGCACGAACACCAGGAAGATGATGAGCTGGCCGTAGACGGTCGGGCGAACCATTTCCTGGGCCGCGAGCGTCGTCTCCTCCATCCGCTCGTCGCGGGTGAGGAGGCGGCCCTCATGCTCCTGCCGTTCGGCGAGGCGCCTGAGCGCGTTCTCGACGATGATCACCGCACCGTCGACGATCAGCCCGAAGTCGAGCGCGCCGAGGCTCATCAGATTGCCCGACACCCCGAGCCCGTTCATGCCGGCGGCCGTCATCAACATGGTTATCGGGATGACGGCGGCGGTGATCAGCGCCGCGCGGATGTTGCCGAGCAGCAGGAAGAGCACGACGATGACGAGCAGCGCGCCCTCGGTCAGGTTCTTCTCGACCGTCCCGATCGTCGCGTTGACCAGCTTGGAGCGGTTGTAGACCGGCTCCGCGAACACGTCGGGTGGCAGCGCCTTGTTGATCTGCGTCAGCTTCTCCGCGGCGTCGGTCGCGACGATGCGGCTGTTGTCGCCGACCAGCATCAGGACGGTCGAGATCACCGCCTCGGAGCCCATGCGACTGCCCGAGCCGGTGCGCACCGCGCCGCCGATCACGACCTGGCCGACGTCCTTCACCCGGACCGGCACGCCGTTGCGCGTCGCGACCACCGCGTCCTGGATGTCCTCGATCGACTTCAGGCGCGCGTCGGCCCGCACCAGGAAGCTCTCGCCGGCTCGCCTGACATAATTGGAGCCGGCCGAGAGGTTCGCCCGCTCCATCGCGCTGGCGAGGTCGGTGACGGAGAGACCGTAGGCGGCGAGCGCGGTCAGGTTCGGCTCGATCAAATACTGCTTCACGTAGCCGCCGTTGGAATCGACGCCGGCGACGCCGCGCACCGTCCGCATCTGCGGGCGGATGATCCAGTCCTGCACCGTGCGCAAATAGGCGGCCTTCGCAAGCTCGGTGGTCAGCCGCTCGCCCTCGGGGGTGAGGTAGCTGCCGTCCGACCGCCAGCCCGGCTTGCCGTCGACGGTCTTCACGCCCTTTCCGTCGGGGTGGCGGAAGGCGACCGAATAGAAGAAGATTTCGCCGAGGCCCGTCGACAGCGGCGACAGGTTCGGCTGGACGCCGGCCGGCAGGCTGTCCTTGGCCTGTGCCAGCCGCTCCGTAACCTGCTGCCGCGCGAAATAGATGTCGGTCGAGTCGGTGAACACCGCCGTCACCTGGCTGAAACCGTTGCGGGTGAGCGAGCGAGTGAGGGTAAGCCCCGGGATGCCGGCGAGCGCCGTCTCCACCGGGAAGGTGACCTGCTTCTCCATGTCGACCGGGCCGAGGGTCGGGTTGAAGGTGTTGATCTGCACCTGCCGGTTGGTGATGTCGGGCACCGCGTCGATCGGCAGCTTGGTGATCTGCCAGAGGCCGAACCCGACGACGACCAGGGTCAGGAACGCGACCAGCCATCGCAGTCGGACGGACGTCGCGAGGATGCGGCCGATCATTCCGCCGTCTCCTTCTCGATCTCGGCCTTGAGGAGGAAAGCGTTGGTGGTGGCGATCGGGGTGCCCGCGGCGAGCCCGTCGGCGATGGCGACCATGCCGCTCGACCGGCTGCCGATCCGGACCGGCCGCGCGACGAAGCCGGTGCGGGTCCGGACGAAGACCACTGTCTGATCGCCCAGCGTCTGCACCGCGTCCTGCGGCACGGTGACGCCGTTGCGGACCGCGCCGCCGCTCGCGAGGATCTTGGCCTGGATCAGCTGGCCCGGGACGAGCGTGCTGCCGCCGGCCGTGGGAGTGACCACCACCGTCGCGGTGCGCGACTGGGGATCGACCACGCCGGTCGCGGAGCGGACGCGACCCTCGATCGTGCGACCGTCGCTCGTCGTGAGCTCGACCCGATCGCCCGGTCGGATGCGCCCGGCCTCCGCCGGGGGCACGCTGGCGGTGATCTGCAGCCGCGACGGGTCGGCGACGCGGAACAGCTCGGTTTCCGCGGCGACGAACTGGCCGAGATTGGCCCCGGCGCTGGTGACCCGGCCGGATACCGGGCTGACCACCGCCACCGAGCGGCCGTCGGCGCTGACCCGGGCCGCACCCGCGGCGGCGGCCGAGCGGCGGGCATCGGCCTGCGCGACCGCGAGGTTCGCCTGTGCGGTTTCGAAATCGGCGCGGGGCGAGACGCCCTGATTGAGCAGCGAGCGCTCGCGCGACAGCTGGCGGCCGGCAAGCGTCACCCGCGCGGCGGCGGCGGCGCGGTCGGCCGCGATCTGCGAGGCGTCCCGGCTCTCGACGAGCGCCAGGGTCTGCCCGGCGCGCACGGGGTCGCCGATCCGCGTGAAGATGCGGGTGACCGTGCCCGGCGCGCGGGCGGTCAGCACCGCCTCGGCGTCGGGGGTCGCCTCGACCGTCGCCGAGGCGAGGATCGCGGCATCGAGTTCCCCGGCGGCTGCGGGAGCCACGCCGATCTGGGAGGCCGAGATGGCCCGTGGGGTCATCGCGACGACGTTCGCCGCACCCTTCGGCGTCGCCGGTGTCTCGACGGGAGCGGGCGGCGGCGGCGATTGCGTCAGCCGGGCGGCACCGAAGCCGACGGCGGCCGCGGCGGCGAGACCGAGGGCGGCCCCGGCATAGAGGCGGTTGTTGGCGGTCATTGGACCGGTTCTCCAGTGATGGTGACGCCCTGCAGACGGGCGAGAGTGGTGCGCGCGTCGAGCCTGGTCGACGCGGCGTCGAGGGTGACGCCGCGCGCAGCGCCGAGGCTCTGGCGGGCGGCGAGCAGTTCGATCAGCGGCGACTTGCCGGCTTCGTAGGCGATGCGGGCGAGCCGATAGGCTTCGGTCGCGGTCGCGAGCGTCCGTTCGGCGGCGGCCGCGCGCTGGTCTGCCGCCTCGACGAGGGCGAGCGCCGCACGGGTGTTCGCCTCGGCGTCGAGCCGAGCCGCCGCGGCCCTCGCCTCGGCGCCCTGGAGATCGGCACGCGCCGCGGCGATATTGCCGCGATTGCGGTCGAAGAACGGGAGCGGCACCGACACGCCGGCAACGATCGCGGGGCCGCTGGCGACGCGCAGCTGGCGGACGCCGAGCTGCGCGGTGACGTTGGGAATGGCGAGCCGCTGCTGGACGGCCACCTGCCGGGCGGCCGCCTCGCGTTCCGCGTCCGCCACCCTCACCGTGGTGGTCTGCATCGGGTCGATCGGGCCGATGACCGGTCGCGCGGTCAGCCGACCGAGCAGTGATTCCGAGAGGCCGGTATAGGGGGTGGGGCTTCCCGCCAGCGCCGAGAGCCGGGCGAACGCGACGGTGCGCTGCGCCCGCGCACCCTCGAGCGCGGCCTGGACGGTGTTGAGTTCGGTTTCCGCCTGGACCTGGCGGAGCCACGCCTCCTTGCCCGCGCCGACGAGCGCGCGCGCGACCTTCAGGTCGCCGGCCGCGTTGTCGAGCTCTTCCTGCGCCAGCCCGATGCGTCGCTCGCTGATCTCGGCCTCCGCATAGGCCCGCGCGAGATCGGTGGCGTAAGCCAGGCGTCCGTCGCGATTGCGCTCGCGCGCCGCGACAATCCCCGCCTCGCCTGCCGCGATACGGGCGGCGCGCTTGCCGCCCAGCTCGATCGGCTGGTCGACCTGGAACGTCGTCTGCTCCTGGTTGCGGGCATTGCGGATGAGATCCCCGGTGAAGTTTTCCGCATAGACGCTGACCGAGGGGTTGGGGCGGGCGCGGGCCTGCTGCGCGAGGCCCCGTGCCCGTGCGACGTCGGCGTCGAGCGCCAGCACGCGCGGGGTGTCCTTGGTCTGCGCGAGCAATTGCGCGAAAGGTGGCGCGGTCTGTGACCACGCCGGGCCCGCGGGCACCATAGCCGCGAGCCCGCCGATCAGCGCAAGCCTGCGCCGTCGGCCGATACTGCCGTTCATAGATAATGATCCTTCGAGAGTGAGCCGAGGCGCTAGCGAGCGCCGACAGGCGTCACGCTCGAGGGGGGCGCATCAATCGATCGGCGCGCGACCCAGCGATGCCGCGGTCGTCCGCCGTCGGCCACCGAATGGCGTCGATATAGACGAGCTTCGGTGCGACCGTTTCCGGAGCCACGACCATCCCCTGGGCCGCGGCGTGTGCGGCGACGTGGATGGGCGCGTCGGGGTCGGCACTGTTGTCGTGGCTGTCGTGCGCGGCGCTTGCCATCGCGACACTGACCGCATCGTCATGAACGACCGCGCTATGCCAGCTCGACACCACGACGAAACCGAACAGCGCCACCACCGACAGCGCTGCGGCAAGTATTACGAAGCGGGATCGGCGCGCGATCATCGCAAGTTGCTTAGAGTTCGGCCGGCTTGGCCGCAAGTTCGTCATTGCTTGGGCCATTGCCGGTGCCGCCGATCGATGACGTAGGGGTGGCTCTCGCCGGCGGCGTGCGAGAGATGATGCGCGTCATCGGCCGCGAGATCGCCGTGCTCGTGCGCGACGACATCGGGATCGTTCGCCGGCCAGAGGAAGACGGCGGCGACGGTGCCGATCGCCGCGATGATCGCCATGCCGGTGAACGCGGCGGCCATGCCGACGCGCGCGCCGAGCTGTCCGACGAGCGGGTAGCAGATCAGCCAGCAGACGTGGCTGAGTGCGAATTGCGCGGCGAACAGGGCAGGGCGATCCTCGGCGTTGGCCGAGCGACGCAGCAGGCGACCCGAGGGCGTCACGTTGGACGAATAGGCGATCCCCATCACGAGCCAGCCGGCCAGGATGGCATACCAATAGGCGGAACCCGGGTTCATCGCGGCGCTGACCGCCGCCAGCGTCGCGAGCGCGAGCGTCAGGACGACCGCGCCGACCAGCATGACGGTGCGGTCCGCCACCCGGTCGAGGATGCGCGGCAGCGTCAGCGCCGCGGTGATCGAGCCGCCGCCGAAGGCGGCGAGCGTGAGCGCGACGTCGCGCTGGCTCAGCCCCATGCCACGCACGATCACGACGGTATTGACGATCACCATCGCACTCGCGGCGGCGGCGGTGAGGGTCAGCGCGAGCAGCCCGCGCAGCCGCGGCGTCTTCAGGTAGATGCGTGTGCCGCGCGTGGTCTTGTCGTAGATCCCGCCCTGATCCTCGACCGGCTTCGGGCGCGGGAGCACGGTGGAAACGACGAGCAGCGCCGATGCGACGAAGCCGATCGCGGTCCCCGAAAACAGCCAGTGGTAGCTCATCACCGTGAGCAGTCCGGCAGCCAGGATCGGGCTGGTCAGGCTCTCCATGTCGTAGGCGAGGCGGGAGAGCGAGAGTGCGCGCGTATAGTCGCGCTCTTCGGGCAGGACGTCGGGGATCGTCGCCTGGAAGGTCGGGGTGAACGCCGCCGACGCCGATTGCAGGACGAAGATCAGCACATAGACCTGCCAGACCTGGTTCACGAACGGCAGGCAGATCGCGACCGCAGCCCGCACGACGTCCATGCCGACCAGCAGCGCGCGGCGCGGAACGCGATTGGCGAAGGCGCCGGCGATCGGCGCCACGCCGATATAGGCGACCATCTTGATCGCGAGCGCCGTGCCGAGGACCGCGCCGGCGCTGCCGCCCGCGATATCGTAGGCGAGCAGGCCGAGCGCGACCGTTGCGAGCCCCGTCCCGATCAGCGCGATGACCTGGGCGAGGAACAGGTGGCGATAGGTCCGGTTGGCGAGAACGCTCAGCATGGCTCGCACTCCGGCGCCGCAAGGGTGATTGCCGGACGGGCGGAGACGATCATGACCGTCCCTCCCCGGCGGGTCGGGCGCCGAGCTTCGCCAGACGCTGCGGCAGACCGCTCACGATGCGTCGTGCGTCGCCGGGTCGCAGGTTGCGCCAGCGCCTGACTTCCTCGCGCGAGCGCCCGCACCCCCGGCACCATCCGGTGCGGGCGTCGAAACCGCACAGGTCGACACAGGGCGAGCGCATCAGAGCGCACTGATCCGGTCGAGGCCGCTGATGCCCGAATAGGCCATGTAGCACGCGATCACGAGCATGAGCCCCGCGGACGCGTACGGAGCCTTGCGCGCGAAGTCGCCGAACCCCGACCAGCGCTTCTGGATCTGATTGACGCTGAGCGAGGCGATCACGCCGGCGCTGACCATCGTGACGGCCAGCCCGACGCTGAACGCACTGACCAGGACGACGCCGAGCGTCAGCCGCTTGAGCTGAAGGCAGAGCAGCAGCACCGTCACGGCGGCGGGGCAGGGGATCAGCCCGCCGGTGAGGCCGAACAGCGCGATCTGCCCGGTCGTCACCTTCCGGTCGGCGAAGCGCTTGCTGATGTCGGCAGCATGGGCGCGCTCGTGCGCGTCCATATAGGCGGCGTCGCCGGTCACCTTGAGGCCGCTTTCGGGGGCATCGTGATCGTGCCCGCGGTCATGCTCGGCAAAGTCGAGATCGTAGTCGTGGCTGTGGCCACCATGGCCGAGCGATACGCGCGCCGCGAATTCGTGCGGCTCGGGGATCTCCTCGACGCTCTCGATGAAGTCGCCGCGGTCGACGAACCGGAAGGTCTGCGTGCGTCCGGGGCCGCGGTCGGTGGTGACGGTTACGTCCTCGGCCTTCCAGCCGCCCTTGGCGAAGCTCGCGCGCCAGCGCGGCGGCACGCCGTCCTCGAAGATCTCGAGGCGCATCGTGCCGTGCCCGGTGTCGATCGTGCGGACCTCGTCGGCGCCGTGATGATGGTGATGATGGTCGTGCGCCGCCTCCGCCTTCTGGTCGGCGCGGGTGCGCCAGATCATCCAGACGCCGATACCGAGCACGATCACCGCTGAGCCGAGCAGCAGATAGGGCTCGGTCGTCTCGGTGTTGATGCCGCTCCCGAGATACTGCCCGCCGAGCGCGATCGCCCAGACGATCGCGGTGTGGGACAGGGCGGCGCACAGACCGAGCAGGATCGCCTGACCCACGGTGCCGCGCACCGCGATGATGAAAGCGGCCATCATCGTCTTGGAATGACCCGGTTCCAGCCCGTGCAGAGCGCCGAGCAGCAGCGCGCTCGGGATGAACAGCCAGAGGTTGGTGCTGCCTTGTTGAACCAGGTCGGCGAAGGAGGTCATGGGCGTTCCGAAAAGATCGGTCGGCCGGGAGAATCGAACCCACCGGCGACCTTCAAGTGGACCGCCCCATATCCCCCCGAGGGGATCGCGTCTATCCCCCACGGGGGATCATGGACATTTCATGCCGAGATATCCTACATCGGGGCCATGGCCCACAACGCTCACACCAGCCATCCCGCGATCATCAAGCGCCTCAACCGCGCCGGCGGTCACCTTCGTAGCATCGTCGACATGATCGAAGCGGAACGCCCGTGCGTCGACATCGCGCAGCAGCTCCAGGCCGTCGAGAATGCGATCGCGAGCGCCAAGCGCGCGCTCATCAACGATCATATCGACCATTGCCTCGTCCATGCCGAGGAAGGGGAGGGGCCGCAGCACGCGATCGACCAGTTCCGCGCGATCTCCAAATATTGGTAACGTCGCGGCGGTCGTCAGCGGAGCAGGGCCCGCGCGAGCGCGCCATAATCGCTGGGATGAAGGCGATCGCGGCTCGGAAAGCGGGTGAGGTCGAGCACCTCGTCACCGAAGGTCGCCGCAACGCTCCGCACGATATAGGCGCGGGTTCGATCGTAGGGCAGGAGCCAGATGACCCGGGCGCTCGGCATCTTGGTGCGGACGCTCGCCATCGCGGCGGAGACCACCGCCCGCCGGGTTGCCGCCGTCGTCTCGCCGAGATCGTCGTTGCTGCCCAGCGACAGGATCGCGGTGTCGTAGCGGCGCGGCGGTAGCACCCAACGCGCCATCGCCCTCGAGCCGGCGCCGGTCGCGGCCCGCACATCGCACGGGTGCGCAAGATGCGTGTTCACGGCGGCCCCGGCGCCGAGCGCGAGGCTATCACCGAAGAGGAGGCAGGCGAACATCGAAGCTCCTTAAACCGATCGCAACCGGGCTGCGGGCAGGGTGGCGGGGCGCGGCGGAACCGGAAGATAGCCGCGCGCGTAGGATCGCAAGAAGGCGGAGGTCTCGACCGTGGATCGTCTGACATCGCTCGAGTTGGCCAATTGGGGTGCCCTCTACCTCGCCACGGGGCTCTGCTGCGCGCTGGCCGCGACGCTCGCCTCGGTCGTGCTCGCGCTCGCGCTCGCGCAGGAGCGGCCGTGGCGCGACATCCGCTCGCTGCGCGCCGCGGCATTGCTGCTCCCGCGTACCTGGTGGCGTTGGCAGAAGCTCTACCTTCTCTCGACGCCGGTCACGCTCGGCGTCGTCGGATCGTTCGCGCTGTCGCTTTCCTGGTAGGGCGATCACAAGTCGAGGCCCGCTGCTAGAAGGTCTCCCACCTGCCCGCGGGTGATGTGCTCCTCGGCGATCTCGATGACCGGAACGACATCGCGCAGCGGCGCCAGCGCCGCCCTGCGCATCGCGAGGCGCTCGCCGGTTGGCTTGCCGAGCGCCTCGATCGCGACGAGCTTGATCTCCCCGGTAAGCCGCGAGCGCGCTTCGACGAGGAAATCGGGGCGACAGCTGCCGAGCGGGGTCAGTCGGTCGAAGATCGGTTTCTCGAGGACGAGGTCGATGCCGGCCCGGTCGAGCGAGCGCCGGGCGGCGAGCAGCGCCTTGATCGCCTGCCGCTCGAACGCGGTGTCGACCGGGATGAAGCGATGGCCCGAGTAGATCGGCTGCGCGTAGGCCCGGAGCGGCGCGTAGCCGTGCGCCTCGGGATATTCGCCGACCACCACGATCACGAGGAACGGCCCGTCGATCGGGTTGGCGCGCGTCGACGGCGACTGGATCCGGTTCGCGATCCGGACGGGATCGCCGCCCGACACGACGATCTCCGAACCCCGGAAGCTGGTGGCGAAGAGCGTGATGAAGCCCTGCGGTGCATGCCCCGCGGGCCAGCGATCCGCGAGCGCGCGGAGCGTGGCGAACGTCCGCCGACCATGGAGCGCAGCGGCATGCGTCCAGAGCACTCGCCCGAGCTCGATCCCCGGCGCCACCTCGACCCGCGCCGCTGCGGTCGCCAGCCGCCGGAACTGGTCGCCGATCGCCGTCTCGCGTTCGTCGGCGAGCGGCGAGCAGCGGTTGAGCCCGGCATTGTCGAGCAGCCGCCATAACAGGCGCGCGAGCCGCGGGATCGATGCCTGCCGGGTGCGATCGTCGCTCGCGGTCTCGTCGGGTCGCTGCGCCAGCTTCTCCGGCGCGGGCTTCAGCACCTCGAACCAACCGTCGGGCGGGTCGGCCGGCGCGTCGGGATGGCGGACCTCGCTCAGGCGGTGCGTGACCTGATCGCGGAAGAAGGGGCAATCTGCCTGGTGCTCGGGTCGCTTCGCGCTGGTCAGGCGGCGGAGGTAGTAGGTCTCCGCTTCCGAGAGGAACGCCGGCGTCAGGATCGGCGGCGGCACATCGCCGGCGAGGCAGTCGCATGCGATCCAGCGCGCCCCGATCCGGGCTTGCTGCACGAGCGCGATGCCTGCCTCCTCGTCGTCGCGCGTTCCCCGCCCGACATACCAGCGGACCAGCGCCGCGCGCAGGACATCCGGGAGCTCGATCCGCCCCGCGCCGGTCCCATCGCTATCCCGTCGGACCAGCCACATGACTCGCCCCGCCTCCCTTTCGCGCAAAGTCTCGATCGACCTTTCCGCGCTTGACAAGCGATTTCTCGACGGACCGACTGGTCCTGTGAACGCTCGGGGAGGGCCACCATGCCGATGAAATCGTCCATTCTCCTGGTCGGACTGATCGTCGCGGCCGCACCGGCAGCGGCCCGGACGCATATCGCGCACCGGCCGGTGCGGACGGTTCAGCTGATCTCGATGACGCCGCCGCCGCCAACGTCCGACGCGCCGGCCGACGTCGGCTCGGGCGACGCCGCGCCGGAGCCGATGGCGGCTCCGCCGCCGGGCTTCCAGACCCACGACCTCAGCCGGCGCTGGGTCGAGTTCCAGATGGCGCAGCGCCTGCAGGGCAGCGCGCCTGCCGTGGCGGCGGCGGGCGATCCGTTCAGGGTGCAGGAGCGTGCGAGCCTCACCGGCACCGTACCAGGCGTCTCGCTTGCCGTGGTCGGCATCCCCGGCTGGATGCAGGCGGTGACCATGCCTGCCGTGTCGAGCACCAGCTTCGCGCCGGGGTGCGACGCTCGGCCCTATCGGCCGAGCGGATTTCTCGCGGTCGGCGCCGAGGCCCGTCGGCTGAACTTCTACGGCATGATGAGCCGGATCGCGTGCGACTACGGCCTGCCGGTCGGGCTGTTCGACGCGATGATCATCCGCGAGAGCCGCTACGATCCCGTCGTCGTCTCGCCCAAGAAGGCGTTCGGCCTGACCCAGCTCATGCCGGGCACCGCCGCCGAGCTCGGGGTCGACCGCTACGATGTGATGCAGAACCTGCGCGGCGGCGCGCGCTATCTGCGCAGCCAGCTCGATCGCTTCGGCCAATATCATCTCGCGCTCGCGGCCTATAATGCCGGTCCGGGCCGGGTGCGTGGTGCGGTTCCTGCGATCCCGGAGACGCGGGCCTATGTCGACGATATCCTGCGCAATTGGGGCCGGCTGAGCGGCTTCGAGCAGTCGGTCGCCGCGCGCCGGCTGACGAGCGACGTGACGGCGTCGCGGGCGAACCTCGCGCGCTCGGCGACGCTGCTGGCCTTCCGTTAGCGGCTTAGAAGGAGAAAGGGTCCGAACTCGCCGACATGCGGGCGCGGCGTTCCAGGATCTGACCGATCTCCTGCACCATCCGGTTGACGACGGCACTCTGGAAATAGGTGCCCCACTCCTGGCGGATCTCCGAGCCGTCCATCCCGTCGAGGTCGTGGAGCGCTGCGATCAGCCGCTGCGGAAGACCGCGGAAGAGGGTGGACAGCATCACCGCGAGTTTCGCGAAGCGTTCGTCCTGCGCGATGGCGAGATCGTCGTTCAGCTCGACCGCGACCATCGCCTCGAACGGATCGATGTCGAGGGCGCGGAGCAGCGCCTGGAACTCGGCCAACGTCATCGGATGCCGTTTCGACGCATCGCGATGGAGGATGCGACCGAGGCGCGCCCGATTGACGCGCGATTTGAGCTCGAGTGCGCGGAGGCTCAGATGCTGAGCCTCCATTTCGTGCTGGATGAGCGACACATAACCCACCCAGCGATCTTCGACGCGGGAACACCCGTCCGCGTCGTCAACGCGGAGAGGTTCCTGCGCCCACGCTACGGACGCCATGATTACCCCCGGACCGATTCGGCCTCAAAGGTAACCAACAGGCTCAAGATCGAGCAACAATTTTATACATCCAGATCGGACGATAACGGAAACGTAACTATCTGATCGGGATCGGCTTCGCCGAGTCGTCTCCGCCCGGCACGGCGCCGCCTTGCGCTGAACTGCTGTCTGCTTCGAGGCGCTCCAGCATCCGCGCGGCGGCGCGTTCGACCGCGTAATCGAAGAGCAGCGCCGACAGCGCATCGGCAGCGCTCGCCTCCATCGCCAGCTCGGCGGCGAGCCAGGCGCGCGCCTTCGCGAGGCAGTCGGCGGCGGCTGGCGACAGGTCGAGGTCGATGCGGATGACGCCGGCGCTGGGCACCGCGGCGAAATGGGCCTGCAACGTCGCCCGTTCGTGCCGTCGCAGCGACAGGAGAAAGGTGCGGCGGCGCGCTTCGACGAGCATTGCCAGCGAGGAAAGCGCGACGACCTCGTTCGAGTGGAGCCGGACCCCCTCGGTCACGAGCCGGAACAGCGGTTCGGAGACTTCGATCATTCGAGCGGTGCGGAACGCTGGCATCCGACCTCTTTCACCTGGACGTTGCTGCGCGACCCGCCGTCGCGCCGTGATGCGCGCCACCGCGCGCGACTCGATCGGACGGTGCGGAACCTATGCAGGCTTCGACCGCGCGGCAATGTCTCGCTCGTGGCGCCGAGCGTCACGGATCCGGGACGCCTTGTCACTCTGGTGATGCGGAATGGGCCGTGGCCGGGACGGGCGTCTCGCATGGGAGCGACGCAACGCGGGTCGATCTGCATAAAGCGCCTCGAACCGAAAGGTTCCGCCGGGTTTCGCATTGTTGGCTCCCGGATCGCGGCGCCAACTCTCCTTGGGCGCGGACAGGCCGCGCCTCCAATCAGGGAGGCATCAATGCAAACCTTGCTGAGGCAGGGCACGCGCATGGAAACGGCGGTCTTCGCGCTCGCCGTTCTCCTGTTCGCGCTCTTGTGGTTCGCGGGGCCGGCCTATGCCGGTGCCGACACCACCTTCAACACGGCACTGACCAAGTTCTCCGACTTCCTCGAAGGGTCGGGCGGCAAGGTCATCACCGTGCTGTCGCTCGCGGGCGGTATCGTCGCGCTGGCGTCGGGCCGCTTCTCCATGGGCCAGATCGCGATCCCGGTCGGCGTCGGTGTCGGCGCCGGGACGGGCATTCCGATCGTCACCTCGACGGTGACGGCGACGATCTGACGCAACGGAACGGGCCGGACGGGGTGGCAGCCCCGCGCCGGACCTGGGGGTGGTGAATGGCAGGCGACAAGTACGCGATCCCGTCTCATCTGGATGATCCCGAGCTGATCGGGCTGTGGACCCTGGATGAGTTCCTGGCGATGGTTTGCCCCTTCGTCTGGGGGATCATGACCCAGCACATTCTCGTCGGCATGGTGATGGCATTCACCGGCTGGTGGGGACTGAAGAAAGCCAAGGCTGGTCGTGCCGCGTCCTGGTTGCTGCATCTCGCCTATTGGCATCTTCCGGCCGGCTTCACCGGTCTGAAGGCCACGCCACCCTCCTACCTTCGATTGATGGCGGGGTGACATGGAACTCAGCTACAGCCACGCGCTGAACCAGCGCGTCCTCCGGCAGCGGAACCTGCTGGTGATCGTCGCCGCCGCGCTCGCCGGCGTGACCGCGCTCCTCGCGCTGCTCGGCATGTCGCGCGACCGCGAAGTGGTGCTCCAGCCGGTCCTGCGCTCGCCGGTGACGATCAGCAGCTCGGGCGTCAGCCGCGACTATCTCGAGATGGTGACGCGCGACGTCGCGGTCCTCACGCTCGATCGCAGCCCGCAGAACCTCGACTATTGGATGAGCCAGGTGCTGGCGATCACCAGCCCGCGCACCCAGGGGCAGGTCAAGGCCGACCTGCTCAAGATCCTGGAAGAGCAGCGCGGCTCCTCGATCGCGCAGTTCTTCACGATCCAGTCGCTCGAGATCGACCCCGCCCACCTCACCTCGGAAGTCAGCGGCGATCTCCACACCGTCGTCGGCGACAAGGTGGTGAGCAACGAGCGGCGCACCTTCCGCTACACCTGGGAATATACCGGTCTGTCGCTGCGCCTGATCGGCTTCGGCATGGTCAGGACCGGCAAGGAGCAGGGCCGATGACGCCCGCACTCGCGACCGGCTGCGCGCTCGCCGGCGGCCTCCTCGTCACCCGCGTCTTCTGCTGGCTCAGCCGGCTGATGGGCGCCGGCCTGATCGGTGCCGCGATCTTCCTCTGGGCCGCCCCCGCGCATGCCGATCAGACGGTGGTCGCCGCCGACAGCGCGCAGGTCGACTGCCAGGCGTCGGCCAAGGACCTCACCCGGATCAGCCTGGTCGAGGACGGGTTCGCCAGCGTCTCGAAGATCACTACCGGCAGCCCGCAGGAGGACTTCTCGGTCGTCAACGAGCCGGTGCGCGGCGACATCTACCTGTCGGTCCCTGAGGGCTTCCGCAAGACCGCGCTCTCGTTCTTCGCGACCAGCAAGCGCGGCTACGTCTACAAGTTCGTCTGCCGCATCGCCGGCGAGCAGGCGGTCCAGGTGTTCGTCTCCAATCCGACGATCGCCAAGGAGAAGAGTGCGCCGGCGAGCACTGCCGCCGCGGCGCCGGTCGGGCCGCAGGAGGCGGCCGTCGGGCTCGTGCAGGCGATGTACGCCAACAGCGTCGCCGACGGCTACGAGATGCGCCAGCGCAGCCTCCGCCCGGTGTTCGTCGGCAAGCTCAAGGTCCAGATGATCGCCGAATATCGCGGGCGCGACCTGACCGGGCGCGTGCTGCGCATCGAGAACACCGGTGACGGCCCGGTCGAGCTCACCGAGCAGACCGTCGCGCCGGCCAGCGCCCTCGCCGTCACTATCGCCGAGCCCAAGCTCGCCCCGGGGAAGGTCACCACGGCCTACCTCGTCTCCCAGAACGCGAGGTAGCCATGGCCTTCTCGGACATCTTCAATCGCCGGCGCAAGCCGCTCGACGGCGGCGAGGGCGCGGACGTCTCGCCGGTCGGCGGCGAACTCGGCGCGAACGAGGCGGTGCGGCGCAAGCAGCGGATGCTGCTCGCCGGCGCGGGCGGGGTCGGGCTGCTGCTCTCCTCCTTCTGGATCTTCGGCGGCGACGACGAGCGCAAGGTGAAGGACCCCAACGGACCCGAGAAGGTCGAGGTCTCGACCGCCGACATGGTCAACCGCAACCTGTCGCAGCAGGAGTGGATGGCGCTGTCCGAGAACCGCTTCCAGTCGACCGAGAACCAGTTGAAGGCGGTCAACGGCCAGCAGGGCCGGGTCGACCAGCTCGCCGCCCAGATCGAGGCGCTGCGCGGGCAGAACCAGGCGATGCAGGCCGATGGCCAGCGCGTGCTCTCGGCCTACCAGTCCGAGAACGAGCAGCTCCGCCGTCAGGTCGCCGACCGCTCGGCGGCAGCGCCGCCGCCAACCCCGGGGCCGAGCGCGATGTACGGCCCGGGCGGCGTCGCGGCCTACCAGCGTCCCGATGCCGCCGGCGGTGCCGCGCCCGCCGATGTGCACGGCGCCGAAGTGAAGATGGTCAGCTTCCAGACCGGGGACGGCGGCACCGCCTCCAAGGTTGGCAAGGGCACGACGGTCTATTCGGACAGCCCCGACTACCTGCCGCCCAACAGCTTCGCCTCGGCCAAGGTCGTCGTCGGCGTCGACGCGAGCGCCGGCGTCAACAGCCAGTCCGATCCGCTGCCGGTCGTCCTGCGTGTCACGGGGCCGGCGCGCTCGGTCTATCAGGACGGCAAGCTGCTGATGACCAAGATCCAGGGCTGCCTGGTCAACGGCGCGGCGCGCGGCGATCTCTCGAGCGAGAAGGTCTACGTCAAGCTGCAGAAGATGACCTGCCCGCAGCCCGGCGGCCGCTACGCGGTGTCCGAGGTCAAGGGCTTCATCGCCTTCGGCGGCAAGACCGGCGTGCGGGGCCGCGTGGTCAGCCGCGAAGGCGCGCTCACCATGCAGGCGTTCCTCGCCGGGTTGGTCAGCGGTGGCGGCAACGCGCTTAATTCGGCGTTCCAGCAGCCGCTCGCCACGTTCAGCCGCGACGGCGACGGGGCGCTGAGCCGGACACCGAGCCTGGGGTCGGTTGGCCTCCGCGCGCTCGGCGCCGGCGCCGCCGAGTCCGGCAAGGACGTCTCCAAATATTTGATCGAGCGCGCCGAGCAGTACCAGCCCGTCATCGAGATGCCGACCGGCATCGACGTCGAAATCGTTTTCCTGGAGGGGGTCTATGTCCGCAACTGACCGTCCGCGCCGAATGCGCGTGCGCGCCGCGATCCTCGCGGTCACCGCCGCCGTCGGCGGTCTCGCCGGGGTGGCGCTCGCCACCAACCTGCGCGCGCCGCTCGACACGAAGGTAGCGACGCTGCTCAAGACGCGGCTGCCCAAAACCGCGTTGTCCCACGTCGACTGCACCAAGGTCGCGGGACTGTGCGAAGTAACCGCCGGCGCCAACCTCTTCTACGTCGACACCGGAGCCCGCTACCTCGTGATCGGCCGGGTCTACGACATGCAGACGCGCCAGGACCTGACCGCCGCGCGGCTGCTCGAGATCAATCCCGACCTCCTCGTCGGCGGCGCCGCCAGGGCGAATGCCGCGGGCCGGACCGGCGACGAGGACGGCGGCCCGCCGGTCCGGCGCGTCGCGGCGGCCGGGGCAGCGGCGCCTGCCGCGCGGCCCGCGATCCTCTCGCTCGACGGGTTGCCCAAGGAGGGGGCGATCGTCTGGGGCAACCCGGGCGGGCGCACCGTCACCGTCTTCACCGATTTCCGCTGCGGCTACTGCCGCGCGCTGTCGAACGTGCTGCGCGGCATGGACGTGCGGGTGGTCGAGCGGCCAATCTCGGTCCTTGGCAGCCGCGACCTCGCCGACCAGGTCTATTGCGCGCGCAACCGGGAGGAGGCGCTCCACGCCGCCTATGCTGGCGAGCCGGTGAAGCGGGTCGCGGCGTGCGACACCGGCGGGCTCGATGCCAACGAACGGTTCGCGCGCGCGCACGGGCTCGGCGCCACCCCCGTGATCGTCCGCAGCGATGGCGAGGTGCTCGAAGGCTACCGACCCAAAGAGGTGCTGCAGGCCTGGATCAAGGGCGCCCGGTCGTGACTGCCCGCCGCGTCGCGCCGCTCGTTCCCTCGCTCGCCGCGCTCGCGCTCCTGAACGGCTGCGCCACGTTCGGCGGCAACGTGAAGGGCAGCTTTTCCTGCCAGGCCCCGGCCGGAGTCTGCGCGCCCTCGTCCACGATCGACGACCGCGCGCTGGCGATGATCTCGGGCGAAGCCGGCGACATGGCGATCCCCGCCGGACCCTATGAGCCGCCGGCGGCGCAACCGCGGCGCGGCGCGATCGCCGCCGCCCGCCCCGCCCAACCCGCCGCCGGTGTCAGCCGGTCGAGCGAGCGGATGCTGCGGATCGTGTTCCAGCCCTATATCGACGATTATGGTCGCCTCCACGAGGCGAGTGCGGTCCGAACGGTGGTCCGCGGCGAATGGCAGGCGGCCGAAGCGGCACTGCCGGTCTCGCCTGCGCTCCGTCCCGGCGAGCCGGCCGTCAGCCTCGCCGAGGCGGTCGAGCGCGGCGATCCGCCGGTCGCCCTGGCCGCGGTCGATCCGGACCTGCCCGACCCGGCCGCGGTGGCCGCGGCCCGCGCCCGTAGGCCCGACCCGGTCGAGGCGATCAAGACCGACGTCGCGGCGCGGCTCGCCGCGCGTCCGCGTCGCCGGGTGATCGCCGGAGCGTCGCCGGCGCCGGTCGCCCGTCAGACCGTCGTCCCGCAGCCCCGATCGTCCGTACCGGTCGCGCCGGCCGCTGCCGCCGCGCCGGCGCGTCCGCCGGCGCTTTCGGCCGAGGCGGCCGCCGCCCGCGTGCGGGGCGACCCGCGATGGAAGAGCGCGGCGACGGCCGCACCCGACGCCGCCCGCACCGCGGCGAGCGCTGCCGCAGGGACGCCGGTCATGCGCGCGACCAGCTTTCCCGGCGTGACGAACGAGGAGAACTGACATGGGCGGCGCATCCGGCCTGGTCGATCGCCTGCTGACCGGAGCGGTCGGCGATACCGCGCGGCCCGAGGGCGACCGCCCCGACCTCGGCGTGCCGATGCTCGCGCATTGGCTGCCCTACCGCAGCTACGATCCCAAGACCGGCATCTTCTACAACAGCGCGTCGCGCGGCTTCGTCATCGAGGCGGCGGCGCTGGTCGGGGCGGACGAGCGGACCGGCGAGATCCTGACCCAGTTCCTGTCCGAGGCGATCCCGAGCCCGGGCTGCCTCCAGTTCCACAACTGGATGAGCCCGCGCGTGAGCGAGCGGCTCTCGAAATGGTATCTGCCGCGCTACTCGGCGAGCGGCGTCTACGAGCGCATGGCCAAGCACCGGGTGGATTTCCTGACCCGCGGGGTCTGGGAGACGCTGTCGGCCGATGCGCCCTTCTGCCTGCGCAACCACCGTGTCGCGATCTCCTATTCCACGCCCGAAGGCTCGAGCGTCGGCACCGAGGAGATCGTCTCGGTCATGGAGGGTCTCATCTCCTGCCTCGGCTCGATCGGCGTCGCCGCACGGCGCATGGACCCGGTCGCGCTGATCGGCTGGATCGACGACATCACCTCGCCGACGACGGCTGCCGGGGACGACGTCGTCAGCTACAATCCGTTCGACCCGATCGCCGACCAGGCGGTGCGGCGCGACATCGAGATGCGGATCGACCCGGACCGGATCCTGCTGCGGACCGAGCGCTTCCGCCCGACCGGCCGCGATGTCGGCGGCGCGCCCGAGATCGGCGAGGTTTATCCCGACACCTTCGACGTCCGCTCCTTCTCGGTCCGCAACCTGCCGCAGCGCTGGGCGCCCTGGGACTGCGCCCGGCTGATCGGCGACATGTTCGCCGACAAGCTGCGCATGCCGTGCCCGGTCGCGACCAATCTCTGTCTCGAATTCCCGGACGCGCAGGCGCTCGCCAGCAAGGCCGGCTTCAAGTTCATGCGGACGACGAGCCTCGCGGATTCGAAGTCGGCGCGCTTCCTGCCGCAGCTGCGCGACCAGAGCCAGGAGTGGAAATACGTCAACGACGAGATCCGGCAGGGCAGGAAGCTCGTCCGGCTGTTCTACAGCGTCACGAGCTTCTCGCCGAAGGGCAGGGGGGACGCCAACGAGCGGGTGCTGAAGTCGGTGTATCGCGCGGCGGGCTGGGACCTGCTCGACGACCGCTACCTCCAGATCATGGGCCTGCTCTGCGCGATGCCCATGACGATGGCCAACGGGCTGGCGAAAGACCTCGCCCGGATGAAGCGGATGCGGACGCTGCTGAGCACGACGGCCGCCAATCTCGCGCCGTTGCAGGGCGAATATCTCGGCGGCCATACGCCGCACCTGCTGCTGATCGGCCGCCGCGGCCAGCCCTTCTTCTGGTCGCCGTTCGAGAATGCCGCCGGCAACCACAATGTCGCGGTCTTCGGCAAGTCGGGCTCGGGCAAGTCGGTCGCGCTCCAGGAGCTCTGTGCCTCGCTGTGCGGCGCCGGTGCCAAGGTCGTGGTGATCGACGACGGGCGCTCGTTCGAGCATTCGGCGAAGCTGCAGGGCGGTGCCTTCGTCGAGTTCACGATGAGCTCGGGCTTCTGCCTCAACCCCTTCTCCATGATCGACGAGGAGCAGGCGAAGGAGGACGAGGACTATCTCCTCGACTGCATGGCCATGCTCAAGGCCATCGTGAACCAGATGTCGCGGCACATGGACCGGCTCAATGACACTGAGCGCGGCCTGATCGACGCCGCGGTCAACCGGGTCTGGGAGGCGAAGGGGCGGCGCGGCTCGATCGACGATGTCATCGCCGCGCTCCAGGGCATCGGCAACGACCTCGCCGAGCACCTCGCGATCGCGATGCTGCCGTTCTCGTCGACCGGCACCTACGGCAAGTTCTTCCAGGGCGAGGTCTCGTTCGAACTGAAGGCGCAGCTGACCGTGTTCGAGCTGTCCGACCTCTCCTCGCGCGAGGAACTGCGGTCGGTGGTCCTGACCGCGATCATGTTCATGTCGCAGCAGATGATGCGCAAGGTCGATCGCGCGATCCCCAAGGCGCTGCTCCTCGACGAGGCGTGGCAGATGCTGCGCGGCGGTGCGATGGCCGAGTTCATCGAGACCTATGCGCGCACCTGCCGCAAATACGGCGCCGCGCTGGTCACCGCGACCCAGTCGCTCAACGACTATTATCGGTCGGCGGGTTCGATCGCAGCGCTCGAGAACAGCGACTGGTTCATGATCCTCCAGCAGAAGCCGGAGACGATCGCCGACTTCAAGAAGCACGATCGCTTCGAGATGGACGACTATACCGATGCGCTGTTGCGTTCGCTCAAGCGCAACGGATTCGAATATTCGGATGTGATGATCAAGGGTCCCGAGACCCTCGCGGTCGGCCGCCTCGTGCTCGACCCGTTCTCGGCGGCGCTGTTCTCCTCGAGTCCGCGCACCTTCGCCGCGATCGAGGCGATGGTCGCCGACGGCCTCGCGATCGACGAGGCGATCGAGCGGATCGCCTTCCCCGACAATCCCGAGAAATGGACCGCCGCCGACGAGCCGGCCGCGGTCGCGGCGGAGTGAAAACGATGGCCACCGTCCTCCAGCGCGTGCCCGCATCCTCGGGTAGGCATCGCCCGCGCCCCGCGATCGACCTGCGCTTCCTTGCCTGGTTCTATCTCCGCGCGCTCGGCTTCGTCGCATCGACGCTGCTCCTCAGCTGGGGCTGCTTCGTGCTTCTCTTCCTCGCGCTCGGCGGGTTCTCGCTCGACGGCATGATGGCGCAGCTAGCGAACCTCGCCGACCGCTACGTCCACGCCGATGCTGCACGGGTCGCGTCGTTCAAGACGATCGTGCTCGTCGCGCAGGCGCTGCTCGCGGCGGCGATCATCGTCCTGCGCCGCCACCATCTTCTCCCGCCCGCCGACGATCGGAGCCCCCGTCATGGCTGACCAACCCGAACTCGACCTGCCGCCACCCCTTCCGCGCCAACCGACGCCGGCGGCGGCGCGCGGCTTCGCCGGCCTCACGCGGGCACAGCTGCTGGTCGGCGTCCTGCTCCTCGGCGCCGCGATCTGGGCGATGTGGGTGACGCGGTCGCTGGCGAGCCCCCATCAGGACAGGATCGTCTCGGCGCGGCTGTCGAGCATCGTCGGCGAGTACGTGACCGCCCAGGCCCGGTCGGCGGCCCCGCCGGCGCAGGTCGAAGCCGAGATGAAGGCGTTCATGGCCGGGCTCGATCGCGAGATCCAGCGCCGCAGCGCGAGCGGCGAGGTCGTCCTGGTCGGCGAGGCGGTCCTCACCAAGAACGTGCCCGATATCACCGACAGCCTGAAGCGCGCGGTCTTCGCGAGCGGCGTGCCGCTGCCGCACCAGGCGTCGGCGGTGGACCTGCAGCGGCTCCAGCAGCAGGCGGCCGCAGTCCAGGCCCTGCCGGCGGCGGCCGGTCCCTATGCCGCGCCCGCCTTCGCCGGCCCCACGGCGCCATTGCCACCCGCGGCCCCGGTCGGTGTGGCAGAACCGGGGGCACCCGCGGCGACCTCCCCCATGCCGACGGCTGCCGTTGCGACCTTCGGAGGTCCCGATGCCGGCGGCAACCGCTGATCGCCGCCCCGCCGCCGGGGGCTGGCGCCCGCGGCCGCGGCTGTGGGCCGCGCTCGGTCTCTTCGTCGCCGGCAGCGTCGCGCTGACCGCGCTCGGCGACTGGCGGGCCCGGCACGCCCTGCTCGTCAATGCCTCGGAATCGCTGCCGAACTGGGCGTTTGTGCTCGATCTCGGCGCGACTCCGATGCGCGGCGACTATGTGTTCTTCGATCCGCCGCCGAGCGCGCTGCTGCGCCGGCACTTCGGAGCATCGCCGCATCCGTTCGGCAAGATCGTCTATGGCATGCCCGGCGACATAGTCAGCCATGCCGGGCCGCTGGTCCTGATCAACGGCCGCCCCGTCGCCCGGATGAAGCCCCGGACCCGGTTCGGCGAGCCGCTGACGCCGGGCGCGACCGGCGCGGTGCCGCGCGGCTGCTACTTCGCGGGCACCCCGCACAAGGACGGGTTCGATAGTCGCTACGCCGAGATAGGCTTCGTCTGCCGGCGGCAGATCGTCGGCACCGGGACGCCGATCCTGTGAGGCGGCTGCTCGCCTCGCTGATCGGTGCCGGCGCGCTCGCGGGTGCGGTGCTCATCGTCGCCACCCAGCGCACCGAAGCGCGCGATTACGGCCGCCTCGGCGCGACGTTCCCGATCGCCGAGCCCGACCTGCTCGCGACGATCGAGTCGCGGCTGCGGGCCGCGCAGGCGTCGGGCGAGATGGCACGGGTCAATGCGGGCTTCGCCAGGCGGGTGGAGGAACGGGTCCGGCGGCCGGCGCCTGTCGCCGGGATCGGCGCGACCGAGGAGGCGCGCAGCTGGACGTTCGATCCGACGGTCGCGCTCGAGCGCGACATTCGCGACCAGAAGGGCAACCTCATCGCGGCAGCCGGCCAGCGCATCAACCCGCTCGATTTCGTCGGTCTGCGCCAGGACATCGTCTTCGTCGACGGCGACGATCCGCGCCAGCTCGACTGGGCGACGCGGCGCTATCCCGAGCTCAAGGCCAAGATCGTCTTCGTGTCGGGCTCGCCGTTCGAGGAAATGACCGCGCGCAAACGGCGCTTCTTCTTCGATCAGGAGGGCAAGCTCACCAATCGTTTCCGGATCGCCCATGTGCCGGCGGTGGTCAGCCAGGCCGGGCGGGTGCTGCGCGTCTCCGAGATCGTGCTGCCGCAGGGGAGGGAAGGGTGATGCCGCTGTGGCTCGACCTTCTGCGCACGCCGATGGCGGCGCCCGAGACCCGCGCGCTCAAGCGTCTCCGGCGCAGCTGGCAGCTGCTCTGCCTGCTCACCGCGGCGACGATCGGGGGGTATGGCCCGCTCCACGCCTGGCTCGGCCAGCGGGCCGCCGCGCTCGCGCTGGGGCTGCTCGTGGCGCTGGTCCTTCACAGCGGGCTCTATCTCGTGCGCAAGCACCGCGCCGACACCGCGTTCCTCCTGCGGATCGGGGAAGGCGCGTGACGCGCTGGCTCCGCCGCGCCGCCGGCATGCTCGGCTTCCTGGTGGCGGCGCTGGCGCTCACGCCGCCGGCGGAGGCGGCGCCGACTTGCACGGGCAAGTTCGTCAATCCGATCACCGACGTATGCTGGTCGTGCCTGTTCCCGCTCTCGGTCGGCGCGCTCCCGGTGTGGCCGAGCAGCCGACCCGACACCAGGAATCCGGTGCTCCCTGTCTGCGCCTGCGGCTCGCCGATCCCGCGCATCGGCATCTCGGTCGGGTTCTGGGAGCCGGCGCGCCTCGCCGACGTGACCATGAAGCCGTGGTGCTTCCCCAATCTCGGCGGCATGCGGATCGCGCCCGGCTTCGACATCGGACAGGGCTATCTCGCCGGACCTTCGATGGTCGGCGGGCGGTCGCAATCTACCGCCAAGTGGCACGTCCACTGGTACGTCTATCCGCTGCTCTACTGGATGGAGATCCTCACCGACTTCGCCTGTTTCGAGCAGGCCTCGTTCGACATCGCCTACATGACCGAGCTCGATCCGCTCTGGCAGGACGATTCGCTCACCGCGATCATCAACCCGGAAGCGGTCGTCTTCGCCAATCCGATCGCCCAGGCCGCCTGCGCGGGCGACTGCATCGCCGGCACCGCGCATCTCCCGCTCGACGAGCTGTTCTGGTGCGCCGGCTGCCAGGGCTCGATGTATCCGCTGAACGGCAACGTCCCCGCCTCGATCGGTCACGTCCAGTCGTCGCGCCTCGCGCTGTCGCGCTTCGCCTACAAGCTCCATCGCGAGGGATTGGCCTGGGGGACGATGGGTTCGAAGGGCCTGTGCTCCAAGTATCTGATGCCGATCATGCGCAAGCAGCAATACCGGTTCCAGATGGTCAACCCGATCCCGACCGTGAGCGGGCGCTTCGCCTGCTCGGCGATCGGCGCCTCGACCCTGCCCCCCGATGCCGGCCGCGCCTACCCCGCCGGAGGCGAGGACATGGGGTATCTCGTCTGGCGCAAACGCAACTGCTGCGCCTTTTAACGGAGGAGAACGATGCGCCTCGCCACCCTCGGTCTCGCCTCCCTCCTCGCCACGGTCGGCCTCTCCGCTCTCCTCGCTCAGACGGTCGACGGCGTCGACCTCGCGGCGGTGAAGAAGCGCGCCGCCGATCTCCAGGCCGACGCGCAGGCGTTCGTCCAGCACGTCAAGGACCGCGGCGACGCGTTTCGCGAGGATGCGGCGAAGAGCCGCGACGACGGGATGGCGAACCTGCGCCGGGTCGCGGCCACCGACCTGCCGACGGGCCCGGCCGGGGCGGTCGACTTCGACGCGATCGTCAAGGGCGCCGCCTCGAACGCCCGGACGCCGTCCGGCGACGCGCCGCAGTTTATCGTCTTCGCCAGTCTGTCGATGCCGCCGGCGTCGCTCAAGCCGCTGATCGCCGATACCGCCCGCGCCGGGGGTGTAGTCGTATTCCGCGGCTTCCCGGCCAACTCGGGCAAGGAATTCGTGGCGCGGCTCGGTCAAGCCGTCGGCAAGGAGAGCACGAGCAGCATCGGGATCGATCCGCGGCTGTTCCGTGCGTTCGACGTGCAGGCGGTTCCGACCTTCGTCGCGGTATCGTCCAGCTTCGATCTGTGCGCCGGCTTCGAATGCCGGACCAGGGTGCCGCCCCACGACCGGTTGGAAGGCAATGTCAGCGTCGACTATGCGCTCGACGCTTTCGCCGGCGGTTCGGGGCCAGGCGCTCGCGTCGCGCAGGTGGCGCTGAAGCGGCTGCATCGCGAGCAGATCCCGTGATCCGGCAATCGCTCCTCGCATTCGTGCTCGGCTTCGTCCTCATGGGGGCGGGTGCAGCGCAGATGACGATCCAGGAGGCGCGCGAGGCCGGCAAGGCGCTCGCCACCGGCAAGCGCGCCGACCAGACCCTCGTTCCCACATCCGACGCGCAGGCGCGGGCCGTCCCCGGCTATAATGGCACAACCCTGCCGCAAAGCGGCTATTTCGACGATCCCGATCGGCTGGCGGCCGACGGACGGGCGCAGTCCAGCACCGACCAGTCCTATCGGGCGGCGACCAACGCCGACCGGACGCGCCCGACGTTCAGCAACGCCGAGATCCTGTCGACGACGGCGCGGGCGACCGGGGTCGAGAACGATCCGACGACGTTTCTCGCCGGCGAGACCATGGGCTCGTCGCAAGGCAGCTGCACGCCGCTGCCGCCGGGGCAGGGCAATCAGGGCTGGTATGAGGCGACGTGCAACAGCGGCACGAAGGTCGAGGAAGGCACTGCGTCGTGCCGTGTGCCGCTCGTCGTCGACGCGACCCCCGGCGTCTCGAAATATATCTATACGTGCGATGCGTTTGCGACGCTGCGGCCGAGCAACAGCGCGCGGCGCTGCGGCAACCTCTTCGTCGCCCCCGTGGCGGGAGGGGTGTGCCGCGAGCGTTCGCGCGAGACCGTCTCCTATCCGGTCTGCCGCCAGGGCAATGCCCGGTTCTGCACCGAGCCCGACATCGAGGAGGGCGAGCGGATCACCTACGAGTGCGACAGCGCGGCGGTCGCGCGGCCTTACACGGTCGAGCAGGTCGGCGGGACGATCACCGAACGGCGCGACGAGAGCCAGTGCGCCGCCGCGCCCGCCAATCAGACCTGCGAGCTGGCCGAGGAAGTCTGCAGCGACCCCGATCCGATCACGCGCACCGTCAACGGCGTGTCGGTCACCAAGGCCTGCTGGGGCTGGGAGCGGCGCTATACCTGCCACCGGCTGTCGCCGGCGAACGATTGCAGTGCGCTGTCGGCGAACGGCCAATGCACCTATCTCCGCGAGGACTGTCTCGATGACCCTCGTTCCGGGCCGTGCAAGGTGGCGGAGAAGGTCTACCGCTGCCCAACGCCGGCCGCACCGGGCAACGATCCCAAACAGTATATCTGCGGCAACGACGTCTACTGCATCAACGGCGACTGCGAGCCGATCGTCCGCGAAGCGTCGACCGAGTTCAAGGATGCGCTGGTCGCGCTCCACGCCGTCGACGATGCGTCCAAAGGGTTCGATCCGAACAACCTGACCGTCTTCTCGGGCCAGCGCAGCACCTGCCACCACAAGCTGTTCGGCCTGTCGAACTGCTGTTCGGGACGCGGCGTGCCGCTGCTGACGCCCTGGCTGTGCGATGCCGCCGAGCAGGACCTCGATCGCAAGGACGACAAGGGCCTGTGCCACAAGGTCGGGTCCTATTGCTCCGACAAGGTGCTCGGCATCTGCGTCACCAAGAAGGAGGCCCATTGCTGCTTCGAGAGCAAGCTGAGCCGGATCCTCCAGGAGCAGGGACGCGCCCAGCTCGGCAAACCGTGGGGAGACCCGAAGAAGGAGCAGTGCACCGGCTTCACGCTCGACGAGTTCGCGCGGCTCGATCTCAGCCGAATGGATTTCACCGAAGTCTATGCCGACTTCATGGATGCCGCGAAGCTCCCGAGCGAAGTCCAGGCGGCCTCCGACATCCAGCAGAAGATCCAGGATTATTATGCCCTACACGGCAAATGACCTGTTCGCGCCGGGCGCTGGCCCAGGAGGCGCCTGGGGTATGACGGTGCTCGAGCTCGCCTTGTTCATGGGCGTGTTCCGCGCGCGGCGCGCCCCTGAGATCGCCGAGCTGGCGCGGGTCGTGAGCGGCTGGTTCGAGCAGCCGATCGCGCCCGAGACGGCCGCGGAGCCGATCGCTCACATGGTCGCGTCCCGCTGGCTCGCGGTCGAAGGCGATCGTCTCGTTGCGACCGGCGAGGGGCGTGCGGCCGCCCGTCCGCTGGTGGCCGGGATCATCCGCATGATCGATCACGGCACGCGGCTGGTCGACGTCGCATTGATGATGACGGTGCTGCGGCTCGGCCAGGGGGAGCTCGACGATGCGCCCGATGGTCAGTGAGGCGGCCGGCCAGTCGCGACGCCGGGCATCGCGTGTCCGGCTTGATGCCCGGGCCTACGCTGCGCGCCGGACGGCACCCATCCGCCCAAACCAGGCGCGTCCGTCTTTCCCGCTCCCACCCCATTCCGCATCCTGCCTGCCGACGTCGGCCGAGGAGATTATGCCATGAAGCTCGCTCCGCTCTCGCTGCTCGTGTTGCTGCTCGCCGGACCCACGCCCCCGGTGGTCGCGCAGGATCGATCGACCGAAGCCGCCGGCGTCGAGCGGGCGGATCGCGGTGATGACTTCTACTGCGCGGAGCGCCGGCTGGGGCAGTGGTTCTACTGCACCCGTCCGAAGGCCGAGCCCAAGCCGGAGACGGCCGCCCCCGAGTCGAGCGTTCCCGAGCCGAGCGCGACCGAGCGGATGGCGGCGATCAAGCAGGAGCTCGACGAACTCAAGGCGAAGGCGATCCTCGATCCCTCCGAGGCGAACGTGGTCGCCTATGTCCGCTTCCAGCGCGAGCAGCTCGATCGCGCATCGACTTTCTCGGACACCTGGCAGCGTGCGCTCTGGCAGAACCCCGACATCGACTACACGCTGCAGCGCCCGGTCAACACGGTGGCCAAGCGTGCCTGGCTGGACATCCGAAAGGTCGATCGCGACCAGGTGCTCACCAATCTCGGCAAGCGCTACGGGCTGTTCTACTTCTTCGCGCAGAGCTGCGCCGCGTGCGAGGTGTTCTCGCCGATCCTCCGCTCGGTCGCCGACAGCCACCGCATGGCCGTCATGGCGGTGTCGATGGACGGCGGCCCCAACCGCGACTTCCCGCGCTACGTCGTAGACAGCGGCCAGCGTGCGCGGATGGGCCTCCAGGGCAACGAGACGCCGGCGCTGGTGCTCTTCGACACCGCCACCAAGCGCACGATCCCGGTCGGCTACGGCATCCTCAGCGCCGACGAGGTCATGGAGCGCATCTTCATGCTGACCAACACCAAGGTGGGGAGCGACTATTGATGGCCAACGATTCTCTGCGCCCGCGTCGTCGCTCGCGCTTCGGCCGGCGTGCTCGCCACCTCGTCGCGCTGGTCGCGGCGTCGCATTTCGCGCTCATCAACGTCGCCCATGCGGACGTGGGCGCCGAAATGAATAGCTTCTTCAACGACGCCGGCGGCGCCGCCAACGTCACCGGCCCGACCGCCTTCCAGGGCCAGTCGGCCGGCTATTACTCGCTCGGCAACGTGTGGACGCGGTTTCCGCAGAAGAGCGTCAGTCCGTTCAACCTCCAGCTGCCGAGCGCGCGCGCCGGCTGCGGCGGGATCGACCTGTTCTCGGGCTCCTTCTCGTTCATCAACGCCAGCGAGATCGTCGCCATGCTGAAGGCGACGGCGAACAATGCGCTGGGGTTCGCCTTCAAGCTCGCGATCGACAGCGTCTCGCCGGAAATCGGCAAGGTGATGGACGAGTTCAGCCAGAAGGCGCAGCTGCTCAACCAGATGAATATCTCGAGCTGCGAGACCGCGCAGGCGCTCGTGGGCGGCATCTGGCCACAGATGGAGACGACGCGCTCGACGATCTGCGAGGCGGTCGGCAACAGCCAGGGCGTGTTCTCCGACTGGGCGGCCGCCCGCCAGGGCTGCAACAACGGCGGGCAGCGCGACGGCACGATCGCGGGCAACACCGATCCGCGGATGAAGGACCAGCTCGTCGGCGAGCCGCACAATTACACCTGGGAGGCGCTAAAGAAGAGTTCGAAGTTCGGCGCGTTCGACCAGAGCTTCTCGGAATACGTCATGACGTTGGTCGGCACCATCGTCACGACGCCGCCCACCGGCAGCGACACCGGGCCGAAAGTCGTCATTTACGGGCCGGCCGAGGAGGCGGTGGTGACCGCGCTGCTCGACGGCACCGCGAACGCGCCGACGGTCAAGATCCTCAAGTGCAACAACGATCCCTGCACCGACGTCGGCGAGCAGACGCTCAACATCGCCGAGGCGTCGGCGCTCCGGCCGCGCATCTCGGCGATGATCAAGAGCATGAGCGGCAAGATCAGGAGCGATTCCGCGCTGACCGCGCCCGAGAAGCAGCTGCTCAACATGGCGACGGTGCCGCTCTACAAGATCCTCGCGGTGCAGGCCTATGCGCATTATGCGCTGACCGACGGCGAGATCCAGACGCTGTCCGAGATCGTCGCGGTCGACCTCCTCAATGCGATGGTCGACAACATGCTCGACCGGGTCGAACAGGCGAAGGTCTTCTACCAGACCGCCGACCAGGAGACCGCGGCGCAGTGGCGCCAGCAGATCACCGCAACGCGCGCCAA
>NZ_RCVT01000006.1 GCF_016107325.1 Sphingomonas sp. MA1305
GCACCTGCGCCGGTCCTCCGGAGGCTGCTCCCGCATGGGGGACAGTAACACCAAAAGCCGATGGGTCACAGCGTCGGGTGGTAGATGCGCGGATGTCAGGGTGGTGTGGTGTTCGTTCGATACGCCCGAGTCGGTTTCATAGATGCTTGCTGCGACGGATCATCGGATCGTCCAACAGCGACGTCGAAAGCGCCGTGATCCACCAAGTAAGCACGTGGTCTAAGCGGGCATGCGTTCGGCCCGATGCTTGACGAGCGCTATACTCTCCGCCGCTCCTGTTGAGTGGAGTGGATTGTCGTAGCGGGTTTCAGGCGCCTGGCGGGCCTGGCCCTCACCGCGTGCTTGCGCGGCCGTGTCATCGCGGCATGTCCATCACCGCCCCGCCCCCTCCACCAGCCGCAGCACGGTCGGCTCTGGAATGTCGGCGCTCGCCACGTCGCGGTGGGGCGGCAGCGTCGGCCAGGCGAGCGCGACGCCGCTCACGCCATTGTCCTCGACGGTGTTGAGCATCATCCCCGCCGGCACCGCGATGCTCCCCCCGGCTAGCGCCTGCGCCAGCGAGCGGCCGGGCGTCTCGCTGATCCGGCGCAGCGTCGCGGCGTCGAGCAGGAAGTCGATCGGCTTGCCGTCGCGGATCACCGACACGCGCACCCGGTCCTTGCCGACCGGCACCGCGCCGCTGACGAACAGGCGGCTGTCGAGCGAGCCACCGCCGCGGAAATCCCAGCGGAAGCCCTGCCAGTCGCTGACCTGGACGATATGCCAGCGAGCCCCCTCGCGGCGGGCGACGTAGATCTGCGTGTTCCCCGCCTTGTCGAACTTGTGATAGGTGATCATCGCGCGGCCGGCGGGGTCGAAGCCGACGAGGGTGTTGTTGTTGATCATCCCGCCCTCGACCGGCACGGGATCGACGATCTCGCCGCTTTTCAGCGTGATCGGCAGCGTCAGCGGCGTACCGTCCGCCTTCTGCCAATGCACCAGGTCGCGGCTTTTGGCGTAGGACAGATCGTGGTTGGTCTCCGCCATCGGCGTCTCGCGCCACACCCAGGCGATGTGGAAATAGCCGTCGGGGCCGAGCACCGGTCCGACGAAATAGGCGTTGCGCTGGCCCTGCCCGTCGGTCAGCGGCGTCGACAGCAGATGCGACCATTGTCGCGTCGCGGGGTCGTAGACGTTGTAGATCTCGTTGCCGTTGCCGCTGCCGCCGTCGCGATATTTGTAGACCAGCCGCCCCGCCGCATCGTGCAGGAAGATCGGATAGGTCATGCTGCGTTCCAGTCTGGCGTCGACCATCACCGGTTCGTGCACGAAGCTGCGCACGTCACCGGCGATGCGGGTGCGGTAATAGACCAACGGATCGCGGTGCATGTTGGCGGCGACATGCAGCTGGCCGGCCGCGTCGACCGCCATGGCGATGTAATTGTGGCTGTCCCAGCCGACCCAGCAGTCGAGCTTGTGATAGATCCAATAGCTGCCGTGGCGGTCGCGCGAGGCGACGGTGAGCTGGCGATTGGCGTCGTAATAAGCGACGAAGATCTTTGCCTCGGTCACCGCCAGCGCGAAGCGCGCGCTATGTCCCGCCCAGACGCGGTCGATCGCCGACAGCTGCACCGTCGGCGCGCTTGCCGGGGCCGGCACGGCGGCCTGCTGCGCGGGCGCCGCACCCGCCAGCAGCAATGCGGCCGCCAGTCCCATCCCCTTGCGCATGACGATCGATCCTTTCGTGGCCCGCGGGCCGGTTAGAACGTGCCGTGGAACGCCAGCGTGAAGGTGCGGCCGTCGTAATCCGCCTGGCGCGGGATGGCGGGGGTCACCTGATACTGGATGCGTTTGGCGTCGAGCAGGTTGAACGCGTCGAGCGACAGCGAATAGCGTTCGGAGAATTTCAGCGACACCGAGGAATCGAGCTGGCCGCGCGGCGCGACGAAGCTCGCCCCGCCGGTGAAGGTGTTGCCGCCGGTCAGCGTATATTGGTCGCGCCAGGTGTAGATGACGCGCAGGCCGAACACCGGGCTTTCGTAATAGCCGATCACGTTGACGTTGTTCTTCGACACGCCGGGCAGCGCCGCCTTGCTGCCGTCGGCGTTGGTGCCCGAGACGTTGGTGTAGGAATAGTTCACCTGGCCGCCGAGGTTGCGGAGGATGCCGGGCAGGAAGTCGAAATTCTGCTGCGCGGTCACCTCCAGGCCGGTGACGGTGATCGGATTGGGCTGGTTGAAATTGCCGCTGGCGGTGACGATCGCCGGCTGGCCGTTGACCAACTGGTTGCTGTAGCAGGTGGTGCCGATCGTGGTCAGCTGGCCCAGGCCGAATTGCGTCGCATCCGCCGGGCACAGCCGCGACAGGCGCGTCTCCGGCGAGATCAGATTGCGGATCACCTTGCGATAGCCGGCGATCGCGAACAGGCCGCCGGGGCGATTGTACCATTCGAGCGACAGATCCTCGCTGTCCGCCGAATAGGGCTTCAGGTCGTAGCCGCCGTATTGGATCGCATAGCCGGTCGAATTGGTGCTGACCGTCGTCGCCGGGGTCAGGTTGCGCGGCTGCGGCCGGACGAACGCCTTGTAGTAAGCGCCGCGCAGGACGAGCCTGTCGGTGAGGTCGGCCGACAGATAGGCGGACGGCAGCCAGTTGCCGTACTTCTGGCGGAACTGCTGCGGCACGTAGACGATGCCGCCATTGGTGCCGACCTGGCGCGACAGCGCGTTGATCAATTGGTCGGTATGTTCGTAGCGCACGCCGGCATAGCCGCTGAACGCGATGCCAGCGACCGTGAAGGCGAGGTTCGCCTGGCCGTAGCCCGCCGCGATAGTGTTGCGGACCGAGAAATTGTAGAGCGCATAGGAGGCGTTGGTCGGATCGTTGATCCACCCCGTCGGGGTCACGACGTCGCCGGGCTGCACCGTTACCGGCTGTAGGCGCGCAACGAGCTGGTCGAAGCTGAGCTGCGGCCAGTTGGCGAGATAGCCCGGCACGCTGCCGCCGAAGAAGGAATTGGCGTAAGGATTGTCGCTCAGCACGCCGCTATTGAGGTTCTGCGCCTGCACGCCCTTGGCGCTGGTCCGATAGCCCTGCGACGTATAGGTCGCGCGCTCGTAGCGGCCGCCGACCAGGATCGACTTCAGCACCGATCCGATGTCGCGCTCGACCTCGCCCTGCGCGGCGCGGACGCGGTTGAGGCCATAGCCCGAACTGCCCGCGACGATCAGCTGGTCGCCGTTGGCGGCGATCTGCGTCGGCTGGTTGCTCGCGCTCCAGGTGTAGGGACCCGCGGGCACGATCAGCGCCGGATTGCGGTTCAGCGTCAGCTGATAGTCGTCGATCGACGCGCCGCCCGAATTGAAGCTGCCGTTGACGCCGTTGCCGCCGGCGCGCGGCAGGTTGCGGATGTCGATCTGCGTCTGGACGGCGTTGTTCTTGCCTTCCGAACTGGTCAGTGCCGCCATCGCCCGCCAGCCGTCGTTCTTCCATTCGACATTGGCGATGCCGTCCCACATCTGCTCGAGCAACGGTTCGGAGCGGATGGAATCGTTGAGCTGCGCATTGGCGTAAGTGACGCCCTGGACATAGGCGTTGCTGTCCGCCTGGACGACCGGCGACGTCGTCGGCGTGATCTGCGCGATGTTCGACCGCATGTCGACTTCGATCAGATTGGTCAGGTTGTTCTTGAGGTTGCGGCGGGTGAAGAAGCCGGTGACGCCGACCCGCAACGTGTCGGTCGGCTTCCATTCCGCGCCAGCCGCGGCGGTGAACAGGTCGCCCTCGTTGAACTTGACCGCCTGGCGCTGGTCGGAGGCGAAGAGCACGCCGGTCGTGCCCTTGGTCCCCGTGCCGCCCGCCGCGCAGACCTTGCCCGACGGGCAGCTGCCGTTGGCGTTGAGCGGCGAATAATAATCGAGATATTGCGCGAAGCCCGGCGCATTGGCGGCGGACAGCGGGCTGTAGGCGTTGAAGAAGATGGAATCGCGGCGGAAGCGTTCCTTCTTGTAGGCGACGACGCCGAACACCGCGAGAGTGTCGGTGACGTGCGCGTTATAGCCCGCGGTCAGTGCCGGGCTCGTATATTTGCCGAGCGTGTCGTACTCGTCGGCGATCTTGATGAAGCCGCCCTGCTTGCGGCCGAGCGCCGGCGCGATCTGCAGGTCGATAATGCCCGACAGGCCGCCCGCCTGGTCGCCGGCGCCGATCGTCTTCTTGACCGCGATCGCCGAGAAGACGTCGGCGTTGAACGCGCCCAACGGCGTCGAGCTGTCGAGGATCGGATCGGCGAAGGTCTGGCCGTTGATCGTGTAGCGCGCATAGGTGCCGGGCAGGCCGCGCAGGTTGATCGTCGCATCGCGCGATCCCGCCTCGCGGTTGATCTGCACGCCGGGCACGCGCTGCAGCGCCTCGCCGACGTTGAGGTCGGGAAAGCGGCCGAGGCCGTCGGCGGAGATGCTGTCGGAAATGCCCTGGTCGTCGCGCTTCATGCGCAGCGCGTCGATGTAGGATTTGCGGAAGCCGGTGATGACGATGTCGCTGCCGTCGGCCTGCGTCGCGTCGGCTTGCGCCGCGTCCGTCTGAGCCTCGACGGGCGCCGCGCCGGTCGCGGCCGCGATGGCGGTCTGCGTCTGTGCATAAGCGGCGGGTGACAGCACCGCCCCCATCGCTACCCCTGCCAGCATCACGGCACAGGCCTTGGCCTTCATCGTCCCCTCCCCTTGTCCATGCGACCGATCGCACCGCGCCGGTCCTTCCGAAAAATTTGTATCACAAATTCTACGGAAGGCAACGGGAGTCTCGATAGATGGAAACTGTCTCCATATTCAGAGAGGATATGCCGTCACTTCGCGGTACCGCATCTCTGCGTGAAGGTCGAGAAGTATGACGAACCAGCTGGGGCCGGCTCAGTAAGTGACGTAATAATCCTTGCGGAAATCCTCGCCGGCATAGGCGCGGCGCATCGTCCAGGGCTGCGGCGCGGCGGTCCAATAGGGATCGTCGGCGGGCAGGCCGAGCGCGAGCAGCCCTTCCGAGGCGATATACATGCTGCCGGCGTTGGAATAGATGTCGCCCAGCGTCGGCTGGGCGCGCGCGAAGCCGATGGTCAGGAAGCCGTCGGCGTTGAAATTGCTCGGATCGGCGAAGATCCGCCGCTGCGTCGCGCTGGTCACCGCGCGCACCTGACCGGCCGGCAGCGTGTCGGGCAATTGCCGGTGCCACGCCAGGAAGCCGAGCGGCTGGTGCACCGCGGTGCGATAGGTCAGCGAGCGGCCGATCGCGGCATAGGCGCCGTCGGGGCCGACCATCCGCTCCAGATGCTCGGCATAGCGCTGCATCCGCTTGAGCGCGCGGGCATGTTCCTCGGCGGGTTTGAGGCTGTTGAAGTCGGGCTTGCCCGCCGCCAGCACGGCGAGGATCTGCACCAGCATCGGATGGATGACGTAGCTGTTGTAATAATCATAGTGGAAGTCGGCGCCGTCGCCGTACCAGCCGTCGCCGACATACCATTCCAGGAACTTGCGGATGGCGAGGTCGACGCGCATCGGGTCCCATTGCTCGCCGATCGAAAACAGGAACGCCTCGTTCATCGCGGCGAACAGGATCCAGTTCTGATAGGGCGGCGAGACGTGGCGCAGGCCCTTGATCTCGGTGACGATGCGCGCCTTGGTCGCGGCGTCGAGCGGTGTCCACAGGGCATCGGGCGCGCGCAGCAGCGCGCTGGTGAAATAGGCGGAATCGACCAGCGCCTGGCCCGGGCCGCGCCACAGCAGATAGTCCGGGCTCTTCGGATCGACGGCATGGACGTAGCTCTGCACCGCCTGCTCGCGCAGCCGGGCGCGCAGCCGCCCCTCCGCGCTGGTATCGTCGGGCAGCGCCAGCCAGGGGGCGAGGCCGTCGACCAGCCGGCCGAACGCCTCGAGATAGGCGACGCGGCGGTCGCGGCCGTCCCAGGTCGGGCTGAGCTCCGGCTGCCATTCCGCCTGCAGCCGGCCGCGCGCCATGCGGCCGAGCACCGGCTCGGCCATGCGGCGCAGCAGCTCGAGCGCATAGGCGCGGTCGGCCGCGCCGTCGGGCAAGGCGCCCTGCCCCTGCCCCTGCGCCGCAGCCGCGGCGGGCGCGGCCGCGGCGAGCAATCCGGCTCCGCCCGCGAGGCCGGCGAGCAGGTCGCGGCGGTCTAGGCCGCCGCTCATCGCCCCGCCCCCGGCACGGTGAAGTCGAGCCTGGCGTCGCGCGCATAGGCGTCCCATTGCGCGCGGGTGCGGAAGCCCCCCTCGCCCTTGTCCCAGGCGGAGCCCGAATAATAGACGAACGGCTTGCCCGGCGTGACGCGCAGCAGGACGAGGTGGTTCTCGGCATCGTCGCGGATGTCGGCGATCATCGCCGGCTCGACGCGCACCGCGATTCCCATCCGGCCGTGTTCGCCGTCCTCCGGCCCCCACCAGCTGATCAGCCCGCGTGCGCGGTCGACGGTCAGTTCGCCCTTGCCGCCGCTGCCCATCGTCTGGCGGCCGATGCCGATGCCGATGCCGACGATCAGCGGATCGGGCCGGTCGGAGGACAGGGTCGAGACGAGCCGCGTGAACTGCGTGCCGAGCGGCAGCGTGAAGCGCCGCGTCTCCCACACCTTGCGCGTCACGCCGACCGGCCAGGGATCGTAGTCGACGGTGAAGTCGGCGCTGTCCCCGCCGCTCTTCAGGATGCGCCAGCGCACGTAGTTGCGCGACGTCCACAATTTATTGTCCTGCCAGATGCCGAGGCCCCCTGCCCCGCGCGCGGTGCCGACATTGTAGAAGTCGAGGCCTTCGCCATGATAGGCATGCTGGTCGCCGGTGCGCAGCTGGCGGTCGGCGAACGGCCAGACGACGTTCTTGCCCCAGCTGTCGATCCCCGATCCCGACGGTGGTTCCGCCGCCTCCAGCGGCTGGCCGTAGATGCGGTGCGCGGTGCGGTCGTTTTCCCAGAGCAGATCGCCGTAGCGATAGTCGGCGCGCAGCGCGACGGCGCGCTGGGTGCGATCGGTCGGCGCGGGTAAGGGCGTGCCGAGCGGCGGCATCCGCGGCGCGTCGCTCTGTGCCAGCACGGGCGCGGCGAGCAAGGCGAGCAGCAGGCCGAGGCTGACCGACCGCGTAGAAGATGGTGGCACGCTTGATCTCCCCTATTTATAGGACAACCTATCCGGATCTGCCGGGTCTGCCAAGCTTTGCGCGTCGACGACCGGACGCTGCGGGCAGCGGGAAGGAAGTCACGATGACGAAGACCATGTCGATGGCCGATACGCTCCACGCCAAGCTGGAGGCGCGCATCCGTTCGGGCGAGCTGCCGCCCGGCACGCGGCTGCCGACCCAGAAGGTGATCGCCGAGGACGAGAAGGTCAGCCGCACCGTGGTACGCGAGGCGATGGCACGGCTGGAGGCGCAGGGGATCACGGTCGCGCGCCAGGGATCGGGCGTGTTCGTCTCCGACGACGCACGCTACCAGGCGTTCCAGATCACCCGGCAGGAGATGCGCGAGCTCGCCGACGTCATCCGCCTGCTCGAGGTGCGTCTGGCGGTGGAGGCGGAGATGGCGGCCTTCGCCGCGGCGCGGCGGACCTTGCCCGACATCGCCGCCTTGCGCGCCGCGCTGCGCGAGATGGCGGAGGTCGCCGACGATCCCGAGGCATCGGCCGCGGCGGACGTGCGCTTCCACATGGCGATCGCGCGCGCCTCGCAGAACGACATGTACGTGCGGCTGGTCGACTTCCTCGGCGTCCGGCTGGTGCCGCCGCGCAGCCTCTATCTGCGCGACATGCCGGTCGAGGCGCAGCAGGCCTATGTCGAGAAGGTCCGTGCCGAGCATGAGGCGATCGTCGAGGCGATCGTGCGGATGAACCCCGCCGGCGCGCGCGACGCGGCGCGCCACCATATGCAGGAGAGCCTCAGCCGCCATACCGAGCTCAGCGAGACGATCGGCCAGGCGGAACCGTTGTCAGACAATTGACACCTCGTAAAATTCATATGATAACTCGCCCAAGGCCGTGGGAGAGCGGCCAAGGGGAGAGGATCGATGAAGTCATGGGGCCTGGTCGGTGCGTCGCCGATCGTCGTTGCCGCGATGCTGGCGGCTGCATCCGCCGCGGCGCAGACTGCACCCGCCACGCCGGTACCGTCGGCCGGCGCTGACGCCTCCGCACCGCCGACCGACGGCGCCGATGCGCCGCAGACCGACGCCGCGGTGCCGCCCGACGACATCGTCGTCACCGGCTTCCGCAACAGCCTGACCAAAGCGATCGACCTCAAGCGCGACGCGATCGGCTTTCGCGATTCGATCGTCGCGGAGGATATCGGCAAGTTCCCCGAGGCGAACGTGGCGGATTCGCTGCAGCGCATCCCCGGCGTGATCCTGACCCGCGACGGCTTTTCCAACGAGGGCCAGCGGATCAGCATCCGCGGCCTCGGCTCCGAATTCACCGTAACGACGATCGACGGCGAGCCGGTGCGCACCACCTCGTCGACCAACGTCGGCAGCTCGACCCGCGACTTCAACTACGACGTCTTCCCATCCGAACTGTTCGGCCGCGTCGACGTCTACAAGTCGCCCGCCGCCAATCTCGAGGAGGGCGGCATCGCCGGCGTCGTCGACCTGCAGACCCCGCGCCCGTTCGACGCCAACGGCCGCGTCATCCGTTATTCGGCGCAGGCCAATTACAACACCCAGTCGAAGGAATGGCGCCCGCGCGGCTCGCTGCTGCTCAGCGACACCGCAGGCAATTTCGGCGCCTTGTTCGGCGTCGCCTATTCGGAGAACGTCAACGAACGCTCGGGCTTCCAGTCGACCGGTGGCGGCACCAGCGGCTACAATTCCTCGGCGCTCGCCCGCCTGCCCTATTACGGCACGGTGCCAGCCAATACGGCGGGGCCGTTCAACTTCGAGCTCGATCTCAACAATCCGCTCGCCAATTTCGGCGGCCTGACCCGCGCCCAGGTGGCGAACGGCAATCTGCCGCGCTTCTACCGCATCTATGCGTCGAACACCGACCGCCAGCGCCTCGCCTTCGTCGGCTCGCTCCAGTACAAGAGCGACCGGTTCGAGGCGAGCATCGACGGCATCGCGTCGGAGCTCAAGGACCAGACCGACGAATATACGTTCGGCGTGCCGGTGCGCAATTCGCGCACGGTCGCCGGCACCACCAGCGCGCCGGGCACCGGCACCAATTCGGGCCTGATCCCGCTCGACGTCAAGCTCGACCAGTACAACAACCTCTACGGCACCTTCGGCAATTCGAGCATCCTGACCGAAAGCTTCTATCGCGATACGACCACCAAATTCCGCTACATCATCGGCCGTGGCGTGTGGTCGATCGCCGACAACCTCAAGCTGTCGGCGCAGGCCAATTACAGCCAGAGCAAGGCGGTCTATTCGGAAAACCGCATCGTCTCGAACATCTACGGGATCACCACGACCTTCGATCCGACGGGCAACGTCACCTATCCGACGATCAGCTCGCCGACCAGCTTCACCAATCCGGCCAATTATCGCGCGCCGTCGCTGGGCTTTGCGATCAACGACGAGCTCGACCGGGTGAAGACCGCACGCGCGGTGGTCGACTGGACGCCGATCGACAATGGCGAGCAACTGCTCGCGCTGAAGCTCGGCGCCAATTACACCTCCAGCACCAAGCGCGTGCAGCGCCAGGACGGCAGCAGCATCGCCGCGCAGACCGTGCTGCCGCAGGGTGGCACCTTTGCCAGCAATCCGACGGGCGTGTTCGCCAACATGGATCCGTTCGTCCAGATCGGCGCGCTGAGCAACGGCGGCAACAGCGGCTATCCGTCGCAATTCGCGACCTTCTCGCGCGATTTCGTGCTCAACACGCTCAACGCCAATGCCGCCAACCGCCGGGCAACGCCGGCGCTCAACCAGGCCTTCACCGCGGAGGAAGTGGTCAAGTCGGCCTTCTTCGAAACCTCGTTCAAGATCCCGATCGGCAGCCATCCGTTGCGGATCAACTGGGGCGTGCGCTTCTCCGACACGCGGACGCTGATCGACAATTTCCAGGCTGGCACCGGCGGTACCTTCGTCCCGGCCGAGCGGCAGGGCGGCTATCAGAACTTCCTGCCCTCGGCGAGCCTCACCTTCGACATCACCCCCATGCTGGTGCTGCGCGGTGCGACCGGCGAGACGATCACGCGCAACTCGCTGGCGACGATCGCGGCCGGCACGCGCGTGCCCAATATCTTCAACCCGGCGGTCACGGTCGGCAATCCCGACCTCAAGCCGCAGCGCGCGACCGGCTATGACGCCGCGCTCGAATGGTATTTCACCCGCGGCGGGCTGCTCAGCGTCGGCGGCTTCCTGAAGACGCTCTACGACCGGCCGCTGTCGGTCACCGACCGCGTGCCGTTCGGCACCTTGGGCCTGCCGTCCAATCTGTTCAGCTGCCCGTCGCTCGGTGCCGGTGCCTGCCCGGCCTCGCTCGGCGGCAGCACGATCGACCCCAATTTCCTGTTCGACCGGACGATCACGATCAACCAGTCGGAGCTCAAGCTGAAGGGGCTGGAATTCGCCTATCAGCAGAATTTCACCTTCCTGCCCAAGCCGTTCGACGGTCTCGGCGTGACCAGCAGCCTGACCCTGATCGACCAGCAGGGCAGCGACTTCGTGCTGACCAACGGCGACCGCATCTCGCTGCAGGGGGTGCCGAAATACGCCTACAGCATCACCGGCTTCTACGAGAAGGGTCCGCTGTCGATCCGCGGCTCGTACAATTACCGCGGCAAGACCGGCCAGAGCCCGCAGAATACCGGCAACAACCAGGTGCCCTATCTCAACGCGCAGGGCTTCCTCGACGGGACGATCAGCTACCGGTTCAGCGACCTGATCGAGTTCCGCATCGATGCGCTGAACATCACCAACCAGAACGTCTATTTCTTCTACGAAGACCCGAGCCAGCCGGCAGGCAACGGCCAGTCGCGGCGGGACAATTCCTATTTCAACGGCCGCACCCTCTCGATCGGGATCCGCGGCAAGTTCTGACAGGTCCCCCACCTGGGGCGTCCGGGCGATGGCCGCCGGGACGCCCCGCTTTCTCGCCGAGCGGTGGGGTTTGACACCTCGGCATGGTCATATGATAACTTTTGCCAGGGGTGCCGAATGGCGGCACGGGAGGGGACGAGCGCGATGTCAGCGGATCAGGTGACCGGCGCCCGCATGGCCGGTCCGACCCCAGAGATCGGCCGCTATCGCTGGACGATCTGCGCGCTGCTCTTCGCCGCGACGGCGATCAACTATATCGACCGCCAGATGATCGGCGTGCTGAAGCCGGTGCTGCAGAAGGACCTCGGCTGGAGCGAGGGGCAATATGCCGACGTCGTCTTCTGGTTCCAGGCGGCCTATGCGATCGGCTTCCTCGCCGCAGGACGGCTGGTCGACGCGGTCGGTGCACGGATCGGCTATGCGGTCGCCTTCACCCTGTGGACGCTGGCGCATGTCGCGCACGGCCTGGTCGGATCGGTGACGCAATTCGCCGCGGCGCGCTTCGCGCTCGGCCTCGGCGAGTCCGGCAATTTCCCCTCCGGCCTCAAGGCGGTGACGGACTGGTTTCCGCAGCGCGAGCGCGCGCTCGCGGTCGGATTGTTCAACGCCGGCGCCAATGTCGGCGCGATCGCGACGCCGCTGATCGTGCCGGCGATCACCCTCGCTTATGGCTGGCGGATGGCGTTCATCGCGACCGGCGCGCTCAGCATCGTCTGGCTGATCGCCTGGATCAGCCTGTATCGCCGGCCCGAGGAACAGCCGCGCCTCTCCACCGCCGAACTGGCGCTGATCCGCAGCGATCCCGTCACACCCGCCGGCCGCCTGCCCTGGCTGCGGCTGTTCGCGGTGCGCGAGACCTGGGCCTATGCGATCCCGAAGTTTCTGACCGATCCGATCTGGTGGATGTTCCTGTTCTGGCTGCCGGACTTCCTCGGCAAGCGCTACGGCCTCGACCTCAAGAGCTTCGGCCCGCCATTGGTCGTCATCTATCTGCTGTCCGACGGCGGCAGCGTGCTCGGCGGCTGGCTGTCGTCGCGGCTGATCCAGCGCGGCTGGAGCGCCAATGCCGCGCGCAAGGCGACGATGCTGGGCTGTGCGATCGCGGTGCTGCCGATCGTCACCGTCCAGCATGTCGACCAATTGTGGCTGGCGGTGCTGCTGATCGGCCTCGCCACCGCTGCGCACCAGGCTTTTTCCGCCAATCTGCTGACCCTGCCGTCCGACCTGTTTCCGCGCGCCGGCGTCGCCTCGGTGGTCGGCATCGGCGGCACCGCGGGCGCGATCGGCGGCATGCTGATCGCCAAGTTCGTCGGTTACGTGCTCGACGTGTCGGGCAGCTACACGCCGATCTTCGCCGTCGCCGCCTCCGCTTATCTGCTCGCGCTCGCCGCGCTCCACCTCATCAGCCCGCGGCTCGCGCCCGCGACCCTGCCCCGTTCGGAGACCGTCGCATGATCCTCCCCGCTCTCGCTCTGGCGGCCGCGACGCCGCTCCTCGTTGCGCCGCAACCCGTTCCTGCCGAAGCCACCACGCAGGCGCCGCTCGCCGCGGCGGTGCGGCTCGCCGACTGGCAATTGGCGCGCATGGCCGACAGCGCGCACGTCAGCCGCGCGACGGGCGAGACGCGCAACCCGCGCGCCTGGGAACAGGCGGTGTTCTGGGTCGGCATGACCGCGCTCGCCGACGCCGGCGCCCCGCCGCGCATCCGCGACGCGATCCTGGCGATGGGCCGCGCCAACCAGTGGCAGCCGGGCGCCAAGCCCTATTTCGCCGACGATCATGCGATCACGCAAAGCTATCTCTGGGCCGCGGCGCACGGCGCCGGCCCGGCCGCACTGGCGCCGACCCGCGCCGCCTTCGATCGCGTCGTCGGCCGGCCGGCGGTGACCACCCTCGCCTTCTACGTGCCGCCGAGCGGCTATGGCGACACCGAATGCCTGACGCGCTGGTGCTGGTGCGACGCTTTGTTCATGGCCCCGCCGGCGCTGGTCGAGCTCAGCCGGCAGACCGGCGACCCGCGCTACCGCAATTTCGCGCTGAAGGAATTCTGGGCGACCACCGACTTCCTGTTCGATCCGGTCGAGCATCTCTATTACCGCGACAGCCGCTTCTTCGAGCGCCGCGACGCCAGGCAGCGCAAGCAATTCTGGTCGCGCGGCAACGGCTGGGTGTTCGCCGGCATGGCGCGGATCATCCCGCTGCTGCCCAGGGGCAGCGCCGACCGCATCCGCATGGAAGGGCTGTTCCGCACGATGGCGACCAAGCTCGCCGCGGTGCAGAAGCCCGACGGCTATTGGGCGCCGTCGCTGCTCGCGCCCGAGGACAGCCCGCCGGAAGCGAGCGGCACCGCCTTCTACACCTATGGCATGGCCTGGGGCGTCAACAGCGGGCTGTTGCCGCGCGCCACCTATGCGCCCGTCGCGCAGCGCGGCTGGGCGGCGCTCACCCGCGCGATCCAGCCCGACGGCCGGCTCGGCTGGGTGCAGCAGGTCAGCGACCGGCCGGAGACGGTTGCGCCCGGCGACACCCAATATTACGGGGTCGGCGCCTTCCTGCTCGCGGCGACGCAGATGGCGGCGCTCGACCGCGCGGCGCGCTGACCGGGCCCGCACGCATGTACGAACGGACCTATTACGCCACCCATCCCGATATGATGGCGGGGGCGTCCAACGCCGATCTGCGCGACCGCTATCTGGTCGACGATCTGTTCCGCGCCGGCGAGATCGTGCTGACCTATTCGCACGGCGAACGCTTCGTGATCGGCGCGGCGGTGCCGGCGGAAGCCAACGAGCTGGCGCTGCCGGTGCAGGACGCGCCGGCGAGCGCGGCCGGCCATCCCCTGCTCGAACGGCGCGAGCTCGGCGTGGTCAATATCGGTGCCCCCGGCCGCGTCACCGTCGACGGAGAGGCGATCGCGCTCGACCGCTACGAGGCGCTCTACGTGCCGATGGGATCGGCCGACGTGCGCTTCGCCGGCGACGGCGCGCGCTTCTATCTGCTCAGCGTCCCCGCCCATGCCGCTTTGCCCTTGCGCAAGGTGACGCTGACCGACGCCGAACCGATGAGGCGCGGCAGCCTGGCGACGTCGAACGATCGCGAGATCCACCAGCTGATCCTGCCGCACCGCTGCGCCAGCGCCTCGCTGTGCCTCGGCCTCACCCGGCTGAAGCCCGGGTCGGTGTGGAACACGATGCCGCCCCACGTCCACGAGCGGCGCAGCGAGATCTACCTCTATTTCGACCTGGGCGAGGACGATCGCGTCTTCCACTTCATGGGCCGGCCCGACGATCTGCGGACGATCGTGATGCGCAACGAGGAGGTGGTGATCAGCCCGCCCTGGTCGGTGCACATGGGCGCGGGCACCCGCAACTACGCCTTCGTCTGGGCGATGGCGGGCGAGAACCAGGATTACGAGGATATGGCGGTCTGCGACATCTGCCAGTTGCGGTAAATTTTTCCCCTGTCGGCGTGTCGACAGGTCGACCTCTCGGCAGATGTTGCAGCCGGCGTCAGGCGGCCTCGGCGACGGACTCGGCGGTAACGGCAGGGCCGGCCATCGTGTCCGCCGCGACGACCGGCCGGAACACGATGGACAGGGCGAGCGGCTCGGCATAGCGGCCGGCAGGCGGCGTGATGAACATCAGGCTGTTCGCATTGCAGCGCCATAGCCCCGCGGCCAGTTCCTCCATGGCATCGTGGATCGGTTCGGCGTCGATCGGCGGCCGTGCCGCACCCCGCCGCGCGTCGAAATCGGCGACATAGTGGAACGAGATATCGTCGATCTGCACGATGCGGCCGATCGCCCCCATCGGGATGGCGACGCCGAATTGCGCCGCGCCGACCGGGACGATCAGGCTGAAATAGCCGTCGTGCGTCAGGGAGGCGGTGAATTGCTGCGCCAATTGCCGATCCTGCTGGGTCAGGATCACCTCGACCGGGCGGGTGACGGGGGTGACGTCGCTGATCCGCAGATCGAGCCCCAGACGCGCGGCGGACAGATGCGCCAGCGACATGGGCAGGCCCTGCGGCTGCAATTCGCCGGCCAGGAACATGCGGTTGGCGTTGCGCAGATACGACAGGCCCCAGCGGCGCAATTCCTGCTGGGCCCGCAACGGATCGACGATCGCGATCAGATCGTCGGTGCCCAGATTCACGTCATGCTGGAATTCGGCGAAGATGCCGATCTCGGCGGCCTGCGGCAGGAAGAGCAGGCGCGCCAGGATCGCCATGGCGGTCTGGCGATCGCCATCGGCGTCCGCGGATGCCGGCGGTCGGTGAACGGCGGCCGAGGCGTCACGTGCGAAGGCGATCGCCCCCGACTGGATGGCCTGGCGGGTGGCGCGCTGGCTGGCGCTGATCAGGCAGGACTTGTGCTTGGGGCGGCCGTTGTCGGCATAGTCGATCGCCGACCCCTTGTCCGATGTCGCGACCTGCTCGACGACCGCGATCTGCATGCTGAGCGCCTTCAGCGTGCGATGGTCGTAATGGCGCGCATCGAACAGCCCGCGCTTGCTGGCCGGGTCGCAGCGATGGTCGGTCAGCAGCAGATATCGGCCGGTCACCCGCACGTCGAGCTGCTCCTCGAGCAGCGGCGTCACCCGGTCCTGCACCGTCCCCTTATAGCCCAGGTCGACGAGCATGATGATGTCGCCTGCGGCGATCCGGCCCTCGCGGCGGACATGCTGCACCATGCGGCGGGCAAAGGCGGCGCTGCGGCTGCAGATCCGGCGCACGACATCGGGCGCGAGCACCCCTGCCCGGAACGTGTCGTTGTCGGTGCCGATCCGCGCCGCTTCCTCGCTGGTCAGGCCCAATTGCGTCGCAAGGACGTCGGTACGCTCCGTCGGCTCGTCCTGCAGATAGGCGCGGATCGCCGCACCGTCCACGAACGAGCCGCGCCGGGCGGTGAACCGGCTGATCGAGATCGCCGCGCCCTGGCCACCCGCGGCCTCGAACATCGCGAGCGGCAGAAAGCCGTCGCGCAGCAGGAACAGCGGCTTCACCGGCCGCCCGGACGCGGCCGCCAGTTCGGCGATCTCGGCCTGCAGCCATTGCGAGAAGCTGTGCAGGACGGGGCCGAAGACGTCATGGCCCAGCGCCGACTTGGGCTCCTCCAGCGCGCGGGACGCGATCGCCGGACGATGCAGCTGCAGCGTCGGTCGCGACACGGTCGTGGCCGGATCGAAGAGGGCGGCGACCGCCGCTTCCAGGCGAAGGCGATGCTCGGTCTCGGCGTCGAACTGCTTGATGTGGACGGCATGGAGGTCGGCCTGGTCCGCGGCGATGCCGTCCGCGCGCAGATTGTCGCCGACGTGCAGGATCGCGGCCGGCGGGACGTTTAGCGCGCGAAGAACCGGCCCGAACATGCCGTCGGCCTTGCTGGCGCCGATTTCGGACGAGCAGAAGATCCGGTCGATCATCGCGGCGACATCCTCCCCCGCCGCGGCTCGGATCAACCCGCGCAATTGCGGCTCGGACAGATAGGTGTCGCTGACGATGATGACCTGCAATCCGGCCGCCTTGGCACGGCGGATCAGCGCCACCGTCGGCGCGAAGGCGAAGCAGTGACGCGCTTCCAGGGCCAGCTCCGCCGCGACGCCATCACCCGGAAAGACCGGCCATTGGGCGTAGATCTGCTCGATCGACACCTCGCGCGTGCCCTGATCGGCCCATTGCAGGTCGCGCGCGATCTTTTCGGCCTCGGTGCGCGGTTCGATGCCACCGCCGGCGATGGCGAGTTCGGCGAACACATCCTGCGGCCGGTGGGTCGCACGCCAGATCAACGTGTCGAAACAGTCGAGCGAGACGATCCGGATGCCTGCCGGCGCCCTGTCCAGCAACGTGGCCAGTTCGAACGGGCGGACGGTCGTGATCATCGGCGAATGCTCCTTCGGCCCCCGCTATGGGCGAATATCACTACTGATCCGTTAACCATCCGACGCGGTCGGCATCCTCCGCCCGTTCACGCGGGACCGGCGGCATCCTGCCATTCCAAGACCTTCAGGTAATTGGCCAGGCGATTGTCCTCCATCCGGCGCAGCAAGGGGTTCTGGTGATAGGGGGCGAGCAGGTCGGCGAGCGCATCGCTCCACGGCGCATCCGCCGTGAACAGGACGCCCAGCCCGAATACGGCGGGCACGACCGCAAAGGCATAGCCATGCCCGTCGGCGTGGGCCCGCGCGCGAAAATCGTCGATCGCGGTGAGCACGCCGTTGCGCGGGCCGCCCTCATGCGTCGCCCAGGCGAACTGTCCCATGCCGCGGAAGCCGCCACCGTGCACCAGGGGCGAATGGCCGGGCAGCGCACCGCCTTCGAAACTGTACGGATGGCGGAATTCGGCGGGTATCGTCTCCGGCGCATAATACATGTCGCGTCGTCCCGACGGCCAGGCGACATCGTGCAAGAAGGCGAGCAAGGGCCGTCCGTCCCGCCGGCAGATCGTCTCAATGGCGTTCAGTTCCGCATGCACCGTGTACCAATTGTGATCGCCGTCGATCAGCCAGGCGTCGACGTCCGCCAGGTCCGGCAGCGCCGACAGGCTGGTGTCGGCGATATGCCGGACCTGGGGATTGGCGGCCGCCCAGTGCCGGAATTCGGGTTTCGGCGCGGGATCGATGCTGACCAGCGTGCCATCGCGCGCGCCGACATAGGCGGCGATCTCGACCGACATGCCGCCATATTCCGCGCCGATCTCGACGATGTTTCGCGCCCCCGCGACCTGCAGGGCCTGCAGGATGAGGGTCGAGAATTCGGACATGCTGTGGATCAGGAGGTCGGACATCGACAGGACAGCCTCATCGCAGTGGCTAGACGGACCGACGATCCGCAGCGATCGATCGGAACGGACATACCCCGGAGGGCAAGGCCCTGCATTCCTATGCCGAACATGCTTAAGCCGCGTTAACGGGAGGTCGCGGGCCAGCCGATCGCGGACAGCCGCGGTTCAGCCCGTCCGGATCAGCATGACGACCGGGCATTCGCAGCAGGGAATGGACGGATGATGCGGGACAAGGGCTTTGGACGCGGGCTGGCGATCGCTCCCATCCTCCTCGTCGCTACGGCCGCGGCGCCGCTCCCGGCCGGCGTCACGGCCACGAGGCTGGCATCGCTCGACCTGTCGCAGCCCTTCGCCGCGAAACCCGGCTGGCGCTTCGTCGCGACGCAGGGGCCGGCGGTGGCCTATCCGCTCGGCGAGGCCGGTGATCGGGCATCCGGCATCGTCCGCCTCTGCATCAGCCGCGACGGCGGCCGGACCTGTGCGCCGCGCCTCGACACCTTGCTCGCGCTGCCCGGCGAGCCGGACCTGTTCGACCAGCCGCATTTTCTCGAAGACGCCCGGATCGTCCGCCCCCGCCCCGACCGGCCGCTGCTGCTGATCCGCGCCGCCAGCCTGCACAGCGGCGATGGCGACCAGCGCGTCGCCACGATCGCGCTCGGCTACGACCGCGCCCGCGACGCCTTCGTCCCGGTCTATGCGAAGCGCACCGGCCACAACAACAACCAGGAGGTCCGCTATATCGCCACCGGCCCCCTGCGCGGCGCGATCGTCGCGGCGGAGCCGACGTCCGACGCCCCCTTCGCCTATTGGATCACCGTCGACCGGCTCGGCCCGGACGGCCGCTATCATCCGGCGCTGCGCTATCGCAGCCGGACGCGCTACGGCGACGGCAACCCCAAAGCGGTGATCGACTCCGACATGGCCGAGACGCTGCGGCGGCTACCGAAATGAGCGTACCGGCACCGTTATGGCGCTAGCTGCCCGTCCGTTCGGCGACCTGCTGAATGGCGGCAGGCCGCTCGAACCGGTGGGACAGGCGCTTGCCGAGGCGGATCATCGGATTTTCAAATCGGAAGGTGGAAAGATGCGCCAATAGCCAGGTCACGGCGATCAGCAGCGGCCGCTTCGCATATTTCTGCAGCGTTCCGCCGGTACCCAGCCACGTATCGGCCAGCATGCCGTGGATGACGTAGACCGCGAAGGAGATGGACGCGACATAGCGGGCGGCCGCCGGACAGAGCAGGCTTCTGAGCCAAGCGGGTGCGGAGAAGATCGACACGCCGATCAGCGCCGCGGCCAGATACGGGCGTCGCCCAGGTTAATGCCCCGGGCGATCCCGCTTTTACTGACATCCGCTGCGTGCCCGGACGAACGCTTCATGGCGCTTAAGGGATCGGAGACTGTCGATCGTTCCGCGAGACGGATGGTTACAGCATCTGCGGTGTAGGCAATCCCAAATAAGCCAGCCGCCGTACCTCCCGTCGCCCGCGCACTACCGTGTCGAGGATCAGGCCAGCAAAGAAACAAAGGGCGGCGATGATCATCAGACCAATGATGAGAATTGCGGTTGGGAATCGTGGAACCAAGGACGTTTGCATGTAGGTCAACGCCAAAGGTATGCTGAGCGCTAAGCCCAAAGCGGCAAACAAAGCGCCTATCACGCCAAAGAAAAGCAGGGGTCTTTCAATTCTGTATAGCGTCATAATCGTGTTCAGAATACGAAATCCATCGCTATAGGTACTGAGCTTAGAAGTCGACCCTTCGGGTCGCGCGTAATAAGGCGTTTCCACCTCGGCGCATGGCATTTTCAGTTCGAGCGCGTGGACGCTGATCTCGGTTTCAATTTCAAAACCAGAAGATAAGGACGGAAAACTTTTAACAAAACGACGCGAAAACACACGGTAGCCAGAAAGGATATCGGTAAAGCTGCGACCGAACAACCGCGCCAGCATACCCGTTAGAAGAGCATTGCCGAAGCGATGGCCGCGACGATAACTTTCCTCTACTTGGCTGATCCGGCTGCCGACGATCATGTCGCATTGCTCGCTTAGGAGACGTGCAACAAGTATCGGCGCGGACGCCGCATCATAAGTCGCGTCACCATCGGCCATCACATAGACATCGGCATCGATATCGGCGAACATCCGCCGTACGACGTTGCCCTTGCCTTGTATGCGCTCCGTGCGGACGATCGCGCCTGCTTCGCGCGCGACAGCAACAGTGGCGTCGGTGGAGTTGTTGTCATAAACATAGATCATGGCATCGGGCAGTGCCGCACGGAAACCTGCTACGGTTTGTGCGATCGCGGCTGCTTCATTGTAGCAGGGTAGCAGAACGGCGATGGTAGGTTTTGTCATGGTCGTCATTGTCCTGCCAAGATCAGTGGATTGGACGTATCGTTGCTTTCTGCCGTCGAGGTGACCGAGCGCGACAGTATCATGGTCAACAGAGCAACGAGCGGAAGAACCCAGATTACGCGCGCTTGATAGCGATCGTGGGGTGTTGAGAGTGCGCCACATATTGCATCATTGGCGCACCAGCCAAGTAATATGATCATGCCGTATCCGGTGGCTGGCCGCGTGATTGGACGGCGAAATGCCAGGATGATGACGGTCAGCGACACCAACACCAGTGACCACAGCATCCATTCGGGAACAACGGGCATGCTGTGCTTGTACGCCCGTGTTGTTACGATATCCTTCATGAGGTGCTGCGGGATGCGGTCCAGATCGGATAATTGCGGATAATTGAATTCGACCAGGCTGAGCAGGCTCAACTGACGGCCAGCGGCGCGCAGCATCGCGATGGTAGTTTGTCGTGGGTAAGCGATCAGAACCGATCGGACGAAGCGTGCCTGCTCGTCGGAAAGCGCGCGTTGATCGGCGGGCGACGCCGCAGAGAATACGCCATTTTTCGGATTTGCGCTCCAAAGAAAGGTGTCGCTGCCATATGGCATCCGGCCTCTAAACCGGCAGAGGGTGAAATTCGACTTCGGGCAAGTGCTGTCGAGATAATTAAGCCCAGGACCATCTTCGATCAGACGCGCCGAAATGAACGGCGGTCTGATCGGGGCGGTACCGGTCAACTTCGTCACAGTGTGCGCAAAGGCGGCCTCGCCCACGAGCCCCAGCAGAGCCGCAGATATGGTGAAGGCTGCGCCGCATGCTAATCCGCCGGCACGTCTTGCCGCTGCTATGATCAGTACGGGAAAAGAGATGGAAAATATTATGAGAATATTGGCGCTGTGCATCAAGGCCGCCGCCACGGTCAGGGCAAACCAGACGATATTCCAGGCCCAATGTTCTCTACGCCATCCAATGATCAGTGCAGCGGCCGCGATAATAGCTATACCGGCCATGAAGTCAGGCATCAGCATCGATACAAAGAACGGCAGGGATGTCGCGGCAAGCATCAGGATGCATGCCGCATACGTCCAGCCAAAGCCCCGCTGTCGCGGGTCGACGAAGTGGCGTGTCAGGCCGATCACGGCGACACCGGCAAGCAAGGCTTGCACGATCAGGGTCGGCCAATCCGAAGCCGTAAGTAGCACACTGATATACGGAATGATTCCGTAGAAGGGCGATCGGCCCAATAGAACGGGTTTCACTGCGATGGGGAGCGAAGGCGCCGAACCCGTGCCACCGGAATTCGGAGCCATGGTTTGCGTCCACACTGTGTGCCAACCAAATGCACGATTGAAAGCAGCATCAACGCCACGAATATAAGCGGACGTATCAGGAAAGTAGAATGCTCCGCCGTTCACTATTGCTGGCCAAAGCAACGCTATAGCCAAAAGCGGAAGAATATATTGCCATCGCTGGAGAGGGGGAATTCGGTTCGTCATACGCGAAGCATCTCGTCGTGCATACACATCCCCATTCGTAATATAACGGACATTAGCTGCGCCGATGAAGCTGTCGACAAATCTCTTGATCGTTCAATAGCAATGGCAAGAACAAGCTTGGTGGCTTCCCTATCGCGATGCTTGGCTCCGCCATATGGGCTCAAGACGGAACGCGTTTTCGAAGGGTGATGACCTCAATCCGAACCGAACAGATCGCGGGTGAACACCTTGTCGGTCACGTCGGCGAGATCGTCGGTCATGCGGTTGGCGATGATGACGTCGGACTCCGCCTTGAACGCGGCGAGGTCGCGGATCAGGCGCGAGCCGAAGAACGTCTCCTCGATCATCGCCGGCTCGTAGATCACGACCTCGATGCCCTTGGCCTTGATCCGCTTCATGATCCCCTGGATCGACGATTGGCGGAAATTGTCCGAGCCCGCCTTCATCACCAGCCGGAACACGCCGACCTTGCGCGGGCGGCGCGCCAGGATCTGGTCGGCGAGGAAATCCTTGCGGGTGCGATTGGCGTCGACGATCGCGCGGATCAGATTCTGCGGCACCGTCGAATAATTGGCGAGCAGCTGCTTGGTGTCCTTGGGCAGGCAATAGCCGCCATAGCCGAAGCTCGGATTGTTGTAGTGCGAGCCGATGCGCGGATCGAGGCCGACGCCGCTGATGATCTGGCGCGAGTCCATGCCGTGGCTGATCGCATAGCTGTCGAGTTCGTTGAAGAAGGCGACGCGCATCGCGAGATAGGTGTTGGCGAACAGCTTGATCGCCTCGGCCTCGCTGGGGTCGGTGAACAGGATCTCGACGTCCTTCTTGACCGCGCCCTCGAGCAGCAGCTGGGCGAAGACCCGCGCGCGTTCCGACTGTTCGCCGACGATGATCCGCGACGGATAGAGATTGTCGCGCAGCGCCTGCCCCTCGCGCAGGAATTCGGGACTGAAGATCACCTGATCGGTGCCGAGCCGCTGGCGGACGTCCTCGACGAAGCCGACCGGGATGGTCGATTTGATGACGATCGTCGCCTGCGGGTTGGTGGCGGTCGCGGTGCGGATCACCGCCTCGACCGACGAGGTGTCGAACTTGTTGCTGTCGACGTCGTAATTGGTCGGCGTGGCGACGATGACGTAATCGGCGCCGGCCAGCGCCTCCGCCGGGTCGAGCGTCGCGGTGAGATTGAGCGGCCGGCTGGCGAGGAACTCCTCCAGCTCGGCATCGACGATCGGCGAACGACGCGCATTGAGCATGTCGACACGCGCGGGCGTGATATCGACCGCCGCGACCTCATTGTGCTGCGCCAGCAGCACCGCATTGGACAGGCCGACATAGCCCAGGCCGAACACCGCAATCTTCATTCGTCAACTCCGCGTCGCGACAGCGTCATTCCGGCAGCGCTCCTACATGTCCGCATACGCTAGCGGCATGCCGTATCGTTGCCATACCGCAATGTCTGTCATTCCTCAGGCATGGCGATGGCGCCTACGGGGAAGTCGGCGGGAATGGAACCGCCTTGCGCTGCCGCTGGACGTTCCTCGTCCCCACCAAGGACACGCGCTGCGCCGAACCTTGGCTTCGCACGGCATTGCCCCTCCCCCGCTGATCAGCGAGCCGCCGTCAGATCAGTCGGTGAGCCGTCGTGACCAAAATCGCCACCAGCGACGGGGTGCGAACAGGGGAATCCCCTTGGCTTCCGTCGCGCGATACAGGTCGCGTGCCAGCGAGCGCAGCTGGCGATCATTGAGCGCCAGATACACTCTCGTATAATCGTCGTCGTGGAATGCCTGGGTAGAGGTTGCGACCTGCAGCGTCAGGACCGTCCCGCCCGGCACCGGGTTGCGCCGCCATCCTACCAGGCCTCCGGCCATTTCACTCAGCATCGAACCTCCGGCACATCGGCCAAACGCGCCGAGTCGGTCCTGTTAACCATATCCTGCGCTTTCGGCTAGCGGCCCAGAGTGCGCGAAAGCATGGTGTGTCAGTGGCTTGGTATAAAACCGCCGGGCTCGGGGCGGGTGGCGTGCACCTTGCCGCAGCAACAGGGCGGACCGGCTTTCCGTGCGAGAAGGTCCTCTTTCGCAACGCGGTCAGATCGTCTTGGGGCGCCATATGGATTGCATATGCCCTGGTTGTGGCCTGAATATACGACCCGAACCTCGCATCGAGGATGGACCCTTCGCCTATGATCCGACGGTTCCCGCCTTCCTAATCAACGGGCAACGCATCGCCTGCCGCCCGCAGGTGCGCGAAGTGCTGGGCAGCGTGATGCAGGCGCGCGGGCGGACGCTCGCCTTCGACGTCCTGGCGGAGCGGCTGGGGTCGATGACCGCGGTGCCGTCGCGGCTGATCGACGTCGCGCTCTACGAGATCCGCAGGATCTTCGCCGCCACCCCCTATTCCTGCCCGATCGAGCGGATCAGGGGCGAGGGCCTGCGCTGGTCCGTCGTCGCGGCCTGACCGGACACCCTGTCGCGGCGACCGGGCACGACAAAGCCGCCGCCCGGCATCCGGACGACGGCTTCGTCTATTTGCACAAGGCTCAGGCGAGCGCGCCGGCGGTGATCCGCTGGATCTTCGCGTCGAACTTGGCGTCCGAGCTGCGCTTGGCGCGGCGCATCGCATAGCCGACGGCGCCCATGCCGAGGATCATCATCGCCCAGGTGGCGGGCTCGGGCACGGCACCGGTCGGGCCGGCATTGAGCGTGATGCCGTTGCTGAAGGTGGTCTGGAAGTTGGTGGCGCCGCGGATGAAGTTGGCCGTGCCGGCGCGTGCTTCCGTCTGGGAGAAATTGTACTGACCGATCGACAGCACGTAATTGCCGGCGGCCAGACTGCCGCTCAGCAGCGAGTTGAAATTGAAGAAGCTGCGATCGTCATTGTGGGCGACGAGGTCACCCGTCAGACCGGTCGCCGGCGAACCGTTGTCCTTGAACAGGTAAACTTCGGGGTCGCCAATGCCGTTGATGAACGTGGTGTCGACCGCGATCGAATACGTGCCGCCGGTGAACGAGAAGAAGTAATCCTTCACGCCCGAGGAATTCAGGCTGCCGCTGACCGTCGTCGCGGCAAAAGCATTCGGTGCGGCGAGCAACGCCGCGGAAGCCAGTGCCGCCTTCATCATCTTCTTCATCGACTTTCCCCTTTTTGATGAACGTGTTGTTAATGGAGTCGGGGAAGAGAGGAGAGTCTAATAATCGGTTAACAATCGTGTTGGAATGGGACATCGACAAAGTGCCGCGACCAGAGCCGGTTCGGAAAAGCGACGAGCGGCTGACACCCCCAATTCGGTGGGGCGTAACTGCATGCGGAATCGCCGCCTGTCGCGATTTCGCACGAAAAAGCCGCCGTCACTTGCGGTGACGACGGCTTTTCTGGACCAGACGAGCGATCAGGCGAAACGAACCGTGGTGTTCACCTTGCTGCGGCGACGCATTGCGAAACCGACCGCACCCATGCCGAGGATCATCAGCGCCCAGGTGGCGGGCTCGGGCACCGCCGCAACCGAGTAGCGCAGCGTCGCGCCCGAAGCGAAGCTCGTGCCGCGGAGATCGATCTGCAGGTTGCCGTTGGTCACGGTCGCATTGCCCGCCGAATAGCCGCTGAAGCCGTTGTTCGTGGTCAGTGCGACCGAGGTGAAAGCATTGGTCAGATCGCGGAAGTTCAGGATCGTGGCGCCGAGACTGGCGCCGAGCAGAGCGGTGATCTGAAGTGAATTCTGGTCGAAATTCACGCCCAGATATTGCGCGGAACTGCCAACGGTGAATTCGTTACCGGAGGCGATGGTGGCCGACGCCTGCGAGCAGGTGAATGATCCGCCGCCCGTGACGGCGCAGCTCACGGTATCGCCGACATTGACCGCGGCGGTCGCCGGGCTGGCTGCAACGGCAGCGGCGGCAAAGACGGTGGTCGCGAAAAGCTTGGTCGAACGCATGGTCATTCCCCTTTGCGCCTCGCAGGAAGGCGGGGCTGGCCCGAATTAATTCGTGGTTCAGCAAAAACATACCGGCCTTACGGAACCATTTTGGGATGTGCCATTTCGGCGCATTAAGGATCGTTTACCGGACCATGTCATGCCGCCTATCGGGATCGGCCGCACGGCACGCATGATCGGGCCATGCTAACATCAGGTTCACCTCCAGGAGCTATAGCGCGTCCGATGGACCCACTCATCATCGTGCTCGTGGTGCTCATCGTCTTGCTCGGAGTCGCGATCCGGAAAGCCGGCGCTGAAAAGCGACGACGCCGACGCGCCTGGGCGGAATATTACCGACGCCCGGGCGACGATACGGGCAAGCGCTGAACGCTCGCGCCGTCGCCGTCCGGTCCGGGCGGATCGGTTGCGGCGGTTGAACCTGCGACGGCCCGTCGCGTTCGCACCGCGAGCCTTGAGGGACGCCCGTCATGTTCGTCGACTTTCGCGACCAGCCGCCACCCCCGCCCTGGCAACCGCGCCATCCGCCGCGCCGGCCGCCGCTCACCCGGCGGCAGCGCCGCATCGTCTATGCGATCGTCTGGTTCAACATCGCGATGCTGGTCGCGGCGCCGATCGGCGGAGCCACATTGCTGGGACTGCTGATCCCGTCCTGGCGGTAGACACCGCATCACGTCGGCATGTCGACACGTCGGCTATCAGAACCGTCGACGCTGTCGACACCGTAAAGACGACCGAGGCGTTCTTTTCCTGGGAACGATTGGCTGCTATATCGTTCTGTAGGAGATCGGCATGCCCCCAGCCTTCAGCCCCGTCGTACAGGATCAGGACGCACCCCGCGTGCTGAGCGAAGCGATCGCGCGGATCGCCGGCTTCTGGCAGCTGCCCAACCAGCGGCTCGGCACGATCCTCGGCCTGTCAGCGCCGACGGTGTCGCGGCTGCGCAGCGGCCGCTATCGGCTGGAACCGGGCAGCAAGCCGTTCGAACTCGCCCAGCATCTGCTGCGCCTGTTCCGGTCGCTCGACAGCTGGCTCGGCCAGGACGATGCCGCGGCGCGCTCCTGGCTGCAGACGCCCAACCTCGATCTCGGCGCCGCGCCGATCGAGCTGATCGCGACCGTCCGCGGCCTGCTGACCACCGGAGATTATGTCGACACGCTCCGCGCCCGGGTCTGACGCGCTCGATCGCCACGCCCGCGCCTATCACGGCCGTGTGATCCGCATGGTCGAGGCGCAGCACCGCATCGCCACCAATCGCCTTGCCGACGATGCCGGCGACCAGGCCTTGCTCGAAGCGCTCGCCGATGCGGTCAAGCCGGCCTTGCCGGAGGCGGCGCGTGCCCTGCCCTGGCTGCTCGCCGCGCCGTTCCGCTACGGATTGGGGCGGCCGTCGCGATTCCGCGCGGCGGACGTGCTGCCCGGCATCCTCTACGCGGCGGAGGCGATCGATACGGCGGTCGCGGAAACCGCTTATTGGCGGCTCGTCGCCTTTGCGCGGTCGCCGGGCTTTCAGCGACCGCGCACGCCGACGCCGATGTCGGCCTTTGCGGTGCGCGTCACGACGGCGCGCGCGCTCGACCTGACGCAACCACCGTTCGACGCGCCGCCCGACCTTTGGACCCACCCGACCGATTATGCGCCGACCCAGGCCCTGGCCGCCGCGGCGCGGCGTGCCGGCATCGCGGCGCTGCGCGCGCCGTCTGCGCGTCATGCCGGCGGGATCACGGTCGCGGTGCTCGATCCGGCTGCGCTGATCCCACCCCCCGCGCCGCATTCCAGCTGGGCGTTCCTGGCGCTGGGCGACGGACTGATCGCGACGCGCGAGATGAGCATGCAGGCGCCGCGCTTCACCGCGGCGGAGTTCGGGATCAGCTGATCGGCGCCTCTATGTGTCGGCAGGCATGCCTGTCGACATGTTGGCGTGTCGGCGTTGCATAGGCGACGCCGAAGCGCCGTGGTGCGCTCCGCCGGCGTGTCAGGAGGCCGCGGACATAGCGGCTTGCCGCTTCGGTGTCGGCGAAGCTGCGGGCGAGCTGTCGACCACGGCTGCCGATCCTGCCCCAATTCGTCTCGATGATCACGGCACCGAACAGGTCACGGTGAGCGGCAATGCGCCAGCGTCGGCGGATGTTGCGGATCTCATCGACCGCGACGAGTTCGATGGGGGTGAACGGAAGGTCGTCCATGGATGGACGCTAGATCGACGCGCGCTCGCTGTCCGACGGATTTCCTGAATCTATCGCAGCCTCGTGATTCACTGGCTGAATCATACGCGGTCGAGCCGTCATCATGTCGTCGTGTCGACATGACGGTGTGTCGGCATGACGTTGGTGGATCGATCGGTCGCATGTCGGCGACGGGCACTTCCGACGTGTCTGCGTGTCGACGTCACGACATGTTGCAGGGTTCCGATCTTGCAATGAACAAAACCGCTGCTCGACGTTTGGATGAATATCGTGTTAACGATATTGTCAGAACAGAACAGGGAGAAGTCGGATGCGGATGCTGGGCTTGGTTCTCGCGGGGGCGATGAGCGTCATGGCGACGCCTGCGGCGGCAGCGACCCTCTTCGTGTTCGGCGACAGCCTGGTCGATACCGGCAATGCCGATGCGGCATTGCGCGCGCAGGGGCAGTCGACGGCTACGCCGGCATCATCCGGCTATTTCCAGAACCGTTTCTCCAACGGCTATAATTTCGCCGACGTCGTGTCGATGAACCTGGGGCAAGGGCCGTCCAAGGCCTATGGCTATCCCTTTGCCCCCTACACCTATTTCTACGGCGGCTCGAATTTCAGCTATGGCGGTGCGCAGACCCGTGACGACGGCCATGGCACATCGGGCCATAGCCCCAGTTTCCAGGACCAGCTCGCGCTGTTCGCCGCATCGGGCAAGACGATCGGTGCCGACGATTATGTGCTGGTCACCTTCGGCGGCAACGATATCCAGCAGGAGTTGCTGAAGAAGGTCGCCAACCCATCCTATGTCCCGGATTTCAGCGCGACCAATCTGGCGCTGCAGAACGGCCTCCAGGCGCTGGTCGCGGCTGGTGCCCGCAACGTCATCGTCACCGGCGAGGCGGATGTGGGCCAGATCCCGCGCATCACCCAGTTGGGCGATCCAAGGCTCAACGCCTTGGGCACCTCGCTCTCGCAGACGCTCAACGAGAGTTTCCGCACAGGGACACAGGCTGCGGCGGCCTCGACGCAGCTCAACATCCAGTTCTTCGATCTCCTTGGCTTCGAGCACGATCTGCTCGCCGATGCCGCCGGCAACGGCTTCACCAACACCACCAGTCCTTGCCTCAACCAGACGACGGGCCAGCTCGCCAATCCGACCTGTGCCGGCTATCTGTATTTCGATTCCATCCACCCCACCGCCACCGCGCATCAGCTGATCGGCAATGCGATCACCGCGCAAATCAGCGGCGTTCCGGAACTCGCCACCTGGGCGATGATGATCGTCGGCATGGGCGCTGTCGGCCTTGCCCTGCGGCGCGCCAAGCGCGTCTCGGACGCCAAGTTCGACGAGAGAATCAAGCGGATCACCGCTGGCGCTGTGGCTTAGACTCAGTCCGCGTCAGCGGGCGGCGGGACCATACAGCGCTCAGTGCTGTGGCCCTGTCCGGTTGCATTCATGTCGACATGAAGACGCGTCGTAACGTCAACATTCCACCACGTTGACGGCAAGACCGCCCAGGCTGGTCTCCTTATACTGGGAGCGCATGTCCTCGCCGGTCTGGCGCATCGTCTCGATCACCGCATCGAGGCTGACGACATGGCTGCCGTCGCCGCGTAGGGCTAGGTAGGCTGCATTGATCGCCTTGACCGCGCCCATCGTATTGCGCTCGATGCACGGGATCTGGACCAGTCCGCCGATCGGATCGCAGGTCAGGCCAAGGTTATGCTCCATGCCGATCTCCGCCGCATTCTCGATCTGCGCGTTGCTGCCGCCGAGCACCGCCGCCAGCGCCCCCGCCGCCATCGAGCAGGCGACGCCGACCTCGCCCTGGCAGCCCATCTCGGCGGCCGAGATCGACGCGCGCTTCTTGTAGAGCATGCCGATCGCCGCGGCGGTGAGCAGGAAGGTGCGGGCCCCCTCCCCGCGCTCCGCCGGATCGAAGTCGCGCGCCACCAGCGTCTCGTAGAAGCGCAGCACCGCCGGCAGCACCCCCGCCGCGCCGTTGGTCGGCGCGGTGACGACGCGACCGCCGGCGGCATTCTCCTCATTGACCGCCAGCGCCCACAGGCTGACCCATTCGAACACCTCAGCGGGATTGCTGCCCGGCACGCAGCCGGTCAGCCCCTGCGCGATGGCATGCGCGCGCCGGCGCACCTTGAGCCCGCCGGGCAGCACCCCCTCCTGGGCGATGCCGTGGTCGATACAGGCGTGCATCGCCGCGCGCACCGCGTCGAGAAAGGCATCGGTCTCCGCCGGATCGCGCCAGGCCGCCTCGTTGGCGCGAACGATGTCGGCGATGCCGAGCCCTGTCGCCGTGCCAATCAGCAGCAGCTCGGCGCCTGAGGAAAAGGGATGCGGGACCTGGACGTTGCCGGCGATCACCGGCGCGCCCTGGCGCATGATCGCACCGCCCCCGATCGAGAAATAGGTTTCCGCCTGCGTCCGCCCGTCCGCCCAGCTGGCCGTGAAGGTCATGCCGTTGGGATGTTCGGGCAGGAAGGCGCGCGGGTGGAAGCGGACGTCGTCGGTCGCAAAGGTGATCGGCTGCGTGCCCGCGAGCGACAGCCGGCCGTGCGCGGCGATATCGACGAGGATCGCCGGCGCCGCATCGGGATCGAGCGTCTCCGGCGCCCAGCCGGCGAGGCCGAGGATCGTCGCCATATCGGTGGCATGGCCGCGCCCGGTCAGCGCCAGGCTGCCGTAGAGATCGCAGGTGACGCGCTGCGGCCCCTCCGATCCCGCGACGCGTTGTGCGAAGTCGAGCGCGGCGCGCATCGGGCCGACGGTGTGCGAGCTCGACGGGCCGATGCCGATCGTGAACAGCTCGGCGACGCTGATCGGCCGATGCAGGCCGCGATCGAGCGGCGTGGCGGCGGGGGCAGAGGCAGTGACGGTCATGCGGGCGTCCTTTGCCGGCAGGACCGGCGTCAAAGTCCCTCGCCGGCAATACCGGCAGGCAAGTCGATGCCCCATCTGTCCCTTGCGCCTGAGATCGCTATCCCGTCGGCGGGCGGGAAGGGCACAGGGCCCTACGTCGCCACTCTCCAGATGTCCGTGCGTCGACCGGTTCCTGGTGCCTGAGAGTTTCCGGGGCGGTTGCTCCTTCGGCGCCGGGGCTAGCCCGGTCTCTCCCATGTCGACGTGGGCGGTATCTGCCTTGATGGTGGTCAGGTCAAGACAGCCCACTACGTCGCAGTGCAGACATGTCGACATGAAAACGTTCCGATGATCTGAGTAGAGCAAAGGCAAGTTCAAAAGGCTCCCTGGCAGGCGCTGGAAGGTGGGCGGGATGAATGCCCGAACTCTCATTTGAAGCTGCGGCATTCCTCTCACGCGGTGTCGAAGCGTCCGGCGAACTCCCGATCGACATAGTAGCGCAACTTGGTCGCGATCACCGGCCGCTGCCCGGCGAGGAACAGGAGCTGGCGATCGGGCGGGAGCGTGCGGACCTCGTCAGGGGTGAGCAGCGGACGGCCGACATGCTGCTGCCCGAACGTGATCCCGCTGCCTTGCGCATCGAGCGCGCGGCTCATCGTCTCGAATACCACCGTCTCCTGGCCGAGCAGGTCGGAGACGAGCTGCGCGCTCTCCCGGTCGTTTACGCCGAACACCTGCAGCACGCCGGCGTTGGACAGGAAGGTGCCGGCGCGCTGGCCGTAGAGCGCGTGGAGCTGATGGATGTCCTGCACGATCGGCCAGAGCTGGATGCCGTAGCCGGCCATCAGCCCCATCGCGCGCTCGACGGGTTCGAGGTGACCGAGCGCTGCGAACTCGTCGAGCAGGAACAGCACCGGCCAGGGCGGCCGGCCCGGCGCGCGCGCCAGCTCGGTCAGCGCTTGCGCCACCATCAGCCGCAGCCAGCGGGCATAGGTGTCGAGCCGGTCGGGCGGCAGCACGAGGAAGATGCTGGCGGGGCGTTCCTTCAGATTGGCGAAGCGGAAATCGGAAGCTCCCAGCGTCGCGGTCATACGCGGGCTGTCGAGGAAGTGGGTGTGGCGCTGTGCCGAGGACAGCACGCCGGCGGCCTCGCGGTCGGATTTGCCGAGCTGGCGGTTGGCGGCGCGCGCGACCAGGCCGCCGGCGGCCTGCATCCGCTCGAGGAGCGACGAGAACGCGGCCGGCGCCAGCGTCAGGTGATCGCGCAGTGTGGCGAGCGTGCGGGTGGCGGCGGGTTCGTGCGCGACGATGTGCATGAGCAGCCCGGCGATCAGCGCCTTGGCCTCCTCGTTCCAGTGCGCCTCGCTCTGCTGGCCGTCGGCGTCGTGGACCAGCGCGTCGGCGAGCGTCATGCAGTCGTCGGCGACGTCGAGGCCGGTCGGGTCGATGCGGTCGAGCGGATTGTATGCCGCGGGCGCGAGGCCGGTGATCCCGAACGGATCGAGGACGTGGACCGGGCCGAAGCGTCCTCGCTGGCGCGCCGCGATGCGGGCGTTCTCGCCCTTGGGATCGATGCAAACGCTGGCGAAGGGATAATCGAGCAGGTTGGGGATGATGGTGCCGACGCCCTTGCCGCTGCGGGTGGGGGCGATCGTCAGCAGGTGCGCGGGACCGGGATAGCGCAGCAGCTTGCCGGATTTGCGGTCGCGGCCGATCAGCAGGCCGGCGCTGCCCGTCAGGTCGCGCGCTTCGGCATCGGTGGCGAAGCGGGCCGAGCCGTGGGTGTCGCTGGCGCCTTGGCCTCCGTAATGCAGGATCAGGGGCTGGAAGAGCGCGCGCAGCGGCACGAGCAGGATCGCGAGCAGGACCAGCGCCGATATGACCCCGTGGAGCATCGGATAGCGGTAGAGGCCGAAATACCAGACCAGCGCGTCCGAGCCGAGGATGAGAACGACCGCGACGGCGATCGTCAGCATCAGGACGCCGAACAGGTGCCTGGCAAAGCGGAAGGGGGCGAAAATCAGCGACTGGACCGCCCAGACGGGGTTTTGCCGGGCGATCCGGCCGAGGTTGCGAGATGCCTGCCCGAGCTGGCGGAACCACTCGATCATTCCGGGATCCTTTCGTCCATGCCGATCGGGGCGGGCAGCGGGTCTATCGGCACCATGCCGTGCCACCGCGACCGGAACGGCAGGCCTACGGGGTCGATCGTGCGCATTACAGCCGGGTCGACGTGTAGCAGGATATGGCACTGCCTACAGCGCGATCGTGCCCAAGCAAGTTTCCGGGCCATGGCGTCGAGGTTTTGCGTCCAGGCAGGCCAGAATGCGATGATACGGGCATATCCGGCCGGCGATGTCACCGGGCGTGATCCGGTTTGGCGAATATGAGCGTAATCGCCAGCGCCGGATCGGCGTCGGGATGGCCGAACAGCTTGAGGACGATCGCCGTGGCGAGGGGAGGGGCACCGCCTCGTCACGCAGCATATCCAACAGGGCATCGTCATCGACGCTGAGCGCCATTCCCTCGATCGCGAGATTGGCGCGGGCGTCCGCGTCGTCTTCGCGCCACATCGCCGCTTCGGCCGGGGTGCCGCGCACGTAATCGAGTGCGCGGACCTCTATCCGTACAGCCTCGACATCGATCGCCATGCCGTCGCCCCCTCGTATCGATCGTATGCGGTCCGGGTCAGCTCTCCGGTGTGAGCGCTTCACGGGCGGAGGCCAGCGCGGCCTTGCCGCGCTTGCGCACGGTCTTCACGGCCCCTTCGACCGCTTTTGCGACCTTTTCGCCGGGTTTGCGGCCGAGGCCGATCTTCTTCGCCATGGCACGGCGTGCTTCCGAATAGCCTTCCGCGACCATCGGATAATCGGCCTTGAGGTTGTAGCGCGCGCGATAGTCGTCCGGCGTCAGTCCATGCCCCGACAGGTGGCGGCGCAGCGTCCTGTACGCCTTGCCGTCAATCATCGAGATGATGTGGTCCTTCGATGCTAACGACTTACGGACGGAGACGGCGGGTGTGTACTCTTGCGCCGTTGCTTCCTGTGCAGACATTTCACCGGTGCCGGCAAGATTGGACACCGCGGCGTGCATCGAGGCGAGGAACGCCGGCACGTCATCGGCGGTGGTACGGGTATTGGGGTTGCCGAGCCAGGCGATGGTCAGTTCGGTCGTAAGGGTCACCGTGTCGATGTCGTCGTTCATATTGTCTCCGGACGGGGCGTGATGGATAGTATCACCGGATGTACTTGCGTTTCTCAGGTGCGTCGATCGTCTACAGGCCGGCTCAATCGCCTGTTATTAGCGGCTACCTTGCGCCGATAGTGTTTCAGGGTGCCTTGCGTCGCACCGAGCGCGGTGACGCCGAGCGTCCCGCTCATCAGCCGCGTCTGTAGCTCGATGGCGGCGCGGATCTTTTCCGTCACCATCAGTTCGGCTTCCGCAGCGCCCGCCGATCCGCCGGCTGCGATGCGTGCGGTGCGCAGCATCATCACCGAGCCGGCTTCGGCGCCCAGCATCCAGAGGTCGAAGCCTGCGGTCATCCAGGCGGCATAAGCCTTGCTGCTCACCAGCGTCTCCCGGGTTGCGCTGGCCCGTGCCGTCGTTCGCCGGCGACCAGATATGTGAGCATGTCGGCAGCTTCGCGTTCGGTCGGGTAGCTGACATCCAGCCAGCGCTGACGTTCATCGGACCACAACCCCTATGATCCGGAGAACTCCGGTTCGGTGCGTCGGGCGACACGGTAGGTGGTCAGGGTCACGCGTTCGCCTTTCCGGTTTCTGCTTCTGCCTCGAAAGCCCGTTTGCCGCGCCGCTTCCAGAGCGTGAGCATGTCGCCTGCTTCGTCGCTCCGCGCCTTCCCGACCAGTTCCAGCAGTGCGCCGTATATTGTCGCGCGATCGTCGTCAGCGAGGTCGACGAGGCCGGCTTTCTGGACGAGACCTCCCAGTTCGATCAGGTGACGGGTTCGTGTCCGACGATCCACGACCCAGCCCCGCGTATCAGTGCGACGCCGCGCCGCTTCCAGACGCAGGATCAGCGCCCGGTTGCGGCGCTCCGCCGTCATCGTTGCCGCCAGCCTTTCGGCCACCTTTGCGCCCGCGTCGCTGAAAGAATGCGGCGCCCTTCGCACGCCATGCCTCCCTTGCATTCGCGTCTGTAGAAGCGACGGCATCAAGCAGCACGCCGGCAAGCGTTTCGATATCGAGCGCATCGGCACCGGTAGACGTGACGAGTGTCCCGAGCTGTTCGACGCGCCGCGCCTTCAGGCCACGCGCCTTGTCCTCCAACGCTTTCAGTTCCGCGTCGTAGTCCCGCACCTTGCGCATAGTGCTTCCTTCCGGTGTGCAACCTGTGTCAGGCTAGCGCGGTAAATGCGGGGCGCAAGGGCATACCGCTTAGGCATTGAAGTCAATCAGGAGGAGCAAAGCGGATCGTGAGTGCGCGCTTATACGTCGTTGCCGACGTGCGCTAAGTAAGGCAGAAACAGAAGCGCAATGGCGATCTACCATTTCAGTGCCAAGGTTATCAGCCGCGCCAACGGCTCCAGTGCCGTTGCGTCTGCTGCCTATCGCTCTGCGAGCGAGCTGTTCGACGAGCGGCTGGGGCGGCATCACGATTTCTCCAACAAAGCCAATGTCATCCATTCCGAGGTGCTGTTGCCGGAGGGTGCACCGGAGCGGCTGACGGATCGCACGACGCTGTGGAACGAGGTGGAGGCAGGCGAGAAGCGCAAGGACGCGCAGCTCGCTCGCGAGATCGAGTTCTCGATCCCGCGCGAGATGAGTCGCGGAGAGGGGGTGCGGCTGGCGCGCGACTTCGTGCAACGTGAGTTCGTAAATCGCGGCATGGTTGCGGACCTCAACGTGCATTGGGACCGGGCGGAGGACGGCAGCCCGAAGCCGCACGCGCACGTAATGCTGGCGATGCGCGACGTCGGCCCAGACGGGTTCGGCAGAAAGCAGCGCGATTGGAATGGCACCGACCTGTTGCAGCATTGGCGCGAGACATGGGGCGCTCACGTCAACGAGCGGTTGACGGAGTTGGGGATCGATGCACGGATTGATCATCGCTCCTATGCCGACCAGGGCATCGCGCTGGAGCCGCAGCATAAGATCGGGCCGGCGGCATCGAGGCGGCCGGGGCAGGGGCTGGAAGCCGAACGGATCGAGGATCACGCGCGTATCGCGCGTGAGAACGGCAAGAAGATCATCGCCGATCCGCGTGTCGCGCTGGACGCGATCACGCGCACCCAGGCGACCTTCACCACCCGCGACCTCGCCGTGTTCGCGTTCCGGCATTCGGACGGCAAGGATCAATATGACCGGGTGATGGCGGCGACCAGAGCGTCCCCCGATCTGGTCGCGCTGGGCCGGGACGGGCGCGGCGACGAGCGGTTCACGAGCCGGGAGATGATCGCGACCGAGGCGCGGCTGGAGCAGGCCGGCGATCGGCTCGCGGAGGGCCGTCACCACTTCGTCGGTGCGTCCCACGTCGTGCAGGCACTGGAAGCCGCGGAGGGACGGGGGCTGAGCCTGTCGGAGGAGCAGCGGGACGCGCTGGGGCGGATCACGGAGCGTGACGGCCTCGCCTCCGTCATCGGCTATGCCGGCACCGGCAAGTCGGCGATGCTGGGGGTGGCGCGAGAGGCGTGGGAAAGCGCCGGCTACAATGTGCGTGGTGCGGCGCTGTCGGGGATCGCGGCCGAGAACCTTGAGGGGGGCTCCGGCATCCGGTCGCGGACGATCGCTAGCCTCGAACATGCATGGGGCAAGGACCGCGAGCAGCTCGGGCCGAAGGACGTGCTGGTCGTCGACGAGGCGGGGATGATCGGCACGCGGCAGATGGAGCGGCTGCTGTCGGCCGCTGACCAGGCCGGCGCCAAGGTGGTGCTGGTCGGCGACCCCGAGCAGTTGCAGGCGATTGAGGCGGGGGCGGCCTTTCGTGCGCTTTCCGAGCGGCACGGTGCGGCCGAGATCACCGAGATACGCCGGCAGCGCACGGATTGGCAGCGCGACGCGACGCGCTGGCTGGCGACGGGGCGCACGGACGAGGCGATCCGCGCCTATCGCGATCATGACATGGTGCAGCCGGCCGACACGCGCGAGCAGGCACGTGGGGAGCTGGTGGCGGGTTGGGATCGCCAGCGCCTGGCCGAGCCCGACAAGACGCGGATCATCCTCACCTATACCAACGCCGAGGTGCGCTCGCTCAACGAGGAAGCGCGCGAGCGGCTGCGGGCAAACGGGGATCTGGGTGCGGACGTGGCCGTGCAGGCGGAGCGGGGCGAGCGGCAGTTCGCATCGGGCGATCGGATCATGTTCCTGCGCAACGAGCGCTCGATGGGGGTGAAGAACGGCACGCTGGGCATTGTCGAGCAGGTGTCGGCCAATCGGATGGGCGTGCGGCTCGACGGCGGGCGCCGGGTCTCCTTCGACGTGACGGACTATGCCGCGGTCGATCACGGCTACGCCGCTACCATCCACAAGAGCCAAGGCGTGACGGTCGATCGGGTGGAGGTGCTGGCGACGCCGGGCATGGACCGGCATGCGGCCTATGTCGCGCTATCACGGCACCGCGACGGGGTACGGCTCCACTACGGCCGGGACGACTTCGCCGACGAGGGCAAGCTCGCCCGCACATTGTCGCGCGACCGTGCGAAGGACATGGCGGCCGACTATGCGGCCGAGCCGGCCGGGCCGGACGCCGAGGCTCGTACTTTCGCGGACAGAAGGGAGATCAGGCTGCCCGAGCGCGTGTGCGAGATCGTGCGGACGGTCGAGACGAAGGCGCGGGGCATGTTCGCGGGGTTCCGGCCGAAGGCGCCGGAGGCCAAGCCGGCGTTTCCGCGTGAAAGCACGAGCCGTCCCGACCAGGACGTTGCGATCCGGCGCTATGCGCGTGCTACGGTTGACATCGCCGGCATGGAGAAGAAGGGGCTGCCGGTGCTGCCACACCAGCGGACGGCGCTGGCCCGCGCCGGGGAGGCGCTGGACCGGGTGCGCCCGCACGGCGCGCGCGACCTTACCGCGGCGATCGAGCGTAATCCGCAGCTCGCGCGCTATGCGGCGAGCGGTGACGTGCGCGGCGCGGTTCGCGGCATGGCCGAGGAGGCGGGGGTGCGCGCCGACCCGTCGCTCCGCGCCGAGCGGTTCTTGGAGCGCTGGCGGGCGCTTGAGGCCGAGGGCGGGGGCAGCAACGACCGTGCCGTCCGGGCCGGCATGATTGACGACCTGCGCCATGACCCGGCGTTGCGGGCCGAGCTGAACCGGCGCGCTCCCGAACTCGGGCTGGATCGCGGCCAGGAGACGCCCGAGAAGATAATGGAACGCCAGATCGAGATGCAGCACACGATCGAGCGGCAGCGAGATCGCGGGATGGATCGATAGGGGACCATGGCGGACGGCGACGGCGAGGATGAAGCGGCACGAGCGTTCGAGGGCGTGCGCGGTGAACTGGCGTTGCTTCGCCGGGCCATCGAGCGGTTGGCGGCCGAGCGCGCCGATGACAGCCACGCACCTGACTATTCCGAGACGCTGGGCGTCATCGCCAACAATATCACCGCGACCGCGAGAGCCGCCAATGCACTGGTGAAGAGCCCGGCGCTGTCGCTGACGCCCGAGGAGATGAACCGGCAGATCGCCGCGGCCGGTTCGGCGGGGCGGGCCGAGGATCGCCGCGTCATCTCCGCCGCACGGCAGACGATAGAGGAGGTCGCAACGAAGCTCGGCCGCCGACTGGAATCCCATGTCATGGCGGATGAGCAGCGGCGCCGGTTGTGGCGGGTCGGGCTCAGCGGGATTGTAGCGGGCGCGGTGCTGTGGGCGGCCCTCGCCGGTCCGATCGCGCGCTCCCTGCCGACGAACTGGCTGCTGCCCGAACGAATGGCGGCGCGAACGCTCAGGATGCCGATGTGGGAGGGCGGGCAGCGGCTGATGAAAGCCGGCGATCCCCTGGCGTTTGCCGGCGTGCGGGCGGATAATCGGCTGGCAACCGCCAACCGCGAGACGCTGGAGGCGTGCCGGAAACAGGCGGCCAAGGTGAAAAAGACGATGCGCTGCACGATCGAGGTAGGGGTCCAGCCGGAATGATCCGGTCGCGGTGCGATCGATCCGGCTTGTCGATCGGTGGCCCGCGTTGGTAAGCAGAGCCCGCCCCGGAGACGGGGCGGGAGCCTAGAAAACTCCATGAGGTCAGAGCCGGTTCGATACGACCGGGTGGCGGACGCGTATGTCCAAGCCACTCGGCCAAAGGCGTTCGCGCCTGACTGACCTCAGGTTTTCTAGCACCCGGTTCCGAAGCGACGACGCGCCAGCGGCGCGTCGCCGGCTTCCTGCCGAGGAGCATGGACGATGGCGGTGATAAGATACGCAGTGCTTGCGGCAGGGGTCTGTGCCGCCGGGCTCGCATCGGCCGTATTGCTTCTTTTCACGCTATCGATGCTGATCGATCAGCTGCGAAGTTAGGCAACTTTGGGCGGCCCGACAGATAAATTCATCTTTCCGTCAGTCGCCCGTAGCCGTGATGACTTCGCCGATGATGCCGCTCTCGCCTGACGGAACTGATTGGGGTCAGGCCCATGAGGTGGGATAAGGCTGGATTGAAGCCCCCAGCAGAACGTCGCCTCCCGATTAGCGCACCGCCTGCAGGCCTTAGCGCTGGTGTGGTCGGCTTGCGCTTAGATGCCCTGTCGCTCAACATCATGCTCGCAACCCAGCCACAGGTTTTCCGAGTGAAAGCACGAATGCAGGGCGGCAACGGTGCAATCCTCCACCTTGGGCGACCAGGTCGGGCGACAAATGTTCGTGCTATCACACGGAAAACCCCCTCCGGCGCATCGCAGCCGATGGACAAGCGGCGGGGATCGCATCCATGGTTCCCCCCCGAAGGACATCGGGCATGAACAAGTCACTCAATCAAGGCGATCTGTTTCCGCTGGACAGCCCGCTCTACGGCGATGTCCAGGGCGAGCGGACGGTCGCGGAATTCCCCTTCTTCGCGCTGACGAAGCGCGCGCAGATGACGCCGATGATCTTTGAGAGCGGCGATGCGCGGATTGAGATCAACCCCAGCAAGACCGGCGTCGCCACCATCTACGACAAGGAAATCCTGCTCTATATCGCCAGCCTGATGGCCGGCCGGATCGAGCGGGGCGAGACCGTCGACCGGGTGATGAGCTTCACCGCCAACGACCTGTTCCGGGTGACCAGCACGAACGTCTCGGCGCGCTCCTACACGTCGCTGAAGGCGTCGCTCAACCGGCTGCAGGGCACGCAGATCATCACCAACATCGAAACGGGCGGCGAGGGGTCGGACAGCGCCTTTTCCTGGCTGCTCAAGGCCGACATCAAATATACCAAGCTTCCCAATGGCGAGCGCCGGGTGAAGCGGGTCGAGGTGATGGTCTGCGACTGGCTGTACCGCGCGATCCTGACCGACCGGCGGATCGCCGCCTATCACCTCGATTTCTTCAAGCTCGGGCCGATCGAGCGGCGCCTGTACGAGCTCGCCAAGTTCAACTGCGTCGACGAGGTCGGCTTCGATGTCGACATGGAGGCACTGGCGGCGCGCGTCGGCTGCGCGACCGACCGTCGCGGCCTCGAATATTTCAAGAAGCAGCTGCGCGACGTCGCCGACCAGCAATCGCTGCCCGAATATGAGGTCACGCTGCGCGAGGAGAAGCTGCCCTCGCCGGGCGGTGGGCGGCCGCGGCTGCGCACGATGGTCGGTTTCCACCTGCGCCCGCTGATGGTCGAGGCCGGCGAAGGGGAGGGGACGCCGCCCTCCGATACCCCGACGACCGGCTAAACCTTTGTTAGCAGGCCGCTCTTCTTAGGACCGGGGCCGCGTTGCCGGTTTTCCCCACGAAACCACGATAGCGGCGGGAGCCGCGATATCCGTGCCGGTTCTTGCGCCAGATCAACCGAATGGAGCGCGCGGCGCGCCGATCAGGTCGGAATAGCGCGTCCGCGACGGCGGTTTTCCGGGTGATAGCACGAGTATTTTCCGCAGTTTTCCGGGCGAAACCACGAATCAGGACGCTTGGTTCTGGCCGACTTCCTCGCGATGGTGGCGGCGCGCGATCCGTCAGGGGGCGTCGCCGTGCGCGTGGCGCCGGCGATGGTCGAACGGATCGCGTGGCCGCCGGCATGTCGCCGCGCGGTCGTTGCCAAAGGGAATCACCATGACCGGATAAAGGAAAGCCCGGCACGAAGGCCGGGCATCCCAGGGTTGGGAGCGACGTCGCCAAACGTCGTCCATGCTTCGAACGCATTCTCCTTACCCCGGAAACCGTAACGGTTCAAGGATGCGCGTTTCGCGCCACACCCTTTCTTTGTCCCGATTCCCGGCTCCTTGAGGGGACGGACGATGACGGTTTGCAGCTTGGGCCAGGCGAGTGCGCTGGCGATGGGGGCGCATGGGCGGAACCGCGTGGGACGCGGCGGCCTGACGCCGTGGCGACCGGCGCGATCGGGAGGGCTGCACATTACCGGTGCCCCCGTGCGCCGTGACAGTATCGAGGCGGGGACGTTCGAAGAACAGTTCTTCGCGATTCCCGCGCAGGGCGAGACCGACCGGCTGCTGCGCGCCGCGCGCCGTGCGCTCGACATCGGCCGCCGCCTGCGCCGCGAGGCGCGGGCCGGGACGCGGACGCTGGATGCGGCCGAGACGGCGATCGCGACGCTGACCGCCGGTGCGGTGCGCGTCTTCGAGGAATTGCTGACGCTCGCGCGGCTCAACCGCGGCCGCGTCTTCCCGAGCTACGACCATCTCGCCGAGGCGACGGGGCTCGGCCGCGCCACCGTCGCGCGCGGGCTGCGGGCGCTCGAGGCGGCGGGGCTGCTGGTGACGCAGCGCCGCTTCAAGCGCGTCCCGGGGGAGGGGGCGACACGCTATGCGCAGACCTCCAACGTCTATCGCGCCATGCTGCCCGCGCGCCTGCTCGCCCTGCTGCCGCGCAGCTGGCGACCGGCGCCGCTGCCCGACGACCAGATCCAGCGCGAGGCTGATCGCGACGAAGAGCAGGCGGCGATGCAGGCCGGCCTGAGCTGTCGCGAACTGGCGCAGCTGACGGTGGGCGGTGCGCTGGGGGCGATGCTGGCGCGGCTCGGCGCGGCCCTCGACGGCGCCGGGTGCGAGTCTCACGATGATCCTCAACCGCTTTCCAAGTCTATTGTTCAAGGCAAACAGCCTTGACCTAGACGGCCAAGAAACCACGCCTGACGGCGACACGCCTAACCGTAACCGACAAGATCACCGATATCGGGAACCAACCCTCCCAGACGGCACCGGCTTCGCCGGCGCCATGCTCCCTAGCGGGATCAAGCGGAACCGGCGGGACAGCCTCTTTTCCGTCGGAAAACCGGCACCGGAGCGCATGACTTGTCCGTCGGGTGGGGAGGGAGCGCGCTATTTCGACCGACGGGAGGCGGGCGCCGGGACGATCACCGCGATTGGGTCGGACGGGCCCGCCGCTTCGATCGGCGTCGGTCGCCTTTCGTCATAGCCGCAGCGCTGATGTCGACGATCCTGGCTGTCGAGCTCTTGCCACGTTGGGGTGTCGACATGTATCGTCACCGACATGCCGACGATAGCCATCATCAGCCAGAAGGGGGGCGCGGGAAAGACCACGCTCGCCATCCATCTCGCCGCGGCCGCGCAGGATGCCGGGCGCGTCGCCCTGGTCATCGATACCGATCCGCAGGCGACCGCCAGCCAATGGGCCGCCTGGCGTGCCGACGCGCCGCCCGAGGTGATCGACAGCCCGCCTCCGCGGCTCGCCGCCAAGGTCGAGGCGGCGCAGGCCCAGGGTGCCGACGTGATCGTCATCGATACGCCGCCCCATGCCGACAGCGCGGCGCGCGCCGCGGTCGAGGTCGCCGACCTGGTGCTGATCCCGTGCCGGCCGAGCGCCTTCGACCTGTCGGCGATCCAGACCACGGCGAAGCTGGTGCAATTGCTCAAGAAGCCGGCGTTCGTCGTGTTCACCGCCGGCAATCCCAATGCGCCGCGCGTCTATCAGGAGGCGGGCGAGCTGGTCGAGGGCTTCGGCACGCCGCCCTGTCCGGTGCAGATTCCCGACCGCGCCGCCTATCGCCACGCCAGCGGCGAGGGGCGGACAGTGATGGAATATGAACCCGACGGCCGCGCGGCCGACGATATCCGCGCCATCTACGAGTGGACATGTCGACAGGTCGGACTGCCCGTGCCAAGAAAGACGACCCGCAAGAGGACCGCCGCATGAGCCGCAAGCCGAGTTTCGCCAATCTGCGCACCGTCGCGCCCGCTCCGACACCGGCGCCGGTCAAGGCCGCCGATGCAGGGGAGGGGGCGCCCGCCTCGACCGGCCCGGCGAGCCGTCAGGGCCGCAAACAGATCGCCGGCTTCTTCAGCCCCGAAATGTCCTTCGCCATGCACATGCTCGCCCGCCGCCAGGGCCGCAGCCTGCAGGCGCTGATGGCGGAAGCGTTCAACGACGTGCTGCGCAAGCACGGCGAAAGCCCGATCGGAGATTGAGGGGGGGGGATCAGCCCCGCCGCCTGTCCATCTTGCGACGATCTGGGAAGGCGAGGGGGAGGGGCGCCTCCTCGACGGCGGTCAGGATCGCACGGCCATAAGCGGTTTTGGCGAATGTCCGTCCACGTTCTAGAGCCGTTTCGCGGTCGATCCAGCCGTTGAGGAAGGCGATTTCTTCCAGGCAGGCGATCTGAATGCCCTGGCGATGCTGGATGGTCCGAACGAATTCCGACGCTTCGAGCAGGCTGTCGTGGGTGCCCGTGTCGAGCCAGGCATAACCGCGGCCCATCGGTTCGACGGTCAGGGCTCCCTCATCCATGTAAAGCCGGGCAAGATCCGTGATCTCCAGCTCGCCACGTGCCGACGGCCGCAGCGTGGCGGCCAGATCGCTCACCCGCCCGTCGAAGAAGTACAGCCCGGTGATCGCGTGGTTCGAGCGGGGCTGGGCCGGCTTCTCCTCAATCGACACGGCATGACCCGCCGCGTCGAAGGCGATCACGCCGTAGCGTTCCGGATCCTCGACCCGGTAGGAGAAGATCGTCGCGCCCTGGGTGATCGCGGCCGCGCGGCGCAACACCCCCGACAGGCCGTTGCCGAAGAAGATGTTGTCGCCGAGCACCAGCGCGACCGGCTCGCCGGCGATCCAGTCGCGACCGATGGTGAATGCCTGCGGCAGCCCCTCGGGGCGCGGCTGTTCGGCATAGGCGATGGTGAGGCCAAAGGCCGATCCGTCGCCGAACAGCCGGCGGTAATGGGGCAGATGGTCGGGGCTCGAGATGATTAGCACCTCGCGGATGCCGGCGAGCATCAGCACCGACAGCGGATAGTAGATCATCGGCTTGTCATAGACGGGCAGCAATTGCTTGTTGACGACCAGCGTTGCGGGATGGAGCCGCGTCCCCGATCCGCCAGCGAGGATGATGCCCTTCATGCCGTCAGTCCCCGGCGCACGTCGGCGGACCGTTCGGCGATGATGGGCCGCCACCAATCCTCGTTGTCGAGATACCAGCGCACCGTCTTCTCCAGGCCGGTCTCGAAGCTTTCGAGCGGCCGCCAGCCCAGTTCCTCGCGGATACGCGTCGCGTCGATCGCATAACGATGGTCGTGGCCGGGCCGGTCGGCGACAAAGCCGATCTGCTCGGCATAGGAGCGGCCGTCGGAGCGTGGTCGTAGCCGGTCCAGCGTTGCGCAGAGCGTTTCGACCACATCGATGTTACGCCGCTCGGCATTCCCGCCGATGTTGTAGCGGCGACCCGGCGTTCCGCGTTCGAACACCGCCTGGAGAGCGCGGACATGGTCTTCGACGTACAGCCAGTCGCGGATGTTCTCGCCGCGGCCGTAGACCGGCAGCGTCTCGCCGGCTAAGGCCTTGACGATCATCAGCGGGATCATCTTCTCGGGAAAATGATAGGGCCCGTAGTTGTTCGAGCAGTTGGTGATCAATACAGGCAGTCCATAGGTGTGACCCCAGGCGCTGACCAAGTGATCGGCCCCGGCCTTGGACGCCGAATAAGGCGAGCGCGGATCATAAGGCGTATCCTCAGTGAATAGACCGGTGTCGCCGAGCGAGCCGAATACCTCGTCAGTCGAGATGTGATGGAAGCGGAACCGCGTCTTCGCCCCTGCATCGAGGTCTCGCCAATAGGCCAGGGCGGCATCGAGCAACGTGTACGTGCCAACTATGTTGGTTTGGACGAAAGTGCCGGGGCCATCGATCGACCGATCGACGTGACTTTCCGCGGCCAAATGGGTGATAAGATCGGGCCGGTAATCCGTCAGAGCGGCGCGGACAGCCATACTATCGCAGATGTTGGCTCGATGGAGACGGAAGTATGATCTATTGGCGATTGGTGCGAGCGCGCTTTGAGTGCCCGCATAGGTTAGCGCGTCATAGACGAGCACGTCATGTCCCGTGTTGAGCATCAAGTGGCGGACGAGCGCCGATCCAATGAACCCGGCCCCGCCGGTAACGAGAATGCGCATAGCACTATCATAGCCCGGTTTGGTTAAGGAGATATTGCCCAAGATGCAGAGCCGTGGACAACTCATGGGTTCGTGGCTGGCTACAACGCGACGAGTTAGGATACCTGCTGGAAGTATTCGGCAAAGGACTAGAGTGCACGCAGCTCCTGCGCTGGTTGCCTGCGGTTGTGGGAGGGCCTGCCAATCCGCTTTCATCCGCCACCCAGTCAACAGAACAGTGGCCACAAACCGATCCACTACCCGCAGGGTTAGCTAGCACCGGTCATGTCACCGACTGTGTCGATTATCATGTCGACCGGCTGCACGGCTTGATCTCTGACGAATGCGCGCAATTTATTTGATAAATTGCAATTTTGAAACAGAATGCATCTATTAGATTTTCTGATTGTGAATTTCTATGTAAGTCAGGGTATGTATTTTATATCATTCTTGTTTATTTTTTTAAATTCAAAAATAATTTAAGACCTCATGAGGTATACTTGCCATGGAGGCGTAGTGATTTGGCTAAACTTGTTGCAGATGCAACATAGAGCCTAAGACTCATTTGGTAGGTGTTGGCGGAATGACGGTGGGTCTGCTAGGTTTTATTCAGTGAATCCGCTAACAGCCGGCTTTGCAACGGATACAAGCGACACACTGGGCAATGCATCGATCGAACACCAAATCACGACGTCGTGCAAGACGCACTGGCGTGCGTTTTCCCCCTGCCGGCTTCCTTGTGGTGGTGGCGCTATTCGCGGTGTGTACGCTGGGTGGGGGGGCCTCGCAGGTTGATGTCCTGTCGTTGCTGTACGTCCGTCCCCTTGCGATCGTGGCGATCGCGGCCCTGACACTAATTCCGCCAGCTGTGCCGGGTGCCGCGGCAACGTTGCGAGTTCCCATCCTGCTGCTGACAGCGGCCGCCGCGCTAATGCTAGTTCAACTTGTTCCACTTCCCCCATCTTGGTGGAGCATGCTGCCTGGCCAGCGCGCCGTTGCGGCCGCTTCCGCTGAAGCCGGCTTGCCGCTGGGGTGGAAACCGCTCGCTCTTGTCCCCGAACTGGCACTAACAAGTCTTTTTGACGTGTTCGTGCCCGCTGCAGTGCTACTCGGGCTTACCCGGCTCGACAACGTGCAACGCCAACGGCTGGTCGTTGTCGTCATTGTAATTGGCGCGGTAAGCGCTGCGCTGGCGATCATCCAGATTAGCGGTCCCTTCGACAGCCCGGTTTATCTTTATCGCCGTCGCGCACTAGGGTCGGCCGACGGATTTTTCGCCAACCGCAACCACCAAGGTGTCTTTCTGGCAATGCAACTGCCGCTGTTGCGCGCCTGGACGTTGCTACCCGCGGCATCGGCCAGCGTGCGACGTTTTCGTCACGCGGTGGCCGGCATCTTGGCGCTGGTCTTCATCCCGCTTATTTTGATGACTGGGTCACGGGCGGGACTTGCGGCAACCCTGCTCGGTTTCCTTGCTGCGGGGCTCCTCGCTCCGTGGTGGCAGGCTGGCCGTCGCCCTGCGCGGCGGACCTTGGCGGTAGGCGCTGCGCTCGCCGCATTACCGATTGTCCTGGCGGTGCTGACTGTATGGCTCGGGCGGGCGCTCACCCTCGACAGGCTGAGAATCCTGCAGGAGGGAGGAGGCGATCTGCGTTTTAGCAATGCCGCCACCACCTGGCAGATCGCCCGGGACTTCTTTCCATTTGGCACTGGTTTTGGCGCGTTTGACCGGGTGTTCCGAATCTACGAACCGTTTGCCGCACTCCAACGCACATATTATAACCACGCCCACAACGACCTTTTGGAAGTGGTCATCACCGGTGGGCTGATCGGCGCGCTGATCCTCTTGGGTTGGGCGACTTGGGGGATCGCGCGAGCTGCCGCAGCATGGCGCCCTTGGGCTACTCAAGATCCTGACGCGATCATCGCACGTGCCGGGGCGGCAATGCTCGTGCTGCTCTGCGCGGCTAGCCTCGTCGATTATCCGGTCCGTACACCGCTGATCGCCGGGATCGCGGCGCTGTGCACCGGATGGCTGGCTTTTGCCCCCCGCAGCGCGGCAGTTGCCGATCGGCGTGCTTTACGCGGCGATAGTGGTTAGCTATGGGGACGCCATTCCTGCGCACAATCGTACGCATCATCGCACAAGGGCACGCTTCAATCGTATGAGGGTTCTTCCTTACTTTGCGATGCTCACCCTCTTAGTCATCGGTGGATGCGCAAGAGAAAAGTTCGAGGGTCGGCCCGGCCTCCAGATGGTGGAGAACAGCACGTTGCCCGCGCCGACCCGTGCAGACCTTGTCCAACTCCAGCGACCCTATGTGATTGGCCCCGCTGATCGCGTCGCGATCGATGTCTACGGCGTTCCCGAGCTCAGCCGCACCGTCCAGGTCGACACCAATGGACGGATATCCTTACCGCTCGCCGGTGACATCGAGGCGGCTGGCAATACTCCTGCACAGCTTGCCGGGCTGATCGCGGCAAGCCTCCGGCAGCGCTACGTTCGTGACCCCCAGGTTACGGTTAACGTTGACACCGTGAATCAGATGGTCACGATTGATGGTCAAGTCGCTAAACCGGGTCTTTATCCGATTAGTGGACAGATGACGCTGATGCGCGTTGTCGCCACTGCGGAAGGGGCAACGCAATATGCAGACCTTAATTACATAGTAGTCTATCGACAGGTAAACGGGACGCAGTATGCTGCCCTTTATGATCTGCGCGCAATCCGCGACGGCATTTATCCCGATCCGCAAATCTACCCGAACGATGTGGTCTATGTTGGCGAATCGCGTGGCCGCAGACTGTTCTCTGACATTATTGCTTCGTCAGCCCTGCTCAGCGCACCGCTGATTGCGATCCTGCGATAGACGCGCGAAAGTTTGATTTGTGAACCAGATTATCTTGAATGATCGCGACGCCGGGATCCTGACGGCAAATGATAGGGATCTCGACTTAGCGGGGCGGGGGGAGCGCTCTGCCAGCAGCGTTATCATCAACGTCATCAACGTCCTTCGCCACCGCAAATGGATCATCCTGTCAGCGGTCGCGGTCGCTCTGGCGGCTGGACTCGTTGTGACGCTGCTGATGACACGTGAATATTCAGCTAAGTCGGTAGTCGAAATTCAGCGTGAAACTGGCAATTTCACCGCGGTCCGCGGCGCTGAGGAAAACAAGACGTCGACAGTCGATCAAGAGTTCTACCAGACCCAATATGGTCTGTTGCGTGCCCAAACACTTGCTGAATTGGTCGGGCGAAACTTGGGACTACAGGACGACCCTGCCTTCTTCAAGACGTTTGGAGTCAGAGATGCGGCAGACTGGTTCGAGGGTAGGCGGTTAAAGCCGGGAGCTCCCTCGCGCGAGGCGCGGTTACGCATGGTTGGTGCAATTCTCCTCGAAAATGTCTCGGTCCAGCCGCAGCGTCTCTCACGATTAATCGACATCGTCGTGACCACCCCCGACCCACTGCTGTCGCAGCGGATCGCTAACACCTGGGTCTCTTCCTTTATCGAGATGACGCTCAATCGGCGTTACGGTGCAACCGCCTATGCCCGACGTTTCCTTGAGCAGCGGCTTGCACAATTGCGCGATCGGATCGACGAGTCCGAACGGCGGCTGGTTAGCTATGCCGGCGCAGAACAGATCATCAACCTGCCGAGTGGCGCTGGCGAAAACGGTGCGACAACCGAGCGTGCTCTGGTAATTGATGACCTCGCTAGCGCCAATGCCGAACTGTCGCGCGCCGTCGCCGACCGGCTTCGGGTTGAGGCGCAGCTGCGAAATGCCAGCAGCGCCGCGGACCTCGCCAGTCAAACGGTTGGCAACCTACGGCAGCGTCGCGAGGAATTGGCTGCTGAATATGCGCGGCTGATGGTGCAGTTCGAACCCAGCTATCCTCCCGCGGCTGCTATCCAACGGCAAGTCCAATCGCTCGACCGCGCAATTGCTGCGGAGAAGGCGCGCATCTCTGGCTCGGTGAAGGATAGTTACGATGCGGCGGTGGATCGCGAGCAGCGACTGCGCGCACGCGTCACCCAGCTGAAAAGCGGAGTGCTCGACGAGCGGCGTCGTAGCATTCAGTACAATATCTACCAGCGTGACGTTGATACGAACCGACAACTCTACGACGGACTGCTCCAACGGTTCAAAGAAATTGGTATCGCCGGCGGGGTTGGGGTCAACAACATCTCGCAAGTCGATGCCGCGGATCTGCCGCTCAAGCCGTCAAGCCCTCGCCTTTCGATCAACCTAGCGATTGCATTGCTCGCCGGTCTAGTTGTGGGCATTGGTCTTGCTTTCGCACTCGAGCAGATCGATCAGGGCATCACCGATCCCAGTGACGTTGAGGCCGACCTCAAGGTACCGTTGCTCGGGACAGTGCCCCGGGTGTCGGACGAGGACCGCATCAACTCACTCCTTGATCCCAAATCAGCGCTGGCTGAGGCGTACATCTCGCTTCAGACAGCACTGGCTTTCTCAACGGCGGCCGGGCTGCCACGTACGATCGCGATCACCAGTAGCCGCCCCGCCGAGGGTAAGACGACGACGTCGACCGCACTCGCCTATTCCTTCGCACGGTCGGGTCGCCGTACCGTGCTGGTCGATGCCGATATGCGTTCGCCTTCGATCCACCATCGCCTAAATATCGCTAATGACGTCGGCCTCAGCTCATATCTCACTGGTTCGGCAGCGATGGATGAGATCATTGTGGCGGTGGGCCAGAATAATCTCGTCGCGATCCCGGCGGGTCATCATCCGCCTAGCGCGCCTGAACTCCTGGGCAGCGATCGTTTCGGCGCGTTCCTACGCGAATTGCTGACCCGGTTCGACCATGTTGTGCTCGACGCGCCGCCCGTGATGGGGCTCGCCGATGCTCCCCTTATTGGCAGTCAGGTTGACGGGTTGGTGTTTGTTATCGAATCTGAGGCAACCCAGAAGGGGCTCGCGCGTGTTGCGCTCGAACGGCTAAGAACCGCTAACGTCCCGATCCTTGGCGCGGTGCTGACCAAGTTCGATGCACGGCGCGCCCGGTTCGATTATGGTTATAGCTATGGCTATGGCTATGGAGCGGACGAAGCAGCTTCGGGCAGGAGTGCCCCGAGCAAGACCGCCTAATGGTAGCGATGGCGGGACAGCGCCCTGGGTGGAGACGGGTGGTTGCCACAGCCGGTCTCGCACTTACCGCGATCTGGCTGACCGTTGGTGTAACGCTGTCGAGCGTCTTCGACACCAGCGCGCCTGACGTGGCGCTCCGTGCATATCCCTTCAGCGCAACGGCGATGGCGGCGAAGGCGGCAGTTGCGATCAGGCCTGGGATGGACGCGCCTGAAATCGAGAATGCGCGGGCGTACGCCATCCATGCTCTCGCACTGGACCCCACCAACATCATCGCGGTGCGCAGCCTCGGGCTGCTTGCGGCGCTACGGAATGATACGGCGACCGCCGCTCGGTTGCAGCGTTATGCCCTGTATATCTCGCGTCGTGACCTGCCGACTACCTTATGGGCGATCGAGGACGCGGTCGCGCGGGGCGACATCGCGGCCGCTCTGCGCGGTTATGATGCGGCGCTGCTGACCTCGGACCGGGCCGAGCCTCTGCTCCTACCCGTTCTAGTCGACGCAGCGTCTGACCCGCAAATTCGCACTCCGCTGATGAAGATGCTTACCACCCGGCCGCTGTGGTGGCCGGAGTTTGCGCGGCGGACTTTCACAGCCGGGGGCGATCCGACAACGATTGTTGCAACGTGGCGGGCGCTGCGCATCGATCCGCAGGCGTCCGATCCCAATACGCGCGCGCTTGCCAGCCAAGGTCTGGTGCGGCTGGTCGCGCTTGGTGCCTATCGCCAGGCATGGGCGCTGTCAGGAGGGGGTGGCGACCTGTTACGCAACGGCCAGTTCGAAGCCCCTCCCGCCGCCCCACCGTTCGGGTGGCAGCTCCTCGACGAGATCGACCTGTCCGGGGTCATACAGCCCGGTGGGACCACGGCATCAGGCTACGCGCTATTTCCGTCCGCTTCTAATGGCCGTAGCGGCGAAGTCGCCAGCCAGCTCGTAGTCTTGCCCGCTGGCCGCTATGCGCTGGCGCTACGCACAGCGGGGGCGTTCCCAGATGGATCGGCGGTTATTGCGCGTTGCCACGGAGCTGGCGGCCAAGTACTCTCGACAGCGCCGCTGCCAGCACATGGCGGCCGGGTCGCCCTCGATTTTATTGTCCCGCCCTCGCACTGCGGTGGACAGATGATCGCGATCCGCGCTGTCTCCGCTGAGGACAGCGCCGGTGATGGCGGGGATACCGGACGACCGTGGATTGATGACGTCGTGCTGACGCGAACGCAATGATGACTGGTGTCGATCCCCCGACGCTTTGCGAAGAACTGCGCCGCGCGACGCTGCGCTGGGGTGAAAACTTCCTCCTAGCCCAGGGGGCAGGTGGCAACACTTCAATCAAATATGACGATCGGTTACTGGTCAAGGCATCAGGGTATCGACTGAAGGACGCCGCACGCCGAGATATATTTGTAGAGGTGGCACGCGCCGACGGACTGAGGATGGCGATGGGGGGAGCAACCCCGACGGGCGGTAGCGACGGGCGGCGCGCCTCGATCGAGACGAGCCTTCACGCGATCCTGCCGCAGCGAGTCGTCGTTCACCTTCACATGATTCCCCTTATTGCGATTGCGATCCGCATGGATGCCGAGGCGGTGCTCGCCGACAGGCTCGCCGGACTGCGCTGGGGGATGGTCGGCTACCATAAGCCTGGCGTCGACCTCGCCCAGGCGGTTCAGGCGCTGCTCGACGCGCGCGGTCCGCTTTCAGTGCTGGTTCTTGCCAACCACGGATTGGTTGTAGCGGCTGACACAATCCTCGAAGCCGAAACGCTCGTTACCGCGGTGATGGAGCGGGTCGAGGAATCGATCCCCCCTCCGCCCGCGCCTGACTCGCGTCTCGCCACCTGTGCCTCAGCGTTGGGCGGAGTCCCGGTCAACGATCCCGCGGCGCATCGACTTGCCTTCGACGATCGGCTGGCGCACCTCGCTGCATCGGGGTCCTTCTACCCCGACCATGTTGTCTTTCTGGGCCATGCCGCGCGGCTCGGCACTGCCGCGACGCCTCCCGGACGGCCGCCCGGGAAGCTTTCCATCATCCCCGGACTTGGATGCCTTCTACCCCCGGGCCTGCCGTCTGACGCCCATGACATGGCCGCCTGCATCGCCGAGACGCTGGCGCGAGTCCCTGTCGGGGCCCCTCTCAACGTCCTCACCGCCGACGAGGAACGCGAACTGGTTGATTGGGACGCCGAGAAATACCGACAGCAACTCTCGCAGCAAGTGTAAGGAACCGCCGTGCAGATCGTCATACCGATGTCGGGCTTTGGCGAGCGTTTCCGACGTGCCGGCTATCAGCTGCCTAAGCCGCTGATCGAGGTCGACGGAAAACCGATCATAGCCCATGTCGTCGCGCTATTCCCCGGCGACCACGACTTCATCTTCATTTGCAATGAGGACCATCTCGCCGAGCCGCAATACCGGATGGCCGAGACGTTGCGTCGGCTTGCGCCGAACGGCACGATCGTGCCGATCCCGGCTCACAAGCTGGGCCCGGTCAACGCAGTGCTCCAAGCGGCGAGCGCAATCGATCCTGAGAAGCCGACGATCGTTAATTATTGTGATTTCAGTTGCTACTGGCAGTTCGACGACTTTGAACGCTTCGTTGCGGAGACCGATTGCGATGGATGCGTTCCCGCCTATCGCGGTTTCCATCCGCACAGTCTGGGATCGACCTTCTACGCCTACATGCGTGAAAAGGGCGGCTGGATGCTGGATATACAGGAAAAACAGCCCTTTACCACTAATCCGTTTGATGAATACGCCTCTAGTGGCACCTATTACTTCCGCTCGGGGGCGCTATGCCTCGATCTCCTGCGTGACCAGATGGCGCAAGGGCTTGACGTTAACGGAGAATTCTATGTCAGCCTTGCCTACAAGGTACTTGCCGCGCGGGGCGGGCGGATTGCGATCTACGAGCTCCAGCATTTCATGCAATGGGGCACCCCTGATGATCTTGAGGAATACCGCGGCTGGTCAGCCGCATTCCGCCGCTTCACGCAGGCTGAGGAGCGTGCGGCGCGGCACGATGGGGCCATTCTTTTGCCGATGGCAGGACTGGGCAAGCGGTTCTCGGATGCCGGCTACGACCTGCCCAAACCGCTGATCCCGGTATCTGGCCGGCCGATGATCGTCCAAGCGATGCGGGATCTGCCAGTCGCTCCGATCCAGAAATTTGTGCTGCGCCGCGATTTGCCCGGCGCCGAGGCTATCGAGCGCAAGCTGCGTCAGACGTTCATCTGTGCCCAGTTCGAGGTACTGGAGAAGGTGACAGAGGGACAGGCGATCACCGCGCTGATCGGAACTGAGGGGCTCGATCCAGCGGGCGCACTGACGATCGGGGCGTGTGACAACGGCATCCTCTACGACAGTGCAGGACTGTCACGGGCTCTGGCCGCCGATGATACCGATGTGCTCGTCTGGGCGGTGCGCGGCCACCCCGATGGGCGGCGCCGACCCCAGATGTTCGGCTGGATTGAGGCGGACGCCGAGGGGCGGGTCACCGGAGTGCGCGTGAAGCAGGCTCCCAATGATCCGGCAACTGCCCCGATGATCATCGGCACGTTCACCTTCCGGCGTACCGACCAGTTCCGCGCCGCGGTTGAAGCGCTGATCGCCCGTGACGGTAGGGTCAATGGCGAGTTTTACATCGACAGCCTGATTGAGGACGTGCTGGCCGCCGGTCTTACGGCGCGCATCTTCGAGGTCGACCATTATCTTGGTTGGGGGACCCCGACCGACCTCGACACCTTCCGCTATTGGCAGTCGTGCTTTCACAAATGGACCGGACACCCCTATCGGTTAGAAAAGGATTGGAGGATCCCGTCTGCGACGCTTCCGGCGCTCGCGGCCGACTATGCGTGGCAGGCCCCGCCGCGGCCTACCGGGGTGACGGCACGCCCCGTCGCAGAGGAAGATGGCGGCGCGCCGCGCAGCGTTGCAGGCAACCTCTTCCGCGCGGCGCGAGCATGGCTTGGATGACAGTGCGTTCCACTCCCGAGCTAGCCCCCGCGCCTGATCGGATCCGCGACGCCGTTCACCATCAGTTTGGCCGGTTCGTCGGGGTAGGACTCCTTTCTACCCTGCTCGACGGTATCGTCTATCATTTGGCGCTGCTGACGGTGGTGACACCTGTTGCGAAGGCGGCGGGCTATTTGGTCGGTACCGCCTGTTCAATAGCGTGCAACTATCGCTGGACTTTTGGTTATGCGGGGCCCGACGGGCGCAACGTGGTGCTACGCTGCTGCCTCCTCTATGCGACTGCATTGATCCTGAATGTTGCGGCGAACGGCGCAGCAATGACGGTCCTTAAATCCGTTTCACCCGCCGCGCTCGTTCACCATGCCACTGCCATCGCCTTCGTTTTTGCCGTTGGGGTGTCGACGGTCTATAATTTCCTCGGCATGCGGCTGTGGGTGTTTCGTCGCCAGTTTCCCATCGGATCGGGCCAATGATCGGCCGTCAGAGAAAAATATGATACGATCTGGTTTGACCATTTTCCAAACAGCCTTCGTTGTGATCGCACTGGTCGCCCCGGCTGCCGGATCGGCGCAGCTCCTGTCGGAACGGGTGGAGGGTAACCGTCGCATCTGCGTCTACAAGCAGGACCATTTGCCTCCCGCTACGACATCCGCCTCTACCGAGCGGGCGGCTGCGGCGGGGACAGGTGCTCGGCCGATCGCGGTGCGGATCGATTCATGGAAGAAATGCCCCGCAACTGCGGCCTCTTTCCCACAAGCGCAGGAGACGATCCCCTCTTTCGCAACCCTGTCCTCACAGGATCGGGAGGGCGAAAGCACGATCTGCGTTTATAGCTTCAGCGGACGAGACTATTCGCGGACCATGCCAATCGGTCGGTCATGCCCATATACCCCCAGCGGTTTCTAGATAAATTACGCCGCCCTTATACGGCGTAGTTGTCGCTATGATAGGTCGAGTGGCCGAAATGCTGCATTGATTGCAGTATAAGCATGTCTTCAAATGATGACGTTGTTGCTACGAAGTTAATCTTCCCAGATACGTTTACAGCTATACTAGCCACTCCGCGCCGCAGAAAGGCTGGCTACTGATCTGGCGCTCAAGCTTCGTGCATCTCTGCGGCAGGTCCCGTTTGGCCTCGGGCTGTGAGGAAGCCAACGGCCCGACTATCTTGAGATGGCGGATCATGCAGGCCGTTTGCCGGAGTGCTGCACAAAATAGTGCGAGAGCTAGGTCGGTTCTGACCAGAGTTACCGGTCCATAATCAGAACCCTGGTAGGAAGCGAGGTGCCCCGAGCAACAGGGGACGGGGAGCTAATAGCGGAGGGCGGGCGGTGACGGCGTCGAGCCGGTCGCGATGCGGCGGGGGGAGGGGCATTGTCGCGACTCGCGCGGCGATCTCATCAGTAGGCAGCGTCACCACGAGGGGCCGCCAATTGACTCCCGATCCCTGCGTAAGCCAGCCGAGCACGCCGGTGGGGCGATCGAGCGAGGCGGTTACGAAGGTTACCACGGATGGTGTCCTGGCCGATAGAATCCCCCAGGTCTGCCAACAGGGGGCGACGAGGACCGCATGGACCCGCTGGGTAGACGCACCGGTGAACGGAACGTCGAGACGGATATGGTCGACGACCTGCCCCCCTCGGCGATAGCGTTGCTTCGCAAGCCGGCATCGTCCGGTTCCGTCGAGGGGCAGCGGGCGGAACCCGGCATCGACCAGCGCAAGGTGGACCAGCCGTTCTTCCGACCAGCCGGTTGATACGATCGGCTGTCCGTCGTTTCCTGCCGCGGCGATAGCCTGCGCTGCGGCGGCATTGTCGTGTCGCAGCCGGGCCAGCCATATTGTCCAGTCGATCGCATTCCAGACGTTGCCGATTACCGCACGCGGGCCCTCGCTCTGGCCACCGACCACCGGCAGGAAGAACGCCAGCGTGCTCGTGCACAGTATCCGCGACATATTGCCGGTGGCAGTATCCGATGTGAACGCCCCCGCCAGCCCGACCGCGATGGGGCCGATGAGGAAGGGAAGGGCCGGCAACAGGTAGCGTGGCTGATAAAGCGAGGTAGCATAGGGCAGGAGATAGCCCGCAATCGCAATCGCAACGGTGGCGGCGAGCCGCCGGTCGTGGCGGGCGATTATCCAGAGTCCGATGACAAGAGCGATCCAGGCCGGCAGGCTAAGCGACACGGCCGCTACCTTGAGCGGATGGGCAAGCGATATCGGTTCGGACCACAATCCGATCGCGACCCGACCGATCAGGGGCGGATCAAGGATCGTCAGTCCACCGGTTCCATAGACCACCGACGCCGCAAGAAGCGCGACCAGCCCCATCAAGGCGATCCGGATCACCGCGGGACGGACACCATCCCGCCACCAGGCGAGCGCCGCCATGCCAGGCAGGATAAAGGCCGCATCGAACCGTAGGCTGATCGCTAGCCCCAGAAGCAGTCCGGTCACGGCCCCGCCGGCAAGATCCATCGCCGTCCGGCGTCGCGGCGTCGTCCAGAGGGCGAGCGCTGCAGCGACTAGCGCTCCACTTGGCAGCGAGTCATTGAGCGAATATGCCGACGCCGCAACGACCGGCGCCAATACGACCGCCGCGGTTCTCCAGCGACGTTGCGTCCCAAACACGTGTCCCGCGAACACCAGAGTCGCAACAACGTAGAGCACGAGCGAGGTGAGCATCACCATGGAGATGCCGAGTGCCGGATATGCGGCGAGCCATGGCTGGAGAAGTGCGAGCAGCGTCACCATGCCGTAGCGGCTGACATAATAAAATTCGGCATTGAATGGGTAGGCGAGATCCGCGGTGACGCGGTTCTGCATCGCCATGTCCCAAGACATCGACATCATCATCGTCTGGAACCCCTCGGTCAGCCCGACAAAGGGTAACGCGAGCACCTGGACGATGCCGAACAGTCCGACCGTTATCGCAAAGATCGCGGCGACAGGCCGCCATCGCCGATGGCCGCTATGATTTGCGCGCACAATTGCTCCCGGACTGCTGATAGCGAAAGGTGCGTCTATCCTCTGTCGCCGCGCCGCGTCCACACTCTTGCGCGCAATGGGATCATCCCGCAAAGAGAGCCCGCACTTCGATCCCATCGGCAGTTTTCCGGTTTTGCGCGACACTTTTCGGTCCCTGCGGCACACTATGCCGATCACGATCCTGCTCGTCCTGTTGGCCGTTGCGGGGATCGGCCGTGTCGTCCTTTTGGAGGCGCATTTTGGGCATGTCGATGATCTAGGGGTCGCGCTGTCAATTGTCCGGACACAGGCCGAGCCCAACGATACGGCGCATCTTATTGCCCAGATCGAGGCCAAAGAGCGGATGGGGCGCGCGACGGCGCGAACTGCAGCGCTGCGCGCTCTCCTTGCGCGACCTGCGGTTCGCTATGCGATCAATGCCGCCGCACCGCTTTATCCGTTCGTCGCAGTGCCCATGGAGTGGACTTATCCGCCGCTGCCCTTCCTTGCGACCCCGTTGCTGATTGGGCCCGACCAGCCCTATGCCATGGTCAAGCTGTGGGGACGGCTACCGTCGCTGGTGTTCGCACTTGCAGCGATCGCGGTCGCCGCAAGCGCTGCGAATGCCGCAACCGGCAGCATGGCGGGTGCGATCGTGGCGGCGAGCGTGCTCGGTTTCTCGCGCGAGTTCACCGTAATGTCGGTCCAGATGCACAGCTATGCCGCGACGGTCTTCGCCGCGGCTGGGCTACTCTGGCTGGCGATCCGCGACGGTGCCGCGCCGCGCGCTGACCGGCGCTTTCTCCTTTCCCGCGGCGCAATCCTCGCGCTTGTCGGTTATATCAGCTACCAGGCAATCCTACTGGTTCCGGGCTATATCGTGGTGTTGGCGACGATCTGGCTCCGCGGGGGCGAGCCAGCGCGCAGGGCACAGGGTTTTGGCCCCGCCGGCCGGCTTGTCACGATCCTCAGAGTCCCGGTGCTTCTCGGGCTGGTCTTTGCGGTTGCGATCTTGCCGGCCTGGGTGTTTCGATTGCGTACGATCCCTGCGGTAAACTGGAATGCCGGAGTTCATGGCCAATTCCTATTCCACCCGGCAACGGTCGGCGAGGCGGCGATCCACCTGCCGGGCTTCCTGGTGACCAACGGTTGGCTGACGCTGTGCGCAATCGTCGCTCCCGTCGCTCCCGACAGCCTCGTCGGCGGGATATTCGCTGCGATTATCGGGATACTGGCGATGCTTGGCTTCGGCAGCGCGGTCAGGATCGCATTGCGCGCGCCGGCCAAGAATGAAGGGCAGCAGGGATTGTCCGCGCTGGCTGTCTATACTGCAGCGACGCTCGCCGTGTTCCTGCTGTTTGTTGCAACCGGTCGATTGACGCTGTCTCCGACCCGACATCTCCTCGTCCTGCTGCCGCTCATCGCGATCTTGGCGGGCGTGGGGCTAGAGCAACTGCTTGTCAGCGCGGGCGCGGCGGTGCGGTTGGTGGGCGCGACCATCCTCGCTGCAGGATTAGCCACCGCCGCGGGCGCGGCGCTGCCTGGGCTCGTCAGAGAGCGGAGCGATCCCTTCTCGGAAGCGCGGATTGTCGGGTTAGTTCGCACCACGAAGCCCGACCTAGTGATGGGCTATGACTGGACCGTCCAGCCGATGCTGATGCCCTCAGTCCGCCAGCTAGTCCCCGTTGCTCTTGCCGATCCGCTTGGCGACATGCGTCCGCTCGGCGGCACACGGCCGATGCGAATTCTGATGCTGTCGCATCGTGGCCCCTTCAACGAGGTGGCGTGTGCGACTCTTCTTGCTAGGCTTGCTCGCCCGGCTGCGGCTCCTGGCCAGTGCCTGGCCCGCACGTCCCGACAGGTGTTGGTCAATGGCCCGATCGCTGCCCCCGAGGTCGAGGCGAGTGCGCGAACCCAAGGCGGCGGCAACGGCTTCTTCGCGACCCTTGTGCGCCTGCCCGGCGTGCGTTTCCAACGGCAATAGAGGATTTGGCGATGAGACTGTCCCTCGTCATCCCGTGCTACAACGAAGCGCGGAACTTGCCCGCATTGATCGAGCGGTGTGGCGCGCTGATCGCTGACGATCCTGCAATCGAGGTGATCCTCGTGGACAACGGGTCGAATGACAGCACGCCGGCAGTGCTGGCCGATCTGTTGGCGCCCGGCGGGCAGATTCGCAGCATCCGCGTCGAGCGCAACCAGGGCTATGGCCACGGCATCCTCAGCGGGTTGCGCGCCGCAGAGGGCGAGATCCTCGCCTGGACCCATGCCGACCAGCAGACCGACCCGGTCGATGCGCGGCAAGGATTGGACTTCTTTCGGGTCGCTGCAAACCCCGAACGACTGTTCGTTAAGGGCCGTCGTTATGGCCGTCCGCTGGTCGACACGCTGTTTACCACGGGGATGTCGGTGTTTGAAACGTTGCTGACTCGACGACGGATGTCCGACATCAATGCCCAACCGACGATGTTCCACCGCAGCCAATTCGCCGCATGGCGGGACCCTCCCGATGATTTCGCGCTCGACCTTTATGCTTATTGGCAGGCGCGCGACCTAGGCTGCGTCGTCCGCCGCTTTCCGGTTCTCTTTGGTCCGCGGGCATTTGGAACGTCGCACTGGAACACCGGGATGAAGGCGCGGATGAAGTTCGTCCGTCGCACCCTCGCCTTTTCCTTCGCACTCAAGAGGTCCAAGCGATGAGCCTGCCCCGGATCGTTGCGTCTGAGATTATCGCGCACCGCCGTAATACCGTGGAGGAGCTGGCCGCGACTCCGCGTGAACATGGGGTGGAGGTCGACATCCGTAGTATCGGACCTGACCTCGTCATCCACCATGACCCCTATGTCCGCGCGCTTGCCTTCGAGACATGGTTGGAGGGCTATGCGCACGGCACCCTGATTCTCAACGTCAAGGAGGAGGGGCTCGAACAGCGGCTCGAGACATTGATGGCAGAGGCTGGCATCGATCGCTGGTTCTTCCTCGACCAATCCTTTCCGTTTATGTTGCGCACCGCGCGCAGAGGCGAACGACGGTGCGCGGTGCGCGTCTCCGAATATGAATCGCCGCAGACCGCGCTTGCGGTTGCGTCAATGGTCGACTGGGTCTGGGTCGACCTGTTCACCCCCAGGCTCCCGGATGCGGCGACGCTGATCGGTCTTGCCGAGGCGGGACTGAAGCTGTGCCTGGTTTCGCCGGAACTGCAAGGCCGCGATCCCGAGGCGGAGGTCGCGGCGCTGAAGCGGCACTTTGCCGACCACGGCGTTGCGATGGATGCGGTGTGCACCAAGCGGGCGGATCTGTGGAATTGATCGTGTTTCGCCATCATGCAGGGCGCGCATTCGCGCTCGGGCTTGCTCTGCGCCTCCTTCTTGTCGCCGCGGCGGTACCGGTCGTCTATGCCCAGTGGTTCCTGCCGTTTCTGGCCAATGCGTGGCACGTCTTCGGCGTGGACCCATGGACCGCATTCTTGGCTGGGGGAGGGGCACCGCGCGCCTTCCCCTACGGTCCGCTCTATCTCGCCGCATTCGCGCCGCTGACCGGGCTCGGGCTTCTAGTCTCGGCACGCTGGGGAGCGGTCGGGCTCTCGCTGAGCGTGCTTGCGTTCGATCTTCTTCTATTCGCGGTGCTTCGTTGGTTGCTGAAGCCTGAGCATCGCTGGACCGTGGTCTATGCCTATTGGCTGTCACCGATCGTCCTCTACATCAATTACTGGCACGGCCAGCTCGATGTCTTTCCCGTTGCGATCATGACAACCGGATTCGTATTTCTGCGCGAACGGCATTTTGGACGCGCGGGTGTTGCCTTCGGACTGGCGACCGCCGCCAAGATGAGCATGGGGATCGCGATCCCGTTTGTCTGGATGTACACCCTCGCCGCGCGTCGGATCCGTGCCAAGGCGCCGCGGCTTATCGCCGCCAATCTCCTTGGTCTCCTCGTCCTTCTTCCATGCCTTGCCTCGTCGGGGTTCCGCACGATGGTCCTGGAGACGCCCGAGCGAGACAAGGCCTTTTCACTGACGATCGGCTATGGCGATCACCTGATCTACGTCATGCCGGTGGTTTTCCTGGCGTTGCTGATCGCAATATGGCGGATGCGGCGGTTCAACTTCGCGATTCTGATGAACGCCGTGGGAATGGGGTTCTTCGTTCTCTTCCTCCTCACGCCGGCCTCGCCGGGCTGGTCATTGTGGCTGATGCCATTCCTGGTGTTCCATCTTGCCCGCGGCTCGCGTAGCAGCTGGCTTCTCGCCGCGGCGTTTGCGGTTGTCTTCGTACTCTTCCATGCCGGCGCATCGAGCGGGGCTGCGACCTTGGTGGCGGACGGGCAGGGGGCGGGGCCATGGTCGCCGCGGACGATGAACCTCCTCCTGTCGCTCTACGTTGCAGCGGGCGGGCTGATCGCCTTCCGGATGGGACTGAACGGAGTGGTGCGGGATCCCTTTTTCCGCGCGACCCGGCGGCCGCTGGTGCTCGGCATCGCCGGCGATTCGGGGGCAGGCAAGGACACATTGGCCGCCGCGCTCGGCCAAGTGTTTGGCGCCAACGCCACCTCGCAGGTTTCAGGCGACGACTATCACAGCTGGGACCGGCAGAAGCCGATGTGGCGCGCGATGACCCATCTCCACCCCGCTGCCAATGATCTGCGCCGGTTCGAGCATGATATTATGGCGCTGCGTGACGGCCATGTGGTCGAGGTGCCGCATTATGACCATCGGGTCGGTCGAATGACCAAGCCGCACCGGATTGCACCAACCGATGTCATCGTCGCATCAGGGCTCCACGCCCTGTTCTCGCCCGAGCTGGCGGCGGCCTATGACCTCGGCATTTTCCTCGATATGGACCGCGGTCTCCGGATCTTTCTAAAGCTTCAGCGGGACACGCTGGTACGCGGCCACCATGCCAAAACCGTACTTGCCTCGATTGAGCGGCGCGAGCCCGACAGCCAGCGTTTCATCGAGCCGCAGCGGGACCATGCCGGCCTCGTCTTGTCACTCCAACCGCTTGACCGTCACCAGCTCGCGGCAGGTCCGACCTCGGCTGCGCCGATTAGGATGGCGCTCAGGGTGTCGGTGCGCCAGAACCGCGACCTAGACCGGCTGACCCGCATTTTAGTATCGATCGCTGGAATGACGATTCTGCCGGTAGAGCGATCCGACGGCTGGCAAACGATCGAAGTAAGTGGCGCTGCGACAACGAACGATATCATCGCCGCCAGTCGACGGTTGGTCCCCGAAATGGCCGACTTCCTGTCGCTGACTCCGCAATGGCAGGAAGGTCTCATCGGCGTCATGCAGCTCGCGGTCCTCGACCAATTGAGCCAAGCTCTTGCGACTATTAGGGAATCCTGATGGACATTCTGAAACCTGCGGCCTTCACCACTCAGCCTGCCTGCGTCCTGCTCGATTTCGACGATACCCTCTATGAATATGCACCTGCCAATGCGGCAGGGATGGATGCAGCATGCGCCCTTGCCCGGCAGGTGCTCAATATACAGCCGCGTGATTTCCTCGACTGTTTCGCCGATGCCCGGGCGGAGGTGAAGCGGCGGCTGGGACGGATCGCGAGCTCGCACAGCCGGCTTCTTTATTTCCAGCGGACCATTGAGCGGGCCGGGTTTCGCACGCAACCGCTGATCGTGCTCAATCTCGAACAGGCCTATTGGCGCGCGTTCCTTGACGTCGCCCGACTGTTTCCTGAAGTCGTCGACTTCCTCGACGACCTCAGGATCAACGGCACGCAGACGGTGATCGTTACCGACCTCACCGCGCAAATCCAGTTCCGAAAGATCATCCATTTCGGGATCGATCGCTATATCGACTGGATTGTGACGTCCGAGGAATCCGGTGTCGACAAGCCCGATCCAACTAATTTCGAGCTGGCGCTCGCCAAGCTTGGTGGGGTTGAGGGGCCAGTATGGATGATTGGCGAGCAGCCTCGATCCGACATTCGCGGCGCGCGCGAGGCGGTGGGTGCGATTGGTATCCAGAAGCGCCACGCGGGGGTCGTCGTCGAAAGCGACGGCGCGGGCGTTCCCGATGCGGTGTTCGATGATTACGGCAGTTTGCGACGCTTCCTGCGCGGACTGAAACCAGTCGGCTAGGAATAGGAGCGAAGGCAGCCCGGACTCTACCCCGCCGCCATCCCACGCGCCATACCGCCGGTCTCCAGGAACCAGCGGTAAGCGTCGGCAATACCGTGTCGCAGACCTATCCGCGGGCTCCAACCCATCGCGCGTAGCTTACTCGTGTCCATCAGTTTGCGCGGGGTTCCGTCGGGCTTGGTCGGGTCGGTCCGGACCTCGCCGACGAGACCGACCACCTCCATTACCATCCGTGCAACCTCTAGGATCGTCACGTCGTTGCCGAAGCCGACATTGACGTGGGCATCCCCTGAATAGGTCTTGAGGAGGAAGACGCAGGCATCAGCGAGGTCGTCGACATGGAGGAACTCGCGCCGTGGCGTGCCGGTGCCCCAGATGTCTAGCCCGGTGTCGCCACGCTTTTTCGCCTCGTGCGCCTTACGGATCAGTGCAGGCAGGACGTGGCTGCCCTGGAGGTCGAAATTGTCGCCGGGGCCGTAGAGATTGGTCGGCATTACCGAGATATAGTCGCGGCCATGCTGGCGGCGATAGGCTTGGGCGAGCTTGATCCCGGCGATCTTAGCGACCGCATACCATTCATTGGTCGGCTCCAGCGAACCCGTCAGCAGTGCGTCCTCGGTGATCGGCTGGGGTGCTAGCTTAGGATAGATGCATGACGAACCGAGGAACATCAGTCGGCCGACATCGGTACGGTGCGCCGCCTCGATGACATTCGCCTCGATCATTAGATTGTCGTAGAGGAAGTCGGCAGGATAGGTGTCGTTGGCAAGAATGCCACCGACCTTTGCCGCGGCGAGGATGACCGCATCGGGGCGCTCGGTCGTGAACCAAGCGCGTACCGCCGCCTGATTAAGCAGGTCGAGCGTATCGCGTCCAGCGGTCAGGACCTGGCAATCCTCCTGAGCGAGACGGCGGACTATCGCCGAGCCCACCATGCCGCGATGTCCGGCAACATAGACTTTTTTACCAGCAAGATCATACCCATGCATAATGGCGGTCACGATCCTTTGGCGATCGGGGCATCGCGCATCACCTGAAGATCAGCGAGGACCATCTCGCGGGCGAGCTCGCGGGGGCTTGTTTCATGGGTCCAGCCGAGTTTCAGCTTTGCCTTGGTTGGGTCTCCGATCAGCAGGTCGACTTCTGTTGGACGGAAATAACGCGGATCGACCTCGACCAGGCAACGACCGGTCTCGGTGCAAAAGCCCTTTTCGTTTTCTCCCTCGCCTTCCCAGCGCAGGGTGATCCCCACATCGGTAAATGCCCATTCGACGAAGGTACGTACCGGGGTCGTCAACCCGGTCGCCAGTACATAGTCGTCTGGCTGGTCCTGCTGGAGCATCAGCCACATACCGCGGACATATTCTCGGGCATGGCCCCAGTCACGCTTGGCATCAAGGTTGCCGAGCCAAAGCTTCTCCTGCCGACCAAGTTTGATCGCGGCAGCCGCGCGGGTGATCTTTCGTGTGACGAATGTTTCGCCGCGCAGCGGACTTTCGTGATTGAACAGGATGCCGTTTGACGCGTGCAACCCATACGCCTCGCGATAATTGACCACGATCCAAAATCCGTAGAGTTTAGCAACGGCATAGGGGCTACGGGGATAGAAAGGGGTTGTCTCCTTCTGCGGTACTTCCTGAACGAGGCCGTAGAGTTCGGAAGTCGACGCCTGGTAGAAGCGCGATGTCTTCTCCAGCCCCAGGATGCGGATCGCCTCAAGGAGGCGCAGCGTCCCGATCGCATCGGCGTTGGCGGTATATTCGGGAGTTTCGAAGCTGACCTGGACGTGGCTCTGTGCGGCGAGGTTATATATCTCGTGGGGCTGGACCTGCTGGACTAGCCGAATGAGGTTGGTGCTGTCGGTCAGGTCGCCGTAATGAAGATGGAAGCGTGCACCCTCCTCGTGCGGATCCTGGTAGATATTCTCGATCCGCCCCGTATTGAACGATGACGAGCGCCGCTTTAGCCCGTGGACCTCATAGCCCTTCGAAAGCAGCAGCTCGGCCAGATAGGCGCCGTCCTGACCCGTCGTGCCGGTAATCAGCGCGGTTTTCCGTTTCTCAGCCATGCAAATCCTTAGTGTCGTCGGCGCTGCCGGCGCCCCGTAGGCGCGGTAAGCGCAATCCCACGATGCAATGGCACTGACAAGCATTACCGAGCGATTATGGCCCGTGGTCGGTCGGATACATTCGGACACATCGCTCCGGGATTGCGGATCTAATAATATTCACACCACGCTTCGATCACGGCGTCGGTGCTGCCACGGCGGGGCGCACCGCCTTTGCCGTCGTCAGCCCACAGCCTGATGCGTCGCGTCTCGGGCGGACCGTCGAAGCGTAGGAGGAGGGTTCCGCTCTCGGCGAAGTGACCGACGTTCTGCGGAGCAGGAGTCGAGCGGGCAAAGACCCGGTGTCGGTCGGCATCTGATACGATCACCCGATAGGGCGCATCGCTGCCTCCCGTGATGCGGACCATGACGGACTTCAGCCGGGCTCCGGGTGGCAATTGAGTGACCACGCCATCGCGGTCGTCGGGCGCCAGTCCGCGATCGATCCGTGCCGCCTTTACAGCGATCGTCCGCCCGGCATGCTGGGCAAAGCCATCGGCGAAACGGTCGCCGTCGTAGAGCACGATGTGCGGGGCACCGCCCGCCGGTGCGAATGCGCCCCGCATCCCGGCGACGTGAAGCCAGCCACCCTTATTTTCGAACCGCACCCGCTCCAGAAAGTCGGCGGGCATGATTGAGCCGAGCACGGCGAGCTTGCCTTCCATCCCATAGCCCAGCGCGCATGAAATCACCCAGTCGAGGCCGCCGAGCCCCTGATCGTAGATCGAACAGTCTTGGATAGACACTGTGCAATAGTTGGTCGCAAGCCGCCCGATAATCTTGGGCTTGGTATTGGTCGTCAGGATCGCACAGTCGCGGAAGGTGAATAAGGTGCCCGCGCCCGCCGCAATATCAAACAGGCGCGACGAGGCGTAGAGCTCGAAGCGCGTTCCCGAAAAGAGCACCGGTGCATTGCCCGAATTGGGGGCGCCGCGACGGGCGTCGACCACTAGGCTATCGCCGGACTTTGCCCCGCCGTTCTCCGCCGCCTCGGCCATTACGATCTGTCCGCCGTAGCAGGAGAAGGCACCGGCTCCTTGCGCCCCGGGCCCCCATTCCAAAAAGGTACCGAACCCTAGCGATACGTAAGGGTCGATTAGAGAGACGCAGAACGACTGCGGATTGTCGAGTAGGAAGTGACCGCGACAGGCTTGCCAATCACAGGCGAGAAAGCGGATCGAGTCGACGTTGTTGCTGCCCGCCAGATGAATCGACTGCCATAGATAGCGAAACGAACAGTCGGTGAAGACATGCCCGCTCTCATAATAAGGACCGCTGAAGCGGAAGCCGCAGGCACGGGGTGACAGGTTAGGATAAAGGCCTTGGCGGCCCGATGGCGGCAGTGCGCGCCAATCGCGGCCGCCCGCAAAGCAAAGGTTCGCATAGCTGTGCCCTGATCCGCGCGGAATGGTACCGTTGTCATAGAACCAGAGTTCGTCAGAGCCGGGCGCTGCAGGGTCGAGCCACAGTACACTCCCCTCACCCGCACCATAGAGGCGATAGCTCAGCCTTTGCTCACCGACATGGTTGGACAAGAGCCCCGACCGCGTCAGCCGATAGGTGCCCGGCGGAATATAGAGCGCGCGTTGCGCTTCAAAACGTTCGGTGAAGGGGCCGAACGCGACCATCGCCATCGCCGCGGCAAGCGCGTCGCTGTCGTCAGCGACCCCGTCACCCGCCGCGCCCCACCATTGGAGATTGAGGTCACCATCAACAACCCGGCACCAAGCGCCTGCCGCCCCGTCCGGGGCAGTGTGCGGAGCGATGCTCAGACCGCGGCGAGGATCAGCCGCGATCTGAGCGCGATGGTCGCCGGTCCTATAGACGAACAGCCCGGCCCGGCCAGGGGCGGCAAGGATTGCTTGCGTCCCCTCGGTGGGGGGCGGTACCGCGGCGAGCTCGACGTCGTCTTGCCAGACTGCGACGCGGCCGGCCCGTAGCGCCGCATCGACCGGGACGAGTGAGGCAACCGCGATTCTGGCAAACGCATCGCGACGCGTGAGGGTCATGACGGTTTCTGCCATGGCATTCGTGGTCGAAGGAGGCAGGCCCGCCCTGCGGCTGGGGCAGCAAGAGAGGTACCGTCGAAGCTAAGCGGATAAGGCTGGAGCAGCCGTCCATCGGGCTGTGTCGCCTTTGTCAACATTGAAAGGGCGGCCGGGCTGGATGAGGGCCCATCAATGGGAATGGCCGCGGCGGGGGCGGCGATCCGTAATCGCGGGATCCAATAACTGATGCCGGGACGTGCCCAATGCCAAGCCGGCGCGGCAGGGGCCGCATCGATTATGATCGCATGGGAAGGGTGACCTCCCCAGCGCGCCCAGCAACGGTTAACCAGCAACCGGTCGAGGTCGCGCGGCTGTGCCCCAGTGAAGGGGATTTCGAGTCGGACATGGCGAACCATCCGGCCTGCCGAGTCAATCCATTTTTGCCCGATTAGGGCGCAAAAATCCTGTCGCTCAGGAGTGGTCGCCACGAACCCGCCCCGCTCCAGCGCCAGCACCGTTAGCCTTTCCTCGCTCCATCCTACCGTCACGATAGTTTGCCGCGGGCCGCCCAAGCGGAGTACGGAGTTCAACTGGGTAGTTGTTATCCTAGTGCCTTTGGTGATCTGTGCCAGCCAACGGGTCCAATCGAGCGTGTTCCACATTTGTCCGGTGACGGCGCGGGGCCCTTCGCTGGCGATCGCGACATAGGGGGCGAACCACTGGAGGGTTGCAAGGAGAATCGCAGCGGCAACTCCCACGATGCGGGGTCGGGTGAAGGCATCGCGCAGTCCGGTTGCGGCCAGCCCCAGCACCAGCGGCAACACCGGCAGCAGGTAGCGTGGCTGGTAGAGGGACAGGTTGTAGATGAGCAGATAGCTGCCCAGTCCCACTACGGCTATGAGGAGCCGAGAATGCCCGGCTCCGTTGTCACGCCAAAGTCGCCAGGCGCCAGCGAGCGCGGCGATCACCAGCGGTAGCGTCACTGCGACCACGATAATTGCAGCGGCATGGAACGACGAAACCTGCGGCATCCACAGCGTGATCATTGCCTGCCCGATCCGCAAGGGATCGAGGATAGAGAGACCGCCTGCCAGATAGCAGGCACTCGCCGTCGCCGTTGCGGTAATTGCCGCGGCCAGCCCCTGCTTCAGCGCACGCCGCCATCCGTTCCCCGCGGCCAGCGCGATCATGAGTAAAATCGGCCAGACGAACAATGCATCGATCCGCAGTACCGCCCCTAATCCCAGCAGCACTCCTGTCACGATGGTACGCGGCCAGGACGAGGCGCCGGCAAATAGCGCGAGCGCCGTAACTGCCAGCGCCGCACTGGGCAGCGAGTCGTTGAGGTAATAAGCCGATGCCGTGATCGCCGGGCACATAGCGGCGGCAAGGAGGGTCCATCCAGGCCCAGCATCAAATAGCCGGCGGATCAATATTGCCGTGGCGGCCAGATAAGTCGCGAGGCTCGCAATCATCAGTGCGGCGACCATCGGCAGCGGATCGGCGACCATCAGTGGATCGAGTGCAGCGAGGATTGCGATGAGGCCGAAGCGAGTAACATAATAGAATTGTGCGGCCAGTGGGAACGCCAGATCGGCGACCGGCCCGCAGCCCGCTGCGTGCTCCGCGGCGAGGTTCAGCACCATGAGCTGAAACCCCTCGGTAAAGCCGACGCTGCGCAGGGGAAGGAGTTGCCCACCGCCAAACAATGCGGTGAGCGCAATGAGCATGGCTAGCATCCACGGATGGCGCACCGAGCTTCTATCCGGTGCTGAGCAGGTGGACATCGCTGGTGGTGAATCTGCGGAGAAGCGCGAGGGTTAGGACTTGGGCGGCGAAGAGGGTGAAGACGACTGCTAGTGTACCGCGGGTGAGAATGAGGAAATTGCCTATGAAGCAGGCGGTATAGGGCTCGAAGCCGCCGCTTAGGAATCGGACACTGCGATTGAGCAGGAACAGAATATAGGCAAATAGAATACAATAGATCGCCGCCCCGATCAGCCCAAAATCTATATAGCCGTCAATCATGAACGGCACCGCAATATTGGGATTGCCGTAGGAAAATAAATCGGCGAGCTGTTCGCCGACGAGCAGATTGCTCGGATAAGGTTTGCCAGGCCACCAGGCCCGCGGGATATGGATGAAAAGGGTGCTGAGTAGAACCTTGCCGTGCTGAAGCCCGGCGCGCTCCACATAAGCAAGCCCCTCCAGCGAGAACTCGACGACGTTCATATCGCGCAGCGTGAGAAGTGAGCCGCTGTCGCTACTGGGGGCCGGGCCGTTGCCGCTAAATCCCCATCGCGAATAGAAGCCCAAGAGCGGTACGAATATGATTAGGCTGAGCAGTGTCACCGGATAGAAGACCACCGTGCGCAGCAGTGCCGGGACGAAGAACAGCAGGATTGGAACCCAAACCCCAATTAGTGCGAAGCGGCTGACGTTGATCGGACTCGCCACGAATAGAAGCGATAGGAACATCACCAGCATCGCGGGAATGTCCAACGCTTGTGGCCGGTCGCGCGACGCGATTGCGTACATCAGCGCTGCCATGGACTGAACGCCGAGCGTCGCTGGGGTAATTGACGATAAGACATTCTCTTCGCGCAACAGCGGCGGAGTAAGCACTGTCGCAATACCCCCATGAAGGAGCACCGTTGCTACGAAGGAGGCCATCGCCAGTAAAAAAAACAGCGGCTTCATTTCGTACCGTACCCTGACCACCGGCATCGCATTTTGTGAGGAACGGACGGTTGAGAGGACGATACAGCAGAAAGAGAACAGTGCGAGACCGTATACGATCACGAAGTTCTTTGCCGGGTAATTCCATCCCTGCTGGATTTCACCGAATAAAATGACTCCATGGTCAACGTTCTGTAACGGGATAATGCAGAAAAACAGGAAATATATGATAGAAATAATATCTATCTGCCCAACAGAATTTTTTGGCGAGTAGTGAAGGGCGACTATGATCGCAAAGAATAGCGGTAGCGTTAGTATGGCATTAAAGAGGTCGTGACAAAGAACGAAATTAACAAAATAATACAGCCCATAAAATGTATAGCGAAAGAGCTGGTTGATGGTAATTCCGCCGGAATGCCGCGTCGCGCCTTGATAAATGTACATGACGATGCGGTGCGATCATTCCGTGGGCGATTACGTCGGGGGGTATACCCGGCGGGGTGCGACCCGCCAAGGGCAAAAAAGCCTGTCCTAAGCAAGGGCCGCGAACAAGGGGCGGTTGCGCCGTATCAGGCGTGTGTGTATGCCCTCCATGCATGTCCCGGCCCATAGGTCGGATCCTGGATAGTGGCAGGTTCAGCTTGATCTTCGAACGGGTCCGGGAACTGTCCCGGCGACGCCTTTTTCGCGACAGCGCCTCCAATGTCTTTGGTGTCGGGGTCAAGATAGCATACCAGGTTGTTTCGGTACCCGTTCTACTGGCGGCGCTGGGCGAATATAGGTTCGGTGTCTGGCTCCTCCTGTTCACGGTCCCATCGTATTTGGCATTGTCTGACTTGGGGCTGACCACTGCGGCGCAGAACGACATGGCCGCTGCTGATGCGCGCGGAGAAACTGACCGCGTCCGAGCGATCTATCGTTCCACCTTTGCAATGATTGGGGCGATTGCCGTCCTACTCCTCTTGTTGCTGGCCGTGGTCGTGTTCTTCGACGTAGGCGGGCTGACGGAACGAGCGTCCTATGTCCGTGGCGAGCAGTGGACGATTGTTCTATTGGGGGGGTATGCAACCGCGGCGATGATCTCGATGGCGCCGCTAGCGGCACTCCAGGCAACTGGGCTTTATGCGCTTGGCGCGTTGGTATTTGATGGGTTCGCGCTTATTGAGTCGGTCGCACTGCTCGTCGTCGCCGGCCTGACCAGCCGGTTGGTGCTGATGGCCGCAGCCTATATGGCGGTGCGTTGCGTCGCGACGCTGGTGCTCATCGCCCTGGTGCGGTTTCGCCGGCCGACGCTAGGGTGGCCCTTTGGTGGCGCGCGGCTGGTGATGCTGCGAGAGTTGCTGCCGCCGGCACTTGCATTGTTCGCGGTCCCCGTCGCACTCGCGACCAATCTTCAGGGGGCTGCGGTAATTGTCGGTGCGGTGCTGGGGCCCATCGCAGTCGCGACTTTCGTGCCTGTCCGCACGGTGACGCGGATCGCGCTTCAGTTCGTGGGCATCATCGCCCGCGCAATGATGCCCAGCCTTGCCGCTGCGGGAGGCCGTGGATCGGCTGAGGCCGAAGAGCGACTGTGGCTGCTGAACGACAGGATTCTTGTCCTCCTCCTATTTCCGATGGTCGTAGGCATGACGGTGCTAGGGCCATGGTTGATCGGCATATGGAGCCACGGCGTCATTAGACCCAGCCATCTCCTTGTTGCGATACTCGCTATGTCGGTTCTCGCTCACGCTGTCTGGTACTATGGTGTTACCCTCCTCTCGACAACGCGTAACCATATGGCGCTGCCACGTCCAATCCTAGTCGTCACTGTGGGAGGACTGGTAGTATGCTATTTGCTCGCCCGCCGCTGGGGGCTGGAAGGCGCTGCTGGCGGGCTATTGGTGGCAGAAGTGACACTGGCGGTGCTGGTGCGCCGTCGGATCGCGCATCACCGCGCCGAACTGCGCCGACAGATCGGAACATCTGCACGTGCGGGCTGACCTGTCCGTATCTCCCTCTCCCCCGACTGTCGCATTCGTATGGGACAATTTGGGGTTCATGCATGATGAACGCATTATCGCTGTCGCGGCAGCCGAGCCTGCCGCGCGGATCGTCGGCATCGAGCTCTATGCCAACAGCCACGAATATGGTTGGCGCAGCGATACCATGGCACCGTTCGAGAAGCGCAGTTTGTTTGCTGGCGACCGGCGCGGGCGGCACAGCCGAGTTACGCTCGCATATCGCGTGGTGCGAAGCTGCTGGGCGGTGAGAGCACGCCACGTATTTATGTGTGGTCACGGCACACCGGGCATCTTTCTAGCCAGCCTCGCCTTACGGTTAATTGGTACGCGGGTCTATGCGATGACCGATAGCAAGTATGACGATATGCCGCGCCGCTTGCCCAAGGAGATTGCCAAGGCGGCATATTACCGGTTGTTCTCCGGCGCGATCGTCGCCTCCTCGCGGGCGGCTGATTATCTGCGCTTCCTAGGATTCGGCCGCCGGCCAATTGTTTTCGACTATGACAATCGCTCGGTCGCGGCCATCCGGCAGGCGATCGGCGATGTTGCACAGCCCGTTTTTGCAGATCGCCCGTTCGTCTGCATTGCCCGACTGGTACCGAAGAAAAACCATTCTCTGTTGCTGCGCGCCTTTGCGCATTATGCCGCAGAGCAACGGGCCTCGCCGCGGCGACTGGTGCTGTGTGGATCGGGGGCGCTAGAGGATGAGCTGCGCGCGCTTGCCGAAACGCTGGGGATTGCAGAACTGGTCGATTTTCGCGGCTGGGAAGACGAAACCGTGGTCGCACGTACACTGTCGCAGGGACTTTGCTTGGTTCTAGCAAGCCGTGAGGAGCAGTTTGGAATCGCGGTCATCGAAGCGCTGGCGGCCGGCCGGCCGGTGATCGTAACCGAGCCAGTGGGAGCGCGCGACTGTTTCGTTCGTACGGCACGAGAGGGGTTCGTGGTTGAACCCGATAATGTTGAAGGTCTTGCCTTCTTCATGGCGTTACTGGGCCGGGACGAGGCGCTGTGGAGAACAATGTGCGGACATGCGCTGGCAACTGCGACCCGAACCGACGCGAGCGCGTTCGCACGCTCAGCTTGGTCGCTGATCCATGCGGGTCACGAGACACCATCGACCCGGGACATCGGCAGTTCGATGGCTTAAAAGGCGTAATCGGCACCCCATTATCTCATTAGTCGTAATAATAATCGAAGAATTCGCCATACTGCGCGGGCTTTATTGATTTTCAAAGATATGTCGCAGTACGCGATCTTTTTGTATCCTTGACGGTAAATTACCATGCATGGGGTTGGTTTGGCGAGAAAATTGCCATATGATTAAGAAAATCATACATTTACAATAGAGATTACTAATATTGCCCTGGCGTGAGATAATTTTTTGCCGCAACGGGTATATTTTTTAAATTGTATGATTGTCCTAATAATTATTCGGTAAGGGAGCCGTTTATAATGGCGGGACCGTGCGATTTACTCGATGATTTGGACAAAGTTGCAACTTTGCGTCTTTGACTGGATGCGCCGATTTGTTGATTGCTATAAGTCGTGTGCAGGCACGGATTGACCGTCCTGTCGGAGGAGGGCAGCCGCGAAGGGATTTGCGGCACCTGCGTTGCTCCGCTAAGCGCCGAGTTATAAGGCAGTCGTCGAAGGGTGATGCATGAACGTCTTGGCCGGGATCTCACACGGCACCACTAGGCTCGACACTGTGGCGATCGCCAATCGGCGTCACCGCCGCTTTCTCAGCCACTCGTTGCTTCTCGCTAGCGACATCCTTGCGATCGTGGTCCCGTTTTTGATAGCAAACATAATCTATTGGGGATCTGCAGGCAGTAGTCATGGCGTGACAATCCTCGCGCTGCTGATCCCCGCTTATTCTGTGTTTGCAAGTCTTAATCATACCTTCTCTGATAGCTCTCTAGAGCGGCTGCGCTACGGTGCTGTGCGCAGCATGAAGGCGGTCATGCTTGCGGCAATGGCGATCCTTCTCGTCGCTTACATGCTGAAGGTTGGCTCACATTTTTCTCGTGCTGTGTTCGCAACTGGTTTCGCCGGCACATTGATTGCGATACCGGTGTTGCGGCTTTTGCTGGTGAGACGTGTTCAGACCATTCTAGGTGGTTCTCCTTTTACAACGGTCGTGGTCGTTGATGGCGTTTCCTATAACCGCCAACCCGACGAGCTGGTACTGACGGCCACTGAACTCGGCTTCGATCCCGACAGCTCCGATCCACTCGGTTTCCATCGGCTCGCGGATATTCTCTGTCGGGCTGATCGCGTCGTCATTGCTTGCCGGCCGGATCACTATGCGCGCTGGTCTTCTATCCTGAAAAGCATGACCGTCGATGGAGAGATCGTCGATACGCTGGGCGAACTCGATCTGATTGGGATCGGTCGGCATGCAGGGCGACAGACTTTCGTGGTGGCCGCCGGTCCACTGTCGCTTGGCGACCGGATCATCAAGCGGATGCTCGATATCATGGTATCGCTAATTGCCTTGATCATGCTGTCGCCGCTATTTGCTGTGATTGCAATCGCGATCCGCGTGGAGAGTGCCGGGCCCGTGTTCTTTCGTCAGCCGCGGATCGGTCGCGACAATCGTATTTTCTCGATCTATAAGTTCCGCAGTATGTTCGCTGAGGCTTGCGATCCAACGGCCTCAGCGCTTACGACACGCAGTGATCCACGAGTCACGCGCGTCGGCGATTTTATTCGACGTACCAGCATCGATGAGTTGCCACAGCTCATCAATGTGATGCGCGGCACGATGAGCATTGTTGGTCCGCGTCCGCACCCGCTGGGCGCAAAAGCCGCCGACCTACTCTACTGGGATATCGATCCACGTTATCGTCAACGTCACTCGATGAAGCCGGGCATGACCGGATTGGCTCAGATCCGTGGATTCCGCGGTAATACGGAGCGGGTTGAGGATCTGACCAATCGGCTTCAATCCGACCTGGAATATGCCGTAAACTGGTCGGTCTGGCGTGATATCGGTATTATCTTCGCCACATTTGCCATCCTCCGTCATAAAAACGCCTTCTGACGAAGCACGGAATCCTGATCTATGAGAGTCTTAGTGACGGGGGGCGCCGGTTATATCGGCAGTCATACCTGTAAGGCGCTGGCACTGGCCGGCCACAAACCGATCGTTTTTGATAATTTAAGTACGGGACATCGGCGATCCGTCAAATGGGGTGACTTCATCCACGGTGATATCACCGATCCAACCGCGATGGGTGAGGCGCTTGCCGCATCACGAGCGGATGCGGTGATCCATTTTGCCGCGAGCGCTTATGTCGGCGAATCGATGCGGCTCCCACGGCATTATTATCGAAATAATGTGGTCGGCACATTATCGTTGCTTGATGCAATGGCGGCACGCGGCATGCGACGACTGATCTTTTCCAGCTCGTGCGCTACCTATGGTGTGCCAGAAACCTTGCCAATCAACGAGATGGCAAGGCAGGCGCCGATCAATCCCTATGGCGACAGCAAGCTCGTTTGCGAATCCATGGCGCGGGCCGCGGCGACGGCGGACGGACTATCATGCATCGCCCTACGCTACTTCAACGCCTGCGGTGCCGATCCTGAAGGGGAAATCGGTGAGGATCACGACCCGGAAACCCATGTTATCCCATTGATCCTGCGGAGCGCTGCAGGTGGGCCAGCCTTCACGATCTTTGGAACCGATTACCCGACGCCAGACGGCACCTGCATTCGCGACTACCTCCACGTCAGCGACCTTGCCGATGCGCACGTTCGGGCTCTCGACCATCTGAGCGAATATGCCGGGTTCGAGGCATTGAACCTGGGAACTGGACATGGCCATTCGGTGCGCGAGATTGTGCATGTGGTAGAGCAGCGTCTTGGTCGCCCGCTCGATTTGCGACAGGCGGAAAGGCGTCCTGGCGATCCTCCCGAACTGGTTGCCGATGCACGGCGTGCTGCCGCAACGTTCGGGTGGACGCCACGGTATTCCAACCTGTCCACCATCATTGATACGGCCTGGTCCTGGATGAATGCGCAAGTTACCTCATGAAGATTCTTGTTGTTGGGATTGCCTACGCGCCAGAGATCATTTCTACGGGACTTTACAACACTGGAATGTGTGAAGGACTGGCGGCACGGGGTAACGCCGTGTCGATCATTACAACCGTTCCTTATTATCCGCAGTGGCGCGTCTGGCAGGGCTGGCGAGGGATGCGCTGGCGGCGTGAGCGCGAGAATGATGTCGATGTCACACGCGTCCCCGTCTATGTGCCAGCAAAGCCAACGGGTTTGCGGCGCATCGCGCTATATTTTTCGTTTCTTTGCTCGGCCTTCTTGCCCGCACTGGCCCGGGCATGGCGTGATCGTCCCGATGTGGTGATTGCGATCGCGCCGACGCTGATTGCGGCGCCGCTTGCCTTGCTCTGCGCTCGTATTTCCGGGGCAAAAGCCTTGATCCACGTTCAGGATTTTGAGGTTGGCGCAGCTTTGGGGACAGGACTGCTTGATAAACAAGGTATCATCGCACGTCTGGCAGGCTGGTTCGAACAAACGATTATCCGCCGTTTCGATCTCGCGACAAGCATCAGCCCACAGATGTGTAGAAGGCTCGCATGGCTGCGCGGCAGTGATGCTGACATATATCAATTGCGCAACTGGAGCGACACGAATGCGGTCATGCCGCTTGATCGCCCATCGATATTCCGCGATCGCTGGAATATCAAAACCCCGCATGTCGTGCTCTATGCCGGCAATCTCGGTAACAAGCAGGGCATAGAAATCCTAACCCATGTTGCGGCTGTGCTCGCTCCGCGTGGCGACGTGACCGTCGTGATCTGCGGTGAGGGTCCTGCACGCGACGGATTAGCAAGGGCTGCCACGGGCATCCCCAACATCAGGATGGAACCCCTGCAGGACATTACCCAGCTATCTGACTTGCTTGGACTGGCGACACTCCATGTCATTCCGCAACGTCCGCAGGTCGCCGACATGGTACTACCGTCGAAGCTTACCAACATCTTTGCCTCGGGACGCCCGGTGATCGTCACAGCTGAATCCGATACCGGCCTTGCCCATGAGATTGAGGGGGCGGGTGTAGTGGTACCACCGGAGGATCCCGACGCTCTCGCTGGGGCGATCGCGGCGCTGCTTGATGATCCTACCAAGCGTACGGCGCTTGGGTGCGAGGCGCGCCAGAAGGCCGAGCGGGACTGGGGACGCGAGATGATCCTCGATCGATTTGACGATTGGCTGCACGTAGCCGTCGGTGTGCCCAATCGACTAAGCGGAGAAATCCACTGATGCCCATCGCAGCGAAGCTTGCCAAGCTCGTCCGGCTCGCTCGCCGCCCTCGCCTGTGGCGGACGGCGCTCGTCCATCGTGTTGTTGGCGCAGTGGAGCATGACTGGCCGATTCGATTCACCCAGGCCGCAACGCTCATTGATGCGGGTGCGAACCGTGGTCAGTTCAGCACCCTCTTCCACGCGCTACGACCTAACGCCACGATTCTCGCTTTCGAGCCACTGCCTGAAGCTGCCGACGCTTATGCGGCGCTGTTTGCGAATGTGCCTAACGTTCATCTTCATCGCATGGCTTTATCCGATCGTACTGGATCTGCGACCTTTCACATTGCCGATCGAGCCGACAGCTCCTCTCTGCTCGCACCTGGGACTGGTCAAGAAGCCGCTTTTAACGTGCGCTGCGCCCGCACGATCGACGTGCGGGTAGATAGACTTGATCGGCAGGTCGATATGTCGAAGCTAAGCCGACCGATTATGCTCAAGATCGATGTGCAGGGCGCCGAGTTGGACGTTTTGCGCGGGACCGATAATCTTGATGCCGTCGATTTTGTCTATGTAGAACTTTCTTTCGTCCCATTGTACGAGCGCCAAGCACTGTTTGATGACGTCGCGTCGTTTCTTCGAAATGAACAATTTGAGCTGGCAGGTGTGTTTAATCAGGTCATCACGAACCGGTTTGGGCCAACCCAAGCCGATTTTCTGTTCCGTAACGCTCGTGTCCTTAGCTAAGCGGTCGACTGTGCTTCAGTCTGCGCCTAAAGATTCAGCCATGGGGAAAAAACGCCCAATCTGTTTCTTTGGTCCTCTCCCTCCGCCGGTTCATGGCATGGCAAAGGCAAATGCGGAAATGATCGCGGCGCTGGCACGTGAACGACCTATTGCTATATTGAACATATCGGCAGCCGGATTAACGCGTAATGCGCGGTATCATCTTGTTAAACTTGGGCGCATTTCCGGTGCTTATCTTCGGCTACTATGGGCGCGGAGCCGCCATGCTCGACTACTGTATGCCTCTGTCGATGATGGTCTAGGCGGTTGGTGGACGGCACTTACAGCGCTGATAGCGCGTCTGATGGGGATGCGCATCTATCTCCATCATCACAGTTTCCGATACATCGTTAAGCGAAGCCATGCTCATGCCGTGCTGGCCTGGTGTGCAGGTAGGGACGCGGTCCACATTGTCCTGTGTCCGCAGATGGCTGCACGCCTGACGGAAACCTACCCCCTTATTGGTTTGTCTCGGATTGTGCCTAACAGCGTCGACGAGCGGCCCCCGGCTGCTGGTTCATCTCACCGAACGGGCCCGTTGCGGATCGGCATGCTGGCCAATCTTACTTTTGCCAAAGGGCTGGATACGTTCGTTGAGTTAGCAGAAGCGGCGTGGGCCCAAGATATAGCGGTTGAGGCGGTGCTCGCCGGTCCTATTCCGATTGCGGCGGAGCGTGAAGCGACCGAAGCGGCGGTGGAGCGTAGTGGTGGCGGCCTTACTTGGCTAGGACCGGTTTCGGGGGCGGAGAAGGAGGCGTTTTTCGCCGAAATCGATTTGCTTATCCTGCCTACCCGTTATCCAACGGAAGCCTATCCATTGGTGTTACTGGAAGCACTGGTACGCGGGGTGGGCACTATTGCACATGAGCGCGGCTGTATCGGTGCCCTGACAGTCCATCCCGAGGCAATTGCCATTCCGGTGGATGCTGACTTTATTGCTTTAGCCCTGCCTCTACTTATGAAGATGGCCGCGATGCCCACCAGTGCTCGCGCGGCTAAACGTAAAACCATTCAAACGGCGGCAATCGCGCTCAACGCTACTAATGCGCAAGCTCGCGAGACTTTGGTTCGTGATCTTATTGCCTTGGCATAGATGAGCTATGCCAAGGTGATTGCGCTGGGCTCTATGCCTTTCGTGCAATGGCCATTAGTTCTCGACGGTAACGCAGCCGGCTGAACAGGCTGCTAACGAGATCAAAACCCCACTCCGGGAGAAAGCGATAAAATAATTCCTTTTTAGGAGGCCAAGCTTTCGTGCGGATAGTGACCTTATCTGGAACATAACCGGCTTCTTTCAGGGTATTGGCAAGCAGCAGTGGCGTCCAAGTGTGCAGATGATGGTCTATTGTTGGGCTAATGTCGCGTTGTGAACGCCAATCATCAAGTGGAAGAACGATTATTAGCTTTCCGTCGTCTTTTAAACGTTCGCGCAATTTCCTTAGTGCTTCGATCGGAAAGGGTACATGTTCAAGGCAGTGGTTCGACATTACCACATCAAACGTCCCCTGCTGCTCCTCGATTGTTGCAGTGACGTTGACGCCATTTATGCGTGCTTGTTCATGTGCGGCAACATTGATCTCAACGCCGTTGCGCTCCACATTTGGTATGTTGCGCAGCACCCAGCCGCCCCCGCAGCCAAAATCTAGTACGCGCGCACCGGGTTTCATATAGGGAAGATAGGCGCGGGCGCTCAGCTTCCCGCCCAAATCACCTATCTGATTTTGCCACGCAAAATAGTCTTCCCCGCTTTTACCTTTATAATAGTTGGAGGGTGCATGCATCGTCGTGGTCGGCATCTGAGGCTTTCGCTGCGTTAAGGCGGTGGACGAATAGGCTATATCGTATGCTCGTGCGACTGCCAACACCAGCCATGCGACCCCAAGTGTAGGGGCGACAAAGACGGAAATGCCAACCACCCGAGCGCATACATTTGCGTAATCTTCCAAAAAGTCTCGCCGATACCCGGGGGTGATATGATGAGAGGAAGGAGGACGAGTGGTTGCGTCTCGGCACAAAGCGCTGTGTCCGATAACAATGATTCTCGGACACAGCGCTAGCGTAGCGCGGAGCGCCATGCCAGACAGGGGCATGGCCGGCGTCTCTCCCCTGGAATCGATCGACGTCGCGGGCGACCACGGGCAGCTCGCCGTTTCGGGCCATCCGACCCTGCCGGCGATCCTCGACGAGAAGATCGAGCAGGCGGCGGCCTATGCCAAAGCCGCCCGATCGGCCGCGACACGCCGCGCCTATGACTCGGATTGGGCGATCTTCACCGCCTGGTGCGAAGGCCATGGCCTCGCCGCCTTGCCGGCGACGCCGGAGATCGTGCTGGTCTTCGCGAGCGACCAGGCGACCGGCGGCCTCAACCCCGCGACGATCAACCGGCGGATCGCCGCGATCGGCCATCATCATCGCGCGCACGGCTATCCGGCACCGACGGCGATGCCGAGTGCCGGGCGGCTTGCCGAGGTGCTCGCGGGGATACGGGCGGAGCATGGTCACGCCAAAAAGCGCAAGGCGCCGGCGGATGCATCGGCGCTGAGGGACATGTTGGCGACGATTGCCGGCGACGGGCTGCGTGCCGTGCGCGACCGGGCGATCCTGGCGCTGGGCATGGCGGCCGCGCTGCGCCGGTCGGAGATCGTCGCGCTGCAGGTCGGCGACGTCGCGCTGGTGCCGCAGGGCCTGCGGCTGACGATCACCCGGTCGAAGACCGACCGCATCGGCACGGGCGCGGTGATCGCCATTCCCGAAGGCCGTCGTATCCGTCCCAAGGCGCTGCTGCTCGCCTGGATGGCCGCGGCCGGACATCAGGATGGTCCGCTGTTCCGGCGGCTGTCGCGAGGCGACGCGCTCACCGGGGCAGCGATGTCGGACCGCGCGATCGCGCGGCTGGTGCAGGATCGCGCGGCCGCGGCTGGCTACGACCCCAGTCTGTACGGGGGCCATTCCTTACGCGCCGGCTTCCTGACCGAGGGGGCCGCACAGGGCGCGACGATCTTCAAGCTGCAGGAGGTCAGCCGGCATAAATCGGTCCAGGTCCTGTCCGATTATGTTCGCAACGCCGAACTGTTCAAGGATCATGCCGGCGAACGCTTCCTTTGAATTTCCGCCCGTGGCGTCATCGGAGCGATGATTTGGTGGCAAGGGTCGGCGTCGCATAAGTCGCCTGCGCCGTCGCAGCGCCGCAGCCATACGCGATCCGCATGCCGGTTGTTGATCCCAATGGGACGGTATCGATGTCGGATTGAGCAGTCTGTCTGACCAGCGGGCCGGCAGTTGCGTCAAAATGGCACAGCTAACCGTCGTTTAACCGTAATAATGCTGACCTAAATCGGCCGCCCCACGGGTCTGTGATCCGATGGTCACAGCAAGCCGGGGAAAGCCTATGACACGCAAATATGTGATGACGATCTGCGCGGGCGCTTTTGCCGTAACGGCATCGCAAGCGTTCGCTGCGGATGTGCTGAACCCGGGGAACGGGGTGCCTTATGCCTTGACATCCAAAAGCTATACGCAGGATTTCAACAGCCTCAAGTCGATCACATCGGATCCGACCCCTGCCAATGCCTTACCGGCAGGCTGGCAGACGTTCGAAAGCGGCAGCGCTGCCGACGGCGCTTACCAGTTCGGCACATCGGGCAGTAATACACCAGGAATCTGGAGCTTTGGCTTGACCGGCGATCGCGCGCTCGGGGGCCATGCCAGCACGTCGGTGCCGCTGATTTACTTCGGTGCGCTTTTCCAGAACGATCTGGGTAGCACGATCGACGCGCTCGATATCAGCTATACGGGCGAGCAATGGCAAAAGGGCTATAATCGCGCGACCGCTCGCTTCGAATATTCTCTCGACGCGACCAGCATCAATAACGGCACTTGGCTGTCGTTCGGCGACCTTGATTTCACTGCACCGAACGCTGTGCCCTATACGGGCAGCCAATTTGGCATAACCCAGACCAACGGCAATGCTGCCGCCTACCGCACATCATTGAGCGGCGTTATCGGCGGTCTGTCGATCGCCGCAGGCGGCACATTCGCAATCCGCTGGGTTCTCCACGATATCGATCCGGCTGGCGTCACGTCCGATGATGGTTTGGGCGTCGACGACTTCAGGCTCACCGCAGCAACCGCTGCCGTTCCCGAGCCTGGCACGTGGGCGATGATGATCCTCGGCATGGGCGCGGTCGGCTTGGCAATGCGGTCGGTGAAGCGCCGGCCTGCCGCATATGCACGCCCTCATGCGGTCATCGGCAACATCGCATCCGCCTGAATCCGAAGGCCGATAGGCCTGCTGGCGATTGGTTCAGCGGGCCTTGGAGCAAGTGGCGGGGGGCGCGCCGCCCTGTTCCGATAGGGGACTCACGGCAGGAGCGGCAAGGTTAACGACAGTTTTACTGTCATAATGGCGCGATAGAGCGGGACAGGGCGACACCGTCGCCTAAGGGAGACAGGCAATGACAATCGACATACAATTCGGCCGCACCAAGGCTGCGTTCACCGGCATGATGGCGGCGGGGATGCTCGCCATGATCAATCCTGCCGAGGCCGCAACGCTGGTTCAGTATGACTTTACCGGCAATGCCGGCAATGAAGCCACGGAAGCCGCGTCCTATGCGGCGGCCCATGTATCCGGCATCGCTTTCAGCCGCAGCGCCGGTCTCAGTGCGCCGAGCGCGGGCAATGCCTTCTCCTCTGCGAGTTGGAGCGTGTACAGCGCCGCCAACATGACGGATTATCTGACGTTCGGTCTGAATGTCCTGGCGGGTTATACTGCGAGCGTCGACCAGCTTGTCTTTTCGTCGCGATCGTCCAACACCGGTCCCGGTGACCTCGCCGTCCTGGCCGCCGTTGATGGCGGCGCGTTCCAGCAGGTCGCGACCTTCGATCAGAATGCCGACGCAGTCGGCAATCACGTGCTGAGCTTCGCGCCTCTGGTCAGCGCGTCGAATGTGGTGTTCCGCATCGTCACGACCAGCACGTCGGCCGCCAATGGCGGCACGCTGGCCGGTGGAGGCACGTTCCGCGTGCAAAATTATGCAGGCACGCCGAGCAGCCCGTTCAGCATCAACGGCAATGTCGCGGCTGTTTCGGCTGCCGTACCGGAGCCCGCCACCTGGGCGATGATGATCCTCGGCATGGGCGCAATCGGCTTTGTCATGCGTCGTCGCAAGACCGTCAATATGACTGTCCGCTTCGCCTGAACGGCGACGACAACCGCCGCCACAGCATGTGGCGGCGGTTGTTCCATCTCGCCTTTCAAGCTCCGCCGCTGGGCTCGGCAATCATGCGAGCCGCGGATATCTACGGCAATCAATCCCACATTCCTGACCGTACCGAGGGTCCTGCCGGCGAGCGCAGTCGCGAGCGGTGCTATCGTTGCATCAGCGCCCGACATGCCGACAATCCTATCTGAAAACATGTCGACAAACGGAAGCTTTTCTATTGCGGCCGCCGCTCGTCACGGCCGAGATAGCGCAGCAGCGCCTCGGGTTCGTCGGTCTGGATCATCGAGATGCCGCCGGCGATCATCCGGCCCCATACCGCCTGCGGATCGCGCAGCGCGTCGACGTCGCCGCCCATGCCGCGAACGAAGCCGTCCCACAGGCTGTTGCACCACAGCCGCCGGCGCTGCCGCTTCGCCTCGGCCGCGACGCCGGGCAGCTGCGCCGCATCCATCCGCGGCAGTTCGTAGCCGAGCGGGCGCCGCGCGCCGTCGTCCTGGCGGCGCATCACCGCGACCAGGTCGCTGCCCGCCGCGTCGGAGGCGCTGAGGATCGGCATGAACGGCACCCGGTCGTAGGACGGCAAGGCGGCGAGCGGCGGGTCGCCGATGCCGGCGGCATTCTTGACGATGACGCGCCCCGCCGCGCCGGCCCGCTCAGTGGCGGCGACGACCTCGGCATAGATGGCGTCCTTGACGTCGAGGTTGAGGACGATCCGCCCGCGCGCCTGCGCCAGCATCTCGTCGAGGGTCGGCACCCGCGCATCGGTCGGCGCCGCCCCCGCCCCGCCCTCATTGTCGCGCAGGTGCAGCGCGCGCACCGCGGCCAGCGTCAGATCGGCGACCTTGCCGTGACCGTCGGTGGTGCGGTCGACGCTCGCGTCGTGAAGGATGACGAGATGGCCGTCGCGGGTGCGGCGGACGTCGAGCTCCATCACGTCGACGCCGAGCGCGACGCATTGGTCGAGCGCGACGGGCGAATTCTCCGGCACGCTGGCGAGGCCGTGGCGCGGCGCAGGATTGTGGCAGCCGCGATGCGCGACGACGATCGGGCCGCCGTCGGGATCGGCGATGCGACGCGCGATCGCCGCGGCGCGATCGCCGGGTACGGCAGCGGGGGTGGGCTGGGCCAGCGCCAGCACGAACATGAGCAAGGACATGGGATGCCTCAGAATTTCGGGGTGACGCGCAGGCCGAGCCAGAAGGTCGTCGGCACCGAATAGCTGTCCTTGAGCAGGTTCACCCCCGGCCCGGTCAGGCTGGTGATGCGATGGTGCGTGACGTTGCCGACCTGGCCGATCAGGCTGACCGCCGGGTTGACGCGATAGGTGGCGGACAGATCGACCTGGCTGCGCGGCGCCCAATAGAGATCCTGCCAGCTGATGTTGCTGATCACCGTGCGCAGGGCGCGGCCCTGGCGATTGTAGGCGGCGCGCAGTTCCAGCCCGCCGGTATTGTAGAAGACGGTGACGTTGGCGGTATAGTCGGGCTGGCCGACCAGCCGGTCGAGCGTGCGCGACGCGACCGTCGTCGCGCTCGGCGAATAGGGCACGGTCAGCCGGCCGCGCAGCAGCGCGACATTGCCGGCGATGCCGAAGCCGGCCAGCACCGGCGCGACCGGGCGCAGCGTGTTGAGGATCAGCGACCCCTCCAGCCCGCGGACGCGCGCGCCGGCGGCATTGGCCGGCGTGCTGACCGCGGCATTGGCGTAGGTGGTGCCGTCGAAAGTGAACGGCGTGACGTTGGTCAGCGTGAAGATCTCGTTCTCGATCCGCTTGTTGAAGGCGGCGAGCGACAGCTGGCCATCGAACGGCGCGATCCGGAGGTCGGCCGCCAGGTCGAGATTGTTCGACAGCCGCGGGCGGATGTCGGGATTGCCGATCGTCACGGTGACGCCGACCGCATCGGGATTGCCCTGGTCGTTCGGGTTGACGAAGCTGATCGAGGTGCGCGCCGCATAGGCGTCATAGGGCGGCCGGCCGAGCATGCGGCTGGCACCGGCGCGCAGGTCGATGGTCGGCGTCGCGTGGAAGGTCAGCACCGTCGACGGCAGCAGATAATGATAGGCCGAACCGGTCGGCCGGTCGACATAGACATAGGCGGCACGTGCCTTGTCATACTGGCGCTGGCGGCCGACGGTGGATTGCGTCGTGTCGTCATAGTGCAGCCCGGCCTGGACGTTCAGCCGCTCGCCGCGCCAGCTCATCAGCGCATAGGCGCCGAACAGCTTTTCGCGGTGGGTGAAATCGTCCTGGTTGCTGAAGCTCAGCTGGTCGGTGGCGTTATAGGCGCTGCGCGGCGCCGCCTCGACTTGCGCCCGCGCCTTGGCCGGGTCGATCGCGAACAGGTTGAGGCCGAGATAGGGCATGATCGCGTTGGACGGGCCGAGCACGTCGGCTATCTTCAGCCCCGGCGCGGTGGCGTTGGGCTGATATTCGGTGCGGCGGATGTCGAAGCGTGGCCGGTCGTCGGTATAGCTCAGGCCGATGGCGAAGCCGGCGCCGCGGTCGTCGAAGCCTTGGTTGAGGCCATAGTCGAGCCGCCCGGTGGCGATCCGGTTGCCCGCCCGGCGGACGTAATCGCTCGCCGGCCGCCAGTAGAGCAGGCTGTAATTGCCGACAGCGTTGTACGCCGCGGCGCTGATCGGGAAACGCTGGTCGAGCGCCGACGTGTCGTAGGTGAAGGCATAGTCGCCGGTCGCGTTGATCGTCGCGCCGCTGCCGGTCGTGGTCGTCGCTACCGCCGCGGGGCGGGTGATGTTGGTGGCATATTTGACCATGAAGATCGGCTCGACATAGGTCGCGTTGGAGATCGACGCGCGGCCGCTGAGCAGCTGGCCGGCGCCTGGGCGCCAGTTGAAGCCGGCCTGGCCGACGCGGGTGCGCGCGGTGGTGATCTGGTTGGCATAGCCGACCTCGACGTCGCCGCCCGGATAGGAGCCGGAGGTCGCGGTCTGGTTGAAGACGCGGTTGCGGTTGCGCGGATCGATGATGATCTCGTTGCGCTCCATATTGTCGCGGAACACGTAATAGCCGCCGGTGGCGAAGACGTCGAAACCGTCGCTGACCCGCGCCTCCAGCTTGCCGGTGATGCCGAACCGGTCGCGGCGGTTCATCACGTACCAATATTTGTCCTGCTGCGGCACCGCATAGCCGTTGCCGAGGTTGCTGCCGCTCTGCAGCACGCCCTTGGCGTCGTAGAAACCGTAATGGACCGTGTCGGTGGTCATATGGGTTTCGGTGTAGCTCGACAGCGTCTGGTAATTGGCCGACAGCGTCGCACCGAACTGATGCGCCGCGCCGAACGTCGTGCTGCCCGTCGCGATCAGCCGATAGCCGGGATCGCGCTGGTCGCGCGGCTTGCCGGTGTCGCCGGCATGGCCGAGCGAGGCCTCCATCGTGAAGAACGGCTTGCCGCCCTGGGCGAAGGCCGAGCGCGTCTTGAGGTTGATCGCGCCGCCCGTCGCATTGGGGTCGAGATCGGCGGAGAAGGTCTTCACCACCTGGATCTCGCTGACCATCGACGCGGGCAGAATGTCGAGCCGGACGCCGCGGGTGATCGAGCCCAGGGTGCCATTGGGCGTGCCCGGCGAGGCGATCGTCAGCCCGTCGATGGTGACGTTGTTGTAGCTCGGCCCCAGCCCGCGCAGCACCGGCGTCGCCGCCTCGTCGCGGGGATGTTCGTTGTCGGTCGCCGGCAGCACCGACAGGCCGGGGACGCGGCGCAGCGCCTCGACGATCGTCGTGTCGGGCAGCGCGCGCACGTCGGTGGCGCTGACCACGTCGACGATGTTGGTGGCGCGGCGCTTGCTCTCGATCGCGGCGGCATTGGCGCGGCGGATGCCGGTGACGACGATGTTGCCCTCCGCATGGCGCGGTGCATCGGCATCGTCCTGGGCCGGCGCCGCGGGCGGCTGCGTCTGTGCGAAGGCGGCCTGCGCGCCGAGGATGAGGGCGAGCGCGGTGCTCGCCCGGACGATGATGGTCATGCTGCTTCCCCCGTCCGTTATGGACGGAGGCGCGGCTAGGCGCGGTCGATGACGCTTTTAATTCGTTTCCTGAAAAAAAATCGGGAGGCGGACCCGGCCTGTTTGGCCCCTGTCAGGCGGTGAGGGCATGGATCGGCAGCATCGCCGCGCCGATCGCCACCGCGGTGCTGCCCAGTGGCGAAGCATGGATGGCCGGCGCGGCGCCGTGATAGCCCGGTGTCGTCCAGCCGCGCAGGCGCTCGGCCAGGCCGGTCAGCGGGGCGTCGGGCAGCGCGCCGGAGATCACCACCGCACCCGGATCGAGCCAGGCCACGCCCGCCTCGATGCCGTGGCGCAACTGCCCGGCGACGCGGTCCATCCAGCCGGCGAACAGCGGGCCATGGTCGTCGAGCAATGCCGGAAGGTCGGACAGGCTGTGGATCGCGACGCCGGCGCGGCGCAGCGTGTGGAGCAGGTCGAGGCCGGAGGGGCGCGCGGCGGGATCGAGGAACAGCCGCCCGACCTCGCCGGCATTGCCGTGCTCGCCGCGCACCAGCCGGCGATCGGCGATCACCCCGCCACCCAGGCCGTGGCCGAGGAAGAAGACGAGGATGTCGCGATAGCGGGTGATGATCGCCGGTCGGTAATATTCGGCGAGCGCGGCGACGGTGCCGTCATTCTCGACCCAGACCGGCAGGCCGAGAGCATCGGAAAAGAAGCGCGCCTGCGGCACGTCGCGCCAGCCGGCGACCCATTCCACCGTCCAGCGCCGGTCGGCCGCGGTGTCGACGACATAGCCGGTGCTGGCGATGCCGAGCCCGAGGAAGCGATAGGGCAAGATGCCGGGCCGGCCGGCGATCGCGCGCAATTGCGCGTCGAGCAGCCGGGCAAAGGCGCGCGGGTCGGGATCGTCGAACGGCACTTCTTCGCGGGCGAGCAGGCGGCCGGCGCAATCGAGCGCGACGATCTCCGCCCAGCCGGGATGGACGGTCGCGCCGACCGCATAGCCGCCCTCGCCGCTCAGCACGAGCGGCACCATCGGCCGGCCGCGGCCGGTGCGCGTCGCGGGCTCTTCCTGCTCGGCGATCAGGCCGAGCGTGATCAGCTCGCGCGACAGCCGCGTCACCGTCGCATGGCCGATGTCGAGCCGTGCCGCAATGCGGCTGCGCGATGCCGGCCCGCCGGTGCGCAGTTCGAGTAACAGCCGCTTGGCGGCTTCGGACAGCAGAATGGCGGGCCGCGGCATCCCCCGCCGATATTTTTCCTCTGCGTCAAAAAAATGAAGGGGGCTACAGTCTGTCCTTTGCAGGACTCGTAGTCAGGGCAGGCAATCGTGGCGTTGTTCGACCTGATCGCCCTGCCCTAGGGTGCGGATCAGCACCGACATCGCCCGACAGCGCTGGCCGTCCTCCTCGCGCAGCGGCCCGGCGACGACGAAGCCGTGGATGCCGGCGGCATCGTCGGTCCATTCCTGCAGGTCACCGGTGGTCATGGCGGTCTTTATCGCCCGCGCCTGCGACGCCTCGCCGGCCAGCGGATCGTGGGAACCCGGTGCATCGACCGCTGCAGCGAGCGGTGACGATGCCTCATCCGATGTCAGATGGTGCAGCCGCGGTCGCGTCCCCTTCTCGCTCGATGCGACATGAGACAGATGCGCCGTGCGGGCCTGGTGGACCACCTCGGGAGCACGGTTGCGGGGCGGCACGGGAATGTCGATGGTATAGGTCGGTCTCGCCCCGACCCGCTCGACCATCAGGCTGGCGGCGGTAAAGCTCAGCGCGCAGATCGCCACGCCGCCCAACGCCGCGCGTGGCGAGAACAGCAGCGACCGTTTGGGAGGTGCGGGGTCATGACCTCCATCGGCGTGAACGGCATAGCGGCGATGCCATCGGGTCAACTGCACGGTGCCGACCTGCAGACGCCAGCCGCGATCGACGACATATCTGGCGCTGTCGCTGTCCTGCCGATCGTCCATGATCATGTGCTGCCCCATGCGGTTCGGCCACACCGGCCAGGCATTTTCCCAACACCATTTGGTGTCGTCCGTCAGCGTCTCTGCCGCATAACGCAATGTCAACCATTTGCCGTGACACATGCCCGGGCATTGTCGGGGTATCGCATGTCGTTCGTTGCCAAGCTTTATGAGGACGATCGTTCAGCAGAGCGCTATCCGGTGCTGCTGGACGGCACACTGCGCAATCCGCAGGCCGAGCCGCAGGACGTTGTCATCGACGACCTGTCCGCCACGGGATTTCGTACGGCGACGGCGCGTGGCCTTGCGGTTGGCGACACCATCACGCTCGGCATCTTCGGGGTCGGTCTGCGTACGGCACGGGTGCAGCGAGCGAGCGATGGCCATTACGGTTGCCAGTTCGTTGCTCCGCTGACGGCGGAGGAGCTCGCCTCCGCGCTCGCCGGCCTGGCGCCGCCCGATCCGATCCGCTTCCCTGCCCCCGAACTGGGCGCCTCGGTTGCGGTCGATCAGCCGGTGCGCGAATGGTCGCTGTCGCCGCGCATGCGGGTGCTGTGCATCACCGCCGTGGGCGTTGCGCCGTGGCTGCTGCTGGGATTGGCCTGGCGGCTGATCTGATTTTCCTGCATCACGGTTCCTGATCATTGTCAGGAACTGTCTGGAAGCATGACAGCGTGGCAAGTGAATGGAGTGACGCTGCCGGCATTGGCTGCGTGCGACATCAGCCATCTAGCGACGGTCGGCACTAAGCCGCGGTAAGGGCGCGGCTGATCCCGATGCTATGCAGCGGGCGCACCAGCCCTTTGGTCTATTGCGCTCAGCCTTATGCGAGTGATCCGGCATGCCCGCGTTAGGGCATGCCGGAAGCCATCCATCGTGATCTCAGATGCCCCTCGCCACCATCATGGACGCGCAGGGGGTGTAACCAGCCGCTGCACCGCGGCATAGGTCAGCGGACCCCGCTTCAGCATCGTGCCGTCGCCTAGCTCGCCATCCGAGCAGTTCAGCATCTTGCCGATGCACTGACTGTTCCAGGTGTCGCGAGTCTGTGGGTCCCACCCTTCCATATAATCGGCATGGAATGCGGTTCCGCCTGGCATGGTCATGCCGTTCATACGGTCGGACGAGAACCAGATATCCCCGTCGTCGGCCGCGATCGTGTAGGCGATCTGCTGCGTCAGTTCGGGAATAATGTACGGGTGCGTCGCCGGGCATTCCGGATAGGACTGCCCCTGGTAGACGCCGTGGGTCAGGTGTGACCGATGGTCGGCACTGTCCAGCTGACCGTTCCAGCACGAGCCGAAGTTGATCGCCGCCATGATCTGGCCCGACCCGCCGCAATCCTTGACGGCTTCGGCCAGCGTCGCGTGGTGGTCAGACGGCTTGTTTGGCGAGATACAGCGGAAGTTGAAGGTTGCGTTCTCCGGCTGATCCTGGCCCATCCGCTTCATGTCGTAGCCGGAAACGACGCGCAGGCCGGTCGGGATGCCGACGCAGCCCTTAGCCGACTCCTTGAGACACAACGGGTCGCCGTCCGGCAGGCGCTTGTAGTAGATCGAGAGATAGTCCGGCTGGATCACCTTGCCCGCGGCATTCATCAGCGCCGGCACCCAATAGGCCGACCGGTTAAGCATGTTTGAGCAGGTGCTGTCGCCGGATGCCCGCAGCGTGGCGTAGGTGGATGCATAATCACCATTGGTATTGCCGTACCATTGATGCAGATGTGGCGAGCCGCCCTTCACCCCGGGGTATAGGATCGGATCATCGTAATTCATCTGGCCGGCGGTGCAGATGAAGCGAAAAGCGCCAACCACGTCGGGCGCGGCCGAAGGCGGCACATACGAGCCGTTACGCTCGTAGCCGGGCACGATGAATGACGCCCTGTCGAAGTTGCTGGCGATGGCGGTTACCGAACTGGGTTGGGTATTATTTGATGTTGGTGTCGGTGTAGCGGAGGGCGTCGGGGTCGGTGCGGGCGTCGCACTGCCGCTAGGAGTAATCGGACTGCCGCTGGCGACATCGACAACAGCACCAGCCGCATTGCCTCCACCCCCGCCACATCCAGCCAGCACCAATGCCGCGAGGACGGTGGGATGGAAGGCGCGAACATCAATCCTGACGAGACGGCGAGCTTTTTCTCTCCACCGATCGGCCACCAACATGAAAGCACTCCAGCGACAATTATTGCGCCGGATGTACGTTCACAGCCTTTTCATTTGGTTAATGCAGCGCCACGCAACGAGAGGCGAAGGCTTGATTACAACGACTTGCCTGGCAGCTGGCCGCAATTTTGCACCGATTGGGCGGTGCGCCTGAGAAAGGCCTATAATCAGCATATGTCACATGAAAAGCCGTCGCCCGTTGTCGGGCGACGGCTTGGCGTCGTCGCGGTTACGCGAAGCGGACGCGGGTCGTCGTGTTGCGGCGACGCATCGCGAAGCCAACCGCACCCATGCCGAGGATCATCAGCGCCCAGGTCGCCGGCTCAGGCACGGCGGCCGTCTGCGCGGTTGCCGAGAAGGACGTCGTCGTGTTGCCCTGCGTGGTGAACACGAACGATGCCGGAGTGGCATCGAAACCATCGTAACGGAGCGTGCCGCTAGCGGCAAAGGCCAATGTGTTGGCGGTGATGCTGCCGATCGTGTCGATCGACGACAGGTCGAAGCTGATCGGCGAGGCGTTGTTACCGCCGGTCAACACGAAGAAATTGGCGATCGACTGAGCGCCGACGCGGAAGTTTGCGATGTCCTGGATCGTGCCGCAGGTGCCGGTCATGCACGAGAAGCCGGCGAAGGTACCGGTGCCGGTGCCGTAATTCGGGATAAGGCCAGCAACGCCTGGCGATGCCGTGCCGCCCGAGCTCGCCAGGAAGTCAAGCGCGGTGGCGGTCGACAGGCTGTTGCCGCCGGTGGCGTTGAGATAGCCGGTGAAATCGACCGAGCTGCCCGTGGCGATCGTGGCGGCATTGGCGTTCGAGGCGGCGCAGACGGCAGCGCCCGCGGCCAACAAGCTAAGCAACTTCTTCATACATGTCCCTCTCAGGTGCACTCGGCAGACCCGAGCGAGCCGTTAACAAGGCGTTAAGTTTCAGGTTCCGCCCAAGTTGCTAAATTTCTTGTCATTAATCGTTTGTATCAAAACGAGACATGTGGCAGGTTCACGTTCACGCTGTCGCACTTGGGTGGGCAAGTAATAACGGGGCGATGCAGGCTAAACTTATGAAGATTTTGGATTGATAGGGTAAACAGTGCCCGGGATTGGCTGAGGGTGCAAAATTATCTAGTTGAATTGGTGCTTTGATATTTTGACGGACCAAATTCACCGCGGCGTTGATCTACTTTAATGGGTGCACTATCAATTGAAGGTGAGGCGCGGCGCATTGTGCCTTGAGCCCTAGCCAGTGAGCGATCGTGCCGCGTTTGAGAATGGACGGCTGCCTGAGATCGGCGTGATCGATGTGCAACCCTGATGAGGCGGAAGAGTTTCTCGAAGATGCAAGGTGGTGCTCGGCTCTTTCGGCGTAAGGTCCGCCAGATCGCTGCAGTCATGCGGCGTCGCCCGGTCGCGACCTTGTTCGTGACGCTCGGCGCGAGCGTCTTGGGGATTGCCGGTGCGGGCGATCTCTTGTCGCGCGCTTCGGCGGAGGCGCCGCGAACCAAGACGGATGCGCAGGCCCGCATCGACACGCCCGACACATTGCTGGACGCGCGTTCGCCGGGTGCGCGCAATTATGGCTGGCTGGTACAGAACAAGCCGCCACGAACCGGGTTCGACGTCGGCCCGGCCCACGAACGCGTCCTGACTTCCGTACGCCATCGGCCGGGCCTGCCCTTCTCCCCTGGCACCACGCCGGCCTACACGCCCTACACACCGGTCGTGGACGGCTTCGACCCGACGGCGCCGGGGCCGGTCGAGGAAGCCTTGACTGATGGGAACGTCCCCGTCGGTCCGGGCGGCGTGTTCGTGCCCGGCAGCCCCGGGATCGGCGTCGTGTCCGGCCCTGGGGGCGGTACTGGCGGTGGTGGCGGAACGGGCAATACGCCGGGCACTGGCGGTGACCCGGGGGGCGTCGTGCCCTCGACCCCCGCCGTGCCGGAGCCGGGCACCTGGGCGATGCTGGTTCTCGGCTTCTTCGCGGTCGGAGCAACGATGCGGCAGCGGCGGCCCATGCTGCGCCATGCAGCGTCCTAGGCCGATCCAGGCTATACGAACGCTGGTCCCGGTTCTGCTGATCGTGCTGGCCAGCTGTCGGCAGGCATCGACCCCCGTCGACAATGTCCCCTCGCCTGCAGCGGCAAGCACGCCGGCCCCCGCCCCGGCTGACGGTCGGATCCGCTTTGGGAGTGGCGACCGGCCGATGTTCACCGCCCCCGACGGTCGGCGTTTCCAGATTGGCAGCCTGCTGACCTTGCCGGGGAGGATGCGCTTCGGCGATTCCGTCTGGAACGACCGCGGGGCCGGTGCCGGGCCGATCTGGATCCGGATCGACCTGGCGCGGCAGCTGATCTCCGTGTTTCGCGGTGCGGACGAGATCGGCACCGCGGTGATCGTCTATGGCTCGGACGGCAAGGCGACGCCGACCGGTGCCTTTCCGGTGCTGGGCCGCGAGCGGCTGCATCGTTCGACCCTGTACGATGCCGATATGCCCTATACCCTATGGCTGACCCGCGACGGCGTCGCGATCCACGCCAGCACCGTCGAGGAAGGGCGGGCGACGCATGGTTGCGTCGGCCTGCCGATGGACTTTGCGCAACGCCTGTTCGCCGTGGCCCGGCGTGGGGATGTCGCCTTCATTGTCCCGGCCAGTCCGCTGGGCGAGGATGGCCGATTGCCGGCCCATTCGACGTAAATTGCCGATTTACCAGCCCTTCTAACCGGCTGGTCAAGACGGTGCGGCATCATCCGCCCTCGCATCGAGGGCAGAGATCATGCGTTCCGGACGGTTTCGTGGCTATAAGCGTCGTTATGCCATGCTGATCCTCGGCATGGCGCCACTGCTGATCGGGGCGGATGACGGCTTCGCCTCGCGTCTGCTGTCGCGACATAACGAAGAACGCGCCCGCCGCGCCATTCCTCCCCTCAGCTGGAATTCGGCGCTTGCCCGATCGGCGAGTGTTTGGGCGGAGCATCTCGCCGCCACCGGGACCTTCCATCATGCGCCGGAGAATGAGGCGGCGCCCGAGGGCGAAAACCTCTGGGCCGGCACCCCGCACCGCTTCACGCCGGAGGCGATGGTCGATGCCTGGGCGCGCGAGCAGCGCGTCTTTCGGCCCGGCCGCTTTCCCGACAACAGCATTACCGGCCGGGTGGCCGATGTCGGCCATTATACCCAGCTGATGTGGCGGGCGACCCATTCGGTCGGCTGCGCGCTGGCGCATGGCGCGCGCGAGGACGTGCTGGTCTGCCGTTACAGCGAGGCGGGCAATTACGAGGGAGAAATCCCCTTCTGACGATCGGCGCCGCGCGGTTCGGGCCGCGGCTTCAGTATGCGTTCCGGTGCAGCATCACCAGCACGGTACGCCCGATAATCGTCAGATCGGTCATCAGCGACCAGTTGTTGAGATATTCCATGTCGCTTTCGAGCCGCTTGACCAGATCGTGCTCGTTTTCGGTCGACCCGCGATAACCGCGGACCTGCGCCAGGCCGGTCAGGCCCGGCTTGATCGTATGGCGCAGCCAATAGCGGCGATCGATCTGCCAGAAGAGATTGTCGCCGGCGCGCGACCCCAAGGCGTGCGGGCGCGGGCCGACGATGCTCATGCTGCCACCCAGCACGTTGAGCAGCTGCGGCAGCTCGTCGAGGCTGGTGGCACGGATGATACGACCGACGCGCGTAACGCGCGGGTCGCCGCGCGCCGTCGAGCGATCGCCGTGGCGATCGCTCAGGTCGACGTACATGCTGCGGAACTTGAGCACTTCGAAGAGGCGGTTGGCGCGGCCCATGCGCTGCTGGCGGAACAGGATCGGGCCCGGGCTCTCCAGCCGGATCGCCAGCGCGACGATCAGCATCGCCGGCCAGAATATGAGCAGTGCAAGCGATGCGATGGCGATGTCGAAGCTGCGCTTGATCAGCCGGTTGCGCATGTCGAGCCGGCCCGACGAGACGCGCACGCCGGCCAGTCCCATGCTGAAGGCATTGCCGAGCGGTTCGATCGTATGCAGCTCGGGGATCAGCAGTTCACCGTCGCAGTCGACGCTTTTCAGATACAGCGACCAGCGATCGCGATCCTCGACGGCGCACGACACCGTGACGCGGTCGGCGCCCGCGACGATCTCCGAAAACCGGTGCAGCATTAGCGGGTCGGTAATCTCGGGGCGGATGCCGAGCTTCGTGACGTTGATGCAATGGACGTCGGGGGGCACCTTGGCGTCAAATTCGCCGTCGATGATCAGGATGCGGCAGAAGAACCGCGAACCGAGCTTGCGGATCAGCAGCGGCAGCGGCAGGCGGATCAGGGTTAGGCCGATGATCGCCAGTAGGGTGCCAGAGAAAAATGCGACGCGTGACACGTCGGTGCTGTTTCTGGCGGCGAACAGCAGCATGATCGTGGCCGCCGTGGCGCCGAGCATGGCGGTGACCGCCTTCCAGATGCTGAAGTGCCGCGCGATCAATGTCGTGTAGGAATAGGCACGGACGTAAAAGCTGGCTGCCACGAACACGGGGATGATCAGCCAATAGCTGACGGTCAGCATGTCGCGGACGTCCTGGTGCCGGATCAGATCCGACAGCGCGAAGGCCAGCGTCACGATGGCGGCATCGAGCAGCGCCAGCAGGCAATAGACCGCGACGCGAACCGATTGCGTATCGGTCCGCTCGATGCTGCCCTGATAATGGTCGCTCGCTGTCACTACTCCGTGGGCCGTCATGTGCCGGATATCTCCGCCCGCCAATCCTCAGCCGTACCCTGTCATATCGTTATCAGACCCATTCTGTCTGCGACGGGGATCACATGGATTGTACCGAATTGAAACTAAGACCTATTTTATGTTTGTAATGGACCTAAGGTCGTATTTGTCTGGTGCGGTGACACGATTTGCCGGGACGTACCGGCATGTTCGATGTTCATGCTCGAACTTTTCGGCTCGCAGGCCGCCTGAATGGTCCGCTCGCCTCAGATCATCTTGGCAAAATAGGCAATGGTACGCTCCAGCCCCTGGTCGAGGGCGACGGTCGGCTGCCAGCCAAGCACGTTCTGCGCCAGCGTGATGTCGGGGCGGCGCTGCTTGGGATCGTCCTGCGGCAGCGGCAGATAGGTGATCTCCGACTTGGAGCCGGTGATGGCGATCACCTTTTCGGCGAGTTCGCGCATCGAGAATTCGCCGGGATTGCCGATGTTGATCGGGCCGGTGACGTCGTCGCCGCTGTCCATCAGCCGCAGGAAGCCGTCGATCAGATCGTCGACATAGCAGAAGCTGCGCGTCTGCGACCCGTCGCCGTAGATCGGGATCGGCTCGCCCTTCAGCGCCGCGACGATGAAGTTCGATACGACGCGCCCGTCGGACGGATGCATGCGCGGGCCATAGGTGTTGAAGATCCGCACCACCTTGATGCGCAGATCGTGCTGGCGATGATAGTCGAAGAACAGGGTCTCGGCGCAGCGCTTGCCCTCGTCATAGCAGGAGCGCGGTCCGATCGGGTTCACATGGCCCCAATAATCCTCCCGCTGCGGGTGGACGATCGGGTCGCCATAGACCTCGCTGGTCGAGGCCTGGAAGATCTTGGCACCGGTCCGCTTGGCGAGGCCGAGCATGTTGATCGCGCCATGGACGCTGGTCTTGGTGGTCGCCACCGGATCGTGCTGGTAGTGCACCGGCGAGGCGGGACAGGCGAGATTGTAGATTTCGTCGATCTCAACGTAGAGCGGGATCGTCACGTCGTGACGCATGAACTCGAACCGCTCATGACCCAGCAAGTGCGCGATGTTCTGTTTCGTGCCGGTGAACAGATTGTCGAGGCACAACACCTCGTCACCGCGTTCGATCAAGCGGTCGATCAGATGCGAGCCGAGGAAACCCGCGCCGCCCGTCACCATCACACGCTTTCGGGCGCCATATTGCCGTGCCATCATCATTGTTCCTCTGGAGGTATTTCCTCGCCCCGTGACCGGGATGAGGAGGCTAGGCAAGTACCTTCGCGGTGCAGGCTTACGTGCCAGACGATGAAAAGCGCGTTATGGCGTTGGACGCCTGTCAGAGCGCATGCTCATTCTTCTGTTAAATCAGATAAGGAAAGTGCCGAACTGGGACGCGGCGATCGAGCCGGGCCCCATCCGCTTGGCCGTCGCCGGGCCCCATGCTAGGCTCCGAACGGAAGCCGGGCTGTACACCGGCATATTCGGCTGGGGTTGGAACACACATCATGGCGACCTTGGCATTGTCGGATCAACGGCGGTCCGGCGCATTGGCACCGCTGGTGCTGCTGGCCGGCCTCGCTCTTGTCGTCGTCCCGACCATGATCTTCGTCGCCAAGGTCAGCTGGACGACCGAAGCGGGCGCGCATGGGCCGATCGTGCTGTTCACCGGCCTGTGGCTGCTCTGGCGGCTGTGGCCGGCCGCGCAGCCGCTGGTCGCCCCGCCGCCCCTCATCCTGCCGGTGCTCGGACTGCTCGTCACCCTGCCGCTCTATCTGGTGTCGCGGATCGCCCAGATCGTCGAGATCCAGGGCTATCTGATGTATGGCGTGGTGCTGGTGACGATCTATGCGCTGATCGGCCTGCCGGCGATGCGGCGGCTGTGGTTTCCGCTGCTGTATCTCGCCTTCATGTTCCCGCTGCCCGATACTCTGGTCGCGGCGATGACCGGATCGCTCAAGACCGGCATTTCGCATGCGGCGGTCGCCCTGCTCTATCAGTTCGGCTATCCGATCGGCAGCGCCGGGGTGACCATCCAGGTCGGCCAGTTCCAGCTGCTCGTCGCGGCGGCCTGTTCGGGCCTCAATTCGATCGTCGCGCTGACCGCGATCTCGCTGTTCTACGTCTATATGCGGCACCAGGCGGACTGGCGTTATGCGCTGTTGCTGACGCTGTTCATCCTGCCGGTGGCGATCTTCACCAATTTCATCCGCGTGCTGATCCTGATCCTGCTGACCTATCATGCTGGCGATGCGATGGCGCAGGGCTTCCTGCACAATTTCGCCGGCCTGACGATGTTCAGCGTCGCCCTGCTGACGATCTTCGCCATCGACAGCGTGCTCGAACCGATCTGGCGACGCTTCATCATCCGGAAGACGGCATGACCATGACCTCACCGATCAACCGCCGCAGCATGCTGATCGGCACCGCCCTGCTCGGGGTCGGGGGCGTTGCGATGGCGCGGCAGCCCAAACCGGCCAGTGCCAGGGTCGGCAGAGAAGCACTGGATCGATTGATCCCGACGCGGATCGGCGACTGGACGTATCGCGATTCCTCCGGCCTGGTACTGCCGCCCCCCGATGCCCTGTCGGATTCGCTGTACAGCGGTCTGGTCACGCGAAACTATACCGCGCCGGATCGCCTGCCGATTATGCTGCTGGTCGCCTACAGCAACGTGCAGGACGGCATGCTCCAGGTCCACCGGCCGGAGGTCTGCTACCCGGCCGGCGGCTATCGCCTGTCACCGACCGTGGTCGAGGAGGTGCCGAACGGCATGGGCGGCAACATTCCCGCCAACACCTTTTCCGCCGATGGTGTCAGCCGGACCGAGCAGGTACTCTACTGGACGCGGATCGGCGGCTTCTTCCCGACGAGCTGGTTCGACCAGCGCGTCGCGGTGCTACGTGCCAATCTCGACGGGCTCATTCCCGACGGCGTGCTGGTGCGGGTGTCGACGCTGGCGCCCGACATGGCGAGCGCGCGGGCCGATCTGACAACGTTCGCCGCGCAGATGGTGCGCACGTCCCCGCCGGTCGCGCGCCGCTTGCTGGTCGGTGCTGCCTAGCGCTTGGACCAGAGGTCGGAGGGCTTCAGCACCACATGGATATAGCCGATCACGCCGAGGATGATCACGATGGCGACAAGGGTTTGTCCATGATTGCCGGCGTAATTGGCCAAAGCACAGCCAACGCTGGGGACGAGATATTGCCAGAGATGATCGGTCGGCTCTTCCTTGCTCGAACGCTCGAGGAAGAGAACGATCAGCCCCGCGAATAACGCCAAGGTAATCCAGTCATAGGCGGTTTCCACGTCGGCGCAGCCTTTCTGCAATGCTCGGACCGTCTTATCGTCAATGTCATGCTCTTTCTAGAGGAACGTCGATGTCCCGTTTGTCCCGCGCTCCCATTTTGGTATCCTGCGTCGCCATCGCCGTAGCGTTGAGCGGTTGTCAGAAGAAGGCGACCGGTCAGGTCGCTGCAGTCGTCAACGGCGACGAGATCACGCTGCAGGAGGTCAATGGCGCCCTGCGCAACGCCAACATCCCCGATGGCGCCGAGAAGGACAAGGCGCGCGCCGCGGTCGTCCAGCGGCTGATCGACAAGCGCCTGATCGAACAGCAGGCGAAGGCCGCCGGCACCGATCGCGATCCCGAATTCCTGACCCGCCAGCGCGAGGTCGACCAGGCGCTGCTGCTCGAATTCTATGCCAAGCGCGTCCAGGACACGTTGCGCGTTCCCGACAAGAGCGCGATCGACAAGTTCATCAGCGACCATCCGCTCAATTTCGCCGGCCGGACGATCTTCTCGGTCGACCAGATCCGCTTCCCTGCCCCGACTGATCAGTCGGTGATCGCGGGGATGAAGGATCTCCATACGCTGCAGGCGATCATGGACTATCTGACCGGCAAGGGCATCAAGTTCGATCGCGGGGCCAGCAAGGTCGACAGCGCCCAGGTGCCGCCGCAGATGATGCAGCAGGTGCTGGCGCTGCCGCCGGGCGAGCCGTTCATCGTGCCGACGCCGCAGGGCGTGGTCGCCAGCGTCATCACCGGCAAGGAGGTGCAGCCGCTCGCCCCCGAACAGGCGCAGCCGATGGCCGTGCAGATGATGCGGGCGCAGGAGCTCGACAAGGTGATCCAGCAGCGGCTGAAGGATGCCCGCGCCAAGGCGAAGATCGAATATCAGCCGGGCTTCGCCCCCGCGCAGACGACCAAGTAAGGCTTGCCGACGGCATGGCGATGCGCCTCCTCTTCGCCCTGCCGGGCTTTCATCGGTTCGATCGCGGCGCGGAAGTGGCCTTGCTCGCCGTCGCCGACCATTGCGCCCGCGCCGGCGACGCGGTGACGGTGATGGGGGCGGGCCAGGCCCGCCCCGGCACGCCCTATCTATTCCGGCACGTGCCCGCGATCGACCGCAAGCGGTTCGAGCGAATGCCCGCATTGCCGCTGCTGCGTGGCGATACGGCCTATGAGGAGGCGAGCTTCGTACCCGGCCTGGCGCGTTGTTATCGGCCGGGCGATTTCGACGCGACGGTCACCTGTTCCTATCCCTTCACCAACTGGCTGCTGCGCCGGCCGCGCTTCGGCGGTCGCCGGCCTGCGCATGTCTTCGTCACGCAGAACGGCGATTGGCCGGCAATTGCCGGGACGTCCGAATATCGCTGGTTCGGCTGCGAAGGCTTGGTCTGCACCAACCCCGATTTCTACGAGCGCAACAAGGATCGGTGGAATGCGGCGCTGATCCCCAACGGCACCGACCTCGTCCGGTTCACGCCGGGGCCGCAGGAGCGAGCGAGGCTCGGCCTGCCGGCGGAAGGGCCGATCGTGCTGATGGTCAGCGCGCTGATCGAGACCAAGCGGGTTGCGGACGGCATCCGTGCGGTGGCCGCGGTGCCGGGCGCGCATCTGGTCGTCGCCGGCGACGGCGGGCTGCGCAATGAGGTCGAGGCTCTCGCCAAGACCATGCTGCCCGGCCGCTTCACCCGATTGACGGTCGCCTCCGCTGACATGCCGGCGCTGTACCGGTCCGCCGATGTCTTCCTCCATCTGTCGCTGCTGGAATCGTTCGGCAACGTCTTCGTCGAGGCGATGGCCTGCGGCCTGCCGGTCATCGGCCACGATACGCCGCGGCTGCGCTGGATCGTCGGCGACGACGAACCTTTGGTCGACACGCAATCCCTGACGGCGGTCAGCGAGGCGATCGCGGCGACGCTCGCAGCGCGTCGCACCGCATCCGCCGAGGCCGATGCCGCGCGGATCGCCGCACGGCGTCGGCGCACCGAACAATTCGGCTGGGATCGCGTCGGCGCCGCCTATCGCCGCTTCCTTCAGGGGGTGGTGCAATGACGCTGCTGGGGACCGTCGCAGCGCTGGTAGCGGCCCTGCCGACGCTGCTGCTGACTATCTACACGGTCGAGGCGCTCGCCGGGCTGCGCCCGCTCGCCCGCCGCGAAGAGACGAGTCCGCTGCCCCGCACCGTTGTGCTGATCCCTGCGCATAACGAGGCCGCGGGGATCGCCGCAACGGTCTCGGCGCTGCGTTCGGTGACCGATCCGGCGATCGAACTCCTCGTCGTCGCCGACAATTGCAGCGACGAGACTTCGGCAGAAGCGCGCAAGGCCGGCGCGCGGGTGGTCGAACGTCACGACCCCGTGGCGCGCGGCAAGGGCTATGCGCTGGCGTTCGGCCGCGATGCCCTGGCGCTGGCCCCGCCGGACTGCGTCGTGGTGATCGATGCGGATTGTTCGGTCGCCGGCCTAGGCGTCGCGGGACTGGCGCGCGCGGCGATGGCGTCGGGTCGCGCCTGCCAGTCGTGCAATCTGCAGCGTCCCGACCTGACCGCATCGCCGACCGCGCAGATTTCGAGCTTCGCCTTTCTGGTCAAGAATCTGGTCCGGCAGCGTGGCATGGTGCGGATGGGCGGCGTCGCCGCGATGACCGGTACGGGAATGGCCGTGCCCTGGCCGTTGTTCGCCCAGGCTCCCCTCGCCAGCGCGGCGTTGGCCGAAGACATGTCGCTCGGCGTGTGGCTGACGCGCAGCGGCCGACCGCCGACCTTCGTCGAGAGCGTCGAGATCTGGAGCGACGCGGCCGCCGGGCGGGCACTGCTCACCCAGCGCAATCGCTGGGAGCGCGGCTTCCTGGCGGTCGCGCGCCACAGCGCCCTGCCGCTGATCGCGCAGGGGCTGACGCGCTTCTCGCGCAGCCGGCTGTGGCTGGGCCTGCATATCCTGGTGCCGCCGCTCGCCCTGCTGTTCGTCAGTGCCGGCGCGGCGCTGGCGGTGACGCTGCTGCTCGGCCTGATCGGTGCCGGCTGGACCGCATCGCTCGTGCTGGTGATTGGCCTGTGCATCGCCGGCTTCGCGACGGTCGCCGCCTGGGCGAGCGCCGGGCGCGAGCAGATCAGCGGCGCAGCGCTGCTGCGCACGCCGCTCTACATCGCGGCCAAGCTGCCGCTCTATCGCTCATTGCTCGGCCGCGGCGACAAGGATGGCTGGGTCCGCACACGCCGTCCGGGTGAAAGCGACGTGGGCTGACCATAGGTCAGCGCTGCCGGGCCCAGATCGCGAAGATGCGTGGTCCCTCGACCAGATAGCGGCGCCACAGGCGGCGCGGCTCGCTACCGAGGCGGAACGCCCATTCCATGCCGAGCCGCTGCATCCACAGCGGCGCGCGGCGCTTCTCGCCGATGATGAACTCGAGCGAGGCGCCGATGCACAGGCCGACGCCGCGTGACCGGCCGGCCTGGCGGCAGCGGTGCGCGGCGATCTCGCTCTGCGGCGCGCCCATCGCGAACAGCACCACATCGGCGCGCTGCTCGGCGACGAATGTTTCGATCGCCGCCATCGCCACCGGATCGCGCAACACCCCCATCGGCGGGCGCAACTGGGTGAAGGCGATGCCCGGTGCGACCTCGCGCAACGCCGCGACCAGCGTCTCCGACCCGCCGACGATCGCCACCGACCGTCCGCGCATCCGCGGATCGGCGAGCAATAAGCGGGTGAGGTCGCTGCCCGGCACCAGCGTCAGGTCGATCCCGGACAGCTTTGCCAGCCGCTGGAGGATGCGGCTGTCGCACAGCACCAGGCCGGCATCGGCATAGGCCGCGGCGAAGGCGGCACCGAGCGGATCGCCGGCGCGCTGCAACCGGTCGAGCCGGACGACATGGTCGACATTGGGGGTGACGACATAGGAGAAATGCGCCGCGTCGGCGCCGGCGAGCACCGCGTCCACCGTCTGGTCGAGCGTCAGGCGCGCGATCGGCAGGTCAAGGAACGGCACGGCCGCGTCCGTGGCGCGTCGGTCGGTCACGACAGCCGGCCGATCAGCGCGACCGGAGGCGGCGTGCCCGGCGCGGGATCGAGCCCGTAGCGGGTGCGGGCCTGCTGCGTGCCGCTGGCGACCTCGGCGCGGCAATCGCTGTCGCTACTCTTGGCGCAGATCTGGCCGTACAAGGTCCATGCCGCGCCCAATGCCGGGGAATCGAATGCGAAGCGCCGTGCGACGTCAAGTGCGCGATCGGTATCCCCCATGCGCAACAGTACAGCCGTATAAGCGCGCGCCAGCGGCAGGCTCTGCGGCAGGGCCTTGCGCCCATCTTCGAATACACGCCGCACGTCGCCCGGCTTGTTGCTGGCGGCATAGGCTCGGGCGAGGCCGAGATAGCCTTCCTCCCATTGCGGATAATCGTGGATGACGCGCTGATAGTCGACAATCGCCGTGCTGGTGTCGCGGCGGCCCAGCGCGTTGCTCGCGCGGAGCAGCAGGGCGTCGCCATTGTTAGGATCGCGCTTGAGAATCGCGTCCACCGCAGTGCGGGCCGCGGCGGTGTCGCCAGCCGCACCCACGGCGCGCGCATACAGTGCCTGAATATCGCTCGACCAACCCGTCGCCACCGGCTTGAGCAGGATGATCGCCGCCTCGGCATGACCTGTCGCGATAAAATAGCGCGCCAACGCAAGACGTGTGTCGACCGAGGCCTTGGTCGACACGTCGGCGATCTGCGCGGCGGTCAGCCCCTCCTGGTCATAGCCATAGAACAGCCGCGGCAGACGTGCCGCCTCGGCCGCGCTCAGGTTCGGCTCGGCAGCCAGTGCCGCGGCTTCGACCCGGGCATCGGCGACGCGGCCCATGCGATAGAGCGTATCGACCAGATCGAAGCGATAGTTGCGATTGTCGGGAGACAGCTGGCGGATGCGTTGCAGCGAGGCGAGGAAATCGGCCGGGCTGCCGCCGAAGCGCTGCAATTCGGCGAGCGATAGCGTCAGTTCCTGGGTCTCGCCGACCTGGCCGATCCGCTCGCGGACCATCGCCAGTGCCGCGTCGCGGTTGCCACGCAAGGCCAATGCCCGCGCCTTGAGGATCGTCGCGCCGACCTCGCGAGGATTGAGCTTCAGAATCCGGTCGCTGAACGTCAACGCACCGTCCAGATCGTTGCGGACCATGCAGATGATGCCTTTGACCAGCAAAGCACTGGTCTGATTCGGATCAAGCGCCAGGATCTTGTCGGCCGCGCTGTCCGCCTCGTTCAGGTGACCGGTCGACAGGCCGGTCTGTGCGACGCCGTTCAAGGCCTCAGGATTGGCGGCGTCGAGCGCCATCGCGTTGCTGAACGCACGATAGGCGTCGTCGCGCCGGTTGAGCGTCATCGCGATCCGGCCTTGCAGCAGATAGGCATCGGGCTGGTCGTCGCGGGCGCGGATCGATTGCCCGATCAGCGTATAGGCCTGTGCCGGCTGGCCGGCGTCGAGCAGCTGCTGCGCCTGGCTGGCGAGCGCAGCAGCCTTCTCGACGCGATTGGTGCAGGCGACAGGCGTTGCCGCAAGCAAGGCCAGACAAAGCCGGGCGATCATGGCGCTTTGGCGGTTCATACGCTGTCTCGTAACCGGACAGGAAGGTTTCGCAACTGCTCCCAAGTCCTGGTAACCTACTTTCGGCCTCGCCAGTTACCGGGAAAGATCGTAAGACCAAGACTTGCAGACAAAAAGGGGTCGCAAGAATGAAAGGTTTCTCGTGGCGGCGCTCGCTCGCGGCGACTTTGCTGGCCTGCACGGCCGCCATGCCGGTATCGGCGCAAACCGCGCCATCGGGGCCTGCCGTTACCCCGACCGCTCAGCCTCCCATCGTCCGCGCACCGGGCGTTACCCCCTATCGCATCAACCCCGGCGACGAGCTCGAAGTCTATGTCTGGGGTGAGGAGCGATTGCAGCGCGAAATTCGCGTGCTCCCCGACGGCACGATCGCGATGCCGCTGGTCGGCCAGATCTCGGTGCAGGGCCTGCTGCCCGAACAGGTTCAGGACGCCATTTCAAAGCGTCTCGCTAGCCAGTATCGTGACGCGGTGCCGCAGGTGACGGTATCGGTGAAGAACCCGGCCGGGCTGCAATTCTCGGTCGTCGGCAAGGTCAAGGCGCCGGGATCGTTCACCCCTGGCCGCTACGTCAACCTGCTCGAGGCGATCAGCCTCGCCGGCGGCCCCGCCGAATTCGCCAGCCTCGACAACATTTCAATCGTTCACAAGAACGGCACGAGCAATCGCGCACGGCTGTCGAGCGTGATGCGCAACGGCGTGCCGGCGGATGCGAACGGCGATCAGCTGATCCCGCGCATCCAGAGCGGCGACACGATCATCGTTCCGTGATGACGATGGCACGCCATAGCCGCCGCCTGCTCGGCACGTCGGGAGCGATCATCCTGCTCGATCTTGCCGTGATGGCGTCTCCCGCCGCGGCGCAGGATCGGCTGACCGCCGACGCATCGGCCAGCTTGGGGATCGCGACCAACCCGTTTCTCGAACCGGGTTCCACGCCGGTCGCGATCGGTCCGACGCTGAGCCTTCGTCCGTCATGGACCAGTGAGCGCCCGCTCACGACGCTGCGCGTAGAAGGTGATGCGCGTGCCACTTTCTACAACCGGGGCTATGGCACCAACGACAGCTTCGGCGTTCAGGGTTACGGTTCGCATAAAGTGAGTGAAACCACGACGCTCAACGCGGCGGTTGGTTACATCAATGCGATCGTCGGCACGTTCGGTGAGGCACGCGTACCGGTTGGTACGGCGTTGCCGATCGGCGCTGATCTTCCCACCCTGATAAACGATCCCGCGCTCGCGGGAGTTGGTCGGCGCCAGAAGGTGTATCAAGGGTCGGGCAACATCGTCTCGATTCTGTCACCCCGCGATCAGATCGAAGCCGGTGTTGCCGTATCCGCCAACCGCTATGGCGGCAACCTGCAAGACTTCAATTATGCAACACCTTCTGTTGCCTATTCGCGGCTGCTCGGTGAGAAATTTACCGTTGGTGCCAGCTTCGCCGTATCCTTCTCGAATTATTTGCGCACGACGATCGGTGATGCAACGGTCTACCAGCCGTCTCTGACCGTCTCGCGGAGTGTCGGTGAGCGCTGGACGTTGAATGCGTCGCTGGGTGCAGCCCTCATCAATCTGGACGAGGGACTGGGGCGGAACCGTACGACAACCGCGTTTAACGGCTCGGCCAACCTGTGCCGGCGTGATACCCGCTGGACCGCCTGTTTCAATGCTGCGCGTCAGACCGTGCCATCAGCCTTTCAAGGCGTACGGACATCGACCGTCGTTGGGACGTCGCTGGGGTACAGGGTGAACGAGGCGGATGATCTGGCGTTCGTTGGCAGCTACTCCCATGCCAGCGAGCCGCTGCAGCGCGATCTTATCGCTGTCGTACGGGATACCGCGCTCGATTTTGTGGGCGCGAATGCTAATTTCTCGCATCGGTTCAGACGCACGCTGTCGGGCTTCGTGTCTGCAGGCTATGCCAAGTCATTTGGCGATAGCATTCGCCGTGACGCCAATCTCACCGCCACCGCGGGTGTAACTTACAGGTTCAATGGACGGTAATGAAGCAGATCGACGACTATGAAGCCGAACAGGGTGGCGGCGGATCGCTGCTTGCTCATCTGCCGGCGATTATCTGGCAACGCCGTTGGTACCTGATCGTACCAGTCATCTTGTTCGCCATTGCCGGCGTAGTGGCCGCCTTTATTGTGCCGGTCCGCTATACTTCGACAGCGACGTTGCTGGTCCAGTCATCGACGCTGCCGCAGGCAGTGGCGGCGGGCAATCCCGATGACGTGATCGATCGCCGCATCGCGCGCATCCGCGAACAGGTGCTGAGCCGGCCCGAGCTGATCGAGCTCGTCAACCGTTACCAGCTCTATCCCAAGCAGCGGGCGAATGCCGCGCTGTCGGACATCGTCGACACGATGCGCAAGGCGGTGACGATCGCGCCATTGGCTGCCGAGATGCAGCAGCAGGGCAGCAACAGCAACACCATCGCCTTCACGCTGTCCTATTCGTACGAAGATCCGACCAAGGCGCAGGCCGTCGCGCAGGATCTCAGCGAGCAGGTCCTGCGTCTCGATGCGACCCAGACGACGCAGCAGGCCAGCGCCTCGGTGCAGTTCCTGTCCGACCAGGCGCGCAGCCTGCAGCAGCAGATCGCCGAGCAGGAACGCCAGATCGCCGGGATCAAGGCCGCCAATGGCTCGATCCTGTCGAGCGCCGGCGTGACGATGCTGGGCGGTGGTGGCGGTAGCTACGACGTGCAGATCGCCGCCTTGCAACGCGAGAATTCGCAGCTGCTGACCCAGCGCAATCTAACCCGTACCGCTGACGCGCGCGATCCGATCGTCGCCCAGGCCGAAGCGCAGCTGGCTGCGGCCCAGTCGGTCTATTCGGACGACCATCCGGATGTCCGCCTGGCGCGGCAGCGTCTGGCCGAAGCGAAAGCGCTCGCTCGCAAGAACGTCGACAAGGCGCCGGTCAGCGCGATCGACGAGCAGGTGGCGTTCAACAACCGTCAGATCGCCGCGCTGCGGTCGGCGCAGGCCGGCGAATCCGCGCGCGTCAATGCGACCATCGGCGCCCAGTCGCGGGCGCCGGTCGTGCAGCAGCAGATCGCGCAGCTGCAGGAGAGGCTCGATGGCCTGAACGCGCAATATAAGGGCGTGTCCGACCGCTTGTTCCAGGCACGCGCCGACGTGAAGGCCGAAAGCGAGCAGCTCGGCGAACGGCTGTCGATCGTCAACCCGCCGGTCGTGCCGGACGCACCGAGCTTCCCCAAGCGCTGGATGCTGCTCGCGGGCGGTCCCGCGGCGGGCTTCGCGCTCGGTGTGGTGCTGATGTTCCTGGTGGAATTGATCATGCGGCCGATCCGCGATCCGGCAACGCTAACGCAATTGTTCGGTGAAGCGCCGCTCGGCGTTATTCCGACCGTTTCCGCGCGCGGACTTTCTGCCAAGCGGGGCTGGTTCGGTCGCCGCAAGGCCCAGGTTTAGGATCGACACGTGACCCCATCTTCTTCGATGTACGAGCCGGGCCGGGACCTGGCCGCCGTCCCCATCCCGTCGGCGGTCGAACTGCCGGTGCTGACGCTCGACCCCGATTATCTGGCCAGCCGCAAGATCGTCGGGTTCGATTCCCGCGACATCCGTTCGCGTGCCTTCAATCTGCTGCGCTCGCAGGTCGCCAAGCGGATGGCCCGCGACGGCATGAAGGTGCTGGGCATCACCTCGGCCGCGCCCAATGCCGGCAAGTCGTTCATCTCGACCAATCTGGCCGCGGCGCTGTCGCGCATGGCGGACCGCGAGGTCTATCTGTTCGACTTCGATTTGCGGCGCGGTTCGCTCGCCCGCGAACTGGGGCTGCAGTCCGGGCGCGGTCTCGGCCTGTTCCTGGAAGGCAAGGTCACCGATCTGCGCGATATCGGGCATCGTATCGGTGAGAACGGCTTCGCCTTCTTCCCCTGCTTCGCCAGTATGGAGCGGTCCGCCGAACTGTTCAGCGGCAACGCTTTCAAGGCGCTGGCCGCGGCGATGCACGCGCTGCCCGACAATGCGATCGTGCTCTGCGATCTGCCGCCGGCCTTCGCCAATGACGATACGTCGGTGATCTGCGAAAAGCTGGACGGCTATCTGATGGTGGTCGAACAGGGCAGCACGACGCGCAAGCAGGTGACGGGCACGCGCGAGATGCTGCACCCAACCCCGTGCATCGGTACCGTCCTAAACCGCTATGACGGCGGCTGGTCGGATCCCTATGGCTATGGATACGGCAGCCAATACGGCAAATATTACGCGCAATAAGTGCGTCAGCGCTGATGCCGTCGGGTGAGCGCACGTTTCACCCGACGGGCGGTGCCGGCCAGCGTCCGTAGCACCGGCCAGCGATCGAAGAAGGCGAGATCGGCGATATCGGTACGCGACGATCGCTGATGGCCGAGCGGCGGCACCGCGAAATGCGTCGCGACCTCGGGATGGGCGCGCCGGAACCAGACATAGGCGCCGTCGATCGGCGGGTGGATGCCGGTATAGCGGAGGTCGCGCAGATAGGCGCTGACCGCCTTCGCCCCCGCGGCGCTGAACCCCATCATATGCGCGCCGATGATGTCGCTGCGCGCGAGATCCGTCGGGTCGGAGGCTTCATAGCCGCCGTAGAAGATGTCCCAGGCGTCCGACGTCGCATAATCCCTGGCATGCGGGGCGAAGTCGCAATCGTCCTCCAGGATCAGCACCGAGTCCCCTGCCGCGGCGGCTTCGGCGAGGATTTGCTTCTGGCTCAGATAGACGCCATGCGCGCCGATCGAGGTGAAATCGCCGGCATCCTTGGGGCGGATCGCCGGAAAGAAGGCGACGCGCGGATCGCCCCATAGGCCGATACGGCGCAATTCGCCTTCCATCTGCGCGGCGCGATCGCGGCGCTGGGGCAGATTGACGATGCGGATGCGATCGAATGCGTCGAAGATCATAGCGGCGCAGGCCCTTGGGACGGGGAGGCAAACAAGGCAGGCAGCGGCGCCACCGCCCGGTCGATCGCGAATTCCGCCTCGACCCGCTGCCGCGCGGCGGCCGCGAGGCGTGCGCGCAGCGCCGGGTCGGCCGCGAGCCGGGCGATGGTATCGGCGAGCCCGTGCCAGTCCGCCGGATCGAACAACAGGCCGCTCACCTCGTCGCGCACCAGTTCGGGGATGCCGGCGACGCGGGTGGCGATCACCGGAACGCCCAAAGCCATCGCTTCCATCAGCACGACGGGCAGGCCTTCCATGAAGCTCGGCAGTACCAGCACGTCCGCGGCCGCGATCGAGGCGAGCGCGGTGCGTTCGTCCTGGCGCCCGACGAAGCGGACCAGCGCCTTGACGCCGAGCTGCGTGGCCAGTGCCCGCAGCGATGCCGATTCCGGACCGTCGCCGACCAGCGTCAGTGCGATGGCGACACCGCGGTCGCGCAGCAGCGCCACGGCCTCGAGCAGGCCGGCCTGGCCCTTCTCCGGCGACAGGCGGCCGACCGCGATCAGCTGGAGCGGCTGCGGCGCGGTGTTGGCCGTATCAGCAGACGGCCGGTCGGCGGTCGGCGGCAGATCGGCAAGGTCGACGCCGCAGCGCACCAGCGACAGCTTATGCCATTGGTTGGTCGGGATCGTCCGCATCGTCTGCGCCATGCCGAAGCGCGACACGCAGGCGACGAAATCCGCCGCAGCGATCTTGTCGGCGAGCAGCAGGCCGGCGGGATAGTCGAATTCGGAAATGCCGTGGAGCGTCAGGCTCCAGTCGATGCCGGCGAAACGGCTGGCGAGCAGGCCGACGGTGGCCGCCGAATTGGCGAAATGGTTGTGGAGATGGCGGACGCCGTCCGCCTCGAGGCGTCGGGCGAGCAGGATCGCCTCGGCGAAATGGAACAGCGCCCACAAGGCCGAGCGTGCACCCGGCACGCGATGCCGCCAGGCGAGCGCGAGCGTCGTGAGATAGCGTCCGGGCCGCGACACCAGTGCCGAAAGATGCGCTTTGGCATAAGCCGGCTTGGGCTGCGCCAGCACGGTGAAGGTATCCGCCGCGGCGGCCCGGTCGAGCGGCGCTTCCAGCCCGGCGGGGGGGCGCTGGATGCTGTAGGTGACGATGTCCAGACCCAGCGCGCGCACCGCGGCGATCTCGCGCCGGATGAAGGTGTGCGACGGGGCGGGATATTGGCTGGTCAGATAGCCGATGCGCTGGGTCATTTGTACAGGATCGTCCCACCGGCCCGCCCGCGCGCGGCGCGCGCGACATAGCGGAGCGCGCCCCAGGTTTCGGCCGCCTTGGCCAGGGTCAGGAGCGCGGCGCGCTGCCACGAGGCGCGCGCGCCGGCGCCGAACCGCCCGGCCAGCCGCGCGATCTGTGCCGCGTAGATCGCGGGGGCCAGCCACCAGAGGGCGGGATGGATCGCAAGGCCGCCGACGATCGCCAGTCCCAGCGGGATCAGCGTCCAGCCGCCCGCCCGCAGCAATTCGCGCCGATAGAGCGGGTGCGGATGCGCGCGCGTCGTCTGCCAGGCCTGCGCATAGCCGAAGCCGCTGCGCACCGCGCGGCGCCAATATTGCGCCAGATGGGTCATCGCGGCGTCGTGGATCGTCATTGTCTCATCGAGGCGCCGGATCCGCCACCCAGCCCGGCCCAGCCGCGCGCAGAGTTCGGGCTCCTCCCCCGCGATCAGCGTCGGATCGAAGCCGCCGACCGCCTGATAGGCGGTGATGCGGACCAGCGAATCGCCACCACAGGCGGCCGCGTCGCCGATCGGCGTATCCCATTCGATGTCCGCCAGACGATTGTAGAGCGAGGCCTCGAGCCGCCGTTCGCGCCGGCGCCCGCAGGCGACGGCATAGTCAGGCGCGGCTTCCAGGAAATGCCGGGCCGCCGCGATCCAGCCGGGCGCGAGCGCGCAGTCGCCGTCGATGAACTGGATGTAGCGCAGGGCGGGATGGGCGGCGATCAGCGCCATCGCGCCTTCGTGCCGCGCCCGCGCCGCGGTGAACGGCTGCGCCAGGTCGAGATCCCATACCTGCGCGCCGGCACTGCGCGCTGCGGCTTGGCTACCGTCCGTCGACGCGCTGTCGACATAGATTATCGGCAATCCGAGCGGGGCGATCGAGCGCAGACAGGCGATCAGGCGCTCGCCCTCGTTGCGTCCGATCAGCACGATGCCGACGTCCGCCATACCGCCGTCTTTGACCGTCGCTACCATGCCGGCGTCGTCCCACCTGTCGTCAACGCCAGTCCCCTTCCGCCGCACATGCGCCGCGGTCGCGCGTGCTCTGCACTATATGCCATGGGCTTCTTAGCAAAATGATGATCTTCCGGCGATACAGCCTCACCTGGCAAGCCCGATCAGACAAAGGCGTCCCGGTCGGTATCAGCGAGGTTCGATGTACATACATCTTCCGACAGAATGCCTGATCCTGTTAGGTCGCGCGCGCCCTGTCATGGTGTCTGATGCTTACGCTGTGGCAAAGCCTGTCGCATAGGCTAAGTGCTTGTCTTTACGACATCGATCATGCACCGCGCGACCCCGGCGACGTCTCGGTACGTCAACGATTGATCGCGTCGGCTGGGAAAGGCGAAGCGCCGTTGATACGTCCTGTCGCATCCGCGCTGATGCAGGCCGGTGACGGTGCCGAAAGGTTCAACGTCGGGCGGCGCCAGCCTCGCCGTGCAGCGGGCGAACATGAGGTACGGGGGATAGAACGCTGATTGGTACGAGCGACCCGACGTTGCGGTCTATTGATCGCAATGAGAGTCTACCCGACAGATGGGATGGTCTTGACCGACGGATCCGTCGGTCGCGGGGAGGGTATTGGTGCACCCAGAACCGCTCCATCCCAGGCGTGTCGCCACGACCGACCGTCATGCACCGAATCCTAAACCGGCGCCCGGGCTGGTCTGCTTTTGCGAAAGAAGCCTGTCATCGGATCGTGCTGCGCGACGTCGCTGAACGAACGATCACCCGCAACAGGTGGTTCATCGCATGGAACGAGGACAGTACGCCTTCAATGACACAGAAATCGTTAAACGCTTTCGATACACCGGCATTTCGTATGGATGCTACCGCTGAGTTCGATGGCGGCTCCCTGCTCGACATGAACGGCCATACCCTGTCGTCCAGCGGTCGATGATCCCGATCATGCCTGTTCCAGTGCATGTCGAAAATCGTTCGATCGGTAGCGGCATGAAGCTGCATTCAATCCAATGCATGCGGTTCATCGCGGCGACGATCGTGGTGATCTATCATGCCTATGTTAGTTTCGTGCCATCGGCACTCACTGCACCAGCGGTTGGCGCCGCGTATATATTTGGGTTTGGCAAGGTCGGCGTACATATCTTTTTCGTAATCAGTGGCTACATCATGTACCTGACCAGCTTCGGTCGTCCTGGCCGATTTCGGACGGGGCAATTCTTCCTGCGGCGGGTGGTGCGTATCTATCCAATCTACTGGATATTCGTTGCGCTCTATCTAACGACTATGACAATAATCGGCATCAGACCGGCCCTGTCGATGACCCAATTGCTCGGTGCGCTCGCATTGGTGCCGCCTTATGCTCCATTAGTCATCGGTCCGGCATGGACCTTGGCTTACGAAGTCTATTTCTATATCGCATTCGGCCTGATCATGGTCTTGGGTGCATTACGGGGAACCGTTGTTCTGACTGCCGTATTCATCGGCAGCATTGCACTGGGTGTGCTGCTGCGCCCCGAACATCCATTGGTTGCGATGGCAACGAACGGGCTGTTGCTGGAATTCTGCATGGGCGTGTGGGTCGCGCGCCTCACCACCTGTCACACCCAGCCCCTTGGCGTCGGACTGCTGGCCGTGACGGGCGCCGTGTGTCTCTACGGCGCAGGACTGATCTTGGGCTACGGCCAATTGCCGAGTGCGCTAACCTGGGGGGTGCCGAGCGCCCTGCTGGTCGCCGGAGTGGTAATCCTGGATCAGCGTGGGCATACCGGCGTGATGCGGCGGTTCAGCTGGCTGGGGGACAGCTCCTATGTCCTATACCTTTGCCATATCTTGCTGATCGAAATCGTCATGGCGCTGTTGCGAACGACCGGACTGATGCCGCTGCTGTTGGTACAGATGATCGCGACCACGATCGGATGCATCGTATTCGCCGCCCTGTTCCATGTCGTAATCGAGCGGCCGCTGACGACTATCCTGCACCGCGCCATATCGCCGCGGAGGACCATCGCTGGATCAGGTAAGGACGCTACGGATCATCATATACCCTGCACGGCCTTACGGAGAGACCGCTGACGCCGCCTTGCCAGCGGACGCTCTATGAAAACGTACATCGCTGCGGCCCACGCGAAGGCCAGTAGATAGGCGGTCGGCACCGACCACAATCCCAGAGACCGCGTCGCCACGAGCATCGGCATGTGAACGAGATACAGGGTGTAGGAGAGAAGTGCGACGATGCGCAGCCAGCGCTGGTCCAAAAGGCGTGCGACAATGCCGCGCGCCTGGATCGCGGCGCTGAACAGGACGAACAGCGCCGCGCCCTGCAGCGTGTAGCGGATGGTCTCGCGGAACGCAGGCGCGCGGATCGCCAGGGTCAGCGCGATGACGAGCAGCGCTGCGGCGACATGCATCGGGCGAGGACGCCAGGCCTCTTCGTCGAGCATCGGATTCTGCCAGACGGCGAGCACGGCGCCGAAGATGATCGAATCGATCCGAGTGTGCGACCAGTAATAGATCTCGCCTTCCCCGATTATCGCGAATGTCGCGATCCGAACCAACAGGGTCAGCAGGCAGATCGCACCGAGCATGCGGGCGATGCGCGAACCCCGCCATAGCGCCAGTGCCGCGAAACAGGCCGGGAAGAGCAGGTAGAAATGCTCTTCGACGTCGAGCGACCACAAGGGGATCGGCGTCGACGACGGCAGGCCTAGTACCCCGGCATAATTGGTCAGGAACAGCGTATCCAGCGCCAGATTGACTGGCGTCACCGCGACATTGATGATCCCGATCAGGGCGAGTGCGACGACCAGCGCCAACGTCAGGTACAGCGGCGGCAGGATACGCAGGACGCGGCGCATGTAGAAGGCGGGCAGATTGATGCGGCCGTTCCGGCCATATTCGATCCGGAGCAGGGTGGTGATGAGATAGCCGCTCAGAAAGAAGAAGATGGTAACGCCGAAACCACCCGGGATAAAGCGGCCCAGGCCGGCGTGTGACACCATGACAATCAGGATGGCGAGTGCGCGCAGACCGTCGATACCCGGGATGCGGGATACGGACATCCCCTTGCCGGCACCGGTCACGACACGTTGCTGCGGCGGCCGGGCCTCGTCAAGGACAGCAGCCATCCCCCTGTTTTTACTGTTCGTCATTCAGCAAATCTTATCAGTCCGTCGCTAGCAAAACGTCAATAACCGAACCGACCCGCCCTTGCGGTCGGATGGAGTTTTGACGATGCGAGCGTGCCTGCGACTGACGAACTTGCGTTTTCCATCCGCCGGTCGGGTATCGATGGTGGCGCTGGCTCTCGGATTGTCCGCATGTGGCACCGATACGTCGTCGGCTGGCATGCCGGTGAGTGTCGTTCCGGCAGGGACGACGTCCAGCCCGACGCCTGCGCCGACGCCGACTCCCGCGCCAACATCGGCCGCCCCGACACCTGCGCCGTCTCCGACGCCTGCGCCGTCTCCGACGCCCACCTCGTCGCCAACACCAGCGACGTCACGCAGCTCGCTCGTCTTGTCCGAGGGGGATTCGATCTCGGTCTTCTGGGGTGGCAGCCACACCGGCATCTACGCCGCCCTGCATCCGAATGTGCCGTTCGCCGGCAAGGCGGTCGGTGGCAGCCGCATCAGCGACAGCAACGGCAACGGCCTTGTTCAACGGCTGACCACCGATCTCGCGCTGCAACCTGGCTATGTCACGATCCTGATCGGGGCGAACGATCTGGGCGACGGTAATTATGCCTCCGCCGACCTGTGGCTCAATGCCCTTTGGGCTTATGTGGCAACCGTTCGCGCAAGCGGCGCTAAAGTTGCGGTGGGTACGGTGTTACCGATCTGCGTGGCCGGTTTTCCGCAATATGTCGCAACCCACAATGCGCGACGCGCCATCGTGAACCCTGCTATTCGTCAGGCCGTCGGAACCCGTATCGATGCCGTGATCGACTTTGCGGCGGATCCGGACATGGGGCCTGACACGGCCGCTTGTGATACACGCTGGTACAAGGATGGTCTGCATCCGACTGATGGTGCCAACGATTTCACGGGCGGTCAGGGGCGTATGGCACGGATATACAGCGATGCATTGGACAAATTCATAAAGTGATCGCTCAACCACGGGCGCCTCGCTATGGCAACGCCGCCGAGGCGTTGGGGCGGAGTTGGTCATCGTGATGCGTATCATTGGGTTGGCGGTATTCGTCTTCTCCCTACCGCTTTTTTACGTCCTCATGAATGGATCGCCTGCGATCCGTCGTTATGGCTGGTTTGCGATCGGCTTGGCACCGTTCGTCATCGGCTATTTTCACCTTGAGGTGTCCATCGTATCGTGGGCGTTCTGGCCTGGATATGTGAAGGGCATAATTGTATCGCTGCTCGATTCCCTGTCGATCGCGATCCTGTTGACGACTCGTGCGGCGCCAGGAACGAAGTACTTGCTATTGGCCTATATCGGCTATTTCTTGGCAAGTGCTGTCGCAAGCCTGTTCGCGACACCGCTGGTGGCGTCCCTGATGTTCTCTTGGCAACTTGCGCGCGCAATCCTGGTCTTTGCCGCGGTAGCTCGTGTTGCTCGCCATCCTGAAGGCGCTAAGCAGATCATCGGTGGGCTATCTGCTGGTATTGCTTTCCAGGCGGTCTTTTCGATCATCCAACGCTTCGAGGGCGTTACGCAGGCGAGCGGGACGTTCGGCCACCAGAACCTGCTAGGGTTGGCAAGCCACTTCGCGTTGTTGCTGTCCCTGGCCTCCATGATGGCCGGGGATCGGCGATGGTTGCCGGTAATCGGTGTTGTCGGAGGTGGTATCGCCGTCATGCTGACCGGATCACGTGCGACGACCGGCTTGGCCGGTGCGGGCCTGGTTGCCCTCGTCATCTTGTCGCTGCTCCGTCACCGTACAGCGTTCAAGATGCGGGTTGCGGGGATCGGCTTTGCCGTTCTGCTCGTCGGGGCACCGGTTGCCCTTTTCACCCTACAACATCGGTTTGCGGTACAGTCCGATAGCGGGGACTATGACGAACGGCGTGCGTTCGAAACCGCGGCGCGTGCGATGTGGGCGGACCATCCGATGGGAGTTGGAGCCAATCAATATGTGGTGAAGGCGAATACGGGCGGGTATTCCAATCGTGCCGGTGTCGCTTGGGTATCCGCGTCACGGAACGCCAACGTTCACAACACCTATCTGCTGATCGGCGCCGAGACCGGATACCTCGGCCTCGTCAGCTTCCTTGTGCTATTCGGACTGGCGATCGTGTCGGCGCTGCGCCTGGCTTGGTCGCGCCCGCGTCGTCCTAATGGTGAAATCGCGCTCGGCGCAGCGGTGACGCTGATCGTCGTAGCGCTGCACTGCCTGTACGAATGGGTGTTCGTCACCTGGATCATCCAGTATCTCTTCGCGATCACGTTGGGCCTGATTGCAGGACTAAGTGCCGAGCGGCGCACCACCCTGCGCCGTCGCCGGGAGCATCATGATCCCGGCGCTACGCCGGAAGGCATGACGGCATCATCTGTCGCCCTGCCTCGACCAGCATGATCGGCTGCGAGGCACGCCGGTTATCCGTGCAGTTCCATGCCATAGTTCCACCAGACGGAGAGCGACGGTACTAGGCCGACCGCGGTGAACAGCACGCGCCAGCCGACGATCATCGCCGCGATCGCCAGCGTCAGCAACACATCCTGACGGAGGAAGGATACGCCCCGCGCGCGCTGCGACAGGGTCTGAAAGGCGTACCGGATGAAGTCCGCCGATGCGATCACGAACAAGGCGGCGACCATGCCGTCATAATGGAGCGCGATCGGCAGGCCTGCGCAGGTGAAGAGGAACTTCGCACAATTGGCCAGCGCGGTCTGAGCGGGTCGCTGTGTGCCCATCAGCACCGCGTCTCCCAACGTTGCCAAGATTGAAAACCAGATGCTGGCGAGCAGGACGGGCAGCATGAACGCCGCAGCATGATAACGCGGGTCGTAGAGTAGCAGGATAATCCGGTCGGATCCTGCAGCAGCGATGCTTAATCCGCCGGCGATCAGCAGCAGCAGGCGTCCACGCGCAGGCGCCAGGATCTGGCGGAGCGCCACACCATCCTGTCGCGTCGCGGCGATCTTAGGATAGATGATCATGTCGCCAATGCGCTGGACCAACTGTCCCGCCGCATCCGAGAAGGTGCGGGCGACGCCATAGATCCCTAATATGGCGAACGGCACCGCCTTGGCAAAGTAGAGGCGGTCATAATTCATCGCCAAGAAGTAGATCAAAGAGGATAGAAAGACCCATTTCCCGAACGACGTGATTTGCCCGACGCAGCGCCGGTCGAGTCGTAGCTTCAGGACGCCGCGTGGCATTAAGATATGCGTGACGATCGTCTGCAGCGTTGATGTAAAAATGAGACCAATAAACAAGGCCCAGATTGTCGGGGTATAGAGCGCCAGTCCGACATTGATGACGAGGGACCCCGTGGCCAGAAAAATATCGGACAGAGCGTAGGTTCTCACCTCGCCATGCTTGAGCATCAGAAAACGAGATGGTGCTTGGAGACCGGACAGGATGAACAGAATGGACATCAACGGTACAAGCACGGTCAGTTCGGGGCGATCATAAATCCGCACGACCGGCCCAGCGAACACTAGGGCCAATAGACCCAAGACAAATCCGCGGATCACTTGCAGCGTAAAAGCGGTGTTGAAGAACGTCGGTTCGTCGCCGCGCGGGTTGCTGATGATATTGTGCGAGATGCCGATGTCCGACAACAGCTCGAGGCCGGTACGCAACGTGTTGATGATCAGCATGATGCCGAACAGCTGCGGTGCGAGCAGCTTGGCGAGAACGACATTGGTGGCGAGGCGCATGACCTGACTGAAGGCGTAGGATCCCGTCACCCATCCGACCTGCTGCAGCGCCGCGATCCGTGGGATGCGGGCCAGTATTCGGGCGAACCAGCGCGGCGGGATCGTGTCGTCTGCAGGGGGGGCAACGATTTCCGCGGCACCATCGCTGCCGATCGCGCCGCTCGGTTCCTGTGTCATGATGGTCGCCGCACTCCGCAGGTCATGCCGGACGGATGTCGCCTGCCTATCTGCCCCTATCCGTCGCGGGATACGTCGGCAAGCCGCCGGGCAACGATGCCCTTTGGCTCACACCTTGTTGGTCCTGGACGCAAAGATGGCGATAGCCATGATTGTCAGGGCTCCCCCGCCCCATAGCCAGCCGATGACCATCATCGGCCCCATTTTCATGCCGAGGAAAGCATCAACGGCATGGACGGACAAGGCCTGGACACAGAATAGAGCGATCATCGCAAGCGTCGTCAGGGCGGCCCACCGCCGCGCACCATGTCGGGTGTACACAATCCATAGACCAAGACCGGTGAAGATCGACGCACCGAATGCGGTGATCACAAGCTGAAGGGACAGGTGATCGCCATATAAGCCCTCCTTCATCAGGGCCGTGCGCACCCGGTCATGGACCAGCCAATGCAAGCCGGTCGCAATGACCATCGCCATGACGGCGAGCAGCACGGCGATGATCAACCAGTCCCGCCGGCGTAGCGACCCGGCCGCGATCGCGCTGACGAGCAAGGCCAGGATGCCAAACGAGTTGGTGTTTGCGATCAAATCGGTCATGGCATTGGCTTAGCGCCCCGACGCGATCCGACCAGCGCTGTAATAGTGTCGGGCCTGTTACTTTCCGGGAGGCGTCCTCTGTCCGCGCCATCAATGATCTACATCGCCTATGCAGTGCTGGCCTGCATCCTGTTCTGCATAATGCCGGTCCGAGCCGCGATCGTCGCGACCTATGTCGGCGGCTGGCTGGTGCTGCCGGTCGGCAGCTATGCGGCCTATCGGTCGGGCTTCACCATCGAACTGATCGGGACGATGCTGCCTGCCCCGGCAATGCTGCTCAACAAGAGCTGGGTGGTGGCCATTGTCCCCCTGGTCCTTGCGACGATCCGGGCGCCGCGTGCCTGGCTGGCCTGGCGGCCGGGGCCGATCGACCTGCCGGTGTTGATCTTCTGCCTGTGGCCGTTGCCGGCCGGCATCGCCGCGGCCGCGCCATCGCCCGCACCGATCGTCGCCTGCGCCTATCTCATGGCGATCTGGGCTGCACCCTGGCTGCTGGCGCGGATCTATCTGGACGATGCGGCAGGGCGGATCGCGCTCGCCAAGGCCCTGTCGTTCGGCGCGCTGGCGATCGCGCCCTTCGCGCTGGCCGAGGGCATCGCCGGACCGTTCCTGTATCCGCTCGTCTACGGCCCCCATCCGTATATCGCCGACGGGGTCGACCGCTACATCGGATTCCGGCCGCTGCTGATGTTCGAGGACGGCAATCAATATGGCATCTTCGTCGCGCTCGCGGCGCTCTGCGCGATCGCGCTGTGGCGACAGGGCGGCAACCGCGTGCAGGCCGTCCATGCCGTCATCGTCACCGGCCTGGCAATCCTGTCGCAATCCGCCGGGGCGATCCTGCTGATGCTGGCCGGCGCATTCGTGCTGCTGGCACCGGTCCGTACGCGCGATCTTCGGCGTGCGGCGATCGCCGTCGCGGCACTGTGCGTGATCGTCGCACCCCTGTATGTTTCGGGCGCGCTGCCGATCGAGCGGCTCGTCCGCCATACCGCCCCCGGCCAGAAGTTGCTGGCGGTGGTGCGGGCGACCGGCCGGGGATCGATCGCCTGGCGCGTCTCGCAGGATCAGAAGGTCGCCGGCCTGATCCGGCAGCATCCGGTCGTCGGCACGTCGCGCTGGGACTGGTGGCGCCCCAGCCAGACCCGGCCGTGGAATCTGGCATTGCTGATCGTCGGGCAATTCGGCGTGATCGCCTTCGGCCTCGCCGCATGGATTCTCGGCTACGGCAGCATCCGCCTGCTGGCACGGCGTGACCGATACGGGATTGTCGAACAGGGGCTGGCCCTGGTCACCATGCTGGCGGCGCTGGACGCGCTGCTCAACGCCTTTGTCTTCGTCCCGGCATTGCTGGCGGCTGGTGCGATTGCAGCAGGACGCCGGCCCCTGACAGCGAAGCGGCGCGACCCGCAGCGGGCGCGATAGCCCGCCACCGGTCGCGCCATCGCGCTCAGGCCGCCGCGAAGCGCACGGCGGTCCGGCGACGCCGATAGCGCATGGCTCCGCCGATCACGCCGAAGCCCAGGATCATCTGCAGCCACACCGCCGGTTCCGGCACCGCGGCCAGCGCCGAGAAGGAACGATAGGCGTCCGCGGTGCTGAAGCGGTAGTTGCTGTTGGCGAGGACGTCGAAGCCGACATTGTAGCCGATCGCGTCATAGGCGGCGAGGTCGAGCGCGGTCACCTCCTGCATCTGGCCGTAGGCCGAGGTCGGGTCGAGAATGCCGAGCTGCGGCACACCGAATGCACTGTCCTTCCAATGCGATGCCTGGCGGCCGTCGCCATTGGCGACGCCGGTGGAGAAGCGCGAGTCGCCGAACAGCTGGGTCTGTCCGCCGTCGATCGAGAAATAGGGCGTGCCCTGCGTCGACCAGTCGAGCGTGCCCGGCTTGCCATAACGGAACAGGTCGAGCTGGCTGGCGACGACATAGTTTTCGAGGCCACCGGTGACGCGGTTGGCGGCGCCGGGCGCCGTATAGGCGTCATAGGTGTCGACGCCGCTGACGAAGCCGAGCGCGTGGCCGATCTCGTGGATCGCGACACCGATGAAATCGATGGCGTTGGCGGCGATGCCGTTGGTCGGATCGAAGTCGAAATTATATTCGTTGCTGAACGTGATCGAGCCGTCGGAGGCGGCATAGTTGACCGCATTGCCGTTGACGTCGGTGGTGATGCCGAGCGCTTTGGCGCTGGCCTTGGTGACGGCCAACGTGGAATTGTTGATCGAGCCGTCATTGTCGGTGCGGGTCGCGGTGTCGACGTAGCCGTTGCGCTGCGCGTTGAGTGCATTGGTGGTCACCGAAACCGCGCCGAAGCCGTCGCCGAGCACGCTGGCGCCGAGCGGCGACAGATTGGCAACCGCGGTGCGATCCAGCGCGCTGGTCGCATCGGCGGCAAGGGCCGCATAGCCCTGGGTCATCGACAGCAGCGTGCGCGTGCTGCCGGTCGAGCCCAGGACGTTGGGCGCGAGCGCGCGGAAGCCGATGTCGAGATTGATGACCGCATCGTCCCGCAGCACCGAACTCCAGTAGAGCGTGGCGATATTGAACCCGATCCGTGCCTGGGTCCCATCCCCTGCACCGCCCGTGTTGTTCAGCACGAACGTCACGGCCTGGGCCGGCATGCTGACCGCTGTCGCCGACAGGACAATCGCGCTTGCGAAATAACGCATCTTCTTCATGGATTTCCCCCGATTGCCGGATCGTCGCCACTCGTGTCGCGATCGATTGGTAAGCCATGGTGTCTGGCCAAGGCCCATCGGTCAATCCCGCGTTAACGATAGTTCGAAACCATAGGGGTAAGGCGCCACGCCATCACCACACCTGTCCAATTTTGGTACAACCGCTCCGATGGGTCGAAGGGCATGGAGAGGTGCTGTCTTCCGCGTAAGGCAGATGCGTCAAAACAGCCTTTCCTCATCCATCGGCAGTGATTGGTTGTCAGCTTCGAGGTGTCGATGCGTTTCGACTGCCTCGACTGCACTTCTAAGTCATGGGCAAAAGAAATCCGTTGCGGGGTCGCAACAACATCAAAGTGTTTTGAACTGGGATGTGTCGGAAGTGGATATGTAAGTGGTGTTGACTCACTGATTGTCTTTAATAATGCAAAGTTAATCAGGAGAGGAACCATGTCCATTCGTACCATCATGCTCGGCGCAGCCGCTGTGCTCGCCACCGTGTCTCCCGCCTATGCGGGCACCGTCATCGTCAATTCGGTGTCGGGTCTGCCGACGGCGACGACGTTCGGGACCCTGCCGGGCGAGAACACCGGGGGCGGCACCGCCGCGGTCACCACCACGGCCGCGCGGTCGGGCAACGGCTCGCTCGAGATGACCGGGGATCGCACCCGCACCCAGGTCGGCATCCAATATGCGCCGTTCACCACCAACCTTGGCGCGCTGGCCAATGTCACCGGCCTGACCTTCGACTGGCGCATCGCCGGTGATTCCACCAACCCGTACAATGCCGACTATACGCCGGCGCTGCGGCTGTTGATCCAGGACGGCGCGACCCGCAAGGAGCTGATCTGGGAAGGCGCATACAACGGCACCTACGGCAACACCGCCCGTGACACCTGGTACAGCTCGTCGGTCAACGACCTGTTCTACATCACCGGCGGCAGCGTCAACGCCGGCCAGACGATCGCCCAATGGGCCAGCCAGCTGACCGGCGCGACCGTGTCGGGCTTCTCGGTGGGCGTCGGCAGCGGCGCGACCACCGGCTATCACGCCTTCGCCGACAATGTGACGCTGAGCACGACGGGCGGCAGCACCACCTACAATTTCGAGGCGGCCACCGGTGCGGTGCCCGAGCCCGCCACCTGGGCGATGATGATCCTCGGCATGGGGGCGGTCGGCTTCATGCTGCGCTCGGCCAAGCGCCGGTCGCAGACCGGCCTGCGCGCCGCCATCGCCTGACACCGGCCGGCTTTGGCAACGACGCCGTCGTCCCCGCGGGGACGACGGCGTTCGTCTGTCTGCAGCCCGGGTGTTGCCCGAACGACCCCCCCTATTTCGGCAGGATCAGCACCAGCGGCACGCGCAGCACGGTGCGCACGTCGGCGGCATCGTCGGTCGCGCCGACCTCGACCGACCAGTTGATGCTGGCGCGGTCGGTCGCGCGATAGGTGATGCCGAACAGCAATCGGGCGAGCTGCAGATCGCGCGACGTGCTCTCGAACGATGCCGGGTCGTTCGGGCCGGGAGCGAGGAGCGAGGTGCGGGTGCGGGTGCCGAATGCCCAGGTATGCGCATAGCCGAGGTTGATCGAGGTGCGCTCGTTGAGCGAGATGCCGATGCCGGCGCTGAACGACAAGGCATCGCCCGGCTTGACGTAATTGATCCGCACCGGCGGGATCTGGGTGTCGACGCTCTTGCCGAAATTGCGGGTGTAGCCGATCGTGCCGAACAGCACCGCGGGATCGCTGGGCAGGATCGCGGTGATGCTGGGTGACACGCCCCAGAAGCCCGCCCCCGTCGCCGCCCGTGTCGCCTCGCCCGTCGCCAGCCTCGGCACGGCGAAGGGGTCGCTGCCGGTCGGCGCGACGACCTGAAGGTTGCCGACCAGATAGGGCAGGCCGCGCCGCCCGGTCAGGATCTGGTAGCGCGCCGACAGTTCGACGTCGCCGATGCCGCTGCCGCGGGCCGAGCTGTCGATCTCGCGCGCGGCATCGTTGTTGGTGCTGCCCTGCACCGGCACCAGCACCGACGTGTCCCAGCGCTGCACCAGCGGCACCCGCACGCCGAGTTCGAGCCGGTCAGTGACGCCGTAGCGCGCCGCCAGCGACTCGGTGATGATGTCCTGGCGGCTTTCGTTGATGTTGAATTCGCCGACCAGCACCGATTCGACGACCTCGATGCCGCGGAACAGCGCGCGGTTGCGGTCGGCGCGCGCATAGTCGAGCTGCAATTCGCCGGTCAGCTGGCCCTTGCGCGTGACGACGCTGCCCTCGCTGCCCAGCACCGCCACTTCGGGCGGGCGGTCGTGATCGGCGGGACGCGTGCCGACGCTCTCGATCGGCGCCGGCCGCGGTGACGGCACCGCGGCGACGATCGTCGCCGGATCGCCCGGCGTGCTCGCCGCACTCGCCTGGGCGACCGCCGAGGGCGGCTGGAGTGAGGCGGTGCCGACGGGCGGCGCGCCCGCCGCACCGACCCGCGCCTCGAGCGCGGCGAGGCGCGCCTCCTGCGCCTCGAGCTGCCGGCGCTGCGCCGCGATCTCGGCGCGCGCCGCGTCGAGGTCGCGCTGCAGCGCGGCGGTGGTCGGGCGCTGCGCCGGCGTCTGGGCTTGCGCCACCGCCGGCGACAGGATGGTCGAGGCGATCAGCGCTGCCCGCCACACCGCCGTCATCGTGCGTCCCTCGGCATCGTCATTGCCCCTCCCTGTTTGCCTATCGTACTAGACCACGGGCGACATCCGCCGCCAGCACATCCATCTTCAGGGCGGCCGATCCCATCGTCAGCGCGGTCGCATCGTGCAGGGTGACGCCGATGGTGGTGACCGTGTCGATCGTCCGGTCGTTGCCGGCGTTGAGGACGGCGGTCGCCACCGACTGGCCGACCAGATGCGCGATGCCGATCTGGTCGCCCGCCAGCGTCACCTGCGACCCGTTGGCGAGGCTGGTGAGCGTGACCAGGCCGTCGGGCGTCTGCACCGCCGGGCCACCGGCGACGATCGCCAGCGGCACCAGCCCCGGCTGGCTGTCCGCCGCGCCGACCGTGCCGGTGCGCACCGTACTGACCGTCGGCACGGTGATCTGCGCGCCGGTCCGGCGGTCGAACAGCACCGACACGCCCGAGGCGAGCGCCCCTGCTCCCGCGCTCGTCCCCGCATCACTGCCCGACCCCGACTTGCCGGTCGCGGCGGCCGAGGCGGCGTTGCCGTCGCGCCCGAACACCTGGAGGTTGGCGGTCTGGTCGATGGTCAGCACGGTGCGCAGCACCGGCGTGCCGTTGACCAATGTGTCGCTGGTCACCGACAGCGCCAGCGAGCCTCCGCCGGGCAGCATGAACTTGCCGGTGAGCGTAGCGAGCTCGCTGTCCGGCAAGGGCGCGCCAAAGTCCTGCGCGTCGACCGGCTGCTCCCCCGACACGGCGAACAGTCCCATTATGGCACAGGCGGAGAGGAGCGCGCGCATGGTCAGAAGTCCCGGTAGAAGGGGGCGCTGAGCGTCAGGGCCTGCTGGCTGAGCGGATCGAGGAACGGGTCATGGACCGGCGCCTGCGCCAGCGGCTGCCATTGGCGGACGCCGTTGAAATTCTGCTCGCCGACCTGGGTCGCGGAATTGAGCACGAAATAGACGCCGTTCCACATCGCCTGGAAATTGGCGCGCGGGATCGCATGCAGGCCGAGGCTGGGGTCGCCGAGCAGCACCGAGCTCGCGGTGATCCCCTTGACCACGACGAAGTGGCGATAGCCCTTGTAGGTGATCAGCGCGATGCCGGGCAGCCGCCGCGCCGCGATCGCATCCAGCGTCACCTTATAGCCGTCCGCCTGCAGCCGGTTGTCGGCGAGATAGCGTTTCATGTCGAGCAGCGAGAAGCCGACGCGGCGGATGCTCGCCTGGTCGCCCTGGCGCCACATGCCGGTGAAGACGTCGGTCTCGCTGCGCGGCAGGCCGTAATGATAGCGCAGCAGCGTCGCCAGCGCCGCGGAGCCGCAGCTGAAGTCATATTGCTGGCGGACCACCGTGGCGAACTTGCGCGCCAGCATCGAGGCGACGGGGACCTGATAGTCGGCGATCGGGCCGGAGGCGCCGGCGAAACGGGGATCGCTGGGCGCGATCTGAGCGGCGCAGCCGGCGGTGCCGAGCGCCAGGGCAAGGACGATCGGGACCGCCGCTCGCGTCATTGCGGGCCGAGGTTGATGACGACGTTCATCGCCGAATTGATCGCGACATTGTTGCCGCTGTTGGCGCTGATCACCGCCAGACCGGAGAGGTTGGAAAAGGCCTGGCCATCGATGGTCACCGATCCGGTCACCGAATTGCCGGTCACCGAATTGTTGGCGACGGTGTTGCGCTGGTCGGCCGCGGCGATCTGGGTGCCGCGATCCTCGCGACCGGCGATCGCGCCGAGATCGCGCTCGGTCAGGACATGGTCGTCGGTGAAGGCGGCTGGATCGGCCGGGGTCGCGGTAGCCGCCTGGGCGACCGACGTCGGGGCCGTCTGACCCTGGGCCATCTGACTCTGGGCCATGGCCGGGGCGGCAGCGATCAGCCCGCTGGTCAGCGAAAGGGCGCAGATGATGCGGCGCATGACGATCCTCCCTGTACGCGTGGAAAAGAGGGGGCGGCCGGGCTGACCCGGCCGCCCCGACGTGCCGATCAGCGGGTGATGTTGCCCGTGGTGACGGCGACGCTGACGTTGGCGTTCTGCGATGCGCCGGCGCCGGTGTTGACGTTGAGCGCCTGCATGCCAGCGAAGTTCTGGAAGGCGGTGTCGCCCGTCGTCAGGCTGTTGTCGGTCGTGCTCGACTGCCCGGCCGAACCGGCGAAGCTGACCTTCACGCCGCTGACGTAGTTGGACAGCGCCGAGGTCGCGACCACCGCGCCGTTGCCGAACGTGCTGCTCGGCGACACCGCGGCGTTGCCGGCGGTTTCCGTCGAGGTCGTCGTATAGGCGAGCGACGAATTGTCGGTGTTGTAGGTCTGGTTGTTGTTGTTCGTCGTGTTGCCGCTGTTGTTGGTCGACGCGTCGGTCCGGTAGGTCTGGTTGTTGTTCGCGACGCTGGTCGTGTTGCCGCTGTTGTTGGTCGACGAATTGGTGCGATAGGTCTGATTGTTGTTGTTGGTGGTGGTGTTCGACGCGACGTTGTTGCTGTCGGTCGTGTTGCCACCGTTGTTGCTGCTGTTGGTCGAGCTGTTGCGGTTCTGGCTGTCGGCGATCGACGTGTTGCCGCTGTTGTTGGTCGACGCGTTGGTGTTGGTGTTGCCGCTGTCCGCGGTCGACGTGTTGCCGCCGTTGTTGCTGTTGTTGGTCGAGCGGTTGGACGCGTCGGTCGTGGTGATGTCGCCGACGGTGCTCGACCGGTCGGTGTTGCTGGTCGACGCGGTGCTGTACGACGTGTTGCTGGTGTTGCTGGTGTTGTTGGCGGTCGACGTGTTGCCGCCGTTGTAGCTGCCGTTCACCGAACGGTCGGTGTTGGTCGTCGTGTTGGTGGCGGTATTGCCGCTGTCGGCGGTCGACGTGTTGCCGCCATTGTAGCTGCCGTTCACCGAGCGATCGGTGTTGGTGTTGGTGGCGATATTGCCGCCGTTGTAGCTGCCATTGGCCGAACGATCGGTATTGGTCGTCGTGTTGGTCGACGTGTTGCCGCCGTTGTAGCTGCCGTTGGCCGACCGGTCGGTGTTGGTGTTGGTCGAGGTCGCGGTGTTGCCGCTGTTGTTGGTCGAGCTGTTCGATGCCAGCGAGACGTCGCCGACCGTCGACGAGCGATCGGTGTTGGTCGAGGTGTTGGTGGTGCTGGTCGAGGCGGTGTTGCCGCCGTTGTAGCTGCCATTGGCCGACTGATCGGTGTTGGTGGTCGGGTTGTAGCTGCCGTTGGTCGAGCTGTTGGCCGCATCCGTGCGCGTCGTGTTGCCCGAATTGGAGATGTTGCCCGTGGCGATGCTGTCGTTGCGCGCCGCGGATTGGCCGGCGGCCGTCGAGCTGTCCTGCGCCGAAGCGGCGGAGGCGGTCGCGGCGAGCAGCGCGGCGACCGAGGTGCTGACGATCAGACTGGTTTTCATCCTCGTTGTCCTTCCCAAGTAGCGAAAGGAGCGCTGTCCCCTGTTGGTGAGGATCACCGCCCGTCCCAGCGGAACGAGCGTTAACTAATTGTTCATCTTTGCCTCATTCTCCCTTCGTTCGGGAGTTAAGGCATTCTCATCTAGGGAAAATCATTACCCCCAAATGGGGGGGGCGCCGTTTCAGGCCGCGTCGAAGGCGATATCGCCGCTGACCGCACGCTGATAGCGCAGCATCAGTTGCAGCAGATCGCTCTGGCGATGCGTGTCGGTCTTGGCGAACACCTGCTTCAGATAGGTGCGCGCGGTATCCGGCTTGATCCGCATCTGCGACGCCGCCTCGATCAGTGTCAGGCCGCGGTTGAGGCAGGCGACGAGCTGGGTTTCGACCGGCGACAGGCCGTGCAGGTGGCAGATCGGTTCCAGTCCCCGCGCGACGCTGCTTTCCGGGCGCATGATCCGGATGATGGCGGCGGCCCGACCCGGCCCATCGCGATCCGGATTGTCGTTGCGGGCGTGGGGATCGTCCGAACCCGCGCGGCCGGGCGGCGCGATGACCGCGATCAGCGGCCGCCCCCTGCCCGATCGCTCGATCAGCAGCATCACGCCGCGCACCGCGCGCATCTCCTGATGGCGCGGCGGTGCGATCACCGCATCCAGCGCCGCCTGGAAACGGACCGCGTCCTGGTAGCGGGTCGGGCGCAGCTGGTTGCGGCGCAGCTCGACGCCATCGCCTTCGTCGAGAACAATGCGCGCGGCGGGATTGGCGAACAGCACATTCTGGTCGCTGTCGACGACGATGATCCCGCATTCGCTCTGGCGCAGCACCGCGGCGAGCGCATCGTGACGGCGTTCTATCGCGGCGAGACCGGTCGCCATGTCACGGACGGCGCTGGCGGCCAGGGCGAAGCCGGGTGCCAGCGTCAGGACCTGCTGGGTGACGCCCTGTTCGTCGAGATGGTCGCAGGCGAACAGCAGCAGCAGATGCCCCCCTGCCCCGGGCATGTCGACGGCCAGGCCGCAATGATCGGGGACGCGGTCGTCGCGGATCCAGCTATAGCCGCGCCGTGCCGGCAGCCGCTCGCCATCGGCCAGGATGTCGAGCGCCTCGCGCGCGGCCTGGTGGCGCGCGATCCGGCCGATCGAGACCTGGCGGCCATCCCCCTCGCGCGCGATGATGCAGCCGGCCAGTGCGCCGATGGCGCGGCACAGGCCCTCGACGACCCGGTCGGGCGGCTTCAGCGGAACGGGGAAAGCGGCGGGACCATCCTCGGCAGGGGCGAGGGCAAGTAGTTCAGCGAGATCCAGTTCCAGATCCAGCATTGATGTCCCTCCTGTCAGGCGCTCCCCCCAAAGCGCCCTGCCGCGGTTGACCCGCAGCCATTGTCGCGTCCCGCCTTCGATCGGCGAGATTCTTGTGCTGAACAATAAATTAGGTAAGGCAGACGGAAAGCGTTTTTTTTGATCTGCGTCCAAGCATGACCTAGGCGATGTTTCGTTACCAGAATGAATCTAGGTCCATTCTCGCCGATACCTGTCCGTCGAAAGTGGAGAACGTCAGGCGGTATTGCCAGGAGCCGGCGGTTCGAAGGCGTGAGCTGAGTATGATGTGCCGCGATATGGACGAAGAATTGGGGATAACGAAGCCGTCCCAAAACGGGATAGAAATAGCGCCTGCGGGTACTGTTGCCGGTCTTGGACCGGTCAGCGCTCCATCCCTTCACTGACCACAGCAGGCCCGCTTCAAAATGTATGCTCGCCATGTCGCGGTGGCACGGCAAAGTAGATCATGCGCCGGCGACGGCGCTGCTCCTGCCCGGGACAGGTACAATTGGCATGCGGCGAGCAAAGGACTTCTGCTTGGCTGATGCGAGGGGGCCGCATAAGGGGTGCTGGGGCTGACAAGGAAAAGCAGGGATCATGAGCCGCAAAACTGAAGCCGACGTGCTGTACCCTGTGCGCAGACCTACCGGAACGGGAACATCGGGTAAGTCATGGAGACATATTCTGCTCGATACCGTTGCGCGGAACGAGAAGTGGCTCGTTGGCGGCCTGCTCGTTGGCGCGGTTCTGATCAGAGCACTTTGGTGTCAGTTTCGGTCAACGTCGGGCGCAGCTGGCGAAGCAGCTCGGGTTGCTGCGGCAATTGGAGACGGTCGTGGTTTTGCTGACGCCTATCGGATTGGACAGGGTGCGACGGCGCATCTGACGCCTGTCAGTCCGGGTATCGCAGGCCTGGTTTATCGGCTGTTCGGCAATCCCTCGTCCCTGTCTGAAGCGCTGCTATTCTGTTGGGCGATCGGCCTGATAATAGCGACATTCTACTTGCTGTACCAGACGTTCACCCGGCTTGGTGTCTCCATCTGGGGTCGTCTGGCCGCGCTGGCATTCTGCTGTTTTGCCCCGACCTATTTCGGGCAAGAGGCAGTCGACTTTCGTGTTTGGGACGGTGGAATTTCCATCTTTCTTTCCGCCTGGATGCTCAGGGTAATGGTCGAAGCGGAATGCGATGGCGGCATCAGCGTTCGGTCCGCATCGCTGCTTACCCTGGTCGGAGCACTGCTGTTCTTTACCAACTCCCCGGTCGGCGTTGCCTATCTGGCCTGTGCAGCGGTCCTGTTTCTGCGGCGTCTACCGCTTCGACTCTGGCCGGTGCCGGTGATGGTCGGTGCGATCACCCTAGCCTTACTGGTTACGCCATGGGCGATGCGAAACCAGCGCATGCTTGGACAACCGGTGTTGCTGCGCAGCAATGCCGGCCTTGAACTGGCGATCGGCTTGTACCCCGGCCAACTCCATGCATCGGACCGCGGGGCGGAGTTCATGGCGCGTTTGAACGACATTCATCCCGCGCTTGGCCCCGTGCCGTATCACAAGATGCAGGCCGCTGGGGGCGAGGTCGCCTATGCCCACGCCCTTGGGGCTCAGACCATGGCTTGGGCACGTAATCACCCCATCGAAGTGGCCAAATTGATGGCGCTGCACGTCCGGCAAACCATCGCGCCTCAGCCGTGGCAATTTGCGGCGTTCGGCTCCGGAGGATTCACTACCGGGCGGGCGTTCCTTACTCAGGTGGCCGGTATTGCCGGAATGCTGGGGCTGATCCTGGCCTTGGTGCGACGACGCCGGGGATGGTGGCTTCCCGCCCTTGCCCTCATGCTGCTGCTGGTGCTGGCGGCACCGTTTCAGCCGGTCAAGCGCTATACGTACCTCGTTTATCCGCTCTTTGTCTTCGCGGCTGGTAGCCTGATCGACGTTCGGCGGTCACCCGGCCTGAGAAAGAAGATGACGCGTGAGGTGGCCGCCTGACGATGCCGACCATTTGGCAGTCGGCGGTGATCGCGATAACACATTCCAGTGTTGTCCTGGCTTTGGGGAGCGTCGGGCATTTGTGCCTTGTCAATCAATGTGGCCAAACTAGTGAGTAGGAACGGGCACATGACCCGAGCAGCTGCTGTCTGCGGCGAGCGTCAAACGGGGGTCGACGGACGATGCGAGCGCCGCTTACGATCAGCAAAGGTGTCGTAAACATCGCATCATCAGGTTTTGCCTTAGACCGAATATATTTGACGTTTTGCGCGCCGATCCTGTTGGCCTTGATCTATATCTTACCGCCGTTCCAAGCCCCCGATGAAGCCGCTCACTTTTACCGGGCCGTACAAATATCTCATGGTGAGATATCGCCGGTGCTTGCTTACAATGCGTACCGTCAAGGTGCAGGCGGCGCCGTTGATCAATCGGCTTACGAGCTTGTTGACCGGCGCTGCGGGATTCCCAATTGGACGTGTAAAAACCGGACGCGGCCGGGCTTAGTCGATCTGCTCCGACGCCCATTGCAACGTCGGAATGGCGATCCACGGCATGTCGTGGCATTCAGCAACACAGTTGTATATTTACCGCTGGCGCATGTTGTGCCGGCTGCGGCGATATCCATCGCGCGATGGTCTGGCTTCTCGGCCCTTGGTTGGCTCTATGCAGGTCGTTTGGCCAATATGATTTTCGCGACAGGCGTGTCGTGGCTGGCTCTGCGCCTCCTGCGCTTCGAGCGTGCGGCCCTCCTGGTGTTCGCGGTGGCGACGTTGCCGATGGTCATTTCGGTTGTCCCCACGCTGACAGCGGATTCAGGCGTGATCAGCTGCAGTTTTCTCCTCGTCGCGCTGTGCGTGCGTCTACTCAATCACTCTACGCGCGACAGATGGTTCTGGCCGGTGATGCTTTTCACGGTGCTATACGCCTCTGCGGCTAAACTCGCCTACCTGCCGCTTGCCTTTCTGCCGGTCGCCTGTGCGCTGATGGTCAAGGCACCTCGCCGGACTCTGATCGGAGCCGCCGCAGTCGCCCTGGCGACGGTCGTGGTGTTGCTCGCGTGGTCGGGTGTTATCCGCGAGTTCGTTTTTCCCATATCGATGGATCTTCGGGTGGACCCGCCATCACAAGTGGCGTTCATACGGCATAACCCGATTACGTTTTCGGAAGTAATTGTCCGATCGATAATCAGCCGGGCGCATGAATTGCCGATGCGGGTAGCTGGGTCGCTTTTGTGCGCACAAGATGTTCTGCCACCAGAAAGTCTATTGCTGTTTGCTCTTCTTGTTGCCGCATTCGCGATGGTATACTCTGGTTCCAGATATCCTAATATGGTGCTTAGGATAATTGCTCTGATAATAATTTGTGCGGGGGGTGCGGCGACATTCGTGTTCCTGTATATACAGAACAGCGCCGCGGGAGGCGCAGAAGTTGAAGGATATCAGGGACGATACCTGATCCCATTGTTGCCGGTTCTTGCACTTGTGGTTCCACCGATCCCGCGGCCAGAGGGAATGACCGAAATACGCATGCGTCAGATCGTGGGTCTCGGGGGCAGCGTGTCGGTGCTAGCTCTTGCCGCGTTCCTGACGCTGCGGGCCTGGTAGCTGGACGCTCTTGCAAGCATGATGGCGTCTGGTTGCGCGCAATAAGGCTTTATGCTCGGATCGGCTGACCGCAGGCCTGCTGGCTTGTTCACGTCAGATAACCCTGTTCACGTCAGATAACGTTGTGCTCGCCATCATCCACGCCGACGGCATGCCCTGGGGCACGGTGGCGGCTCGGCGGGTGCGCAGCGCGCCGGTCAGATACGACAGACGGTCATATTCGCAATCGTTGATCGATCAGGAAATTGGCAGCGAGCTGATATCCGTTGCGATCGCCGCCACGGCTTTCTCCACAACCGTGCTCGCGAGGAGTGCCGTCCTACGGCTTTACGCAATGTGTCCTGACCTGAGCGCTGCCGTATTACAGATCGCACGTCAAAATCTTCGCACAGCGGAAACAGAAAAAGCCGCCGCCCCTGCGGGCGACGGCTTTCCTGAAAGTCACGAAAGATCAGGCGAAGCGGACCGTCGTGCTGACCTTCGACTTGCGGCTGCGGCGCATCGCAAAACCGATGGCGCCCATGCCGAGGATCATCATCGCCCAGGTGGCGGGTTCGGGAACCGCGGCCGCCGAGAAGTTCAGCGTGCCCGAATAGGACGCGTTGACGTTGCTGGCCCCGGTGCCTTCCAGACGCAGGACGTACTGACCAGCGGTAACCGCCAGATTCTGCAGACGATAGATCTCGTCGGTGCCCGCGATCACCGGAACGATGACATTGCCACCGACCGGCGGATTGAGGCGCACCAGGCTGAAGTCGATGTCGCCCGCGCTGCCGACGTTGCCCGTGAACAGCGTCGTCAGGGTGAGGGAGAACAGCCCGGTGCCGAGGTCAAACGTGTAACGATCGACGAACGACGGGTTGGTCACGCTGGCGTTGCCGAACGTGCCTGCCGCCATGCTCGCCGTGCCATCGAAGGCGATGGTGCATGCGTTGCCGCTGTCGCACCGCGCAACGGTGGAAGCCGCAGACGCATTCTGTGCGGCCGTAAGCGTGGCGATGGCCGCGCCAACCATGAGAAGCTTTTTCATAAGAGACCCTTTTCCCGTGTGCACCAGATGGTCAAACCAAGACCCTTGCCACCAGTCCCCCTGTGGGTGCGCCGGCATCCTGCCTTGATTAACGGTCTATTAACATCATTTTAGCCAGTTTGAGAAGTCGACTTGCTGTGAAAAAGTCGAAAAATAAGTTAGTAAGTCCCACTTTGGCACGGGTGCAATTTGGTTCCGCGCACCCCCGATATTTCGAATTTTTCCGGATTGTGTTGATCGCCTGGGGCGGGCGGTCTTTCGAAGGAAGGGCCGAAATGCCAGTGCTCGGTTTGCCTCCTGGCTATCCCTTTACCTTCAGGTTTCGTGGATTATCAAAGACTTATCCGCAATTACGCACGATCTTCCGCCGGCTTGCCGATCTGGCTTCACGGTTCATCGACGTTCCAATGGCGTTTGATTGCAA
>NZ_RCVT01000007.1 GCF_016107325.1 Sphingomonas sp. MA1305
GGGCGCGATATAATGCCACTCGACGCCGGTATCCTGACACCAGGCGAGCACGGCATGACTGGTCAGTTCGGTGCCGTAGCACATTGGGAAGCGCTGGTTTGGGAGCCGCTATGGCCCTGATGAAGACAAGGCCGCGTAGCGGCCGCAGGCTTCATCAGGGCCTTGGCGGCTCCCGTTCCGACGCTTCCCGATGTGCTATGGGCCGGAGTTCATCTCGAAGACGCTGCTCGCCGCGCACAGCATCGCCGTCGCGCGCGATGCGTGGATCGGGCGCGACTATCCGCCGGTGCTGTGGCTGGTGCCGACCACGACGATCCGCCGGCAGACCGTGGATGCGCTGAACAACCCGCGCCATCCCTATCGCCAGGCACTGGCCGCAGTCTTCGGCGAGCCGGTGCGGGTGTTCGACATCGCCGATTTCACCCGGCTGACCACCGCCGACCTGTCGCGCCACCTGTGCGTGTTCGTCGCCACCATCCAGACTTTGCGCGTGGAGAATACGGAAGGGCGCAAGGTCTATCCGCATCAAGCTCCCAAAATCGCTCTTCGGACACACGCCAGTAGTTACCACCCGGGGGACCTTCGATGACCCGGCCGGACGGACCCACGATCCGGTACTTGCCCTTGCTGTAGAAATTGCGTGCAGATAGGTCGCTTGTTTTCCAGGGGCCTCGCGGATCATCGTCCAAGTTCCTATACGCCCTATCCTGCTTTTCTGACCGGGGCATAAGGTTCGGCAGCCATACGCCGCTACTCCGCGCGTAGACTAAGATATAGTCGTGATCCTCCGAGAAGTGGCGAGCTGTTGACTTAGGTGAGTAGTTCTTGCGCCAGATCATAGTAGACAGAAAAGAGGCGCGCCCGAACACCTCGTCCATGATGACTTTCAGGTAGTGCCTCTCATTGTCGTCGATCGACACCCAAATGCTGCCGTCCTCGCTCAGCAGCTCGCGCAGCAGCTCCAGCCGCGGCCAGATCATCGCCAGCCATTGGCTGTGCTCCAGATTGTCGTCGTAATGCTCGAACGCGCTGCGGGTATTGTATGGCGGATCGATATAGATGCACTTCACTTGCCCGCGATAATAGGGCAGCAGGCTCTTGAGCGCCTCCAGATTGTCTCCGTGGATCAGCATGTTGCCGCTGCCGGGCGCACCCGCGGAAAGCGCCGCGTCGCGCTCCAGCAGGCGGTACGGTACGGCATCGGCCGCCTTCACGTCGCGGTCGCGTGTCAGCCAGTGCAGGATCAGCATTGTTTCCCCTTCAGCCGCTTTCTTGCCGTCCTGAATGAAATCTGGCAAGGTCGCGCGTGAAAAGGTTCAAGGGGCTTTGTCTTGACGCAGGATGGTGCAGTGCTGACGCAGATCGGCGACCTAGCCGATGCCGGCGAGCGGATGATCGAGCGCCTCCGACGCAAGGCGTTTCTGCCCGAGAGCCGCAAGGGCCTCAATGTGCGCTTCGGCATCGCCGAGGCGGCGCAGTTGCTCGGCTGCTCCACCAACCGCATCCGCATGGCGGAGGATGACGGGCGGCTCCCCCCTGCCCCGGCTTCCGAAAGCGGACGCCGGCTGGGCTACACGGTCGAGGAAATGCTGCGGATGCGCGAGGTGCTGGGCGCCTCCCCTGCCCGCGCGCCGCTCGACGTGCCGGCGATCATCGCGGTGCAGAACTTCAAGGGCGGCGTCGGCAAGTCGACCGTTACCACGCACCTCGCGCACTATTTCGCGGTGCAGGGCTATCGCGTGCTGGTGGTCGATTGCGACAGCCAGGCGACGACGACGACGCTGTTCGGCTTCAACCCGCACTTCAACATCAAGCGCGACGAGACGCTCTACCCCTATCTCTCGATCGACCCGACCCAGGCGGACCTGCTCTACGCGGTGAAGCGGACGCCATGGCCGAACGTGGACCTGATCCCGTCCAACCTCGAGCTGTTCGACGTGGAGTATGAGCTCGCCGCGGCGGGCAGCGACGGCGGATCGGTACTGGCGGCACGCTTCCGTAAGCTGAAGCGCGGTTTGTCGGATCTCGCGCGCGACTATGACATCGTTCTGCTCGACCCGCCCCCTGCCCTCGGCACGATCAGCCTGGCAGTGATGCAGGCGGCAAACGCTCTGCTGGTGCCGCTGGCGGCGACGACGCCGGATTTCTGCTCGACCGTGCAGTTCCTGTCGATGATGGATCAGGTGCTGCACCAGCTGACCGGGGCCGGCATCGAGGTCGATTACCAATTTGTCCGGCTGATCTGCTCCAAGTTCGACGGCAACGATCCCAGCCACGCCATGGTGCGCGCGATCATGGAGCAGAGCTTCGGCCCTGCCCTCCTTCCCGTTCCGATCCTGGAGTCGGCCGAGATCAGCCACGCGGCGATGCGAATGATGACCGTGTATGAGCTGGAAAAGCCGATCGGCACGCCCAAGACGCACAAGCGCAGCCGCGCCAATCTGGACGAGGCGCTTAGGCAGGTGGAGCAGCTGGTCCGCCAGGGCTGGGGGCGGGTCGAACCGGCTAGCGAGGAGGCGGTTATTCATGCCGCGGCCTAACCTTTCCTATTGCACAATGTTCTGCTTACGTTCTGCGAGGGAGGTGCGGCATGGCGCGTAAGCAATCGGACTATCTGGCGGCGCTGCTCGCGGACGACACGGCCGAGCGAGGCGAGGCCCCCTCCCCTGCACCAGCGCGCGAGGCTCAACCGGAGCGCCCACGGGCCACTACGCTGCTCGGTCGCGAGTCTGCGCTTGCGCGCGTCGCGAGCGGCGAGGTGCGGCAGGTCACGCAACTCCTTCTCGATCCTGCCCGCGTGCGCATCTGGCCCGGCAACGCTCGCACGTACGCGCACCTCTCAGAGGAGAATTGCCGCGAGCTGATCGACTCGATCGTCGCCGAGGGCGGGCAGAAGGTGCCCGCGGTGGTACGGCGCGTCGACGGCGATGCCGATTATGAGTTCGAAGTGATCGCCGGCACGCGGCGGCACTGGTCGATCAGCTGGCTGCGCTCGCACAGTTATCCTGACATGCAGTTCGTGGCACAGGTCGCCAGCCTCGACGACGAGGCCGCGTTCCGGCTCGCGGATCTCGAGAACCGCGCGCGCGCCGACGTGTCCGACCTAGAGCGGGCGCGCAATTACCTCGACGCGCTGAAGGCACACTACGGCAACCACCAGACGCGGATGGCCGAGCGGCTGAAGCTCTCAAAGGGCTGGCTGTCCAAGATGCTCAAGGTCGCAACGATCCCCGAGGTGGTGATCTCAGCTTTCGCGTCCCCGGGCGACGTGCAGCTGAAGCCGGCCTATTCGCTCGCCCAGGCGCTCGACGACAAGAATACGGGCAAGGCGATCACCGCCATGGCGCGGCAGGTCGCCAAGGAACAGGCGGCGCGGCGCGAAGCGGGTGACCTTCCCTACCCTGCCGCGGACGTGCTGCGGCGGCTGCTCGACGCGCCGAAGCCCATGGCGGGCGAGGAGAAGCCAGAGCCGTACCGCTACGCCACCAAGTACGGTCGCACGGCCTTGACGGTGCAATCGGCCAACCGGCAGGGCGTGACGATCCGCTTGCACGCGGGATCGGGCGCCGACACGGACGAGCTTGTGACCGCCTTGCGCGACGCGCTCGCCCACCTCGAGGCAACCGGGAAGGGACTCCAGCGCTGATGTTTCCCCGGGGAAACACGCAGGGGCAGAGCATCGGTTTTGTAAACCGCTGGTCGATGTTTCCCCGGGGAAACATCGCGTGACGCGCGCGCGCCGCGAGGCGGTTTCCGAACAGTTCGAGCTGTTCCTACCCTATCTCGCCGACCTGCCCTTGCGTGACCAGCGCGAGATGATGGAGCGGCCATTCTTCAGCCTAGCCAAGTCGAAGCGGGTGAAGCCGATTGACTACCGATCGCCGGACGGCAAGCTGTGGGTCCACGTCTCGGCCAATCCTGATTACGGCATGGCGACGATCTGGGACGCGGACATCCTGATCTACTGCGCCTCGATGCTCGCCGACATGGCGCGCCGCGGCGTCAACGACGTGCCGCGCAAGCTCCACCTGATGCCCTACGACCTGCTGCGCGCGATCGGGCGGCAGCCGACCGGGCGCGCCTACGAGCTGCTCGGCCAGGCACTCGACCGGCTCGTGTCGACCACGGTCAAGACCAACATTCGCGCAGAGAACCGCCGTGAGGCGACGTTCAGCTGGCTCGATGGCTGGACGCAGCTGGTCGACGAGAAGACCGAGCGCTCGCGCGGTATGACCATCGAGCTATCGAACTGGTTCTGGGAGGGCGTGATGATGACCGGCGGCGTGCTGTCGATCGACCGCGCCTATTTCGACATCACCGGCGGGCGCGAGCGCTGGCTGTACAAGGTCGCGCGCAAACACGCGGGCGGCGCCGGCGAGACTGGCTTTGCCATCTCCATGCCGACGCTGTTCGAGAAGTCGGGCGCCGAGGGGCAGTACCGCCGCTTCAAGTTCGAGATCGCCAAGATCGCCGAGCGCGACGAGCTGCCCGGCTATGCGCTGTTGATTGAGCAGCCAGAGGGCAAGCGCGAGCCCGCGCTGCGCATGCGTCGGAGAAGCGAGGGCGAAACGAAGGCACTGCTGTCAGCCAAAACGACGAAAGCAGGCAAGGCATCCTCCCCCGCACCGCAGCCCGATGCCGTTGCGGAGCCTGCGGCCGAACCCGGCGTCGATGCCGCAGCGCTGATCCGCCGCAGCGTGAAAAGCCTTTCCACCCGCTCGACCTTCGGCGAGATCACCGACGCCACGCTGGCAACGCTGCGCGCCGAATGCCCGGGCTGGGACTATCAAACACTCCACGCAGACTTCCGCACCTGGATCGAAGCGGACGCAGGCCGAACCCCGGTGAGCTACCAGAACGCCTTCATCGGCTATGTCCGGCGCTTTGATGCAAAGAACCGACATACGCTGCGGTAACGAGGTCACCTCCGAGTCATGGCTACCGAGTGGGACGGCGTCGGCAAGCGCGGAGTTCTGCGTCCGAACATCGAGCAGCAACGCGATATTTGGCAAACGCGGCACGGAGCTACAACTGAACGACGGTTGTTGAAATGGCCCGGACAATGCCGGCGCTCGCCAACACTTCTTGGCCGGGCGGCACATCCGGCTTCGCGCCGCTGCATCAGGTGGCGCATGGCTATGGACCGTCATCCGTAACGATGGCTCTGATCACACGGGGCGCTTGGCGGAGCCTGCGCGAACTTTCACGCCGTCATCCGTGGCCGCGTCGGTGATCTGGAGGCAAAAAGCGGACTCCGCCTGCCACGACTGGCACCCATGCTAGAGACCTCCGGGGATTGATAGTTCCCGGTGCCCGGAATGTACGGTGGTTTCCGCTACAGCCTGGATTTGCAGGGCGCCGAACTGATCCTGGTGGGCGAGAGCTGTTGCCGCGTCGTGGAGGTATCCAAAGAGCGGCAAGAGGTCGACGTCCATTGCAGCAGACTGGTCCCGCAAAAGCCGCGTTCCACGGGCATCGAGATTATCCGCAAGGACGATGGCGTTCCGGATGTATCGCGTGGCGAGTGACTGATCCTCCCTACGGCCTCGTCGCGCACCGCAGACCCGGACAATTTGAACGTCGCCGGCGCAACGCCATCACAAACTGATTCAATCAGAGCGCTCATTTCCCACCCGTCCGTCGATCATCGATACTCCGGGAACGCTCATCGACACTCCCGGAACGGCGAGGCGATACATCGGGAACGCGAGCATTGATCCTTCAGGAACGCTGCAACGATACTCCGGGAACGCACCTTCCATAACGAATCGTGGAAAGTCGCTGACTTGAGCAGCTACAGCGGCACCCTTAACCTCTTAACCTCTCATTGAACCCTCTAACCCCGCGAGATGCTTTTCTTTGAATTTTGGAGATTCAGAAAGGCAGGCTCTGGCGTCGCATTTCACCCCCAGTGCCGTGCGCTAGCGTAAATCGTCAGGACCGGGCAGCGACTTGCTCGATCCAGGCCCCAGTCAGTGCAGTGGCGCGGTGACGAAGGACGGGTGGGGTGATATCGGCGTCTTCAACGAACCGTGTCCATGACTCGCAGCTCGTCGATCGCACCGGCGCGACCAACTAAGCGGATGCCGGCTATTCAGTTGGTCTTTCATCAACCCTCTTACCAACTGCAATCTCGAGAGCTTGCTTCAGCAACATGACCGGATCGACTCCGATAGCCAATGCCACGGCAACATACTCGTCAACGCCAAGCAGTCGCTCGCCGGTTTCATACCGCGAAACGTAAGCCTGTTGCCAACTAAGCCGCCCAGCGAGATCGACCTGCCGCAGCTTCGCATCCCGGCGTGCCTTTGTGAGCAGGTGCACGATGCGACCATGCAGGTCAGACGAGGCAGGAGAACGCATTTCAGGCATCTACCATTTGCCTAGTATACGTAAAGCGTATATCGCGTGACTAGCTTTTTGCGAGCGTGATCCGATGGAAAACGACCGAAATGCTAAAAGATGTGCATCGGCGGACAGGAAAGAGTCCGTGCCGGTGCTGGATCGCTTCGTCGCTCGCCTGGAGGTCAGCCGGACCTACCCATGTCCGGTCGTCAGCATCCTAACCTTCTGGGCCGGGCTGATCGCGCTCACCGTCGTCGACAAGGTGACCGGAACGACGCCTGTGGTGGCGAGCCGCCTCTATGCGGTCGCGTGGGCGCTGGTAGTAGGCCTGGAACTCGGCCGCGATGTTTGGGTCCAACGGCACCGATATGCGTCACCTCGCTGGCTACAAGCTGTGGATGCGGCCGTGGGCCACGAGGTGACCGTCCATGCGCTGGCCGCGCTGATCAGGCAGCATGAGCACGAGTTGGATTACGTGGTCACCCGCTCCGATCTGAGAATCGAGGTTCAGGCAGAGCGAGTCCGACGGAGGGAAGCTGCTCGGCGAGCGGAAGGGTTTCGTCTTGTCGAAGCACCGGTGATCGATGCCGCCCAGGTCGCGCGCGACGAGGAACGACGCCGTCGAGCTCGCGAGCGGCGTGCCGCCAGGCAGGGCAGGGCGCCTGCGTGACCGGCTCTAAGCCGGAAACAGGCGGGGATCTGGTCGGCGTGACGATCTTCGGCGGGATCGCGCACTTTCCCAGCCGGGCTGGCGAGCGGGTTCGCCATCTCGCCGATCTCGATCCGACACTGGTCGCCGAGCTGCTCACCGCGGCCGAGGCGAGTGATTTGTTCACCTGCCCGGATCTGAATGGGGCTGCATCATTCCGCCCTGACGCTCGCACGTACAGCATCCGCCTCGTCCATGGCGGTCACTCGCGGCTGCTGACGGTGCCTGAGCCGTTCGAGGCACCGGAGCTGGCGCAACTGGTCCGGACCGTGCGCCGCTGTAGGGCAGGGGAGCGAGCAACCTTCCCGTTTTCCCCGTGCCAATGACGTGATAGCATCCGCGCGCCGCCCGGTCAGTCCTGGCGGTGAGGCGTAGGAACCTCAGAGTCTCTCGGCCGGTCGACATGTTTGTCGGCCGGGTGGCTGTCGCGCATGTCCAGGGCTCCGCCTAAAGTCTCTAGCTGCTGCCCCTCGGTGTGAGGAATATCCCGACTTTTTCCGCTACCTCATGATCTGCTCCTTGTCGGATCTTTGCAAGATCATCCGTCATCGCTCCCGGAGTGCAACAGTCTCTTCGCGGTCGGGCGCGTGGCGTGGCCTTTAGGCCTGTCGCCTGCCGCATTATGGGCATTTACGTGCAAAGGGTGGAGCTTCAACAAGCATCACGAGGTTGTCGCCACCTCACCTTTAGGCCCGAAGTCTCCTGTCCCTCCGCCTCCCGGGAGGATGGTTTCGCCGCTCTTGTGCGGACGAACCTGGTGTGACCCTGAAATTGTCTATGCGCTGGCGCGTGCCCGCATCAGGTCGCGGTGCGGCCCCACGTCGGCGGCCTTGGCCATGAAATGGGTGCAGTCGCGCCACAGGCTGAACATCACGATCGCCAGCTTGCGGGCGAGCGCGACCTTGGCCTTGTTGAAGCCGACGCGCTTGCTGAGCTTCATGCCCCAGTCCTTGAGCGTGCTGAACGACCTGGTGTTCGCCAGCATGACCGTCGCGGCGCCGACCAGATGCGTGCGGGTGAGCTGGTTGCCCATCTTGCTGATCCCGCCGTGCGTCAGGCTCTCGCCCGACTGGTAGACGCGCGGCGTCAGGCCGAGATAGGCCGCGACATCGTCGACATGCCGGAACCGGGTCGGGTCCTCGATCGCGCTGTAGAAGGACAGCGCCGTGATTGTGCCGATGCCGGGGATCTCCATGAACCGCTTGCACACCGGATGGGACGCGGCGAGCAGGTCCAGCTCGCGCTCGATCCGCCCGGCCTCGATGTAGAAGCGCTCGCACAGGTCGAGAAGCGGGATGATGCGCGGGCGCAGGTCGACGCCTTCGGTGTCGGCGATGAGGCACAGCTGGTCGATGGCCCGTTCGCGGAACGTCGCCGGGCTGTCGCTGCCGGGTTCGATCCGTCCGCCATAGACCCGGACCAGACCGCGGATCATCGCCTCGGTTTCGCGCCGCTGCTTGACCAGGCGGTCGCGCATGATCAGCGACGCCCGGACCTCGAAACACAGGTTCGACTTGACGTAGACCTCGGTCAGATAGTCGCGGCCGCTGCGCGTGATCTCGGCGATGCCGCGCGCGTCGTTGGTGTCGGTCTTGTTGCGCTTCACCGACAGCACCCGGTGGACCTGTAGCGCATCGAGCACCGCCACCTGGAAGCCCTGCTCGCGCAGCTTGCCCGCCAGGTGCGGCGACAAACCGCCCGTCTCCATGCCGATCAGCGTCACATGCGACTTGAAGTTGCGGCGCAGGTAGCGGCCGATCTCGGTCGCGTGGCTCTTCATCGACACCTGGTGGACCACTGCGCCGTCGACATCGACCACGCAAACCGCCGTGCTCTTGAACCCGATATCCAGCCCCACCCAGAACCGCGCTGACGCCGGATCCGCCTCCGCCCGCGCCATCGCCGCGACATAGGCCGGCGCCACGATCTTCTTCGACATGACTTGCTCCCTTCCCGTCACCGTTGGTCGAAAAAGGATACGCCTCTCGCCGTCGCCTGGGCAGCAGCTAACCCACAAGCGGCAGCGCTCGCGCGAGAGCCCGGGTTCCTAACACCCGGCTTACGGGCCGGAGAACGCCTCCAGACGACGAGGAGGCAGTTATGGCAGGGCAGGGTGCATTTCAGGCCTTAGCGGCGCTCACAGCGGCTCTGGCGGGCATTCCGGCCATGGCGCAGCAGTCACCCGGTATTGCCGGCTTCCTCATCACCATCGGCGGCGATACCGACATGAAGACGAGCGGGTCGCTTCGGACCCGCCCGTCGCCGCAGGTCTTTCCGCTGCTCGACGACGCCGACGAGATCATCGGCTACCGCTTCTTCTCCGAAAAGATCACCGCCAACGGCTCGGCGACGGCCGAGCGCGCCCGCGATGCATTCGCGCAGGAATGCGCCGCCAAGGGCGGTCGGATCGAACCGGAAGACGGCGACGCGGCGCGCACCTTCCGTGATCGCGCGCTCGGTCGCAGGTTGCCGCCCCGGGGCGAGTCCAAGCACTTCTGGTCCGGCAGCTCGGCGGTGTGCTCGCGCGGCGCCGACCAGGTGCTCGGCGGCTTCGTCGCGATCACCTACGATACGACCGAAGTCGCTACCAAAGGCGACCTCGGCAGCCGGCTGATGAGCCGCGTGTCGATGGTCCCGACCCGCACCGCGGTCTACGCCTACCGCCCCGACCAGATCCGTTCGGCGGCATGGTTCCAGCGCGCGCAGGACAGCTACGTCGCCGATCGCGAGGCCGAGCAGAAGCACCGCGAGACGTTTCGGCGTGAGCTCGCGATCGGCACCGTAACCAACTGCGGCACGGTCATCCAGATCCGCGGACCCATGGTCGAGATCGCGGTGCCTGCGACCAGGCTGACGCCCAACGGCAAGTCCACCTTCTGGTCGCGGCGCGACGCGCTGGCACCGACCTTCTCGACGCCCTGCACTTACGGACTCTGAGGGGTCGATCCGCCCAATTCGCATACGACTGAGACACTGAATGGAGCTCCATCATGACCCTCGACCTGAGCGACTTTAAACCGACGCCTCTGCCCTCCCATGAGACCCCGCCCTATGCGTCGGCGGACCCTTCTACGGACCTGCGGCTGATCTTTGCCGGCACCGACTGGAGCGAGCCCGGACATGGCGGTTATCCGACCCGAACCGCGGCGGGAGATTGGATGATCCGGGTCAAGCTGGACCTGCCTTACCCCATGCTCGCGAGCCTCGAAGCGAAGGCCGGGTCGCATGACATTGGCGAGCTCATCCGGGCCGCTCTCGTGATCGCTGGGTATGGCTCCGAATCCGACATCGTGGGCGCCAAGTCCGACCGCTACGTAACCCGCGATGAGCAGCGTGAACGGCTCGGAATGCCTGCGACGATGACGAGTTCGGAAGACGCCGGATGACCCATCAGTCCGGACACGAACGGCTGCGCTATGAAGCGGTTCTGAAGCCTCTCGAGTGGGAGCAGCGGATGCTTGTCGACGGTCGGCACGACCTGCGCCGGATCGTGACTGCGATGGCCTCCGACGGCATCGCGATCAGCGAGGAAGTGGCGCTCAAAGCCTGGCATCGGTTTTCCGAAGAAGAGCATTGCGCGACCTGGTACGGCCTAGGCAGTGACGACGAGATCCGGCGCAACCTGATGCCGCATCTGACGTTGAGACCCGTCGCCGAGCAGGACCGCTGACTGGCGTCCGTGACCTCCCGACAGACTGGATCACGCGACCCGATGAGCGAAGTCGAGCACCGGTATACCAGGACGGCTTTGGCCCTGATGCGCATGGCCATGGCGCTGCTCGATCGGGCAGGATGCACCCTTGCCGCCGCCCGGCTTCAGCACGCGATCGACACGGTCGAAGCCGTCCCGGGGAACGCGGCGATGCCGCTTCATTCAACTGAGTCGCCGGGTGCTGAATCCGACCATCATGACCATCAGCGTGGTGCTGGAATAGGGGAGGGTACAAGCTCATGACGAACGCCGTCACCCTTGGTATCTCGGGCTGGTTCACTGCGCACGGAACCCTCTACCATGAGGAGGGTCGCAGGCTCGACGAAATCACGCCGGAGGACTGGTTCAATCTCGTCGCTCATGCCGATGCGATCGACTTCTTTACGCGGCCCGACCCGGCGTTGCCGGCAGCCGACGCCCGCATCTTCCACCTCACCATCACCGCCGGCGAGCGGTCGCGCGAGCTGGCGATCAACGACCCGTTCGAAGCGCCGGAGTTGGCCTTGCTCATCCGGTTAGCGCGCCGCGCCATGCGGGATCGATTGGTGCAAAGGGTTGAAGCGATGGACGGGGAGACCCTCGCGGCCTTACGGGCAGTCTCGACAAGGTGAGCCGGTACTGATCCGACTGGCCGGCTTGTACGCCGGCCTGGTTGCCCCGCCGGACGCCGGATCAGCCCCGAACAGCCGAACAGCAGCAACATCCAGCGACCTGAGAAGTAGGGGTTAGGGGGCACACCCGATGCACCCCGAAGGGGTGCAGAAAAGGGCAGATTTGCGTCGTTCCGGCCGCATGGTCCTATGCGGATACTGCGCCCGGACCATCTGGTCCGTCCTGGTCCACAGAGCGGATAGGGCAAGGAAACCCGCAGTTTTTGCTTGCGCTGCTCTGCACTTCCTCCTTGCGCGCTCCGTAGGCGCAATGCACACTCGCTACCGGGCAGAAGGGGTGTCCGCATGGCGCGCGTACCGATCACGGTGTACCTGCAACCCGACCAGCTCGCCGGCATTGAGCGCCGCGCGGGCCAGGTCGGCAAGACGCGCAGCGCCTGGGTAGCGGACACGCTGGTGCGCTCACTCGAAGACGAGCTGCTGCCGCTGGACGAGATCCTTCTCGACCAGCTGACCAAGGTCCGTGCCGGCCTGGAGGTCGTCGCGGAAGCGCAGGTCGGGCGTGGCCCCGACAGCAAGAAGGGTCTTGCCGAGTTGCGGCAACGACGGGCCGAGCTGGCGACCCGCATGCTGGCCGAAGCGCGTTCGAGACTGCGGCGATGACCGACGCTGGTCGCAGGCGCATCGACGTCTCGAGTGACGTCCACAGCCGGCTGGACGCCGAGTCCAAGCGGCGCAACATCCCCATCCGTGATCTCGTGGAACAGGCGGTCACCACCATGTTCGACAGGGAGGCCCAAGCGGCCTTGTCCGTGCGTCAACAGCGCGAGCGCCGCCATGCCGATCGGATGGAGGAACAGACCGCTCAAATCGGCGAGGTTACCCGTCGCGTCTCGGCCCTGATCGCCCAACAATCGAAGGACCTACCCGGCGCCTTGAACGCAGGTTTCGACGCGATCAAGACCACCATCAAGGAGACCGGCGGGACCGGACATCTCCGCGATTTGATCGCGAAGTTCCAGACCGACTTCACGGTCCTGTTCAAGGAAGCGCAGGGTGCTCTCGCCGTCTCCGTTGGCAATGTCACTAAAGCCGTCGAGGAGCAGGCAAAGGGCTTCGGAAAGCAGCTCGACCGGATTGAGAAGCGTCAGTCGGATACGCGTACAAAGCTTGGCGTAGGTGCCGCCCTTGGCATCGCTGGACTTGTTCTGATCTGTCTGCTGTTCGCCAATACCGCACCTACCCGCTGGCTCTCAATTCGTCTCCTGGGTGAAAGTGACGCGGTACCTGCGGCATGGAGCTTGGCAGGCGATGGGCGCACGACTGGCGAGCTCATGGCGGAGACAAAAGGCCTTCTCGCCAGTGACACATTTCGGGTCCGGTACGCCGAGTGCGCGGCCCATGCTAAGCGCATGAAGAAGCCGTTTCCCTGCCGGCTCACCTTTCCGCCTCTGGAAAGCAAGACGCCGTGACCGTTCGCCCAAACTCGATCGCCGGCGGCGGGGATGCGGCGAGCTATTACGCGGCCGACAACTACTACACCGGCGAGCAGGCGGGACCGTCAGAATGGGGCGGGGGAGGGGCCGAGGAACTCGGTCTGTCCGGCACCGTGGATGCCGGAACATTCTCCGAGGTGCTGGACGGCAAACTGCCCAACGGGGCCGTCATTGCAAGAGGCGGCAACGGCGAGCGAGCGCCGGGTTTCGAGCTGACGTTCAGCGCGCCGAAGTCAGTGTCGCTGGTCGCCTTGATCGGACGCGATGAGCGGGTCATGCCGGCATTTGCCGAAGCTATTCGGAGCACCATGGCGTGGGCCGAGGAGCGGTTCGGGGAGGTGCGGTCAGGCAAGGCCGGCGCGGTGATCGAGCCCGGTCGCCTGGTGTACGCGATCTTTCACCATGACCTGAGCCGAAAGCTCGATCCGCAGGCACATGCCCATGTCGTCGTGGCGAACGCCGCGCAACGCGGCGACGGCCGCTGGGTCGCCCTGCACAATCCGGCCCTGTGGAAGCACTCTAGCACCATCGGTGCCGTCTTCCACGCCGACTTCCGTGCCCGGTTGGAGCAGCTCGGCTACCGGACCGAGATCACCGGCAAGCACGGCCAATTCGAGATCAGCGGTATACCGCGTGCCGCAATCGATGCGTTTAGCGCCCGGCGCGAACAGATCCTCAGCCGGGCGGCTGAGCTCGGCGCCTCCGGCCCCAAGGCGATGGAGACGATCGCGGTCAGTACCCGCGATGCCAAACAGGCGGGCGATGCCACGGTTGCCCGCGCCATGTGGGCCGAGAAGGCCGAGGTACATGGTGCCGCCATCTCCGCCGTCGTGGACGCCGCGCGAGGAGTCGAGCGGCCGCGGTCGGTATTGAGCACTGTGCGTGCCTGGGGTGCCGCTTTGCTCGAGCGCATCACCCATGCCTTCGGACCACGACCCGAGCCGCTGCTCCACGGCACGGATGCGGTGCGCCGGAGCGGCGAACTGGCGAGCGGCTACGCGGTCGCGGCCGGCGTTCGGCACCTCGGCGAGCGAGAAGCGAGCTTCACCTACGCGGACCTGCTGAAGAGCAGCCTCGATCTGGCCGAGAAGGGCGCGACGGTGCGCGGTATCGAGGCGCGCATCGAGCGGCTGCGCGAGGCGGGTGTCCTCATCTCGGGGCCGCGTGGCAGCCTGCACGCAGACCGGCTCACGACCCGCGACATGCTGGTGACGGAAAAGGCGCTGGTTGCGGCCGCGCATGGCGGGGTGGGGCAGGGGACACCCATCCTCGATGCGGCCTCGGTCGACACCGCACTCGACCGCGCGGCCGATCGGCGCGAGGTCACACTTTCCGCTGAACAGCGCGTTGCGGCGCACGCCATGCTGTCCGGCACCAACCGCATCCAGGTCGTCCAAGGCGATGCCGGCACCGGCAAGTCGTTCCTCTTCGAACTCGTACGGGAGATTGGCGCGGAAGTAGGGGCGCGGATGCTGGTACTGGTCCCGCAGAACAAGTTGTTGGATGACCTGACCGGACGGGGGCTGGAGGTGCGCTCGCTCGCATCCGTGCTGAAGGAGCATGGTAGCCGCGCCGGCCCGGCCAAGCCGAACGAGCAACTTTCGGCGCTGATGAAGGGCAAGGTTGTGGTGCTGGAGGAGGCCTCCATGGTGTCCTCGCGTCAGCTTGCCGGGCTGTTCGAGGTCGCCCGGAACGGCGACGTCGCCAAGTTGGTCTTGGTAGGCGATGTGAAGCAAATCCCGGCGGTTGAGGCGGGGCGACCCTTCGCGCTGCTGCAGGAGGCGGGAGCTCCGACGGTGCGGCTCACCGAGAACCGGCGCCAAAAGACCGATGTGCTCCGTGATGCCGCTTCCCTTGCGCGCGAGGGCAGGGTCGTTGCCGCCTTCGAACGGCTCGCGGACAAGGTGCAGGAGAGCGCTCATCCGGCGGGAGCGGCCGTCGTCGAGTATCTGAAGCTTTTGCCCGAGGAGCGCGACCGCACCGCCTTGCTCACCTCAGGCCACGTCCTGCGCGAAGCCGTGCTGGAAACGGTCAGGGCCGAGCTGCTTGCTCAGGGCAAGCTTGGCGAGGATGCCGTGAGCCTGCGGAGCTGGGATACGCTGAACCTTACCCGTGAGGAGCTGCGCCAGATCCGGCACTGGGCTGAGGGTATGCGGCTCGACATCTACCGCCACCAGTCAGGGCTTGTGCCGGGATCCTACGAGGTTGGCTTGATCGATCGGGCGAGCGGTATGCTCGAGCTCGCCCGTGACGGTCACACCGGGCTCTTCGATCCCAAGAGCCTCCGATCGGGAGGGGAGGGGGCCGCGCTCTCCGTTCCCGGCGAGATCGAGGTGCGCGAGGGTGATCGCCTGGTCTTTACGGCCAGCGACCTGAAGCGTGGGATGTCGAACGGTGCCGCAGTGACCCTTACTGCGATCGATGGCGACACGCTCCACCTGTCCGGCCGTGACCGGAATCATGTGATCGGGCCCGACGACCCGATGCGCGAGCGGCTTGGCCATGGCGCCGTGATCAACATGCACCGTGCGCAAGGGATGACGGTCGATCGCGCGATCACGGTGATGGACAGCCGCGACAGGCTGCTCAACAGCGAGAGCCTCTACTACGTGCTCCAGACCCGCGCGCGCGAGGACGTGTCGCTGCACACCGACGACAAGAAAGCACTCGCTAGCGCGATCGAGGCGCATCGTGGTGACGTTCCGCACGCAAGCGACGTGGCACCCGAGCTCTCACTTTCCGGCAGGGAGCGGTTCGATCCAGCCACGGGCGAGCTGCCCCGACTGGACGATCCAGGCGCAAGCGATCGTCGCCAGCTGGACGCAATGAGCGCCGCCCTCCGATCCATTGGCAGCGAGCCTACCAAACCAGCCCCGGAGGCTATCCGGCAAGCGCCGGTTCCCGTGAAAGAGCTGATAAAGGAGCCCGAGATCGAAATCGACCACGATTACGACTTCGACATGTGAGGGATCGCAAGGCGATATGGGCGGGCGGACCAGCTTTGTTCTTTTCAATGTTCACTGATTTGCCGGCCTCCAAACCGGACATTGTAGCGGCCCGGTATCACGTGCATAGGACAACGTTAGCGAGGCAAGAGAGTGATCTAGAGGCTGCGGGACATGGCCAAAGAACCGGACATCCAGGCGGTCGCCGACCGGGGCGAGGGCATCGGGGCCATGCAGCCCATGAAGATAGGGGAGGGCGGTTCACGATACCGTGAAGCCGTCGATCTCGCGCTCGAACTGACCGCCAAATCTGCCGCGTTCCGCAGCAGCCTGCCACCCGCCATGCGGATGGGGCTCGCCGACCTCGTCCGGGCGATGAACTGCTACTACAGCAACCTGATCGAGGGGCATGACACTCATCCCGTCGACATCGAACGGGCGCTGAAGAACGATTTCAGCGCCGACCCGGCCAAGCGTGACCTCCAGTTGGAAGCGACCGCGCACATCGCAGTCCAGGGCTGGATTGATGGGGGAGGGCTGGAGGGCCGCGCGACGAGCGTGGAGGGCCTGCGTGAGGTCCATCGGCGCTTCTGCGAGCATCTGCCCGAGTCGATGCTCTGGATCGAACCGGTCGACGGCGGCGAGCGCGTTCCGGTCGAGCCCGGTGCCTTGCGGACCCGCGATGTCCGGGTCGGGCAGCACATTGCGATTAGTCCCGGGGCCGTGCCGCGCTTCCTCGAGCACTTCGCCTGGGCGTATCAGAAGCGCGGCGCAACCGACGCCATCGTATTGCTGGCGGCCGCGCACCACCGGTTCGCTTGGATCCATCCGTTTCTCGACGGCAACGGTCGGGTCGCCCGCCTCATGTCGCATGCCATGCTGCTCGATGCGTTCGACACGGGCGGCGTGTGGTCGATCGCGCGCGGCCTCGGCCGCAACGTGCAGGCCTACAAGCGACACCTTGCCGCCTGCGACCTGGCCCGCCGCAACGACCTCGATGGCAGGGGCACGCTGAGCGAGGAGGAGCTGGCGAGCTTCACAACCTTCTTCCTCAAAACCTGTATCGACCAGGTCGACTTCATGGCCGGCTTGGTCGAGCCCGAGCAGCTGCGCAGTCGCATCCGGCGCTGGGCGGCCGAAGAGACGGATCGGGGAAGGCTGCCGGCCAAGGCCATCCAGGTGATCGACGCAGCGTTGTACCGAGGCGAGCTCCCGCGTGGCGAGGTGGAGAGCATCGTCGGCACCGGCGAACGCCAGGCGCGCCGGGTCACCTCGGCGCTGACGAGCCTCGGCGTGCTGACGGCCGACAGCTCCCGGGCACCTCTCCAGATCGCCTTTCCAGCCAAGCTGGCGGGGAACTGGATGCCGGGGTTGTTTCCGGACGCGGGAAGCCGGCGTTAGCCGCCCGAGCGATCGGCGGTGTGGCGCAAGGCGTAAGGTGATATGGTCCTGGGACCGCGCCAGTGCGGACCAACGTATGGAGGCAGCCTTTCCGTTCTTTAGCCGCACCGACTTTCAAGGTCAGCCCAGCAGCCGCGCCTACCGGCCCTACAAGGCGTTCGAGGCCGTTCTCGACCGTCTTCTCGGCGAGCAGGTGAGAGCGGACGGCGCGTGCGGCGTCGACCTCTGGTGCGCGCTCACCAACACTCGTTGGTTCGGGCCGGATGGAGTGGAGGTCTCCTACGGCTTTCGGCGGGCCGGTCATGCCGTGGCTTGGGTGCGCGAGGAGGGGGACGACCTCACCTGGTATTGCAGCGGCGAGCCGGGGCAGGTCGCGCAGTGGATTGAGGAGGTGCTCGCGGGAGCTGGATGGTCGTGGAGGCGCTTGGAGCCGGACGCCGCAGACACCCGTGAGGTGCCCGACGACAGTCAGCGCCTGCCATAGAGTTCGGGATGCTGCTCGACGAACGAACGGCGGACCTCACGCAGCCGAACGGCTTCCGGTGTTCTCGCTTCCCAGGCAGCCACGGCATGCAGCAGATCATCGTCGCGGCCGAGCACCGCGTCCGCATGGTTGACGATTACGATATTGGGCGTCGCCTCTGGACGGATCGTTAGCAGCCGGTTCATCGCTTCGTCTTCGCTGCCCGGCCCGATCCGGTCCGCGACGACTGCTAGTGCCAGTCCGGCAGAGCGACCGACACCGCGATAGCAGTGGATGACCGGGGAGCCGGCCTCGTGTTCACGCGAAGGTGAGGGCAGTGGCTACCTGATCTTGGCTTGCCACGCGGATGCAGCCATTGTTCCGGTCGACGTTTTCAAAATCGAGCACCAGGTGCAGCGGGTGCGGCTTCCCATAGAAGCGTAGCTGGTCGGAGCGACGGCAGCCGGGACCTGATTGCGAGAACGCCGATTGGGGGTGTGAGCGCCTCGAAACAGCTAGCTACGAAGTGCCCATGGTGACACTCTGCCCAGCGGCAAAGTGTCGCAGCTGACAGAAACGTCGCCGGCCGGCCCGGATGGGATTCACACGATTCGCGTTTCGTGCTTCTCCTGTTCCCATGATCCAGGGTGACTTGTTCTCCGCATCCCCGGCAATCCCGCTGCAGCTTCCCTCCCAGCTACCCCTGGCTGAGGGTCTGCCGTCGATCATCGATGTCATTGCGCAGGTGTCGACCCGGCCGCGCTACGCCTTCATGGTCCTGAATCTGATCGCGCGTGCGGCAGGGCAGGGGGGCAAGGCAGGACCCTACGTCGTCCAGCAGGGGCGGGCCGTTCGGCTGCGCGACTGGTTGTGCGACGCGCTCGCTCCGATGGCAGCCCGCGATCCGAAGCGGGTGGCGCTGGCCGAGCAGGTGAGGGTGGAACTAGCAGAGCAGGGGCAACTGCCCGGAGACCCTGACGCAGCGTCACGATTAGTGGACCAGATAGTGCTGGAGCGGGTGCGCCGCTCCGGCCGGTGTAATGTCAGCCGGGCAGTGTCGGAGCTGGTCCGGGCAGGGCTGGTCCGGCGCCACTATGAGGGCTGGCGCGTGGATCACCACAATCGGGGCGCCCGGCGTGAGGCGGTGTACACGCTGTTGCCTGATACGATGCGTGCATTAGGCAAGGCGTAGAGCTGTATCCGTGCTGGCAATGACAAACCGCAGTCTTCCAATTAACTTATCCTGAATCACGGTCGTATGGCGAGGTGACGCACTTGAGTTTGCCCGTGGCTAGCAGTACCAGTGCGGGACCCGCTGGCAGGGATTGCTTGCCAGGCCAGGAGCCGCTTGAGCGTACGCGCTCGGCGGCTCCTGCTTATCATCTAAGACCGGGCAGTCTCCGCGAGCACACGCAGCCGTCGATCGTTGACATACGAGGGCATGTGCATATATTGTGCATTAATCCAGCGGAGACGCGTTATGGCTACCGCCTTCCTAGTTGACGAGCAACGCGCGACGCGGCTTGCTTCCGGCTTCGTTGCAAGCCTGCAGGAGCCGAAGACCCCTTATATCTCACCCAAGCGCGTCGCGCATGTGTTGGGCGTCCAACTGTCCCGGCTAGCGGAGATCGCCGGCGTCCACCGCAACACGCTCTCCAATCCCGCGTCGGAGCGGCTTCAGGATCGGTTACGGGACATGGTGCGCGTGATCGTGGCTGCAAGCGAGCTGACAGGTGACATCGAGCAGGCGGTCTACTGGTTCAGGAACGAACCGATTGTAACGCTCAAGCGCCAAACGGCTGCCGAGCTTGTTGCCGCAGGGCACAGCGACGCGGTCATGACTCATTTGTCCGAACTGGTTGACGGCGCGAACGGGTAGTCGTGCTCCACATCGCGACCGGCTCCAGGCATTTCTATCGCTGTCTTACGCCGAAATGGGCCTATCTGCCGCTCAGTGGCGCTGGAGCCGCAGGCGCAGGCGGCAGGTTCAATCGCCCTGGGGTCGAAGCCCTGTACCTTTCGGCCGAGCCGGAGACCGCGCTAGCCGAGTACAAGCAAGGCTCCAGCCTGCCACGCCCGGCAACCCTTGCCGCCTATGAGCTAGATCTACACGACGTCGTCGACCTGTCGGCCGGCTACGATTCGGATTATTGGACGCCTCATTGGGCAGATTGGGACTGCGATTGGCGCTGGATCGCGAGGGTTGAGCACAAGGTGCCACCGTCGTGGAAACTTGGCGATGAGGCGATCCGGTCGGGTACTGCGGGTCTGCTGTTTCCGTCAACCCATCAGCCCGGTGGCACAAGCCTCGTGATCTTCAGCGCCAACCTGACCGCTGCTGATCGGCTTGCGGTGCACGACCCTGACGCTATGCTGCCGAGAGATCAGCGCTCGTGGGACCCGTAGAGGCGAGCTGCTCCGAGTTGAGAGGGCAATTAACGCAAAAGCTACGGCGGCAACGAAGTTCGATAACATAGATTATGTAAAATTGCGAGGCTGTTTCTTCGTAAAGGGGGGTCTGCTGGACCGCAGCAAGCTATGTACTCGGCGCGATTGGCTCGAGCGCTCGAAGCCATGCGATGAACTAGAGAACAGCGAAAGCGCACTACGGTTCGACCGCGAGACTCGCCGCAGAGCGCTGATCAGGCCGCCGGGATTGCGCGGCCATTTACAATGTGATTTTGCAAATGAGGGGACGGGCACCTGACGATACTGCCGGCAACATGCTTGGCCGGTGGAGCGGCGTGGCAAGCGGACCCTCGACGCGGAAGAGCGGGACACATGACGATGATCGATCTCGACACGCTGCGGCGTGAAATCCGCGCGCTCGACTTTGTGCGAGGCAGTCTCGCCGAGGATGCGATGTGGCGCGAGGACGACAAGGATGCCCGCGCTAATCTCGCGATCGAGGGCATGGCGCTGACGCCTGGGGATGAGGCGCTATTCGACCTGATGCGCGACGAACGTGTGCCCCCTGCCCTCTGTTCGCAAATTCTCCTCAGGCTGTTCGGCCATCCCGATGCCGATTCAGCGCTGGCCATCACGCCCACCGATGCGACCAGCTGACGCCGACACGATTCGGGCCGGTTTAGGATGCTGATCGGGCATAGTCCTGATGGCGAGCGGTAGCTGGTTCAAGGGAGATCTTCGGCGTCGTCAAGGTCGTAATCGACGTGCGGTTCCTGCTCACCGGCCTGATCCTGTCTGCGACATAACCGAAGCTAGGATGGTCGTCGAAAGCACGAAGATCGGCAGGTCGACCCTATCGATGGCCAGCAACTCAGCCTAGAAACACCAATCTTCGTGCTTTCGACGACCATTGGTGTGCCACGTGGCACATCCATCTTTCGAGGAGTCTTGTCCGAGGAGGAGACAGCCCCTATCAGGTCAAGACATGCGGCATCCACTGGATTGTCCGTTTCCCGCGTAGGGAACTAGCACCGGGGCCGCCCTACAAGGCGGCCCTCGGTTTTCCTGACTAGCCTGTTCCTTCAAATGCAGCAGAAGATGCAGTAGGATGCGAGCAACATGGTCGTCCCCGCTGTTGCCTTTGGCATCAAGGGGCGGCTTTCCTAGCGCTGTTCGTAGGTCTTGCGACCTGGCGGCCCCTACCGCCGAAATCAGCCGATCGCCTTGAACACACCGTCAACGAAGCTACCCCGCTCAACTTTTCCGTTCAGCTTGCGGATCATCACATCGGGATTGTCGCTCTCGAGCCAATAGAGCGGCACGTTCTTCTTCACTGAAGCCGGACGCCGGCCTTCGCCAATCGCTCTGTCACTCGCTCGAGCGCTTGGGTGCTGGCTTTTACACTGTGCTGGACTAACGCTTCGGAAGGCGCAGGCGCTCTCACCGTTACGCTGCCGAACCGCGTTTTACTGGTTTTCACCTTCTTAGCGCCGGGCTGAATGATCCTATCGGTCATCGTCATATCCTGCCCTCGCAGCTGCCTTAGATTGTCCCCCTAAACATAACGCTTGTGGCGTCTTTCGGTTAGGGCCGGCTTCTAAATCGCCGACGATAGCGACGAACTGCCCGCAAGGCTCTCGGCATCGGGAGCTGATCCTATCTGCTTATGTGCACTCCAGCCTCCCCGCGCCTGGATGCTAGCTCTGTGGGGACGTCGCGACGCTCGATAGATCGATCATCGGATCGATTGGCACCCCGGATTCCTTGCGCTCGGAATAGCGATCGACGAGCTGGGCGGTATGCGGCCGCAACAGCACTGTGAAGCGGACCAACTCCTCCATCACGTCCACGATCCGGTCGTAATAGCTCGACGGCTTCATCCGTCCGGCTTCATCGAACTCGTTGAACGCCTTGGCGACGCTCGACTGGTTCGGGATCGTCACCATCCGCATCCAGCGGCCCAGCACGCGCAGCGTGTTGACGCTGTTGAACGACTGCGATCCGGCCGACACCTGCATGACCGCGAGCGTTCGCCCCTGCGTCGGGCGCATCCCGCCCATCGACAGCGGCAAATGGTCGATCTGCAACTTCATGATGCCGGTGATCTGACCGTGGCGTTCCGGGCTGCACCACACCTGACCCTCCGACCATAAAGACAGCTCGCGCAGCTCGTGGACGGCCGGATGGTCATCGCCGGCATGTTGGTCGGGCAGCGGCAGGGTCGACGGATCGAAGATGCGTGTCTCGCACCCGAAGAACCGGAGCAGGCGCGCCGCTTCCTCGACGGACAGCCGGGAGAAGGAGCGTTCGCGCAGCGAACCATAGAGCAGAAGGATACGCGGGGCGGGATCGAGCGGGCCAAGCCCCAATGCCGGCCGCTGGATGGCATAGGCGGGATCGAGCGCCGGCAGAATATCGGGTTCAGTGAGGGTGCGGAGCGGCATCAAGAGGCTTTCACTATCGTCATGCTCCGCGCGGGCCGAGCAGGATGACGCAGGTTCCGACAAGGCACAGGGCGGCACCGCCCACGTCCCATCGATCGGGCCGAACGCCTTCGACGCTCCATAGCCACAGCAATGACGCGCAGATGTAGATACCTCCATAGGCCGCATAGGCCCGGCCTGCCGCGTCGCTTTCCACCCGGGTCAGGAGCCATGCGAACAGGATCAGCGAGACAATACCGGGTGCCAGCCACACGGGCGACTTTCCCATGCGTAGCCAGGCCCAGAAGGCGAAGCATCCGGCGATCTCCGCGAGCGCCGCGCCGGTGTAGATCAGTGCCGTCATCCGATCGTTATCCTCAATGCCAGCGCCGCGAGCGTGATGAGCAGGACCGGCACGGTGAGCGTGACGCCCACCCGGAAGTAATAGCCCCATCCGATCCGAACGCCCTTCTGCCCGAGGACGTGGAGCCACAGCAGCGTCGCGAGCGAGCCGATCGGCGTCAGCTTGGGGCCGAGATCGCAGCCGATCACGTTGGCGTAGATCATCGCTTCCCTGATCGCGCCCGTGGCGTGGGTGGCATCGATCGACAGCGCGCCCACCAGCACGGTGGGCATGTTGTTCATCACCGACGACAGGACGGCCGCGATGACGCCTGTGCCCAGCGCCGCACCCCACACGCCGCCCTGCGCGGTGCGATCGAGCAGCGCCGCCAAATGATCGGTCAGGCCGGCGTTCCTCAAGCCGTAGACGACGAGATACATGCCGAGCGAGAAGATCACGACCTGCCAGGGCGCGCCGCGCAGCACCTTGCCGGTCTGGATCACATGGCCCCGCCCCGCGATCACCAACAGCAGGATCGCGCCGGCTGCGGCTACGGCGCTGACCGGCACGCCGAGCGGTTCGAGCAGGAAGAAACCGGCGAGCAGCAGCGCCAGCACGATCCATCCGGCGCGGAAGGTAGCGGTATCGCGGATCGCGTCACGCGGCGCGCGCAGCGCCCCCACGTCATAGTCTGCCGGTATGTCACGCCGGAAGAACAGCAGCAGCGCACCCAGTGTGGCGGCGATCGACACGAGGTCGACCGGCACCATCACGGCCGCGTATTCGCCGAACCCGATCTTGAAGAAATCGGCCGACACGATGTTGACGAGGTTCGAGACGACCAGCGGCAGGCTGGCGGTGTCGGCGATGAACCCGGCCGCCATGACGAACGCCAGCGTCGCCTTGTCCTTGAACCCCAGCGCCCGCAGCATGGCGATGACGATCGGCGTCAGGATAAGCGCCGCGCCGTCGTTGGCGAACAGCGCCGACACCGCCGCGCCGAGCAGCACGATCAGGACGAACAGCCGGCGACCATGCCCCCTGCCCCAGCGGGCGACGTGGAGGGCCGCCCATTCAAAGAATCCGGCTTCATCGAGCAGCAGGCTGATGACGATGATCGCGACGAACGCGGCGGTCGCGTTCCAGACGATGCCCCACACCACCGGCACGTCGGACAGCGTGACGACGCCCGCGAGCAGCGCCACGACGGCCCCGCCCATCGCACTCCACCCGATGCCGAGTCCCTTGGGTTGCCAGATGACGAGCGCGATCGTGGCGACGAAGATCAGGACGGCAAGGAGCATCAGGCGACGCGCTGGCCCGAAGCATCGACCACCTGCTCGCCGTCTTCCTTAGCGAACGCGCCGAGCTGCTCGTTCGGTAGCAGGTCGAGGACGGCTTCGGATGGTCGGCACAGCTTCACGCCGAGCGGCGACACGACCAGCGGCCGGTTGATAAGGATCGGATGCGCCATCATCGCGTCCACCAGCGCGTCATCGGACAGCGACGTGTCGCCCAGGCCCAGCTCCGCATAGGGCGTCCCCTTCTCGCGCAGCAGATCGCGGGGCGTCATGCCGGCGCGTTCGATCAGCTCGACCAGCAGCGCGCGTGCGGGCGGGGTTTTCAGATATTCGACCACATGCGGCTCGATGCCGGCATTGCGGATCATCGCCAGCGTGTTGCGCGACGTGCCGCACTCGGGGTTGTGGTAGATGATAATATCGACGACCACGGGACGTCCTTTCAGCAGCAGGGGGTGAGTTCGGCGACGAGCGGCGCGCACAGCTCCGCATTGCCGGCGCAGCAATCCTTGACGAGGAACAGCGTCAGCGCGCGCAGGCCGTCCAGATCGGCACGGTAGATGATCGAGCGGCTATGCCGTTCGGAGCGGACCAGGCCGGCGCGCGCGAGGATGCCGAGATGCGCCGACATGGTGTTCTGCGGCACGTCGAGCTGGCGGGCGATATCGCCCGCGGCCATGCCGTCCGGCTCGTGACGCACCAACAGGCGGAATACGTCGAGCCGCGTCCCTTGGGCGAGCGCACCCAGCGCCGCGATAGCCGATTCGTTTTCCATATATCCAGCATAGCGGATGTATGGCTTTGGTCTAGGGCACGTTGCTCCTCAACATAGCGGGAGATCTGCGCTGATAGCCTTACAATCGCAGGCCGAGGCGTAGACCAAGCCATACCAGGCCGAGATAGAGCAGGATGGTGAGAAGGCACCCCGCGCCCAGCGCCAGCCAGAATGGTACGTTGCGCCCGAGCAACGCGGGGATCAGCAGGAACATCGGCAACGATGGCAGCACGAACCAGAAAGTCGCCCCGGCGTGCGCGGCCATCAACGATCGATCCTGGGTGTCGCGCCACAACCATATCATTCCCAGCACGGAGACGAGCGGCAAAGATGCGACAAGCGCGCCGACCCCGGGACTGCGCTTGGCGATCTCCGAAACGGCCGCGATGATCGCGCCGGAGATCAGCGCCTTGATGACAACATAGAGCATAGCATGGTTGTGACCTTCGATCGTCGGGATGACTAGCGGTGAAGGTGTTGAGCATCTTCACAGGCTTGCGACGGCGCCTCGGTCTGAATTGTCGAATGTTCGATGCCGAACCTCTCATCAAGCGTCTTCGTCACGGCGACCCTGACGCTATCGGGATCGACGCCCTCGCCGAGCGTCACGTGGGCGGTGCAGTTGATCTCGTCCGAAGCCATCGACCAGACGTGCAGGTCGTGGACGCCGGCAACTCCTGGGATGGCGGCGATTGTCGAACGGATCTCCGGCAGCTTCAGCCCGCCTGGCACGCCTTCGAGCAGCACGTTGATCGTGCCCTTGAGCAGAACCCAGGTACGCGGCAGCACCCACAGGCCGATGCCGATGGCGATGACTGGATCGACCCACGTCCAGCCCGTGAACCGGATCGCGAGCGCACCAAGGATGACGCCGACCGAGCCGATCATGTCGGCCCATACTTCCAGATAGGCGCCTTTGACGTTGAAGCTTTCGTCCTTGCCAGCGGTCAGCAGACGCATCGATGCGAAGTTCACGACGAGGCCAATGACCGCGACGATCAACATGCCGGTCGACTGGATCGACTGCGGCTCGCGGAAGCGCTGGATCGCCTCGTATAGGATATACATGGCGACGACGAACAGCAGCACGGCGTTGAAGGTAGCGGCGAGGATTTCGAGCCGCTTGTAGCCGAACGTCCGCTTGTCGTCGGCCGCCTTCTTGCCGAGGTGGATCGCCATAAGCGCAATGACGAGGCCGGCGACATCGGTCATCATATGAGCGGCGTCGGACAACAGCGCGAGGCTGTTGAACACGAAGGCACCGACCACTTCCGCCACGAGATAGGTCGCCGTCAACGCCAGAGCCCATGAGAGCATTTTGGCGTTGGCGCCGGCGGTATGGTCGTGGCTGTGCCCGGCTTCGCCGTGATCGTGCGCCATTTATCGCGTACCCTTCTTCGCGGCTTGCCGTTCGGCGAGCCAGGTTTTCATCTTCACGATCTCGGCCTGTTGGGTCCGGATCACCTCTTCCGCCATCGCGCGCACCTTCGGATCGGTGCCGTTGGCAAGCTCGGCGCGCGCCATGTCGACCGCACCTTTATGGTGCTGGATCATGCCCCGAAGGAAGTCGGTATCAGGATCGCCGGTCGACGGCATCGCCATGCCGGGCGCGTTCGATCCGTGGATGGCATCGGTCGCACCGGACTCGTTCGATCCGAACTGGCCAGCCGGCTTGCCGCCGGAGCACGCAGACAGGGCAATCGCAGCGGCCAGAAAGGACCATCGCGCCGTGGTCATCGACATTTTCTTCTCCTTACGGAACGGATCGCGGCGTACATCGACGCCGCTCAAGGTCAGGCCGGTCACATCGCGATCTCCTCGATCAGCAGCAGTGCGAGAAAGCCGACGAAGAACATCGCGCTGATGAGCGGCGAGTCCGGTTTCTCGTGCGCCTCGACCAGCAGCTCCTCGGTGACGAGGTAGAGCAGCGCCATCAGGCCGAAGCTCAGGAAGCCGGTGATCCACACCGGCGACAGCAGCGCCACGGGCTGCGCGACGAGTGCGCCGATCGGCACCAGCAGCGCGAGCGCGCAGGTCAGGCCGATCGCCTTCATCTTGCGATACCGGCTCGTCAGATCGTTGGTGAGCGTCAGGGCCAGGAACAGCACTTCGAGCGTCAGCGCGACCGCCAGCAACGTGCCCGCCTTCTCGCCGGCGATGAAGGCCAGACCCAGAACCAGACCGTCAATGGCAAGATCGAGCCCGATCGCGGCGAGCAGCGCCACAGGGCCGTCAAATCGGCTTTCCGCCGCCTTGAGGCCCAGCATCACCGCGACGCCGATCGCACCGCCGATCAGCGTCGCCGTCGGCGATCCCCCGTGCATCACCAGCGGCAGGATTTCGGTTGCCGCCGCGGCGAACACCACGCCGGCCGCAAGGTGCTGCATGGCGGCGACCAGCCTCTCGCCGGGTGTGCGCCACCCGGCGAGAAGCGCGCCGATCATGATCGCGATCATGGGGATCAGGGAGAATTTAAGCGCTGCCATCGTCAGCGCTCCCCAGTGTCGATGATTGCGATCACGATGCGTTTTCTTTCATGCAGAGGACCGGACGTTTGCCCGGTGCCTCGATCTTGATCTGATTCCCGGCAAACGTCGCGCTTTCTGCATCACCGACATATTGGAGGCCCTGCATTGGAGCGGTCAGGACTGTCGGTGCCGCCTTAGCATCGCGCCGGAACTCGACCGTGAGCCCCTGATCCTTGAAGTCGACGACTAGCGTCCGATCATCGTCGCATCGGTACAGGTGGCGGCCCGGTGCCCCGCTCGACACCCCACTGTCACCGGCGTGAATTTCCTGCTCGGTTGGCAGCCCCTTTTGCGGCTGCTCGGAACAAGCAGACAGCACCAGCGCGAAGCTGGCGCTGGCAATCCGAATCCGACATGGCGTCATCTGTGCCTCCGGTTTTTTTGGCCCCCGTGACGCGGCGCCGCAGGGCGCGGCTTCACGCCCGGTTGCGTCGCCAGCCGCCGAAGTTGGCGGTCCAGACACCGATCGGATTGCACGAGACCGGCTTGAAGCTTCCGGCGCAGCAGCGCCGTCCACATGCCACTCAGGAAACCGTGGAAGCGCAGGCTATGCCGCAGGCGTGTGCCGACAGGATCGCGCTCCAGCTCGTAGATTTCCTCGAACAGCAAGAGCTTCGACACCCCCGCGGTCCAGGCAAAGACGACCGGTTTTTCAACACGGGTGATGTCGGCCGCTGTGGTGACGGGTTTCCCAAGCCCTCCGATGCGAAAACTGTACGTTGCCTCGCCACCCTCGATAGCCTCACCCGCGAGTTGGGTGAACGGCTTCCATTGCGGATGTCCGGCGAAGTCTGTGATGACCGACCATACCCGTAGCGGGGACGCCGCGAGGATCACAATATTCTCGATGGGCGTGCGGCCAACGGCATCAGCCGGACGCCCGCCACCGGGATCGATGGCGGCTTTACCGGCTTCATTCCCTGACATCGGCCGACTCCGGGTCGGACTGGAGGTCGATGATCTCCACCGCCTCCAGCGTCATCAGGCCGATACCTTTCAGATCGCGCAGGCTCGCTATGAAGGTTCGCAGCTTGGCGTCGTCGTCGACGATCTCGATCACCACCGATCGATCATTTTCAAGAATATGACGACGGTGCGTATGTGCCGATCGACCGATCCCGATCATCGCCTCGATTACTGTCGCACCACCGAGGCGGGCGTCGCGCGCCCGCTCGGCGATGAGTTCAAAGACCTTGCGATCACCGAAATAAGCGTTTTCGTCGGTATAGACCCGCAGGAGCTTCATCATGGTCATGTTGTTGCCTCCTCGGGTGCGCTTGTCGGTCGGTCGTCAGGCTCGGCCCGCTTGCCCGACGTCGCTCCCAGAACGACCTTGGCTATGGCGGGAAGTACCAGCAGGGTCAGGATGGTCGCGGCAACGAGACCGCCTATCACGGTGGTCGCGAGCGGCTTCTGCACTTCGGCGCCGGTGCCGTGCGCAAGCGCCATCGGCACGAAGCCGATGGCGGGCACGAACCCGGTCATGATGACCGCACGCATCTTGTCGGCCATGCCCTCGCGGATCGCCTGCGCCACCGGCATTCCGGCCTCGCTGCGTTCGCGGATCGCGGTCATCACCACGAGCCCGTTCAGCACCGCCACGCCGGCGAGACAGATGAACCCTACCGCTGCCGACACCGAGAAGCTGGTTCCGGTCAGCACCAGCGTGAAGACGCCCCCGGCGAGTCCCAGCGGCACCGCCAGGAACACCGACGCTGCCCTGCCGAATCCGCCAAGCGCCATGTAGAGCAGCCCGAAAATCGCTAGGAAGCAGAGCGGCACGACGATCGACAGCCGCCTAGAGGCGGCTGCCAGATTCTCGAACTGACCACCCCATTCGAGGTAGTATCCCGCCGGCAACTTGACCTGCGCGATCTTCGCCTGCGCTTCCGCTACGAATGATCCGGCATCGCGCCCGCCCAGGTTGACCTGGACGACGACGCGACGCTTGCCGTTCTCACGACTGATCTGGTTCAGTCCTTCCGTCAGTTGGATTTGCGCGACCTGTGCGAGCGGCACCTGTGCCCGTGGTCGTCCCTCGACTTCCGGCAGCAGCACCGGCAGCGAACGGATGTCGTCGAGGTTGGTGCGGGTTGCATCGGGGACGCGAACGGTGACATCGAACCGGCGATCGCCCTCGTATACCAATCCCGATTCACGCCCGCCGAGCCCCGCTGCGATCGTGTCCGACACATCGCGGACCGTGAGGCCAAGCCGGGCGATGGCCGCCCGGTCGAGCTTCACGTCGAGCGTCGGCGCGCCGCCTACCTGATCGGCCTTGACGCTGGCGGCGCCCGGGATGCCCTGCAGGACCCGGACCATCTCGTTCGCGGTCTGCGACATCTTGTCGAGATCATCGCCATAAAGCTTGATCGCAACGTCGCCGCGCACGCCTGCGATCAGCTCGTTGAAGCGGAGCTGGATCGGCTGGCTGACCTCGTAGAGGTTGCCGAGCAGACCGCCGGTCGCCTTCTGGATTTTGGCGATCACGTCAGCCTTGGTGGTGCCGTCAGCCCACTCCTCGCTCGGCTTCAAAATAACGAAACCGTCCGAAACATTGGGCGGCATCGGGTCGGTCGCAACTTCGGCGGTGCCGGTCTTTGAAAACATCAACTCGACTTCAGGGATCTTCGTAATCGCCTCTTCAACCTTGCGTTCCATGACAAGCGATTGTTCGAGGCTCACCGATGGAACGCGTGTCGATGCAAAGGCGAGGTTTTTTTCGTCGAGCTGGGGGATAAACTCCGAACCGAGCAGCCCGAACGCCGGGATCGCCGCGAGGAAGAACGCCAGACCACCGAGGATGAATGGCCACGGCTTCGCAATCGCCTTGTCGAGCAGCGGCAGGTAGCGTTCCTTGGACTTGCGGATCAGCCACACATCCTTCTCCGCGACCTTGCCCCGGATCAGGATGGCGACCAGCGCCGGCACTAGCGTGATCGCCAGGACGAACGCTGCTACCAGCGCCAGCATGATCGTGATCGCCATCGGCGAGAACGTCTTGCCTTCGGTGCCTGTAAACGTCAGCAGCGGCGCGAACGCGAGCAGGATGATTGCCTGACCGAAAACGGTCGGCTTGATCATCTCCTGCGCGGCCCGCATCGTCTCCTCGAGCCTCTCCCTCAGCGCCAGCAGCCGACCTTCATGTTCCTGTCGATGCGCCAGCCTGGCGAGGCAGTTCTCGATGATGATCACCGCACCATCGACGATCAGACCGAAGTCGAGCGCCCCCAGACTCATGAGGTTGCCGGGGACGTTGAAGGCGTTCATCCCCATCGCCATCATCAGGAACGAGAACGGGATCACCAGCACCGCGATCACCGCGGCGCGCCAGTTGCCGAGCAGCAGGAACAGCGCCGCGGCCACCAGGATGGCGCCTTCGGTAAGGTTGCGCTGGACCGTCGCCACCGTGGCGCCGACGAGCTTTGCGCGATTGAGGACGACCTTGACCTGAATGCCGGGCGGCAGCGTCTTCGCCACCTGATCCAGCTTGGTCGACGCCTGTTCGGCGACGATGCGGCTGTTCTGGCCGATCAGCATCAGCACCGTGCCGATGACCGCTTCCTGGCCGTTCATGCTTCCACCGCCGGTGCGCAGATCGCCACCAATGCGGACGTTGGCGATCTGGCCGATCGTGATCGGCGTGCCGCCCCGCGTCGCGGCGACGGCGTTGCGGATTTCGTCGACCGTCCGCACGCGAGAGTCGACGCGCACGAGATAGGCTTCGCCGCCCTTGTTGTAATAATTGGCACCGACCGCGAGGTTGGCGTTTTCGAGCGCCTGCCCCAGCTCGCTGTAGGAGATGCCGAAGCTCGCGAGCTTGGTCGGATCAGGCTCCACCACGAACGTTTTGGCAAACCCACCGATCGAGTCCACGCCGGCGACGCCGCTCACCGATTTGAGCTGCGGACTAATGATCCAGTCCTGCACGGTGCGCAGGTAGCCCGCCTTCTCCACGGGATCGGTGAGCCGCTCGCCTTCCGGCGTCAGATAACTGCCATCGGCTTGCCAGCCGGGTTGCCCCGCGACCTTCTTCGCGCCCTTCCCGTCCGGATTGGCGTAGCCGACCGTATACATGACGATCTCGCCGAGGCCGGTTGTGACCGGTCCGATTTGCGGCTGTACGCCGTCGGGCAGGTTCTCCATCGCCTGGCGCAGGCGTTCGCCGACCTGCTGGCGCGCAAAATAAAGGTCGGTACTGTCGGTGAAGATCGCGCTGACCTGGCTGAAACCATTGCGTGAGATGGAGCGTGTCGTCTCCAGCCCCGGAATGCCGGCGAGCGAGATTTCGACCGGATAAGTGACGAGCTTCTCGATTTCGACCGGCGACAGCCGCGGATCGACCGTGTTGATCTGGACCTGCTTGGTGGTGATGTCGGGCACCGCGTCGATCGGCAGCTTGGTAAGCTGCCATACGCCGAGTCCGGCGATGACGAGGAACAATGCGAGGACCGTCCAGCGGGCGCGGACGGAGAGCGCCATGAGGTTGGCTATCATGGTCTATTCTTCCTCGCCCGCGCCCTTGCCGAGTTCGGCCTTGAGCAGGAATGCGTTCTTCGTGGCGACCTGGCTTCCGGCCGCGAGACCCTTCAGGATTTCGACGCGGCCATTGCTGCGCTGTCCGATCGTGATGGTCTGTGCGCGAAAGCCCTTCGCGGTCCGCACGAACACGATGTCGCGCCCTTCGAGCGTCTGAACCGCATCCTCCGGAACCACGATCGCATTGGAGGTGCCGCCACGGCTCGGCAGCAGCCGTACCCGCACCGCAAGACCCGGTTGCAGCGTACCCGTCACATCGAGGACCGCGGTCGCCGAGCGCGTGTCGTTGGCAAGGCCCGGGGTGACGGCGCGCACCCGCGCCTCGACCGTCCGTCCGTCGGGCAACTCGATGATCGCCCGGTCGCCCGGCGCGAGCCGCTGTGCATCGGTCGGACCGACCGCCGCCTCAACCTGGATCTTCGACGCATCGGCAACACGCATCAGTTCGGTCTCGGGCTGGACGAAGGCGCCCAGGCTGACATTCTCCGAGGTGACGCGGCCCGAAATCGGGCTCGACACGAGCACGCCGCGCCCATCGGACGTGATCCTAGCGGCCCCAGCCGCGACGCTCGCGCGCCGCGCTTCGGCCGCAGCCGACGCGGCTTCCGCCTGTGCCTGCTCCAGCTCGACACGCGCCGACACTTTCTGGCGATAGAGATAGCTTTCGCGCGCGAGCGCCTTCTGCGCCAGCGTCGACTTTGCAGCCGCGGCGCTGCGATCGGCCGCGATCTGGGCTGCGTCGCGGCTCTCCACGATCGCCAGCGTCTCGCCGGCGCGCACCGGATCACCGAGCCGCTTCATCAGCCGCGTCACCGCTCCTGCGGCGCGGGCGTTGACGATCGCCTCGCCCTGCGGCGATGCGCTGACGGTCGCCTGCGCGACGATCTCCGCGCCGAGCCCGCCGGGATTGATCGTCTCTGTCGCAATCCCGGCTTGCTCGACCGCCTGCGCCGTCATCGCCACCGTGTCGGGAGCCTTCTCCTCCGGTGTGGGGGCAGCGGCATTACCGTTTGCCGCTTCCGTCGTGGCGGGTTTGTCTGCGGTGCAGCGCGCAACGCCGAAGCCGCCGAGTGCGGCGACCAGTGCAACGGCCGCGGCACCACCTAACAGGCGCTTGTCCTGGATCATCGATCATCTCCGGAAATGGTGGGTGCCGGCGTAGTGAGCCGGTCGAGCCGCGCCTGCGCGTCGTGATACGCGGCGAGCGCATCGACGTAGGTCTGGCGGGTCTGTGAAAGCGTGCGCTCGGCATCGAGTAGCGCGATCTGATCGAATTTGCCCTGGCTCCAGCCGATCCGCGCGATGCGGGCGGCTTCCTGTGCCGCGGCCAGGCCAGGACCACCCGCCGCCCGTGCCGTCGCGGCAGCATTCGCCACTTCGGTCTGCGCGCTGGCGATCTGTTGACGCGTATCGACGATCGCCAGGCTGCGCAGCGCCAGCGCCTGGGTCTGTTCGGCCTGCGACTGGGCGACGAAAGCGTTACCGTTGTTGAACAGCGGGATCGGGATCGACAGGCCGACCACGGCTGCGGTGTCGTTGGTCGCAGCCAGTCGCCGGGCGAACGCGCTGACTGTCAGGTCCGGAACCCGCAACGACCGCGCTACGCGAACCTGTGCATCTGCGGTGCGGACGTCGGCCTGTGCGGCAACGAGCGCCAGCGTCCCTTCGACATCGAGGGGGCGCGGCGGTCCATAGCCATCGATCCGCTCGAACCACGCGCGGTCGAGCGGTCCCGTTACGGGTGCATTGAGCAACGTCTCAAGATTGGCGCGCGCCGCCTGTGCCTGCCGGGTTGCGCTATCGGCCGCCACCTGTGCATTGATGCGCAGCACATCGGCGCGCTGCTGCTCGATCGGGCCGACGTCGCCAGCCTTCACGCGCTCACTCGACACACGGAAGGCGTTATTGGCGATCCCCGCCTGCTCGGCGAGCACTTCCGAACGACGCTCGGCCGCAGCCGCTTCGATGTATAGCTGGGTCACTCGCAGGCGCAGATCGGCCCGCGCGATCTCGGCCTGAATCTGAGCGCGGGTCAGTCGGGCATTGGCCAAGGCGACACGTGCGGGGCGCTTGCCGCCCAGTTCCAGCGGGAGCGCCACGCCGACGGTCGTCTCCGAACTGCGCACGCCCCTGTAAGCACCGCTGCCGCCGATATTCTCTACCTGCGTCTGCAACTCGGGATTGGGGCGGAGCCCCGCGACCCGCCGCGCCGCGGTCGCGGCCGCGACGTTCGCGGTCGCCGCGCCGATCGAAGGCAGCGCTGTTTGCGTGCTGCCGCCAGAACCGGACGCCCCGCCGGTGGTGGTGCGTGTCGCCGGCGTACCGGCAGCCGAAGGCACACCGGCAGTGCCAAGGGCGGCGTCGAGCGAAAAGGCAGGCATCGCCTGTGACGACGTGGTCGCCGCCGGGATACCGGGCGGCGGTGATGTTTGCGCCTCGGCCGTACCGGCCAAGAACGCCGCGACCATGAAGGCCGCGATGGTACGATGCATCGATGATGTCTCCTGACGAACCTCGTTCGCCCCGGGCGGCAGCAGCCGGCGGGGTCAGCGGGTCGTCAGGCTTGCGGAGGCCTCAGCGCGGGATCGGCAGTCGACAGCGGACGCATCGATCGGCCCGCGGAGATGGGGGCAAGGCGAAGATCGCGCGTCAGGGCCGTGCTGGCGATCTTGACCGGTGCCGCGATATGATCGCCGTGGCACCCGCCATGATGGTGCGGATAGCCCTTGTCGCCGTCAGCGGGCACTTCGTCGGCGTCTCCGGGCGTATGACCCTCGGCAATTTGTTCGCCACGCGTCTCGGTCGTACTGATGCTGGCATCCGGCCGTTCCAGCGCGTGCGCCGTCGCCGTCGCTCCAAGGGAGCAGACGAGCACCAGGCAGGCAAGGATGTTCAGCAGGCGTCGCACGATATGATCCGTAGCAGTAATGCCGATGTGGGGATAGGCACGGCGATCGCGCGATCCAATGCAACGATCATCGCAAGACTTCCGGCGCGACCGGCCGGGCCTCGCGCCATGCCGGGATCGCTTCGGCGAGAACACGCCATGCCGATCGCAGAAAGATAAGGGCAATGACGCCGCCCACCGCTATGTCCGGCCACGCCGCGCCGGTTATCGCGACCAGCCCAGCCGCAATCATCACACCGACATTGGACGCCACGTCGTTGCGCGAACATTCGAACGTGCTGGACATATTCACGTTCTCCGACCGAACCCGCCACAGCATCGCGAGGCACGTCAGGTTGGCGACGAGCGCGGCGCTGCCGAACGCCAGCATCAGCGAGGATGAAGGCGGTACGCCGTTGACCAGCTTGTCGACGATCTCGAAAACGACTGCGATGCCGAACACGAGGATGATGCCGCCCTTGGCGAGCGCGGCCCCCGCTTCCCAGCGGGGGCCGCGGCTTAGAGCATAGAGGCTGAGCGCATAGACAACGGCATCGCCGAGCATGTCGACTGAGTCCGCCATCAGCGCCGACGACCGCGCGAATACACCCCCGCCGAACTCGGCGACGAACATGACGAAGTTGATGACCATGACGGCGATCAGCACGCGCCGCTGATCGGCCTTGCGGCCGAGCTGCGCGATCGTGTCGCCTTTTCTAGAACAGCAGTCGTCCGCCATCATGTCACTCGATTCGCGTGTCGGACTTCCTATATCAACCCTCATCCTACTAGAGGGTCAAGGGGCGTCATGAAAATTGGTGAAGTCGCTAGGCGAACCGGATTGAAGGTTGAAACGGTCCGCTTCTACGAGGCCGAGGGGCTGGTTGCGGCCCCAATCCGTAGCGGCGGAAACTATCGCTTGTATGATAGGACTCATCTCGAACGTCTCCACTTCATCAAGCGTTCGCGAGATCTAGGCTTCACGCTCGATCAGGTCCGCGACCTGCTGCGTTTGGCAAACGATCCATGCGGATCGTGCGATGGCGTAGACGAAATGGCTGTGCTGCATGTAGCCGAGATCGATCGCAAACTCGCCGACTTGCAGGCGCTGCGTCAAAATATTGTAGAATGGGGGCGGTGTGACGCCACGACGATCGCTGACTGTCGGTTGATCGACGCTTTATCATCAGAAATAATTGGCGATAAACTTTAGAGTCTTGGCATTACAGTAGTTACAATGAGCCTAGGCGCCTGTTTAGCGACCGATGGAAAGCGTTACGCCGGCCTGCCAGCCTCAGGCCAAGGCGCTAGATGCAAAAGTGAACAGCGCCGGAGCCAAATATCTACTCTCGCTCACGAAGACGATTATGGATCGCTGTTGCCGCTTGCGCCGCCTGCCCTGTCGCGACGCTGATCTGATCAAGACCCTCGACCACATCGCCGACTGCGTATAGTCCTGCCACGGAAGTCTGCTGATGCGCGTCGGTCAGAATACAACCTTGATCGCTGATTTTCGCACCGAGGTCAGTTGCAAGCTGGGCGTGCGGTGACGAGCCAAGCGCCGGGTACAGAGTATCGAATGGTAATTCCCGGCCCTCACGCAATGTAACGATGACCTGATCTCCAGCGACGCGAAAGTCGTTAACCGCGTCCTTGATGATCTCGATCCCCAATCGGTTCAGCCTTGCCTCAGCTGGCCAATCCAGTTCGGGCAAGCGCTGCGCTAAAAGCATTACCCGGGCACCGTAGGGCCGGAAAAACTCAGCTTCAGCAGCGCCGTGGCTATCACATCCCAGGACAGCGATATTCATACCCTTCGCCTCATAGCCGTCGCATATCGGGCAATAGCGGAGCAGGGCGCGTGCCAAGGCCTCGTCGTGCATTTTTGGGGGGCATTGTCGGCCGGTGGTTGGACACGCCGGTCGCCAAGATCACGGTTCGCGTCTCGAGCGTCGATCTGCCTATCGTGACGGAGAATCCATTCTCTGTTTTCGCGAGGCGATCGACCTTGCCGTGGCTGATGATCGCACCAAGGATTCAGCTTGCCGCGCCATGCCGGCCAGCAATTCTACGCCGCCAATCCCTCCCGGAAATCCGGGCAGATTGTGTGACCGTGGGATTGACTGAGCGCGTCTGCCCCCCGCATCGATGACGACACATCGCCGCAGAAATCGCGCGAGATAGATCGCTGCGCTCAGGCCAGCAGGACCGCCACCCACGATGATACAATCTGCAATTTCATCGGACAATAACGAGGCGACCGCAACGGCATTCATCAAGACATTTTCCTCGCAGGCGGAGCTTTCGTACGTCCTACATTTTTACGTGTCACAGGCGCCTACCCCTCACAGCGACCGTAAATAACGGGGTGTTAACCTTGATGGGGTAAATCTTTGCCCATCCGTCGCTTGCAAGAGGTCGCGATGATTGCCGGTATCGCTGCTTCAGCATCCGCATCCGGCATCGGCCCTGCCCTCTTCGGCAGTCTTGGGGTCGCGGCCGTTATCGTCTGGCCCCGATTGCGCACCTACCAAAGCGCAGTCGCTGTGCAATGCGCTGGGGCAGCAGCGTTTGCAGTGTATTTTGCGCTCAGCGGCACGTCGACCGCGGCGGCATCTTGCATCATCGCTATCGCCCAGCTTCTGACGGCATCGCTCGTGCGGGATCGCCGCGTCGTAATTTGTGTCTGTGCCGTATCGCTTTCGTGCCTGGGGTTGGTCGCCGCCTGGACCTGGAGTGGAATTCCAACTGTATTGGCAAGCATCGGATGTATTCTGGGCACGCTAGCGCGGGTTCAGGGATCGACATATCGAATGAAACTCTGGTTCCTGATCGCCGCCCCATTCTGGCTCGCGCATAACGTGTTGACTGTCAGCATGTTCGCGTTGGCCGTGGATGCAGTGTCTATAACAAGCAACGGGTCGAGCATCGCTCGTTCACGGGCGACTGCAGGCGACATCGCCTTTGCGAGCACGCCCTTCTTCGTCCGAGAAATTTATAGGATTGGTGAGGAGTTTTGGCAGGCGGCCAGAATGTGCGCGTCGTCTTCGTATTCACCACGTTTTGCTGCCGCCTAGAGGAACGGAGTAACCCACCTCGTCTCGGTACTTGATACTCCGCATACTGTCCGACTGAACGATCGGACAATAAAATGCAGTGTTGCCCCGATAAGTAAGAGCGCCGTGGTCCGTTGGCCTACTGCGCTAAGCGCTCAATAATCGGACAATCAGGCCGATCGTCACTGTGACAACCCTGAGCTAGAACGATTAGTGATTGGCGAATTTCCTCGAGCCCATTCACTTTGCGTCCCAATTCGGCCACGCGCGCTTCCACAAGGGCCTTCACGTCTGCGCTGGACCGGTCTCGATCTGACCAAAGGCCGAGAAGCGACCGGATCTCCTCAATCGGGAAACCCAGGTCGCGCGCGTTCGCGATGAACCGCAGCCGGTGAACGTCGGCGTCGGAATAGTCGCGGTAGGTCCCGCGCCGGGGCGGCGGGGGCACCAGATTGATCTTTTCATAATGGCGGATCATGCGCTGGGAGACGCCGCTGGCATCCGACGCCGCCCCGATGTTCACAATTTTACCGCGTTCAAGCGCAGCGCGTTCAGCACGACAGTAAAGGACGAAAGCGCCATGGCCGCACCTGCCAGCATCGGCGACAGCAGAATGCCCGCAACCGGATAAAGTATCCCGGCTGCGACTGGCACGCCAATCCCATTGAATAGGAACGAGAAGAACAGGTTCTGGCGAATATTGCGCATCGTCGCGCGGGCTAGCTTGCGCGCCCGCACGATCGCCAAGAGATCACCGCGCGTGAGCGTCATGCCGGCGCTTTCGATCGCGACGTCCGTACCAGTTCCCATCGCCAGCCCGACATCGGCAGCGGCGAGCGCCGGGGCGTCGTTGATCCCGTCGCCCGCCATCGCGACCTTTGCGCCGCTCGCTTTTAGCTCGCCGATAATGCGCGCTTTGTCTTCTGGCCGAAGATCGGCATGCACGTCGTCCAGTCCACCGACGGCGCGAGCGACGGCATCGGCCGTACCGCGGTTGTCACCGGTAAGCATAACGACCCGTAGCCCTTCCGCGCGAAGCGCCGCAATGGCGTCCCGCGCAGAAGCGCGCACGGGATCGGCGACCGCAAGCAGACCCGCGAGCGTGCCGTCGATCGCGATCAGGATGACGCCCGCACCTTCGGTACGGTGACGATCTGCTGCGGCGTCGAGTGGCGCTGGATCAGCCCCGACGCGTTTCATCTGCGCGGCGTTGCCGATCACAACCTTACGGCGATCAACGACGGCGCTGACACCGAGGCCCGTCTGCGATTCGAACTCCGTGACGTCGTCGATTGGCAGCCCGCGCCCTTTAGCGCCGTTGATAATGCCGTGCGCCAGGGGATGTTCGGATTGAGCTTCAACGGACGCGGCGAGTGCCAGCATGTCGTTCTCGTCAAAGCCGCTCACTGTCTCGATCCCAACCAACGTAGGCTTGCCGTCGGTAAGCGTACCAGTTTTGTCGATGACGAGGGTATCGACCTTTTCCAAGGCCTGTAGCGCTTCTGCGTTCTTGACCAGCACGCCGGCGTACGCGCCCCGCCCCGTGCCGACCATGATCGACATAGGGGTGGCGAGCCCAAGCGCACACGGGCAGGCGATGACCAGGACGGCAATGGCATTCAGGATGGCGTGGCCCATGCGCGGCTCTGGACCGATCAGCGACCAGGTAATGAACGTCGCGATTGAGATGAGCACGACGAGCGGCACGAACCAGCCCGACACCCGGTCGGCGACCGCCTGAATCGGCGCGCGGCTGCGCTGCGCTTCGGCGACCATACGGACGATGCGCGCCAGCATCGTATCCGAGCCAACCGCTTGGGCTTCCATGACCAGGCTGCCCGTGCCGTTGACGGTGCCTCCGGTGACGGCCGCCTCGACCTCTTTTAGGACAGGCGCGGGCTCGCCGGTGAGCATGGATTCGTCGACCGACGAGCGGCCTTCGACCACCACGCCGTCGACCGGGATCGCCTCGCCGGGGCGAACTCGCAGTCGATCGCCGGCAGCGACTTCGGCCAAGCCGACCTCTTCCTCAGAGCCGTCAGACCGCAAGCGTCGCGCAGTCTTGGGGGCAAGATCCATCAGAGCGCGGATCGCGCGCCCTGTCGCCGCCCTGGCGCGCAGTTCGAGCACTTGCCCGAGCAGGACCAATGTCACCACGACGCCGGCAGCTTCGTAATAGACCGGGACCATGCCGCCGTGCATTCGGAACGTCGCGGAAAAGATGCCCGGCGCGAGTGTCGCGACCAGACTGTAGAGGAACGCCGCGCCGACCCCGATCGCGATCAGCGTGAACATATTGAGGTGGCGAGTGCGGATCGATGTCCATCCCCGCTCGAAAAACGGCCAGCCCGCCCACAGCACGATCGGCGCGGTAAGCGCGAGCTGGACCCACGGCGAGGCCGCAGGACCGACCACATGCAAGCCCGTCATTTCGGCGAACATGGAGACGATCAGCAGCGGAACCGTGAGCGCTCCCGCCACCCACAGCCGGCGCGTGAAATCGACCAGCTCGGGGTTGGGGGTATCGTCGAGTGAGGGTTCTTCAGGCTCTAGCGCCATGCCGCAGATCGGGCACGTTCCCGGCCCTTCCTGGCGGACTTGGGGGTGCATCGGACACGTCCATATCGCCCCGGGCGTCGCCATCGGCTCAGGTTTCGGCTTGTCCCCGACATAGGCGCCCGGGTTGGCGACGAACTTGGTCCGGCACCCGGCGCTGCAAAAATGATATTCGGTGCCGGCGTGTTCGGCATGGTGCGCCGTCGTCGCCGGATCGACCGTCATCCCGCACACCGGGTCAACTACCGTCGCTGCGGCGTCGCTCTTTTTACTGGCCGAACAGCAGCCGCCCGACTTGGCGGGATGATGGTGTTCGTGTTCGACTGTTGCCGGATCGACCGTGCCTCCCCCGCAACAGGACGACGGCGCGGCGACCGGCTCAGTCGCAGGCTTCGAGCAGCCGCAACCCCCGGCTTGAGATTGAAATTGAGGGTCGGTCATGGCGAAACTCCTTCGACCCGAGAGCATGTAGGGTCTGACACCGTGTCAGGGTCAAGACCCTATTGGCACCGCGGGCGTGTATGTTGAATCTACGCGCGGGAGCGGCGTTGCCCTCATTTTGCGGGGGCCAGCTCTACACCCTCGACGCCATAAGCGCCGCAGCTTAGGTCTATCGCCTAGCCCGCCAACGCGGGCCGGGGGCAATCGGGGACATATGGCAACGCAGATCGACAGTCTTTCAACCGGCACCGACCATGACGGCCTGGTTCGCCGCTTAATCGCCCGCTGGCGCGATGATCCTGGCGCTACCTACCGGAGCTGGTTTCTGTGGGACGAGCGATTGAAGAATTTTCGCTCGATCCGACGCGGGATTGGCCAGGTGGTGGCGGAGATCGAGCGCGGCACGTTCGGCGTCGCCTATCGAGGATCATCGCTCGAGACCGTCGTTCATTCCGTCGCAGAGCAGCGGCAAATCTTCAAGGGCGCTGACCATGCGTTTCTCTGGAAACCAAAACTCCGCATTCCCGACATTTACGAGAGTCCTGACAATCAGCGGGCGTTCGGTCGCTTGCTCGACGCCTGTTCGTGTTGCGACACCGCCGAAGAGATCATCGCGCATATCCACGCGATCGACCGTTTGAAGATCAAGGGGTTGGGTCCGGCCGTCGCCAACCTCCTCTACTTCCTTCACCCGACGCTGGTGCCGCCCTTCAACACCGCGATCGTCAAGGGCTACAACGCGCTCACCGGCGCGAACGTGAAGCTGGGAAGCTGGGAGCACTTCCTGGCCATGCGAAGCGGCATCCTCGACCTCAACGACCGCTTCCGCGACCTGCTATCGAACGATCTGGGCGCGATCGGCGGGCTGTTGTTCGACATCGGCTCCGATCGTTACCCGGCCCCGCCCTTGGACGTGAGCGGCGCGACGCTGGCGAGCTGGGAGCAGCGGCTTGAGGCAGCACGCGAGGAGGCGCGCACGCTCAGCAAGGCCGCGCAGCGCGAGGGCGAGAACGAGCGCACCCACACTGAAATCCAGGCATGGCTTCGCGATTTAGGGTCGGCACTCGGTTATGACGTGTGGATCGCCGCGAACGATCGAAGCCGCGCGTTCAATGGATTGCCTTTGGGCGCAGGATGCCTTGAACGCCTGCCCGATACGATCGCGACCTCGAAAGGCGCGGACTCGATCCGCCTGATCGACGTGCTGTGGCTTCAGAAGGCTGGCGATCACGTCGCAGCGGCGTTCGAGGTGGAGCATTCGACATCGATCTATTCTGGCATCGTCAGGATGCTTGACCTGGCCTTGAGCGGCAGTGACCTTCACGCCACCGCGGGGCTGTTCCTTGTCGCGCCCGACGCGCGCGAGGCGGACGTTCGCGCGCAGTTACAGCGGCCCGCGTTCAGCCGCGTCGCCGACCTCGACATATCCTATCTCCCTTATGGCGAGCTGGAGAAGAACCGCGAGGCTATCGCCCGGTTCGGATCGGGGCTGAAAGCGATCAAGGCGGTATCCAGCAAGCTCGCCTGACACGACACGCGCGAGGGTTGGCACCGGGAGCCGCGTATCCTTTAGCAGTAGAGGAGAGCTGCCGTGACGATGCCTTCCCCCGCCCCCTGGCTCGACGCCGTGCTGATTGGGTGGTTCGTGCTGACCGCGATCTCGGTCGCCTACGTCGCGTGTGATGCCTTCACCCGCAACCCCGAGTTGCGGGTGATGAAGTGGGGGTGGCTGCTGGTCACGCTCTATGGCGGCCCGATCATGGCCGCGGCCTATGTACTGTCCTGTCAGGAGCCGGCGAACGAGCGCCATGAGGATTTCGTTCGACCGCTATGGAAGCAGGCGTTCGGCTCGGCCATCCATTGCATGGCTGGCGACGCGACTGGCGTTATCGCCGCAGCCGCGATTACCACGGCGCTCGGTCTCCCGATGTGGCAGGACGTAATCGCGGAATATGCATTCGGCTTCGCTTTCGGGCTGTTGATATTCCAGGCGCTGTTCATGCGAGACATGGCGGGTGGCTCCTATTGGGGCGCGCTCCGCATGTCGTTCATCCCCGAATGGCTTTCGATGAATGCCGTCATGGCCGGGATGATCCCGACGATGGTGGTGTTGATGAGCCAGGACATGGCCGCGATGCACGCCAACTCGCTTCGCTTTTGGGGCGTCATGTCGCTGGCGACGCTCGTCGGCTTCGCCGTCGCCTATCCGATCAACCTTTGGTTGGTCGGCGTCCAGTTGAAGCACGGCATGGGCACGGTACGGGCGCTCGGGCATGGCGGGCATGAGGTCGGCGCGGACCGGCAGTCGGCGACGCCGATGCCGGACATGGGGCATGACGCGATGGCGGGGATGAGCGGCATGGCAACGGGCGCGCGCGTAACCGCGCCGCAGATCGTCGCGATGACGGTGCTGACGCTCCTCATGCTTGGCGCGGGGATCATCGTTGCGACGCTGTTCGGCCGATGGGCCATGTAGCATCGCCCCGATCGACGGAGATCGGGGTAAGGGGTGATCGCGCGGCTCGCGTATCTAGGAGCAGGCGGGGGCTCACACGGAGATAGACCGATGCACCAGATCGACCCCAACATGAAGGCGTGCATGGACGCTTGCCACGAATGTCATGTGACCTGTCTTCACATGGCGATGAACCATTGCCTTGAGATGGGCGGCCAGCACGCGGCCCCGGAGCATATGAAGATCATGGCTGACTGCGCGCAGATTTGCGCGGTCGCGATCGACTTCATGGCGCGAAAGTCCGAGCATCACGTGCATATCTGCCGCGAGTGCGCCGAGATTTGCCGGGCATGCGCCGCGAGCTGCGAAGCGCTCGACGGCATGGAGGATTGCGTAGCGGCGTGCCGTAAATGCGCCGACGCTTGCGATCGGATGGCGGCCTAGCAGTGCCCGCGCGGGCAGGCGGACTGCCCGCGCGGCCTATTTGGTGGGCTAGCGCCCCATGCTCGCGATTACGGCGAACAGCTCGGCCGTGAACTTCGTCAGCAGTTCTATCGCTGCCGCCCCGAACACCACCAAACATACGCCGAGCGCGATCAGCTTCGGCACGAAGCTCAGCGTCTGTTCGCTGATCGACGTCGCCGCCTGGATGATGCTGACAATCAGCCCGACGATCATCATCGGTACTAGCAGCACCACACAGATCAGGCCGGCGACGGCCAGCATTCTCCCCGTTTCGTCGAGCAGAATCGACTGATCCATCAGGCTTGACCGCCATGCACGCCAAGGGCCGCAACGGCTCCTCGGCTGCGCATCACATTGCCGATGCAGGGGGCGCGAGCGTCCCGAGCCAGGCGACCATCCCCAAGATTGCGACGACACAAGCCGTCTCTACAGCCAAGCTTGTTCGCAGCGCATCTAGGGCGCGACCATGATCGTCGTCGGCGATCGACCGCTCGAATGCCGGTGTGAGCCGGAAGCGGTTGAGGGAGGCGAGCCCCAGCATGGCGACGAACAACGCCAGCTTGAAGAGCAGGAGCTGACCATAGAGCGTCGTCGGGAGGATCGCGACGTTGCCGATCCCGACCAGCATCCAGCCATTGACGAGTCCGGTGATAACGATCGTCCCGACCACGAGCGTCCCTATGGCGCCGAAGCCGTGCAGCGCCCGGTACGTGAGCCTCAGATGGGCCGTATCGACGCGCGTGGCGGACCGTGAGACGAGCAGGATTAGTCCTAATAGCGCGCCCACCCACGCGCTCGAGGCGATCAGATGAAGGATGTCGGCGATGAGGTGTATCCAGCCCATCGCCGCCTCGTCCATCGCGCCATGTCCGGTCCATGCCAGTGTCGCGAGCGCCACGGCAGAGCATAGCGCGACGGCGCTCAGCCAGATGCCGCGCGCGCCGGCGATCAGAGCCGCGAGCGCTGCAACGATCAGCATAATCATGCGCAGCTTCCACGCCGCACCGATCGCAGAGCCGGTGAGCAGCGCCCCGACCGCTTCACGGTCGATCGGCCACGTCGGCGTGCCTGCCATCGAAGATGCCATCAGTACGACCCAGGTGGTCGAGAGCAGCAGGCTCAAGCCTGCGCTGCCGACCAACCAAGGGCGTAGCGCGAGCGCGTCGCCACGCTCGCAAGTCCGCAACCCATAGAGGCTGAACGCAGAGAGGCCGAACAACGCCGCAAGCGTCAGGTAGAGCGCAAAGCGAACACCGATCAACGACCAGTCGTCCATCGCCTCACTTCACCGCGAACGCGTCGTTTCCAGCAACCTTGTGCGTGTCCGTCGAAACGACGTGCCATGCGACGTTGTAGCGACCGGAAGACAGCGGCGCCTTCGGAGTGATGACAAGGGTTTGCCCGTCGGCCGCGAGCGCTGCGGTGCTCGCGATCTTCATCTCCGGCATTCCGGGCATCGCCGCCATAATGAGATCGGCCTTGGAGAAAGCGGATACCAGCTTTTCGCTAAAGCGAAGCTGAATGCGCGCGGGTTTTGCGACCGTTGCGTTAGCGGCCGGTGTCGCCGACACGAGCTTGGGATGCGCGTTCGCCGTTCCGGCGAACATGATGAGGGCGGCGGCGGCAGTCACAACAGATACGCGGCGCATGGGGAGGCCTTTCGACAGGAGGGTTCCTGTCCTTCATTACGCGTCTCGATTGGCTACCCCTCAAACACCACCGTGAGGGATCAGCGGCGCGCCTGCGTAATCCATGCTAGAGGGGCGGAGTGAACGATATGGACGACCTCGACGCAGTATTAACGAGGCTAGCGCATGCACCTGTGCCCGCGAGCCTCGACGGAATTGAAGCAAGGGTGCTGGCGCGCATCGCCGTGCGGCCTGCCGTGCGCGTCGGCATGGGTGTCGGCGCCATGACGATCGCCGTGGCTCTCGTCATGGGAGTTGTCGGCGCTGGGGTGCCCGCAAAGGAGGCAAGCGCCGCGTCGCTGTCACCCTTGGGGCCGGTGTCGCCACTCGCGCCTTCGACACTATTGCTGGGCGCGCCATGAGTGGCCGCACCCGCCTGATTCTTGGCATTCTGGCATGCTTTGCTGCGGCGATCATCGGGGTGTTCGTCGGGCGTGCGCTGCTCCCGACGCGTGCACAGCCCGGCGAAGAGTTGCACGACGTCCTCCATCACAAGCTCGCACTGGATGCCAATCAGGAGACGCGCCTTGCGGCCTTGGAGCAGCGGTTCGCCGTCCAACGTCGCGCGTTCGAGCTGGAGTTGAAGGCCAACAATGCCCGGCTCGCCGAAGCGATCGAAGCCGAGCATGGCAACGGACCGCGGGTCGCAGCGGCGGTCGATCGGAGCCACGCCGTCATGGGCGAGCTACAGAAAGCGACTCTGGCGCACATTTTTGCGATGCGGCAGCTCTTGCGGCCCAATCAGACCGGCCAGTTCGATCAGGCCGTGGTGAAGGCGCTCACCGACGACGCACGTTGAGGTCGGGCGCATGAGCCTCGACTGGACCACGCTTACGGACGGCGAGCTGGCGACGCTCAGCATCGCCGGTCGTGACGCCGCCTTTGCCGAGATCATGCGACGTTATCGCCAGCCGATATTCCGGATGGTGCGGGCGTGCGTCGGCGAGCCTGACGAGGCACTGGATCTGCTGCAGGAGACGTTCGTCGCAGCCCATCAGGCGCTCCGTCGCTATGACGGCGCGCGATCGATGCGCGCGTGGCTCTCGACGATCGCGATCAACAAATGCCGTGACTGGGGTCGCAAGCGGACGGTGCGCCGCTTCCTCTCACGCACCATTTCGCTCGGGACCGAAGCAGAGGCGGTCGCCGACGACCAAGTGGCAGTCGACGATGCCGCGAGTGATCGGCAGGAACTGGACCGCGTGACCCGAGCCATCTCGGCCTTACCGACAAATTTAAAGGAGCCATTAGTGCTTTGCACGATCGAGGGGCTCAGCCAGGCAGAGACCGCAGCAGTGCTGTCTATCAGCGAAAAGGCCGTCGAAACACGGCTCTATCGCGCGCGTGCGAAGCTGGCGGATTATTTGCGAGACCGCTGAGGGAAAGCGCAGCGCGCCGCGTATCAAGGCTAGAGGGACAGCCTTTTTTGGAGCCTTGAGGATCGTATGAGCCGCATAATCGACCGTCGCCAGATGCTGCGCGGGGCCGCCTTGGCGGGAAGTGGGCTCGCGCTGTCCGCCTATATGCCGGCGTGGGCGCAGACCAATACGGCGGGGCTTGTGACACCCCTGCCGACCATCACCGGCAACGACATCACGCTGCGGATCGCGCGCCAGACGATGATGATCGATGGTCGCCCATCCAAGGCGATCGGGATCAACGGCACCGTCCCCGCGCCGCTGATCCGACTGCGTGAAGGCCAGAATGTGCGCCTCAACGTCATCAACGATCTCGACGAGGATAGCTCAATCCACTGGCATGGCTTGCTCGTCCCGCCCCAATATGACGGCGTGCCCGGCATCTCGTTTCCCGGCATCAAGGCGCGATCGAGCTTTCTCTATGAATTCCCGATCAAGCAGAACGGCACCTATTGGTATCATAGCCATTCGGGGCTTCAGGAGCAGCTCGGACATTATGGGCCGATCGTGATCGACCCGGCCGAAGCCGATCCGGTGCAGTTCGATCGCGAGCACGTCATCGTGCTTTCCGACCATAGCCAGCTCAGCCCCGCTGCTATCTTCCGCGACATGAAGGTCAATCCGGGCCATTTTAATTATCAGCAACAAACGCTTGCCGGGCTGTTGGCGGGGAAGGATCAGACGCTCAAGGAGCGGATCGACTGGGGCAAGATGCGGATGAGCCCCACCGATATTTCCGATGCGACCGGCCCGGCCTACACCTATCTCGTCAATGGGCACGGCCCGAAGGACAACTGGACCGCGCTGTTCACGCCGGGCCAGCGGGTGCGGCTGCGCATCATTAACGCTTCGTCGATGACGACTTTCAACGTCCGCATCCCAGGCCTGCGGCTCATTATCGTTCAGGCGGACGGTCAGAACGTAATGCCAGTCGAGGTGGACGAGTTCCAGATCGGGGTTGCCGAGACTTACGATGCCATCGTCACCCCGACCGACAACCGTGCCTATACGCTCGTCGGCGAGGCGATCGACCGATCTGGCCTCGCACGCGCGACTTTGGCGCCTCGTGCGGGCATGGCGGCCGAGGTTCCAGCGCTCCGGCCTCGCCCCCTCGCCTCGATGAAGGACATGGGCATGGACATGTCGTCGATGGGCGGCATGGACATGTCGGGGGGCGGCATGTCCCGCGGCATCGATCCTACCGCGGAAAAGAACCCATCCGCCGAGCTCACGACGCCCGGCGCCGGCATGGCGACCGGCGCGATGGCGATGAGCGGGATGGCGCAGGGCGGCAGTGCGATGCCGGGGATGGATCATGCGAGCATGAACCACGGCGCAATGGCTGCCGGCGGGATGGCAGGCATGGATCATGGCGCGATGGGCAGCCAGCAAGGCGGTATGGGTGCGATGGACATGGGGTCGATGAAGATGCGCGACTTCTCCAAAGCCCCCCAGGTCAAGAAGGGACCGGGTGTCCAAACGATCTCGCCCATGCCGATGGACCGTACCGACTATCCCGGTCAGGGCCTGGAGGACGTCGGGCACAAGGTGCTCGTCTATCGCGACCTGATGGCGCTGACCCCCAATCCCGACGTGCGCGCGCCGTCGCGCAGCCTCGATATCCACCTGACCGGCAATATGGAGCGGTTCATGTGGTCCTTCGACGGCGAAAAGATGTCGGACGTGCATGAACCGATCCCCTTCCTCGAAGGCGAGCGGGTGCGGATCAACCTCATCAACGACACGATGATGGGCCACCCGATCCACATCCACGGTCACTTCTTCGAACTGGTGACGGGGCACGGGGACCACGCCCCGCGCAAGCACACGGTAATCGTCCAGCCTGGCGGCAAGGTGACGTGGGATCTGACCGCCGATGCCGTCGGCGATTGGGCGTTCCACTGCCATCTTCTCTATCACATGCACGCCGGCATGATGCGGACCGTAAGCGTGCGTCCGCGTGGAGAAGCCGCATGAGCCGCTTCGCCCTCGTCCTTGCGACGACCGCCACGATCGCCGTCGCCGGTCCCGCCGCGGCGCAGTCGATGCAGGGCATGAACATGCCGGGAATGACGATGCCCGCGAAGAAGTCGGCCGTAAAGGCGAAGCAGCCTGCCAAGAGCAAGCGTGCCCCTGCGCATCGAGCGGCGCCAGCCAAACGATCGACCGCGCCGATGGCTGACATGAAAGGGATGGACCATTCCGCCATTCCGGGAATGGATATGTCGGGTAACGCCACCAAGTCCGCGCAAGGGGCGCAGCAGGGCATGGAAGCCATGCCGGGCATGCAGATGCCCCCAAGCGGTCAGCAACCCGCTCAGGGTGCTGCGCAGCCGATGCAGGGCATGGATCATTCGTCGATGTCGGGGATGTCGATGCCTGCCGGGCAGCAGAGCGGCCATGACATGCAAGGCATGTCGGGCATGAACGGGATGGCGATGCCGGGCATGGCGCAGACCGGAACGGCGCTGCCCGCCGGTGATGCGCCCGCCCCTGCCCCGCCAATGGACCATTATGCCGATCGCGTGTTCGCTCCTGCCGAAATGGCGAAGGCGCGCAGCGATATGATGTTCGAGCAGGGCGGTCAGCCCTTCTATCAGGTGATGTTCAACCTTGCCGAATATCAGGCCCGACAGGGCCGCGACGGCTATCGCTGGGATGGCGAGGCGTGGTTCGGCGGCGACATCAACCGCCTGTGGCTGAAGACCGAAGGCGAAGGCGCGTTCCGCGAGGGCATCGAGAGCGCCGAGGTGCAGGCGCTCTACAGCCGGGCTATCGGCCCCTATTTCAACCTTCAGGGCGGCGTCCGTCAGGACTTGGGGCCATCCCCCAAGCGCACCTACGCGACGGTCGGCTTCGAGGGGCTGGCTCCCTACATGTTCGAGGTCGAGGGGGCGCTATTCCTGTCGACCAAGGGCGACCTGCTCGGCCGCCTCGAAGGCTATTACGACCAGCGTATCACACAGCGGCTCGTCCTTCAGCCACGTGTCGAGTTCAACCTGGCGGCGCAGGATGTGCGCGAGAACGGTATCGGCCGAGGGCTGACCGATGCCGAGCTGGGGCTTCGGCTCCGCTACGAGATCCGGCGACAGTTCGCGCCCTATGTCGGCGTCTCCTACTTGGCGCAGACCGGGCGCACCGCGGACTTCACGCGCGCGCAGGGCAAAGACCCCACCACGACGAGCTTCGTTGCCGGCGTGAGAGTGTGGTTCTGACGAATGCTGGAAAGGAACTCCGCGTCGAACCGATCCGCGATCAAGCGGCATCTGCCCAGCCTGCCTTTCGTCGCCGCCCTGGCGCTTGTTCTTGGCCTGGGCGCCGCTGCCTTCATCTATCTCGGTGTCTATAACATCGCGGCCGATGCGCCTCATACGCCCGTCGTCTATTCGCTGCTGGAGAAGTTGCGCGATCGATCGATCGTCGTGCACGCTCGCGGTATCACGGCGCCGACCGACCTTGCATCGGCTCAGCGCGTCTCGACCGGCGCCGGGCTTTACACCGAAATGTGTTCGGGGTGCCATCTCGGGCCGGGTGTCGAAAAATCGGAGATGAGCCAAGGTCTCTACCCGCAAGCGCCCGAGCTGGCGAAGTCGCAGGACTTGTCGCCAGAGCAACAATTCTGGATCATCAAACACGGGGTGAAGCTCAGCGCGATGCCGGCTTGGGGCCGGACACATCCCGATCCGCTGATCTGGGATATGGTCGCGTTCGTTCGCAAGCTCCCCGGCATGACGCCCGAGCAATACAAGGCGCTCGTCGCCAGCGCGCCCGCCGACCATGACGCGATGATGAAGGATATGCCGGGGATGAAATGAGGCGGCCGACCGCTCGCCGCGATTTTGCTGGGGGCTAATTCAATTCCAGCAGGGGAACGCATGATGGACGACAAGCAGGGCAAGATGGGCATGGGCTACGGCCGCTTCGCGGCGATGATCGCGACGTCGACGGTCGTGATGTATGGCCTGATGTATCTCAACACCTATGCGTTGAGCCATGTCGAATACAGCCAGACGCGCATGTGGATGGCGTTCGTGATGGGCGCGACGATGGCGATCATCATGCTCGGCTTCATGTGGGGCATGTATAGAAACAGGCGCACCAACGTCGGCATTGTCGTCGGTAGCATCGTCGTATTCGCGTTGACGCTCTGGCTGGTGCGCAGCCAGGAGACGGTCGACGACGTAAGTTATATGCGAGCGATGATCCCCCATCACTCGATCGCGATCATGACCAGCGAGAGGGCGCACATCAAAGACCCCGAGGTCCGAAAGCTGGCGGACGGCATTATCGACGCGCAGGTGCGTGAGATCGCCCAGATGAAGCGGATGATCGCGCGGCTGGAGTCCCACCCAACGCCGAACGGCACGCCGGATCTTCCATCCTACCGCGACAAGGGTGCAACACCGCCCGCACCGGAAACCGATGAGAGCACCGGCATCAATACGCTGGCACCGATCCGTTGAGATGAAGGAGACGGGCTCGGCGACACGGTAGAAGATGGCTGCCATCCGAGGCCATTGGAACGGACCGTCAGCGGCGACTTGAAGATGCATATGGGCGAAGCGATCATCAAAGCACTTCGCATGGCAGGCATCATGGGTTGGGGAATCCTGTGGGCGCTGATCTTCGGCTTTCTCATTTCCGCGGTGATTCAGGCGGTCGTCAGCCATAAGGAAATGGCCAAGCTGCTGCCTGACGATCGGGCGGGCACGATCATCAAGGCGTCCGCGCTCGGCGCAGCATCCTCCTCCTGCTCCTACGCCGCGGTCGCGATCGCGCGTTCGATGGTCCGCAAGGACGCGAACTTCACTGCGGCAATGGCTTTCCAGTTCGCCTCGACCAACCTCGTGCTGGAGCTGGGCTTGATCCTCGCGATCTTGCTGGGATGGCGGTTTACCGCGGGCACCTGGGCGGGCGGCCTTGTCATGATCGTGATGATGGTCGCGCTGATGCGGGTCTTCTTCCGGCGTCGGATGGTCGAGCAAGCCAAAAAGCAGGCGGACAAGGGCGTTGCGGGCAAGATGGAAGGCCACGCCGCGATGGACATGAGCGTCGAGGGCGGATCGCTGCGCGATCGTCTGTTTTCGGCCAAAGGGCTGACCGCGACCGCGCATTATTACTGGATGGATTGGGCATCGCTGTGGTTCGACATCGCGCTCGGCCTGCTGATCGCCGGCGCCGTGGCGGCGTGGGTGCCGCAAACCTTCTGGGCCAGCATATTCGCAGCCGACAATCCGACACTCGCCAAGATCGTCGGCCCGCTGATCGGCCCGCTGATCGCGGTGGTGACGTTCGTCTGCTCGGTCGGCAACGTGCCGCTGGCAGCGGTGCTCTGGAATGGCGGAGCGAGCTTCGGCGGTGTGATCGCGTTCATCTTCGGCGATCTGATCGTCATCCCCATTTTGAATATCTATCGTCGCTATTACGGGTTGAAAGCCGCGGCAGTACTCGCCCTGATATTCTATGCGGCAATGGTCGGCGCCGCCTATGTCGTCGAGTTCGTGTTCGGATTTGCTGGATTGGTCCCGGCTACGCGCTCGGCCCAACTCATGAGCGAGGGCGTGAGCTGGAACTATACGACCTGGCTCAACATCATCGGCCTTGTCCTATCCGCGATGCTGCTCTGGCGCTTCCTCGCAACCGGCGGCCCGGACATGCTGCGCATGATGAAAGGCGGCCAAAACCAACAATCCGACCAGCATCACCATCACCACGGAGCTTCGTCGCAAGGATGAAGCGATAGGAAGGAAGACTGAAATGCGCACTCTAATTATATCGTCCGCCGTAATGCTCGCCGCGACGCCCGCTCTTGCGCAACAAGGCGGCATGCAGGGAATGGATCATAGCCAAATGGGCGGGATGAACCACGCCGATATGGGCAAGATGATGGCCGGCAATCCCTACGCTCAGGCCGAAATGGACATGCATCAGAAGATGATGGCAGCAAAAGAGGGCGACGCGGCCGAAATGTGGACCCGCAAGATGATCGAGCATCACCGCGGCGCCATCGCCATGTCGCGCGTTGCGGTGCGCGATGCCAAGGACGCGCAGACCCGCGAGATGGCGCAGATGACGATCACCAAGCAGGAAAAGGATATTGCCGAGCTGCAAGCGTGGCTCCGCAAGCACGGCAAGCGCCCGCAGTAAGGGAGCGCTGCCCCCGCCCTGCCGATCCTCCTATTCCCCGGCAGGGCGGGGATTCCAGGAAGTCAGGCTTCCTCGATGGCACTTTCATTGACACGTAACGCTGACCGGCTGACAATATTCGCGTGTTGAAGACCCGCCTTTCCCTGTTGCTCCTGATGGGAGCACTCCTCGGCCTGTTCGGTCAGGGGATGGCGTATGCGTCCGGGCCCGCATTCACGCCGAAGGTGGCCGCCACTCATGCGATGCCCAGCGGCATGGATTGCCCGGACATGGCATCCGCGCACAAGCGTTCGCCCGAGCGTCCCTGCAAAGGGCTGACGCTCGCGTGTATCGCGCAGATGGGATGCGTCGTCCCGATGACCTTCGACCCGGAACGGCCGATCGCAGAGCGCGCGCGCGTTGCGCAGCTCGCCGCTACATGGCCGCCGGCCCCGATGTTCGCCGGGCGTGAGGTCGCGCCCGAGCCGGAGCCGCCCACCGTCTGATCGACCCGAGTTAGGGTTCTGACGCCTGTTGCCCTCGTGGCGGCCGGCGCAACCCGATCGTGGCCTCGACCAGAACGGAAAACCAACATGAAGCTATTCGTCGTGGCGGCATTGTCCGCCATCGCCAGCGCCGCGCACGCGGGGCCGCTGACCTATGACCAGGCGCTCCGCCAAGCGCTCGCCAATTCGCCGGGTGCCGCGGCCACGCGCGCGGGGATCGACGCTGCCGGTGCCGACGCCCGCGCGGCGGGCAGTCTTCCCGACCCGCGCCTGTCGGTCGGACTCGACAACTACCCCATCTCTGGGCCGCCCGCCTTCACCTTGGGCGGCGACAATATGACGATGGCACGTATCGGCGTGCAGCAGGACATCCCCAATCTGGCGAAGCGTCACGCGGCTCAGGCACAGGCGCGCGCCGCGATCACGACCGCCGAAGCTGCGCAAGCGTCCCGGCTTCGCCGGATACGCCTCGGCGCGGGCGTCGCGTGGATCGAGCTGGCCTATGCCCAACGCCGTCTTGCGGCGATGGATCGCGTTCTGACGACGCTTCATACCCTCCCGACCACAGCTCGCAGCGCGGTCGCGTCGGGATCGGCTCGCCCGGCCCAGACCCTGGCGGTAGATCAGTCCATTGCCGCTCTGGAGGATCGCAGGGACACGCTCGTCGCCGACGTCGGGCGGGCGCGGGCGATGCTGGCGCGCTGGACCGGCGTGCCGGCCCCCGAGGCGACCGGCGACGTGCCCGCGCCCGACCTCGTGCCGGCCCGGCTGCGCGCCGCCTTGGTGCGCCACCCCGATATCCAGACTGCCGATGCCAGCGTGGGGCGGATGCAGGCTGACGTGGACGCCGCCCGCGCTGACAAGCGCCCGGATTGGGGGTTCGACGTTGCCTACCAGCGTCGCGATCCGCGCTACGGCGATATGGTCTCGGCCGGCGTGACGATGAGTTTGCCGCTGTTCACGCGCACCCGGCAAGATCCGCGGATCGCTGCCCGACAGGCGGCAGCCTCGCAGGCCGAAGCCGAGCGGGAAGATACGCGCCGGGCGCTGGCGGCCGACCTCGAGGCGGGACTTGCCGATCACGTGATGCATCACGCGCAGTGGATGCGGGCGCGTGACGTGCTCCTGCCGCTCGCGCGGCAGCGCTCCGAACTGGACACCGCCAGCTATTCGGCGGGGCGTGCGGGCCTGCTCGACGTGATCGAAACCAAGACGGCGCTGGCCGACGCCGAGCTGACCGCGCTCGACCGCGAGGCCGACGTGGCGCGCGACGCGGTACGCCTTACCATCACCTATGGGAGCGAGGACCGATGAGCAGCATCGCCATCACACGACCGCGTCTGCTCGGTGCCGCGGCCCTACTCGCCGTCGTCGCCGGCGGCGCAGGGTTCGGGATCGCCAGACTTGGCACGGCCCCCGCGGCCGACGACGCCGTGTCGCCGACCGCGCAGAAGAAGATCCTCTACTGGTACGATCCGATGATCCCCGCCGAGCGGCACGACGGGCCGGGTCTCTCGTCGATGGGGATGAAGCTGATCCCCCGCTATGCCGACGAGGGCGGAGGCGGCAGCGCTGCTCCGGGCGTCACGATCGATGCGGTCGGCCTCCAGCGGCTCGGCGCGCGGATCGTCGCGGCCGAACGCGGATCACTGTCTGATACAGCCGCAGCGACCGGCAGCATCGAGTTCAACGACCGCAACGTCGCGATCGTGCAGGCGCGCAGCGCCGGGTTCGTCCAGCGTGTCTATGCGCGCGCGCCGGGCGACGTCGTGCCGGCCGGCGCGCCGCTCGCCGATATTCTGGTGCCCGAATGGGCGGGCGCACAGGCGGAATATCTTGCCGTTCGGCGGAGCGGCGATGCCGCGCTCGCGCGCGCCGCCCGGCAGCGCCTGCTGCTGCTGGGAATGCCGGCCGGGCTTGTCGCGTCGGCCGAGCGTAGCGGCCGGACAAAAGGCGTGACGATGATCAGCACGCCGGTTGGCGGGGTCATCAAGACGCTCGGCGTCCGGCAGGGCATGACAGTCTCGCAGGGGCAGACACTGGCGGAGGTGAACGGGCTCGACACCGTGTGGTTGAATGCCGCCGTCCCCGAGGCCATCGCCGGCAAGCTCCGTATCGGCACGACCGTCACCGCCACGCTGCCAGCTTTTCCGGGCGAAAGCTTCAGGGGCCGGATCGCCGCGATCTTGCCGCAGGCCGACGCCGCGAGCCGCACGCTGACGATCCGCGTCGAGCTGTCCAATCGGGGCGGCCGTTTGCGCCCCGGCATGTTCGCCAGCGTGGCGCTCGATCAGGGGAGCCGCGATGCGCTCCTCATTCCCAGCGAGGCCGTCATCCGGACCGGCCGGCGCACGCTCGTCATGCTGGCAGGGCCGGGCGGGCGGTTCAGACCGGCCGAGGTCCGCATCGGTGCGGAAGGTGGCGGAAAGACCGAGATCGTCGCCGGCCTGTCCGAAGGCGAGAAGGTCGTCGCGTCGGGCCAGTTCCTGATCGATTCCGAAGCAAGCCTTGCCGGTCTCGACGCGCGGCCGATCGGAGGCGAAACGCGGCTCACGACAAAGCCGGCGCCGAAGTCCGCCACGCCGATCTACGAGACGGTCGGCAGCATCGAGGCGATCGACCGCAGCGGCGTCACCCTGTCCCACCAGCCCGTTCCGGCGATCGGCTGGCCCGCTATGACGATGACCTTCCGCGTTGCCGATCCCGCGCTGGTGCGCGGGTATCGCAAGGGCGACCGGGTCCGCTTCGGCTTCGATCAACCCGCAGACGGGCCGACGCTGCGCCGCATGACGCGCGAGGCCGGCCGATGATCGCAACCATCATCCGCTGGTCGGTCGCGAACCGTTTCCTCGTCGTGCTGGCGGCCGTCGCGCTTGCCATCGCCGGGGTGTTCGCAATGCGCGCGACCCCCGTCGATGCGCTCCCCGACCTGTCCGACACACAGGTCATCATCCGCACGAGCTGGCCGGGCCAAGCCCCTCAGATCGTCGAGAACCAGGTGACGTATCCGCTCACCACGACGATGCTGTCCGTGCCCGGCGCGAAGACCGTGCGCGGCTATTCGTTCTTCGGCGACAGCTATGTCTACGTCCTTTTCGAGGATGGCACCGACCTCTATTGGGCGCGCTCGCGCGTGCTCGAGTATCTGAGCCAGGTGCAGGGACGTCTTCCCCAGGGCGCGCAGGCCGCGCTCGGTCCCGATGCGACGGGGGTCGGCTGGGTCTATGAATATGCCCTGGTCGATCGCACCGGACGCCACGACCTGTCGCAACTCCGATCCTTGCAGGACTGGTTCCTGCGCTACGAGCTGAAGACACTGCCCGGCGTCGCCGAGGTGGCGAGCATCGGCGGGATGGTGAAGGAATATCAGGTGCTGCTCGACCCGACGCGGCTCGCCGCGTTCGGCGTCACCCACACCCAGGCCGTCGATGCCATTCGTCGCGCCAATCAGGAGGCCGGCGGGTCCGTTCTCGAGCTGGGCGAAGCCGAATATATGGTCCGGGCGTCCGGCTACCTGCGCAGCGTCGACGATTTCCGCGCGATCCCGCTCAAGGTCGCCGGTGCCGGCGTGCCCGTCACCTTGGGCGACGTCGCCTCGATCCAGATCGGCCCCGAGATGCGCCGCGGCATCGCCGAGCTGAACGGCGAGGGCGAGGTCGCGGGCGGCGTCGTCATCCTGCGCCAGGGCAAGAACGCACGCCAGACGATCGAGGCTGTCAGGACCAAGCTGGCGGAATTGAAGGGGAGCCTTCCTCCCGGCGTCGAGATCGTCACCACTTATGACCGCTCGCAGTTGATCGACCGTGCGGTGGAGAACCTGTCGGGCAAGCTGATCGAGGAGTTCGTCGTCGTCGCGATCATCTGCGGGCTGTTCCTGTGGCACGTCCGATCGGCGCTGGTCGCGATCGTCACCCTGCCCTTGGGCGTGCTGGCGGCCCTGCTCGTCATGCGCGTGCAGGGGGTGAACGCCAACATTATGTCGCTAGGCGGCATCGCCATCGCGATCGGCGCGATGGTCGATGCCGCGATCGTGATGATCGAAAACGCGCACAAGCGGATCGAACGATGGGAGCACGAGCACCCGGATACCGCCCTGGCAGGCGAGGAACGCTGGCGCGTCATTACCGAGGCCGCAGCCGAGGTTGGGCCGGCGCTGTTTTTCAGCCTCGTCATCATCACCCTGTCGTTCGTGCCGGTCTTCACGCTCGAAGCGCAGGAGGGACGGCTGTTCGCCCCGCTCGCCTTCACCAAGAGCTATGCGATGGCGGCAGCGGCGATCCTGTCGGTGACGCTCGTGCCGGTCCTGATGGGATGGCTGATCCGGGGACGCATCCCGGCCGAGAACGACAATCTCCTCAACCGCGCGCTCACCCGCGCTTACCGTCCCGCGCTCGACCGCGTGCTGGCGCGACCGTGGGCGGCGATCGGCATCGCCGCCCTGGTGCTGGCGACGACGGCATGGCCGCTGACGCGGCTTGGCGGCGAGTTCATCCCGACGATGGACGAGGGCGACCTGCTCTACATGCCGTCCGCGCTGCCCGGGCTTTCGGCCGCGAGCGCATCGGCGCTGCTCCAGCGTACCGATCGGCTGATTAAGACCGTGCCCGAGGTCGCGACCGTGTTCGGCAAGGCCGGGCGCGCGGAGACCGCGACCGACCCCGCCCCGCTCGAGATGTTCGAGACGACCATCCAGTTCAAACCGCGCGATCAGTGGCGCGTCGGAATGACGCCGGCGAAGCTGGTCGAGGAGCTGGATCGCACGGTGCGCGTGCCGGGCCTTACAAATGTCTGGGTGCCTCCGATCCGCAACCGCATCGACATGCTGGCCACCGGCATCAAGAGCCCGATCGGGGTAAAGGTGTCGGGGTCCAATCTCGCCGAGATGGACCGGATCGCCGCCAGCATCGAGCGCGTCGCCAGAACCGTGCCGGGTGTCAGTTCGGCATTGGCCGAGCGGCTGACCGGAGGCCGCTATGTCGATGTCGACATCGATCGGGCGACCGCGGGGCGCTATGGCCTCAATATCGCCGATGTGCAGGAGATCGTGTCGGGCGCGATTGGGGGCGAGACGATCGGCCAGACGGTCGAGGGCCTCGCCCGCTACCCGATCAGCGTACGCTACCCGCGCGAGCTGCGCGACAGCCTGGAGGGATTGCGGACCCTCCCGATCGTGACCGCATCGGGCCAGCAGATCACGCTCGGCACCGTCGCATCGGTGTCGATCGCGGAAGGTCCGCCGATGCTCAAGACCGAGAACGGCCGGCCCTCGACCTGGGTCTATGTCGATGTACGTGGGCGCGATCTGGCCTCCACGGTCGCGGACCTGCGCCGTGCGGTCGCCAAGGATGTTCGGCTCAGCCCGGGCGTGTCGATCGCCTATTCCGGGCAGTTCGAGTATCTGCAACGCGCCGAGGCGCGGCTGATGCTCGTCGTGCCGGCGACGCTCGCCATCATCTTCCTCCTGCTCTACCTCACCTTCGGACGGCTCGACGAGGCGGCGCTTATCATGGGCACGCTGCCCTTCGCGCTGACCGGCGGGATCTGGACACTTTGGCTGCTCGGTTATGCGCAGTCGGTCGCGACCGGCGTCGGATTCATCGCGCTCGCCGGCGTATCGGCGGAGTTCGGCGTCGTTATGCTGATCTACCTCAAACACGCGCTGGCCGACCGAGGGCCATCGCCGTCGGCGGATGAGGTGTCGGAGGCGATCCGGGAAGGCGCGCTGTTGCGGGTGCGGCCCAAGGCGATGACCGTCGCGGTGATCGTCGCCGGGTTGTTCCCCGTACTGATCGGCCATGGTGCGGGGTCGGAAGTGATGAGTCGGATCGCGGCCCCGATGATCGGTGGAATGCTGACCGCACCGCTCCTGTCCATGTTCATCCTGCCCGCCGCCTACATGCTGTTGCGGCGCCGAACACTTACCCACCCCGAAAGGAAAACATCATGAAGCTGACACACTCCATGCGCGCCGCGTCGATCCTGCTGCTCGTGCCGATCGCGACGGGTGCCTTCGCGCAAGCCGGCAAGCCGTCCGCGGCTGTGGTGAAGACCGGAAACGGCATGGGCGCGATCACCGCCGTCGATGCGAAAGGTGGAACCGTGACCATCAAGCATGGCCCGATCCCAAGCATCGGCTGGCCCGCCATGACCATGACCTTCAAGGCAGCTCCCCCGGCCCTGCTCAAGGGATTACGGTCGGGACAGCGGGTCGCGTTCACCGCCAGGGCGAAGGGCATGGCGGCCGAGGTCACGGCGATCAGCCCGCATTGACGATGCGGGCGGCTCCTCGCGTCAGTGCGCCATCGACAGCGCGGATGGGGCGGCGATCATCCATAGCGCCATCGCGACCATCATCAGGTTCTCGGTGAGCGAGATGAAGCCGAGCGGCACGTTGCTGTCGCCGCCCACGCAGGCGCATTTCAGTTCGCGCTTGTCGATATAGACGGCCTTGAACACCGACACCGCGCCGATCGTGCCGATGACGAGCGCGACGGGCACCGAGAGCCAGGTGAGCGCGCCAGCGGCCATCAGCACGCCCGCCCCGCCTTCCGCGAACGGGTAGATGTAGGAATAGGGCACCCAGCGCTTGGCGAGCAGATCATAGTTCAGAAACATGCTCGAAAAACTCTCCACGTTCTGGAGCTTGAGCATGGCGAGCACGCACATCGAAAAGGCGATGAACCATTCGCCGGCGCGAACCGTGAAGGGCGTGCCGAGCACCGCATAGCTGGCGGCAAGCGCCATCAAGGCCGTCATCGCAAACACGGCGATCACCGGCCGATAGGTGACGGCCTTGGGATCGCGCACCGTCTTGCCGAAGAAGCGACGCAGATCGTCATAGCCGCCCACCCGCTCGCCGGCGATGAAGGTCTGCGGGGTCGTCTTGACCCCGTGCTTCGCTTTGAAGGCGTCGGTTTCCTCCCGCGTGCGGAGCCAATGGTCGTCGACCTCGTAGCCCTCTCGGCGCAACAGGTCCTTCGCCTTCAACCCATAAGGACACGTGTGTTCCGGCATCACCATCCGGTAGATCGTCGCCTGCTTGGCGGGTGCGCTCGCCATGTCGCTTCTCCAATTCGTCTGCCTAGCCTATATGGGGTACGTACCATAGTCCGGAGTCAAGGCATGGCGGGCATGACGATCGCAGGGCTGGCGCGCGAAGGTGGCGTGGGTGTCGAAACCGTGCGCTATTACCAGCGGCGCGGGCTTCTCGACGAGCCCGATCGGCCGAGCGGGTCCGGCACCGGTGGCGGTATCCGACGCTATGGTGCCGATGATGTGCGGCGGCTCCGCTTTATCCGTTCGGCACAGGCAGCCGGATTCACGCTCGAGCAGATCGGGGAGCTGCTGGCGCTGGATGCGACCAACGATCGTGCCCGTGCGCGGCAGCTCGCCATCGACCAAGTCGCGGCGCTGGATGCGAAGATCGATGATCTCGAGCGGGTGCGCGCCTCGCTTCACCGACTGGCGGCAGAGTGCGGTTCAGGATCGAAAGGCCCTTGCCCCATTTTGACTGCGTTCGACAATAACTGAACAGGATGGGACCATCATAGCGTCCGCGCTGCAGGACTCCGGTGCTCTGCCGAGATGCCTAAAATGAGCGTAAGCGTTGGTAGCACGAACAGAGTGCGCAACGTCGCCGAGATCAGCCCACCAATCACAACGGTCGCGAGCGGCTTCTGGACTTTCGCGCCAGCCCATGTGCGACGGCGTCGTCGAGCGTCAGCACCGGTCTCGATGGTACGGTTTGCGCCGCAACCGGTGACAGGCAGAGCAACAGAGTAGCGCCGGCAGCAGCGCGTGATGGTGGCACTTCATGCGGGTTCGTTCATCTCGGTAAGGGCGCCGCGCGTGATGTCCCAGGCAGAGTGCAGGAACAGCAGCGCGATCACGCCGGCCACGGCGAGGTCCGGCCATGCTCTCCCCGTCCACGCCACCAGCCCGGCCGCGGCGATCACCGCGATGTTGGCGAGCGCATCGTTGCGGCTGAAGAGCCAGATCGCCCTGACATTTGCGTCGCCCTCACGAAAACGGGCTAGGACAAGGGCAGCGCTAACGTTGATGACCAGTGCTACGACCCCGATTCCGCCCATCAGATCGGCTTCCGGAGCCACAGCGGTCATGGCGCGCCAAATCGCAAAAGCGATCACGCCCAAGCCCAATGCACCGAGGAACAAGCCCTGAGCGAGAGCTACCCGGGATCGGGCAGCGGCGGTCCAGCCCAGCGCGATGAGCCCGAAAAGCGAGATCGTACCGTCCCCGATGAAGTCGAGGGCGTCAGCCTTCAGCGCTTGGCTGTCGGCTACAAACCCGCCGACGATCTCCATTAAGCCGAAGCCAAGGTTCAGCAACACGACGATCCACAGCGCGCGCCGGTAGGCAGGGTCGTGCTCGGCCCGCTTCGAGTCCCCCGTGCAACCGCACGAGGAGGATTCACTTCCGGTCATACCTGCCCCCTACAATCTACAGCCACTGTAGCAGTAAGAACAAACGTCACAAATCTGGAAGCACCGCCAAACACGTTACTCGGCCGGCGCAAGATCACGTGCCTCGGTGCCCTCGCGACGATTGATCGAGAAGCCAACGGCGATCGCAACTGCCATAAGGAGCTGGGCGGTAATGGACTGCCATGTGGGGAACACGCCGAGCATCGACAGCCGGGGCGCTTCGGCAATCGGCGCGATGTTGATGATGCCAGCCTCCTGAAGTGCTGCCACACCTTTGCCGGCGAGAACCACCGTCAAACCTGCCATCAGCCATGAGCTATAGGCAAAGAACTTCGCGATTGGGATCTGCCGGCTATAGCGCAGCATCGCCCAAGCAATCACGCCGAGAACCCCGACAGCCGTTCCGGCGCCAGCGAGCAGCGCACCGCCATTACCTTGGGTCCACAAGGCTGCGTAGAATAGGATTGTCTCGAAAACCTCCCGATAGACTACGACGAACGCGAGCCCGAACAGAAACCAGGCAGAGCGACCCGACAAGGCGTGGGTCATCTTCGCCCGGATGTAGCGCTGCCATTGGTCGGCTTGCGCCTTGCCGTGCATCCATATGCCGACCGAGAGCAGGACCACGGCGGCGAACAGCGATCCGAAGCCTTCCGTCAGCTCCCGGCTCGCACCGCTTATGCCGATCGCATAGGTCGCAACGACCCAGGTCAAAAGGCCGGCAGCAAGAGCCCCCACCCAGCCGCCGTGAACGTATGGAAGCGCTTCCGACCGGTCCGCCTTACGCAGGAACGCGATCATGGCGACCACGATCAGCAGCGCTTCCATTCCCTCGCGCAGCAGGATCGTGAAAGCACCAAGGAAAGTCGAAGCATTGCTAGAGGCGTTGGGAGCCAGCGCGGCCTCGGCATCGTCGAACAGGCTGTTGAGAACGAGAACCCGGTTCGCCAAATCGTCAGGAGCGGCGCCTTGATCGACCGCGGCGCGATACTCACCCATCGCGCCTTCGATCCTGGCGAGCAGCGTGGCGTCGCGGGCACCCAGCGTCGGCTCGACCGGCTCAAAACCGTCCAGGTACGCCGACAGCGCCATTCCCTTCGCAGCAGCGCTATCACCTTTGCGAGCCGCATCAAGGCTCGCCGCCAACTTCTGACGAACGAGCGACAGCGACGCCGGAGCCTGTTCGATCACGGCTTCCGGGTGGCGGCGTAGATAAGCCATGGCCGCCCGCGCCCGCTGCTCACCCAATTTGCCAGCGAGGGAGGCTGGCGTGAGGCCTACAAGGGCCTTGAGGTCCGGGATTTGGTCGCGCAGCGCCGGATCGGCTTTCCAGAGGCGCTCGCCGAGCCGCGCCTGTTCGTCGCTGAAGGCAAAGCTGCCGGCGCGGAATGCCAGCGCCCATCGATCCTGGCTCGGCAGATCGGCGAAGCTCTGCATCGCCGTTCCGTCGATACCTTGGCTGATCACTTGATAGAGCGCGAACACGCTGCGCTGACGGGCGCGATCGGCATCGGTAAACGCGATCGGGGGCGTGGTCAGCTTCGCCGCACTAGGGCCATGCCCATCTCCAGTAGCACCGTGGCAAGCGGCGCAAGTCGAACCGAACAAAGCTTCGCCACGTGCAAAGCTCGGGGGAGCGGTCGGGGCGAGCGGCACGGGGTAAGCTTGCAGCAGATCAGCCGCGAGCCCGTGTGCCAACGCGGAGACCTCCTGGGGCGACCTCTGGCGGACGATCAGGCCTTGCAAGCGTGCCGCACCCGAGATCAACGCCGCTCGCTCGGGCTTGATCGGCAGAGCCGCAAGACGTGAGGAAACGGAGCCTGCAAACTCCTTCATCTCGGCATATTCGGACGCGCTCTTGATACGGCCGCGATCGACGGCCCCCTCGTAATCAACGGCAACATAGTCGAGCAGTCGCCAGGCAGTTTGCACATCGTTCGGGTCGGCCGCGGGCGCGGCGCGCAACGTGGAAATGGGCACAATGAGCCCGAGTAGGATCAGGAGCGCGACAACGATCAGCCGCACCGGGGCGGCGTGGATCGCGCGGTCAAAAGGCGCGCCGTCGACGTTGAAATGGCGAAGATACACGGGAAACATGCCGGCTCTCTACAACCTCCAGCCACTATAGAAGCAAGCGATTTGAGAGCCGCTCGCAGTAGCGCCGCATCGAGTGGTGGCTTCAGTAGTAGTCAGCAAGCGTGAGCATGCGCGTTGTGCCGTCTGCGAGCCTAAGCGCTATCCGGTCTCCGGCGCGGCCATAGCGCCACTGCCAGAGCCGGCCGCGGATGTAGGATCTGTCGATCGCAATGCCGTTCACCGCCACGATCCGCTCGCCAATCAACCATCCCGCCCTTGCCGCCGGGCTGCTGATCGCCACGTGAATGACCGCAAGATCTGTCGGGGAGGCCACGAGGCCGAGGCCACTTCGATCCTTCAGCATCGGCAGACGCGCTTGAAGCCGTGCCGGTCGCAACCACAGGCGTCCGAGGGCGACGTCCAGCACAATATTAAACTGCCCCAGCAGCGGCATCCCGATGTTGCCCACCGTGCTCGCCGAGGCCCATCGATCCAGGGCGAGGGCCGGGACTGCCTCTGTCAACAGCCCGCCCAGGCTCACCTTGTCGGCAGTGAACGTCTTGACGATCTGCACACCCTCGACCCCGCCCAGCGCTGCGGTTGAGTGAGGCCGGTCGGCGAGCGAGCGGTGCGCATCGAGATAGGCAGAGGACAACATCAGTGCAGATGAGCTGCCGGTATCGAGCATCAGCAGTATCGGCCCAGAGCCATTCACCGACGCGCGGAGGAGGAGTTCCTGTCTGGCACCCCGCTCGAGCGGGAGCATCGTCCATCCTTCTCCACCGAGGAAGCTCCCATTCTTTCCGAATGCGAACTGTTTTCTCTCAAAATTCAGGACAACGCAGCCGCCGACAAGCACGTCGGCTCCGAGCATCATGTCGATCGGTCTTCCATATGCCGCAGAGATCGCGGCGAGATCAGCAACGATGGCAAAAGACAGAACATGGGCTTCGCCGGCCAGCGTCACCTCGACATTGCGAACCAATTCAACTGCGGCCCGGCTGCTAAGGCCGGATATTGTTCGAGGTTCGAGGCCCACCATACCGAGTTTTGCGGCAAGCGGGCGGCTGATGATCGAGGCCCCGCTTCCAGTGTCGAGCACTGCCTCAATGTCGGCGCCCGCGACCTTCGTCGGGACAAGCAGGGTGTCGCCTGTTCCCACTTCCAAAGGATGCCAGCTTGGAGGTTCGACGAAGCCGGGCCAGTACGATCCGGATCGAGGCCCCCTGCTCACAGCAGCGGTAGAGATGCTGGCCCCGAGAAGCCCGCTGCCGAGCTGCTTCAACACCCTTCGACGGCTTAAATACCCCGCCGCGGCTCCGTCCACGCGGTCCACTTAATCCTTCCCACCCCGGCCCCGTTGCCGGAATGGAGGTGCTGCTACATGCTACAGTCGCTAGAGGATCAAGCCGTATAATCGGGCCTTACGCAACAGGTCGCGCGATAGCCTGGATGACCCGGCATTCCGCCATCGTCTTGGCGCAACAGCCTGCCGCGCTCATTGAGGCAAGTTCATCCCGCAGCGCACCGAGCTGGCGAAGCCGCTCCTCGACGTCAGCAAGGTGGCGCGACGCGATGTCAGTCGCTTCCGAACAGTCGCGCTCAGGTTGGTCGGCGAGCGCCAGCAACGAGCGGATCTCATCGATCGAGAACCCGAGCCGTCGGGCATTGCGAATGAAATTGAGACGATCGACGTCCGGGAGACCATAGGTGCGCCGCCCCGACGCGGTACGAGCGGGCCGGCCGAGCAGTTCGATTTCTTCATAGAACCGTATGGTTGTGACTTTGGTCGCGGTAGCGCTTGCCAATTCACCGATCTGCATCGAGACTTCCTTCCGCACCGATGACATCCTGTTCCGGTGCCGGAAGATGCCGGTACAGGGTCGGAACCGAGACGCCGATCGCCGGCGCAATCTCCCGCATCGGCATCCCGGAGGCCACTAGCTTGCGAGCCGCCTCGAGTCGTTTGGGGGTCATCACCGTTTTCCGGCCGCCGACCCTGCCCTCACGCCGGGCGACCATCAGCGCAGCCGTCGTGCGCTCCCTATTAAGATCGCGCTCCATTTCCGCCATCGCAGCCATGATGTGGAAGACGAGCTTGCCAGCAGTGCCGGCCGTGTCGATCCCGTCCGTCAACGATCGGAGGCCAATGCCGCGCTCCGCCAAGTCAGCGGCGAGATCGACCAGGCCCTTCATCGTCCGACCGAGACGATCGAGTTTCCAGACCACCAGCACATCGCCCGCTCGGGCGTGCGAAAGCGCGTCGGCCAACCCTATGCGGTTCGCCTTGGCGCCGCTTGCCTTGTCGCTGAACGTCCGCTCACATCCTGCCTCGCGCAGTGCGTCGAGTTGAGGTGTCAGATCCTGTTCGGGGGTCGAGACCCTGGCGTAGCCGATCAGCATGACGCATTCTCAAAACTCATCCCGCGCCCCTAGCACGGGCCTCAGCAATCGAGAATGTGTTTTGATACGCCCGCCACCCCTGCTAAGCGTTCTCACATGGTGGCGCATCAAAATCGATCGTGGCTGTTGAAAAAGTCCTACTGAAGGCTGCCGATCGTCTGTCGAAATCGCCTTTTTAGATTATGCGAGAGGTTTGCTTATCCGGTTCCACCTGAGACATCAGGAGCCACCTTGGGGTCGGGATCCTGTGCCTTGCCGGTTGCGGGTGCCGCTTTCTGGCTCGGCATAGCGGTGAGATAAGCAACGATCGCGTCAACGTCCTTCTCGGCCACCGGCGCCTTGTACACCTCACGCATCTTGGTGACGGTCGCCTTCCACTGGTCCGCCGATAGCGCAGGCTGAGTTAGCGCCATGCTGGCCGAGTGGCACGAAGTGCAGTTGGCGTTGATGACGTCGGCGTGCGGACCATCGGGGTAGGTAGCGTCATCGACCGGCAGGTCGACGCTGGTCGAGGCGAGCGAAAAGCCGCGGGCTGAGACGCTGGTGGGCGGTGCCGGCTCGGATTTCTCGGAGATCGGGGCAGGCGCCTTGCGGCTGCTCGGCGCCCCGATCGAGACGAGGATAATGCCGGTCAGGCCGATCAGGCCAGCGGCCATGATGCCGGGAGACGGGGTCTTCATGCTACTCGCTCCTCAGGCCGCGATGATGGTGGTGGTCTCGATATTGCCGCGCATGAACCCGCCCGGGTTCCAGATCGGCTTCATCGGCTGGGCGACACCGTTGGTGTTCCAGCAGCGCACCATGATCGGGTTGGCACCGCGTCGCAGCGGCACGCGACCATCCCACCGACGGAAGCTGTACCTGCCCTCGTCCGCTCCGAGCGTCGTCCTGTACCAGGTGCGGCCTCCGTCCGACGACACATCGACCTTGGCGACGCCGCAATCGCCGCCCATTGCGATGCCGCCGACCGGGATCGACGCTTCATAGGCGATCGCCTGACCATCGGGCAGGCTGGTCATCCAGCTACGCGGGATCATGCGATTGATCGGTACGGTCGGGAAGTCCTTGGCACCGGGCGCGACATTCGCGCCGGGTGTCGCGGGGATCTTGTAGGCCTTGGCCATCCAATACTGGTCGTCAGGGCCGGGCAGTACCTCGATCGCGTTCAGCATCTTGACCCAATAGGTCGAGTACCAGCCCGGCACGATCAGCCGGCAGGGAAAGCCGTTGAGGAGCGGCAGTTGCTCGCCGTTCATGCCGAAGGCGATCATGACCTCGCCGTCGCGGGCATGGTCGATGTCGAGTGCCTTCTCGAAGTCAGGAGCGCCCGCCACGACCGGCTGATCGAGGGCGCCGAAGCGCACCTGCACCGCGCCTGCCTTGACCCCGGCGAGGTCGAGCACGTCGCGCAGGCGAACGCCGAGCCACTTGGCGTTGCCCATCGCGCCATTGCCCCATTGCGCGCCGGCGACGCGCGGCTGGAACAGCCCGCGGCTGTTGCCCGAGCACTGGTTCACCGCCGCCATCTCGACCCGTGGAAGGCGCAGCAGCTGAGCGAGGCTGATCGACAGCGGCCGATTGACGTGGCCGAAGACGTTGAGGCGGAAACTTTCGACGTCGATCGAGGTCGGTATGTCGGCCCAGTGCCAGCGGACGAAGAACTGGTCGTTGGGCGTGAACACCGACTTGTCGAAGACCTCCATCGGCGTCTCCAGCAAGGGTGGATGGACGCGCTGGAGGATCATGCTGCCCTTGCCGGGAAAGGCGCTGGTCATCGGCCGCTCGGCATTGCCGCCGGGCAGCTTCAGGTCGACGAGCTGCTGCGCCAGTGCCGGCGCGGCGGCAAGGCCGGCGGTGCCGAGCGCGGCATGGCTGAGGAAGCGGCGACGGCTGGTCTCACTCGCCAGCCCGGCGTCGAAATTGTCCATGACAAGGCTCTCCTGTGGCCAGTCACGCTGGCGGATCAAAGGGGCATTCTGCAAGTGATCGGACCGACTGATCCGATCATCATGGCGGATCAGTTCGGGGTGGCGATGCAGGGCGAGACGAACAGGTTGCCGCGCCATGCGCCGGCCAGCGTCTTGGCGCCGACGAGCAGCCACATCGCCGCAAGCGCGACTGTCAGCACCGTGCCGACGAAACCGAAGAAACCGAGGTTCAGCGTCGTGCCTAGGCGGAAGGTGGCGACGGTGTAGACGCCGAGCGGAAAGGTATAGCCCCACCAGCCCAGGTTGAACGGGACGCCGGCGCGCCAGTAGCGGATGGTGATGAGCGTCGCGAGCGCCAGCCACCACAGGCCGAAGCCCCACAGGCAGAGTCCGGCCACAACGCCGATCCCTTCCGCGACGGTACCGACACCGGCCAGCCCGTGCGCCGCGAGGATCGCCGGCGCGTCCGCCCCGAGCACCAGCATGCCCAGAGCACCCGTGCCGATCGGTCCCAGCGCCAGCCAGGAGGACGCCGCCATGCTCTCATGCGGCAGCTTGTGGAGCGCCATGCGCAGGATCAGGATGGCGAGGATGCCGAACGCGACCGGCACCGAATAGGCCCACAGCACGTAGGAAGTGGCGAGCATCGCGATCTGCGCGTGGGGATCGGTCAGATGCGGCGCGAGCAGCCCGCCGCTGGCGCCCGCCACTTCGGCAGCGACGACCGGCAGCAGCCATACCGCGGTCATGCCGTCCAGGCTGTGCTCGTGACGGGTGAACATCATGTACGGGATCAGGACGCCACAGGCGAGCGACATGGCGACGTCGATCCACCACAGGACGTGTGCGACCGGTACGATGCCATTCCCGAACCGTGCGATGCCGAAAGCGAGGCAGCCGTTGATGATCGTCGCGAGGCCCATCGGGATGGTGCCGATGAACATCGACACGGTGTTATGCCCGAAGATGCGCCGCGCCTCGTGCCCGAACATCGCCCAGCGCGCACCATAAAGGCCGGCGAACAGCGCGAAGAGTGCGATATTGAAGAACCACAACACCTCGCCGACGGGTTTAAGCGAAGGCCCGATGCCGGGCACCTGCGGCAGCGCGAGGGCAAGGATGCCCGTGCCCATCGTCGCGGCGAACCAGTTGGGCGTGAACTGACGGATCATCTCGCGGGGATGATCGAGCCGGCTGAGCGGCTTGAGGCCGCTGAGAACGGAGTGCGTGTCGGCAGTCATGCGACCTGCTCCTTGATGAGGTCCGTCAGCGCGTCGGCCGCGCGGGTGCGATAGCGTTCCTTGTGGCGCAGCGCGTGAAAGGCGCGGTCGGGCAGCCCGAGCGGCAGCTCGACAAGGTCACCGGCCTTGAGCGCGCGCGCGACGACCAATCGCGACAAGACGGCAACGCCGGCACCCGCCTCGACGGCGGTGCGCACCGCCTCGTTGGACGGCAGCGTCATCGCTATCGTCAGCTGGGCCGGATCAAACCCGCGCGTTCGCAGCACGTCCTCGAAGGTCGAGCGCGTACCCGATCCCAGCTCACGGACGATCCAGCGTTCAGTGCGCAGCCAGGCCTCGTCGACACGTTCGGCGTCCTCGCGGCCGACCAGCACCATCGGATCACGCCCGACGTTCCAGTGGGCGAGTGCCGGTTCGTCCACCTCGCCCTCGACAAAGCCGAGTTCCGCCGCGCCGCTCAGCACCTGCGCTGCCGCGCCTTCGGTGTTGTCGATCGCGAGCTCAACCGCGATCTGCGGGTGGCGTTCGTGGAAGGCGGCGAGCTTTGCCGGCAACCAGTAGCTCGCGATCGTCTGGCTAGCGACGATCCGCAACGAACCACGCGCAAGCCCGGCATAGTCCGCGAGCATCGTCTCGGCATGCGCTGCCCGCCCCAGCACCGCGCGCGCTTCCTCCAGAAAGCCGCGGCCCACCTCGGTCAGCTGGATGCCACGCCCGACGCGGTGGAACAGCGGAACGCCGTAGCGCGCTTCGAGGGCCGCAACCGCGCCGGAGGCAGCGGACTGCGTGACGTTCAGCGCCTCCGCTGCCTTGGTGACGTGTTCGCGCTCCGCGACACCGACGAATATTCTGAGCTGCTCCAAAGTCATGCAGCATATATCGCGTACTTAGATCGATACGACCAACCGTTTGATATGGTCATTCCAATCTGGATATCGGAATGGTCGGCAGCCTTTCGTCTGCGATGGTCTCGAAGACTTGAAGCGTTACGCGTGCCCGCGACGTTTGATCGTCCATGACCGATATGATCGAGCGCAGTTCTGATCCCTACAATGCCGAGCCGACGCCCGGTGCGTTGATCGAGCGGTTTCTGACGCCGCAGGCGCTGTTCTACGTGCGCAGCCACGGGCCGGTGCCGGATCTGCCCGCCAATCATCGGATCGAGGTGAGCGGGAGGGGCATGGCGAGCCGCTTCTTCTCGGTGCAGGAACTGAAGAGCACGTTTGCCACGCGCACGGTAACGGCGGTTCTCCAGTGCGCCGGCAACCGGCGTACCGATCTCCAGCAGGTCGCCAACACCTCCGGCGATCCGTGGGACGTAGGCGCGATCGGCAATGCGGAGTGGACCGGCGTACGCTTGGCCGATGTGCTCGATGCGGTCGGCGCGCCGGATGCGTCCGAGCTGTTCGTGGCGTTCACCGGCGCGGACGAGGTGGACGTGGAGGGTGAAGAAGCCTTGTTCGGGGTATCGATCGCCATGAGCAAGGCGCGGGAGCCCGACGTACTCCTCGCCTGGGCGATGAATGGCGAGCCGCTGACGCCCGAACATGGCGCCCCGCTCCGCATGGTGGTGCCTGGCTATGCCGGGGTCCGCAGCGCCAAATGGCTGACACGGATCGAGGTGCGTGAAACGCCCTCCGAGGCACCGATCCAGGCGCACGACTACAAGCTCTTCCCCGCCGCTGTGACGAGCGACACCGTCGACTGGAGCCAGGGTCTGACGATCAATGCCATGCCGCTCAACGCCGCGATCTGCTCGCCCGGTGCGGGCGAGAGTTTGGCCGCCGGAGAGGTGCGGATTGAGGGATATGCCATTGCCTATGACCGCCGTATTTCTCGGATCGAAGTGTCGGTGAACGGCGGTCGCGACTGGCAACAGGCGACCTTCGCCGATGATCCGGAGACGCGCTGGGGCTGGCGGCGCTGGATCCTTGACGCCACACTTGCCAAGGGACGCCAGCACCTTGTCGCCCGTGCCTTCGACGAGACCGGGCAGGGACAGCCCGAGCGGCCGGATACGATGTGGAATTTCGCCGGCTATCTGTGCACCGCCTGGCATCACGTTCACGTGCTGGTCGAATGATCGAAGCATCAGCGGCACCGGACGTCGCTTTCTGGATCGATGCGATTGGCCGGCTGGTGGTGGCGACCGCGGCCGGGATGGTGCTCGGCTGGGAACGCTCGCGTGAGAACCGGCAGATCATGGGCCTGCGGACGCTGGGTCTGGTCGGTCTGGCGAGTTGCATCGCCGTTCAGGCGATCGTGCATAGTGGCTTGCCGAACGTGAACGCCGATGCCGCAGGACGGGCGATGCAGGGCATTCTGTCCGGCGTCGGCTTCATCGGTGCCGGCGCGGTGCTGCGGGTCGGTCAGGGTCAGGAAGTGCATGGACTGGCGACCGCCGCGTGCATCTGGGTCACCGCCACCATCGGCGCGGCAGCAGGGTTGGCGGTGTGGCCGCTCATCATCGGCGGGTTGAGCCTTGCGATGCTCGTACTGTTCGTGGGCGCTCCGCTCGAACGCCGCATCCGCGAGCGGGCCAGGCTGACGCCAGCCGAGGCCGACAGGAAGGACGCCGAACGAAAGCCGTGATCGCGCTGGACAGCCCGGTGCCTGTCGGCGCCGGGAAGCGGCAAGGCGCTATCAGGACACCAGCGCGGCACCTGCCTGGCGCCGGACTTCATCGGCGATCGGATGCAGCTCGGCCGCGGGGCGCTCGCCCACCACACTGTAGCCGATCCCGTCGACCGCCCATGTGATCCGGCCCATGGTCCCGCTGGACGTACTGGTCATGCTCGCGGTCTTGTCGATCTGCATGGGCCTCGTCAGCACCGCGAGTTTCGACGCTTGTGGTCCATCGTAGAGAAGCAGCGCCGCAGGGCCGTGGGGTGTCGCGACCAGTCGCCCTCCGCCATAGCGGTAACCGGCTGTGCTGAGGTCCGGGATGGTCACGCGCTCACCCAGTCGGGCGGAGGTCCACCGGATCAGCATGGCGCGCTGGTCGGGGCCGATTTCCGCCGGTCGTATCCGGTCGGCGGCATAGACACGGAAATTGTCACTCGCCTCGTTGGCCAGCGCCGCGATGCCCGCGCGAGGTTCGCCGCTCCACCGCGCGCTCGACCAGCCCCCGCCAAACCCGACCGCCACGAGAAGCGACGCGGCGATGGCGAGTTGCCAACGCGGTTGGCGTTGCCGTCCCCTGATGGCTGCGACGCGCATCGTCGCCGGGATCGGTTCATCCGCGATGGGAGCGAACAGCGATGCAAGGGCTCGCGCCTGCTCCGCCTGCTCCCGCAAACGGGCATGCACATCCGGCTGGCCTTCAAGGTAAGCGTCGACCAGGCGCTGCCGCTCGGGCGACAGCCTGCCATCGATCCACGCGGCCAGATCGTCCTCGCCGATCGGGCTGGTCATTGCACGCTCCTCAATCGCGGCCGTTCACCCTCCCGGAGGAGCGTCGCCAGACGGTCGCGCCCCCGCGATATGCGCGACATCACCGTGCCCAGCGGCACCCCGACGACGGCAGCGACCTCCGCATAGGGTAGCCCCTCAACCGAGACGAGGAGCAGCACCGTTCGCTGTTCCTCAGGCAACGCATCAAGCGCGTGCAGCAGGTCGCGGTGGTGCAGGCCTGTATCCTGATCGGCCGGGCGGCCGAGCGCAGCGTCGTCCACGAGGTGGAGCGGAACCGCCGTGCCTCGCCGGTTATGCTGCCGCTGATGGTCGACCAACAGGTTGTGCAGGATCGTATAGACCCACGGGCGCACCTCCACGCCGCGTCGCTGTCGCCAGCGCCCGACTGCGCGCTCGAGGCAATCCTGCACCACGTCATCCGCCATCGCCCGATCGCGCAACCACGATCGGGCATAGCGGCGCAGGCCGGGGATCAGAGGTTCGATCGCGGCGGCAAGCGGGTCCATCTCAGTCGCGCTGCACCTGCACGATGCGACCCGGCGCGCCGTTCACCACCTCCGCGACAGCCAGAAAGCGCCGGGGCGCCGCGGTGCTGCCCTGAACGATCTGCCGGATCGGCCCCGATGCGTTGACGATCGCCGCACCTGCCGGGTTGCTCATGAAGTTCGCAAGCGGCTCTACCGCACCGCTGCCGTCCGCGTTGGCGGTCAGCACGAGCATGTAAGGCTTTTTGGGCTGCAAACCGGTAACGGCACTTTGCACGACCTGGATGATGCCCTGGTCGAAGAGGGTGATGCTGCTTGCCGCACCATTGCCGCCAACCGGCCCCATGGTCAGATGCACCGCCTTGCCGGCCGTACCGAGCGGTTGGAGATTGTCGGTGCCGGGGCCTGTCGGGACAGCGTTCGGCACATAGGCGATCGCCTGCGGTGCCTGTCCGACCGGCACGGTGGCGACCACCTTGTTGCCTGTGGTGTCGATTGCGGCGAGTTCATCGGCATTCTCCAGCCCGACATAGATGCGCCGGCCGTCGCCCGATGGCCAGACGCCGTGCGGCATCTTGCCGACCGGGATGGTGGCGACGGGCGCGAAATCGGACGTGCGGAACACCTTCACCGCGTTTTCCCCGCCTACCGTGACGTACGCGAACTGTCCCCTGACCGTGCGGGCGAAGTTGACGTGATTGGTGATCGGCCCGGTATCCAGCACCTTGAGGATTGCGAAGGGTGGCCTGGCATCGAATGCGACCGTCTTGCCGATGTCCTTCAGCGTGAACCACACCTGCTTGCCGTCCGGCGTCGCGGCGATGTTGGGACAGAATGGGCTCGGCTGTGCCACCTGTCCGACCTGCGCGTGGGTTGCGACATCGAACACGGCCAGCACCGGATTGAACGACGAACAGACATAGCCGTATCGGCCATCGGGCGAGAAGATCGTCATACCCGGACCACCGGGCGTCTTGATGCGCCCGGTTTCCTTGTACGTCGTAGGGTCGAGCACGGCGATATAGTCCTCGCCGCGGACGGTGACCCAGACTTCCTTGCCGTTCGGTGTAAAGAACGCCTCGTGCGGACTGCGCCCGACATAAGTCGTATGCTTGACGGTGTTGGTGGCGGTGTCGATCCACGACACGGCGTTCGATGCGATCGACACGACCGCGAGGGTCTTCCCGTCCGGCGAGAAGCCGAGTCCGTGAACCAGCACCTGCCCCTTGTAGAGCGGTGAAAAATTCATCGGCTGCGGATCGCCAAGCTTGATGACGCCGAGCAGCCGGTTGTCGGCCGGGTCCGTCACCGACACCGTGTTGGAGAATTGTTCGGATGCATAGACGCGGTCGCGGTGGCTGACAGGCACGTCCCTGGCGTTCCACGGCGCCTGCTGGGCCATGGCGATGCCCGGTGCGGCGCTTATCAGCAAGGCGGCCGAGCGCAGGATGGTCCGGATCATGTCAGTGCTCCATATGGCTGTGGTGGTCACCGCCCTGCGTCGGGGCTGGCGTCGAAGGGGGTAGCGGCTGACCGATCGCCAGCTTCATGGCGGCGATCTCCTGCTGCTGATCGATGATGATCTCCTGTGCGATGCGCTTGAGCTGCTCGTTATGACCGTAGCGCAGCTCCGCCACCGCCATATCGATGGCGCCCTGATGGTGCGGAAGCATCATCGCGACGAAGTCGCGGTCGACGTCGCCGGACGGCTTGACCATCATGCCCGCCATCATCCGGTCCATCGCGGCAGACACCATGCTGGCGTAGCCATCGGCAGGGGCGGCCGCGGCTGCGCCGGTGAGCAGGGCTAAAGCAGTCAGACCCAGCATCCAGTTTCGTCTATGCATAAGCCTCCGGCGCATCGGTCTCGAAAGCGTAGACGATGCTCGTCGGGGTTTATTCCATGGGCGAGCCAATTATTTATCTTCACCAAAACAACGGTCTCATCGTGACCCTGCCGTGGTTGACCAGGTCGCCGTCGGACAGCATATGCTCGGGCACGGCGATGGATTTCCGCCGGGCCATTCGGCCGAACCGCCCTCGCAAGGGCCGATGATTCCTACCAGGCGCCGCAAGGCAGCAAGGAGGAATCGTGCACGCGACGTTTCGCAATCTCTACGACCAGTTCAACATGGCAGCGTTCATTCGCGAGCGCCGCACCCATGCCATGTCGGTGCTGCGGTGGACTTTGATTCTGGTCCCGATGGCCGCAGCGGTGGGAACGCTCTGCGCGGCCTTCTTGTGGAGCCTCGATGCCGTAACCCGGCTTCGCTATGCCTTTCCCTGGCTGCTCTACCTGCTGCCGATCGGCGGGTTCTTGGTCGGACTGCTCTACCATCTGACAGGGCGTTCGGTCGAAGGCGGCAACAACCTCATCGTCGAGCAAATCCACGAACCGGGGGGCGGTGTGCCGCTGCGCATGGCCCCGCTCATCCTCTTCGGCACGGTCGTGACGCACCTGTTCGGGGGATCGGCGGGGCGTGAAGGCACCGCCGTGCAATTGGGCGGCAGTCTTTCCAGCGGGTTTGGGCGCGCCCTCAAGCTGGATGCGGAAGCGACACGCACCCTCCTTATGACCGGAATCGCGGCGGGCTTCGGCGCGGTCTTCGGGACGCCGATCGCGGGCGCGGTCTTTGCACTGGAGGTGCTGGCGATCGGCCGGGTCGAGTATCGCGCGCTAGTACCGTGCCTAGTCGCGGCACTGGTGGGTGACTGGACCTGTCTTGCCTGGGGCATTCATCACGGCGCCTACCATGTCGATGCGATGGTGCCGGTCGACGCGTTGCTCGTCGCCAAAGCCGGCGTCGCGGGCGTTGTATTCGGATTGGTCGGGCTGGCCTTTGCAGAGGCCAACCATGCGCTCGGCGGATGGCTGAAGCGCGTGATACCCTATGGCCCACTACGACCCGCTATCGGTGGTGTCGCCGTGATCGCGCTGGTCTGGCTATTTGGCACGCGAGACTATCTCGGCCTGGGCACGCTGGCGGCAACGCCGGGCGACCTGACCATTGCCAGCTTTTTCGGCCCCGATACGCACCCGTGGAGCTGGGCGCTGAAGCTGCTCTTTACCGTCGTTACCCTGAGCGCTGGCTTCAAGGGCGGAGAGGTGACGCCGCTGTTCTTCATTGGCGCGGCGCTCGGCAATGCGCTCGCGCCCATGTTCGGAGTGCCGACAGGGGTTTTCGCGGCGATCGGTTTCGTCGCGCTGTTCGCGGGCGCGGCCAACACGCCGCTGGCTTGCACGTTCATGGGGATCGAGCTGTTCGGCGCGGCCTATGCGGTGCCGATCGCAGTCGCGTGCTTCGTCGCCTATCTCTGCTCAGGCCACAACGGCATCTACCTGTCGCAGCGCGTCGCCGTGCTTAAGGTGCCTGCCGCACACCTCACACCCGACGCCACCCTGCGCGATGCCCGCACGCGCCGCGCTTCTCGCCGGCGCGCGCGCGCCTGATCCCGCTTCCTGTCGAAAGCTCTACCATGCCCGACCTTTTCACCGTTCAGCACCGCGAAGTCGGGATGCTGCGCATCTATCTGAAGCCGTCCGACAAGATCGGCCCGCGTCGCTTCTGGGGGGCAAAGCCGCTCTATCGCGAGCTGATTCGCACCGCGAAGGCGGACGGCATCATCAACGCCGTCGCGCAAAATACCCATTACGGCTTCAGCAATCACGAACCGATCCGGGAGAACGGCTCGGAAATTGCCGATCCGCATCTGACGATCTGTGTTGAACTGGTCGGTGATCGCGATCAGCTCGACCTTTTCTGTCGCCGTCATGGCGATCTGCTCGGCGACAAGGTGATCGTCTACAACTAACTGGAGCATTGGACGATCACGCGCCAAACTGAGCGAGCCAGAGCTTGATCGGCGTTCCCGGTTGGGAAACGACCAACGACATGGCCAAGGCTTCCCCGCAAGGATGGTATTTCGGGAATTGACGTTGCTGCATTGCAGCGACATATATCTCTTCAAGGCGATGGATTTCCGCCGGGTCGTCTGACCGAACCGCCCTAGCAAGGGCCGATGATTCCTACTTGGCGCCGCAAGGCAGCAAAGGAGGAATCGTGCGCGCGACGTTTCGCAATCTGTACCATGAGTTCAACGTGGCGGCGTTCTTTTGCGACCGGCACGACCATGCCATGTCGGTGGTTCGCTGGACGCTGATCCTGCTGCCGATGGCGGCGCTGGTCGGGACGTTGTGCGCGGCTTTCCTATGGAGCCTCGATGCCGCTACACAGGCCCGCTTCGATCATCCGTGGCTGCTGTATCTCCTGCCCGTGGGCGGGGCAGCCGTCGCGTTTCTCTATCATCACACCGGGCGCTCGGTCGAAGCCGGCAACAATCTGATTGTCGAGCAGATCCATGAGCCCGGGGGTGGCGTACCGCTCCGCATGGCACCGCTGGTGTTCCTTGGCACGATCGCGACGCATCTGTTCGGCGGCTCGGCGGGACGCGAGGGAACCGCCGTGCAGCTCGGCGGCAGTCTCGCCAGTGCCATCGCCGGCCTGTTCCGTCTCGATGCATCCGGTATTCGCATCCTGCTGATGGCCGGCGTCGCGGCGGGCTTCGGCGCGGTGTTCGGCACGCCCTTGGCAGGCGCGGTGTTTGCTCTTGAAGTGCTGGCGCTTGGCCGCGTCGAATATGGCGGGATCATTCCGTGCTTGCTCGCCGCGCTGGTCGGGGACTGGACGTGTCATGCCTGGGGCATCCACCACACGCCTTATCACATCGCCTATGCCGCCCCCGCCACGGGCGCGCTGCTGGTCGAGCCGCTGATGCTCCTCAAGGCGACGATCGCGGGCGTCGCCTTCGGGTTCGCCGGCCTCGTCTTCGCCGAAGCGAACCACGCATTCGGCGGCTTCCTCAAGCGCCGCATACCTTACGGACCGGCCCGTGCCGCTCTGGGCGGCGTCCTGGTCATCGCGCTCGTCTGGATCGTCGGCACCCGCGCCTATCTGGGTCTGGGCGTATGGTCCGCCATCCCCGGTGATCCTACGATCGCGGGCTTCTTCAGCGGCCCGGTCGATCGGTGGAGTTGGGCGCTCAAGATGCTGTTCACCGTCGTGACGCTGAGCGCAGGCTTCAAGGGCGGCGAGGTGACGCCGCTGTTCTTCATCGGTGCCGCGCTCGGCAACGCGCTGGGGTGGCTGCTCGGTGCACCGCTCGACCTGTTCGCAGCGCTCGGTTTCGTCGCCGTGTTCGCCGGGGCGGCCAACACGCCGCTGGCCTGTACGATCATGGGGATCGAGCTGTTCGGCGCCACCCATGCCGTGCCGATCGCGGTGGCCTGTTTCGTCGCCTACATCTGCTCGGGCCATAACGGCATTTACCTGTCGCAGCGGATCGCCGTGCCCAAGCGTCCCGCCCGCGCTCATACCGGCACCTTAACGCTGCGCGACGCCCGCGCATCCCGCCGTAGCCGGCGTCCTTCCAACACCGTCAAGGAGCATAACTGATGCCCCACAAGGTCACGCCCAGCGAGATCGGGATGATCCGCATCTACATGAAGCCGTCCGACAAGGCTGCGGGCGCGCGTAGCTTCTGGTCGCGCAAACCGCTGTACCGCGAGCTGGTCGCGCAGGCGAAGCGCGACGGCATTATGAACGCCGTCGCCCATCACACCCATTACGGCTACAGCAATCATGGCCCGATTCGGGAAAATGGCTCCGAGATTTCCGATCCGCACCTGACCATGTGTGTCGAGCTGATCGGCCAGCGCGGCGAACTCGAACGCTTCTGCGAGGGGCATGGCGATCTGCTCGCGGGCAAAGTGATCGTCTACAAGCATCTGGAGCATTGGAGCATCGGTCCGGGCGGCGTCCGGCATGAAGATGCGGTGCCCGCCGAGCTGGCCGATGAAACGGGGCAGGCGTGAGAGTGGGAAGCGTCAGCTCCTCCTCGTGGCTCGTCTGGGCGCTGGGTTCCGCCGGATTTGCCGCGCTGACCGCGATCTTCGCCAAGATCGGGGTCGAAGGAATCAACTCCGACCTGGCGACCCTTTTCCGCACGCTCGTGATTGTCGTGGTGCTGACCGCGCTGCTCGCGCTTACCGGCAAATTTCAGCCCCTCGGGACCATCGCGCCACGTACCTGGCTGTTTCTCGGGCTGTCCGGCCTGGCGACCGGCGCGTCATGGCTCTGCTATTTCCGCGCCCTGAAGATCGGCGACGCAGCGCGGGTCGCTCCCATCGACAAGCTGAGCGTCGTTTTTGTCGCCGTCATCGGCGTGACGCTTCTTGGTGAACACCTCTCCCTGCGGGGCTGGTTCGGCATCGGTTTGATCGGTGCCGGCGCCGTGCTCGTCGCGCTTGCCTGATGCCTTTCGAACGGAAACCAACGATGCGCTATCTCCCGATCGTCGCCGCTGCCGTCGCCATTGCCGCTACACCGGCACTCGAAGCTCGCACCGCAAAGCGCGCCCGCACTCCGCACAACGTCATTCTGGTCGTCATCGACGGGTTGAGAGGCAAGATCGTCACCCCTCAAACCGCGCCTGAACTGGTCCGGCTACGGGATGCCGGGACCTACTTTCCCAACAGCCATTCGGTATTCCCGACGTTCACGACCGCCAATGCCTCCAGTCTCGCGACCGGCCATCAGCTTGGCGATACCGGCGATTTCAGCAACACGATCTGGACGGCCGCCCCGATCGCAAGCGCGGCGGGCAGCGTCACCCCGTTCCTCGAAAACGATGCCGTGCTCGGCGAGGTCGATACGCACTTCGGCGGCAATTACCTCAACGAAACGACTGTTCTCGAAGCCGCACGCAAAGCGGGATACGGCACCGCCGCGATCGGCAAGCTCGGCCCAGCGCTTATCCAGGATCACCTCGCTCGCGACGGTATGACGACGATCATCGTCGACGACTCCACCGGACGGCCGGGCGGCATCGCGCTTTCGCCCGACACTGTCACAGGAATGACCAGGGCGGGGCTGCCGCTCGTCGCACCGGACAGGGGTGCCAACGGCCGTTCGGGGGACGCTCGCACACCCGGCACGCGCGAGGCCAATCGTGCGCAGCAGGACTATTTCATCGATGTCGCCACCCGCGTGGCGCTGCCGTCATTCAAGGCACGTCACCGGCCTTTCGCGATGGTCTTCTGGTCACGCGATCCCGATGGGACCCAGCACAATCAGGGCGACAGTCTCAACCGCCTGACGCCCGGAATTAATGGTCCGACGACCTTTGCTGCGATCCGCAACGCGGATGGAGATCTCGCAAAGCTGCGAACGGCGCTCAAGCGGCTTGGCCTAGATCGGACGACCGATATCATCGTCACGTCGGACCACGGCTTTTCCACGATCTCGAAGCAAAGCGACACGAGCCGTGCAGCACGGACGCGGTATGCCGATGTTCCTGAAGGCTTCCTCCCGCCCGGCTTTCTCGCGCTTGATCTGGCATCGACGCTGAATATGCCGGCATTCGATCCCGAGGCCGGCAACGCGCCGGTGACAACGGGTGCTCATCCCAGTCGCGGCAACGCACTGCTGGGGGCCGATCCCTCTCATCCCGACATCGTGGTTGCCGCCAATGGCGGGTCGGACCTGTTGTACCTGCCTGGACGCGATCCGACGCTCGCGCGCCGTATCGTCACCGCGCTGCTTGACCAGGATTATATCAGCGGAATCTTCGTCGATGATCGGCTCGGCTCGATCGCCGGCACGCTGCCATTATCGTCGATCAACCTCAAAGGGGCAGCGCTGCCCCCCGTACCGTCGATCGTCGTCATCTTCCGCTCGGCAACGACCGGCTGCGCAATACCGACGAACTGTCAGGTGGAGGTGGCGGATACGACGCTGCAGCAAGGCCAGGGCATGCACGGCAGCTTCGGCCGCGGCGACACCCTCAACTTCACAGCGGCGATCGGCCCCGATTTCAAACGGCGTTTCGTCGATCCGGCACCGGTCAGCAACGCGGATATCGGACACACGATGATGGCCTTGCTACGCCTCTCCCCGACGCCGCATGGTGCGCTGACCGGCCGGGTAATGAGCGAAGCGATGCCCGGGGGGCGGATGACCCCCTATGTCCGGGGCGAGCAGCGATCCGCTGCCGCCGGGAATGGTCTCGTCACCCTGCTGCGCTATCAGGAGGCGGCAGGCATTCGTTATCTCGACGCCGGGGGTTTTGCGGGCCGCACTCTCGGCCTGGCTGATGTGGCAGCACCTGAAGCCGCTGGCCGGGGAGCGCGTCGATGACGGGGCTGCCGCAATTCTGGCTTGTCCGTCATGGTGAGACGGCCTGGAGCCTGACACGTCAGCATACGGGTCGAAGCGACATTCCCTTGACGAAGGGCGGGGAGGAAGCTGCCCAACGCCTGAGCGAGCGCCTGCCGGCACGTCCCTTTTCGCAAATATGGTCCAGCCCGTCGCAGCGCGCGCGTCGAACCGGCGAACTGGCAGGCTTCTCCCGGAAGATCGCAATCGTCGATGACCTCGCGGAGTGGGATTACGGTGCCTACGAAGGTCGAACCACGAAAGAGATTCTGGCCGATCGCCCGGATTGGATGCTGTTTCGCGATGGCTGCCCGCAAGGTGAAACACCTGACGACATCACGGCGCGGGCGGATCGCGTCGTCGAACGCCTGCGGGCCTCCACGTCCGACATCCTGATCTTTTCCAGCGCCCATATCCTGCGGGTGCTGGCTGCGCGCTGGCTGGGGCTTCCCGCCGCGGCCGGTGCGCTCTTCATCCTCGACACCGCCAGCATCAGCATTCTCGGTTACGAGCACAATGATGCCGAGCGGGTCATTCGCGGATGGAATCTGGCATGAACCGGACTGCCCTCCTCGCATGGGCGATAGGGGGCATCTTCGCACCGCTGGGCGGGATCAGCGCCGGCATCATCACTTACGCCGAATATAGCCAGCACCGGCTTCCCAAGGGGCGGGCAGCCCGTGAGGCCCTGCGAAGCGGGGCGGTGGCGACGGTCGTCCTCCTGACGGTCACCGGCCTGTTCGGTTGGTGGGTGGGCCGGTCATGACGAACACGCATGACGATGCCTCTCCGCTCATTCTTGAGGGCGTTGTGACCGAACTGAGCGGCCGGATCATCCACGACGGTGTGGACCTCGTCATGAAGCGTGGCGAGGTTCTTGGCTTGGTCGGCGCGTCGGGATCGGGAAAATCGGTTCTGCTTCGATGCATTATCGGCCTGCTGCCACCGAAAGCGGGCACCGTCAGGCTGTTCGGAGACGATCTGTACCAGGCTGACGACCGGACGCTGGCCGCGATCAAACAGCGCTGGGGCGTGCTCTTTCAAGCCAACGCACTGTTTTCCGATTTCAGCGTTCTGGACAACATCGCGATGCCGCTGCGCGAACATCACGGTTTGCCGGAAGAGCTGATCCTGTCGGTCGCAAGAATGAAGGCGCTCGCATCGGGACTTCCCGAGGATGCGCTGTGGAAGTTCCCGTCCGAGCTTTCCGGCGGGTTGCAAAAGCGTGTGGGGGTGGCGCGGGCGATCGTGCGCGACCCGGATCTCATCCTCCTCGACGAACCGACTGCCGGTCTCGATCCGATCATGGCAGCACAGATCGATGCCCTGATCGGTGGTCTGGCAAGCGAACTAGGCCTGAGCGTGGTGGTCGTGACCCACGACCTCGATACCCTCTACACCATCTGCGACCGTGTCGCGGTTCTGTCGGATCGCACGATCCTTGCCGTCGCCCCCGTCCGTGAGCTGGAGCACAGCCAGGACCCGTGGCTCCGCAACTATCTGCTGGGCACACGGACGCGGGCCGGGCGCATAGCTGATCCAAAAGTCGTTCATCCCTCGCCACAGGAGATCATGTCATGAAGCTGCTTGCTGTCATCGTGGGCGCGGACAGCGCGCCTGCCTGTCTGGATGCGGCGGTTCTTGCCGCAAAAGCATTGGGCGACGCTTCGATCGAAGCACTCAACGTCGTCGTCGATCCCGATAGGATTCACGCCTCCAGCGATGAGGAAATCCAGTTCCAGCGCATGCGCGAACGTGATGAAGGGACCGCGCAGGAGCGTGCCGATGCGGCCCATGCCGCCTTCGTCGCGTGGAACGCCGGGGCAGGCGAGGACACGCCACGGGTATTCTGGCGGTCGGTCGTCGGCACGGAAGAAGCCGTCGTTACGAGCGAGGCCGCGAACGTCGATGCGCTGATCGTGGTCGCGCGCGAACAGAGCATGGACAGTGGCGATGCCATTCACGCAGCCCTCTTTTCCACCGACAAACCGGTCCTGATCGTACCACCGCACTGGCAGCCCGGTGCCGTCACCGCATTCAGCCATATGGCTGTCGGTCTCAGCGACAGCGATACGGCCCGCCATGCGATCAGGGAGGCGGCACCATGGTTGCGGGTGGCAAGCCGGGTCACCGCGATCCGCATCGGCGAGGATGGCGATCCGGCGCTGAAGCTCGAGGCGCTGCTCGACGAACTGTGCGTGACGCACGAACTTCATGTCGTCCCCCGACAGGGTGACAATCTGGGTGCGCAGCTCGTCGCGGAAGCCAAGGCTGTCGGAGCCGATCTACTGGTGACCGGCGCCTACCGGCACAACCAGCTCGTCGAATGGTTCATGGGCGGCACCACGCGGCATCTGCTCGCCGCAGCCGAAATCCCGTTGCTGATGGCCCATTGAACGATGAACGGAGCTGCCCATGCGCGCCTGATCCTGCTTCGACATGGAGAAAGCGAAGCCAACGCCGCCAATCGCTTTACCGGATCGGCCGATCCCGCATTGACGGCAAACGGGCGCGGACAGGCCGACGCCGTTGCCCGTCAGTTGCTGGACCGCGGCATTCGGCCCGCCCGCATCTTCCGGTCGACGCTACGCAGGTGCGCCGACACCACTGCCATCGTCACGGCCGTGACCGGCAGTCAGGACGTTCCCGTCATCGCAAACCTGGCTCTCAACGAACGCGATTACGGCGCGCTGACAGGGCTGAACAAGGCGGAAGCCGCAGATCGGTACGGCGTCGAACAGGTGCTGCGCTGGCGCCGCTCCTATGCCGATGCACCGCCCGACGGGGAGAGCCTGCGCGATACGGCAGCGCGCGTGCTCGCCTACCACATCCACGTCATGCTGCCTGCCATTATGCAAGGCGGCGCCACGCTGGTCGTGGCGCACGGCAACAGCCTGCGCGCACTCGCCATGGCGCTCGACGGCATCGATGCGGTCGGGGTCGAGACGTTCGACATCCCGACCGCCGGTGCCATCCTCTACGAATTCGCCGCAACGACCGCGATCCTCGATCGCGCGATCATCTCCTGACAGGAAATTTCCCATGTCCATCGACAGCCAGATCGCCCGTCTCCAAGCCCTGGAAATCCTGGATTCCCGGGGCAATCCGACCCTGTCCGTCACGGTGACGCTGACGGACGGAAACTCGGCAACCGCCTCGGTCCCGTCCGGGGCTTCGACCGGCCTGCACGAAGCCGTCGAACTTCGCGACGACGACCGTAACCGTTACGGCGGCAAGGGCGTGCGGCGCGCTGCCGCTCATGTCGAAGGCGAGATTGCAGATGCACTCATGGGGTTGGATGCCCGCGCGCAATCCGACATCGATCATGTGATGATCGCACTCGACGGCACCGACACCAAGGGCCGGCTCGGTGGCAACGCCATCCTGGGCGTTTCCATTGCCGTCGCGCGCGCCTCCGCGCTGGCACAAGGGCGACCACTCTACCGGAGCCTGAACGACGCCGATGACTATCTCCTGCCGGTGCCCTGCATGAACGTCCTGAACGGCGGCAAACATGCCGACAGCAGCCTGGACTTCCAGGAATTCATGATCGTGCCGCACGGTGCGCCGGGTTTCGCGGAAGCCGTGCGCTACGGTGCGGAAACCTATGCCGCCCTGCGTAGCCTGTTGCACGACCGCGGGCTTGCGACCTCGGTGGGTGACGAGGGTGGCTTCGCGCCTCGGCTCGACAGCAACGAGGCCGCCTGCGAGCTGATCGTCGCAGCCATCGAACGTGCAGGGTATCGCCCCGGGGTCGATATCGCGATTGCGCTCGATCCCGCCGCATCGTCCTTTGCCGAGGGTGAGAGCTATCACCTGTCGCGGTCGCGCACCGGACGGCTCGATCGGGCGGCACTGCTCGCACTCTACGGGCGCTGGATCGATGCCTATCCGATCGTCTCGATCGAAGACGGCTTTGGCGAGGAAGACTGGGCCGGGTTCATCGATCAGACCGCCGACCAGGGCGATCGGATACAGATCGTCGGGGACGACCTGTTCGTCACCAACCCCCGCATCATCCGTGAAGGCATCGCCCGACACGCTGCCAATGCCGCCCTCATCAAGCCGAACCAGATCGGAACGGTGACGGAGACGATCGAGGCCGTCCGCATCTGCCAGCAAGCGGGATGGGGGACGATGGTGTCGCATCGCTCCGGTGAAACCGCAGACGACTTCATCGCCGACTTTGCGGTCGCGATGGGTGCAGGCCAGATTAAGTCGGGCGCCCCGTGTCGCGGCGAGCGGCTTGCCAAATATAACCGCCTCATCGCGATCGAGGCGGAGCTGGGCGATCGTGCCCGCATGGCGGCTCCGTTTGCCCGTTACGTCGAGAGGCGGGCATGATCGATCCTACCGCATTGGTCGCACCCGTCGTCCTCGGCATTGTCGAGGGCCTGACCGAGTTCATTCCCGTCTCCTCGACGGGCCACCTCATCCTCACCGAGCGTCTGATCGGCTATGAGGGACGGCAAGCGGGCATCGTCGATGTCGTCATCCAAGTCGGCGCGATTCTGGCAGTCTGCTGGCTCTATCGCGCAAAGCTGTGGTTGGTGGTGACCGGATTGAAGGGCGATGCCGGCGCACGACGCTTTTCGCGCAACGTCCTCATCGCCTTCATTCCGTCCGTCATCGTCGGCGGACTGGCACACGACTTCATCAAACAGGTGCTGTTTTCGCCCTATGTCGTGGTCGTCAGCCTTGTTGCAGGCGGGATTGCGATCATCGTGATCGAACGGTGGGCCAAGCGCCGTGCGGTCGTTGCCGGCGACGTCGAACACCTGTCGCCATCGCTCGCGCTCGGGATCGGGCTTTGCCAGCTTCTCTCGCTCATCCCCGGCGTGTCTCGCTCCGGCGCGACCATCATGGGCGGCGTTGCGTTGGGTGTCGAGCGTCGAGCGGCCACGGAATTCTCGTTCTTCCTGGCGATCCCGACCATGTTCGGCGCCGCTACGCTCGATCTCTATAAGAACCGCGACATCATCGGGGTCGATGACGTGATGGCGATCGGTGTCGGGCTGGTGGTGTCGTTCGTCGTCGCGATGGCGGTCGTAAGATGGCTCGTCCGCTACGTCGGTCGGCACGGTTTCGAGCCGTTCGGGTGGTATCGGATCGTCTTCGGCTTCGTGGTCGCCGGGTTGCTCGCCTCGGGCTGACCGACGCGCTGCCTTCCGTCGGCTTCTTTGCCACTCTGCAAGCAACGGAATGACAATGCCTCTTTGGACAGGTTTCCTGGTCGTGTTCCTTGGCTCGGGCATCGGCGGAATGCTGCGCCACGGGGTTGGTCTGCTTGCCCTGCGTTTCACGGGTGCGAACTTTCCCTGGGGTACGCTCGTCATCAACGTCGTCGGCTCGGCGTTGATGGGCCTGATGATCGGCCTGTTCGCGGCAAGGAGCATCAACGATCCCGAACTGCGGCTGTTCGTGACGACCGGACTGATCGGCGGCTTTACGACATGGTCGACCTTCTCGCTGGATATCGTGACGTTATGGGAACGCGGCGAGATCGGCTCTGCCATTGCTTATGCCGCTGCCAGCATCGTGCTGTCGTTGACGGTCCTGGCAATCGCCCTTCTCGCCGCGCGGCGCTGGGGATGATGCGAACAGCTGCACCAACGCACGGTGTTGACCGATACTGATATCGATCAGGAACGCTCTCGAAAGAATGACGTTTGCCCGGAACTGCAACGGGAGAATTTTCATGAAGATGCTGCTTGCGGCAACGGTCGCGATCGCGTTGGCGACGCCTGCTTTTGCCGATAATGACATGCCCACCAAGGCGCAGCGCGCATCGGTGATGAAGGCAATCCGCGCCGCTGGCTGCACCAATCCGACGAAGGTCGAGCGTGACGACGGTGGATTCGAGGTGGACAACGCCCGTTGCAAGGACGGCGTGTACGATCTGAAGCTGTCAGCGGACTACAAGATCATCTCGCGCGAGCGCGAGGACAACGACTGACCATGCCCGGCGCTCGCGCCGGCAGGCCGGGCGCCGCATGACTGACTATTTGCTACTCGTCCTGGGTGCGTTCGTTGCAGCCGCAATCTCGGGGTCTGCGGGCTTCGGAGGCGCATTGTTGCTCCTGCCGCTCCTCAACCAAGTCGTCGGCGTGACCGAAGCAGTGCCGCTGCTGACGATCATCCAGATCATCGGTAACGGTGCCCGTGCCGTCATGAACTGGCAGCAGATACGCTGGCGCCCGGTCTTGCTGTTTCTCGCGGCGGCCATTCCGCTGTCGATGCTGGGGGCATTGTCCTTCGCATCACTTCCGACCAGCCTCGTCACTCGCCTGGTCGGTGGAGCGATCCTGTTGCTCGTCGTTCTCAAGGCGACGGGTATGATCGCGTTCAAGCCATCGCGCCGGGTTCTGGTCGTCGGGGGTGGCATTACCGGCCTGCTATCCGGCCTTGTGGGCAGTGCCGGACCGCTCGGCGCCGCGGTCTTCCTCAGCCTCGGCCTGCCCCCGCTCGCCTATGTTGCGAGCGATGCGACTGCGGCCATTGCCATGCACGGTGCCAAGACCATCGTTTATGGCGCGACGATCGATCTTGGACCGGCTTTCTGGCCCCTTGCGATTGCGATGGGCCTCGCGATGATCGCCGGCACCTGGGCCGGGCGCTCGCTTATCAAGCGACTGCCCGTCGACCGCTTTCGCCAATTCGTGATGGTCCTGCTCGCACTGATCGCGGTGCAGATGATCGTCATGGGCTGACAATAGGGGATCGGCGCAATAGCCGTATCCCGTCACTGCTTATCCGAAAGTCCGTGCGATGGATGCCTCCACCGTACTGCTGCTCGCCCTTCTGATGATGGCGGGTGCGGCACTCTACACCTCGGTCGGCCATGCCGGCGCATCGGCCTATCTGGCGATCATGGCGCTGTTCTCGCTGCCCGCCGAGACGATGCGCCCGACCGCGCTGATCCTCAACATTCTCGTCGCAAGTTTCACGACCTGGCGCTTCGTGCGCGCCGGGCAATTCAATGCAAGGCTGCTGCTGCCGTTCGTGATCGGCGCGATCCCGGCCGCCTATCTGGCAGGGCAACTCCATCTGCCGGGGTACATCTACCGCCCGATCGTCGCGGCCGTGCTGCTGCTTGCCGCGATCCGCCTGTTGTGGCCGTCGAAGCATGAAGCGCCGGAACCGGTGCCGCCTCGCCATGGAATCGCGATCCTCTCCGGAGCGGGCATCGGCGCGCTGTCTGGGCTGACCGGGACAGGGGGCGGCATATTCCTCAGTCCGCTCGTGCTGCTCCTGGGCTGGGAGACGCCGCGCCGCACGTCGGGACTGTCGGCCGCCTTCATCCTGTGCGTCTCGATCGCCGGGTTGCTTGACAACCTCACGTCGGTCGGCCGGTTGCCGCGCGAGTTGCCGATCTTTGTCGTGGCCGTCTTTCTCGGCGCGCTGATCGGCACCCGGCTCGGTGTGTCGAAGCTCGATTCCCGGCGCCTGCTTCAGGCGCTCGGCGCTGTCCTTCTGATCGCAGCCGGGAAACTGGCGCTCACCTGACGTTGCCCCCGGAATCACGCTTGGCCCATCGCAGTGTGAAATAGCCGAGCAGACCGGAAATCAGCGAGCCGGCAAGAACACCGATCTTGGCCTCCGCCTGGAGGAGGGGACTGCTCGGAAAGGCGAGCAGCGTGATGAAGATGCTCATCGTGAACCCGATGCCGCACAGGAGCGCTACCCCGAGCATCTGAAGCCGCCCCGCATGTGCGGGCCTGTCGGCCAGCCCCAGCCTGACCGCGATCGACGCAAAGCCGAAGACGCCTCCGACCTTGCCGAGCAGCAATCCTGCCGCGACGCCGAGCGTGACGGGCGCGACCAGCGCGCTCGGCGGGAGCCCCAGCACCGGCACCGCGGCATTCGCCAGCCCGAAGACGGGAACGATCAGAAAGCTCACCGGCAGATGCAGGGCATGTTCCAGTCGATGCAGCGGGCTGACGCAGGCATGGTCGGATCGACCGGGAGTGCGCTCCATCGGTATGGTGAAGGCCAGCATGACACCGGCGAGCGTCGCGTGGATGCCCGAGCGCAGAACCAGTACCCAAAGAACGATGCCCACGAGAAGATAGGGCGACAGGCGTCGTACCTTGAACAGGTTGAACCCGATCAAAACCGCGAGCGCCGCTCCCGCCCCCGCTAGTGCAGGCAACGAGAGGTCGGCCGTGTAGAACAGCGCGATGATGAGCACCGCGCCGAGATCGTCGATGATCGCCAGCGCCGCGAGAAACACGCGCAACGATGCAGGCACGCGATTACCGAGCAGTGCGATGACGCCCAGCGCGAAGGCGATATCGGTCGCCGCGGGGATCGCCCATCCGGCCGCGGTCGGTCCGGCATTGAATGCGAGATAGATAAGAGCGGGCACGATCATGCCGCCGGCGGCTGCGATGCCCGGCAGGACGCGCCGCGGCCATGTCGAGAGCTGGCCGTCTACTACCTCGCGCTTGATCTCCAGCCCGACGAGCAGGAAGAACACCGCCATCAGACCGTCATTGATCCAGTGTTCGAGCGACAGCGGCCCGACATAGGCGTGCAGCATCGCTGCATAACCCGGTCCGAGAGGCGAGTTGGCGATGATGAGCGCAACCACCGCGGCGGCCATGAGAACCAGTCCGGCTGATGACTGTGCTTCGAGAAAACGGCGGATCGCACTGGGGTGCGATTGGGCATGGCTCATCAACAGGGTATCCGGACGTGAGAATTCGGACGCTGGCGGCCCGACCAGCGTAAGAACCTGCCCACCTCCGAATATGGCGGCGAACACCCGGGGAGAGCTATCGCATCGTCACATCATCAGGGCAACGTCATGTCGTGCCGTGAGCCCATCGTACAATTGAAACGATCCAAGCAGGCCCATGAGAGCTGCAGCGGCCGCTATCATCAAACAGGCGGTCGACATCCGATCGGTATCCGAGGTCTTATCGCTCGTCCCACCAAGGAACGGCCAACGAGACGAGGGGACGTTCTCGGAATCGATCGCGCTTCGGGACAGTGTGAAAGCGATCAGTCCGGGATCAATGCCCAACCGCGTATCTGCAACGTCGCCATCGTCGTAAGCGCCGACACATCGACTTCGACGACCTTGTCGACCTCAGCAGGGGCAATCCCGTTCCCGACCAGAGCCTGGCTGCACACCCGAACGGACACGCCTGCTCGTTTCAACGCCGCTATCAGGGCAAGATTAGGGTTCGTGGCAGCGCCGGTTTTCGTCGCATACGCCCCATTTTCAGCAATAATCGGTGTCGCCGGGCCGTGGACGATCACGACCACATCTCCCTGTGCTGGCCGCACGTTGTCCGCGCCGAGCAGATTCAGAAAGCGCGCGACCTTCTCCAGCGAGGGATTGACCTTGTCGGGGGATGACGCCGCCTTCGTCACGCTGAACAGTACCCGATAGCGCAGGGAGCGGTCCGGCCGCTCAACCGCGCCTTCTACCGGCGTGATCTTGCCATAGCCGGCAATCACGGGCTGTTGAGCGGTGCCTCCCGCTGACCCGGCACTGCTCATGACGGCAAGGCATCCTGCAACTGCGATAACGGGAAGCCGCATCTCATTTTTCCTTCCACAACCGGAATGATCATCCGACCCTCGCAAACACGGCCGCGCCCATGTTTCGCGGCCGCGCGGCAACCGACGCCCCGCGCGCTCGCGCCGGACGGGGAGCGGGAGCTGCTTCCTCCACGGCTGTATCGTCAGCGCCGAACATCGCTTCCAGCGTGCGCACGCACAGTGCAGCTGCGTCATCGGCAAGCCGGTAGTGAACCTGCTTGGCTTCACGTCTTGTCTTCACCAGATCGGCGCGGCGCAGCTCGGCAAGCTGCTGGCTGAGGGCCGGTTGGGTCACGCCGGTAGCAGCCTCTATGTCCGCAACCTGACGCTCACCGCCGAGCAGATAGGACAGGATCATGAGGCGCTGAGGCTGGGCGAACACGCGCAGCTTTTCGACCGCCGCATCGGCGATCGCGCGGGATTGATGGATCGCTGTCATCGATCGGCCTTTAACTGATGAAACCAGTCGTCACCGGCGCTACCCGGCAAGGCAGGCGGCAGCAGGACATCATCACCCGGCTGCCAGTCGGCCGGCGTATAGGCTTGCCCATCGGCCGAACGCTGCAATGCCCTGACTGTGCGGAGCATCTCGTCGACGGATCGCCCGACGTTCATCGGATACCAGTTGAGCGCACGGATAATGCCTTCGGGATCGATGAAATAAGTCGCGCGGACGGCTGAGGCGTCGCCGGCCTGTTCGTCGAGCATGCCGTAGGCGTAACCCACCGCCATCGACGGGTCTTCGACGACCGGGAACGGCACCTCTACACCGAAGACATCCTTGATCGCGCGCAACCAGGCGACGTGCGAATACAGGCTGTCGACCGACAACCCGAGCAGGACGCAATCCAGCTCCTCGAATTGCGGTGCGGCCTTCGCCAAGGCCACGAACTCGCTGGTGCAGACCGGCGTGAAATCAGCCGGGTGCGAAAAGAACACGACCCAACGACCACGATACTGATCGAGCGACATCTCGCCCTGCGTCGTGCGGGCAATGAAATTCGGGGCCGCGTCCCCGATGCGCAACGAGCGCGGTACGTCTGCATCCATCGTTTCCATGCTTTTCAGATGGCACGGGCAGCCCGTTGACGCAAGCAGATTATACAACTACATAAACCATGAAATCAATAAATGGAGACGATCGTGGAGTCGGCGTTAAACAAGGCAGTTGCGCAGATTGAACGTGCGAAGGCGGCAGGAGCGCCGATTGTCCATTCCTTCTTCGATGAGCCGACCAACACCGCGACCTACGTCGTCTGGGACCCTGCCACGCGGAAGGCGGCGATCGTCGACAGCGTCCTGGACTTCGACGCCGCGGCAGGCCGCACCGGGACGACATCAGCGGACGCGGTCATCGCATATGTGCGGGAGCACGGCCTCTCGGTCGAATGGCTGCTCGAAACCCATGCCCATGCCGATCACCTGTCTGCGGCGCCCTATCTGCAAAAGGTGCTGGGTGGTCAGCTCGCGATCGGCCGCGAGATCATTCGCGTGCAGAACGTCTTCGGCAAGATTTTCAACGCCGGAACCGACTTCGAACGCGACGGCTCCGAGTTCGACCGCCTGTTCGACGATGGCGACCGTTTTGCGATCGGCGACATCGAGGCCATCGCGCTGCATGTGCCGGGGCACACCCCCGCCGACATGGCCTATGTCATCGGCGACGCGGTCTTCACCGGCGATACCTTCTTCATGCCGGATTACGGCACCGCACGCGCGGATTTCCCCGGTGGTGATGCGCGCCAGCTATTCCGCTCGATCCGCCGGCTGATGCAGTTGCCTGACGAGACGCGACTGTTCCTGTGCCACGACTACAAGGCTGCGGGTCGCGACCGGTATGTCTGGGAAACGACCGTGGGCGCGCAGCGCGTCGGCAACGTCCATGTCCACGAAGGGGTGAACGAAGACGACTTCGTCGCGATGCGCACCAGTCGGGACGCCACCTTGGCGATGCCCAAGCTCATCCTGCCGTCGGTGCAGGTGAACATGCGCGGCGGCCATCTGCCGGCGCCGGAAGCCAACGGCACCCGCTACCTCAAGATTCCACTGGATGCGCTGTGATGCCCGAATTTTTTCCCCATGCCATGCCGCTTGCCGGCTTCATCGGTGGCCTGATGATCGGTGTCGCTGCGGCGATCATGTTGCTGGGCAACGGTCGGATCGCCGGGGTCAGCGGGATGTTCGCGCGTGTCCTCGGCCTCTCCGAAGGGGGCGCTCCCTGGATGACAGCACTGCTTTTCACGGCAGGGCTGCCGCTGGGTGCGGCGCTGGCCGCGGCCGATGTGGATGTGGAAGCCCGCTTCCCGACATCCCTTGGGCTGATCGCCGTCGCCGGGCTGATCGTCGGGATCGGTACGCGGCTCGGCGCGGGGTGCACCAGCGGTCACGGCGTCTGCGGCCTGTCGCGCCTGTCGCCGCGGTCCATCGTTGCGACGGGTACGTTCATGGCGACCGGTATCGCCACCGTGACCCTCATGCGTCTGGCGGGAGTGGTATCGTGATGCGCCAGAGCCTCCTTTCGCTCATGAGCGGCACGCTGTTCGGCGCCGGCCTCGCCGTGTCCGGCATGATCGATCCTGCGCGGGTGCGGGCGTTCCTCGACGTCGCCGGTGCCTGGGACCCGACCCTCGCCTTCGTCATGGCCGGAGCGATCCTGCCGATGGCGCTGGCCTGGCTCATCGTGCGTCGGCGCTCCACGCCGATCGTCGCCGAGCAATTCCATACGCCCGCCACGTCGCCGATCGACGCGCGCCTCATCGGCGGTGCCGCCCTGTTCGGCATAGGCTGGGGCCTTGTCGGCCTGTGCCCGGGCCCTGCCATCGCCGCACTCGCGATCCAGCCTGCCCCCGCGCTGCTCTTCATCGCTGCAATGGCGCTCGGCGCAGCCATCCACTGCTTCGCACTCACCCCACGCCGTTCGGCGTGACCGGATAGGAGACGTCACATGGCCTTCAAGAAGATCACATCGTCCTTCTCGGCTGCTCCCCAACTTACCCGAAATGACGTCGCTGCTGCCGCACAGGCAGGATACCACTCGATCATTTCGAGCCGGCCCGATGGCGAGGAGCCAGGGCAGCCGAGCGCGCACGAAATGGCCCGGATCGCCGAAGAACATGGCCTTGGGTTCGCCCATGTCCCGATCGTGCCGGGCAAGGCGACCGATGCCGATGCGGACCGGATGAAGGAAGCGCTGGCCTCGCTGCCGGGGCCGACGCTCGGCTTCTGCCGAAGCGGCACGCGGGCGGCCACCCTATGGGCGCTGGCGGAGGCGGATCACGCCGATCCGGCGACGATCATCGGTCAGGCCAAGGCAGCCGGATACGATCTGGCCGATCTGAAGTCGGCGCTCGCCCGCCGTTCCGGAAAGGCCGGCAAATGACCTACGACATCGTCATCATTGGAGGCGGAGCCGCGGGTATCGCAACGGCCGCCAGCATTCTGAAGCGCAACGCCCAAGTGTCGATCGCGGTCGTCGATCCGGCCCAAGATCACTATTATCAGCCCGGTTGGACGTTGGTCGGGGCGGGCGTTTTCACCCCCGAACAGACCCGCAAGGCGGAAGCCGACGTGATGCCCAAGGGCGTCGAATGGATCCGGCTGCCTGCGATTGCCATCGACCCCGAGCGTCGGGCGATCACCCTGGGCGACGGGGATACGATCGCTTACCGTGTCCTGATCGTCGCCCCCGGCCTGCGCCTCGCATGGGAAAAGATCGCCGGGCTTCCCGAAGCACTCGGCCGCAACGGTGTCACGTCCAATTACCGCTACGATCTGGCACCTTACACCTGCCAGCTTGTCCAGGAATTGCAGCGGGGACGCGCGCTGTTCTCGCAACCGCCGATGCCGATCAAATGCGCCGGCGCTCCTCAAAAGGCGATGTACCTGTCCTGCGACATCTGGCGCGATCACGGTGTTCTTCCAGCGATCGACGTCGAGTTTCACAACGCCGGCCCGGCGCTGTTCGGCGTTGCGACCTACGTCCCTGCGCTGATGGAATATGTCGGGAAGTACGGGATCGACCTCAGGCTCGAATCCAACCTAGTCGCGGTCGACGCCGATCGGCGTATTGCCACGTTCGAGCACAAGCGGGACGGCGTCAGCGAGCGGGTCGAGCGCGAGTTCGACATGCTCCACGTCGTGCCGCCTCAGGTTTCGCATGACGTCGTCGCCAAAAGTCCGCTCGCGGCGGCAAACGGCTTCGTCGAGGTCGATGAGGCCACGCTGCGCCACAAGCGGTACGACGACGTCTTTGCCTTGGGCGATGCTGCCGGGACGAGCAATGCGAAGACGGCCGCGGCAGCCCGCAAGCAGGCACCCGTGGTGGCGGTCAACGCGCTCGCCGCACTCGATGGTAAAGCCCCAGTCGCCGACTATGACGGTTATGGATCGTGCCCGCTTACCGTCGAGCGCGGCAAGATCGTCCTTGCCGAGTTCGGCTATGGTGGAAAACTCCTCCCCAGCTTTCCGTCGTGGCTGCTGAACGGCACGCGCCCGACGCGCGCGGCCTGGTTCCTGAAGGAGCGGATGCTGCCCCCGATCTATTGGCAGGGCATGCTGAAAGGCCATGAGTGGATGGCGGCTCCGCATGAGATCGGCAAGGCGGCATGACCCTCGAACCGATCCAGTATCTGCTGGGCGCGCTGTCGGGCAGCCTGGTGGGCTTCACCCTCGGTCTGGTCGGCGGGGGAGGCTCGATCCTCGCTGTCCCGCTCATGGTCTATCTGGTGCGCGTGCCCAACGCCCACCTCGCCATCGGCACGAGCGCGTTCGCGGTCGCCGCTAACGCTGCAACCGGGCTGATCGGTCATGCAAGGGCGCACACCGTTAAATGGCGCTGTGGCGGCATGTATGCGACCGCCGGCGTCATCGGTGCCCTGTTCGGCTCCACTGCGGGCAAGGCCGTCGACGGCGGCAAGCTCCTATTCCTGTTCGCGCTGGTCATGGTCGTCGTCGGCGTCCTGATGCTGCGCGGGCGGGGTGACACGGGTAGCCCGGGAGCGGAGTGCAACCGGGAAAAGGCACCGAAGGTGCTGGGCTATGGCCTCGGCACCGGTCTGTTCTCGGGCTTCTTCGGCGTCGGCGGGGGCTTTCTGATCGTCCCCGGCCTGATCGGGTCGACGGGCATGCCGATTTTGAACGCTGTCGGCACGTCATTGGTCGCCGTCACCGCGTTCGGGCTGACGACGGCCGCCAATTACGCGTTTTCCGGTCTGGTGGACTGGCCGCTCGCTTTCGTGTTCATCGCCGGTGGGGTTGTCGGTGGCCTGATCGGCACGCGGATCGCGAAGCGCCTCGGCACCGGCGGCACGCTCACCACGGTCTTCGCCGTCCTGATCTTCGTGGTGGCGGCCTATATGATTTGGAAGAGCACGGCCGCGTTTCTCTGATGGGGGGTGCGATTGCCATCGGGCCGCTGATGCTGGTCGTCGATCGCGGGCTTGCTGTGCTATGCATCGTCGTGTTCCTTGGCCTCACGACGCTGGCCGGTCGGTTCCGCTTCCCTCGCGTATCGGCAGCCGCAACCAGCGCCATCGTCGCTGGAATGGTCGCGGCGCGGACCGGTTACGTCGCAGCGCATTGGTCGAGCTACGCCGACGCTCCGCTGTCCATCCTTGCCGTGTGGAAGGGCGGCTTTTCCCCCGTCGCAGGGCTTCTCGGCGCTGCGGCGACGCTGGCCACCCGGCTTGGCCGCTCAAGCGCGCTGGCGGCAGGCTGGGGAGCGTTGGCTGTTGCGGGTGGCCTCTGGTTCTCGCTTCAGGCCCTGATGCCTCCCGTGACCTACGGCCCGTTCCCCTATCATTTCAACCTGACGACCCCGTCCGGCGCTCCGCTTCCGCTTGATCGCCTCCGTGGCAGGCCGTTCGTGGTCAACCTGTGGGCGACATGGTGCGGCCCGTGCCGGCGTGAGCTGCCGATGCTCGATGCGGTTGCATCGCGCCCTGGCGAGGTCCCGATCCTTCTTGCCGATCAGGGCGAGGCACAAGCGATCGTCAGCGGCTTTCTCGACCGTGAAGGTGTCGGTGCGCGGCATGTCGCGCTCGACCCCGATCGCGGGCTTTCCCAAGCCCTGAAGGTGGTGGGATATCCCGCAACGGCTTTCGTCGCAGGCGACGGCACGATCGTGCAGCTCCAGCTCGGCGAATTGTCACGCGCTGCCCTCGCCGATGGAATCGAATTAGCAAGGAAACACCGATGAACCGTCGCAACCTGTTGTCGCGGGGCCTCCTGGCTGCGCTTGCCTTCGCCGCACCGATCACGCCTCTCATGGCCCAGCAGCCCGATCTGTCGCGCAAGTCCGTCGTCGATGATCCCGCGGCTCCCACGCGCGCGGGCAAGACCTATGATGTCACGGTGGTCGAGTTCTTTGACTACAACTGCCCCTATTGTCGTCGCATGGAGCCGGTGCTGAACGCCCTGCTTCACTCCGACCCGAAAGTACGGGTCGTGTACCGGGACTGGCCGATCTTCGGACCTGCCTCGCGTGAGGCGTCACGCGCGGCCGTCGCGAGCCAATGGCAGGGCAGGCATGCCGCCTTTCACGAGGCCCTCATGACCTCGCCGGCGCGGCTCGACAGCGCGGGCGTCAAGGCAGCGGCTGCCAAAGCCAGGGTCGACTGGCCCCGTCTGCAACGCGATTTGAAGACGCGTGGCGCCGAAATCGACGCACTGCTCACGCGCACCGATAGCATCGCCCAAGCGATCGGTTTCAACGGAACGCCGGCGTTGATCGTCGGCTCGCAGGTCGTCGCCGGTGCTGTCGATCTCCCGACGTTGCATCGTCTCGTCGCGGAAGCGCGCAAAAAACCTGCGGCGCGCTGACCATGCCCGGGCCGCTCAATCGGAGACAGCTTGCCGGCTTAGGCGCGGTGGTCGTGGGTGGTTGGGCAGTCGGGCAGGTTCTGTGGCGTACCGCCCCGATCGGGCGCGACGTCGGGCCGACCGCTGACCTGATCCTGGCCGGCAATGGCTCGCCTGAGGACGGGCCTGCCGACGCTACGCTCCGGCTTGCCGTGTTCAGCGACTATCGTTGTCCGGCTTGCCGTCACGGGTTTCCCGCGCTGGAAGAGGCTGTGCAGCGCGACGGCAAGGTGCGGGTCATCTACAAGGACTGGCCGATCTTCGGTCCACCATCCGAACGTGCCGCAAGCGTGGCGCTCGCGTGCGCCGAGCAAGGGATTTACCCAGTCGTCCACCGTGCGTTGATGACGGACAGCCGCACGATCGACGACGCAATGCTGCGGGACGTCGTGATGCGCGCTGGCGGCGACTGGCTGCGCGCGACGACTTGGCTTGCGGCCCATGCTGACGCTGTCGCAGCCCGCCTGCGGGCGAACGGTCAGGAAGCCTATTCGATCGGGCTAGCCGGCACCCCGGGTTATCTTGCCGGTCGCCTGTTGGTGATGGGCGCGATCGACACCGGCGATTTCAAACGGCTGTTCGCGCGTGCGCGGGAAGAAAGCTGACGATGCGAGAGGATACGAAACATGATCGAGTATAATCACAAGGGCATGACGATCGCGTCACTCCATGACGAGCGCACCGGCAGCTTCCAGTATGTCGTAGTTGACGAGGCCACGAAGGTCGCCGCGATTATCGACCCGGTCCTCGATTTCGATCCGCGCGCCGGTGCGACCGCAACCGACAATGCCGATATGATCCTCGAATATGTGCGCGCGAAGCGTCTTACAGTAGAATGGGTACTCGATACCCATTCCCACGCCGATCACTTCTCCGCTGCTCCGTACCTTGCTGAAAAGACAGGTGGCAAAACCGCGATCGGCGCCAAGGTCATAGAGGTGCAGAAGCTTTGGCAGGACATCTACTGCCTGCCCGACCTGCCCGTCGATGGCAGCCAGTGGGATCGCCTGTTCGCCGATGGCGAGCAGTTCAGGATCGGCTCGCTCGACGCGCACGTCATGCTGTCGCCCGGCCACACGCTCGCCTCGATCACCTATGTCGTGGGTGACGCGTCGTTCGTTCACGACACCCTTATGGTGCCTGACAGCGGCACGAGCCGGGCGGATTTCCCTGGCGGGGACGCGCACGCGCTTTGGCGCTCGATCCGCGCTATCCTCGACCTCTCGCCTGAAACCGCCACCTATGTCGGGCATGACTACGGCAAGGACGGTCGCGAGGTAGTCGGCCGCTCGACCGTGGCGGACCAGCGCCGAGACAACATCCATGTGCGCGACGGCATAGACGAGGCGGAGTTCGTGGCGACCCGCGAGAAGCGCGACGCTTCGCTGCCATTACCCGACCTGATGCTCGCTGCGCTTCAGGTCAACATTCGTGGCGGCCGGCTCCCCGATGCGGAGGCGTGCGGGACGGCTTTCCTCAAGGTGCCTTTGAACCGCTTCGGCCCAGCTGCGGAATAGTCCGGTCTGCCGCGATGCGTCTGATAGCGGACCGGACGCTCCTGACATTCTCTCCTTCTAACTGCGACGAGCAAATCAGCTCGTCGTGGTCAAATATCAATCCTCGCGAAACATCTCGCGCTGAGACTTGTCCAGTTCCTCGGCATAGCGTCGTCGGGCATAGGATTCCGATAGAATGCCGAGGACTTTGCCGTCACCGGCGACAATGGCCATTTCGTCGGCTCCTGCGGTATCGAACGCTGTCATGACCTCCTTGATGCCTTCGTCAGGCTCCAGAACCTGCTCCCTGTGGATCGCGAGCGTTCCGACCGCGTCTGTTGTCGACACACCCTCAGCAAAGGCGCTGGCCGTCTGTACGATCCCAGCGTAACGATCCTGATCGTCGATCACCACGACCCGGCTCGTCGATCCTAACGGGAAAAGCCGTCGAAACTCGGCGACAGTGATCCGGGCGGGCGTCGCCCGCTCTACCTTCCGCATCATCCGTCCGGCGGTCAGCGTGCGAACCCAACCGACGTCGCGGGCACTCTTGATGGTTTCTCCACGAAGATGGAGACGCCACGTCGAGAAGGAATAGCCGAACGTCTCGCGTACGATCGTCGACGATACCAGCCCAGCGGCGATGGTCGCGCCGGCGAGGGAGAAGTCGTGCGTCGCCTCCAACACCAGCATCGCCATCGTCATCGGGCCCCCGACGACCGCAACGGCCAGCGCCGCCATCCCCACCAGCGCTGCATTAGTAGGATCGACCAGCGGATGCCCTGCAAGCCAACCCAGTCCACCCGCGTAGAGCTGGCCCAGAAGACTGCCGAGGAAGAGCGATGCGAAAAAGAGTCCGCCTCGGAAACAGAAGGCCAGCGATACGATCGATGCCGCGCTTTTCAGAACGAGAATGGCTGCCAGGATCATCAGCGGCACGCCATACTCCAGATCGATGTGAAGGGCGCCGTGACCCGCCGACAGGACTTGGGGTGTTAGCCAGGCCAGCGGAACAAGCAGCACCCCTCCGATGATGGGTCGCAACGAGGCGCGGATCGGCAGGCGTCGGCTCAGCGCCTCGACATCGGCCACGGCGCGCATCAGCAGGATGCCGATCGCCGCGGCGATGGCGCCGAGGCCGGCGTAGATCAGGTAATGGTGGGTCTGAACCTGCTCGCCGACCGTCGCGTCGACGATGTAAGGCTGCGCACCGAAGCCCTGTGCCACGAGCACGCCGGATAGCGACGCTGCCGCAACGGGTGCGATCGCAGCGGGTGTGTAGGCACCGATGACGATCTCGAACGCGTAGAAGGCACCTGCCAGCGGTGCACCGAATGCCCCTGCAATGGCTGCACCGGCACCGGCCCCTACGAGGACGCGAAGGTCGGCGCGTCTCAGCCTGAACCATCCGCCCGCGATCGATGAGACAAGCCCCCCAAGCTGCGCATAGGCGGCTTCGAGGCCGACCGAGGCGCCGAAGCCGTTCGAGATGATCGTCTGGCCGGAGATAACAAGACTGTCGCTCCACGACATGCGACCGCCGTGCAGAGCATTGGCCTCCACCGCGTCGACCATCTTCCGGGCTCGCGCCTTCACGACCCACGAGAACAGCGCCAGGATGGCACCGCCGAGGGGCAGCGCGAGGAGCGCCAAGGCGGGGATCGCCGGCGTCGAGCTCAGGCGCTGTCCGCTTGGCAGCGCGAATAGCAGGTGCTGTATGGTCCGGGCGATCGCGCCTTGCACCACACTCAGCAGACCGGCAGCACCGCCGATTACAACGGCCAGAAGGATAAGGAACGCCTCGCTGGCACGCACTCTTCGGCGCAACCATGACGCCGCCATTCGCAGTGCTGTGACGTCCAGCCTCATGCCATCGTCATCACGCATGTCGCGCCGTGCGCCTTTAGTCGTCATCACGAAGGAGCACCGCGAACACAATCAGGGCGATGGCACCGCTGAGCGTCCAAAGCACAACCGAACCCGCCCATGTCTCTGTCCAGGCGGCAGCGGTCAAGCTGATCAGCAGGGTGATAATGAGTAGCGGCGCGAGGAGAGGAGAGCCGGGAAGACGCATGGTCCCCGTTAGCCCCAAGCTCTTGTCCGGACTATCCTTCTTGGTCGAATTGTCCTTCGGCAGCGCATCCGGAACAGTTTGTGCGGCAAGCCGAGCGCGATGCGCGGCCAAGGCTCCTTGCTTCCGTTCCGCTCCCTGAGGAGGCCATTAGAAGGCTCGGAAAGGGAAGCCTCATTGTCGTTTGATTCGCTGTACCGTCGTCTCTCTATCGTTGCTGGTCTGACCGTGGTTACCGGATGCGTTCCGGCCGGACGACAACCCCTGCCACCCGCATCCGTACCGATCACCGTCCAGACGACCACACCCGTCCGGATACCGCCGAAATTGGTGCAACCCCGGCCACAGCCATCTGCCGGCCTGCTCAATACCATCCAGGCGCTGGGAGCAGGCTTCAACGGCCAAGTGGGCATCAGCGTCCGCGACATCGACGAAGGTTGGGTTGCCGCATGGGAAGGCGACATCCCGCGCCCCCAACAGAGCGTCAGCAAATTATGGGTCGCGATCGGGGTCATGGATGCAGTTGATCGACAGCGATTGTCGCTGACCGATCCGGTGACAGTCACCCGCGCCGATCTGACCGTCTTCCACCAACCGATCCGGACGCTGGTCGGCAAGACCGGCTACAAGACCACCATCGCCGACTTGCTGCATGGTGCCATGGCGCGCAGCGACAACACCGCCAGCGACGTACTCTTGTGGCGCATCGGCGGTCCCGCCATCATCAATCGACTGCTTGGCGACAAGGGGATTGGCGGTGTCCGCTTCGGTCCCGGCGAGCGGCAATTGCAGGCCCGTACCGCTGGACTGGAGTGGCGACCCGAATGGGCCGGGGTGTCAATCGGCGTCCAAAAAGGACCCCCTATCGGCGTGCAAAAGGGACCCCCTTTGTCGAGCAGCGTGACGGGTATGATGGGCGCACTGTTCGCGCTGGTTGCGGCGTAGGGCGGGCGTAGCCCGACCGGAGGCGCAACCAGCGCGAAGCGTTCTTTGCCGGTGCCCCAGGCGTCAGCTTCGATGTTTGAAGCGCCAGCTGTCGTTGCCGGTTTCGACGATGTCGCAGTGGTGGGTAATACGGTCGAGCAGTGCGGTGGTCATCTTGGGGTCGCCAAAGACGGTCGGCCACTCGCCAAAGGCGAGGTTCGTGGTGACGATGACGGAGGTCTGCTCGTAGAGCTTGCTGACGAGGTGGAAGAGCAGTTGACCGCCCGAGCGTGCAAACGGCAGGTAGCCAAGCTCGTCGAGCACCACGAGGTCGAGGCGCGAGAGCTGGGCCGCCAGCGTGCCGGCCTTGCCAAGGCGCGTTTCCTCCTCGAGCCGGTTCACCAGGTCCACTGTGTTGAAGTAGCGTCCGCGGGCGCCGGCGCGTACCACATTGGCAGTGATGGCGGTGGCAAGATGCGTCTTGCCGGTACCCGTTCCACCGACCAGCACGACGTTGCGTCGGCCCGGAAGGAACGAGCCGCTGTACAGCGAGCGCACCAGTCCCTCGTTGATGGGAGTGTCGCCGAAGACGAAGGCGTCGAGGTCCTTCACCGCGGGTAACCTGGCGGCCGACATCCGGTAACGGACCGAGGCTGCATGGCGGTGCGTCGCCTCGGCACGCAGCAGGTCGGTCAGGACCTCCATGGTCGTGCGCTTGCGCTGGAGACCGGTAGTGACCGCCTCGTCGAAAGCGCCAGCCATGCCCTTCAGCCCCAACTCGGTCATGGCCGTCATCATCTCATGCCGCTGCATGGAGGCCTCGCAGGCTGTCATAGCGGTTGCAGTCGGCGCGGGGCGGATGGCGCAGCGCCAGATCTTCTGGCGTGACAATAGTCAGCGGTCGCGACGGTTCGCGCCGGCGGGCCAGGATGTTGACGATGACGTCGTCGCTGGCGACGCCGGCCAGCAATGCTTCGCGCACGGCCGCTTCCACCGCCTCCAGTCCGTCGTCGAGCACCGCGGCCAGCACCCGCACGAACCGCCGGTCGGCATCGTCACCGACGCCAAGCTTGCGCCGCAGTCGTGCCAGCGCAGGCGGCAGCTCCCAGCCCTGGAACGGCGCGCCGTTCCGCAGGGCGCCCGGCTTGGTCGCCAACACCGGCAGATAGTGCCACGGGTCGTAGATGGTCCGGTCCCGGCCGAAGAACCGGGGATGGTCGGCGACGACTTCCCCGTCGCAGCGCACGACGATGCGGTCGGCATAGGCGCGGACCTGAACGGCACGTCGCACCACCCTGGCAGAAACGGAGTAGCGGTTGCGGTCGAAGCTGATGAGGCATGTGCCGCTTACCGCATGCTCGCTCTCGTGGAAGCCGTCGAAGGGTGCGACAACAGGCTGGAGCACCGCCCGTTCGACTGCCCATGCCTGAGCGACCGTCAGTTCCTTCTGCTCGGGATGCTGGTGCAACTCGGCCCAGCGCCGACACTCGGCCTCCAGCCAGCCGTTCAACTCATCGAGGCCGGTAAATCGCAGGCGCGGCTGGAAGAAGCGACCGCGTGCGGTCTGCACCTGGTTCTCGACCTGACCTTTCTCCCAGCCCGACGCCGGCGAGCAGGCGGTTGGCTCGACCATGTAATGGTTGGCCATGACCAGGAAGCGACGGTTGAAGACCCGCTCCTTGCCGGTGAACACGCTCGTCACCGCCGTCTTCATGTTGTCGTAGATGCCGCGCGTCGGCACGCCTCCGAAGAAGGCAAACGCCCGCGCATGCGCGTCGAACAGCATCTCCTGTGTCTCGCGGGGATAGGCTCGCACATACATTGCCCGCGACGCGCACAGCCGGACATGCGCGACCTTCACTTGGCAATCGGCTTGCCCGAGATCTCGACGTCCTCGTGGCTCCAGTCGAACTGGTAAGCCTCGCCCGGCCGGAACAGCAGCGGGATGAACGCCGGCGCATTCATCACGTCGCGACGCCGCGCCTGCCGCCAGCGCGCCGCATAACGGCGAACCGCGTCGTACGAGCCGTCGAACCCCTCGCGTAGCAGCAGGTCGTGGATGCGCGTGAGGCGCAGCTTCTCGCGCCGCGGCCGTGCCTCATCTTCCTCCAGCAACGCATCCAGTCGCGCCTGAAACGGCCCCAGCTTCGGCAGCGGCTGCACCTCCCGCCGGTAACCCATGTCCGCTTCCGGCGCCCGGATCGCCTTGCGCACCACCTTGCGCGACAGGTGCAGGTCCCGCGCTATCGCCTTGATGGCCTTCCCCGACGCGTGCTCGCGCCGGATCCTCAACACCGTCTCCAATACCAGCATCCCGATCTCGCCGCCTGACACACCGCCAAGCGAGCAGCCTAGACCACCGGGATGAGGGGTCCCTTTTCGACGCCGATCACCCCGCTACCGGGGTCCCTTTTCCACGCCGATCCACACGCCAAGGCAGCGCCGGCGTTCGAGGCGATCGACTGTGCGTTGCTCGGTCTGTCGGTCGACAGCCTCTACAGCCACGTCGCCTGGATGCGCGCGATCCGCGAGCTGTCGGGTGTCGAGGTGCCGTTCCCCGTCGTGGAAGACCTGTCGATGGCGGTCGGGCGTGCCTACGGGATGCTCGACGCCGCGGCGACCGACTCCGCTGCGGTGCGCGCGACCTACTTTATCGATCCGGAGGGCGTGGTCCGCGCGACCAACTGGTATCCGATGAACGTCGGCCGGTCGGTCGACGAGATGCTGCGCACGGTGCAGGCGCTCCAGCGGGTGTCGAAAGGCGACGCGCTGACCCCTGCGGGCTGGCATCCCGGCGACGAGGTATTGTCGCCACCCGCCCTTCCGGTCGACGGCAAGGCGGACTGGTTTCACCGGCTGAGGCCCGACACATGAGCCTCGATCGTTCGCAGGCCGATGCGATGGTGGAGCGGCTACGCACGCTCGCCCAGCCCCAGCGCCTGATGATCCTCTCTGTCCTACTCGACGGTGAGCGGGCGGTGGGCGAGATTGAAGAGGCAACCGGCATCGGCCAGCCCGCGCTCAGCCAGCAGCTTGCCGAGCTGCGCCGGGCCGCGCTGGTCGTGACGCGTCGCGAGGCGCGCCAAATCCACTACCGCATTGCCGACGATGCCGCCGAGGAGCGGGTCCGTACCTTGTTCGCCGCGTTCAGCGCGGTGCACCCGATCCGTCATGTCCGTGATCGGATCGACCGTGGGAGTAGCAAAGTTGCGGGCCTCAGCGGAGCCGCGATGTTCGCGCGGATCGGCTGATCGCGCGCGTCCATCGAGACGACACGGCCTTACTGCCAGCCCCATTTGCGGAAGATCGCGGCTCCCTGCGGCCCGGCGACGAAACGGACGAATGCCTGCGCACCGGCCTTGCCCTGCCCGCGCGTCGTCAGCGCGACGCCTGCATCCCGGTAGACGAGCCGGTTCGCGTCCAGCGGCACCACGTCGGCGACACCGGGATTTGCCCTTGCCCAGATCGGGAAGGTCACCCACGCGTCGATGGTCGGGTCGGCCTTCCAGCCTTTCAGCGCCAACGCGGTGTTCTTGCCATAAAGCACGATGTTGCGTCGGAACGCCTTGACCGTCGCGATGTCGCCGTTGCGGCCCGCGATATCCTCCCACATGCCCTGCTGCCCGGCCCCGTCGACGACCGCGATCCTGATGCCAGGCTTCAACAGATCGGCGAAGCTACGAATGCGCTTGGGGTTGCCCGGACGGACCAGGATACCGGCCGGACGCAAATAGAGCGGCGTGACAGTATTGGGCAGCACGAGACCGTCGAAGGTCGACACGAAGTCGCTCATCATGACTTCGGAGCCGCTGTAGACGACGTCCCCATCCGCCTTCATCGCGTCGGACCATTGCGGGGTCGGGCCGGCGGTGACGATCACCTCGACGCCGTTGGCCTTGCCGAATGCGGCCGCCGCCTCCTTCATCGCCGGGGCGGGACCACCGGGGCCGTAGACGTGGATCGTCTCGGCCAACGCCGGCGTGCCTATGCCGAGCATCACCAGCGAAGCGAGCAGCGCCGCCTTCATTTCATTGCTCCGGTATAAGGCTTGAACCCGTAGCGTTCGAAGATCGCCAGCCCTTCGGGCGAGCGCACGAAGGCGAGCCAGCGCCGCGCCGCCTCGGGATGCGGTGCATTCTTCGCCACGGCGCCGGCGTAGATCGCGGTGGTGTTGTCGGCCGCAGGAATGTCGACGCCCTCAATGGGGTGTCCCGCCTGCTTCTGAAACTCGACCTCCGACTGCCAGGTCACCCCGGCCTGCGCCTTGCCCTGCATCAGCCAGAGCGGCGTCTGCCGGTGGTGGATGTGGGTGAGCTGGGTCGAGCCGTCCTTGACCTTGGTCTTATAGACGGCGTCGGCGAGCGACGCGCCTCCCGCGTTGGTCAGCGAAGCTTCGATCTGCCGGGCGATCCCCTCGAATTCGGGGTTGGGCATGGCGAGCTTGACGTCCGTCCGACCAAGATCGGCAAGGCCCTTGATGCCAGCCGGGTTACCCTTGGGGACCATGATGGCCAGCGTGTTGGTGGCGTAAGGAACGACCGGCCCCTGGAGCAGCCCCGCCTCGATCTGCTTTTCGACCGCCTTCTCGCCGGCCAGATAGACGTCGGGCTTCACCGTCCACGTCATGTTGCCGACGGTGACGGTGCCGCCCGCCTGCATCTGGCGGACCAGCAGCCCCGGCGGGATCGTCTCCCAATACAGCCGCCCGCGATACTCGGGATATTTCGCCTCGAACGCCGCAACCAGCGGCGCCATCGCGAAGAAGTAGTTGCCGCCGACATAGAGCGACAGCAGCGGGTTCTGCGGATTGCCGTGAAAGTCGGCGAGATTGTCGGCATCCGCGATCGTGAAGCCAAAGCCACGATCGACTGCGTCGTCGTTGCGCCCTTCCTGCCACGGCGGGTAGACGCCGAGATCGGTCACGCTCTCCACCCTCTTGTCCTGCGCCATCGCCGGAACGCCGGTCGCGACCGTCAGTGCCAGCGCGGCGATCGCCGCGCGCCATGTGCTTGCCATTGATTGTCTCCCTGCCGAAGGTCACAGTTGCATCAGGTCGTAGCCCTGATGCTCCAGCGTGGTGACGGTGGTGAGACCCGACAGCGCGAGCGTCACCCGCTTATCGACCCAATCGTACTGGAAGTCGTGTTCGGCTACCGCCTGCGCGCAGACGGCGACATCGACCCCCGCCTTGCGCAGCTCCGCGATCAGCGGCAGGTTGGGATTGGCAACGCCGAACTTGGCGCGATACTGCGCGTCGTCGAGCGCCAACGGCGTCGCCGGACCATAGGTGATCGCGACGAACTTCAGGTGATCGAGCGGCACACCGGCCGCCACATATAGGTTCACCGTCCGGGCAACGTGATCGAGCGAGGCGTTGACATCGCCGGGTGCCTTCGCGCCCTGCGTCACCGCGAAGACGATGCGGTAGGTCTGCTTGGGGTCGGGCTTGTAGGCCGCGTTCGCCAGATAATGGATCTTGCCGTAGCCCTGGATCGTCGGCGTCGTCCAGAACCCCTGTGGCATATCCGCTGCCATCGCCGAACCCGCGGACGCCAGCAGCGCCCCCGCCATCATCGCCTTCATCATCGTCCGCATCTAAGCCTCCTGTGCTCTCTTGTTCGCGAAGCTATGCTTCGCTTCGGTCGAATACCAACAGCTTCTGGCGACCGTTCCGATCGGCAATCATGATTGGACGCCGCGCTGGTTGCGCGGCTAGCGTTCAGTCACCCTCGAAAGGATCGCCCGACCCACGTGCTGACCATCGGCCTCTTTCTCACGATCAGCTTTCTCGTCTCGGTGGCGGGGCTGGCGGCGTTGATCTGGGCGATCTCGAGCGGCCAGTTCGCCTTCGGCCAGCGCCAGGCGCGCGTGATCTTCCACGAGGGCGAGGAAGGCGAACTCGACGATCCAACCGTATCGGGCGAGGCGATCGACCGAGAGCGGACGGCGATCGATGCGTCGACGGCGCGACCGGTCACCCTGCTGCTCGTCGCCGCGGTGCTGTGGCTGGTGTTGGGCTCGGTGTTCGGCCTGATTGCATCGCTGAAGCTGCACATGCCCGACTGGCTCGACGGCAGCGCGGCGCTGACCTTCGGGCGGGTGCGCACGCTGCACCTCACCCTCGTCATCTATGGCTGGCTGTCGCTGGCGGGCATCGCCACTGCGACCTGGATCACGCCGCGCCTGTTCCGGACGCCACTGCGATCGGCGGGGTTCATCACCTGGGGCGCGATGCTGTGGAACATCGGCCTCGTCGCCGGGCTGATTGCGATCGCGAGCGGATGGAACGACGGCGAGGAATGGCTGGAGATCCCGTGGCAGATCGACGGGCTGCTCGCGGTCGGCGGCGCGCTCACCGTCTACCCACTGCTGCGCACAGCCTTCTCGCGTGAGGTCGAGCACATCTACGTCTCGGGATGGTATTATCTCGCGGGCATGATGTGGTTCCCCGCACTCTTCATCATCGCCAACATCCCCTATGTCTTTGTCGGCGCCGAGCAGGCCACGGTAAACTGGTGGTTTGCGCATAACGTGCTGGGGCTGTGGCTGACCCCGCTCGGGCTCGGCGCGGCCTATTATTTCATCCCCAAGATCATCGGCAAGCCGGTCTATTCCTATGCGCTCTCGCTGCTCGGCTTCTGGGCGCTGGCACTGTTCTACAGCCAGGTCGGCATTCACCACCTGATCGGCGGCCCGGTGCCGACCTGGGTCGTGACGCTCTCGGTGGTGCAGAGCGTGATGATGTTCGTGCCCGTGCTCGCGGTCGCCATCAACCAGCACGTCGTCGTCGCGCGGAACCTGTGGGCGTTCCGCGCCTCGTTGCCGCTGCGCTTCGTGTCGCTCGGCGCGATCATGTACACGCTTGCCTCGTTCGAGGGATCGCTGGAGGCGCTGCGCTCGATCAACACCGTCACGCACTTCACCCAGTTCACGATCGGCCATGCCCATCTCGGCGCCTATGGCTTTGCCAGCTTCATCATGTTCGGCGGTGTCTACTACATGATGCCGCGGATCACCGGGCGACCATGGCCGTGGCCGGGGCTGATCGCGGCGCACTTCTGGTGCGTGGTCGTGGGCTTCGCGCTCTATTTCACGGCGCTGACGATCGGCGGCTGGCTCGAAGGCGAGGCGATGCTTGACGCCTCGCGCCCCTTCTCGGCGAGCGTGATCCTGCTGAAGCCGTTCCTCGAGGGCCGCTCGCTCGGCGGTGCGATCATGACGCTCGGCCACTTCCTGTTCGCGATCAACGTCGCCGCCATCCTCCTGCCCCGCTCGGCCTCGCGTGCGGCGGTCGCGGCATGAACCGCGCCGTCCCGCTCGTCATCCTGTCGATGGTCATCCTCGCCTTCGCGACGCTGATGCTGGTGGTCGGCCCCAAGCTGCAGATCGGCCGGGAGGTGCCCGCGGCCGGCCTGCAGCCATACACCGCCGAGCAGCTTCGCGGACGCGAGGTCTACGTATCGATGGGCTGCGTCTACTGCCACAGCCAGCAGCCGCGCACCCCCGACCAGGCGCCCGACGCCGAGCGCGGCTGGGGTCGCCCCTCGGTCGCCGCCGACTATGCGCACGACTATCCGCACCTGATGGGCACGATGCGGACCGGGCCCGACCTGTTCAACGTCGGCGCGCGTCTGCCGAGTGCCTCCTGGCAGCTGACTCACCTGTACCAACCTCGCGCCGTCTCGCCGTGGAGCATCATGCCGGCCTATCCTTTCCTCTTCGAGGTGAAGGATCGGGCGGCTCCCGGCGACGTCGTCGTCTGGCTGCCGCCCAAGGCGCGCATCGTGGGCAAGGTCGTCGTCGCCAAGCCGGCGGCGCGCGAGCTCGTCGCCTACCTCCTCTCGCTCGACCACACCTATCCCGCGCCGGCCAAGGCGATCCGCGACGACGGCTATGCCGTGGGGCAGGTGGGCAAGTGACCGCGCCGCCGCCCGAGGACGAGCGGTTCGAGCCCTACGAGCCCCGCCGCCGCATCCCGCTCCCGGTCTACTGGATCGCGATCGCCTTGGTGCTGTGGGGCGCGATGACGCTGTTGCAGGACAGCGCGGCGCATCGTCGCAGCGATACCGCCCGCATCGCGCAGGCCCGCCAGACGCTCGCGCAGCAGGACGCGCCGGGAGCGCTGCTGTTCGCCGAGCGCTGCTCGACCTGCCACCAGGGCGACGGCGGCGGCATCGCCGGCGCGGTCCCGCCGCTCTCGGGTTCGCCTGTCGTTGCAGCCGACCCGCACGCGATCGTCCAGATCCTGCTCCACGGCATCACCGGGCCGATCGCGATCGAGGGCAAGACCTATGACGGTCATATGCCCGCGTTCGCGAGCGTCCTCGACGACGCGCAACTCGCACGGCTCGCCAGCTATGTTCGCCGGACCTGGGGTTCTCGAGGACCGACGCTCGATGCCGCCTTCGTCGCCCGGGAACGCGCCGCCACCGCCAACAGGGCCGGGCCCTGGCAGGGCGGTGCCGACGTCGCTCAGATGGTGCCAGCAATGGGGGCGCAGCCGTCCAACCCCATCGCGCCTCCCGCGCCGGACCAGGCGTTGGCGATGAGAATCGCCTTCAACGGCGTCCGCGGTGGCTGGTCCTGCGCCTCGTGCCACGGCATGGCAGGCGAAGGGCGCGATGGTGTGCCGCGGCTGGCCGGGCTGCCGGCCGACTATATCGCGGCGCAGCTGACCAACTTCGCGAGCGGCGCGCGCGCGAACGACTCCATGTACACCGTGTCGCGGCAGCTCGCTCCGGCTGAGCGTGCGGCGCTCGCCCACTACTATGCCGGCCTTGCGACGCCCTCGAACGCCCGTCCTTCGCTCGGCGGCGATATCGGGCGCGGGGCAACGCTGGCTCTGCTCGGTGACGATCGCGCGCAAATCCCCTCCTGCTTCTCGTGTCACGGATCTTCCGGATTTGGCGTCGCCCCTTCGTTCCCGGCGATCGCCGCACAGCATCCGGGCTATGCGGCCGGACGGGTCGCAGCGATCGCGGCGCTCGGCAAGAACGCCAACCTGATGACCCCGATCGCCAAACGGTTGAACGACGCCGACCGGCGGGCCGTCGCCGATTATCTGGCGACGCTTCCGCCGACGCCGGCCGGAGTTGCCACAGCGAGGAAGGAGAGATGATGGACGAGTCCCGCGATCCCGCCAGCAGCGAGCCGCCGCGTGATCATGATCGTGCGCGGACCACTCGCCGCGGCCTCTACGCCCTTGGTGGCGGCGTAACGCTGTTCGTCTTCGCGGTGCTCATCCGCGACGAGTTCCACCATGCGCCCACGCCCGATGCCGCCGTATCGGCGCCGGGCACGCCGGTCAGCTTCACGCCACCACCGATGAGCAAGATCCCCGGCGGTCCTGAAGGCGACGCGATCCGCCACGGGCTCGCGATCTTCGAGAATACCGGTACGCAGGCATCGCAGTTCGTCGGCAACGGCCTTGCCTGTCGCAATTGCCACCTCGACGGCGGGCGCAAGGCCAACTCGGCACCGATGTGGGCGGCGTGGGTCAGCTACCCCCAGTACCGGTCCAAGAACGGGAAGATCAACACCATGGAAGACCGGCTGAAGGGCTGCTTCAGCTATTCGATGAACGCGCAGGACAGTCCGAGCGGCGGACCGCCCAAGCCCGGCGATCCGGTCTATGCCGATCTCCAGACCTATTTCCATTGGCTCGCGAAGGGTGCGCCCACCGACACCAAGCTGAAGGGCGCGGGTTTCGTAAAGCTCAAGCTGACCGCGCTCGGCTACGATCGCAGCCGTGGCCAGGCGGTTTATGCCCAGCATTGCGCGGCCTGCCACGGTGCCGATGGACAGGGCCGCACCGACCTCAACGGCCGGGTCGTCTTCCCGGCGCTGTGGGGGCCGAAAAGTTACAACTGGGGCGCCGGCATGGCGGTGGTCAATAATGCCGCCGGTTTCATCAAGGCGAATATGCCGCTCGGCGCGGGCAATTCGCTCAGCGACCAGCAGTCGTGGGACGCCGCCGCCTGGATCGATAGCCAGGAACGGCCCAAGGATCCGCGCCAGAAAGGCACCGTCGAGGAGAACGCCAAGGCGTTCCATGCCAAGGAAAAGACCTTCTACGGCAAGATGGTCGACGGCCACCTGCTGGGAACCGGCACCGCCCCGCCCACGCGAATCGCCTCGCGCTGACGCGCGGATGGAGCAGCGCCAGCTCTTCGCCGTTGATGGCCTGTTCTGTGCCGGATGCGCGCGCGGGCTGGAAAAGCGCCTTGCGGCTCTCGACGGCGTCGTCGCCGCCGGCGTCCACTTCGTCACCGCGTCCGCGTTGGTCCGCTGGGACCCGGCGCGCTGCGATCCGCAGGCGATCGGCCGCCGCGTCGGCGAGGCGGGCTACCGGCTGATCGAGCGGCAGAGTCTGGCCGACACTGCGGCGCGGTTCGATCGCGAGGTGCAGAGGCTGGCGCTGCGGCTCGCGGTCGCGATCGTCTTCGGCATGTGGTCGATGGGGGCGGCGCTCATTCTCTACGTCCAACCGGACATCGCATCCCCTGTCGCCTGGTGGATCGCGCTCGCCTCCGGGCTGTTCGCCCTGCCCGTGCTCGCCTATTCGGGCGCGGCGATCTTTCGCATGGCGTGGCGCTCGATCCGGCTGCGTGCGCCAGGTCTCGACCTGCTGATCGCGACCGGCGCGAGCGGCGCGGTGGTGCTCTCGACCGCTTCGCTCGTTCGCGGGGAAGCGCAGGTCTATTTCGACACCGCGACGATGCTGGTGACGCTGCTCCTTCTGGGTCGTCTGATTGAGACACGGGTCCGCCGCACTGCGATCCAAGCCTTGTCGGCGGTGGACGATCTGGCAGCGAACCAGGCGGTCGCACTGGCGGATGGTGGATCGGTGGAGCTGCGGCAGCTTGCGATCGGCGCATCGATCATGATCGATGCCGGAGCAGTGATCCCCGGCGATGGCGTCGTCGTCGAGGGCGAAAGCCTTATCGATCGCTCGATCATGACCGGGGAGGCCATGGCGAGCGCCATTGGCCCGGATGACCGGGTGCAGGCGGGAACGACGAACCTGCGGCGCAGACTGATGGTGCGGGTCGACCGTGCTTATGGCGACCGCGACATCGACCGCATGGGCGGCCGGATCGCGCTCGAGATCGCCGGCCGCGGCGAACCGCGTCGCGCGCTCGATCGATGGATCGCGCGATTGCTTGCCGCCGCACCGGCCTGGTCGGCCCTCGCCTTCCTGATCGCTTTCGCTCTTGGAGCCTCGCTGGTCGAAGCGATGACGCGTGCGCTCGCGACGCTGATCGTCATCTGCCCCTGCGCGCTGGCGATCGCCGCACCGCTCGCGCATGTTCGAGCCGCAGGCGTTGCGGCACGACGCGGGATCCGGATCGCCGACCCCGCCGCGCTCGAGGCGCTCGCCGGCATGCGGACGGCGATCTTTGACAAGACCGGAACGCTGACCCTCGCTCGGCTTCGGGTTGATCTGGTCGAGCCGATCGCACCGTTCGCCAGGGAAGAGCTGCTCGAGGCCGCCGCGGCCGCCGAGCGCGGGATCGATCACCCGATCGCGCGCGCCCTGGCGAACGGTGCGGACGGACCCGCAGGCAACCGCTTCGACCGAAGCGCAGGTGGAGTAGATCTGCGTGGTCGGGATGTGGCTGTGAGTTCGGCCAATGACGCGTGCGATGATGGCCGGACCTGGCTCGACGTGATGATCGATGGCCAGCGCGCAGGTAGGATCGGCTTGGCCGACACGCTCGACCAGGAAGCGCCCGCGACCATCGCAGAGCTGCATGCGGCCGGGATCGAGGTGAGGCTGGCGACGGGAGACGGCGTGGACGCGGCGCTGTCGGTGGCGGGCCGCGTCGGCGTGCCGCAGACGATGGTCGCGGCAGGTTGCACACCGCTCGATAAGGCAAAGCTGGTCGCTGCGGTGTTGCATCCAGTGATCGTGATCGGCGACGGCGTCAACGACGCGCCCGCGCTGGCAGCGGCCGATTGCGGCATCACCGTCGCGCGCGCGCATGCCGCCGCGGCCGCAACGGCCGGGCTGGTGCTTGAAGTTGGCGGGATCGGGACCGTGCTGCCTGCGTGGCGACTAGCGAGGCGAACGCAGCACGTGATTACGCAAAATTTCGTACTCGCAACAGGCTATAACATCGTGGCGGTGCCGCTCGCGGTTTTGGGCCTGATGACCCCTCTTGTCGCAGCGGCTGCGATGGTCGCGAGCTCATGCCTAGTGACGATGAACGCGATGCGCCTGAACTGACGAGGCAACTAAGATTTTGGTTCAGCTTCTGCCTAAATTCGTGCGCAAAGCGCCGCTCCGTCGTACTCGCCTTGACCTGCTCCCCGAAAATCATGCCATTGGTAAGTTAGCTCGTCATATGGAGACGAGCGATGCGGCGAGGCCGTTTTACCGAGGATCAGATCATAGGCGTGCTGCGTGAGCACGAGGCCGGCGTGAAGACCGCCGAGCTGTGCCGGAAGCACGGCATCAGCGATGCGACGTTCTACAACTGGAAGTCGAAGTACGGCGGCATGACCGTGTCGGAGGCGGCGCGGTTGCGGACGCTGGAGGACGAGAACCGGCGGCTGAAGAAGCTGCTGGCGGAATCGATGCTTGACGTGTCGGCGCTGAAGGATCTGCTGGGAAAAAACTGACCCGGTCTGTGGATCGCTACGCTGCGGTGGAGAAGCTGATGGCCGACCACGGCTTCTCCGAGCGTCGCGCCTGCAGGCTGGTCGGGGTCAACCGGTCGGCGTGGCGATATGAGCCGCTTCGCGGGAAGGACGAAGCTGTCCGCGAGCGGATGCGCGAGATCGCGAACGAGCGTCGCCGGTTCGGCTATCGCCGACTGGCGATCCTGCTTCGGCGTGAGGGCAAGGGCATGAACCTGAAGAAGGTATACCGGCTGTATCGCGAGGAGCGGCTGACGGTGCGCAAGCGCGGCGGCCGAAAACGAGCTCTGGGCACGCGGGCGCCGATGGCGATCCCGCAGGAACTCAACCAGCGCTGGAGCCTCGACTTCGTGTCGGATGCATTGGCCTGCGGCCGGCGGTTCCGCCTGCTCAACGTCATCGACGATTACAGCCGGGAATGCCTGGCATGCATCGTCGATACCTCGCTGTCGGGACGACGTGTCGTCCGCGAGCTCACCGCCATCGCCGAGCGTCGCGGGCTGCCGTGCATGGTGGTCAGCGACAACGGCACCGAGTTGACCAGTCATGCTGTCCTCGCGTGGTGCCAGGACACCGGGGTCGAGTGGCATTACATCGCGCCG
>NZ_RCVT01000008.1 GCF_016107325.1 Sphingomonas sp. MA1305
CAACCGCCCCCGCCACGGGCATCGGGACAACGAAGCTAACTTATCAGCGGCCTGAAAACGGGGAGCAGGTCAGCCTTCGAAAAAAGTCATTCTTCCGCAGAGCTTGTCGTCGGTGTTGGTCAAGTCGGGGGGTGATCAGGGGCATTCGAGATCGGTACAGGAAAGCCGCTCGGCATCTACGCAATGGTCAACTGCAGCGGGGCTAAGACGGCTTCCATATCGAGGGTCGTCACATATCGTTCCGATCCCTTCAAGCGAGCGGTTCAGCGCGGGGTGGCGATACAGGGCGAGACGAATAGCCGGCCAGCCCAGGCCCCCGACAGCGTCTTGGCGCCCACCAGCAGCCACATCGCCGCGAGCGCCACCGTCAGCACCGTCCCGGTCACGCCGAAGAAGACGAGGTGCAGCGTCGTGCCGAGCCGGAAGGTCGCGACCGTGTAGACGCCGAGCGGGAAAGTATAGCCCCACCAGCCGAGGTTGAACGGCACGCCCGCCCGCCAGTAGCGGATCGTGATCAGCGTCGCGAGCAGCAGCCACCACAGGCCGAAGCCCCACAACAGCAGCCCCGCCACAGTGCCAAGGCCCTGCGCCAGGGCGCCGACCAGCCCCAGACCGTTTGCCGCCAGGATCGCGGGCGCATCGCCGCCCAGCACCAGCATGCCGAGCGCACCGGTCCCGATGGGTCCTAACGCCAGCCAAGAGGAAGCCGCCATGCTCTCGTGCGGCAGCTTGTGCAGCGCCATGCGCAGGATCAGGATGGCGAGGATGCCGAACGCCACCGGCACTGAATAGGCCCACAGCACGTAGGAGGTGGCGAGCACCACCATCTGCATGTGTGCGCCCACCAGGTGCGGCGCGAGCAGCCCGCCACTGGCGCCGGCGACCTCGGCCGCGACCACCGGCAGTAGCCACACTGCGGTCATACCATCCAAGTTGTGCTCGTGGCGCGTGAACATGAGGTAGGGGATCAGCACGCCGCAGGCGAGCGACATCGCCACGTCCAACCACCACAGGACCTGCGCCACGCCTACGATCCCGGGTCCGAAGCGGGCGATGCCGAAGGCGAGGCAGCCGTTGATGATCGTCGCCAGCCCCATCGGGATCGTGCCGATGAACATGGACACGGTGTTGTGGCCAAAGATGCGCTTGGCCTCATGCCCGAACAGAAGCCAGCGCGCGCCGTAAAGGCCGCTGAAAAGCATGAAGAGGCCGATGTTGAACAGCCACAGTGCCTCCCCGATCGGCTTCACCGCCGGGCCGATGCCCGGCATCTGCGGCAGGGCGAGCGCCAGGATGCCAGTGCCCATGGTCGCGGCGAACCAGTTGGGGGTGAACTGGCGGATCATCTCCCGCGGGTGTTCGAGCTGCACCAAAGGGCGCCAACCGCGGCTCACTTCTTGGAGGTTTCCGGTGTCGTCGGGCGTCATCTCGCCTGCTCCTTGATGAGGTCGGTCAACGCGTCGGCTGCCCGGGTGCGGTAGCGTTCCTTGTGGCGAAGCGCGTGGAACGGACGGTCGGGTAGGACGAACGGCAGCTCGGCGAGCGTGCCGGCCGCGAGTGCGGGCGCCACGACGAGGCGCGAGAGCGCCGCCACCCCTGCCCCGGCCTCTACCGCGGTCCGCACCGCCTCGTTCGAGGGCAAGGTCATCGTCACATCGAGACTTGCTGGATCGACGCCACGGCCACGTAGCACCTCCTCGAAGCTGGAGCGCGTGCCCGAGCCCTGCTCGCGTACGATCCAGCGTGCGGCACGGAGCCACGCCTCGTCGACTTGGGCCACGTCCGCTCGGCTAACCAAGACCATCGGATCCTGCCCCACGATCCAGTCGGCCAAGGCGGGCTCGTCGATTACGCCTTCCACGAAACCTAATTCGGCGGCCCCATCCAGCACCTGGGCAGCGGCGCCTTCCGTGTTGTCGATCGCGAGCTCGACCGCGATCTGCGGATGGCGTTCATGGAAAGCCGCCAGGATCGGTGGCAGCCAGTAGCTGGCGATGGTCTGGCTGGCGACCAACCTCAGCGTGCCGCGCGCCAGCCCCGCATAGTCGGCCAGCATCGTCTCGGCATGCGCGGCGCGGCCGAGCACGGAGCGTGCCTCGTCCAGGAAGCCGCGGCCTGCCTCAGTCAGCTGGATGCCACGGCCCACGCGATGGAACAGCGGGACGCCGTAGCGCCCCTCCAGCGCGGCGATCGCCCCAGAGGCAGCCGACTGCGTCACGTTGAGCGCCTCCGCGGCCCGCGTCATGTGCTCGCGTTCCGCCACGCCGACAAAGATCCGAAGCTGCTCAAGCGTCATTGTGTTGCCTCCTGTACCCACGAGATAGGCTTTGAGGATCGATCACACCAACCGTTTGTGGCGCTTGTTCCAATCACATGATCGTATCGATCTGCTGGCGACGAGAGGCGGCAGCCCAATCCGTTCCGTCAGCCGATCAAAATGATCTCAGCCGACGCAGTGATTTGCCGCCGCCTGCAACCTATCTGGAAGTCAGGAGGACACATCGTCCCATGCTCCAATCGCTCGACCCCGTCGTGCTCGCCCGTGCGCAGTTTGCGTTCACGGTGTCGTTCCATTTCATCTTCCCGGCCTTCTCGATCGGACTGGCGAGCTATTTGCTCGTACTGGAAAGCCTGTGGCTGCGCACGGGCAAGCAGCTCTATCTCGACCTGTTCCGCTATTGGGTGAAGATCTTCGCGGTGGCGTTCGGGATGGGCGTCGTGTCGGGCATCGTCATGTCCTACCAGTTTGGCACCAACTGGTCGGTGTTCTCGGCCAAGGCCGGGCCGGTGATCGGACCGATCATGGCCTATGAGGTCCTGACCGCCTTCTTCCTCGAAGCCGGCTTCCTCGGCGTCATGCTGTTCGGAATGAAGAAGGTCGGCCCGCGCCTTCATCTGCTCGCAACGGCGATGGTTGCACTCGGCACGCTGATCTCGGCCACTTGGATTGTCGATGCCAACAGCTGGATGCACACCCCTGCCGGGTTCGCAATCAATGCGCAGGGCCAGTTCGTGCCGGCCGGCTCATGGTGGCCGATCATTTTCAACCCGAGCTTCCCCTACCGCGTCGTCCACACCGTCATCGGCGCCTATCTCACCACCTCGCTGGTGGTGGGCGCGGTCGGAGCTTGGCACCTGCTGCGCGACGCCGGTGACGCGCACGCGCGCAAGATGTTCTCGATGGCGATGTGGATGGCGGCGCTGGTGGCACCGGTCCAGATCTTCGCGGGCGACACCCAGGGGCTCAACACCCTCCAGTATGAGCCGGCGAAGATCGCGGCGATGGAAGGGCATTTCGACAGCCATCCGCATGGCGCGCCGCTCGTTCTGTTCGGCATCCCCGATCCCGCACGCCACCGCATGGATCATGCCATCGAGGTGCCCAAGCTGTCTTCGCTCATCCTCAAGCACGACCTGAACGCGCCGCTGGCGGGGCTCGACGCCTTCCCCGCGAACCGCGTGCCGCCGGTCTCGATCCTGTTCTGGTCGTTCCGCCTCATGGTCGGGCTCGGCTTCGCAATGCTCGGCCTCGGCCTGTGGAGCCTGTGGGCGCGCTGGCGGGGGACACTGTTCGAGAACCGCTGGTTGCAGCGCGCCGCGATCCTGATGGGGCCTTCGGGCTTCGTCGCGGTGCTGGCAGGCTGGGTGACGACCGAGGTCGGCCGGCAGCCCTGGACGGTCTACGGCCATCTCCTCACCGCCCAGTCGCACTCCCCGCTCGCCGCGCCGGCCGTCGCCGCCTCACTCACCGCCTTCGTGCTGGTCTACTTCGCCGCCTTCGGCGCAGGCACCTGGTATATCCTGCGCCTGATGGCGCGCTCGCCCGACGCGGGCGAGCCAGAGCCCGCTCACATGCCGGTGCGCGCCGCGGGGATCACACCGGCGCCTGGCGTCGATGCCGACGGGCCGAAGGTGGAAGTGCACGCATGAGTTACGACCTCGACCTCTCGACCGCCTGGGCTTGCGTCATCGCCTTCGCGATCTTCGCCTACGTGGTGATGGACGGGTTTGATCTCGGCATCGGCATCCTGTTTCCAACTCTCAAGGTCGGCCCGGAGCGGGATGCGGCGATGAACAGCATCGCGCCCGTTTGGGATGGCAACGAGACCTGGCTGGTGCTGGGTGGTGGTGGGCTCCTGGCAGCGTTCCCGCTGGCCTATTCGATCATCCTGCCCGCGACCTACCCGCTCATTATCGCCATGCTGCTCGGGCTGGTGTTCCGCGGCGTGGCGTTCGAGTTCCGCTGGCGGCACGCGCCGCATCGCCCGCTCTGGGACGCGGCGTTCACCATCGGCTCGGTCGTTGCGACGCTAGCGCAGGGCATCGCGCTCGGCGCCATTCTTCAGGGTATCTCGGTGCGGAGCGATGCTGCTGCGGGCGGTTGGACCTATGCCGGTGGCTGGCTCGACTGGCTATCACCGTTTTCGCTGCTCACCGGCGCGTCGCTGCTCGTCGGCTATGCGCTGCTCGGCGCATGCTGGCTGGTGTGGAAAACGGAAGCGTCGGGTCAGGCACATGCCCGGCGCATGGCGTTCTGGTTGGCGATCGCCATGCTGGTCGCGCTCGCTGCAGTGAGCGCCGCCACGCCCTTCCTCAGCTATGCCTACTGGCGGCGCTGGTTCGCGGTCCCCGGCGTGTTTGTGACGGCGCAGGTGCCGCTGCTTGTACTCGTCACCGCCGTGCTGTTCTTCCGCTCGCTGGCACGTGGCGGCGAGCGCCTGCCATTCCTGCTCGCGCTCGGGCTGTTCCTGCTCGGGTTCGTCGGGCTCGGGGTCAGCATGTATCCTTACATCGTGCCGCAGAGCCTGACGATCTGGCAGGCCGCCGCGCCCGCGCAGAGCCAAGTGTTCATGCTCGTCGGCGCCGCCGTCATCATTCCCACGATTTTGGCCTATACTGGCTGGGCCTATTGGGTGTTCCGCGGCAAGGTTGCCGCCGAGGGGTATCACTGATGCAGGCGCCGCTCTGGCAGCGTCTCGCGTGGCTGGGCGCGATCTGGCTGGCGAGCGTCGCCGCACTCGGCTTGGTGGCCGGACTGCTACGGTGGTGGCTGATGGGTTCAGCCTAAACGGTGGCCAAGCGCTCCAAGCGCTCCAATCGATCCCAATACGAGATCAAAACTATCGGACCAAACGGTTGGATTGATTTGATAGGCCGAGGCATCTCCTTGTCATGGTTTCAACCCTCTCAGCCGTGACCGCGCAACTCTCCGTATCCGGTGTGAAAACCCGGCTCGGCGATGCCAATCCCGGAGCATCAAGGATCCCTCTGATGAAAAAGCTCTTGCGTAGCCTGCCCATGGCTGCCGCCTTTGCCATGGCATCGCCGTCGATGGCGCAGGAGGTCCCGCAATGCGGCACAAGCGGTGTTGCGCTGCAACTGCTCGGCTCGGGCGGGCCGATCTCCGACGATGCGCGCGCTTCGTCCGGGGCGATCATCTGGATCAACGGCAAGGCGCGCATCCTGATCGATGCCGGCGGCGGTACCTATCTGCGCTACGGCCAGTCGGGCGCGCGGCTGGAGGACCTCGACTTCATCGGCATCTCGCATTTCCACACGGATCACAGCGCCGATCTGCCCGCGATCCTGAAGGGCGGCTATTTCCTTGCGAACAGCCATGCGGTGAGGCTGGTCGGCCCGACGGGCAACGCCAATTTCCCCAGCATGACCGGCTTCTTCCAGCGCGAGTTCGGTAAGGGTCATGGCTCGTTCGCCTATCTGTCGGGCCTGTCCTCGGCCAGCGAGGGATTGAAGCTCGACGTCCATGCATTTGACGTCAATGTCGCCAAGCCGGTGCCGACGCTGGTATGGCGGGGTGATGGCGTGACCATCACTGCCCTGGGCATTCCCCACGGCGACGTCCCCGCGCTGGCCTTTCGCATCGCCACGCCCAAGGGGGTGATCGTGCTGTCCGCCGACCAGAACGGCAGCCGGCGCGAGTTCCTCGATTTCGCGCGCGGTGCCGACATCCTGATGATGCCGGCGGCGATCGACGACGATGCCGATGCCGCCTCGCGCTTCCTGCACGCCCCGCCGACCGTGGTGGGCAAGATCGCCGCGGCAACGCACCCCAGGATGCTGGTGCTGGACCACTTCATGGGCCGGTCGCTGCGCGACAAGGATCACAACATCCAGATCATCCGCGGCTTCTACCACGGCCCGGTCGCCGCGGGACGCGACCTGTCCTGTTTTCCCTTGTCCCGCTGACCCCAAGGAGTTGTTGTCATGAAGCGTGAACTGATCCTCGGCATCGCCGTCACATCGCTGGCAGCCAGCGCGGCGCAGGCGGCAGAAGCCGCACCCGCCGCGACCACCACCGCCAGCCCGGCGGCGCACGGCGGCGGCAAATGCGCCAGCGGCAAGTGCGGCACGGAAAAGATCTATGCCCAGACCAAGCTGAAGCAGGATCCCAGCGGCCAGCTGGTCCGCGCCCGCGACGGCCAGTGCGGCCTGAGCGGCAAGGGATACAAGGTCGCCCAGACCAGCCAGGACCGGCTGGCCGAGGGCGTATGCGGCCGCTGAGTGCCACCGCCCGCGGCGTGGGCCTTCGTCCGGAACTGGTCGCGCCCTTGTGCGACCAGCCCCGGCGGCGGGACATCGATTTCCTGGAGATCGCGCCGGAGAACTGGCTGGGGATCGGCGGGCGCAAGCGCGACCAGTTGGACCGCCTCGCCGACCTTTATCCGCTGGTGGCGCACGGGCTGAGCCTGTCGATCGCGGATCCGCGACAGCTGAACCGGGATTTCCTCGCCGATGTCCGGCGTTTCCTCGACGATTACGGCATCGCCCTGTACAGCGATCACCTCAGCCTGTCGCGCGACGAGACCGGCTATCTCTACGATCTGCTGCCGGTGCCCCGGCGGGCGTCCAACCTCGATTACCTGGCCGATCGCATCGACCAGGTGCAGGATGCGACCGGGCGCCGGCTCGTGCTGGAGAACATTTCCTATTATCACGGCTTCCCGGACCAGATGCCGGAGGCCGAGTTCGTCTCTGCGCTGGTCGAACGGTCGGGCTGTGGCCTCCTGCTGGACATCAACAACGCTTATGTGAACGCGCACAACCATCACGAGGATGCGCTGGCGTTCGTCACCGCGCTGCCGTCCGATGCGATCGTTTATTACCATATCGCCGGGCATCTGGAGCTGGAGGACGGCACGTTGCTCGACACCCACGGCACGCCGGTCGCCGATGCGGTGACCGCGCTTGGCCGGGCGGTGTGGCAGCATCACGGGGCGCGGCCGCTGCTGCTGGAGCGCGATAATTTCGTACCCTCGCTCGACGAGCTGGCGGAGGAGGTGGCGGCGGTGCAGGCCGCGATGGCGGAGCCGGCTCATGCGCTCGCCTGACGTGGCGGCGCCCGACCGGCTGCTTATCGAGATCGCCGATCTTGCCGGCCGGGCGCGGCGTGATCCCCGCGACCTGTACGGGCAATTGTTGCGCGAGAACGTCGCCGACGCCATCCGCTGCAGTTTCCCCGCCGTGGCACGCATGGCGGGCGAGGTCGTGGTGGCCGCGGCGGCGGATGCCTTCGTCGCCGCGCATCCCGCGAGCCGGCCGCAATTCCACCAGATCGCCACCGAATTCGTGCTGTTCGCGCAAGGGCAGCCGGTGCTGCCGCCCGCGCTGATGCCCCTTGTCGAATATGAATGGGTGTTGCTCCAGGTGGAAATCGACCCGGCGGCGCTGTCGGGCGATGCCGCAGGGAGCACCGACGCGGCTGGGCCGGTCACGGCCAATCCTACGCTGCGCGTGGTCATGCTGCCGTTCGATCCCGCGCTCATCGATGCGAACGACAGCCTCACACCCGCGCGACTGCGTCCGCACGGGGTGTACCGGACGCGCGAGCATCATGTCCTTACCCGCCCGCTGACCGTCAGCGACTGCCTGCTGCTGGATCGCCTGGAGCAGGAAGAGACGATGACATCGCGAGCGCTGGCCGAAGCCGTCGAACCCTCCCTCTCACCGCTGGTGTCCGACTGGGTCGAACAAGGCCTTGCCGACCAGCTTCTTGTTCTCGCCGATCAGAAGGACACTTTCCGATGATGATTTTCCGCTGGCTGGATACCGCGTTCCGCCGTGTCCAGCTGCTCGATTTCCTGCCGCTGCTTGCGATCCGGATCTATCTGCTGCCGATCTTCTACGAAGGTGCCCATGCCAAGCTGACGGGCTTCTCCGCGCTGGTACAATGGTTCGGGGCACCCGCAGCCCAGGGCGGGCTCAACATGCCGGCTCCGCTGCTCATGGCGACGCTGGCCACCGCGACGGAAACGGCCGGGTGCATCTGTCTCGCGCTTGGCCTCTTCACGCGGCTGATCTCGATCCCGCTGATGGTGACCATGACGGTTGCCGGGCTGTCGGTTCATTGGTCGCATGGCTGGGCTGCGATCGCGGGCAAGACGGCGGAGTCGACCCTGCGCTTCCAGGCTTTCATGGAGTGGCTTGCGCAGAACTTCCCTGGCCGCTTCAACTATATCACCAAGCTTGGCGATCCGATCATCCTGAATAATGGGATCGAGTTCACCGTGACCTATGTCATCATGCTGGCCGTCCTGCTCTTCTATGGCGCTGGTCGGTTTCTCAGCCTGGACTATTGGATCGCACGTGGGCGACCACTGCTGTTCGGTTGGTTGCTGCCTGCCTACCATGATGCGGCGCTTGTGCGTCCGACCGGTTCGCCGCCGATGCCACAACCGACGGGCTATCCGGCTCCGGCGATCTAAGCGGGAGAAGAGCCGTCTACATAGGTTGACGCGCCCCCTCCCGAGACAAGACAACCTGACGGCGGAGAGCGGGCCGCCATCCTCGCTCCGCTCCCCCCGCCCTCTTCCTAGCCAAGCTTCACCCAAGGACTTCCGCCATGTCAGCCAAGCCTCCCGTCCACATCGCCATCAGCGGCGCCGCCGGCCAGATCTGCTACGCGCTCCTATTCCGGATCGCGTGTGGCGACCTACTTGGCCCCGACCAGCCGGTCCGGCTTCAGCTCCTCGACCTCGAGCAGGCGCTGCCGGCAGTCTGGGGCGTGGTGATGGAGCTTGAGGACTGCGCTTTCCCGCTGCTCGAAGGGGTGGACGTCACCGCCGATCCGCACGTCGCGTTCGCCGACATCGACGCCGCGTTCCTGGTCGGATCCCGGCCTCGCTCGAAGGGCATGGAACGCCGCGACCTCCTCGCCGCCAATGCCGCCATCTTCCGTACGCAAGGCCAGGCTCTGGACCGGGCCGCGAAGCGGGAAGCCAGGGTGCTGGTTGTCGGCAACCCGGCCAATACCAACGCCTGGGTGCTGGCCGAGCACGCGCCCGGCTTCGCCCGCGACAACATCACTTCGATGATCCGGCTCGACCACAATCGCGCCGCCAGCCAGCTGGCGACACAGGCGAACGTCAACGTGGGCGAGATCGAGCGGCTCGCGGTCTGGGGCAACCATTCGCCCACCATGTATGCCGACTGGACGAACGCCGTCGTCGGCGGCGAGCCCCTGCCCCGCCTGATCGGCGACCCCGACTGGTGCACCGACACGTTGATCCCGCAGGTGGCGCAGCGCGGCACCGCGATCATCGAGGCGCGCGGCGCATCCTCGGCCGCGTCCGCCGCCAATGCCGCGCTCGATCATATGCGGGACTGGCTGCTTGGGTCGGACGGACGATGGGTGTCGATGGGCCTGTCCTCGACCGGCGAGTACGATATTCCGGAGGGGCTGATGTGCGGTGTGCCTGCGATCTGCTCGCCCGGATCGGTCGAGCGAGTGTCCGGGCTTCGGCTCGACGACTTCCAGCATATGATGATCCAGCGCAGCGTCGCCGAACTCGTGCAGGAGCGCGACGCGGTTTCACTTCTCCTCAAGGAACAGTCGGTTTCCAGCGCTGATCGGAGGTAGGCGCATGCAAGACATCGAGGATGAGCGGGCACGTCCTCCACGACGCGAACGCGCGGAGCATCTCCAGTTGGCTACGCTTTATAGGGCAGAGTTCGCTTCTCGTGCTGTTATTCGCCGCGGCAAGCTGAGCATTCTTCCGCCCGACAGCGCCCGTCGGGGACAGTCGGATCAGATAGGTCCTGTCCGCATGGACGCGTGAACAAATCGATGCTCATGCAAAGCGCGGCCGTTATCTGGCTTCGCGAGCAACCCTAAGGATTTGATATCGTTACCCTCTAACAAGCTATTCGAGGTTTCTCATGACGGACGTCCATCAGACTAAATTCGGCAACGGCGGCGAGCCGCACCAGCAGCCGCTCGGTGCGGATGACGTGCTGACTACCAACCACGGCGTTCCCGTGAGCGACAATCAGAACAGCCTGAAAGCCGGAAAGCGGGGTCCGACGCTGCTCGAGGATTTCGTGCTGCGCGAGAAGATCTTTCATTTCGATCACGAGCGTATTCCGGAGCGGATCGTCCACGCGCGAGGGTCGGGTGCCCATGGAGTGTTCGAAGCGACGGACGACATCAGTGACCTCTCACGGGCTGCGGTATTCACCAAGGGTGAGAAGACCGAGGTGTTCGTCCGCTTCTCGACGGTGACGGGTGGAGCCGGTTCGGTGGACACGCCTCGCGACGTTCGCGGCTTCGCGGTCAAGTTCTACACCCGCGAAGGCAATTGGGACCTTGTCGGCAACAACATTCCGGTGTTCTTCATCCAAGACGCGATCAAGTTTCCCGACCTGATCCATTCGGTGAAGATGGAAGCCGATCGCGCCTATCCGCAGGCGGCGACTGCTCATGACACCTTCTGGGACTGGGCGTCGCTGATGCCCGAGACGACCCACATGTTGATGTGGGCGATGTCGGATCGCGTGCTGCCGCGTTCGTTCCGCATGATGGAGGGGTTCGGCGTCCATACCTTCCGGCTCGTCAACGCGGAAGGGCAATCGAGCTTCGTCAAGTTTCATTGGAAACCACGGCTGGGCCTTCAGTCGACGATCTGGGACGAGGCAAACAAGCTCCAGGCGGCGGACAATGATTTTCAGAGGCGCGACCTATGGGAAGCGATCGACACCGGCGCCTTTCCGCAGTGGGATCTGGGCATCCAGGTGTTCGATCAGGCGTTCGCCGAGGCCCAGCCCTACGACGTGCTGGATGCGACCAAGCTGATTCCCGAGGAGGACGTGCCCGTCCGGGTCATCGGTACGCTGACCCTGAACCGCAATCCTGACAATTTCTTCGCCGAGACCGAACAGGTCGCATTCCTGCCGACGAACATCGTGCCGGGGATCGACTTCACCAACGATCCGCTGCTGCAGGGGCGTTTGTTCAGCTATCTGGATACGCAGAAGTCGCGGCTCGGCACGACCAACTTCCATCAGATCCCGATCAATGCGCCGCGGTGTCCCTTTGCGAACTTCCAGCGCGACGGCCTGATGCAGACGCAGGTGCCCAAGGGACGTGCGAATTACGAGCCGAACAGTCTGGCGGAGCATGGCGAGGAGGGCGGCCCGCGCGCGAGCATGGAGCGTGGGTTCGTCACGACCAACGCGGCGACCGGCGCGGACGAGGAGGGCGACAAGCTTCGGGTTCGTGCCGAGTTGTTCGCGGACCACTATAGCCAGGCGCGTCTGTTCTATCGCTCGCAAACAGAAAGCGAGCAGGCGCATATCGCGTCGGCCTATGTCTTCGAGCTGTCGAAGGTGGGTCTGCTCGACAAGGTGCCTGTGCGGATGGTCGCCAATCTGCGCAACGTCGACGAGGACCTGGCGCGCCGGGTCGCTGATGGGCTGGGAATCGATCTTCCCGAGCCCACGCCGGCTGCCCGGCCGACGATCGATATGGCGCCTTCGAATGCGCTGTCGATCCACAAGAACATGAAGCCGCTCCTCGAAGGTCGTGCCGTCGGCATCCTGATCGCCGATGGTACGGATGCTGACGCGCTGGCCAAGCTCGTCGCTGCGATCGAGGCCGAGAAGGGTAAGGCGGTGATCGTCGCGCCGAAGATCGGCACCACTTTGTCCGACGGCAGCAAGCGCAAGGCGGACGGCCAGCTGGCCGGCACCCCAAGCCAGATATTCGATGCTGTCGCAATCCTGGTGAACGAGGAGGGATGCGCTTCGCTACTGAAGCAGGGGCCGGCCATTCAGTTCGTCATGGATGCCTTCGGGCATCTGAAGGCGATCGGCATGACGGGGGCTGCGAGGCCGTTGCTCGAGAAGGCGGGGGTCGAGCCGGACGATGGCGTCGTCGACATCGATCACGCCTTCCTGAACGCGGCGGCAAAGCGCTTCTACGACCGTGAACCGGACGTGCGTCTTCTCGCCTGAAATATTACGGCCCCACGTCTCGCGGCGTGGGGCCGCTTAGCCTTCAACGATTCTCTGCCGTTGATCAAATTGATTAGTGGTCAGTTCGTCCTTTGACGGCGCGTGAATAGAAGACTTCGCCCGGTGCAAAGCTGTCACGCGTTTAACCTGAGCAATACTACATCCCGCTAGCTCGGCAGTACGAGTGATGCTCATGCCAGCATCTCGAAGAGCGATAATGCGACGGTGATGCGCAAGGTCTGGCTTTCGCCCGGTGTACCGCCCTGCCCGCTTCGCGATCTCGATCCCTTCACGCTGCCGCTCCCGGCGCGTCTCGTAATCGTCGCGTGCGGATTGCAGCGCTAAACGCAGTAGCATGTCCTGCACCGCTTCGAGCACAATCCGGGCGACCCCGGCACTGTCAGCCACGAGATCGGTTAAGTCCACGATTCCCGGCACGGCGAGCCGCGCCCCCTTCCCTCTTATTGCGTCGACTAACAGCTCCGCTTCGGCGAGCGGCAGACGGCTGATCCGGTCAATTTTCTCCGCGATCACCACTTCGCCCGGCTGGAGGTCGGCGACCATGCGTAGCAGTTCCGGTCGGTCGGGTCGCGCGCCCGACGCCTTCTCCCGGTAGACCGCCGCCACATAGAAGCCCGAGGCGCGGGCGCCGGCAACGATCGCCTCCTGGCGGGCTAGGTCCTGCTGTTCGGTGCTGACCCGGAGGTAGATGCGTGCCGCCTGGATCACGTTCGGTCTTGAGGTGCCGCTCATCGTTCCCCGGCTCCCATGAGTATACCCTTGTGAGCCAGTCATGCCCCAGTCGGCTCAGAACGGCAACTACCGATCCTACGTAGCGTAGCCAAGCGGACCGGGTCTAAGTAGCTGCTCCATCATCGATGAACGCTATTTCGGTGATCGGCCGTGCATCGATCCCTACCTGCGCACTGGCGTCCGACTTTGTTCTCCGGTATAAAGCCGTTGGACAGGTCGGAACAGCGGGTTTGGTGCAGATGGAAGCACAGAGGGTCAAGATCGTGGACGGTGGTAAGCTCGTTATCCCGGCAGCAATGCGCCGTGAGCTCGGGATCACCACGGGTGACACCGTTCTCGTCGATGTGGACGATGGCGAGTTGCGGGTACGTTCCGTACCTAAGGCACTTGAGCGTGCTCGCGCGATCCTGCGCAAGTATGTGCCCGAAGGTGTCGGCTTGGCTGACGAGCTGATCGCGGAGCGTCGGCGTGAGGCGGAGCGTGAGTAGCAAAGTCGTACTCGACGCCTCCGCCCTGCTCTGCCTTCTGAACGATGAACCCGGTGCGGATCGGGTAGTCGACGTCCTGACCCGCAGCATCATCGGAACGGCCAATCTCGCTGAGGTCGTTTCCAAGCTTCGGGACCGGGGATTGCCGCTCGACGAGGTGCGTGAGGCGCTTGGCGGGCTGCACCTCGATGTCCGGCCGCTCACTCCTGCCCAGGCACTCATAGTAGGCGACCTCCGGCCAGCAACGAAGGCGCTCGGTCTGTCTCTCGGCGATCGGGCGTGCCTTGCCTTGGCGATCGACTTGCAGGCCGAGATGCTCACGACGGACGGACCACTAGCGAGCGCTGATGTAGGCATCACCATCACCAACGTGCGCCCTCCGGCAGAGTAGTCGCACATTCGTGCTTTTGGGTGCGGCAGGCTCACGCGGATGCGGCGCGGTCGACCAGTGCGCCCGACGTCCACTGGTTAAGGCACAAATCTACTCTTTTCTGGTGCTGCTGTGGACGGATTACGTCCACTATTTCAGGGAAACCTACAATCGCAAAGCCGGAAGCAGCTGCCATACTGCCGATGTTGCGTCGCCGGCGTCTGGTAATGCCGGAAATACGACTATGTTCGCCGGATGCGGACGCTCGATCGAGTTCAGTCCGCCGGACTCGCTCCAGCGGGTGCCGGATGGGCGCCATGTGGGCGTGGCGTCGGTCCACGAGGCTGACCGCTGCTCCAGCGCGATTGCCCGGGGAGCACAATCAGTTATGCCCTGCATCCTCCCCGCTGCTTCGATTTGGATGTTATGACGCCCTACGACTTTCTCACCAAGTGGCGTGCGAACGAACTGAAGGAGCGGTCGGCGTCACAGAGCCACTTCATCGATCTCTGCGCGCTCCTTGGCTTGCCAGATCCGGTGTCGGCCGATCCTACGGGTGACTGGTTCACCTTCGAGAAGGGTGCCAGCAAAACGAGCGGCGGAGAGGGGTGGGCCGATGTCTGGCGCAAAGGCTGCTTCGCCTGGGAATATAAAGGACGTCATGCCAATCTCGACAAGGCGAACGCCCAACTGCTTCAATATGCGGTAGCCCTGGAGAATCCGCCGCTGCTGATCGTGTCCGACATGGCCCGAATCGTCATCCGGACCAACTGGACCAACAGCGTGCAGGAAAAGCACGAATTTGTGCTCGACGACCTGGTGGACGCTGCGGTGCGGGACCGGCTCAGGGCCGCGTTTCTTGATCCGGAGGTCTTCCGTCCCAAAAAGTCGCGTCAGGAACTCACCGAGGAAACGGCCGCTGAGTTCGCCGGACTGGCTCAGCGGTTGCGTGATCGCGGCCACGAGCCGCACGACGTGGCGCATTTCGTCAATCGCTTGGTATTCTGCATGTTCGCGGAGGATGTTGGCCTCCTCCCGGATCACCTGTTTACTAAAATGCTCGAGGTGAGCCGCCGCAGCGTAGACGAGTTTTCGCAAAACGCCTCGACGCTATTCGGCGCTATGGCCCATCGTGGCGGCAAGGTCGGTTTCACCGCTATCGAGTGGTTCAACGGCGGGTTATTTGAGAACGACGCCGTTCTGCCTGTGACAGCGGACGACATCGAGCAGCTTCTACGCGCAGCCGGGCGAGACTGGAGCCAGGTCGACCCGTCTATCCTTGGTACGTTGTTCGAGCGCGGGCTCGATCCCGCAAAGCGCAGCCAATTGGGCGCGCATTACACCGATCGCGACAAGATCATGGCGATCGTGCGCCCTGTGATCATCGAGCCCATGGAGGCCAGGTGGGCCGAAGCCAGAGCCCGTATGACCACGCTCGTCGAGAATGCCCCCCGTCAAACCAAGGAAAAGCTTCTTCGCGGCGCCGAGCTGGGCAAGCGCACCCGCGCGCTTGCCGAGGCTGCGGCAATCCACGAATCCTATATTGAGCAGCTGGCACAGTACCGAGTCCTCGATCCCGCCTGCGGGTCGGGCAACTTCCTTTATGTCGCGCTGCGGGCGCTCAAGGACATAGAGCACAGAGCCAATCTCGATTCCGAGGCGCTCGGCTTGCCCCGGGGCTTTCCGCGCGTTGGCCCCGAATGCGTGCTCGGGATTGAGCTTAACCCGTATGCTGCGGAGCTCGCGAGAGTTTCGGTCTGGATCGGCGAAATCCAGTGGATGCGGCGGAATGGGTTTGATGCCGCCAAGAACCCCATCCTTCGACCACTCGAGACAATCGAGTGTCGAGACGCGGTACTCCGGGAGGATGGCACACGTGCCGAATGGCCGACTGCAAATGCCGTGATTGGAAATCCTCCCTTCCTGGGCAACAAGAAGATGATCGCCGAGCTCGGTGAGGACTATACTCGCGCACTCCGCGAGGCGTGGCCCGAGGTGCCCGGAGGCGCTGATCTCGTCTGTTATTGGTTCGCTGCAGCGTGGTCGATGATGGCCGGGGAACGCCTGGATCGCGCAGGGCTCGTGACAACGAATAGCATTCGAGGAAGTGCAAACCGTGATGTCCTAAAGCCGGTCGTTGACCAGGGGCGCATCTTCGCTGCTTGGAGTGACGAAGGATGGACGGTCGAGGGAGCGGCGGTTCGGGTGTCGCTGGTGTGCTTCGACCGTGACCATGGGCTGCCCGCTCAGCTGAACGGCGTCCCGGTCGGTCGGATCTTTGCCGATCTGTCAGCCGAGCGCGGCGGTGCCGATCTCACGACTGCGGCCCGCCTCGCAGCGAACCGGAACGTCGCGTTTCAAGGTCCGGTCAAGGTTGGGCCGTTCGATGTGGAAGGGGAAACCGCAAGGAGCTGGCTGAGGAAGCCCAAGAATCCGAATGGCCGTTTGAACGCAGAGGTTGTGCGCCCACTCCTAAATGGCATGGATATAACTAGACGGCCTTCTGATCGGTGGATCGTCAACTTCGGCGAGATGGCTCTCGACGAAGCCGCGTTCTTCGAGGCTCCATTCGAGTATGTCAGAACCGATGTGAAACCTTTGCGGGATCGCAATCGTGACGAGGGCCGGCGTGAGAACTGGTGGCGTTTGGGTAGGTCCGGACGTGACATGGCCGAGGCATGCGCTGGTCTCACGAGAGCGATTTTTACCCCCCGTGTCGCAAAGCACCGCCTGTTCGTTTGGGCGCAGCCGCTTACCGTGCCAGACAGCCGCGTGGCTGTTATCGCCCGAGACGACGATACTACCTTTGGCATCTTACATTCCCGTTTTCACGAGCTGTGGTCGTTGGCGCTTGGCGGCTGGCATGGCGTCGGAAACGACCCCCAATATACACCCTCTCTCGGGTTCGAGACCTTCCCATTTCCTGATGGTCTGACGCCAAACCGACCGGCTGCCGGTTATGCCGATGATCCTCGAGCCCAAGCAATAGCTTCGGCTGCAGCGCGGCTAAACGACGGTCGCGAAAGCTGGCTCAACCCGGAAGAGCTGATTATCCGGATTCCGGAGGTCGTAGCGGGTTATCCCGATCGTCTTATCCCCAAGGATGAGGATGCCGCAAAGGAACTCAAAACGCGGACGCTGACCAACCTGTACAATGCACGGCCGCAGTGGTTAGCCAATGCTCATGCAGTGCTCGATGAAGCCGTTGCAGATGCCTATGGATGGGGGGACGATTGGCGTTCCGGGCGCCTCTTAGACGATGAGGTTTTGTCGCGGCTTTTCCAGCTAAATCAGGAACAGCATCAACGGCGGTGAGGAACTGGCTCGCGCCTGCGTTGGAGCAGAGCCTCTTCCCCCGCGTTCTCCCGTCTACCAAACTGCTCAGACGGGAGATCATGATGGAGCAACCGGGTCTGCATGGACGTCACCGTGACAAGAACGGTGAGATCAGCCGCAAACATGGCAACACTCTCGTGAGGACCCTGCGGAAGATCTATGGGTCATCGTTCGCCCAAGGCGCGGAGCCGAATGAGAAGCTGTCCGACTTGCTGGCCGAGATGGACGAGCCATCGCTGACCAAGTTGGTTCATGACCATGAGCATGGCCATCTCGAACGGAAGATTGGCGAAGCCGAGGCCGCCTAACCTGTACTGGTCGCGCGGAGGCGAGCCTTGCGTCGGCTTTCGCGTGATCACTCCAACTCCCCCCTTGTGCGAACCAGCGTCCCTGTCACCATCGGCAGGCGTGAGCCGGCGTGACGTTACTGGCCGGCCATCACCGGAGCCACAGGGGGGAAGTTATGGCGCTATTCGGCTGGGGCAAACGCCCCACGCGCGCGGTTCCTGAGCAGCCGTTCCACGCGGCACGTGTGCCGATGGCGCAGTCCATCATGGACAGCCACAATCCGTCCTACATGACGGAAACCGTTGTCGAGATCGTCAACCGGCTTCTGTTCGACGGCGGATTCACGCGCGCCGAGCTGCCCCCCGAGCTGCTGATGGGCTATAGCGTCGACTACTACCTCGCCCAGGTGAACAACGGTGGCCACGCCCAATTCGGGCACAACAGCAGGCTGGTCGAAGGCACCCTCAGCGACATCAGGCAAGGCCTGGTCGCGATGGGCGACCTTGAAGCTGCGGGTATCTTTGCAGACTTCGAGGCGTATCGCCGCGACGATCCGGCCGGCTTCACTCAGGGCTTGACCGATGGGTGGAAGAACCCGGTGATGAAGTCGCTCGACGACCGCTTCTACGCAGGTCTTTCGAAGAGGCTTGTCAATCGGCGTCCAAAAAGGACCCTCTATCGGCGTGCAAAAGGGACCCCCTTCGTCAAGCAGCGTGACGGGTATGAGGGTCGCACCGTTTGCGCTGGTTGCGGCGTAGGGCGGGCGCAGCCCGACCGGAGGCGCAACCAGCGCAAAGCGTCCTCTTCGGGGTGCCCCGGGCGTCAGCTTCGGTGTTTGAAGCGCCAGCTGTCGTTGCCGGTTTCAACGATGTCGCAATGGTGGGTAATGCGGTCGAGCAGCGCGGTGGTCATCTTGGGGTCGCCAAAGACCGTCGGCCATTCACCAAAGGCGAGGTTCGTCGTGACGATGACGGAGGTCTGCTCATAGAGCTTGCTGACGAGGTGGAAGAGCAGCTGACCGCCCGAGCGGGCAAAAGGCAGGTAGCCGAGCTCATCGAGCACCACGAGGTCGAGCCGGGAGAGCTGGGCCGCCAGCGTGCCGGCCTTGCCGAGGCGCGTTTCCTCCTCGAGCCGGTTCACCAGGTCGACCGTGTTGAAGTAGCGCCCGCGGGCGCCGGCCCGCACCACGTTGGCGGTAATGGCGGTGGCAAGGTGCGTCTTGCCGGTGCCCGTTCCGCCGACCAGCACGACGTTGCGCCGACCGGAGAGGAACGAGCCGCTGTACAGTGAGCGCACCAGCCCTTCGTTGATGGGAGTGTCGCCGAAGACGAAGGCGTCGAGGGGTTCATCGCAGCACCGACAGCACCCGTGCCAGCGCCCCCGCATCCACGGCAACATCCACGCTCACCCGTACGCCACCCGGCAGTTCGATCTGGATGAACCCCGGTGGACATGGTGCCGGCTGCGGTGTCCGCACGACCGGTTCCGCCACCTGCACTTCGGCGAACACCGGTAACGAAGCCACGACGCCCGCCAGCTTGCCCTCCCGCAATTGCTTGCGCCACGTGTAGATCAGGCTGCTCGACACCTCACGCCGGGCGATGACGTCGCAAACCCGCCCCCCGGCCGGAACGCTTCCGCCAGGATCTCCAGCTTCTCCGCATCCGACCATCGCCGTCGGCCCGATACACGGCCAACGACTTCCATACGACTGGTCATACGAGCGCTCGTATGACCAGTCGTAGAACCCACAACTTCCCGCACCGCCCGCGCCCTCATCAAAGGCGAAAAGCATCCCGCCTACCGGCGCTACCGCAAGGCGGCTTGCCGAACACGCTTACTGTACAACTTCCATCGAAACACCATGAAGGCGCTCGCTGAGATGACCGCGGCGGCAGGCCTGGACCATCCCTCGCTGCTTGGCCCCCATCATCTGGTGCGGCGCGTGTCTCTAACCGAGATCCGGCTGTTCTCACAGCTTCACATCTTCCTTGAGGAAGGCGAGCTGCTCACCAACTCCCATAACCGTGACTTCTACAGTGCCGCCTGGAATCTCGCGCGGGCGGATAGCTTCGAACTGCCCGCATGACGATGCTATTCGGTTGCCGCGCCTAGCTCTTGAGCTGGGTAGTGAAGACCGTCTGCTGCTTCGATGGCCCCGGGGGTCATTGAAGCAGCGCTCACCGTCGTCTCCGACATCAGGTGGAACACGCGTCTGCCCTCCTTGATGAGGTAATCGGCTACGATCCGGCGATGGCACCGCCACCAGACGGCTTCCGCGCACATGATGGCGGTACGGCGCTCCGCTGACACCTGGAGGAGATGGGCCAGACCGGAACGGAACGGCTCTGAAAGGGCGTAATCCGCATAATTGTGGAAGCTCTGGTTGCGCCACAAGGCGTTCGCGTCCGCCGGCATTCCCGACTTCTTCCGGAGCCCACCGAGCTCCGCGAACCGCATATGGGCCACCTGGAACTCGGCCAAGGCATCGGGAAGCGCGTCCAGATTATATTGTGGATTGGTCCGCGATTTCGGGACGCTGCGAATATCCACGACAAGCTGCACGCCGCCAGTCTGCAGCAAGGCGGCGAACTCAACGATTGAGCGGGTCGAATGGCCGATTGTGAAAACCGGGAGCATCTCAGGCATCCGTGTGCCCCATAGAGTGCAGCACAAGGGAAGGCATCTCTCGACCTGTCACAGCCGGGAAACCACGTTGTCAAGCATCGGACGCAGCCGTGCTAACTCCGCACGGTGCGCATTCGCCAGTGATGACAGTAGCGCCCGCCCCGCCGCGGTGAGCCGGATCCCAACCCGCCGCCGGTCGCTCCCTGACCTCAGCCGCTCAACCATGCCGATAGCCTCGAGCCGATTAAGGAGACCGCTCGTACTGTGCGGCTGAAGCAGCATCTGGTCTGCCAACTCGCCTACCGAAAGCTGGCAATCCGGGGCTGCTCGCAGCGCAAGGAGCGCTTGGTACTGCTGCGCAGTGATGCCGGCTGCCTCGGCCGCAATTTCGCTGAAACGGAGAAAGCTGCGGAGGTTCTGGCGGAACGCAGCTAAAGTGGCATAATCGTCATCGCCGAGAAGCTCGCCGCTCGGATCGATGTCCGCTCTCATTTCCGGAGCCACAGACGCCGAAACGGTATCCCCTTCCTCCGGTAGAGGCAGGGTTCTGGGCGCAAGCGACACGTTGTGTTCAATGGACTCGGAGATCGGGCTTTCGCGTAGTGCTCGCTGGCGCAACGTCGACGAGTGCACATCGTCACGTTGGGGCATCCCCACCGCCACAAGTGCGACCTCGAACGTTTGCCTGTGAAGCTCGCTGCCTCGCGTCACACTGTCCCACCCGAGTGCACCTGGATGAGTTTCGTGCCAGATCCGGCTTGCAAGTCTGTCGATCTCACCGGCCGTCGGTGGGCGATCTCTGCCGATACAAGCTGCAAGCACCGGCCATTCTGAGCCTTGCGCGTGCGCCATGCCACTTCTCCATCAATTCGGTCCGAGCCGGGCAGACACAAATCGTATCACCCCACGGGCGTGCAAAAACCTATAGCCATGTCGTTGGTATATCGCAATGCGATACATCGGGCTTTGGCCAGGGAACACCTCAAGCAGGGAGACATTCACAACTTATGGACGGAGGAACTGCGGACGAATTGGGGCCTTTGATAGAGAGGGTGCGATCATGCAGCGCATGCGCCAATTACCTCCCTCTCGGCCCGCGGCCCGTCCTGCAGCTGTCCAAGAGTGCCACCCTTCTGATCGCGAGTCAGGCGCCAGGAACCAAGGCACACGCGAGTGGCATCCCCTTCTCTGACGCGTCCGGCGACCAGCTGAGGCGCTGGATGGGCATCTCTGACGAGCAGTTCTACGACGCGGCACGGGTCGCCATCGTTCCGATGGCCTTATGCTACCCCGGGCGAGCCAGCGGCGGCGGTGATGCGCCGCCTCGCCCTGAATGCTCGACACTTTGGCGGGAGCCGCTGCTCGCACAGCTTCCCCACCTGCAGCTCACCCTACTCGTCGGGACCTACGCACAGGAACATGTGCTCGGTTCAGGAAGGATGGCCGACCGCGTGCGTCACTTCGATCGATACCTTCCCCGCCACTTTCCCTTGCCGCACCCGTCGTGGAGGTCGAGAGGGTGGATGACAAAGAACCCTTGGTTCGAGGAAAACGTGCTCCCGGAACTGCGCTGGCAGGTGTCCAATGCGCTAGGACCAGGCCACAGCGGGCTGCGGCCAAATGGAGCATGAGGTACCAAGCTATGTTATGAGGAATGTTCAGGAACCCGGCTGCTCACCGGCTTGTTGACGCTATCGATCACGCCTCCAAATGACCTGAAGGCACCGCTGATGGACACGAAGCAGAAGGCGCTTGCGAGCGAGCCAAGGAGAGTCTCATGACCATTAAGCAAGAGTCCGTGTCGCTCGAAGACGCTCAACGCGTGATCGCCGCCGGTCAGGTCAAGGCGGCCGAGATCGGGTCGCCGAGCAACGTGGCCGTGGTCGACGCGGGCGGCAACCTCGTCTCCCACATCCGCATGGATCACGCTTGGGTGACGGACGCCGAACTCGGCATGATCGATGCGGCGTTCCCGCTCGGCGCCCGGCCGCGCGAACTTCCCATGATTTAGGCCCAGAACGCCTTCCGTGGAGCTCGAGGCGCTACCATCGGAACAAGGAGAGAAAAGATGCACAAGGCACTGTTCGTAGGCATTGAAGCCGGGCCGACCCACCAGGAAGATGCCGCTGAATTCCTCCGGGGTGCGCTGGAGCCGGTCGAGCATGAGCAGGACACGCGGCACTGGTACGCGCTGCGCTTTGGCCCCGCCGACTTCGCCATCTTCGATACCTTCCCCGGCAATGCCGGCCGGCTGAAGCATCTGTTCGGCACGGTCGGCCGGGCGCTGGTGGTGAAGACCTTCACCATCCTCAACGGATTGCCGGAGATCGAGCCGGCCGACATCCTCGCCCTCAAGGTGCCGGCGGCGGACGCCCTGCCGCGCTTGGCCCTGCATGTTCCGCTTGAAGCACGGGACGGTGCGGAGGAAGAGGTTGCCCGCTTCCTCCAAGGAGCCCGATCGGCCGTGGAGCGGGAGCCTGGCACCCTGTCGTGGTACGCTCTGCGTCTCGGAAAGACTCGGTTCGCCATCCTCGATACCTTCGCCGACGAGGCAGGGCGCGAGACGCATCTGTCGGGCGAAATCGGCACGGCGCTATCGGGAAGCGCTGCTTCGCTGTTCGCCGAGCCTCCCCAGATCCACCGCGCACAAATCTTGGCGTTCAAGATTGCATCCGCTGGTGATGAGGAGAGGACGAGCAGGAACACGTCGGTCGCGCGGCCGCTTGAGAGAGGGACAGTCTGATGGACACGAAGCAGAAGGTGCTCGTTGGAGCGGCCGTCGCCAGCACCGCGGCAGCCGGGGCCGCGTTCGCGTTCAAGTCCGCGGGCACGGATTCGAAGCTCACCAAGGTCGCGTGTCCGCCGTCAGCACCAATGGCACAGATTTGAGGTTGTGATTTAAGGAGGATCTGGGCTTCGTCGTAGTGACGAAGGAACGAAGATGAAGCCCAGATCCTCCAATGTAAAATCGCCCGCCAAGGCCCCAGCAGAGCGGGTAGTGAAGGACATCCGCCGACAGACCCGGCGCCACTTTTCGGCCGAGGACAAGATCCGCATCGTGCTGGATGGCCTGCGCGGGGAAGACAGCATCGCCAAGCTATGCCGCAAGGAAGGCATTGCCCAGAGCCTGTATTACACCTGGTCGAAGGAGTTCATGGAAGCTGGCAAGCGCCGCCTGGCCGGCGACACCGCCCGTGCCGCGACCACCGGAGAGGTCCAGGACCTGCGCCGCGAAGCCCGGGCCCTGAAGGAATGCGTGGCCGATCTGACACTGGAAAACCGTCTGCTCAAAAAAGCATGGTCGCGGATGGGGGCAACGACGAATGAGGTATCCCGCATCCGAGAAGCTCGAGATCATCAGAACCGTCGAGCAGTCGCACCTGTCGGCCAAGCGCACGCTGGACCAACTCGGCATCCCTCGTCGGACATTCTACCGCTGGTATGATCGCTACCTCGAAGGCGGGCCGGAGGCGTTGGAAGATCGGCCATCGGCGCCGAGCCGGGTGTGGAACCGCATCCCGGCGGGCATCCACGACCAGATCATCGAGCTGGCGCTGGAACAGTCTGAGCTGAGCCCCCGGGAACTGGCCGTGCGCTTCACCGATGGGCAGCGCTACTTCGTGTCGGAATCCACGGTTTACCGCCTGTTGAAGGCCCACGACCTGATCACCAGCCCGGCCTATGTCGTGATCAAGGCTGCCGATCAGTTCCACACGAAAACCACGCGGCCGAACGAGATGTGGCAGACCGACTTCACCTACTTCAAGATCATCGGGTGGGGCTGGATGTATCTGTCGACCGTGCTTGACGACTTCTCACGCTACATCATCGCCTGGAAGCTGTGCACCAACATGCGAGCCGAGGACGTCACCGACACGCTGGATTTCGCCCTGGCGGCTTCTGGTTGCGACAGCGCCACGGTGCTGCACAAACCCCGGCTACTCAGCGATAATGGCCCCAGCTACATCGCGGGTGAGCTGGCGGAATACATCGAGGCCCGGAAGATGAGCCATGTCCGCGGCGCCCCGTGCCATCCCCAAACCCAGGGCAAGATCGAGCGCTGGCACCAGACCCTGAAAAACCGCATCTTGCTGGAAAACTACTTCCTGCCCGGTGACCTCGAAGCCCACATCGAGACCTTCGTCGAGCACTACAATCACCAGCGATACCGCGAGAGCCTGGCCAACGTGACGCCTGCCGACGCCTACTTCGGCAGGGCTCCGGCAATCATCAAACTGCGCGAAAGGATCAAGCGACAGACCATCGAACATCGGCGCTTGCAGCACCGCAAGTTCGCCGCCTAACATCAACCCCCTGACGAGGTCCGCACTCCGCTAATCTACGTCGCGAGTTGTGCCGAATGTTCTGACGACGGACACTGGCGCAAATGACAAGAGGGTAGGAATCAGGTCTCAGCGATCAACTACTTGCTTAAGCCGAACAGCGCATACGAAAAGTGGAATACGGAGTCGGGTAGTCTCAGCTCGCCGGGAGTCCTCAGTTTCCAGGTACATCGCCCCGATCGGAGCGGGGCGGGACGAAGCTGATGTGCCCTAGCCGCCAAGCGCGATCGGGATCGCCCGGCCAATAATCACGGACATCGAGCGTATCGTCAGGCGGCGTCGCGCCGACGATCTGAGCGCTGATCACGCGGCCGGTTTCCCGCAGATGTATCTCGGCACCGGGGAACCGTGCATCGAGTACGGCGTGTAGCGCTGAGGCATCCTCCGCGATATCGTCGCTGTCCAGTGCCCGCGGCGCCCCATCGACGAGTTCGGCCGATGCCGCTCGAAGCGCTCGTATGCCGTCGTTGAGAATGTCGAGCGAGATCAGCCCGGCAGCCACCGCGTCCGTCCACCAGTACCCAAGTCGGATGCCGATCACGCCGCCTATTCCCGCGATCCCGGTCATCCAGTTCGCCTTCTGGGTCATGGCATCGGTAAAGAGTGTCTTGTCGTTGAGCTGCTTTGCCAAGGGCAGTTTCAGCCATCCGAGCACCACAGGCACGACGATCGAGTAGACCTGCGCTGCCACCATGATCCATCCCAGCCATATCTCTTTCCCAAAGATATGGACCGCGGCCACGGTCGCGTGCTCCTGCGAGACCAGGCTCATCGCGGAATCGACCAGCAACGTGCTGCCCAAGGCCGTAAGCGCCGTAGCGGCGATGACGAAAGCGAGGCTCGGTACGCGCGCGAACCCGTTGGGAAAGCGCGCGTTAGCGGGACGACGTTCCACGCGCGCCGAGATCAGGAAGACCGCCGGCGGGATCAGGCTGAGACAATCTTCGATCCAGGCCGTCTTCATGGTCTGGCTCGAACCCATCGCCGCGCCCATGACCACGATCACGCTGATCGTCCACGCGATGGACCACCACTCAAGGCGCTCGGCACGGCGCATGGCGCCTTGCAGTTGATCGGGGATTCCTTCTCTCACGGCTCTTTCCCCGCCGCCTTAGCTTCGCGCTGGACCAACATGATCCACGCATTCTCGCCGTTCCGCGCAACGATGTGACTGGCGGTCGTACCAATTGGCGTTTCGGCCTTCGCGATTGGCGGACCGAGGGTCACTCGCGTTTTCCACGGTGTCTTCTCGTCGAAACGTCCACCCACCACGAGGTCGAGCTTGCCCGCCTCCAGGTCCAGCAGCAACGGCTCCAGCATGCCGGGTTGGAAGACCGGCTTCGCTCCCGTCGATGCCTCCACGCGTGCCAGAACCCGTCGCCAGTCTGACGCATCGGCAGCCGACCCACCCTCAACACGGCCGACCCTGATGACGTGTTCTTGACGAATGCGATCGAGCGTACCCTCCGGGTCCTTGGGCATGTTGCCGCAGCCGGCGAGGCACAGAAGCATTAAGTGATGAGTCTTCATGGACAGGGCTATGGGGCCGCGTTTGGATTGCGTCCACGACATCGGCCTGTTTGGCACTCAAGCCGCCTTCGGAGCGAACAGGTTCGCTATTTCGCTACGTTTCGCGAGCAAGTCGGCGAGTGTATAGCCATCGAGAACAGCCAGAAAGGCAGCCAACGCCTCGCGAAGGGCACCGGTCAGTCCACAGGCCGGGGCAATGATGCATGTGCCGCAATCCACGAGATCGAAGCCGTCTTCGGTGTGCCGAACGACAGCGCCGACGATGATGTCCTCAGGTGCTCGCCCGAGCTTGATACCCCCGAACCTGCCGCGAGCGCTGGCGAGATAGCCGGCTTTGCCGAGGTCATGGACCACCTTCATCAGGTGGTTTTGGGAAATCCCATAGGCACGCGAGATTTCCGCGATCGAGCACAGCCGCTCGGGGCGCGCGCCGACGTAAAGAAGCACCCGCATCGCATAATCGGTGTAGCGCGTCAGCCGCATTGGGTCTCCCGGTCAAGGCCTCATTGGCCGGTGCCGCTTATATGTATTTCCGTTGCATGTTTCAAAGCTGCTGATTAGATGCATACCTGGTACATGATTGGAGCACGACTCGTGAGCGGTTTCGCTGAGATCGACGAGCAAGGGCTGGAGCGGCTTATCGCCCTGTTCTACGCGCGGGTTCGGGAGGACGCCGAACTCGGCCCGATCTTCAATGCCGCGATTCCCGACTGGCCCGAGCATCTGGATAAGCTCACCGCGTTCTGGTCGTCGGTGATGCTGACCAGTGGGCGCTACAAGGGCAATCCCGTTGCGGCGCACCTCCGGCATACCGGACGCATTACCCCCGCCCTGTTCGATCGCTGGCTGTCATTGTGGGCCATGGTCACCGAGGGCGTGATGGCGCCTGCTGCCGCAGCGGCTCTCCAAGCCAAGGCGGCCCGCATTGCGGAAAGCCTTCAGCTCGCAATGTTCTTCAAGCTCCCGTCCGCGCAAGATCGCAAGGCCGCCTGAGATGAGCGCCGCCATTCCCTACCGCTCTACCCCGGTGTTCAATGAGGCGACGCTCCCTGCCGCCTTGCGCAGCGAGCATCGCACGAAGGCCGAGGTGTGGGGTGTGATCCGGGTGACGGAGGGCAGGTTGAAGCTCACCTACCTTGACCCGGTATCGGAGACGATCATCACGCCGGGTGTGCCCGGGCTGATCCTGCCCGAGCAACCGCATTTCGTGGAACCGCTCGGGGCCATGAAGATGCAGGTCGATTTCTATAACGAGCCGCCCAGCGGCTGATCCCTATCCTCGACGGTCAAATGACCGCCCCATTCAGCAGGAGACCTTATGTCGCAGCCCTTGAGCGAGCAGACGATCGCGCTCGTCAAAGCCACCGTTCCGGCCCTTGAAGCACATGGGCTGGAAATCGTGCGCGTCATGTACGCGCGGATGTTCGAGAACCCGATGATCCGCGACCTGTTCAACCAGTCGCATCATGGCGAGACGGGCTCGCAGCCCAAGGCGCTCGCGACCGCCATCCTCGCTTACGGTCGAAACATCGACAATCTCGGCGCACTGGCGCCAGCAGTCGAGCGGATCGCGCAGAAGCATGTCGGCCTGCAAATCCTGCCTGAGCACTACTCTTACGTTGCCGAAGCCCTGCTCGGCGCGATCAAGGAGGTCCTGGGAGAGGCCGCGACGCCCCAAATCCTCGGAGCCTGGGGCGAGGCCTATTGGTTCCTCGCCAACATCCTGATCGCGCGTGAGGACCATATCTACCACGACCTGGCGTCTGCCGAAGGCGGATGGTCCGGATGGCGGACGTTCGTCGTTGACGAGGTGCGGCCCGAAAGCGCGATCATCACCTCGTTTGTGCTACGGCCGACCGATGGCCGGCCCGTCATCGCGCACAAGCCGGGCCAGTATCTCACCTTCTGGCTCGAAATCCCCGGTCATCCGCCGCTCAAGCGCAACTACAGCATCTCGGCTGCCCCGAACGGCACGACCTATCGCATCTCGGTCAAGCGCGAGCCGCAGGGGATCGCCTCGAACTGGCTCCACGATCATGCCGCACCCGGAACGGTGCTCAAGGTCGCACCGCCTGCCGGCGAGTTCTTCCTGGCCGATCGTCCGGAACGGCCTGTGGTGCTGCTCTCGGGCGGCGTCGGGCTGACACCGATGGTGGCGATGCTGGAGACGATTGCCCAGCGTCATCCGGACCTGCCTGTTCATTACGCGCATGGAACTCTCAACGGTTCGACGCACGCAATGGGTGATCATGTGCGCTCGCTTGTGGCTGATCGCCCCAACATCCGGATCACAACCTTCTATCAGCAGCCGCGGACCGAGGATGTGGCGGAGCGCGATTTCGATGAGGCGGGTCTGATCGACGAGGAGTGGCTGCGCCAGGAAACGATGGGCGCTGAAGCCGATTACTATCTTTGTGGGCCACGCCCGTTCCTGCGGACGTTCGTTTCCACGCTGTCGCTCGCCGGCGTGCCTTCCGATCGCATTCACTATGAGTTCTTCGGTCCCGCCGACGAGCTGTTAGCGGCGTGACGAGACGGGGCAGAGCCGTGGCAGGCGCCACGGCTTTGTCCTGACAACGTTCGTATGGAGGAGGAGAGCGCCCGTTATCGCTGCGTCGGGGACGACGGCTCTCCGCTGATCGTGGTGGAATACCGTCATGTCGGCCAGCTCGATACCGATGCTGGCCCGCGCCGTTATCCAGGCGCGCGGCGGCTAGCCCTCTCTACGGGGGAGCCGGTCCGGTATATCGATGCTTGCACCTTCGAGGTCATCGATAGCGGGGAGCTGCTTCGCCGACGTGATGGAGGATGAAGCCTTCGCCGCCCTCAATCGGTTCTCGCGTCGGGCCAGTTCCTCGTGACGGCAAAGTGGAGCTGGATCGGGATCCTCACTCAAGCGCTAAATCCCTTTTCCAGCCCCGCGATCAGATCGTCCACATGCTCCAGGCCGATTGACAGCCTCAGCAGGGCATCCCTGATCCCCGCGATCCTCCGAGCTTCGATCCCCATGCGCGACGGCACCGACACCGGCCAGCCGTGCGCCGCGAGGATAGCCGGCGCGTCCGCCCCGAGCACCAGCATGCCCAGAGCACCCGTGCCGATCGGTCCCAGCGCCAGCCAGGAGGACGCCGCCATGCTCTCGTGCGGCAGTTTGTGGAGCGCCATGCGCAGGATGAGGATGGCGAGGATGCCGAACGCGACCGGCACCGAATAGGCCCACAGCACATAGGAGGTCGCAAGCGTGACGAGCTGCGCGTGAGGATCGGCCAGATGCGGCGCGAGCAGCCCGCCGCTGGCGCCCGCCACTTCGGCAGCGACGACCGGCAGCAACCATACCGCCGTCATGCCGTCCAGGCTGTGCTCGTGACGGGTGAACATCATGTACGGGATCAGCACGCCACAGGCGAGCGACATGGCGACGTCGATCCACCACAGGACGTGTGCGACCGGTACGATGCCATTCCCGAACCGTGCGATGCCGAAGGCGAAGCAGCCGTTGATGATCGTCGCGAGGCCCATCGGGATGGTGCCGATGAACATCGACACGGTGTTATGCCCGAAGATGCGCCGCGCCTCGTGCCCGAACATCACCCAGCGCGCGCCATAAAGGCCGGCGAACAGCGCGAAGAGTGCGATATTGAAGAACCACAACACCTCGCCGACGGGTTTAAGCGAAGGTCCGATGCCGGGCACCTGCGGCAGCGCGAGGGCAAGGATGCCCATGCCCATCGTCGCGGCAAACCAGTTGGGCGTGAACTGACGGATCATCTCGCGGGGATGATCGAGCCGGCTGAGCGGCTTGGGTCGGTACATAGAACGGACCCAGATATACGTTAAGCACCCTCATCTGGGTTCAGGCGGCGCAAATCACCTATTTTTAATACAGTATGGAAGGACCGGCTCTAGGAAACCAAGTGGAGCCGTTGGATGGCGTGTAGTGGCGCACTGCTACCAGACTGACTTTCGGTTCCCTTCGCGGGTCAGTTGCGTTCGCTCTGCTGCCCCTTTGAAATCCTCAGACGCCGAAAAACGAACAAGGCATATCAGGACTGAGAAAGGCGAGCGGATTCTCGGGTCCGAGCACATATTCCGGCCATTGCGATGCCAAAGCGATCACCGCTTCCTTATCCGAAAAAGCGGCGCGCACGATGCTATTCACCGCGGCCTCGTGGCACTTTTCGATAAGCGCAACGATAGCTTTGGTACCCAGGACCGAAGGTATCGTCACGCGAACCTCGCTAGAGAAGCTGTCAAGCAGAACATGGACGAGGTGCGGGTGGAGCGCGCGGGTTCGATCTAGGAATCGTCGGTAGTCTAGGCCGCGTCCATCCTGCGCGAACAGTCGAATGTCATAAAGGAGACCCGGCTGCCCGGCTTTGAGGGTTGTGACATTGGCCCACGGACGTTGCTGGTAATGCACGGTCATCCCAACCGGCAGCTCCTTGTTCCGCGTTCCGATTTGTGCCCAACGCTTCTTCTCGAACTCGACGAACGGGAGCGGGTCGAGCGGCAAAAAGCGCTTAGCCACTGGATTGATCCGCTGCGGCAGGAAGGGCTGGCCGTTGTTGTAACTGGTGCAATATCGCCAAAAGCTCTTGTCCAGATCCCGTAGAAACTGAAGAATGCGGGCGTAGTCATCAGCATGCCCAGCGCGAAAGTGCGCGACGCGGTTGCGGATTTGCTTAACCTCGCGCAACTTGGCATGCCAAAGATCGCGCGGGGGGAAATAGGTTTCGAAGCAGTCCCAATGTGTCTCGATCAATTCGAGCAAGGCGGGCAACTGACTGTAGCTCAGCGCGCTGCTTTCCGCTGTAGGCATATGGGTAAGCGATGCATCTGCCTGTTGATGGCCCGGCTTCTTTTTCAGATCATCTGCCCAAGAATCGCCGAGCTTCGCTCGAAGCTCGACGTAAACCATCGCCCGCAGCCACGTTTCGAACTGCCATAGACGTGAGTAGGTGTTGACGACCCGCACCGGGACATCGCCTATGCTCTCGGGACGGACCTCGCCTGCTGGCTCGGTTGCTTGCACGCCATTCGTCATCAAAATCCCCCGGGCGACCGTCAGCGCATTTTCACCGGGCCGAACATCCCCGATTCCACAAGGCTCAGATAAATCTTCTTGAGAGCCAGTGCGGTCTCCTGCGTCACGAACAGGGACGATCGACTGCCATGGGGCTCGCCAAGCAGATAGGGGCGCATCGTTTCCCACGTTTCGGCGCGCTGCGACCAGCGCCAGCAGGGGAGTTCCTGCTCGAGCATCAGAGGCACGGCGAGCGATTTTGGGATGGTGTGGTTGGCTTCCAGACCGCGGTCCCAATTGCACCGGACGAGGATGGGCTCAGCGTTGTCCATGTAGAACGGACCGTCGAGACGTTCGGCGGAAATCGAGACCCCAGGCGGGCAGACAATTCGTTGCGCTGAAGCGATCACCTTGTCGCCGTCAACGTAGGGACAGGTGATGAAGCCATGCGCAAAATAGCGCGTATGGTCGAGACCTTCATAGCCCGTGCGTTCGCTGGGATAGGTTTCCGGATTCCGCCCGTCATGCTGGGCGACCAGCGGGTGCCAGGTGGGATAGCCGTCGACCGGCGGACCGATCTCCTCGACAATCGCACGAAGTGCCCCGTCCGACAGCTCGCGCTGTGCTGGCGTGAAATGCCGCGACACAAGGTAGTTGCGCGCCTTCTCATAACCGCTCGCAGCGGCTTCATCTGCTCTGAACGCCATTTCGATTCCTAATACGGCCTTACTGTGCGCTGAAACGGCAAATTACACATGAGATGTCAATATCGTGCGCGTCTTAGGTATTAAGCGCGACGGCGACACGTTGCCTCGTGAACATGTCCGACAAACACATGTTTTCGGACAGGGTGCGCTCCGGCCTTGGGTCGTGGTGCCAACAGGACGGCAGAGTGTGCGACAAATCCTGTCGCTTTGGTCAGCTGTACGGAAACCCGAATCTGGGGGTTTGCCGACACCCGATCGCGTTACCGTATATCTGGGTCCGTTCTATGTGCTGACCCCGGCTTGAGGCCGCTGAGAACGGAGTGCGTGTCGGCAGTCATGCGACCTGCTCCTTGACGAGGTTCGTCAGCGCGTCGGCCGCGCGGGTGCGATAGCGTTCCTTGTGGCGTAGCGCGTGAAAGGCGCGGTCGGGCAACCCAAGCGGCAGCTCGACCAGATCGCCGGCCTTGAGCGCGCGTGCGACGACCAATCGCGACAACACAGCGACGCCGGCACCGGCCTCGACCGCGGTACGCACCGCCTCGTTGGACGGCAACGTCATCGCTACCGTCAGCTGGGCCGGATCGAACCCGCGCGTTCGCAGCACGTCCTCGAAGGTCGAGCGCGTGCCCGAACCCTGCTCGCGGACGATCCAGCGTGCAGCGCGAAGCCAGTCCTCGTCGACGCGCCCGGCGTCCTCGCGGCCGACCAGCACCATCGGGTCATGCCCGACATTCCAGTGGGCGAGCGCCGGTTCGTCCACCTCGCCCTCGACGAAACCGAGCTCCGCGGCGCCGCTCAGGACCTGCGCTGCTGCACCTTCGGTGTTGTCGATCGCCAGTTCGACCGCGATCTGCGGGTGGCGTTCGTGGAAGGCGGCGAGCTTTGCCGGCAACCAGTAGCTCGCGATCGTCTGGCTGGCGACGATCCGCAACGAACCACGGGCAAGCCCGGCATAGTCCGCCAGCATCGTCTCGGCATGCGCTGCCCGCCCCAGCACCGCGCGCGCTTCCTCCAGAAAGCCTCGGCCTGCTTCGGTCAGCTGGATGCCACGCCCGACGCGGTGAAAAAGAGGAACTCCGTAGCGCGCTTCGAGGGCCGCGACCGCGCCGGAGGCAGCGGACTGCGTCACGTTCAGCGCCTCCGCTGCTTTGGTGACGTGTTCGCGCTCCGCGGCACCGACGAAGATTCTGAGCTGCTCCAGGGTCATGCAGCATATATCGCGTACTTAGATCGATACGACCAACCGTTTGATATGGTCATTCCAATCTGGATATCGGAATGATCGGCAGCCTTTCGTCTGCGATGGTCTCGAAGACTTGGAGCGTTAGGCGGGCCTGCGACGTTTGATCGTCCATGACCAATATGATCGCGCGCAATTCCGATCCCTACAACGCCGAGCCGACGCCCGGTGCGTTGATCGAGCGGTTCCTGACGCCGCAGGCGCTGTTCTACGTGCGCAGCCACGGGCCAGTGCCGGATCTGCCCGCCAATCATCGGATCGAGGTGAGCGGGACGGGCATGGCGAGCCGCTCTTTTTCGGTAGAGGAACTGAAAGCTACGTTCCCCACGCGGACGGTGACGGCAGTTCTCCAGTGCGCCGGCAACCGGCGCACTGACCTCCAGCAGGTCGGAAAAACGTCGGGTGATCCTTGGGATGTCGGCGCGATCGGCAATGCAGAGTGGACCGGCGTACGCCTGGCCGATGTGCTCGATGCGGTCGGCGCACCTGATGCTTCCGACCTGTTCGTGGCGTTCACCGGCGCGGACGAGGTGGACGTGGAGGGCGAGGAAGCCTTGTTCGGGGTATCGATCGCCATGAGCAAGGCGCGGCAGCCCGACGTCCTCCTCGTCTGGGCGATGAACGGCGAGCCGCTGACGCCCGAACACGGCGCACCGCTCCGCATGGTGGTGCCGGGCTATGCCGGCGTGCGCAGCGCCAAGTGGCTGACACGGATCGAGGTGCGAGACATGCCTTCCGACGCACCGATCCAGGCGCACGACTACAAGCTGTTTCCCGCCGATGTGACGAGCGACACCGTCGACTGGAGCCGGGGTCTGACCATCAATGCCATGCCGCTCAACGCCGCGATCTGCGTGCCCGGCTCTGGCGAAAGCCTGCCGGCCGGGGAGGTGCGGATCGAGGGCTATGCCATCGCCTATGATCGCCGCGTCTCTCGGGTCGAAGTGTCGGTAAACGGTGGTCGCGAGTGGCAACAGGCGACGTTCGCCGATGATCCGGAGACGCACTGGGGTTGGCGGCGCTGGACCCTCGACGCCACGCTTGCCAAAGGTCGCCAGCACCTCGTCGTGCGCGCCTTCGACGGGGCTGGACAGGGACAGCCCGAACGGCCGGACACGATGTGGAACTTCGCCGGCTATCTGTGCACCGCCTGGCATCACGTCCACGTGCTGGTCGAATGATCGAAGCGTCAGCGGGATCGGACATCGGCTTCTGGATCGATGCGATCGGGCGGCTGGTGGTTGCGACCGTGGCCGGGATGGTGCTCGGCTGGGAACGCTCGCGCGAGAACCGGCAGATCATGGGCTTGCGAACGCTGGGTCTGGTCGGTCTGGCGAGCTGCATCGCCGTGCAGGCGGTCGTGCATAGTGGCCTGCCAAATGTAAACGCCGACGCCGCAGGGCGGGCGATGCAGGGCATTCTGACAGGCGTCGGTTTCATCGGTGCCGGCGCGGTGCTGCGGGTCGGCCAGGGTCAGGAAGTGCATGGATTGGCGACCGCCGCGTGCATCTGGGTGACGGCCACGATCGGCGCGGCAGCGGGGTTGGCAGTGTGGCCGCTCATCATCGGCGGGGTGAGCCTTGCAATGCTCGTCCTGTTCGTCGGTGCGCCGCTGGAACGCCGCATCCGCGAGCGGGCTCGCCTGACGCCGGCCGAGGCCGACAGGAAGGACGTCGAGCGCAAGCCGTGATCCCGCTGGATCGCCCGGTGCCTGTCGGCGTCGGGAAGCGGCAAGGTGCAATCAGGACACCAGCGCCGCATCGGCCTGGCGCCGGACCTCGTCGGCGATCGGATGCGGCTCGGAAGCGGGGCGCTCGCCCACCACTGTGGATCGGCGTGCAAAAGGGACCCCGGTAGCGGGGTGATCGGCGTCGAAAAAGGACCCCTCATCCTGGGGGTCTAGGCTGCTTGCTTGGCGGTGTGTCAAGCGGCGAGATCGGGATGGGGAACGGTGAGAGAAGGGCCGAAAACGTACGCTAAGAAGTCTTTGGAGAGCAGCGATACAGCCAAGCTCCCGGCCGTATTCGGCAGGTTACGTCAACAGGCAGCGCAACGCTGTGGAACACCGTCTATCTCGACCAGGCCGTCCGGCACCTGCGCGGCAGCGGCGTCGACGTACCCGACGAACTGCTCGCCCATGTCGCGCCGCTGGGCTGGGAGCATGTCGGCCTCACCGGCGACTATCTATGGGGTGAGATCGACAAGCCCCGCGGGCGATTCAGGCCGCTCCGCCTTCACCAGCAGGGTCGCGACGCTTAGCGTACGTTTTCGACCATCCTCTCACCGCCCCCGATTCGAGTCGGCATGCACCAGCTTTGCGTAGCGCTCTGCCATATTCAGGTGAATTGCTGCAATTGCTGGGTCGGCCGCAGACGCGGCCAGCTCGCGTTCTTGCTGCTCGCGCTTCACGTAATAGTCAGTCGTGGCCTGATCCATTATCGCAGCTCCTTGAATCAGCGCCATGCGCCATGTCCCGGTGCGTGCGCCCCCGCTCGCATCCACGACAATAGCACATGATTGTTGCGGAAGCGAGTCGACTCCAAAACCCTTGGAGCGTGTGTGTTAGCGGTTTGGTATCGATTCGCCGGCTAGGTCCGGGGCGAAGAGGCACGGATCGTGAAACAGAACGAAGAAGCGCGACTTGACGCGCTGTACCAGTTGAACCTGCTCGACACGCCTCCGAGCGCGAGCTTCGATCGCATCACGCGCATGGCGAGCCAGATCTTCAATCTGCCTATTTCGGCGGTATCACTGACCGATCGGGACCGGCAGTGGTTCAAATCGCGTGTCGGGGTCGAACATAGCTCCATACCGCGCGACAAGGCACCGTGCGCGCAGGTGGCGGAGACCACCGAGGTGCTGGTCATCCCCGACCTTCTCGCCGACAACTGCTATGCGACGAGCCTCCTGGCGGAAACAGGAGTTCGCTTCTACGCTGGCGTTCCGCTCGTTACCCGCGAAGGATTCGGCCTCGGCTCGCTTTGTGTGCTCGGCACGGAGCCGCGAACGGTGTCTGAGGTGGAGATGACCGGCCTGAGCGATCTGGCCGATATGGTCATGGTGCAGATCGAGATGCAGCACGCGTTCGGGCGCATCGATCCCCTCAGCGGCCTTCCCAACCGCACCCAGTTTCTCGACGATCTTGAAGACCTTGGTCGGGATGCGCCTGGCGAGCGGCGATATGCCGTGCTGCTCGACCTTGCCCGTAACGACCAGCTCAACAACGGCCTGCGCGTGAGGGGGCCTTCGTTCGTCGATGACATGGTGCAGGATGCCGCCAGGTCGCTCCGGGCAGCACTCGGCCCCGGACGAACGGCCTACCATGTCGCTGCAACGCAGTTTGCGTTCCTGTCCCCGCCTGAGCCGGAGCGGGACGCATATCTGGCGTTGCTCGGCTCGATGCTGGCGACAGCCCAGAATGCTTCCGTCGTTCGGTTCGCCATGACCACCGCGATTGGCGTCACGTCCGTCATTCTTGGTGAGGCGGACCCGCGCGATGTGCTGCGCACCGCCTATAGCGCCGCCCAGGACGCCCGTGCGTCAGAGAACGCCGTTAGCCTCTACTCACCCGACGAGGACCGCGTTCACGGTCGCAGGTTCACGCTCCTCAACGATTTTGGTGCCGCGCTCGACCAGCCGGGTCAGCTCAGGCTCGTATTTCAGCCGCGGGTCGATGTCGCCTCGGGGCAGTGCGTCGGGGCGGAGGCGCTGCTCCGCTGGAAGCATCCTCGCTTGGGGGAAGTGTCACCCGGAGAGTTCATTCCGATCATCGAGCAGACCTCGCTTGCGAAGCCCACTACCGCATGGGTGCTTGATACGGCCATGCGACAGCTTGCAGCCTGGCGGAAAGAGGGGCTCGACCTTCAGCTTTCGATCAACGTCTCTGCGGCCAATCTCGAAGAAAGCGACTTCGCCGGACGCGTGCAGCTCTATCTCCTGAAGCACCGGCTGCGCCCGGATGCGATCGAGCTGGAGGTGACGGAAAGTGCCGTGATGGAGAATGGCGGTCGCGCCATGACGCAGCTTCGCGAGCTGAAAGCCGCCGGGGTGCCGCTGGCAATCGACGATTTCGGCACGGGCTATAGCAGCCTTGCCTATCTCCAGCGCCTACCGGCGCGGGTGGTCAAGATCGACCAGTCATTCATCCGGCACCTGGCGGAGGAAGAGCGGGAGCAAGCCCTTGTTCGTTCAATGATCACCCTCTCGCACGATCTGGGCTACCGCGTCGTTGCCGAAGGCGTTGAGAGCGCCGCCGCTGCGACGATGCTGGCCGGGATGGGGTGCGAGGAAGCACAGGGCTACCACTTCGCACGACCAATGGAGGCGGAGGATTTCCGGCAGTGGTTGGTTGCTTCGCGCAGTTTGCCGCTGAGGACCGCCACCGCATCCGAAGCAGCAGCAGGCGGACATCCTGGCCCGAGCCGGGTGCAACGCGATCCAGGGCTATCTTTTCGCAAAGCCGCTCTCGCCGGCTCAGGCCACCGATCTACTCGACCAGGCGGCACGCTCGGCTAAAGGCAGCTGCCTAGGTCCGTCGACATACTTGGTCTCAAGCTGATCGACACCGCCGCTGAACATAATCCACAGCGGCGGTGGCGATCGGCATCGATAAGCGTCCTGTTCCCGGTTGTTCCGCCAATCAGCCGTGCGGCCGCATGACAACCTTGATTACACCTTCTTCCTTGTCGCGGAATTTAGCGTACATTTCTGGCGCGTCTTCAAGACTGGCCGGATGCGTGATCACGAAGCTGGGATCGATCGCGCCCGCGACGATCTTATCCAGTAGCGGCTTGGTGTAACGTTGCACGTGGGTCTGCCCAAGCTTGATCGTCAGCCCCTTGTTCATCGCTGCACCGATCGGAAGCTTGTCACCCATCCCGACGTAGACGCCGGGCACGGAGACCGTGCCGCCCTTGCGGCAGCTCATGATCGCCTGCCGCAGGACGTGGACGCGATCAGTGGCGAGCATCATGCTTGCCTTCACCTTGTCCATGACCGCGTCCGCCGCCCCGTGCGCGGCCGCCTCGCAGCCGACAGCATCGATGCAGCTGTCGGGGCCCCGGCCCTTGGTTCGCGCCTGCAGCTCGTCATAGACATCGGTTTCGGCGAAGTTAATCGTCTCAGCGCCACCGGCCTCCGCCATGGCGAGTCGCTCGGGCACCTCGTCGATCGCGATCACGCGGCCGGCGCCCATCATCAGCGCGGAGCGGATGGCGAACTGGCCGACCGGACCGCAGCCCCAGATCGCGACGGTGTCGCCATGCTCGATCTGCGCATTCTCGGCGGCCATGTAGCCGGTCGGGAAGATATCCGATAGGAAGAGGGCCTGCTCATCGGTTACGTTGTCGGGAATCTTGATCGGACCGACATCCGCCATCGGCACCCGGAGATACTCCGCCTGGCCGCCGCAGTAGCCGCCCAGCATGTGGCTGAAGCCGAACAGCCCGGCGGGCGAATGGCCCATCGCCTTGGCGGCCATCTCGGCGTTCGGATTGGTCCGATCGCAGGCCGCAAACAGACCCTTCTTGCAGAACCAGCAATCGCCGCAGCTGATCGTGAACGGCACCACCACCCGGTCCCCGATCTTGAGGTTGGTGACCTCGGACCCGAGCGCCACGACCTCGCCCATGTTCTCGTGGCCGAGGATGTCGCCGGCCTCCATGGTGGGCTGGTAGCCATCCAGCAGGTGAAGGTCCGACCCGCAGATCGCGCAGGCGGTTACTTTGATGATCGCATCGCGCGGGTGCTTGATCTCGGGATCCGCGACGGTGTCGACGCGGACATCGCCTTTACCGTGCCAGCATAGTGCGCGCATGTCGTTTCCCCCATCTAATCGGACGTCCCCGTGGTAAGGACCTCGTCTAAGGCGCCCAACGCCTTGGGCTGCGGCATGGTTCCCGTCTGTCGGATCCGTGAACGAGCAGCCATTTCGGGCAGCGATCGGCGAGCTCACCCGCGACATCAGGCTCAAACTGTTCGTAAAACGGCCGGGGCTGTTGAAAAGGCCGAGTGATCCGATCGCGTTCCTAACGCGTTCCCTGCTTCGACACATCGGGAGCAGCGGCCATGATGGGTGAGCAACAGCGAGGCGGCAAGGACGCAAGTTGGCGGGCGCTGGGAGCGATGAGCCCCGCCGATCACATACTACGCAGGATAGACAGGCTGATCGACCTGGGTGAGCTGCGCGATGCGCTCGCCCCGCACTACAGTCGCCGTGGGCGTCCCTCGATCGCGCCCGAATTGCTGGTTCGCATGTCACTGATCGCTCGCCTCTATGGCATCACGTCGGAACGCCGGCCGTGCGAGGAAGTCCGCTTCAACCTCGCCTACCGCTGGTTCTGCCGATTGCCGCTCGACGCGCCGGGGCCGCACGAAGACATCGAACTCGGCGGATTAGCCGCCTATTTTCGGTATCTCGACGAGGAAAAGGCCATAGCCGGAGCCGACGTGTTTCGAGCACAGGGGCTAAGCCACCTTTGTTACATAAAGGACAAGATCGTTTTTCCGACGTCTGACATCTTGAAGATATACAAAAATGCGAAGGATGCTGTGGCGTCGAAGAAAATAAAGGATCCTGCTGCGTGGCAGCCTGCGTTTCGTAATGCCCTAATCGCACAAATGATAAAACGTGATGCTGAATATAAGAGGGATTCGCGCCGAATTCTTTATCCAACATGGTTGCCGCCGCATCCCGACGAAGCAGAAGATCTCAAGCCGACTGCGGATGACCCAGCAAGGTCAAACAATGAACGTGATGACGCCCTTGATCCTCGACTAAGGCGAACATCACGCAAGCCAGGTAGTTTCAAGCTAGCGTCAATCAAGTACGATCCGAGCTAAACTGAGGGATCTAATAGTAGCGCGGCATCGGCCCCCATTGTGGGGTCTGGTCTGGAAGGTCGACCTCGATCTCGTCCACGTAACACCATCCCCAGCCCTCGGGTGGATCATAGCCTTCCATGATCGGATGGCCCGTCTTGTGATAGTGGGCCGTGGCGTGCCGATGCGGGGACTGGTCGCAGCAGCCCACATGCCCGCAGGTGCGGCAGATTCGAAGATGAACCCAGGGGCTGTCGATCTCGAGGCATTCTTGGCAACCGCGCGCGCTCGGTGTGACGTCGCGGACGGCCCCATTGTGCTGGCAAATGCTCATGGTTGCTCCTTGGTCGCTTGGCTCGCCAACATGGCGTGAATCTGGGAGACGACGGCCGCGCCCTCGCCGACAGCCGCGGCTACGCGCTTGGTCGAGGTAGCTCGCACGTCGCCGATCGCAAAGACCCCCGGCAGACTGGCTTCTAGGGGAAGGGGACCGTTGCCGGTCACGACGAACCCTTTGCCGTCAATGTCAACGCAGTCGTGGAGCCAGCCGGTGTTCGGGTCGGCCCCAATGAAGAGGAAGAGATGATGGAGATTGCAGCGGTGCGTCGAACCATCGGTCCGGTTGCGGAAGGTGGCGGCCGACAGGCCGGATGACGCATCGCCTTCGAGCCCGACAACCTCGCTGCCCACATGCAGTTCGACGTTGGGAAGTGCGGCGATCCGCTCGATCAGGTAGCTCGACATGGTCTGCTCGAGCGGACGTCGAACGAACAGGTGAAGCTTTCGTACCTGCGGCGCAAGGAAGACGATGGCCTGGCCGGCGCTGTTACCGCCGCCCACCAGCGCCACTTCCTCGCCCGCGCAGAGCCGCGCCTCGATCGGCGATGCCCAATAGGAGACGCCGTTCCCCTCGAACTCGGCGAGGTTCGGAATGTCGGGTCGGCGATAGCTTGCCCCCGAGGCGATCACGATCGCCTTGGAGATCACGCGGGTGCCCCCCGCGATTTCGAGCGTCAGTTCCTTGCCCGAGCAGTCGAGCCGGTCGACATGCATCGGGACGGCGATCTCCGCGCCAAACTTGATCGCCTGATTGAAGGCGCGCCCAGCCAGCGCACGACCGGAAATCCCAGTCGGGAAGCCCAGATAATTCTCGATCCGCGACGAGGCCCCGGCTTGGCCGCCTGTGTTGCGCCCGTCAAAGACGACTACCGAGAGCCCCTCCGACGCGGCATAGACGGCCGCCGCCAGCCCGGCCGGACCGGCACCGACGATCGCGACATCGAACCGCGCGCCATCCTTGATCGACGGCGTAATGCCGAGGCAGGTCGCGAGCTCGAGTTCGGTCGGATCGCGCAGGAAAGTGCCGTCAGGGCAGACGATCAGCGGCAGTTCGGCCGCTGATATACCAAGCCGCTCGATCAGCGCCTTGCCTTCTGCGTCGGTCGTCGCGTCCAGCACGAGGTTGGGATAGCCGGCACGGGTGAGGAACACCTGCAGCCCGACAACTTTCGGGTTCGAGGGAGCTCCCACCAGGATAGTCCCGGCCTCCGCATCCTCGATGAGCTCGACCCGGCGCAGGATGAGCGCGCGCATGACGATTTCGCCGAGATCGGCTGTCCCGATCATCAACGCACGAAGGTGCGGTGCGTCGAACGGGATGGCGATGCAGCCATCAGGCCCCGCGCGCCCTGCCGAGATGGAAGGACGGCCGGCCAGGGCGTTCACCTCGCCGCTAAACTGGCCGACACCGTAACTCGTGACGGATGTCTCGCCTTTAAGGCCGCGTCGCCGGGTCAGCTCGATCTCACCTTCGATCACGAGCCATGAGGGGGTGCCGACGGCCCCGATCGAAAAGACAGCCTCGCCGGGCGCGAAGCGTTGCTCCGGACCGCTCGCGAACCTGCGCGCGCTGTCGACCTGGTGGGCGGTCAGCGTCGGGAAGATCTGGTCTTTGCGGGTTTCCAAAATGCCCATGGGAACGCTAATCCTCGACGAGTTCATGTTGTCAGATGCTGCGGGGCGCCGGCTCGCTCCCGCAAGCTTTGCTCTGCGCGATGATTTGGCAAGGGCGCGGACTGTGCCTCCGGGCACAAGCATGTTTCACTCTCTCCGGTTGCCCTGCGCTGCGGGGAGTGTGAGCGTGCCGACGAACCCGCTGAGAAAGGACCGCCAATTGTCCTCCCATGTGAAGATCGTTGCTGTGCTCGGCGCCAAGCCTGGCAAGGCTGATGCGCTCGAGGCGCTGCTGCGTGGAATGTTGGCGCCAAGCCGGGCCGAAACCGGCAACCTGCGATATGATCTCTGGCAGGAGCCTGCACCGTCTGGTCGGTTCGTGCTCGACGAGCTCTATACCGATCAGGCGGCGGTCGACGCCCACCGGGCGACCCCGCACTTCCCGAGCTATCTGGGACAGATCGAGGGGCTCGCCGAACGGCTGGCGGTCGTTGTCCATCCCCTCGACATAGGCTGAACGAAGCTCCTCGCCGTTCATTCGAGACTGCCTGCAATTGTCGGCAGAAGTTCGGAGACGGTCGGATGGATATGCACGGTCTGCCGCAGGCGATCAGCGGTGGCGTCGTTCGCCATCATATCGAGGATGCAATGGATCGCCTCGTCGCCAGAGGTGCCTCATATCGTTCCGCCCAAAATCCGGTCCGTCTCCGCGTCGACCACGATTTCCATGAACCCTGCCGTCTCATCTTTCTCCACCGCACGCCCTACCCTCGACATGGGGCGGCGGCCGACCTTTACGCTGCGCCCTGACGATCGCGCCTTATCCGCGCTGATTCCGACCCGGCCGAGAGGCGGGTCGGTGTAGAGCGCGTAGCAGGCGATCCGGTCGGTGACCTTGCGATCCGCGCCGTCCAGGAGGTTCTCTGCGACGATCTCGAAATCATTGTAGCTCGTGTGGGTGAAGGCGCCGCGGCCGTTGCAGTCACCGAGCGCCCAGACACCGGGCGCGGTCGTCTCGAGCCGATCATTCACGCGGATATAGCCGCGCTCGTCGATCTTGATGCCGGCGGCCTCGAGGCCCAGATCGCCCGTGTTGGGGATGCGGCCAACGGCCATCAGGACATGGCTCGCGATAATTGCCGGCGCGCCGTGCGCGCACGTCAGGCCTACCTCGATCTTGTCCCCGTGAGGCGCGAAGCGGATACACTCGGCGTGCGTCCGGATTGTGATCCCTTCGTCCGCAAAAATGCGCTGCAATTCGGCCGAGACCCGCTCGTCCTCCCGGCCCACCAGGCGTTCGCCCTTTTCGACGACGGTCACTTCGGCACCGAAGCGGTGGAACGCCTGGGCGAATTCCAGGCCGACATAGCTTCCGCCGATCACGACCAGATGCGCCGGCACGGTGGAAAGCTTCAGGATGGAGCTGTTGGTGAGAAGCGGAACATCGGCGACGCCCGGCATGTCGGGAATGAAGGCCCGGCCGCCGACGTTGATGAAAATCTTGGCGGCGGTCAGAAGGTCGTCACCAACCCGAACCGATCTGCCGCCCTCGAACCGCGCGTGACCGAAGATGAGGGTGCAGTTTTCCAGGCCGCGCAGCCATTCCTCATCGCGTCCCTGCGCATCCGAAGACACCCTGCTGGTGCGCGCATGGACGCGCCCCATGTCGATGCTGATCGGACCCGTGACGACGCCGTACTCGGCACCGCGGCGCGCGAGATGCGCGGCGTAGGCTGAGGCCACCATCGTCTTGGTCGGCATGCAGCCGGTATGACGCATGTGCCGCCCACCAGATGGCGCTCGACGATCGCGACCCTTTGTCCTGCGGTGGAAAGGCGGGCGGCGAGGGCGGGGCCAGCCTGGCCGGCACCGATGATGATCGCGTCGAAATGCTTCTCCATAGGACTCCGCCTCCCTGCTCGTGCTGGGTGACGAGCGCGTTCGGAACATCCGAGCCTATCGTTCTGACCGGCATCGCGTCGAGGGCTACCGCGCGCCTTCCCGCGATATTCATAACGTTTAACCGGGATTTACATGGCGGCCGTCGTGCGCGGATGAGATGAAGGGAGAGTCGATTGTTAGGTGTAGGCGCTCGCAATCGTAGCGGCGTCTGCTCGTCATTGGAGCGATTTCCTGCTCACGCTCTCTGCCACTGGCGCATGACCCCATACTCGGATTAGCTGCCAATGTGCTCGCCATCATCCGGCGATGCTCGCAATCGGAGATGCCAGCTCACATTATCTGCTCCGGGCGTATGCTAGAGGCGGGTTCCTCTCACGGACCGAATCGTCCCGTTTCTCCGTCTCCAACCGGCCATTTTGGGAATGAGCAATCGGGAACATATTTTGGGAAAACGGCTGTCTCCTTGCCGTCCAGCGCGCCTTGCGACCGTCAGCCGTCCCGACCATCCTTCGTTTTCGGGAAGGGCAAGACTGGCAGGCAGCCACTTGCATTGGCCGCTACCAACAGCATTATGACGTAACGGATTGCTATGCCGTCCGCTCGCAGTGCCGGCGACGAACTCGGTGCCATCGAAAGGCTGTCAATGTTCAAGGGGCGGAGCAAGGACGAGAGGCATTCGAGGCCGTTGCAGAACTCGACGATTTGAACATGCAGCGCGCTCTTTTGGCCATGCTGGCACTAGCAGGTTGCGCCGCAGCGGACATACCGGAGATTTATCACGGTCATGCGGGCAAGTCGGTGCTGGCTGTGCCTAGCCGGATTGCCTCGTCGGTGCTTTACGATGGGGAGAGCGATTGGACGGCACCGGAGAAGCCAAAGGCGCAACGCACCGATCGTGACCCAATTCGATTGATCGAGTTCTACGTCGATCTAGATCACCCCGACAGCATCATAACCGATCAAGCCGCTCGCGACCGTCTTCTGGCGAGAAGCGGAACGGTGAATGTGCCAGCGGTTGTAGGGCACGTCGTTGGGATCACCGTTGACTTACCAGCTGAGGCGCAACCGAGCGTTGCGGCGATCCGCTCGCAATTCAGCAAAGGCCATCTATTCCCAGCGCCTGCGTTTCAGGCGCTGAAGCCCGCACCACCAGAATTTGGACTTGAGACCCGCCGCGCTGACTGGTCGAAACCCGTCAAAGATCGTGAGCGGCATGGCGGCGGCATCTTCAACGTCGATGTCGATTATCTAAGCGTGGCGGATAATATCTGGCTCTATTGCAACGACACGCGGCAAGTGGTCGCGCCTTTCGCACCGATGGCTAGCTGCCAGTTCGTGATCGTCGTGCCCGAGATGGGCGGGCGAATATCGGGATGTATCGACCGAGGCGACGTTCCGCGCTGGCGCGACCTCCGCGCTGCGGCGCTGGCGACACTGCACTCTTTTGTTGTTTCCCCTTCACACTGATTTGGACCCTCTCTCCTTCCCGTTTCAGCAGGTGAGACCGGTTTCGGGAATGCGCTAGCCTTCCCGAAAATCGATCGTTCATCGGGAACGATGGGACGAGGCGGCTTCCGTCACCTCCGGTTGCCCGCTGCATGCATGGTGGCGCGCGAGCATGTCGCTGGCGCGTTGCGTTGCTGCGCTCGTATCACCGGATAGCTTCTTCACCTCCGACGCGACCACCGCAAATCCCCGGCCGGCATCGCCGGCTCGTGCCGCCTCGATCGTGGCGTTGAGCGCCAGGAGGTTGGTCTGGCTGGCGATCCCGTTGATGGCAGTAACGATCTCCGCAAGCTCGCCCATGGTGCCCTGCATCGCCGCTTGGTTTGCTTGCAGCGCGCGTTCCAGCAGCACTTGACGCGTCACGTCTGTAGCCACCTTGAGCACGCGCCGGATCACTCTCTGTCCATCAAAGATTGGGTTGTAGCTAGCCTGCATCCATACCTCAGACCCGTCTGCCCGACGGCGATTGAATTTCCCCTGCTCAAACTCGCCCTGTCGGAGCAAGCGCCAGAACTGCTCATATTCGACCGATGCGGCATATTTCGGATCGCACAGAACTTGGTGATGCTGCCCGACCAGCTCGGCAAGACCGTAGCCCATCATGGCTAGAAACCGGTCATTCGCCCATGTGATGATGCCGGTAGTGTCGAACTCGATCACCGCTTGCGAACGGCAGACCGCCTCCCATGCCGCCCGGCAGTAGCCGTCGCTAGGAACATGACCGGCGGGACGAATGAGGGGCGATGCTGGCATATCTGAGGGGTATAATCACCACTCCTCGGCGGTCACCCCCTTTCCCTCAAACGATCCCATGCGAGACGGGATCGCTATGCTTTGGGGTGTCATTCCGCCCCCAACCGGACTCGGCTACCAGCGGCACATTTTTCAACAGCCCCGTATGTCGTAATATGGACGTGCGACGGACTGAGGTAAAAAGGTCTACCTTTCTGGCTGTCGCCCTCGTGGGAACAACGTCGTCACGTTTGCAATGCCGTCCCGACGAGCTAGGGTCACCGACCATGATTGCTCATGAGCAGTTGGCGCCGGAGCATGCTGCGTCACAGCCGGAGGGTTTGGGCGCTAGGGGCCGAGGAAAGCTTCAAAGCCACAGGGGCCTAGCTGCCCAGTTCTGAGGGAAGCCCATTGCGGCTAGATCGCCGGTCGGATGCTGAGCGAGCAACGTCACCAGCTCATCCCGCCAGGCTGATGTCGAAGCGACCTGTCTCAGCAGTTAAACGATGAGGACCAGGGCGTTATAGAGCTGGGCTGGAGCACGGGCTGCGGGCGGCTCAAGTGTGCTGACGAGGGCGGCCGGTTTGAAGGGCACCCGCATGCGCAGCAAAAAGCCGCGGTTCCAAAGCCGGGCATGATGCGCGCAGCTGTTTCGGATCGTGGAGAGATGCTTCAGGAGCGGCACGAGCACCGCTTCAGGGAGCCCGAGGGGTTTGGCTATGGCGTTACGCAACCCTCGATCGTCGAGCAGCGCATACCATCGAGAGAGCTGCCCGAACGACATCATCTCCGCCACCATCCACACCGGCGGCATTGCCGGAGTGCTGTAGGTCCGACGATAATGATCGATGTACGTCTCGGGCGAGCTCGCCACGTCGTTGGTTAGGCGGGTCAGGTTGTCGTGGTACTTACCCGGATGATAGTAGAGCGCTGCATCCAGGTAGCCGTGGGGTCCAAACCGCTGCGCCAGCTCGTACGCCCAGCTACCCCGTACAGCGACTTCGATCCGTTCGATTGCATCGAGCACTAGCAGCCGAAGGCGGCGGTCAAAATCGTACAGGGCGGTGACGGTATCGAAGCTGGTGCCCGGCAAGAAACGGGCGCCAGAAGTGCCCTTAGGATATTCGAAGGGCAGCCAGTAGGCGCTCAGGCGGTAGTAGCTGACATGGCGTAACCAGTGCTCGGCCCGCACCACGTCGGGGATTGCCATGCCTTCGGCCTGGAGGTGTTGGAGCTGCTGCGCGATCGTCGTCGCGGGTTTTGTGAAGGGGCGTAGCACCCATCCCGCTTAGCAGGGCAAAAAAAGACCCGCCAAGTGTGCATACCCTTGCGGGCAGAGGCCTGGCGGGTTCGATTAACCCCGAGATATGAGCGAAAACCCAACAAAGCAATAACGACTAGCCCGTTTTTGGGGCGGCCCCTTGCAGCAGCTACGATCTGGCCGTTCTTCACCGAATCCAAGCATGAATCGATGAGCTACCATCGAGCATGCTGAGCGGGGTGGGCGTGATCCAGTCGGCGCCCAACACGGGATAAGGTCCGTAGAACAAGTCGCCAAGATGAACCGCCCCGGGTTTGTCGGAGGCTCCAACTCCTGAGAAGGTGGAGCCTGTATGAGCAAGACGACGAACAAGTTTGCGCCTGAGGTCCGCGAGCGAGCGGTACGGATGGTGCTGGACCACGAGCGCGATCATTCGTCGCGCTGGGCAGCGGTAGTTTCCATTGCCGAGAAGATCGGCTGCGTTCCGCAGACGCTGCATGAGTGGGTGAAGAAGGCGGAGGTGAACAGCGGCAAGCGTGCTGGCGTTCCGACCGAGGTCGCTGACAAGATGAAGGCGCTGGAGCGGGAGAACCGCGAGCTGCGACAGGCCAACGAGATCCTGCGCAAGGCATCGGCATATTTTGCCCAGGCGGAGCTCGACCGCCCGTTCCGGCGATGATCGCCTTCATCGACGATCACCGTAAAGCCTATGGGGTCGAGCCGATCTGCCGCGTCTTGCCGATCGCCCCATCGACGTATTTCGAGCGTGTCGCGCAGCGGCAGGATCCGATGCGCCTGTCGGCGCGGGCGCAGCGGGATCAGGTTCTCAAGCCCGAGGTGGCGCGCGTGTTTGCCGAGAACTTCGCGGTCTACGGCGTGCGCAAGGTGTGGCGGCAGATGCTGCGCGAGGGCTTTCCGGTCGCCCGCTGCACCATCGAGCGGCTGATGCGCGATATGGGCCTACAGGGCGTCATCCGGGGCAAGCCGGTTCGCACGACGATGAGCGACAAGGCAGCGCCTTGCCCGCTGGATCATGTCAACCGCAGGTTCTACGCGGCAGCGCCTAACATGCTGTGGGTGTCGGACTTCACCTACGTCGCGACCTGGGCGGGCTTCGTCTATGTCGCCTTCGTGATCGACACCTACGCCAGGCGGATCGTGGGGTGGCGGGCGAGCAGAACGGCGCATGCCAGCTTCGTTCTCGATGCCCTGGAGCAGGCTCTCCATGCCCGCCGGCCGGCCCATCGGGGCGGCCTTATCCATCACAGCGACCGCGAGTCGCAATACGTGTCTATAAAGTACACCGAGCGCCTCGCCGAAGCCGGGATAGAGCCATCGGTCGGCAGCGTCGGCGACAGCTACGACAACGCTTTGGCCGAGACGATCAACGGCCTCTACAAGGCCGAGGTGATCCACAGGCGTGGACCGTGGCGCAGCTTCGAAGCCGTCGAATACGCCACGCTCGAATGGGTCGACTGGTTCAACCATCGCCGGCTGCTGGAGCCCATCGGCAACATCCCACCTGCCGAAGCCGAAGAGCAATATTATGCTGCCGCGGAGAACCTGGATATGGCAGCGTAACTCACAACCCACGGCCTCCGGCAAACCCGGGGCGGTTCACTCCCGGTCGTGGAGACGCTGTCTAACCTGTTTTATTCGTGGTTTTCCTGGATCTAAGCATGGGCCACGGTCGTTGACGAGCGAACCGTCGCGCGATGCGTCCGGTGAACAGGAGCGGACAGATGCGGAAAAGCGGTGTTCTGATCGGGCTAGGAGCCTTCACGATAGCGCTGGCGGGAGCAGCTTATGCCCAGACGGGACGCAGCGCCGCGCTAACGCAGGTGGCACGCTTCGACCACCAGGCTACCGGCGTCGCCGTCTCGGTTGACGGGCGCCGCTTCGTCAACTTCCCGCGCTGGACCGACGACGCGCCGATCTCGGTTGCGGAGGTGATGCCGAATGGGTCGCTCCGGCCCTACCCCGATGCCAAGTGGAACAGCTGGCGCAACGCCAGGGCAAACGAAATGCCGGTTGGCGACTACTTTGTCTGCGTCCAGTCGATTGTGCCGGACGGCCACGGCAATTTGTGGGTGGTCGACCCCGGCGCACCGGGCAACGAGAAGATCCTGGAGGGCGCACCGAAGCTTGTCCGCATCGACCTGAAGACGAACAAGGTGACCAAGGTCATCGCGGTGCCTGGCGACGTTGCGCTGCAGGGCACCTACCTCAACGATATCCGGTTCTCGCCCGATGGCCGGACCGGCTACATCACCGACAGCGGCACGCGCGGCGCAATCATCGTCGTCGACTTGGACGACGGAAAGAGCTTCCGAGCGCTTGATGGCCATCCTTCGACCCAAATCGACAAGAGCGTCACCGTCGCCATCGAAGGCAAGCCGCTTGTTCGCCCCGACGGGCGGCAGCCTGCGTTCGCGTCCGACGGCATCGCGATCTCGAATGACGGGAAGACGCTCTACTGGCAGGCGCTGACCGGGAAGACGCTCTATTCGATCGCCACCGACAAGCTGCGCCCCGACATCAGCGAGCGAGAGCGCAGTGGTGCAGTGCAGACCGTTGCCACCACCGCCGTCGCGGATGGGCTGTGGATGAGCAAGGCTGGGACGCTCTACATCACCTCGCCGACCGATTACTCGATCAGGCGGCTCGCCGGGTCGGGGACGGAGATCGTCTTGACGGATAAGCGGCTACGCTGGCCGGACACCTTCGCCGAAGGTCCCGACGGGACGATCTACGTCACCGCGAGCCACATTCAGGACACGCCATGGTTCACGCCGGGTGCCCCGCCGTCCATCCGTACCGAGTTGTTCTCCTTCGCTCCGATCCGCTGAGGATCGTCATGGCCTACTTGCGCTACCGCGACGACATCGAGACGCGCGAGCCCGACGAGCAGGAAACGATCGACGGCATCATCCAGGGCATGACGCAACGGAGCGAGGTGGTCGAGAAGCGCGAGCAGCACGCCGTGCGCGCCAGCCATGCCAAGAGCTCGGCCTGCGTCGTCGGCACGCTGACGATTGCCGACGACCTTCCGCCGGAGCTGGCGCAGGGGCTGTTCGCCGAGCCGGGCAGCTATGACGTCGCGATCCGCTTTGCACAGGGCCCGGGCGAGACGCTGGGCGATCGCGTGTCGACGCACCGCGGCATGGCGATCAAGGTGTTCGGCGTCGAGGGTGAAAAACTGCCCGGGCATGACGCGCCGACGCAGGATTTCGTCCTTGCCACGGGACGGACGTTCCCGTCCGGAACCGCTTCCGGCTTCCTGAGCGATGCGAAGAAGATCGGCGCGGCGACGCCGATGCCCGAGGGCGTCAAGAGCGCGGTGTCGTCGATGGCGCGCAACTTCAACAAGGTGCTGAGCCTTTTCAACACCGCCTACGCCAAGGCGGATTTCTTCGGCCATCCGTTCAGCCACCCGATCGGCGACGATTATTTCAGCCAGGCGCCGGTGCGCTACGGCGACTATGTCGCAAAGCTCGGGGCCGTGCCGGCGTCGCAGGCGCAGGACGCGTTCGGCGAGTGGCAGCTCGATCCGCATGAAGACGAGGACGGCTTCCGCCATGCCGCGACCGATTACTTCCGCGACCATGAGGCGGTGTTTGAACTTAAGGTGCAGCTCTGGGCGAACGCGGAGACGCAGCCGATCGAGGACGCCTCGGTCGAGTGGCCATCGCAGGACAGCCAGTACCGCACTGTCGCCACGATCCGCATTCCTGCGCAGGAAGCCTATAGCCCGGCACGCGTGCGCTATTTCGACGAGGTGATGACCTTTCGGCCCGCGCATAGCCTGGCCGCGCATCGGCCGCTCGGATCGGTGATGCGGGCGCGGTTGCAGGTGTATCGTGCGCTGTCCGCCTTTCGCCACCGCGAGAACGGGGTTGCCGAGGAAAACACCGCCGACATCATCGCCATCCCGGCCTAACGCAAAACATGAAGGCGCCGATCATGCCGACAGCCGTCAACTCCGCCACATACGCCGCCGTGCCGATCGGCACGGTGCCAACCACGCTGACGATTAACGGTGAGACGCGCACCCGCGCGATCGAGCCCTGGACGACGTTGCTCGACCTGCTGCGAGAAGGCGAAGATCTGATCGGCACCAAGAAGGGCTGCGACCACGGTCAGTGCGGCGCATGCACCGTGCTGGTCGACGGGCGCCGCATCAACTCGTGCCTCAAGCTGGCGGTGACGCTGGACGGGGCGAACATCACGACGATTGAGGGGTTGGGCCAGCCTGGCGACCTCCATCCGCTGCAATCCGCCTTCTGCGACCACGACGCGTTCCAGTGCGGTTATTGCACGCCTGGCCAGATTTGTTCGGCGCAGGGCCTCATCAACGAGGGCAAGGCCAGGACACGCGACGAGGTCCGCGAGCTGATGAGCGGCAATCTGTGCCGGTGCGGCGCCTATTCGAACATCGTCGATGCGGTGCTCGACGTGATCGGAGAAAAGGCATGAACCGCTTCGACTATGCCCGCCCGACCAGTGTCGCCGAAGCGGTGCAGGCGGGCGGCGGAGAGCAGGTCCGCTACCTCGCAGGTGGAACGAACCTGATCGATCTCATGAAGGAGAACGTCGATCAACCGACGACGGTGATCGACATCAACCGCCTGCCGCTAGACGCAATCGAGGAGCTGGACGGCGGTGGACTGCGGCTGGGCGCGCTCGTGCCGAACTCCAACACTGCGTGGGACGCGCGGGTCGAGCAGCGGTATCCCTTGCTGTCCTCGGCGATCCTCGCCGGCGCCAGCCCCCAGCTGCGCAATGCCGCGACCAACGGCGGCAACCTCAACCAGCGCACGCGCTGCTATTATTTCTACGACGTCGCCACACCTTGCAACAAGCGCGAACCGGGCTCGGGCTGCGGCGCGATTGGCGGGGTCAATCGCATCCATGCCATCCTGGGCGCGAGTGACCAGTGCATCGCCACGCACCCGTCGGACATGTGCGTGGCGCTGGCGGTGCTGGACGCGACCGTCCAGGTGACCGGTCCGGACGGCGACCGAGCGATCCCGATCGCCGATTATCATCGGTTGCCCGGCGACGAGCCGTGGCGCGACAATACACTGAAGCCCGGCGAATTGGTGACGGGCATCGACCTGCCGGCCGAGGATTTTACCCGCAACTACACCTACCTGAAGCTGCGCGATCGTCTGTCCTACGCCTTTGCGCTGGTGTCGGTAGCCGTCGCGATGCGGGTCGAAGGCGGCACGATCGCGGAGGCGCGGGTGGCGCTCGGCGGCGTCGCGCACAAGCCATGGCGCAGCACGGAAGCCGAGAAGCTGCTGAAGGGCCAGCAGCCGTCGCCGCAGGCGTTCGGCGCCTTCGCCGACGCCCTTCTCGCCGGCGCGGCCGGTCAGGGCGAGAACGACTTCAAGATCCTGCTCGCCCGCAAGGGGATCATCCGTGCGCTGAAGCAGGCCGCTGAGGCCACCCCGCAATCGCAGACCGACAAGCGCGTCGCTTAAGGAACAGACATCATGGCTACCGCAGCGAAAATCGGAATCGGCAGCGCGATCAACCGCGTCGATGGGATCGAGAAGGTCACCGGCACCGCGCGCTACGCCGCCGAGCATCCGGTGGCGAACTTGCTATACGGCTACATCGTCGAGGCCGCGATCGCCAAAGGGCGGATCGTCAGCATCGATGAGGAAGTCGCGCGCGCTGTGCCCGGCGTCGTCGAGGTTATCACCCACCTCAACCGGCCGCACGTTGCCTGGACCGACCACAGCTACCAGGACGAGATGAAGATTCCTGGCTCGCCGTTCCGTCCGCTTTACGATGACCGCATCCATTTCAGCCAGCAACCGATCGCGCTGGTGCTGGCCGAGACGTTCGAGGCAGCGCGCTACGCCGCCAGCGTGGTCGAGGTCGCCTACGAGGCGGAGGCGCACAATACCGACTTCGAGGTTGCGGTCGGCGATAAGTACGTGCCGAAGAAAAAGCGCAGCGGCTATATGGCGCCGAAAAATCGCGGAGACGCGGCGCAGGCGTTTGCGGACGCCCCGCTGAAGGTGTCCGGCGACTACCGGCTCGCGCCGGAACACCACAATCCCATGGAGATGTTCGGCTCCACCGTCGAATGGCACGGCGACGGCAGCATCACCGTGTGGGATAAGACCCAAGGTTCGCAGGGGGTGCATGCCTACCTTGCCAGCGTGTTCGGCTTTTCGAAAAAGAAGGTACGCGTGCTCAACCCCTATGTCGGCGGCGCCTTCGGCTCCGGACTCCGACCGCAGCATCAGGTGTTTCTCGCGGTGCTCGCCGCAAAGATGCTTGAACGCTCCGTGCGTGTGACGATGACACGCCAGCAGATGTTCAGCCACGCCTACCGCCCGCAGGCGGTTCAAAGTATTGCCTTGGGCGCGGAGACGACCGGTAAGCTCACCGCGATCCGCAACGAGGCGACCACCTCCACCTCGCGCTACGAAGATAATATGGAGAACGTGGTCACCTGGGGGCTGATGAACTACGACTGCCCGAACGCCGACGCTGAATACACCGTCGCTCAGATCGACACACCGACATCAGCAGACATGCGCGCGCCGGGGGCGGCGACCGGCATGACGCTGTTCGAGATCGCGATTGACGAGATGGCCTATGTCGCCAAGGTCGATCCGCTTGAATTCCGGCTCGTCAATTACTCGCCCATCGATGCGATGAATGGCACGCCGTACACCAGCAAGGCGCTACGAGAGGCGTTTCGCGAAGGGGCCGAGGCGTTCGGATGGAGCGAGCGCTCGGCTGAGCCGCGCTCGATGCGCGATGGCAAGGAGCTGGTCGGCTGGGGTTGCGCGACCGGCATGTGGGACGCGCAATTCTCCAAGACGTCTGCGAGCGCGAAGCTCACGGCCAACGGCCATCTGGAAGTAGCATGCGCGACGTCGGACATCGGCACCGGCAGCTACACGGTGATGACCTTGGTCGCCGCAGAGACGCTCGGCCTGCCGCCCGAGCAGATCACCGCCAAGCTGGGCGACTCAGACCTGCCGACCGCCCCGGTCGAAGGTGGATCGTGGGGGGCGGCATCGACCGGTGCGGCGGTACAGCTCGCTTGCCAAGCGCTCGGCAAGAAGCTTTTGAAGGCGGCCGGCAAGATCGCCGGTGAACCGCTGAGCGGAGCGAAGATAGACGACGTGCTGTTCGAGGACGGCTGTCTGGTGCTCAAGGACACACCGACGGTCCGGGTGCCGTTCGGAGATGCGATGCGTGCCGCTGACCTGACGGCGATCGAAGAGGAAGCCACCGCTGCGCCCGGGTTCGGCGACATGTGGAAGGGTCTGCACAAATCCAAGAACACCCACAGCGCGATCTTCGCGGAGGTGAAGGTGGACGAGGAATTGGGCGTGGTGCGGGTCACACGCATTGTCGATGCGGTGGCCGCCGGCCGCATCATCAACCCGAAGACGGCGCGCAGCCAGATCCTCGGCGGCGTGGTGATGGGCATCGGCATGGCACTTCACGAGGAGACCTTCCCCGATCACCGGCTGGGGCGCTGGATGAACCACAACTTCGGCGAATACCATGTGCCCGTGCACGCCGACATTCACGATATCCAGGTGATCTTCGTCGATGAACCCGATCCCGAAGTGACCCCGCTCGGGGTCAAGGGCCTTGGCGAGATCGGCATCGTCGGCACCGCTGCCGCGATTGCTAACGCGATCTATCACGCGACCGGTAAGCGGGTGCGGTCCCTGCCGATCACGATCGACAAGATTCTGGACTGATTAGCCGATGTGAGCATCCGCCGTGCCGGGTCTATAGCCGGTCTCAGCCATTCTCCGGTTCTTGGCCTGGCTTGTAGCTGGGCTTTGCTGGCGGAACGATGTAGGTCAAGGTCAGGATCCCCGCGGCGATCAGTCCAACACGCCAATCCCAGAATGCCAAGCCGAATGCCGCCCAATAGGCAGCGGCGGTTAGGCCATATTTGATGGTAAGGCGGCGAAGATAAGCGTCGGTCAGCCTTCGATCGGGAAGACCTCTGGCGGTGGCGTACACCCACCTTAGAAACCACCAGGTCGCCGGTGTCGCTGCTACGCCCAGATACCATAAAGTGGCGGTGGCGCTCTCCGCATCTCCGCCGAGGTGTTCGACCAACGGGCGGGCGGGAAATGGAGTGATGCTGACGGCAGCCAGAAAGCCGATGCTCAGCAGGTTGTAGCCGTGATCGGTCTTCTCCAGCAGCTTGCCGCTGAAATGGCTGTGCGCCCAGTAGAGGCCGATGAGGATCACGCTGAGGACGTAGGTGCCGTACTCCGGCGCCAGCTTCAGATACGCCGCTGCGAGATCGCCCTCTTCAGGCTTCGGTGCATGCAGCTCCACCGCAGGAAGGGTGATCGCGATCGCAAGCACCGCGTCCATGAACGCCTCGAGGCGATCCGATTCGCGTTCGGTTGCTTTGAGAGAGGATGTCACCATCTGACGCTACAGCATTTCGAGCGGGCGACGGCCCGCTGGCCGGGGAAATGCCGCATCGAGTGCCGCAAGGTCGGCGTCGGAGAGGACGATATCTGCGGCAGCGCGGTTCTCCCGCACATGTGCAATCGAACTCGCTTTCGGGATGGCGATAAGTCCACCGTGGCGCAACGTCCAGGCAAGTGCGACCTGCGCAGGGGTTCCGCCAACCTGGGCCGCTACTTTGTCGAGGGCGGGATGGCTTGTGAGGCGTCCCTGCTCGACGGGACTATACGCCATCACTGGCACTTTGTGCTGTGCGAGCCACGGCAACAGGTCCAACTCAGGGCCTCGACGGACGAGATTGTAGAGGATCTGATCGGTCACGCAGCCATCCCCGCCGGCAGCGACAAGCTCGTCCATATCGTCGGTATCGAGGTTGCTGACACCCCAATGCCTAATTTTCCCCGCTGATTTTAGCGCCTCCATTGCCTCTATCGTCTCAGCGAGCGGCACTGATCCCCGCCAGTGGAGCAGGTAGAGGTCGAGCCGATCGGTGCCGAGCCGCTTCAGGCTCGCCTCGCACGCACCGGCAAGGCGGGAGCGCGATGCGTTCTGTGGATACGCCTTGCTGACGAGGAATAGTTCGTCACGACGGTCGCCGAGCGCTTCGCAGATCAGCGTTTCCGCCGCACCATCGCCATACATTTCAGCGGTATCGACGAGCGTCATGCCCAACTCGACACCGGCGCGTAGCGCAGCGATCTCATCGGATCGCCGCTCGGCACGTTCGCCCATCTTCCAGGTGCCTTGACCCATTGAAGGAACCACTTCCCCGCCGGGCAATGTCACGTGTTTCATGTGCTTTCGTCCTATGAGATGAGTTCGACTGTTCGGTCGCGGGATGCGGATTGGCAGATGACCACCATGTAACGATCATATCGCGGCCGGCCATCGAGCGAGTGCCATTTTGGCGATGGAGAGCAGTTCGTTGATCGTAGCGCCGTCGCGCGCCTGAACGGACATGCCTTCCATGACCGTATTGATGAATTTGCCTAGCACAGCCGGATCGGTGTTGGCCGCAAGCTCGCCCTGCGCGGCGCCGCGTTGCAGACGCTCGATCAGGAGGGCCTCCGCCGCGATGCGCTTGTCGCGCAGCAGGCATTCGATGGCGGCGGACGCCGGCGAAACGGCTGCCGCTGCCGAATACATGAAGCAGCCGGCCGGCGTTCCAGGTTCCGAGAATGATGACGCCGCTCGTTCCAGCAGGTCTTTGACGGCCTCGTAGGTGGACAACGCCGGATCGTTGATGGGTGCATAGAGGTGGACGCTGAACGTCGCGGCGTAGCGCTCGATCACCGCCGCAAACAGCCCCGCCTTGTTGTCAAACGCTGCATAGAGACTGGCGGCGGCGACGCCAGTCTCCGCCACCAGATCGGCCATCGATGTCGCCTCGTAGCCGCGCTGCCAGAACAGCCGCACCGCCTTGTCGAGCGCAGCGTCAGTGTCGAACACACGAGGGCGACCTGCGCGGCGACGGGCTTTCGTCTCTGTCATCTCTGGTGCACGATATGGAACGATCGATAAATAATATCTTGAAACTGGTGGTCCGCTCCCTTACAGAACGATCATTCAATAATCAAGGATTTACCAATGAGCCGCATCGTCCGTATCCACGAATATGGCGACGCCAGCGTCCTCAGGATTGAAGATGTGGCAGTCCCCGCGCCCGCGGCCGACGAAGTGCAGATCGCGGTGAAGGCAATAGGCATAAACCGCGCCGAGGTGATGTTCCGCAACCATGCCTACCTTCAGGAAGCCGAGTTCCCGAGCCGCCTTGGCTATGAGGCTGCCGGCACTGTCGTTACGGTCGGCGCAGACGTGACCGGGTTTGCGGAAGGCGAAGCCGTCAGCGTCATCCCCCCGCTCGATATCGCGCGCTGGGGCACTTATGGCGAGGTCGCCAACGTACCCGCCCGCCTCGTCGTCAAGCATCCGGCGGCGCTGTCGTTCGAGGAAGCGGCGGCCGTGTGGATGCAGTATGTCACCGCCTGGGGTGCGCTGGTGGAGCAGGCGAAACTCGGCGAGGGCGATTTCGTCATCGTCACTGCTGCCTCCAGCAGCGTCGGCCTTGCTGCCTTCCAGATTGGGCGGATGGTCGGCGCGACGGTAATCGCGACGACGCGTACCGGCGCCAAGCGCCAGGCCCTGATCGATGCCGGTGCACATCATGTCGTCGCAACCGGGGAAGAGGATCTGGTAGCGAGGGTGATGGAGATAACCGATGGTCAGGGTGCGCGCGTGGTGCTCGATCCGGTCGGAGGCCCGTCGTTCGAGCCGCTGACCGAGAGCATGGCACGCGGCGGCATCCTGCTCGAATATGGCGCGCTCAGCGGCGAACCGACGCCGTTCCCGTTGTTCTCCGTGCTGGGCAAGAGCCTCACGCTCAAGGGGTATCTCTACAGCGAGATCGTCTCGGACGATGCCGCCCTCGATCGCGCCAAGGCGTTCATCGTGGCGGGTCTGGAATCGGGCGCGCTCAAGCCGCGGATCGCGCGCACTTTCCCGCTCGACGCCATCCAGGACGCTCACCGCTTCCTCGAATCGAACGACCAGATCGGCAAGGTCGTCGTTACGGTTTGACCGGCATACCGGGGAGTGAGCGATCGCTCCCCCACGAATTTGCGCTGACGCAACGGCCTCGCACCAGCAATCGGTTTAACTCAACGAGGGTATCCCAACATGAAATCTCGCGCCGCTGTAGCCTTCGAGGCGGGCAAGCCACTCGAAATCGTCGAGATCGATGTCGCCCCACCCCGGAAAGGCGAAGTCCTTATACGGGTGACGCACACCGGGGTGTGCCACACCGACGCGTACACGCTAGCGGGGAGTGATCCGGAGGGTGTTTTCCCGGTGGTTCTGGGCCACGAGGGCGCGGGCATAGTTGTCGAGGTCGGTGAAGGCGTCACCAGCGTCGGGCCGGGCGATCACGTGATTCCGCTCTACACCGCCGAGTGCGGCAAGTGCGACTTCTGCCTGTCGGGCAAGACCAACCTGTGCGTCGCTATCCGCGAAACGCAGGGCAAGGGCTTGATGCCCGATGGGACCACCCGCTTTTCGTACAATGGTCAGCCCCTCTATCATTACATGGGCTGTTCAACCTTCAGCGAATATACTGTCGTCGCCGAAGTCTCGCTCGCCAAGATCAATCCCCAGGCAAACCCCGAACATGTCTGCCTGCTCGGCTGCGGCGTCACGACCGGCATCGGCGCAGTCCACAATACCGCCAAGGTCCAGCCCGGAGACTCGGTCGCCGTTTTCGGCCTCGGCGGCATCGGCCTCGCGGCGATTCAGGGTGCACGCCAGGCGAAGGCGGGTCGCATCATCGCCATCGACACCAATCCGTCCAAGTTCGAGCTGGCACGCCAGTTCGGTGCGACCGAGTGCATCAACCCCAAGGACCATGACAAGCCCATCCAGCAAGTGCTGATCGAGATGACGGGCTGGGGCATCGATCATACCTTCGAGTGCATCGGCAACGTCCACGTCATGCGCGCCGCGCTTGAATCAGCGCACCGTGGCTGGGGTCAGTCGATCGTGATTGGCGTTGCCGGCGCGGGCGAGGAAATCTCCACCCGCCCATTCCAGCTCGTCACGGGCCGCGTATGGAAGGGGTCCGCTTTCGGTGGCGTCAAGGGACGGACACAGCTCCCGGGCATGGTCGAGGACGCGATGAGAGGCGATATCGATCTGGCCCCGTTCGTAACCCACACGATGGGTCTGGAGGAGATCAACGAGGCCTTCGAACTGATGCACGAAGGCAAGTCGATCCGCTCGGTCATTCACTACTGACCCGCCGATCCGAAGCGGCGCGAGGCGCCCGGATCGACAATTCGGCCGTCATCATGGCCCGAACCCGGCCATGATGACGCGCGCTCTGGCAAATGGGCAACGCGTCGCGATGCGGTAACAACCGTTGGATGTATTGCGTCGGAAATGTATTCATCTGTTACCCGATTGTGATGAACCACGGGCCGCACGGGCGTATTGGGCAGGAAGACTGAATTGAAGAGCAAGGACATTCACGCGATGACGCCGGCCACCGATCATGGTCATACGGGGCCGCCCGCTTGCGTGCAGGTTCGCGGCGCGCGCCAGAATAACCTCAAAAATATTGACGTCGATGTACCGCGCGACGCCTTCGTGGTGTTCACCGGAATATCGGGCTCGGGCAAATCATCGCTCGCGTTCGGCACCCTTTATGCCGAAGCCCAGCGGCGTTACCTGGAATCGGTTGCGCCCTATGCCCGTCGGCTGATCGACCAGGCCGGCGTGCCGGAGGTCGACGCGATCGACGGATTGCCGCCTGCGGTCGCGCTGCAGCAGCAGCGCGGTTCGGCCAACGCGCGATCCTCGGTCGGCAGCGTGACGACGCTCTCCAGCCTGGTGCGGATGCTCTATTCGCGCGTCGGCGAATATCCGCACCATCAACCCATGCTCTATGCGGAGGATTTCTCCCCCAACACGGTCGCGGGGGCCTGCCCGACCTGCCACGGCATCGGCCGCGTATATGACGCGACAGAAGAGACGATGGTTCCTGACGGCAGCCTCACCATTCGCGACCGGGCGATCGCCGCCTGGCCAACCGCGTGGCATGGGCAGAACCTGCGCGATATCCTCGTTTCGCTCGGCTATGACGTCGATACGCCGTGGCGCGACCTGCCGAAAAAGGATCGCGACTGGATCCTCTTCACTGAAGAGGCGCCGACGGTGCCGGTCTATGCGGGCCTGACGCCCGAACAGACCCGGACGGCGCTCAAGCGCCGCATGGAGCCAAGCTACCAGGGCACCTTCACCGGCGCGCGCCGCTATGTGCTGGAAACCTTCGCCAACACCAAAAGTGCGCTTATGAAGAAGCGCGTCTCGCAATATATCATCGGCCGCGATTGCCCGACCTGCGACGGCAAGCGCCTGAAGCGCGAAGCCCTGTCGGTCAAATTTGCGGGCCTCGACATTGCCGAGTTCGGCGACCTGTCGGTGCTCAACCTGAAGGACTTGCTGATGCCCGTCGCGCATGGCGCGTATGGGGCGGTCTCCGCCCCCTCAAAGGGCCATGTTCTGGAAAAAGCGGCTCGCGATGCAGCGGTCGAACAACGGGTTGCGGCGGGCGGCTCTGCGCACAAGAGCGCGCCCGACGTACGCCGCACGCCCAATCTCTCCGACGAGAAGCGGATCGCCGCCCAACGCCTTGCCTGCGAATTGATCGAGCGGCTAGAGCCGCTGATCGATCTTGGCCTTGGCTACATTTCGCTCGACCGCAGCACGCCGACGCTCTCCTCCGGAGAGCTGCAGCGCTTGCGGCTTGCCACGCAATTGTCGTCACAGCTTTTCGGCGTGGTCTATGTGCTTGACGAGCCTTCGGCAGGGTTGCACCCGGCAGATGGCGAAGCCTTGATCACTATCCTCGAGCGTCTCAAGGCGGCGGGCAACTCCCTGTTCGTCGTCGAACATGATCTCGACGTGATCCGCCGCGCGGAATGGCTCGTCGATGTCGGGCCAGGAGCCGGGGAAAAGGGGGGTGAAGTCCTCTACAGCGGGCCGATAGAGGGGCTTGCCGACGTCGAGACTTCGATCACCCGCCGCTACCTGTTCGCAGAGCCGCTCCGCAGTGAGCGCACACCGCGCGATCCCAAGGCATGGCTACGCCTGGAAGGGATCAGGCGGAACAATCTCCATGGTCTCGACGTCGAGTTTCCCATCGGCTGCTTCACCGCTGTCACCGGCGTTTCGGGATCGGGCAAATCCAGTCTTGTCAGTCAGGCGCTGCCCGAGCTCGTTACGGAACACCTCGGCGGCTCCCCCGTGGCCGAGGAGGAGGATATCGATCCGCTGCTCGATGTTGCGCAGAACGACACTGAAGGACGCATTGTCGCAGGCATGGAGCATGTTCGCAGGCTGGTGCGGGTCGATCAGAAACCGATCGGCCGCACGCCGCGCTCGAACCTATCCACCTACAGCGGCATGTTCGACCAGGTGCGACGGATCTTCGCTGATACGCCGCTCGCCCGCCGGCGGCACTACAGCCCGGGAAGGTTCTCGTTCAACGTCGCGCAAGGCCGCTGCCCTGTGTGCGAGGGCGAGGGATACGTCATGGTGGAGCTGCTGTTCCTGCCGAGCGTTTTTGCCCCGTGCTCGACCTGTCATGGCTCTCGCTACAACCCGCAAACGCTCGAAGTCGAATGGAACGGGCGCAATATCGCCCAGGTGCTCGAACTGACGGTCGACGATGCGTGCGATTTCTTCGCTGGCGAGGCATCTGTGATGCGCTCTCTCGACGTGTTGCGGGAGATCGGTCTTGGCTATCTGCGGCTCGGTCAGCCGGCGACCGAGCTGTCTGGCGGGGAGGCGCAGCGCATCAAGCTGGCGACCGAACTGCAACGCGCTCAACGCGGCAACACGATCTACATCCTCGACGAGCCAACTTCGGGGCTTCACCCCTCCGATGGCGACCGGCTGATGCAACACCTGCAGGGCCTCGTAGACGCCGGCAATACCGTCGTAGTCGTCGAACATGACATGCGCGCCATCACACAGGCGGACTGGATCATCGACTTGGGACCGGGGGCCGGGGAAGATGGAGGCCGTATCGTTGCCAGCGGCGTCCCTGGCGTCGTTGCGGAAGCGGAAGGCAGTCTCACCGCCCGCTATCTCAAGGCGGCGCTGTAGGTCGTAAATCTGGCCGAACGCACGTTCGATCAGGTGCATCTCGACCAGACGTTGGAATGGGTCGAAGCTGGAAGCGGGAGCCGGCGATGTGTCACCGCGGTTGACGCGGGTTAGGGTTTGAGTGCCCGTCAGGTGCGCCGTGTTCGTGTGATACGCGGCGTGGCGGACGGCCAATCGCCGGCCATCCGCCACGCTCGCTTTGTACAGATCTTTCCCAGGGAGAGGGCCCTCACATGGTTTCGTCGAAACGCCCCGCGTTAATTCCCTCCTGCGGGCGCTGCGCCGACACCTTCTGCGATTTCCTCAACGAGTTTAGCACAGAAGGCGGGCAAATCATTGGGATCGCGGCTGGTAACAAGGCCGTTGTCGACCACGACTTCCTCATTGGTCCATGCACCGCCGGCGTTCTCGATATCGACCTTCAGCGTCGGGTAGGACGTCAAGGTGCGACCCTCAAGCACGCCCGCCTCGATCAATGTCCAGGGTGCGTGGCATATCGCCGCAACAGGTTTTTTCTGATCGAAGAAAGCCCGGATGAAACCAATTGCCTCGACGCTGCCGCGCAGCTTGTCGGCGCCGACAGTCCCTCCGGGCACAACAAGTCCGTCGAAATCGTCGGCTTTGACCTCGGAAAACGTCTTGTCGATAGTATAGCTGCCGCCCTCGTCAAGATCGCTATTGACTGTGCGAGCCTTGCCCGGTTCAAAACTGACCACGGTCACTTTGCCACCAGCGTCCTCGACAGCTTGCTTGGGCTTCGAGAATTCTGGTTCTTCCGTCCCGCGGGGCGCGATCAGAATGGCAATCGATTTGCCTTCCAAAGTCATAATTTATTTCCTATTCCGTCGAAGACTAAGGTCAGGTGCCCGGCTTTAGCACGACCTTCGTCCAGCCAGCATCGCGCTCGTCGAAATGCTTGTAGGCGTCTGGTGCCTGATCAAGCGGCAGTCGGTGCGAGATGATTTGGGCAGGATTGGCCCGGCCTTGCTCGATCAGCTTCATCAGTCGCCGGTTGTAGTGCTTTACATTGCACTGGCCGGTGCCGATCTTCTGGCCCTTGAACCAGAAGTTGCCGAAGTCGAACGCCATCTTGCCTTCCTTCTGGAGATCGTCGGGCGCGTTCGGGTCTTCCGGAATGAACACGCCGACGACGCCGATTCCGCCGGTGGCCTTCGTGCTTTTGACGAGGCAGTTCATCGTGTAATTGCTGCGCTCCTTGCCGTGGCGATCGCAACACTGATACCCGACCGCCTCGACCCCCCGGTCGGTCCCGAGGCCGCCGGTCACGTCAAGAATCTGCTGGGCGGGATCGCCCTTGCGCATGTCGATCGGAATAGCGCCCATCGCCTCGGCCAGTTTCAGGCGGTCATCGTGAGAATCGACCACGAAGATCTGAGAGGCACCGCGGATTTCGGCTGAGTGCGCGGCCATCAAGCCGACCGGACCAGCGCCGTAGATCGCGATGCTTTCGCCAGGCAGGAAACCCGACAGTTCCACGCCATGCCAACCGGTGGGGAAGATGTCGGAGAGCATGACATAGTCATCCTCCTTCTCCTCAGCGTCCTCAGGCAGCTTCAAACAATTGAAGTCCGCATAAGGAACGCGCATCAACTCGGCCTGACCACCTTGCCACGGACCCATCTCGGCAAAGCCATATGCTGCGCCGGCGGTTCCAGGGTTGGTCGTGAGGCAGAAACCCGTCAAACCGCGTTCGCAATTTTCGCAGAAACCGCAACCGACATTGAACGGCATGCACACGCGATCGCCCTTCTTGATACGATCTACGGCTGCACCAACTTCGATGACCTCGCCAAGGTTTTCGTGACCGAAGACCCTGCCCTTCTCGAAGCTGGTACGGCCCTCATACATGTGAAGGTCCGACCCGCAGATATTGGTCGTGGTCAGCCGAATGATAACGTCGGTCTGCTTTTCGATCTTGGGATCATCGATGGTATTGACAGAAACATCTTTGGGCCCGTTGTACACGACAGCTTTCACGGATTTTTCCTTTCGCAGATCTTCTCAACGCGTCATCAAATCGAGAGCTTGCTGATGATCCCGGTCCGTCGCAGCAACGGAGGACATCGCGCCCTTCCAAGTGAGCTCAGTTTCCTGAACCTTCTGCTACCTGACAGGTTCCTTCCCATGGGCTATCCTGGGATCGATTCACGGCGGTTTTCTGAATGACTGGGCCAGAACGCCCGAATAACGCGCCAAATTGATGTGCTCAAGAATCTGCCGCGAACGAATGGTGCCGTCACGTCGCGACACATCAACGGCGCCTTATCGTTAAATTCAGAGATATGATAAGTGCAGAAGACAAGATCATCCACTATTGCGGATGACCTGCCATATTCATCTATTCATTTCCCGATACGGCCGGGCCACCCATTCCGGATAGAAACACGAACATTACCCTGCAGTCAAACAGCAGCTTAGGGTGCCGACCGCTCGGCTATTTCGCGGCCAGCAGGGTGAACTTGTGAATTTGCGGCGGTTCAGAAAACAGTTCTTCTGCCTTGTCCATCAGTGCGGCGGCAACCTTGCCGTCAAGATGGGCCTGCCGATCCTCCTCTGTGTCGAACGTATCGAAGATCGCGTACGCACCGGGACCTTCCTCGATCGCATACCAGGTCAGAGTGCCCGCCTCAGCTTGAACGAGCGGCAATGCCGAGGTCAGGAAATTGGCGACATCACGCTCTTTTCCGGGCTTGGCCTTCAGTGGTACATACAGGGCAAGTTTGGGCATAAATGACTCCTCAAGTGAAACCGACAGTCATTATTCGGCAGAGTAACGGACGAGCGGGCCGGAACGTTCCCCATGAGGCGGAGCACACGCGGCCCCGCCTCCTCGTCGAAATCAGAACTGCTGTGCGGTCGGCCGGATGACGATCGCGTTGACGTCGACGTCATCAGGTTGTTCGACAGCGAACGCGATAGCACGCGCCACCGATGCCGCCGGGATGGCCTGCTTGTAGAAGTCCAGCACCGTCTCGGCAGCAGTGCCCGACGTCGTGAACTTCAAATCGCTCTCGACAGCTCCGGGCTCGATCGACGTGACGCGGACCTTCTCGCCCACCTCCTGGCGAAGACCTTCGCTGATCGCGCTGACGGCGAACTTGGTGCCGGAATAGACCGTGCCGCCCGGGGCGAAGACCTTGATGCCGGCAACCGAACTCAGGTTGATGATGTGGCCGCTGCCCTGCTCCAGGAAGCCGGGAAGAGCCGCGGCGATGCCGTAGAGCGTGCCCTTCAGATTGACGTCGATCATCTGGTCCCACTCGTCGGTGTTGACCTCGGCCATCGGACGGATCGGCATCAGACCGGCGTTGTTGATCAGTACGTCGAGACGGCCGAAGTCGGCGACGATTGCGGCGATGACGGACTGGACCGCCGACTTGTTGGTGACATCGAGCGCGTAGCTACGTGCCGTGCCGCCGCTTGCGGCGATGTCCGCGACGACCTCGTCGAGCCTGTCCTTGCGCCGCGCGGCGATGGCCACCTTCGCGCCGCGTTCCGCGAGAAGCCGCGCGGTTTCCGCGCCGATGCCGGTGCTGCCGCCGGTGATGAGAACGACCTTGCCTTCGATACCCTTGGTCATGACTGTATTCCTTCAAGTCAGTTGTTGATTTTTCGCCGGATCGCGGCCCCGCGCCAGCGATAGGCGCGTAGATGAATGAGGCCCAAGAGCCCTGCGCGAAGCGCAGGTGCCAACAGGCCGGTCAGCCGCAACACGTCTGTATCGAACGCCTTTACAGCCGTGCCGTACCCACCCATTCTTCAGGCTTGCCCTGTGGCAGCATCCTCAGGTTGACGAGACGGGGTTGAGGACAAACGCGGCGCGCTCGGACAGATCGCCGATCTGAGAGAGGTAGTTCTGGAAGTGGGGCGTTGCACGGTGGGCGGCGACTGCATCCGCGTCCGCGTACAGCTCGTCGAGCACGAAACGATTCGGATCGCTCTGGTCCTGCCAGAGATCGTAGCGCAAATTGCCCGGCTCGGCACGGCTCGGCTTTAGCATGGCGTCGAGCAGAGCGCGCAGGCGGTCGACGGTATCCGCACGGGCGGTTAGGACGGCGACGATCTTCACGTTGGCGGTCATGGCACCATACCCTGTCCTGGTTATGTCCGAAGCGGGGCGCATCCTGAGCGCCCCGCCCGTCATCCTGGTACTCACGCAGCGGCGCGATCGAGGGCTTCGATCAAAGCGTCGGCCATGGCTTGGTCCGACGCCGGATTCTGACCCGTGATCAGCTCCCGGTCCACGACGACATTCGAAGCGAAGTTCTTGTCGGTGACAGAGACGTCGCCACCGGCCGACCGCAGCGCCTTTTCCATGTCGAAGAAGAGCTCGCCCTTCAGCACTTGCTCCTCAGCGATCTTCTCCTCGCTCGCCGAGAAGACGGTCATGCGGTAGCCTGAGTAGATCCAGTCTCGCGCCAGATCGGCCGCCCCGGCGTCATCGCCTTCCTCCAGCGCCTTGCGGAAGGCCGGAGCATCGTCGAGCGTAGAAACAACGACCACCGGTCCGTGGCAGAGGAGCGCGGTCGGCTTGGCCGCCGCGTGGAAGTGACGGAGGATCGTGCCCGCATCGCGGTCCTGCATCAGATCGACGATGGGCGCGTGACCTCCCGGCACGAACACGCCAACGAAGCCGTCCAGACCCTCGTCGATAACCGATTTCAGCGTGCGGACGTCGTTCATGGCCGGGTGGCTGGCGAAGAAGTCCTTGGCGCGCTGGTATGCCGCCTCATCACCGCCAAAGTGGTCCTTCGTGTCGGAGCCGGCGTCGATGTGCGGCTTGGTCCCGTTGGGCGTAGCGAGAACAATATCATAGCCGGCGTCGAGCAGTGCCAGCGCGGGGACTGCCGTCTCGTTGAGATACTGACCGACCGTTGCGGTACTGCCGCTACGCAGACCGAGCTGTGTCGCGTTCGATCCAAGAACGAGAACCTGACCCTTGCTCATCTGAACCTCCATGTTCGCGGCGTCCGTCGCCAATGGGTGGGAAATGGGCCTCGTTGATATATTCTAGAAGTTTATCTTTCTAATGTCAGATATACGTCTGACAGGATGACTGCATGCGCTACGATCTGAACCTGCTGCCGATCTTCGTCGCGTTGATGGAGGAGCGCAGCGTCACGCGGGCCGCCGAGCGCATGGGCATGACACAGCCCGCCCTGTCTAATGCCCTATCGCGTCTACGACTGATGCTTCAGGACCAGCTGTTCGTCCGCGAGCGCTACGGCATCCAGCCGACCCCGATCGCGCTTGAACTCTCACCGCTGATCGCCGAGGCACTCGCCCAGCTCGACGACGCGGTCCTCGGTCAGCAGGCCTTCGACCCCTTACATGCCGAACGGCTCTTCACGATCGCGCCAAACGGCTATGTCGAGTTCGTCCTCGTCCCCGCTATCGTGGCGCGCCTGGAGAAGGTCGCCCCCGGCATAAAGCTTCGTCTGACGCCCTACGGGAACGATCTTGTGGAAACAGGCGTCGTGTCAGGCACGACGGCGCTCGTGCTGGGCCGCATCGTCGATCCGCCCGACAACCTCGTCGTCCAGCACCTGATGGACGAAGGGCTCGCCTGCGCCGTCCGTGCCGACCATCCGGGCGTCGGCGATGTCATGACGCGCGAGCAGTTCGAGACGATGAAGCATGTCAACATCGTGCCGCCCGGACGGATGCGCGCCGGGCTGTTCCAGGCGCTGGCGCAGCAGCAGCTGAAGCGCGACGTCGCAATCTCCGTGACAAACTTCTTCGCGGTAGCCGAGATGGTGGCGGTAACCGACTATTGCGCCACCTTGCCCTCGCTCATCTGCAGGCGGCTGATGCACGACCCCCGGCTGAAGATCCTGCCGGCTCCGGTCGACCTTGGCAGCTTTCCCGTGGAAATGGCTTGGCACGTCCGCTATCGGCATGATCCCGCACACCGCTGGTTACGGGCGCTGATCGGCGCGGTCATCACAGACCTCACGGGGAAGACGGCAGCGGCAATCACGCCGTCGCCAGCCTGAGGACGATGTCGAACCGCGATGTCGCTTGTGCGTATCCCGTACGCGACAATGTTCGCTATACAGCCCCTGACAATAGGATTTATCATGCGCGCAATCGGCTACCAGCAGCCCGGAACGATCGATCGCACGGAAGCTCTCGTCGATATCGAACTTCCCGATCCCAACGCTACCGGCCGTGATCTCCTCGTCGAGGTCAAGGCTGTCTCGGTAAACCCGGTTGACACGAAGGTGCGCGTTGGCTCGGGTTCGATCCACGGTGATTGGCGTGTCCTGGGTTGGGATGCCGCCGGTGTCGTTCGCGCTGTTGGCCCTGAAGTGCGCGGCTTCGAACCGGGCGACGAGGTGTTCTACGCGGGCAGCATCGGCCGCGATGGGACCAACGCCGAGCTGCACCTGGTCGACGAACGCATTGTCGGAAGGAAGCCGGCCAGCCTCGATTGAGCAGAGGCAGCGGCGTTGCCGCTGACGGCGATTACCGCGTGGGAGGCCCTCTTCGAACGATTGTCCGTGCGGACTCCTGTAGCTGGTGCAGCACCTGCGCTGTTGATCATCGGCGGTGCCGGCGGGGTCGGATCGATGGCGATCCAGCTTGCCCGTCAGGTTCCCGATCTCACCGTCATCGCAACGGCATCACGCCCCGAGACGCAAGCCTGGGTGCGTGAGCTCGGCGCCCACCATGTCATCGATCATCGTCAACCGTTGGCGCAGCAGGTAGCGGATCTCGGCATTGGCGCGCCGGCTTTCATCTTCTCGGCCACGCACACCGACGAGCATATCGAGCAGATCGCCGAGCTGATCGCCCCGCAGGGACGTTTTGCACTCATCGACGACCCCAAGACACTCGATGTCGTCCCGTTCAAACGAAAATCAGTGTCGACCCACTGGGAGTTCATGTTCACCCGGTCCATGTTCGAGACTGCTGATATGGAAACGCAGGGTCAGATCCTGTCGGCCATCGCCAGCCTCGTGGACGCCGGCGAGGTGCGCACCACCCTCACCGAACGGTTCTCCCCCATCAACGCCGCGAACCTCAAGCGCGCGCACCAGGCGCTTGAGAGCACTACCGCACGCGGCAAGATCGTCATCGAGGGTTGGCAGTGATGCGGTTCACGCTCACTCAACGTCCGTCGCACCCGCGGCCCCCGCTGCACCAACTGAAAGGGACCAAGCCTCGGCGTTATTGATGCCAGCCACGTGCGGTTGTGGGCGTCGCTTTCGCTGGGTCACTGATATCTACAATCGTAAAAGACCGTGATGGTTCGAGATAGCAGACGCGGTCCTCGGGTGAAAACTCGGGACGTCTGCTAGCTTGGCATCTCACCAATCGGTGCCAAGAGCGGGGAGTGCTTCAGCTAAGAAGTCAATCCACGCCCGCGTCTTGGCGGCGGGGCGCCGCGTCGGGTGTGTGATGGCATACGCCGCTCCCAGCATCATAGGCGGCTCGTCCAGCTCAAGCTCGCTCAACTGACCGGCGCGAAGCGCCTCTGCCGCAATAAAGCGTGGCCCATAGACCAGCCCTTGGCCCGCGATGGCAGCGCGAACCAAGGCCTCGCCATTGTCGGAACACATCGATCCTGAGATCGGCACCTTGATCGTCCCGTCTTTGCCGAACGCCCACGATGTCGTTCCTGCAAGCGACGCGTTGGTGTGGCCCAGACAATCGTGATCGCCGAGATCGGCCAGGCGGGTTGGCGTTCCCCGCCTCGCCAAATAAGAGGGGGCGGCACACAGCACGACGCGCATCGCCACGAGTTTGCGGGCAACAAGCGCACTGTTGGCGAGGCGCCCGATCCGTACGGCGACATCCCAACGCTCTTCCAGCAGGTCGACGTAACGATCGTTGAAGCCCAGTTCGATCGTCACCTCGGGATGACGTGCGGAGAAAGCAGGGATGAGTGAGGCAAGGTGCAGAACGCCGAAGGTGGCGGGCGCACTGACGCGCAGCAGTCCCTGGGCGGTGATCGACCGCGAAGATGCCTCCGCCTCGGCTTCGCCGATCTCCATCAGGATACGTTCGGCCTTCTCGAAATAGTCAGCACCCGCCTCGGTCAGCGACAGCCGACGCGTCGAGCGCTGGACCAGCGTGGTGCCAAGCCGCGCTTCGAGGGCGTCGAGGTGCTTGGCCGCCATCGCAGGTGACATGTGCAGATCACGCGCGGCGGCAGAGATGCCACCGAGCCTGATCGCCTTTACGAACACGTCCATACCCGTCAACCGATCCGCCATGATTTCCTACCCGTGGTTGAAGCTGACTCTTCTACGTGGCAGATTATCATTGCGCGATAGTGGGCACATATCCCGGTCAATAGATCGAACAATGATCCAGGCGGCTTCCGTGGCGCCTGCACCGGAGTGTATGACCATGAGCGTCCAGCCTACCTACTTCATCCCGCATGGCGGCGGCCCCTGCTTCTTCATGGACGATCCACGCGGCGTGTGGACCGGTATGGAAGCGTTCCTGCGCAGCCTGCCGAACTCGCTTGCCGAGAAGCCCAAGGCTATCCTCGTCGTATCGGGACATTGGGAAACGGACGGCTTTGCCTTGACCGGCGCCGAACGGCCCGAGCTGATCTACGACTATTACAACTTCCCGCCCCATACCTATCAGCTGCGCTACGACGTACCAGGCTCGCCCGCGCTCGCCGCCCGTGCCGCGGCCCTGCTCAAGGATGCGGGCATCCCCTCGTCTGTCGACGCGACACGGGGCCTGGATCACGGCGTGTTCGTGCCCCTCAAGGTGGCCTTTCCGGATGCCGACATTCCGCTGATCGAGATGTCCGTCGAGCGGGGGCTAAACCCGGCCCTCCATGTCGCTGCCGGGCGCGCCCTCGCGCCGCTGCGGAAGGAGGGCGTGCTGATCCTGGGTTCGGGCATGAGCTTCCATAACATGCGCGCCTATGGCGATCCGCGCTCGACGCCCGGCTCGCAGGCGTTCGACCAGTGGCTGGCCGAAAGCATGGAGCTGGACGGCCCACAGCGGGCCGAGCGTCTTACGCAATGGGCCGATGCGCCATCGGCGCGGTTCGCCCATCCGCCCGCCAAGGAGGAGCATCTGCTGCCCCTGATGGTCGCGGCCGGCGCGGCTGAAGGCGAAGGCGCCCGGGTCTATGCCGAGGAAGTGCTGTCGACCGCCATCTCGGGTTTCCGTTTCAACTGATCTCACCGCGTCACTGAAGGAGAATTGTCATGACCATCGCCGTCACCGGCGCGACCGGCCAGCTTGGCCGCCTCGTCATTGAAAGCCTGAAGCGCAAGTCGACCGGCGAGCCGATCGTGGCGCTGGTGCGCTCGCCCGAAAAGGCCAGCGACCTGGGTGTCGAGGCACGCGCGTTCGATTACGCGCAGCCTGAGACGCTCGCTCCGGCACTGGCCGGGATCGACACGTTGCTCTTGATCTCGTCGAGCGAGGTCGGGCAGCGCGAGGCACAGCACCGCAACGTCATCGAGGCCGCCAAGACGGCGGGCATCAAGCGTATCGTCTACACCAGCCTGCTGCACGCCGACCGATCGCCGATCAGCCTGGGCGAGGAGCACCGTGCGACCGAAGCGCTGCTGGCGTCCTCCGGTATCCCGACGACCCTCCTGCGCAATGGCTGGTACACCGAGAACTACACCGGCTCGATTCCCGCAACCCTGGAGAATGGCGCGCTCGTCGGCAGCGCTGGCGAGGGACGCCTGTCGCTCGCGACCCGCGCCGATTATGCCCAAGCCGCAGCCATTGTGCTGACCAGCGACGGCCATGAGGGCAAGACCTATGAGCTGGCCGGTGACGACGCGGTGACGCTCGCCGACCTTGCCGCCGAGATCTCGCGCCAGACCGGTCGCAACATCCCGTACCGCGATCTGCCGCAGGCCGAATACGCTGCGATCCTGAAGCAGGTGGGCCTGCCCGAGGGCTTCGCCGAGGGAGTTGCGGCATGGGACGTCGATGCCTCGAACGGTGCGCTGTTCGATGACGGCCACCAACTCTCGAAGCTGATCGGACGTCCGACGACACCGCTGGCCGACGCCGTGCGGGCGCAACTCGCCGTGCAGGGCTGACGTTACGCAATCCCCAGACCGTTAAAGACCATCCCTGGAGATAGCGCATGAATATCGACCCTTCCGGCAAGACGACGCTCGTGACAGGTTCGACGGCCGGAATTGGCGTTGCGATTTGACGTCCTCCCTGTTTCTTCATCCAATTTGAGTGAGAGTTTTCCGGCCCTTTGAAGCCTGCGGGCAAGGAGCTGGACATGAAGAAGACGAGGCACACCGAGGAGCAGATTGCGTTCGCGCTGAAGCAGGCGGAGACGGGTACGTCGGTGGCGGAGGTCATCCGTCGGATGGGGATCTCGGAGCAGACATTCTATCGCTGGAAGAAGGTGTACGGCGGCCTCGGCGTCGGCGAGCTGCGGCGCCTGAAGCTGCTCGAGGAGGAGAACCGCAAGCTTGAGCAGCTGGTCGCGGACCTGAGCCTGGACAAGCACATCCTGCAGGATGTCCTGGCAAAAAAGCCCTGACGCCTGGACGACGGCGCGAACTCGTCGCGCACGTCCAGGCGTCTCATGGTGTCAGCGAGCGACGCAGTTGCCTGGCGCTGGGCGTCGACCGGTCGTCGGTGCGCTACGTGTCGCATCGACCGGACCAGGCGCCGCTGATGCTACGCATCCGTGATCTGGCGGCGACGCGGACGCGGTATGGCTACTTCAGGATCTACATCCTGCTGCGCAGGGAAGGATGGTTCGTGAACCACAAGCGGGTCTACCGGCTCTACCGGGATGATGGACTGAGCCTTCGGCTCAAGAAACCCAGACGCAACGTCAGCGCTGCCAATCGCGATCGGCAACCTGCGGCTGCGGCGGCCAACGAGATGTGGTCGATGGACTTCGTCTCCGACGCGTTGTTCGACGGCCGGCGGTTGCGGGCACTGACGGTAGTCGACGCGTTCACGCGCGAGGCGCTGGCGATCGACGTCGACCAGGGCATCAGGGGGGAGCAGGTGGTCGAGGTGATGGCGCGGATCTCGTCGATCCGCGGCGCACCCAGGACTATTCGCGTGGACAATGGGCCGGAGTTCATCTCGAAGGCACTCGACCGCTGGGCCTACGAGAACGGCGTCACGCTGGACTTCAGCCGGCCGAGCAAGCCGACGGACAACGCCTTCGTGGAGTCGTTCAACGGCCGCTTGCGGGACGAGTGCCTGAACACGCACTGGTTCCTGTCGCTGGAGGACGCCAGGGCCAAGATCGAGGCCTGGCGTCGCGACTACAACGAGAGCCGTCCTCACACATCGCTTGGCTGGTTGACGCCGGTCGAATATGCTGCTGCCGCGGCCAAGATCGCGGCCGAATGAACGCCGGAAACTCACCCTCGACCTGGATGAGAAACCGGGGGACCCTCATGTCGCCTTCCCGACAGACCAGCCGATAGAACTTAACATGGAGAAGATGCCGGAATATGTATCGCATGTGAACGGTAGGTGGAGGAAGGCATGACCGAAGATGATGTCCTCTATTTCCAACGTCGCGCCGGAGCCGAACTGGAGTTGGCGCAGCGGGCGACCAAGCCTGAAGTCGTAGCGGCGCACCACCGGCTCGCCGAGGCCTATCTCGATCGTATCGCCTCCGTGGAACCGGCGAGGCAGGTGGAACATGCTTGACGAGTTTCGGTCCAGCGGGACCCTCTCACACCAGCGTTCGTCTCACCCGACGCTGCTAGGCACGCGGTTCGCCGCGTCTCCCTTCCTTTCGACGGAGGACCGGCTCGCGCTTGAGAGAGTCGCGCTTCCCGCAAGGTCGGTCGCAGCCGGCAAGGACTTGTTGCGGGAGAGCGAGCGAGCCGCCCACATCGAGGTTCTGATCGATGGGTGGGCGTGCCGCTACAAAATGACGCGAGACGGCCACCGTCAGATCGTGGCGCTCCTGACCCCCGGCGAAGCGGCGAACCTGGACGCTCTGCTCTTCACGCGCCTGCATTATGCAGTGCGTACGCTCACCCCGACCAAGGTTCTCACCCTTCCGCGCGACCGCGTCCTGGCGCTGGCCGAGCAGCACAGCGGCATCGCCAAGACTCTCGGCTGGCTCGCGCTGAATGAGAACGCGATCCTCAGCCAGTGGGCGCTTTGCCTTGGCCGGCTGTCAGCCCGGCAGCGCTTGGCGCATCTGTTGTGCGAGATGAGCGCGCGGCTCGGCGATCTGGACGATGGGGAGAGCCGCTTCGAGCTGCCGCTGACCCAGGAGCAGATCGCCGATGTGCTCGGCCTCACTTCTGTCCACGTCAATCGCACGGTCCAGCAGCTGCGCGCCGAAAGCCTGATCGAGACGAAAGGGCGCACTGTCATGATCGCCGACATGGACGCGCTTCGTCAGATCGCGGGTTTCGATCCTGCCTATCTACAGGACGGGCGAGCATCCGCCCACCTCGCGCCATGAACGATTCCGAGATGGCAACGGCCTACGCCAATCCTTCTGCCGATTATCGGGCCCTGTCGCCGGAAGCCGAGCTGCTGCTGCGCGAAACCAATCATCGGTGCAGCAACGACCTCCAGCTCGTCGTGAGCCTGCTCGCGCTTCAGAGCCGGAAGGCGGCAAGTGACGAGACACGGCAGGCGCTGATCGACACGATGGAGCGGGTCGCTATCCTCGCGCGTGCCCGAGCGTCGCTCAAGGAAGAACGCCGACCGACGCTGGAGGCGGCATTGCGGCAGGTGTGCGAGGCGTTGCAGAGCCAGGCCGAGCCGCGCTCCATCTTCCTGTCGCTGGAAACGGCGAGCGCCGTGAGCGGCTTGTCGGCGGTTCAGGTCACGACACTGACGCTGATCGTCAACGAGCTGGCGACTAACGCCATCAAACACGCCTTCGCACAGGACCGAAGTGGTCGCATCCGCATCGTCGTGCGCCCGCACGACAGCCGAAGTCTGACGATCATCGTCGATGATGACGGTCTTCCTTTTCCCGAGATCGCAAGTCGAACGACGGGTGGACTGGGGCTCGGACTTGTACGGCGATTGCTCGAGTCGATCGGCGGGCTCGTCATTCTGCCCGCGAACGGATCAAAGTGTTTCGAGATCAGGGTGCCGATGGCGAGCCACTTGGCGTCATCTTGTCGTAGCCTTCGTGTGGAGAGTAGCTGGATCAGACTGAAGAGGGCGACGTGACCAACGACAATCTCGAAAATTATGAACGGCGGGCCCGAGAGGAAGCCGAGGCAGCAGACAGTGCGAAATCGGCCGAGGCGGCATTGGCGCACCGCCTGCTCGCGATCGAATATGAAGCGCACGCGCGCGAATTGCGCAGGCGCACAAAGACCCGTCCGAAGCTGACGATCCGATCAGCCTGACGGGCGAGCAGGAGAGAGCCGATACTCTAGGGAGACAAGGACGACTATACCGATAAGCAGAAGCGTAAGGCTGAGCACATCGAGGAGAGCTACGAGGAACGCGGCAGACCCAAGGATGAGGCCGAACGCCTCGCCCGAGCGACGGTCACCAAGGATAGCGGAGGCGGCGACGAGCCGGGATCGGGTCGCGGCAAAGCCGACATGCATGACTCCTTGAAGACGGGCGGTAAGAAGGGGGGAGAAGCATCCGTGCACCGATCGGCAGCCGATCGCTCCGCGTCCGCCAAGGCGGCAGCGGCGACCCGCAAGCGCAACGTCGCGGGAAAGTGAGAGATGGGCGGGATGTGGCCGAGAAGATGGCCACCAGCCCCCAGGTCGTCGACCCAAGGGGCGAGAACCGGAACGCCTCGGATCGCCATGTTTTCTCACGGAAAGAACATCGCACGGAGAGCGGCAATGACCGACGTTCAACGCGCACGCGATCGCATGATGGACGTGCATATCAAGCGGCGTGGCGTTCGGGATCAGCGCGTGCTGGCAGCGATGCGTGCCGTTCTGCGGGAGCGCTTCGTCGAACCGGGCCTCGAGGAGTTCGCGTATGAAGACGCTCCGCTTCCCATCGCCGAGGAGCAGACCATCTCGCAGCCCTTCATCGTCGCGGCGATGATCGAAGCGGCGGAGGCGCGGCTCGCCAATGTTCGATTTGAGCAAGGAGACGCCGAACACCCCGCCTATGCTGCCAGCAGCTTTGATCGTCTGTTCTGCGCGTCCGCCCTTGTGTTGATGTCGGATATCAACGCGGCCTTGCGCTGTTGGCGTGACCTTCTGAAGCCGGGCGGTACGATCGCGTTCGACACAGCCGCCAAGCCATTCGGCTTTTCGCAACGCGCGTCGGAAGCGGCGCTTCGTCACGGGGTGCGGCTGTCCTACGGCGAAGTGGCGGATACGCCTGAACGGTGCCGGGACTTGCTGGTTCAGGCAGGATTTGAGGCCGTCGATATCCGCAAAGCTTTCGCGAATACCAACCCAGTCGCGATCGACGACGTGATCGCCATGTACGACGAGCGCCTGGATCATCCGGCGTGGCGGGGCATCAAGGAGGCCAGAGCCGAAACGAGGGAGGCGATCAGGGCCGACGTCATTGGCAGCGCGATTGCCGACGCGGTGAGCGGCTATGTTCCCAATGATATGGCTTTGTTCTTCACAACGGGAAGAAAACAGCCGAGCTAAGGTCACTTGGGTTCGCTCGACCCTCGTCGCTCGCTGCGGCAAATAGCGCTATCAGAACGCCGCCACTTATCACGAGCGTTTACAGGAGACCGGTGAGAGAAGGCCCGAAAACGTACGCTAAGCCCGGCGCTTGGCCGTGGTGGTGCACCGCCGTCGAAGTAGATCACGTCTCTTGGCTCAGAGGTCATGATATCGGCAAGACCGGCTGGACTGTGCGGACAAGCCCGGCTCGCTTCACGAGGTCGGCGCTGCTGGAGCCGTCCTGGCGCGGTAGAGTGCGGTGACGCGCTTGACATGCGCGATGCTGCATCCGGCAAGCTCCGCCGTCTTCGCGATGCTCATGCCCGCCTCGCGCAGACCTACGATGCGGCGGTGGTGAGCGAGGTCGGGCTTGCGGCCGGTGTACCGCCCTGCCCGCTTCGCGATCTCGATCCCCTCGCGCTGCCGCTCGCGCCGAGTCTCATAGTCGTCCCGTGCCGTCTGCAGCGCGACGCGCAGCAGCATGTCCTGCACTGCTTCAAGCACAATGCGCGCCACGCCAGCGCTGTCGGCTACCAGGTCAGACAGGTCCACGATGCCCGGCACCGCGAGGCGCGCGCCCTTGCCCCGGATCGTCGACACCAACAGTTCGGCTTCCGGCAGCGGCAGACGGCTGATGCGGTCGATCTTCTCGGCCACTACCACCTCGCCGGGCTGAAGGTCCGCCACCATGCGCAGCAACTCCGGCCGGTCTGGCCGCGCGTTTGACGCCTTTTCCCGGTAGACCGCAGCAACGTAGAAGCCTGCCGCCCGCGCGCCGGCCACGATGCTTTCCTGCCGCGTCAGATCCTGCTCGTCCGTGCTCACCCGCAGGTACACCCGCGCCGCCTTCACCTCGCTGCCTGCCACATGCTCATCACTCCCGCCCGGCGTGCTTGGGTATACCCAGATGAGCTATGGGCCAACTTGAGAGCTGCGGGCTTCGCGGAGCCGAGAACAGGTCGTGACCTGTTGCTCCTCCGGACCTGAACAGCTCTACCGGCTGTTCAGGTCCGGGCCATGCCGTGCGCCTGGGCTCCGGTCACCTAAATCACCCGCGTTTTTGGGTGCTTTTGGCCAGCTTAAGGATCGCACTTGCTCACTACCGATGCGCCCGGGAATGAGAAGTGGACGGCTGCTTGGCCGAACGCGACAGAGACCGCGCAGGAGGGTTAGCCTTTAATGTGCTCCTGCTGAGAAGAACGCCACTTGATCTTAACCGCGCGATGCGCATATTGACGGCATACCCGCTGGCAGGGTTCGCCTTGTCAGTTCAGAAGCCGCCGAGGTCTAGGCCTTCGGCGGCTTCTGCATATCTAGCCGTTGGGGATCCATGGCCGTTCAGCGTACCTATGTCTATGTCGACGGCTTTAACGTGTACTATCGAGCGCTTCGTGGCACTCCGCACAAATGGTTGAACATCGAAGCGCTGGTGCAAGCGCTACTCGGCCCAGATAATCGGATTGACATGATCCGCTACTTTACAGCGCCGGTCAGCGGAAAGCTGGATCCGGACCAGCCGATCCGACAGGATCGCTATCTTCGAGCACTGCGGACGCTGCTCAACCTTACAGTTCACTTAGGCAATTTCATCAGCAAACCAAAGGTTCGTCCGCTTGAAACGCCGCTGGCGGACGGCACAACAAAGTTCGCGTCATCAACACGGTGGAGAAAGGCTCAGACGTCAATTTTGCTACCTATCTCGTCCATGACGCTTGGCAGGATCTGTACGACGTGGCGGTTGTGCTGACACAGGACACTGATCTTTGTGAGCCGCTGCGCATCGTTCGACGTGAGATTGGCAAGGAGATTGGGCTTGTCTGGCTGGACGGCTCGAGACCTGGAAAGATGGCGAACGATGCGAGCTTCGTGCGCCATGTCACCCCTGCCCGCTTAGCCGCAGCGCAATTCCCCTCCCAGATGGTCGGTGCAAACGGGAAAGTGATCAACAAACCTGCGACGTGGTAGAAGGTCAAGAGCGCTCGAAGAGCAAGATCAGGCGCTTTAGCGACAACACAGATTATGTACAGAATTGGGTGATTAGAGCCGGCAGCATGCCGTTCCCGTCAAGGGAGCTATGTGGACACAGGTTGCTCCCCTGGCCTCAGTTAGATCGTGAACTCACTAGCTGAGCGTAAGCTCCGTACGAGTTGCGTCTTCATCATACCGATCTTTGCCCGTACGACTTCTACCGAGCCGACGGGATCAGAACATGGCCTGCCTCAGTGCTCATTGTTGCGCTATCTGGCAACGTGGTAGGGTTCGAGGGGTAACGGCGGCCATCAAAACGCAACCGGACTGCATGCCCCGAAGCGCCACCACCAGACACTGCTACGCCCAGATCGTGCAGGCCGTGGCTTCGCGAGGGCAATAATCTGATCGGCATCTGGGTGACAGTCGTACGCCCAATGATTTCGTAACCCTTCCCTGTCGCCCTTAGGACGCCCATCGAACATCCACCGCTGCCGCAATATTCAGGGCCAGACGCATAAGCGACGATGTCCTGCTTCCCATCTTCGTCCAAGTCGACAAAGGCCGCCTCGTAGGTCACGTGATCGCCCTCGAAGAGCGTCTTGATCGCCTTGCGCGCGAGCGGCGTCTCCATTGGCGAAGAGGCAGTCGGCGGTGGCGCGGCACTGTTTGCGATCATTGTTCGAATGTCGGCAGGTTTTCGAATGAGCGATCCCGGTGTCTTGTAGACCGACAGAGCGCCATTAGTCCAAAGTCCGACTTCGACTGCTTTGTGCGCCTGGTCGAGCAGGAGATAGGCAGCCTCAGACCCTCCCTCATGCGCCCGGTTTCCCGAGGTGAACAGCACCGTTCCATCGCGCTGGAGCGGCGAAGCCGTCTCGAAATTCTGCTGCAAGGTCTGCAACCTCGCTTCCCCCAGCAAGGCGCGGAGATCATCGACGACCGCGCTCTTGGTGAAAAGACCGATCTGCGACGGATACTGACCAACCTTCGGGCCAAGCGACGCCCAGGCGACGTCGGGGTCAGCGTGCTGGTCGCCCGTGACCGAGGCATCAGCCGTTTGCTGAGCGGTGGTCGCACCGTGTTGATCCTGAACCGAGGTTCGCTCACAAGATGCCAGAACCAGTATCGCTGCCGCGACCAGAAGCCGTTCGAAGGGGATCATATTGTTACCTGTTCTGTCTACCGATCCTGACATTCAGCCTCTAGCAGGCCGACGATCGCATCGAAAGTTGTCGGCCACGTTTGGTGTCGACGTGGATGGCTGATCGTCGCCAACTGCGCCGCGGATTATGGATGGCGATTTCCGCCATCTGCATTCTCGCGCCTTATGGCCCGGCTTGCGGGCAGGAGCCGAGCGGCGATCAAACGTTGCCGCTCGATTTTGCTGCCGCTTCCGCGCGGTTCGACGGTCGATCCTCGGCTCTGAGCGGTGCCGATCATGCAACGCGGGCAGCGCGCGAGACGGAGGCGGCCGTTCGGGCCCTGCACCGCCCGATAGTTACCGCGTCGGCACAGCTCCTCGAATATCAGAAAACCCTGTCGCTCGACCTCACCGGCCCGAAACAGGACGCGCTCGGTGACACCCAACAATACCTTTCCGACCTCCCCTCGACGCTGCCGCTTGGCTTTCAGGACATCGCCGCTGCGATCACCGGCAGGTTGTCGCGAGCCTTGCCGCAACTGTTCTCGGCCATCCCCGACAGTCTCTCCTATCGCTACCGGGACACGGCCGTACACCCGACCGTGCAGGCGGTTCTGCCGATCTACACGGGAGGTGCGATCCCCGCGGTGCAGCGCGCCGCGTCGGCAGGCGTGTCGCTCGCCGAAGCGAGGTCGGATCAGATCCGTGATGCAGCGCACATCAACCTCATCCGGGTGTATTTCGGCCAATTGGCGGCGCGTGCCCTGGAAGCGTCAGCGCGCCAGTCCCGTGACGCGCTTGCAAGCCTTTATAGCGACGCGCGCAAGTTCGAGGCCGAGGGTGTGATCGCGCATGCGCGGACGCTCGAAGCCCAGGTTGCGCGAGACACGGCGGAGCGCGCGCTCGACCGCGCGGTGTTGGCGCATCAGACCGCACGCGAAGAACTGGCTGACACACTCGACGTCAACGCGGTGCAGCCCACCACCCCTCTGTTCGTGCGCTCCCAACCGCTGGCGCCTGTCTCGGCCTTTCTCGGCCATGAAGATCGCCTTCCCTCGTCGCGCGAGGCCGATGCGGCCGGCGAAGTGGCCGCATCGGGTGTCGACCTCGCGCGGGCGCGATACAGGCCGCAGGTCTTCGCCTTCGGAGAGTACAACCTCAACCGCAGCGACGCGCTGCCCACTGAACCTGACTGGGTGGTCGGGATTGGAGCACGCATCACGCTGCTGTCCAACGTCGATCGTGGGCACACGCTGGCGGCGGCACGTGCCAATCAGGCGGCAGCGACAGATGCCGCCCGGGAGGCGCGCAAGACGGCAACGAACGTCACGCGTCGCGCCTGGGACCTGGCGGAAAGCGCACGACGCTCGTTCCTGCTGCTCGACAGCTCGATAGCAGCGGCTAGCGAGAACCTGCGGGTGCAGCGGGTAGCGTTCGCGGAAGGTGAAGCCACCATGACGGTGGTGCTCGGTGCAGAGGCAGCGCTTTCGACCGCCCGCACCCAGCGGATCGCAGCCGCGTATGAATATGATCTCGCGCTCGCCGGTCTGCTTGCCTCGGCAGGCGAGCTCGACCGCTTCTCCGACTATCTGAGACAAGCTGATATCCACGTCATGCCGGAGCAAACCCGATGAGCGAGCCGGCTGTGCAACCGGAACATTCGCGCCGGCGTAAGCGCATCCTTCTGTACATGGGCCTGGCGCTCGTCTCCGTGCTTCTGGCGGTCGGCTTATGGCTCGCGGCGCAACCCGCGGCCCCGCCACTTCAGGGCGAGGTCGATGCGGCTTCGGTCAATGTTGCGACCAAGGCGCTCGCACGGCTGGAAACGGTTCGCGTCCGCGAAGGCGACCGGGTGCGCGCCGGCGCGGTGCTCGCAACGCTGTCCAGCCCTGAAATCGCGAATGGACAACAGCAGGCGCAGGCGGCGCTGGACAGCGCGCGGGCGGCGCAGACGCTTGCCGATGAAGGCGTGCGACCCGAGGATCTGACCTCCCTCAAGGCAACGTGGCAGGCAGCCCAGGCAGCAGCCGATCTCGCCGCCAAGACCAGCATGCGCGCGGACCATCTCTACGCCGAGGGCGTCATCGCCGCGCAGCGGCGCGATGAGGCGCATGCCGCGCGTCAAAGCAGCGCGAGCACGGCCAAGGCGGCGAAAGCACAATATCTGAAGGCCGCGGCCGGTGTTCGTCCGGCGGCCCGGGAAGTCGCGGCCGCGCAGGTCCGCATCGCCGCTGCCGGTGCGGCAACGGCCGACGCACTCGGACAGGAAACCCGGCTCGTCTCGCCGATCGCTGGCGAGGTCGCGCGCCGTCTTGTCGAGCCGGGCGAGCTGGTCAGTCCGGTACTGCCAGCCTTTCAGGTCATCGATGTCGATCACCCGTATGTCACGATCAACCTCCCGGAAAGCCAGTACAACGGCATAGCAGTCGGACGGCGGTTGACGGGCCGCGTTCCCGCGCTCGATCGCTCGGTTGCCTTCCGTGTCCAGCACATCGCCCCGCAAGGAGAGTTCGCGACGTTCAGGGCCGATCGCCAGTCGCGCGGCTACGACGTGCGCGCGTTTGAGGTGAAGCTCGAACCCGTGCAGCCGGTGCCAGCCTTACGGCCGGGGATGAGCGTCCTGTTCGACTGGCCGCAATGAGCCTGTCCGCCGGCTTGCGCGTCGAGATCGGCCGACTGGCGCGCTCCCGCCTCGATCTGGCGCTGCTCACGCTGCTCCCGGCGGTTCTGCTCGCGTCGATGGCAGCGATGATCTTTCCAGGTTCGCTTCATGTTCTCAAGGTCGTCGTCGTGGACCGCGATGGTGGCGCGCTCGCGCGCGCGATCGTGCGCACGATCGAAGCCTCCCCAAGGCTCAAGCTGACCGGGGTGACGCCACAGATCGGCGTCGCCCTTTCGGCGATTCGCCGCGAGGACGCGCAAGCGGTCCTGGTGATCCCGTCGCGCGTCGGCGCGGCTGGCGACACACAACAGCCGATCGAGATCCTCTACCAAGCCCAGTTCCTTGCTGCGGGCTCGCTTGCCTCGACCGACCTGGAACTGGCGACGGCCGCGGCGCTCGGCATGAATGCCACAAGCGCAACGCATCTTGCCGGGCTCGACCAGGTGCCGCGTCTGGCGCCTGGTATCCACGTGCGCCTGCTCGGCAACCCGACGCTCAGTCTGGAATGGTATCTGGGACTGCTGCTCGGCCCCGGCGTGCTTCACCTGCTGATCGCCGTCACCGCAATCGGCTCGGCCGGCCTCTTGTTGGACAGCAAGTCGTTCGAGACCTTCGCAGGCAGGACGGCCGCGCCGGCTATGTGGATCACTGGCCGTATGATCCCGCACGTCGCCGCAGGCACTTTGTGGGGAACTGCCTGGTTCCTCTGGCTGACCCTCGCACGTGGGTATCGGCTCGAGGGTAGCTTGTGGGTGGTCCTCTTAGGCCTGTTCCTGCTGTTCGTGGCGACGATTGCCATCGGCCTGTTCCTGTTGGCCGTTACGCGGGAGACAGCGACGGCGCTTTCGGGTGCGGTCATCATCGCCGGATCGGCGCTGGCCTATTCGGGCGCATCACTTCCGATTAACGGCGCGCCCTGGGTCGCGCAGGCCTGGAATGCGGTTCTGCCGCTTACCCACTATCTGCGCCTGCAGATGGACGAAGCGATGGGAGCGGCGCTCCGCCCCGCGGTCGTAGAGGCGGGATGGCTGTTGGTTTATCCGCTTGGCCCAGGCCTGCTCGCCCTGTTCCTGATGACACGTCAGCGGCGCCGATGACGACCCGTCTGCTCCGCGCTTTCGAAGCCACATGGTTCGAGGTCCTGCAAGCGCGCGAGCTCGTGTCGCTGGCGGTCATCTCGGTGCTATTCTACGCCTTCTACTACCCTGCACCCTATTCGCAGCAGCAGGCGCTGGCCCTGCCGATGGTCGTCGTCGACCGCGACCGAACACCGCTCTCCCGAGCCGTGATCCGGCATCTGGGGGAGACGCCCACCGTTCGGATCGTCGCGCTGGTGCCCGACATGATGGCGGCGCGTGAAGAAGTGCGCCAACGACGTGCTGACGGCATTCTCTACCTGTCGAAAGGTCTCGGCGGAGCGGCACTGAAGGGGCGGCCCGGGGCGGGGGCGGCCTTGATCGTCAACGGGGCATACTTCGTGCGTGCCGAAGGGATCGCCCGCGCGCTGGGTGACGTCGTGAGGGAGCAGGCGCTTGAAGTGACTGGGGCCCTCACCGCTCGTCACAGTGGGTCCGGCGCGACAATCGTCATGCAGCCGCTGTTCAACACCACCGGCGGTTATCGCGACTACGTGTTCCCGGCGATCGCCAACATCATACTTCAGCAAACGCTGCTTTTCGCGTCGGCGCGGTTGATCGCTGAACGACGTCGGCGTGATGATTGGCAGCGCGACCGGGCAACCGCACTCGGCACCTGGATCGCGATGACGCTGATCGGCATCTTTGCCGGTCTGTTCGTGTTCGGGTTCGCGTTCTGGGTGCAGGACGTGCCACGCACCGGCAATGTGCCCGGCCTGCTGCTCGCCCTTCCTGTGTTCGCGGCCACGGTAGCCGCTCTCGGACTGGTCGCAGGAAGCCTGTTCCGCAGCGGCGACGACGCGTTGAAGCTCCTGATGCCGACCTCGGTGCCGCTCGTCTTCCTGGCCGGGTTCGCATGGCCGCTCGATGAGATGCCGGGCTGGCTGGCGACGATCGCTTGGTTCTCACCGGCCACGGCCGCCATGCACCTGTTCATACGCTTCAACCAGATGGGTGCTTCGATCGCTGAAGCCGCCACCCCGCTGTTGGTTCTGATCGGGTTGATGATCGGGTACGGGGCGATCTGGTGCTTCGGTCGATCGCATGCCGGATGCGAGGATCCGACCAGCGATGCGGCAAGCTGATCGGTTGTATGTTGCTACGCAGCCGATGAGTTCGGATACCGCCCCGCCACGAAACACAGGTGACGGAGCGGTACCAATTGCCGAAATACGCCGGCATCCCCTTTTCACAGACGACCTTGGCAGCGTGCAAGTGCCTCAAGGGTGTCTTACCACCACCTTCGAGAGAGAAGGTGTTGATCGGATGAGGTGTAAGCGGCCAAACTTGAAAAGCCAAGCTTCAGGCCCTTCGCGCCGCCCCTCACGACAGCTTCAACATGCAAATCAGCATCAGGCTGATTCCGCCCAAGCAGAGGAGCGACAGCACCACCGCCAGCGTGACCCGTCCGCCAGCCTTGGCGACGGTGCGGATATCGACCCCGAGCCCTAGCGCCGCCATGGACACCACGGTCAGGAACGTCGCGGTATGTCCAATCGGCCCGATCGCGATGGTGGGCACCAGCCCGATCGATCAGTCGTTCGTTTCGCGATCTGGCCGATGACGAGCGTGGACAGGCGCTTGTCCAGTCGATGATCACGCTGTCGCACGATCTCGGCTACCGGGTCGTTGCCGAGGGCGTCGAGACCGCCGCAGCCGCGGCGATCCTGGCCGACTTGGAATGTGAGGAGGCGCAGGGTTACTATTTTGCCCGTCCGATGGAGGAAGAAGCGCTGCGGCTATGGCTCGTTGCCTCTCCGCAAGAAACATCCGTTGCAGCCTGACTGACACCTAGATCTGCCAACATACTTGGTGCAAGCTGATCGACACCGCCGCTGAACATAATCCACAGCGGCGGTGGCGATCGGCATCGATAAGCGTCCTGTTCCCGGTTGTTCCGCCAATCAGCCGTGCGGCCGCATGACAACCTTGATTACACCTTCTTCCTTGTCGCGGAATTTAGCGTACATTTCTGGCGCGTCTTCAAGACTGGCCGGATGCGTGATCACGAAGCTGGGATCGATCGCGCCCGCGACGATCTTATCCAGTAGCGGCTTGGTGTAACGTTGCACGTGGGTCTGCCCAAGCTTGATCGTCAGCCCCTTGTTCATCGCTGCACCGATCGGAAGCTTGTCACCCATCCCGACGTAGACGCCGGGCACGGAGACCGTGCCGCCCTTGCGGCAGCTCATGATCGCCTGCCGCAGGACGTGGACGCGATCAGTGGCGAGCATCATGCTTGCCTTCACCTTGTCCATGACCGCGTCCGCCGCCCCGTGCGCGGCCGCCTCGCAGCCGACAGCATCGATGCAGCTGTCGGGGCCCCGGCCCTTGGTTCGCGCCTGCAGCTCGTCATAGACATCGGTTTCGGCGAAGTTAATCGTCTCAGCGCCACCGGCCTCCGCCATGGCGAGTCGCTCGGGCACCTCGTCGATCGCGATCACGCGGCCGGCGCCCATCATCAGCGCGGAGCGGATGGCGAACTGGCCGACCGGACCGCAGCCCCAGATCGCGACGGTGTCGCCATGCTCGATCTGCGCATTCTCGGCGGCCATGTAGCCGGTCGGGAAGATATCCGATAGGAAGAGGGCCTGCTCATCGGTTACGTTGTCGGGAATCTTGATCGGACCGACATCCGCCATCGGCACCCGGAGATACTCCGCCTGGCCGCCGCAGTAGCCGCCCAGCATGTGGCTGAAGCCGAACAGCCCGGCGGGCGAATGGCCCATCGCCTTGGCGGCCATCTCGGCGTTCGGATTGGTCCGATCGCAGGCCGCAAACAGACCCTTCTTGCAGAACCAGCAATCGCCGCAGCTGATCGTGAACGGCACCACCACCCGGTCCCCGATCTTGAGGTTGGTGACCTCGGACCCGAGCGCCACGACCTCGCCCATGTTCTCGTGGCCGAGGATGTCGCCGGCCTCCATGGTGGGCTGGTAGCCATCCAGCAGGTGAAGGTCCGACCCGCAGATCGCGCAGGCGGTTACTTTGATGATCGCATCGCGCGGGTGCTTGATCTCGGGATCCGCGACGGTGTCGACGCGGACATCGCCTTTACCGTGCCAGCATAGTGCGCGCATGTCGTTTCCTCATCTGAGTGCATGTCCCTGTCGTCAGGGCCATTTCTATGACGCTCAACGCCTTGAGCCGCGGCACGGGTCCCCGTCCGTTTAAATCGTTCACATCAACGAGCGGCCGTAAAACGGCCGTACGGCCAGCGGGTCGAACGCGGACGGCATGCCCGGCTTTAAAGCCAGACAGATGATGAAGTGGGTCGCCCAAGCCGTGCAGCCGGCCGACACGATGCTGACAGGACCCCAGGGGCGGCGAGTCTTACGTCCGGAGCGTACGGCATGGGCGGCCAGGGCGAACGACGCATAGATTCCGCAGAGGCAAACCAGGCCGGCGAGCAGCACCAACCACGGATCATGGTCGTGCCGGACGCGGTCGAAAACCTGTACGACCTGGGAGTACATCATGCTCGGCTAACGGCAAGGCTTCAAGACATCCCCAACCGGTTCATATCGGCTTTCCCTGGCTGTGATCCAGGACCGAGGAAGCCGCAGTCGGGTTCTGCGCAGCCATGAACACTTACGTTGCCGAGCCCGCGCCTGTCGTCCGAACCGGCTACCATGCTCGACTGACATAACTTGATTTCGCTCCTCCGGGTTGGTTCCCAGTCGCTACAAAGATTTATGCCTCGCACCGCCGTGGCGCTGGTGGCATTAAGGGCGTGATCGGAGGATTACGTCCATGGCACGCAAGAGCATCAAAAGCGACGCGGTGAAACTCAAGGGCGAGACGGCCAAGAAGGCACCGCCGCTGCCGGCGGGTGCCGACCAGCCGACGAATTATGCCGAGCAGCAGGGCCATGGCGGCGAAACCCGCCAGACGACTTCGGACGCGGCACTTACCATGACCACGCAGCAGGGCATCCCGATCGCGGACGCCCAGAACAGTCTGAAGGCGGGTCTGCGGGGCCCCACGCTGCTCGAGGACTTCATCCTCCGCGAAAAGATCTTCCATTTCGATCACGAGCGCATCCCGGAGCGCGTCGTCCACGCACGCGGCTATGGCGCGCACGGCGTGTTCGAACTGACCGACAGTCTGGCCGACTACACCCGCGCCGACGTGCTGAGCACGGTCGGGCAGCAGACGGAGGTGTTCGTCCGCTTCTCAACGGTAGCGGGCAACAAGGGCTCGCGCGATCTGGCGCGCGACGTGCGCGGCTTCGCCGTCAAGATGTACACGAAGCAGGGCAACTGGGACATCGTCGGCAACAACATCCCGGTGTTCTTCATCCAGGATGCCATCAAGTTCCCCGATCTGGTCCATGCGGCCAAGCAGGAGCCCGACCGGGCGTTCCCCCAGGCGCAAACCGCACACGACAATTTCTGGGATTTCGCCAGCCTCACCCCGGAAGCCTGGCACATGATCATGTGGATCATGTCCGATCGCACGATCCCCCGCTCCTTCCGGACGATGGAGGGCTTCGGCGTCCATAGCTTCCGCCTGGTGAACGCGGAAGGCAGGTCGACCTTCGTCAAGTTCCACTGGAAGCCGCGCCAGGGGCTCCAGTCGGTGCTGTGGAACGAGGCGGTCAAGATCAGCGGCGCCGATCCCGACTATCATCGCCGCGATCTTTGGGAGGCGATCGAGTGCGGTGACTTCCCGCAATGGGATCTCGGCGTCCAGCTGTTCGATCAGGAAACCGCCGACAAGCTTCCCTTCGGCCATCTCGACTCGACCAAGCTGATCCCCGAGGAGGACGTGCCGGTCCGCATCGTCGGTACGCTCACGCTCAATCGCAACGTCGACAACTTCTTCGCCGAAACCGAGCAGGTCGCTTATTGCACGCAGAACATCGTGCCGGGCATCGACTTCAGTGACGACCCGCTGCTGCACGGCCGCAACTTCTCCTATCTCGATACCCAGCTGAAGCGGCTCGGCAGCCCGAACTTCACCCACCTGCCGATCAATGCCCCGCGCTGTCCGGTGATGAACTTCCAGCAGGACGGCCACATGGCGATGCGCAATCCGAAGGGGCGCGTGAACTATGAGCCGAACAGCTGGGGCGCGGAAGGCGGTCCTCGCGAGAACCCGGAGATCGGCTTCACCAGCTTCCCCGCTGAGGTTCAGGGGACCAAACAGCGGATTCGGTCCGAAACCTTTGCCGATCATTACAGCCAGGCGCGGCAGTTCTATCTCAGCCAGCAGCCGATCGAGCAGAAGCACATCGGCGACGCGCTGGTGTTCGAGCTGTCGAAGGTAGATCGTGTCGACATCCGGGCCCGGGCGGTCAGCCACCTGCGCAACATCGACGAGAATCTCGCCGCTACCGTTGCGAACGGGCTCGGCCTCGACCTGCCGGACGCCGCCAAGGCGGCCAAGCCGACGCTAGACCTGCCGACATCGTCGGCGCTCTCGATCGTCGCCAACGGCCCGGCGAATTTCGCCGGGCGAAAGATGGGCCTGCTGCTGACCGATGGGTCGAGCGCCGAGCTGTTCAATGCGCTGACCAAGGCGCTGGAAGCCGAAGGCGCGGTCTGGGAGGTGGTCGCGCCGAAGATCGGCGGGGTCACGCTCGACGACGGCACCAAGGTCGCGGCCAAGCAGAAGATCGACGGCGGACCTTCGGTCCTGTTCGATGCCGTCGCGGTGCTCCCGTCCGAGGAAGGGGCTGCGCTGCTCGCCAAGGATGCGGCCTCCAAGGACTTCGTGGCGGACGCGTTCGGCCACTGCAAGTTCATCGGCTACACCGATGCGGCCGCCACGTTGTTCGACGCCGCCCGGGTGCCGGAGCTTGACAATGGCTTCGTAGCCCTAAGCAAGAGCAAGGACGTCAAGGCGTTCGTCACGACCTGTCGTGACCTCAGGTTCTGGGCTCGGGAAATGAAGGTCGATCTCGACGCGGCGGCCTGACGACCCTGGCGGGAGCGGCAGGTGGACGTCCTGCCGCTCCACTTACCCGCGAACTTCATATCGCCCGGACGCGGTACGCGCTGCCTCGCTCGCGTTCAACGGGATCGGGGCACATCGTCGGGGCGAGCCGCGGTGACGACCCAGCGGCGGGTGCGGCGCACGGTGCGAACCGTCCAACGACGCCCGGTCTCTGCGAGGAACCGGGCGTGGATCCCTGCCGAGTGCTGGGCGAAGTCGTAGAAGTCGATCCTGTGGTGCGCGAGCACGATGGTGCCGCCTGGCGTCAGGCGGGCGGCCATCTCACGCGCAACCCGGGCCATGTCTCGCGCTGAGAGGTAATACAGTACCTCGGCGATCACGATCACGTCATAGACGGCACGTGGCGGTCGACCGGGGAGCACGAGCAGCGATGCGCACGCGCGAGGCCAGGCAGCGACGGCACGTGCCGTCAGGTCGACCCCCTCCCTCGTGCCCTCGGTCGCATCGAGGCGCAACGCCTTCCTCGCGATCGCGGCACTGTTGGAGCCGTTGCCGCTGGCCAGCTCCAGCACCCGTCCGACCGGTCGGTCACCTATTGCGCGCAGGATCGCGGTACGCTTCACCGCCTCGTCACGGGCGGTGAAGGTGCGCCAGGGATCGTCGTCGCCGGCAAACTTGGCGGCGAACCCCGCAAGATCGATCGGGCTCGTCACCTCGAACCCGGCCGGTAGCGCTCGACCGGACGAGCAAAGGCCGCAAGCTCGTGTCTCGCGATCGTGAAACCTGCTGGATCATCGGAAACGGCGCCGAGCTGCGTCCGGTAGACGTGGATCAGCGACCGCTTAACCGGAACTCCTCCGGGCACAGCGATGCGCCATGCCGGTCCGGACCTGTCCGGGCGAGGCGGCCACACGCGGTAGGTCAGCCGACCGGCGCCACCCGGGCATCGGGCGACGGCCGCTGCTACGGCGCGGTGATCGGGATGGTCGTCATCGCAGGCCGGTCCGACGATGAGATCGAGATCCCGGCATCGTGCGACCTGGCGGCGCAGCGCGCGATAACAGCGTCCCGGGATCGAGGGCAACTGGCCATCGGGCAAATTGAGGAACGAGACGTCGCCAGCAACGATGCCGAGACGACGTAGCGCATGAAGGCTCTCACGCTGGCGCGCCGCGACCAGTCGCGCTCTCGGCCATTGTCGGCTGCCCCGGTGAGACGCGGCACCATCGGTCACGACCGCAACCCGGACCCGAGCTCCATGGCGGCGAAGCCGCGCAATGAGGCCTGCCGCGCCGATGACCTCGTCATCCGGGTGCGGGGCGATCACCAGCGCGACACGTACGTTTCGCAGCGGGATCCTCACAGAATGGGGTCGAGGATGTGCTCGGCGACAGCCTGGCCGACGCGAAAGCGATGCGCGTCGGGCGCAGGCTGGCGCAGGTACACCATGAGATCGGCGATCTTTGCCGCCAGCGGATGCGACAGGAACAATCCCGGCAGCCCCACCGCCTCCTGCGCGATCGTGAGGGCGCGCTCGGCAGAGCCGGCGATCGATAGCCGCGCAGCGGACACCCGGGCGAGGCGTTCCGCATCCGTCCCGCTGAACCAGGCGCCCGCCGTGTCGCGGATGCTCGCCGCTGCACCCTGGGCAAGCAGGAACAGGTCGGCGAGGCGCGATGCCTGGAACGGATCGGAAGCGCGCTCGTGGGTGGTCAGGTGGTCACGCACTGCATCGAGCAGGCCGGCGATGCCGCCGGCATGAACCGCGGCGAAGCGCAGCGCGCCTCCGCTGAAGAACGGCTCCCGCGCATAGCTGCCGGACTCGCCGATACGGCTGTCTTCACCGATCACAGAGCCGGACCAGCGCACCAGATGTGTCTCCGAGCGCTGCATGCCGATCGTCTGCCACCACTCCCGATCGATGGCAGGCGGATCGGCCTCGAGGTCGAGCAGGAGCAGCTGCGGTCCGCGTTCGCTATTCGCGGTTACCAGCGCGTGAGTCAGTATCCCCGCCCCCGATGCATAGCCCTTGCCGCCGGTCAGCCGTCCGCCGGTAAGCACCAGCGGCTCACCCGGCAGGCCCGCATTCCAAACACCCAACGTCGCTCCCGCAGCGATGCGCGCCCGCAACGCAGCGACTTGGGACGACGTGCCGTATCGAAACACGATCTGCACCGCATCGACATGCCCCTCAAGCAGGCGCCCGATGGGGAGATCCCGGCGTCCCGCAGCGTAAAGAGGGCGGAGCAGGTCCAGATATGCCTTGGGCGTCGTCGGATCGCCGGCGGGATCGGTCGCCCACCCCGCCGCGACGATCCCATGACGCAGGCTCAACGGCGTCGACCCCGAGGCCTGGCTGGCCGACACCATCAGACGCATCGCAGACCATCCGGCCCGCCGGGTCGCTGAACTGCTGCCGTGGAACTACCGGCCCGCTTGATGTGACGCCGTCACCGGACGCTTACGGCTTAGATAGAGGCAGACCAGGTGTGGCAGACTGCGTCGATCGGGACGGTAATCTCCACGAGGCATCAGCTAGAGCATGGGAACGGCACCTATTCGATGAACGAACCGAGCCTGCATCGAACACAGTTGCGTCCGTAACGCCATCATCCATCGCCACGGGCTCCAGACATTTTTCGAGTAATGAGTACACCTCTCTAGAGGCGTGACTCGCTTAACCATCGCCAGCTGCTGGAGCTCACGGCAACATTCCGCCTGCCGAAGCGGTAGATGGATATCACGCTACCCCAGACAATATTGACCTGCTCCCCCTTTTCAGGCCGCTGATAACTTAGCTTCGGTGTCCATATGCCCCTGGCGGGGGCGGTTC
>NZ_RCVT01000009.1 GCF_016107325.1 Sphingomonas sp. MA1305
CTGGCTGGCACCCCGTTTCGGGCTTCACCTCTGAACACGTCGATCGGAAGCCAGGATTGACTTCATCGTAGCGCCGTGGCTGATAGAAGTGGATGGGGATAGCGATCTCCCCATGAGGCGTCAGCCGAAGCATCGCGTCCAGCAATACATGCCAAGGACGCGTCATGCCTGCACTCAACACGATCGGTCCCGACAAGCTCGCACGTCTCGTTGCACTCCCCGGATCGCCATACATCATCGATCTGCGCGCCGATCCGACCGAGACGGTGCCTGGCTCGCGATTACGATCCTTTGATGATCCGGCTTGGCTGACCAGCATTGCCGGTGCGGCCGGCGTGGTCACGATTGATGGTGATGGCGGTGGCCCGGCCGTAGCCGCGGCGGCCGTCCTACGCAGCGAGGGCGTCGCCGCGGAGGCATTGGAAGGCGGCTTCGCGGCGTGGGTTGCGGCAGGATTGCCGACCGTATCGCTGGCTCACCTGCCGCCACGCCATGCCGATGGACGAACCTGGTGGGTGACGCGGGCACGGCCGAAGGTCGATCGCATCGCCTGTCCCTGGCTGATCCGTCGTTTCATCGACCCCGATGCGCGCTTCCTGTTCGTCGCGCCGGGGGAGGTGCTGACGATCGCGGCCCAACAGCAGGCAGAGCCTTTGGACGTGTCGGACGATCGGGTGCTGTGGAGCCATCGCGGCGACCGCTGCACCTTCGACGTAATGCTGGAGGCGTTCGGGCTTGGATCGCACGAACCGCTTGCACGTCTCGCGCCGATCGTCCGCGGAGCGGACACCAACCGGCTCGATCTCGCGCCCGAGGCGGCGGGCTTGCTGGCGATCTCGCTTGGCCTGTCGCGCGTCCATGCCGACGACCATATCCAGCTCGAAGCAGGCATGGCGGTCTATGACGCCCTCTACCGCTGGAGCCGCGATGCGCGCGGGGAGACGCACGACTGGTCCTCGCACCAGCCCGCACGCGGGAAGGCAACGGCATGAACACCACAGTGCTGCAAATCGACGCGCCGGCACGGCCGACGCCGGTGACGCTCGGCGAAGCCTTCTGGGTGTGGCTGCGGATCGCGCTGCTCTCGTTTGGTGGCCCGGCGGGGCAGATCGCTGTGATGCACCGCATCCTGGTCGAGGAAAAACGCTGGATCGGCGAGCATCGTTTCCTGCACGCACTCAACTACTGCATGTTGCTGCCCGGCCCCGAAGCGCAGCAGCTCGCCACCTATATCGGCTGGCTGATGCACCGCACGAAGGGCGGGATCGTCGCTGGCGCGCTGTTCGTGTTTCCTGGCGCTGTAGCGATCATGGCGCTGAGCTGGGTCTATGTCCTCTATGGCCGGGTCGGCATCGTCTCGGCGCTGTTCTTCGGCCTCAAGGCGGCGGTGCTGGCGGTCGTGTTGCAAGCGGTCGTGCGGATCGGCGGGCGGGCGCTCCGGACCAACGCGGCGCGCGCGCTCGCCGCGGTCGCATTCATCCTGATCTTCTTCCTCGGCGCGCCGTTCCCGCTGATCGTTCTCGGCGCCGGCCTGATCGGTTGGTGGGCAGGCCGGCGGGGTGTCGCCGCCTTCAAGGGCGGTGGCGGGCATGGCGCGGCCGGCGGCGCGATCGTCGCCGACGCGGACACGCTGCTCGGGGAGGAGCTGCCGGCGCACGCGAACCCGGGCTGGCGCGAGACGGTGCAGACCGCGCTCGTCTGGCTGGCGCTGTGGCTGGTGCCGGTCGTGACGCTGCTCGCCGCGCTCGGTCCCGACGACGTGTTCAGCCGGATCGCCACCTTCTTTTCGACGATGGCGATGGTGACGTTCGGCGGAGCCTATGCCGTCCTCGCCTATGTCGCGCAGCAGGCGGTGGAGAGCTATGGCTGGCTCCAGCCCCGCGAGATGCTCGACGGCCTCGGCATGGCGGAGACGACGCCGGGGCCGCTGGTGATGGTCCTCCAGTTCGTCGGCTTCCTCGGTGCCTATCGCGATCCCGGCGGGTTGTCGCCGCTGGTCGCCGGCACGCTGGGCGGGCTGCTCGCGACCTGGGTGACGTTCGTGCCCTGCTTCCTGTGGATATTTCTCGGCGCGCCGTTCATCGAGCGGCTGCGCGGCAACGCGGCCGTCGCCGGTGCGCTGGCGGCGATCACGGCAGCGGTGGTGGGCGTCGTTCTGAACCTCGCCGTCTGGTTCGCGCTCCACACCTTGTTCCGCGCCACCGTGCCGGTCGCGGCCGGTCCGATCCGGTTCGACGCGCCGGTCCTCGCCAGCCTCGATCCGTGGGCGACGCTGCTCGCGGCCAGCGCGGTCGCGGCGGTGCTCTGGTGGCGCGCCGGCGTCATCACGACGCTGCTGGCGACATCGGCCGCTGGCCTCTTCCTCTACATGCTGGGACTGATCGCCTGATGCTGAATCTCCGACGCCTCTGCCCGGTCCTGGCCCTGTGTGCGGTGATCGTCGCCAGCGCGCCCGCCCATGCGGAGGACGATGCACAGGCATGGGGATCGGTGATCGCCACCGGGGCGGTGCGCGGCGACCTGTTTCTGTGGCTCGAAGCGCAGGCCCGCGCGCTCGATGACGTGGGCGGGGGCAGTCAACTCATCGTCCGCCCGGCGATCGGCGCGCGGATCGCGCGCGACGCCCATGCCGTCGTCGGCTACGCTTATGTCCGCACCGATCCGGAGACGGGCCGGACCACCAACGAACATCGCATCTGGCAACAGGTTCAGTTCGCCGCCCTGCGGACGAAGGCGGGTGCGCCGCTGGTCATCAGCCGCACCCGGCTCGAACAGCGCATGATTGAAGGTCGCGACGACACGGGATGGCGGCTGCGCCAGTTCGTGCGGCTACAGGCCCCGATCGCGCGCAAGGGCGCGGTCCAAGCGGTCGCCTTCACCGAAGGGTTCTTCAACCTCAACTCGACCGCGTGGGGCGCGCGCGACGGGGTGGACCAGTGGCGCACCTTCATTGGGGTCGGCTTCCCGGTGGCGAAGCGGATGCGCCTCGAACCTGGCTATCTCAACCAGCATGTCTTCCGCCGCGGCGAGGATCGCACCAACCATGTGTTGAGCGCGACCCTGTTCGTCGGCCTTTGACGACTCAGGAAGGAGTGACGCATATGTTGAAGACGATCCTGTTGGCCGGGGCGCTGACCCTCGGCATTGCGGCTCCGGCATCGGCCGCACCGGACTGGCCGGCGGTCGATCGCGCGTTGGGGCGGCCGGGCACCGAACAGGCTGGCGGCGTGCATCGCTACGGCTTCCCGCGCTCGGACCTCAAGGTGACGCTCGACGGCGTGGCGATCAAGCCGGCGCTGGCGCTCGGCTCCTGGGCGGCGTTCCAGCCAATGGGCGACGAGACGATGGTCATGGGCGACCTGGTGCTGACGCACGAGGAGGTGAACCCGGTGATGAGCCGGCTGCTGGCCTCGGGCTTCACGATCACCGCACTCCACAATCACCTGCTGCGATCGGCGCCGGCGACCATGTATATGCACGTCTCGGGGCACGGCGATCCGGTGAAGCTGGCGACGGCGCTGCGTCAGGCGCTTGCCGTCAGCGCCACCCCGCTCGCCTCGCCGTCACGGGATTCGCAACCGCCCGCAGCCGGGGCGGGGTCGTCGCCTCCGATCGACCTCGACACCGCCGCACTCGATCGAGCGCTGGGTGCGAAGGGCAAGCCGAACGGCGGTGTCCTTCAATACAGCTTCCCCCGGGCCGAGCGGCAAATGGACGGAGGTATGGAAACGCCGGCGTCAATGGGAACGGCGACCGCGATCAATTTCCAGCCCACCGGCAACGGCAAGGCGGCGATCACCGGCGACTTCGTGATGGTCGCGAGCGAGGTCGATCCGGTGCTGCGCGCGTTGCGCGCCGGCGGGATCGAAGTCACCGCGCTTCACAACCACATGCTCAACGACGAGCCGCGGCTGTTCTTCATGCATTTCTGGGCGAACGACGACGCGGGCAAGCTGGCTCGCAGCCTGCGGAGCGCTCTCAACAAAATGAACAACAAGCATGGCTGAGGTTCGGCCATGACCCCGGTCAATTTTCCTGATTGGGAACCCATAGCGAGACAGCCGGGGAGTATGCGCTGATCGCGCGGATCGTGACTGCCCGGTTTTCCCAAAATCTGTTCCCGAATGGGTTTTCCCGAAATGGCGCGTTGAAGATGGAGAAACGGGACGCTCCGCAAACGTGCGTATGCGTGACGGAGCGCCTGTCTATCTCGATCGGCATCGAACGGTGTCACCTAACCCGTCACGCGATCTATGCGCCCTAATCGGTCCCGGCTCGGGGCGGAATGACACGCTAACGGCGGACCCTTAGCGTACGATTTCGACCATCCTCTCACCGGACCCCATAGCCGTCGGGATAGCGCCCTTTCCGCCTCTCAACCTGCGCGACGCCGACAGTCACACACCGCCGGATCGGCTTGGCTTCTCCCGGAAGCCTGCGGCCGACAGGTCGCTTCTGTGACGGCGTTAGCCGGCACGCATCAAAGACGCATTGGCCTTTTGGCCAATTCCGCATGCCCTTTTGTTGCTGGTTGAACCGAGTGCTGCGGTTAAATGATTCTGTTAAATAGGAATCGTTAAGAAGGTTAAGGCTCAAAAATGAGTCGAAAAAGTGAGGATTCCTGCGGCTTTCCAGACCTGCCTGGTGGGTGAAACCCCGTGATTCGGTGGGTGATCCCCCGATAGTGCGGTGGGTGATCCCCCGAAGCAATGGTGGGTGAAACCCCGAGCCAACCGATCCTGAAATGGAGCTTTCCGGATCGGTTATCCACAGACAGGTGGCTGGGGCGGCATCAAGCGGATTGCCTCAACGCAGATTGGTCGACTCACGCCGGTGGGTGAAACCCCGATATTCGGTCTTGCGGTGTGTGAAACCCCGATAGTCAGCGCCGCCCGGCGAGCTGATCCATGCGGGCATCCACCTCCTCGGTACGCTGGCGATCGGCGTCGAAGCGCGCGCGTCGCTCCTCCTCGGCCCGCATCTTCTCGGCAAGCGCCAGCGCCTCGGCCTCGCCGCGCCGCTTGAACAATACCGCGGGGCTCCTGTCTGCCGTCTCCGTCAGCGCCATCGTGTAGTCGGGAAGCTGGTCGGCCTCGATCACGCGGCGAAGCATCCGGTTGAACTCTTTGGGCTGAGCATCACTGCCGGTCTTGTCACGGAGCAGCTCAACGCGGCAAACCCACCCACCCTGCTGCGATCCGACGTGCTTGCGTCCAATGCGATACAGCGCCCGCTCCAGCCCCCCGGACAGGAGGAAATAGTCGGGGTGCATGGTCAGCAGCGACTTCTCGTTGACGATCCCCTCATAGACCCAATCGGAAAGGGTCAGCGTCATGCCGCGGGGCTGTTCGGTGTCGGCGTCGGTGTCGAACGTCCAGCTATCCAGCCAGTTGAAGCCAGCCTTTTGCCGGCGCTTCGTTGCTCGTATTGAGGTCGTGATGCTGGTGGTCTGGAGCCGGAGGAGCGCCGCCTGCAATTCCTGATAGTCCCGGCCGCCGGTGCTGCGCTTGATCGCGCGCAACAGATCATAGGGCGTGGTCGTCAGCGTGCGGGGCAGGTCGTTCAGTCCCTGCTGCTTCATGCGATTGAGCGTGGACGCCGCCCATATCAGAATATCGGCGTCCCATATCGTCGCCATGCCGTAGTCGGGGATCGCCTGTACGCGCACCCACGCCTCGCCGTCCGGGCTCTTGTATTCGATCGGCTTCAACCGCTTGCGCTTCTGGAGCGAAAAGAACGGCCGCTCCATGACCTCGCGCTGGTCGCGGAGCGGAAGGTCACCCAGCGCCGGGATGAACAGGTCGAACTCGGGGTTGGGATCGCGCCGCTTGCTCACGGCGCGAACCGGGTGTGACCGCGCTTGACCAGATACTGGCGAAGCAGCCGCTCAGTGATGACAGTCAGCGGCTCCCCGCCCTCCTCGACGCTGAGCTGGCGGAGAGCGCGATGCATGTCCTCGGGAATGTGGATCAGCACCGGCTTCTTGCCCGGGTGACTGCTGCGCCGTGCCGGCACGGCCGGGGTAGGTGCGTCGGCCGTCTGCCGCGATCGGCGCGGCGACACTGCCGGACGCGGCTCCGGTGCGGTGTCGGCGACGGGAGTTGGGGCCGGCTCCACGGGTTCGTCATCGAAGATGCCGGCGAGCGCGGAAGGCTTGCGCGCCATTATGCCGCCTCGCTTACTGGCTTAGTCGTATAGCCGCTTAGTCGCTTAGCCTCTGCATACGCGGAACGCAGCTCGGCCGCCGCCTTGCTGTCCGGCTCCGTCTCCGCCGCGGTGCGCCCCAGCGGCGTCGCCTTGTAGAAGTCCTTGCGATAGTGGAGCCGGCTGTCGAACAGCGTCACGCCCTTGGCCGCGAAGCCGGCGCTGGCCTCGCTCCCCTCCCCGCCCTGATGTGGAACCTGGGTGAGGATGACGGCGAACGGCGTGCCGGCCTGCTGCACCTGCTTGACCGTCTGCAACACCGAATGAACGTCGAGGCCGCGCGGCGCGACGGGGATGATGACGAAATCCGCCTGCTCGGCTGCGAGCATGGCAATGTCCTTGGAGTTCGCCGGCGTGTCGATGATGATGAGATCGATCTTGCCGCTGCCCCGCCCGCGCGAAACGTGGAGCGGCAGGCCGGCGACGCTGCTGTCCTTCACCGTCACGTCGTCGTCGTCGCGGCGCTCCGACCAGTAGAGCGCCGATCCCTGCCGATCGTCGGCATCGAGGATCACGACGGATGCCCCTTCCCTCGCCGCCTCGACCGCGAAGCCGGTCGATAGCGTCGTCTTGGACTGCCCGCCCTTCTGCGCGATGATCGCCCATACCTGCATAGCTGCTGCTCCCTACTAAGCGGCTAAGCGACTTATGCAGCTTAGCCGCTTAGTCGTAAAGTGTCTTAGTCGTTGCATTCGGTATCGCTGTCGGCGTCGAGTGGATCGTGACGCATCGCGCCGTGCCCTTGGGCGGGACATAGCGGCGCGCCGACTTCCTCCAGCCATTTGCGCGCGGTTCGCACGGTGTAGCCGCATGTCGCGCACTCGCATTTGAGCAACCGCGCTGCCTGCTTCTTCGGCCGCGTCGTCTCGCCGCCGGTGTCGAGCCGGGCATGGGGGAGGGGGCCGGCAGCGGCAAGGATTGGCGCAACCGCAGCGAGGAAGGCGTCGCCGGGCGTGGTGGCGGTCATCTTGCCGACCAGACCCAGGCCAATCGCGACCCGTTTAAACGCCTTCCCATGCCCGGCGGCGATCCCGACCGCGGCGTGGACCAGCTCGTGCGCCAGGATCGCCGCGATCTGCGCCGGCATCGCATGGGGGCGTGGGCCAGGTCCGGCCGGATGAAGATTTCGAAATGGCCGTCACCGCTGCAACGGTTGTCCCAGCACTCTCCGATTGCGCGGCCCCGCGCGCCGCGGCTGGTAAAGCCGATCGCGACGCGAACGCGGGAAGGCAGGGGGGCGTCCAGCACCTCGAACAACGGTGCCATGCCGATCGCCACGCGGTTCAGCCAGCTCTCGCGATTGTCGTGATCCATGTCCCGCCTTCCTTCCTTGCATCGCCATCGGGCGATGGCCCTCGGCCATCGGCCCTGCCTCGTGGCGAACAGCGGGGGGTGAGGGGGCAGCGGGAATCTGCTGGGGTGGTGCGGGCGCAAGGAGCGAAGCGGAGGAGCCACGGCCCGGCTGATTGCCGTTGCTGGGAGAGGGGGGCGGCGCTCCCCTTTCCCCTCCCCGACAAACCTACGTCGCCGGCGTCGCCGGCGTCGCTCGGCGGGCGTGCCCGCGCCCGCTCGCGCGAGCGATCGTCACCCGCATGGGGCGAGACGCTGCAAGCGGCTCGATCGGAGCGAAGCGGAGATAGAGCGCGATCCGGAACGGACGCGTAAATCCTGCTTACTGGCTTATTCGCTTACTAGCTTAGTCGCTTAGCCTCTTTGTGTCAGAGCAGGGCACTGGATCGTCCAACGACCCGGTTCATGTCGTCGCCAAAGACCGAAAGTGGGCGGTACAGGTCCGTTCCGTTGATGTTGACGGCGTGCCGCGCATCGCCCGCTGCCAGAACGCGGTTCATTACTGCCGCGTGGGTCGCGTCGGGCATATAGATCGCCGAAAAGCCCATACGCTTGTAGAGGCTCATTCTGGAGCTGGTCCAGAACTCCTCCGGCTCCTTGAAGAAGCCGAAACCGACCCCTTCGATCGAATTGGCGGAATACAACAGCCGCTCGCGCGCGACCTCGCTCTTGATCGATATCACCAGGTTGGTCGGGGCACAGGGTATCAGAATATCGCCCAGCGCCTGCAAGGATGCCATCTTGCCGCTGTTCATGAGAACATGGCCCGGCATTTTCCATATCGGCCATCCCGTAGCGTCGGTGAACATGGCAGGGATGCCGGCGCTCGTTAGAACCTCGCTGCAAAGCGATTCCATGATCGCCCCGCCAGCTCCGCACGGCATGGCCGGACCCGGATTAAAGCCTGGCCCCTTATGCGGATGCTGTATGAGGAAGGCGTCATGCACATTTGCTGACGTAATAGGCGTGCCAAGGGTAAGCTCGCAGAAGTGAACAATGGCCCTTGCGGACGAGGGTATCTTGATCTGGTTGTAGAGGCAGGGACACACCCTGAGAAGCCGGTCAAACGCTGCCTTGGGCATCGGTATCTGCTGCGCCTGCCACGGGGATAGCAGGTTCAGCACCGGACTTGGCGGCACTGTGGGGCCATTGGGAAAATGCGCATTCAGCCACGCCGCTGCCGCGGCCTTGGTCCCCGCCTGCAAGCCAAGGGCAGGATTATCGACCAGTTGCTGCCAGCTCAGCGGGTTTGAGGCCGCCGGGCAATGAGGATGAAGACAAAGCACGTCGCACGATAGCGAGCCGCGCCAACGACGTTAAGGCGTTGCCCGGCAGAACGACGACGGCGCTCTCCTCCCTCTATCGGCGTCGCATCACAGCCACGCCGGCGCTTTCTAGGGTGGTCGTCACTCGCAGGGCGATGGGCCGCAGCCAGCCGAAACTGCCACGCCGGCTCCCAGCCATACATCGCGGGAACTATATTGATACATTGCCGTTTTTATTGCATAGATGGCGATACTAACAGGGAGGTATCCATGAGCGACATTGTAGCGGTGTTCACGTCGAAGTCGGTTGAGACAATTTTGGCGGACGGGGGGTCGCAATCTTGGGCTTTGGATCGGGTACGCGCCTCAAGGTGCGATTATCTGGTGGTATGCCGCAATGCGAACGATCAGCCTGAAGGCCCGGAACCGCACGGGTCCGCATTTCTCGTCGGCAAGGTGTCAGACGTGGTGGCCTCTACCGAGACGGCGGGTCGCTACAAAATACTCATCAGCCACTACGCACTCGTGACTTGGGAGGATGAGTGGGGAGGGGCGCGCAACCCGGTCGCCTATTGGAAGGACAGCGACTACACGGACGACGACGGCAAGGTGCGTGACTTCAAGGCGCTCGACTTCAAGAAGGTCGAGGATTTTACGGTGGATCGGGCCGGGGACAATGCTCCTGCCAGCCTGACGATCGCCGCGGCGAAGGCGGGCTTGGCAGCAACGTTCAATGTGCCCGAAACCGCTATCGAAATTACGATCCGCGCCTGAGCCGTCAGGCGCGGCGGGCCGATACATTCAGCAAAGTTACCAAAGCATGGCGAAAGTCCCCCCGCGCGGGGGGCTCGCCATCGCCCGCTTCGAGCCAGTCCAGCCCGGAAAAACGCGGGTCGTAGGGGTGGTGGACCCTGCTGCGGGCAAATGCGTCGAAAGCTGTCGAGACATGCGGCGGCTGCTCGGTAAGGGAAATCTGCCCCGTACCCGCAAACCATTCGTCTATAGCTTCAATGAGGCCAAACAGCGCCCGCAAGGCCGATGGACTTGCTGCAACCGGACGAAGGAATGGGGGCCAATCGTGGGCGATGGCGCGTTCGGGCACATCGACCGGCAAGTGGCCCAGCTCCCGCCGGAGATTGTCCATCCAGCGGAGCTGCGGACGATCATGGTTGAGGCGCGTCACGTCAGCCCCCGATCGGCAGCAGGCGCACATCGCCGATGAAGCTCTCCAGCGTTTGGAGGTGCGGGCGAACGTCCTTTGGAAATGTATCGGCGATGCCGGCAGGCACCACGAGCTGCACGCCCGCATTGGTCATCTCGCGGAACTGCGGCTCGGATACACCTTCCTGCAAGGTCAGCAGGTGCTTGGCAGGGATGCGATCGGCCTCGTTGAGGATTTGCCGCCAGCGGTCCTTGCACGTCGTCTTTACCGCCAGCATCCGTAGCCGGTCGGCAGGGAAATCGGCGTCGCGATAGGCGGCAACGGAGGGGAACAGGAAGTCGGGCCGCTTGCCGGGTTCGGATTCGGGCTGATGGGCGAAGTGTGTTCCTTCGATCAGCCGCTCCTCCATGAAGATCGCGCGGGTATGCAATTCCAGCGATCGGCCGGACCTCGCCTTACGGCGCTGGAGAACGGTCTGAGCACGGGCGATGAAGTCGTCCACCGACGCGAACCCGGCCTGTATGTGCGGCAGCTCGATAGCCTGTTCGACGCTGCGGAAAATCTCGAACTCGCAATCACGGCGACGCATCAGCCGCTTGTCGGGATCGAGGCCGGCGTCAGCGCGCAGCTCGACGGCCTTGCGGATGATGTCGACGCCGGACGGAAACTTCGTCCGCCATGCCGCCGGGATTTCATCGTCGGCGAGCCAGCAGTTCGCCCGCACGGGCGGCCCCTGCAACAGGCCGAGCAATCCGCCCTGCGCCGGCGGCCACAGCAGCCATTTGCCTGGTTCAACCGGACCGACGCGATCCTCAACCAGATCCTCTTCCGTTTCGTGCCGGCAAACCCAGACATGGCAGTCGGCCACCTCGGGCGGCGTGACCTTGCGGAATGCAAAGATGGTCAGCGCACCGGTGCTTTCCGGATCGAGCAGCGCAGACGCCCCACCCCCGAAGTTCGTGACCCTCGTTTCATCACGGCCGCGCTTGGCGGTCGTGTCGTGATAGTGGTTGTTATACCAGACCGCTCTCACCTCCCTGTGGTCGGCATGGGAATCGACGTACAGGCTGAACCATACGTCAGGGTTCTTCACGTCCTTGCGGTTGAGTGCAGGAAAGATCGGGAACAGCACCTCACGCGGGATGTAGGGGCCGGCCTGATGGCTCTCGTTCGCCAAGGTGTCGTTGCCCGACAGGCGTTTCACGTACCAGACGAAGCCCGGGCCGCCATATTCGTCCAGCCACTCGACAAGATCACCCACCGGCACGCAGCGTCCCCCTGATCTCACCCTGCTTCCGATCGGAGCGGAGCCAGTCGGCCGCGAGTGGCATGACGGCATCCGCCCCGATCCGGCCGGGACCTTTCATCGAGCATTCCCAGATTTTCAGCACGCGCCATCCGGCATGGTCAAGCGCAGCCTCCACCTCGGCGTCGCGCTCCTGATTGCGCCCGATCTTCTGCCGCCAGAAATCCTGCCGGGTGCCCGGCCAGCGGAACAGCGGGCAGTCATGCGCGTGCCAGAAACAGCCGTGAATGAAGATGACTGCGCGCCACCGTGACAACACCATGTCGGGTTTGCCGGGCAGGGCGCGATCGTGGAGCCGGAACCGGAAACCGAGGGCATGAAGGCCGCGCCGCACCACCAGTTCGGGTTTGGTGTCCTTCCCCCTGATCCCGGCCATCATGCGGCTGCGCGTCGCCGCATCGACTATATCACCCGGCAAGCGCCAGCTTCCGCTGAAGCCGTTCCGGCGCGATCTCGGCGCGATCGACAAGCCACGGCAGCATATGCTCGGCGACCGCCTTCACTACCGGCACCACGACGGCGTTGCCGAACTGGCGATAGGCCTGCGTGTCGGACACGGGAATGATGAAGTCGCGGCCATCAGGTTCATCGAACCCCATCAGCCGGGCACACTCGCGCGGCGTCAGCCGGCGGGGGTTCTTTCCCTTTTGCTCGACAAGGATTTCCGATCCGTCCTTGTAATACCGTGCCGACAGGGTGCGGGCGACGTCGTTCGGTCCGACCAGCCCGAACCCGAAGCCGTTGCCCGCTGCCTTGTGCTTGTCGGCATATCCCTGGAGGTAGCGCCACAGGTGATCGGTCAACGTGTACTTCTCCGACACCGAAGCGATGTTGCCACGGGTGTAAGGGGAGTCCAGCTCCTCGGTGCCGTCCTCGGGATGCAGGATGGTGCCGAGTTTTGGTCCGTTGAGCATGTCGGGCAGCACGAGGTCCGCGAAGGTAAAATCGTTCGGGTCACGGAAGCCGACAATGAAGATGCGCTCGCGTTGCTGGGGCACGAACGCCTTGGAGTTGATGACCTTCCAATGGACCTGATAGCCCAGCTCGGCCGTCAGCGTGCGGTGGATGACCTCGAACGTCCGGCCCTTGTCGTGGTTGACCAGATTCTTGACGTTCTCCAGCAGGAACGCCCGCGGGCGGTGGTGCTGGATGATCTTCGCCACGTTGAAAAACAGCGTGCCCTGCGTCTCGTCGGCGAAGCCGTGCGGCCGGTTGAGCGCGTTCTTTTTCGACACCCCGGCGATTGAGAAGGGCTGGCACGGGAAGCCAGCCAGCAGCAGGTCGTGTGCCGGGATGCTCTCCACCGCCACCTTGGTTATGTCGCCGGCGACCTCATGCTCGCACTCGTAGTTGGCGAGGTAGGTGGCCTGCGAATATTTGTCCCACTCACTGGTAAAGACGCATTCGCCATACTCATCAAAACCGCGGCGCAGGCCGCCGATACCGGCGAACAGGTCGATGAAACGGAAGGCTTTGCCCGGCGATTTCGTCTGCGGCTTCGCCGCTCGACTATCGCGGATCATCGTGTCGAGCAGCTTCACGGCCGCCCGGCGTGGCCGCGTCAGCCCGCGCTCCCAACGATAAACCGTACTGCGGGAAAAACCCGCCAAGTCGGCAAGGGCATCTACGCTGATGCCGGCGCTGGTACGAAGACGGGAAAACTCGGATACGGATGGCAAGCGGCACCTCTGGGAAGATTTGTGCCACAATGACGCTGCGATTCCCTTCAGGCAAGAACAAAAAGGAACCACTCGGCATTCCCTGCTAGCCGCTCATCGCAAAGCTGCTTGCCTCATACGTTCCTTATATGTTCTCCTGCGGCTATGCCAAGTGTCAGCCCCGAGTCTGTCTCTGCCGCCATCCGTTCGGCTCCCGCCTTTGCGCGGCTTGGGCTGTCGATGCGTGATCCACACTATCGCGAGCGCGCGATCGAGGCGCTGTCGCTGGCGATCGTTGAAAAGCTGGAGGCACCAGCGCCCGTGCACGACGCCAACCAGATACCGCTGCCGCTCTGATCCAGTGCGATACCTTGCCGGCATCGCTGCGATCATGCTGGCGGGCGGCTGCGAGCGGGCCGGCGAGGATCACTACGGCCGCACGCTCGCGATGGTCGCGGGTGATAGCGGCGATCTGTCCTGCTGGCAGCTCGGCCGCAGGCAAGCGATCTACAAACCAGCCTGAGACAACGGCGGTCGCGTTGCGCACGCCTGTCCGTTGCTGACCGACTGACGTGACGCCGGCGGTTCGCGCCGGTGCGGGAGCAACCCCGAAAAAAGATATGGACGCCGTTGGTGGCCCCGCAGTATTGTTGGTCCACAGTAACGGCACACGGCCATTACTGTTCTTTGAAAACAAAAGAAGGCTTTTGCCTATGGTATTAAGGAAAACACATTATGACTTTTATTATTCCAGTTACAATCGTTCTAGGTAGTCCAACTCTTAAGGGTGCGGTTATCACCGTTGCTCTTACAGTTTTTGGATGGGCACTCAATCGGGCACCCCGCCGCACAAACTGACGATGTAACGCATGTCCGGGAGCGCCGCCGCGCTCCCGGCATGTCAGGCACCGCTCGACTTGGCCATCAGTAGCCGCCCAGCATCCTGCTCATCTCGGCCTGCGCATCCCGGATGGCACGGTAGGTCGGGCTCTCGTGCAGTTCACGCATCGCCCGCATGGAAGGGCTCTCATGAATCCGACGGGCCGCCTCCTGCGCTGCCAGGAAAGCGGGGCTGTTCACCAGCTCCTGCGCGGCACGAAAGGCCGGACTCTCCTGCAAACGGCGGGCCGCCTCCTGCGCCGCTATGAACCTGGGACTGTTGGCCAATTCCTGCGCGGCGCGCATGGATGGACCCAGCGCGTCCTGCATCCGCCGGTGCGCCTCCAGCATCTGGCGAGCGGTGCGCGGAGAGTAGGGTGTGCTCGCCCGACGTGCAGGCACGGACACCGCGGATCGCCGGGCCTGGGCGTCGGCAAGATAGCGTGTTCCTTGGTGCTGCCACTTGCCTTGCAGCCGCCGCACCGCCGTCTCGGTTGGCTTGTCGAGGGCGCGCTTGATGGCCGTGGTCGGCTTGAGCGACGGGTCTGCCGCCAGCATGTCAGCCACCTTCCTGAGCGTGGGGCTGTCGTCCAGCCCTGTGCCGCGGGGGCGACCGCGGGTTCGCTTGTTGCTGCTCATGGTCGATCCTTTCATCTGATCGGGAAAGGATGGCGGCAAATCAGGCAGGTTCAAGTGAGAAGAAATGAAGTCGAGAAGCGCGGATAAATCGATGCAATAACTGCCGATGCCCGGGTGGGAGCGCGGATTAATCAGTTAGGGTTGGCGAGGCTAGCGCGTTGCCCTGACGCCCCCGTTCACCAGCACCTCGCGCGCGATGCTCACGCAACACACGCTGCACGGTCGATCGCGACACGCGAAACAGGCTGGCGAGCTGGGCAGGGGAGCCTTGGCCGGCTTCCGCCTTGGCGATGATCTCGGCGCGCTGCTGGCCGGTAAGGCTCGGCCGGCGACCAAGATGGCGGCCGGCGTTGCGCGCATGGGCCAGCCCGCTCATGGTCCGCTCGCGAATCATGGCGCGCTCGAACTCGGCGAACGCGCCCAGCATCTGCGTCATCAACCGACCTGGCGCGGTGGTGGTGTCGATCGCCTCTGTCAGCGACCGGAAGCCGGCGCCGGCGGCAGTGATCGCTTCCAGCGTGAAAAGGAGGTCGCGGAGGGAACGGGACAGCCGGTCGAGCTTCCACACCACCAGCACGTCGCCGGGCGTCAATGCACCGATCGCGCGCGCCAGTTCGCGCCGATCGGCCTGACCGCCCGACGCTTCCTCCTGATAGATCGGATCACACCCTGCGTTGGTCAGCGCACGAAGCTGCGGAGCAAGGTCTTGGGTGTCGCCGCGGGACACCCGCGCATAGCCGATTTCCATGCATGTATTCTGACACGGGGTTCTGACACCTGCAAACCCTTGGAAAAGCTGGGGCAGGGTGCTGGTGTCACAACCGGACGGTTGTGACACCAGTGCACAAGCACAAACACTTTACCTCGCACTGAAAATAGGGGTAGGGGGTATCCGTATGTCTCATCTTACATCATCAAATGCTGACCTAGTGGCACGGGTGAAGCGCATCGCCGGACAGGTCGGTGCCGTAGAACGATCGCTGACCTCCGGCTCCACCTGCACCGAGGTGCTGCACCTGGTGGCGGCGGTCAGGGGCGCGGTGAACGGCCTGCTTGACGAAATCATCGCCGAGCATCTCGAAGCGCACGTCTCACGCGCTGGTCTCACTGATGAGGAGCGCCACGACGGCGCGGAAGAACTGCTGGCGGTCATCCGCCGCTACTCGAAGTAGGACCGACGATGGCGACTGTTCCCGAACTGAACACCTACGCACACGATCACGTGTTCCTGGGTGCGGCGCATGACGAGAATGCGCGGCGCACCCGCTGGGTGGTGGTGCTGACGGCGGTGATGATGGTGGGCGAAATCATCGCCGGCTACGTCACCGGCTCGATGGCGCTGCTCGCCGATGGCTTCCACATGGCGACACACGCTGGCGCGTTATCGGTCGCGGCTGGGGCCTATTCGTATGCCAAGCGGCACGCGCACGATCGGACCTTCAGCTTCGGCACGGGTAAGGTCGGCGATCTGGCAGGCTTCGCATCGGCGATGGTGCTGGGCCTGATTGCGCTTGGCATCGGGGTGGAGTCGGTGCTGCGGCTCTTCCAGCCGATCAAGGTCGAGTTCGGGGAGGCCACGATCATCGCCGCTGTCGGCCTTGCGGTGAACATCGCCAGCGCCTTCCTGCTGTCGGGCGGGCACGGTCACCACCACGGGCACGGCCACGATCATCATGGGCATCGGCATGGCGCTCACCAAGGCGACAACAATTTGCGCTCGGCCTACATCCATGTCCTCGCCGACGCGCTTACCTCGGTTCTCGCCATCGCCGCGCTGCTGACGGGCCGGTATCTGGGCTGGGTCTGGATGGACCCGGTGATGGGTATCGTCGGCGCAATCGTCATCGCCCGCTGGTCGTGGAGCCTAATGCGTGACACCGCGGCCGTCCTGCTCGATCGAACTGACGCGCATGTTGCCGATGAAGTGCGCGAGCTGGTCGAGGCGCGGGGCGATGCACGGATCGCAGACCTTCATGTCTGGCGCGTCGGTCCGGAGGCTCACGCGGCGATCGTCGGGGTCGTCGCCGATCTCGGCGTCAGCGGTGCCGCAATCCGCGATCGGCTGAAGCCGGTGCACGAACTGGCGCACCTGACGGTCGAAGTAGTCTCACCATGAAATCGCCCTGCGTGGAGCTGTGCAGCTTCGACGGCCGTACCGGTTGGTGCCGTGGATGCGGGCGCACCAAGGAAGAATGCCGTGCGTGGAAGAAGGTGCAGCCGCATCAACGAAACAAGGTTGCGGCCGATCTGCCTCGCCGCTTAAGCCGACTGTCGAGGGGCTGACCGGCAGAACAGAAAGATCGCCGGTGCAGTGTCATAACCGAACGGTTGTGACACCGGTGCCTCCAGCGCGAGACGTTCTCAAGGTGCTTTGGCGAGTAGCCTTTCCGCTATTTTATCCGTTTCCTCGACCGATATTTCTTCTACCTTGCCGAATTCAGTCCCGCCGCCATCAAGTGTGCCCGCAACATGGAAATGGACATGGCTAATCGCTTGTCCGGCTGGGACACCATTGTTTTGCCAGACTGCAATTCCTGGCTTGGCGTAAGCACGGTCGATTAATATCGCGGCCTCTCGTACCGCTATCGCAACAGCGGCGGCCTCTGCGTCAGTTAGTTCGATTATAGTAGGCACATGCCTGATTGGCAGAACAAGTAGGTGAGGCTTACCCCTTTGTTCGCGAGTGACGAATGTTGCCGTGTCCTTGGTTCGTGACAGGATTGTATAGGGTCTTTCATGCCGCAAATACGCGCAGAACGCACAGCTGTCGTTCTCGGGAAGCTGTATATAGCTAGGTTTTGTCATGACGAACGCAACGACGATAGAAAGGACTGTAATCCGAGCCGATCCAGTTTTTCGTAATCAACGGGCCTGACAACGATCCGCAGCTCATCACAGATTCTACTTTTGCGGGACGCAAACATAAAAGAAAGAAGCGTGAAACGTATTGCATCCTGAGCTGGCATAACACTAGAAAGTCTGGCCTGCCCCCCGCCTATCACTGGCATCGCAACCGTGCCGCCGTTACCTTGGCGAGATATCTCATCCCAAAGCATGCTGAGGCTTGCCCACAGCTTATCCGGCGTGGAATGCGCGTTGTTGTTCGCATCCATTTCGCAGTAAGCCAAGAAGAATAACAATCTCGGTCCATGCTTCAAAGTCGCGACTGTACCAATACCATACTGGTCTTGCTTTCCATCTTTTTGGATGTTGCCGATAACGGTCTTGCCAACCAGCGAACTATCAAGTTCTTTGTCTAGACGCTTGAGATCGCCACCATATAGCTTACTTAGCGCCTGACCCTGAAGGCTTGCGTTAGATATTATCGTAGGAGGTTCGGTGTCGAATGTGTCAACCGTGCCGATCACGAGATGGCTCTTATCGTCGAGCAAATCACCCTTAGCTATAGTAATTCTAGTGTTAGGTGAGTCATACTGCTGCGTTATAGGCCTAGGCCACGAAAGTACTATCCCACTGATTATTGAAAGAACTAGCGTACCTACCAGTCCAGGCATACCCTGAAACGTAGTAAGCTTTGGAAAAAGCACGTTACTAGTCTGTAGAAATAGCGCTAAAACGCCAAACGAGGCAAAGGACTTCGTTGAGAAGTGCCTAGCAAACCTCCAGGTTCTCAAATCACTTAGAATTGGCATCTACAATCCGAGATCGCTGTATGTTTGCGCCGGATATTGGTGTGGCCCTGTCTTCTTACCTGCCGAGAACTCGGATACGTAATTATCCAGAGCATGCATGATTATCTTAGGCTGGAAAGATGTCGATACGGTAAAATAATCCACATCCAATAACGCATTTGGAATAAAGCTTCTATCTATGGTTCGGTCACCATCGAGGTTTGAAACCACAATAGGAAGCTTAAACTCCTTTATAACCTCTATCTCATGTGCGAGGAAAGACACGTCATCGTCCCCCTTCCTTTTTGCGTCTTTGCTCCCAAGAAGGACAATCTGTTTAGCGTTCTTCAAGCGCTCCCTCAAATTTCGTTTGATAGTCTCCGGCTTACTAGTGTCCCGGGATATGAAGAGATCATGAGCATCGAAAAAGTTAAACTCGATTTTCGAGTTTTCCCGCCATGCTTCCATCAGGCGATAGCTGCTGATGTTTTCACTGGCGAACGCAACGTAGGTCTTATTACGATAAGCCATGCTTCCCCCCTGTCTTTCATCTCGGCAATCACACTATGAACGCGCCACCACCACAGAGTGGCACGATTGGCGAATGCTACGTCGCACCAGCATGGTTTCCAAGGTGTCGTTTTCGCCGGCACACGTAAGGGCGCCAAGCTGACCCAAGGGATCGCGTATATAGACCTTCGAGCGACCATCTAAATCGTCGTCACTGCCCCCGGCGCTGCTCGCCGGGTCCGATCCGCACCGTGCAGGACACCGCCTCGCGCGCCTTGGCCGCAGCGCGCTGGCATCGTTCAATCGCTGCCTCATTGTCCTGCATCACGATCGCGCCCCGGACCATCGTGTTCCACGTTTTGGGGCGGCTGACACCCGCCAGCCGGCGACTGGCGTCCCAAGTGTCGAGGCGCAGCGTTCGTGCCGCCATTCGTTCCGGCCATAGCCAGCTTTCCGGCACGGCGCGCGCGACCGCGCCGGCGAACGCCGCCCATAGCAACATGCCGAACGCGACCGCGCCGATCGCCGTCCAGGCAAGCCATCGGTTCTGCTCGTCGCCGCGCCGCGCCGACGCGATATAGCCGTGCAGCGCGCGGGTCGCGTCCTCCAGGCTCTTGCCCGCTGCGGCGATCGTCCGCTGATCCTCAGCCCTGACGGTACTGCCCGCCGCCGCGACCTGGCGCGCGATGCCCTCGGGCGTGATGGTGATGCCGGGACGCTCGGCCAGCACGTTCATCCGCTCCGACAGTTTGCTGATGGCCTGCGCGATCCGGCCCAGCGTCTCGTCGTAGTCCTTGGGCTGGGGCAGCTCGGTGCGTTCGGCCGCCAGCCGCTCGACGGCGCGGCGAAGCAACGTCACCTCCGCCCGCAATTCCTCGAAAGCTTCCGCCGCCGCGTCGTCGCCGTTCCGGTCCTCGTCGGCCATCCGCTCTCCTACAGGCTCATGCCGCGGTCGCGCTCACGCCCGCCGCCGATCGACTGCGCCAGTTCCTGCCCGATCGACCGGCCGCGCTCCATCTTCAGCTCCAGCTCGGGCAAGCGGCGATGCAATGCGGATTCGAGCTGGGGATCGCGGTGCAACCCGCCTGCCGCCTTCTCCATCCGCTCGCGGATCTTTGCCGCGCCTTTGGTGTCGCCGGCGCGCTCCATGCCAGCATGGGCGCGCTGCATGGTTTGCCAGCCTTCAACGAACCGGCCGGCGCGCAGCTCGGGGTCGAGCCGGACACGCTGTTCCTCGGCCATCGCGCGCGACGCCCCGCCCGTGTTGCCCTGCGCCGCCTGCTCGATCAGCTTCGGATCGCGGCGCATGGCGGATGCAAGATCACGGGCCGCCCCCGGCCGCACGCCGTCCAGCGCCTCGCCGGCACGGGATAGAGCCTGGGTCTGGTGCGGCAGCACCGGGAGGCCCTTGTCTTGCATCCGCTCCACGTCAGCCGCTGCGCGGGCATAGTCACGGATTGCCCTGGCCTGATCGCCACGCTCGCTGGCGATCGGCGCGGCGCGGTCGCCCCCCGCCGATGCCGCCCGCTCCGGCGTGGCCTTCGGCTTGAACCCGGCGAACATGCCGCGCGCCTTGTCGCGGACCTTCTCGACCACCTGGCGCGCGAGTTCCGGGAACCGGATCTCGCGCCGATCGGCGAAGGCGCGGGCGTGGTCCTGCTCGCTGCGATCGGGCGCATAGTCGCCGGCCATGTCCTTGCCGCGGTCGCGCGACAGCACGCGGGCGAGCCTGCCCTGATCGGCGAAGTCGTCGCGGCCATAGTGGAGCTGCACGCCCTCGCGATGCCTCGACAGCCCGACATAACCGCTGTGCCGGTCCATCCCCGGCGTGGCGAGGACATGCGCGCGATCGACCGTCACGCCCTGCGATTTGTGGAAGGTCGCGGCATAGCCGTGATCGACCGCGGCATAATCCTTCGCCGCGAACGTCACCTCGCGCCCGCCGTCGAGCCGCACCGTCATGCCCTCGGGGCTGACGCGGCCGATCGTCCCCAGCGTGCCGTTCTTCACCCCCAGCGACCGCTCGTTCCGCAGGAACATCAGGCGGTCGCCCGCCGCGAAGTCGCGGGCACCCCGGTCGGCCGCGAACGCCACGTCCTCGCCCAGCTCGCCGTTGGCGCGAAGCCGATCGCGCGCTTCCCCGTTCAGCTCGCGGACCTCGGCATTGGTGTGGGTGAGGATGATGCGCGACTGGTCGGGATGGGCGCGGCGCTGGCGATCCCACCCGTCCACCAGCTCGGCCCGCGCAGCCTCGCGCGTGTCGGCCGCCTGGACCATGCCGTGCGCGGCATAGGCGTCCAGCGCCTCGCCCGTCCGGCCCGTGGCGAGCGCCCGGGTCGCCTCCTTCTGCCAGTCCTCGCGCTGCCGGCGGACCTCGGTGATCTCGGCCGCGCCGTGCCGCTCGGTGATCGACCGGAACGCCGCGCCCGCCTCGATCGCCTGCAACTGCTCGGGGTCGCCCACCAGCACCACCTTGGCGCCGGCGTCACGCGCATGGGACAGCACCCGCTCCATCTGGCGCGTGCCGATCATGCCGGCCTCATCCACCACCAGCACGTCCTTCGGCCCGAGCTGGTCGCGACCCTGCGCCCAGCCATGCTCTAGGCTGGCGATCGTGCGCGACCCGATCCCCGATCCGCCCTCCAGATTCTCGGCTGCGATCCCGGACAAGGCCGCGCCGCGCACCTGGTAGCCCTCGCGCTCCCATGCCTCGCGAGCGACGCCCAGCATCGCCGACTTGCCGGTGCCGGCATAGCCGACGACCGACGCCAGCCCATCGCGGCCGGTGATGCGGTCGAAGGCGTCGCGCTGCTCGTCCGACAGAACAAGCCCCCGCCCCTCGGCCGCGTCCAACGCACCGGCACGCTGGCGATCGGACACACAATGATCGCTGCGGCGCGCCAGCTCGTCACCGGCCTTCTCCAGCCGCGTCTCGGTCGCGATCATGTCGCGAGAGGTAAAGCGGTCCTGGTCCCGCCCATCCTTCCCCAGCGCCACCAGCTCGGGGCTGGCGCGCACCGCCGCCATCACCCGGTCGAACTGCTCCTTGCCGTCCGAATGACGGAACGCGAACGTGGCAAGGTCGCGGGTGGTGAAGGTCGATTGCTGCCGGGTGATGCCGTCCAGCGCGATGCGTGGGTCGGCCGCGATCTTCTCGCCGTTCTCGCGCGCAATCCGCCGGTGATCGTCGGCGCGCTCGGCATCCTCGCCGCGTGTCTGCCGGCGCATCCCGGCCGGGCCGATCTTGTGTTGCGGCTCCAGCTCGATGCCGCGGTCGGCGTGGCTGCGATGGTCGATCCGGCCCTCCAGCCCCAGCTCGGCCATGCGCTCGTTGACGTGGGCGGCCCATGCCTCGCGCCAGCCCTGCAACAGCTCCCCGCTGTTCCAGTCGCGGTTCTTCTGACCGAACCCCTCCGGCCCCACGTCGCGCATCGACAGCATGACGTGTGCGTGCGGCTTGGGGCTGCCATCCTTCGCCTGGTCCCAATGCACGTTGAGGTCGGCGACCATCCCGCGCTTCACGAACTGCTCGGCGACGAAATCGCGGGCGAGCGCGACGCCCTGCTTTTCGTCCATCTCGCGCGGGATCGAGAACTCGACCTCGCGGGCGAGCTGCGCGTCCTTGCGCTTCTCGCCGGCCTCCACCTCGTTCCAGAGCGCGGTGCGGTCCCTTAAACGCTCCGGCGCGCCTTGCGGCAACATCACTTCGGAGTGGATGACGCCGGCCTTGTTCGAGAAATCGTGGTTACGTCCAAGCCGCTCATCGTGCAGCTCGGATGCGGAGCGATAGGCGGCGGACGCGACGGCGCTGGAGCCGTTGGCTCGGCTGATGACCTTGGCGCTGAAATGGTAGATTGCCATCGCGTCCGCCATCATGCACTTCTGAGCGCACGTCGGCAACGACGTATAAGCGCGCACTCACGATCTGCTTCGCATCTCCTGACTGACTTGCCCTGCTTTATGCTTGCGCTCCCCGTCTGCTCTGTCAAACTGACTGAACAAGGAGAGCATGATGAGCCGTGCTTACGAGGAAGCGATGGAGCGACGCCGCGATGCGTACGTCGCTCAAGCGCTCGGGATCAGCGTCGACACGCTTGATGATTACCCCTTTGATCTGGACGAGAATGCCAGCGACGACGGCATAGTCTATGGCTGGCGCGTCCTGTGGAACGACGAGGCCCCGCCTGGCGTCGATGCGAACGGAACGCCGGGGCTGCTGTGGTCGGACATTCCTGCCGCGCCGGATGAACCCGACGAGGATGATCGCGATGCGTAAGGTGCGCGATTACGATGCGGAGCTGAAGGCGCTCGGCGACAAAGCCAAAGCGCTCAAGGCGAAGCGGGTGGAACAGCTCGGGGCGCTGGTCACCGCAACTGGTGCCGACGCTCTCGATGCTGAAACACTCGCAGGCGTGCTGCTCGACGCGATCGGATCGAAGGATGCGAGCGCGAAGGAGGCATGGCGCGCGAAGGGCGCGGCGTTCTTTCATCGGCGCGGGCGCAAGGGTGGCGGCGCTGCTGCAATCGACGGATCGGGCGCTGCAACTGAACCGCGCGGCGACGCTGCGGACGGAAGCGGGGCAACGGCGAACGGATAGCAGGGGCTGGGTCGTGCAACGCCGCGAACGCACCCGCCACCTGATCGAACTGGGCGGCCTCGTCCAGAAGGCCGGGCTGGTCGATCTCGCCGACGACGATCGCGCGACCATCTACGGTGCGCTGCTGGAGTTGGTCGGCAAGGCAAGGAGCGAGGCTGGCGACGACACGCTGGCATTGTGGAAGCGCCGCGGCCGGCGGGCGTTCGACGCGGAAGAAGCGGAACGGGAGACGGGCGAATGACGACGATCGACCTCGACACGCTGCGGAGCGAAGTCCGCGCCCTCGACTATGTGCGCGGCAACTCGGCTGAAGATACGATGTGGCGTGAGGACGACGAGGACGCCCGCGCCAACCTTGCGATCGAAGGCATACCGCTGACGGCCGAGGATGACGCGCTGTTCGACATGCTGCGCGACGAACGAGTGCCCCCTTCCCTCGCCACGGCTATCCTGCTCAGGCTGCTCGGCCATCCCGACGCCGATCCGGCATTGGCGATCACGCCCGCCGGCGCGAGCTGCTGATGCCACTGCGGATCGGGCCGCTATGGGCGCTGCTGATCGGCTTCGTCGTCCTGATGGCGAGCAACAGCTGGCTCAAGGGCATCTTCGGCGTCGGCGAGATCGCGACCGACGTGCCGTTCCTGCTCACCGGCCTGGTCCTGTTCGCTATCTGGAAATTCAACCGCCGTGGCGGCACCCGCAACACGCTCTTGGGCTCAGCCCGGTTCGGCGATCGCCGCGACCTGGCGAAGCTGGAAGGCTCGGGCGATCTCGTCATCGGCCGATCGGGCCGTAACAACAAACTGCTGCGCTACGACGGCCCGGCGCATCTGCTGACGATGGCGCCCACCCGCTCGGGCAAGGGCGTCGGCACGATCATCCCCAACCTGCTGCTGCTCGACCGCTCGGTGATCTGCATCGACCCCAAGGGCGAGAACGCCCGCGTCACGGCCCGTACGCGCAGCCGGAAGGGCGATGTGTGGTGTCTGGACCCATTCGGCGTCTCCGGGCGTCCTGCGGCCCGCTACAACCCCCTGGCGTGGCTCGATGCCGCCAGCCCGGACCTCGCGGAAGACGCACAGACGGTCGCGGACGCGCTGGTCCACGACGCACCGGGACAATTGGGCGAGGCGCATTGGAACGAGGAAGCCAAGGCGCTCATCGCCGGCGTCATCCTGCACACCGTCATCCATGAGCCTGTGTCCCAAGCTACGCTGGCGACGGTGCGCGACAAGCTCACCCGTGATCCTGCCGGCTTTGCCGCGCTGCTCGCCGACATGCAGGCCAGTACCGGCGCGCACGGTCTGATCGCACGCGCCGCCAACCGCCAGCTCGGCAAGTCCGATCGCGAGGCCGCCGGTGTGCTGTCGTCCGCCCAGCGTCACACCCATTTTCTCGACAGTCCCCGCATCGTGCACAGCACATCGGCGTCCGATTTCCGGTTCGCGGACCTGAAGGAGCGGCCGGGCACCGTGTTCCTGTGCCTGCCGCCTGACCGGCTCGACACCTATGCCCGCTGGCTGCGGCTGCTGGTGAGCCAGGCCGTCACCGACATGGCGCGCTCCCCTGCCCGGCCGGACAAGCCGGTGCTGTTCCTGCTCGACGAGTTCGCCGCGCTCGGCCGCCTCGATCCGGTGGAGCGCGCGATGGGACTGATGGCTGGTTACGGGATGCAGCTCTGGCCGATCCTCCAGGACATGCACCAGCTCAAAGCCACCTATGGCGAACGCGCCGGCACCTTCATGTCCAACGCCGGCGTGATCCAGACGTTCGGGGTCAACGACTTTGCCACCGCCGACATGCTCTCGCGCACGATCGGCGACACCACCATCGAATATCAGACCTTCGGCACCTCCAACCCGGCGAGCATCTTCAGCGGTGGCACCCGCTCGGAAAGCGCCAGCGGCCACGTCGCCGCACGCCGGCTGGCGACGCCGGATGAAATCATGCGGATGAACCCCGACGATCTCCTACTGCTGCGGCAAGGCCAGCACCCGCTCGTCGTCGGGAAAATCCGCTACTATGCGGAGCGCGAGTTCGCCGAACTCTATGATCCGGCCTGATCCCACACACCCGTAAAAACCGGACCATAGCGGGGTCCGGTGAGAGGATGGTCGAAATCGTACGCTAAGCCCGGCGATCGTCCCGATTGGGATGGTTTAAAGAGAACGAAAAAAGCTTCTCTAAACCCCGTCCAAATGAGAAGGGCACACCGAAAAGGCGCCAAGTGCGACATGCTCTATCTAGCTTTGAAAGCTGCAATCTCGGGCGTCCTGATCGCCATCGCCTCGACGTTGGCAAAGCGTTACCCGGGCTTCGGTGCGCTGGTCGCGTCGCTGCCCCTAGTGTCGATGCTGGGCATGATGTGGCTGTGGAACGAGAAGCCCGACACCGCGAACATGGCCGCTCACGCGCAGGCGACATTCTGGTTCGTCCTGCCATCGCTGCCGATGTTTCTGCTCATCCCGCTGCTGCTGCGCCACGGGGCGGGGTTCTGGCCCGCGCTTGCGCTGGGGTGCGGGCTGACGATCGCGCTCTACCTAGCGTTGGT